>JACKHV010000002.1 GCA_020638835.1 Planctomycetota bacterium | reverse complement strand
CACGGTACGTTCCCGAGCGGGTGCGGGCCTTATTTTGGAAAAACGAACGCGGTACCGTACTTCTCTACAGTCCCAGCAAGCGCTTCGCGTTCCCCGCGAAGATCTTCTGTTGGTCCGCCTCGGGCACCTCGAGCGCGCAGAGCAGCTCGCGCTGTTCGGCGCGGCGGTCGGCGCGCCAGCCGGCGGGGAAGACGTTCGAGTCCGTGCCGAAGAGAATGCGGTCCGGGCCGAAGACGCCGAGCGCGCGCTCGAAGACGTCGCGCAGCGTGAGCTTCTCGGGCTGCGTCTTGGTCCACGAGTTCGTCGAGCTCGTGTCGGTATGGACGTTCGCGCACTGCGAACCCGCCATCAGCGTCTCGCGGAAGAAGCCCGCGCCGAAGTGCGGAATCACGAAGGGCACGGCGGGGAAGTCGTTCGCCGCCGGGACGATGCGCAGCGGGTTCGCGTAGTTGATGTCCTGCGTGCGACGGATGCCGAGCAGGTCTCTCAGCGTCACCACCAGCAGGCCGCAGTGCACGTAGACCGGCGCCTCGAACTCCGCGAGCACTTCGTACACCGCGCGCGCCTCTGGCCCGTCGATCTCGTAGTGGTGCATCGCCGGGAAGATCAGCACGCCCTTGAAGCCGAAGTCGGTCAGCAGCTTGCGCACCTTCTTCGGCGCCTCGGGTGCCTTCGGGTTGACGAGCGCGATCGCGCTCATACGGCCCTTGGAGAGGCGCGCCGCCTCCGACACCGCCGCGGTCTCCTCCGGGAGGCTCGCGAAGGTCACCAGGTGGTCGAGTCCCTTCGCGTCCATCTCGTCGAGCCAGCGCTGCGTGTGCCTGCCGAGGTCGCGCTCCGGGATCTCGATGCCGGTGCGCTCGCTGAGCTCGACCAGGCGTTGGATGTCGTCGCCGGGGAACGGCGACTGCGCGACGAGCGCGTCGAAGAACTCGCGGCAGAAGAAGTGCGAGTGGAAGTCGATGACTTGCATGCCGGCTGCTCGGTGTGAGTGGCTCAGTCCTCGCGGAGCGCGCGCCAGCTCGAACGCAGGCGTGCCTTCGGACCGAGGACGTGGAAGGGGAGGCGTCCCTTGACGCCGTAGAGGTCGAGGCCGCCCTTGACGGGATCGCGCGCGAGAGCTTGGCGCAGGATGCGGTCCGCATCCATGGGGTAGGGCGCGGCCGTCGCCTTGCCGAGCGTGAAGCCCAGTTCGTCGAGCAGTGCGAGCAGCTCCTGCGGCGTGCCGCCGCGCAGCGCGTAGGGCCAGAACTCGATCAGCAGCGCGACGTCGGGGCTGGCGGCGAGCAGCTTTCGCGCGCCCTGCAGCGCCAGCAACTCCGAGCCCTGCGTGTCGACTTTCAGCACGTCGATCGGGCCCTGCACGTGGTCGTCGACGCGTTCGAGGCGGATCTCGAGTTCCTCGGCGCCGGCGAGGTCGGCCGGCGCGTCCGCCTCGTCGTCGAGCACGCGGTTGTCGCCGTGGTTCGTCGCCGCGAGCACGATGCGCGCCGTCCCCGCGCGGTCGGCGGCGGCGAACGGCAGCAGGCGTCCGCTGCCCGGGCCCTTCGCGTTCGCGCGCTCGATGTTGCGCTGCGCCACCGCCGCGATCGACGGCACCGGCTCGAAGGCCGTGACGTCCGCTCCGGCGAGGATGGCCTGCACGGCGAACCAAGCGACGTTCGCACCGAGGTCGAGCACGCGCTTCCCCGGGCCGACGTGTGCACGGAAGAGCGCGGTCTCGTGGTCCTCCCACGAGCCCGAGGCGATCGCCGGGCCGATGATGCTGTCGTCGGCCAGCACCTCGAACTCGATGCCGAGGGCGGGAACCGGCACCGTTCTCGTGCGTCCATCCATGGGCGGGGACTCTAGCACGGCGCGGGCTCGATTCATCCACTCGGACGGTCTCGCCGCCGTCCCAGGCGGCTAGACTCTTCGCCCCCCAGCCACGGAGGCACGCCATGGAACAGTGGTCGATCGAGATCCAGAAGGAGTACTTCAAGTTCTCCGCCGCGCACTTCCTGATCTTCCCCGACGGGAGCGCGGAGCGCTTGCACGGCCACAACTACCGCGTCTTCTGCGAGCTCGACGGATCGCTCTCCGAGCACGGCCTCGTGATCGACTTCAAGGTCGTCAAGCCGGTGGTGCGGGAGCTCTGCGATCGACTCGACGAGCGCTTCCTGTTGCCGGCGGAACACCCGGGCATCCAGTGGGGCGTGCGCGACGACGACGTGCTCGAGCTGCGCTACCGCGAGGCGTACTACGCGATGCCGCGCGAGGACGTGATCGTGATGCCGATCAACAACACGAGCTCCGAGAACCTCGCCGCGTGGTTCGGGCGCCAGCTGCGCCGTGAGCTGGAGTCGCGCTTCCCCGACGTCTCCGTGCGCCGGCTGCGCGTCGCGGTGGAAGAGACCTCCGGTCAGCGCGGCGTCTACACCTTCAAGGCCGACTGAGCGCGGCGCGTCCGCTCAGCCCGACCGACGGCCGTTCTCGTAGTGCCCGCTGCGGGCCTCGTCGCGGCTGCCATCGGGCAGGTAGAAGGTCCACTCGCCGACCATCTTGCCCGCGTGGTAGTCGCCCTCGGCGCGCAGGCTGCCGTCGCGGTGCCAGCGGACGCAGCGCCCTTCGCGCTCGCCGTCGACCCAACCCACGCGCTCGCGCGGGCTGCCGTCCGCGAACTCGGAGGTGCGCATCCCGCCGTCGGAACCGCCGGCGAAGAGCGGGAGGGCGAGGGCACAGGCGCCGAGGACGCCGACGATGGTCAGGAGGCTGGTGGTTCGCATGACGGGGCCTTCGACGGAGCGCGGCGGGCATTCTTCCCGCGATGACGAGAAGTCCGGCCGAGGCGGGGGCGCGGTTCAGAAGCGGAACGGGACGGCGACCTCGGTGTCCGGGATGCGCACGACGGCGCGCACCAGGCGCAGGTCGTCCTCGGACTCGGCGAGGTCCTCGAAGAAGCGCTCGAGCGTGCCGCGCAGCAGCTCGGGGTAGGCGTGCACGAGGAGTCGCACCTCGTCGGGGCCGAGCGCTTCGTGGATCGCGTGCCGCCAGTCGAGCGGCGAGGCGTCCTCCAGCTCGGCGGCGCGCAGCAACCAGGCGTCGGGGATGCGCTCGAGCCCCGCCTGCTGCGCTTGGAGGCACATGCCGTGCAGTCCGGTGATGCCGCGGCGCTCGATGATGCGCTCGACGACCAAGTAGCTGAGGCCGTAGAAGGCCTTCTTGGCGCCGGAGCCGAGGCGGGTCGTCGAGAGGCCGGCGCGGACCTCGAAGACCTGCTCGGGCGTCAGCTCCTCGCTCACGCCGCCGGTCAGCAGCACGCGCGCGCCGACGCTCAGCTCGATGCCCGCCGTCGAGGGCGTGCTGAGCTCGATGTCGAACTCGAGGCCGCCGGTCGCGAAGGACGCGGCCGAAAGTCGGCCCGCGCGCATCTCGCACGCGCCTTCGGGAACCAGCTGGGCGGAGACCCAGTCGCAGAGGCCTTCCTCGAGCGTGCCGGGCAGCATCGTCCAGCTCTCACCGAGCGAGGCGTGGACCAATTCGTGCGCGAGCGTGCGCTCGAGGCTGGCGGCGGAGGCGCGCAGGTGGATGCGGGAGGGGCCCTCGGCCCAGAATCCGTCGGCCTCCTCGTACGAGGGGCCGGCGAAGAGGTACATGCGCGGCTCGTCCTGGACCCAGACCTCGAAGTCGCGCTGCACGGTGTCGGGCAGCAGCGCTTGGACGCGGGGGTGCAGGTCCTCGAGCTGGGCGCCGACGAGGGCGGCCTGGCCTTCCTCGGCGGCCCGCACCGTGCCCGCGGGCGAGTCGTAGCGGGCGTCCGGGGGCAACACGGCACACCCGCTCGCCAGCAGGCTGACGAGGCCGAAGAGGGCGGCGAGGCCGCGGGGGCGTGTTGCGAGGCGAAGGAGCAAGGAAGTGGGTCCCTGCTCTCAATCTACCCCGGATTCCGGGGGTGGGCCGGAGCCCGCGAATCGGCCTCGCGGCCTATCGGAAGCGAGCGCACCAGGGGCACTCGCAGTCCGGATCGAGCAGCTGGATGTCCGAGCCGTCGGCCGTCGTGTAGCCGAGGTTGCGGAGGCGCTCCATCGTCTCGGGGTCCTTGCGTCCCTCGCTGGCCCAGCCGGTCTCGCTGGCGCTCTCGAGCCAGTCGATCAGCAGCCGGCGCATGCGACGCGCGTCTTCGGGGTACTCGTCGACGACGTCGTGCTCGCAAGCCGGATCGACGTTCAGGTCGTAGAGCTCGACCTGGTGCAGCGCGTGCGACTGCGTGAAGTTGCCCGGCGCGTGTTCGCGCAGGTGCAGGATCAGGTGCCAACGGCCGTAGTTGACCGAGCACGACAGCGCGTGCGCGCCGAGCGCGAAGCGCGGCAGCACGTCGTTCTCCTCGCCGTCGAGCACGTGCAACATGCTCGTGCCGGGGAAGCCCTTCGCGGGCGTGTCGGAGAGCTCCAGCAAGGTGCTGCCGAGGTCGAGCTGGAAGACGGGAGCCGGCACGCGCTCCCCCTCGGGCGCGCCGGGCCAGCTGATGACCAGCGGCACGTGGATCGAGTCGGGGTACAGGTTGCCGTGGTCGTAGTAGATGCCGTGCTGGCCGAGGTTCTCACCGTGGTCGGCCGTCACCGCGACGACGCCCGACTGCACCCGCGGCAGCTGCATCAGCCGCCCGAGCTGCGAGTCGAGGTAGTCGACTTCGGCGCGGTACTGCGCCGGCGGATAGCTGGCGTCGCGCAGGCCGTGCAGCGAAGGAGGAAGCTCGGGAACCGGGATGCCGTTGGGCAGCGCGGGGTCGAAGGGGTCGCCGTCACCGTAGTACTTGCGGTCGAAGGGTGCCGGCGGAGCGTAGGGGATGTGCGCGTCGAAGAGGTGCAGCCAGACGAAGAGCGGCGCGTCGTCGGCGTCAGGCATCCAGTCGAGCAGCGTGTCGAGCGCTTCGTGCGCGTCGTAGTCGGCTCCGTTCGGGATCGAGACGCGATCGAAGCCCTGGCCCAGGCCGCTCTCGTGGTCGCCGAGGTGGATCGCCGACAGCACGGCCCACGTGCGGTAGCCGGCGGCCTGGTAGGTCTCGGCGAGCGTCAGCGCCGAGCGCACGAGCGGACTCGTGTTGTCGAGGATGCCGGTGTCGCGCGGGTGCGTCGCGGTCATGATCGCGACGTGCGACGGGTTGGTGACGTTCGTCGAGGTGTAGCAGTTCTCGAAGAACACGCCGCGCGCCGCGAGGGCATCGAGCGTGGGCGTCGAGACCTGGACCCCGGAGTGCGACGCGCCGACGTGGTCGTAACGGTGCGTGTCCGAGGTGACGAGGATCACCGTGCGCGGCTTCTGCGCGTGCTGCACGATCTTGGCCTCGGCGATCGCGTAGATGCCTTCGGCTGCGTCGGGCACCTCGAGCTCCATGCGCAGCTTCCCGCGCTCGCCGTGCAGCGTGTGGAGCGGAACCTCGACGTGGTTCCACTGGTTCGGCGCCTCGCCGCGCTTCGGCAGCGCGATCGTCTTGTCGACCTCCGTGCCGTCGGCGCCCGTCGCGTGGACGTGGAGCTTCATCGACTTGCGCACGGGGTACTCGAGCGTGCCGGGCACGCCGTACGAGAAGGTCAGGCTCGCCGGTTGCGTCAGGTCGACGTCCGCTTCGATCGGGGAGCCGGACCACAGCCCGACGGCGGAGCGCGCGAGCGGGCCGAGGTGGATCAACTCTTCGCCGCCAGCGGCTGAGGGCAACCAGTTGCCGATCGGCCGGTCGACGAGTTGGATCGAGCGGATCGCCATCGATCCCTTGCTGCGTACGATCAGCTGCAGCTGTTCCATCGGGCGACCCTGGAAGCGCAGCTCGGGCATGTCGATCTCGACGACCGTGCCGGCGACGCTCGACTCGACCCACGGGTTGCCGCGCGAGTTGTAGACGACTTCACCTTCGCGGTAGAAGCGCGCGCTGATGCGGCAGCCGGCCTCCGTGGCGAGGTGCAGGCGCAGCAGGTTGAAGCTGTCGGGGTCGAAGTTGCCCTCCAAGCCGATGTCCCAGCGGTTCTCCTCGCCGCCGTCGGCGCGCTCGAGCACCAGGGTGTCGGCGCGGCCTTCCTCGCCCTGGAAGGCGAGCTGCTTGACGTAGACCTTCGGCGAGTCGAGGTGCCAGTCGGCCGGGTCCGCGGGCAGGCCGAAGTCGTGGACGACGCGGTCCGCGAGCTCGGCGCGCTCGGGCGCGACGTCGTGCCAGATCACGGGCTCGACCAACCCGGAGACGTCGGCCGTCGGCGCCTTCTCCTCGCGGCAGGCGCCGGCGAGGACGATCAGCGTGAGCAGGGGGAGCGTGCGCAGGGCGCGGCGGGCGAAGGAATGCATGAGCTGGGGGCGGGGTTCCGGAGCGCAAGATCCTAGCCCGGATTCGCCGCCAGCCCACGCGCGAGTCCCCGAAGACTGCGGCGGCGGGCGTGGGGTGCCACGTCCGCCGCCCGGGGCGCGCCGCCGCTCAGTCCTTCGGGATCAGGCGGATCCGCTCGACCTGCGGGGCTCCCTTGGCCCGCGCGGGCAGGCGCTCCACACGCAGCTCGAACGGCGCCTCTTCCTGCGCGCGGTACGCGGCCCAGTCGCCCGTCGGATCGGCCGGCGCCGTCGCGGCCAGGTATCCGCCGGAGAGCGCGTAGGCGTCGACGTAGAGCGAGTAGTTCGTCGAGCCGCTCCAGGAGCGCACGACGAGGTGCAGCTCCGCGGGCAGGCCGATCGCGACGGAACCGTACTCCACGTCACCCGGCGACTCGAAGCACGCCAGGAAGACGTCCGCCGCCGGATCGTAGACGCAGAAGTCGAGGTCGGACCAACCGTCGTGCGCGCGCAGCTCGAACTCGAGCTCGAGCGGCTCGCCGGCGTCGATCGCGAAGCCGTCGAAGGGATCGCAGCAGCCGTCGTCGATGTGCCCGACGACCTCGATCGAGTCACCCGCGTAGAGCGTCGTCAGGTAGTCCGGTCCGGCGGAGCTGTCGTTCGGCTCGCGCTCCTCGAAGACCTTGGAGCCGGGCGTGAAGATCTCGAAGCTGCCGCCGACCACGGCCGGGCCGCAGGCGGGGAGCGCAGCGAGCAGCAAGCTGGGAGCGAGGATCGTCGTGGGGCGCATGCCGTTCTCCTGGGTTCGAGGACACCCCTCGGGGGCAAGGGCCATGCCGAGGTTCTCTCGCCCGTCGACGGACCGACGCAAGTGCGTTGCGGCGGGCGGCTTGGCGCGGTCGTGCGCGATTCCGCGACGCGGCGCGCCCGTTCGCGCCGGGCTCCTCGCAAGGGGACGCGGCGACCTGCCGGGAGGACTCTCGGGGTGCGAGGCGCGTCAGCGCACGACCGGAGCCAGCCGCTCGCGCACGCGCTGCATCACTACCTCCGCCGTCAGCAACCGCATGCACGGATGCCCCTCGACGAAGCAGCGGCGCTTGCGGCACGGCTGGCAGTCCGTTCGGTGCGTGACGACCGAGTCGGGTGCTGCGAAGGGACCGGTGCGCCGCGGATCTGCGGCCCCGAAGAGCGCCACCACCGGAGTGCCGACCGCGACCGACATGTGCAGCGGACCGGTGTCGCAGCCAACGAAGAGATCGGCGACGTCGAAGAGCCCCGCGCTCTGTTTCAGCGTCAGCGCGCCGACGCGGTCGTCGAGCGAGACGTGCGCGAGGCGCGCGACTTCGTCCGCGGTGGCGCGATCCTCCTTGCCGCCGGAGAGCACGACGTGCGCGTCGAGCTCGCGCACCAGTGCGTCGGCGAGCGCGGCCCAGGCGTCCGCGTACCAGCGATTCGCCTCCTTGCTCGCGCCGAGGTTCAGCACGACGAGCGGGCGCGCGTCGTCGCGCGTCTCGGACCAAGGCGCGTGCGGCAGGTCGAAGCGCGGCTCCGAGGGCGGAAGGCCCAAGTGGTCGGCGAACTCGAGGTACTGCTCCACCGTCACGCCGGGCGTCGGGTTCGGCGCGATGCGCTCGTTGGTGAACAGCCACGAGGACTCCTTGCAGCGCGCGCGGTCGAAGCCGAGCCGCCGCGGCGCGCCCGAGAGTCGCGTGAGCACGCCGCTCTTCAGGATGCGCTGGAGGTCGATCACCAGCTCGGGCTTCGACGCACGCAGCTCGCGCACCGCTGCCGGCCACGCGCCGGCGCGCTTCGAGTCGAGCACCAGGAAGTCGTCGACCGCCGCGTGCCCGCTGATCAAGCCGTGCGCGAGCGGACCGATGACCCACTGGATGCGGGCCTCGGGGAACCCGTCGCGCAAGCGGTTCACGAGGGGCAGCGAGTTCACCGCGTCCCCGATCGCACCGAGCTTGACGAGGGTGATGCGTTCCATGCGGAGGGGGAGCGTGCGCGAAGCGGGGGCGCGGTGCAACGACCCTCTCGGGGTCGGTTCCCGGATCGCGGGCGATCTGGCACACTCTGCGGCTCGCCGCGCGGGACGCGGCACCGAACCCAGCCCATGACGACCACCCGATTCCAGTCGGCCGCGGAGCCCGAACAGGCCTCCGGCGCGCCGAAGCTCCACATCGTCACCTTCGGGTGTCAGATGAACAAGTACGACTCGCTGCTCGTCGAGGGCAAGTTCAAGGGGCAGGGCTACGCGACGACGGACGTCATGGCGGACGCCGACGTGATCCTCTTCAACACCTGCTCCGTGCGCGACCACGCGGAGGAGCGCACCTTCTCGTGGCTCGGTGAGCTGAAGCACGCGAAGCAGGCGAAGCCCGAGCTGGTGATCGGCGTGATGGGTTGCATGGCGCAGCGCGTCGGCGAGGAGATCTTCTCGCGCGCCGGCCACGTCGACATCGTGGCGGGCACGCGCAAGTTCCAGCACATGACGGCGCTCGTCGACGAGGTCCGCGAACGCCGCGCCGACCCCGAGACCTGGCGCGCGCGCGACCAACGCCTCACCGCGACGGGGATCGAGGAAGACGTCGAGTTCGAGCGCGGCGCGATGAACTACACCGGCGGGCAACACGCCTACCTCGCCGTGATGCGCGGGTGCGACCTGAACTGCACCTACTGCATCGTGCCGACCACGCGCGGTCGCGTGCGCTCGAAGCCGATCGACGAGATCGTCGCGGAGGCGCAGTGGATGGTCTCGCAGGGCGCGAAGGTCATCACGCTGCTCGGGCAGACGGTGAACAGCTACGGCGAGGACTTCCCCAAGCCGGAGGACGGCGGCGCGACAGGATCCGGTCGCCAAGGTCGCCCGAGCCTCGGCGACGTCCTGCGACGCCTGCAGACGATCGACGGCCTCGAGCGCATCCGCATGATCACGATGCACCCGGCCTACCTCACGCAAGACCTCGCGGAAGCCGTGCGCGACTGCTCCAAGGTCGACCGCTTCCTGCCGATCCCCGCGCAGGCCGGCTCCGACGACGTGCTGCGCGCGATGAAGCGCGGCTACACGACGGACCTCTATCGCAAACGCCTCGCGATGCTGCGCGAGATCGTGCCCGACGTCGAGCTGGGCTCCGACTGGATCGTCGGCTTCCCGGGCGAGACCGACGCGGACTTCGAAGCGACGCTCGCCTTCGCCGAAGAGGTCGGCTTCGTCGTGAACTACGTCTTCAAGTACGACCCGCGCCCGACGACGCACGCCGCCGACGAGCTCAGCGACGACGTGCCGACCGCGGTCAAGAAGGACCGCAACAAACGCCTGCTGAAGAAGGCGGAAGAGATCGCGACCTTGCGTCTCGGCCGCTACGTCGGGCAGACCGTCGACGTCTTCGTCGAGGAACGCTCCGACAAGAACCCGGAGATCCTGCACGGCCGCAGCGTCCACGGGCTGCCGGTGTCCTTCGCGGGGGACGAGCGACTGATCGGCACGACGATCCCCGTCGCGATCCAACAGGCGAGCGCCTACGGGATGCACGGCGTCGTCGCCGCCGCGAACGCCTAGCGCGGCGAGAACTCGCCCGCGAACTGCCCGCGCGGATGCACGCGGCACCAACCGATCGCCGTCGGGCGCGCCGCGGTCGGCAGGCTGCGCACCCACTCGCCGGACGCGATGTCCATCTCGTCGAGGCGGTTCGCGTTCGGCGAGACGACGAGCAAGTGCGCGCTGGGCGGCTCGAGCTCGAGCTTTGTGGGGAGCGCGGGAGTGCCGTCGGCGCAGGGCGGCGGCGTGCTGCGGCGCAGTTCCTCGCGCGCCGCGACGTCGAAGGTCGCGATCTCGCCGGAGTCCGCGCAGAGCACCAGCGCGAGTGCGCCGTCGTAGGAGAGGCGCAGCGCGCTCGGTCCGCCGGCGCAGGGAATGAGTTCGACCGTCGCGGCGCACGGGTCGACGACCATCAAGGTGTTCGCGGTCGCGCTCGTCACCCACAGCTCGTGACCGCTCGGCGTCGCGGCGACGTCCGACGGGGTCGCGGGAAGCGCGACGCGGTGCGTGATCTCGCGTGCGTCCGTGTCCACCACGAGCACCGACGCTGGACTGGCGAGCGCGATCCAGGCGGCGCCCGTGCTCACGTCCGTCGCGAGCGCGATCGGCGTCCCGCTGCACTCGACGCGGCCGAGCGTGTCGCCGGTCTTCAGGCCGACCTCGAGCAGGTGCGAGCCGCCGTTGCAGACCACGCCGACGAGCGAGCGCCGATCCAGGAACTCGACGTCGGTCGGTCGGCTTCCCGCGGGCAGCTGGATCACGCGGCGCTGCACGCGGTCGAGCAGGTCGAAGACGGTGACGGTCTCCGCGTCGCGGTCGAGGATCGCGACCAATCCGTCGGTCGGCGCGACGCGCACTTCGGCGGTAGACGCACAAGTGGCGTAGGTGCGCTTGCGAAGTCCCGAGTCGAGCTGGATCCAGTCCAGCTCGCCCGCGCAGCCGACGAGCGCCGCGGAACCGGGCGGGTGCAGCGGCGCCGTCGCCCGGCAGGCGCTCGCGAGCAGCAGCGCGCCGAGGATCGGGAGCGGGTGACGCAAAGCGTGTGGGAGCGACGCGGGGCCGACCCGGATCGATCGGCCCCGCGCGATGCTACTTGAGCAGGTCCTTGACCGCTTCGCGCTCCGACTCGAGCTCGCGAGTCGTCGCCGCGAGACGGTCCTTCAGGAAGGCGTCGAGCTCGAGGCCCTGCACGATCTCCCAGCTGCCCTTGCCGTCGGCGCGCACCGGGAACGAGCTGATCAGGCCTTCGGTCACGCCGTAGCTGCCGTCGGACTTGACGCACACCGAGCGCCACTCGCCCGCGGGCGTCGCGGCGCGCAGGTCGCGCACGTGGTCGATCAGGCCGTTGGCGGCGGAGGCGGCGCTGGAGAGACCGCGCGCCGCGATGATCGCCGCGCCGCGCTTCTGCACCGTCGAGAAGAAGTCGCCTTCGAGCCACGCACGATCACCGATCACCTCGGCGGCGGACTTGCCGTTGATCGTCGTGTTCATGAAGTCGGGGACCTGCGTCGCCGAGTGGTTGCCCCAGATGAGCGTGTTCTTCACCGCGGAGGAGTGCACGCCCGCCTTCATCGCGAGCTGCGCCTGCGCGCGGTTCTGATCGAGGCGCGTCATCGCGGAGAAGCGCTCGTCCGGCACGTCCGTGGCGGAGTGCATCGCGATCAAGCAGTTCGTGTTGCACGGGTTTCCGACGACGGCGACGTGCACGTCGGAGGCGGCGTGGTCGTTGATCGCGCGGCCCTGGCCCGTGAAGATCGGACCGTTCTCGCGGATCAGGTCGCCGCGCTCCATGCCCGGGCCGCGCGGCTTCGAGCCGACGAGCAGGGCCCAGTTGGCGTCCTTGAAGCCTTCGTTCGGATCGCTGGTCAGGACCATGTCCTGCAGCAGGGGGAAGGCGCAGTCCTCGAGTTCCATCGCGACGCCCTTGAGGGCGTCCATCGCCTTCTCGACGGGGATCTCGATCATCTGGAGGATGACGGGTTGGTCGGGGCCGAACATCTGCCCGCTGGCGATGCGCGGGAGGAGGGCGTAGCCGATCTGGCCGGCGGCGCCGGTGACGGCGACGCGAATGGGTGCCTTGGTCATGACGGGAGGCGCGGCGAGCGGGGGCAGGCGGCGCGAGAGGATTTTCTGGAGTTCGTCGCGTCCATGCGGAGGGACGCAACGGGTATGTTCCTTGCCGGCCCCGCCGAATGCCATCCCGCCCGAGGCGCTTTTTTCCTGCCACTCGGCGCAGGATGGTCGATAAGCGGAGCGAGCGGACGCGCCGACCGGGCGCGTCGACACTCACGAGCCGTCCGATGTTCCAGAGGGGGATAGAATGATGTTGGCAGAACGCTGCGAGGCCGCGGGTGAGTACCCCTCCGCGGGCCCCTCAGGAGTCTCCTGCTCCCCCGACCCGGACGCCCTCCGCGGTGACAACATGGTCCACCCCGCCCTCGAGAGCCTGAGCGAACCCCTCCTGCGCCGCCTGCTGCAGGAGCTGGGCCGGCAAGCGTCGGTGCACCGCTTCGAGGTGGCGCCGAATCCCTGCGTGGGCGCGGCGATCCTGGCGGCGGGCGAGATCGTCGGCCGGGGCTTCCACCAGGCCTGGGGCGGCCCGCACGCCGAGCGCGAGGCGCTGGCCGCCGCCGCGCTGTCCGGTGTGCCCGCGAGCGAGTGGGACACGCTGGTCGTGACCCTCGAACCCTGCTCGAGCACCGGCAAGACCGGGCCGTGCGTGCAAGCGATTCTCGAGGCGGGCATCCCGCAGGTCGTCGTCGGCGCGCTCGATCCCGACCCGCGCCACCGCGGCAAGGGGCTGGAAGAACTGCGCGCCGCCGGCGTGCAGGTCCACCTGCTCGAAGGCTTCTCGACGCTCGAGGACGTCGCGCCGCACTTCCTCAGCTGGAACGCGCCCGACCGCATCCGCCGTCCGCGTCCGTGGACGATCGCGAAGTGGGCGCAGACGCGCACCGGTCAACTCACGCCGCCCGAACACGTCGGCGAAGGACGCTGGATCACCACGCCCGCCTCGCTGAACGAGGTGCAGGTGCTGCGCGGTCGCGTCGACGCGATCGTGACGGGCGTCGGCACCGTGCTCGCCGACGATCCGCGCTTGACCGTGCGTCCGCCGGGAGACATCGCGCGCGCGCCCCGCCGCATCGTGCTCGACACGGCGCTGCTCACGCCGCCGGACGCGCGGCTCTTCGCGCAACCGGGCCCCGGCGAGGCCGGCGGTCCCGTGACGATCATGACCGTCGCCGGCATGGACGCTCCGCGCGCGCGAGCGCTGCAGGAAGCGGGCGCCGAGATCGTCGGTCTGCACGCCGGTCCGTTCGGACACGTCGCGTTGCGCGACGTCTACACCTGGCTGTGGGAAGCCGGCGTGCGTCGCGTGATGCTCGAGTGTGGTCCCACGCTGCTGCGTCGCCACTTCGACGCCGAGTTCGTCGATCAGCTGCGCATCTACACGGGCTCGGTGAACGGCGGGCGCGGTCCCTCGATGGCGGACTCGCTGCAGAGCATCAAGCTCCGCGAGCGCCTCGATCGCGAGCAGGGCGAGGACGCCGTGCTCGAGGCCTTCGTCGGCTGACGCGCGCTCGTCAGTCGCGCTGCGGATCGAGCCGCGGCGCTTCGTACGTCGTCGCGGGTTCCGCGGACGCGGGAACCGAAGCTTCGACCTGCGGCACCTGTAGGTCCGTGCCCGGCGCGTTGGCGACCTCCGGTCGCGCGACTTCGTCGACGCAAGCGACGAAGAGGACCAGGGCGGCGAGCTTCCACGGGTCGAGGCGCATGCCGGAATTGTCGCGGCGCGAGCCGGCGCGGACAAGGGGGACGCTGGTGATGCGCGCTCGCGGTGACTACAAGGGGTGCATGCTGCGCCTCGCCCGCCTCTTCCCGGCCCTCTTGCTGCTGCTCGCCGCCTGCGCGAGCACGACGGCGCGAGCTCCGCAGCCGGTCTCGGCCGAGGCGTCGGCCGCGCTCGCCGAGGCACGGCGCATGGTTCGCGCCGGTGTGCAGCCCGACGATCCGGCGCTGCGTGCGGTGCTGCGGCGCGCGAGCGAGCTGGAACCCGACTGGGTGCCGCCGCTGCGGCTCGCCGACGACCTGGTGCTGCAGCAGCTGCGCGGACCCGAGCTGCTGGAGGAGCGCCGCGACGCGCTGCGGCTCGCGCCGGCGGACGCCGTGCAGCAGTACCTCACCGGTCGCCTCGAGGGCGGCCTCGGTTCGCCGCGCTTCGAGTTCGCCGCGAGCATCGACCCGAGCTCGGCGTGGGCGCAACACGGCCGCGCGTGGACGGCGGGGCAGGACGGACGCTATCGCGAAGCCGCGCGGCTCGAGCGCGAAGCGCTGCGCCTCGAGCGCGACGCGTGGGAGTCCGCCTTCTTCCGCGTCGCGCTCGCGCGCTACCTGCGGCTCGACCGCGACGACCGCGGCGCGCTCGCGGTGATGCTCGATCCCGCCGCGCGCGACGGACTCGAAGGCGAGGACCGCGCGTGGTTCGAGCTCGAGACGGCGCTCGTCGAGCTCGGACACTCCGACCCGGACGTCGCCCGCGCGGGCTATCGGCGCGGCATCGAGCTGTTGCGCCGCGCGGACTTCCCGCCCGAGGATCTCGAACGCCTCGCGCAAGCGCTCGCCGGCAGCCTCTTCGGCGGGGATCCGACGGGGCGCGAGCTGCAACTCGCGCTCGCTGCGCGGCCCGGCGAGGATCGCGAACACCTGCGCGCGCGTGTGCTGGTCTCGCGCAGCGGCGGGAACCTCGCGCTCGCGATGACGGATCGCTTCCCGGGGCGCGAGCCGCTCGAGGTGTCGCGCACGTCGCAGTTCTACGCCGGTCGTTACGCGGAAGCGCTGGACGAGTGGCTCGCGAGTTGTCCGGCGCAAGTCTTGTCCGACGACGGCCTGCCGCGCGACGCTCGCTTGCGCAGCGTCGTGTTGCGCGCGTACGAGCTGCGCTCGGAAGTGGCTCCCGGGCGGCCCGACGCACTGTCGCGGCTCGGTGACGCGTTGATCGCCGCCGGCTGGTTCGACGAAGCGCTGGCCGTCGCGGACGCGCTCGCCGTGCTCGACGTCGAGCGCGCGCTCGACCTCCACGACCGCGCGCTCGCGGGTTCGCTGTGCGTGGACCGGATCGCCGAGCGCGTCACGGCGAAGGAAGGCAAGCTGCCGAAGATCGCCGATCCCCTGGTGAACGAGGACTCGGACTGGATCGACGTCGAGCAGCTCGAGGACGTCGAGATCACGCGGCGCTACGACCGGCTGGACCGCTGGCTGATCGACCTCGCGCCGGTCTTCGCCGAAGCGCACGAGCGGCTCGGCGGCGAGACGGACGTGAGCCTCGTGCGCGAGCGCTTGCTCGCCTCGCCGCGGCTCGACTACGCCCCGGTCGGCGCGCTGTTGCACCCCGGCACGCGCTTCTCGCAGTCCGACGCGGAAGCCGGACTCGGCGAGGCCGGTGATCCGGTCCCGGGTTTCGCGGAGGAACTCGACCGCCTGGGGCGCTTCGCGATCGTCGGCACGCTGATCGGACGCGGGCTGGACGGGATGATCCTGCGGCGCGTCGCCGTCGAGGAGCGCTCCGGCGAACACCTCGGCGTGCCCTGGAGCGGGACCGTCGCGTGGTGCGAGGGCGTCGACGCCGGTGGGGCGAACGGCGGTGCGGGCGTGCGAATCAGCGGCGCGGCGCTGCACGAGGGCTACTGGGTCGACCTGCGCACCGTGCGCTCGGAACACGCGCGTTGGCGTGAACTCGAGCGGACCTTCGACGAGCCCGGCGGCGCCGACCGCGTCGCGCGCGCACTACGCACTCGCGGACTGCCGTTGACCGTGAGAGACGAGAACCCCGAGGCGCGCGCGCGGCAGCGGCGCATGCTGCAACCGTCGCTCGGCCAGTCGGAACGCGTGCGCCTTGCCGTCCTCGCCGACCGCCGTGCGGCGGGCGAGCGGGGAGTTGGTCTCGCCGAACTCGTCGAGTGCGTCGCGGTGCACGAGCAAGGTCACCTCTGCGATCGCACCCGCTTCCTGCCGCTGCACCGGAACCTCGTCAGCGCGCTGTTCTTGCTGCTCGACAACGGCTTCTCGCCGGTCGCCGTGCAGGAACAACTCGAGTACCGCGCGCAGCTCACCGCGCTGTGCGAAGTGCGCGATCCGCGCGTTCCGTTCGCCGACGTCGTGCAGTCGGCGGAGGTGACCGACGACGGGCCGCTGCCGCACGCGAAGGCGTACCGCCGGCTGCTCTCCGACCTGCTGGAAGAGCTCGATCGCGCGCTCGCGCGTGACGCGGACCGCTGGCCCGGCCTCGACCGGGATCGCACGCTGCTGCACCAGGTGCACCTGCTCTCCGGCGACGACATGCGGGTGCTGGCCCGCCTCGTGGCCGAGGGCGAGGGCATGCTCTAGCGCCCGGGGAGGCGCGGCGAACGGCCCGCTCGTGGTCGTGGGGGCCATTTTCGCGGGGCCGGCCGGCTTGTCTCATTCCGGCTCAAGCGCCCGGCGATCGGATCTCGAAGAGGAAGCACCCATCCCCACTCCCCCGCCGCCTTGCACTTCCCTGCTTCCCGATCCCAGGGGAAGGTCGGCGACGACGAGCGGAACAGGACGCCCCACGCCCTGCTCCCGAAGATCCGGCGCCTCGCCGCGATCCTGCTGGTCGCCGTCTGCCTGCACTCCGTTGCGACATCCGTTCCCGGGCGTGAGCCCCGGCTCGGTGCGAATCGCGTCGTGCCCACGGTGCGCGAGCCGGGTGAGGGCGGTCCGGACGAGTACAAGGTCAAGGCGGCCTTCCTCTACAACTTCATCCGCTTCACGAAGTGGCCCGACGACGCGCTGGGGGACAAGGAGGATCCGATCCGGATCCTGGTCGTCGGTGAAGACCGCTTCGGCGATCACCTGACGAGCACCTTCAAGGACAAGGTGCTGCACGAGCGCAAGGTCGTCATCCAGTTCACCAAGGAGGTGCCCAAGACGATCGAGGCGCACCTGGTCTTCGCGAGCGCGATCTCGTCCAAGGACGAAGAGAAGTTGATCGAGCGCTGCTCCGCGAAGCCGATCCTTCTGATCGGGGACCACACTGGATTCGCCGCGCGGGGTGCGTGCGCGAACTTCTACCTCCACGACGACAAGGTCCGCTTCCAGGTCAACACGGACGAGCTGAAGCGCCGCGGTCTGACGATGAGCGCGCAGATCTTGAAGCTCGCCGAGATCGTGAAGACGAAGAAGGAGGAGCAGGAATGATCTCGCTCCCCCTGCGCGCGAAGATCGGTGTGCTGGTGGCCATTTCGTGCGCCATCACGCTGGTCGTAGCGTTGCTGTTGCAGGTCGCGCAGAACTGGCGCAGTGCCCGCGCGGCGCATCACGCGACGATCATCGCGACGACGGACACGCTGGGGCGTGACTGCGCCTCCGCGCTGCTGTTCCTCGACGACTCCTACGCCTCGCAGGCGCTGGGGCACCTGGAGCTGCTCGAAGGGACGACGCAAGCGGCGCTGTACGACGCCGAAGGGCAGCTGTTCGCCGAGTGGTCGCGGGACGGCGAGCTCGCGCCGATGTCGGTGGAGATCGCCGACAGCGAGCGGGACGGGAACAACCACAGCTATGAGGTCACGCGCGTGATCTGGGACGACTCCTTGGTGCTCGGGACGATCTACGTCCGCTCGAGCATGCGCGACGTCAGGGCGCGTGTGCTGCAGGACGCGGGGCGAATGGGGCTCTGGGGTCTGGCCGCGCTCGGACTGACGTGCGTGCTCGCCGTGGCGGTCAGCGGCCTGATCTCGAAGCCGATCCTCGAGCTCGCCTCGCTCGCGCGCCGCGTCGAGGAGACGAAGAACTACGCCCTGCGGGCGCGCGAGGGATACAGCGACGAGATCGGCGCGCTCGCCGAGAACTTCAACCGCATGCTCGAGCGCATCCGTCTGCGCGACGAGGCGCTCGAGGAACACAGCCAGCAGCTGGAAGCGCGCATCCAGGAGCGCACCCGCGAGCTGACCGACGCGATCCGCGAGCTGCAGGACGCCAAGGACCTCGCCGAGGAGGCCGCGCGCACCAAGGCCGAGTTCCTCGCGAACATGAGCCACGAGATCCGGACGCCGATGAACGGCGTGATCGGCATGGCGGGGATCGTGCTGAGCACGGACCTGACGGACGAGCAGCGCGGCATGCTCGAGACGGTGCAGACGTGCGGCGTGCAGTTGATCGAGCTGATCAACGACATCCTCGACTTCTCGAAGCTCGAGGCGGGGCGCTTGGAGCTCGAGGACTCGGAGCTCGACCTGGTGGCCTTGATCGAGGAGCTCGGCGACATGTTCGCGCAGCGCTTCCAGGCCAAGGAGGTCGAGCTGATCAGCGTGCAGGAGCCCGGCGTCCTGTCCGAGCTGCGCGGCGACCCGGCTCGACTGCGGCAGGTCCTCACGAACCTGGTCAGCAACGCGCTGAAGTTCACCGAGAGCGGCGAGGTCCAGGTGCGCGCCGAGGTGGAGTCCGTGAGCGAGGAAGAGGTCGATGTGCTCATTTCCGTGCGCGACACCGGCATCGGCATCGATCCGGCGAAGCACGCCGCGATCCTGGAGCCGTTCACGCAGGCGGACAGCTCGACGACGCGCAAGTTCGGCGGCACCGGCCTCGGGCTCTCGATCAGCTCGGAGCTCGTGCGTCGCATGGGCGGCGAGCTGCGCATCGTGAGCGAGCTCGGTGACGGCGCGACCTTCGAGGCGCGCATCCCGTTCCGACGCCGTCCGCGCGAGCTGCGGCCCGCGCCGGTCCAGGCCGAGCAGCTCCGCGGCCTCTGCGCGATGCTCGTCGAGGACAACCTCACGCTGCGCGGCCTGATCGGTGCACAGCTGGAGGCCTGGGGCGTCGAGGTGCTCGCCTGCGCGACGGTCGAACAAGCCGTCGCCGTGCTCGAGTCCGGCACGGGGGAGGACGCTCCCGACCTGTTCCTGATCGACAGCTGCGCTTCGTCGCTGATGGTGCACCACACGTGCAACCGGCTGCGCGCCGTCGTAGGCAAGGACGACTTGCCGATGGTCGCCATGATCCCGCTGTCCGCGCTCTCGCTGCGTGCGGAGCTCGTGAAGGCCGGCGTGAGTTCAGTGCTCACCAAGCCCTTGCGCGGTTCCCGCCTGCTCGACGTGATCGCGGAAGCCGTCGGCGCGGATCGTCCCGAGCGCGACAACGCCGCGCTGGCGAAGCTGGAGCAGACGCGCATGGTCATGCGCCCGCGCCTGCCTCGCAGCGCGACGCGAATCCTGGTTGCCGAGGACAACCAGGTGAACCAGCGCCTCGCCGTCGCGCTGCTGAAGCGCCGCGGCTACATCGTCGAAGTCGCCGCCGACGGACGCGAAGCCTTCGAAGCCGTCGAGCGCGGCGGGGTCGACCTGGTCCTGATGGACTGCCAGATGCCCGTCATGGACGGCTATCAGGCGACGGCGAAGATCCGCGAGCTCGAGGGCGAGAGCGGCGTGCGCGTTCCGATCATCGCGCTCTCGGCGAACGCGATGCAAGGCGATCGCCAGCTCTGCCTCGATGCCGGCATGGACGACCACGTCCCCAAGCCGATCGACCCGAAGCTCCTCTACTCCAAGCTCGAACACTGGATCGCCGCGTCCTTCTCGGACCGCGACCAGACCGCCTGAAACCGTGCTCCATCTCACCGACACGAGAGGCGTCGAAGCGCCCCCCCGATCGACGCGAAGACGCCCCGAAGACCCCACCTCGGCTGCAGGGAGGTTCCCCATGTTCACCATGCTCACAGTGCTCGCGTGTACTTCCGCGCCCGCGATCGCGACGAACTCCGCGGCGAGCGACCCCACGCTCCCCGCGGACGACGTCGACTTCACCGAACTCTCGCTCGAGGACCTGATGGGGATCGAGGTCACCGTGGCGACGCGCAAGGCCGCGCGCCTCGATTCGGTTCCAGCGGCGGTGTACGTGCTCACGGGCGACGAGATCCGTCGCTCCGGACACTCCTCGGTGCCCGAAGCGCTGCGCATGGTTCCGGGCTTCTACGTCTCGCGCTGGACGACACACTCGTGGGACGTGACATCGCGAGGATTCGGCAACGGCTTGTCGCTGATGAACCAGGCGTACCTCAACCAGCTGCTGGTGATGATCGACGGCGTGGTCGTCTACTCGCCGCAGTTCGCCGGGGTCTGGTGGCCGATCCAGGACGTGCTGCTCGAAGACGTCGACCGCATCGAGATCGTCCGCGGCCCGGGGGGGACGTTGTGGGGGACGAACGCGGTGCACGGGGTGGTGCACATCATCACGAAGCACGGCGCCGACACGCAGGGGCTGCAGCTCTCCGCGCGCGGCAGCGCGCTCGACCGGCAGTTCAGCGCGCGGTACGGGGGAAAGCTCGGCGAGGACGCGTACTACCGCGCCTGGGTCAAGGGCACCGGCTACGAGACGCTCGCTCACCCGGCCGTTCCCGAGGATCAGGACTGGTACGTTGCGAGCTTCGGCACGCGCCTCGACTGGAAGGCCAGCGACAAGGACTTCAGCGTCTGGGCGCGCGGCTGGGTCGGTGAGTTCCAGAACCGCGGCTACGACCTGACCACTTTCGATCCGATCCAGGTCGAGGACGACCGCAAGGGCGCGATGTTCCTCGCGAGCATGAGCGACCCCGAGGTCGGTTCGCGTTGGCAGGCGTGGTACTCGAGCGACCAGCAAGACCTGCCGACGCTGGCCGACATCCGCGTCGACACCTTCGACCTCGAGTACTCGCGCACGACGGAGCTCGGCGAGACGCACTCGCTCAACTGGGGCGTTGGCTACCGGCACACCAGCTCGTACTTCTTCGGAGACGATCCTTTCTGGCTCGACTTCGACCCGCGGAACCACGACCTCGACACCTTCCGTGCGTTCGCGATGGACACCGTGCCGCTCGGCGAGTCGGACGTCACGCTGACCTTCGGTGCGGCGATCGAGCACAACGAACTCACCGAGGTCGAGTTCCAGCCGACGGTACGCGCGACGTGGACGCCGGACGACGAGTACATGTTCTGGGCCGCGATCTCGCGCGCGGTCCGCACGCCCTCGCTCGAGGAGACCTCGGACTCCTTCTGGGGGAACAAGCAGTTCACGTCGGAGAGCGTGATCGCCTACGAGCTGGGCAGCCGCTGGGCACCGGCCCCTTGGATGACGACGGACCTGGCCGTGTACTTCAACGACTACGACGACCTGCACTACCTCGATCCGATCGACGCGATCTACACGAACGACTCCGAGGGCGAGGCCTACGGCGCCGAGCTGGCGCTGGACTTCCAGCCCTTCTCGCAGTGGAAGCTGCGCTCGACGTACACCTACCACCACGGCACCTTCACCGTGAAGTCCACCGGCGAGCAGCTGCCGACCGGCGACTACTCGCCGAAGCACGTCTTCAGCGTGCGTTCGTACTACGACGTCACGGACGAGCTCGAATTCGACCTCGGCCTGTACGGCGTCGAGGGCATGGGCGTCGACTTCCAGGAAGCCGAGTACATCCGCCTCGACGCGCGCCTCGGCTGGAACTTCGTCGAAGGCGTGGAAGCCTACGTCGGCGTGCAGGGCGCAACCGAACCGCTGCGCTCGGAGTACGACGATCTCGATCAGCTGCGCCGCACGGCGTACCTGGGCGTCCGCGCGACGTACTGAGCGATCGCGGTCAGGCGTCGGCGGCCACGCTGCCGAGCCTCGCGATCACGCGGTCGCAGGCTTCGAGCAGGCGTTCGAGGCCTGCTTCCGTGTGGTCGCCCATGTGCCCGACGCGGAAGGTCAGACCCTTCAGGTCGCCGTAGCCGTTCGAGATCTCGAAGCCCAGCTCCTCGAGGCCCGCGACGAAAGCCGCCACGTCGAGCGCGCCCGCCGCGATGCACGAGACGGTCGGCGAGCGGAAGCCTTCGGCCGGGTAGGGGGCGAGTCCGTGCGCGTCGGCCCAGGCGAGCATGCGGGCGCGCATGCGCTCGTGCTTCGCGAAGCGCGCGTTCCAGGCGTCCGCGCCCGTCTTGCCGCGGTCCGCCGCGTCGAGCGTGACGCCGGAGCTGATGTCCTCGAGCTGCTTCGCCAGAGCGTAGTAGAGCGGCGTGCACGGCGTGGCGGGCGTCTTCTTCTGGACGTGTCCGTCGATGATGCGCACGGGGTCGAGCGCCCAACCGCGGTTCGTCTGCGCGCGGGCCGACTCCATGAAGCGCGCCGACGCGGCGCAGACCGCGATGCCGGGCGGGAGCGCGAATGCCTTCTGCACGCCGGCGAAGCCGAAGTCGATGCCGTTGCGGTCGAAATCGACGGGCGCGCCGGCGATGTAGCTGACGAGGTCGACGAGCAGCAGAGTGTTCGGGTGCTTGCGCAGCACCTCGGCGATCGGGCCGAGGGGCGTCGAGACGCCGGTAGAAGTCTCGTTGGAGACGAGCGTGACCGCGTCGAACGGTCCGGACTCCGTCAGCACGCGGTCGAGTTCGGCGGGGTCGACGCCGGCGCCCCAGGCGACGTCGATCGTCGTGACATCCTTGCCCATCAGCGTGCCCATGTCGCGGTAGCGCTTGCTGAACGCTCCGTTCACGACGCTGAGCACGCGCGGTCCGACGCCGTGCAGCGACGCTTCCATCAATCCGGAGGCGCTGACCGAGTGGACGGCGCAGAGCGACGTCGAACCGGCGTTCATGCCGAAGGCGAGCGGGAGGTGCGGATCGAGGCGCTCGATCAGTTCGCGCATCGCTGGACTGCGGTGTCCGATCGCGGGGCGGCTGCACTCGGCGAGGATTTCGGGGCGGACTTCGGTGGGGCCGGGGATCCAGAGCATGGCGGACTCAGACGGAGCGGTGTGCCGCCGCGATCAGCGCGGCGTGGTCGGGGTCTCGAGCGAGGCGGTTGCACTCGTCGGGTGAGAACAGCAAGAAGACGAGCGCGGCGAGGTCCGGAGTCCTGACGACGTGGCTCGCGCGTTCGGTGACGGCCGGCCGGTCGGCAACGCCGGCGAAGGCGACGAAGCGGTCGACGGCGGCGGCTGCCTCGAGGTCGGTGACGCCGTCGCCGATCAGCGCGGCGCGACCGGGACGCGAGGGGGCGACGATGCGCTCGACGACGGGCGGCTTGCCGCCGCTGCGCGCCAGCGGGGAGTTCTCGTCGAAACCCGCGTAGGCACCGCTCGCGTCGAAGCGCGCGCTGACGGCGTGCACTTCGTCCTCGGCGATGCCGAGCCCGCGCGCGAAGGGTTCGACCGCTTCACGCAGGCCGCCCGACACGACGGCGACGCGCTTGCCGAGCGCGCGCAGCGCGGCGACCAGTTCGGCGGCGTGCGGCAACGCGCGTTCCGCGTAGAGTCCCGCGACGCGCTCGACCGCCGCGCGGTCGGGCTTGAGCAGCTCGAGTCGCGCGCCGTACACTGCTTCGAGTGGCAGCTCACCCGACATCGCGCGCGCCGTCAGCGCCGCGATCTCGTCCACGCGCGGTCCCGCGAGCTCGTCGATGCCTTCGATCTCCGACAGCGTCGAGTCGCAGTCGAAGACCACGCAGGCGTAGGGCGGCGGGGCGTCTTGGAGGGGAGCGGGCATCGTCGTTCGCGCAGTCTATCCGACCGGCGGCGCGGACTCGAAGCGGGCCGCGCGGGAAAGCCGACCCTCGGCGCCGTTCCGAGAGTCGGACGCATGGGGGCCCTGTTCACTGACGCTGCGCCGCGCCCATGCAGCGCGCGACGGCCTGCGACAGCTCGTGCACGCGGAACGGCTTCTCCAGGAAGCCGCGCGCGCCGCGGTCGAGCAGCTTGCGCACGGCCGCCTCCTCGCCGTAGCCAGAGGTGATCAGCACCGGCGTCTCGGGCGTGAGGCGGCGCAGCTCGTCGAAGACCTCCGCGCCGCCCATCCCGGGCATGATCAAGTCGAGCAGCACGAGGTCGTAGCGCTCGGCGTGTGCCTCGTGTGCCTCGATCGCCTGCGGCCCGTCGCTGCAGGCGCTGACCTCGTAGCCCATCTCGCGCAGACAGCGCGCCGCGAAGTTGCGCACGATCTCCTCGTCGTCGACCAGCAGGATGCGGCCCTGTCCGCGCTCGATCTCGGGGCGCCGCGCGGGGATCAGGGTCACCGCGGGCTCGCGCGTCGCCGGGAACCACAGTTGGAAGCAGCTGCCCTTGCCGACTGCCGAGTCGACCTCCACCACGCCGCCGTGCCTTCCGACGCACGACTCTACCGCGGCCAGTCCGAGGCCGCTGCCGCCGCTTCCCTTGGTCGTGTAGAAGGGCTCGAAGAGGTGCGCGCGCGTCTCGGCCGACATGCCTCCGCCGTCGTCCTCGATCGCGAACACGACGTGCTCACCTGCCGACAGGCCACGTTCCCGCGCGGACTTGGCGTCCAGCACGACGCGGGTCGTGCTGATCCGGATCGTGCCTTCGTCCGTCACAGCGTCGCGCGCGTTCAGGGCGACGTTGAGCAGCGCGTTGCCGATCTGCGTCGGGTCGCCGATGAAGCGCGGCGCGTTCGGGTCGAGCATCACCTCCAGCTTCACGCGCGGCCCGAGCATCGGCTCGAGCCGTTCTTGCAGCTCGTTCTCGAGGTCCTCCGGCGAGAGCGGGATGACCTCGCTCTCCGAGACCGGCGCGTAGGCGAACAGCTCGCGCGCGAGACCGTTCGCCCGGTCGGCGGCCTGCACGATCGAGAGCAGGCTCCCGGCGTGCGGCGAGTCGTCGCCGAGCGCGAGCGAGAGCATCTCGGCCTCGCCGCTGATGCCGGTCAGGATGTTCTGGAAGTCGTGCGCGATCCCGGCGGCGAGCTGTCCGACGGCTTCGAGGCGCCGTGCGCGCGCGATGCGCTCGGACCACTCGAGGCGTTCCGTGACGTCGCGCAAGCACAACACCGCTCCGATCACGTGGTCGTGCGCGTCGCGGATCGGCGCCGCGTTGCGCTCGACGCGGCGCGTGCGCCCGCGGCGGTCGACGAGGTCGCGCGCGGAGGTCGGCGTGAGCTTCCGGCACTCGTCGACGCACGGGCGGACGAGTTCCCTCGTCGCGTCTTGGCCGGTCGTGAAGCGCAGCACCTCCGACAGCTTGCGTCCGCGCGCTTCGCGTTCGCTCCAGCCGCAGAGGTCCTCCGCCGGCGGGTTCATGCGCGTCACGCGGCCCTCGGTGTCCGTCGCGATGACCGCGTCCGCGATCGAGTCCAGGATGATCGCCAGGCGTTCCTGGCTGGCGAGGCGCTCGGCCTCGCCTCGCTTGCGCTCGCTGATGTCGGTAGTCGTGCCGACCATGCCCAAGAAGTGGTCGCGGCGGTCGCGCTCCGGCGAGGCTTCCGCCTGCACCCAGACGATCGC
This sequence comes from Planctomycetota bacterium, assembly GCA_020638835.1. Taxonomy (GTDB): domain Bacteria; phylum Planctomycetota; class UBA1135; order UBA1135; genus JACKHV01. The sequence continues at coordinate 692,046 of JACKHV010000002.1, read as the reverse complement.
GCCGTTGTCGTGCAGGTAGCGGTGTTCGCAGCGGAACGCCCTGTGCTCGAGCACGGCCTTGCGCCACGCCGTCAACACGCGACCTCGGTCGTCGGGGTGGATCGCCTGCTCCCAGCACTCAGAGCGCGGTTCGCCGAACGCCACGCCCGCGAGTTCCGCGGCGCGACGGTTGTGGTACGCGAAGCACCCGTCGCGGTCGACGCGGAAGATGCCGACGGGGGAGGCTTCCGCGATCGCTTCGAAGCGCCGTTCTTCCTCGGCGAGCGCGGCCTCGGCGGCGCGCCGCACGCGTTCCTCGCGCTGCAGGCTCTCCGCCATCTCGTTGTACGCCTCGGCGAGGCCCTGCATGCGTTCCCCGAGTCCGCGCAGGTCGACGCGCTGGCTGAAGTCGCCCGTGCCGGCGGAGCGCATCGCCTGTTCGATGCGGCGGTTCGACTCCTCGAGCAACACGCTGCGCGGGATCTCGGCGAGGCTCAGCCAGTCCGTGCCCGCGACGGCACGGAAGACGAGCAGCTCGCGGCGCCCGTCCTCGGCGAGCAGCTCGATGCGCCCGCCGCCGCGCGCGCGCATTTCCGCGAGGTCGAGTTGCCAGTGCTCGCCGCCGAGGTCGGAGAGGGATCCGCGCAGGCGGTCGCCGGGCGCACCGGGCGCAACTTCGAGGAAGCCCTCCTCGAACAGGTAGCCGCCTTCCGCGTCCACGACGAAGAGCTGTTCCTCGCCGCGGCCTTCGTAGTTCTCGGAGAAGACGGCGAAGAAGGGCTCGAGCGCCACCTCCGCGATCCACACGCCGAGGTCCTCATCGCCCTCGCGCGCGCGGATCGCGGCGCTGAGCGTGATCTCTCCGCCGACGAGCGACCAGGCCGGCGTGCTCCAGCGGATCTCGCCCACGTCACCTGCCTGCGCGCCGAGATCACGCGCGAGCGGATGGCGGTCCCACGCCTCGGGAGCGAGCGGCGTCGGGTCGAAGGGCGGGTGGACGAGCGTCAGGCCGCACGGCGCGCGATGCACGATGCGACGCAGTGCGGGGAGCCGACGCAGCGCGGGTGCGAGGTAGTCCGAGGCGCGGCGATGACGGTGCAGCACGCGCCACGCGTCGGGGTCGTGTTCCAGCTCGGACCTCCACAGCGCGAGCAACTCGGCGTCCTGCGGCTCGCTCGCGCCGGGCGCCGGGTGCGGGACGATCCAGCCCTCCGGCGTCGCGGCGAAGCGGCGCGTCTCGATCCAGGCGGCGACCTCGGCGTCGGAGCTGCGCGACTCGCGCGCGAGGAAGCGGGACATGCGCGCGAGGTCGCGCAGGAGATCCGCGATGCCGCGCACCTCGGACTCCAGTCGGATGGCCTGCCGCTCGATCAGCCCGTTCAGACGATCCAGTTCGTTCATGCCGCGCACCTCCTGCGTCCAGCATAGACGCCGGGAGGGCCGGAGCGCGCCCTCACTCGCACGGACGCTGGAGCGGATCCGGGTCAGCGCGCGCGACGGGCTCTGTCGCGCTAGAGGCGCACGAGCCGGACTTCCTCGATCCCGTCGACGGCGCGGATCGCGTCCATCACCTCGGCGGGGGGCTCGGAGTCGAGCGACAGGAAGCCGGAGGCGAACTGCGGCTTGCCCGTCTCGCTCGCGCCGAGCTCGACGCGCCGGATGTTCACCTTCGCGTCGCCGAGGATCGTGCCGATGCGTCCCATCACGCCCGGTCGGTCCGAGTGCGTCGTGATCAGGATGGTGCCTTCCGGCGCGAGGTCGAGGTGCAGATCGTCGACGCGCACGAAGCGCGGCGCGCGCCCGAAGACGGTTCCACTGACGAGGTGACTCTCCTCGCCGCCCTGCGTCGACGCGCGGACCTTCACCAGGCTCTGGAAGGAGTGTGAGTCGCCGTCGGTGTTCGTCAGCACGCGGATCCCGCGGTCCTTCGCGATGAGCGGCGCGTTGACGCGGTTCACGCCGAGCTCGGACTGGTTGAGGATTCCGACGAGCACGGAGAGCGAGAGGTAACTCGCGTCCTTCGACGCGATCTCGCCGCCGAGCGTGACCTCGAGCTTGCGCACGGGGCCGCCCGTGCGCTGCGAGAGGAACGACCCCATCTTCTCGGCGAGGATCACGTAGGGCGCGATCGCGCGCAGCGTCTCGGAGTCGACGGCGGGGGCGTTGACCGAGTTGTGTGCGACGCCTTCGAGGAGGAAGTCGCTGATCTGATCGGCGATGCCGACGGCGACGTTGTGCTGCGCCTCGTGCGAAGACGCGCCCATGTGCGGCGTGATGATCACGTCGTCGCGGCCGAGCAGCGGGTGTTCGGGGCTGGGCGGTTCTTCCGCGAGGACGTCGAGGGCGGCGCCGGCGAGGCGACCATCGTCGAGCGCCGCGGCGAGCGCGGCTTCGTCGACCAGGCCGCCGCGCGCCGCGTTGATCAGGCGCGCGCCGGGCTTCATCAGCGCGATGCGATCCGCGCTGAGCAGGTTGCGCGTCGAGTCGAGCAGCGGGACGTGCAGCGTCACGAAGTCCGAGGTCGCAAGCAGCGAGTCGAGGTCGAGCAGGTCGACGCCCGAGATCGGAGAGCCGGCGCCGGTGCGCATCAGGTAGGGGTCGTGTCCGACGACCTCCATCTTCAAGCCCATCGCGCGCTCCGCGACGACGCGGCCGATGCGACCCAGGCCGATCACGCCGAGGCGCTTGCCGGTCAGCTCGGCGCCCAACAGGCCCTTCTTGTTCCAGCTGCCCGAGCGCACACGCCGGTCGCCGGCGGCGATGTTGCGCGAGATCGCGAGCAGCAGCGCGATCGCGAGCTCGCCGGTCGTTGTCGTGTTGCCGGTGGGCGTGTTCATCACGACCACGCCGCGCTCGGTGGCCGCGACCGTGTCGACGTTGTCGACGCCGACGCCCGCGCGGCCGATGACGCGCAGCTCCTCCGCCGCTTCGATCACTTCGCGGGTGATCTTCGTCGCCGAGCGCACGACGATCGCGTGCACCTTACGCACGGCGTCGAGCAGCTCCGCGCCCTTCAGGCCCGTGCGGACTTCCGGCTCGAAGCCGCGGCGGGCGAAGATCTCGAGCGCGGCGGGGGCGAGCTCGTCGCAGATCAGGATGCGGGTCTCTCCGGGGGAGAGCAGGGTGTTGGGCGGGACCATCTCGGCGGCGTCGGATTCAGTGCGGTTCGCCGAGCGCGGAGCTCAGCGCAGGGCGACACGAACGAGCGCTTCGAGGTCCTTCGAGTCGACCTCGGTCGCGGCGCGTTCGACGTTCTTGCGGGCTTCCTTCTCCTTGAAGCCGAGCGCGAGGAGCGCGCCGACGGCGTCCTCGATCGTGGCTTCGCCCCGCGACTCTCGGCTCGCGCCGGGAGTCGTGAGGGCTTCGTCGACCGACCAGGCCGCGGCCTTGTCGGCGAGGTCGAGCAGGATCTGGTCGGCGGTCTTCTTGCCGACGCCCTTCGCGCGCGTCAGCGATGCAGCGTCACCGGCCAGCACGGCTTCGACCAGTTCGTCGGGCGAGAGGCCCGAGAGGATGGCGAGCGCCATCGTCGGTCCTACGCCGCGCACCTTGAGCAGCAGGCGGAACAGGTCGCGGGCGCGGCGCGCGCCGAAGCCGTACAGGGTGTGCGCGTCCTCCCGCACGACGAGGTGCGTGTAGACGCGCGCCTTGCCGCTCGCGGGGATCGCCGCGCCGATCGGCACGAGCAGGTCGTATCCGACACCCGCGACATCGAGCACCACGCGCGCGGGAGCACGCATGGACACCTCGCCGTCGAGGTACTCGTACACGGGTGGTCAGCTCTCCTTGGACTTCAAGGCGAGGCCGCGTTCGGTCAGCTTCTCCTTGAGTTCCTGCAGCGAGGTCACGCCGAAGTTCGGCATGCCGAGCAGCTCGTCCTCGGAGTGCTGCACGATGTCGCCGAGCGTCAGGCAGCCGAGCGACTCGACCGTGCGGCGCGCGCGGATCGAGAGTTCGAGGTCGGACAGCGGCAGGTTCATCGCTTCGACGTTCTCGCCCGTCGTGTAGCGCTGGCGCGTCGACTCGATGCTGGCGACGGCTTCTTCGCGGGCCATGCCGAGGCGCAGGCCCTTGGAGCCGAGGATCTCCTTGATCTCGTTCAGCGAGGTCTCGCCGAAGTTCTTGTAGGAGAGCAGTTCCTGCTCCGTCTTCCGGACGAGGTCGCCCAGCGACAGGATGTTCATCTTGTTGAGGCAGTTCCGCGCGCGCACCGACAGCTCGAAGTCGGTGATCGGGATGCGCAGGATCTGGTTGAGGCGGTCTTCCTTCCGCTCCATGTCCTCGTCGTAGTACATGTCCATGCCGGCGCGCGCGTCTTCGAGGAAGAGGCGGGCGCGCGGGTCACGGGCGTCGGCGCGCACGACAGTGTCGTAGCACGCGGCGGCTTCTTGGTCGCGGCCGAGGTCCTCGTACAGAACGCCGAGGTTCATCAGCACGCGCTTGTCGAGCGGCAGCATGCTGAGCAGCACTTCGTAGCACTCGAGCGCGAGTTCGTCGTGTCCGTGGCGCTCGGCGAGGTGCGCGAGGTGGAAGAGGTTGGTGCGGTGCGAGGGGTCGATGTCGCGCGCGGCGGCGTAGGACTCGAGCGCGGCGTCCCAGTCGCGGCGGCACTCGGCCATGCGACCCGAGAGGTACTTGCCCTCGGCGCTCTTCTGGAAGGACTCCGGCGCTTCGGCCCAGCCCTTGGCGCAGCGGCCGATCGCTTCTTCGCCTTCCTTGCCGGCGGCGAGGTCTTCCTCGAGCAGGGCTTCGAGCCAACCGGCGCGCGGACGCGGTTCGTCGCCGTACTTGTCGGAGAGCTGCTTGAACACCGGGGCGGCGTCCTTGAAGCGGCGCAGGCTGGTCAGCGCGTTCGCGCAGGTGAAGGCCGCGACGTCGTCGCCCTGGTAGTCGGCGAGGATCTTCGCGGCTTCGTCGTAGCGCCCGACCATCCACAGGCCGAGGCCCTTGCGGCGTCCTTCTTCGCCCGAGTCCGACATCCCGGAGACCACGTCGCTGAAGCCGTGCAGCTTGCGCTCGCGCTGGAAGATGTCGGCCCGCGCGGCTTGCAGGGAGCCGAAGCTGGGGATCGGATCGGAGTGGATGTTGAAGCTCGCGGAGTCGCGGACTTCGGTTTCGGTGGCGGTCGTGCCGTCGCTCATCTCGTGCGCGCGTGGTGGGTCGCGGAGGATCGTTCCGTCCGCGCGGATGCGTCGGGAACAGGGCGCCCTCGGAGACTTCGGTCCGCTGGGCGCAAGATCGCGAATCATAGAGAGGGCGAGCCGTCCTCGTCAACCTAGGTACCGAACCAGGTACATCTCCACACACCCCGCAGGAACGGGGTCGGCGAGGCCGATTCCGATCCTGCGGGGGGTGTGGAGATGTACCTGGTTCGGTACCTCCCCGGTCGCTACCTTCGCCTCGGGATGAGCCCGTTGGGCCCGCGTCGGTCGTAGGAAGCCAGGAGGCACGAGGTTGGACAAGCTAGTCGTCGAGGGGGGGCATCGGCTGGAGGGGGCGGTGCGGGTCTGCGGGGCCAAGAACGCGGTCCTGCCGGTGCTGGCGGCGGCGCTGCTCACCGACCAGCCGCTGGTCGTCCCGAACGCCCCGCGCCTCTCCGACGTGCGCACCATGCTCTCCGTGCTGGGGGAACTCGGCTGCGAGACGCAGCGCGACGACGACGGCTCGGTGAGCGTGCGCGCTCCCGCCGATCTCTCGAGCCACGCCGGCTGGGAACACGTCCGGCGCATGCGCGGCTCGGTCTGCATCCTCGGGCCGCTGCTGGCGCGCACAGGCGAGGCGCAGGTCAGCCTGCCGGGCGGCTGCGTCTTCGGCGTGCGTCCGATCGACGCGCACCTGCGCGGCTTCGAGGCCCTGGGCGCGAAGGTGCGCATCGAGCACGGCTACGTCGTCGCTGAGGCGCCGAAGGACGGGCTGCGCGGCGCGGAGCTGTTCCTCGGGACGGCCTTCGGCTCGACGGTGCTGGGCACGGCGAACGTGATGATGGCCGCGACGCTCGCGAAGGGTCGCTCGGTGATCCACGGCGCGGCATGCGAGCCGGAGGTCGAGGACCTCGGGCGCTGCTTGATCGCGATGGGCGCGAAGATCGAGGGGCTCGGCTCGCCCCGTGTCGTCGTCGAGGGCGTCGAGAGCCTCTCGGGCGCGACCTGGAACGTGATCCCCGACCGCATCGAGGCGGGGACCTACCTGATCGCCGGTGCGATGACGGGTGGACGCGTGCGCGTCGAAGGTTGTCGCTCGGATCATCTGTCGGTGCTGACGGAGCGCCTGCGCGACGCGCACGTTCCGCTCGAGGTGGGCCCGGATTGGCTCGAGACCCAAGCGTACGACCCGCGCGACCCGGCGCAGCGCCCGCGCGCGACGGACGTCACGACGCACGCGTATCCCGGATTCCCGACCGACTTGCAGGCGCAGTGGATGGCGCTGATGACGATGGCCGACGGGATCAGCGTGATCACGGAGCGGATCTACCCGGATCGCTACATGCACCTGCCCGAGCTCGCGCGGCTCGGCGCGGAGATCCGGCGGCAGGAGAGCACGGCGATCGTGCGCGGGAGCGAGCGGTTGTCGGGCGCGCCGGTGACGGCGTCGGATCTGCGCGCTTCGGCGGCGCTGGTGCTCGCGGGACTCGTGGCGGACGGGGAGACGCACATCCACCGCGTGTATCACATCGACCGCGGGTACGAGTTGATCGAGGAACGGCTGCGCCCGATGGGGGCCGTCATCCGGCGCGAGAAGGACGAAGACGGGGTCTAGATACCGCGCTCGATTCTCCGGGCTTCCATCGCCGAAGGAGCTGGCGACAGAGGCCCGAAGAACCGAGCGCGGTACCGTAGTTCTCCGATCCGCCGGCTGCTTACTCGATCTGCAGCGTGGCCGAGGTCATCAGGATCGGAGCGCACTTGCCCGTCGCGAGCCACAGTCGGTAGAGCGTGCGCCCCCAGTGGTCGGTGACGTTGGCGTCGCGCAAGGCCTCGATGTAGTGCCGCGTCACCGTCTGGTAGTACAGCCGGACCTTGGCGCGTGCCGCCCCCGCGGGGATCGTGAACTGCGTGTCGTGCCAGTGCTGTCCGTCGGCGTAGATCGTGCCGACCGCCGGCGCCCCGGCGGCCTCGTAGGTGGCGTTGTCGAAGCCCCGCGGCGGGATGCGGTTGTCCTTCTCGATCGTGTTGGCGAGTGACATGTGCGTCGTCACCCCGGCCGGCAAGCCGGTGACGCCGGACGCGTACTCGGAGATACCGACGTGCATCTCGTAGACGGTCGTCGAAGCCTCGTCGAGGTGCGCCGTCGGGTAGTCGTAGTGTCCATACTCGCCGACGAGCAGGTTGTTCTCGTCGAAGAAGCGGACGTTGACCCAGATGCGTCGGCCCTCGATGTGACCCGTGGGGATCTTGTGCCCCGACTGGTTGATGACGCGCACGTTGAGTTGGTCCCCGACGACGCGCAGCTTGAGGTCCGCGGCCTTCTCCAGCATCGCGACGGCCTTGTCCTTCGCGACCGCGACCGCGGAGGAGTCGACGTCGCTGTCACCGATGGCTTGCGCGTAGACGTCGATGATGTCGAGCACCCACGCCGAAGCCCCGGCGAAGTCGTGACGCTTGATGTCGCTGCGGAGAGGGCCACCGCTGGCACCCTGCGCGGAGACGGTCGGCATGTGGCAGTCCTGGCAGGTCTGGATCAGAGTCGGACCGTCGCCACCGAAGCGACCCCCCATGTCGACGCCGCCGTTCGCGAAGTCCGAGAGCTTCCACTCGGTGTAGGTGCGCTCGAGCGGGAAGAGCTCCGCGAGGTCCTCGGTGGGGGTCCGCGTCTCGATCTGGTTGTAGGTGTAGCTACCATCGGGCTGGCGCGTCGTCGCGACGTTGCCGACGTCGTGGCAGGTACCGCAGAAGTCGCCCGACTTGTGGAAGGGCGACTGGATCGCTTGGTGCGGAGGGATCGCGTCGTCGTACGGCCCCCGCCGCAGTCCGGAAGGATCGAGCACGAACATCGCGTTCCCGTAGAACTGGGGTACGTGCGTCAGACCGGCGAGCACCGCGACGTCCTCCGGCGGGCTGATGCCGGGCTTGTAGATCGGATCGACCATCGTGTGGCAGAAGTGGCAAGAGACGCCGTCCTTGTCGAGGTCGGAGAGCTGCGCGTCGATGCCGGCGTACGCCGAACCCGTCACGAAGGTGTTCGGAACGTGACAACGCAGGCAGAAGTAGCTGACGTTCGTGACGTCTTGTTCCGCCGTGGTCATCTGGGCGAAGAACAAGGGGTCCTTGCCGGCGAGCGCCATCAGGCTGCCTTTCCAGCTGTCGTACGGACTGTGTTCCGCGTCGAAGTATCCGTGGCAAGCGGAGCAGGTGTACGACTCGCCCAGGAGGTCGGGTGCGACGTCGCCGATCTGGGTGCCGGAGAGGCGGAAGTCGCGCAAGGTGGTGGGCACGATCTCGGCGATCGCGAAGCTGCCGAGTCCGAGGACCAAGCTGCCGACGAGCCAGCGGCGACGGGTGGAAGGAACGTGCATGAGTGGTACTCCTGATGGACTGGAATCCGGGGGGCGCCAAGCAAGGCGATAACAAGATCAGGATATATCGAGAAGTGGCTCAGGTGACGATCCGGAGACGAAATCGCCTCGGCGAGCCCACCCAAGGGGCGTGCCGTGGCCTTGCCGGGCCTCGCCGGCGCGCCGAAGCGTGATTTCCAGAGCGCTGCCGCCCCGCGCCCGACGTTAGACTCTTCGCCCCCCGAGCCCCTCCACCGCACATGTTCGAGTCCCTCACCCAGCGTCTGAACGAGTCCTTCTCCTTCCTCCGCGGCCGCAAGGAGCTGACGGAGGAGAACGTCGAGGAGGGTCTGCGGGCCGTTCGTCAGGCGCTGCTCGAGGCGGACGTGCACTTCCAGGTCGCGCGGGACCTGACGGCGCGGGTCAAGGAGCGGGCGCTGGGGGCCGAGCGGCTCGCGGGCGTCGATCCGTCGCAGCAGTTCGCGCACGCCTTTCACCAGGAACTCGTCGAGCTGATGGGGCCGGAGGACGCGCGTCTCTCGTTCGCGAAGACGGGTCCGACGGTGCTGCTGATGGCCGGCCTGCAGGGCGCGGGCAAGACGACGACCTGCGCGAAGCTGGCGAAGCGCCTGCGCGACAAGCACCAGAAGCGTCCGCTGCTCGTGGCGGCCGACGTGAAGCGGCCGGCGGCCGTGGAACAGCTGCGCGTGCTCGGGCGCCAGCTCGGCGTCGAAGTCTTCCACGTCGAAGGCGTCACGCCTCCCGAGGTCTGCAAGCAAGGCGTCGCGTACGCGAAGGCGAAGGGCTTCGACCTCGTGATCCTCGACACGGCCGGTCGCCTGCACGTCGACGACGAGCTGATGACCGAGGTCGCGGACATCGCGAAGGTCACGCAGCCCGACGACCAGATCCTGGTCGTCGACGCGATGACCGGTCAGGACGCCGTCAACTCGGCGAAGTCGTTCCACCAGCGTCTGGCGCTTTCGGGCGTGATCCTGACCAAGATGGACGGCGACGCGCGCGGCGGCGCGGCCGTCTCGCTGAAGGCCGTCACGGGCTGCCCGATCCTCTTCGTCGGCGTCGGCGAGAAGATCGACGACCTCGACGCCTTCCACCCCGAGCGCATGGCGGGGCGCATCCTCGGCATGGGCGACGTCGTCTCGCTCGTCGAGCAGGCACAGGAGCAGATCAGCGAGAAGGAGGCCCAGGCCAGCTACGAGAAGCTCGTGCTCGGCAGCTTCACGCTCGAGGACATGCTCGCGCAGCTGCGCATGATGCGGAAGCTCGGGCCCATGAAGAAGGTGCTCGGGATGATGCCCGGCATGGGCGAGATGGCGAAGAACATCGACGTCGACGACAAGCAGATGAACCGGCTCGAGGCGATCTTCACCTCGATGACGCCGCGCGAACGTCTGCAGCCCGACGTTCTCGACATGAGCCGTCGTCGTCGCGTCGCCCGCGGCTGCGGACAGGACGTCGGCGCCGTGAACGAGTTGCTGAAGCGCTTCAAGGACATGAAGAAGATGATGAAGCAGCTCGGCAAGCTGGGGCTCGGCGCGGGCCTCGGCTCCAAGGCCAAGAAGGACACGCTGCGCGGGATGACCGACAGCGGCGAGCTCGCCTCGGGCGAGGGCGGCGGCCTGCTCGGGGGCCTCGGCAGCCTGGGCGGGGCGATGAAGCAGGGGATCGGCGGCCTCGGCAGCATGCTCGGCGGTGGCGGGGGACCCTCGCCGGCGGAGCTGGCTTCGATGATGGGGGGCGGCGGCGCGCGCCCGTCCGGCAGCTCCGCCACGCGCAAGAGCGGCTCGAAGCGCAAGGACAAGAAGAAGCCCAAGAAGAGCCGCAAGCAGAAGCGCAAGTAGGCGGACGGGCCGTCCCCCGGCCCGGAAGCGCGGAATCTGGCGCATCGGGGCTTGCCAGACGGCTCGGGATTCTGTTTCCTGTTCGGCTCTCAATCCCGAGAGGGATTCCTTTCCGGAGCCGCCAAGGGCTTTCGGAACCCTTCCATACGACGAGACCATGGCCGTTGTCATTCGCATGAAGCGCACGGGGCGCCGGAACCGCCCGTGCTACCGCATCTCCGTCGCCGATCGCCGCTCCCCGCGCGACGGCAAGACCCTCGAGACCCTCGGTCTCTACGACCCGGTGTCGCAGGACGCCGAGTCGCAGGTGAAGATCGACGTCGAGCGTGCGAAGCACTGGCTCGAGCACGGTGCGATCCCCAGCGAGACGGTCGCGTCGATCCTGCGCCGCCAGGGCGCCTACGATGGCGTGACCCAGGCCAAGCCGCGCAAGCGCACCGGTCGCAAGGGCGGCAGCGCCCGCGGCAACCGCGTCCGCGCGCTGAAGGCCACGCGCGCCGCGGCCAAGTCGGCCCGTCAGGCCGAGCGCATCGCTTCCAAGCGCGCGGCTGCGAAAGCGGCTGCCGGCGGCAGCGAAGAGTAGTCCGCACGCGGGCGTTCGCGTCCGCGACGTGACGACTCCCGCCGCGCGTCGACCCGCGGTCGATGCATCGTCGCCGGCGCCCCGCGCGTCGGATCCTCACGACCGGGGAGCGTGATCCCGCGCTCCCCGGCTCGCTCTCGGGAACACTCCCGCGGACCAGGTCGGCTCACCAGCCCGCCGGTCCGCACGGCCCCAACTCCGCGCCATGGCCACCAAGAAGTCGGATCGGATCGCCAAACTGCTCAACTCCGTCGAGCTGCGCACCGAGCTCCCGGGGTCCCTGCCCGATCACAGCCTCCTCGAGCACGGCATGTACGCGGTGCTGCTCCGGCACCTCCCGCCGGCGAAGGCGCAGAGCGCGCTGACCAGCCTCTCGAAGGCGTTCCCCGACTGGAACGAACTGCGCGTCTCGCAGGCGCAGGAGATCGCGGACGCGATCGGGCCGAAGAGCAAGACGAGAACGCGCAACGAGAACCAACTCGAGCCCGCGCGCGCGGCGCGCGACTATCTGTTCCAGGTCTTCCAGGAGACGCACGGCCTGGACCTCGAGTTCATGCGCACGGACCCGTGGACCGGCGTCAAGCAACTCTCCGCGATCCCGACGCTCGGCAACGAGCTGGCGGCCTACTTGGCATGGGTCGCCGAGGACCACGCGCTGCCGGTCTCCGGCGGCATCGTGCGGGTCCTCGACCGCCTCGGCGCGATGACGCGCACGACGTCGATGAAGAAGGCGCGCGAAGCGCTCGAGTCGATGGTCGACGCGAAGGACGCGCTGCGCTTCGGCATGGTCGTGGGCATGGTAGCCGACCGCTGGTGCGACGCGCGCAAGCCCGCGTGCTGGGAGTGCCCGCTCGCGGCGGATTGCCCGATGGGCAAGAAGGTCTCGAAGGACTGGGAAGCGCAGCAGAAGCGCCTCGCCATCCAACGCGCCAAGGAAGAAGCGCGCGCCGAGGTCGCCCGCAAGAAGGAAGAAGCGCGGCTCGCGCGCGAGGCCGAGAAGGAACGCAAGCGCCTCGAGCGCGAGGCCGAGCAGCAGCGCAAGAAGGCGGAGCGTGAAGCCGCCGCCGCGGCGAAGCGCGAGGCGCAGAAGGCCGAAGCCGCCAAGAAGAAGGCTGCCGCCGCGCGCAAGAAGGCCGCCGCCAAGAAGAAGACGACCAAGAAGGCCGTGAAGAAGACGACCAAGAAGGTCGCCAAGAAGGCCGTCGCGAGGTCCACCAAGAAGGTCGCCAAGAAGGCGACGAAGAAAGTGACCAAGAAGTCGACGACGAAGAAGGCCACGGCGAAGAAGACGACCAAGAAGGCCGCGAAGAAGGTCACCAAGAAGGCCACGAAGAAGACGCGGCGGCGCTGATGCCGCGCGCGGACGGGGGGGAACGACGCGTGCGCCTGATCCTCGCTTCCGCTTCGCCGCGGCGTCGGGACCTGCTCGACGCCGCGGGCCTCGACTTCGACGTCGAACCCTCCGGCACCGAGGAGGTCTTCGACCCCGCGCTGGCCCCCGAGGAGCTCGCCGTGTCGCTCGCCCTGCAGAAGGCCGCCGCGGTCGCCGCGCTGCACGCGGGGGAGTCCGCGCTCGTGATCGGTTCCGACACGGTCGTCGCCGTCGACCTCGCGCAGGGGCCGCGCGTGCTGGGGAAGCCCGAGGACGAGTCCGAGGCGCGCGAGATGCTGCGCCTCCTCTCCGGGACGCGGCACCGCGTGGTGACCGGCGTCTGCGTGGTCGACGCGGCGAGCGGGGAGTCGCGCTCCGCTCACGAGCGCACCTTCGTCACGATGCGCGCGATCACGAGCGTCGAGGTCGAGGCTTACGTCGCCTCGCAGGAGTGGCGCGACAAGGCCGGGGGCTACGCGATCCAGGAGAACGCGGACGCCTTCGTCACGCGGCTCGATGAGGGCGGCTTCGACAACGTGGTCGGTCTGCCGGTCGAGCTGACGCTCGAGCTGCTGCGCCGCGCGGGCGCGTCGCTGCCCCCGGCGAGCCGCTGATCCGCCGGATCCCCGCAAGTTCGGGGCTGCGGGTCACTTGCGCCGGCCCCCCGGCGCGGCTACCCTCTGCGGCTCGCTGTGCCCTGCGGAACAGCCCCTGAACCCTCCAGCCGGCCCGCCGACCCGACCCTCGGGCGGCGTCAGAACGGAACCGCCCGACCAAGACCGGGCAGACCTACGACGATGAAGACCGACATCCATCCCAAGCTGCACGCGTGCACCGTCACCTGCGGTTGCGGCAACTCCTTCCAGACCCGCGCGACCGTCAAGGAACTGCGCGTCGAGATCTGCGGGGCCTGCCACCCCTTCTACACCGGCAAGCAGAAGTTCGTGGACGCCGCCGGTCGCGTGGACCGCTTCTTCAAGAAGTACGGCGGACAGAAGGCTGCCGGCAAGGCGTAAGAACGAGAGTGATCGGCGGGGACCGCGTCGCGCGGTCCCCGCGGTCGTTCCACGATGGAATTCGCCGAGGCGATCGTCGCGAAGCTCGCGGAACGTGCGCAACGTTCGCGCGAGCTGGACGAGCTGATGTCCACGCCGGAAGTTCTGGCGGACCACAAGCTCGTCACGCAGTACTCCAAGGAGAAGGGGCAGCTCGAGGAAGCCACCGCCCTGCACCAGGAGTTGCAAGCGTTGCTCCAGGAGCGCGAAGAGGCCGAGCTGCTCGCGGAGGACGAGGACGAGGGAACCGCCGAGTACGCGCGCGAGATCCTCGAGGCCTACGAGGACAAGGCCTCCGACCTCGACGACCGCATCAAGTCCGCGCTCGTCACCGAGAAGGACGACTACCGCGACAAGGTGATCGTCGAAGTGCGCGCGGGCACCGGCGGTGACGAGGCGACGCTGTTCGCGGCGGACCTCTACCGAATGTACAAGCGCTTCGCCGAGTCGCGGGGCTGGAAGCTCGAAGAACTCGAGATGACTTCGAGCGAGGTCGGCGGCTTCAAGGAGATCACCTTCGGCCTCACCGGTGAGGGCGCGTGGCGCCTGATGCGCTTCGAGTCCGGCGGGCACCGCGTGCAGCGCGTGCCGGCGACCGAGACGCAAGGCCGCATCCACACTTCGGCCGCGACGGTCGCCGTGCTCCCCGAGGCGGAGGAGGCGGAGATCGACGTGAAGGACGAGGACCTGCGCATCGACACGATGCGCGCCGGCGGCCCCGGCGGTCAGTCGGTCAACACGACGAGCTCCGCGGTGCGCATCACGCACTTGCCGACGGGCACCGTCGTGATCTGTCAGGACGAGAAGTCCCAGCACAAGAACAAGGCGAAGGCGATGCGCATCCTGCTCTCGCGCCTCCTGGAGGCCGAACAGCGCCGCCTGCACGAAGAACGCGCTCAGGAGCGCAAGAGCCAGGTCGGCACCGGCGATCGAAGCGCCCGCATTCGCACCTACAACTTCCCTCAGAACCGAGCCACCGACCACCGCCTCGGGGAGAACTACTCCCTGGAACAAGTGATCGCTGGCAAGATGGACGCGTTGCTCGACGCGCTCGATGAGCGCGAGCGCGAGGAACGCATCGCGAACCTGTAATCACGGCCTGCGTTGGGGGTAGGGTCTCCTCCCCGGCGCGCGAGCCCCTCCGCGCCGTTCACATCTAGCCCCTCTCCGCACCCGTCATGACCGAGTCCGGCCCCAAGGAATTCGACGACCTCGAGCCGCTGCACGAGCTGACCGAGCTGGAACCGCTCCCCGAACTCGATCATCTCGAGGAACTGGAGCCGCTCGTGGAGCTCGAGCCGGTCATGGAGAAGCCGGAACCGGCTCCCGTTCCGCCGAAGCCCGAAGTGACGCCTCCGCCGGCCCCGACGCCGCCCGCGCCGAAGCCGGAAGTCGCGCCTCCCGCGCCGAAGCCCGAAGTGGCGCCGCCCGCCTCGCAGTCCGCGCCGAGCGCGGCGCCCGCCGTGGCTGCAGCCGCCGCGACCGCCGCCGTCGCGTCCGACGACTCGAGCGACGACGGTAAGGCACGCAAGACGCAGGAAGAACGCGACCGCGAGAAGGCGGAGCGCGCCGCGGCGAAGAAGGCCGAACTCGACGCGCGCCTCGGCAAGATCGACGGCAAGCGCGAGCTCGAAGCCGCACCGATCATGCTGCGCAAGGCCGCGATGATCCTGCTCGGCGCGTCGCTGCTGCCCTTCGGCGCGAAGGTGACCGCGGCTGCGTTCGTCGGCAAGCTGATCCTGCTCTGTGCCGCGTACGTGTTCCACCAGGGTCACGTGTTCAAGGCCGGCGAGAAGGCTCCTGGCTTCATCGCTTCGCTCGCGAAGAACAACCTGATGCCCGTGCTGGCACTCGCCGGCGCGATCGCGATCGCCGGCTTCGTCGTGCCGAACTTCATCGGGGAATACCCGATCAGCTCGATGGGCGAGATGGCGGCGTTGGCGCTCGCGTGCTTCACCTTCACGCACATCTTCGACTACGAGCACGGCGGCAAGTTCAACCCGATCTACCCGCTGTTGTTCCTCGGCCCCGCGATCATGGGCCTGCTCGGCATCCTCAAGCTCTCGGAGGCCGAGGGCCTGACGATGGTCGCCGCCGCGCTCGGTTCGCTCGGCGTCGCCATCGCCGGCTTCATGGCCGTCTACACGATGTTCGTCGCGATCAAGCAGGCGAAGATCGAGGGCGACCTGAAGAAACAAGCGGCGGCGGAAGCGCGCAAGGCGGCCCGCGAGGCGCGGCGCAAGTAGCGCGCGGGCTCTGCACTTGAGCGCGGCCAGCGGTACGCCCGAAGGCGGCTCGTCACTCGGAGGTGGCGGGGCGCCTTCGCACGTGTCCGGAACGTCCGCGTCGGCGAGCGGCCGCCCGCCGCAGCCGCGCACGGCCGGCGAGATGCTCGCGATGGCGCGCGCCTTCCTCGAGCGCAAGGGCCTCGACGAAGCCCGCCTCGAAGCGGAGCTGCTCTGCGCGCATGCGCTAGGCATCGACCGGCTGCGTCTGTTCCTGCGCCTCGAGCAACCGATCGAGTCGCACGAGGTCGACGCCGCACGCGATCTCCTCGTGCGGCGCGGCCGGCGCGAGCCCGTCGCCTACATCACGGGCAAGCGCGAGTTCTACGGCCGCGAGTTCGCGGTGGGGCCTGGCGTCCTGATCCCGCGTCCGGAGACGGAACAGCTGATCGACCTCGCTCGCGAATTCCTTGCGGACCGCGAGGCGCCGCTCGTCGCGGAGTTCGGCTGCGGCTCGGGGTGCATCGCGGTCACGCTCGCGCTGGAGCTGCCGGGCTCGCACGTCGTCACCTGCGACCTGTCCACGACCGCCGTCGCGCAGACGCGGCTCAACGCGGAGCGGCTCGGCGCGGACGTCGAGACCTTGATCGGCGACGGACTCTCGGTGCTGGGCGAACGCCTGCGTCGCGAGGCGCCGCGCGGCCTCGACCTGCTCGTCTCGAACCCGCCGTACGTCGACCCCGCGAGCCGGCCCGAGCTACAGCCGGAAGTGCGCGACTACGAGCCTGAGCTCGCGCTCTACGCGCCGGAGGGAGACGTCGACCACTGGGTGAAGCAGCTCCTCGCGGCCGCGAAGAAGTGGCTCGCGCCGCGGGGCGCGCTGCTCGTCGAACTCGGCGCGGGACGCGGCAAGGCCGCGCTCGCCGCGGCAGAAGCGGCCGGCTTCGACGCTCGTCTGCACCAGGACCTGGCACGCATCGACCGCGTGCTGGAAGCGCGACCCCGGGCCTGACGAACTCGCCGCGCGCGATCAGTCCGCGGTGGTCGAGCGCGCGCGCGGATGACCGCCGCCCGACGGTCCGCTGACGTAGGCCTCGAGCGCGGCTTGGTCGGGCTCGGCGATGTCGTTCAGGAAGAGTGCGATCTCGTAGTGGTCGAGCCGCGCGCTGATCTTCTCGCAGCGCACCACGACGCCGCCGCCGGTGATGAAGCGTTTGCCTTCCTCGACGGGCAGCTCGAGGTCGATGCGCATCGCCGTCATGACCGGGATCGGCCGGTCGATGAAGAAGCACACGCCGGCGCGGCTGACGTCGCGCACGCGCGCCACGTAGTCGCCGTCCGGGAGCGCCAGGCTGATCGCCCAGTCCGCCTCCGCGCGGGGCCAACGGCGACGCTCGCGACCGCCGCCCTTCGGCGCAGGGGACTCGTCCGGGGTGTGCGGCGGCTGGGGTCGATCGTGGTCCGGCATGGGGGCGTGCTTCGAGGGGACGCGGTGGCGTGCGGGACATCCTAGGAGGGCCCGGGGGGCGTCGCAATCCAGTTCGCGCGTCGCTCGGGTCCGCGCGCGACATTGGCCGTTCGGGGCGCGAAATCGGCCGGTGCAGCGGCTAAGCTGCTGGCGTGCCGAGGCGCGCGCGACGTGCCTCGCTGACGCACCACACCGCCGACCCCACGCGCCCGCGCGGCGCGCCCGGAGCCGGCCTTCAGCCAGAACGACGAGCCAGAACGAAACGCCGATGTCGAGCTACAACAAAGTCATCCTGATGGGGAACCTGACGCGGGACCCCGAACTCCGCTACACGCAGAGCAACATGCCGATCTGCAAGATCGGCCTCGCCGTGAACCGGCGCTTCAAGGACGGTCAGTCCGGTGAGTGGCGCGAGGAGCCGACCTTCGTCGACGTGACGATCTTCGGCAAGCGCGGCGAAGCCTTCGCCAAGTACCACTCGAAGGGCAAGCCCGCGTTCATCGAGGGCGAACTGCGCCTCGACAACTGGGAGGACCAGCAGGGACAGAAGCGCTCGAAGCTCTACGTCGTCGGCAACGAGTGGCAGTTCGTCGGTGGTGGAAGCGGCGGCGGAGGCGGCGGCAGCTACTCCGACAACGACTACCAGGACTCGGGCTCCTCGTCGCAGGGCGGCTACGGCAACTACGGCGGCGGTCAGTCCGGCGGGCGCGGCGGCAACTCGGGCGGTGGCCAGGGCCAACCCTCCGGCGGCTACCTCGAAGTCGAAGACACGCCCTTCTGAGCGGGAGTCGACGATGCGGCTGGTGATCCAGCTCTTCGCCGGTCTGCGCGAGCGGGCCGGCGTGTCGGAGTTCGTGCTCGACGACCTCCCCGACGCGCTCGACCTGGGCGGACTGAAGCGGGAGCTCGAACGTCGCTACCCCGAGCTCGGCAGCCTGGATCACGTGGCCGGCGTCGTCGGCACCGAGTACGCCGAGGACTCGCGCGCACTCGCTGCGGGCGACGAGGTCGCGCTGCTCCCGCCCGTCTCCGGCGGCGCACCGTCCGAGGACGACGAACTCGCGGCGGGCGTCTTCGAGCTGACCGACGATTCCGTCGATCCCGAGGCGTGCCGTCGCCGCGTCGAACACGACTCGTGCGGCGCGGTCGTCGTGTTCTGCGGCAACGCGCGCGACACGAACCGCGGCAAGCCCGTCGTGCGGCTCGACTACGAGGCCTTCGCGCAGATGGCGGGACCCGAGATGCGTCGCATCTTCGCGCGCTGCCGCGAGGAACACGGCGACGCGACCGGCACCGACCCGAAGCGCGCGCTGCGCATGCTGTGCGTGCACCGGACCGGCGCGGTCGGCGTCGGTGAACCCTCCGTCGTGATCGCGGTCGCCAGTCCGCACCGCGATGCTGCCTTCCTCGCCGCGCGCTTCCTGATCGACGAGCTGAAGCTCAGCCTGCCGGTCTGGAAGAAGGAGGTCTACGCGGACGGACACCACTGGATCGGAGACCGCTCGTGATGGACGTCCGCATCATCCCCGTCACGCCCTTCCAGCAGAACTGCACGCTGCTGCGCTGCACCGCCACCGGCAAGGGCGCGGTCTGCGACCCCGGCGGCGAGGTCGACCGCATCCTGCGCGAGGCCG
Source organism: Planctomycetota bacterium (assembly GCA_020638835.1). Classification (GTDB taxonomy): domain Bacteria; phylum Planctomycetota; class UBA1135; order UBA1135; genus JACKHV01. The sequence goes on along the minus strand of JACKHV010000002.1, from coordinate 673,377 downwards.
AGTCGCGCGAAGTGGAGATCGAGAAGATCCTCCTGACGCACGGCCACGTCGACCACGCCTCGGGCACCGCCGAACTCGCGCGGCGCCTCGACGTGCCGGTCGAGGGCCCGAACATCGAGGACAAGTTCTGGCTCGACCTGCTGCCCCGGCAGGCGGCCGAGTACGGCTTCGGCGCGGTCGAAGTCCCGACGGTCGACCGCTGGCTCGAGGGGGGAGACCGCGTGAGCTTCGGCGAGGTCGAGCTCGAGGTGCTCTTCTGTCCCGGACACACACCGGGACACGTCGTCTTCTTCGACCGCGAGGACCTACTGGCGCTCGTCGGCGACGTGCTGTTCCAGGGCTCGATCGGACGCACCGACTTCCCGCGCGGCGACTACGACACCCTCATCCGCTCGATCCGTGAAGAACTGCTGCCGCTCGGCGACGACGTGACCTTCGTGTCGGGTCACGGCCCGACCTCGACGCTCGGCCACGAGCGGCGCACGAACCCGTTCCTGCTCGCTCCGGAGCGCTTCCGCGGGATGATGTAGGCACGGCTTCGGAGGCGCCGCCTCCGGGGCGCTGCGCTCCTCTGCGTAGCCGCGCGCGGAACCCCGTCGAAAGCCGCGATCCGGCGCGGGAGCCGTGGGAATCGACCTCGCGCGGTGATATTCTCTTCGGCTTGAATCCCCGCCGCGAGCCGGCTCGAACGGACCGATCCGTGGGCGGCGTGGATGCAACAGCGACCGCGCGCCACCCTCCATGGCGCGGAATCCATCGCAAGGGAATCGCCCACATGACTGACGGAAAGATCACCTCGCTGAACGCTCGAGACGTCGAGCGCGAGGAACTCGAAGTCGACGTGCTCCTCGTCGGCGCCGGTCCCGCGTCGCTCAGCTGCGCGATCCACTTGCAGCGCCTCCTGGCGGAACGCGGCATCGAGGACAAGACGATCCTCGTGCTCGAGAAGGCCGAGGAGATCGGACATCACACGCTGTCCGGCGCGGTGATGAAGACCAAGGGCATCGCCGAGCTGTTCCCCGACTGGCGCGACCGCGGCTTCCCCGTCGCCGCCGACGTCGGTTACGACGCGATGGTCTACCTGCGCAAGAACGGCAAGCACAACCGCCTCGACGGGATGCTCGTGCCGCCGCAGCTGCGCAACCACGGCAACGTGATCATCAGCCTCAACCACGTCGTCAGCTGGTTGAAGGACCGCGCCGAGGAAGCCGGGATCGAAGTCTACGCGGGCTTCGCCGGCGCCGAGGTCGCGTACGACGGCAACCGCGTGATCGGCGTGCAGACGCGCGACAGCGGCATCGCCAAGGACGGCTCGCAGAAGGCGACCTTCGAGCCCGGCATGGACGTGCGCGCCGCCGTGACCGTCTTCGCCGAAGGCACGCGCGGCTCGCTCGCGAAGGGCTTGATCGCGAAGCTCGGCCTGGCCGCGGAGAGCAACGACCAGACCTGGTCGACCGGCTGCAAGGAGATCTGGGAGATCCCCGCGGAGCGCGGCAAGGAACTGCTCGGCACGGTTTTCCACACGGCGGGCGAACCGCTCGGCACCGACGGATACGGCGGCGGCTGGATCTACGGCGTCGCCGAGGACAAGGTCTCCGTCGGCTACGTCACGCCGCTCGACCACCACGACGCGCAGCTCGATCCGCACGCGCTGTTCGTGAAGTGGAAGCAGCACCCCTTCGTCAACAAGATCATCGAGGGCGGCAAGGTCGTGCGCTACGGCGCGAAGACCATCCCGGAGGGCGGCTACTTCGCCATGCCGAAGCTGCAAGGCGACGGCTTCTGCCTGGTGGGGGACACGGCCGGCTTCCTCAACGCGTCGTCCTTGAAAGGCGTGCACCTCGCGATCAAGTCGGGGATGCTCGCCGCGGAAGCGATCGCGGAAGCGCTCGAGGCCGGCGACACCTCCGCCGCGAAGCTCGCGAAGTACACGCAGCTCTTCGAGGCGTCCTGGGCGAAAGACGAGCTCTACAAGGTGCGCAACTTCCGCCAGGCGTTCGACGGCGGCATGTTCGGCGGCATGGTCGACGTCGCGGTGCAGATGGTCACCGGTGGACGCGGACTCGTCGCGCGCCGACGCGGTCACGCCGACCACGAGACGATGCGTCCGGTCTCCGAGAGCCGCATGACGAAGCCGTCGTACAACGACGGCGACTCGATGGACAAGCTGACCGACGTCTACTGGTCGGGCGCGATCCACGAGGAAGACCAACCCAGCCACTTGTTGATCCCGGATCCCTCGATCTGCGTCGAGCGCTGCACGGAGGAGTACGGCAATCCTTGCCAGCACTTCTGCCCGGCCGCGGTCTACGAGTGGCCCGACACACCGCAGCCGACCGGCGTCGTGATCAACGCGTCGAACTGCGTGCACTGCAAGACCTGCGACATCGCGGACCCCTACGAGAACATCGAGTGGGTGGTCCCCGAAGGCGGAGGCGGCCCCAAATACATCGACATGTAGCGCGTGATCCGGACGTGACCCGCGTCCGATCCGCCCGACCCGGCCCACTACGATTCGACTAGAACATCCCCCATGAAACTGACCCACAAGGACTACAGCGGAAGCTGTCCGAAGGCCGAGCTGCTCATCTGTTTCGGCGTCGAGGGCAAGAAACCCTCGCTCCCCGGCGACGTCGCGCTCACCAAGGCCGCGCTCGACGACTTCAAGGGCGAAGCACGGCAGGTCCGCTTCTCCGACGCCACCGCGGGCAGCGTCTCGCGCGTCGCGCTCGTCGGTCTCGGTGACGCCAAGTCCGTCGACGCGGAAGGACTGCGCCGTGCCGCCGGCGTCGCCGCGTCGCAGGCCGAGTCCTCCGGAGCCAAGTCCGCCGTGATCTACGTCGACGAGTCGATCGCGAAGCTCGCGGACGGCGCCGAGGCGGTCGGCTGCGCGATCGCCGAAGGCCTGGTGATGGGGCACTACCGCTACGACCTCGGCAAGAGCAAGCCCGAGCCGCTCAAGCTCGCGAAGGCGCAGACGCTCGCCGCCGGCAGCGCGTTCCGCCAAGGCGTGAAGCGCGGCACCGCGCTGGCCGAGGCGAACTGCTTCACGCGCGACCTGCAGAACCGCGCCGGCAACCAGCTGACGCCCACGGCGCTCGCCGCAGAGGCGCGCGGGCTCGCCCGTCGCTCCGACCGCATCACCTGCAAGGTGCTCGACGAAGCGGCGATGAAGAAGCTCGGCATGGGGCTCCTCCTGGGCGTCTCCGCCGGCTCGCACGAACCGGCCAAGCTGATCCACCTCGTCTACAAGCCGAAGAGCAAGAGCAAGGGCAAGATCGCGCTGGTCGGCAAGGGTCTGACCTTCGACGCCGGCGGCATCAGCCTGAAGCCGTCGCGCGGTATGGAAGACATGCGCTTCGACATGTCCGGCTCCGCCGCGGTCCTGGGCGCCTTCCACGCCCTCGCGTCGATCGACGTGGGCTTCGAGGTGCACGGCATCGTGCCGAGCTCCGAGAACCTCCCGGACGGCTTGGCCACGAAGCCCGGTGATGTCCACGTCGGCATGAACGGCACGACCGTCGAGGTCGTGAACACGGACGCAGAGGGTCGCCTGATCCTCGCCGACGCGCTGACCTACACGGTCACCAAGGTGAAGCCCGACACGATCATCGACCTCGCGACCCTGACCGGCGCGGTGGTGATGGCGCTCGGCCACGAGATCTCCGGCATGTACGCGACCACCGACGCCCTGCGCGATGCGCTGTCCGCCGCCGGAAAGGCCGTCTCCGAGCGCGTCTGGCCGCTGCCGCTGCTCCCCGAGTTCCTCGAGAACATGAAGGGCGGCCCCGCGGATCTACGCAACATCACCACCCCCGAGATGGGCGGCGGCTCGATCGCCGGCGCGGCCTTCCTCTCGCACTTCGTGGGCGAGACGGAGTGGGCGCACCTCGACATCGCGGGCACGGCTTGGAACCAGAAAGCCCGCGACTACGTGGGCGGGAAGGGAGGTACGGGGGTTGGCACCCGCTTGCTGATCCAGTACCTTTGCCACCGCGACTAGCAGCCTTCGAACGAACTCTCGCCGGTCGATCCCCGCAGGGGATTCCGCCCCCGCATCGGTCGCCGGCGACGAGTGCATCAGCACCGACTCGGAAGGCACTTCGCGCTTCCGAGGCACCTCGCATCTCTCCTTCAGAACCTCGACCCGCACTGTCGTGACTGTCCAGGACAAAGAACTCGTTCCCGGCCTCGCCGGGATCCCGGCCGCCGAGTCGTCGATCAGCTACATCGACGGTCAGGCGGGCATCCTCGAGTACCGAGGGCACCGCATCGAGACCCTCGCGGAGAAGAGCAACTTCGAGGAGACGAGCTGGCTCTTGCTGAACGGCGAGCTGCCGACGAAGGCGCAACTCAATGGCTTCCGCAAGAAGCTGAACGGCTACCGCGGCATCGGCGACGACGTCGTCGAAGTCATCTCGAAGCTGCCCAAGCAAGGGCACCCGATGGCCGCGCTGCAAGCGGGCCTCGCGATGCTCGGCATGGAGAGCCCCGTGATCGACGTGCACGACGCCGCGCAGCGTGAAGACGCTTGCGCGCGCCTGATCGCCGCCACGCCCACGCTCGTCGCCGCCTTCGCTCGCGCGCGTGCCGGGAAGCCCTTCGTGGCGCCCGACCCGAACCTCGACACCGCCGCGAACTTCCTCTACATGCTGAACGGCCAGAAGCCGGACGCCCTCGAGGCGCACGTGCTCGACGTCTGCCTCGTGCTGCACGCCGATCACACGATGAACGCGTCGACCTTCGCCGCGCGCGTCGTCGCCTCGACCGAAGCCGACCCGTACTCGGTCTGCGCCTCGGCAGTCGGAGCGCTGAAGGGACCGCTGCACGGCGGCGCGAACGAGCGGGTGCTGGAACAGCTCGAAGCGATCGGTTCCGCCGCCGCGGTGCCCGCCTGGCTCGAGAAGATGTCGGCCAGCAAGGGCAAGATCATGGGCTTCGGCCACCGCGTCTACAAGACGAAGGACCCGCGCGCGAAGCGCCTGCAGACCCTCGTTCGCGAGGTCCGCGAGAAGCTCGGCAGCACGCCGGTCTACGACACCGCGCTCGCGCTCGAGGACGCCGTCGTCGCCAAGCTCGGCGCGAAGGGCATCCACCCGAACGTCGACTTCTTCAGCGGCATCGTCTACGAGAAGCTCGGTATCCCGACCGACTTCTTCACGCCGATCTTCGCGATCGCGCGCGTCACCGGCTGGCTCGCGCACTGGTGCGAACAGATGGACGGCAACAAGATCTTCCGTCCCGGCCAGATCTACACCGGCGTCCACGACGCGACCTACGTCCCGATCGACCAGCGCGGCTGAGGCTGCGCGGTCAACTCCGCTGCACGACGCGCGCTCCGATCTCGGTCGGGGCGCGCGTCGCGCGTTCCGGGCCGACGCGCCGCGGAACCCGAGAGCCGCGTCAGTGCGCGCGCTGGTGGGGAGACCGGGGATCGAACCCGGACGCCCGTGAGGGCTTCGGATTTTAAGTCCGATGCGTCTGCCAGTTCCGCCATCTCCCCGCGCGGCCTGAGGATTCTATCAAGCCCGCGCGCCGCGGGACTGATCCTTGACGAGCGGCAGCGGCCGGGTATCCTCTCCGGTCCTCACGCGAGGCGGCATAGCCAAGTGGCTAAGGCGACGGATTGCAAATCCGTTATTCCCCGGTTCGAGTCCGGGTGCCGCCTCCATCTCCGCGCGCTCTCGAACGTTTCGATCGAGCCCGGAACTCCGCGTGCGGCCAGCGTCTCGCTCCGCGCGTGCGCGACGAGTAAGTTGGCGCCGTCATGCGCCCGCTCCTCGTCCTCTCGACCGTGTTGCTCGTCGCTGGCATCGCGTACCCGGGCGCCGAGCGCGGTTCGGTGCTCGCGCTCGCCTGGGCCGCGCTCGCCGCGCCGGCGGCGGGACAGCTCGCGGGCGCCGAGCGCTGCGCGGACGTGCGTCGCTTCGCACCGCTGCTCGTCGCGCTCGCGGTGCTCTACGCCTTCGCGGCCTTCACGGCAGCGCCGGTGTCCGCGTGGGCCGCGCTCGTGATCTGCGGGTTGTTCCTGCTCGGTCTCGCGACGGGACGCGCGACGGACGGAAGGTGGACCGGCGCGGGGCTCTGGTTCGCGCTGACGCTCGCACTCTCCGGCGCGGCGACGGGCTTCGGACAACTCGCACGGCCCTGGCCGCCGGAACTCACCGCGCACTTGCTCGACGTCTCGCCCGTCTCGCTGGTGCTCGAGAGCGCCGGCGTGGACTGGATGCGACATCCCGCGCTCTACGACCCGGCGGGCACGCTCGACATCGGCCCGGAACTGCGCCTCGCATGGCGCGGCAAGGTTGCAGGTCCGGCCCTCTTTGTGGTGGGATGCTGCGCTCTCGCCGTGTCGTCGGCGTGGCGCGCGCGTCGCGCCGCCGTGAGTCCGGCGACCCACCTGGAGAACCACTGATGGCCATCCGCAAGATCTTCTGCACCTTTCCGCAACAGCTCATCTCCGAGCCCATCGTCAGCCACACGCTCGGTGAGAAGTTCGGCGTGATCCCGAACATTCGCGCGGCGAGCATCTCGGACGCCGTCGCGCTCGTCGCGGTGGAGATCGAGGGCAAGGAAGAGGCGATCCAGAAGTCCATCGAGTACCTGCGCGAACGCGGCGTGAAGGTCGAGGAAATCGTTGATTCGGGGGACGGTCCGAAGCTCTGAGTTCGCGCCCCGCTCCGCCGGGCGACGCGCGACCTCGCGCTTCGTCGTCCGCTGCGTCGCGGTGGGGGTGCTGTTCGCGGCGTCGTGCGCCTCGAACGGCGCGTCGTCGAAGCAGAACGGCATCGAGCGCGGTGCCGTAGCCAGTGAACATCCGCTCGCGACTGCGGTCGGCCTCGACGTACTGGAGCGCGGCGGAAACGCGGCGGACGCCGCGGTCGCGACGGCCTTCGCGCTCGCGGTCGTCTATCCGCAGGCCGGGAACCTGGGCGGCGGAGGCTTCGCGCTGTGGGTCCCCGCACACGGCGCGCCGCTGGCGCTCGACTTCCGCGAGGTGGCTCCCGCGTCGACGCTCGTCGCGCGCTACCTCGACGACGAAGGCAGTGCGGTGCCCGATCGCTCGCGCCGCGGCCCGCTGTCGGTCGGCGTGCCGGGAACGCCGAGCGGCCTGTTCCGCCTGCACCAACAGTGCGGCTCGGGTCGCTTCACCTTCGAGGAACTCGTCGAGCCCGCCGTGACGCTCGCGCGCGACGGCTTCCTCGTCGACCCGTGGCTCGCCGTGCACCTGCGCGACAGCGTCGACGATCCGATGTGGAACGACGCCGCGCGCGAGCTGTTCTACCCGGGCGGCAAGCCGCTCGACGAAGGCGCGCTGTTCAAGCAACCCGCGCTCGCGGACACGCTCGAGCGCCTCGGCCGCGGCGGGCCGGACGCGTTCTACACGGGCAGCATCGCGTCGGCGATCGTGCGTGAACTCGACGCTGTCCTCGTCCCCGGTCTCGAGGCGCGACTCGGAGGCTCGGTCGACCTCGCCGACCTCGCGAACTACGAACCGCGCCCGCGCGAACCGCTGCGCGGTTGGTTCCTCGGCCACGAGATCTTCTCGATGCCGCCGCCCAGCTCGGGCGGCATCGTCGTGCAGCAGACGCTCGCGGTGCTCGAAGGGCTGCCGCTCGAAGCGGAACTCACGCGTGCGGAGGGCCGCGAGCCCACGGTGCGCATGCTGCACTGGTGGATCGAGGCGCTGCGCGGGAGCTTCGCCGATCGCGCCGCGCACATGGGCGACCCCGACCACGTCGACGTGCCCGTGAGCGAATTGCTCTCGCCCGCGTGGATCGCGCGGCGGCGCTCGGAGATCGGCGAGCGCGCACGCGTCGACGTCGGTCCGTGGACGCCGCCGCCGGTCGAGAGCACGGAGACGACGCACCTCTCGGTCGTCGATCGCAAGGGCAACGCGCTATCGCTGACCACGACGCTGAACGGCCGCTTCGGCAGCGGCATCCTCGTGCGCGACGGGGGCTTCCTGCTGAACAACGAGCTCGACGACTTCGCGATCCAGCCCGACGCGCCGAACATGTACGGCCTGGTCGGCAGCTCGGCGAACCTGATCGCGCCGAACAAGCGACCGCTGTCGTCGATGACGCCGACGGTCGTGCGCTCGAAAGCCGGCAAGCCGGAGCTGGTGCTCGGAAGCCCGGGCGGCCCGCGCATCATCACGAGCGTCGTGCAGGTCTTGCTGCGCGTGCTCGTGCTCGAAGAAGACCTGCGCTCGGCCGTGGACGCGCCGCGTCTGCACCAGCAGTGGAGCCCGCCGGAGACTTGGTTCGAGGCCGAGTTCGGCGGCGGCTTCGACGAGCTGACCATCGCCGGGCTCGAAGCGCGCGGCCAGCCGTGTCTGCTCGTCGACCGCAGGCTCGGAAGCGTCCAGGCGATCCTCGTCGACGCGAACGGTGCGCCCACGGCCTACTCGGACCCGCGCCGCAGCGGCGCCGCCGGCGTCGAGAACGTCGGCGTCGCGGAACCGGCGCGCCCGCCGCTCTCCGGAGCGCCTTGACAGCCGCGGACCGCGGGGGAAAGCTCCAGCGCATGACGACTCAGCCCAAGCGTCGCCGTCGGCGGACGGTCATCGCCGCGATCCTGTTCGGAACGCTGGTCGTCGGCCTCGGCGTCGCCGAGTTCGCGGTGCGCCGCCAGGGCGACGTGCCCTACGCGCCGAACGACGTGCCGGACATCATCGAGCCGGGCGGGCGGCTGTTCCAACCGCACCCGCGGCTCGGCTACACGCACATCCCCGGCGACTATCGGATCACGCTCGCAGACGGCTACCAGTTCGAGGTCTCGCACGACGACGCCGGCCTGCGGCGCACCTGTCCGAAGGGCGAGGAGTCGCTGCACGGCGAGGCGGGGGAGATCTGGATCCTCGGCTGCTCGTTCACCTACGGCTGGTCGATCAACGACGCGGAGACCTTCCCGTGGCGCTTGCAGGAGTGGCTGCCGAAGTACCGCGTGATGAACTACGGCACGAACGGCTACGGGACGGTCCACGGGCTGATCGAGCTCGAAGACGCGATCGCGGCCGGCAACGCGCCCGACGTCGCGGTGATCGCCTACGGCAGCTTCCACGACGACCGCAACACCTTCGTGCGCCACCGCCGCAAGGGCGTCAATGCGTGGAAGAAGTTCGGACCGCTGATCCAGCCCTACGGTTCGCTCGACTCGAACGGCGAGCTGGTCGTCGAGATGGCGGGGACCGAGTACGCGGAGTGGCCGCTACAGCGCCAGTCGGCGCTCGTCCACCGACTCGAGCGCGCGTACAACGACTGGGAGTCGGAGCACGCGAACAGCCACGCCGTCAGCAAGGCGATCGTGAAGCGCATGCACGAGCTGGCGCAGGCGAACGGCATCGAGTTGGTGCTCGTCGGCATGGCGCGCACGCCGGAGACGGAAGACATGGTCGAGTACGCGAAGTCGCTCGGCATGGAAGCGGCCGACGTCTCGCTGGGCCTGCGCAAGAACAAGCACCTGCGCAACCTGCCGCACGACGGTCACCCGAACGCCGAAGCGAACGAGCTGTTCGCGAAGAAGATCGGCGGCTTCCTCCAGCAACAGGTGCTGCCGAAGCTGCGCGCCCAGTAGAGCGCGCCGGCAGCGAAGCGAGCGGGCTCCCCGGACGACGTCCGAGGAGCCCGCTCGCGTTCGCGTTCGGTGGTCCGACGATCAGATGTCGTCGAGCGAGTCGAGGTCGTCCTCGCCGCCGACGTCGTCGGTGGCGGGCGCCGGTTCGTCCGCGGGAGCCGGCTGTTCCGTGCGCTTCGTTCGGCGCATGAACTGGTCGTGGTCCTCGTCCCAGACCTTCCACAGCTCGCACCAGTTGAAGATCGCCTTCTTGTCGTAGTAGTGCCAGGTGTCGGGTTCCTGATCCGGATACTGCCAGCCCAGGTTGATGCCGTTGCAGATCTCGGTGAGCGTCTTCTGCGCGGCGTTCGCCGTCAGGAACTGGAAGTTCTCGGTGAGGTCGAGCTTCTTCATCTCGTTGAGGATCGCGGGGATCGCGAACTTGCCTTCCTCGACGAGCGCGGTGCCCGCACGACGTCCGGCCGCGCCGGCGTCCGGGTCCATCGCGGTGCGCGCGAGCTCTTGCAGCTCCGCCCAGCGGTCCGCGTCGCAGCCCTTCGGCAGGCCGAAGTCCTCGATCGCGAGCAGGTCGACCGAAGCCGGGTCCTTGAACTCACGATCCTTCGCGGGCTTCTTCGGCTCCTCGGCCGGCTTGTCCGTCTTCGGGGCTTCCGTGCCCGCGTCGCCGGTGGCCGACGCCGAGTCGGACGTGTTGTCCTGCGTGGTCTCGTCGGCGACTTCCGCGGGCGGCGCGTCCTGCGTGGCGCTGTTCTGCGCGGTGTTCTCTGTCGTCTTCGCGGCGTCGTCGGCGGTTCCGTTCGTGACGTCGGTCAGCGTCGACTCCTTCGAGGCGTTGTCCTTCGCGTGAGCGGTGTCCTGCGGCAGCTCACCGCCGTTCTTGTTCATCAGGAAGAAGCCGGCGCCGATCGCGGCGACGACCATCACGCCCGCGACGATCAACAGCGTCGGGTTCGACTGCTGCTTGTGGCGTCCGCCGCGTCGACCGTGGTGGTGGTGATGTCCGTCCTCTTCTTCCTCGTCGTCACCTCCGCGTCCGCGGCCGCCGCGGCGGCTCTTGGCGGGGGCGGAGCGGCGGGAGGAACCGCGCGATCCGCCGCGCGACGAACCGCGCGCGGGGCGCTCCGACTCGGAGGACGACGCGCCGGCTTGCGCGCGCGTGGCCGGGGCCGCGGGGCGCGATGCGGGCTTCGCGGCGGCCGGCTTGGCCGCGGCAGGCCTCGCCTTCGCGGCCTCCGCGGCGGCTTGGGCGCGACGCTCGGCAAGCAGGCGTTCCTTCATCGAAGGACCCTTCTTCTCGGCGGGCTTCGGCGCGGGAGCGGCGGCCGCGGGAGCGACTTTGCGCGCCGGCATCGGCGGAGCGGCCGCGGGCTTGGGAGCGGGCGCGTCTTCGCGGACCTTGCCGAGCTCGACGACGCCGCCGCAAGCCTTGCACTTCGCGCGATCCGCCTCGAAGGAGGCGGGCACCTTGTAGTTCGCGCTGCAATCTTTGCAGACACCGAGGCGATACTTCATGAGTGGACTCTTCGGAGGGGGGGGTCTGGGTTGTTCCGTGGAGTGTTCGCGGCGCGCGGGATCAGTTGTTCTTCTCCTGCTCCTGTTCGCGCTTCGCCTTCTCGTACTCGCGACGCTCCTTCTCGGTGAGCTCGCTGAGGTCCGTGATCGCTTCCAGTCCGTCGACTTGGGCCTCTTCGTCGATGCCCTTGAAGCGCTTGTACTTCTTGTCGTACCAGTAGAACCACTGCTTGATGCCGCTCTCGAGGCGTTCGTCGGTGCCGCCCATCGACTCGAGCGCGACCGTCGTCGAGTAGTCCGTGATCTCCTTCAGCATCTCCGCCATGGCGGTGAGCTTGACCTGGCTCTCGTACATGTCGCCGCCGGCCGCCTTCGCGGCCTCGAGTTCCTTGTACGAGTTCCACAGCTCGTTGATCAGGATGGGCGTCGCGGGCTTGCCGATCGCGATCAGTTCTTCGCGCACGGGCGTCAGCTTGCGCGGCGGCAGGTTCGGATCGCCGAGCTGCGCGACGAGCGTGTCGATGCGCGCGGCGAGCTCGGCGGAGGTGGTCGGGTCGTGCGGCAGCGTGCGCGGTTCGGACTCGAGCACGAGCGAACCGTCGGACAGCGACTTCTTGACCGTCTTCGACGCGGTGCGTCGCACGTTCGCCGCGGCCTCGGCGTCGGAGATCCAGCGCTCCCACTTCCAGACCTTCCACTTGTTCCCCGCCTTGACGAGGCCCCAGTGGATGCCGCGCAGGCCCGGGTTCGAGGAGTCGCGCGGCTGGAGCTCGAACTCGACCGTCGCGAACTGGTCGGTCTGCTCGATGACGCGGCCGTCGAGCGGGTACCACCAGCCGACCAAGTTGTCTTCGTTCTCGGCGACGAGCGAGGCGATCACGCCCGAGATGAACTCGGACTGTTCACCGGACGAGAGCGACTGGTAGTCGACCGGGTCCGCGGGACCTTCCTCGGTGCCGTTCAGCTGCGCCCAGGCGTGCGGCAGGTCGATCATCACCTGCAGGTCGAGTTCCGCGCGCTCGAACGCGAGGTCGTGGGCGCGGCGCGCGACCTTGGAGAGCTCGGAGTCGAAGCCGGTGGGGTCGACGTAGGTCTCCTTCACCGTCTCGGTCGCCTTGACCTCGGGAACGACCACGCCCTGGCCGCCCTTGTCGCCGGACATCGCGAACAGGACGATCGCGATCACCACGACACCGGCACCGATCGCGATCGGCATGGTGGGGTTCGACTTCTGCGTCTTGCCGCGCGCGCCGGCGGGCTTGGCGACGTAGACGCGCTCGCACTCGCTGCAGCGGACCTTCGCGCCTTCCTTGCTGTCGGGGAGCTTCGCTTGGAGACCGCAGGACGGGCACTGGATGATCATCGGTTCCGCCGTTCAAGAGGCGCCTTGAGTGAGGGGAGCATGCGGCGCGCGGCACGCGGCGCCGAGGCACCGCGGAGGGGGAGTTGCGCACGCTACAAGCCGTTGGAGCCACGCAAGATACATGAGCCCCCGGAGGCCTGCAAGGGAGCCGGAGCGACCCTCACAACGGGCCGCGCGAGGGGCTAAGATCGCGCGCCCATGGACGCGGAAACAGACGGAGAGATGCAAGACGGCTTGCAGGTGCTCGAGGACCGCCCCTTCGAGCTTCACTGCCCGTTCGAGCCGACTGGGGACCAGCCGGCGGCCATCGAGAAGCTCGTCGCGGGGGTCCGGGCCGGCGTGCGCGAGCAGACGCTGCTCGGCATCACGGGCTCCGGCAAGACTTTTACGATGGCGGCGACCATCACGAAGCTCGGCCGGCCGACCCTGGTGCTCTCGCCGAACAAGACGCTGGCGGCCCAGCTGTACGCGGAGTTCAAGGAGCTCTTCCCGAACAACGCCGTCGAGTACTTCGTCAGCTACTACGACTACTACCAACCGGAGGCCTACGTCCCTTCGTCGGACACCTTCATCGAGAAGGACGCCAGCCGGAACGAGAACATCGAGCGCTTGCGCAACAGCGCGACGCGGTCCCTGTTGCAGCGCCGCGACGTGATCATCGTCGCGTCCGTCTCGTGCATCTACGGCCTGGGCTCGCCGAAGAACTACCGCGAGATGGCCCTGCCGCTCGCCGTCGGTCAGTCGATCGAGCGCGACGACCTGCTGCGCGCGCTGACCGCGATGCAGTACGCGCGGAACAACATCGACTTCCGCCGCGGCACCTTTCGGGCCCGCGGCGACGTGATCGAGATCTTCCCTGCCTACGAGGAAGACGCCGTGATTCGCGTCGAGATGTTCGGCGACGAGATCGAGCAGCTGGTGATGGTCAATCCGCTGCGCGGGGAGATCCTCGCCGAGCTGGAACGCGCGCTGGTCTTCCCGGCGACGCACTACGTCACGCCGGCCGAGCGGCTCGACACGGCCGTGGAAGGCATCGCGCAGGAACTCGAAGAACGCCTGCTCGAGCTGAACAAGGCCGACAAGCTGCTCGAGGCGCAGCGACTGGAACAGCGCACGCGGCACGACCTCGAGATGCTGCGCACGGCGGGGGTCTGCAACGGCATCGAGAACTACTCGCGCTACATGGACGGCCGCAAGCCGGGGCAGGCGCCGTTCACCTTGCTCAACTACTTCCCCGAGGACTGGTTGATGTTCGTGGACGAGAGCCACGTATCCGTCCCGCAGGTCGGCGCGATGTTCAAGGGCGACCGCTCGCGCAAGACCACGCTGGTCGAGTTCGGCTTCCGTCTGCCCAGCGCGCTCGACAACCGTCCGCTGCAGTTCGACGAGTTCGAGCAGCTCGTCAACCAGATCGTCTACGTCTCGGCGACGCCCGCGGACCACGAGCGCAAGCGCTCCGGCGACCACGTCGCCGAGCAGATCGTACGGCCGACGGGCCTGCTCGATCCCGAGGTCGAGGTGCGTCCGGCGCGCACGCAGGTCGACGATCTGCTCGCGCAGATCCGCAAGGTCACGGACGCCGGCTGGCGCGTGCTCGTCACGACGCTCACCAAGCGTTCGGCCGAAGAACTGACGACCTACTACGAAGAGCTCGGCGTCCGCGTGCGGTACCTGCACTCGGAGATCGACGCGATCGAGCGCGTCTCGATCCTGCGCGACCTGCGCGCCGGCGAGTTCGACGTGCTGGTCGGCATCAACCTGCTGCGCGAAGGCCTCGACCTGCCCGAGGTCGCGCTCGTCGCGGTGCTGGACGCGGACAAGGAAGGCTTCCTGCGCTCGACGACCTCGCTGATCCAGACCTGCGGCCGCGCGGCGCGGAACGTCGACGGGCGCGTGATCATGTACGCCGACAAGGTGACCCAGTCGATGCAGGTCTGCATCGACGAGGTGACGCGCCGCCGCGAGCTGCAGACGGCGTACAACGCGGAACACGGCATCGTCCCCGAGACGATCATCAAGCCCATCCGCGACTCGATCGAGTCGCTGTACGAGATGGACTACCACGAAGTCGCTCCGCCGCCGAGCAAGGGCGCGCGCGACGACGACCCGGCCTTCGAGCTCTCGCCGAAGGAACTGCGCGGCGAGATCGAGCGCGTGCGCGCCGACATGCTGCGCGCCGCGGCCGAGCTGGCCTTCGAGGAGGCCGCGAAGCTGCGCGATCGCCTGAAGCAGCTCGAGTCGCTGGAGCTCGCGCGTTGACCGAACCGGCCTGGTCGATGGACGACGTCCCGCGTCGGCCGGGGGTCTACCTGTTCCGCGACGGCGCCGGGAAGGTGCTCTACGTCGGAAAGGCACGCGATCTGCGCGCACGCCTCACCAGCTATCGGCGCCCCGGCGGCGACGGACGCATCCTGATCCGCTTCCTCGAGCGCGAAGCGCAGAGCGTCGAGACTGTCGTGACGCGCACGGAGTCCGAGGCGCTGTTGCTCGAAGACGCGCTGATCAAGCAGCACAAGCCCCCGCACAACGTGCGGCTGAAGGACGACAAGTCCTTCCTGATGCTGCGGCTCGACACGGCGGAGCGCTTCCCGCGGCTGAAGTTCGTGCGTGCGCACTCCCCGAAGGAAGGCAAGCAGGAAGGCCGCTCGCGCTTCTTCGGTCCCTACGCCTCGTCGCGAGCCGTGCGCGCCACGCTCTCCGACCTGCACCGCGTCGTCCCGCTGCGCGACTGTCCGGACTCGGTGATGAACCACCGCAGTCGGCCGTGCCTCAAGTACCAGATCGGTCAGTGCTCCGCGCCCTGCGTCGACCTGATCTCGAAGGAGGACTACGAGGAACTCGTGCAGCGCGCGATGCGCATCCTCTCGGGCGACATCGGCGAGCTCGAAGCGGACCTCGAGCAACGCATGCAGCGCGCCGCCCTGGACCTCGAGTACGAACGCGCCGCGCAGTGGCGCGACCGACTCAAGTCGCTGCGGCGCACGGTGGAGGGGCAAGGCGTCCGTCCGCGCGACCGCGTCTCGCGCGACTGCCTGGGCCTCGCGCGGCGCGGCGACGTCGCGGTCGTCCACCGCCTGGCGTTCCGCGACGGAAGGCTGGCCGAGAGCCGCACGCACCGCTTCCGCTCGGAGCTGCCCGACGAGGAACTCGTGCACTCGGTCGTGACCGCGCTCTACGGCGGCGGTCGGCGCAAGCCGCCCGAGGAACTCGTGCTGCCCTGCGCGCCCGCGGACCAAGAACTGCTCGAAGCCGCGCTGGACGGCGGCGTGAAGATCGTCGTGCCGCTCGGCGGCGACCGGAAGAAGGCGCTCGACGTCGCCGGCGAGAACGCGCGTGAAGCTCTCGCGCGGCTCGAGAAGGAACGCTTGGAGGGCGAAGGCGTGCTCGAAAACCTCGCCAAGCTGCTCGACCTCGATGAGTCGCCCGAAGTGATCGACTGCTTCGACGTGTCGAACTTCCAGGGCGCGAACGTGGTCGCCAGCCGCGTGCGCTTCCGCCGCGGCATCGCGGACCGCGCGGGTTATCGGCGTTTCAAGGTGCGCGGCGTCGAAGGACAGGACGACTTCGCGTCGATGCGCGAGGTGGTCGGCCGCAGCCTGCGCCGCGGTGTGGACGAGGACGACTTGCCCGATCTGGTCGTGATCGACGGCGGTCGCGCGCAGCTCGACTCGGCGCTCGCCGCGCGCGAAGAGGCCGGCGCGTGGTCCGTCGCGATGGTCGGCCTCGCCAAGGCGCGCGCGGAGCGCGTCGTGAAGGGCAAGCGCAAGGCGCAGAGCGAGGAACGCCTCGTGCTCGAGGGCGTCGAGACCGAGCTCGCGCTGCCGCGCCACTCCGCGGTGCGTCACCTCTTCGAGCGCATCCGCGACGAAGCGCACCGCTTCGCGATCACCTACCACCGCAAGGAGCGCGGGCGCATCACCTCGAAACTCGACGGCATCCCGGGCGTCGGCGCGGCGCGGCGCAAGGCGCTGATCCAGCGCTTCGGTTCCGTGGCGGGCGTCGGCGCGGCCTCGCTCGAGGAGATCGCCGCGGTTCCGGGCATCGGCGACGCGCTCGCGCGCACGATCCGGGACCACCTCGAGCGGCGCGACGATGGAACCTGAAGCGAGGCGTCGAGCGGCGCCCGCGCCCCTCGTACCCGGAATGAGGCGGCGACACCCGAGCCCCGCGAGTAGGATCTCCGCCGGAAAGGACCACGCTTGGACACGACCAGCAGACAGCCCACCGCCGTACAGCGCGCCGGCGAGACCGCCCCGCGGCCCCGCGGCGTGCGCGGCGGCTTCGACGACGACGCGCACCACTCACGGACCTTCCGGCTGCCGAGCGGACGCGAGGTCTACGTGGCGTCCTTCGCCGCCGCGGAACGACTGATTCGCACCGGCATCGACTCGCGCGACTTGATGATCGCGCGCGGCGGCGACCTGGACGCCGCGGTCGAGCGCCTGCGGGAGGAGAACCCGAGCGGGCCGCTCGAGCCGGACGCGCCGCACGTCATCGGTCCGAAGCTGCTCGTCTGCTTGCCGACCTACAACGAGGCCGACAACCTCGAGCGCATGGTGAAGGCGATCCGCACCTGGCTCGCCTGCGACGTCCTCGTGATCGACGACGGCTCGCCCGACGGCACGGGCAAGATCGCCGACCGCTTGAGCGCGGCGTTGGACGGCGTGCACGTGCTGCACAAGCAGGACAAGGCGGGTCTCGGCCACGCGTACCTCGCGGGTTTCGCGTGGGGACTCGAGCGCGGCTACGAGCGCCTCTTCCAGATCGACTGCGACTTCAGCCACGCGCCCTGGGACATCGCGCGCCTCGCGTACGCCGGGCTCGACCACGAGCTCGTGATCGGTTCGCGCTACGTCCCCGGCGGCGGCACGGAGGGCTGGGTGTTCCGTCGGCGCATGCTGTCGAAGGGCGGGAACCTCTACGCGAAGTTGTTCCTCGGCTTCGGCATCGAGGACTACACCGCCGGCTTCCGCTGCTACCACGCGAGCCTCCTGCGGCGGATCGACCTCTCGAACATCGCGGCGTCCGGCTACTCCTTCCAGGTCGAGATGACGTACCGCTCACGCCAGGCGGGCGCGACGATCCGCGAGCTGCCGATCCGCTTCGTCGACCGCGTCGAGGGCGTCTCCAAGATGACGGGCTCGATCGCGCGCGAGGCGCTCCGCGTGATTCCCGGCCTGCGCTTCGGGCGCTGATTGTCGGACATGGTCAAGACGCTCCTGATCATGCGTCACGGAAAGTCCGACTGGGAGACGAGCGTTGGGCGAGACCATGAGCGGCTCTTGAACGAGCGCGGCAGGAAGGCCGCGACGCGCATGGGGCGGCACCTCGTCGAGCGCGGCGTCGATCCGGACCTGGTCGTGTCATCTTCGGCCGTGCGCACGCGCGAGACGACCGAGCGCCTCCTCGCATGCTGGGGCGGCACGCCGCGCGTCATCTTCGACCGCGCGCTCTACTTGACCGACACGGACGGCGTGATCGAATACCTCTCCCGCACGGCGGGGGACGCGCAGGTCGTGTTGCTCGTGAACCACGAGCCGACTTGCTCGCTGCTCGTGCACTGCCTCTGTAGGGAGAACGTAGACCACTTTCCGACCGCCGCCCTCGCCCGTGTGGACCTCGCCATCGACGACTGGCAGGACCTGCGCCGCAACGTCGGGACCCTGGCCTGGATGACGGTCCCCCGCGAGCTGTCGGGGTGATGGAGGATCAGCGGTGCCGGGTTCACGCGTGAGCTGCCCGGGGGCTGCACTAGGCTTGTGCGTCGCGTGCCGCAGAGCCCTTTCGCGCTTTCGCGTGAACTCTCCCGTACACCGCGCCGTGACCTTCCAGCCCCGCCGTCGCTCTCAGCCGAAGAGCGCGCTCGACGCCGCTCAGTCCGAGGTCGGGACGTTGCTCTCGAGGGCCTCGTGGACGGCGCGGACGAGGTCGCGGGCCTCGAAGGGCTTGGCGATGATGTGCACGTCCGTGCGGGCGAGGAACTCGGAGCTGAGGACTTCGGCGCCGTAACCCGTCATGAAGAGCACGGGGAGGTGGGGGTCGATCGCGCGCAGGGCTTCGAAGGTCGCGCGCCCGTCCTGTTCCGGCATGACCACGTCGAGCAGCGCGAGGTCGACTTCGGAGCGGTGTTGGCGGAAGCGTTCCATCGCGGCCAGGCCGTCGGGGGCTTCGAGCACCTCGTAGCCCGCGCGCTCGAGCAAGCGGCGCGTCATGCGACGGAGCGGCCCCGAGTCTTCCGCGAGCAAGATGGTTCCTTCCTGTGGCGACTCCGGCGTGGTCTGTTGTGACGACTTCGGCGCGGCGGCTTCCGACTTGGAGGCGGGGAGTCGTACTTCGAAGCAAGAACCGCGTTCGGCGGAGCTGTCGACGCGCACGCTTCCGCCGTGCTGTCGCACGATGCCGTAGATCATCGAGAGCCCGAGCCCCGTGCCGGCGCCCTTCTCCTTCGACGTGAAGAAGGGGTCGAAGATGCGGTCGCGGTACTCGTCGGGGATGCCTGGACCGTCGTCGCGCACGCGCAGGACGACCTGATCGGGCTCGCCGTGCGATCCGCGCTCGGTGAGTGTCGAGATCGTGATGCGCCCGCCCTCGCTGACCGCGTCGCGCGCGTTCAGGCAGAGGTTCATCACGATCTGGTCGATCTGCGCGGGGTCCGCGCGCACCAGAGTCCGCGCGTCCGTCGGGTGGAACTGCAGCGAGATGTGTTCGGGGATCAGGCGCCGCAAGAGCTTGATCGAACTCTCGAGGCGCTGGTTCCAATCGAGGTCCACGGGCGAGAGGACCTGGCGCCGTCCGATCGCGAGCAGCTGACTCGTCAGCTCGGCCGCGCGCTCACCGGCGGTGTGGATCTCGTCGAAGGCGTCCTGGATCTCGGCCGCGTCCTCGGCTTCGCGGCCCAGCTCGGCGTTGCCGAGGATCACCGAGAGCAGGTTGTTGAAGTCGTGGGCGACACCCGCGGCGAGGCGGCCG
This sequence comes from Planctomycetota bacterium, assembly GCA_020638835.1. GTDB lineage: Bacteria > Planctomycetota > UBA1135 > UBA1135 > JACKHV01. Next base: position 653,954 of record JACKHV010000002.1, on the reverse strand, counting down.
AGGGCCTCGAGCTTCTGCGCCTGCCGCAGCTCCGCGGCGAGACGGTCGCGCTCGTTCTCCGACTTCAAGCGTTCGGCCGTCAGCCAAGCCTGGGCGGCCTGGTCCGCGACTTCGCCCGCGAACACGACTTCCGCTTCGCGCCACGTGCGCGGCGGTCCGACGTGCTCGTGGCAGACCACGCCGATCACCTTGCCCTCGACGCGCAGCACCGAGTCGAGCAGCGCACCGATGCCGAGCGCGTCGAGGTAGCCGGTCGCGAACTCGCTGGTGCGCGGGTCGTGCGCGGCGTCGTGCGCCGCGATCGCGCGACCTTCCTCGAGAGCGGCGAAGTAGGCGGGGTAGTCCTTCGCCGCGAGCCGCGTCCCCGAGCTGAACTTCTGCGTGCTGCGCTCGAGCAGGCACTGGCACTCGAGGAACTTCCCGTCCTCGACGAGCATCCAGATGCTGATGCGCTCGACCTGCAGGGTGTCCGCCGCGATCAAGCAGGTCACGCGCGCGGCGGCGGAGAAGTCGCCGCTCGAGAGTTCCTTCGTGCGGGCGAGCTGCAGCAGCGCACGCTGGTACTCGCTGCTGGGGTGCGTGGCGTCCTCGGCTCCGCCGAGCGGCCAGAACACGCAGACGGCGAGGCGCCGGTCGTCCGCGTCGATGTTCAGCACGACGACGCGCGCTTCGATGGCTCGTCCATCGCGCGCGAAACAGCGCACCAAGCGTCCGTCGGGTGGCCCGCCCTCCAGGTCGACGCCGAACGGGCAAAGGCTCGCGAGCGGGATCCCGGCCGTCTCTCCGGCGCGTAGTCCGAAGAGGTGGCGCGCCGCTTCGTTGACGTGGACGATCGTGCCTTCCGGAGCCGCGACGACGACCGCGTCGGCAGCATCGGCGAAGAGTGCAATCAGGCGGTGCATGAGCGCGACCCCCCAGGGCGACGGGCGAGCGACGCGCGCACGAGGTCGGTCCCGATTGTCGCTCCGATCGGCGGAGTCGGCAAAGGCCAAGCCGAGACCTTGTGCGCGCGGCGGCGGATGAACCCGCTCCGGGCGTTCGAGCTGCCTCGATGCGGGAATCAGGCGCCGAAGCGCGCGCGCAGCTCGGCGAAGGTCGTGTGCGCCGGGTGTCCGGCGGCCTCTCCACCAACGAGCGCGCACTCGAGCCCGGCGGCGACGGCGCCCGCGTGGTCGACCTCGATCCGGTCGCCGACGTAGAGCACCTCGTGCGGCTGGAAGCCCCAGCGCTCGCACGCCGCCAGGAAACCGGTCGGGTGTGGTTTGAAGGCATTCACCTCGGGGTCGGTCGCGCAGAGCGTCAGGTCGACACCGGCGTCGAGTCCCAGCGCGGCGAGCTTGGCCCGCGCGGGGTAGTCGCTGAACACGCCGACCGCGATCCCGCGTGCCGCCGCGGTGTCGATCAGCTCGCGGACTCCTTCGCGACGCGCGGCCGCGAGGTGTCGCAGCGGCCGTTCGAACATCCACTCGGCGACCGTCGCGCGCAGTACGGATTCGGGCTCGCCGAGCAGCTCGGCGGGGCGTCGGTACTGCAACGACTCGAGCGGTTCGCCGGCGCGACCGAGCTCGCGCAGCTCCTCACGGACGCGACGGAAGCGCCCGAGCCGCTTCAGCGTGCGTAACCCTTCCAGCGGCGCGAAGCGCACGAGCGGAGCGACGCACAGCTCGGCCAGCATCCGCCGCCTGACGGGCGCGAGCCGGTAGAGCGTGCCGTCGAGGTCGAACAGGATCCCGCGCGGCAGGGGACGAGGTGTCGGAGGGGGCATCGACGCTGGTTGTCGGTTCGGACGCAGTGCGAGCTGGACTAGCCGCGCGGATGATAGAGCCGGTGGAGTCCGCGGATGTGTTCTTCGTCGAGGTGCGTGTAGATCTCGGTCGTACGGATCGACGCGTGTCCGAGCATCTCCTGCACCGCGCGCAGGTCGGCGCCGCCGGCGAGCAAGTGGCTCGCGAAGCTGTGGCGCAGGCTGTGTGGATGGACCTCGCGCGGGAGTCCGGCGCGCAAAGCGGCGGCCTTCACGCGGCGCCAGGCGTTCGTGCGGTCGAGCGGTTTGCCGGTGTGGGAGAGGAACACTTCGCGACGCGAACGCGCGCCCGGCAGCTGCGGCCGACCTTCCTCGATCCAGCGCGTCAGCGCCGCACGCGCGCGCGCACCGATGGGCACGACGCGCTCCTTCGAACCCTTGCCGAGCAGCCGGACGACGCGCAACTCGCTGTCCATGCGGTCCGTGGTCAGGCCGACCGCTTCGCTGATGCGCGCGCCGCAGGCGTAGAGCACCTCGAGCAGCGCGCGATCGCGCAGGTCGCGCCAGCGGTCGCCGCTCGGGGCGCGCAGCAGGCGGTCGACCTCGTCCACGCCGAGCGTGTGCGGGAGGAGCTTGGCGAGTACCGGCGACTGCAGCCGCGAGGTGGGATCGCGTTCGACCACGCCCTCGGCGACCAGGAAGCGCATCCACATGCGGACAGCGGTCAGGTCGCGGGAGACAGTCGACTCGGCGAGTCCCTCGGCGCGGCGGTGCGCCAGGTAGTCGACGACGAGCACTGCGTCGATGTCCGCGGGGCGCGCCAGGCCCCGGCGGCGGCTCCAGCTCAAGAAGTGGCCGAGGTCGGAGCGATAGGCGGCGAGCGTCGCGCGCGACAGCCCGGCCTCCACGCGGAGCGCGGTCAGGAAGTCGGAGAGGGGGGCGGCGAGCGCCGGCGGCGGCCCGTCCCCCGTGGTCGTCGCGCGAGGCACGCCGAGAGCCTCGCTTCGGGGTCCCGTCGGTGCAAGCTCCCGGGGGGCTCGCCCGGTCTTGTGAGCCCCATGCACCCCCTCTATACTCCCGCGCCCCCGAACCCCAGATCACACCCTGATGCCCGGACGCAAGCCCTCCAAGACCGATCTGAAAGCCTTCGAAGAACAGCTGCGCCTGATGCTCGGCGTGCTGCGCGGGGACGTGTCTCACCTGGAAGCCGAGTCCATCAGCCAAGCCAGCGCCGACCGGCAGGGCGACGACGGAGACTCCTACTCACTCGAGCTCAGCTTGGAGCTGCTGCAGCGCGGCGGCTCGACGGTCGGCGACATCCTCGACGCCCTCGGGCGCATCCAGGACGGCAGCTTCGGACGTTGCGACTCCTGCGACGGTTGGATCCGCAAGGAACGCCTGCAGGCGATTCCCTACGCCAGCTACTGCATCGAGTGCCAACGACAGGCCGAGGCGGGCTGATGGCCGAGGAACGGCAGGCGGCGGGCCGGTCGCGACCCGGGGGGCGCACCCTTCTGTTCCGCTTCTGCTGCGCGGCGCTGCTCGTCGCCATGGACCTGTGGACGAAGGCCGCGGTCTTCGCCTGGCTCACGCCGCTCGAGGTGTCCGGAGAGCTCGAGCGCACCTGCGTCTGTGGTCACCAGCGCATGCACGTGCTGGGCGAGAACGTGAACTGGTTCAGCTTCATGCTCTCGAAGAACCCCGGCGCGGCCTTCGGCGGCTTCTCGGGCTACCCGTACGTGCTGGTCGTCGGGCGGATCGCCGCCGTGCTGTTCTTGATCTGGATGCTGCTGCGCACGCCGAAGGGGCGCCCGTGGTTCACGGCGGCGCTGGTGCTCGTGCTGGGAGGGGCGCTCGGGAACCTCTACGACAACCTCTTCCTGATCGACCCGAACACCTCGCATCCCTTCGGCGAGGTGCGCGACTTCATCGACGTCTACTTCGCGCGCTGGAACTACCACTTCCCGACCTTCAACGTCGCCGACTCGGGGATCACGGTCGGCGCGGTGCTGCTGTTCCTGACGTCCTTCTCGAAGGACGAGCCCGCCGAGGCTCCGGACGACGCGCCGGCGGAAGCGGAGCAGCCGACCGAGGAAGCGACCGCCGTTGCCCAGGATCTCCTGACCAAGTAGCCTCTCGTCGATGGCCGACCTCGCAGTCAGGCTCGCCTCCCTCGAGCTGCGCAATCCACTGCTCTCCGCCTCCGGGACCTTCGGGCACGGCCTGGAGATGCAGTACTTGTCGCCGCCCGAGCGGCTCGGAGGCCTCGTCAGCAAGACGGTCAGCTTGCTGCCGCGCCCGGGGAACAAGAACCCGCGCATCTTCGAGACCGAGGCGGGCTTCCTGAACTCGATCGGGCTGGAGAACCGCGGGATCGAGTCGTACCTCGCGTCGACGCTGCCCGAGGTGGCGACGGCGGACTGCGTGATCTTCACGAACATCGGCGGCGAGCGCGAAGCGGACTTCGTGGAACTCGCCCGCATCCTCGACGAACGCGACGAGGTCGACGCGCTCGAGCTGAACCTCTCGTGCCCCAACGTGCAGGGCGGCAAGCTGCCCTTCGGAACGGATCCGAAGACCGCGGAGTCCGTGCTGCGCGAGGTGCGCAAGGTCACGAAGAAGCCGCTCTTCGCCAAGCTCTCGCCGAACGTCACGCGTATCTCCGACATGGCTCGCGCCGTCGAGGCGGGCGGCGCGGACGGCGTCACCGCGGTGAACACCTTGCTCGGCATGGCCGTCGACTGGCGCAAGCGCGCGTGGCGGCTCGCGACGAAGCAGGGCGGTTACTCCGGGGTCGGGATCAAGCCCGTCGCGCTGCGTTGCGCGTGGGAGTGCGCGCAAGCGGTCGATATCCCGGTGATCGGTTGCGGCGGCATCCGCAGCGCGGAAGACGTGCTCGAGTACCTCGCGGTGGGGTGCACCGCGGTGCAGGTCGGGACGGCCTCGTTCAGCGACCCCGCCCTGCTCGGACGGCTCGCCGGCGAAGTCTCGGAGCTGCTCGACGCGGCGGGGATCGACTCCGTCTGCGAGCTGATCGACTGCATGGAACGACCTCTACCTGCCTCGGTGTGACGTGATCGGGCGGGGGGCACGATGCGACTCGAAGAGCTGACTCCCGAGATGGTTCGCCGCGCGGTGGACATCTACATGCAGCACGCCTGGCCGAACCGTGCCGGGGCGCGGCCGCGCTTCGACCCGGCGCAGCTGGAAGGCGTTGAATCTCTGTCCGAGATGTTCGCGCTCTGCGAGAGCAAGTCGGACCGCAGCGAGGGGCCGCTCTGTGCGCGCTACACCCTGCGGCTCGGCAACCGCGACTACCCGTTCATGAAGTTCGTCGTGCAGGAGTACCTCGTCGACGAGGAGTACTTCTTCTCGGTCGACACGCACGACGACATCGAGGTTCCGGTCAGCAGTCCGGACTACGCGAAGTTCCAGGAGATCCGCCGCCACAACTCCGAGCTCAAGCGCGAGATCGAGGCCGACTGGCACGACGCGGGGCTCCCGACGCACACAGATCTGCGGGTGCTCGCCGAGGGCCTCGCGCGGCTCGAGGGGGCGCAGACCTGCCGCGGCCGCCTGCTCGTCGTGGACGACGAACGCAACGTCGCCCGCGGACTCGCCGCACTGCTCAGCGCACGGGGCTACGACGTCGAGATCGCCTACGACGGCCGGCAGGTGCTCGCGCGGCTCGAGAAGGGGCCCTTGCCGGACCTCGTCGTGCTCGACTACTCGATGCCCGAAATGGACGGCCACGAGGTGCTCGACCGCATCCGCAGCCACGTGGAGTGGAGCCGCCTGCCCGTGCTGCTCGCCACCGCCTCGGAAATTAGTCTGGCAGAGATCCAACGCGTGAGCGGCCTGCTGCGAAAGCCATATCCGCGCGAGGTCCTGTTCAAGATGGTCGAACAACTGCTCGGACGAGACCGCGCCTAGGCGCTCGCCGACAGGAAAGACCGCCCCCGGACCCCCCTCGAGCGTCGTTTTCGGGCCTCGGGACTCCCCCTCGGGCCGCGCCGGCCCTTTAATGTCCGGCCTTCTTGCCTCCCGAAGCCCCTTCGGGTCACTGACTGCTGCACGCCATGGACTGGGAAAACATCAACGACAAGCTCTCCAACATCGGAGAGAACACCGGCCGGTTCTTCAAGCGCCTGATGGGCTCGGCGAACGAGCGCGCCGTGCGCCAGATCCAGCCGCTGGTGGACAAGATCGCGGCCGAGGAGGAGTGGGCGAAGAGCCTCACGGCCGAGCAGTTCGAGGCCCAGACCGAGCGCTGGAAGGCGGCGATCGCGGCGCAGGAGACCACCCTCGACGACCTGCTGCCGCAGGCCTTCGCGCTGTGTCGCGAGGCGGCCGTGCGCACCCTCGGCCTGCGTCACTACGACGTGCAGATGGTCGGCGGCATCACGATGCACCAGGGGGCGATCGCGGAGATGATGACCGGCGAGGGCAAGACGCTGGTCGCGACCCTTCCGCTCTACTTGAACGCGCTCTCCGGCAAGACCTGCTACCTCGTCACGGTCAACGACTACCTCGCGCGCCGCGACGCCTTCTGGATGGCGCCGGTCTACGAGTACCTCGGCCTGACCGTCGGCGCGATCCAGTCCGACATGTCGCCGCAGGAACGCATCCCGGTCTACGGCTGCGACATCGTCTACGGCACGAACAACGAGTTCGGCTTCGACTACCTGCGCGACAACATGAAGAACCGGGTCGAGGACCAGGTTCAGAAGGAACTCTACTTCGCGATCATCGACGAAGTGGACTCGATCCTGATCGACGAGGCGCGGACGCCCCTGATCATCTCGGGTCCCGCCGAGTCGGGCGTGGACCGCTACCAGCTCGCCGACCAGATCGCGCGCGCCCTGAAGAAGGACGAGCACTACGAGGTCAAGGAGAAGGAACGCTCCGCGAGCCTGCTCGAGGCCGGTATCGAGGAAGCCGAGCGCATGGCCGGCATCGACTCGTTCTACACGCCGGGCAACGAGGACTGGCCGCACTACATCGAGAACGCGATCAAGGCGCACGAGCTGTACCGCCACGACAAGGAGTACGTGGTGGAGAACGGTGACGTGATCATCGTCGACGAGTTCACCGGCCGGAAGATGGAAGGTCGCCGCTGGTCGGACGGTCTGCACCAGGCGGTCGAGGTGAAGGAAGGGCTGGAGCCGCGCCAGGAGAACCAGACGCTGGCGACGATCACCTACCAGAACTACTTCCGTATGTTCGACAAGCTGTCGGGCATGACCGGTACGGCGATCACCGAAGCCGGCGAGTTCCACAAGATCTACGACCTCGACGTGGTCTCGATCCCGACGAACCTGCCGATCGCTCGCAACGACGCGAACGACGTCGTCTACCGCACGGAACCCGAGAAGTGGAAGGCGATCGCGGACGAGGTCCAGTCGCTCCACGAGAAGGGGCAGCCGGTGCTGATCGGCACGACTTCGGTCGAGAAGTCGGAGATCGTGCACAAGCACCTGCAGGACCGCGGCATCCCGCACTCCGTGCTGAACGCCAAGATCGGCGAGTGGGAGAAGGAAGCGAACATCGTCGCCACTGCCGGCGACAAGGCCGCCGTCACCGTCGCCACGAACATGGCCGGCCGCGGCACGGACATCAAGCTGGGCGGCAACTTCGAGTACCGCCTGCGCAAGGCGCTCGAGGAAGCGGGTCTGAACGAGGGCGACAAGGACAACCTCGAGGCGATCGACAAGATCCGCGAGGAAGTCCGCGAGCGCTGCGAACGCGACGAAGCGGAAGTGCTCGAGCTCGGCGGTCTGTACGTGCTCGGCACGGAGCGCCACGAGTCGCGGCGCGTCGACAACCAGCTGCGCGGTCGTTCCGGCCGGCAGGGAGACGTCGGCGTCTCGCGCTTCTTCCTCTCGCTCGAGGACGATCTGATGCGCATCTTCTACTCGGAGCGCATGAAGAACCTGATGGGGCGCATCGGCATGAGCGAAGGCCAGCCGATCGAGTCCGGCATGGTGACCCGCGCCATCGGCCGCGCGCAGAAGAAGGTCGAGGACCGCAACTTCGAGATCCGCAAGAGCCTCCTCGAGTACGACGAGGTGATGGACAAGCAGCGCAAGGACATCTACTCGCGCCGCCAGGAAGTGCTCGAGGGTCGCGAGACGAAGGACAAGACGCTCGCGCTGATCGAGCGCTCGCTCGACCGCGCCTGCAAGACCTACGTCGGAGACCAGGAAGGCTTCCAGGGCTGGTTCCAGCGCACCTTCGGCTTCGAGATCTCAGAGGGCGCCGCGGCGAAAGCCGTCGAGAAGGGCAACCAGGACGACGGACCGGCGATCGAGGAGATCGAGGCCTTCTACGAGGAGCGCGAGAAGACCGTTACGCCGGACGTCATGCGGCGCATCGAGAGCTACGTGCTGCTCAACGCGATCGACTCGCGCTGGAAGGACCACCTGCGCGCCGTCGACGGCTTGAAGGCCGGCATCGGTCTGCGCGGCTACGCCCAGCACGATCCGAAGACCGAGTACAAGATCGAGGGCACCAAGCTCTTCCACAAGCTGCACGAAGCGATCGAGGACGAGGTGGCGAGCATCGTCCTGCGCATCCGCGTGGCGGGTGAGGAAGGCGGTCCGCCCGCGCCCGGCCAGCGTCCGGCGCAGGCACCTCCGACGGCTCGGCCAATGACGAGCGGCGGCGCCGCGCTGGCCGCGGAGGCCGAGGCGCGCACGCGTGCCGCGGCGCAGGCCGACGCGCAACGACGAGCCCAAGCCGTGGCGCGCGCGCGCCAGGCCGCGGCGGCGCGGGTGCCCGCCAGCCAGGCCTTCGACCTCGCCAAACGCCGACAGGCGATGGTGCAGGCCGCGCAAGCGCAGCAGGTCCAGCAGAAGTCCGAGGCGCAGCCCGAGGCCGAATCCGCCGCGGGCGAGCTCCCGGCCGGCATCGACCCGTCGACGATCGGACGCAACGACGCCTGCCCTTGCGGCAGCGGCAAGAAGTTCAAGAAGTGCCACGGGGCTGACCTGGCGGGATGACCGCCGCCGCGCCCGCGGACACGCCGCCTCCGATCCTGAGGGACCCGGTCCCGGGGATCGGTCGCTTCGCGCTGCACGTGGTCTACGACCTCGCGCTGTGGTTCGGCGTGCTCGTCGCCGCGCCGTGGTGGATCGTGCGCGTGATCGCGGATCCCGTCTTCCGGAGGATGGTGACGGAACGGCTGGGGTTCGGGCTGCCCGCGGCTCCCCCGGAACGGCGCGACCGCCGCGTGGTCGTGCACGGCGTGTCGGTCGGCGAGGTCAAGGCCGCGAGTTCGATCGTCGCGCGCCTCCGCGCGGAGCGCCCCGACCTCGAGGTCGTGATCAGCACCACGACCGCGACGGGAGCCGAAGTCGCGCGCCGCACCTACCCCGACCTGCAGGTCGTGCGCTTCCCGTTCGACTTCGCCTTCGTGGTGCGCCGCTTCTTGCGCCGCGTCGCGCCGGCGGCGGTGGTGTTGATCGAGCTCGAAGTCTGGCCGAACTTCCTGCGCGCGGCGAACCGTTCCGGCGTGCCGATCGCGGTCGCGAACGGGCGCATCACCGAGCGCAGCTTCCCGCGCTACTTGCGCTTCCGGAAGTTGATGCCGCAGTTCCAGCGCATCAGCCTGTTCTGCGTGCAGGACGAGGTCTACGCGCGGCGCTTCGAGGAGCTCTCGGGCGGCTCGGACCGCATCCTGGTCACCGGCAACGTGAAGGCCGACTCGCTGCACCTCGGTCGTCTTCCCGTGCAGGAGGAACTGACTCGGCACCTGGGCGGCGTGCCGGGGCAGCCGGTCTTCGTGGTTGGCTCGACGCACGAGCCGGAAGAACGCCTGGTCACCGAGGCGTGGCGCGCACACGCTCCGCACTGCCGCCTGATCCTCGTGCCGCGCCACCCCGAGCGCGTGGCGGCGATCTGCCGCGAGCTCTCCGAGCTCGGCGCATCGGCACAACGTCTGACCTTCCTGCGTGAGGGGATCGAGCGGGCCGATCCGCAGCGCCCGGCCATCGTCGACACGATCGGCGAGCTGGAGAACGTCTATTCCCTGGCCGATCTCGTGTTCGTGGGGGGCTCGCTGGTGCCGCTCGGCGGGCACAACATGCTCGAGCCGGCGGCGCAGGGACTGCCCGTCTTCTACGGCCCGCACACCGAGAACTTCCCGCACGAGGCCGCGCTGCTTGAGCGCACCGGCGCCAGCCGGCGCCTCGCCGACTCCGCCGACTTCGGGCCGACGCTCGCCGAGCTGCTCGCGGACGACGCCGCTCGGGAACGCATGGCCCGGGCCGGATTGGACGCCGTACGGACCCAGCAGGGCGCCACGGCCCGCACCGTACGGGCTCTCCAAGAGCGCTGTCTTCCCGTTATGGGGTCCTAGGCGGCTAGTGGTAGCGCAATCCCGGCGCTATCCTCTCCCGATCCGATCCGGCGGCTCAGGCTTCGGTCCCGCCGGGTCGATGCATGGATCGCGGTCCGGCTCCCTCGGCCGAGATCCCGCGATCGCCCGCCCGGATCCCCCCGAACCAAGCCCTGAAAGCCCCGATGGCACGACAGTTCTTCACCTCCGAGTCCGTCTCGATGGGCCACCCCGACAAGGTGGCCGACCAAGTCTCCGACGCGATCCTCGACGCGCTCCTCGCGCAGGACCCCGATTCGCGCGTCGCCTGCGAGACCTTGGTCACGACCGGCCTGTGTGTCGTCGCCGGTGAGATCACCACCAAGGCGGTGATCAACTACCAGGAGATCGCGCGCAACACGATCAAACGCATCGGCTACACCAGCGACCAGTTCGGCATCAACGGCGACACCTGCGCCGTGATGGTGACGCTCGACAAGCAGTCGCCGGACATCTCGCAGGGCGTCTCCGAAGGCGAAGGCCTGCACGCCGAGCAAGGCGCCGGCGACCAGGGCCTGATGTTCGGCTACGCCTGCAACGAGACCGAACAGCTGATGCCGTTCGCGATCCAGTACAGCCACGCGCTCGTCGCGAAGCTGGCCGAGCTGCGTCAGAACAAGACGCTGCCCTGGCTGCGTCCCGACGCGAAGAGCCAGATCACGGTCGAGTACGAGGACGGCAAGCCGGTGCGCGTGCACACGGTCGTCATCTCGACGCAGCACGACCCCGAGATCAACGGCAAGACCTCCGACCAGGACGTGCACGCCGAGATCGTCCGCATCGTCCGCGACGACGTGATCAAGCAGGTGATCCCCGCCGAGTACCTCGACGAGAACACGATCTACCACATCAACCCGACCGGACGCTTCGTGCTCGGCGGCCCGCACGGTGACTGTGGTCTGACGGGCCGCAAGATCATCGTCGACACCTACGGCGGCATGGGCCGTCACGGCGGCGGAGCCTTCTCCGGCAAGGATCCGTCGAAGGTCGACCGCTCGGCCGCTTACGCTGCGCGCTGGGTCGCGAAGAACGTGGTCGCCGCGGGCCTCGCCGAGCGCTGTGAAGTGCAGCTCTCGTACGCGATCGGCGTCGCGAAGCCGCTCAGCCTGCGCGTCGACACCTTCGGCACCGGGACGGTCGCCGACGACGTGCTCGACCGGGCCGTCGCGGAAGTCTTCGACCTGCGCCCCGCGCGCATCCTCGCCGCGCTCGACCTGAAACGCCCGATCTACGAGAAGAGCGCCTACCACGGGCACTTCGGCCGCGAGGAGTTCCCCTGGGAGCAGACCAACAAGGTCGCCGAGCTGCAGGAGGCGGTCGCCTCCCACGCCGGCTGACTCGCGGCCCGCGGGCGCGACGGGCGCCTCGCGCACGCTCCATGAACGCAGCGGCCCCGCGCCACCCCAGGGTGGTGCGGGGCCGCTCACTTGGTCAGGCCGCGAGCGGCCGCCGGGCGGGCGGTTTCGATCGCCGCGGGTGACTCTCCTCGCGAGATGGGTTAGAAAATCCGTTCGCCACGCTCTTCACGAAGGTCTCTGCATGCGCTCCACCCTCCGCACCGTCCGTCGCACCGCCCGCGCCGGATTCACCCTGATCGAGCTCCTGGCCGTGATCCTGATCATCGGGATCCTGATGGTCTTCCTGCTGCCCAAGATCCCCGAGGCGATCGACCAAGCGGAGGTGACCGGCTGCAAGGCGAACATGGCGGAGATCAACAAGGGCCTGATCATGTACCGCACGAAGTTCGGTCGGATCCCGAAGGAGAGCGGCGCACGCTTCCTGGCTTCGCTGATCAGCTCGGACACCTGGGAGAACTCGGAGGCGAGCGCGAAGAAGCTGACCTGCCCAGGCGTCGACCTGTCCGCGATCTCCGTGGGGGACCTGCCGCCCACCGAGTGGTACTCAGACCTCGAGATGGTCGACGGCGCGGCGACCTCCTACGCCGGGCGCAACATCAAGGAGTACCCGCTGCGCAAGTTCCCCGGCTCGGGCAAGGAAGCGATCGTGGCCGACGACAACGACGGCGGCAAGAACCACCGCACCGCGACGGTCGTGCTCTGGGCCGACGGCAGCGTGACGACCTACGAGGTCGCGAGGCTGCGGGAGGAGGGGGTCCTCGATCAGGAGGAAGAGCTGCTGATCGTGGGGCCGGAGTCGCCGATCGAGGCCCTCCAGAAACTCAGTCTCGACTAGAACTGACTGGGTTCCGTGTTGGTCGTCCCCGACGCGGGCCCCGCAAGTCGCTGATGGCGCGGCGATTGCGCCCGTGAGGGCGGGCCTCGAGGCGTGCGGGGAACGCTCGCGCGCGAGCTGCGCGCGTCCCGCGTCCGCCTGATCCGGCGCGCGACCCCGAGGACGTCGTTCCGCCCGGAGCGTCCCGGAGCGCGGACCACACGGAACCCAGTCAGTTCCTTTGGCTCTCGACACGGGGGGGTGGGGGTCGAATAGTACCCTCCCATGCCCCTCGTCCCCCTCCTGCGCGCGATGCGCCCCCACCAGTGGGTGAAGAACGTCTTCGTGCTCGCCGCGCTGGTGTTCGCCGGGGGCGTGGCCGAGGGGGCCGGGCGGGAGGTGCACATCGTCCCGGTGCTGCTCGCCGTGGCGGCCTTCTGCCTGGGCTCGAGCGCGATCTACCTGCTGAACGACGTGCTCGACGTCGAGAGCGACCGTGCTCACCCCAGCAAGTGCAAGCGCCCCGTCGCGGCCGGGCTGCTGCCCGTCCCGACGGCGCTCGCGGCGGCGGGGGTCTCGGCGGCGGCGGGCGTCGGTCTGGCGTGGGCCGCGGGAGGTCAGCCCGTGCCGGTGGTCTGGGTGCTCTGCGCCTATCTGGTCCTGAACCTCGCGTACACGCTGCGGCTGAAGCATGTGGTGCTGCTCGACGTCTTCTGCATCGCGTCGGGCTTCCTGTTTCGCGTGCAAGCCGGCGCGTCCGCCGTCGGCGTTCCCGTCTCGCACTGGCTGTTCCTCTGCACGCTGTTCCTCGCGCTGTTCCTCGCGCTCTGCAAGCGGCGCGCGGAGATCGACCTGCTCGGGGACGACCGCGGCGACCACCGCGCGATCCTGACGCAGTACACGACGGGCTTCCTCGACCAGATGGTCACCCTCGTCGCTGCCTGCACGATCGTCGCCTACACGATGTACACCGTGTCCGACGACACCGCGCACAACTTCGGCGAGGACCACCATCTGATCGTCACGGTGCCCTTCGTCGTCTTCGGCCTCGCGCGCTACATGTTGCTCGTGCAGACGCAGCGCGGCGGCGGCTCTCCGACGCGCGTGCTGCTCGGCGGCGACCTGCAGTTCGTGCTGAACGCGCTCGCCTACGGCGGAGTCGTGTTGCTCGACCTCTACGGGTCGTGGTGATCGCGGGGCTCGGCCCGCGTGGACCTCAGTTCCCGCGCCGAGCCAACCCGCTCCGCAAGACGTCCGCGCGCGTCGCGCGTCGCGCTCGCGACTCCGCGGGCGTGGGGATCGCGCCCTCCGACTTCGCGGCGGCCTTCCATGCGTCGAGCGTCTCGGCGTCGACGATGGGCGCGCCGTCCGCGCCGAGCCACGCGTCCAGCGCGCGCTCCGCGCCGCCGACGTCCGCGGCCGGGTCGATCAGGCAAGCGGTCAGGAACTCTTGCGCGGAACCGACGTCGCCGGGGCGCAGCTCGAGCACCGACTCCGCCGCGGCCTGGCGCAAGTCGATCGGTTCCGCGTCGTCCTCGTAGAGCTGCGTGAGCTGCGTGACGACCGCGTCGTCGCCCAGCACGCCCAGCCCGCGGGCGGCGGCGACACGCAGCTCGTTCGGTCCCTTCGCTACAGCGCGACTCAGGCTATCGCGCACGCCGGGTCCGCCGATCGCGCCGAGGCTCATCGCGGCCTGGGGGGCGAGGCGCGGGTCGTCGAGCGCCTTGGTCAGAGCGGGGACCGCGGGGCGCGCAACGGCGCCCATGCGCTCGAGGCACTGCGCGCTGTGCAGGCGCACGTAGGGGTCGACGTCGTCGAGTGCGCTGGCGAGCGGTTCCACGATCCAGGGACCGAGCCGCATCAACAGGAAGCGCGCGTCGTCGACGGGGCGCAGCTGGAAGGTGTCGCCCGAGAGCGTCTGGATCCACTGCCAGGCCAAGAGCCGCAGCGCGTCGGAAGGCTCGCCGTGCCGGAAGCCCGGCGCGCGCGCGTCCCATTGGTCGATCAGCGCGCGGGCGTCCGCGGCGCCCTCTTGCTCGACGATCGCGGCGAGCTGGCCGGCGGCGCGGGTGCGCGCGCCTTCGTCGGGATCCTCCGACGCCAGTCGCGAGAGCATCTCGACGCCGGCGAAGTTGCGGCGCGACGCGAGCGCGGCGGCGACGTAGATCGCGGCCTCGTGGTCGATCTCGGAGCGCAGGCGCAGCAGCAGCCCGGGGACGACGACGTCGATCGCGGGGTCGAGTTCCGACAGCCGCCACGCCGCGTGCGCGCGGATCCACGACGGGTTCGTCGAGGCGCACAGCTCGACGAGCTGCAGTCCCGCGGCGCGCGTGCCGATCGCGGCGATCAGTTCGATGGCGGCGGTGCGTTGTTCGACGGGACGTTCGTGGTCCAGGGCGGTGTGCACGAGCGCGGGCAGCGCGCCGTCGCCAACGCCGCGGATCTCCTCGAGCGGGAGGTCGTGCGAGCGCGCGTCGGCGCCCACCAGGAACTGCACCAACCCGTCGACCAGCTCAGGATCCGCCTCCTCCGGCGCGGGTTCCTCTGGGACGCGCGCGGTCCACTCGGCGATCGCCTGCGCGACGGCGGGGGAGTGCACCGGCGCGGGGGCGGGGGGCGGCGGGACCCGCTCGGAGTTGCCGCAGGCGGCGAGTCCGAAGAACAGCGCAACCAGAACGCGGCGGCGCATCACGGAGCGACCTCGACGAGATGCAACAGCCGCGCTTCGTTGTCGGGATCCGGCGCGTTCGGGTCGGTCCAGTAGGGCGAGAGCTTGTAGAAGATGGCGACTTCGAGCGGGCCGCTCCCGGGATCCTCCACGCGTCCGGACCACGTCGCGTGCGCCGGAAGCCAAGTGTCCTCGATGTCGACTTCGTGCCGGTAGGGGGAGCGGAAGCGGTAGAGGTGACGCCACGCCTCGGGCTGCGCGCCCGGTGCGACTTTGGGCCGCCAGAAGACGTCGGAGGCGCGCGAGCGCTCGTCGGTCGGGAAGGAGTGCCCGGCGCCGACGTTCTCCACCTCGACGGAGAGCGCCGTCCCGTCGCGTCGCGCGCGCAGCTCGACCGCGCTCTTCACGAGCTCGATGTCGTGACCGCCGAGGCAGCGGTGATCGCGACCGCGGTTCGGGTCACCGTCGCGCAGCGGCATATGGCAGTCGACGCACGAGATGCCCTGGTCGGGGTACTTCGACTCTCGCCACTGATCCACGGTCTTGTGCTGGTTGTGGCAGACGCCGCAGAACTCGGGCTTGGCGAGGTCGCGCATCGCGACGGGACGGCACGCCGCCGAGGCCGCGTCCAGCGTGCCCGCGACGCCGCCCTCGGGCAGCAGGTGGCACGCGATGCAGTCGACGCCTTCGGAGCGCCGCGCCGCGCGCGGCAGGACGCGCTTGCCGATGCCCGACTCGAAGATCGGACGCGGCGCGTGGCAGTCGATGCAGTCCGTGTTCGCGAAGTCGTTGGAGAGCGCGCGCACGTCGGGGTCGATCCAGGACTGCGCGTGCCAGGAGGTCTCCCACTCGGCGTAGACCTCGGCGTGGCACTCCATGCACTGGCGCGAGCTGGTGAACTCGCGTGGCGGTTGGGCCTCGGTGGGCTTCTGGAAGACCATGGTCGCCAGCCAACCGCCGAGCACGACGACCAGCAGTCCGAGGACGGCGCGAACGAGCCTCATGCGGGTTGCTCCTCGGCGTCGAAACCTAGCTTTGGTTCTTCGCCCTCCGCGTCGTCGTCCGCGCCGAAGCGGCCGGCGCTGACGTCGCCGACGATGCGCCCGTCCTCCATGCGCAGCACGCGGTGGGCCACGTCGGCCGAGCCGGCGGGATCGTGCGTGACGTGGACGATGGTGAGGCCCAGCTCGTCGCGCAGCTTGACGAGGCTGGCGAGCAGCGAGGCGCGCAGCTCCGCGTCGAGCGGACCGAGCGGTTCGTCCAGCAGCAGCACGCGAGGGTCGGAGGCGAGGGCGCGCGCGAGAGCGAGGCGTTGCGCCTCTCCTCCGGAGAGCGTGCCTGGCGTGCGCCGCCCGTACCCGGAGAGCTCGACGAGGTTCAGCAGTTCCTTCGCGCGACGACGGCGGGCGCGGAAGCCGACTCCCCGCGATCGGAGGACGAACCGCAGCTGCTTCGCCGCGCGCATGTGCGGCCACAGCGCGCCGTTCTGGAAGAGCATGCCGACGCCGCGCTCGGCGGGCTTCAGGACGCGCGTTCCGCCCTCGTCGGCGAGCTTCCCATCGATCGTGATCGTGCCCGCGTGCGGCGCGGCCAGTCCCGCGATCGCGCGCAGCAGCGTCGTCTTGCCGCAGCCCGAGGGACCCACGAGCAGGACGTGTTGTCCGGCGGGGATCTCGAGCTCGATCGGGCCGAGGATGGGCTGCTTCCCGACCCGCACTTCGAGTCCGCGGATGCTGAGAGCGTTCGTCACGGTAGGACCTCCAACTTCTCGCGAGCGAACAGCGACCAGAGCAGACCGGGCAGCACGAGGAAGAACAGGATCAAGAGGCAGAGCGCCGCGACGGAGTCGTCGCGCGCGAAGTGGATGCGATTGTAGGCCTTGAAGATCACCGTGTGGTTCGCGGCGGGAACCAGCACGGCGGCGTCGAGTTCGCGCATCGCGAAGACGAACACGAGCACCCAGCCGCCGACCAGTGACGGGCGCAGCGGCGGCGCGACGATCGCTCGCAGCCGGCGCAGCGGCCCCGCGCCGGCGAGCTCGGCGGCTTCTTCCAAGCGCGGATCGAGAGCCGCGACGGCGCCCGACAGCACGAGGATCGGGAAGGCGAGGAAGCGGCCGAGGTAGAGCAGCAGGATCATCGCGTTGCCGTCGTAGATCTCGGCCGTCGCGTCGTGGTTCCAGAGGTTGATCGTGCCGATGCCGAAGAGGATCGCCGGGACCGCGATGGGGAGCAGCACGATCGGTTCCAGCCAACGACCGCCGCGCAGTCGCTCGATCGCGTGCGCGATGACCAGCGCGAGCGGAACGGCGATCGTCGCGGCGACGGCGGACCAGATCAGGCTGTTGGCGAGGAACTCGCGCTCGAACTCGAGTGTCGTGGCCATCGCCTCGCGGAAGGCCGTCGTCGTGAACCCGCGCGTCCCGCCGCCGGCTTCGAACGCGAGCCGCGCGATGGGGCCGCAGACGGCGAACAGCACGACAGCGGCGCAGAACGCGAAGGCCGGCCAGCGCCAGACGCCGAGGCGCAGCGGGGCGGGACGACGGAAGTCGCCGTCGAGCGTGGCGAGCGCGCCGCGGCGACGCAGCGAGAGCGCCGGCAGCAGCGCCGCGAGCGTCACGAGTACCAGCGGCAGCGCCGTGACGACCGCCTTGCCGGTGTTCGCTTCCAGCTGCCAGTTCGCGAAGATCTCGTCCGCGTAGACGTTGAACTTCGGACCGACCGACGAGATGTAGTCCGGAACCGACCAGTCGTTCACCGCGAAGGCGAACGCGAGCGCGGCTCCCGTCAGGATGCCGGGCAGGAGCAGAGGCAGCTCCATGCGCAGCGCGGTCCCGAGTCCGCCGACGAGCAGGGCGGCTTCTTCGCGCCGAGCGTCGATGCGTGCCGCCGCCTTGGCCGTGAAGAGTGCGACGAGCGGGAAGGTGTTCACCCCGAGCACGAGCGCCGTGGCCCAAGGACCGCGCAGCTCGAAGACCGCCGTCCACGTGATCGCGAGGAACAGCGGCGGCAGCACGAGCGGGACGATGCCGAGCGGCCGCATCAGGCTCGCACCGGGTACGTCCGTGCGCGCGAGCAGGAAGCCGAAGGGCGCGCCGATCAGCACCGCGATCAGCGTCGAGTGGAGCCCGAGCCGCAGCGTGCGGCCGAGCAGACCGAGCGTCCGCTCCGAACCCAGGTTCTCGAGGTCCGACACGCCGACGCGCGTCAGCATGATCAGGATCGGCGCCAGGCAGAGCAGCGCGAAGGCCAGGCCGGCCGTGATGCGGAGGGCCCGGTTCAATCGAGGAAGAGCTCTTTCAGCTCCGCGAAGCGCGCCGTGATCTCCGCCCCGATCACCTGGTAGTCGACTTCCATCGGCTTGATGGACTCGAGGTCGAAGGGGTGTTCCATCGTGCGCAGCGACTCGTGCAGCGGGATCTGCGCGGAGCGCGACTTCGCCAGGCGTTCCTCGACCTCGGCGCTCAGGATGTAGTCGACGAGCTGCTTCGCCGTGTCCGGGTGCGGCGCGTTCGCGAGGATGCTGACCGTGTTCGGGATGAACAGCGTACCGATCCCGTCCTCGTCCGCGTCGGGGAACACGACGTCGACCGGATAGCCGTCGGACTTGGCGACCCAGTAGTCGTCCGTGTCGGTCCAGCCCCACGCCGTCTGGCCCTCGCGCACTTGCCGCATCAGCGTCGCGTTCCCGCTCGTCAGGTTGACTTCGTTGTCCTTGATGCCGCGCAGGTACTCGAGCGTCTGCTCCTCACCGATCACGCTGTACAGCGCCGTCACGTGCGTCAGCGTCGTCCCCGTCAGCGGCCGCGCCATCCCGCAGTTTCCCTTCCACTCCTCCCTCAGGAGGTCCCACATCGAGGAAGGGCGCTCGTGGCCCTGCATCAGCTCCGTGTTCACGATGAACACGCGGGCCCGCGCGGCGAGGCCGGTCCAGCGGCGCTCAGGGTCGCGGAAGGCTTCGGGGATGTCGGCGGCGGAGGGCGAGTCGTAAGGCATCAGCAGCCCGTCGTTCGCCAGCGAGACCGTGTGCGCGATCTCGTTGTTCCAGAAGACGTCGCAGCGCGGACGGCCCTGCTCCTCGCGGATGCGCCGGACGAGGCCGACCGTCTTGTGGGCCTCGATGTCGTACTCGGCGCGGACGTCGATCCCCGTGCGCTCCTCGAACTCGCGGATCAGCGGCTCGGCGTGCACCTGGTCGAGCGCGCAGTAGAGGACGACCTCATGCTTCCCGGCAGCTCCCGAGGAGTCGTTTCCACAGCTGGTCGCGGTCGCGACGAGGAAGATCGTGGAGCAGGCGAGCAGCACTCGGGCGAGGGGAGGGGTCTGCATGATGCGCACGGTAGTAGGGACTCGGGTCCTGGACACAGCCGGCCCGGGCGAACGAGTCTAGTCCCGGGCGAGGCGTAGGTCGCGGCCAGGCCCGTCGCTATCGTGAGCGCTCAGCCTTCCACTCGTCCCCTGATCCCCTCGCTCGAGCAAGGCCATGCACCCGATCCCCTGCCGGCGTGTGAGCATCGCGCTCCTCGCCTCGGCGCTCTGCGCCGCCTCCGCGTCCTCCCACGAACTCGATCTCGCTCCGGCGGAAGCCGCGCCGGCGCCGGACGAGGAGCCCCCCCGAGCGCCCGCCGCGGGCGGCGTGCGCTACGACGACGGCTTCCGGATCACCTCCGCCGACGGCCGCAACGAGTTCGTCATCGAGGGCCTGTTCCAGGTCATGGGGCGCTGGGACGGCGCGCGTGAGCCGCGCTCGGACTTCGTCCTGAAGCGCATGCGGCCCGAGTTCTCCGGACGCATCGACGAGCACTATCGCTTCAAGCTCGAGCCGAACTTCACCGAACACGAAGTCGAGCTGGAGGAAGCCTGGATCGGCGCGGACGTCTGGCACGGCAGCGCTCGGCTGATGGCCGGTCGCATGAAGGGCCCCTTCGGGCTGGAAGAAATGCGCAGCCGGCGCAACATCGACTTCCCCGTCTTCTCGATCCTCAACCAGTTCTCGCCGGCGGAGGACCACGGCCTGTTCCTCTACGGGCTGACCGAGAGCGAGCAGCTCGAGTGGAACGTCGCCGTCTACAACGGAACGGGCGCCGGAGACACGGGCGCCAGCAAGGACGTTGCCGCGCGCCTGATGGTGCACCCCTTCGCCGGAGACGGCGACAGCGTGTGGGAAGGCCTGCAACTCGGCGTCGCCGGAACGATCGGCAGCCAGCACGAGTCGGTCGACGGCGGATTCGTGCGCAACGCGGCGCGCATGTCCTTGACCGAGTACGCGAGCGGCGCGCGGCTCGACGGTACGCGCTCGCGCGTCGGCCTCGAGGCGGCGTGGTATCGCGGTGCGTGGATGGCGCAGGCCGAAGCGCTGTACCAGACGCAGGAGATGACGGGCACGGGAGGCTCGGAGCGCGTCGACTACAGTGGCGCTTACCTGAACGTCTCGCACGTGCTCACCGGCGAGTCGAAGAGCTTCGGCCGGTTGCGGCCCGATCACCCCTTCGACCCGTACGAGGGGACCGGTCGAGGCGCGTGGGTCGTCGCTGCGCGCGTCTCCTACCTCGAGCAGGGACGCGGGCTGCTCGACGCGGGCCTCGTCGTGCCCGGCACCTACACCGAAGGCGTGACGAGCCTCTCGCTCGGCCTGAACTGGATCCTCTCGGACTACGTGATGCTGCGCAACTCCTGGATCCACTCGGAGTACTCGGACGCGGTGGACTTCGGCGCGGGACTGACCGAGCGTGAAGACACGCTGATGATCGAGCTGCAGCTCGGATTCTGAGCTGGCGCCCTAGGCCGCTCGCGTCGCGCTGTTCGCGCCGTCGAGCGCGACGAAGCGTGGCTCCTCGTCCTTCGGCAGCACGACCAAGTGGTTGGCCGGGATGGCGGTCCAACCGTCGTCGTCGCTGAGGCGCTCGGAGGAGACGAGCCGCGCCGTTCCGCGCGCCTCGTCGCCGGGCTCCGCCTGCAGAGGATAGGCGCCGTGGTAGAGGTAGAGCGACTCGGGCTCTTCGTCGGCCGCGGAAGTGAAGCGCGAGACGACCGCGTGCTCTCCGTCGGAGAGCGCGAAGTTCAGATAGCAAGGCGCACCGTCGCCATGACGGCGCACGAGCTCCACGGTGCGTCGGATCGCGTACTCGACGGCGTCCGCCAGGCGCTGCGCGGGCTCGGCGGCGGAGAGCCGCAGGAGTTCGTCGATCACGATCCCGAAGACGTGCTCCGAGTCGGTGCTGCCGTAGATGTTGTCGAAGGCCGCGTTCGACACCGACTCGATCATCGCGCGGCGCACCGCGCGGAAGTTGCCCACGTCGCCGTTGTGCATGAAGAGGTAGTTCTCGAAGCGGAACGGGTGGCAGTTCGCCTCGTTGACCCCGCTCAGCACCGATGCGGCGCGCACGTGCGCCAATACGAGCGGGGAGGTCACGACCTTCGACAGGCTGGCGAGGTTGCGGTTGTTCCAGGCCGGCGTGATCGAGCGGAACACGCCGGGCTCCGCGCCGATCTCGGGCGCGTACCAGCCCACGCCGAAGCCGTCGCCGTTCAGCGGCTCGCTGCGCTCGTCGCTGTGAACGCTCTGGCGGATCAGCGAGTGGTCGGGTTCGAAGAGGAGGGCGGAGAGGGGCAGCGAAGGGCCCGAGTAGAGCGTGAAGCGGCACATGGTGAGACGTCTTCGGCGTCGCCGAGCCGCGCACTTGAGCGCGCCCGTCGCGGATCCCGAGCAGCGCGGGCGCCGCCGTCATGCGGACCCGGGCGGACGCCCGATTGCCCTCGCGGGGGATCCCCGAGTAACCTCTCCGGTTCACTCGCACGCCCTCGAACGCTCCTCGAGGGCCCGCCCGTCCGCACCGCGCCAGATCCCAGAGGGAGTCCTTCGTGCAACTCGCCAAGCGCTTCAGCCAACTCGGTACCGAAACCGCCTTCGAGGTCCTCGCCAAGGCGAAAGCCCTCGAGGCCAAGGGCAAGAGCATCATGCACTTGCACATCGGCGCCCCCGACTTCGCCACGCCTGCGAACATCGTCGAGGCGGGGCGCAGGGCGCTCGCGAATGGCTACCACAAGTACACGCCGGCGAAGGGCATCCTCGAGCTGCGCGAGGCGGTCTGCGAGGACATCCTGAAGTACCGCGGCGTCGAGACGGACCCCGACAACGTGCTGATCGTGCCCGGCGGCAAGCCGACCATGTTCTACGCGATCATGATGTTCGGCGAGGAGGGCACGGAGATCATGTACCCGAACCCCGGCTTCCCGATCTACGAGTCGATGATCAAGTTCTCGGGCGCGAAGGCCGTCCCGATCGAACTCAAGGAGGAGAACGGCTTCTCCTTCTCGGCCGAGGCGGTGCTCGCCCAGATCACGCCGCGCACGCGCTTGATCATCGTCAACACGCCGGCGAACCCGACGGGCGGCGTGGTGCCGCGCTCGGAGCTGGCGAAGCTCGCGAAGGGGCTCGAGGCGCACCCGAACGTCTTCGTGCTCTCGGACGAGATCTACTCCCGGCTGCTCTACGACGGCGAGGAACACGTCAGCCTGATGGAGTTCGACTCGATCCGCGACCGCGTGATCCTGCTCGACGGTTGGTCGAAGACCTACGCGATGACCGGTTGGCGCCTCGGCTACGGCGTCTGGCCGTCGTCTTTGATCGAACACGCCGAGCGCCTGCAGATCAACAGCGTCTCCTGCACGAACGCCGCGACGCAGATCGCCGGCATCGAGGCCCTGCAAGGGCCGCAGGACGCCGTCGACGAGATGTGCGCGGCCTTCGACGAGCGACGCAAGATCATCGTCGAGGAACTGAACGCGATCCCCGGCTTCTCGTGCGTGATGCCGAAGGGCGCGTTCTACGCCTTCGCGAACACGACCGGCACCGGCGTGTCGTCGCGCGAGCTCGAGTCCCGCTTCCTGAACGACGCGGGCGTCGCCTGCATCTCGGGCACCAGCTTCGGCGCGCTCGGCGAAGGCTACGTGCGCTTCTCGTACGCGAACAGCATCGAGAACATCCGTGAAGGCCTGCGCCGCGTGCGCGAGTGCCTGCAACCCGCGTGACCGCGAGCGCGAGCCGGGCTGCGAGCGACTTCCGCAGCGACACGGTGACCAAGCCGACGCCCGCCATGCGGCAGGCGATGGCGAACGCCGTGGTGGGTGACGACGTCCTCGACGGAGACCCGACGGTCCGCGAACTCGAGTCCTTCGCGGCGCGTTGGCTCGGCAAGGACGGCGCGCTCTACGTTCCTTCGGGAACGATGGCGAACCAGATCGCGCTGGGCTGCTGGTTGCGCCCCGGCGACGAAGTGATCGCCGCGGAAGACGCGCACGTGCTGCTCTTCGAGGGCGGCGCGGCCGGATTCCTGCACGGCGCGCAGAGCACGACGCTGCCCACCACGCGCGGCGTGTTCGACGAGTCGCAGCTGCGCTCGCGCATCCGGCCGGACTTCATCCACTGTCCGCCGACCGCCCTGATCTGCGTGGAAGAGACGCACATGGGGTCGGGCGGCTCCGTCATCCCGCTCGACGCGCTGCGCATGGTGCGACGCGTGGCGGACGAGCGCGGACTGCCCGTGCACATGGACGGCGCACGCTTGGCGAACGCGCACGTTGCTTCCGGCGTCCCCGCGGCCGACTTCGCCGCCTGCGCGGACTCGGTCGCGATCTGTCTCTCGAAAGGCCTCGGCGCGCCCGTGGGCTCGATCGTCGCCGGCGACGCGGACTTCATCCAGCGCGCGAAGCGCGTGCGGAAGCGCCTCGGCGGCTGGATGCGCCAAGCGGGCGTGATCGCCGCGGCGGGGCTCCACGCGCTCGAGCACCACGTCGAGCGTCTGGCAGAAGACCACGCACTCGCGAAACAGCTCGCCGAACGCCTGGGAGCACTCCCCGGCCTCGTCGCGCCGCGCACGCCGGTCGAGACGAACCTCGTGCTGGTCGGCGTCGACCACCCACGCCACGACCCCGCCTCCCTCGCGGCGGCCCTCGCGGAGCACGGCGTGCTCGTGATGCCGCTCTCCCCGACGCAGCTGCGGTTCGTCACCCATATGGACGTCGGCGAAGCCGATCTCGACCGCCTGGTTGACGCCTGCGCGGCCATCCTGGGCTAGTCGCTCCCTTCCATCTGGTGGCGCACGGGCGGGAGCAGCGCGGGGCCCGGGCGGTTCCAGCCGCGCGCGGTATCGAGCCCCTCGATCTTCACGGAGGACGCCAAGCAGGCCGAAACAGGGTTCGGCGCGGTCGGCGGAGCCGACGCAGGGGGCGACGGTTGGCCTGGGCTTCCAGCCGAGGGGCGGCCTTCGGCCGAGAGCGGGGCGGGGTGGCCCGCGGGTGGTGTCGCTGCTCTCGCACCTTCACGTCAGTCGCCCTCTCGATCGCGTGCGCGGGCGGTCGCTGGGCCTGGCATCCCGGCCTGGACGTACGGCTCGGCGGCGGCCGGGGCCCGGGCAGCTCGGTCGGGCTGGCCCGAAACGGACCCGCACTGGCTGCAAATCTCGGGATAGGGTTGGAGCGTCCACCCGCCGCCCTACTTGCAAGCCCGAGATCTGCCGTGAACAGAGCCGCCACCGTCTTCCTGTCGCTCAGCGCGCTGTACTCCCTCTCCGTCGCCCAAGGGATCGGTGAAGAGCGCGGCCTGCCCCGCCGCTTGGCCCCGGGCGAAGAGTTCACGCTCCCCGTCGAGGACCTCGTCGCCCACGGACGCGACGTCTTCGCGGCGAACTGGACCGCGGCCGAGGGCCAAGGGCGCCGGATGACGAAGGGGACGGGCGCGAGCTTGTCGGATCCGGCCGCGCCGCTCGACTTCCCGCGCAACATGAACCGCATCTCGGGTCCCGACTCGAACTCGTGCGCGGGCTGCCACAACGCGCCCTTCGTCGGCGGAGCGGGGGACTTCGTCACGAACGTCTTCGTGCTCGGACAGCGCTTCGACTTCGCGACTTTCGACGACACGGACAACATGCCGACGAAGGGCGCGGTCGACGAGGCGGGCGGCGACGTCGCCTTGCAGGAGATCGCGAACTCGCGCCAGACGGTCGGCATGTTCGGCTCGGGCTTCATCGAGATGCTCGCGCGTCAGATCACCGAGGACCTGCAAGCGATCCGCAACGGCATCGCGCCCGGCGGCAGCGCGGCGCTCGTCTCGAAGGGCATCTCCTTCGGCAGCTTGTCGCGCGACGCGGCGGGAGCGTGGAACACGAGCCTCGTCGAAGGCCTTCCCGCGCCGAGCGTCGCGACGAGCGGCCCGCTCGACCCGCCGAACATGATCATCCGACCGTTCCACCAGGCCGGCGCCGTGATCTCGCTGCGCCAGTTCACGAACAACGCGATGAACCACCACCACGGGATCCAGACCGCGGAGCGCTTCGGCTTCGGCGCGGACCCCGACCAGGACGGACACGTCGACGAGCTCGACGTCGCCGACGTCACGGCTTCGGTGGTCTTCCAAGCGGGGCTCAACGTCCCCGGCCGCGTGATCCCGGACGATCCGGCGAAGCGCCAAGCGGTCCTGAGCGGCGAGCAGAGCTTCGTCAGCGTCGGCTGCTCGTCCTGCCACGTTCCGAGCCTGCCGCTCGACGACGACGGCTGGATGTTCAGCGAACCGAACCCCTTCAACCCGGCCGGCAACCTGCAGCCGGGCGACGCGTACGAGTCGGCGCACGGGACGCTCACGGTCGACCTGACCGACAAGAAGCTCCCCGGCCCGCGTCCGAAGGCGCACGGCGGCGTCGTCGAAGTCTCCGCCTTCACCGACTTCAAGCTGCACGACATCACCTCCGGCCCCGCGGACCCGAACGTCGAGCCGCTCGACATGCACGCCCCCGCAGGTTCCGCCGAGTTCTTCGCCGGTAACTCGAAGTTCCTCAGCGCGCGGTTGTGGGGCGCCGCGGACCAGATGCCCTACTACCACCACGGTCAGTACTCGACGATGCGCCAGGCGATCGAGGCGCACGCCGGTGAAGCGACGGGCGTGATGGCGAACTGGGCCGCGCTGACCGAGGTGGAACGCCTCGAGGTGATCGAGTTCCTGAAGTCGCTGCGCCTGCCGAACCCGCGCTCCAAGTCGCTCGTCACGGACGAACGCGGCCGCAAGCTGAACTGGCCGGACTTCCCGTGGCAGGCGGGGCAGCCGGTTCCGAGCCTGCCGTAGCGCGCCGAGAAGCCGCGGCGAGC
Source organism: Planctomycetota bacterium (assembly GCA_020638835.1). Taxonomy (GTDB): domain Bacteria; phylum Planctomycetota; class UBA1135; order UBA1135; genus JACKHV01. Next base: position 627,855 of record JACKHV010000002.1, on the reverse strand, counting down.
TTCCAGTCGGCCGATCCCGCGGTCCGATGAGCGCCGGATGTGGCGGCGTCGGAAGCTCGAAACGGAAGCCGCGGCCCGGGACGCCGCGCGCGAAGCGCGGTTGGACGAGCTCCCCGAGGCCGTGCGCGGCCTGGTGAGTGACGGCTGGCAGCAGCGCGACGCGCAGTTCGCCGCCTTCGACGCGGCGCGGCGAGCACGACACCGGCGCTGCGTGCTCGACGGCGCGGTGCTCTTCGGCGCGACGGAGCTGCTCGTGTCCTGGGTCGTTCCCGTACCGATGCTCGCCGGCGCGCTGCTCTCCGCGGCCCTCGTCGGCGCGCTCGTGGGGGTGCTCTGGATCCCGCTGGTCGGGAACCGCTACCTGGGCCTCCAGCTCGCCGCCCCGCTCACCGCGATGCCGGCCTACCTGGCGCTGCGCTTCGCGACCGGACCGGGGGGCAGCATCCTCGATCTGCGACACCTGCTCGGGGCCTTCGTGCTGGGCCTGCTCGCCGCGTGGATCGGGTTCTGCCGCGACGAAGAGCTGCACGGCGCCTGAAGCCCTCCCCGGAGGCGCGGGCGGCGCCGGCCGTCGCTACACTGTTCCCCCTCGCTCCCCCCCGCACGACGACACGACCATGGCGATCTTCAAGGCCTACGACATCCGGGGCCTCTACCCCCAGGAACTCGACCTCGACACCGCGCGCAAGATCGGGCACGCCTTCACCCGGCTGCTCGGCGCCGAGCGCCTGCTGGTCGGGCAGGACATGCGCACGCACTCGCCCGAGGTCGCGGACGCCGTGATCGAGGGCATGCTGGACGCCGGTGCCGAGGTGCTCGACGTCGGCCTCGCTTCGACCCCGATGGTCTACTACGCGATCGGCTCGCACCAGGTGGACGGCGGCCTCGTCGTGACGGCCAGCCACAACCCCGGCGAGTACAACGGCATGAAGCTCTGCGGGAAGGGCGCCACGCCGATCTCGCGCGCGAACGGCATCGCGGACATCGAGCGCATGTGCGCGGAACCCTACCCGGGAGTGGTGGGGAAGCGCGGTGAGCGCAAGCCGCTGGACCTGCTCGCGGCCTACGCGGACCACGTCGCGTCCTTCTGCACGATGGACCGGCCCGTGCGCATCGCGATCGACGCGGCGAACGGCATGGCGGGCTACACGCTGCCGGCGATCCTCGAACGCCTGCCGCTCGTCGAGGCCAAGACGATGCTGATGGAGCCCGACGGCACCTTCCCGGCGCACGAAGCGAATCCGATCAAGGAAGAGAACCTGGACCCGGTGCGCTTGCTCGTGCAGAAGTCGGTCGCGCAGCTCGGCGTCGGCTTCGACGGCGACGCGGACCGCTGCTGCTTCGTCGACGAGAACGGCGTGACGGTCTCCGCCGACCTGATGACGGCCTTGCTCGCGCGCCAGTTCCTGAAGACGCGGCCGGGCTCGCCGATCGTCTACGACCTGCGCTCGTCGTGGGTCGTCAAGGAAGAGATCGAGCGCGCGGGCGGCGTCGCGATCCGCGACCGCGTCGGACACTCCTTCATCAAGGCGACGATGCGCGAGAAGGGCGCCGTCTTCGCCGGGGAGCTGTCCGGACACTTCTACTTCGGCGACAACTTCACGACGGACTCGGGCGTGCTCGCGATGGTCTCCGCGCTGAACCTCTTGGGCTCGAGCGCGTCCGGCGGCAAGACGCTGTCGCAGCTGACCGCGGACCTGCGTCGCTACCACGCGACCGGCGAAGTGAACTTCAAGGTCGCCGACAAGGACGCCGCGATCGCCGAGCTGAAGTCGCGCTACGCCGATGGTCGCCAGGACGAGCTCGACGGCATCACCGTCGAGTACGGCGACCTCGCGCGGGACGACTGGTGGTGGTTCAACGTGCGCGCGTCGAACACCGAGCCCTTCCTGCGGCTCAACCTCGAAGCGCGCACGGCGGCGCTGCGCGACGCGCGGCGCGACGAACTGATCGCCATCCTGGGGGAACCGGCCGAATGAGCCTGCGCTTCGCCAGCCTGCTCGTGCTCCTCGTCGCAGGGTGCGGCGACGCGGCGGACGCGAACCACGCCCCGGACCTGCTCCGCGTCCGCGGGACGGTCCTGCGCGCGGCGGACCTCGAACCCGTCGAAGGCGCCGTGATCACGGGCCCCGGCGGCGTGCGCGCGCGCAGCGGCCCCGGCGGCCGTTTCGAGCTGAAGGGCATCCCGCGCGGCACTTCGGGCGAACTCTCGGCCGAGCTGGAGGGCGGCCTGCGGGCCAAGCTGCCCCTCCGGCTGCTCGAGACCGACGAGTTCGAGGTCGTGATGCACCTCAGGCAGCCCTGAACCGGTCCAGATCGGTGCATGCGCTGCCGATAGTCCCTGAGTCCCCGCCTCCCGCCATGTCCCTCCCGCGCCTCTTCCTCGCCGCTTGTGTCGTCCTCGGCACCGCGGTCCTCGCCCCGGCCCAGGTCCGGCGCGCCGCGGCGGAGCTGCCACCCGAGCCCGCCGCGCCGCTGCCGTGGGACGAGCTGGTGGCGCGCGACGGACGCATCCAGTTCACGAAGCCCCCGACGGACGCGCAGACCGAGCTCGACTCGCTCGACCTCTCGCCCGCGGAGCAGGAGCTCGCCATCTTCGCGCTCGGTGCCGCCGGCGCCCTGCAGGAATGGCCTCGGCTCTTCTCCCACGCGGCCGAAGGCGAAGAAGGGCAGCGTCGCGCGGCCATCCTCGGCATGGGGGAACTCGGCATCGGCGTCGAAGAGGAGCTGCTGAAGCTCGTGCAGGCGAACGCCGAGCCCTACGCCTCGGACGCCGTCCTGGCGCTGGCGCGCACCGGTCGCGAGTCCGCGCGCAGCCGCGTCGAGCGCATCGCCGCGGGCAGCGGTCCGCTCGCGCAAGTCGCCGCGCAGTCCCTGCAGTTCGTCGTCGAGCCGGCCGCGTCACACGACTTCCCGTCCGGGCGCTACTTGCTCGACCTGCGCTGGAAGTCCGCGATCCGCTACGGGACGGTCGACGGCCAGACGTGGGAAGTGCAGCTGCTGCTGCGGCTCGCCGCGAACGAAGAGTTCTTGGACCAGCTGATCCTGCGCTACGCCGCCGAGCTGCCGGGCATCAGCATTCGTGACCACCTGCTCGACAACCTGCTCGAGCGCGGGGGCCGCGCGGGTGTGCGCGCGTGCGTGCGCGCAATGCCGGAACAGCTCGCCGAGCTGATGCGCCACGATCTGTGGAATCCCGCGAACGCGGACGAGTGGGACGCGCTGCTGCGCGAGCTCGAGCGCAGCGAGGACATGCTCAGCGACGCCGCCGGGCTGCTCAACGCGGCCTACGAGCGCTCGCCGTACAAGGCGCGCGCGCTGCGCCTGCTGGCCGTCGCGCGCGACCCGAAGGCGGCGGCGACGATCCTCGCGACCTTCGGCGACTACGAGGGACCCGAGCGTGTCACGCTGCTGTCCGGCCTCGCGCACTTCGACGACGCGCGAGTGATCGACTTCTTGCGCGGATTGAAGGACGACCCCGACCCGCGCCTCACGGCGCAAGCGCTGGCCGGCAGGGCGCGCGGGCGCGACGACGCCGCGCGCGACGAGCTGCGCGCGATCCTGAACGACCAATCGCATCCGCAGTGGCGCGAACACCTCGAGATGACGTGTCACCACGCGGACGCCCCGAAGATCCAGGCGTTGCTCGAGGCGCTCCTGCCGCAGCTGACGGGCCGGCCGCAAGTGCTGGTCGCGAGCGTGCTGAGCCTGCAAGGTCGCATCGGAGCCCGCGACGTGCTGCGGACCGCGCTCGAGGACGGCTTGCCGCAGGGCGTGCTCGGCGGACTGGCCGCGCGCGCGCTCGGGTTCCGGCCCAACTCGGAAGACGTCGCGGCGGTGCGCCGCATCTTCCCGCTGGAAGGGCGCGAGACGGAGAACCTCGAGCTCGCGCTCGCGCTGCTGCGCCGCAAAGACCGCGACGCGCTCAAGTTGATCCTCTCCGCCGCGCTCTGGAAGGGTCCCTTCGACCGCAGCGTGCTGACGGCGCGCGTGATCGTCGAGGTGGGCAACTGGTTGGCGCTGAAGGGAGAACTCGACAACGTGCCGATCTCCGCCGGTACGCCCGACCTGCGCCGCGTGGGCTTCGCCTGCGGCGAGTGGGGCGGGTATCCGATCCTCGAGTGGCTCGAGTCGAAGCGCAAGCAGGGGAGTGCCGACCCCGTGCTTCAAGGCGCCCTGCTCGGCATGCTCAGCACGCGCACTCAGTGACGGACGAATCTGCATCGCCGGCTCTCGCACCGGGTTCGTCGCTGGGCTGGCGTTCGAACGGCATCGTGTCGCTCCTCACCGACTTCGGGCTGGAGGACGCGTACGTCGGCGTGATGAAGGGCGTGATGCTCTCGCACAACGACGGCGTGCGCTGCGTCGACCTCAGCCACGGGGTCGCGCCGCAAGCCGTGCTGCAGGCCGCCTGGTTGCTCGCGCACGCCTGGCGCCGCTTCCCCGACGGGACCACGCACCTCGCCGTCGTCGACCCGGGCGTCGGCAGCGGTCGACGCATCCTCGTCGCGGAGGACGCGGGGCACGCGTTCCTCGCGCCGGACAACGGATTGCTTGGACCCGTGCTCTCGGAGGACGCGCGGGTGTTCGAGCTCGACGCGGATCGCTTCGCGCTGCCGAACGCGTCGCGCACCTTCCACGGTCGCGACGTCTTCGCGCCGGCCGCTGCGGCGCTCGCCTCGGGTATGGCACCGGAGGAACTCGGCGAGCCGACCGACGACTGGCTGCAGGCGGGCTTCCCCGGCCCCGAGGTGCTCGAGGACGGTTGGCGCACGGAAGTGCTCTTCGCCGACCGCTTCGGGAACCTGATCACGCCGCTGACGCTTCCGGCACGGCTGCTCGAAGGTGAAGATTGGTGCGCCAGGGTCGCGGGACGCGCGGCGCCGCTCGTCGGGACCTACGCGGAGGTGGAGCCCGGCGTGCTGCTGGCGCTCTTCGGCTCGTGCGGCAGCTTGGAAGTCTCGCTGCGCGACGGGGATGCCCGCGCGGAACTCGCCGTGCAGTCGGGCGAAGTGGTGACGCTCAGGAGGATGGAACGATGATGAGCCGCAAGGTGTCCGCGCTCGGCGTGCCGATGGACCTCGGAGGAGGCCGTCGCGGCGTCGACATGGGGCCCAGCGCGATGCGCATCGCGGGACTCGAACGCGCCGTGCGCTCGCTGGGCCTCGAGTTCGAGGACCTGGGCAACGTGCACGTCGATGCTCCGGAACGCCGCGATCCGCGCGATCCTCACGCGCGCTTCCTCAGCGAGATCGCCGCGTGTTGCCGCGAGCTGCGCGACGAAGTGCAGCAGATCCTGAGCGCCGGTTCGTTCCCGCTGGTGATCGGCGGCGACCACTCGATCGCCGTCGGGACGGTCGCGGGCATCTCGTCCTTCCACCACGCGCGGAACGAACGCGTCGGCCTGATCTGGTTCGACGCGCACAGCGACATGAACACGCCGCGGACCAGCCCGTCGGGAAACATCCACGGCATGCCGCTGGCGTCGGTCCTCGGCTTCGGGCCGGAGGAACTCGTGCAGTGCGGCTCGCGGACGCCGATGGTGGACGTCGAGAACGCCGTGCTCGTCGGCGTGCGCTCGATCGACCCGACGGAGCGCGAACTCGTGCGTGAGTCCGGCATCAAGTGCTACACGATGCGCGAGGTGGACATGCTCGGGATGCACCGCGTGATGAAGGAAGCGATCGAGATCGCGACCGACGGTACCGTCGGCTTCCACCTCTCCTTCGACCTCGACGGCACCGACCCGAGCGTCGCGCCGGGCGTCGGAACGCCGGTCCCCGGCGGCACGAACTACCGTGAGTCGCACCTCGTGATGGAGATGGCGGCCGCCTCGCAGAAGCTGCTCGCCCTCGAGATGACCGAGATCAACCCGATCCTCGACGACCGCAACACGACGGCGCGCGCCGCGGTCGAGCTCGTGCTCTCGGGCCTCGGCAAGACGATCCTCTAGCGACCCGAACCTCGACTGGATTCCCCCTTGCTCGCCATCACGAAGAGCCTCTTCGCGCAGAAGCGCTTGCTGAAGGACTTGGTCGTGCGTGACCTCAAGGCGCGCTACGTCGGCTCCAGCATGGGCTTCTTCTGGTCGGTCGTCTTTCCGATCCTGAACCTGTTCGTCTACATGTTCGTGTTCAACCTGGTGTTGAACATGCGCTGGTCGGACCACTCCTCGAACGGCGAAGTACCCCTGATCATGCTGATCGGCATCTTGATCTGGGTCGCCTTCTCGGAGACGGTCTCGCGCACGACGAACTGCTTGGTGGAGAACGCCAACCTGATCCAGAAGGTCGTCTTCCCGTCGGAGGTCCTCCCGATCTACCTGACGGGCTCGAGCCTCGTGAACATGACGCTCGGCATCGTCGTCGCGATGTTCGGCATCGCCTGGTTCGCGTACGTCGACCCGACGACCTTCGACTGGGACGTCGTGCGTCAGAACCTCGAGCCGGGCGAACCCATGCCGCGCGTGATGCGCCTGGGCATGCCGCTGGTGACCTTGCCGATCCTCTACGTGCTGCAGGCCGTCTTCACGATCGGGCTCGGCTACATGCTCGCCACGCTCAATTTGATCCTGCGCGACACCTATCACCTGGTCGGCGTGTTCCTGACCGTGTGGATGTTCGGCACGCCGATCTTCTACCCGGCGGCCTTGGTCGAGAAGGCCGGCTACGGTTGGCTGTTGAACCTCAACCCGATGTACTGGCTGATCGACTCGTACCGCGACGTGCTGATCTACGGCGACTGGCCGCGGCTCGGATTCGTGGTGCAGTTCGGCGTCGTCGCCGTCGTGACCTTCGCGCTGGGTGCCGCCTTCTTCCGCTCCCAGAAAGACCGCTTCCCGGACCTGCTCTGAGATGTCGAACGCCACCGAAAGAGCCCGGGTCGAGTCGCACAGCACCGGCGCGAGCACCAGCGCCATCCACTGCCAGGACCTCTCGAAGGCGTATCAGATGTACGCCAAGCCGATCCACCGGCTGTGGGACGTGATGCGCCTCGGCGGCCCGCGCTACCAGGAGTTCTGGGCCGTCCGCAACGTCTACCTCGACATCCCGCACGGCTCGACCGTCGGCATCATCGGCGAGAACGGCGCGGGCAAGTCGACGCTGCTCAAGCTCTTGACCGGCATCACCAAGCCGACCACCGGGACCGTGGAGGTGCAGGGGCGCGTCGCGTCGCTGCTCGAGCTCGGCGCGGGCTTCCACCCCGAGTTCTCCGGACGCGAGAACATCTACCTGAACTGCTCGATCCTCGGCATGAACGAGGAGGAGATCGACCGGCGCTACCAGTCGATCGTCGACTTCAGCGAGCTCGGTGACTTCATCGAGCGGCCCGTCAAGACCTACAGCTCGGGCATGTACGTGCGCCTCGGCTTCTCCGTCGCGGCCTCGGTCGACCCCGACATCTTCATCATCGACGAAGCGCTGTCGGTCGGCGACGAGCACTTCAAGGGCAAGTGCACGAACCGCCTGAACGAGTTCCGCGAGCAGGGCAAGACGATCGTATTCGTCAGCCACGACATGGGCGCCGTGAAGTCGATGTGCCAGTGGGTCGTCCTGATGGACAAGGGCGAGGTGCTCGAACAGGGCACCGCCGAGAAAGTATCCGACCAGTACCTGAAGCGCGCGCACGAACGCGGCAACGAGCGCCTCTCCGCGCTGCACCGCGGCACCAGCGAGTATCCGCGCTGGGGCTCCGGCGAGATCGAGGTCGTCGACACGCAGATGATCGCCGCCGACGGATCCAAGAGCCACGTCTTCCGGACCGACGAGCCCTTTCGCGTGCGCTTGACGTGGAAGGCTCACGCGGCGGCCAAGCGGCCGGTCTTCGGGCTCGGCATCTACCGCTCCGACGGCACCTACGTGAACGGCTCGAACCACGAGTGGCGCCACGACCCGATCGAGCTCCTCGACGTGAAGGCCGGAGAGGAGGGGGAGGTCGAGATGAGCTTCGACAGCATGCCGCTGCTGCAAGGTCAGTACTACCTGACCAGCTTCGTCTACGACCACTCGAAGGCGGCGCCGACCGCGATCGACCACCGCGAGCACGTCCTGACCTTCGAAGTCATCGACGCGCTGCACCACCAGCACGGACTACTCTACCTTCCCACGCTCTGGCAGGTCTCGCGGCGCGCCGGCGGCGGCCCGACCGAAGTGCGGGAGTCGCGCCGCTGATGGACGACACGACGCGGATGCCCTTCGACCAGTACCAACGCTACCGCTTGGTGGCGGACGTGCTGGAGAACGTTCGGCCGGAGGGCGAGCGCCTCGAGGTGCTCGACGTCGGCGGGCGGACTGCGTTGCTGCGTCGCTTCATGCCCGAGGACCGCGTCGAGCTGGTCGACGTCGAGGAGTCCGACGAAACCGGGTTGGTGATCGGATCGGGCGCGCAGCTCCCGTTCCAGGACGGCGCCTTCGACGCGGTCGTGTGCTTCGACACGCTCGAACACGTGCCGCCGCCGCTGCGCGACGCCTTCGTCGACGAGTGCGCGCGCGTGGCGCGACGCTGGGTCGTCATCGCGGGCCCGTACCACACCGAGGAAGTCGCGCGCTCGGAAGAGCTGTTGCAGGAGTTCATCCACGAGAAGCTCGGGGAGAAGCACCGCTACCTGCAGGAACACCGCGATCACGGGTTGCCCGACCGCAAGGAGACCGAGTCGCGTCTGCGCGCAGCGGGCGCGCGCGTGCGCTCGATCGGCCACGCGCGGCTCGACCGCTGGCTCGGGCTGATGTGCCTGTCGCTGTACATGGACCGCGACGCGGCGCTGCGCGGCATCGCGTCGGGTTTCCACCAGTTCTACAACGAAGCGCTCTACGCCTCCGACCACGCGAAGACGGTCTACCGTCACGCCGTCGTCGCGGCCTTCGGGAAGGCGGCGCTGCCCAAGCCCGAGGACCTGCTCGGTCCGCCCGTCGCGCCGAAGGGCAGCCTGAAGCCCGTCGACAACCTGGTGCGCGAGCTGCTGGCGTTCGACTCGCAGCGCGACGTCGTGCGCGCGGAGTGGGACCGACTCGAGAGGGTCAACCGCGACCTCGAGAAGGACTTGGCGGAACACGAAGCAAGCCTCGCGGACGTGCGCCGCGAGCTGGCCGAGCGCGACCGCGTGATCGAGGCGAAGGACGCCGGGCTCGCGGACCTGAAGGCGCGCGTCGACGCGACGCAGGGCGCCGCGGAGGATTCGACAGCCGTTCTGAAGGCCGACCTCGCGGAGCACGCGGCGACGATCAAGACGCTGAACGCGGACCTCGCGGAGCACAAGAAGACGATCGACTCGCTGCGCGTCGAGGTCGAGGCGAAGTCGGGCGGCATCTCGGCGCTCGAGGGCGAGCTGGCGCGCGAGCGGGCCGCCGGCGCAGCGGAGCGCCAACACCTGCGCTCCGAGCTCGAACACCACGCGACCAGCCTCGCCGAACTCTCCCGGTTGCGCGGCGAGCTGCAACACGTCGTCGGCGAGCTCGAGAGTATCGTCGCCGACAAGGACGTCGCGCTCGCGGCGCTGGACGCCGAGCTCACGCGCGAACGAGCCGAGGGGGGCCACGTGCGCGAGGTCCTCTCCCGCGACTTGGAGGCGCACAAGCTGCACTCGGCGGCACTCGAGACGGAACGCGACGAATTCGCGAAGGAAGTCTCGCGCCTCGTCGGCATGCTGCGCGAGGAGCGCGAGCTGCGTCGAACTCGCGAACAGAGCACGCACGCCGGGCTCGAGATGCATCAGGAACTGATGCGCGAGCAGGAAGAACTCTACCAGCGCAAGCGCTCCGACGCCGCGCAGCTCGAGGACGACCTGAACCAGCACCACGCCGTGCTGAACCAGCTCCGCGAGGAACTCGAGGAGTCGCTCGCCAACCGCGAAGCGCGCGAGACCCAGCTGCGCGCCGAGATCGAGCGCCACGACGCCGCCGTCTCCGCGCTGACGAAGCATCTGCAGGAAGCGCAGGAGAGCCTCGAGTCGGAGCGGCGCGAGATGGCGGCGTTGCGTGAAGAACTGAACGACCGCTGGCGCAGCCTGCTGCGCGCGATCAAGCCGAAGCGCGAATCCGACTGAGCGCGGCGCTGCGGCGCACTAGTGCGTCGAGAGCGGCTCGAACGGCCACATCAGCGGCAGCAGTACGGTCGCGACGACGAACAGGAACACGGTCAGCGGCGTTCCGACGCGCAGGTAGTGGCGGTAGCGGTAGTCGCCCGGACCCATCACCATCGCGTTCGCCTGGTGCGCGACGGGGGACATGAACGCGAGGCTCGCGCCGGTGAGCACCGACATGACGAGGGCGCGATCGTCGATGCCGAGGCGCTCGGCGATCGACAGGGCGACCGGCGCCATGATCACGGAGGCGGCGATGTGCGTCGTGACTTGCGTCAGCGCCGCGGTGGCGAGCATCAGGCTGCCGACCATCAGGTACTCGTTGCCGAGGGTCGGCATGAGCGTCTCGAGTCGCCGCGCGAGCGAGTCTGCGAGACCCGAGCGCTGGAAGGCCTCGCCCAGCGCGAGCATCCCGCCGATCAACATCAGCGTTTGCCAGTCGATCACGCGGTAGACCTCCTTCGCGGGGACCGCGCCGGCGACGACGAGCACGATCGCTCCGCCCACGGCCGCGACGGACAGCGGCATCCAGTGCAGGAAGCCGACGAGAAGCACGACGAGCAGGACCGCGACGGACAGGATCGCCGTGCGCTCAGGCTTGCCGGCTTCATGGCGACCGAGGATCAGCACTTCGCGCGAGCGACGCGCCCGCTCGATGTCGCGCTCGTGTCCTTGGATCAGCAGAGAGTCGCCGACGTCGAGCGGCGTGCGATTGAAGCTGTCGTTCTCGACCGCGCCGGCCTGTGACAGAGCCATCACGTTCAAGCCCGTGCGCTGCACGAAGTCGGCGTCCACGAGCGATTGCCCGACCAGGCTGCTGCCCGCCGGGATGACGGCTTCGACCAGCTGGACGTCGGCCGAGCGCAGCTGCGCATCGCCGACCGTCGCGCTCTCGACCTGCTTGAGTCCCAGCCGCTCGCGCAGGCCCACGATGGCGTTCGGCGGTCCTTGCAGGATCAAGGTGTCGCCGAGCCGCAGGCGGTTGTACGGACCGGGCGCGAGCACCGAGGTCGCGTCGGGGCGCACGATGCCGAGCACGCTGACCTGTTGGTTGCCGAAGAAGTCCGCGTCCGCGAGGCTGCGGTTGATCAGCGTACTGGAGGGTTCGATCAGCACCTCGGTGACGAACTCGCGAACCTGGAAGTGTTCGCTGAGGCTCTCGTCCACGCGGCCCTTGGGCAGCAGCCAGCGCCCCGGACCGAGGAAGTAGAGGCAGCCGCAGGCGAGCAGGATCAGGCCGTAGTGCGAGAACTCGAACAGCGCGAAGGGGCGCGCTCCGGCTTGCTCGAGCACGCCGTTCACCGCGAGGTTCTTCGAGGTGGCGATGACCGTGACGAGTCCGCCGAGCAGCGATCCGTACGCGAGCGGGAGCATCAAGCGGGAGACGGCGATGCGTCGCCGCTCCGCGATGTTCGAGCAGACAGGAATCAGGATCGCGACGACGCCGGCGTTGGAGAGCACCGAGGAAAGCAGGCCCGCGATCACGACGATGCGCACGATCAGTCCGACCTCGCCGCCGGACTCGCTCGAGAGGAAGCGTTGACCGATCGTCTCCGCGAGGCCCGAGCGCGTCATGGCCGCGCCGAAGACGTACATCGAACCGACGAGCATCACCGCGGGCGAAGCGAGTCCCGCGAAGGCCTGTTCGGGGCTCAGGACTTGCGTGGCCGCGAGCGCCACCGCCACCGACAGCGCGATCAGGTCGTAGCGCAGCGCGTCGGTGACGAACAGCACCAGACTCACCGCGAGGGTGGCCAGCACGATGTGGGCGGGTTCGAACTCCATGAGGGGCGGGGCAGGATGGCAGGCGGCCCGGGGGGGGAGCAAGCACCAGCAGTTCCGAGCTCAGGATCATGAGCCGAGCGGGCATCCGCCGTCTCCTTCGTGGCTAGGAAGAGTTGCGCCGGGGTCGTATGCTCCCGGGCGACGTCCCGTGCACTGCCGTGTCCCAGCTTCTCCAAGACCTCCCCAGCTTCGCCCAGCGCGCCTGCTTCTGGCTGCGCCCACTCGGCCCCGATCCCGACGTGGTCGTCTCGAGCCGCGTCCGTCTGGCGCGCAACGTCGAGGGATTCCCCTTCGTCACGCGCTTGCAGGCCGACCGCGCGCTGGCCCTGCGCGACGCTGCGCGCGACCGCCTCGTCGATGCGGAGCTCGGCGGCGAGACGGTCTTCGTGCCGATGGAGGACGCCTCTCCGATCCTGCGCTTGCTGCTGCGCGAACGGCACCTGATCAGCCGTGACCTCGCGCCGATCGAAGAGGGCACGAACACGCGACCGGGACGCGCCGTGGCCTTCGGCGCCGACGAGCGCGTGTCGGTGATGATCAACGAGGAAGACCACCTGCGCATCCAGGCGATGGCGCCGGGCCTCGACCTCGACGCGGCTTGGGAGTGCGCGTCGTCGCTCGACCGCACGCTGGAATGCGGGCTCGCCTTCGCGCACAGCAAGAAGCTCGGCTACCTCACCGGCTGCCCGACGAACGTCGGCACCGGACTGCGCGCGTCCGTGATGCTGCACCTGCCCGCGCTGAGCCTCGTGCGGTCCGAGCTCGAGAAGGTCTTCACCGCGGCACAACGCACCGGGCTCGCCGTGCGCGGCCTCTACGGCGAGGGCAGCCGCGCAGCGGGGGACTTCTACCAGATCTCCAACCAGGTCACGCTCGGTCGCACCGAGTCGCAGCTGATCGACGACCTGCGCGCACTCGTGCCGGTCATCGTCGGCTTCGAACGCACCGTGCGCGACGCGCTCTTCGCCGACCAACGCACGGCCCTCGCCGACCGCGTCGCGCGCTCGCACGGCCTGCTGCGCACCGCCCGCTCGATGGCCACCGACGGCGCGCTCGCGCACCTCTCGAACCTGCGGCTCGGCATGCACCTCGGGTTGTTCGACCAGGGTGATCTCGAGGTGCTCAACCTGCTGCGCGTCCAGGTGCAGCAGGGGCACGTGCAGGCGCTCAACCAAGACCCGTTGCGGCAGGAACCGCTCGAAGCCTCCACGCGCGACCAGCTGCGCGCCGGCTTCCTCCGCCGCCAGCTCGCTCGCTAGGGAGCTGACTGGGTTCCGTGTTGCTCCGCCGCCGGCGGAGCCCGGCAAGCCCCTGCAGGATGCGGACTTGGAGGACGCGGGGGGCGTGCGGACCCCCTGCGCCCGGCCGTCGCCCCCGAGGCCCGGCGCCGAGGCTCGGGTGGGCGGGGGACCTGCGTCTGTCGCCTCGGGAGGCCGACCACACGGAACCCAGTCAGTTCCGTTTTCGTGGTTGGGGGTCATTTCGGGGGGCCGGGAGCCGATAACGGGGGCACCCCCTCCGCCTTCCCCATGCTGACTCCCTACGTTCTCGCCGTCCTGCCGCAGGCGGCCGTGATCCCCGACCAACCCGCCTTGGTCGAGGTGAAGCACGGTCGCGCCCGGCTCGTGGCCGAGGAGGGGACGGTGCAGCTCACCAACGTGGACCCGGCGAGTGTCGCGCGGGGCGCGGCGCACCTCGAGGTCACGGCGGGGTCGGTGGTCTTCGTCACCTGGCGCGGTCTCGCAACTCTGCGCTTCGAGGGGCCGGCGGCCTTCGAGTGGAGCGGGGAGACGACCGGCGGCGAGCTCGACTGGCGCGTCGTCGACGTCGCCTCGCTCGAGGCCGAGGTGCGCCGGGGCGTCGCGCGGCTCGAGCTGCCCATGGGGTGGCAAGTCGACTTCCGCTCGGGCGCCTATCACCTGCGATCGCTCGCCGACGGCGGCACGTGCGTCGTGCACGACGCCGGCGAGGACCTGCGCATCCGCTGGTTCGGCGAACATGGTCCGGCGCGTCCGCCGGCCTACTTGAAGGCCGGGCAGTCGGCGCGCCTCGCCAGCCCGCCGCCCCTCACCACGGCGCCCGACCGCTCGGTCTCGGCGCCCGCGTGGGAGAGCTACGAGTGGCCCTGGGGCGTCCACGGCATCCCCGGACGTCCCGACCTGGGCGCGGGGCCGGCGTGGACGGACACGGCGTGGCCCTTCGGACCCGCGAGCGACGAGCCGGACGAGCCCTGGACTCGCGTCGAGTGGCCCTGGAGCGCACCGGAGGCCGTCCAGCCGCCCGAACGGAGCACCGAGCCGCGCGAGCCCGCGCCGGAGACCAGCGTTGCGATCCCGCAGGCTGCGACCGAGCCGCTTCCCGAGCCCGTCCAGGCGCCCGTCGAACTCGCCACTCCCATCGAGGAACCCGCCCCGGTGCTCGAGCCGGCCAGCGCGGCGCCCCTCCAGCCCGAGGCCTTCCAGCCCGAGGCCCTCCAGCCCGAGGCCCTCCAGCCCGAGGCCCTCCAGCCCGAGGCCGCAGTGCCGGCCGCCGAGCCGGAGCCCATCCCGCTGCCGGAGACGCCGGTGAGCGAGCCGGAGGCGCCTGTGGAGCCCGTCCCGGTCACCCCTCCGCTGCCGGCGCCCGCCGCCCCGCAGGTCGTCCAAACCGGACCGCTGCGCTATCGGCCCCACGCCGACCTGCGCGTCGAGTCGCTCCCGGACGGCACCTGGACCGCGGCGCTCCCCACCGACGCGACGCAGCCCGCTCAGATCCTCGGCCAGCGCTTCGACACCTGGATCCAGCCCGGCGGCACGATCCACGTCGACGCGAGCGGACGCCTGAAGTACCACACGGGCCCGGTCGAGATGCGGCCGAGCGTGCGCTGAATCGCTCGGCGCGCGCTCAGGCCTGCGGGCCTTCGAAGCCGCCCTGGATGTACTGCGTGATCGCCTTGACCTCGTTGCGGGTCTCGTGCAGGTCCGCGCGCAGCAGGTCGCGGAGGCTGAGCATCGCGATCACCCTGTCCTTCTCGTCCACGACCGGCGCGTGCCGGATGTGGCGGCGCTGCATCTCGCGGCGCACCTGCGAACTCGGCAAGTCGGCGCGCGCGAAGTAGAGGTCGCGCGTCATGACTTCCTCGAGGGTCGTGGCCTTCGGGTCGCGCTCGGCGGCGACGACCCGGGTCATCAGGTCGCGCTCGGTGAAGACGCCCATCGGGAGGCCGCCCCCGTCCTGGATCAAGACCGCGCCCACCCGGGAGTCGCGCATGTGCACGCAGGCGTCGAAGACGCTCGTACGGGGGGGCAGGGTCAGAGGTTCGTCCTCGGGGAGCAGTTCTCCAACGGGTTGCATGGGGTCTCCGGGCTCGAGCTGGTGGATCGGAAGGGGATCCCTATGCAGCGCCCTGAAGTGCGAAATCGAACGCGAATTCCCCAAGAAGTGCGTTCGGTAGGCCGCGGAGTCCCCCGGACGAGACGCTCCAGGCCCCTTCGAATGCAATGCGACTTCCTGAAAGCGACGCGGCCCCCGGCGAGCTCGTCGCCGGGGGCCGCGTCGCGGAAGGGAGTGCGTGAGGGCCCGAAGGGGTCAGGCGCGGGCGCGCTGCTCGCTCAGCTCGACCAGCTCGTAGACGACCTGGGAGAGCGAGCTGCCCCAGATCTCGGGCTGCACGTCGAGCTCGCAGTCGGCGAGCGCGACGCCCGAGCGGACCGCCGCGAGGCGGCAACCGGCGCGCCAGCCGGCGGCGAGTTCGATCGTCGAGTCGCCGATCACCCAGCTGCGCTCGAGGTCGACGCCGTCGTGCTGCTTGGCGTGGTACATGGCGCCCGTGTTCGGCAGCAGGAAGACGGAGTCCTTGTCGTGCGGCGGCTTGCCGTTCTGCGGGTCGTCGAGGCAGGCGTAGTTGCGCTGCACCGGGATGCCGTAGGAGGAGAGCGCCTGCAGCAGCTCGCTCTCGAAGCGCTCCCAGGTGGAGTCGGTGATGCGGCCGCGGGCCACGGCGTCCTCGTTGCCGATCAGGTAGATCATCCAGCCGGCCTGGTGGGCGCGGAACAGGCTCTCCAGCGCGCCGGGCGAGAACTCGGCGTCCTTGAAGCGGGCGCACCAGCCCTTCTCCGGCTGCTCGAGGAGCGTCCCCCAGCGGTCGATGAAGAGGGCGCACTTGGGCGCCTGGGTGCCCGGGAGGGGCGAGTTCGGTCCGAATTCGAAGGGGTGATCGCTCGGTCGCATGGGGTCCTGGATGGGGGCCGGTCGGAGAGGGACGCGAAGGTTCTCGGCAGACCCCACTCGCGCTTGAGCGCAATGTGTCCAACAACCGAAAGGGCACTGGCGGAAGCCCCTCCGTCAGCCGATCCTCTCCGGCTCCCGTCCCCCGTGACCTCCCTCCGACGCATCGCTCTCGTGGTCAATCCGTTCACCCTGCGGGTGAAGGGAGGCGCGCACGCGCCGCAGCTCGCGCGCGAGCTGCTCGGTCGTGGGTACGCCGTGCGCGGCTTCGGCGCGCCCGAGGGGCTGATCCCGCGTTCCGGCGAGGAGCTGGACGCGCAGGGCCGGCCGATCGGCAGCGGGCTGGGCGGGATCCTGCGCTACGAGCCCGACCTGATCGTCGCCTACGACGCGCTCTCGCCGGCGGCCTTCGAAGGCGCGCGTGCCGCGCGCTCGCTGAAGGTCCCGCTGGTGCTCGTCGAGGCAGGCTTCGCCGGGGACGGCAACTGGTGGGAGCGCTTCCTGCGCGGCGTCGGCGAGCGCCTGTGGGGGCCCTTCGTGCGCCGCATGGCGCGTCGCGTCGTCGCGCTCGATCCCGTGGCGCAGGCGCAGGCGATCCACGAAGGCTTCGCCGCTGAGCGCGTCGTGAAGCTGCCGTCCGGCGTCTCGCTCGACTTCTACCGCCCCGGCCTCGCCTCGAACCAGGTCGTCGACCACGGCATCCACGGACGCATCCTGCTGTACGTCGGTCGCCTCACGACCGGCCGCGGACTCGAGGTGCTGATCGAAGCCTTCGCGAAGACAGTAGGACAGCGCTCGGACTGGTCGCTGGTGCTCGCCGGCGAAGGTCCGGAGCGTCAGCGCCTGCGCGCGCACGCGGGTCGCCTCGGCATCGGTTCGCGCGTGCACTGGCTCGGACGTCCGCGCCGCGAAGAACTCCCCGGCCTGATGGGTGCCGCGACACTGCTCGCCGTCCCGGCGCTCGACGACACGGTGCGCGGCAAGCAGATCCCGCGCGCGATGGCCTGCGGGCTCCCGGTGATCGCCTCGCGCCTCCCGCGCTTCGAGTTCCTCGTCGAGGACGGCGGCAGCGGCCTGCTCGTCGCACCCGGCGACCTGACGGCCTGGACCGCGGCGCTCGGACGCGCGTCGATCTCGCCCGAGTCGCGCAAGCGCTGGGGAGTGCGCGCGCGCCAGATCGCGGAAGAGCGGCTCGCCTGGCCGGTCGTCGCGCAGCACTTCGAAGAGCTCTTCCTCGAGCTGCACGGCGAGACCGAGGAGACCGCCGTCGAAGCCCGCGCGTGCACCGAGTAGTCGCGCGCACGGATCGTCGCTCTCCCGGAACGCGTCGGAGGTCCGACCCGCGTAGGATCGAACCTCCGATGTTCGCGAGCCGCGACTCGAGCGCCTACTCGGTCGCCTTCTTGAGCTCGTCCTTGAGGTAGGACATGTCCGCCGCGTACTGGCGGACGGAGGCGAGCGTGTCCTCGTCGATCTCCTTGAAGGCGACGCGGACCTTGACGCCGCCGGGGCGTTCCTCGACCTCGTTGACGGTCGTCATCGCCTCGCAGTAGCCCTTCTGCAGCAGCGGGAGGCGGAACTTGACCTTCCAGTCGGTGCCGAGGGCCAGCATCTGAGCCATGGTGAACGGATCGAGGCTCGTACGCCCGCCTTCCCAGGTGAACGAGAGGCCTTCATCGTCGAGGCCGGCCATGCGCCCGAGGCCCGACCACTTGTCGCCGAAGGAGTGCTGGTGGATCGGGTTCTTGCCCTGGCCGCCCGAGCGCTCCTCTTCGGAGAGGAAGTGTTCGACGCGGGAGCGGTCGGCGGGGGAGAACAGCACGGAGGACTGGTCCTCTTCGAAGACCTTGTCGGTCTCACCGGTCGTCACGACCGCCGCCTTGAAGGAGGCCCCGGCTTCCTCGTCGGAGTCGTAGACGGGCACGACGCGGTCCAGGCCGACCTTCTCGATGATGTCGCGGCAGAACTTGCTGGGGCGGGAGATGCGCAGGGCGCCGCCGGCGGCCGTCAGCTGCTTGCTGAACTTGATCATCGCGCCGAGCGCGGTCGAGTTGATGAAGCGCACCAGGCGCAGGTTGAGCACGAGGTTGTTGACCCCGGACTCGCTGAGGCCGTTCACTTCGTCCTGCAGGGCCGGGACGTAGTAGGTGTCGAACTCGCCACGCAGGTGGAGGACAGCGTAGCCGTTGCGGGGTTCCACGGAGATGTGCATGTGGGCGCTCCAGGGGCTCTGAAGGGGTCAGGAAGAGCGCAGAGCCTACTCGGCGAGCCGCGGAAATGCACGCTGCTGCCTCGACGTCGGGCGCTTCCGAATCCGGGCTCAGGGCGGTGCCAAGCGCCGCCCGCGCTGGGTAGGATGCGCGCGATGGCATTCTGGAAGCGCAAGCAGAAGGACGAGGTCCCGCAGGCTCCCGTGGCGAGCGGTGCGGCGGAGGCTTCGTCGGGGGCGGATCGGCACGCGACGCAGTTCCTGACGGGTGACGCCGAGCGCGACCAGCGCTCGGTCGAAGGCCTGCTCGAGGAGATCGCGCGCATTTCGGAACGAGTGGCTCGCGTCTCCGGATCCGACGACCTCGAGGAGCTGCTCACGTACATCGTCGACGCCTCGATCCGGCGGACCGGCGCGGAGCGCGGGTTCCTCGTCTTCTCGCGCTCGGACGGCGAACTGGCGACCGAGGTGGGGCGGAAGCGGGGCGGCAGCGACCTCGACTCCGACGAACGCTACTCGACCAGCGCCGTGCGCATGGTGCTCGAGACGGGCCAGCCGCTGAAGGACATGTTCAACTCCGCGGCGGAGGCGATGGACCTCGGCGCGAGCGTCTTCGACCTCAAGCTGCGCGCGCTGATGTGCGCGCCGCTCGACGCGGCGGGCAGCAAGCGCGATGGGCTGCGCGGCGTGCTGTACGTGGACTCGAAGGCGGCGACGCGCGAGTTCAGCATGCAGGACCTGTCGTACTTCACCGCGCTCTCGCAACAGATCGCGGTGGCGCTCGAGAGCGCGCGTCTGCACCTCGACTCGCTGATGAAGGTGCGCCTCGAACAGTCGCTGGAACTCGCCAGCGAGGTGCAACGCGGATTCATGCCGCGCATCCCCGAGGGCGTCGAAGGCTACGACCTGTTCGGCTGGTACCAGTCGGCGGAGCGCACCAGCGGCGACTTCTACGACTTCGTCAAGACGCGCGGCGGCAACATGGGCGTCGTGATCGGCGACGTCACCGGTCACGGCATCGGTCCCGCGCTGGTGACCGCCTCGGCGCAGGCGAGCTTGCGCTCCTTGCTGCGCGTCGTCGACGACCCGGCGGTCGCGATCGGCATGCTGAACGAGGACCTCGGCGAGCGCAGCGAGGACGGGACCTTCGTCACGCTCTTCCTCGCCGTGCTCGGCAAGAACGGTGAGGTGCGCAGCTTGAACGCGGGGCACCCCGCGGCTTTCGTCTGGCGCGCGGCGTCGGGCGACGTCGAGCGCATCGCCGGACACGGACCCGCGCTCGGCATGATGGACGGCTTCCCGTACGAGGAGTCGGAAGTCGTCAAGCTCGAGGACGGCGACGTCATGTTGCTGATCACCGACGGTCTCGCCGAAGCGCGGCACGAAGACGCGGAGGACGACCTCTACGGCGAGGAACGACTCGCGGAGACGCTGCGCACGGCCGGGCCGCAGGCGGCGAACGCGCGCGAGCTCACCGAGGCGATCGTCGAGTCCGTGCTGGCCTTCGCCGGCGGTCGGCGCGAGGACGACATGACGGTCGTCTGCGTGCGCCGCGTGGCGAGCTGAACCGGAGCGCGCGGGCATCGTTCTCCGGCGGGTGCGGACGGAGCGGAAGGGAACCGACGGATTGCGTCGCGCGGCGGAAGTCGTCTTCGACGACGGCTTCTCCGAGCGCTGCGCCGCGTTGGTCTCGCGCCTCGTGAGGCGCCGTGCCGGGCGCGAAGGCGCAGGGCGTGCAAGCTTGCTCGGTCCCGGCGAGGACTTCGCTGGACACCGGCCCTACCGCCACGGCGAGGATCTGCGCCGCCTCGACTGGGACCTGCTCGCGCGCCTCGACAAGCCCTTCGTGCGCGTCGAGCGCCGCGAAGCCGGCGAGCGCTGGGCGATCTGGCTCGACCGCTCGGCGTCGATGGGCATCGGCGCGCCGGGGAAGCTGCAGCGCGCGGCGGAGTGCGCCGCCGGTCTGGCGCGCGTCGGCCTCGCGCTCGACGCGCGCGTGCGTGTCGTGCTCTCGGCCGGCGCCGGCGCGGGAGCGCGCAGCTTCGAGCTGCGTCGATCCGCCGACTGGGGCGGCCTGCTGGCCTTCCTGCAGGCGACGCGCGCGGAAGGTCGCGCCGGTCTCGCGGCGCTCTGCGAGTCCGAGCGGCCCGGCAGCGATCGCCTGTTCGGGATCGGCGACTTCCTCGACGGCGAACCGCGCAAGTGGTTCGTGCACCACACGCGCGGGCGTCGGCTCTGCGGCGTGCAGGTGCTCGCGCCGACGGAGTTCGCGCCGCCGCTCGGTTCGACGCGGCTCGTCGATCTGGAGGACGGGCAGCGCGTCGAACTCGTCGTCGACGACGCGCTGCTGACCGCTTACGAACAACGGCTCGAATCGCGCATCGACGCGTGGCGCACGGCCGCCGCGCGTCACGGCGCGATCCACGTCGCGGGCAGCAGCGCGCGACCCTTCGAGGAACTCCTGACGCCGCTGCTCGGCGACTGAATCCGTGCTCGGCCTCGAGTTCCAACGCGCGTCCGCGCTCTTCCTGCTCGCGCTGCCGCTCGTGCTGTGGCTGCTCGCGCGCCGCCCGCGTCCGCCGCACGAGCGCGCGACGGGCACGCTCGACATCTGGCGCGAGGTGCTCGAACGCTCCGCCGCGCGCCCCACGACGCGCGGCCGCGGCGTGCCGCCGGGGCTCTACGCGCTGTTCCTCGGGCTCGCGCTCGGCGCGCTCGCCCTGGCGGGTCCGCGTACGCACCGCGAGGCCGCGCCGGAGTGGCGCGTCGTGCTCGACACGCGCGCGAGCATGTACCTGCCGTGGCGCGAGGAAGCGCAGAGCGCCGGCGAAGACCGACGCATCGATGTCGCCCTGCGCGCGGCGCGCGAGTGGATCGACGGACCCGCGCTGTGGACACGCTTCGACGGCGCGCACTGGGAGTCCGTGCGCGGTCTCGAGCCGCCGCCCGACTGGCTGCGCGCCACCAACCGCACGACGACCGCGATGCCGTGGTCCGAGGTCGACCGCGCCGACGCGCTGTGGGTCACCGATCGCGCGCCGGAGTCCCGCGAGGCGTCGTGGTGCGCGTCGGGCGGCGCGCACGTCGACGGCATCGTCGGTCGCGTCGACGGTCGGCTCGTCGAGCTGCGCGACGGTGCGCGCATCGAGCTCGGCGCGGCGTCGCCGGTGCGGCTCGTGCTCGACGCGAGCTTGCCGCGGGAACTGCGCGGGTTGAGCGAGGCGTGGGCGCGCGAGCGCGGCATCGAACTCGTCGCGTCCGGTGCGGATCTGCGCGTCGGCTCCGGCGCGTCGCGCGAGGGCGCCCGCGTGGTGCTCGGCGACGGTTGGCAGCTCAGCGGCGCCGCCGCGCAAGAGCCGGCGGGGGAGGTCCTCTGGCGCGACCGCGAAGGCGCCGCTGCGCTGGCGACGCGCACGGGTCAGCTGCAGCTCGCACTCACCGATCCGCTCGCGATCGAGGGCGACCGTCGCGCCTTCGCGCTCGCCTGGATCGACGCCCTCGAGAGCTCTGTGCCGCCTCCGCCCGGCGCGGTGGCGCCCGCCGAGCGCCGCGCCGCGGGTCCCGGGGGCCGTCACCGCGGCGCCGGCCCCGGCCCACCCGCCGATTCGAGGCATGGGACCCTCGCCAGCTGGCTCGCGCTCGCCGCCGCGCTGCTGGTCGGACTCGGTCTGCGCGCCGGTGCATTGCGCGTCTAGGAAGTTTCATTATGATCGGGTCTGCGCGGCCGGGAGATCGCGCCGTGGAGCGCAGGGGCGGAGGCCTGCGGCGCGCCGCGCGAGGAGAGCGGGAGAAGAGCGAGAGGAGGGGGAGACCCGATGCGGAGGAGGATTCGCGCCGCGGCGCTGGGCTTGGCCTGTCTGGCCGGCTCGGGGTCGGTGGCGGCCGGAGGGACGGACGCACTGTCCGCGCCCGACCTCGGCTTCGAGGTGGGCCTCGGCGGCTGGCAACAAGCCTGCAGCCTGGGCGGCACGCCCTTCAGCGCGCTCGAGGTGGACGGACGCAGCGTCGCGCGCTGCGCGCTGCCCGGCGCGGGCGACGCGACGCTCTGGCACGACTGGACGCCCGCGCAGCTCGGCGCGCCGCTGCCCGTCGCCGGCTTCCCCGGTGAGCGGCTGCGCGCCAGCTTCGAGCTGTGGCTCGGCGGCGACGTCGGCGCCGGTTCACTGACGCTGCGCCTCGTCGCGCTCGAGAACGGAGGCGAACGCGAGCTCTCGCGCGCCGACCTCGCGCTGGACTCGGCGCCGCGCGGTGCGTGGTTCCGCTACTCCACCGCCGTCGCGACCGGCGGTCTGTCCGCCGCGACCTCGGCGGTGCGCCTCGAGTGCACGCTGAACGCGCCGGGCGAAGTGCGCATCGACGAGGGGCGTCTCGGGTTCGAGCGCCCCTCGCGCGTTGCAGGCCTCGGAGGCGACTTCGAGGAGGCGGCCGGCTGGTCGGCGGACGTCGGCTCGTTCGCGCGTTGGAGCGACGCGACGATCGGCGGCTACCGCGGGACCGGTTGCGCGCTGCTGCTCGGGAACACGGCGACGCTCGAGCGCAACGTGGCGCTCTTGGGCGCGGAGGACGAGCTGTGCGCGGGCCAGGCGGTCGAAGCCGGCGCGTGGCTGCGCGTCGGTGACGGCGCGTCGCTCGGTTGGTCGCCGAGCGCGCAGAACGAGGTGCACGTCGGCGTGCACGCGCGCGACGCGCTCGGAGCCCTGAGCCCCGTGCTGTCGGAGACGCGCTGGCGTCCGACGAACCGCGAGCGCGGCGAGTGGCACTACGTCGAGACCATGCCGATCGGCGACGGCACGATCCCTCCGGGCTCGACGGAGCTGGTGCTGCGCTTCACGTCGAACATCGCGAGCAGCGTGCGCGTCGACGAGGTCTCGATCGGACAGCAGAACGCGCTCGACGGCAACCCCGAGCGCATGGTCGGTCTGAACTACGTCGGACGCTACCGGTCGCCGCTCTATTCGCTCGGCGCGGGCGAGCTGCTCGACTCGGGACAGAACTGGCGCAACTGGCACTGGGTCACGCCGCCCGGGCCCGACGCGAGCTTCACCGGCTTCCGCCACGATCCTGACTGCTCGACGAGCCCCGCGTGCTTTCGGCCCAACGGGCGGCGCGACGTCGCCGTCGGGACGGAGTTCGGCTCGAACGACGTGCCGCTGATCGGCGCGTACGACTCGCGCGACGCCGACGTGTTGCGTTACCACCTCGAGCTCGCCGAGGCGCTGGGCGTCGACTTCCTCGTCTACGAGTACCTCGGGCACAAGCTCGCCGTGCAGAACGAACTCGCGGGGAGCGAGGCGATCAACGAGGAGACCTTCGAGTCGATCCTCGACGTGCTCGAGGATCCGCAGTACTCGCTGAAGACGGCAGTGATGTACGAGCCGAAGGTCCACATGCAGGGCTGGGTGTCCGGCGAGCCGACCCTCTTCGACAAGAAGGACGGCATCGCGGAGGACCTCTCGTATCTCGTCGACCACTACGAGGACGCGCGCGGCGTGCTGCGCCGCGACGGCAAGTTCGTCGTCTTCCTGTTCCGCGACCGCTCGTGCAACGGCAGCGGCACGCAGTGCTTGGACGCGAGCGACTGGGAGGACATCCTCGACTGGGTCGAGTACGACACGGGCGAGCGTCTGTTCCTGATCGCGGACGCCATGCCGGTCGATGGCGCGCCCTTCGGCGGCATGTCGCGCTGGGACCTCGTCTCGCGCGAGATCCTGCGCTACCGCACCTTCGCGGACGCGGCGGCCGGCACGCCGACGCAGCCCGCGCCTGCGGCTTCCGCGCTCGAGCTGCACTGCGCGCAGCGGCACGACCTCGGCCGCAACTGGGAGCTCGGCGACCCGTGGCGGCGCCTGCACGTTCCGATCGTCTGGCCCGGCTTCGACGACACGGGCGTCGCGGGCTGGGGACTCGACAACCTGCAGGGCGAGGACGGGCAACCGCTCGGCGTGCGGGTCGCGGATCCCCTGGGCGGCGCGTTCTACCGCACGACGGTCACCTCGGCGCTCGACAGCGGCGCGCGCTGGGTGCAGATCGCGACTTTCAACGACTGGAACGAGGGCACGCGGATCGAGCCGGCGTGGGACCCGAACTTCGGAGCGAGCCAGTTCAGTTCGCTGGTGCTCGACGCACGCGTGCGGCGCCAGGTCTTCGGGCGCGCGCTCGAGACACAGGCCTGGATCGCGGGCTTCAAGGGCACGAACGCGCAGCCGGCGGATGTTCCGCGCATCGCTTTGCGGTACATGTTGCAGGCGGCCTTCGACCCGACGGTCACGCAGTACGACTGACGCGCCGGCGTCAGCGGCTCACGCCGCGTCCGGGTCGGGCTCGGCGTCCGGAACGCGCTTGCCCAAGAGGCGCACGCAGGCGTAGAGCAGCGCAGTACCGAGCACCAGGCTGTACAGCGGGTTCCAGCCCGCGAAGGCCGCGCAGGGGAAGTAACCCGCGACGATCGCGACGAGCATCACGAGCAGCGCGTAGGGTGCCTGCGTGCGCACGTGATCCACGTGGTCGGAAGCGACCGCGACCGAGGACAGCACCGTCGTGTCGGAGATCGGCGAGCAGTGGTCGCCGAAGATCGAGCCCTCGAGGACGGCGCCGATCGAGAGGATCATCAGACCGTGGCCGAAGTGCGTGCCTTCCGCGAGCGGCATCTGCGAACCGAGCTGGTACGAGAGTCCGACGACGAGCGGCAGCAGGATGCTCATCGTGCCCCAGGACGAACCGGTCGAGAAGGAGACCGCGCCGGAGAGCAGGAAGAGCGTGACCGGGAGCAGCAGCGGGTACTGCAGGTCGCCGAGCGTGTCGGTCAGGTAGTAGGCGGTGCCGATCTCCGAGCAGACCGCGCCGATCATCCAGGCGAGGTAGAGGATCACGATCGCGATGCCCATCGAGCGCAGCGTGTTCCACGCGGCCTTCGCGATCTCTCCGCGCAAGCCGGCTTCGAGCGAGAAGACCACGGCGAGGAACAGCCCGACGAACGAGCCGGCGAAGAGCGGCCACGCTCCCGAGCCGTCGTAGAGCACCTGCGTCATCCCTTGGATGCTGCCGAGCTGTGCGTCCGCGGCGAAGGCGCCGCCGACACGCAGGATCTCGGACAGCGTCACGCCCACGAAGGCGGTCAGCGGGACGACGGCGCGGTACGCGCGCAGGGTGACGCCGGGCGCCGGTTGCATGTTCGTGGCGCGCGCGCCGACCATCGGCTGGCCGCCCTCGCGCACGAGTTGTCCCGTCGTCGCCGCGCGGTTCTCCGCGGTCCACATCGGCCCGAAGTCGCGGCGCGTCAGCACGAGCACCGCGACCATCACGAGCGCGAAGATGCAGTAGAAGCGATACGGCAGCGTGTCGAGGAAGACCGCGTAGCCGTCCTGCGCGGAGAGTCCGGCGAGCGGCAGCTGCGCGCTGAATGTCGATACCTCGAAAGCGATCCACGTCGAGAAGATCGACAGGCCGGCGACGGGCGCGGCGGTCGAGTCGACGATGTAGGCGATCTTCTCGCGGCTGACCTTGAAGCGGTCAGCGAGCGGACGCATCGTCCCGCCGACGAGGATCGTGTTCGCGTAGTCGTCGAAGAAGACCAGCAGGCCCATCAGGTACGTGACGACCTGCGTCGAGCGCGCGGTGTTCGCGAAGCGCGAGATCGCGTTCATCACGCCGCGCAGGCCCCCGTTGCGCACCAGGATGCCGACCATCGCGAGCATGCAGATCACGAAGCCGATGATCTCGGCGCGCTCCAGATCGCCGAACTGGTCCATGAAGAACTTCGTTCCGACGTCGAGCGTGCCGCCTCCGATCGACTCGAGGACTCCGCCGCCCTGACCGCGGCGCAGGAGGTACGCGCCCGTGACGACGCCGACGACGAGCGAGACAGCGGGCTTGCGCAGGGCCAGCGCGAGCGCGATTGCGACGAGCGGCGGCAGCAGCGAGCGACGGTCGGGGGGCGACCAGGGAAACTCGTGGCCGACCGGCACCTCGTTCGCCATGTGCCAGCCCAGGCGCAACCGGTCGGGGGTGATCGTCACGATCACGTTCAGGCCGCCGGTGCCGGGCTCGATGTTGTCGAGCACTTCGACGATCGGCGTGTGCTTCTGGCCCGCGATGCGCAGGCCGCGCAGGATCGCGTCGCGAGCCCGGCCCGACAGCAGCAGCGCGTCCTCGCCGACCTCGTAGCCCTCGACGAGCGCGTGCACGCCGTGCAGCTCGAGTCTACCGACCGGCCCCGCCTCGGTCTCGACGACGCTGTACGCGTCGGTCGCCTTCCACGCGTCGAAGAGCGTGATCGGCTGGGGGGCCTGTTGCTCCGCCGTCGGCGTGAACGGCACGCGCTCGCGCAGCCAGTCCGCGAGCCGCCGGTCGAGCTGCTCGCCGATCCCGATCACGGCGGACTCGGACTCCGTGGGCGGCCACACTCCCTGCTCTCTCGTGTCCTCGGCTTCCTCCGGCTGCGGCGCGACCGCGACGCGCGTCTCGGGATCCGCGGGGTTCGGCAGCGTCGCCTCCGAGACGACTTCCTGCAGCATGTCCGCGCCGATGCGCAGCGGATCGGCCTCGGGGAGCAAGTAGACCCCGCCGACGAGCAGGGCGACGATGAGCAGGCTGAAGGCGCGAACCATGCCGGCATCCTACCGACTGGTCGGTCCGCACTACACGCCCGAGCGGCTTCCTAGGCCCGGAGATCGAGCGTCTCCGTGGAGTCCGCGAAGCGCTTCGCCCGCGAGTCTTCCGGCGCGAAGCCGTCGACGCCGAGCGTGTCGAACAGCGAGCGGTGGAAGTTCGCGAGCGGGGTATCGCGCTCGAACCACAGGTGCTCGCCGAGCGGCAGCCGCCCACCGCCGCCCGCCAGGAGCTGCGGCAAGTCGTGGTGCGCGTGCGCGTTCCCGTCGGCGATCCCGCTGCCGTACACGACCAGGGTGCGGTCGAGCAGGGGCTCGCCGTCCTCCTCCAGCACCGCGAGGCGGTCGAGGAAGCCGCCGAAGAGCCGCAGGTGGTGCCGGTTGATCGCGGCGATCGAGGTCTGCTTGTGGTCCTCGTTGCCGTGGTGCGAGAGCGAGTGGTGGCCTTCCTGCAGCTCGAGCTCGCGGTACGTCCGGTTCGAGCCTTCGTTCGCCAGCATGAAGGTCGCGACGCGCGTCGAGTCGGTCGCGAAGGCGAGCGCGAGCAGCTCGAACATCAGGTTCACGTGATCGGCGTAGTCTCGCGGCGTTCCCGCGGGTCGCTCGAGCTCGACCTGGACGTCGCCCGTCGTGCGGTCGATGCGCTGCTCCAGCTCGCGGACGCCCGTCAGGTACTCGTCGAGCTTGCGGCGGTCCGCGGCGGACAGCTCGCGCGCGAGGCGGTTCGCGTCGCGGCGTACGAAGTCGAGGATGCTCTTGCGCTCGCGCGTGCGACGCTCGCGCTCTTCCTCCGAGAGGTGCGCGAGACCGGAGCCGAACAAGCGGTCGAAGAGCACGCGCGGCTTCGTCTCGTGCACGAGCGGCGTGTGCGCCGAGGCCCACGAGAGGTTGCCGCTGTAGGCGCACGGGTAGCCCGAGTCGCACTGGCCCGACTGCAGTCCGCCTTCGATGCCGAGTTGCAGCGAGTGGAAGCGCGTGCGGTCGCCGAGCGCGCCGGCGACGGCCTGGTCCGCCGAGACGCCGACCCGGATCACCGAGCCGTCGGCCTTCACCGGCTGCGTGCCGGTCAAGTACGCCGCGCAAGCACGCGCGTGGTCGCCGGGACCGTCGCCGTTGGCGCGCGCCTTGTCGACCGTCAGTCCTTCGAGCAGCGTGAGCTTCGCGCGGTGGCGGTCGAGCTCGTGGAGCGTGCGGGGGAGTTCCGCCGGCAAGGGCGCGCGACCGCGCTTCGCCCGTTGCGCGACGCGTGGCGGCAACCAGTCGGGCATGTGCACGCCGTTGGGCACGTAGACGAACGCGAGGCGTAGCGGCGCCTCGGGCGCGAGGCCCGCGCGCGCGAGCGACGGGAACAACGGAAGCGCCAGCGTCGCGCTCACACCGCGCAGGACCGCGCGCCTCGAAAGTCGGTGGTTCGTCACTCGGGGTCTCCTCGGCGGTGGAGTCGGAAGAGCTCGTCGGCGACGAGCGCGTGGATCAGGTCGTGCAGGGTCGGTTCGGACGGCAAGCTCGCCACCAGCCGGTCGACAGCCTCCCGGTCGGCCTTGGTCAGTCCCCGGCCCAGCGCGAAGGTCGTCAACTGGCGAGCCAGCCCGCGCAGGAAGGCGTCGTCCTCCAGCAGCAGGGCGCGCAGGCCGAGCGGCCCCTCGAAGCGCACCTTGCCGGGCAGCTCCGCCCGCGTGTCGATCGGCACGCCGTTCTCCGTGTCGCGCCACGCGCCGGTCGGACCGTAGTTCTCGAGCGCGAAGCCGAGCCCGTCCATCGGTTCGTGGCAGACGGCGCAGGCGCGCTGCTCGCGGTGCTTCTCGAGCTGTTCGCGCACCGACGCGGCCTTGCCGTCCGCGACCGAGGCGTCGATCGATCCCGCGCCGGGCGGCGGCGGCGACGGCGGCGTGTCGAGCAGCGCTTCGAGCACCCACTTGCCGCGCACGACGGGCGAGGTACGCGTCGGCATGCTCGTCGCGACGAGCGGCGCGGCTTGACCGAGGATGCCGCCGCGCACGCCGCGCAGGTGTTCCGGGATCCGCACGCGCTGCAGCGCGTCGCCGTGCACGCCCTCGATGCCGTAGTGTTGCGCGAGGCGCTCGTCGACGAAGGTGAAGTCCGCATCGAGCAGCTGCGTGACCGGTCGGCGCTCGCGCAGGACGGCCTCGAAGAAGGCTTCGCTCTCGCGGCGCATGGATCCGCGCAGCTCGTCCGACCAGCTCGGGAAGCGCTGCGGATCCGGCGAGGCTCCCTCGAGGCGGCGCAGCTGCAGCCACTGACCCGCGAAGGCCACGGCGAGCCGCGAACTGCGCGCGTCGTCGAGCATGCGATCGACCTCCGTAGCGAGCGCGCCCGTGTCCGTGAGCCGTCCGTCTCGCGCGG
The DNA here is from genome assembly GCA_020638835.1 of Planctomycetota bacterium. Taxonomy (GTDB): domain Bacteria; phylum Planctomycetota; class UBA1135; order UBA1135; genus JACKHV01. The sequence continues at coordinate 598,607 of JACKHV010000002.1, read as the reverse complement.
CGTCGAGCAGCGCTTCGTCGGGCACGCTCGACCACAGGAAGGCCGCGAGGCGCGTCGCGAGCTCCGTTCCGTCGAGCGCGCGCGTCGGTTCGCCGGCGTCCGGCTCGAGGCGGTAGAGGAAGCGCGGTGAGACGAGGATCGCGGTCAGCGCGGTGCGCAGCCGTTCGCGCTCCGACGCGTCGCGGGGCGCGAGCTTCAAGAGGTCGGAGATCCGGCTGCGGTCGACGGATCCGCGCCACGCGAGTCCCGCGACGCGCTCGACGACCTTGCGCAGGCCCGCTTCGCCGCGGTCGAGCTCGTCACCCTGCACGAAGCGCGCTTCGAAGGGCGTGCGCAGCGGGACGTCGGTCGGCCCGAGGAGCGTGATCCGCGCGACGTACATGTTGCGGTCGCGCTGCTTCGGATCCGGATCGTCGGGCTGGTAGTAGTCGTTCACGAAGCGCGCGGACAAGCGGCGTCGGCCTTCCTCGAGGTAGACGCGCACGTCGTAGTCCGCCGGCGCGTCCGTCGTCGCCGTGACGTCGACGCGCTCGACCTCGCGTCCGTCCACCAGCACCGCGGAGCGCGCAGGGTCCGGTCCGGCTTGTTGCGCCGCCGCGCGCACGCGGACCACGTACTCGCCGCGGCGGGGGATCTCGAAGGTCCCGGTCGCCGTGCCGACGGAGTACATCGAGATGTAACCCTGCGCCTTGCGCAGCGCGGCACCGCCCTCGACGTCGAGCTCGTCGGCGACGCGCACTTCCTCGCGGTACTTGCCGGAGAGCGGGACGGCTTCGGCGGCGATCCGCTCCGCGGCCTCGAAGCTCTTCTCGAAGAGCAGCGGCGGCATGCTGAGCACGTCGCCGACGACGTCGAAGCCGTGGCCCACGCCCTCCGCCGGCAGGACCTCCGACGCGTCGAAGTCGACGCCCAGCAGGTCGAGCACCGCGTTCTGGTACTCGTAGCGATTCAGTCGACGCGTGGTGGTGCGTCCGGGAGTCGTCACGGACTCGCTGGCCGGCAGCGAGTCGACGTTGGCGCGGATCCAGTCGAGCAGCGGAGCGAGTTCTTCGACGCTCGGGTGCGTCGAGGCCGCGGCGGGCGGCATCTCGCCCTCGGAGACGAGCAGCCAGGCTTCGCGCCAGATCCCCGGCTCGGTCAGCGCGGACGCCGAGTTCTCGAAGCGGGTCAGGTCGAGGTCACCGGCGGGGTCGCCGGGCTCGTGGCACTCGGCGCAGTGGGCTTCGACGAGCGGGACGACGCGCTCGGCGAACTCGTCGCTCGCGCGCGGGACGCCGGGCGGCGACGGGATCACCGCGGCGGCCACGAGGGCGAGGGACGTGAGCGCGCGGAGGAGGCCGAGCATCGACCCAGTATAGGTGCTGCCGCTGGATCGCACGATGCGGCAGCGATGCGGCTCCGGGCGGGACTGGACCGGGACTTGGCGCGCGGGCGAGGCTAGACTCTCCGCCGACCATGCTGCTCCTCGTCCCCGCCGAGTCCGCCGGATTCTTCGATCTCAGCGCCTTCCACCTGCTCGCGCTGGCCCTGATGGGCGGCGTGCTCGCGTGCCTCGTGCTGCTGATCGGCCGCGCGCGGACGCTGGAGGACCGGCTCGACCGCCTGGACTCGCTCGACGAGATCCCGAAGGGGCTGCGCGCGTTGATCGAGTCGACCAAGGAACTCGACCTGCGGAGGCTCGAGCACCTGCTGCTCGACCTGCGCAACGAGCACAAGCGCCTGCGCGAGCAGTTGATGCAACTCGTCGAGTCGCCGCGCGCCGGCTCCGTCGAGGGGGCGTCGAACACGAGCGCTCCCGGAGAGCGTCCCGCGCCCGCCGTCGCGCCGCTCTCCGAGCGCGTGATGAATCGCCTGCTCGCCCTCGGCTTCGAGCGCATCCACTTGATCACGACGGCGGCCGAGCTCGAGGAGCTGACCGGCGGCGACGGCGACGTCCTCGTCGAAGCCCGCCGGGACGGCGCGATCTGCAAGGGTCGCGTCAAGATCCACGCGGGCGCGATCTCCGAAGTCGACGTGCGCTCGAGCCACGACATGTTCCCCTGAGCGCCGCCGACCGCGTCGCCGTTCCCCCCGATCGGAGCCGCCGCCCCGCGCGCGCTCCAGCACCATCGATCCCATGAGCACCATCACGACCATCGAGCGACTCTCGCAGCACGTCGGTGAGACCGTCACCCTGCGCGGCTGGGTCCACAACAAGAGCTCGAAGGGCAAGCTGCACTTCATCCAGCTGCGCGACGGCACCGGCTACTGCCAGTGCGTCGCCTTCGTCAAGAACGTCGACCCTCAGCTCTTCGAGCAGCTCGGCAGCGTGGGCCAGGAGTCCAGCGTGATCCTGACCGGCGAGGTCAAGGCCGACGAGCGCGCGCCCGGCGGCTACGAGATCGGCGTCTCGGGCGGCGAGGTGTTGCAGTCCGTCGACGGCTATCCGATCACGCCGAAGGAACACGGCGTCGACTTCCTGATCAGCCAGCGTCACCTCTGGCTGCGCTCGAAGAAGCAGTGGGCCGTGATGCGCATCCGCCACCGCGTGATGATGTCGCTGCGCCAGTTCTTCGACGAACAGGGCTTCCTGTGCGTCGACTCGCCGATGTTCACGCCGAACGCCTGCGAGGGGACCAGCACGCTCTTCGAGGTGCCGTACTTCGACCGCAGCGCCTACCTGACGCAGTCCGGCCAACTCTACGCCGAGGCGTCGGCGATGGCCTTCGGCAAGGTCTACACCTTCGGCCCGACCTTCCGCGCAGAGAAGTCGAAGACGCGCCGCCACCTGACCGAGTTCTGGATGCTCGAGCCCGAAGTCGCCTTCGCGAACCTCGAGGACGTCATGCAGCTCGCCGAGGACATGCTCTGCCGCGTCGTGCGCGACGTGCTCGAGCACTGCAAGCCCGAGCTGGAAGCGCTCGAGCGCGACCTGTCGAAGCTCGAGGCGATCCAGGCGCCCTTCCCGCGCATCACCTACGCCGAGGCCTCGAAGATCCTGCTCGCGCACCCGGACTCCGAGTTCGTCGAGGGCGACGACTTCGGCGCGCCGGACGAGACGATCCTCTCGGAGATGCACGACCGCCCGCTGATGATCACGCACTACCCGGCGGAGGTGAAAGCCTTCTACATGAAGCGCGACGCCGAGGACCCGTCGAAGTGCCTGTGCGTCGACGTGATCGGTCCCGAGGGCGTCGGCGAGATCATCGGCGGCAGCCAGCGCGAGGAGGACCTCGACGAGCTGCTCGCGCGCATCCGCGCCCACGAGCTCCCGGAAGAAGCCTTCCAGTGGTACCTCGACCTGCGCCGCTACGGCAGCGTGCCGCACGCCGGCTTCGGCCTCGGACTCGAGCGCACCGTCGGCTGGATCTGCGGCGTCGAACACGTCCGCGAGTGCATCCCGTACCCGCGCACGATGTACCGCATCGAGCCGTAGGCGCGGCGCGCCGTTCCGCGCTCAGCGCTTCGACTTGGCGAGGCGCCGAGCGCTCTTCTGCCAGCCGGAGCTCTTGATCTTCGAGGCGCCGACGCCGATCGCGTCGGCGATCTCGGTGAGCGCGTCGCCCGACAGCGCCGCGAAGTCCGCGAAGCTCCTGATGCCGGCGGCGACGAGCTTGTCCGCGGTGCGCGGACCGATCCCGCGGATGCGCGTGAAGTCGTCGGCTGCGGAGGCAGGCTCCGCGCCGGCGTTCTTCGACGCGGCCGCCGGAGCGGGCTTCTCCACCTTCGTCGCCGGCTTCGCGTTCGCCTTCGACGCCTTCTGCTTCGCGGGCGCTTCCGCGGCGTCGACGCCGGGGAAGGTCGGCATCGAGGGCGGCGCCGCACGGTGCGGCTTGATGATCACCTCGGGTTCGTCCTCGATCAGCGCGACCTCGACCTCTTCCGCGCGCGGCTCCTCGAGCACCTCGGTGAGGAGAGCTTCGAGCGTCTCCGCGGGCGTCGCGGGCTCCTCGTGCGGCTCGGGCTCGGCGGCCCCTTCGGTCGGCAGGGCGTCTTCTTCCGTCGGCGTCGGCGCATGGGCGGCGACCGGTTCGGGCTCGGTTCGCTCTTCGACCTCTGCGTCGGCTTCGGTTTCCGCTTCGACCTCGGCGCGCTCCGCCTCCGCGACGGCTTCCGCCACCGCTTGCACGAAGGGTTCCAGCTCGGCCGGCGTCTCCATCACGCTGGTCGCGCTCTCCGCGGACGCAGTCGACGTGGATTCCTCTTCCGCCGGCTGGTCGGCGAAGAGCGAGGGGGCGGCGGGGGCGTCACCGACGAGGAGTTCGAGCTCGTCGATCGGCTTGCGGCGTCGCTGGCGCGCGGGGCGTTCGTTCGGGGTTCCGTCGCCCGAGGGCGCGGCGCTCGTCGGCGCGGGTTCCTCGCGGCGTCGCGCGTCGGCGCGGTTCAGCTCCTCGACGCGCTTGCGCAAGCTGCGCAGCTCGACGTTCGCGCCCTCCGACTCGGCGCGCGCGGCGGCGAGCGCACGCTGAGCGTTGCGCAGCTCTTCCTCGCGCTCGACGAGGCGCCGCGCGAGGCGTTCGCGTTCGCTGGACGCCTGATCGCGCTGCGTGGCGGCTTGGTCCTCGAAGCCTTGGCGCTCGCGCTCGATGCGCGCGTCCACGGCCGCGGCGGCGCTCTCGAGCTGATCCACGCGCCCTGCGAGTTCGCCGGCGCGCGCTCGTAGCGTTTCGTTCTCCGCGCGCAGCAGCTCGTGCTCCGCCTCTCGCTTCGCGAGCGCGTCCTGCAGCTCCGACTCCCGCTTCGCGAGCGCGAGCTTCTCGGCGTCGAGCACGACGAGTTGCCCGTGCGCTTCCGCCGCGCGTTCATCGCCCTTGGCGACTTCCGCTCGCAGGCGCTCACGCAGCTCGCGCACGTCGGCTTCGCGGCTCTTCAGCGCGTCGGGCAGCGACGAGAGCTCTGCGATCCAGTCCGTCATGCGGCGCACTTCCGCGTCGCGCGAGTCCAGCTCCGACGCGTGCTTGCGGTCGAGCCGCGCGAGTTCCTCTTCGCGCTCCGCGAGCCGCGCGGGGAGCGGGGAGAGGCGCTTGACCTTCGCCGCCAGCTTCGCGCTGCGCTCGCGTTCCTTCTCGAGTTCGGCGAGCGCTTGCTTGCGCCGCTCGGCCATCTCGGAACCGGCGTGGTCGAGCGCCTCCACGTCGAGCTTGCGACGCTCGAGCGCCTCCTTCAGCTCCGCGATCTCGTCGGACGCGTCCTGGTAGGCCTGCTTGGCCGAGGCGAGCGCGTCGCGCACCGACTCCAGCTCGGCCTGCAGCATCCGCAAGCCCGTGCCTTCGCGCGTGCGGTGGCTCTCGCTCTCCTCGAGCGCGACCTCCATGCTGCGCAGCTTGCGGGTCCAGAGCTCGTCCAGCACCGCGCGCTTGGTCGACAGGCTGCGCCCGCGCCACCACCAGCCGAGGACGGCCGACGAAGCGACCGCCGCGGTCGCGGAGACGCCGAGTTCGACGAGGGTGAGGGAGACATCCATGACGCGCAGGGTCGGGTCGAGGGGGCGCCCCGACCGCGGAGCCTGTTGTAGCGATCCGCGCGGCCGAATTCACCGCCGAGACGGGGCGATCCGTCGCGGCCCGTCAGCGGTCTCAGTCCGTCGACGCGAGCGCGCGCTCGAGCTTCGCGATCTCCGCGGCCTGGTCGTCGAAGGAAGCGTCCGGACGGAAGCGGCAGGGGAGGCCGGCGCGCTCGGAGAGCACCTCCGCGGCGCGCGTCTTGACCCAGGCGACGTTCGCCTGGCGCGGCCAGTCGGAGGGGCGCTCGAGCTCGCCGGGGGTCAGGGCGCACAGCACCGTGAGCAGGAAGGGGGCGACGGATTCGGTGGGGGCGCCGAGGCGCAGGGCGGAGGCGGCGCATTCGACGCGCACCTCGAGGTCGGGGTGCGGGCCGGCGCCGGACGAGAGCGCGGCGAGTCGGTCCGCGAGGTCGGCGCGGAAGTGCCAGCCGGCGAGTCCGGCGGCGGCGACGACATCACCGGCGTCCGAGTTGCGCGCGGGGCCGAGTCGGCGCGCTTCGAGCCGCGCGAGCAAGACCTCGCCGGCGAGCGGGTCGCGGCTGCGCGCGCAGAGCACGGCGGCGCGCACGCTCGTCTGGTCCTCGCGCTCGAGCGCCTGCTTGAAGGCGTCGAGGGCGGACTGCTTCCACAGGAACGCCTCGTCGCCGCTCGGCACCTTCGCGGCCAGCGCCTCGAAGCCGTAGGGCGAACAGCTGTTCCAGCCCGCGGGCGCGGCGTGGCGCTCCGGCTGCGCCTGGGGCGCGGACGGTCCGCCGACTTCGGAGAGGTGGGCGCGCTCGCCCGCGCCTTGGCAGGCGGTGAGGAGGATCAAGAGCGGGAGCAGTCGTCGCATGGCGGCGAGCCTAACGCCGCGCCACCTGCGTGTCACAGTCGCGCCGCAACGTGACGGACCTCCGCCCGTGCGTGCACCGGCGGAGGTCCGTCGCGTTCGTGGTCCGCGGATCAGGGCGTGAACGCGCGCAGTCCGTTCTCGTCCGAGATCCACAGTCGGCCGCCCTTGAGGCGCGCGTGCGGCGCCTCCCAGGCGAGGAAGCTCCACTCGCCCTGGCGCAGCACGGCGAAACCCGACTCCGGATCGTCCTTCGGGTGGACGCGGTAGACCTCGTCCTCGACGCTGACGGTCCAGTCGCACCACGGCGACTCGTGCGTGGCGTACGACGCGCCGTCGCGGCGCAGCACGGAGAGTCCCGCTTCGCTGCCGAAGCGGGCGGCCGCGAGTCCGGCGGCGCCGTTCTCCTCGAGCGGCGTGGGCTTCAGACGACGCTCCCAGAGCAGGAAGCGACCGTCGCGCAGCCTCGCGACCACGCCGTCGCTCGTCGCCGTCGGTCCCTCGACCGGTCCCGAGCCGAGCGGCCAGGGTCCTTCGAGGTCGCCGGTCGCGCCGTCGAGGATCCACGCCTCGCCGTCCTCGGTGAGCAGCAGCAAGTGGCCGGGCTTCTTGGGCAGGAACACGGGCGAGCGCGCGAGTCCTCCGAGGGAAGACAGGCGGCGATCCCAGAGCGTGTCGCCTTCGCTCGACAGGCGGGCGATGTGTCCCGCGCGGTCGCAGACGATCTGGTCCTGACCGGCGGCGACGGGCGGGGCCTCGACGCGGCCTTCGCCTTGCCAGCGGCGCTCGGGCGTGCGCGACAACCACACGAAGCGGTCGGCCGATCCCTCGGTGACGATCGTGCTCGGTTCGCAGCCGGGCGACTCGATGCGGATCTCGAGACGCTCGCCGGGACGGGACTCGAGCTGGAAAGGCGTGTGGTGCACGGCGCCGTCCGGCATGTGCGCGATCGCGCCGGCAGGGAAGCTGTCGAGCACCCAGGGCAAGGCCACCTTCTCGGGGTCCTTGAAGTCCTTCGCGAGCCGCGCGCGAGCTTCGGCGTGGCGGCCTTCCTTCGCGAGCGCACGCGCGGTCTGCAGCGTTTCGTGGTTCGTGCGTACCTCCGACACTTCGTCGTCGAGCAGACGCGCGAGCTTGCCCGACTCGTCGATCGCGAGCAGGTCCTCGTAGACCTTCAGCGCCTTGTCGAGCGATCCCGCGGCGCGGTGCGTGCGCGCGCTCGCGAGCATCATGTTCTGGCGCGTGATCAGGTCGAGCTCGGTGCGTTCCTTGATCGCGACGGCGCGGTCGGTGTCGCGCTTGCGCAGCGTGTCGCCGATCTCGACGACGCGTTCCTTCAGGTCACCTGTGTCGCGACCTGAGGCGACGGCGGTCAGCTTGGTGGTGAGCGCGACCAGCGTGCGCGAGAGTTCGTCCTCCTCGGCGATCTGCTCGGCGTCGTCGAGCTCCAGCTCGCCGAGCGAGTGGAGGTCGTTCTCGAGGCGCGCGGCCAGGCCGTTGTAGAGGTCGCTCGGCAGCGGCCACGGTTCCTTGATCGTGGTCAGGCGCGGCGGGCTCGGCAGCGCGAGCGCTCGCTCGAGGCCGACTTGCGCGTCGCCGAGCGTGCACTCGGTCTGCGCTTCCTTGTACTGGTCGTACCAGGCGGCGCGGTGCGCGATCTCGCCCTCGCGGCGGCGGTCCAGGATCGCGTCGCGCAGCGCGGAGACCTGCGGCGAGTTGTCGTCAGGGAAGTACTCGTCGAGCAGCATCTGCGCCTCCGCCGGCGTCGGCAGGAGGTTCGAGACCTCGGCCAAGCGGTCGCCGTAGGTGCGCTCGTTGCGGATCTGCACCCATGCGCCGAGCGACAGCGCCATCAGGATCGCGAAGCCCACGAGCGAGTGCTTCTTGATCAGCTGGCGGCGGACGGTCAGCGAACGCGCGCGGCTCCACAAGCGGCGCGCTTCGCGGTTGCCGGGGTCGGCGTCGATCAGCGCGCGCAGCGGTGCGAGCGCCTTCTCGGCGGCGTGGTCCTCGATCAGCGCCTCGGCGACGTCGAGGATCCACGGCGTGGCTTCCTCGGGCATGCCGGCGGCGAGCATGCCCATGCCGACGTCGAGGCGAGCGGGGGTGCTGGACGGCTGTTGCGCCGCAGCGAGGCGCAGCACGGCAGCCGCGCGACGCGGTTGGTTGTGTTCGCGGAAGCCGCGCGCGACGTCGAGCAGCTCGCGCACGGGCGTGAGCTCTTCCTCGTCACCACAGCGGAACTCGCACGCGATGCGGTGCACGTGCGCGATGTGGTCGTGCTTGTGCAGGCGGTGGAACTCGCGCCAGTGCTTCAGCGCGAGCGCCGGGTCGCCGAGCGCGTGGTCGAGGCGGCGCAGCAGCAGGCGCGCCTCGCGCGTCGGCATGCGGTTCAGCAACGGCGAGAAGCGGTCGGCCTTCCACTCGGCCTCGAGCAGCTCGGCGTCGCCGCGGCCGAGCGGCCCGCCCTCGAACAGCTGCACCCACGCGGAGAGGCGCGAAGCCGCGCGCGTGATGTGTCCCTTCGACAGCTCGGACTGCGCGAGCACCAGGATCTCGCGCGCCATGCTGAAGCGCATCGTGCCGGCTTGCAGCTGACCGAGCACGGTCAGGCGGACCTGACGGATCGGCCACGCGAGGCGGTCCGCGATCTCGGCGATGCTCGACTTGCCGTCGCACTGCTTCGCGAAGCGCGCGATGTCCTTGCCGAGCTCACCCGCGTCCTTGAAGCGCGGGATCCAGTGCGAGCTGACCCACGCGTCGCCGCCGAGCGACTGGGCCTCGTCGCTGATGCGCGCGTACTCGAGCAGCAGGAACTCGACCGCGATGCCTTCGCAGTGTACCTGCGGCATGCGCGCGGAGTCGGCGGAGTCGTCGCTGTGCGCGGTCTCCTTGCCCGGGTCCGGCAGGGGACCCGTGTCGAAGCGGAAGTGCACACCCTCGGCGTCGAGTAGCTTGTAGACCATCTCGATGCGGTGGGCGCGGGCGATCTCCGCCATGCGCACCGCGTCGATGCGGACGTCGTGGTCCGCGATGTAGGCCTGACGCGCGCGGTCCTTCCAGACCTTCGGGTCTTCGTCGGGCTCGGGCAGGAAGTACAGAACACCTCCCTGCAGGCCGAGGGTGGACTTGAGACCACCCCGGGCGCTGAGCGTGAGCACGCCTTCGCGTCGTCCGCGAGCGATGCTCTGCAGCAGTTCTGCCAGGCCGATACCGGCTACGTCGCCTTGAAAACTCATCCTTGAACCTCTTCTCCGCACGGGCAGGCCCCCCCGCACGGAGGGTCTACCGGGGTCACCTATCGGCGGCGTGCCCCGGCGGAGTGGAGGCCTATGGAGAAGAAGCTCGGGCGCGCAGGGCAGCCAGGTCGGCGGGGGTGTCGAGGTCGTCCAGGACGGCCGCGCAGGGCGTTTCGAGCGACCACAGGGGGTCGGCGAGGCCGCGCAGTTCGCGCAGAGGTCGGTCGGGAGAGGCCCCGAACAGCTGGCGGAGCAATTCGCGCCCGACGACCACGGGGTGGCCGAAGCGCCCGTCGCACGCAGGCGCGAGCCAGCCGCGCGGTGGAGAGCCCGCGGCTTCCCAGGCGGCGGCGAGGGCCTCGAAGACCTCGCGCGGCACGAGCGGCACGTCGACCGGCGCGAGGCACAGGTCGCGGTCCTCGCGCAAGCGCGCCGCGAGGATCACGCTGCCCGTCCGGCCGCGCGTCCACTCGACGTTGTTCGCGCACTCGCCGCGTCCGCCGAGGGCCTTCGCGATCGCGGCGTAGTGCGCGCCGCCGATCACGAGCGGGACTCGGTCCAGGTTCGCGGCGGCGTCGAGCAGCCGGTCGAGAACGCTGCGCCCGCCGAGCTCGACGAGCGCCTTCGGTTCACCGAGCCGCTCGCTGGCGCCCCCGGCGAGGATCACCAGCGCGGGCTTCACGTGCCGACGTAGCGGTCGTAGAGCGCGAGCGCGCGGTCGATGTCGTCCGTGCCCTCGATCAACGCGCGGCCGTCCTCGAACAAGGTGATGCGGTGTTCGTCGAGCGCGAAGCGCAGGATCGGTCCGGCCCAGCGCACGTCGGACGCGAGCCCTTCGAGCGCCTTCGCGACCTGCGCGAGGTCCGGCGCCGACTTGCTGCCGCGCACCTGCACCGCGTTGCGGCCGCAGAGGATCGTCGCGCGACGCCCCAGTGGTTCGTGCAGGAAGGGGAAGTCGCGGTCGCCGCAACAGGGGCACTGCGCTTGGCGTCCGAGCCGCAGGCGACGCAGCTCGCCCGACCACACGTCGACCTCGAGCAGCGCGGTCTCGAGCCGCGTGTCCGCGCCCTCGACGAGCAGCCGCAGCGCCAAGCCGCTCTGCAGCGATGCGATCGTCGCGACCGCCGGCAGCAACACTCCCGCCGTGTCGCAGGTCGGCAGGCTCGCGGCGGGCGGCGGTTCGGGGAACAGGCAGCGCAGGCACGGCCCGCGATCCGGCAGCACCGCCATCACGAGTCCGCCCGAACCCACGACGCCGCCGTAGACCCACGGCACGCCTTCCAGGATCGCGTAGTCGTTCAGCAGGTAGCGCGTGCCGAGGTTGTCCGTTCCGTCGAGGATCAGGTCGCAGTCATCGGCGAGGTCCTCGAGGTTGTCCGCGTCGAGGTGCGCGGCGTGCGTCTCGAAGCGCGTGGGGCCGCCGATGCGCGCGAGCGTCTCCGCCGCGGCTTCGACCTTCAGCGTGCCTTCGCGCGCGTGTCGGTCCTCGAACAGGACCTGTCGCGGGAGGTTCGACAGTTCGACGATGTCGCGGTCGACGAGCACGAGTTCACCGACGCCGGAGCGCGTCAGGTTCTGCGCGATGACGCCGCCGAGCGCGCCGCAGCCGACGAGCAGCACGCGGCTCTCGGCGAGCCGACGCTGGCCCTCCGCGCCGAGCGGTGCGAAGCGCGTCTGGCGCTCGAAGCGCCGCGGGTCGTAGGTGGGCTCCGTCATGCGTCGCGCAGGCTCAGCCGAGCCAGAAGTAGAGGGCCATCACGAGTCCCAACAGGGCGATCACGCCGAGCAGCAGGATCGGCAGCAGCGCGTGCAGGTCGCTGCCCGGGGGCTGGTCGATCTCGACCCAGTTGAACATCGCGCGGACGCGCGCGTCGAGCTCCGCGCCGCAGTGCGGACAGTGCTCGAGCCCCTCCACGTCCGCCGGCCGGCGCTGGTCGTAGGCGAGCGGCAGCACGCCGTGGCACTCGAGGCAATAGTGGTTGCGCGGACCGCCACCCTCGGCGACGCCCGGCGCTCGCGAGCGCTCGCGCAGGTGTTCGATCGCCTCCGCGTTCGCGTCCTTGCGGGCGCGCGACCAGTGGTGCTCGCTGATGTTGCCGAAGCTCTTCGGCTTCGGTGCGTCGTGCTCGCTCTCGCTCACGCCGCAGAGCTTAGCACCGAGCGGCGCGGCGCTGATCCGCCTCGTCAGGCGCAGCCTTCGGAATCCCGCGCGCTGGCGGGCGATCGGAGGGACGGAGAAGCGCGCCGTGCGCCGATGGAAGGTCTGTGAACGACACCTCGCAACAGCCTGCTCACGTCCCGCTCCGCGACCCGCGCTCGGCGCACATCGAGCGCGTGGGGCGCGATGCCGAAGGCCTGGCCGAGGTCTGTGTGGTTCCGGCCGCGGCGCGCCCGCGGACCGTCGGGCCCGGGCGCAAGGAGCGCGCGTACATCGAGCGCATCGCGGAGGCCGAGCGCGAGCTGGAGACGGCACGTCTCCTCGAGCGCGGCTCGAACCGCTTGCTCGACCGACTCGAGCGCGAGGCGGAAGCAGCGCGGCGTCTCGAGCGTCGATTGAGCTTCGCGCTGGGCGCCCTGCAGGCGCAGAACCTCGCGCTGCAAGCCAAGGTCCGCGAGTTGTCCGCCGAGGCCGACGGTTCGTCCGCGGCGCCGCGACTCAGGCGCTGATCGCAGCGCCGTTCGGCGCCGCCGGATCGCGCGACTTTCGCGTCGGCCCGCTTGACAGCGGGGGGATCCGGCACGATCCTTCCTGGCCGCCAATCGGGGCGAGAACCCTGGTGGTGGATATAGCTCAGCTGGTTAGAGCGCCGGTTTGTGGTACCGGAGGTCGGGGGTTCGAATCCCCTTATCCACCCCACCCCGCCCCTTCGCGCGTCCATCGCGCGACGCGGTTCCGGAATCAGGCCGCCGACTCGAAGACGTCGCGCGCCTTCTCGAGCTCCTCGCGGATCACCTCCTCCAAGGCGAGGAATCCGTTCCGGTCGAGGCCGGAGAGCGCGAGCGCGGACTCGCTGAAGCCGTACGCGAGGCTCTCGAGCCCGTCGTCGAGCGACAGCGCGTAGGTGATCGTCTCCGCGAGGTGCGCGACCGCGGCGAGCTTCGGATCCACGCCGGCGCGCTCCGGACTGTGGTGGAACTCGATCGTGTCCGACAGCACCTCGGGGAAGCCCCAGCGGCGCGCGAGCCGCGCGCCGATCTGCGCGTGGTTCTGACCGAGCACGGCGCGCTCGGCGGACAAGAGGTCGCGCCCGTCGCGTTGCTCGCGCTCGATGCGCTCGCGGAATTCGACGAGGAAGTCGTCGATGACGAGGTGCCCGATGTTCTGCAGCAGCGCGACGGTGTAGGCACGCTCGGGATCCACGGCGCCCTGCGCGCGCGCCAGGATCTGCGCGGAGAAGGCCGTCGTGATGGAGCGCTCCCACAGCGACTTCGCCGCGGCGCCGCGGCCGCCGGTGTGGAAGTAGCGCTCCGCGCAGCCCGTGAGCACCAGGTTGACGAGCGCCTGCACGCCCAGCGCGTTGCCCGCCTCGGCCAAGGAAGCGATCTCGCGCCGGAAGCCGTAGTAGGCCGAGTTGGCGAGGCGCAGGACCTTGGCCGTCAGCGCGGCGTCGGTCTGGATCACGGCGACGAGCTCGCCGGGGACCACCTCGGGGCGCTGGGCGATCTGCATCACCCGGCTCGCGACCTCGGGCCAAGGAGTCAGGTTCTTGGTCCCCTCCAGCACCCGCCGAGCCAGTTCCGGTTGCGCCATACGTCGCTCTCCTGTGCCGCGCCGTCTCGCGCGACGGACCCCTCCGCCGCGCCCGGGGCCCGATGTGGGGACCCGGCGGGCAAAATCTTCGACCTCCCCGTCCTGCCGGCTGGACGGAATCCAGGAAGTTGCTTATGCTGGAGGCACGCGGGCCTGAATGCTTTCTTCAGAGAGAGAGCCCGTGTCGCTCTTTCCGAGGTCCCCGACGGGAGACCAAGCGGTGACATCGCGGAAACGCGGTGGAGCTGGGCTGCGCGGCCTTGGGCCCCGCATGCCGGAGAGCCGAGGCTGCGTCGCCCCCGCCCCAGGGAGGGGGAGTGACGCGCTCTCGGGGTTCGCTCCGAGGGCAAAAGAGAGAGTTGGGAACAGATACTTCGGCTCTTGTTCCCGAGCTCATCGGGGCGCCTTCCGCTGGTCGGGCGGCGCCCCGAACCTCTTCTCGGAGGTTCAGGCTCCTCGAGGGCTCAGGATGCGCCTCCAGGCGAGCTGCGTCGCCAGGGCGCACCCACGCCAGTCGAAGCGCTCGGCGAGGGCCTGACGGCGCTCACGCTCGGCCTCGTCGCGCGCCCGCGGCCGAGCGGAGGCGAGGGCGTCCGCGAGGGCGTCGGGGCCGGCGCCGGGCTCGGTCCACTCCGCCAGCTCGCCGAGCGCTTCCCGGAGCACGGGCTGTCTCGCGGCGACGACCGCCGGGCCCAGCGAGCAGGCCTCCAGCGCGGTGACCGGCGTCAGCACCTCCTCCTCGAGCTGCACGAGGACGTCGGCCCGCGCCACCAGCCCGGGCAGCTCCGACTCGCGAGGCTCGGAGATCCAGCGAACCGCCTCGCCGAGCGGCGAAGCGGCGCGACGGCGGGTCCACGCCTCGGCGGCGTCCCCGGCGCGGCCGACGCTTGTCAGCTCGACTTCGAGGCCGCCGGCGCGCAGGCGTTCGCACGCTTCGAGCAGCACCAGGGGCCGGGCGTCGGAGCGCAGCGCGCCGAGCGCGATGACGCGCAGCGGGGCCGCGTCGTCGGTCGGGCGTCGCAGCGCGGACGCCGGTAGCTCGCGTCGCCAGTGCTCGCAGCCGACGGGCGTGAAGTGGACGCGCGTCGGATCCGCCCCGCACTCGTCGACGAGCCGCTGCGCGGCGTGCGCACTGAAGACCAACAAGCCGTCGAGCGAGCGCAGCCACGCGGCGTGCGCCGCGAACTGCGGCGTTCCGCGCGGCGGGAGCTCGGCGACCGCGGTGCACTGCCGCGCGAAGCGCACGGGCAAGCGGTCGGCGGTGTGCTGGAACAGCTCGACGCCGCCGAGCAGGCGGTCGACCGAGAGGCCGAAGCGACCGAGAACGCGCACCGCGCGGCGCGGCAAGGGTCCGCGCACGCGCTTCGCAATCGCGTGCGATCCGGCGAGTCCCAGCGCCTCGTCGTCGACTTCGCGCTGCGGATCGCCGAGCTCGAAGAGCGCGAGCTCCGGCGGCGCGGGCAGCTTCGCGAGCGCGCGCACGAGTTCGCGCGTGTAGCGTCCGACCCCCGGCGCGTGCGCCCAGGCGGGGCGGTAGTCGATGCCGATCCGCACGCAGCGCGCCTCAGGTGACGCGCATCAACGCGTCGGCGGCCAGGCGCCCGGCCTGTCCCGGCATCACGCCGCCGGGGTGCTGCGCGGTCCCGCCGACGCACAGACCGGCGAGCGGCGTGAGATAGCGCGACAGCTCGTGCGTCGGACGCAGCAGCAACAGCTGGTCGAGCGCGAGCTCGGCCTGCCAGAGGTGTCCGCCGTCGAGTCCGTGACCGCGCGCGAGATCCGACGGCGTGCGCAAGCGTTCGGCCGTGACCGACTCGGCGAGCTCGGGGAAAGCGTCGCCGAGCACGGCGTAGACGCGCTGCGCGAGCTCGCGGCGCGCGGAGACGGTCCAGCCGCCCTCGAGCCGGTGCGGCACGCCGTGCACGTGCGTCGTCCACAGCGCGCGCCCGTCGGGCTGCCTGACGGCGAAGACCTCGAGCCACGGTTCCTGCGCAACGCGGCCGTGCTTCACCGCGTCGGCGGCGTCCTCGAGCTGCCGCATGTCGCTGAGCAGGCGCAAGCGTTCGAAACCGCCCGCCTCGGCTTCCGCCGGCGCCGGCTCGCGGTCGAACGCCAGGTCGAGCACCGCGATCGTCCCGCGCGAGCGCAGCGGGCGGAGCGAGTCGCGGTCCTCGGGCGTGAGCAGCTCGACGCCCGCGAGCTGCTCGAGCGTGCGCCTCGGCGACAGCGTCGAGAGCACCGCGTCGGCGCGGAACTCGCGACCATCCGCCAGCCACGCCCCGCGCACGCGCGAAGACGCGCCGCGCCCGGAGGCCAGCAGTCCGCCGAGCGCTTCGCCGCAGTGGACGCGCACTCCGCGTTCCTGCAAGGCGCGCAACAATGCGCGCACCAGCGCCGGTCCGCCGCCGATCGGTCGGCGTGCTCGTGCGCCGCGCGCCGCGTCGCGCAGCAACCAGATCGCGCTCGTTCCGGCCGCGCGCGGTCCGCACCACGAACCGGGCAAGGCGTCCGCGGCCAAGAGCGCCGCGAGCAGCGGGTCGTCGAAGTGGTCGCCGAGCCAGTCGGCGAGGCTCGTCGGCAGCGTCCAGAGCAAGTCGTACAGCGCGCGCGGTCCGTCCGCCCGCCAGCCCGCGGCGCGTGCCGAGAGTCGCAGCGCGTCGGTCAAGGCCTCGGGGACGAGGTCGGGCGGCTCGCTGCGCAGCTCGCGCCGCAACAAGGCGCGATGCGCGGCGTGCGAGGCCGCGAAGGCGCGCAACGCGCTCGCGAGCTCGGTCGGCAGGCTCGACGCGGGATCCGCCGCGCCGCGAGCGATCCGCAGGTGTCGGCCCGCGCGGTCGATCGCCAGCAGGTCGGGCGCGTCCTCGAAGCGCAGGCCGTGCGCCGCGAGGTCGAGTTCTTCCGCTAGCTCGAACGGGAAGCGCTCTTCGTCGAGCACCGTGCCGCGCGTCTCGAGGCCCGTGCCGGCGAGCTCGGCGGAGCCGTGCAGTCCTCCGGGCCGCGGGCGCTCGGACAGCACGACCACGCGCCGTCCGGCACGCGCGAGCACGAGCGCTGCGACCAGTCCTTCGAGGCCGCCGCCGAGCACCAGGGCGTCACAGCGCGTCTGCGGCGTCACAGCGCGCCTCCCGCCAGCATGCGCCGCGCGCACAACGCACCGGGCGCGCCCATGATCCCGCCGCCGGGGTGCGCTCCGGACGAAGCCAACCAGAGCTTCGGAACCGGCGTCGCGTGCCGCGCGAATCCGGAGAGCGGACGCAGGAAGGCGAGTTGCTCGAGCGAGAGCTCGCCGTGGAAGATGTTGCCCTCGCTGAGGCCGAACTCGCGCTCGAGGTCCCAGGGCGTCAGCACCTGGCGGTGGAGGATCGAGTCGCGCAGCCCGGGCGCGTACTCCTCGAGCGTCGCGACGACGTCGTCGCCGAAGGCCTCGCGTTTCTCGGGCCACGCCTCGGGACCTTCGGCGAGTTCGTACGGCGCGTACTGCACGAAGCAGCTCATCACGTGCTTGCCGGCGGGCGCGACGGTCGGGTCGCTGAGCGAAGGGATCACGACGTTGATGTAGGGACGGCGAGACCAGCGACCGGCCTTGGCTTCGTCGAAGGCGACCTCGAGTGCGTCGACGGACGGCGCGATCGCGATGTCGCCGGCGAGGTGCGGACCGGCGCCGGGGCGGCTCGTGAAGCTCGGCAAGCGGTCGAGCGCGAGGTTCACCTTTCCGGAGCTGCCGCGGAAGCGGAAGCGGTCGAGCTGCGCGTTGACGTCCGCGGACAGGCGCTCGCGGCCGACGAGTCCGTGGAAGGTGCGGCGCGGGTCGAGCGCGGAGACGACGCAGCGCGCGCGCAGTTCGTCGCCGTTCGCGAGGTGCACGCCGACGGCCTCGTCGCCGTCGTAGAGCAAGCCCGCGACTTCGCAGTCCGTGCGGATCACCGCGCCGTGCGCACGCGCCGCGGAGGCGAGCGCTTCGCTGACGGCGCCGGTGCCGCCGCGCGCGAAGCCCCACGCGCGATAGTGGCCGTCGATCTCGCCCATGTAGTGGTGCAGCAGCACGTAGGCGGTGCCGGGCGAGCGGACGCCCTGCATCGTGCCGATGATGCCGGAGACGCTCATCGGCGCCTTGAGCGCGTCGGACTCGAAGTGCTCGTCGAGGAAGTCCGCGGCGCTGGCGGTCATCAGGCGCAAGAAGGTCGTGCGCATGCGCGCCGGCAGCTCGCGGAAGCGTCGCCAGTGCGCGAGGGCCTCCGCGATCCGCGCGGGATTCGTCGAAGCCGGATCGGGCGCGAACTCGTCGATCAGCGGCGCGACGAAGGCGGCGAGTTCGGCCATCAGCCGTCCGTAGCGCGGGTAGTGCGCGGCGTCGCGCGCGCTGAAAGCGGCGATCTCGTCGTGGGTGCGCTGCGCGTCGTCCCAGCGCGCGAGCGAGCGTCCATCCGGGTACGGCGAGAAGGAGCACTCGAGCGGGATCAGCTCGAGACCGTGCCGCGCGAGCTCGAGCTCGCGGATGATCCAGGGGCGCAGCAGGCTGACGACGTAGGAGCAGACCGAGTAGGTGAAGCCCGCGTGCAGTTCCTCGCTGACCGCGGCGCCGCCGACGCGCGGGCGGCGCTCGAGGACGATCACGCGACGTCCGGCGCGCGCGAGGTAGGCCGCGCACGCGAGGCCGTTGTGCCCGCCTCCGACGACGACGGCATCGAAGGCCGAGGGAGCCGTCACGCGCGGCGGCGCGCGACGCGCGCGCACGAGGTGTTGCGGGGGAGGAAGGACATGGTGCCGCGGATCAGGCTATCCACGGCACGGGTCGAATCAAGGCGCCCGACGCGCGGCTCAGCGGAAGCCCTTCGGGCGCGTACGGTCGGCGCGTCCGAAGCCCGGCTCCGCGCGGCGCGGTTCTGCTCCGCGCGCGCTCGTTGCCGCCGAGCGCCCGCGCGCGACCTTCTCGCCGGGGCGACGGATCGGCACGTTGACGAGCGGATCCTCGTCGAGCGGCGGATTGCGCTCGAGCTCGGCGCGCTCCCGAGGGGAGGGCAGCTTGCCGAGGAGCCCTCCGTCGGCACGCAGCGCGGTGTTCAGCTCCTGCCAGACGGCCTTCAAGAACGGATACCAGATCGGCGAGGTGAGGATCAGGAGGCCGTACTTGATCAGGCTCTTGTTGAGGTCGGACATGTCGCTCTTGGCCCGCGGGGCGGTCCGTTCGTCGACCTATCGGGCGCCGGCGGTGGAAGCGGAAGCCAAAAAGCCGCTCGCTCGTCGCCGCTGCGCCGCGGCTGATTCCTGCGCGCAGCTCAGCCCTGCGGCGCGGCCTTCGCGCGACGCGGCAGGTCGCGCTCTTCGTGGCAGCGCGCGCACTGCTCGTAGAAGCGCGGCTCGCCCTCGGCGGTCATGGCGAGCTCCGCCATGTCCTTGGTCGTGTTCCAGGCGATCTTGGGATCGTCGGACTTGTGCACCCAGGTGTGTCCCAGGAGCTTGCAGAAGATGTTCATCGGGGGGTCCTCGGTCGCTGCGAATCCGGCCGCGGGACGTCCCGAGCCGCTCGCCGTTCTAAGCGCGGCGCGCGCGTGGAGCAAGAGCCGTCACCGCCTCGTTCCGCCGGTGCGGGTACGGCCCGCAACGAACGACGGGGCGCCGGCCGCGATCGGCCGGCGCCCCGCCTGTTGCGTTACCGCGTCGGGACTACAGGCCCCAGACGATGCGCAGCGCGTTCGTCGCGTTCGCGCGCTGGTTGCAGGCACCGGCTTGGTCGCGGTACCAGAACTGCCAGTAGGTCGTCTGTCCGGGCGTGAAGCCGAACTGCGAGGAGATGCTCGGGTCGCCGGGGGCCGGGAACAGGCCGCCGCCGTTGCCGGACTGGACCTTCAGCACGCGCTGCGGCTGGGTCAAGCAGCCCACGCCGTTGCCGAGGACCATGCCCGCGGGGTTGGCGGAGGTCGACATGAAGAACCAGCCGGGGCTCGCGAACGGGATGCCCGAGACGGTCAGCTGCACGGTGTCGTTCGAGATGCTCGGGTTGCCGGAACCGCTCAGGGTGCCGACGAGACCGAGGAAGTTGGTGCAGCCGCCGAGGTTGTTGGCGTTCACGTTGCCGCAGGGGCACGGCACGCTGTCGTCGTCCTGCTGGCCGTCACCGATGCAGAAGCGGTCGATGCTCGGCTCGCACTCGTCCGGGATGCCGTTCAGGTCCAGGTCGGGCGCGCCGTTCTGGATGTCGACGGCGTCGTCGATCTGGTTGCCGTTGCAGTCGAAGATGTAGTTGTAGGTGACCGTCACCGAGGCTTCGGCGGAGGTGTTGAACTGCGTGATCAGGTTGCCCGCACCGCTGGCGGTCGAGCTCCCTTGCGCCTTGCAGGGCAGGCTGATCGTGCCGGGTCCAGAGAACAGCGCCAGGTCGGCCGGGGCCGAGGTCGACTGCATGTCGGAGTCCGACGCCATGATGTTCAGGTGCTCCGTGCCGGACGTGCCGCCGAAGTCGATCGTGCCGTCGAAGGCCGACAGGTTGTCGCTGAAGTTCGCGACGGGCAGCGTGACCGCGATGACCGTGAGGTCGGGGCGCTGCAGCGTGATCGTCGCCTGGAAGGCGGTGTTGACCGTCGCGGGCTGCGCGTCGAGGCTCTCGATGCGAGCGCCGCCCTCGGCGCCGCCGTCGAGCGTGAAGTCGACGCTGAGCAGCGTGGCCCCGGGGACGTTGAACTTGGGCACGGTGAGGAAGTCGTCCCAGTTGGTGAGCTGGAGCGCGATCGAGTCGGACTCGACCTGGGTGTGCTGAGCACTCGCGGTGCCGGCGATCAACGCGGCGCCGCACAGGGCCAGGGCCCCGCGGTTCAGGAGGTGGTGGAACATGGCGGATCTACTCTGCTGTGGTGAGCTTTGGTGGCTGGTGCGGACCGACCGAGGGTCGGGAGCGCTGGGGTGGCTGACTCTGAGTGGGAAGAAAAGGGCTGCCGAGGCTCGCTCGAGCTCGGGGCAGCTCTAGCTAGGATACCTCAAAAGAGAATCGGGGAAGGGCCGTTCCGCAGGGAAGCGCGCATTCTTCGCTCTCTCGCGGTTCCTGCCTCCCTGGTAACCCCCGTAGGAGCAGGGAAATGGCCCTCCTCTTCGGGAATCCCCTCTTCGAACGAATGGCCTGTTCCAGATGTTCGCTCCCGATGAGAATTCCTGAGAGAGGCGTCTCGAAGCGGTGCAGATGGGGCCCCTCCAAGCCCCGCAGGATCCCTCGCCCCGACCGGGTGCAAAGCGGCGGACGGGGTGCTAGCTTCGGTGTCGTGGAGCGGCAGGAACACGGGGCGCACACCTTGCGGGTGGCGCGCGGGGTCGTGGTCGGGTGCCACGGGCAGGACGTCTTCGTCGAACTGGGTCCCCGCAGCCAGGGCGTCATCCGGCGCGACCGCTTCGCCGAGGAACCCGAACTCGGCGCCGAGTACGAGTTCACCCTGCGCGGCATGGAGGAGGGGCTCTGGGTGCTCGAGCTGCACGCGGAACCCGTGCTCGTCAGCTGGGAGCGCATGGAGGTCGGCGAGCTGGTCCAGGCGCGCGTCGTGCGCCGGCGGCCCGGCGGCTACGAGACGAAGGTCGGCGCGCTGCACGCGTTCCTACCGCAGTCGCACAGCGGCCTTCCGCGCGGCAAGTCGCCGAACTTGCTGCTCGGCAAGACCCTGACCTGCGAGGTCTTCGAGGTCGACCGTGAACGCCAGCGCGTCTTCGTCTCGCGCCGCTACGTCGTGGAACGCGAGCGGCGCAGTGAACGCGACCGAGTGGTCACTTCGCTGCGCCCCGGCACCGTGCTCGAAGGCCGCGTCGCGCGCCTCGAGGAGTACGGCGCGTTCATCAAGCTCCCCGGCGGGATGCAGGGGCTGGCGCACGTCTCCGACCTCTCGCACGAACGCCTGGCGCACGCGAACGAGGCGCTGCAACTCGGCGACACCGTGCAGGTCAAGGTCCTGTTCGTGCGGGCCGGCGGCAAGCGCATCGGTCTCGGCGTGAAGCAACTGCACGCGGATCCGTGGCGCGAGTTCACGCGGGATCACGAGGTCGGCGAGGCGCTGATGGGGGAAGTGCAACGCATCGCCGAGTTCGGCTTGTTCGTGCGCGTCGCCTCAGGCGTCGAGGGACTGCTGCACAAGAGCTGCTGCGGAATCGGCGACGGGCGCCGCATCCGCGAGGAGTTCCAGCCTGGACAAGAGCTCGCCGTGCGCATCGTCGATCTCGATCCCGACCGCCAGCGCCTGTCGCTCTCGCTGCTGCACGTCGACGGCAGCCGGGTGGACGCGCTCGAGGTGATCGAGCCGGAGGATCGAGGATCGATGCTGCACAGCCTGCCCGAGCCGACCGCTGGGAAGACGAACCTCGGCGCCCTGCTGCGCCGCGCCATGCGCCAGGACGAGTCAGCCTGAGCCCGGGCGGCGGGCCGCCGCGGGTTCTCCTGGCGGTCCGCGGCTGCGTCGCGCAGGATGAGGCTCCGACAGAACCGTAAGGAGCCTCGCATGTCCGGACTGGAAGTCACGCTGCGCATCGCGCTGATCCTCGCCCTCGTCACCGCGACGAAGGGTTTCGCCGGCGCGCTCTGAGCCGCCGTTCGGCGGTCCTCGCGCGACCGCCTGCACGCGACCAGGCGATCACGGCTTTCGTGCTGCGGCTCGGGCGAGGTCGCGGACTACACTCCGCGGCTCCGCGCCACGAAAGCACGTACATGACTCCGCTCCTGGTCTGGCTCCTCGCCCTCGCGCCCGCTGCTCCTCACGCGGAGTCGGTGACTCCGGCGCCCTCTTCGCCGCTCGCCGCGCGACCCGACTGGAACCTGTCGCTGGTCGTCGCGACCCAGGCGTCGTACGTCCCGACGCCCTTCGAGTACACCTACGTCGACGTCCTCTACCAGAGCATCGACCGTGACGGCGGACTCCCGAAGCAGGACGGCTTGGGGGTCCGCGGTTCCTTCGACGTGACCGACAACATCCGCCTGCTGGCGAGCTTCGGCAAGTCGAGTGCGAACACGCCCGCCGGCAAGGACGAGCTGCGCGAGTACAGCCTCGGCTTCGGTATGCACGGTTCCTACAACGAGTGGCTCGACGTGATCGGCAACTTCGAGTGGGTGCGACGCGAGTTCCGCGGGATCTCGCAGGGCCGCCACAAGGGTTGGCTGGCCGGCGTCGGCGTGCGCATGCTCCCGGCGCCGAAGCTCGAGATCGACGTGCTGGCGTTATTCCTGAACTCCGTCGAGGACGACGCCGGCGCGCAGCTCGGAGCGGTCTGGAACTTCACGCCCTACGTCGGGGCGCGCGTCGCGGGGACGGTGCTCGGCGACGAGACGCGCTACCAGGGCGGGTTGCGCTTCTCGCTCTGAACCCGGCACGCGAACCGAGCCGCGCGCTCGCACCTCAAGGGCGCTCCTCCGCTTCGTGGAACTCGGCGTCGAGGTCGTCGATGCGCTCCTGCATCCAGGCGCGCGCGTCGGCGATCGCCTGGTTGTAGACGGTCGCGCCGAGGTGCTCGAGCAGGTGGTCGATGATCGCGTCGGCGCGGAAGTCGCTCAGCTCCTGGTCGAACTCGCACTGGAAGAGCGCGATCAATCCGGCACGCAGCTCCGCGCGGCGTTCGTCGGTCAGCGGGTGCTTCATCGCCGTCGCGCGCTCACCACTCGAGCCGCCGGCCGTCCTGGTGGTGGAAGCTGCCCGAGTCGTCGAGCGTGAGGTCGTCGATCCGCGCGATCAGCCCCGCCGCAGACTCTTCCGGTGTGATGCCGCGTCCGCCCGTCATCTCCGTCGCCACCATCCCTGGGTGCAGTAGCACTACGGCGATCCCGCGCGGGGCGAGATCGCGCGCCAAGCTGACGCCGGCCGCATTCACGGCGGCCTTCGACATGCGGTAGCCGTAGTAGCCGCCCGAGCCGTTGTCGGACATCGAGCCCATCAAGCTCGTGACGATCGCGACCTTCGACCCCTCGTGCAGCGCCCCGAGCAGCGCGCGCGTCACGCGCAAGGGCCCGATCGAGTTCACCTCGAACTGCCGCACGATGCGCTCCGCGTCGAAGCGCTCGAGGCTCTCGACCGTCAGGATCCCCGCGTTGTTGACCAGCACGTCGATCCGCGTGTCACCGAGGCGCCGCGCGAGCTCGTCGACGGAGCGCTGGTCGGTGACGTCCACGCCTTCGACGACGCGCACGCCGAGCTCCGCGAGCCGCGGCGAACTCTCGCGACAGGCCGCGACGACCTCGTCGCCCCGCGCAGCGAAGCGTTCGGCGAGAGCGAGCCCGATTCCGCGATTCGCGCCGGTGATCAGGATGCTGGCCATGTCTCGACTCCAGGACTGGTGACCGCGCGGAGGGTGGCGCGCCAGGCAGGATTCGAACCTGCGACCGTCGGATTAGAAGTCCGGTGCTCTATCCAGCTGAGCTACTGGCGCCTTGGGCCCCGGGAGGTCCTCGTTCGGGCGGAAGGGGACTGGTCGGGGAGATGGGACTCGAACCCACGACTCGAAGCACCCAAAGCTTCGCCTCTACCAACTGAGGTACTCCCCGCAGGGCCGCCGAAGACTAATCGAGGAACGGAGGGGCTTCGAGGACGGGATGGGGGAATTCGGTGGCTCGCCGGCAGCCTGCGCGGTACGGTCCCCGCTTGGTCCGGCGAGCGGTGAACTCTCTCCGCTCGCACCCGGCGCCGCGCTCTAGGGACCCTCGCGTCCGGGCGCTCGCCGGCGCCGCAACTCCCCCCAGTCCGAATCGCCATGAAGGTCCTCGTCGTCGGCGGCGGCGGGCGTGAACACGCCCTCTGCTGGAAGATCGCTCAGTCGAAGCAGTGCACCGAGTTGCTCTGCGCTCCCGGCAACGCCGGCACGCGCAACGTCGCGCGCAACGTGGACGTGTCCGCGGACGACGTGAAGGGTCTGGTGCGGCTCGCGAAGGCCGAGAAGGTCGACCTCGTCGTGATCGGCCCGGAAGATCCGCTCTGCCTCGGGCTCGCGGACAAGCTGCGCGCTGCCGGCATCGATTGTTTCGGTCCCGGGGCCGACGGAGCACAGCTCGAGGGCTCGAAGACCTTCGCGAAGGAACTGCTGGAGCGCCACCGCATCCCGACCGCGCTCTCGCGCGCCTTCGACCGCTCCGGCGCGGCGAAGACCTACCTCGAGTCCTGCACGCAGTGGCCGCAGGTCGTGAAGGCCGACGGCCTCGCCGCCGGCAAGGGCGTGTTCATCTGCAAGGACGCGCGCGAAGCCTGTCGCGCCGTCGACGCGATCATGGAAGAGAAGTCGCTCGGCGACGCAGGACTGCGCGTGCTCGTCGAGGAGTTCCTCGAGGGCGAAGAAGCCAGCCTGCTCGCGATCACCGACGGCGAAGCGATCCTGCTGCTCGAGCCCGTCGTCGACCACAAGCAGGTCGGTGACGGCGACACGGGCCCGAACACCGGCGGCATGGGTGTCTACTCGCCCGCGCCGAGCCTCACGCGCCGCCTGTTGCGCCAGGTCGAACAGCGCGTCGTGATCCCCGCGATCCACGCGCTGCGTCGCGAAGGCATCGACTTCCGAGGGGTGCTGTACGTCGGCCTGATGATCACGGAACAAGGGCCGAAGGTGCTCGAGTTCAACGTGCGCTTCGGCGATCCCGAGATGCAGGCGATCGCGCGCCGCTTCAAGAGCGACTTGCTGCCGTACCTCGTCGCGACGGCGAAGGGCAAGCTCGCGAAGATGGACCCGCCGGCCTGGGACGAACGCTTCGTGGTCGGCGTGGTCGCCGCCAGCGAAGGCTATCCCGGCACCTACCGCCGCGGAGACCGGATCACCGGGATCGACGCCGCGGAGTCGCTCGACGACGTCGTCGTCTTCCACGCCGGCACGTCGAGCGAAGGCGACGAGGCGATCACCTCGGGCGGCCGCGTGCTGTGCGTCACCGGGATGGGGTCCGACATGGACGCCGCGCGCGACCTCACCTACGCGGCGTACGACCGGATCGACTGGGCCGGCAAGTTCTGCCGCCGCGACATCGGCACGCGCGTCGAATCGCGCAAGGAACGCATCGCGAAGATGATGGGCAAGGCCGAGGGCGGCGCCCGCGGCCGCTGAGCGCAGCGGCGGGATCGTCGGTTTCCGCTGGCACGGCGGGCGTCGATTTCGGATGCTCGCTCGCGAGCGCAGCCGAGATCCCGAGACGACCGTGAATCACGACGCCATCCGACGACGATTCGAGTCCTTCCTGAAGACGCAGGGACTCAAGATGACCTCGCAGCGCGAGCGCATCTTCGAGCGGGCCTTCGCGACGCACGAGCACTTCAGCGCGGAGACGCTCTACGGCTGGATGCGCGAAGAGGGCGGGCCGAACGTGTCGCGCGCGACCGTCTACCGCACCTTGAACCTGCTCGAGGAAGGCGGCTTCATCGGCTCGTTCGACACCGGCCGCGGCGAGACGGTCTTCGAGCACCTGCTGGGGCACGCGCACCACGACCACCTGATCTGCGTCGAGTGCGGCAAGATCGAAGAGTTTCGCGAGGAACGCATCGAAGCGCTCCAGGAAGAAGTCGCCGAGCGCAAGGGCTTCGAGCTGACGAGCCACAGCCTGCGCTTGATGGGCGTCTGCGGCTCGTGCCGCCGCGCGTCGAGCCCGGCCGACGCCGATGCAGCGGCCAAGGCCTAGCTCGTCACCAGAAGTGGTGACGCGGGACTAGAGGTTGCCGACGCTCGCCTCGATGTCCTTGATCATCTGCTTCGTGACCTGATCCGCGATCTCGCCGTCGGCGACGCCGTAGTGCTTGGCGTCGACGGTGAGGCGCGAGGACTTCTGATCGAAGCTCTCGACGGTCGCGGTCACGGTGCGTCCCTCGACCTTGCCGATCGCGGCCATCAGCGCTTCGTCGACTTCGAGCGGGCCGGTCGCCTGCTTCGAGAGGGAGACCTTGATCTCCTCCCAGACGATCTCGGCGGGTTGCTGCAGCTGGACGACGTAGGTGTTCGTGTCGAGCACCTCTTGAGCGAGCACGACGCCGGCGGCGGTGCCCGCGACGATCGCGCAGCTGGAGAGGGAGACAGGGAGGGCGAGGAGCAGGGCGGCGGTACGGATTCGCATGGGGACCGATCTCGTCGGTGGGTGGCGTCGGCGGTTCTCGTCGGGCGGGGCTCGCGCGTCGAAGGGCGTCGCGCGGAAGCGCTTCGAAGCGTGCGGGAGGCGCGAGCCGGCGCGCGGCTCGTCCTACTCGGCACCCTACCGATCGCGCCGCGCCGATCCAGAGGGCAGCGCCCCGAATTCCGCGAGATCGCGGGCGAAGCGGGGCTTTCGATCCGGGGTCAGACGGTCGCGGCGCGCGCGGCCTCGACCATGCGCCGGAAGAGCGCGAGCCCTTCGCCCTCGGAGCGCTCGGGGAGGCGCGTCCAGCGCGGATGGTGGTGCGGCGCCACGTTGCGCTCGGGGTGCGGCATCAGGCCCAGCACGCGGCCCGTCGGGTCGCAGATGCCGGCGATGTCGAAGGTCGCGCCGTTCGGATTGAGCGGGTACGGAGCCGCGCCCCCGGCGGGGTTCACGTAGCGCAGCGCGATCTGTCGGTTCGCGCGGAGCCGCTCGAGCGTCTGCTGGTCCTTCACGACGAAGCGCCCCTCGGCGTGCGCCACCGGGGTGGGCGTGAGTTCGCCCGGAACGATCCACGGGCAGGCGCAGTCCGCCGACTCGAGCGTGACCCAGCGGCACTCGTACTTGTTCGAGGCGTTCTGGTAGAGCGCGATCGAGCGCTCGTGCACGTCGCGGTCGGGTTCGAAGAGGCCCGACTCGACGAGCACCTGGAATCCGTTGCAGACACCGAGGACCAGGCCGCCGCGGTCGACGTGCGCGCGCAGATCGTTCGCCAGCGCGGCGCGCAGCTCGAGCCCGAACACGCGGCCCGCGGCGATGTCGTCGCCGTAGCTGAAGCCGCCGGGGATGACGAGGATGCGCGCGTCCTCGAGGCGACTCGGCGACTCGAGCAGGCGGTTCAGGTGAAGGGTCTCGGCGCGCGCGCCGGCGAGCTCGAGGGCGCGGACGGTCTCGGCGTCGCAGTTGGTGCCGGCGGCGCGCAGGACGAGTGCTTTCGGGGTGCTCATGTTCGAGGATCAGCCGTGGAAGCCGGACTGGTGGGCAGCCTTGAGGTCGGCGAGCGGGATTCGCACGAGATCGTTCGCGTTGCGGCCAAGGATGCGCAGCTCGGGTTCCGCGACCGTGCGGCCGAGGCGCGCGAGCGGGACGCCGTCCAGCGCACGCTCGAAGGCGACCGACTGCTCGGGCGCGACTTCGACGAGGAAGCGCGTGCACGATTCCGAGTACAGCAGCACGCTGTCGTCGTCGAATCCGGCGCCGAAGCCGGACTCGTGCGCCTGCGCGAGATCGAGCTCGAGCCCGAACCCGCCGGAGAAGGCCGTCTCGGCCGCGGCGACGGCCAAGCCGCCCTCCGACAGGTCGTGGACCGCCTTCGTCGTTCCGGCGGCGATCGCCGCGTGCAGGCGGCGCAGGATGCGCGGCGCGTCGGCGAGGTCCGGCGCGGGGACGGTGCCGCCGTTCGCGCCGCGTTGCTTCGCGTAGTGCGATCCGCCCAGCTCGGCCTTGGTGCGTCCGACGAGGTAGACGTAGTTGCCGGCGCCCTTCAGGTCCATCGTCTGCGCACGGCGCACGTCCGGGACCATGGCGAGCGCGGAGATCAGCAGCGTGGGCGGGATGGCGATCGTCTCGTCACCGACGCGGTACTCGTTGTTGAGGCTATCCTTGCCGGAGATGAACGGCGTGCCGTACGCGAGCGCCGCGTCGTGGCACGCTTCCGCGGCGAGCACCAGTGCGCCGAGGCGGTCGGGCTTGTCGCAGTTGCCCCAGCTGAAGTTGTCGAGGATCGCCGTGTGGTCTGGATCCCCGCCGACGGCGACCGAATTGCGCAGCGCTTCGTCGATCGCCGCGAGCGCCATGCGCCGCGGATCGAGTCGACCGTAGTGCGGGTTCGCGCCGCAGGTGATCGCGATGCCCTTGTTCGAGGTCGCGAGCGGGCGCAGCACCGTGCCGTTGCCCGGACCGTCGCTCGCTTCGCCGACGAACGGCTTCACGACGGACATGCCCTGCACCTCGTGGTCGTACTGGCGCACGATCCACTCCTTGCTGGCGATGTCAGGCGCGCCGAGCAACGCGAGCAGCGTCGCTTCGTGGTCGCGCGGCGCCGGGCAGCCGGGGTCGTCGACGCGCGGCGCGTCCCAGACGGCTTGGCGCGAGGGGCGCGGCGTGCCGTCGTGCAGGAAGCTCATCTCGAGCTCGCACATCGGTTCGCCGGCGTGGAACAGCTCGAGCTTGCCGCTGCTGGTGAACTCGCCGATCACGGTCGCTTCGACGTCTTCCGACGCGAACACCGCGAGGCACTCGGCGAGCGACGCCTGCGGCACGCTGAGCACCATCCGTTCCTGTGCCTCGGAGATCCAAATCTCTTCCGGCGTGAGGCCCGGGTACTTGAGCGGCACGCGCTCGAGGTGGACGACCGCGCCGCAGTCCTCGCCCATCTCGCCGACGGCGCTGGACAGTCCACCGGCGCCGCAGTCGGTGATGCCGCGATACAAGCGCTTGTCGCGCGCCTGCAGCAGCACGTCGAGCACGCGCTTCTCCGTGATCGGGTCGCCGATCTGCACGGCGGCCGCGGAGACCATCTCCGATTCCTCGTGCAGCTCGATCGACGAGAAGGTCGCGCCGTGGATGCCGTCGCGTCCGGTGCGTCCGCCGACCACGACGATCGCGTCGCCCGGCTCGACCGACTTGTGGGCGGCCCAGCGCGGCATCAGTCCGACGGTGCCCGCGTAGACCAGCGGGTTGCCGATGTAGTCGTCGTGAACCCACACGCCGCCGTTGACGGTCGGGATGCCCATGCGGTTGCCGTAGTCGCGCACGCCGTGCACGACGCCGCGCAGGATGCGCCGCGGGTGCATGCAGCCCTTCGGGACCTCGGACGCGGGCAGGTCGAGCGGACCGACGAAGAAGGCGTCGGTGTTCGCGATCGGACGCGCGCCCATGCCGACGCCGAGGATGTCGCGGATCACCCCGCCGATGCCGGTTCCCGCGCCGCCGTAGGGGTCGATGGCCGACGGGTGGTTGTGCGTCTCGACCTTGAAGCAGACGTCCCAGTCCTCCTCGAACGCGATGATGCCCGCATTGTCGTGGAAGACGGAGATGCACCAGTCCTTCGCGAGCGTGTCGGTCGCGCGCTTGATCGTCGTCTTGAGCAGGTTGTCGATCTTGCGCAGCTCGCCGTCCTCGCGCATCTCGACGATGCCGGCGAAGGTCTTGTGCTTGCAGTGTTCGGACCAGGTCTGCGCGATCGTCTCGAGCTCGCACGCCGAGGGCGCGCGGCCGAGCTCGGCGTAGTGCGTCACGATGGTCTTCATCTCGACGAGGTTCAGCGAAAGGCCGCCCTCGATGCTGACGCGCAGCAGCGCGGCGTCGTCGAGCCCGGCGAGCGGCACCTCGACGCGGCCGTGCGACTTCGCCTTCGCGGGCGGGCCGTAGTGCAGACCTTCCCCGTCGATCCGGACGTCCTCGATGACCTCGTTCGCGAGCGACTTCGACGCGAGCGTCTCGAGCGCGGCGGCGTCGAGGTCGCCCTCGAGTTCCCACGCGGTGAAGGTGGAGACGTGGAGGTCGGCGGCGGCGAGCTTCGCGCGCGCGATGACGCGCGAGATCGTCAGCGCGACCGGGTCCATCACGCCGGCGCGGCGGGCGACGAGCACGCGGTGCTTGCCGGGGGTGGTCTCGGGGGCGGCCTGCGGGGCCGTCAAGCGCACGTCGTCGAGTACCGGATCCGCGAGCAGTTCGCGCACGATGGCCTGCACGGCGGACTCGGAGAGCGTGGGGGGCAGCAGCGTGCCGCGACCCGCGCGGGCGCTCCGCAGCGCGTCGACACCCAGCTCGCGCGCGGCAGCGAGGAGGTGCGCACCGTCGGGATCGTCGACGCCGGGCTTGCGAAAGACCTCGACGCGCCAGGCGTCGGGGAGCGAGAGGGAGCGCTGCGTGGCGCTGGACTCTTGGGTGGCGGACATCGCTCGGACAGGCGGTGGGACGCGGGGTCCCCGGAGAGTCGGTGAGGGGGTCGGGGAAGCGCTGAGTGTAGCGGCGCGGAGGGTGCTTTCCGCCCGCAAAGGGGCCCGAAGATCTTGCGTCCGGGCAATCGTCAGCGGAACATGGCCGGATCGACGGGCGCGCTGGAACTCATCCGGTGCGCCCCGCACCTTCGGCCCGCCCGCGCGGCGGTCCACGACCGAGGAGAGCGCCAGGCTTGAGCGAACCCAGCCAGAGCAACAAGAGCGTCCCCAGCGCGGGCATGGCCTTCGAGCGGCCGATCCACGAGCTCGAGGTCAAGCTGAACGAGCTCGTCGAGCTGAGCCAGGGGACCAACCTCGACCTCGAGACCGAGATCGGTGCCGTCCGTCAGGCCTTGGCCAAGCAGATGGCCGAGACCTACGAGAACATCACGCCGTGGGCCCGCGTCAACGTCGCGCGCCATCCCGACCGACCGGTCACCGGCGACTACGTCGCGACGATCCTCGACGACTTCATCGAGCTGCACGGTGACAAGGTGTTCGGTGACGACGCCGCGATGCTCACCGGCCTCGCCCGCATCGGCGAACGGCGCTTCATGCTCATCGCGCACCGCAAGGGCACGACGATCGCGCAACGCCTCGCCTGCAACTTCGGCTGCGCGCACCCCGAGGGCTACCGCAAGGCGCTGCGCAAGATGCGGCTCGCCGAGAAGCTCCGGCTGCCGATCGTGACCTTCATCAACACCCCCGGCGCCTACCCGGGCATCGGCGCGGAGGAGCGCGGCCAGGCCGCCGCGATCGCGGAGAACATCCTCGCGATGTTCGGCGTACGCGTCCCGATCCTCGCGATCGTGATCGGCGAAGGCGGGTCCGGCGGCGCGCTCGGCATCGGCGTCGGCGACCGCGTGCTGATGATGGAACACAGCTACTACTCGGTGATCAGCCCCGAGGGCTGCGCGGCGATCCTCTGGAAGGACGGCGAGCGCACCCCGGACGCGGCCGAGGCGCTGAAGCTCACCGCCCCCGACCTGATGCAGCTCGGCGTGGTCGACGGCGTGATCAAAGAACCCGTGGGGGGCGCGCACCGCGACCGCCAGAAGGCGATGGCGACCGTGCGCGACACGATCCTCAGCGAGCTGGCCCTGCTCGAGAGCGTCCCGATCGACGAGCTGCTGGCCGAGCGCCACCGCAAGTACCGCCACGCCGGCGAGATCCCCGGGCGCTTCCCGTCCGTCGAAGAGCTCGACTCCTGACCGGCGCGGAGGGGCCCGCCCGCAGGCGACGCCCTGATCCGAATTCGGGTGCAGCCCGCGCCAACGCGGGGTCGATCGAGGCGTAAGCTCGGCCGACCGGGCGTGTTGGAACGCCTCACCGGCTGTGAAAGAACCGATCCCCACCCTCCAGAATCCTCGTTCCCACCCGGGAGGCCCCGTGAGCGTCAGCGATGGCGGCAGAGGCGCCGCGGGAACCGGCGATCCCGCCGGAGCGACCCGCGAGCGCGACCACGCCCTGGTGCGGCGGGCTCAGGAGGGGGAAGAGGCCGCCTTCGCCGAGCTCGTCGCGCTCTACGAGAAGCGCGCGTGGCGCGTGGCCCGCAACATGGTGCCCGGCGACGAGGACGCCCGCGACCTGGTGCAGGAAGCCTTCCTGCGCGTCTTCCGCAACCTCGACCGCTTCGACTACAAGCACGCCTTCTCGACCTGGCTGTACCGCATCGTCAGCAACCTCTCGATCGACCACCTGCGCCGCCGCCGGCGCACGCAGTCGACGAGCCCGGTGGACGAGGACGAGGCCGGGATCGACCTGATCGACGAAGATGCACCCGCTCCCTCCGC
Organism: Planctomycetota bacterium; assembly: GCA_020638835.1. GTDB lineage: Bacteria > Planctomycetota > UBA1135 > UBA1135 > JACKHV01. Next base: position 566,479 of record JACKHV010000002.1, on the reverse strand, counting down.
GGCGCTCGAGTCGTCGGAGACCCAGGACGAGGTGCGCGCCTGCCTCGAGAGCTTGGCGCCGCACTTCCAGTCCGTGCTCGTGTTGCGTGAGCTCGAAGGACTCCCGTGCACGGAGATCGCCGAGATCGTCGGCGCGACGCACGTGACCGTGCGTTGGCGGCTGCACCGCGGCCGCAAGTTGTTCCAAGAAGAATGGGAACGTCGCGCGCGTTTGCGTGACAGCTCCCGTACGAGGGGAATCGCGGACCCGAGCGCGTCGCCGTTCGAACCCGCGCGAGACGAAGAACGACCCGATTCTTTCCCGTCCGAGTCGACCGGAGAGTGCGAGGATTGATCCGATGGTGATAGAGATTCCCGAGAACTGCATGGACGTCCAGAACGCGCTGCACCTCTACGTGGGCGCCGATCTGGAAGCCGAGGTCCAAGTCGCGGTCGCGCGACACTTGGACGGCTGCGCGAACTGTCGCGCTCGTGCCACGGAAGCGCAGGCCGCGCGCGCCGCGCTGCTGGGGCTCGCCGTCGACGTGCCGCTCACGACCAGCGTGTGGTCCGACGTCCGCGCGCAGCTGATCCGCGAAGGCCGCATCGCCAGCGCCGCCGCGCCGCGCCGCACGCCCTGGTGGATCATCCCCGCGGCGGCCGCCGCCTCCGTCGCCGCGGTGCTCGTGACCCTCGCGCTGAACCGCGACGTCAGCCCGCTGCAGCCCACGCCGTCGCTGCCGAACGGTCCGGCCCCGATCGTGCTGCACCCCGTCGATCCCGGCGCAGCGCCGCTCTACGACGACGCGCTGCCCAGCACCTCGCCCTTCGACTCTTCGTTCACCGGCGCGAGCGCCGCGGGCAACGAGAGCCGGCGCGTGTTCGTGCCCGCCGACCCGAACGAGATCATCCGCTGATCGCGGCCGCCCGCGGCCGCCCGACGAAGTCGAGGTTCCGATGCACTCTCTCTGCGCCACCGCACTCTTCGGACTGCTCGCGCTCCAAGCCGGCGCGCCGGTCTCGGAGGGCAGCCAGCCCTCCGAACCGGTGGCGTTGCCGGCGCCCGTGCGCCTCGCGCCCGTCGCGGGAGACACGACCTGCGTGTTCTTCGACGAGGGCGAGATGCGCGCGCGCTTGCTCGACCCCGACCTGGCGGCACGCGAGCAGGCCTACGACGAACTCGTCGCCCTGGCGCGCGGGCACACCGCGATCCGCGCGACCGTCGAAGCGTGGGGTCGCGAGTCGACCTCCCTCGAGCTCGCCTGGACCGCGCGACTCGTGATGCGCGAGCTGCGCCGCGAGATCCAGCAGATGGTCGCCGGTGAGCAGCAGCAGTTCCTGCGCATCGAAGTGCACGACCCGCGTCCGTGGCAGCGCGACTACCAAAGGCAGATGCTGATGCAGCTCGGGATCAATCCCGACGAGTACCGCATCAGCGGCCTCATGCGCCTCACCCCCGAGGACATGGCGCGCCTCGGCATCACGCCGCCCGCGAACCCGCGCGAGACCGCCCCGTCCCCGACGCCCGGCGCACCCGTCTCCGAAGTCCTGGGCGTGGCGTGCGACGAGAGCCTCGACGACCTCGTGATCCTCACGCGCGTCGTCCCCGGCTCGATCGCCGACTCGATCGGCCTCACCTCCGGCGACCGCCTCCTGCGCGTCGCGGGCCTCGACCTCACCGGCCCCGCCGACGTGAGCGCAGCGATGGACCTCTGGAACGAGCGCGGCGAGGCCGCGAGCGACGTCCTCGAGGTCCTCGCGCTCGACGGCAAGACCGGGGAGTCGAAGACGCTCGTGTGGATCCCGCCGGTGGGGCGGTAGGGCACTCGGCGGTCAGCACTCGGTACCAGGGCGCCGCGCAGAGTTCTCGGCGCGTACCGCTCACACCACTGAGGCCGAACTCGGAGCGTCGTCCAGCGCGAGCGCGCGATAGCGGCGCCTCCAGCCGTGGCTGAGCTTCCAGCCGCCGCGGACGACGACCGCACCCGCATCGCCCGCTTCACGATCCGGCGGCCTCCCCGCCCAGCCGTCGAAGAAGCGCCCTGACGAGAAGACGTCCGGCTCGCCCGCCATGCCGCACGGGTCGTACAGCGTCCCGTGCTTCAGGTGGTTGTTCAGCACGTAAACGAGCGCGTTGCGCACCTCCCGCAGCGTCTTCAACACCCGATCGTGGAAGCGCTCGCGGAACACGCGTCCCGTGCGACGCCAGATCATGTTCAGCGTCCGAGCGATGCGCGAGTTGAGCCCCTTCATCCCGTTCGACAGCGCGTTCTTGCTGTCCGCTTCGACGATGAAGTGCACGTGATCGCGCTGGATCGAGTAGTGCACGATGCGGAAGTCACCACGCTGCGCCTCGCGGATGCAGTACGTCAACGCGCGCGCCTCGAGCGACTCGCGCAACCAGGGCAAGCCCTCCGCCAGCTTGATCGTCACGATGCGCGGGTCGTGTCGCGACACCCGTTCACGCGTCGCATGCGCCACGCCGCTCTTGCGCTTCGGCCGACCAGCGCCCCTGCGGCGACCCCCGTGCGTGCGCGGCTCGGGGAAGTCGAAGTCACCTTGTCGCAGCACGCGTCGCACACTTCTTAGAACGACTTGCGCGCTGCGAGGTTCGCGATAAGTGACGCATTCTTGCTCTATTCAGCAAATGAGTGCGATGTTGGGAAGAGGGCTGGTGGCTGATTTGCGTCGACGCTCCGACACGCCGCCCCGCTCGCTCGAGCTCCGCAAGGCTCCGCTCGCGGGGCTCGGTCCGCGGAATCACGTCGCGCTGCGTGCGTATCGCGCTGGTCGCCGGCATGCACGCGAGGACACCGCCGTTATCAAGTTCGAGACTCCGCCACCCTGCCCGCACTGACATCGGAACGAGCCCCGCGAGCGGAGCCTTGCGGAGCTCGAGCGAGCGGGGCGGCGCTGCAACGACCACCGCATCGCATCCGGAGGCGCTACGTCGCCACGTCACTACGTCGCCACGTCACCACCGAACGGCGACCACGACCCCCTCACCCCGTCATCCGCAGGCGGCCTCGCGCGCCCCCGCGCTCAACCACCCGCCGCGCTCGCGGCGGCGAGTTCGACCTCGGCCTCGGTGCGGAGTTGGAAGGCGCGTTGGACCTTCTCGTCGTCGAAGGGGAGGCCGGCGCGGCGGAGGAAGTCGTCGATGTCGGCGACGACTTCTTCGTAGCGCTCGAGTTCCATCAGGAGGCCGGCGCGGAGGCTGTAGGCCTGGGCGAGGGTGGGTTGGATCTCGATCACCTTGCCGAGGTGGACGACCGCCGCTTCCTTGTTCTCGAGGCGGACTTCGAGGTTGGCGGCGAGGAGGCGCATGGCGACTTCGAGGTCGTCGAGGCGTGTGAGCGCGGAGCGGAAGCGGGCGGACTCGTTGTCCGTCAGGTCGTCACGCTCGAGCTGCTTGTCCCAGAAGTCGCGGTCGCCGCGCACGATGTCGAGCGTTGCGCGGCACCAGGTGAGCGCTTGCTCGTTGTCGCCCATCAGCGCGTAGACGCGCGCGAGACCGTTCATCAGCTCGGTGTTGCCGGTCTTCATCTCGAGTCCCTCGCGGAAGAGCTTGGCGCTCTCCGCCCAGGACTTCATCGCGATCTCGTCGTTCTTCACGGCCTGCGTTTCGGCGTCGGGCGCTTGGCGCTCGCCGGCGCGCAGGGCTTCCGCGGACTCGGCGAAGGCGAGGCCCTTGCGCTCGAGCGTCTCCGCGAAGCCGAGGCAGACGCGGAAGTCCTCGTTCCGCGGCAGCTCGCGGTAGATCGCTTCCGCGTGGAGGATCTTCGCCGTCGTGCCCTGCATCTGCATCGAACGCGCGAGCGCGAGCTTCAGGTCGAGGTCGTCGGGCGCGAGCGACAGCCCCCGGCGGGCTTGGTCCTCGGCCCGCTGGTACTCACCCATGTTGATGTAGGCGCGGGCGGAGTCCGTGTGGATCTCCACCTGACGCGCCAGGTCCTCCTTCGAGGGAGCGTTCGAGTTGCAGGACGCGATCGAGAGCGCGAGAGCGAGGGCGAGGGCACGGAACATGGGATGACTCCGGGAAGATCGGGGCGACGGCAGAGTGTAGCGCTTCGGCGGGCGCGCGCGGGATCAGCGGTCCCGGCCCTGTTCGAGTAACCGCTGGAGGCGTTCCGGTTGCAGGCGCAGGTCGAGCTTCTTGCCTCCGGCCAGCGTGACGAGTCCCGCCTTCGCGCCGCGGGGCTTGTGCACCTCCTTGCGGCGCGCGACGTGGACGGACGCCTTGCCGGCGCCGCGCAGGGGCGAGAAGTGCACCGCGAGGTGGGCGGCGTCCAAGACGTCTTCCTGGTCGGGATCGCCCTTGCCCTCGGTGCGCAGGATCACGTGGCTGCCGGGGCAGTCCGAGGTGTGCAGCCAGAGGTCGTTCCCGTTCGCGTGCCGGAAGGTCAGCGCGTCGTTGTCGCGCGCCGTGCGGCCGACGCGGATCTCGGAGCCGTGCGCGGCACGGAAGGCGCGGTACGGGAGTCGCGCGACGGGTTCCTTGCGCTTGCGCGGGTCGGCGATCTGGCGCGGCTCGAGCAGTCCGGCTTCGATGCACTCCGTCTCGAGGCCGTCCGCGTCGCAGTCGTCGTCGCGGCACGCGTCGATCGCCGACTCGAGAGCGTCGAGCTTCTTGCGCGCACGCTCCAGCTCGCCCGGGACCTCGGCGAGCGAACGCTCGAGCCGCTTCGAGCGCTCGAACAGGCGCTGCGCGTTCGCCGCGGGGTCGAGCTTCGGATCGAGCTCGATGCGCCGCGCGGGCGATCCGTCCTCGTACCAGTCCTCGAGCTCGATCGACTTCATCCCGCGCTTCATGCGGTGCAAGTTGGCGGTCAACAGGTCGCCGTCGCGACGCACGCGCTCCGCGTCCGCCGCGTTGGCGAGTTGCTTCTCGAGGCCGCTGACGAGTCCGCGCGCGCCCTTGCGCTTGCGCTCGAGGCGCTTGCGCAGGTCGCGCCGCGCCGCGCTCGAGTCGCGGTCCGCCGCCTCGCCGCCGAGCTGCACCTCGACGCGCCACGACAGCGGCGCGTGAAACGGATGCCCGGCGTCGACGGCGGGCGGACGCACGTCCGGTTCCTCGAGCTCGTCCACGATCGAAGGCAAGTCCTCCGGTCGGCCGCCGCGTCCCGGCGGGGGAGTCCACGGGCGTCCGACGACGAGGCGCGGCGCTTCGCGCGACTTCGGCGCGGAGACGAGCAGGTCGACGACCGCGTCGTCGCGCCCGAGCAGCACCAGGTTCGAGTGGCGCCCGGTCAGCTCGGCGAGCAGCGCGCGGCGCTCACCGCTCGGCGTCGCGCCGAACTCGAACAGTGCGATGCGGTCGCCGCGCACCTGGTCGATGCGGCGCAGCTCCGCGCCGACGAGCTCGGCCGAGAGGCGCCGGAAGAACGGACCCTCGGGCCCTTTCGCGCGCTTCTGGCGCCCTTGCTGCAAGTGCAGCCGCGAGGCGTCCGCGTCGGCGGACACGCGCAGGCGCCAGATCGGCGGACCGCCGCCGGACTCCGTGCCCTCGAAGATCAGCAAGAGGTCGCGCGGCGGGAGCGCTTGGACCTCGGCGAGTCGACGCCCCGCGAGGATGGGCGTCAACTCGCCGATGATCTCGCCGATCTGCCGCGCGTTCAGGCTCAGCTGACGCCTTCCTCGGAGCTGTAGACCCAGGTCTGCGTGACCGGCGTCCACGAGCAGATCTCGTCCTTGTCGCCGAAGAACAGCGCGAGTTCCGTCGCCGCGGACTCCGCGCTGTCGGAACCGTGGACGAGGTTGTTCGAGAAGGACATGCCGAGGTCGCCGCGGATCGTGCCCGGGTCCGCTTCGGCGGAGTTCGTCTTGCCGATCAGCGTGCGCATCACGGTGATCGCGTTCTTGCCCTCGATCGCCATCGCGACGACCGGGCCCGAGGTCATGAAGCCGACGAGGTCCTTGTAGAAGGGACGCTCCTTGTGCACGGCGTAGTGCTGCTGGATCAGCGCCGTGGGGAACTGGCGCAGCTTGAGGCCGACGATCTTGAGGCCCTTGTCTTCGATGCGGCTGATGATGCGGCCGATCAGCTGGCGCTGGACGGCGTCGGGCTTGAGCAGGATGAGAGTGCGTTCCACGGCGAGGATCCTCGGAGTCGTAGGGATGCGGGGTGTTTCCCGGGGCTCCCGGGAGCGGGCGTCGGAGCCGTCCGACGCGCGAAATGGGCGAAGCAGTCTAACGGCGCCGGACGGGACCGCCAATGCGGTCTGCGCGGGGGAATCCGGGCGGGGCCGTGTCGCGTTCCGAGTCGCGTGAGCGCGGTTGCCCGAAGCCGATCCGGGACCTTCCGAGCGGCCGACGGAAATCCTCCAATTTCCCCTCCCTCGGGTTGACCTCGCCGGGGTCGTCTCTAGATTGTTTGGCCGAAAGACCGCCGGAGGCCGAGCGCTCGCGCAGCGCAGCCTGCCACCCGCGGCTCGATCGACCCCTCCGCTCTCCCCGCAACCCGTTCGACGCCCGTTCTTCAGAGTCGGCGCGTCGTCGCGAACCACCCATGCCGCAGCTCCCTCCCGACGACGGACGCGCCAAGGCATTCCAAGAGTACGGGCGCTACGCCGGACTCGGGTTCCAGTTCGCGGCGGCGATCCTCGTCCTCGGCGGCGTCGGTTGGTGGGCGGACGAGAAGCTCTCGACCAAGCCGCTCTTCCTGATCGCCGGCGTGCTCGCCGGCGCGACGGGAGGCTTCCTCTCCCTCCTCAAAAGCGTTCCCGGTCCGAAGGGCGGCACTCGCCGCAAGTCGGACGACCCCTCCGCACCGCGATGAAGCTGCTCCTCCCCGGAACCCTCTGCACGACGGCGCTCGCCGCTTTCGTGGCGTGGCGCATCGGCGGCACGGAGGGCGTGGGCGTGGCGGTCGGCGCGACGATGGGAGCGGGGATCTCGCTGCTCGGCCACCAGTGGCAACAGCACGCGCTGCGCACGCGCCCCGAGCGGGCGATGCAGGCGATGATGGTGGGTTTTCTGTTCAAGCTGGCGATCGTCACCCTCGGTGCGCTCGCCTTCCGCTTCCTCGAGCCCGCCGCGGCGGTCTGCGACTGGCGGTCCTTCCTCTTGTCCTTCGCGGCCGGCGTACTGGTCGTGATGGTCCTGGGCACCCTCGATTCCGCGCTGCAGGTCAAGCGCCGGAACGAGCTCAAGGAGAGTCAAGCACTGTGAACGCACTGCGCCCCCTGCTCGCCGTCGCCGTGATCTTCGGCGCGATCTTCGTCGGCATCCGCCACGGTGAACACCACACCGGCAAGAACGCCTTCGAGACGCTCTACATGCACTTGATGCCCGGCAAGCTGCTGACGTCCGACGAGGCGCTGGCGCGCCACGAGGCGCACGAAGAGCATGCCGGCGCGGAAGAGAACGCCGAGCACCGGAACGGCGCAATCGCCGCCCAGCACGCGACGCACGGCGAAGCCTCGCACGACGAACACGCCTCCGACGCCCACCACGCAACGGCCTCCGAGCTGACGGATCACCCGTACCTGCTGGCGATCACGCTCCCGGGCTTCCCGGCGGTCTTCGACATGCACGGCGCGCAGGAAGGCACGCAGCTCGTCGCGACGAACCTGCAGCTGTTCCAAGTCGCCGCCGTGCTGCTGATCTTCATCCTGTTCAGTGGCGTGCCGAGCTACGTGCGCAGCGGCAACGGCGATTGGCTCACGCGACGCCTGACCGGCTTCGCGATGTACATCCGCGACGAGATGGTCGAACCCGCGATGGGGGAAGCGGACGGGCGCAAGTTCCTGCCGTTCTTCCTGTGCGTGTTCTTCTTCATCCTGTTCATGAACCTGATGGGGCTCGTCCCCGGCAGCGCGACGGCGACGGCGAACATCTTCGTCACCGGCGCGCTCGCGCTGATCACGCTGTGCTCGATGGTGTTCTGTGGCATGTACGCCCAGGGGCCGCTGGCCTTCTGGAAGAACCTCGTGCCGCACGTGCCGCTCGCGCTCTGGCCGCTGATGTTCATCGTCGAGCTGCTCGGCCTGTTCGTGAAGCCCTTCGCCCTCATGATTCGTCTCTTCGCGAACATGACCGGCGGCCACCTGGTCGTGCTCAGCTTCATGGGCCTGATCTTCTTCTTCGCGGGCTCGATGGGCAGCGGCGCAGGCTACGGCGTGTCGCCCGTCGCCGTCGGCTTCGCCGTCTTCATCATGATCATCGAGGTCTTCGTGGCGATGCTGCAGGCCTACATCTTCACGCAGCTGTCGATCCTCTTCGTCGGCGCCTCGGTGCACCCCGAGCACTAATCAGTCCACCTCGCGCACGGGGCCGTTCGGCCTCGTGAGCGTGGTCCGTTCCCCGAAACCACCCGATACCAACCCCAGCGCGGCCCCTCCGGGTCGCCACGTAGGAGACACAAGAGAATGCCTCTTCCCCAAGAAACTGAAGCGGTCATGGACCTCGCCAAGTTCGGTGCCGCCGTCGGCGCCGGTATCGTCGCCATCGGTGCCGGTCTCGGCATCGGCAAGATCGGTGCCTCCGCCAACGAAGGCATCGCTCGTCAACCCGAGGCGGCCGGCGACATCCGCGGCGGCTCGATCATCCTCGCGGCGCTGATCGAGGGTGTGTCCCTCTTCGCCGTCGTCGTCACGCTGCTGATCGCGCTGGGCTGATCGTTCCTTCGGAACGGACGAAGGGCGTCGCCCGCTCCACGCGAGCGGCGCCCTCCGAGCGCCCGCCGGGCGCGTCCCGGCCACGTTTCAACTGTTCCTGACTCGTTCCCCTCTGCGGAAACTCTCCCATGCACCTCTCACTCGCGATCGCCGCCGCTGAAGGCGGTGGGTTCAACCCGCTCGATCCGTCCGGAATGGGCGGACTGCTGTGGACCCTGATCATCTTCCTCGTCGCCCTTCCGTTCATGTGGAAGGTCGTGATGGGGCCGATCACGACGGCTCTCGCCGAGCGTGACGATCGCGCCGCGCGCGCGATCTCGGCGGCCGAGAAGGCCAGCCACGAGGCCGAGAAGGTCCGCGCCGAGATGGAACTGAAGCTCGGCGACGCGAAGGCGGACGCCGCGAAGTTGATGTCCGAGGCCCGCGAGCGCGCCGAGACGCGCGAGCGCGAGATCCTCGAGCAAGCGAAGGCCGACGCGGAAGCGATGGTCGAACGCGCGAAGCACGACATCGACACCGCGAAGGAACAGGCCCTCTCCGCGATCCGCGAAGAGGTCGTCGACATCTCGCTGTCGGCCGCGGGTCAAGTCCTGCGCCGCACCGTGGACTCGGAAGATGACCGCCGACTCGTCTCCGACCTGGTCGCCGTGACCAAGGCGGGCAAAGAGTGATCATCGATCCCGTCACGAGCCGCTGGGCCGACGCGCTGTTCGACCTCGCTCAGGACAAGGACGTCCTGGACGAGGTGACGCGCGACGTCGAGCGGATCGCGGTCGAGGTGGGGACGCCCGAGGTGGCGAACTTCCTCTTCGACGCGCGGGTGCCCGCCGGCGAGAAGCGGAAGCGCGTGAAGGAGCTGACCAGCGGCTTCCACGTACTGACCGCGAACTTCGTCGGACTGCTGTTCGACAAGAACCGCGCCGAGGTCCTGCGCGGCCTCGGTCACGCCTTCAAGCTGAAGGTGCTGGCCAGCCGCGGAGCCGTCGAGGGCCGCGTCGAGAGCGCGCGTCCGCTGGGATCCGGTGAGCTCGCCGAGCTCGCCGTCTCCTTGGGCTCGAAGCTCGGCAAGGAAGTCCTGCTCGAGAACGTGGTCGTTCCCACCTTGGTGGGCGGCGTCCGCGTGACCGTCGGCGGACGCATGATCGACTACTCGGTGCAGGGCCGCCTGGCCGGCATGCGCCGCAAGCTGATGAACGCGCGCCTTCCGGCGAGCGCTCCCGCCTGAGTCGCCCTGCGGCGACGACCGAGGCTTCGCGCGACGGGGCCACCAATTCACCACCTCCGAACACGCGGCGCGCGGCGCTGCGACACACACTAGAAAACCTCTGAAGGCGATCCAACATGGACCTTCGACCGGCTGAAGTCACCTCGATCCTCAAGAAGGAAATCGAGTCCTACCAAGGCGAAACCTCGATGCAGAGCGTCGGAACCGTGCTCTCCGTCGGTGACGGTGTGTCCCGCGTCTACGGGCTCGACGACTGCATGATGAACGAGCTGCTGGAGTTCCCCGGCGGCGTTCGTGGTGTGGCGCTGAACCTCGAAGAGGACAACGTCGGCTGCGTGCTCCTCGGTGATGCCACCAAGGTCAAGGAGGGCGACGAAGTGCGCTCGACGGGCCGCATCATCTCGGTGCCGACGGGCAACAACCTGCTCGGCCGCGTGGTGAACGCGCTCGGCGACCCGATCGACGGCAAGGGCCCGCTCGGCACCTCCGACTCGGACCTGCGCCCGATCGAGCAGCCCGCGCCCTCGGTGGTGGAACGCCAGCCGGTGGACCAGCCGATGCAGACCGGCATCAAGGCGATCGACGCCATGATCCCGATCGGCCGCGGCCAGCGCGAGCTGATCATCGGCGACCGCCAGACCGGCAAGACCGCGCTGCTGATCGACACGATCCTGTCGCAGAAGACGACGGGCGGCGGCGATCCGAAGAACCCCGAGCAGATGATCTGCATCTACGTCGCGGTCGGCCAGAAGCAGTCGACGGTCGTGGACGTGGTGCGTCGCCTCGAGGAACACGGCGCGATGCAGTACACGATCGTGGTCAGCGCGTCGGCGAACGACGAAGCGTCCATGCAGTACCTGGCGTGCTACGCCGGCGCGGCGATGGGCGAGCGCTTCCGCGACGAAGGCCGCCACGTCGTCATCATGTACGACGACTTGTACAAGCAGGCGCTGGCCTACCGCCAGGTGATGCTGCTGCTGCGCCGCCCCCCGGGACGCGAGGCCTTCCCCGGCGACGTGTTCAACCTGCACAGCCGTCTGCTCGAGCGCGCCGCGAAGCTCGCCGACAACGCGCCGGAGATCAACCCGCGCTACAAGGCCGGCGGCGGCACGATGACGGCGCTGCCCGTCGTCGAGACGCAGGAAGGCGACGTGTCGGCCTACATCCCGACGAACGTGATCTCGATCACGGACGGCCAGATCTTCCTCGAGTCGAACCTCTTCAACTCGGGTGTGCGCCCCGCGGTGAACGCCGGTATCTCGGTGTCGCGCGTGGGTGGTGCCGCTCAGATCCCCGCGATGAAGAAGTCGGCCGGCGGTCTGCGCATCAACCTCGCGCAGTACCGCGAACTGCAGGCCTTCGCGCAGTTCGGCTCGGACCTCGACGCCGCGACCCAGGCCACGCTGAACCGCGGTGAGAAACTCGTCGAGCTGCTCAAGCAAGGTCAGTACGCGCCGGTCGCCGTCCAGGACCAGGTGATCATGATGCACGCCGCCGGTGCCGCGTGCCTCGACAAGATCCCGACGCCGCGCGTGCTCGAGTTCGAGAAGCTCTTCCTGCAGCACATGCGCGACGCCAAGCCGGAGGTCGGCCAAGCGATCCTCGACACCGGCAAGCTGTCCGACGAGGACAAGGCCGTGATCGTCGCCGAGGCCGACGTGGTCAAGGCTCAGATGGGCATCTAGAGGCGACCGGAAATGGCCTCCGTCAAGGAACTGCGCGTACGGATCAAGTCCGTAGGCAACATCAAGCAGATCACGCGGGCGATGGAGATGGTCTCGACGACCAAGCTCCGTCGCTTCCAGGACCGCGCCGTCGCCTCGCGTCCGTACGCCGAGGAGATCGCGGGCCTCGTCCAACACCTCGCCGGGGTGCTGGGCAAGGAAGCGCTCGATCAGCCGCTCTTCCAGCCGGGCGCCGGCGAGAAGACCGCGCTGCTGATCGTGTCGTCCGACCGCGGTCTGTGCGGTGCCTACAACTCGAACTTGTTCAACAAGCTCGAGGCCTGGATGAAGCAGCACTGCGAAGAGCGTCAGATCGACGAGTCGCAGATCGACTTCTTCGTCTACGGCCGCAAGGCGAACCGCTACCTGAAGAAGCGGAAGCTGAACATCGCGAAGTTCATGACCGAACCCGCGCTGGAGTCCATCGACTTCGCCGCGGCGGCCCGCGTGGCCCGCGTGCTGGTCGACGCCTTCGCGTCCGGCGAGTACCGCGACGTGAAGATCCTCTACACGGCCTTCGAGTCGATGGTGCGCTACACGCCGACCTTCGCCGACTTCCTGCCCGTCGCTCCCCCGAGCGGCGGTGAGGAGCAGGCCGGCGGCGACATGATCCTCGAACCCGACGCGAAGTCGATCTTCGAGCACCTCGTTCCCCGCTACCTCGAGACGCGCATCTTCAACGCGCTGCTCGAGTCCCTCACCTCCGAGTACGCCAGCCGCCGCTTCTCGATGAAGAACGCGACGGACGCTGCCACCGACATGCAGAAGGCGCTCAAGGGTCAGTACAACCGCTTGCGTCAAGAGAACATCACCAAGGAGCTGCTCGACATCGTCGGCGGCGCCGAGGCGGTGAAGTAGGTATCGAGCCCAAAGCAAAAAGACAGATGACTACCTCGAACAACGGCACCATCTCCCAGATCTTCGGCCCCGTCGTCGACGTCCGCTTCCCCGCGGGCTCCCTGCCGCCGATCTACAACGCCGTCACCGTCACCGACGCCTCGCGCGACATCGACCTGACCCTTGAGGTCGCTCAGCACCTCGGCAACGACACCGCGCGCTGCGTGGCCATGTCGACCACCGACGGTTGCCGCCGCGGCATGCCTGCGGTCGACACCGGCGCGCCGATCTCGGTGCCCGTCGGCGAGCGCACGAAGGGCCGGATCTTCAACTTGCTCGGCAAGCCGCTCGACACGGTCGCGGTGGGGGAACTCCCCGCCGGCGAGTCGTGGCCCATCCACCGCCCCGCGCCGCGCTTCGACGAACAGGAAGCCGTGTCGCAGGTCTTCGAGACCGGCATCAAGGTCGTCGACCTGCTCTGCCCCTTCGCGATGGGCGGCAAGATCGGCCTGTTCGGGGGTGCCGGCGTCGGCAAGACCGTGCTGATCCAGGAACTGATCCGGATCACCGCGGTCGAGAAGGGCGGCTTCTCGGTGTTCTGCGGCGTGGGCGAGCGCACGCGTGAGGGCAACGACCTCTGGCTCGAGATGCGCGAGGCGGAGTACACGACGCCCGAAGGCGAGAAGGCCAACGTGCTCGACAACGCCGTGCTCGTCTTCGGCCAGATGAACGAGCCCCCCGGCTCGCGTCTGCGCGTCGCGCTCTCCGGCCTGACGATGGCCGAGTACTTCCGCGACGAGCGCGGCCAGGACGTGCTGCTCTTCGTCGACAACATCTTCCGCTTCGTGCAGGCGGGTTCCGAGGTGTCCGCGCTCCTCGGCCGCATGCCCTCCGCGGTGGGCTACCAGCCGACGATGGCGTCCGAGATGGGTGCGCTCCAGGAACGCATCACCTCGACGAAGAAGGGTTCGGTCACCTCGATGCAGGCCGTGTACGTGCCCGCCGACGACATCACCGACCCCGCGCCCGTCGCGACCTTCGCGCACCTCGACTCGACGATCCTCCTCGACCGCGCGATCTCCGAGCTCGGCATCTACCCCGCGGTGGACCCGCTGAAGTCGACCTCGCGTCTGCTCGACCCGAACGTCGTCGGTGAGGAACACTATCAGACGGCGCGCGGCGTGCAGCAGACCCTGCAGCGCTACGCCGACCTGAAGGACATCATCGCGATCCTCGGCGTCGAAGAACTCTCCGACGACGACAAGCTCGTCGTGCATCGCGCGCGCCGCATCCAGCGCTTCCTCGCGCAGCCGTTCTTCGTCGCGGAACAGTTCACCGGCACGCCCGGCATCTTCGTCCCGCGCGAAGAGACCGTGCGCTCCTTCAAGGAGATCCTCGAGGGCAAGCACGACGACCTGCCCGAGCAAGCCTTCTACATGGTCGGCAGCGTCGACGACGCCCGCGCCCGCGCGGAGAAGATGTAGGATCGCTCCTCCTACCTGACTGAGGCAAAGCATGGCGAACGAACTGACCCTGCGCGTGATCACGCCCGAACGCATCGTGACCGACACGACGGCGGCGAGCGTGCGCATGCCCGGCCTCGACGGCGACATGGGGGTCTTCCCCCGGCACGCGGCGATGGTCGCGGCGCTCAAGCCCGGCATCCTGCGCTACAAGGAAGGCGGCCTCGAGACCACCATGTTCGTGGCCGGCGGCTTCGCCGAAGTCCGCGACAACACGGTCCGGGTGCTGACCTCGGCGGGCGAGGAACCGGCCGACATCGACCAGGTCCGTGCCCAGGCGGCGCTCGACCGCGCGCGGCAGCGCCTGGCCGGCAGTCAAGTCACGAACAGCGGCGAGCCGATCGACATGATTCGAGCCGAGGCAGCGCTGCAACGTGCCTTGATGCGTCTCACGACCAAGGGACTCGGCGGCGGACGTTGAGTCGGCCCCCGGTCGAACCTTAGAGTGCAGCGGCCGCCCTCCTCGGGGCGGCCGCGGCACGTTCCGGCGAGGTCGCGAAGGACGTCCCTCCGACCCTCGGCCGGAGTCCGATTCCCAGAGAACACCAGGCCGGCCGAGCCGGCGACGAACATGACGAACACGGGGGACGCCCAGAGAGGCGAGTGGCGCCGCACGCACACCTGCGGAGAGCTGCGCAGCGAGCACGTCGGACAGAGCGTGCGCCTCAACGGCTGGGTCGCGAAGCGTCGCGACCACGGCGGGATCTACTTCGTCGACCTGCGGGACCGCTACGGCATCACGCAGGTCGTGATGAGCGAAGCGGTCGCCGGCGACGTCAAGCTGAGCCCCGAAGACGTGATCGCCGTCCACGGCACCGTCGCGGCGCGCGGCGCCGAGAACGTCAACGACGCGCACGAGACCGGCAAGATCGAGATCGTCGTCGAGCGCGTCGAACACCTCTCCAGCTCCAAGGTGCCGCCCTTCGAGCTCGTCGACGACCTGGACACCGCGATCGAGACGCGCCTGCGCTACCGCTTCTGCGACCTGCGCCGCCGCCCGCTGCAGCGCAACCTCGCGCACCGCTCGAAGTTCGTGAACGCGATGCGCCGCGCCTTCGAGGACGAAGGCTTCCTCGAGATCGAAACGCCGATCCTGTCGCGCGCCACGCCCGAAGGCGCGCGCGACTACCTCGTGCCCAGCCGCGTGCACCCCGGCGAGTTCTACGCGCTCCCTCAGTCGCCGCAGATCTTCAAGCAGATCCTGATGGTCTCGGGCTTCGACCGCTACTACCAGGTCGCGCGTTGCTTCCGCGACGAAGACCTGCGTGCCGACCGCCAGCCCGAGTTCACGCAGCTCGACATGGAGATGAGCTTCGTCGAGGAAGAAGACGTCTTCGCGGTCTGGGAGAAGGTCATCGTGCGCACCTTCAAGGAGGCGATGAACGTCGACCTGCCGATCCCGTTCGCGCGCATGCGCTGGTCGGAGGCGATGGAGCGCTTCGGCATCGACAAGCCCGACACGCGCTTCGGCATGGAACTCGTCGCCGCCGACGAGTGGGCTTCGCAGTCCGACTTCCAGGTGTTCAAGAGCGTCGTCGAGTCCGGCGGTCGCGTGATGGGCATCGTCGTGAAGGGCGGCAAGGACTCCGTCAGCCGCGGCCAGATGAAGGGCCTCGAGAAGTTCGCGAAGGACTACGGCGCGAAAGGCCTCGCCTGGTGGAAACCCGGCGAGGAGGGCGGCGGCGCCGGCCCGCTCGCGCGCTGGTGTGAGGGTGAGCAGGGCGAGTCGCTCAAGGCGCGCATGGGCGCGACGGACGACGACCTGCTGCTGTTCTGCGCCGACTCGAAGAACACGACCTGGCGCGTGCTGGGCGAACTGCGCCTGCACCTCGGCAAGACGCTCGGCCTGATCCCGGAGGGCAAGTGGAACTTCCTCTGGGTGACGCACTTCCCGATGTTCGAGTTCGACGAAGCGGCCGGCCGCTGGTTCTCGTCGCACCACCCGTTCACCGCGCCGGAGGACTGGTCGCTCTCCGGCGACCCGGCGTCGCTCGACAGCCGCGCGTACGACCTCGTGCTCAACGGCTGGGAACTCGGCTCGGGCTCGATCCGTATCCACCGTCAGGACGTGCAGCAGAAGATCTTCGAGCTGCTCGGCATCGGCGCGGAGGAGCAGAAGGAGCGCTTCGGCTTCTTCCTCGACGCGCTGACCTACGGAGCCCCGCCGCACGGAGGCTTCGCGATCGGCCTCGACCGGCTCGTCGCGATGACCCTCGGCCTCGACAACATCCGCGACGTGATCCCGTTCCCGAAGACCGCCTCCGCCTCCGACCTGATGTGCGAGGCCCCGTCGACGGTCGCGCCGGAGCAGGTCGAGGAAGTGCACATCGAACTGTCCGCCTCCGCGCGGGCCGAGCTGGCCCGCCGCGCCGCGAAGGACTGACCACGAACCACACCGCGAGGTCCCGCGCGGACCTCGCAACGGAAGGGGGCGCGTCCCCGACTTCCGCTTTCCGCGCGACCGGCTTATGCTGGCCGCCTCTCGGGGGCCCCTTTCGGCCCCGCACTACCGACACGTTCCAGGAGTAACTCATAAACAGCAAGAAGCCGATGCGGGGGGTCCAGAAGGGTTCTGACCACCGCCGCAACAGACAGATCCGCGTCCCCGAAGTCCGCCTGATCGGCGCGGAGGGGGAACAGCACGGCATCGTGCAGACGCGTGACGCACAGCGCATGGCCGAGGAAGCCGGCCTCGATCTCGTCGAGGTCCAACCGACGGCGCGCCCCCCGGTCTGCAAGATCATGGATTGGGGCAAGTTCAAGTACATGGAGGCCAAGCGCTCGCGTGGCCAGGCCTCCAAGAAGACCGCC
This sequence comes from Planctomycetota bacterium, assembly GCA_020638835.1. Classification (GTDB taxonomy): domain Bacteria; phylum Planctomycetota; class UBA1135; order UBA1135; genus JACKHV01. The sequence continues at coordinate 549,762 of JACKHV010000002.1, read as the reverse complement.
TCCAGCTTGAAGGAGATGCGTGTCCGCCCGGCGATCGACACGCACGACCTCGGCTATCGCATGGACCAGGGACGCAAGTTCCTGGAGGCGGGCCACAAGGTCCAGGTCGTCTGCATCTTCCGCGGCCGCCAGATGCGGCACCCGGAGCACGGCTACAACGTGATGCGGACCGTGGCGGAGACGCTCGGCGACATCTCGAAGGTCGAGTCGCCCGCCAAGCTGATGGGCCGCCGGATGACGATGATGCTCAGCCCCGGCGCTGCGAAGCCGGGGGTGGCGAAGCCCGCCGTGGTCACTCCCAAGCCGGCCGCGGCGAGCGCGCCCGCGCCACCCAAGCCGGCCGCCCCGAAGGCGGATTCCGGCGCCGGAGCGGCCTCTCCGGGTGACGCGAAGCGCAGCCCCGCCGCGCCGCGCTAGGCGCACCCGCCCCTCGGGGCAAAAAACGATGCGGCCCCTTGTCCTCGCGGACGGGGGCCGTATTCTCTTGCGCTCCAAGTCCGGGCCCGCCGTCGCGAGCCCGGCTCCCGTGAGCGGCCGGCATGCCAGCGATCGGGGTGTCCAAGTCGCGCCGTGGCGCCCTCGCGGGCTCGGCGCCGAACGAAGAGGAAGTCCCATGCCGAAAATGAAGTCCAAGGGAGCGGTCAAGAAGCGCTTCCGCGTGACCAAGTCGGGCATCGTGAAGTGCAGCCGCCCTTCGCGCGGCCACATGCACGCCTCCAAGAACGCCGCCCAGAAGCGACGCCTGCGGGAACCGATCCTGCTGCCGTCCAGCTGGAGCAAGCTCGTCCGACGGATGATGGGGGCCTGACAGATGGTACGCGTGACCTACGGCGCCCCGCGCCGACAGAAGAAGAACCGTTACTTCAAGCAAGCCCGCGGCTTCCGCGGCGGACGCTCGAAGCTCTGGCGCACCGTTCGCGAGGCGATGGTCCGCGCGTGGGCCTACTCCTACCGCGACCGCAAGCAGCGCAAGCGCCACTTCCGTCGCCTGTGGATCCTCCGCATCAACGCGGCGACCCGTCAGAACGGCATGACCTACTCGCGCTTCATCGACGGCTTGAACAAGGCCGGCATCGTGCTGAACCGCAAGCAGCTCTCCGAGATGGCGATCCACGACCCGAAGGGCTTCGCGGCCCTGGTCGAGCAGGCCAAGAGCGTCCTGGCCTAGGACCGCTCCCGTCGAACCTCGGCCCGCCACGGCGCTCGAACGCGAGCACTTTGGCGGGCCGCTCTCGTTCCGGGCTTCCCGTTCGCATCGAGCACCCCGTATCGCCATCATCCCCGCATGGAAGACCGTCTGAATCAGGCGCGTGAGGAAGCCCTCGCGCGCATCGCGAGCGCGGCCGACGTCGAAGCCCTGCGCGCCGTCGACCGCGACTTCGTCGGCAAGGGCGGCGTCGTCGCCGAGCTGCTCGCCTCGATCCCGAGCCTCCCGCCCGCCGAGCGCGGCGCGGTCGGCAAGGGCGCGAACCTGCTGAAGCGCGAGATCGTCGACGCGATCGCGGCGCGCAAGGCGGCGCTCGAGGCGGCCGAGGTCGAAGCGCTGCGCTCCGGCGCCGGCTTCGATCCGACGATGCCCGGCGCGCCGGTGACGCGCGGTTCGCTGCACCCGCTCACGCGCGTGCGCCGCGAGGTCGAGGACATCTTCCTCTCGATGGGCTACCAGATCGCGGACGGTCCGGAAGTCGAACTCGACGAGTACAACTTCCAGAAGCTCAACATCCCGATCGACCACCCGTCGCGCGAGATGCAGGACACCTTCTACTGCGACGCGGATCACAAGCTGGTGATGCGGACGCAGACCTCGCCGGTGCAGATCCGGACGATGGAGACGCTGAAGCCGCCCTTCCGCGTGATCGCGCCGGGCCGCGTGTTCCGCAACGAAGAACAGGACGCGACGCACGAGCACACCTTCCACCAGGTCGAGGGTCTCGTCGTCGGCAAGGACGTCGCGATCGGACACCTGATCGGGACGCTGAAGGGCTTCCTGCGCGAGTACTTCGGCCGTCGCCTCGACGTGCGTCTGCGCCCGGGCTACTTCCCGTTCGTCGAGCCCGGCTACGAGCTCGACATCCGCTGCCCGTTCTGCGAGGACGGCTGCCGCGTCTGCAAGCACACGACCTGGGTCGAGTTCTGCGGATCCGGCATGGTGCACCCGAACGTGCTGCGCGCGGGGGGCATCGACCCGACGAAGTACACCGGCTTCGCCTTCGGCTTCGGCCTCGACCGCCTCGTGATGCTGCGCCACGAGATCGACGACATCCGCCACTTCATGGGCGGCGACCTGCGCTTCCTGGAGCAGTTCTAGATGCACATCTCCTACCGCTGGCTGGAACGCCACGTCGACCTCACCGACATCACGCCCGCAGCCCTCGCGCAGACGCTCTCGATCTGCACGGCGGAGGTCGAGGGCCTCGAGCGCTGGGCGCCGCACCTCTCCGACGTCGTGATCGGTCACGTCGTCACGCGTGAGAAACACCCCGACGCGGACAAGCTGTCCGTCTGCACCGTCGACGTCGGCGCGGGTGAACCGCTGCAGATCGTCTGCGGCGCGCCGAACGTGCGCGCGGGCCTGCACGTCGCCGTCGCCACCGTCGGTACCGAGCTACCGGGTGACTTCAAGATCAAGAAGAGCAAGATCCGCGGCGTCGAGAGCGTCGGGATGATCTGTTCGGTCCGCGAGCTCGAGCTCGGTGAGGACCACGACGGCATCTGGGAACTCGAGACCGACGCCGCGCTCGGAACGCCCGTCGCGGAGGCGCTCGGACTCGAGGACTGGGTGCTCGAGATCGACAACAAGTCGATCACGCACCGCCCCGACCTTTGGGGGCACCGCGGCATCGCGCGCGAGATCGCGGCGATCTACGGCGCCGAGCTGAAGCCGCTCGACCTCTCGCTGCCGAAGACGGGCGACGCGTCCGGTGTGCCGGTCCGCATCGACGACGCGGCGTGCTCGCGCTACCTCGCGCTGGAGATCGACGGCGTGCAGGTGACCAAGAGCCCGCAGTGGATGCAGCACCTCCTGCGCGCGGTCGGCCAACGCCCGATCGACCTGCTCGTCGACATCTCGAACTTCGTGATGCTCGACCTCGGTCAACCGAACCACCTGTTCGACCGCAAGCAGATCGGCGAAGAGGGCATCACGGTGCGCATGGCGCGCGCCGGCGAGACGCTCACGACCCTCGACGAGGAAGAGCGCAAGCTCGGTACCGAAGACCTCCTGATCTGCACGGGCGACACGCCCGTGGCACTCGCGGGCGTGATGGGCGGCGAGGCCTCGAAGGTCGCGTCGGACACGACGCGCCTCTTGCTCGAGATCGCGACCTTCCATCCGACGGTCATCCGTCGCACGTCCGCGCGGCTCGGGCTGCGTACCGACTCGTCCGCGCGCTTCGAGAAGACGCTCGATCCGACGCTGACCGTGCGGGCCGCCGCGCACCTCGTGCACCTGCTGCGCGAACTGCAGCCGGGCATCACGCTCCCGACGAAGCTCACCGACGTAGGCGACTGGTCCGATCCGTCGTGCGAGGTCGCGCTCGACCCGAACCGCCTGCGCCGCATCCTCGGCGTCGAGATCGCCGACAAGGAGATCACGAGCATCCTGCGCAGCCTCGGCTTCGAGGTCGACGCCGGCAAGTCGGGCGGCATGCGTGTGCGCGTGCCGTCGTTCCGCGCCACGAAGGACGTCTCGATCGAGGAAGACCTGATCGAGGAAGTCGCGCGCATCCACGGCTTGACCGAGATCCCCGAGCGCACGCTGCACGGTGAAGTCGTGCCGCCGCCGCGCGATCCGCGCCGCGAACTCGTGCGCGCGCTGCAGGACCGCCTGTCGGGCGGCGCGCGCTTCCACGAAGCGCTCAGTTACTCGTTCCTCTCCGACGAGCTCTCCAAGCAGCTCGGCGTCGCCGGCGAGAAGTACGTGCGCGTGATCAACCCCGTCGCCGAGGGCGAGGACCGCGTCCGTCGCGGCGTCGTTCCGAGCCTGCTGGGCCTCGTCGCGAAGAACCGCCGCCACCGCGGCGACGTGCGCCTCTTCGAGATCGGCAAGGGCACGCTGCCCGAGTTCACCGACGAACGCGGTCAGCCGCGCGAGATCCACGAGCTGGGCCTGGTGCTCGCCGCGCCGCGCCCGGGCAAGCACGCGCGCTTCGACGCGGGCTGCTTCGCGCGCCTGCGCGGCGTGGTCGAGGACCTGCTCGTCGCGACGGGCCACGCGAACACGCGCTGGGAAGCCTTCGAGGCCGGCAACGTGCCCGCGGCGTGGGCGCACCCCGGCCGCAGCTTGCGTCTCGTCGCGCCCGGCCCGGACGGCGCCGTCGAGCTCGGCCTGCTCACGGAACTCGAGCCCGGCCTGCACCGCCCGCTGGGCCTCGTCGAGGAACTCGCCGGAGAGGTCGCCTGTGCGCGCATCTCGCTCGACGCGCTGCTCGAGTCGACGCCCGCCGAGCGCGCCTACCAGCCGATCCCGCGCTTCCCCGGCAACAAGCTCGACGTGGCGCTCGCCATGCCGTCCGAGGTCCCGTGCGCCGAGCTCGTGAAGGCGATCGAAGACTCCGGCAAGGGGCTCGTCGCCTCCGTGGAACTCTTCGACGTCTACCAGGGCGAGTCGCTGGGAGCCGGAAAGCGCTCGATGGCCTTCCACGTGCTGCTGCAGAGCGACGCGAAGACGCTCACGGACGCCGACGGCCAGAAGTTCCTCGGTCGCCTCGAGCGCGGCTGTGAGCGCCTGGGCGGGGAACTCCGGCGCGAGTAGACTAGGGAATCAGTCAGGTCTGGCGGGCCGCCTCCGGTCGGAGGGGGCCCGCTGCCGATCCTGGACCGGTCGCCCCAGCCCATGAGAGTCGTCCTCGTCAATCCGCCCAGCCCGCCGGAGTTCCGCGTCTCGCGCGGGCTGATGGGGGGCTTCGGCATGGCCGTGAACCCGGGCCTGCTCTACCCGCCGATCGAGCTGGCGCACGTGGCGAGTCTGCTCGAGCAGCGCGGGCACGCGGTCGTGATCTTCGACGCCGACGCGCGCGGCCTCGACGCGGACGGCGCGGCGGCGGCGATCCTGGCGGAGCGCGCGGACTTCGTCTGCTTCGACTCGTCCTCGACCAGCCTCGCGCTCGACCTCGCGCTCGCCGCGCGCGTGCGCCGCGAGTCCGGCAAGCCGGTCGGCATCCTCGGCAGCCAGGTCACCTTCACGACGCCCGAAGTCTTCGAGGGCGACGCCGTCGACATCGTCGTGCGCGGCGAACCCGAGGCGACGGTCGCGGAGCTGGTCGACCGCCTCGCCGCGGGTGAGTCGCTCGAAGGCGTCGCCGGCACCAGCTGGCGCGACTCCTCCGGTGAGATCGTGCACGAACCCGAGCGCGAGAAGATCGCCGACCTCGACTCGCTGCCGATCCCGGCGCGGCACCTGCTCGACAACGCCGCCTACCACTTCCCGGGCCTCGACGGGCCGGTGACGACGGTCAAGTCGTCGCGCGGCTGTCCGCTCAACTGCTCCTTCTGCGGCTACACGCTCGCACAAGGGCTGCGCTTCCGCTTCCGCTCGCCGGAACACGTGCTGAGGGAGCTGGAAGACCTGCACAAGAACCACGGCATCCGCCACGTCGTCTTCCGGGACCCGATCTTCACGACGCGCAAGGACCGCGTGCACGCGATCTGCGACGGCATCCTCGAGCGCGGGCTCGACCTCGCGTGGCAGTGCGAGACCGCCGTCAAGGTGCTCGACCCCGAGCTGCTCGAGAAGATGGCGAAGGCGGGCTGCACGCACATCTCCTTGGGCGTCGAGTCGGGCAACGACGAGATCCAGCGCAAGCACTGCGGCGCGAAGCTGCTCGACCACGACCAGGCGCAGTCGGTCTTCGACGCCTGCCGCAAGTACGGCATCGAGACGCGCGCTTTCTGCATGATCGGCTTCCCCGAGGAGACGCCGGCGATGGTCGAGGAGACGCTCGACCTCGTGCGCCGCCTCGATCCCGACCAGGTGCAGTTCTGCGCCGTGACCGCTTACCCCGGCACGCCGCTGCACAAGATGCTCGCCGGCGAACGCGACCTCGACTACGCCCGCATGACCGGCTTCCGCGCGCTCGAAGGCAACGAGTTCATGACGGCCGCGGAGATCGAGGACAAGATCCGCCAGGCCTACAAGAGCTTCTACCTGCGCCCGCACCGCCTGTTGCGCGAGCTGCGCTCGCCGCGCCGCCTGGCGAGCAAGGTGGGGCGCTACTTCGCGCTCTTCGGGAAGCGCGGGGCGTAGCGCGGGTCGCGATCAACGACCGCGATCAGAAGGACGTTCGAGTCCATCTTCTTCCTCAGGGCTGGAAAGCTCGATCCGAAGGTCAGCGGCCAGAAGTTCGCCCGACTCGTAGCGCAGGAGTTCGGGACTCAAGTGCACGGGCTGCTGGTCGATCAGCAATCGGAACGGCACGGCCGGCCAGAACGCTTCGACCTCTCCGGTGGAGGGATGGATCCACTGGTCGATGAGCGGCGTCAGGGAGGAAGTCGATCCGTCCGGGGAGTCGCGGAAGGCACGAACCCGCCCGGGCCACGGCGCGTCCAGGCGCGTGTCCCAGAGCACGATACGTCGCCGGTACGGTCGGGGCAGTCTGCGATCGAGGGAGACGGTAGAGCCCTGCACGACGTCGACTTCGTACTGCACGCCGTGCGGCTTGACCGTGACACGCGTCTTGCCTGCGTGCAGACGAAGTGTCTTGGTCGAAGTCGACTCGCCTGCGCCCGGAGCGGTCTCGATTCGGTGATCGAAGCTCGTCACTCTTGCGGTTCGTTCGATTGAACTCACTCCGGGGCCGAGTGACTCGATGTGCAGTTCCTGCAGGGCTCGCATGCCCTGGGCCTCGAGTGGTTCGACGAAGCGCAAGGCCAAATCGCCGTAGTGGGTTTCCAGCGAGAGGACTTCTCGGCGGCGTTCGTGCGTTCGAAGCCGGACGGGGTGCCTCATGCGCTCGAGTTCTCGCGAGCCGCGCGTGAATCCGGTTATCTCCAGGTCGTAGTCGCCACTCGGCAGACCCGAGTACGTGACGCTACCCTCGAGCGCGGTCCTTCGCAGCGGTTTCGGCCATCGACGCTTCTCCGTAGCACTCGGCTGCACGGTCAGGAGCAACCGAGAGTAGTCGGTGTAGTTGGTCACGAAGACCTCGAGCAACGCGCCCCGCCTCAAGCGCACCGTGACCTGCTCCGGCCACTCCTCGAACAGCGACAGCCGCGCCCAGCCGTAGCCGCGCGCGGTGATCCACAGCTCGACGCCGTACGCCGTCGGACAGTCGAGCGGCGAGGCGCCCGAGGCGATGATCGGGAGGGCGAGGACGTGCGGACCCGGTTGCTCCTCGAGCGGCGGGGAGAGGATCCAGCCCGCGTCCATGTCGCGCGCTGCGTTGGGCTTCGCCTCGACCGCGACGGACAGCTCGCGGACGCCTACCTCGGAGAGCTCGAGCTCCGTCTCGGCGTCGACGACGCTCAGCCGGATCGAGGCGGGCCGGCCGCGCGGGGAGCGCGAGTCGGACTCCTCGACGACGCGGCGTTCGGAGGCGGCGGCTCGCGGGGAAGGCTCCGCCCGTGGAGGCGCCGCCGCCAGCTCACCGAGCTCCACCGCGGAGGGCGCGGGACCGAGCGTCGCGTCGAGGGCCAGCGGCTCCTCGCTGCGCTCGATCCTGCTCAGCGCCGCCCAGGCGGCGAGGACCACCAGCAACAGGCCGGCCAGCAGCGCGGTGCGCCGGCTCGAGCGGCGCCCGTCCCTCGACTCCATCAATCCGGGAGCTCGTCGGGCTCCGCCTCGAGCTCCGCGTCCGGGTCGGCGCCGGAGCCGATCGCCGCGGGCGCGGCGGGTTCCGCGGGTTCGGCGCGCTCGTCGTGGGCCGGCGCGGCCTGCGCGCTCTCCTCGGGAGCCATCCAGAGGTAGGCGAGCGAGCCACCCACGGCGAGGGCGAGGACGAGGGCCGGGGCGGGGTGGAGTGACGAGCGGATCATCCGGAGTCCTTGGGAAGCGGAGAGAACCGGGGCCGCGGGAAGCGGCGACCTGTCGGCGCTTGGATGAACGACGCTACCCGCCGAAGTCCCGCTGGTTTGCCCGCGGATCCAAAGAGTCGGCGCGCTCGCGGGGGTGACGGACCAGCGTTGGGACGAAGGCGTCGCGAAGAGGACGTTTGTCCAGGAAGAGATCCGGGCCCCCGCTCCGAGGGGAGGAGCGAGGGCCCGGGAGAGCTCGGCGTGCTGACGCACTCGTGCTCAGGGATGGGTTCGGACTCAGCGAGTCGCGCGCGTCGGTTCCGTGGTCTCCTCGAAGGGGGTCTCTTCGAGGTTCACCCAGGTCGTCTCGCCCGTGTCGGGGAAGCGCACTTGGACCCAGGAGTTCCAGACGGAGACGACCTCGACGGCGGTCGCGACGGGGGGCTCTGCTCTTCGCTGTTGTTCGTTCACGCGCATGTCTCCGACCCCCTTCGACCGGGCGGGGGAGATCTCACCCGCTTTTTGTCGGGGACTTCACTCGCGGCGACCGGAATCCGCGTCCGGAGGCTCAGCCGTGGGACGTCGGAGGGCTCGCGGCTCGGTGAGATTCGACTTCCTCTTCGTCGGACCCGTGCGCGTCAGCCGACCCGGGCCCGGGCCTGGACGAAGGCGTAGAAGAACACCGCGTCCGGATCGTGCGCGACGACGGAGAGTTCCTGCTTCATGCCCTCGACCGTCTCCGCGGAGACCTTGCCGGCGGCCAGCAGGCCCGGCGCGCCGGAGAGCAGCAGTTCCGTCCAGTACGCCAGGAACTCGGCGCGCTCGCCGGGCGCGCGGTTGTCGAGGTGGATCGTGCGCACCTCGGTGACGATGTCGGTGAAGCCGACGCGCTGCAGCAGGTTGCCGAGCTTCGCGCCGACGAATGGATCGCCGCCGAGCTCGAGCTGATAGTCGTTGAACGCGCCGAAGTACGCGAGCGTGTGCGGGCTGTAGGGCTGCAGGAAGAAGGTCGCGTTCTGCACCTCGGTACAGACGATCGGCGAACCGACGCGCAGCACGCGGCGCACTTCGGAGAGCACGAGCGCGGGGTCCGCGACGTGCTCGAGCACCCAACACAAGAAGGCGGAGTCGTAGGTGTCCGTCGCGTCGCGCAAGCGGCCCGCGTCGCCGAGCCGCAGCTCGTAGCGACCCGGTGCCCACGGCACGCGCGCGAGACGCTCGCGCGCGATCGCGAGGTTCTCCTCGGACGCGTCGACGCCGGTGACGTGCAGCTCGGGGAAGTGGCGCAGCAGGATCTCGGTCTGCGCGCCGACGCCGCAGCCGACCTCGAGCAGCGCGCGGGAACGCCAGAACGGGAGGCGGTCGTGCACGCGGTGCTCGGTGAAGCGCGCCTGACGGTACAATCGGTCCTGCTCGTCGGCGGTGAAGCCGTGGACGTAGCCCTTGGTCTCTTTGGTGCTCATCGTCTGGGGAGGCGAAGCCTGTGGTGGAGGCCGCCTTTGTACCGCCCGGGGCCGGGACCTAGACTGTCCGCAACGGAGGAATCCATGAGCCAGATCGAGAGTATCCTGCACGAGGACCGCAGCTTCCCGCCGCCCGCCGAGTTCGCCGCCGCGGCGCGCCTGTCCGACGTGGCCGAGTACCAACGGCTGTATCGCCTCTCGATCGACCATCCCGAGCGGTACTGGGACGGCGTCGCGAAGGAGCTGCCGTGGATCGAGCCGTGGACGAAGGTCCTCGACTGGTCGGACGCTCCGGTCGCGAAGTGGTTCATCGGCGGCAAGCTCAACGCCTCGGCCGTGTGCCTCGACGCGCACCTCGACGGTCCGCGGGCCGACAAGACCGCGATCCTCTGGGAAGGCGAACCCGGCGACGTGCGCGAGATCACGTACCGCGAGCTGCATGAGGAGGTGTCGCGCTTCGCCAACGGCTTGAAGTCGCGCGGGATCAAGAAGGGCGACCGGGTCGTGATCTACATGCCGATGATCCCCGAGCTCGCGATGGCCGTGCTCGCCTGCGCGCGCATCGGCGCGATCCACTCGGTGGTCTTCGGCGGCTTCTCCGCGCAGGCGCTGCGCGACCGCATCGAGGACGGCGGATGCACCGCCGCGATCACCTGCGACGGCGGCTGGAGGCGCGGCAAGATCCTCCCGCTCAAGCAGGAAGTGGACGCGAGCATCGAAGGCACCGACGACGTGCACACCGTGGTCGTCGTGCGCCGCGGCGAGAACGAAGTGGCCTGGAACGACGCGCGCGACGTCTGGTACCACGACCTCGTGGCGGACCGGAGCGCCGATTGTCCGCCAGAGCCGATGGACGCCGAGGATCCGCTGTTCATTCTCTACACCTCCGGCTCCACCGGGAAGCCGAAGGGCATCCTGCACACGACCGGCGGCTACATGGTCGGCGCGTACCACTCGACGAAGTATGTGTTCGACTTGCGCGACGACGACGTCTACTGGTGCACCGCAGACGTCGGCTGGATCACGGGGCACACCTACATCGTCTACGGTCCGCTCGCGAACGGCGCGAAGGTCGTGATGTACGAGGGCGCACCGACGACGCCGCACCCCGGCCGCTTCTGGGAACTGTGCGAGAAGCACGGCGTGACCGTCTTCTACACGGCGCCGACGGCGATCCGCACCTTCATCCGGCTCGGCGACGAACACGTCACCAAGCGCGACCTCTCGAAGCTGCGCCTGCTCGGCACGGTCGGCGAGCCGATCAACCCGAAGGCGTGGATCTGGTACCACACGGTCGTCGGCGGCGGGCGCTGCCCGATCGTCGACACCTGGTGGCAGACCGAGACCGGCGGGATCATGATCTCTCCGCTGCCCGGCGTCACCGCGACGAAGCCCGGATCCGCGACGCGGCCCCTGATGGGGGTCGACGCGGCGATCGTGGACGAGGACGGCGAGGAACTGCCCGCGAACCAGGGCGGCTTGCTCGTGATCCGCAAGCCGTGGCCCTCGATGTTGCGCGGGCTGTGGGGCGACATGCAGCGCTACCGCGAGAACTACTGGGCGAAGTTCGGCGACTACTACTTCGCCGGCGACGGCGCGCGCCGCGACGAAGACGGCTACTTCTGGATCATGGGGCGCGTCGACGACGTGATCAACGTGTCCGGTCACCGCCTGTCGACGATGGAGGTCGAGTCCGCGCTGGTCAGCCACGAACACGTCTGCGAGGCGGCGGTCGTCGGTCGCGCGGACGAGGTGACCGGCCAAGCGATCTGCGCCTTCGTCACGCCGGACGCCGAGGTGACGGTCGACGAGAACCTGCGCGCGGCGCTGGTGGATCACGTCGCCAAGGAGATCGGCAAGCTCGCGCGGCCCTCCGAGATCCGCTTCACCAACGCGCTGCCGAAGACGCGCTCGGGCAAGATCATGCGCCGCCTGCTCCGCGACGTCGCGGAGGGTCGCGAGACGACGGGCGACATGAGCACGGTCGAGGACCTCTCCGTGCTCGCGAAGCTGCGAGGGCACGAGGAGTGACGACGCGCGAATCGCGGAGTACGGCGCCGCGTACGTTCGTCCGCGATTCGCCCTTCGACGCGGGCCCGGTCGGAGTCGAGGGGCGAATCGCGGACGATCGTACGCGGCGCGGTATTCCGCGATTCGCGCCGCTGCTCCTCATCGCCATCCTCGCGCTCGGTTGCCGCTCCGGCTCAGGCGACCCGCAGCGCGACGGCCCGCCGCAGTACGCGCACCAGCTGCTCGACGCCGGGGAGGCCGCGATCCTGCTCGGTGAAGCCGACGTGGCCTTCCTGCGCGCCGAGCTCGAGGACGCTCAGATGATGTACTCGGCTGCCGCGGCGCTCGCGGGCCAGGAAGGCGACCGTTCGACGCAGGTCGAAGCACTGGCGCAGACCGCGCGCATGCACGTGCTGCTTGGCGACCTCGAGGGCGGACAGCCCTGGCTCGACCGCGCTGTCGAGCTCGCGCGCCCCGAGCTCCCGCTCGGCTGGTCGCGCACTCTGATCGTGCGCGGCGTGTTCGCCCGCGAGACCGGTCGTGCGGAGGAGGCGGCCGCGCTGTTCCGGCAGGCCTACGAGTTCTCCGTCGCGCAGCGCCTCGAAGACCGCTCGCTGCGCGCAGCCTTCCTGCTTGCCAGCGCGGGCGACCGAGACCAGCGCATCGCGTGGACGCGCACCGGCATCGACGCGGCGACGCAGGCCCAGCTCACGAACTGGCTCGGTCCGCTGTGGATGAACCTCGGCACCCTCTACATGGAGTCGGAGTCGTACACGCAGGCGGGCAGCGCCCTGGAGGCGGCGCGGTCCGCGCTCGCCGAGACGGACGACGTCGAGTCGAAGATGTTCGCCGACTATGCCTACGGCGTCGCGCTGCGCAAGTCCGGCCGGCCCTCGGAGGCGCGTCGCCCGATGAGCTCGGCGCACGCCTACGCGCAGGAGCGGCTGCGCGAGTTGCGCAACCGGGAGCGCATGGAGTGGGTCGGGAAGACGCTGCGCGAGCTGGGCGAGATCGACCTGGCGGAAGGCGCGCGTGAACGCGGCCTGGAACGCATGCGCGAAGCACACGCGAAGCTGGAGCTCGCCGGCTTGCCGAAGCGCGATCCGGAGCGCTGGAAGATCCTGTCGGACCGGCTGGCGGAGGTCGAAGCGGAGGAACCTGCACCATGAATCGAATGGAACTCGCCCTGTTCGTCGCGCTCGCCGTCTCGGCGGTCGCTTGCACGAACGCAGACACGGAGGAACGGATGAGCACTGCGAATCGGGAAGCGGCCGCAGCGAGCTTCGGAGAGGCGGGCACGCTCGTCGGCGCGCGGGACTACTCGGCCGCGCGCGACGTCTACGCGCGTGCAGCCGACGAGGCCCACGCGGCGGGCGACGTCGCGCTCGAAGCGGAAGCTTGCGCCCAGGTCGCGCGCATGCACAGCCAGCTGCACGATCCTACCGCCGGTGCGGAGTGGCTCGCGCGCGCGGAACGGCTCACGACGCCCGAGATGCCGGACGCCTGGGGGCGCCTACTGGTCGTGCGCGGTGTCTACGCACGCGAAGAGGGACGCAAGGCGGACGCCGTCGCGCTCTTCGAGGAGTGCTACGACTACTGCATGGCGCACCAGCTGTACGGCCGCGCCGTCGACGCTGCGCACCACGTTGCGATCGCCGCGGATCCGAAGACGCGCGAGGAGTGGGCGCTGAAGGGCATCGCCGCCGCCGAGGCCGCCGAAGAGTCCGGTTGGCTCGGGCCGCTGTGGAACAACCTCGGCTGGGACTACATCGACGCGGGGCGCTACGACGAAGCGCTGCACGCGCTGCGCGAGGCGCAGAAGGCGCACCACGTCGGCGGGCACCCGATCACAGCGCTGATCTCCGACTACTCGGTCGGCTTCGCGCTGCGCATGACGGGAGACTACGCCCTCGCGCGCGGAATCCAGGAAGGCGTGCACAAGTCGGCCCTGCGCGCCTTGGACGAAGGCGATCCGCAGATGCTCGAGTGGGTCGCGCAGTCGCGCCGCGAGTTGGGCGAGCTCGACGCGCTCGAAGGCCGCACCGCCGAAGGCGCCGACCGCATCGAAGAAGCGATCGCCGAGCTGAAGCAGACGGACTTCATGCAGTGGGGCGGCGAGCTGATGGACAAGTACGAAGCGCGCTTGGCCGAGCTTCGCGCGCAGCAGTGAACGAGGGGCTGTGGCGCGTGCTCGCGGACGCGCGCGTCGCGTCCGCGGATCACCCTGCCGTCGTCGACGGCGACCGGAGGTGCAGCTACGCCGAGCTCGGCAGGCGCGTCGACGCTCTGGCGCGCGGCTTGGACGAGCGCGGCCTGCGGCGCGGCGATCGCGTCGCGTGCCTGCTGCCGAACGGGACGGAGATCCTCGAGCTGACCTTCGCCGCGGCCGGGCTCGCGGCGGTGCTCGTGCCGCTCAACACACGCCTCGCGCCGCGCGAGCTCGGCGGGATCCTCGACGACTGTGACCCGCGGCTGCTCGTGGTCCACGAGACCTTGCTGGGTGTCGCCGACGCGGCGGCACGCGCCTCGCGCGTCGCGCCGGAGTTCGTGCTCGTCGACGGCGCCGGTTGGCAGGTGGACTTCTTGGACCCGGGAGAGTTCGAGGCGCGCCCCGTCGAACTCGACGAGCTCGCGCACCTCTACTACACGAGCGGCACGACGGGGCGCCCCAAGGGCGTGCAGCTCTCCGGCCGCAACGTGTTGCGCCACGCGCAAGCCGCCGTTCACGAGCTGGGGCTGGGACCCGAGGATCGCTGGGGTCACTTCGCCCCGATGTTCCACCTCGCGGACGCCTGGGCGACGATCGCGGTCACGCTGGTCGGCGGACTGCACGTGATGCTCCCGAGCTTCGAAGCCGGCGCCGCATTCGAGGTGATCGAGCGGGAGGGGGTCACGCTGACGAACCTGGTACCGACCATGCTGAACTTCATGGTGCACGATCCGCGCGCGTCGACGCAGCGCCTCGCGAGCATGCGGCGCGTGCTGTCCGGCGGCGCGCCGATCGCGCCGGAACTGGTGCGGCGCGTGATGGAACTCTTCGGCTGTGAGTACGTGCAGACCTACGGACTGACGGAGACGAGCCCGTACCTCACGCTGAGCCTCCTGCACCCGCACCTCGAGTCGTTGCCCGCGGAGGAACAGTTCGTCTACCGCGCGAAGACCGGTCGCGCCTTCGCCGCCGTCGAGCTGCGCGTGATCGGTGCGGACGGTGTCGAGGTGCCTCGCGACGGGAAGGCGATCGGCGAGATCCAGGCGCGCGGCGAGACGGTGACGCGCGGGTACTGGAACCGGCCCGAAGAGACCGCCGCTGCCTTCGACGGCGAGTGGTTCCGGACCGGCGACCTCGCGACGATCGACGCCGAGGGTTACCTCGAGATCGTGGACCGCGCGAAGGACGTGATCCTGACCGGCGGCGAGACGGTCTACTCGACGGAGGTCGAGTTCGCGCTCGCGGAACACCCGAGCGTGCTCGAGGCCGCAGTCTTCGCGACGCCGGACGAGCGCTGGGGCGAACTCGTCAGCGCCGCCGTCGTGCCGGTGCACGGCGCGACGATCGACACCGACGCGCTCGGCGTGCACTGCCGCGAACGGCTCGCCGCCTACAAGTGCCCGCGAATCTGGCGCGTGCTGGACGCGCTGCCGAAGACCGGTTCGGGCAAGATCCGGAAGGCGGCGCTGCGGGAGTGAGGAACGTACCGTGCCGCAACTGATTTGCCCGCGATAGCTGGTCACCGCCCTCCGGGCGGTGACCAGCTATCGCGGGCAAATCAGTTGCGGCACGGTACGTTCCTCACCGCGCGAACAGGCGGCTCGGGTCGCGGAAGGCCTTGAACTCGAGCGCGTTCCCCGCTGGGTCGCGGAAGAACATCGTCGCCTGCTCGCCGACTTGGCCCTTGAAGCGCACGTAGGGTTCGATCACGAACTTCACGCCGTGGTCGCGCAGGCGCGCGGCGAGATCCTCGAAGGCTTGCCATTCGAGCACGACGCCGAAGTGCGGTACCGGGACGGCGTGGTCGTCGACGGGGTTGTGGTGGTCCGCGGAGCGCGGGCGGTCCGGAGAGTGATGGGCGACGAGCTGGTGGCCGTAGAGGTCGAAGTCGATCCACGGCCCCGAGGCGCGACCTTCGGGGCAACCGAGTACGCCGCCGTAGAAGGCGCGCGCTGCATCGAGGTCGTCGACGGCGATCGCGAGGTGGAACGGCTGCACGTTCGGCGCGCGGTCTACTCGCGCCACCAGTCGCCTTGCGCGACTTGGCGGATGCCTTCGGCGTAGGAGCGCGGGGTCCAGCCCAGCTCGTCGGCCGCGTTCGAGATGTCGTGCTCGTGGTGCAGCATGAAGTACGCCGACGCGCGACGGTCTTCGGTCGTGTCCTTGAACAGGCCCTTGATGAAGATCAGGCGGTCGGCCCACTTCTTCGGGATGTTGCGGCGCTTCAGCTTGCCGCCGGCGGCGGCGATGGTCGCGTCGATGAACTGGTTGTACGAGATGCCTCCGGGGCCGGCGAGCTCGTAGCAGCAGTCGACGCCGCGGTCGAAGTCGAAGAAGCGCATCACGGCGTCGATCACGTCATCCACGTGCACGGGGTTGATCTTCGACTTGCCGGAGTGGGGGATCCACATCGTCCCCGACTGCGCCGCGCACTTGCGCAAGAGCGGCGCCGTGTGGCGCATGTCACCCTCGCCGTACACCAGCGTCGGGCGGAACGACGTCCAGTTGATGCCCGAGCCGCGGATCAGCTTCTCCTGGATGCGCTTCGAGTCGCGGTAGTAGCTGTACACCGGCGCGCCGATGACGGCGGAGGAGACGATCCAGATCTCGAAGGACTCGTCCTTGTGCCTGCCCTGGCGCTTCGCTTCCTCGAGCAGCCCCTCGGTGCCGCCGATGTTCACCGCGCGCATCTGTTCGTCGGTGAAGTGGTCGTGCGCGCTGGCGAGGTGCAGCAGCAGGTCCGAGCCGGCGAGGAAGCCCTCGAGCGACGCCGCGTCGGTCAGGTCGCCCGCGTGGTACTGCACGCGCTCGCCTTCCGGCAGGGGCGCGGCGGACTCGCGTCCGGGGCGCAGCAGCAGGCGGACGGTATGGCCGGCCTCGTGGAGCGCGCGCGAGAGGCGCGCCCCGATGAAGCCGGTGCTGCCGGTGAGAGAGATCTGCATGGGGGGCGGGGAGAGGAACGGAGTGCGGGGCGAGAAGCATACCCGGCTCGCGGGATGGCCGGGAAGGAACGTAGACTCCGTGCGTGCCCGATCCCCCCGAAAGCCGTGCGACGGCGGTGCTCGTCGCCATGCCCGGCGAGCTCGGCTCGCTGCGCGAATGCGTTATCGCGGAGCGCGAGGTCCAGGGCCTGCGCCTGCTCGAGCTCGATCTCGCGGGGGGCGCGCTCGCCTGCGTCGGGGGCATCGGGAAGGTGAACGCGGCCCGCGCCGCGACGCTGCTGATCGCCGAGGCTCGACCGCGCCGTCTGCTGATCGCCGGCGTCTGCGGCGGGCTCAAGCGGCACCTCGTGCCCGGCACGCTCGTGCACTGCGAGCGCGCCATCCAGACCGACCTCGCCGTACGCGAGGGACGCGAGGTGACGCCGGACCCCGAGCTACGCGCCGCGTGGGAGCGCGAATCGCCCGGAACGACGGGCAGTTTCCTCACTGCCGACCGCCCCGTGCTCTCGCGCTGGCGTCGACTGCGGCTCGCGCGCGCCTTCGCCGGCGACTGCGTGGCGGACATGGAGACGGCGGCGGCGGCGGCCGTGTGCCGCGCCGCGGGCGTCCACTGGGCGGCCCTGCGCGCCGTGACCGACGGCGCCGGCGCCGCCGCTCTGCTCAGCTTTCGAAAACACTATCCAAGCCAGGGCGGGCGCGCTGCCGATAGCGTCCCAGGCCTCCTCGACCGCCTCGAGGGCCCCCGGGCGTAGGATCTTTGCGGTCCTTCGCCCCGACGCTACCCTCCCCGACGCTGTTCCCCGTGCCCCGACGTTCGCGCTGGCGAACGGAGGGTCGAGCGACCGCCTTCCCCCCCTTGGCGTGGTCGCCGGCCCTGACCATGACCTTCCTCCAGACTTTCCTGCGCCGCAACTTCGAACCGCTGGTCCTCTCGGCGCAGGTGTTCGTGGATCTGGCGGTGCTGCTGCTGGCGTGCTGGGCGGCGTACTTGACGGGGCAGAGCCTGGGCGGAACGGCTCCGAACTCGCCGATCGACACCTATCAGCAGCTCTGGGCGCTGATCTGCGCGGTCCTGCTCGTGTCGTTCCACGCCTTCGGGATGTACAGCCCGGTGAAGAGCCTGCTGAACATGCAGGAGTTCAAGGCGATCGCGAAGAGCACCGTGGTGGGCTTCCTCGTCTTCTTCACGCTGCTGATCCTGCTCCGCAAGACGCCCCAGGAGGCGGAGGGCGGCGTGTACGAGTTCCTCGTGCCGCTGCACGAGCTCTTCGACCTCGGCGAGCGCATCAAGCCCGACGCCGTCTCGCGACTGACGCTCGTGCTGACCGGCATCTACGTGCTCGTCTTCACCACGGCGAGCCGGTTCTTCTCCTTCAAGCTGATCCAGAGCCTGCACGCGCGCGGCATCGGCAACCGCAACGTGCTGATCTACGGCGCGGGTCCGTGCGGACAGAAGCTGCAGAGCAAGTTCCTGATCGTTCCGACGCTCGGGCTCAACCTGATCGGCTTCCTCGACGACGACCGCAAGAAGTCGGGGACGATGGTGGAGCGCTACCGTGTGCTCGGCGGGCGCCACGACCTCGAGCGGCTCGTCGGCCTGCACAAGGTCAGCGAGGTGTTCATCGCGCTGCCGGACGAGGCGGAGGACCACGTGATGGGCATCGTGGCGGACTGCGAACGGCTCGGCGTGCGCTACCACGTCGTCCCGCGCTTCTACCACCTGTTCAACTACAAGCTGCGCATCGAGAGCCTAGACTCGGTGCCCCTCGTGACGCGCGCGGACCGCAGCCAGAACCTGATCGGGATGTTCGCGAAGCGCGTCGTCGACCTGGTGTTCTCCAGCGCGGTCCTGATCGTCGGCTCGCCCGTCTTCCTGCTGGCCGCCCTGATGATCAAGCGGGAGTCGAAGGGGCCCGTGTTCTTCGTGCACACGCGGATCGGCAAGGACGGCAAGCCGTTCAAGATGATCAAGTTCCGCACGATGCACACGCACCTCTCCGGTGACGCGCCGACGCCGAACTCGCCCTACGACCCGCGCATCACCCGCATCGGGCGCTACCTGCGCCGCTACAGCCTCGACGAGCTGCCGCAGTTCATCAACGTGCTGAAGGGGGAGATGAGCATCGTCGGACCGCGCCCGGAGATGCCGTTCATCGTCGAGAACTACACGCCGATGGAACGTGAGCGCCTACGCGCCAAGCCCGGCATCACCGGGATGTGGCAGATCTCGTACGCGCGCACGCAGGCGATCCACGACAACGTGGACTACGACCTCTACTACATCGAGAACCAGTCGCTGCTGCTCGACCTCGTGATCATCGCGCTGACCGGCATCGCCGTCGTCAAGGGCACCGGGGCGTATTGATGTCGGAGGGATCGAGGGCGACCGACCTGCGCGTGATGCAGGTCATGGAGTGCACCATCGGCGGAACGCGCCGCCACATCACGGACCTCTCGGACGGCTTGCTCGACCGCGGCGTGGACCTGCACCTCGTGGTCTCCGCGGAGCGCCAACCCGACTTCCGCGACGACCTGTCCCGCCTCGCCGAGCGCGGCGCGGTCGTGCACGAGATCCCCATGCTGCGAGCGATCTCTCCGGGCCGCGACGTGCGCCAGCTGCTGCAGATCTCGAAGCTGCTGCGCCGCGTCCGACCGCAGTTCGTGCACACGCACTCGAGCAAGGCCGGCGTGCTCGGGCGCATCGCGTCGGAGTCGACGGGCATCGGGATGCGCGTGCACACGCCGCACACCTTCGCCTTCCTGTTCGAGGACCTCTTCGGCCCGGCGAAGCGGCGCCTGTTCTTCGAGCTCGAGCGCCGCCTGGCGTCGGGGTGCGCCGCGCTGGTCGCGGTCAGCGAGGACGAGGCGGAAGGCTTTCGGCGCAGCGGCATCGTCGACGCCGAGCGCATCCGCGTGATCGAGAACGGCATCGACCCGCGGCCGTGGTCGGACGCCGATCCCGTCGACGTGCGCGCGTTCGGCTTCGATCCCGCCCGCCCCTTGCTGCTCTGCGCGGGCTTGCTCTACGCCGCGAAGGGGCAGGATCTGCTGCTCGAAGCGCTCGCGAAGCCCGAGAACGCGGCTTGGCAGTGCGCCTTCGCGGGCAGCGGTGACGATGCACACGCTCTCGCGGCGCGCGCGAACCTGCTCGGGCTCGAAGACCGCGTGCAGTGGCTGGGATTCCGGCGCGACCTGCCGGCGTGGATGGCCGCGTGCGATGCGCTCGCGCTGCCGTCGCGCTGGGAAGGCATGCCGTACGTCGTGCTCGAGGCCTTCGCGGCGGGCAAGCCGGTCGTCGCCACGCCCGTCGCGGGAGCGCGCGCGCTCGTGCGAGCGGACTGCGGCTGGTTGGCAGCTTCGATCGACTCGGAGGCGCTGGCGGCGGCGCTGGCCGCATGCGGCTCAGCCGGGTCCGAAGGGCGAGCCACGCGCGGGGCGCGCGCACAGGAACTGGTCCGCGCGGACTACGGGCTCGAGCGCATGATCGACCGTCACGTCGACCTCTACCGGAGCGTCGCGTGAAGATCCTGCACGTGATCACGACGCTCGACATGGGCGGCGCGGAGAAGTACCTGCTCAGCCAAGTGCGGGGTCAGACGGCACGCGGGCACGAGGTCCGCGTCGCCTACCTCAAGGGCGCGGGCAGCCTGCGGAACGACTTCCTCGAGGCCGGCGCGGCGCAGGTGATCCACGCTCCGCTCGGCGTCGGCAGCTACACGCGGCTGTGGCCCGCGCTGCGCGCCGCGGACGTCGTCCACACGCACCTCTTGAAGGCCGACATGTCGGTCGCACCGCTCGCGCTGCTCGCCGGCAAGCGCGCGCACCTCGTCTCGGGCAAGCACAACGACGAACAGGTCCTCAAGCGTCCGCTCGTCTCGCTCGTGCATCGCGTGCTCGGTCGCATCCCCGCACGCACGATCGTGTTGTCGGACCACGTGGGGCGCTTCTTCGCGCGCTACGGCGGCGTCGCGCCCGCGAAGCAACGGCGCATCTACTACGGGCTCGACCGCACACCCTTCGAATCCGCGGCTGCGCGCCGCGTCGAGCTGATCGGTCCGCGCCGCGCGGATTTCGGATGGCGACCCGGCGACGTCGTCTTCGTCTGCGTCGCGCGCTTCGCGCCGCAGAAGGCGCACGACGTGTTGCTGCGCGCCTTCCACGCGGCGCGCGCGCGCACCGACGCACCGCTGCGCCTGCTGCTCGTCGGCGACGACCCCTTCGGCGACGGCCGGACGCGCGCGGAGGCGCTCGCGCGCGAGCTGCAGCTCGGCTCCGACGTGCGCTTCGCCGGCATCCGCCGCGACGTCGCCGAGCTGATGGCCGTCTCCGACGTGTTCGTGATGAGCTCGCTGTGGGAAGGCCTCGGCCTGGTGTTCCTCGAGGCGATGGCGACGGGTCTACCGCAGCTCGGCTCGCGCGTGTCCGCCGTGCCCGAAGTCGTCGCCGAGGGCGAGACGGGCTTGCTCGTTCCGCCGGGGGAGGTCGAACCGCTCGCCGCCGGCATGGTCGAGCTCGCCTCGGACGACGCGCTGCGCGATCGCATGGCCGCCGCCGGGCGCGGGCGCGTCGCGCGCCTCTTCGCGATCGACAGAATGGTCGACGAGACGCTCGACGTCTACCGCGAGCTGACCGGCGAGGCGGGAGGAACGACGTGATCGAGTTCCGTTCGCGCGTCGAGTTCGAGGACTACGAGGTCGAGGAGATCACCGGCTTCGAGCCGGACGGTCAGGGCGACCACCTCTTCCTGTGGATCGAGAAGCGCGGGTTCAGCACCAGCGAGCTGATCGCGCGCCTCGCGCAGCGGCTCGGAGCGCGGGCCGCCGACTTCGGCTACGCCGGTCGCAAGGACGCACGCGCCGTCACGCGGCAATGGATCTCGATCGACACGAAGGCCGGCGGCGTGGACGAAGCGCGCATCGCAGCGCTGGACCTCTCCGGCGTGCGCGTGCTGCGCGTCGAGCGACACCCGCGCAAGTTGCGCCGGTCGCAGCACCGCGGCAACCGCTTCTGCTTGCGGCTGCGCGACGTGTGCGACGAGGACCTGCCGCTGCTCGAGACGCGCGTCGAAGCAGCGCGTCGACACGGCATGCCGAACCCCTTCGGCCCGCAGCGCTACGGCTATCGCGGGTTGTCGCACGAGCTCGGCCGGCGGTTGCTGGCGATCGATCACGAGGGCTACATCCGCGAACTCGTTTCGCCGGAACAGACGCCCGACACGCCCGAGGTGGCGCAACTGCGCGAAGCCGTCCTGTCGGGGGACCGCGCCGCGCAGAAGGCGCTCGTCGGCTTGCGCGGACGCTTGCCGCGCGACCTCGGCGTGCTCGCGCGTCAGCTCGCCCGTCGTCCCTCTGACTGGAAGAGCGCCTTGCGCGCGCTGCCCCGCGGCCTGCTCGGCATCCACCTGTCCGCGCTGCAGTCGCGCGTCTTCGACCACGTCCTCGCGCACCGCCCCGGCGAGCTGGGGGACGTGCAGCGCGGCGACGTGCTCTTCCTGCACGAGAAGGGCGCGGCCTTCCTCGTGCCGCTCACGACGACGGACGCCGAGCTCGCCGAGCTGCAAGCGCGCGCCGACGCCTTCGAGCTCTCGCCCTCCGGCCCGCTGCCCGGCCGCAAGCTGCTCGGCGCGACGGGTGAGCCCGGTCGTCGCGAAGCCGATGCCTTCGCGTCGCTCGGCGTGGCCCCCGAGGACTTCCGCGGCCTGGGGCTCGGGCTGGACCAGCGCGGCGCCCGTCGCCCGCTGCGGGTCCCGGTGACCGACCTCCAGTCCTCGCGCGAGGGGTCTGACGTGGTACTGCGCTTCGCCTTGCCTCGCGGCTCCTACGCGACCACACTGCTCGAGGTGCTGAGCCTCGGCGTTCCGGCGGCCCTGTCTCGACTCCAGTCGGGCCCCTCGGAGGTCCGATGAGACCCTCGAAACCGGCCCCGATCGGCGGCGGGCGAGCGCTCGACCCGTCCCCCGACCTCGAGCCTGCGGATTCGTCCGCGCGCGACCCCATGGACGAACCCACGACCGAACAGGCGACGACGGACGTCGACGCCGGCTACAGCGGCCCCGACCGCCGCTCGCGCCCGACGCCGCGCCTCTCGCGCTACAGCTTCCTCGGCGGACGCCGTCAGGCCGTCGAAGCCGAGGCGCGCGAGGGCAGCTACGTCGACATCTACGGCGTTCCGCTGCTGGCGACGATCGCGTGGGTCTCGCTGATGAACGTCGCGGACAGCTTCTTCACGCTCTACCACCTGCAGGCCGGCGGGATCGAGCTGAACCCGATCGCGCAGGGGCTGCTGAACCTCGGGCGCCTGGACTTCGTGCTGTGGAAGTCCGTGATGATCTCGCTGGCGCTCGTCGTGCTGTGCGTGCACAAGAACTTCGGCCTGGCCCGCTGGGGCCTCGTCGCGGCGACGGCGACGTACACGGCGCTGTTCGGCTGGCACCTGTACTTGCTGACGGTCTGAGCGCCGCCGTGCGCTCCGAAGCCGGTCGCGCAGCCTCGCAAGCGGCAGGCCGGAAGGGGTAGACTTCGGGCCTTCGAGCCGGGAAGAGCCCTCCGCTTCGGGCGTCCCAGTCCCCTCCATGCGCCCCCCGATGCAGACCGCGAGCTCCCGACCTCCGCGCGGCCGCGTGCTGATCACCGGCGGCGCTGGATTCGTCGGCTCGGCCCTCGCGGCACACCTCGTCCGCGCCGGTCGCGAGGTCGTGGTGCTCGACGACCTCTCCGGAGGACGCCGCTCGCGCCTGCCCGTCGACGCCCGGCTCGAGTTCTTGCTCGGCGACGCGGGGGACCCGGACCGGCTGCGGGCGCTGCTGATGGACGGCGAACGGATCACGCGGCTCGTGCACCTCGCCGCGGTCGTCGGCGTGCGGCGCGTGCTCGCGGATCCCGAGGCCTGCCGCGCGGCGCACGGACGACTCGCCGCGGCGCTGGAACACGCGCTCGCCGCCGTGCCCGTCGACCGCCGCCCGCGCCTGTTCGCCGCGTCGACCAGCGAGGTCTACGCGGAGTCGGACGGCGCGCTGCGCGAAGGCGGTCCGTTGCGCGCCGAAGACGGGTGCGGTCGTTGGGCCTATGCCGGGTCGAAGCTCGCGGCCGAGCGGCGCTTCGACCGCTGCGCGACGCTCTGGGCCGAGGACGCCGCGCCGGTGCACTTGCGCTTCTTCAACGTCGTCGGACCGGGCCAGGACGCCGACAGCGGCATGGTGCTGCCGAACTTCGTCGAGCGCGCGCGCGTCGGTGCGGCGCTCGAAGTGCACGGCGACGGACGGCAGGAACGGACCTTCGCGCACGTCGAGGACGTGGCGCGCTGCCTCACGGAGCTGCTCGCGCGCGAGCACCTGCCCGCCGGTCCGCTGAACGTCGGCGGCACGGCACACGCCACGATCGAGGACTTGGCGCAGCTGGTCGTCGAGCGCGCCGGCTCGAGCTCGCTCGTCGTGCGAGTCGATCCGCGGCAGTCGTGCGGAGCGGAATTCGAGGACGTGCGTCGTCGCGTCCCGGACCTCTCGCGCCTGCGCCGCCTCTCGACCTGCCCGCCGTCGCGCTCGCTGGTGGAGATCGTCGACGACTGCCTCGCCGCACACCCGCGCGACACCGCGCTGGCCGCCGGCGCCGGGAGGAACGTGTGCGCGTCGCCCGCGTCCTGACGCGCCTCAACCTCGGCGGACCCGCGCGACAGGTGCTCGCATCGGATCCACTGCTCGCAGCGCGCGGCCACCAGCTGCGCGTCTTCGCCGGCACGCCCGGTCCCGGCGAAGGCGACCTGTTCGACGAGTTGTCGAGTCGCGGCGTCGACGTGCGGCGCGTGCCGGGCCTCGGCCGCGCGCTGACCGGGATCGGCGACCTGCGGGCGCTCGCGCGACTGCGCTCCGAGTTCGCCGATTTCGAACCCGACATCGTGCACACGCACGCCTCGAAGGCGGGTGCGCTGGGGCGCATCGCCGCCTCGCGGGTGCCGCGCGCGGCCCGCGTGCACACCTTCCACGGGCACGTGCTCACGAGCTACTTCCCGCCCTTCATCTCGAACCGGCTCGTCGCGCTCGAGCGCCGTTTCGCGCAGCGCACCGACCGCGTGCTCGCCGTCTCGCACGCGACGGCGGAAGACCTGCTGCGGCTCGGCGTGGTGCGCGAGGAACAGCTGATGGTCTGCCCGCCGGGCGTCGAGCTCGACGAGCTGTTCGCGCTCGATGCGCGCGACGGCGCGCTGCGCGAGCTGATCGGCGCGGGTGCGGAGGACCTGGTGGTCGGCGTCGTCGGGCGGCTCGCCGAGGTCAAGCACCCCGAGCTCGCGCTCGAGGTGTTCCGCCTGCTGTCCGAGCGCTACCCGCGGCTGCACCTCGTCTTCGTGGGGGACGGCGACGGCCGCCGCGAGCTGGAACGCGAGATCGCCGCGCTGCCCGCCGCCGAGCGGGACCGCGTGCACCTCGTCGGCGCGCGCACGGTGATGGCGCCGGTCTACGCGGACCTCGACGTCGTGCTGTCGACCTCGCGAATCGAAGGCATGCCCGTCGCGTTGATCGAAGCGGGCGCGGCCGGATTGCCCGTCGTCGCGACGCCCGTCGGAGGCGTTCCCGAGCTCGTCGCTCACGAGCGCACGGGATACCTCGGCGAGGACGTCACCGAACTCGCGTACGGCCTCGACCGACTGCTCGCCGATCCGGCCGAGCGCAAGGGCTGCGGCCAGCGCGCGCGCCTGCGCATCGAGAAGCGACACAGCGCGAAGGCCCTCGCCGACCGCCTCGAAGCGCTGTACACCGCGCTGCTGGAGGGCCGCGCGTGAAGCTGATGATGTTCAGCGGCGACCGCCAGGTCTGCGTCGGGGAGAAGGGGCCGTTCCACTCGATGCTGAGGTCGTTCTCGACGCACTTCGAGCGCATCGACGTGCTCGTCCCGCCGCAACCCGGGCCGATCGTGACGACCACCCTGTTCGACAAGGTGCACTTCCACCCGGCCGACTGCTCGCGCTTCGCGATGCCGCGCTACCTCTTCCGGAAGGGGCGCGAGCTGATCCGCGAGCACGGACACGAGCTGATCATCAGCCACGACTACGGGCTGTTCTACAACGGCCGCGGCGCGGCGAAGCTCTCGCGCGCGACGGGCGTCCCGTACCTCTCCGAGATCCACCACGTCCCGGGCGTTCCCGTCGCCGCCGACCGCCGCGAGGTCTTCGAGCGCTGGATCACGCGGCGCTACGTGCACTGGGCCGTGTCCCGGGCCGCCGCTTTCCGGGTCGTGAACGCGACGGAGATGCCGGAGCTACTCAGATCCTGGGGCGTGCCTGCCGAGAAGATCGAGGTGATCCCGTCCCTCTACATCGACCTCGACGTCTTCCGGCCCGTGCCGGGGCAGCTGGAGTTCCAGCAGGACATGGTCTTCGTCGGGCGGCTCGTCGCGAACAAGGGACTCGACCGGATGGTCGCCGCGCTCGCGCTGCTGCGGAAGTCGGGCCAGCGCGTGCACGCGCTCTTCGTCGGCAAGGGGCCGCTCGCCGGCGAGCTGCGCCAGCGCGTGCGCCAGGCCGGGCTCGAGGACACGACGCGCTTCATCGAGTGGGTCGACACGCCCGACGATCTCGCGGACATCTACCGTCGCAGCCGTGTCGTCGTCTGCGCCTCGACCTGCGAGGGTGGACCGCGCTTCACCGTCGAAGCGATGGCGTGCGGTACGCCGGCCGTCTCGACGCCCGTCGGCGTGATGACGGAGCTGCTGCAGGACGGCGAAGCGGGTCGCTTGTGCGGCTTCCACGCGGAAGGGCTCGCCGCGGCGCTGCTCGACGTGCTCGGCGACGAGGACCGGCGCCGCCGCATGGGACGAGCCGCCTGGGAACGGGCTCAGCCGCACGAGTACGAGCGCGCGATCGCGAACTACGCCGACGGCGTGAAGCGCATCGCCGCCGCGCACGCCGACCCAGGAGCACGCGCGTGAAGCTCGTCTTCGTGACGCAGGTGATCGATCGCGGCGACGCGGTGCTCGGGTTCACGTCGCGCTGGGTGCAGGGCTTCGCGCGGCACTGCGAACGCGTGCGCGTCATCGCGCTGGAAGTCGGCGACACGAGCGACTTGCCCGAGAACGTCGACGTGCGCGAGCTGGGTCGCAAGGGGCGCCTCTCGCGCTTCCTGCGCTACCGCAAGCTGCTCGGCGAGGCGTTCGGCGAAGGCTTCGACGCCGTGCTCTCGCACATGGTGCCGCGCTACGCGATCCACGCCCACGGCCCCGCGCGACGCGCCGGCGCGCGCGAGTTCCTGTGGTACACCCACGCCGGCGTCGACGCGCGCCTGCTGAAGGCGATCGACTGCGTGCAGCGCGTGTTCACGGCGACGGAGGAATCGCTGCGCGTCGAGACGCCGAAGCGCTGCGTGACCGGACACGGCATCGACACCGAACACTTCGACTCGGCGGGGAAGCTGCCCGCCGATCCGCCGCGGCTCCTGTCCGTCGGCCGCCTCACGCCGAAGAAGGACCCGCTGACGATCATCGAGGCGCTCGGCCGCCTGCGCGCAGAGGGGCGCGACGTCGGCCTCGACCTCGTGGGCGCCGGCTTGGTCAAGTCGGACGAGTCGTACGCCCGCGCCGTGCAGCAGCGCATCGAGGACTTCCGCCTCCCGGACCGCGTGCGGCTGCTCGGTGCCGTGCCCTACCTCGAGGTCCCGGCGAACTACGCGGCGGCGTCGATCGTGGTGAATTCGAGCCTGACGGGCAGCCTGGACAAGGTGACGCTCGAGGCGATGGCCTCGCGCCGCCCCGTCGTCTCGTGCAACGACACCGCGCCCGCGCTGTTCGCCGAGCTGGGCGAGGACGCCGAACTGTGCTGCTTCCCCGCGGGCGACGACGCGGCGCTCGCCGACCGCATCGGGCGACTGCTCGACCGCGGACCGAGCGGTCGCGGCGCGCTGGGGGAACGCCTGCGGCAGATCGTCGTGCGCGACCACCGCGTGGACGTCTTGATGGAGCGCCTCGTCGCCGAGATGGAGGCGTCCGGGTCGTGAAGCTCTCCGTGGTGATCACGAGCTGGAACACGCGCGCGCTGCTGCGGCGCTGCCTCGACTCCGTGGCGGCGGCGACGGACGGGCTCGACGCCGAGGTGATCGTCGTCGACAACGGTTCCGCGGACGGCAGCGCCGAGCTCGTCGCGATGCGCTATCCGTCGGTCGTCCTGCTGCGCAACGCGGAGAACCTCGGCTACGCGATCGCGACGAACCAAGGCGCGCGGGCGGCGCGCGGCGAGTACCTCCTGCTGCTCAACTCCGACACGGAGCTGGACCGCTCCGCGCTCGACGCGTTGATCGGCTGGCTCGACCAACGCGGCGACTACGCCGGCGCGGCGCCGCGGCTCCTCGAGTCCGACGGAAGCGTGCAGCGCGCCTGCATGCGCTTCCCCCGGCGGCGCACAGCCTTCGCCTTCGGCACGCCGCTGGAACGCGCGCGCCCTCGCTCGCGAGAGCTGGACCGCTACTACGCACGCGACTTCGACTACGAGCGCGACGGCGACGTCGAACAACCGCCCGCGGCCTGCCTGCTGCTGCGCCGCTCGGCGTGGGACGAACTCGGCGGGATGGACGAGTCGCTCTGGCTGTTCTTCAACGACGTCGACCTCTGCGCGCGCCTCGCGGAAGGCGGCGGGCGGCTGCGCTTCATCGCGAGCGCGACGGTCCGGCACGTCGGCGGCGCCAGCACGGCGCGCTTCACCGACTTCGTGCCCCAGTGGCAGGGCGACCGCTTGCGCTACTACCGCAAGTACTTCGGGGCGGCGGGCGTCGCCTGCGTGAAGCTCGCCGTGACCTGGACCTACCTCGACTGGGCGCTCCGCACCGCCTGGGCGTCGCTGCGCGGCAAGCCCGCCGATTCCCTCGCGCCGACGAGCCGCGCGTTCGCTAGCTTCCTGTTCTGCGGATGACCCTCACCGACGACACGCGAGTACGCCCGGCGCTGCGCGAACCGCTCCGACGCGCGCTGAACTGGATGCTGTCGCTGCGCGACGCGGGCGGAGCCATCGTCTGTCCCGATCACGGCGTCGAACACAGCGGGAAGTCCGCGGGCGCGATCGTGCTGGCGCTCGAGCTGATGCGCGCCGGCGAGCCTGATCGCGAGACCTTGAAGGCCGGCGCCGTCGAGCAGGGTCGGCGCCTGGTCGGCAACCTGATCAACGAGCCGAACAGTCCGTGCTACACCTTCCGCCCGGGGCGGCACGATCCGTTCAACTGCTCGAACAGCGTGATCGACGGCGGCGCGTGCTCCGACGCGCTCTCCGAGCTCGTGCAGGTGTTGGGCCCCGAACTCGACAGCGCGGACCGCGAGGCGTTCCGCCACGCGAGCTTGCTGCACGCGCGCACCTACCTGCGCTACGCGATCCTCGACAAGGGCATCCCGGCGCAGCGCGCGTGGGGACTGACCGGGCTCGCGAACGCGCAAGTGCTCGAGAGCGACGAGCTGCTCGAGCGCGCCGCGCTCGAAGCCGTCGGCATCCTCGAAGGCATCCAGCACGGCGACGGCAGCTACCCGTACCACCCGCTCGAGTGGGGCGCGGCGCACCCCGGTGCCGGCGACGTGTCGAGCTTCTACCAGTCGCGCGTCACCGCCTTCCTGCTGTTCGCGCTCGAGCGACTCGGGCGCGATCCGACCGACCCGATCTTCCGCACGCCGCTGATGCGCGGCCTCGACTTCCTGCTCGGTCTGCAAGGGCCTGACGGCGTCAAGATCGGCCTCGTCGAGGCGAAGCCCTGGTACTGGGGCGCGGAGTACGAGGTGGCGTCGCACCCCTTCGACGTCGCGGCGCTGTGCTTCGGACACGAGCACTTCCGGCGCGCGGAGCTGGCGACGGCGGCGCGGCACTCGTTCGAGGCGTGGGCGCGACACCTCTCTCCGTCCGGTCGACCGACCAGCCACAAGCCCGGTCCCGGCCGCGGCGACAGCTACCAGTGCCCGCTCTTCTGGGCGGCGCACGCCTCGTGGGCGGCGCGCGCGCTCTCGCAGCTCGAGCTCGCCTACCGAGCGCCTGAGGCGCCGCCGAAGCTCGGCAGCGGCATCGACATCGCCGTGCGCGCCTACGAGGACGCGCAGCTCGTGCGGCTCGAGGACGACGCGGTCGTGGCTTGGGTGCGCGGCGCGCGCCCGGCGTGGAACCTGCACCACGGCAGCCCGCACGGCGCGGGCCTGCTGCAAGTCGTGCGCAAGGCCGACGGTCGCGCGCTGCTCGAACGTCGACGGCACGCCGCCGCGCAAGAAGCGGAGTGGTCGTGCCGCGCGGGCAAGCGCGACTGGAAGCGCGGCTGGCGCGCGGGCGCCGACGAACTGCGCTTCTCCTTCTGGCTGTCGCGCGTCCACGCCCGCGCCGGTCGCGTGGGGCAGGCACTCGCCGCGCCGAGCACGATCTGGCGCCACGGCGTCGCGGGCTTCGCGTCGCCGGTCGGTTCGTCGTCCTTCGCGTCGCGCGCCGCAATCGAGCTGCTCCCCGACGGCGTCGTCGTCCGCGCGCCGCTCGGCTTCCGCGGCGGCGAGGCGATCGAGGGCAGCGAAGTGGAGCGCCGCTACCGCATCGACGGCGAAGGACTCGAGGTCCGCGAGCGCCTGATCGGCGAGGGCGCGGCGCGGGACGTCAGTTACCACCGCCCGTCCGCGGCCCGCGAGGTCGCGGACTCGGGATCGGGGCTCTCGTATCGCCTGGGCTAGGGTTAGGCTTTGTCCGTGAAGACCTCCGAGGGCACTGACTCCGCCGCCGGCTTCGGCGGGACGCTGAGAGCCGCGCTGGGCGCGGGTCTGCTGGTCGGGCTGATCTTCGGCCTCGCCGACGGCGTCGTCGCGGGCACGAACCACGTCGCGCGGCCCACGACCCTCGTCGCCTGGGCGGGCTGCCTCGCCGCGAGCGTCTTCACCTACGCCGTGCTGTGGACCGCGTTGCTCGGCGCCTGCGGCGTGCTCTTCCACCCGTGGATCAAGCCGCGCGCCGTCGCCGAGCGCTTCCGCTGGTTGCTCGCGACCGGGCTCGGCGGGGGACTCTTCCTCGAGCTGTACTGGTGGACGCGGCCGATCTTCTTCTTCGGTGAGCACTCGCTGTCGCCGAAGCGGCTCGCCGTCGCCGCGGTGCTGCTGGTCGTCGGCCTGGGGCTCGGCGTTCTCTGCGCGATGTGGCTGACCAAGCTCTCGCCCGCACTCCACGCGCGCCTGCGCTGGCTGGCGATCCTGGTCTGCGTCGGCGGCTTCGTGTTCATCCAGGCAGAGGAACGCAAGTCGGCCGAGCGCGGTCGGATCACCGACAGCAACCGCGAGCTGCCCAACGTGCTGCTGATCGTCGTCGACGCGCTGCGCGCCGACATGCTCGGCTGTTACGGCAACACGCAGGTCAAGACTCCGAACATCGACGAGCTCGCGGCGCGCGGCGTGCGCTTCGACTCGTGCTACGCGCAGGCGCCGTACACGTGGACCAGCTTCGGCTCGATCCTGACCGGCAAGTACCCGCGCCGTCACGGCCTCGTCTACCAGCAGGCCGGCCGCCGCATGCAGCAGTCGAACACGACGCTGCCGTACCACCTCAAGACCGCGGAGGTCGAGGGCGGGGGACACCTGCACGACGACGACTTCTCCGGCGGCACCTTCCTGACCGGCGCGCTGTCGCACGGCACGGGTCTGATGCGCGGCTTCGACGTCTACACCGAGATGATGATGGGGCACGACCTCGTCCAGATCGGCAACGCGTGGTCGGTGTTCAAGTCGGAGCTGCTCTTCTCGATCATCAAGAACAAGCTGCAGCAGCGCGTCGACTCGAGCCTCGTCGTGACGATGGCGAACGACTGGATGCGCGACAACCGCGACAAGCGCTGGGTGGCGATGGTGCACCTCTACTCGACGCACACGCCCTACGACCCGCCGAAGGAGTTCCTCGACCTCTACGCGGATCCGGACTACGACGGCCCGCTGCGCAACTTCTACTCGCACCACCGCATCGCGCTCGAGCAGGGACACGAGGCCAGCGAGGCCGACCTGCGCCAGATCGCCGCGCTCTACAAAGGCGGCGTGACGCAGGCGGACCACATGATCGGCGAACTCGTCGACCAGCTGTCGGAGCTCGGCATCCTCGAGGACACGCTCGTCATCGTCACCTCGGACCACGGCGAGTCGCTCGGCGAGATCCACGGCGAGGGAGAGCACTCGCGCGCCCTGTGGGAACACAACCACATGGTCGAGACGAACCTGCGCATCCCGCTGATCATGTCGAACAGCTACCTGCTGCCGCACGGGGTGGTCGTCGACGGCTTGGCCGAGACGGTCGACCTGCTGCCGACGATCTGCGACCTGTTCGGGCTGAAGCTGCCCGAGCTCGAGGACCGGCAGTACGACCTCGTGGACGGCCGCAGCCTCGTGCCGCTGATCGAGGGCAGTGCGGAAAGACTGCGCGAGTACTCCTTCGCCGAGAACCCGCAGTTCCTGTCGATCTTCGACGGGCGCTGGCGCCTGGTCGTCGAGCGCAAGGCGCTGCTGCTCGCCGATCAACGCGCCGCCGTCTTCGCGGATGGCGCGTACACGCGGCTGTTCGACCTGCGGACGGATCCCGGCGAGACGAAGAACCGCTTCCGCGAAGAGCCCGCAGAAGCGGATCGCCTGCTGAATGCGCTGCTGAGCTGGAACCAAGGCATGCCGCTGGCGATCAGCGTGATGGAGATGGACGCCAGGAGCCGCGAGCAAGCCGAGGTATTGAACAAGCTCGGCTACACCGGCGGGGGCATCACGGACGAGGACGCACCGGACGCGGGGAGCCCGCCCGAGTGAGCCGCGAGCTCGTGCTCGTCGCGAACGCGCGCATGCCCTCGCAGCGCGCGCAGTCGTTGCAGGTCGCGCAGGTGGCGGCGAGCTTCCAGCGCGCCGGTCACCCGACGACCTTGCTGCACGCGCGGCGGCGCGACACGCCCACGACGACGCCCGCCGAGCTGTGGGACCACTACGCCGTCCCCGCCGGACCGCGGCCCGAAGTGCGCGCGCTCGGCTGCGTCGACTGGATCGACCGCGTTCCGCGGCGCTGGCAGTATCTGCCTGCGCGCGTTCAGGAACTCACCTTCGCCCGCGCGGCGGCCCGCGAGGTGCAGCGCGCGCATGCGGACGCGCTCGTGCTCTCGCGCGAGCTCGAGACGGCGCGCCTGCTCGTGCGCCGACGTCGTCCCGGCGTGTTCCTCGAAGTGCACCGCGTCCCCGGCGGCAAGCTGCGACGCAAGTGGCTGCTCGAAGCGGCGGCCAGACTCGCCGGCGTGATCGCCATCTCGGGCGGCGTGCGTGGCGACTTGATCCAGCTCGGCGTCCCAGCCGGGTCGATCCTCGTCGCGCACGACGGCTTCGAACGCGCGCGCTTCGCGAAGCTGCCCGACAAGGCCGCGGCGCGCGCCGCGCTCGGCCTCGACGCGAAGCGCCCGATCGTCGTCTACACCGGCGGCTTGCTCGAGTGGAAGGGCGTCGAGCTGCTCGTCGAGTCGGCGCGCGCGCTGCCCGACGTGCAGGTCGTCGTGGCCGGCGGCATGTCCGCCGACGTCGAACGCATCCGCCGCCTGGCGGCCGGCGTCGACAACCTGCGGATCGACGGCTTCCAACCGCCCGATCGCGTCGCGCTCTACCTCGCCGCCGCCGACCTCGGCGTCGTGCCGAACCGCTCGACGCCCGCGATCAGCTCGCGCTTCACCTCGCCGCTCAAGGTCTTCGAGGCCATGGCCGTAGGCCTGCCGCTCGTCGCGAGCGACCTGCCGAGCCTGCGCGAGATCCTGCACCACGACGTCGACGCGTGGCTGGTGCCGCCGGACAGCGCGGCGGAGCTGACGCGGGGCATCCGCGCGCTGCTCGACGACCCGGAACGTCGCGCGCGCCTCGGCGCCGCTCTCGCCGCGCGCGCTCCCGAGCACGACTGGGACGCCCGCGCGCGCCGCGTGCTCGACTGGATGCTGGCACGCTGATCAGCTCGCCTGCGCCAGCGCGATCATCTCGTCCCAGGCGCCTTCCTCGGCGGCGTGCGTCGTGCGGTGCGCGTAGATCAGGCGGCCGTCCTGCGCGACGAACTGGCCGGCGAGCACCATCGGGTCACCGATCGGCTTGCTCGCGCCGTTGCCGGTCAGCAGGGACTTGAGCGTCGGCAACCAGACGGAAGGCCCGGCGACCTGGGTCAGCGTGCCGCGCGCGAGTCCGAAGGCGCGGTAAAGCTCCTGGCCGGAGTCGGCGATCGCCGTGGCCTCGGGGAAGCGCTCGCGGAAGAACGCCTCGCCCTCCTGGACCGTCGCGGGGTGCACGAAGACCAGCTCGGGGAAGTTCTGGACGGTCCGCGCACGGCGGGCCAGCTCGGCGACATCGCGCCGGCAGAAGGTTCAGCCGAGGTGGCGCAGTAAGATCAGCAGCGTGGCCTGCGAGCCGAGCAGCAGGTCGAGGCGGCTCGCGCGCAGGCCGCGGCCGACGAGGTCGACTTCCAGGGCGGCTTTCGGGATCGGTTCCGGTTCGCTCATGGCGTCAGAGGATACGACGCAGGTCTCCCGCCCGACGCAGCGGAGTCCGGCGATTCGCCTCACGCGCAGGAAGCGCGCGCGCCGATCGTGGTATGGCTGCTCCCTACCGCTACCATGCGGCCACTCTCCCGCATGCGAGTCCTCTTCCTCACCGACTCCCTCTCCGACTTCGACGGGGTGGGGCGCTACACGATCCGGCTGATCAAGGCGATGGAGGAGCTGTCCGCGGACCTCGAGGTGGAGGTCCTGCTCGCGCGCAAGCACCGCCCGACCTCAGTGGAGGTTCCCGCGCGTTGGGACGTGCGGATTGGGCTGCCGCCGGACTACTTCTACTACATGAGTCCCGCGCGCTCCCTGGCGAACCGGCTGCGCTACCTGCCCGGCGTCGTGCGCGCGGCGCGGCGCGCGGACGTGGTGCACGCGATCAAGGACTTCCCGCACAACGACCTGGCCCTGCAGGCGGCGCGCCTCGCCGGTCGGCCGTGCGTCGCGACCGGGCACGGGACGTACACCATCCAGCCGCTCTTGTCCGAGCGCTACGCGCGGCGCGCGCGCCGCACCTACGCGGGCTTCGCGGGGATGATCTCGGTGTCGAACTACACCAGGAAGCGCCTCGTCGACGTGCTGGGGGACAAGGACCCGCTCGCGAGCCGCGTGCGCGTGATTCCCAATGCCGTGAACGCGGAACACTACGTCGCGGCGCGCGAGGTCGGTGAACGGCCCTGGCACGGTGAGCGCTTCACGCTCGCGATCGGCGAGCTGAAAGAGCGCAAGGGGCACCACCTCTCGCTGGCGGCGTGGCTGCGCGCCGCGGCCGACTTCCCCGACCTGCACCACTACGTCGTCGGGAAGCTCTCCGGGGACGAGTACGAGCAGTCGCTCAAGCGCATGGTCGCGGATGCCGGCTGCACGGATCGGGTGCACTGGCTCGGGAACATCGACGAGGACGAGAAGGTGGATCTGCTGCAGCGCGCCGAGGTTTTCGTGCACACGCCGGTGACCGCGGCGGACGGCGGCTTCGAGGGTTTCGGGATCGTCTACCTCGAGGCGTCTGCGTGCGGCACGCCCGCGCTCGGGACGCTGGCCTGCGGCGCAGAGGACGCGATCGTCGACGGCGTGACCGGAAGGCTCGTTTCGCAGGACGTCGACGCCGTGCACGCGGCGCTCGTCGAGCTGCTGTCCGACGCCGACGCGCGGGCGCGCATGGGGGAGAACGGCCGCCGTCACGCGCGCAGCGCTTCCTGGGCCGACAACGCCCGCCGCGTGTTGGAACTCTACGACGAGGTGCTCGCGCGATGAGCCTCCTCCGTCACCTGAAGAACCCGCTCGGGCACCTGCGCCACAAGTTCGTGCGCGACGCCGCGACGCTGCAGGTCGCGGGCTTCCTGAACCGCTTCAGCCAGGCGGCTTCGGCGATCGCGCTCGCCTTCCTGCTCGGCGCGGAAGGACAAGGCCTGTTCATCTCCGCCGTGGCGCTGCAGGCGCTGTTCTACTTCCTGGTCAACCTCGGCGTGGCGCAGGCGACCGCGAGCCAGGTCGCCGCGGCCGCCGCGCGCGGGAACACCTACAAGAGCGCCGGTTGGATCGCCTTCATGGCGAAGGTGCTCGTCGTCTACGGCGTCGCGCTGCTGCTCTTCGGCTTCTTCGTGCTGCCGAAGATGGACGTCGCGCTCGCCTCCGTCGGTCACTTCATCGCGCCCTTCTTCGAGCGCTTCCCGAAGCTCGACGAGTTCTTCTCGTCCAACCGCGACTCGTCCTACGACGACCACCGCATCTGGGTCTGGGCGGGTTGGCTCTGCGCGCTGCCGATCCTGGAAGCACCGCGGCTGGTGGCAGCCGTCGCCTTCCAGGGCACGCGGCGCATGCGCTTCCTCGCGCAGCTCGAGAACGGTTACGAGGTG
This sequence comes from Planctomycetota bacterium, assembly GCA_020638835.1. Lineage (GTDB taxonomy): Bacteria > Planctomycetota > UBA1135 > UBA1135 > JACKHV01. The sequence goes on along the minus strand of JACKHV010000002.1, from coordinate 513,829 downwards.
GTGCGCTTCTACCTCGTCGTGCTCGGCGCGATGATCACCGGTTCGCCGGTCGGCGCGCTGCTCGGGATGATCGCCGCGGGGGCGGTCGGCTCCGTGCTGTCGATCGAGCTGTACCGCGAAGCCCTGCACGACGACGGCGAGTATCCCTTGCCGCGCGTCGGCGAGATCGTGCGCCGCGCGCGCGACATCAAGATCCGCCAGGGGATCCGGCAAGGCCTGCGGATCGCGCTGCTCAAGAACGGCCAGTCGCTGTTCGGCAACGTCTTCCCGCGCCTGATCCTGCTGTTCGCCGCCGGCGCGCGCTGGGTGACGTACTTCCACATCGCGCAGAAGATCATGGAGGTCCCGATGGGCCTCGCGCAGGGCGTGACGCGCACGGTGTTGCCCGCGCTCGGCGAGCTCGCCGGCCTGAAGGACATGGACGCCTTCCGGCGCCTCTTCGCACGCGTGACGCTGATCACCGGAGGCATCATCACCTGCGCGATCCTCTGCGCGCTGCCCGTGATCCCGATCCTCGTCGGCGCGATGTTCCCCGACGAGTACCGCGACCCGGTGTTCACCTTCGCGTGGATCCTGGCGCTCGGCTACATCCCGTTCGCCTTCGCGTCGGCCGTCGATTCCTTCTACATCGTGTCGAACCAGATCAAGGCCTGGATCTGGCTGACGGTGCTCGGCGCGGCGATCACGATCCCGACGAACGTCTATCTGATCCTGACGATCGACTACACGGGGACGGCGTGGGGCCTGTCGCTGTACTTCTCGTGGGTGCTCGTGCACCTCGCGTACATCACGTGGTTCCTCAACCGGCACAAGGAAGCGGGCATCTGGCACGCGCCGGACCAGGACGACGCAGCTCCCGCGGACGAGGTGGAGACGTGCGGATCCTCTTCCTGAACGAGCTCTCGGATCCGCGCATCGGGTCGTCGATCCGGCAGATGTACCAGCACGCCGAGTGCTTGCGCGCGCGCGGGCACGAAGCCGCGGTGCTGTCGGTCACGCAGGATCCCGCCCGGCGCGGCTGGACCGAGATCGAGGGTACGCCGGTCTTCCACGCGTACTCGGACTACGCGCTGCGCTACCGCGCGTGGGTCTCGCTCGACAACCCTCGCGTGCGCGCGGACGTGCGGAGCGTGCTGGCCGAGTGGAAGCCCGACGTCGTCCACAGCCACCTGATCCACACGCACCTCGGCTACGCCAGCCTCACCGCCGCGCGGGAGAGCGGCGCGGGCGTGGTCTTCACGGCGCACGACGTGATGACCTTCTGCTACCAGAAGCTCACCTGCTTCCACGGCGGCGAAGCGGCGGGCGGTCTCGAGCGCGACTACCCCGCGCATTGGTCGAAGTGCATCCCGTGCCAGCGCCTGCGCTATCGCCCCGGCCGCAACGCGCGCATTCGCGCGGTGCTCGAGCGCGACGTCGACCGCTTCACCGTCGTCTCCGACGAGCTCGGCCGCGCGATCTCCGCGAACGGCATCCGCGTCGACCGCACCGTGCACAACGCGATCCGCGAGCGCGACCGGCTGCCGACCCCCGCCGAAGTCGATGCCTTCCGCGCGAAGCACGGGCTCTCCGGCAAGCGCATCGTCGCGATCGGCGGTCGCCTGCACGAGCAGAAGGGCGTCGCGCAGCTGCTGCGCATGCTCGCGGTGCTCGCGCCCGAGTTCCCCGATCTGCGGCTGCTCGTGATGGGCCGCGAGTCGATCTACCGCGACGGCTTCGAGCCGATGGCGCGCGAGCTCGGCGTCGACGGCCTCGTCGTCCCAGTCGGCTGGCTCGACGGCGACGAGCTGCAAGCCGCGTACGCCGCGACCGACGTCTTCGTCACCCCGTCGATCTGCTTCGACACCTTCGGGATGGTGAACCTCGAGGCGATGGAACACGCCAAGCCGGTCGTCGCGACGACCTTCGGCGGCAGCCGCGAAGTGGTCGAGGACGGCGTCAGCGGCGCCATCGAGAACCCCTTCGACGTCCCGGCCTACGCCGAGGCGATCGCGCGGCTGCTTCGAGACCCCGGACTCTCGAATCACATGGGGGAGGCCGGCCGGGCCCGCTTGGAGGCCCACTTCACGATCGAGCGCCTCACGGACGACTTCCTCGAGGAATACCGGCTCGCGCGGGAGGCCGCGGGCCGGAGGGGGCTGCAGCCCGGGGCCCCCGGCGGCCGATAGGCTTCGCGTGAGCTTCCGGGGGGCTCACCGCCTCGCGTTGCCAGAACCTTCCGTGCAGGGTAGATTTTGAGGCACCGCACGGGCGTGCGGGGACTTTGAGAGTTCCTGCACCACGCCCGCACCCCGAAGACTCCCTCCCCCCGAGTCCGCACCGAACCATGCGCAAGACGCTCCTCACCTACGTCAAGCCGCACGTCCAGGAAGACCCCCTGGCGATGCTGCTGGGCCTGACCTACCTCGGCGCCGCCGTCGAGCAGGCCGGACACCCGATCGAGCTCAGCGACGAGCGCATCCTGACCGACTCCGAGATGAAGGCCGCCATCGAGCGGAACGACATCATCGGCTTCGGCGCGCTCACCCCGAACATCCGGCGCGCGATCGCCTGGGCGAAGTACGCGAAGGAGCGCGGGAAGATCACCGTGATGGGGGGCCCGCACGCGTCGGTCGACCAGGGCATCTTCCTCGACTCCGGTCACTTCGACTACGTGATCAAGGGCGAGTGCGAGGAGACGCTGCCGCAGTTCCTCGAGGCGCTCGAAGGCGGCGTCGACGACGAGCTCGCCGCGGTGCCCGGCCTCGCCGCGCTGCGCGACGGTGAGCTGTGGATCGACAACCCGGCGCCGCCGCTGATCAAGAAGCTCGACGAGCTGCCGATGCCCGCGCGGCACCTGCTGCCGATGGAGACCTTCTTCAAGCTCAACCCCGAGCGTCTCGCGTACATCTTCACGACGCGCGGATGCCCCTTCAAGTGCATCTTCTGCCAGAAGGAACTCACGGGTCGCGGCTTCCGCGTGCGCTCGACGGAACTGATCGTCGACGAACTCGAGGCGATCGTGAAGACGTACAACCCCGGCGTGGTGCTGTTCGTCGACGAGATCCTCACGCTGCGCAAGAAGCGCATCCACGAGATGTGCGACGAGATCATCCGCCGCGGCCTGAAGTTCGAGTGGATCGCGAACACGCGCGCGGACTGCGTCGACTACCCGCTGCTCAAGCACATGCACCGCGCCGGTTGCCGCCGCATCTACTACGGCTGGGAATCGGGCAGCCAGCGCATGCTGGACGTGCTCAAGAAGGACCTCACGCCGGAACAGATCGTCGAGGCCGCGAAGATGACGCGCCGCGCCGGCATCTGGGCGAAGGTCTACCTGATCGTCGGTAGCCCGGGCGAAACGAAGCAGGACATCGAGGAGACGGAGAAGGTGCTGCGCCTCGCGGGACCGGACCTCGTCCGCGTGTCGGTGTTCAACCCGCTCGTCGGCACGGAGTCGTGGGACGGTTACCTCGCGAACATCGACGTCGAGGACTTGCGCGAGAACTACGTCTCGTCGAACCGCTCCGCGTACAAGCACGAACACTTCACCCAGCTCGAGCTCGAGGAGCTGCGCAAGAACATGGTCCGCTCCTACGAGAAGTGGTACTACGGCTACTCGCAGCGCGGGCGCCGATTCATGGAGCGCATGATGTACTACCTCGAGAACCCGGTGTACGGGCGCAAGCGCCTCGGCCGCGCGATCGGCCTGGTGCCGCCGCCGCAGTCCAGCAACGTGCACGCGCGCGAGACCGCCTGATCTCGGGCGCTCACGATCGAACCGACGGCCGCTCCGCACGACGCGCGGGGCGGCCGTCCTCGTTCCGGCGGACGAAGTGCGCGAGTCGGGGCCCTGCGGGATTCCAGCGCCGCCGTCCGGACCGTAGGGTGAGGCGCCAGCGACCCATGCCGAAGCCCGAGGACATCCCCGACGACGCGCTGACCGTCGCGCTCTGCACGCCGGCGGAGCGCGCGGAGCAGGCGCGCCTCTTCAACGCGTGCTTCAAGAAGGACGTCGATGCCGACGACCTCGCGTGGCGCTACGACCGCAACCCGCACGGCGCCGCCGTGAGCCTCGTGTCGCGTCCGCCCGGCGGCGAGGGAATCTGCGGCTACGCTTGTTCGCCGCGCCTCGCCGTTCCGCACGGCGACCGCGAGCAGGCGAGTCTCGTCGGCCAGACCGGCGACGTGATGACGCATCCCGACTGGCGCGGGCGCGGGATCTTCAGCGGCCTCGACGCGGCCTGCATGCGCGAGGTCGCGCGGCTCGGCTGGGCGCTCGTCTTCGGGCTGCCGAACCGGCGCTCGGCGCACATCTTCCAGAAGCTCGGTTGGGAGACGGTCGGCAAGGTGCGCCCGTTCACCTTCGTGCTGCGCTCGGACGCCGCGAGTCGCAAGGCGCGGCTCGTCGATGGTCGGCTGCGTGCGATGCTCGTGCCGATGGCGGCAGCGGCGGGGCGTCTGGCGCGGCGCAAGTTGCGCAAGCGCGCCGGATCGGGCTACGAGGTGCGCCCGCTCGACTCCTTCCCGCACGAGGTCGACGAACTCTCGCAGCGCGTCGAGCGCGACTTCGCCTTCATGGTGCGTCGCGACGCGGACTACCTCGACTGGCGCTTCCTGCGCAATCCGTCCGGCCGGCACCGCGCCTTCGGCGTGTACGACCGCGACGATCGCTTCCACGGCTACGTCGTGATCGAGCTGCCGCGCCCCGGCAGCCCCGCGGGCTTCCTCGTCGACGCGCTGGCACCGGATCCGAAGGCTCTCGCGGCGGCGTTCGAAGGCGCGCTCGTGCACCTCTCGGCGGCAGGCGCGTCGTACGTGCAAGCGACGGCGCTCGACGGAACGTGGTGGGAGACTCGACTGCGCGCTGCCGGCTTCCAAGCGCCGAAGTCCGACAACCACCTGATCGTGATCCTGTACCCGCACGAGCCGGATCACCCCTTGGTGACCGCGGCGCGCGACACGAGTCGCTGGTACTTCACCGACGGCGACCGCGACGACGAGACGATGGGCTGATGAAGCATCGCTTGAAGCTGATCGCGCGCTCGGTCTGGGCGCGGCTCGTGGCGCACACGCCGCTCGGCGCGTGGACGAATCGTCGTGCGCCGCGTCGCTTGACGATCCTCGCCGGTCACTGCGTGACGTGCGACGTACACAACGGCTTCCTGCCGAAGGACATGAAGATCGAGGGCGGGAAGCTGCGGGCCTTGCTCGAGCGCCTGCGCCGCGACTGCGACCTCGTCACGGTGGCGGAAGGCATGCGCCGGCTCGCGTCGGGCGAGGCGGGCCGCTCGATGGTCGCGCTGACCATGGACGACGGCTACAAGGACAACCGCGTCGCGCTGCTGCCCTTGCTGCAGGACCTCGGCGCGCCGGCGACGATCTACCTCGAGACGGCGCCGCTCGACGACGGACGCGTGAACTGGTCGCACGAGTTCTTCCTGTGCCTCGAGAAGACGACGCACGAGGACTTCGTGACGCGTTACCTCTCGCACTCGCGGGACGCGGAGACGCGGGCGAAGCTCGCGAACGTCTTGGCCGGCGGCGAGCGCCTGACGTACTTGCTGAAGCGCGTGCTGAAGTACGAGGCCGACCCCGAGGACCGCGACCGGAGCGTCCGGGCCGTACTCGAGTCGCTGGGTGGTGATCCGGCGGAGCTCTGCCGGACGCTCTACATGGACTGGGACGACGCGCGCGCGCTGGCGGAGACTGGAATCGAGCTCGGCGGGCACACGGTGCACCACCACGTGCTGAGCACGCTCTCACCCGAAAGGCAGCGTAGCGAGGTCGGCGAAGGACGCGCCGCGATGAAGGCCGCCTTGGGCTTCGATGCCGTGAGCTTCGCCTATCCCTTCGGGCGCGCGTGGGACTGGAACGAACACTCGGTCGCGGCGGCGCGCGACGCGGGCTTCGAGAACGCCGTCACGACGCACGCCGGCACGAACACCGCGCGCACGGATCCCTTCCGCTTGAAGCGCCTGATGATCGACGAGGACGCCGACACGGCGCTGATCGCCTGCGAGGCGCGCGGCGGCTTCGAGTGGCTGCGCGGCTTCGGCGTGGATCTGTCCGAGTAGTGGTCTTCCCTTCCGCCCCGTTTCGCTCGCATGAACTGGTACCTGAAGGTCCTCGAGAACTACGCCGTGTTCCGCGGACGAGCGCGGCGCAAGGAGTACTGGATGTTCGTGCTGGTCAACACGCTGATCAGCGCCGTGCTGTTCGGCCTCGACGTACTGCTCCGCGGCAGCCTGGAGGTGGCCGCGCAGGCCAGCATCGGACTCTCGAGCGTCTATGGGCTGGCGGTCCTGCTGCCCTCGATCGCGGTCCAGGCGCGGCGATTGCACGACCTCGACCGCACTGGTTGGTGGCTCTCGATCGTGCTCGTCCCGCAAGCCGTGGCCTGGCTGGTCGGGTTGCTGCGGATGGTGGGCGAGGCGGACCGCTTCGGACTCTCCGATCCGATGCACCCGGTCCTGGTGGGCGCGGGGGTCTTCATCGTGGCCGGCTGGCTGATCCTCTTCGTCATGTTCTGCTTGAAGGGGACGAGCGGCTCGAACCGCTACGGCGCCGACCCCCTCGGCGCGCAGGACGAGGACGGGGACGTCTGGCCGGACGTCGCCTGAGCGCGGCTCCTCGCCCGGATCGCTCGCGATCACGCGGAATCCGGCGCTGTGTGTCCTTTCGGTACGCTGCGGGGCATGGATCCGCCGCGCCCGCGTTGGCTAGGATCGGCGCAAGCGGAACGGATGGTCGTTCCCACAGCCGCCAAGAGGAGCACGCAGCATGAACTGGTACCTGGAAGTCCTGAAGAAGTACGCCGTCTTCACCGGTCGCGCACGACGGAAGGAGTACTGGATGTTCGTGCTGTTCAACTGGTTGATCAGCCTGGCGCTCACCTTCGTGGACTCGCTGGTGTTCGGCTACGCCTGGGACGGATCTCAGGGGATCGCCATCCTCAACACCGTGTACTCGCTCGCCGTGCTCATCCCGTCGCTGGCCGTCGGCATCCGCCGACTTCACGACACCGATCGCTCCGGCTGGTGGCTCTTGATCAACCTGATCCCGATCCTCGGCTGGATCTGGTTCCTCGTGCTGATGTGCCTCGACGGCACGCACGGCTCGAACCGCTTCGGCGTCAACCCGAAGAACCCGGACGCCGACGAAGGCGACGTCTGGCCCGACGTCGCGTAGGCTCGGCACACGAGCGAAGGCGGCCTGCAGCGGAATCACCGCTGCAGGCCGCCTTCGCGTTCGGAGCGCGTGATCCGCTCACATGATGTTGTACGTGAAGGGCGAGTCGTCGCCGCCCATGAAGAACACCATGTAGAGCAGCGCGCCCATGATCAGCACGAGCGGCGCGAGGATCCAGATCCAGTACTCGGCGAAGAAGCCGCCTTCCTCGTCGGCCGGCGGGCGCGGGTCGTCGTCTCGGTCGTGTTCGTTCATGGCGCGGGGGGCTAGAACAGCGTGTAGATGAAGGGCGCGACGAAGGGCGAGCTGGCGGCGACCACCAGCAGGGAGCCGATCGTCAGGAGGATCACCAGCAGCGGCATCAGGTACCAGTGCCCGCGGCGGGTGAAGGCGGAGATCAGCTCGGCGATCGTGCCGACGCGCCTCCCGAGCTTGTAGAGCACGAAGCCCAGGATCGCCAGGACGAAGATCCAGCCGGCGGCCATCGCGATGCTAGGCGGGAGCTGCCGCAGCAGGCCGCCGCCGACGATCACGATCGTGAAGATCATCGCGAGCAGTCCGCCGACCTGCAGCGGGACGCGCCACAGCGGTTCGTCGCGGTAGTTCGCGGCGTAGAGCGCCGAGAGCAGCACCCACAGCACGAGGTAGACGTAGAGCCACGTCGGCGCGCCGCCCTCGTGGGGTACGGTCGGCAGCGGCTGCTTGGTGCGCGCGAGGTGCCCCGAGGGGAACACGCCGAGCGCGGGATCGTCGAGGCGGTCGTGCAACACCGACGCCAGCGCGCGGTTGCCCGCGGGGTTCAGGTGCCAGTCGACGCGGTGGTAGAGGCGCTCCCCGTCCGCGATGCGCGCGCGCAGGGCGTTGCGGACGTCGACGTACGGAACGCCAAGCTCGTCGGCGAAGCGGATGTAGGTCTCGACCGGGCGCTCTGGGTCCCACGCTTCGCGCGGGAGGCCGAGGGTCGACTCGCCGAAGTCGGCGGCGAAGTCCTCGTCGACCGCGGCGTGCGAGGGGATCGGCACGATCACGAGCTTCGCGCCCGCCGCGTCGACGGCGCGCTTCAGCGCGATCAGCGACCCCTTCGCACGCGCCTCCGCGTCGGCCATGAAGTCGGGTTGCTTCACGAGCAGCGCACCGAACTCCGCCAGGATCGACTTGTCGCCGCCCTCGGGCGTGAAGCTGAAGGGACCACCGCCGCGCGGACCGAGCAGCGCACCGAGGAAGCGCAGGATGGCGGACTTCTTCAGGCCGTGCGTGGGCGCCGTCTCCGGCAGCTCGCGCGCCTCCAGCGTGCCGTCGGCCGCGTAGCGCGGCTTGGACTTGCCGAAGTAGTCGGTCTGGCCGCACCAGTAGAGGTCGTTCTCGTAGGTCGCGAGCAGCACGACGTCCGGTTGGTAAGCCGCGCCGTGCACTTCGAACCAGCGCGCTTCCTGGTCGGTGGACCAACCCTCGGTGCCGGCGTTGATCGTCTCGGCGCGGCGTTCCTCCGCGCGCCACCAGCGCTCGAGCTGGTCGACGAAGAGGTCCTCGCGGTCCACCGTCGAGCCGAGCGTGAACGAGTCGCCGAGGAACAGCACGCGGAAGACGTTGTCCTCGGTCTTGGCCGGCGAGGCCATCGGGTCGTCGCGCAGGCCGAGCTGGTTGATCTCGAGGACGACGTCGTAGTCGCGCGTCTTGCTGTGGACCTTCGCGCCGGGATTCTTCGACCAGCCGGTGTCCGGGTCGAAGTGGTTGAGCGTCTCGGGGAAGCCGAATCCCGCGACTCGCAGGCCGATCTCCATGACGAAGACGGCCAGAGCGACGCTGATCAGGACCGAGAGGAGGACGTTGAGCTGTCGCATGGTCGGGGAGCGCTCAGCTGACCATCTCGGTCACGGAGTCGCCTTCGTGGCGCAGGGCGAACTTGGTGTCGGCGATCTTCTTCTTCGCGTCGGCGCGGATCACGAAGTTCTCGAGGAACAGGAGATCCATGCCGGACAGGCTGAAGGTGTTGAACGCGTGGCTGGGGTGCTCGACGATCGGCTCGCCCTTCAGGTTGAACGAGGTGTTCATCACGACGGGTACGCCGGTGAGTTCGCCGAAGCGTTCGATCATGCGGTGGTAGCCGGGGTTGGTCGCCTTGTAGACCGTCTGCAGGCGGCCGGAGCCGTCCTCGTGCGTGATCGCGGGGAGCACGTCGCGCTTCTCCGGACGCACCGGCGCCACGTAGAGCATGAAGCGTCCGGGGAAGTGCTTCTCGGCGTCGGCGAACTCGAAGAACTCGTCGGCGCGCTCTTCGAGCACCGAGGGTGCGAAGGGGCGGAAGGCCTCGCGGAACTTGATCTTCGCGTTGAGCAGCTCCTTCATCTCCGGCTTGCGCGGATCGGCGATGATCGAGCGCGAACCGAGCGCGCGCGGACCCCACTCGAAGCGGCCGCGGAACCAACCGGCGACCTGGCCGTCGGCGAGCGACTGCGCGACGAAGCCGTAGAACTCCTCGTCGTCGGGGATGTGTTGGTACTCGATGTCGTTCGACTCGAGGAACTCGCGGATCTCGTCGTCCGTGTAGCTGCTGCCGAGGTACGCGTGGTCGAGCGCCGGACCGCGCGGTTGGCGCAGCAGGTGGTTGTAGGCCCAGTAGGCCGCGCCGACCGAGCCGCCGTCGTCGCCGGGCGCGGGGTGGATGTAGACCTCGTCGAACGGCCCTTGGCGGAGGATCTTGTAGTTCGCGACCGAGTTGAGCGCGACGCCGCCGGCGAGGCACAGGTGCTTCAGCCCGGTGATCTCGTGCAGGTGCGCGACCATCTTCAGCAGGATCTCTTCGGTCACCTTCTGGATGCTCGCGGCCATGTCGCAGTAGTACGGGTCGAGCGACTTGTCCTGCTCCTTCGGATCGCGCGGCGGCTTGCCGAAGTGGTCGGAGAAGGCCTTGGCGAGCGTCTCGTCGCGCGAGTAGTGGTACGCGAAGTACCGCATGTCCTGCCACAGGCTGCCGTCCTCGGCGACGTGCAGCAGCTCGTAGATCTTGTCGGTGTACTTCGGCTGACCGTAGGGGTGCATCCCCATCAGCTTGTACTCGCCCTCGTTGATCTCGAAGCCGCAGTAGGCCGTGAAGGCCGAGTACAGCAGGCCGAGCGAGTGCGGGAAGCGCAGTTCCTTGACGATCTCGATGCGGTTGCCGCGGCCGATGCTGAGCGTCGAGGTGGTCCATTCGCCGGCGCCGTCGACGGTCAGGATCGCGGCTTCCTCGAAGGGCGAGGTGAAGAAGCTCGACGCCGCGTGCGACATGTGGTGGTCGGCGAACAGCAGCTTGGAGCTCGGGATGTCGAGATCCTTCTTCATGTGCGACTTGATCCACAGCTTGTCGGTCACCCAGCGCTGCATCGACTCGCGGAAGACCGCCGCCGAGCGCGGGAAGGTGGCCATCGCCGAGAGCAGCATGCGCTCGAACTTGACGAAGGGCTTCTCGTAGAAGACGACGTAGTCGACGTCGTGGATCGTGACGCCGGCCTGCGCGAGCACGAACTCGATCGCGAGGTGCGGGAAGCCCGAGTCGTGCTTCAAGCGGCTGAAGCGTTCCTCTTCGGCGGCGGCGACGAGGACGCCGTCGCGCACCAGCGCGGCCGACGAGTCGTGGTAGTAGAACGAGAGTCCGAGGACGATCACGGCTTCAGCTCCGGGCTCAGTCTTGGCGACGCGCGGCGCGCAGGGTCTCGTTCTGCGCGACCCATCCCGTCCAGTTGCCGTCCGGGCGGCGGCGCAGGTGCAGGGGGTCGCAGACGAAGCGGTAGACCAGCGCGAAGGGGCCGAGCACCCCGAAGTAGAGGACGGTCAAGAGGACGCGCGAGAGCATCGTCCCGAATCGTTCGCTGAAGCGGAGCAGGGCTTGCATGGGGGGGCGCTGGGGAGGCTCGAGGGCCGGTAGTCTACGTCTCGTGGGGGTCGGGACCGGTCGCCCCGAGGCGGAAACTCGCGCCTCCAGGGGCCGTGCGGGCTCCTGGGCGACGCGGCCCGTCCCCTTTCATCGGCCGCGCGCGCCGTCATCTGGCGTCCTTTTGCGAGTCCCTCGGGCCGCGCGGGGCCCGCGCGGGTGCCCCGGAGACGCTCGAGGACCCCGGCGCGCGGCGGTCGCGCCCCGGGGGCCTCGTGCTTCGGTCTCGGAGTCGGCGCTAGTGCGCGCCGCCGAGGATCAGCTTGCCCCGGAAGGTCCGGCGCTCGCGCTGGATCTCGATCTCGAGCGGCGTCTGCGCGCGGAGCCCGCTGATCGCGCCGGCGAGGTCGACGCGGGTGGGGACCCGCCGTCCGGTCGCGCCCTCGGGGCGCACCGCGAGCAGCCAGTCGCCCGCCTGCAGGCCGACGGCCTCGCTGGGGCTGCCGGGATAGACCTGCGTCACTTGCAGCGCGTAGCCGACGCCGTTCCGCGAGCGGATCGCGACCTCGCGCGCGTCGAGGCCGAGGCGCTCGAACAGCATGCCGGTGACGCGGTCCCACGACGGGATGGTCAGGTTGCGCTCGCGGCCGTCGCGCTGCACGCGCATGCGCACCGCTTCCGCGGGCTCGAGGCCGACGCGCTCGAAGCGGTACTGCTCGAAGCTCTCCAGCGGCGTGTCGCCGATCGCGACGATACGGTCGCCGACGCGCAGGCCGACTTGTTCGGCGGGGCCGCCCGCGGTGACGGCGGTGACCACCAGGTCGTCGTTCTCGCCGACCTCGTAGCCCAGCCACGCGCGGTGCATCTGCGAGCCGAGCAGCTGGTCCTCGAGCACCTGCCGCACGCGGTCGACGGGGATGGCGAAGCCGATGTTCTCCGCGCGTACGTTGACGGCGGAGTTCACGCCGATCATCTCGCCGTTGATGTTCAGCAGCGGGCCGCCGGAGTTGCCCTGGTTGATCGACGCGTCCGTCTGGATCAGGTCGTCGAAGTGCAGCGCGCCATTGACGCCGTCGCTGACGTTCACGTCGCGGTGCAGGCCGGAGATGATCCCGACGCTGACGGTGTGCGTGTGTCCGAGCGGGTTGCCGATCGCGATGACCTTCTCACCGATCATCAGATCGGCGGAGGTGCCAAGCGGCACGGTGGGGAAGCGCTGTCCCTCCTCGCCGCGGATCTTCAGCAGCGCGAGGTCCTCCTCCTGCACGAAGGACACCACGTCGGCGCGGTACTGACGCGGGTCGATCTTCTCCTGGAAGGACACCGTGATCGTCCGCGCGTCGCGCACGACGTGGTAGTTCGTGACGATGAAGCCCTCGTCGCGGATCACCATGCCGGAGCCCGAGCCCTGGACGTTCTCGGGCTGCATGCCCCAGAAGCTGGGGCGCTGGCGCACGACGTTCGTCTCGATGTAGACGACCGCGGGGCTCGCGCGCTGGGCGACGAGCACCTCGTCCGTGACGCGCCGGGCGAGCTGTTCCTCGGGGGAGAGCCCCTCCAACAAGCGATCCAGCTCGCTCTCCTGACTGGTGGGAGCAAGCTGGGCAGCGGGGGCGGGTGCGGCGGGAGCGAGAGTGGCGAGGGCCAGGAGCAGGTTCAGCAAGAGAGACCTCCGTACCATCGGGTCAGGGCGGCAGCGCGCCGTCGGAACCCGCTCCTATACGCCCACGGCGCGGAGCATGTGAGCCCCGGGCTCGAATCGATCTCTCGCTCGGACCCCCCGAGGGTCGCGACGAGGCACGAAGAAACCCGCCGGGCGGAGTCCGCGGCGGGTTCTCGTGCGACCGTCGTCGGGCGTGACGCGCGGCCTGGATGGTGGGCGATATTGGACTTGAACCAACGACCTCCTCGATGTCAACGAGGCGCTCTAGCCAACTGAGCTAATCGCCCTTGTGGGGCCGCAGAGTCTAGCGCTGCGGCAACGGCGTGCAAGCCTCACCGGAGCTTCCCGGAGGAATTTTGGGGGCCTACGAGGGCGCCAAGGGGGTGTTGCGCGGCCGCGGACGCTATCATTCCGCCCCCTCATCCCGGGCCAGCCGGGACCCCTCGACCCGCGGCGCCGCGCGCCGCCCCACACGCCACACCGGAGCATCCCGATGAAGATCGGAGTCGTCCGCGAGATCAAGGTCCACGAGAACCGCGTCGCCCTCACCCCCGCGGGTTGCGATCGGCTCGTCCACGCCGGCCACGAAGTGATCATCCAGTCCACGGCCGGCGAGGGCAGCTCGCTCACGGACCAGGACTACAAGGACGCGGGCGGTCGCATCGCTCCGGACGCCGCGAGCGTCTTCGCCGAGTGCGAGCTGATCCTGAAGGTCAAGGAACCGCTGCCGGAGGAGTGGCCGATGATCCGTCCGGGTCAGACGCTGTTCACCTACTTCCACCTCGCGGCGGACCGCAAGCTGACCGAGGCGATGATCGCGACGGGCGCGCACTGCTTCGCCTACGAGACGCTCGAGGTCGGACGCACGCTCCCGCTCTTGACCCCGATGTCGGAGGTCGCCGGTCGCATGTCGATCCAGGCCGGCGCGAAGTGCCTCGAGAAGCACCACGGCGGCGTGGGGACGCTGCTGGGCGGCGTGCCCGGCGTGGCTCCCGCGAACGTGCTGATCCTCGGCGGCGGCGTCGTCGGCACGCAGGCCGCGCGCATGGCGACGGGTATGGGGGCGGACGTGACGATCATGGACGTCAACCTCGACCGCCTGCGCTACCTCGACGACGTGATGCCGAAGAACTGCGGCACCGTGTTCTCCACGCCGATGGCGGTGCGCGAGGCGCTCGTCCACGCGGACCTGGTGATCGGCGCGGTGCTGATCCCCGGTGCGGCGGCTCCCAAGCTCGTGCGCCGCGAGGACCTCAAGCTGATGAAGCCCGGCGCAGTGATCGTCGACGTCGCGGTCGACCAAGGCGGGTGCGTCGAGACTTGCAAGCCGACGACGCACGCCGATCCGACCTTCGTGATCGACGGCGTGGTGCACTACTGCGTCGCGAACATGCCCGGCGCCGTGCCGCGCACCAGCACCTTCGCACTGACGAACGCCACGCTCCCGTACACGCTGCAGCTCGCGGCGCTGGGTGCGGCGCGCGCGATACGCGAGAGCGCTCCGCTCGCGACGGCGGCGAACACCGTGGCCGGCAAGCTCACCTGCAAGCCGGTCGCCGAGGCTTTCGACCTGCCGTACACGCCGCCGCTCGACGCCGCGGCCACGATCTCCTGAGGCGGCGCTCGGCATGAGTTGGTGGCAGGCCCTGATCCTCGGTCTGGTCGAGGGTCTCACGGAGTACCTGCCGGTCAGCTCGACGGGCCACTTGATCCTGTTCCAGCGCGCGCTCGGCATCGCCGAGGGCGAAGCGGCGAACGCCTACGCGATCTGCATCCAAGCGGGCGCGATCGTCGCCGTACTCGGGCTGTACCGCGCGCGCGTCGCGTCGATGTTCCGCGGACTCGCGGGGCGCGACGACGACGGCCGGCGCCTGCTGCTCTGCATCGTCGCGGGCTTCCTGCCCGCGGCGGTCCTCGGCCTGGCGTTCAACGACTGGATCGAGGCGCACCTGTTCGGGCTGTGGCCGACCGTCGGTGCGTGGTTCGTCGGCGGTGTCGCGATCCTCGCGGTGCGCGGCATGCGCAAGGATCGCGACGAGGGCGCGGGGCTCGCGCTGGAACAACTGGCGCCGCGCGCGGCCTTCCTGATCGGCCTGCTGCAGTGCGTCGCGATGTGGCCCGGCACGAGCCGCAGCCTCGTCACGATCGTCGGCGGCGTGCTCGTCGGCCTGCGACTCTCGGCCGCAGTCGAGTTCTCCTTCCTGCTCGGCGTCGTCACGCTCTGCGCGGCGACCGGCTACGCGGGGCTCAAGAGCGGCTCGGTGATGCTCGAGAACTACGGCCCGCTGAGCCTCGCTGTCGGCTTCGTCGCCGCCTGGCTCGCCGCGGTCGTCAGCGTGCGCTGGATGGTCGCGTGGCTGCAGAAGCACGGGATGGCGATCTTCGGCTGGTACCGCATCGCGCTGGCCGCGGCCGTGGCGCTGTGGATGATCTCGGGCGGCGGGGGAAGCTGAGCGGCCGCGCGTCGTCGGAGGCGAGATGACCGAGAAGGCGGGAGGCAAGCGCGCGCTGATCACCGGGATCACCGGACAGGACGGCTCGTACCTGGCCGAACACCTGCTCGAGCGCGGTTACCACGTCGCGGGCCTGGTGCGGCGTTCCTCGAGCTCGCGGCTCGAGCGCATCGAACACCTCGAGGGCCGCGTGCAGATCGTGCGCGGCGACCTGCACGACCAGTCGAGCCTCGTGCGCGCGCTCGTCGAGAGCCGCCCCGACGAGATCTACAACCTCGCCGCGCAGTCCTTCGTGCCGACGTCCTTCGAGGAACCGGTGCTGACCGCCGAAGTGACCGCGGTGGGGGTCACGCGCCTCCTCGAAGCGATGCGCCAAGTCGCGCCCGAGGCGCGCATGTACCAGGCGTCGACGTCCGAGATGTTCGGCCAGGTCCGCGAGACGCCGCAGCGCGAGTCGACGCCCTTCCACCCGCGCAGCCCGTACGGCGTGGCGAAGGTCTTCGCGCACTGGGCGACGGTCAACTACCGCGAGGCGCACGGCTTGTTCGCGTGCAGCGGCATCCTCTTCAACCACGAGTCCCCGCGCCGCGGACCCGAGTTCGTCACGATGAAGATCGCGCGCGGCGCCGCGCGCATCGCGGCCGGCCTGGACACCGAACTCGCGCTCGGCAACCTCGACGCGCGCCGCGACTGGGGCCACGCCGCCGACTACGTGCACGCGATGTGGCTCATGCTGCAACGCGAGGACCCGCGCGACTACGTCATCGCGACCGGCGAAACACACTCCGTCCGCGAGTTCTGCGAGGTCGCCTTCGGCTGCCTGGGCCTCGACTGGAAGACCCACGTGCGCGTCGATCCCCGCTTCCTGCGTCCGGCCGAAGTCGACCAACTCGTCGGCGATCCCTCGCGCGCCCGCGAGGAACTCGGCTGGAGTCCCCGCGTGAGCTTCGAAGACCTCGTTCGCGAGATGACCGAGACCGAAGCGCGCCGCCTGCGAGGTTCGGTCTAGCCTTCGACCCGGTCGACCGCGCGGGAAGCTGAAGCCGCCCGCGCGGCTGATGCGGGAGTTCACACGAAGGCGCGAAGGAGTCCTGCCGGCTGGGGTCGCACAGGCAACGTGTGACCCCCCGTCAGCTCACGCGAAGGCGCGAAGGACTGAGTTCCAACCGCAGGCGAGTTAGACCTGAGCGAGGAGATCCGAGGGCGGCCGACCAGGCGCCGAAAGCCACGGGCCTTCCGACGACAACG
The DNA here is from genome assembly GCA_020638835.1 of Planctomycetota bacterium. Classification (GTDB taxonomy): domain Bacteria; phylum Planctomycetota; class UBA1135; order UBA1135; genus JACKHV01. The sequence goes on along the minus strand of JACKHV010000002.1, from coordinate 497,445 downwards.
CGGCCTCCGGCCGCGCATGTCTCGAACCGCTTTCGGCCGAAGGCCGCCCTTCGGCTGGAAGCCAAGGCTAGCGGTCGACTCCTCCGTCTGATCCGTCGGCCTCGCCGAACCGTGGTTCGTTCTTCTTCGCGCCTTCTCGTGGGCTGCCAGGCGGCGGCACGTTGCTTGTGCGTCGCGTGCCGCAGAACCCCCTTCGCGACCTTCGCGGGAACCTCGGTCGCTCCACCGCGCGAGCGGCCACAGCCCCCCGTCGCGGTCTAGCGCACCGACGACGAACCGCTCGTCGCGCGGCCCGAGACCGGGGCGCTCGCGGTGCGCACGCCGGTTCCGATCAGCGGCGAACTCGCGGCCAGGCGGCCGCCGCTGTACGAGCGCACCCAGCTGGCGAGGTGCTTGCCCGGACACTCGGTGTTCTTCAGATCCTGGTGCGCGACGACCTGGTCGCGCGGGATGTCGTTCGTGCTGCGATACTCGTCGATCAGTCGGCGCAGCGACTCGAGCGCAGCAGGGGACGGATCGTGGCCGCGGAAGTCACCGAGCAAGCAGATGCCGAGGTTGCCGACGTTCGCGTCGCCGCCTGCGTGCGCGCCCTGCCAGCGGTCGTCGCGGCCTTCGAAGACGCGGCCCTCGCCGTCGATGATGTAGTGGTAGCCGATGTCGCCCCAGCCGTTCTCGTGGATGTGGTAGCGCTGGATCTTGCGCAGCGCGGCGACCGAGTTGTCGTAGTGGCCGTTCAGCGTGAAGCCGGGGATCTCCGCCGAGTGGTGGACCGTGATCCGGCGCCACTTCTGACCGACGGGGTTGAGGCGCGAGGCGACTTCGCGCTCCGCGCCCCAGGCGTTGCGGGCCACGAGCAGGGGCGTGCGCGGACTGGCTTCCGGCTCGCCGGCCGACGACAGGCCGCGGCGCGCGCGAATGCGTTGCTCGGGGATCGACTGCGGGTCGTCGAGCACGCGCTGGAAGCCGTCGCGCGCGGCCTTGCGGCGGGTCTCGAGCGTGCTCGAGGCGACGGAGCCGTTGCGGGCGTCTTCGCGCGCGAGGGCGACGCGGCCCTCGGCGAGGACGAGCTCGCCCTGCAGGCGCCAGTAAGGATCGCGGCGCGCCGCGTCCGAGTGGATCCAGTCTTCGATCTCGTTCAGCGTCGACCAGCTGAGCGCCAGCTCGGACCAGTAGGGCGCGTCGCGGTCGGAGCCCGCGTCGCGGGTCGACTCGACGGGCCGCGGGGTGCCGGGAGAGGTGCAGGCGGTGGCGAGGACGAGGATCGCCGCGAGCAGGGGGCCCACACGCAGGGCGTGAGCGAGTGAACCCGCGAGGCGGGAGGAGAGAGACCGGCGCTGGTGCATGCTTCGGTCGTACGAAATCCGAAGGGGCGAGTCCACGGGCTTCCGCCGCCGATCCCGTACACCTCCCGAAAGGCCCAGGATCAGGAATACAAAGCGTGAGCACCGGGTCCCATTCCTGACGGTCGACCTGCACACTGACTCCCCATGCTGCTCTCGTTCCTCCTCGCGCTCGTCCCGTCGCTCGCTCCCGTCCCCGACGCCTCGGTGCCGCCCCCGTCGCCGGCGTCGGTGCAGGACGACGAGACGGAGCTCGAAGCCCTGCTCGCGGCGGAGCGCGCCGAGGCCGACCGACTGCGCCGGCGCGGGTCGTGGTCCACGGCGAGGCGCATCCTCTCGCAGCACCTCGAGGACGAACCGACGGACGCCGAGAGCCGCATGCTGCGTGCGCGTCTCGCCTTCGACGAGTCCGACTACGAGCGGGCCCGGTCCGACGCCGAGCGTGCGCTGAAGGACGCCCGCGAGCAGTCTCTCGCGCCCGCGATCCGCGCGAGCTGCGTGCGTGTGCTTGCGGAGCTCGGGCTCGAGCTGGGTCGCGCGCAGGAAGCACTCGCGGTGCTCGACGCGAACAGCGACGTGCTCTCGGTCGCGGTCGATGCGCGCGACGCGTGGCTGCGCTACCGCGTGTTGCGCGAGCTGGGCCTGCGCGACGCGGCGGACGAGGCGCTCGCGCGCGGGCAGTCGACTTCCAAGGACCAGGGCTGGGAAGGACTCTTGGCGCGGGCGCTGTGCGAGCGGCAGGCCGGCCGCCTCGAGCGCAGCTTCGAGACGATCGACCTCGCCCACACCGTCGCGAAGAAGGGCGACGGCCCCGAACCGGCGCTGTTCACCGCGGTGGGCGACCTCTACTTCGAGGCGCACCGCGAGGTCGAGGAGGCGAAGGGCTACTCGGCCAGCCAGGAGTACAAGCGCGCGCTGTCGATCCACGAGCGCTTCGAGCCCGCACTGCTCGGACTGTTCGAGCTGCACCGCACGAACTGGCGCCGCAGCAGTCGCTCGCCGGGCGAGATCCTCGCCGAGGCGCTCGAGTACCGGCCGAACTCGATCCCCGCGCTGCTCGCGGGAGCGACGACCGACCTCGAGGACGGTTCGCTGCGCGAGACGCGCGCGGGGCTCGAGCGCCTGGAAGGGCTCGCGCCCGGCCGCCGCGACGTGCGCACGCTGCGCGCCGCGCTCTCCGCCGTCGAGCGCGATCCGGAGACCGCCGCGCGCATCCTCGCCGAGCTGTCCGAGGTCGATCCGCGGGACTCGCGACCCGAGCGCGAAGTCGGTCGCCACCTCGTCGAGCTGTATCGCTTCGCCGAAGGGCTCCCGTACCTGCGCGGCGCCGTCGAGCGCGATGCGGACGACTACCTCGCGTGGACGCAGCTCGCGCGCGCGCTGGCGAACACGGGCGACGAGAAAGCGGCGCTGGACGCCTTCGAACGCGCGAAGTCCGCCGGCGGACTGCGCCGCGACGCCTGGCGCGAGAACACGCAGCTTTCCTTGGAGATCATCTCCAGGGAACTCGAGGTCGCGGACCACGGCGACCTCTCCTTCGCGTGGCGCCCCGACGCGGCGGCCGTGCTCGAGGTCTACTTGCTGCCGTTCTACAAGGAAGCGCGCGAGGAACTCTCCGCGCGCTACGGCTTCACGCCCGGCGCGGTGCGCATCGAAGTCTTCCGCGAACACCGCAACTTCTCGGCGCGCTCTACGGGTTTCGAGGGCTTCCCCGCTCTCGGCGTTTGCTTCGGACCCGTCGTGACCGCTCTGTCTCCGCTCTCGGAGATGCGCGGGCAGTTCTCGTGGGCGCGCACCGGCTACCACGAGTTCACGCACGTCATCCACCTCGGGCTGTCGCACAACCGCTGCCCGCGCTGGATCACGGAGGGCCTCGCGACCTGGGAAGAAGCGCGCAAGAACCCGACGTGGCAGCGCAACATGCGCCGCGAGCTCGTCGACTCCTGGGCGAACGGAATGATCATCCCTGTGCGCGAGCTGAACCGCGCCTTCCGCGGACCGCGCATCCTGTTCGGCTACTACCAGGGCGGCATCGTCTGCGAGGTGCTGATCCGCGAGCACGGCTTCGAGCCGATGATCCGACTGCTCGAGGCCTTCGACCGCGGCGACGACCTCGACGTCGCGCTCGATTCCGTGTACGGGCTGACGCCGGAACAGCTCGACGTGCTCGTCGCGCGCGAGGTCGACCGCATGGTCTCGCAGCTCGCGATCGAACCGCGCTGGCATCCGCACTCGCTCTCGGCGAAGCGACTGCGCCTCCCGCGCGCGTTGCCCGACGACGACGCGGGTCGCGCGACGTGGCGCGAACTGTGGACCGATCTCGCCTGGGGCGCATGGCAGTCCGGCCGGCGCGCCGACGCCGAGGAAGCGCTGCGACGCTCGCGCGAAGGCGACGCGCGTCCGCCGCGCGGCTTGTTCCTCGAGGCCGAACTCGCGATCTCGGACGGCGAGGAGGCGCGCGCCGCCGACCTCTACGACGAGGCCTTCGAAGCGGGCGGCGAGGACTTTCTCGCGCGCATGGCGCGCGGCGGCCTGCTCGAAGCGGCCGGCGATCTGGAGGGCGCGGAGCTCGAGTACCTCGCGGCCGAGGACTGCTTCCCCGGCTTCGCCGACAAGCGCCTCGCCGCGGAGCTGCGCCTCTCCTCGCTCTACCTGCGCCAGGACCGCGAGGACGACGCGATGCGCGCGACGGAGCGCTACCTCGCCTTCGACCCCTCGGCCTTCGCCGAGCGCATGCGCGTCGCCGAGTGGCACTTCGCGCACGGCCGCACCGCGGAAGCCGCGCAGCTCTACCACGAGGCGAACGAGGTCGATCCCTTCTCGCGCAAGCTGCACGAACGCTGGGCCGGCGCCCTCGCCGCTGCCGAGCGCTGGGAGGAAGCCTTGCGCGAGTACGGCGTCGCCTTGATCGTCCCCCCGACGCTCGACCGCGACCATCCCGCGCCGCTGGCCGGCGCGGAGCGCGCGAAGCTGCTCGCCGGCGCCGCCGCGGCCCTCGTCGAGCTCGAACGCTTCGACGAAGCCCGCTCGACCGCCGAGACCGCCCTGGCCGCCGACGCGGACTGCGTCGAGGCGCGCGCGGTGCTGGATCGACTCGGACCTTGAGGTTCGCGGGGCCGGCGAACCCTACGCCGGCTTCCGCACCACGACCAACATCCACCCGCGCAGGAAGCCGAGCAGCTCCGTGCTCGAGATCAGCTTCTCGTAGGCGGTTCCGAGCAGGAACAGCGGCGCGTTGAAGAGGAAGTAGGACGGGTACTGGCCGAGGTACTCGACGCTCTCGAGCTCGAGCGCGTTCCGCTTGCAGAGGCGCTTCAAGCTGCCCTTCGTGTTGCAGCGGAAGTACGCCGGGAAGGTGTCCTTGGGGTTGCGTCCCTCGACCTTCTCGACGATCCACGGGTGCAGGCCGTTCGGGATCAGCTTCGCCGCGAGCGCGGTGTAGTCGCCGAGGTTCGGCGCGAGGAAGACGTAGGCGCCGCCGGGCTTGAGCACGCGTGCGATCTCGGTGAAGACGCGGCCCGGGTGCTCGATGTGTTCCATCAGCGCGCGCGAGATCATCGTGTCGACGGAAGCGGACTCGAGGCCCGTCTCGTCGAGCGTGCCGCGCACGATGCGGACGTCGGTGCCGAAGCTTTCCTCCTCGAACTCGACCGGGTCGATGCCGATCAGCTCGCGCGCCTCGCCCTGGAACTTGCGGATCACTTCCGCGAAGCGGCCACAGCCCGGCTCGACGAGCACGTGGTCGGGTCGCAGGACCTCGCGCACCTTGCGCTCGAAGTGCACGTAGGGGTGGTCCGCCTCGTCGAAGAAGCGGTCCTTCAGGCGGTGCGCGAGCGGCTTCTGCGGGGAGGAGGACACGGGCGGTAGGGTAGGCGATCGGCGCGCGGGCGCGGATAGGGCGGCGCGCGGTCACAGCCTCTATCGGACGCGAAGCGCCGCGGCTGGTCGTCTTTTCCCGGGGAGAGGGCGCTCGAGAGGGGCGGATCGGCGGCCGGCGGACGCTAGGATGGCCGGCATGACGGCGGAATCCATCCAGCGCGGCTCGTTCATCGTCCTCGACGGCGTGGACGGCTGCGGCAAGACGACGCAGGCGGAACGGCTCGTGCGCCGCCTGCGCGCGGAGGGAACGCAGGAAGTCCTGCACTTGCGGGAGCCGGGCGGCACCGCGCTGGGGGAGGCGCTGCGCGACCTCCTGCTCTCGCGCGACCACGACCCGAGCCCCGCCGTCGAGACCTTGCTCTTCGCCGCCTCGCGCCGCCAGATGCTGGACGAACTCGTCGAGCCCGCGCTGTCGCGCGGAGCGTGGGTGGTGTGCGAACGCTTCCACCCGTCGACCTTCGCCTACCAAGCTTGGGCGGGAGACCTCGACCCGGCGTCCGTGATGGCATTGCTCGAAGGCTGGGCGGGCACGCCGCGGCCCGAGCTGGTCTGCGTGCTCGACGTCCCCGTCGAGTCGGCGGCGCGTCGCCGCGGGAGGCCCACCGACCGCATCGAGGACAAGGGCCTGATCTACCAGCAACACGTCGCCGAGGGCTACCGCGCCTTCGCCGAGCGCTACCACGAGGCCGTGCTGATCGACGGTTCACAGTCGCCGGACGTCGTCGCCGACGCGGTCTGGAAGGAAGTGACGCACCGTGCCCGCTGAGTCGAAGCGCGTCCACCGCCTGCGCGCCGAGACGCCGGTGGGGCACGACGATGTGCTCGAGGGACTGTGGAACGCCGCGCGACGCGGTCGCCTTCCGCACGCGCTGCTCTTCGGCGGACCGGAGGGAATCGGGAAGTTCCTCGCCGCCGAGTTCTTCGTGCGCGGACTTGCGTGCGAGGGCGGCATCGGGCCGCCGTGCGGACGCTGCGGTCCGTGCAAGCGCTTGCTCAGCGGCAACTACGGCGATCTGCACCTGCTCGACATCCACGCGCTGGGCAAGAACGAGATCCGCATCTGCTACATGACGCTGCGCACGGACGACGCGTCGAAGAAGGAGATGGACGGCAACCCCGAGGACAACGTCGACACCTTCTTGTCGCTGCGGGCGGCGGAAGCGGATTGGCGCATCGTCCTGATCCGCGACGCCGATCGGATGAACTCGCAGGCGCAGAACGCGCTGCTCAAGAACCTCGAGGAACCCGGCGAGCGCACGCTGCTCGTGCTCGTCACCTCGCACCCGGACCGCTTGCTGGCAACGATCCACAGCCGCTGCGTGCACGTCGGTTTCGAACACTTGTCGATCGAGGAGTGCGAGCGGATCACGCGCGAACACGCCCTGTCCGTCGAACGCGCCGGCCTGCTGTCGCGCTGGAGCTGCGGGGCACCCGGGGAAGCGCTCGAGCTCGAAGCGCGCTCGGCACCGGCCCTCGTGCAGGCGATCCAGGACGCGCTCACGGGTGCGTCGAGCCCCCTGGTCGCCGCGCGCCGCGCCGCCGAGACGGAAGGGGACTTCCTCGGCGCGACGGACAGCGCACGCGCGCGGCACCGCGCCCAGGTCACCTGTGAGCTCGCGCTGCGCGTCGTCTCCGACCGCTTGCGGGCGGCCGTGGGGCTCGGCGCGGACGAACTCGCGTTCGGCGCGGAAGTCGCGGGCTCGCCCGTCGGTGTAACGGAAGAGTCGCGCCTGCGCGCCGCGGTGGACGACCTGCTCGAGGCCCGGCAAGATGTCGAGCGCAACATGAACGCCGACGGGATCCTGGATCGCTGCTTCCTCGCGCTCGGCCGACTCGCGCCGCCGCGCGAACCCGCGCGCGCGCAGGGGCGCAACCGATGAGTCAACCGCTGCACAAGCTGGCCCTCGAGGACGGGCGCTACTCGCCCGAGGCGTACCGCTTCCTGTTCGAAGCGCTCGAGACCGTCGTGCGCGAGCTCGGACGCGAGAGCGAAGAGGGCGTCGCGCGGCACGTCTCCGGGCAGGAGCTGCTCGGCGGCTTGAAGCGCCGCGCCGGGCGTCAGTTCGGCCCGCTCGCGGCGCAGGTCTGGCGCTCGTGGGGCGTACGCGAGTCGCTCGACTGGGGCCGCATCGTGTTCCTGCTCGTCGACAAGCAGATGCTGCGCCGCCAGGACGATGACTCGCTGGAGGACTTCCGCGAGGACTTCGACTTCGACCGCTACTTCGTGGACGGGTACGAGCTGCAGCTGCCGCCCGAGATCGCACCGCCCGCGCTCAGCGGAGACGAGTGAGCTCGCGTCGCGAGGCGCACTGAACGCCGGCGGGGCCCGTGCACGATCCGTGCGCGGGCCCCGCCGTTCCGTTCCAGCGACGACCGATCAGTGGTCGAGCTCGCTCAGCAACTCGGTCAAGCGGTCGAGGTCCTCCTTCGAGAGCTCGGTCTTGTTCGAGCGCGCCGCGGCCAGCAGCTCGAGCGCGTCGCGCACCGACTTGCGAGTCTGGTCGGCGCCCGCCGAAGAAGCGACATGGTCCTCGTCGCGCGCCACGCCGCCGGCGGCTTCGTAGTTGAAGGTCAGCAGGAACTCGGGGTAGTCGTGCCAGTCCAGGCCGAGGCGCTCCAGGATCAGCGCGATCGCGCGCTGCAGCTGGTAGTCCTGCTGGTAGTCACCGCGCGGGAAGGCGGAGCCGTTCTGGTCCTGCACGCGCCGGCGCACTTCGCGGCGGACCAGGAAGCGGACGTCGTCCTTCGAGAGGCGCGTGTTCAGGCCCTGGTACCACTCGTCGAAGCCGGGGTAGCGCGAGCTGTCGGCCGAGTCGGAGACCGCGAGCTGCTCGAACAGCTCGATGTTCCCGTCCCAGTGCTCGTCCATGTAGGCGCGCACCGCGCGATCGCCCTGCATCTCGATCATCTCCTCGAGCTTCCAGGTCTCCCAGCGCTTCTGCCGGATCTCCTCGTCGGGTTCGACGCCGCCGGGGCTGACGATGTCGCCGTTCTCGTCCAGCTCGCGGTGGATCGAGCGGCCGCTGGGCAGCAGGTAGCGCGCGATCGTGAGCTTGATGCGCGGCGCGTAGTCGAACTGGCCGTTGCCGTTGTAGTCCTTGGTCAGCTTCTCCCAGTTGTCGTGGTAGCGGTTGCGGTTCGAGTCCTCGAAGCCGTCGTCCTCGACGCCGGGCATCGGTACGAGGTTCTGCACGGAACCCTTGCCGAACGAGCGCTGGCCGATCAGCGTCGCGCGCCCGTGGTCCTGCAGGGCGCCGGCCACGATCTCGGCGGCCGAGGCGCTGAAGCGGTCGATCATGACCATCAGCGGCATCTCCATCGGCACCAGCGGTTCCTTGCGCGTGAAGAGCTTGTCGGTCTCGCGGATGCGCGACTCGGTCGAGACGACGAGCTTGCCGGCGGGCAGGAATAGGTCGGCGACGTCGCGCGCTTCGGTCAGCAGGCCGCCGGGGTTGCCGCGCAGGTCGAGGATCAGACCGACGGCGCCTTCGTCGAGCAGCTGCCGCAGACCCTTCGCGAGCTCCTGGCTGGCGACACCACTGAAGGACGTCAGTTCGATCAGGCCGATGTGCTCGGGCAGCATCTGGACCTGCACCGGCGGGATCGTGATCAAGCCGCGCGTCACCTCGACGACCATGTCCTCGGTGGGGCGTTCGATCAGCGCGGGGTCCATGCCGCGGCGCCAGACGTAGAGGCGCACGACGGAACCCGGTTCACCCTTCAGCCGGCGGATCACGTCGTCGGTCGGCTTGCTGACGCCGCCCTCGTGCGTCGGCCAGTCGTCGATGCGCACGATCTTGTCGTCGGAGCGCAGGTTCGCCTCGTACGCGGGACCCGAGTAGATCGGCCGCGTGATCGTGAAGATGTTGTCGTCGCGGTCGACGCCGACGTAGGCACCGATGCCGCCGTACTCCGCCTGCAGGTCCTGCTGGAAGTCGGCGAAGACGTCGGGCGAGAAGTAGTTCGAGTGCGGGTCCATGCTGCGCAGCATCCCGTCGAGCGCGGCGTCGAGGAGCTCTTCCTCGCTCACCTTGTCGCCTTCGACGTGCGCTTGCATGATCATCTCCATGACACGCTCGACGCTGTCGAGCGGACCGGTCAGGTCGGTGTTGCGCAGCGCTTCGTCGCGCAGCGCCTTCTGCTTGCGGATCTGACTCTCGTAGAACTCGCGCAGGTTCTCCTGTTTGAGGTACGCGCCCGCGAGTCGCCCTTCGGGGCCGGGCAGCGACGCGAGGCGTTCCAGCTCGCCTCGCACGCTGAGCATCTCGCCGACCGACGCCAGCGCGAGGGCCGCGCGCCCGCGCAGGGCGGGATCGGAGGAGTTCAGGAAGGACGTCAGGATGCGCTGGACGTCGCGAACCGCCTGTCCGCCGCCCAGCTGGTAGGCCGTGACGGCGAAGTCCATGCGCAGCTCGGGCGAGCGCTCGACTTCGCGGGCGCCGGCGATCAGCTTGGTCGCGATCTCGTCGCTGTGTTCGACCGGCAGCAAGCCGAAGATCGAGTCGGCGAGCAGCCCGGCGGACGCGCGCGCGATCGATTCGTCGTCGTCGTCGAGCAGCGGGACCAGCGCGCCGCTGAGTAGCTCGGGGTCGGGTTCGTCACCGGACAGACGCGCGGCGACGAGCAGCAACACCTCGCGCGGCGCGGCGTTGCCGGCGCGCAGCAAGTCGTCGATCGCGCGGTCGGTCTGTTCCGCGTCGATCTCGCGACCTAGCGATCCGAGGCGCGAGGCTTCGGCCCACAGCTCGTCGACGCTCAGCTCGGAGGCGGCGTGCGTGCGCGTCTCGATGAGCTGCTGAAGATCGGTGTCCTGGGAGAGAGCGAAGGGCGCCAGGGGCGCGATGGCGGCCAAGCAGGCCAGCGCGAGTCGTCTTGCGGTCATGTTTCTTCGATGGGCCGTCCGTCGCCTGGATGCAACGGGGTCGGCGCTAGTCTGCGGCAGCCGGGGGGGCGGATTCGAGGCTTTCCGGAAATCGGAGCCGGAGAGCGCGCTCGTCGTGCGGCTCTACGCAGCTCGCGGGCGCGGGTGCAGCAGCGGGCCGAAATTCGTTACGCGCGCGTTCACGACTGCTGTGTCCGGTCACCGCGAGGGCTACACTCCTCGTCGTGATGGGTGACGCAGACAGTCGCGGAGAGCGGTCGTCCGACGCCGGCTCCGGCGAGCAGGGGCTCAGCCACCTGCGTGCGGGGCCGCACGGACTCGAGTCGCGCATGGTGGACGTATCGGCGAAAGCGAGCACGTCGCGTGAGGCCGTCGCGGCCGCGCGCGTGCGCTTCCCGTCCGGGGTCCTGGAACGCGTGCTGGCCGGCGCGGGGCCGAAGGGCCCGGTGACCGAAGTCGCGCGCGTCGCGGGCGTGCTCGCGGCGAAGCGCACCGGCGAGTGGATCCCGATGTGCCATCCGCTCGCGCTCGACCTCGTCGAGATCGGCTTCGAGCGCCTCGCCGACGACCCCGACTGCCTGGAGATCCGCTGCCGCACGGCGTGCACCGGGCGCACGGGCGTCGAGATGGAGGCGATGGTCGGAGCGTCCGCGGCGGCGCTGACGGTCTACGACATGACGAAGGCGCTCTCGAAGGGGATCGCCATCGAGGCCGTGCGCCTGCTCGAGAAGCGCGGCGGCAAGTCCGGGCACTGGACCGCGGGATCCTGAGCGCGCGGGCGTCGGACGCCCGCGGGACGATTTCGGCCCGATTCCCTCGAAAAACGGCCCGGATGGGCCTGGAAGTCGACCATTTCCGAGAGGAAAGGGCTCCGACCGCGCGCTAGACTCCCTGGCCGCGCGGAGCGCCGCTCCGCCGTCGCAACAGCCCCAACCCCCCTCACCCGGCATGGTGGACCTGAAACTGATTCGGCAGCTCGTCCGCATCATGAACAACGGCGGCGTCTCGGAGCTCGAGATCGACGACGAGAAGGAGGGGATCTCCCTCCGCCTGCGCCGCGACTCCGACGCACCGGTAGCGGGCGGAGCCCCGATCGTGCACATGATGCCCTCGGCGGTGCCGGCGCAGGCCGCGCCGCTCGCGGTGGGCGCCGCTCCCGCCGCGCCCGCGGAGGCTCCGAGCGGTCCCCCGCCCGGCACCGTGCAGATCACCAGCCCGATGGTGGGGACCTTCTACCGCACGCCTTCGCCGGAGTCGCCGCCCTTCGTCGACGTCGGCAGCCGCGTCGACGCCGAGACGGTGGTCTGCATCGTCGAAGCGATGAAGGTCATGAACGAGATCCAGGCCGAGGTGACCGGCGAGGTGGTCCAGATCCTGGTCGAGAACGGCGAGCCCGTCGAGTTCGGTCAGCCGCTGATGTTGGTCAAGAAGGGTTGAGCAGCGCCTTGAAGCACTCGACTCGAGCCGAGGCGACGTCGCGCGGCGCGCGCGCGCTCCTACGAACCACTCCTTCCACGAGCCGCTAGATGTTCCGCCGAGTCCTCATCGCGAACCGCGGCGAGATCGCCCAGCGGATCATCCGGGCCTGCCGCGAGCTGGGCGTGGAATCCGTCGCGGTCTACTCCGAGGCCGACGCCGACGCGATCTACCTGCGTCAGGCGGACGAGACGATCTGCATCGGCCCGCCGGCCGGCGCGCAGAGCTACTTGAACATCCCGGCGATCATCTCCGCCGCGGAAGTCGCCGACGTGGAAGCGATCCACCCCGGCTACGGCTTCCTCGCGGAGAACGCGCACTTCGCCGAGGTCTGCGAGTCCTGCAAGATCAAGTTCATCGGCCCGCACCCCGAGGTCATCTCCGGCGTCGGCCACAAGGCGAACGCCCGCGAGATGGCGATCCGCGCGAAGGTGCCCGTGGTGCCCGGCTCGGACGGCTCCGTGCCCGACGAGAAGTCGGCGCTGCGCGTCGCGGCCGAGATCGGCTACCCCGTGATGATCAAGGCCGCCTCCGGCGGAGGCGGTCGCGGCATGCGGGTCGCGCGCAACGAACCGTCCTTGATCGGCGGCTTCCACGCGGCGCGCTCGGAAGCGAAGGCGGCTTTCGGTGACGACACCGTCTACATCGAGAAGTTCGTCGAGAACCCGCGCCACATCGAGGTGCAGATCATCGGCGACGAGCACGGCACGATCGTGCACCTCGGCGAGCGCGACTGCACCGTGCAGCGGCGTCACCAGAAGCTGATCGAGGAGTCTCCTTCGCCGGTGCTGACCGACAAGCAGCGCAAGGAGATCGGCGAGGCGGCTCTGCGCATGGCGCGCGAGGCGAACTACTACAACGCCGGCACGGTCGAGTTCCTGCTCGACAAGCACGGCAACTTCTACTTCATCGAGGTCAACGCCCGCATCCAGGTCGAGCACACCGTGACCGAGATGACGACCGGGATCGACCTGATCCAGGAGATGATCAAGGTCGCCGCGGGCGAGCGCCTGTCCTTCACGCAGAAGGACGTCGTGCCGCGCGGTCACACGATCGAGTGCCGGATCAACGCCGAAGACCCCGCGAAGGACTTCCAGCCCTCGCCCGGGCTGATCGCGCAGTTCATCCCGCCCGGGGGACCCGGCGTGCGGATCGACAGCCACTGCTACAGTGGATACCGCATCCCGTCGAACTACGATTCGATGATCGGGAAGCTCCTCGTCCACCGCGCGACGCGGACCGACGCGATCGCCACCATGCTGCGGGCCCTGGACGAGTTCGTGATCGAGGGTCCCAAGACGACGATTCCGATCCACAAGGCTATTCTGCGCCACTCCGATTTCCTGGCCGGGCAGCACGACACGGGCTTCATGGAGCGCTACTTCAGCCCGATGCCGAGCGGTCCGGCGGCTCGGCGGTAGCGCCGCTCCCGCCGGTCGAACGGCGCCGGACGCGCGACGCGCTCCGGCACCGCGACGCCTCACAGCTCCCGAGAACCACAGCCCGCGACGTGACCTCGCAACACCTCCGCACCGCCTGCTTCCTCGCGGCGCTCGCGCTCCTCACGGGGCTCGGGTCGTGCGGTGGGACCATCCGGGTACGGTACGACAAGTCCCAGCAGTGGCCGGGGCCGATGGAAGCAACGCGGGATCCGCTGCCCCCGGGCGACGAAGCGCTCTACCCGCGCGGACCCGAGGAAGTCGTCGTCGTGCGGCACGCCGACCCGGTGCACGTGCGCCCCGCGGAGACGCCCGGCGCCTTCCCGCTGACCTTCTACGACAAGGAACGGCGGCTCAACGCGGGTAGCTGGGTCTACGCGAACCAGGGCGGAAGGGTCGAGCTGATCTGGCCGACCGGCAGCTCGATCATCCTGAACAACCAGTCGACGGCCGTGATCGGCTCGCCCAGTCGCGGAGAGCCGCTCCTGATCCTCTGGGAACTCGACTACGCGCGCATCGAGATCGGACCCGACGACTCGGTCCAACTGCTCGGCGGCGCGATGCTGCGCTCGAACGGAGGCACCGTGATCGTCGAGCACCCGAAGCGCGAGATCGAGCGCGTCCGCAACCAGACCAAGGGCGAGATCCGCATCGACTACCGCGACGAGACCTTCGTGCTCGATCCCGGTCAGGTCATCGACTTGCCGTTGCTCTCGATCGGCGGGGAACCGCTCGCGGTGATCCCCGGCGCGCGCAGCATCGCGGGCGACGGATTCCAAGTGGATGTGCTGGGGCGCGTCTCCGTCGTGGACGACGAGCGCGGCGTGCGCCTGCACGCCGACGGAGAACATCAGATCCGAGGGCTGGGAGTGCGCGTGCGCCTCCTCGAGGGCGAAGAAGTGCTCTTCGAGTCGCTCGGAGCCTCGGGCGAGTCCTGGCGACCGCCGGTCGTGAAGCTGCCCAACGGCGCGCTCTACAAGGGGCAGGAACCGCGCGTCGAGCACTAGTGAGGGGTGGGGACCCCGAACGCGGAAGAAGAGACATGAGCAAACAACGCGTCTTGATCACCGGAGGCGCAGGCTTCCTGGGCAGTCACCTGTGCGAGCGCTTCCTCGGGGAAGGCTACGAGGTGATCTGCATGGACAACCTGATCACAGGGGACATCCGCAACGTCGAACACCTGTTCCGCGAAAAGGACTTCCACTTCGAGCACCGTGACGTCACCGAGCACGTGCACGTCGTCGGTCAACTCGACGCGATCCTGCACTTCGCGTCGCCGGCGAGCCCGATCGACTACCTCGAGCTGCCGATCCAGACGCTGAAGGTCGGCTCGCTCGGCACGCACAAGGTGCTGGGGCTCGCGCGCGCCAAGGGCGCCCGCTTCCTGCTCGCTTCGACCTCGGAGTGCTACGGCGACCCGCTCGTGCACCCGCAGTCGGAGGACTACTGGGGCAACGTCAATCCGGTCGGTCCGCGCGGCGTCTACGACGAGGCGAAACGCTTCGCCGAGGCGATGACGATGGCGTACCACCGCACGCACGGCGTCGAGACGCGCATCATCCGCATCTTCAACACCTACGGCCCGCGCATGCGGCTGAAGGACGGCCGCGTGCTGCCTTCGTTCATGGCGCAGGCCTTGCGCGGCGAACCCTTGACCGTCTTCGGCGACGGCTCGCAGACGCGCTCGTTCTGCTTCGTCGATGACCTCGTCGAAGGCATTTGGCGCCTGTTGAACTCGGACGAGGTCCTGCCGACGAACATCGGGAACCCGAGCGAGATGACGATCCTACAGTTCGCGCAGGCCGTGATCGAGATGACCGGTTCCAAGTCGAAGATCGACTACCGGCCGCTGCCCGTCGACGATCCGAAGGTGCGGCAGCCCGACATCCGCAAGGCGCGGCGGATCCTCGGCTGGGAACCGCAGGTGGACCTGACCGAAGGCCTGCGGCGCACGCTGAAGGACTTCCGCGAGCGCGTGGCGCTCGCCGACGCCTGATCCGAGGATCGCGAGATGTGTGGAATCGTCGGTGCCGTGTTGACCGAAGGCTCGGTCCTGGAAGGTCTGCTCGGCGGGCTGCGCGTGCTCGAGTACCGCGGGTACGACAGCGCGGGCGTCGCCCTCGGACTGGAAGGGGGCGTGTCGATCCGCCGCAAGGCCGGCCGCATCGAGAAGCTCGAGGACGACCTGCGCGCCGTCCCGCTCGCCGACTCGCCGATCGGCATCGGACACACGCGCTGGGCGACGCACGGGCCGCCGACCGACGAGAACGCGCACCCGCACACCGACAACCAGCGCCGCCTCGCGCTCGTGCACAACGGCATCATCGAGAATCACTCGGAACTGCGCGCCGAGCTCGAGGCGGAAGGCGTGACGTTCTCCTCGGGCACCGACACCGAAGCGCTCGCGCACCTCTTGGGTCGTGAACTGGACCGCAGCGCGCCCAGCCTCGCGGAGGCGCTACGGCGCGCGCTGCGCCTCGTGCACGGCTACTACGCCGTCGCGGCGATGCGCTTCGGCGACGAGAAGGAACTGGTCTGCGCGCGCCAGGGCCCGCCGATCTGCGTCGGCGTGACGCCCGAGGGCTCGTACCTCGGTTCGGACGTGCTCGCGCTCATCCCGCACACGCGCGACATCGTCTTCCTCGAGGACGGCGACGTCTGCGAACTCGCGCCCGGCCGCATGGAAGTCACGCGCATCGACGGCAGCGTCGTGCAGCGCGCGTCGCACCACGTCAGCTGGGAAGAAGCCGACGCCGGCAAGGGCGTCTACCCGCACTACATGCTGAAGGAGATCCACGAGCAGCCCGACGTGCTCGCGCGGACCGCCTTCAGCCGCATCGACGAAGCGCGCGGCGACGTGAACCTCGGCCACGACGAACTCGGCGACGGCGGCTGGTCCGACGCGCTGCTGCAGAGCATCGACCGCGTGCAAGTCGCCGCTTGCGGAACGGCGCTGCACGCCGGCTACATCGCGCGCTACCTGATCGAAGGCCTCGCACGCATTCCGGTCGACGTGGACTACGCGAGTGAGTTCCGCTACCGCGATCCGGTCCTCGCACCGAACACGCTCGCGCTCGCCATCTCGCAGTCCGGCGAGACGGCGGACACGCTCGCCGCGCAGCGCCTGGCGCGCGAGAAGGGCTGCACGCCCGCCGCGATCTGCAACGTCGCCGGCAGCACGCTGGTGCGCGAGTCCGACGCGGTGGTCCTGACGAACGCCGGCCCCGAGATCGGCGTCGCCAGCACGAAGGCGTTCGTCGCGCAGGTCATCGCCGCCTACTTGCTCGCGGTGCGCCTCGGCCGCGCGCGCGGGGTGATCGACCGGGTCCAAGGCCTCGAGCTCGTGCGCGAGCTGCGCCTCCTGCGCCCCAGCCTCGAGCGCCTGCTCTCCGAGGACCACGTCGCCGAGATCAAGGCCGTCGCCGGACGACACCTGAACGCCAAGGGCTTCATGTTCCTGGGCCGCGGCATCAACTACCCGGTCGCCCTCGAGGGCGCCCTGAAGTTGAAAGAAATTTCCTACATGCACGCCGAGGGATACCCGGCGGGGGAGATGAAGCACGGCCCGATCGCGCTGATCGAGCCCGGAATGAGCACGGTGGTGGTCAACTCTCGCGGCCTGGTTGCCGACAAGGCTCGTTCCAACGTCGAACAGGTGCGTGCCCGCGGTGGGCAGGTGATCTGCGTCGGCTCGGACCCGGAGAGCCTCGCGCTCGCTGACGAGGCCATCGAAGTGCCGCGCAGCAGCGAGTGGCTCTCGCCGGTGCTCAACGTGATTCCGCTCCAGTTGCTCTCCTACGAGATCGCCCGCTTGCGCGGCTGTGACATCGACAAGCCGCGCAACCTCGCCAAGAGCGTGACCGTGGAGTGACGCCCCCCGAACCAGAGCAGCGTTCCATGTCCCGCATCCTCGTCACCGGCGGCGCCGGCTTCATCGGCTCGCACCTCAGCCAGGCGCTCCTGTCGCGTGGCGACCACGTGACGATCCTGGACAATCTGAACGACTACTACGCTCCGTCGATCAAGCGTGGGAACCTCGAGGAAATCGGCGCTTCCGCGGAATTCGTGGAAGGGGACATCCGCGACGCGGAACTGATCGCGCAGCTGTTCGAGCGCGGACGCTTCGACAAGGTCGTGCACCTCGCCGCGATGGCCGGCGTGCGCCCGAGCCTCGAGGATCCGCTGCTCTACGAGGAAGTCAACGTGCGCGGCACGCTCGTGCTGCTGCAGGAGATCGTGAAGCGCGGCGGCATGCCGCTCGTCTTCGCCTCTTCGTCCAGCGTCTACGGCTCGAACGAGAACGTGCCGTTCAAGGAAGTCGACGACATCCACCACCCGGTCTCGCCGTACGCGGCGACGAAGCGCGCGGGGGAGCTGCTCTGCTACACGTACCACCACCTGTACGGCTTCCCGGTCAGCTGCTTGCGCTTCTTCACGGTCTACGGACCGCGCCAGCGGCCCGAGATGGCGATCCACAAGTTCGTGCGCGCCGTGTTCGAGGGCCGGCCGATCCCGTTCTTCGGCGACGGCACGACGCGCCGCGACTACACCTACGTCGACGACATCGTCGACGGCGTCGTCCGAGCGCTCGACCGCTGCGCCGGCTACGAGATTTACAACCTCGGTGAGTCGCAGACGACGTCCCTGAGCGAGCTGGTCGAGCTCGTCGGGCGCGCGTGCGGGAAGACCCCGGTGCTCGACCGGCAGCCGCTGCAACCCGGCGACGTGAAGATCACCTACGCCGACGTGAGCAAGGCGAAGGAGCGCCTCGGCTACGCGCCCTCCACGACGGTCGCCGAAGGCCTCGAGCGCTTCGTGGCCTGGTACCGGGAGCGGAACGGCATCTGACCGCTTCCGGCCCCGAACGACCCACCGGATCGCGCTCCGCGGGCCTCCCGGGCCCCCGAGACCCCGCGCTCCGATTGCGGCATCCGGCGCTCGCGCCTACCATGCTGCCCCTCGAATCCTCTCCCATCCCCCCCGCACCCCCCTCGAAGCTCCCATGAAGGGCGTCATCCTCGCCGGCGGTCTCGGCACGCGGCTCTTCCCGCTGACCAAGATCACGAACAAGCACCTGCTCCCGGTCTACGACCGGCCGATGATCTACTACCCGATCGAGTGCCTGGTGAACGCCGGCATCGACGACATCATGATCGTCACGGGCGGTCGCAAGTCCGGGGACTTCCTCAGCTTGCTCGGCAACGGCTCCGAGTTCGGGTTGAAGCACCTGAACTACACCTACCAGGAAGGCGAAGGGGGCATCGCGGAAGCGCTCGGCCTCGCCGAACACTGGGCCGGCGACGACTCGATCTGCGTCGTGCTCGGCGACAACATCATCGAGAAGAACATCCGCCGCGCGGCGGACGACTTCCGCAAGCAGGGCAAGGGCGCGAAGATCATGCTCAAAGAGGTCCACGACCCCGAGCGCTTCGGCGTCGCCTCGCTCGACGGCGACAAGGTGACGAAGATCGTCGAGAAGCCGAAGCACCCCGAGTCGAATCTCGCGGTGATCGGCATCTACATGTACGACAACCGCGTCTTCGACATCATCAAGACGCTGAAGCCCTCGGACCGCGGCGAGCTCGAGATCACCGACGTGAACAACTGGTTCATCGAGGACGGCTCGATGACCTACGAAGTGCTCGACGGCTGGTGGACCGACGCCGGTACCTTCCAGTCGCTGCACAAGTCCTCGTGCCTCGTCGCCGACGGCGGCGCCAACCAACTCGACTGAAGGCGCTGCGGCACGGCCGGCTGGTTTGAACGACACGAAGCGCAGTAGGGTCCTCGTCACCGGAGCCGCGGGAATGCTCGGGAGCCAAGTGCTCCTGTGCGTTCCGGACGGCACGCTGGTGTGCGGAACGGACCTCAAGGAAGCCCCGGGCGTCGACGCGCCGGGCGTCGACCTCGCGGACGACGACCAAGTCGCGCGTCTGTTCGAGGAACACGGCCCGTTCTCGGGCGTGATCCACACGGCGGCGTACACCGCCGTCGACAAGGCGGAAACGGAAGAAGCGCTCGCGACGCGCGTGAACGGCGAAGCCTGCGCGGTGCTCGCGCGGGCGTGCGCGAAGGCGCAGATCCCGCTCGTGCTCGTCTCGACGGACTTCGTCTTCGACGGCACGCAGACGCGCCCTTACGAGCCCGAGGATCCCGTAGGTCCCGTCTCGGCCTACGGACGTTCGAAGCTCGCCGGTGAACGCGCCGCGCTCGAGTTGCACCCCGCCGGGGCGCGCGTCGTGCGCACGCAGTGGCTCTACGGTCCGCGCGGGAAGCACTTCGCGGGGACGATGCTCGCGCTCGCCAGGGAGCGCGACGAGCTGCGCGTGGTCGCCGACCAGAAGGGCACTCCGACCTCCACGCTCGAGCTAGCGCCCGCCCTGTGGGCCGTGTTGCAGGACGGCGAAGCCGGCATCTACCACGCGGCCTGCGAGGGCGAGGCGACTTGGTACGAGTTCGCCGTCGCGACGCTCGAGCTCGCCGGAGTGGAGGACGTGACGGTCCACCCCTGCACGACCGCCGAGTATCCGACGCCCGCGCGCCGACCGGCCTACAGCGTCCTCGACTGTTCACGCTTGACCGAGCTGCGCGGCAAGTCGCTGGCTCCCTGGCGCGAAGCCCTCTCGACCTACCTGGGAACCACCACAGACCAATGACCAAAGCGGTCCTCCTGACCGGCGGCGCCGGCTTCATCGGCAGCAACTTCGTCCACATGCTGGCGGAGCTGCGCCCCGACTGGCGCATCGTCAACCTCGACGCGCTGACCTACGCCGGCAACGCGGCCAACCTCGCCGCGGTCGAAGGCCGGGACGAGTACCACTTCGTGCACGGGGACATCCGCGAGCGCGCGGACGTGATGAAGGCGCTCGAGTTGGCGAAGGCCGGGGGCGCGGACGTCTATGTCGTGCACATGGCGGCCGAGAGTCACGTGGACCGCTCGATCGAGGGCGGAATGCCGTTCGTGACCACGAACGTGGTCGGCACGCAGGTCATGCTCGACTGCTGCCGCGAGGCGGGCGTCGCGCGCTTCGTCCACGTCTCGACCGACGAGGTCTACGGCTCGCTGGGGGACCAGGGCTTCTTCACGGAGTCGACGCCGCTCGCGCCGAACTCGCCCTACTCCGCCTCGAAGACCGGCAGCGACCTGCTCGTCCGCGCCGCGCACCACACGCACGGCTTCGACGCCGTGATCACGCGCTGCTCGAACAACTACGGCCCGTACCAGTTCCCCGAGAAGCTCCTGCCGCTGATCATCGCGAACGCCCAGGAGGACAAGCCGCTGCCGATCTACGGCGACGGCATGTACGTCCGCGACTGGCTGTTCGTGCGGGACCACTGCGAGGCGATCCTCACGGTGCTCGAGAAGGGCGCTGCCGGCGAGGTCTACAACATCGGCGGCAACAACGAACTGCCGAACCTGGAGCTGGTCAAGCAGGTCCTGGCCGCCCTCGGGAAGCCCGAGTCCCTGATCACCTTCGTGAAGGACCGCCCCGGCCACGACCGGAGGTACGCCATCGACGCCACCAAGATCCGGGAGCAGCTGGGCTGGGAGCCCCGCTATCGATTCTCAGAGGCGCTCCCGCTGACGATCGAATGGTATCGCTCGCAAGTAGAGTGGTTGCAGGGGGTTAGGTCCGGGGCGTACCGGGAGTACTACCAGCGCCACTACGACGCACGATAGCGCCCCTCGGGTTTTCGGCGAGACTGCCGATGATATGCGAGACGGCCCGCGGCCCCCGAGCGGCCGACCGCCCGACGTCCCCCGATGAAGTCCCTCCAGCAAGCCGCGCGCCTCGCCTGCGTGCTCCTCGTGATCCTGCTCGCAGGCTGCAAGTCCTCTCCGGACAAGCGCCTGATCCAGTACCTGAACACCGACGGCTTCGGCAACCGGTTCTCGGGCAATGCGGAGGAGGAGAACTACGTCACGATCGGAGACAAGATCCAGGTCTCCGACTCCTACAACGACGCGGAGCTGCGCGCGACCGCCGAGGTCGACATCGACGGGACCGTGCTGCTGCCCGAGATCGGCGCCGTGCACGTGGCGGGCATGACGCGCAGCCAGATCGAGGCGTTCCTGATGGAGAAGTACTCTCCGTACTACGACCTCCTCGACATCACGGTCCGCATCAAGGCAGCGAAGAAGTTCTATTACATCTACGGCGAAGTCGACAAGACGGGGCGCCTCAAGTTCGACGGCGACCTGACGCTCTTCGACGCCGTGATGGAGGCTCGGCCGAACAAGGACACGGCGAACCTCGGCCGCGTGCGCATCATCAAGGCCGATCCCCGCGATCCGTTGATCATCACTGCGGACATCGCCGCCGTGATCGCCGACGGCGACTCGACGTACAACATCAACATCAACGAGCGGGACATCATCTACGTGCCGCCGACGATGCTGGCGCAGATCGGCTACTTCCTCGACACGTTGCTGTTCCCGGTCAAGCAGGTGTTGAACGGCCTCAGCCAAGCGGTCCGCACGCTGTGGGACATCAACCGCATCCAGTACGGCTACGCCGGGCGCGGGGGCGGCTTCTACTAGCGGCTGTGGGGCTCGCTCCGAGCGCGATGACGACCCTCCGGACAAGCGCGCCGCGCGGCGGCGTCGTGGTTGCACCGCCGAAAACGGCGGGCTACGAGGAGATCTGACCCATGGCCGTCCAGATCGACTCTCCCGGACAGCTCCAGGACCTGCTGGAGATCATGTCGCGCCGTCGCTGGCAGGTGCTCCTGCCGTTGCTGACGATCCTCGTGCTGGGCAGCGCCTTCGCGGTGCTCGTGCCCAAGAAGTACGAGGTCACGACGGAGATCGAGCTGCGCGAGACGCTCGTCTCCGAGGGCGGCCGCGCTTCCGAGTCGATGGCGACGCGCGACGTCGCCAACGCTCCGCTCCAGATCAAGTCCATGAAGCGCATCAAGGCCTCCGTCGAGGCCTTGGGGTGGGAGGACTACAGCTCGCTCGGGCTCGCCGCGGAGAAGAACGAGTACCTGAAGGACCTGCGCGACGACCTGGACGTCAACCTGCCCAAGAAGACGTCCAACACGGGCTCGACCTTCGTCACGATCTCGTTCCTGCACGTCGACAAGCAGCGCGCGCTCGACTTCCTGCTGCACCTCCGGCAGATGTGGATCGAGGAGGTCGTCGAGATCGACCGCCTGGCGATCGACTCGAAGTTCGAGACGCTGCTCGACCAGCAGCGCAAGGGCGAAATCGAGCTCGAGAAGGAGCGCGAGGCCCTGCAGCAGTTGCGCGCGGCCCACAACATCTCGCCGACCCAGCCGGCGACCCGCTCGGGACAGACGCGCGAGGAAGACCGGATCTTCGAGCAGCTGCAGGACCAACAGGACCAGCAAGTCGCGCTCGAGCTGGAGATCTCGGACGACGAGGACGAACTCGAGCTGATCGAGAGCCGGCTGCTGGCCACGCCGCTGACGATCCCGCGCGAGACCAGCATCGAAGGACAGAGCTTCGAAGACCAGCTGTCGAAGCTCTACAAGCAGCGCGTCCAGCTCGAGGTCGGCCTCCAGCGCTACAAGCCGGCGCACTCGAAGTACTCCCAGATCCTGCGCAAGATCAAGGAGATCGACGACACCGTGATGCTCCTCGAGGCGAACCGCACCGAGGGGACGGTGGAGACCGACTTCGAGACGAACCCCGACTACATCGATCTCGAGGACCAGCTCGCCGAACACTCGCGGCTCGTCGAGCAGAAGCGCCGTCGCCTCACCAAGACGATCGAGCGCATCTCCGAGCTCGAGGGCCAGATGATCGAGCGGCAGCAGGTCTACAGCGAGATCGACGAACGCTCTGCCCGGCTGGCTTCGCTGGAACTCGCGCAGACCGAGCTCGCGCTCGACCTGCAGAAGACCAAGGTCCGCCGCGAAGAGATCAAGGGACCGGCGGGCAACCCGTTCCAGGTCACCGAGGAAGCCGAGCTCCCGCTGAAGCCGACCGAGCCGAACCCGTGGCTGATCGTCGCCTTCTCGCTGATCGCGGGCGTGGCCGTCGGATTCGGCACCGCCGTGCTGCTCGAGTTCAGCAAGAGCGCGTTCCGCAACCCCGGCGACATCAGCCGCACGATGGTGGTTCCCGTGCTCGGCGTCGTGAACAGCATCGTCACCCGGGCGCAGGAGCGTCGACGCCTGATCCGCAAGACCGCGGTCGGCGGCCTGATGGTGGGGGTGCTCGGCGCCGTGGTGCTGATCACCTACGCCTGGCAGATGGAACCTGATCGCCTCCCGCCCGGGCTGATGGACGCGATCGAGGACTTCCGCAACATCTTCCGGTAGCCGCAAGGCTCCGCCCCGGGTCCGCAGACATGCGTGACATCGTCGTCAGCCTCTTCATCCTCGGGATGATGCCCGTGAGCTTCCGCAAGCCGTTCGTCGGCTTGCTGTTGTTCTCGCTGCTGGCGTACCTGCGCTTGCAGGACCTGACCTGGGGCTTCGCGCAGGACGTGCGCTGGTCCTTCTACGTCGCGATCGTGACCTTCGCGGGCTTCTTCGCGAGTCCGGTCGAGCGGAACTTCATGGCGGCGGACATACGCTGCTACCTGCTCTGCGTGCTGACGGCGATCGTGTGGGTGAGCGTGCTGTTGACCGGCGACTTCCACTCGACGGACATGCCGGGCCTGATCGAGTACACGAAGATCATCGGCATCGCGCTGTTCACGACGGGACTCGTCAACACGCGGCCGCGGCTGCGCATGATGGTCTGGGTGATCGCGTTCTCCTTCGCCTTCTTCGGGTTCAAGTCCGGCCTGGTAGGCGTCCTGAAGGGCGGCGCGTACCAGATCCACAACGGCCCCGGCGGCATGTTGGACGACAACAACGACTTCGCCCTCGCGCTCGGCATGGGCGTGCCGTTGCTCTGGATGGTCGCGCACTCCGAACGACGCCAGGTGATCCGGCGCATGCTCTACGCAGTCGTTCCCCTGCAGATGGCGACGATCGCGTTCACGCACTCGCGCGGCGGAGCGCTCGCCCTCGGCACGGGCTTGATGGTGCTCGTCTACCGTTCCCGGAACCGTCTGGCCGGCTTCGTGGCCATCGGCCTGCTGGGGCTCGTTGGACTGGCGGTGGCGCCATCCGACTACACGGAACGGCTCAGCACGATCAAGGACTACGAGCAGGACGACTCCGCCCAAGCCCGACTCGCGGCCTGGCGGACCGCCTTCGAGATGATCAAGGACAAGCCGCTGCAGGGCGTCGGCTTCGCGCGCTTCCAGCGCAACTACAAGAAGTACGACCCGGCGGTGCAGGACCGCGAGCTCGAGGAGCACGGCTCACACGTCTCGCACAACTCCTACCTGCAGATCTGGGCGGAGTGCGGCACACCCGCGCTCTTCGTGTACCTGTCCCTGATCGCGCTCAGCCTCATGGACCTCTGGAAGATCCGATCGCTCGCACAGCAGCGCTTCCACTCCAGCTGGGTCTTGAACTACTGCACGATGTTCGAGGCGAGCCTGGTGATCTTCCTCGCGGGTTCGATGTTCCTGAACCGCGCACACTTCGACCTCTTCTACCACCTGATCGCCGTGATCGTGGCCTTCGGGCGGATCGCGCGCGCCGAGCTGGCGGACTTCCGCCTCTACCCGGCCCGCGGGATGGGTCGCGGCGAACTGCAAGCCGTTCACGCGCCGGGCTTCGGTCCGCGCCCGCGGCCGAACGGCTTCGAGCGTCGCCCGGCCCTCGGGGGCGGGCTCTAGCGCATGTGCGGCTTCGTCGGAATCGCGCTGACCGCGAGCGGTGCAGCGCCGACAGAGGCGCGGCTCGCCGCGATGTGCGACACGATCGTGCACCGCGGTCCGGACGACCGCGGGATCCTGACGCGTGCGCCCTTCGGTGTCGGCTTCCAGCGCCTCTCGATCATCGACCTCGCGGGCGGACACCAGCCGATCTTCAACGAGACGGGCGACGTCGCCGTGGTGTGCAACGGCGAACTGTACGGCTTCCGCGAGCTGCGCGAGGACCTGATCGCGCTCGGGCACCGATTCCGGACCGGCTCGGACGTCGAAGTGCTCGTGCACCTCTACGAGGAGTACGGCGAGAGACTCGTCGACCGCCTCGTCGGCATGTTCGCGTTCGCCGTGTTCGACTGGCGCGACGCGCGCCGCCCGAAGCTGCTGCTGGGTCGCGATCGGCTCGGCATCAAGCCGCTCTACTGGTCGTGCGACGACGAAGGGCTGCGCTTCGCGAGCGAGGCCAAGGCGATCCTCGCGGACGGCGGTCCGCGTCGCCTGCGCACGACGGCGCTGCTCGACTACCTCGTGCTCGGCTACGTCACCGGAGAAGAGGGCGCGTGGGAAGGCATCCGCCGCCTGCCGCCCGGACACCTGCTGTCCTGGTCGCCCGGCGAATCCCCGCGCCTGCGGCGCTACTGGAACCTGCCGCTCGACGGACCGCGCGCCGCGGCCGACGACGACGAGATCCTCGAGTGGGTCGATCGTGCCGTCGGCGACCGCATGATCGCGGACGTGCCGCTCGGCGCCTTCCTGTCGGGCGGTGTCGACTCGACGGCCGTGGTGACCTCGATGTCGAGCGTGTCCACGGAACCGGTGGTCGCGTGCTCGGTCGGATTCGCGGAGAAGCGCTTCGACGAACTCGACACCGCGCGGGAGACGGCCGCGCGCCTCGGCCTGGTGCACCACACCGCCGTGCTGGATCCGGATCCCACGCTCGCCACGACGGTCCTTCCGTGGCACTTCGACGAACCGCTCGCCGATCCCTCGACGGTTCCGACGTGGCTCGTCTCGAAGATGGCGCGCGAACACGTCACGGTCGCGCTCTCCGGCGACGGCGGCGACGAGACCTTCGCCGGTTATCGCCGGCACCTGTTCGACGTCGCCGAGCACCGCGCGCGAGCGCTGATCGGCGGGCCCGGCTGCCGCTTGGCTGGTTGGATCGGTTCGTGGTACCCGAAGCTCGACCGCGCGCCGCGCTTCCTGCGCGCCAAGAGCGTGCTGCAGAACCTCGGCGCCGATCCGGCGCGCGCGTACTTCGACAGTCTGTGTCAGCTCTCGCGCGCGCACGCCGTGGAGCTGCTCGCGCCTGAACTCGCCGCCGGCCTCAGCGCGCACGACCCCTTCGACGCCTTCGGCGAGCTGTACCACGCGCCGCGCGGATCCGAGCCGCTCTACCGCGCGCAGTACGCCGACTTCCACGGCTTCCTGCCCGACCGCATCCTGACCAAGACCGACCGTGCCTCGATGGGGAACTCGCTCGAGGTCCGCGTGCCGATGCTCGACCACCGGCTCGTCGAGCGCTTCGCGCACTTGCCGACGACGGAGAAGGTGCGGGACGGGCGAGGCAAGCACGCGCTGCGCCGCGCGCTGCGCTCGCGCGTACCGAGCTCCGTCCTCGACGGCACCAAGCGCGGCTTCGACACGCCGCTGCGCGAGTGGATCCGCGGACCGCTCGCGCGTACCGTCGCGAATGCGCTCGAAACGCTGCCCGCCGACTGGTTCCGTCCCGACCGCCTCCGTGCGGCGCTCGCCGAACACCAGAGCGGCGCGCGCGACCACTCGAACCTACTCTGGAGCCTGCTCGTCCTCGAGCACTGGCGGCGCCGCCACGGCGTCACCGGGCTCGCCGGTTGACCACGCCCTCTCGCCCGAGCCACGCCGTGCTGCACGCCCTCTCCTTCGACGTCGAAGAGTACTTCCAGGTCGCGAACCTGCGTCACGCGTTCGCGCGCGAGGATTGGGGGTCGGTCGAGTCGCGGCTCGCGGTGGGGATGGAACGCATCCTCGGTGCGCTCGAACGGCACGACGCGCACGCGACCTTCTTCTTCCTGGGCTGGATCGCCGAGCAGCATCCGGACTGGGTGCGCCGGTGCCTCGACGACGGGCACGAAGTAGCCAGCCACGGCTACGAGCACGAGTTCCTCTGGGATCTCGGACCCGAGCGCTTCGAGGAGGACCTGGCGCGTACCGAAGGCGCGCTCGAGGTCGCCGGCGCGCCGCGTCCGATCGGCTTCCGCGCCTCGACCTTCACCTTGACCCGCAAGACGTGGTGGGCGTTCGAGACGCTCGCCCGGCGCGGATACCTCTACGACTCGAGCGTGCACCCGGTGCGGCATCCGGTCTACGGTGTGCCGGACTTCGAGCCGGGCATCAGCACCGTGTCGACGCCCGAGGGGCCGCTCGTCGAGTTCCCCGTCGCGACCTGGCGCGCGTTCGGTCGCAACTGGCCGGTCGGCGGCGGCGGGTACTTCCGCCTGTTGCCGCTCGCCGTCACGCGCCGTGCGTTCGCGCGCCTCGAGTCGGCCGGACGCCCCGGCGGCCTGTACCTGCACCCGTGGGAGTTCGACCCCGAACAGCCGCGCGTGCCCGCGCCGTGGTCGTCGACCTTCCGGCACCGACTGAACCTGTCGCGCAGCCTGCCGCGGCTCGAGGCGCTGCTCGCGCGCTTCCGCTTCGGTAGCTTCCGCGACGCGCTCGTCGAGGCCGGCGCGCTGCCGCGCGAGCTCACTCGCTGAGCGCGCTGTTCTCGAGTTTGGTGAGTCCGAGCAGGGCCTGCAGCTGAGCGCGCCGGTAGGGGTCGCGCGTGACGCCTAGCGTCGTCTCCAAGACCTCGCCGGCGACGCGTTTGTCCTCGAGCTCCGCGCGCGACAGCAGGGCGCGCGCGTAGAGCGAACCGAAGCGCGGAATCTCCTCTCGCGGCACTTCGGCGATGCGCTTCCAGATCTGGTCGAGCGAGTCGATCGCGGCGTTCACGTTCGCAGGGCGTCCTTGGCCGAGCTGGCTCTCGGCTGCCAGGGCGCGGGCTTCGAGCCCGTCCGAAGCCGCGCCCAGTCGTTCCGCGTCGCGCAAATGCCGTGCGACGGCGCCGTGCGGCATCCCGAGCGCGATCGAGGTCTCGGCGAGCTCGAGCTGCGTCTCCGCGTCCGGGAGCATCCGCGCAAGCTTGCGCAGCGAGTCGCGCGACGCCAGCACGGCGCCGCGCTCGCGCTCCAAGCGTCCGATGAGGCGCCACGCCTCCGGGCGACCGGGTGACTTCTCGCGCTCGGACGCCAAGACTCTCTCAGCGGCGGAGTGGTCGAGTCGCCAGTAGAACGAGATCCAGGCTTCGAGCGTTCCGCGCCCGAGTTCCTCCAGCGTGCGGTCCCCGAGCAACGCGCGGTAGTCGTCGAGGCGACGCAGCGCGCGCGAGACGCAGATCGCGATGTTCGCGGGGTCCCAGTCGAGGTCCACCTCGGCGCGCGCCAGCACGGGCGAGGGCTCGTCCGGGTAACGAGCGATGAGCGCATCCAGCGCGTTGGCAGCAGCGCCGATCTGGAGTGGTTCGTTGGAGCGCAGACGCATGCGCTCGATCAGCTTCACGTAGTCGGCGACGTAGAGCGCGCCGACCTGCTTCGATCGATCGATGCACAGCGCCTTCCAGATGGCCAGTGCGTCTCGTCCACGGCCCTGCGCCTCTCGGGACTTCGCGAGGAGAGCGCCGGCCTCGTGCCACTCGGGCGCGGCCTCGAGCAGGGCTTCGGCGCTGCGAGCCGCGGCCTCGGCGTCGCGGTTCTGCAGCGCGAGCTCGACCTGCGCCAGCGCGCGACCGGCGCGGGCAAGCGTCTTGTCCTGGCTGAGGTCGCGTCGGCGACGGACATCGGCGATGGAGGGGTGCAGCGGTCCGAGGCGCTTCACTTCGATGCGCTCGAGCAGCGCCCAACCGGGCAGGAAGTCCGGATTCTTCTCCGTGACGCGCAGCGCGCTCTCACGCGCGTGCCAGTCCTCGCCGAGTCGCGTCAGCACGCGCGCCTCGAGGAAGGCGGGCCAGAGGTCTCCCGCGGTCTCGGGCGTGAACTGCTTCAGCGCCTCGAGCACGTACGACTCGAAGCCGGGCGTCTCGGCGGCGAGCAGCAGCGCCGCGACCTGCGCGTGCTCGCGCGGCTGAGTGGGCGTCCCGTTCCAGAAGGTGAGGCAGTCGTTGCCCGCCTTGCCGAAGGCCGGCGGGACGACGAACTTGGTGGAGCCCAGCTTGCTGTACGCGATGATCCGGAGCAGGCCCGGAACCGCCCCGTCGGGCGCGGCGAAGGACGCGTCGGCGAGTTCGCCGTCGAGGATGCCGCGCACTTCCGTCCAGGACTCCGTCGACGCCGCAGCGAGCGCGCGCAGCAAGGGCGTCGACTTGGAGTCGTAGGCCGCGATCTGTCGCGCGGCGAAGTTGCGCTCGCGTTCGTCGCCCGTGGAGAGCGCGAACAGAAGCCGTGAGACCAGAACTTCGGGTGAGGCGGTCAGGGCTTCCGCGCGGTCGATCGCGGAGCGCGCGAGCGTGTCGAGTTCTTCGCGGTGCGCGGGTCCGGCGGACTCTCCGCCGAGCAGCGCCGCCGTAGCGCGCTTCAACAGGACTTCGGGGTCGAGTGCGCCGTTCCGTTCGTACGCCTCGTAGTACCGCAGCGCTTCCGCCGACTCGCCGATGCGCAAGGAGAGGTCGCCGGCGGTCAACAACAGGTCTTCGTCGCGGCCGGGGGTGCCGAGCACGTCTTCGAACAACGCGGGAATGCGTCGATACTTCCCGACGTAGCTGGCAGCGAGCACCATCTGCCGCAGCGCTTGCGGGGCGACCGGGCCGCTGCGGTCGATCGCGGTGTAAGTGTCGAGCGCGTCTTCGAAGCGGCCGAGGCGGAAGAGGATGTTCCCTTCCTCGAGGCGCTCCGCGTCGCTCTTCCTTCCGGTCGCGGCTTCCAACGCGATCAGCGCGCGTTCGTCCTCGCCCGCAGCGATCAGCGCGCGTGCGACTTCGAGGCGTCCGATCGTGTCGGGGTCCATCGACATCAAGCGCACGCGTTGCGCGCCGGACAGCTCGGACTCGTCGACCGAGGCGAGCAGCTCGCGCGTGCGATCGTCGGGTCCGGCGAGTTCCGCGCGGTGCACGATCCACTCGACCACTTCGTTCCGGCGCCCTTGTTCTTGGAAACAACGAATGCGTAGGTCGACGGCCGGCAGCAGGCCCGGGTAGACCTCGAGCAAGCGTCCGAGGATCGTCGTCGCGGACGCGACGCGCCCAGCTTCGAGGTTCCGCTCCGCCAGCCGGTAGAACAAGTAGGGGTCGACGTCGCCGATCGGGTAGATCCGCGCGCCGGCTCGCAGGGCACGGTCGATCGACTCCACGTCGCGTCCGCCGGCAGCGATGACCTTCTCGCCCAGCTCGACCCACTTGTCGAAGAGCTGGCCGGTGAAGCGCGACGCCTGCGACATGCCCCGCGAGTAGGACTCGAGCGGTGCGCGGTAGCCGCCGTGCGTAACGCTCTCCTGCAGCTCGGCGAGGCGGATCCACTCCGCGCCGCGGTTCTCGGGCTCGATGCCCAGGCCGCCGCGCAGCGCCTCTTGCTCACCGGCTGCGTCGTTCACGTCGCGCGCGACCTTGGCGATCGTGAACCACGCTTTCGCGCGCGCGCCGGGGAAGGGTTCGCTCACCCGCGACGTCGCGTAGTCGCGCAGCATCGCCGCGCCGCGGCGTGCCTTGTCCGTGTTGCAGTAGGTGAACGCCATGTAGAACTTGGCGATCGCCGGGTCCTCGCCGCGCCCGATCGAGGAGAGCTTGGCCGCCGTGGTGAGCAGGCGGCCCCAGATCTCTCCGCGGTAGAGCGCGAGGCAGAGCAGGCGCAGGTGGTCCGCGTCCTGGGCCTGCGTCGACTCGAGGGAGAGCGTCGCGACTCGCGCGGCGTCGACGTAGTCCTCGCGCGCGAGCAGCACTTCGATCAGCAGCTGCACCGTCTCGTGGTTGTCGCGCAGCGCGGGCGACTGTAGCCCGAGCAGGCCGGTCTGCACTGCCAGGTCCGTCTCTCCCGCGTCGATCAGGATCCGCAAGAAGCCGTGGATCGCCCGGCGGTCGAGGCCGAGCGCGAAGCTCGAAGCGAAGGCGCCGCGCGCTTCCGCGAGCTCGGCCGAAGCCTGGTCGGTGAGCGTCAATGCCCGCGCGAGTTCGGTCTCGTCGGCCGTACGGAACAGGCGGCGGACGGCGAAGATCGTCGCGGTGCGCAGGCGGTCCTCGGGATCCTGGGCGGCAAGCTTGTGGAGAAGGTCGACGGCGACCAGGTAGTCGGACTCCACCAGCAACGGACGCAGCAGGGCTCCCGCCTTGTTCAGCTTCGTGTCCGCAGAGCGCTGTTGCAGCGCGCCGAGCTCGACCCACGCGGCGAGCATCTCGGGGTGGTCCGCGACCAGTCGCTCGAGGCTCTTCAAGCCCTCGCGTTCGTGCCCCGCGTCGACGTCGGTCAGCGCTGCGCGCAGTCGCAGCTGCGGGTCGCCGGGGCGGTGGTCGCGCAGGAGTTCTTCGAGGTCTTCGCGCGCGCGTTCGGCGGACCCGATGCTCGTGAGGTACGTCGCCCGGACGTCGAGCAAGTCGGCGACGAGCGGTAAGTCGTCCGCCTCGCGTGCGTCGCGCGTCAATCGCTCGAGCTTGCGGAGCGTGTGGTCCTCGTTCGGACGCTCGGACCCGATCGAGACGCGCAGGAGCTCGAGCTCCTGCCGCGGCGTCAGCGGCTCCGACCGCGTCGCGAAGTACGCGATCGGGATGCCGACGAGCAGGGCGAGGAAGAAGAGGTGTTTCAGCCGCATGACCGCGGGAAGGGGGACTCAGGACCCGATTCGTCGTCAGCGGCGGGCTCGCCGTCGAACTCGAGGTCCATCAGGTTGTACTTCTTCATCTTGTTGAACAAGGTCGTGCGGTTCACACCCAGGCGATCCGCCGTTTCCTTCCGCGAGCCCGCGGTCGCACGCAGGGCGGAGAGGATCAGTTCGCGCTCGGAGTGCTCCAGCGCGTCCTTGAGCGGGCGGATGCCGGGCAGCGCGTCCAGCGGCGGGCGATCGGGCGAGATCGCGGCGGATCCGTCCGATCCGGCGCCGGCTGCGAGTTCGGGTGGCAGGTCCCGGGCCTCGATGCGGTCTCCGGCTGCGAGCAGCACGCTGCGCTCGAGGCAGTGCTCCAGCTCGCGGACGTTGCCCGGCCAGTCGTGCGCCGTGATGGCCGCCAGCGCGGCGGGGGAGAAGCCCGTCACGCCCCGGGCGTACTCGCGGCGGAACTTGTTCAAGAAGTACTCCGCGAGCAGCGGCACGTCTCCACGGCGTTCGCGCAAGGGGGGCACCTCGAGCGACACGACCTTGAGGCGGTAGAAGAGGTCCTGTCGGAAGCGCTGCTCGCGCACTTCCTCGGCGAGGTCGACGTTCGCGGCGGCGATGATGCGCACGTCCGCCTGACGCGTGGTGGTGTCGCCGACGCGCTCGAACACGCGGTCCTGCAGCACGCGCAGCAGCTTCACCTGCAGGTCGAGCGAAGCGCACGCGATCTCGTCGAGGAAGATCGTCCCGCCTTCCGCCGCCTCGAACTTGCCGGGCTTGTCGCGAACCGCGCCGGTGAACGCGCCGCGCACGTGACCGAACAGCTCGCTCTCGAGCAGCGAGTCGGGCAGGGCGCCGCAGTTGACCTCGACGAAGGGACGCTCGGCACGCGAGGAGTGCTGATGCACAGCGCGCGCGAGCATCGTCTTGCCGGTGCCGCTCTCGCCCTCGATCAGGATCGTGGCGCGCGTGTCGGCGACGGCTTGAATCGTCTCGAAGACGCGCATCATCGCGGGTGCGCGCGACAGGATCGAACCGAGCTGGAAGCGCTCGCCGAGGTCCGCACGGAGCCGCGCGTTCTCGGTTCGCAGCCGACGCTCCTCGAGCGCGCGCCGCAACGCGATCGAGAGCTGCTCGTCGGACACCGGTCGAGAGAGGTAGTCCGCCGCGCCCGCGCGCACGGCCTGCACCGCGTCGTGGATCGAGCCGAAGCCGGCGAGCAGGATCAACGCCGGTGGATCCGGGCTCTCGAGCAGCGGCTGGAA
The DNA here is from genome assembly GCA_020638835.1 of Planctomycetota bacterium. Classification (GTDB taxonomy): domain Bacteria; phylum Planctomycetota; class UBA1135; order UBA1135; genus JACKHV01. The sequence continues at coordinate 464,610 of JACKHV010000002.1, read as the reverse complement.
GCGCTCGAGCGGCGCGGTGTCCTGGTCCGACAACACAGCGTCGAAGCGTTCGGCGCGAACGAGTCGTTCCAGACGCGCGCCGCCTCCACAGCTCTCCACGGCGCATCCGGAGCGCTCCAGGCGATCGGCGAGCTCGGCGGCCTGGTCCGGATCGTCGTCGACGATCAGCACGCGGGCCTGGGGGCTGTCGAGGGGCTTGGACACGTCCAAGAACATCGACACCGCCCGTCGGCGGACTGGAGCCGGACCGGGGGGGCCGTGGTGATCAGGCGCGCGGCAGGCGCAGGCGCCAGACCCACTCCTCGCCCGAGGTGTTGAGAGAGAGCTCGCCGCCCTGGCCGCGCAGGATCCCCGTCGCGGCCGCGAGGGCGTTCGGACCCAGCTCCGGCAGCAGCGTGCGCAGCGCGTAGGGCACGACCGCGGCCCGCGGATCGAGGTCCGAGAGGGGACCCGGGGGGAAGCGCAAGGTCAGCTCCACGTGGCCGCTCGGCGCCTTGCCGGGGCCGGACTCGCGCCCTTCGACGCGCACCGTGCCCGCCGCGCTCGCGCAGTGGTGCACGAGGTAGAGTACGGCCTCGAGCGCGTGGTGCATCAGCGTCTTGTCGCAGCGCACGTGGAGCGGTCCGTCGGAGCGCCAGAGGTAGCGCGGCGAGTGTTCGTCGTTGCCGGCCTCGGCGAGCATCTCCTCGACCATCTCACCGAGCGCGATGCGTTGGCGACCGGCCATCGGCGGCGACGAGAGGTAGCCGAGCGTGCGGGTGAACTGCGCGAGGCGCTGCACTTCGAGCTCGAGGTCGTCGAGAGCGGGCATGTCGCCCTCGAGCAGCGCGCGCTCGCGCGCCATCTCCAGCGACAGCTCGATGCGCAGCGCGATGTCCGCGAGGTCGGCGACCTGGTTCTTGAAGTAGGGCGCCGGCGCGGGGCTGATCGCCTGCGCGAGCGGTTCGCCGGCGGGCGGTCCTTCGGGCGACTCCGTCGCTTCCGCGGCGACTTCCGCGGGGAGCTCGTGCGCGGCGACGTCGCGCAGCAGGGCGCCGAAGGGATCCTTGGGCGCGGCGCGTTCGCCTGAGGGCGGACGCTCGAGCTTGGTCGCGACCGCGGCGCTGGCCGCTCGCGGCGAGTCGGAGTTGGAGCCCGTCGGCTGCGGCGGGAGCGCCAGGATGCGCTCGATCTCCTCGTCGAAGAGCGCGTCCTGTTCGCGTTCTTCGGCGGCGTCGTCCTCGGCGGCCGCGCGCTCGGTTTCGTGCTCGAGCTCTTCGAGTTCTTCGAGGTCGCCGTCGGCTTCCTCGTCCTCGAACGTCCAGTCGCCGTCCGGTGGATCCTCGCGGAAGGCGGCGATCTCGTCGTCGTCGAGCGAAGCGTCGAGCGCGGCAGTGAGAGGATCGACGTCAGCGTAGTCGTCGTCTTCGTCGTCTTCGTCGTCCTCTTCGTCGATCGGGATGCGCACGTCGGGCGCGCTGAGCAGCTCGTCGAGCTGGTCGACGTCGAGCGGGTCGCTGAACCAGCGCGTCCCCGGCAAGCGCAGCAAGCGGCGCGGGACGGTCGCGCCGGGATCGAGCCCGACGAGCACGAGTTCCCAGCCGGGTTCGGAGTCGAGGAAGCGGCGCACGAGCCCGAGGTCCTCGAGCGGCAGCCAAGCCGCGTGCAGCACCAGTCGGCCGCGGTCCGGCAGCTCGGAGAACAACTGGCTCAGGTCGTCGAGGACGTCGATCCCGAGCGGTTGGTCGACGCCGCGGGTCGTCTCGAGCGCCTCCAGCAGGGGCGCGAGGCGTTCCAGATCCTCCCCGGGCCCCAAGAGGAGCGCCCAGTCGGAGCGGTCGGGGGGCAGTTGGGAAGCGGCCATGGGGAGCGATCATACCTGATTCGCGCTTGTCTCAAAGCTGGGAAAGCGCCCGGAATCGGGCCCTTTCGGCCCGGCCCGACGCCCAGAATGGCCGCCCCGCTTCGATCGGCCTACACCCATTCGGGACGGCGGCCGATGGACCCCGGGTAGATCCCGCGATGACCCCCCTCGTCGACATCAGCGTCGTGGTCCCCGTCCACGACGAGGAAGAGAACCTGCCCATCCTGCACCAGGAGCTGCGGGCGGCGCTCGAGCCCACCGGCCTCGCCTGGGAGGTGGTCTACGTCGACGACGCGTCCCGCGACGGCTCGCTGGGGGTCATGCTGGGGCTCTGGCGCACCGATCCCGCCGTGCGCGTGATCGAGTTCGGCGGCAACGCCGGGCAGACCGCCGCGATGGCCGCCGGATTCGAACACAGCCGCGGTCGGATCGTCGTGACGATCGACGGCGACCTGCAGAACGACCCCGCGGACATCCCGCGCATGCTCGAGACGCTGGAGCGCGGCTACGACGTCGTCGCCGGCTGGCGCAAGAGTCGCCAGGACGGCTTCATCCTGCGGCGGCTGCCGTCGATCGTCGCCAACCGCCTGATCGCGCTCGTCACCGGCGTGCCGATCCACGACACGGGGTGCACGCTGAAGGTCTTCCGCCGCGAGGTCATCGCGCGCTTGCCGATCTACGCGGAACAGCACCGCTTCCTGCCGGCCATGTCGGCGGCGAACGGCGCGCGTGTGTGTGAACTCGTCGTGAACCACCGGGCGCGGCGCTTCGGGTCCAGCAAGTACGGCATCGGTCGTGTGCGTCGAGTGTTCTTCGACCTGTTCGCGATCAAGCTGCTGGCGGGCTTCTCGCGTCGTCCGCTGCAATACTTCATGTTGCTCGCGCTGCCGTTCCTCGTCGGCGCGCTCGCGCACCTCGCGATCCTCGTCGGTGGATCCGGGAGCTTCGGAGCCTCGGGCCAGCTCTACGTCACGTACTTCATGCTGTGCACCATGGCCAGCGTGTACTTCTTCCTGCTGGGCCTGCTCGCGGAACTCGCCGTGCGCGCGAGTGACATGTTCAGCGTGTCGGAAGCGCGCGTCCCCCTCACGGAGCGCGCCGGGCGATGACCGAGCTCAGCACCCCCGAAGCGCCGCCGGTCGTCGAAGTCGCGCCGCGCCCCACGCCGGACCTCGACGTCTCCGTGATCGTGCCGGTCCTGACCGTCGACGCGAAGGTTCTCGAGGTCTACCGCGCACTCTCCGCCGAGCTCGAGCGCCTCGGCAAGTCGCACGACTTCATCTTCGTCTTCGACGGACACCGCGGTCCGGCCTGGAAGGAAGCGGAAGCGCTCGTCGCCGAGCATCCCGGCCACGTCCAAGCGATCGCGTTCCAACAATCCTTCGGCGAGTCGGCCTGCCTGGCGACCGGCCTCGAACACGCCCGCGGCCGCGTGATCGTCACCTCGCCGCAGTACGTGCAGGTCGACCCGCGCGAGATCGAGAGCCTGCTCGTGGCGATCGACGAGGGCGCCGACTTCGTCGCGCCGTGGCGCAGCCCGCGCGTCGACCCGATGCTGAACCGAGTTCAGTCCGCCAGCTTCAACCTGTTGATGCGACGCATCGTCGGCGCGCCCTTCCACGACTTGAACTGCTACTTCCGCGCCGTACGACGCGAGGTGCTCGAGGAGTTCGCGATCTACGGCGACCAGTACCGCTTCCTGCCGGTCACCGCGCATCGGCAGGGTTACCGCGTCGTCGAGGTGAAGGTGCGTCACCTGCAGGAGTGGGGCGGCACCGGCTTCTTCGGCGTCGGCGTCTACGTGCGTCGCTTGCTCGACGTGCTCGGCGTCGTCTTCCTCACGCACTTCACGCACAAGCCGCTGCGCTTCTTCGGAACGCTCGGCGCGCTCTTCGCGACGATCGGCGGCGGGATCTGCGGCGTGCTCGTCCTGCAGAAGCTCTTCATGGAGGAGGCCGGGCTCTACAACCGCCCGATCTTCCTGATCGGCATGCTGCTGTTCATGCTCGGCGTGCAGGTGATCGGCTTCGGCCTCGTCGGCGAAATCATCATCTACACCAACGCGCGCAGCCTGCGGCAGTACCGCATCGAGCGCATCTACGAGCGCTCAGGTCCTGCCGAGGACGAGGCGCACGGCGGCGCCTAGGTCCGCCGCGAAGTCCTCGGGCGCTTCACCGCGAGCCCGCGCTGCCGCGTACTGTTCCGCACCCTTGCCCGTCGCGACCAGGATGCCGTGCGCACCGACGGCCGCGCCCGCTTCGAGGTCGCGCAGCGAGTCGCCGATGATCCAGCTCGCGGAGAGGTCGAGCCCGTGCTCACGGGCTGCCTGCTCGAGCATGCCGGATCCGGGCTTGCGGCAGTCACAGACGCGCTGGTAGCGCTCGCCGCCGTAGTCCGGATGGTGCGGGCAGTAGTAGCTGGCGAGGATCTTCGCGCCGCGCGCCGCCAGCAGCTCGTCGAGGCGTCGCGTGATCTCGGCCAGGCGCGATTCGTCGAACATGCCGCGGGCGATCCCGCTCTGGTTCGTGACGACGACCACCGGGAATCCGGCGACGTTCAGCTCGCGGATCGCTTCCGCGGCACCGGGGATCAGCTCGACCTCGGAAGGATCGTCGAGGTAGTCGCGCTCGACGTTGATCGTGCCGTCGCGGTCGAGGAAGACGGCGGGGCGCGCAGCCGTGCTCAACGGTCGGCCGTGCGGTCGAGGCGCACGAAGATGCGCGACGGCTTGAGCAGGTACTTCTTCTTCACGGGGACGAAGAAGTCCTCGAGGTTGAGCCACAGCGGGAAGCGCCAGGTCTTCGGGAGGACCGACATCTCGCGCCACAGCAGCGTCTCGTAGTCAGGGTCGTTCACGATGGCGCGCTCTTCACGCTCGTACCCCTTCAGCGCGATCGCGACGACGTGATTCTGTTTCTTCTCGAGCGAGAGTACCGCGGGCGTCGTGAAGCCCGAGTGCGCCCCGTCGACGTAGATCGCGGCGCCGGGCGGGTCGGAGCTGATCGAGACCGGCGAGGTGGTCGCGCAAGCCGTCGCGAGGAAGAGGACGGCGAGACTGCTGAGGAGGCGCTGCATGGCGGGGTCATCTTGGCCGGTTCGACAGCTCGCGACAAGCGAGGACGGACTTGGCTCATGGATGGGCGTTGCCTTCGTCGACCAGAAAGGGAAGTCTCCTGTAGCCCATGGTCCCCGGTCCTCCCCAGTCCTCCGCGCGACGCCTGCCGGCCGGCAGCGTGCTCTGCTTGGCGCTCGCCTTCGCGCTCCTGCGCTTCGTGCGCCTGGGCGAGTGGAGCCTGTGGATCGACGAGGCGCTGACCTGGGCCGACGCGCACCACGGGTTGGACACCAGCGACCTGTTCAATCCGCTCGGCTACCGGATCGTCACGGGCGTCGCGGCGCTCTGCGGAACCCCGCCCGACGAGTTCGCGCTGCGCCTCGTGCCGGCCCTCGCCGGGATCGCCTGTGTGCCGCTCTGCGCGTGGGCGTTCGCGCCGCTGCTCGGTCGGCGCCGTGCGTCCTGGGCCGCGCTCTTCCTCGCGGTGTCCGCGTGGCACATCTTCTGGTCGCAGACCGCGCGCTTCTACACGCTCTCCCAGCTCACGGCGCTGATCGGCGCGGGGTTCGCCTTGCGCGGACTGCTGCGCGGCGGGCGAGTGCGCGTCTACGGCGGATTCCTCCTCTGCGCCGCGGCCGCGACCTTCCACCCGTCGGCCGCGCTGCTCGTGCCGGGGCTCGCGTTCGGCGCGTGGTTCGCGGACGCCTCGAACGACGCCCTGCGCAAGCGCGCGCGCGAAGCGTGCCTGGTGCTCGTCGTCGTCGGGCTCGCGTGCTCGCCCTGGGCGCTGCGTCCGCTGCTGCACCACCTCGGACAGAAACCGAGTCCCGGCGCACTCTCTGGTCCGCTGCACTTCGTCCTGACCTCGGGCTACTTCTTCACGCCCTTCCTCGCCGCCGCCGCGCTGTGGGCCGCGTTCCAGGCGTGGAAGCGCGAGGACTCCGGCGGGCGCTTGCTGACGGTCTTGCTGGCCGTCGGAATCGGCCTCGCCGCGCTGATCTCCGTCGAGGCGCAGATCACCGCGCAGTACGTCTTCGTCCTGCTGCCGTTCGCCTGCGCGCTGGCGGCCAACCTGCTGTCGCCCGACGAGCGCGGCGACGCGCCGATCCCGCGCACGGACGGCGCGCTGATCGCGGCGCTGGTGCTCGGTTCGCTCGCGAACTGCGCGCTGTACTTGACCTCGCGTGCCGGCGAGCGTCCGCGCTGGCGCGAGGCTTACCACTACGTCGACGCGGCGCGCGAGCCGGGTGACCTGATCGCGGGCATGGCCTCACCGATCGGTGAGTTCTACCTGGCCGCCGCGGCGACCGACCTCCGTCGTCCGCGGGTCGTGGAACCACTCGGCCGCTTCTACGTCGACGGACCGCGGCAGTGGCGACGGGACGGGCGGCGGTCCTGGCTCGTCGTGCGACCGCAGTGGTTCGACGACATGGCTCCGGACGACGCCGACTTGCTGCGCGAGTTCCTGCGCGACGAGTGTCGCCTGATGCGACGCTTCGAGGCGCCGATGGACGGCCGCGACCTGGAAGTCCTCGTCTACCGCGAGGACTGAGCCGCCCGTCGCCGGAACGAGAACGGCCGCCGCTCCTGCGAGCGACGGCCGTTCTCGTGCGGATCGCGCCGGAAGCGTCAGTCGTTCACGCGGCCTTGGAACTCGCCGTCGGCGGTCTTGATCTTGATCTTGTCGCCGGCGTTGACGTGGAGCGGGACCTTGACCGTCAGTCCCGTCTCGAGCACGGCTTCCTTCTTCACGTTCGTGGCGGTGTTGCCCTTCACCGCCTGCTCTGCCTCGACGACCTCGAGGATCACCGAGGGCGGCAGCTCGACGCCGATCGGACGTCCGTCGTGGAAGGTGATCTCGACCGTGTCGTTCTCCTTCACGTAGCCCATCGCGTCGTTGGCGAGCTCGCTGGGCAGCGGGAACTGCTCGAAGGTCTCGCCGTCCATGAAGATGAAGTTGTCCGTGCCGTCCTTGTAGAGGTACTCGGCCTTGCGACGGTCGAGGTACGCGACCTCGAAGCTGTCGTTCGAACTCGCCCGGATGGCGCCCGTCGAGCCCGTCTTCAGGCTCTTGGTCTTCATCTGGATGATCGCGCGCAGGTTGCCCGGCGTCTTGTGCTCGTAGTCGGTGATGATGAGGAGGTCGCCGTCCTTCTCGATGACGGAGCCCTTGCGGAGCTCGGTGGCGCGGGCGCTCATGGGAGTCTCGGTGGTTCGATGGCGGTCGGAGCGGGGGAACCGACGGCGCTCCGTCGGCTTTCGGGCGAACAGCTTAGCCGCGGTCCGCGGAGGCGTCTAGCCGTGCCGGCGGGCCCTCAGTAGGCCTTGCGCTGGCTGGAGGACGGGATGTCCTGCAGCTTGCGGTACTTGGTCACCGTGCGGCGCGCGATCTTGGTGCCGTCGAGCTCGTAGAGGCGCTTCGCGAGCTCTTCGTCGCTGAGCGGGTTCTTCGCGTCCTCCTCGTCGATCAGCTCCTTGATGCGCTGCTGGATCGAGACCTGCGAGGTGGCCTCGCCGGTGTCCTTGGTGGTGCCGCCGGTGAAGAAGAACTTCAGCGGGAAGATGCCGCGCGGCGTCTGGGCGTACTTGCCGGCCACGGCGCGGCTGACGGTCGAGATGTGCACGCCGACGTCGTCGGCGATTTCCTGCATGCGCAGCGGCTGCAGCGCCGAGAGGCCCTTCTCGAGGAACGGCCGCTGCCGCTCGAAGAGCACCTTCGAGATGCGCAGCAAGGTCGACTGCCGCTGACGCACCGCTTCCAAGAACCAGCGCGCCGACTCGAGGCGCTTCTTCAGCCAGTCCTCGACCTCGTCGCCCTTCTGGGCCTCCTCGAGGATGCGGCGGTAGCTGGGGCTGAGCACGAGTTCCGGCGTGCGTTGACGGTCGAGGCGGACTTCGTACTCGCCGTCCGAGTCCAGCTCCACGACGACGTCCGGATGGATCACCTGTGCCTGCGACTCGCCGTAGTCGGCACCCGGCATCGGGTCGAGGTGCCGCAGGTCGTCGAGGCAGTCCTTCAGCGCCTCCATCGAAGCGCCCGTCTCCTTCGCGATGCGCGGCAGGCGATTCGCCTGCACGTCCTCGAGGTGGTTCGCGACGACCGTGCGCAGCAGGCGCTGGTCCTCGTCCTCGGGGTCGATCTGCAAGAGCAGCGCGTCGCGCAGGTCGCGCGCCCCGAGCGACGGGTGGATCGCGCGGCGCAGGCGGCCGAGCACGAACTCGAGCTCTTCCGGCGTGGCGGCAGGAGGGCCGGGCACCGGGCAGTCGGGTGCGAGGTCCTCGAGGGACTCCGACAAGTAGCCGCGCTCGTCGAGCGAGAAGATGAGTGCCTCCGCGATCGCGTGCTGACGATCGTCGAAGTCGATCATCGCGAGCTCTTCGATCAGCGCTTCCGCCATGCTGTGCGGCACGTCCGGCGTGTTCTGCAGCGCCTGGAGCTTGCGATCGCTCTCTTCGGGATCACCGCTGCGGCGCCCGTCGGAGAAGTCGCGCTCGATGCGCTCGAGGGTGTCGAGCATGCGCCCCAGCTCCTCGGACTCGGCGGACTCCGCGGGTTCCCCGGGGTCGGTGCCGTCCTCGCCCGGCTCCGGCGTCGATTCGCCGCGCTCCAGCATCGGGTTCTCGGCCAGCTCCTGCTCGATCCGCTCCTCGAGGTCGAGGGCAGAGAGCTGCAAGATCTTCATCGCCTGGATCATCTGGGGCGACTGCACGAGTCGCTGTTCCAGGCGGGCGGATTGGTGGAGGCCGAGTCTCAAGGGGGCGTAGGGGCCCGGAGGGGGTCAGGGAGGGGGCCCCGCGGGTCGCGTAAGTATACGACCTCCTGGCTCGGAAGTTGCATGCGGGACCATTCCTCCGCTCCGGCGAACGAATGCCGCGCGGATCAGAGGCTGCCGCGGGTGACGAGCAAGGCGGCTTCATGCGTGCCCGGCGGGATCCACACGGCGCGGGATCCGGCCGCCAGCTTCCCGCGGCCCGCAGCAAACCGACGGCTCGGCAACTGCACCGTGCCCAAGGACGCGCGGCTGCGATCGCGCACGCGGATCTCGTCGGTCGAGGAGCGGAAGCACTCGCCGACCAGGTCGTCGCCGGAGAGGCGCGCCTGCCACGCGAGGCCGTCGAAGATCGATTCGCTGCGCGGCGCGGGCATCCAGGTGTTCGGCGCGATCTCCGCGTCGTAGTCGATCAGCACGCAGCGCTCGGTGCCGGCGAGCACGCGCGCGGGGAGTCCTGACGCGACGGGCAGCTCGACGACGAGAGCGCCCAGTTCCAGTCGGCACTGCGTGGTCTTCGTGCGCACCGACTCGAGTTGCGCGACGAGCGCGCTGAGCTCGCGATAGCGCTCGGCGTCGTCGGAGTGGACGAGCAGCAGGTGATCGGTCCACTGCACGGCGGGGCGCTCGACGTCGCGGCGACGATCGCGTCCGAGCAACGCGAGCACGCCGGAGGGCGGCGTCGAAGCGTGGGCTCCGCCGAGCTCGGAGAGGCGCGCGTGACGCGTCAGCGAGCTGCCCGCGTTCATCGCCGGCAACTCGGACGAGTCCGAGGCGAGCAGCGCGAGGTCGAGCGCTCTCCAGCCGATCGACGGCGGCTCGGCCGGGTCCGGCGTCGTCGTGGCGCGCAGGAACAGCGTCCAGTCGCCGCCGCCGACCGCGGATCCGACGATCGAGACGCGCAGCGCTTCGCCTGGTACGACGTGCCCCGAGAAGCAGACTTGCGCGAGGTCGACGACCGGCTGCTCGGTCGCGCCGAGGTCGGGAGTGCCGGGATCGAATTCCTCGACCCGGTCGAGTTCCGCGAGATCGAGTACGCCGAAGACCTGCACGCCGCGTCCGCCGTCGACGCGGTGGACCGACACGTAGAGCTGTTCGCCGGTCAACGCCTGGCCGATCACGGGCGCTGCGACTCCGGAGTCCGTCGCGACCTCGACCTCGTAGTCGGCGAGGAACGCGCGTCGGTGTGCGTCGCCGAACAGCATGCCGTCACCCGAGCGCACCTCGCCGTTCCAGCGTCGAACGCCCTCGAGCGCTTCGAGCGCGGCGGGACCGGGGTCTCCGGTCACGCGGTCGGGCACGAGCCAGGCGTCCACGGTCACGTCGAGGCGTCGCCCGATCGCGTCGAGTCCGTCGACGAGCTCGCGGGCCCAGGCGACGTCGTCCTCGCCGCCCGAAACGAGCAGCGGCGGCGTGTTCGGCGCGACGGAGAGCAGCGAACCGCGGCGGCGGGCTTCCTCCTGCAGCCACTGCACGACGAGGTTCGCGGGGATCTCGGCGACCTCGTCGAGCGCTGGGTCGCTCTCCCACTCGCCGAAGCGCAAGTGACGCCCGCGGCTCGCGGGCAGATCGACTTCGGCGCGCGTGCGGGGCAGTGAGGGGTCGGGAAGCGGCAGCGCCGTCCAGTCCTGGGGAGTGAGGCAGAGCGGGAGGACGGCGAGGAGGGGATTCATGCAGCTTCCTGGAGTCGGGGCTCGTTCCAGGATAGTCGCGCGGTGCGATGGGGGCTACGGCCCGCGTCGGCGCGAGGGCGCGCGGAGCGTGCATTCGGCCGTCGAATCCACTATGCAATGCTGCCGTGACGGAACATTGGATCGAGATCGAGGGCCCGAACGGGGCGCGGAAGCACTACCTGGACCGGGCGCTGACGCGGGTCGGCGGGGCCGGAGCGGACGTCGTGCTCGAGGGCACCTCGCGCGGCGAGCTGCAGCTCTGGAACGACCCCGCCAAGGCGGTCTGGCTCGGAGGCGGCGGTGGTCCGCGGACCGCCGGGCAGGAGCTGGACGAGCGCTTCCTCGCCGACGGCGACCGCATCGAGTGGGGCAAGTGGACCATGACCTACCGCGAGTCGACGGCCGAGGCCGTGCTGGAGGAGGTCGGCGCCGCGCGGGCGAAGGGCTCCGCCATGCCCGAGGGCTGGCGCCGGATCAAGGCGGGCATCCTCGTCGAGCAGGGCCTCGCCGACCGCCAGGTGGTCAAGCGCTGGAGCGATGCGGTCGTGCGCGGCGAGTTCCAACCCGAGGCTTGCGCGCGCGAGCTCCTCGCCGCGAGCGACCTTCCCGACGACGATCCGCGCGTGCTCGAGCGCTCCTCGCGCCTGCTGCGCGACTTCGTCATGACGCCTGCCGGTCGCGGCGCGCGCGGTGCCGGCCGCAAGATGAAGGGCGCGGCGAAGAACACGGCGGCGGCCGCCGTCGCACAGTTCATCATCGTCGGCATCATCTTGCTGATGACCTTCGTCGGGATGGTGCTCGCCCGCCTCAAGTGGGACACCAGCTTCGACGGCTGGATCGACGCCATCCTCGGCAACTGAAGTCGCGCGAGTGACGAACTCGACACCCTCGCATACACCTCGCGCAGCACGCTCCGCATGACCACCGAACCACGCACCGAAGGCGCCCACCCCGAGTTCTACTCCCTGGCGCAGATTCGCCACCTGCTGCGCGTCGAGTTCGGCCGCGCGCAGCGCTACGGGTACCCGATCAGCGTGCTGATGCTCTCGCTCGACCAGCTCGGGGCGCTGCGCGACAGCTCGGGCTACGAGGCGAAGGAAGCCGCGCTCGAGACGATCGTCGCGCTGCTGCACGTGCAGACGCGCGGCAGCGACCTGGTGGGGCGCCTCCCCGACGACCGCCTGCTGATCATCGTGCCGCACACGCCGCCGGCGCAGATCGAAGTGCTGGTCTCGCGCCTGTTGCAGGCGGTCCGCGAGCTCGATGCGCAGACTGGCGGCAAGCTGTCGCTCTCCGCCGGGGTCAGCTTCTGCGAGGCCGGCGGGACCTTGTTCCACGACGAGCTGCTGCGCTGCGCCGAGTCCGCGCTCGCCGAGTCGGTTGGCGCAGGCGGCGACCGCTGGACGGAGAAGCTGCCGGGGAGCGTTGGGTGAGAGTCCTGCTGGCCGACGACGAGGAGACGATCGCCGTCACGCTCCGCGACGCGCTCGAGGAGGCCGGCTACGAAGTGGTGTCCGCGGGCGACACGGACACGGCGCTCGCCGCGCTCGAGGCGGGGGGGATCGACGTCGTGCTGACGGACATCCGCATGCCCGGCAAGGGCGGCATGGTCGTGCTCTCGCGCTCGGTCGAGCTCGATCCGAACCGCCCCGTCGTGATCATGACTGGTTTCGCGTCGATGGACCAGGCTGTCGAAGCGGTCGACATCGGCGCGAGCTTCTACGTGCAGAAGCCCTTCCGCAACCAGGCGATGGTCTCGATGGTGGACACGCTGGCGCGCTTGCGCGAGCTGCAGCTCGAGAACACGCGCCTGCGTGGCAGGCTCGAGGCTTCGGACGGCTTCCGCGACGTCGTCGGCCAGTCGGACGCGATGCGCGCCGTGTTCGAACGCGTGCGCACCGTCGCGCCGACCGATGCGACCGTCCTGATCGAGGGCGAGAGCGGCACGGGCAAGGAACGCATCGCGCTCGCGCTGCACGAGCTCTCCGAGCGGGGCAAGGGGCCGTTCGTCCCGATCAGCTGCGCTGCGTTGCCCGAGTCCCTGCTCGAGGCCGAGCTCTTCGGCTCGGAGAAGGGCGCGTTCACCGACTCGCGCAAGGATCGCAAGGGCCGCTTCGAGCTCGCCGACTGCGGCACGCTGTTCCTCGACGACATCGACGACATGCCGCTGCCGGTGCAGGTCAAGCTGCTGCGCGTGCTGCAGGAACGTCGCTTCGAGCGCCTCGGCGGTGAGAAGACCCACGAGGTGGACATCCGCGTCGTCGCCGCGACGAAGGCGCCGCTGCGCGACCTCGTGCGCGAAGGGCGCTTCCGCGAAGACCTCTACTACCGCGTCAACGTCGTTCCGGTGAACCTGCCGCCGCTGCGTGAGCGCACCGGTGACGTGCCGTTGCTCGTCGCGCACCTCATCGAGCGCCACGGCCGCGGCCGCGAGTACCGTCTGTCGCGCACCGCGATGAACGCGATGGAACGCTATCCGTGGCCGGGCAACGTCCGCGAGCTCGAGAACTCCGTGCAGCGCGCGATCGCGCTGGCCGGAAAGAAGCTGGAACTCGCAGCCGAGGACCTGCTGCCGCTCGACCCGCGCTGGCGCGGCGCGACCGAGGTCACCGGTGAGATCCGACCGCTGCGCACGATCGTCAAGGAGGCCGAGGCGGCGCACATCGCGCGCGCGCTCGAGTCCACCGGCGGCCACCGCATGCAGACGGCCGAGCTGCTCGGCATCTCGCGCAAGGTGCTCTGGGAGAAAATGCGCGACCTCGACCTGGAGGCCCCGGGGAACTCGTGAGCCGCGCCCCCGATCCGCCGCGCGACCTCGACGCGATCGCGCTCCCCGCGGGCAGCCTCGCGATCGCCGACCTGCACCTCGATCCGGCGTCCGCGGAACACAGCGCGGCCTTCGTCGACTTCACTCGCCGCGTCGCCGGCGCACCCGCGCTGTTGATCCTCGGCGACTTCTACGACGCGTGGGTCGGGCGCGCGCACGCCGCGCTGCCGGGCGCCGCCGCGACGATTCAAGCGTTGTCGAAGCTCACCGCCTCCGGCACCGGCGTGCACGTGCTGCACGGCAACCGGGACTTCCTGCTCGACGCGCACTTCGAGCGCGCGACCGGCGCGCGCATCCATCCGCGCGGCCTGTTGTCGCGACTCCCCGGCGGCTCGGCGTGCCTGTGGATCCACGGCGACGAGCTCTGCACGCTCGACCACGCCTACCAGCGACTGCGGCGCGTGATCCGCTCGGGCCCCGTGCGCGGGCTCTCGCGGACGCTTCCGCTCGGCGTCGGACGCGGCATCGCGCGCCGCTTGCGCTCGGCCTCCGTGCAGGCCGTGGCCGCGAAGCTGCCGGACGAGAAGTCGATCCAGCTCGACGCCGCGCGGCGCTGGGCGCGGGAGGCGGCGGTCCCGCGGCTCGTCTGCGGACACGCGCACGAGTACCGCCGGGTCGAGCTCGGGGACGGCGCCGAGCTGATCGTGCTCGACGCCTTCGGAGGGCCGCGCGACGTGCTGGTCGTTGGCGCTGCGGGCGAGCTCGAAGCGCACGGCAGCGCGTCCTGGGTCACCGGCTGAGGAAGATCACCCCGCCGTCCTGGAGCCCCGGGCGGACCGCGATTAGGATCGCGCGCCGCTTCGCCATGATCATCGCCATCGACGGACCGGCCGCCGCCGGCAAATCCACCATCGCGCGCAGGCTCGCGGCCGAGCTGGGCCTCGCCTTCCTCGACACGGGGGCGATGTATCGGGCGGTCGCCTGGGCGGCGCTCGATCGGGACGTGCCGCCGTCGGACGCGGCGGGCTGCGCGCGGCTGGCGCGGGATCTCGACCTCGACTTCGACGCGGCGGGGCGCATCCTGATCGACGGCAAGCCCGGCGAACCCGGCATCCGTTCCGCCGAGGTCGACGCGTGCGTCTCGCAGGTCTCCGCGCACCCCGAAGTGCGTCGCGCGATCGTCCCCAAGCAACGCGAAGTGGCCCAGCGCCGCGGCGTCGTCGCGGAAGGGCGCGACATCGGCACCGTCGTGTTCCCGAGCGCCGACTTCAAATTCTTCCTCGTGGCGAGCGCGGAGGAGCGCGCGCGGCGTCGCGCCGCGCAGATCGGCCGCCCGCAGGAACAGGCCGCGATCGAGGCGGCGCTGCGTCGCCGCGACGAACTCGACTCGACGCGCGCCGACTCGCCGCTCGTGCGCGCCGACGACGCGGAGCTCGTCGAGACCGACGGCGCGACCGCCGAGCAGGTCGTCGACCGCTTGCTGTGCCGCGTGCGGGGCGGGGTGCTGTGAGCGAGACGGCGGACTCGGCTCCCGACGAGTCGACAGGCGCCGTGCCCGTGCTCGTCGACAAGACGCTGACGTACCGCTTCTGCCGCGCGCTCTCCTGGCTGGTGCTCAAGCTGTTCAACCGGCTGCGCGTGGTCGGGCGCGAACACGTCCCCGCCACGGGCGGAGCGCTGTTCGTCTCGAACCACCAGTCGTTCCTCGACATCCCGTCGATCGCCGCCTCGACGAACCGACACGTGGCCTTCGTCGCGCGCGACAGCCTGGCCGACGCGCGCTGGCTCGCCTTCGTGATGCGCGAGTGCGGCGCCGTGCTCGTCAGGCGCGGCGCGGCCGACCGCAAGGCCCTGCGCGAGATGACGGACCACCTCGAGGCGGGCGACTGCGTCACGATCTTCCCCGAGGGCACGCGTTCGCGGGACGGGCGGCTGGGCGAGTTCCGCGGCGGAGCGCTGCTCGCGGCCCGCAAGGCGGGCGTCCCGATCGTTCCCGTGGGCATCCGCGGGGCGATCGACGTCTGGCCGCGGAGCCGGAAGCTGCCGCGGCCGGGAGGCATCCAGGTCGCCTTCGGGGCGCCGCTCGACCCCCGGGACCCGGCGGCGGGGGACGCGCTGCGCGCCGCGATCGAGTCCCTCGTGGGGGACGGACGCTTCCCGCGGGTCTGAGCCCGCCGAGCGGAGAGTCTCGTGGAACGCACGGACGGCCGAAAAAGGGCGCCCGCGCGCCTCCACCTTCGAGGCCCGAGTCGCTAGACTCTTCGGTTCGATTCGCACGGTGCGGATCGGGCGGGCGCCCTCCGGACTCCGGAGCGCGGCGCCGCTTCCCTCCTGAAACCCCTAGAGATCGTCCTCTTCGCGAGGACGCGCACCATGGCTCAAGCCTCCAAACGCCTCAAGCGTTTCGACCTCGACCCCGAGCAGCTCGAGAAGCAGCTCACCGCCGCACTCGGCGGAATCGCGGATGCCGCCTACGAAGAGGCCATCACGAGTTCCGTCAAGAACATCCAACCGGGCTCGCTCGTCGAAGCGACCGTCGACTCGGTGGACGAGAAGACGAAGCTCGTCGTGATGGACATCGGCGGCAAGTCGGAAGGTTCCATCCCGTTCTCCGAGTTCGGTGAGAACCTTCCCTGCAAGGGCGAGGTCTTCGAAGTCTTCTACGAAGGCGAAGACCCCTACGAGAGCACCGCGATGCTCTCCAAGCGCCGCGCCGACCGCCTGCGCGCTTGGGAGACCGTCTCGCAGAAGTACCAGGAGGGTGACGAGGTCCAGGGCGTCGTGCTGCGCAAGATCAAGGGCGGCCTGCTCGTCGACGTCGAAGGCGTCAACGTCTTCCTGCCCGCCAGCCAGGTCAACCTGCGTCGTACGCACGACATCTCGGCCTTCCTCGAGGAGCCGATCCGCGCTCGCATCATCAAGATCGATCCGGAGCGTATGAACATCGTCATCTCCCGCCGCAAGCTGCTCGAAGAGGAGCGTCAGCGCCTCAAGGAGAACCTGCTCGAGGAGATCGAAGAGGGTCAGGTCCGCACCGGTGTCGTCAAGAACATCGCCGACTTCGGCGTGTTCGTCGACCTCGGCGGCATCGACGGCCTGCTGCACATCACCGACATGTCGTGGGGCCGCATCAGCCACCCCTCGAAGATGGTCCAGCTCGATCAGGAGATCGAGGTCATGGTGCTGCGCATCGACCGCGACCGCGAACGCATCGCGCTCGGCCTGAAGCAGAAGCAAGCCTCCCCGTGGGACGGCATCGACAAGCGCTACCCCGTCGGCTCGAAGAACAAGGGCGAGGTGGTCAACATCATGTCCTACGGCGCCTTCGTGAAGCTCGAGGACGGCATCGAGGGTCTCGTGCACATCTCCGAGATGTCGTGGACCCGTCGCATCAACCACCCCTCGGAGATCGTCAAGCAGGGTGACGCGGTGGACGTCGTCGTCCTGGAGATCGACCACGAGAAGCAGGAGATTTCGCTCGGCATGAAGCAGGCCGAGCCGAACCCCTGGGACCTCGTCGACGAGCACTACCCGGCCGGTACGGTCATCGAAGGCACGGTGCGCAACCTCACCTCCTACGGCGCGTTCGTGGAGATCGAGGAAGGCATCGACGGCCTGCTGCACATCTCCGACATGTCGTGGACCAAGAAGGTCACGCACCCCTCCGAAGTCGTCAAGAAGGGCGACAAGGTGCAGTGCGCGGTCCTGTCCGTCGACAAGGACAAGAAGCGCATCGCGCTCGGCATGAAGCAGCTCACCCCCGACCCGTGGGCGGAAGAGATTCCGAACAAGTACCACGTCGGCGACCTGCTCTCGGGCTACGTCACGAAGACGACCAGCTTCGGCGCGTTCGTCAAGCTCGAGGACGACCTCGAGGGTCTGCTCCACATCTCCGAGCTCTCCGATCACAAGATCGAGTCGCCCGAGGAGATCATCCGCCCCGGCATGAAGTGCGAAGTCCGCGTGATCCGCGTGGACATCGACGAGCGCAAGATCGGCCTGACCTTCGTGCACGCCGACTTCGAGGAGAACGAGAAGATCCTCGCCCAGCCGCTCGAGCCGAAGGCGGACGACGAGTCCGGCGACTCCGAAGCGAAAGCCGCAGCTCCCGCCGAGGCCGCCGCGACCGAGGAACCGGCTGCCGCCGAGGAATCGACCGAAGCCTGATCCGTCTCGAGGACAGATGAACGGGCCGCTCCGCGTCACTCTCGCCCTCGCCTGCACCCTGCAGGCGGCGGCGTGCGTGGCGCCGGGCGGCCCTTCCGCTTCTCCGCTCCAGACGGGCCGCGTGGTCATCCAGGCGGGGCCGGCGGACGGAGAAGTGGCTCCCGACCAGCAGCGCTTCCTGCCCGGCGTCGAGGCGCTGCGCGACGCCGTCGAGGCGCGTCAGGACGCGGAAGCGCGTCGCATCCTCGCGCGGCTGCGCGCGATGTCTCCGGGCCCCGAGGTGCAGGGCTTGATGGACGCCTTCGAGCGCATCCTCGACGGCCGCGCGCTCGCCCAGCGCATCGAGACGAGCCTGATCGCGCGCGAGCACCCGGAGACGCCGGGCGACTACCGGCTCGTGCTGCGGCTCGAGAGCCGCGAACCGGAACCGATCCGCATGCACCCCGCCGGCGCGCGCCTGCGTGTCGCGTACACCAGCGTCGACCCGCTCGGCTCCGCCCAGAGCGCGGTGCAGTACAAGTCGGTCGACGGGCTCGACGTGATCGAGCTCGAGCAGGACGTGCCCGTCGAGATCGAGCTCGTCGACGTCACGCCGCCCGAGCCCGCCGGGATGCTCGCGCTCGAGGGCGACTTCCGACTCGAATTCCTCGCGACCGAGCTGCGCCACCAGGGGCGCTCGTTGCCGGCGAACGAGATGCCCGGGCCCGAGACGACGGTCGTGCGGCTCGCCGGCTACATCCCGAACGGGACGATCGAGCCGGCGGAACTGCTGCGCTACGTCGAAGCCGGCGACGTGCACACGCCCGCGCTGATGGAGCGCACCGTGCGCATCCTGCCCGCGCGTCGCGCCGAGACGCTCGAACTGCTCGAGCCGCTGGTCGCGAAGCTCGCCACGCCGGACCTCGCGGAGCTCGTCCCTGCGCTGCGCTGGCTGACCGGCGTGGTCAGCCCGGGCGGCGATCCGGAAGCCTGGCGCCGCTGGATGGCGCACCGCGCCACGACCGGCGAGGCGGACGGCTCGGGCGACGGCGGCGACCTCGCCGGTCGCGGCCTGGACCTGCCGCGGGCGCGCTGACCTTCGCCGGCACGCTTCGCACTCAGGTCTCGCCGGGTCTGGGATCGATCAACTCGGGGGCTACCATGGCAGCCCTTCGCCCGCATCCCCAGAGACGAGGAACCCCCGTGTCCCAGACGAGCATCGACCCGCGCGTGGCCGAACACCTGGCCGCCTTCCGCCGCGGAACCGTCGACCTGATCGAGGAACAGCAGCTCCGCAAGCTGCTCGAGAAGAGCTTCGCCGAGAACCGCCCGCTGCGGATCAAGTTCGGCATGGATCCCTCGAGCCCGGACCTGCACATCGGTCACGCGATCCCGCTGATGAAGCTGCGCGACCTGCAGCAGCTGGGGCACCAGATCGTGCTGATCGTCGGCGACGCGACGGCGATGGTGGGCGACCCCTCCGGCCGCAACAAGCTGCGCCCGCAGCTGACGCGCGAGGCGGTCGAAGAGAACCTCGTGACCTACACCGACCAGGCCGCGCAGGTGCTCGACATGTCGAAGACCGAGGTGCGCCGAAACTCGGAGTGGTTCGACCAGCTGGACTTCCAAGGCTTGCTGAAGCTCGCCGCGCGCATGACCGTCGCGCAGATGATCGAGCGCGACACCTTCCAGACGCGCATGAAGGACTCCGAGCCGATCGGCATCCACGAGTTCCTGTACCCGCTGATGCAGGGCTGGGACTCCGTGATGATCGACTGCGACGTCGAGCTCGGCGGCACGGACCAGCTGTTCAACCTGCTGGTCGGTCGACGGCTGCAGGAACAGGAGTCGATGCGGCCGCAGGTCTGTTTCACCACGCCGCTGATCAACGGCTTGGACGGGCGCAAGATGTCGAAGTCCTACGGGAACGCCGTCGCGCTGACGGACAGCCCGCGCGACATGACGTTCAGCCTGATGCGACTCGACGACGAGTCGATGCGCAGCTGGTTCACGCTGCTGACGCGCGTCGAAGAGTCCGAGATCGAGGCATTGCTCGCCGGGCACCCGCGCGAGGCGAAGGCGCGGCTCGCCGCGGAGATCACCACCTTCTTCCACGACGCCGACGCCGCCCGCGAGGCCGCGGAGGCCTTCGATGCGGAAGTGCGCGACAAGGAGGTCCCGTCCGACCTGCCCGAGCTCGCCTGGCCGTCCACCGAAGACGCCGTACCGCTCGCCAACCTGCTCAAGGACCTCGGCCTGGTCGCGTCGAGCTCCGAGGGGCGCCGCATGGCGCAACAGGGCGCGGTGCGCCTCGACGGCGAGGTGCAGACCGACCCCATGGCGCCGATCTCGCGCCCCGGCGCGCCGATCCTGGTGCAGGTCGGCAAGAAGCGCTTCGCGCGCGTTTCCGGCTGACGGACCGCGGCCTCAGAAGTTGCCGGTGACGGGGACCCGCAAGGTCTCCGTGCTCTCGACGTCCGTGTCGAGCTCGAGCGTTCCGTGCATCCGCCTCACCGCGAGCTCGGCGGGGATCGTCAGCGTCAGGTTCCAGCGCACGCTGCGGCCATCGGCGTCCGGCGCATCGGGCTCGTAGGCGACTTCGACGCCTTCGAAGTCCCCGACCAGGCGATGGCCGAGCAGCGTGACCCGCTCGCCGGGGATCAACGCCTGCACCACGGCCTCGATGCGCGCGCCGCGCTCCGCGTCCACGGGGCTGAAGATCAAGCTGAGGGGCGTGCAGACGACGTCCGTCGTGACGTGCGCGCGCACCGGGATCAAGAAGGGCGGAGCGGGCGTCTCACCGTCCTCGCGCGTGCAGTCGAGCTTCACTTCTCCGAGCCACGGACCGCGCGCCTTGCCCGGCTCGAGCTCGGCCGTCACGATCGTGACGTTGCCGCGCGGGCGCGGTTCTTCGTGGAAGCTGACGGTGAGGCCCTCGGTCGCCGAGTGCACGCCGGTCACGCGCGCCATGCTCCCGTCCTGCGCCGGGAAGAGCTCGGTGGAGCCCGCCTTGCCGCCGCCCTCGGGAACGAGCTCGAGGTCGATCTCGAGCGGCGTCGCGTTGAAGGCCAGCGTGACCCACAGGTGCTGCTCGAAGCTCAGGTAGGGTTCGTTCACTGAGTCGCAGGTCAGGCGTACGGTGTTCAGCTTGTGTTGGTTCTTCACGCGCACGTGCCGCGTGTCGGTCGTCACCGTCACCTCGAGGCGGCCGTCCACCGGGACGGTCACGACGTCGCCGCCGTCCTCGCTGTAGATCCGTCCTGCCGTCTGCGTTCCGTCGGGCGCGATCGCGACGACGCGGGGGACGGTGCAGCCGCAAGAGGACTGCAGCTTCGTCACGGTGACGGGCAGCGGGTCGGTGTTCTGCAGCACGTAGGTGTGTTCGCGCACCTCGCCCTCGGGGACGACGTCGAAGTCGAAGTAGAACGGGCGCTCCGGATTCACCGGGTCGATGACCACGAGGCCGCGTCCCTCGGGAGCGGAGGGCGCGCAGGCGAGCGGCAGGGCGGCGAGGAGCAGGGCGAGGGGACGCATGGATGGGATGCGGTACATGATGACGCTTACGCGGACGGAAGCGGGGGAGTTGGCCTCGGATGCTACCCGCCCGAAGAGGTGCGGCGACCCGAAAAGGACGGCGCGCGCGGGCACCGCGTGCAACCGCTCGCTACGCTGTGCGGACCGCGCACAACCTCCTTGGATCCGCGTCATGCATACGATCACCCTTCCGGTAGCCCTCGTCGTGGCTTGCACGCTCGGTGCCCACGCGGGAGAACCGCGCACCGCTTCCGAGTTCCTCGCCGATCGCAAGCCGACCTTCGTCGTCGGCACGCTCGGTGACGATTCCGCCGACCGCGGCGTCTCGACGCAGGTCGAGCTGGTCCGCGGGCTCTTGTTCCCCGAGGCAACCGTCGTCGGTGACGACAGCTTCGACGTGAGCGCCGGAGCGCAGGTTTGGCCGAGGACTCCGGTGCTGTACGGCGGCGGCCACCTCAACGCGGCGCTCGCCGGTCTCGGCGACTGTCTCCCGCTGAAGGTGACCGGCGGCGAGATCGCCATCGCGGGCCAGAAGTACACGGGCGACGAGTACCGCTTGATCGCGCTCGTTCCGTCGCTGCCCGCTTCGGACAGCTGTCCCGGCTCTCCGCAGTTCCTGCTCTACGCCGGCGCGGGCACGCCCGGCGTGACGGAGATCAACGCGACGCCCGACGGCAACTTCGGATTCGTCGTCATCGACCGCTTCGGCGTCCTCGACGCGGGCACGTGGGAACGCGGCGCCGACGGCGCGCCCTTCGCGAAGATCACGACGCGCGCTCTGCGCAAGCCATGGCGTGAGTCGGTGCTCCGCAGCGGAGGCATCAGCGTGCCGCCCGCGCTGATCGTCCAGCGCCTCGAAGTCGTCCCGCAGTCTTCGAGCGAGCGGGCCGAGGACGGAGCGCTGATGCGAGGTCTGCGCCAGGCCGAGTCCGCGCTCGGCCTCGAGAACTCCGCGCCGATCACGGTCTACGTCTACCCCGACGCGAAGACGAAGGCTTCGATCACGCGCCCGGGGGACGGACACGCCGACCAGGTCTCGCGCACGTTGCACGTGATCAACGGGGACGCCGGCGACGGCGGAGCGCTCGAGAAGGTCTGCGCGCACGAAGTCGTTCACATCCTCGCCACCGACGCCTTCGGGGTTCCCGGTTCGCCCTTGTGGGGCGAGGGCCTAGCGGTGTGGGCGTCGCGTCAGTACGGAAGCAGGACGCTGACAGAGTGGCGGCTCGACCCGCCGCGCGCCGAGCCGGGGATCGTCGAGCTGTGCGGTGCCGGCTTCTCGCGGCTCCCCGAGCGAGTCAGCTATCCGATCGCGGGCTTGCTCGTCGATGAGTTGATCCACGAACACGGCTTCGAAGCATTCATCCAGCACGTCTACCCCGTCGGTCCGGGCGGCCTCGAAGCGGCCCTCGCCTCCCTCGACGCGGACGTGCAGGAAGTTGACGCGATCCTCCGGCGCTTCCGGGAGAACTAGGCGATGAGCTTCGACCCGACCCGCGTCGTGTTCCTGCACAACCCGCGCTGCTCGAAGAGCCGCACCGTGAAGAGCCTGCTCGACGAGCGCGAGGTGCAGTACGTCGAGCGGCTGTACCTCGAGGACCCGCTCTCCGTCGAGGAGCTGGCCGAGCTGCGTCACTTGCTCGACCGCCCCGCGCGCGAGTGGATCCGCTCAGGCGAGGCGGCCTACGCGGAGGCCGGGCTCGACGCGGGCGCCGGCGAGGAAGCGCACCTCTCCGCGATCGCGGCGCACCCGATCCTGCTCGAGCGCCCGATCGTCGTGCACGGCGGTGAAGCGCGCGTCGGCCGCCCTCCGACCGCCGTTCTCGAGTTGCTCTGAGAGAAGCGCCCATGCCCAAGCTGTTCCTCCTGCTGTCGACGCTGCTCCTGCTCGGCGCGCTCCCCGCGCAAGATCCGGCGAAAGACCTGAAGTCGAAGGATGCGCTGGAGCGCCTGGCGGCCGTCGACCAGCTGGCGCAGGGCGGCGCGGACGGCGCCGAGAAGTTGTTGACCGGTGCCTTGAAGGACAAGGACTGGGAGGTGCAGGAGCGCGCCGCGCGCGCGCTCGGCGAAGTCGGATCGGCCGACGCCGTCGACGCACTCGTCAAGCTGGCTCTGAACGGTCCGGTCGCCCGCGTGCGGCTCGCCGCGGCGCGCTCGGCTGCGAAGCTGTCGCCGGACGAAGCCTTGGAGGACGTCGCGAAGAAGGCGTCCGGAGACACGGCCTTCGTCGCCTGCGACGCGATCGCCGTGATCGCGCCGCGCGCGAGCGAGCGCGAGGCGCCGAAGAACGTCAAGAAGCTCGTGGGCGACAAGGACGCGCGCTTGCGCGCCGCCGGCGCACGAGCCTACGTGGTGTGCAGCGACGCCGACCGCCTCGAAGTTCTCGCGGAGCTCTTCGAGGACGAACACCTGGGCGTGCGCGCCGCGGCCGCGGAAGGCGCGGCGCTCGATCCGCGGGCGTCGCAGCTCGAACTCCTGCGCGCCGAGCTGTCGAGGCGCGGCCTCGACCGGACGGTGGAACGCCGTCTGGTCGCCGCGGTCGCCGCCAGCGCCGGAGCGGCGGAATCACCCGAGTCCGCCGCCACCGCCGAGGTCGCGGCGCTCTCTGCCTCGTCCGACGCGGCGGTCGCGATGCGCGGCGCGCTGCTCGTCGCGGCCTGCGCGCGCGAGGACTGGTGCGGCAAGCCGGCCTTGCTCACCGCGCTCGAACCGCTGCTCTCTCATGCGGACGTCGGCGTGCGGGCCGTGGCCGCGGGCTGCCTCTCGTCGATCGGCGGCGACGACGCGCGTGCTCGCGCGCAAGCCCTCGCGAAGGGCGACTCGGCGGCGCGCGTCCGTCGTCAGGCCGTCCGCGAGCTGACCGCGCTGGGCGTGGCGAAGGACGAAGGCACGCTCGCTTTCCTGGTCGAACGCCTCGGCGCCGAGCCCGACGCGCAAGCGCGCGAACTGATCGTCTGCGCGCTCGCCGTCGAGGAACAGGACAGCGTCGTGCAACCCTTGATCGCGGCGCTGAACGATGCGGACTGGGGCGTCGCCGTGTGCGCTGCCGTCTCGCTCGGTGCGACGCGCTCCGCGGACGGCATTCCGGCGCTCGAGGGGCTGTCGGGACACAACGACTGGCGAATGCGCGGCGCTGCCGTCGTCGGCCTCTCCAAGTCTCTGAACAAGGACGCGATCCCCGCGCTGATCACGCGCCTCGAGGACACCGAACCGGCGGTGGTGCGCACCGCGCACTCCTTCCTCGAGTCGGTCGCCAAGCAGAACTTCGAGGTGACGGACCTCGAAGCCTGGCGCGCGTGGTTCCGCGAGAAGGGCGACCGGCTGCGGCTCTACGACCCGAAGGAACTCGAGGAACGGCGCAAGAAGTACGGCTACGTCGTCGACCCCGCGCAGGTCTTCCAGGGCATCGACGTGCTCGTCTTCGACAGCCGCGGCGACCACATCCAGAACCTGCTCGAGCACCTCTCGATCGAACATCGCCTGACGCAGTCCGGGCAGGTCGCGGGGGGCGGGCTCGACGCCGCCGGCGTGTTCGTCTCGAACTGCACCGGCGAGATGCTCCCCGCGGACGTGGAACGCCTGCAGTGGTTCGTGCGCGTCGGAGGATACCTGTTCGGTTCCTGCTGGGCCCTGCACGAGACGGTCGCGCGCGTCGCACCGGGTGCGGTCGGGAAACTGAACACGAACGGCGAAGTGCTGGACGACGTGCTCGCCCGCGCCTGCGTTCCGGACAGCGCGTTCCTGGAAGGCGTCTTCGAGGAAGGCGTCGTGCCGGTCTACCACCTCGAGGGCGCGCACTTGATCGACGTCCACGAGCCGGAGCACGTCGAAGTGCTCGTCGACAGCCCCGAGTGCGCCGAGCGCTGGGGCGGCGGCGAACTCGCCTGCTGGTTCCGCATGGGGCACGGCGTGATGCTCGACAGCACGAACCACTTCGACCTGCAAGGGCTGGAGCTCGCCACCGACCTGAAGAAGCCCGAGGACCGCATGGCGTATGCGATGGACCACATGGGCATCGACTACGCCACGATCCGCGAGACGCAGAAGGAGAAGTGGTGGAAGAGCAACAACAAGGCCGCGCGCGAGGTGAAGGACCTCTCGACGCTCGAGCTGGTGACGAACTTCGTGCGCCTGCGACGCGTGGAAGGTCGTTGAACCGGGAGGAACGACGGTGAAGTCGGGACGAGCTTGGCCCCAGGGACTGCCGGCCGGCATGCGTCTTGGCACGTCGAGCTGGTCGGAGAAGAGCTGGGTGGGTTCGTTCTACCCCGAGGGCACGCAGGCCGCCGACTTCCTGACCTACTACGCGACGCGCTTCCCGGCCGTCGAGGCCGACGTCACCTACTACCGCGTTCCGTCCGTCGCGATGGTGCGCGGCTGGGCGCGCAAGACGCCGACGGAGTTCAAGCTCTGCGCGAAGTTCCCGCGCTCGATCGTGCACTGTGGCGAAGGCGCAACCCCCGACGCGACGCGCTTGATGGTCGAAGAGCACACGGCTCGCGACACGGACTCCTTCCTGCGCGCGATGAGCGAGCTGGAAGGGCGCTGCGGGCCGTTGCTGTTGCAGTTCCCGTACCTCAACCGCGAAGCGTTCGCGGGCCTCGAACCCTTCCTCGAGCGCCTCGACGCCTTCCTCGGCCGACTGCCGTCCGATTTCCGCTACGCGGTCGAGGTGCGCAACAAGGCGTGGCTGGTCCCCGCCTTGACCGAGGTACTCGCGCGACATCGCGCGGCCCTCGTGCTCGTCGACCTGCTCTACATGCCGCACCCGGCGGACGTCGCCGAGCGCCTGCCGGTCGTCACGACCGACTTCGTCTACGCGCGGCTGATCGGCGACCGCAAGAAGATCGACAAGCTCTCGGGGAAGCGCTTCGACAAGCTGGTGTTCGACCAGCGCCCGCGACTCGAGCGCTGGGCGGAGCTGCTGCGCGACGTCGCCGCCGACGTCCCCGACAGCTTCGTGTTCGCGAACAATCACTACGCCGGGCACGGACCGGCGACGGTGGCTGAGCTCGCTGCGCTCGTGCGCCGGGAGGAACCGGGCCCTCCTCCGGGACCCGCGACACAGTCCGACTTGCCCTTCTGAGGCGCGATCGTGAGAGTGCGGGCGGCGGAAGGAAAGTCCGCCGGCGCTCCAAGAAGCTCCCGAGGCCCGGCGTTCGCTGCGCGATTCCGGCCCCGACCTAGAGGTTCTCGACCGATGAAACGACTGCTGCTGCTCGTCGCCTGCTCGCTGCTCGCCTTCTCCCTGACGCTCTCCGCGAGTCAGGACAGCCCCGCCGAGCTGCGCGCTCGAGCCGAGAGCCACTTCGCCGAGGGCTCCTTCGAGCTGGCGCGCCGGGCCTACGCCGAGCTGCTCGCGACGGAGCTCTCGGAGGGCGAGGCCCGCGCGGTCCGCGTTGCCCTGGAGACGTGTCGCTGGCGCGCCGTGGCCTCCGCTGAGCGCGTCGACCAGCCCGAGCTCGAGGCGTCGCGCGCGGCGCTCGAGGAGATCGTCGCGGAGTACGAACGCCCCGAGGACCGCGACGAGACATGGGCCGCGGCAGAGGCCTCGCTCGGCGACTTCCACTGGCAGCGCCGCTGGGGCGGGAACTTCGAAGCGGCCTGGCCTCACTACCAGGCCGCGCTCTCGTTCTGGGAGTCTTCGCCCGACATCGAACGCGCGCGCGGCGAATACCTGGCGATCGCGCGCCGCGCCGTGACGGCGGGCGACTTCGGCAACTGGCGCCAGACGAACCACTGTCGCAGCTTGCCGGTAGAGCTGCTCGAGAAGGCGACGCGCATCGCGGTGGACGCGTCCGACCTCGCCTGGTCGCAGCTCTTCCTCGCGCTCAGCCTGGAGGACCGGGACTACAACCAAGCGCGACATCGGCGCGTCGCAGCGGCCTTCCGCGCCGCGGTCGAGGCCGACGCGCAGCCGTGGTCGGAACACGCGCTGTATCGCTACGGCGTCTGGTTGGAGGAGCGTGGCGAGTTCGTGCGCGACCAGACCGGCGAAGCGGGAACGCGACCCGACTACGTCGCGGCGGTCGAGGTCCAGCGCCGCTACCTCGAGCGCTACTCGCGTGGCAACGGGCTGCACTGGAACTCGGCGCGCGACCGCGTGAAGTCGATGACGGAGACCGAGGTCTCGGTGAGTGTGGACGGCGCGTTCCTGCCAGGCTCGGAGCGCATCTTCCAGGTCCGCTGGCGCAACGCGCAGGAAGTACGCTTCACGCTCTCGCCGGTCGACCTCGGTCGTGACGTCCGGCTCGAGTCGAAGGACGACGGCCCGCACAGCTGGCTGGAGCGCATCGACGCCGCCGGCGCACGAACTTCCGCGACGTGGAGCCACGCGACCGGTGACGACGGCAAGCACCGACGCGGCGATGCGCTGCTCGAGGTGCCGGGAGAACTCGCGAGCGGCGCGTACTTGTTGACCGCCTCGGCGGGGGACTCGAGCTCGAGGCAGCTCGTGCTCGTCACCGAGTCCGCGCTCGCCCTGAAGGACACGGGCGACGCGCTCGTCGCCTGGGCCGCGAGCGCTGCAGACGGACGTCCGCGCGCCGACGCCGAGGTGACCTTGTTCCACCGACGCGACCACGACCACCCCTGGAAGCGACGCACGGCGCGCACCGACGCGGACGGGCTGGCGCGCTTCGAGGAACTGGGCGGCGGGCGCGGCCAGAGCTTCGCCGCGGTTCGCGCGGGAGACGACCAGGCCTTCGCGATCGTCTGGGGCAGCTACCGCTGGAGCACGGACGGGCAATGGAAGCTGTACGTGTCGACGGATCGCCCCGCCTACCGGCCCGGCGACGAGGTGCGTTGGAAGCTCACGGCGCGCGAGCTCGAGAAGGACGCGCTCGCGACTCCCTCGGGCGAGACGCTGCGCTTCCGCCTGCGCGACCCGCGCGGCAACCAGGTGCTCGAGGACGAGGTCGTGCTCAACGACTTCGGTGCCGTCTGGTCGCAGCTCGAGTGTCAGGCGGCATGGCCGCTCGGCGAGTACCGGATCGAGTTCCTGAACGCCGCCGCCGACCGCTCCTACGGCCAGTCGGTGCTGTTCCGCCTCGAGGAGTACAAGCTGCCCGAGTTCACGGTCAGCGTCGAGCCTGCCGTCGACGCGAACGGCGTGACGAAGCTCTTCCGCGTCGGCGAGACCGTCGAGGCCGACGTACGCGCCGAGTACGCCTTCGGCGGCCCGGTCGCCGGGGCGCGGACGCAGGTGATCGTGCACGGCAAGTCGTACACGCCCTACTGGCAGCCGAAGCGTCGCTTTCCGTGGTACCACGAACAACAGCACTTCTGGAGCTGGGGCCACGGCGACCACCTCGCCACGCTCGACCTCGTGACCGACGAGAATGGAGTCGCGCACGTCGAGTTCACGCCCGAATGGCAGGCGGAGGGGGACCTCGAGCTGCACTTCGAGGCGCGCGTGATCGACTCGTCCCGTCGCGAAGTGACCGGCGAGGGAGAGGTGCGCGCCAGTCGAACCGCGTACCGCGTGCACCTCGAACCGGAGCACTGCGTCTACCACCCCGGCGAGGAACTCGAGCTGAAGATCGAGGCGCGCGACGCGAACGACCACGGCGTGCCCGTCGAGGGCGAGCTGCTGCTCATGCGTCAGACGAGCTACGAGATCTGGCGCGACCCCAGCGGTCGTCGCTGGACGGGCGGCGAGTTGGAGCGGGAGCGTGCGCGCTTCTCGCACTTCCCGCCCGAACCCGACGTACCCGACGGGCCGCGCTGGGAACGCATCGAGAATGGTGAGCAGTCCGAGTTCATCGGGCGCTTCCCCGCGCGCACCGGAGCGGACGGGGACGGAGAGGCGCGCATCGCCGTGGCTCGTGAAGGCTCGTACCTCGTGCGCTGGTTCGCACACGACGTGTGGGGCGAAGAGGTCACCGGCGAGACGCGGGTGTTCTTCGCGTCCGAAGGCACGCACGAGCTCGGCTACCGCGCATCGGGCGTCGAGCTGCATGTCGATCGAGACAGCCTGCGCGTCGGGGACGACGCCGTCGTGCTGCTGACCACCGAGGCTCCGGGACGCTGGGTGCTCTTCAGCGTCGAAGCCGGCGGGCTGCTCGACCTGCGCGTCGTCGAGGTGCAGGGCAGCGCCAAGCTGCTGCGCCTCCCCGTCGACGACCGCTGGGTCCCGAACGTCTTCTTCGACGCGTTGAGCTTCACCAACGGACGCGCCGCCCGCGACCGTGAGGAGTTGATCGTGCCGCCCGACGACCACTTCCTGGATGTGGAGGTCGCGCTGGAGCCTTGCGAGCTCGGCCCGGGCGAGACGGGGTCGCTGGTCGTCACGGCTCGCGACGTGAACGGCGAACCCGTCGAGGCGGAGGTCGCGGTCGCGGTCTACGACGCGATGGTCGAAGCGATCCAAGCCGACCCCGCGATCGACCCGCGGCAGTTCTTCTACGGCGAGAAGCGCAGCGGACTCGTCTCGACGAGCTCGAGCTTCGAGCAGCTCGCCTACCGTCGCCTGGTCTCCGTCGGCGACCGGCACTGGCGCGACGAGAGCTGGGGCGTGGAAAGCGGCGCCGGCGAGGAGTTCTACGACGACGAGGCGGACGGCGAATTCTTCGCCGGCTCGAAGCTCGCGAAGTCCGAAGGTCGGGCTCGCCGGCCGGGATCGCCCGCACCGGTGAGAGCGGCGATGACGCTCGGTGAGCCGAACGACGAGCGCTTGCTGGGGCTCGGAGTTCCGAGCGACGGGGGCGACGGAGAACAGAGCGGCGCTCCCACGGTCGTCGTCCGCAGTGATTTCCGCGACACCGCCTTCTGGGCTCCCGACGTGAAGACCGGTGCCGACGGGACGGCCCGCGTCTCCTGGACCTACCCGGACAACCTGACGACGTGGAAGGCGAGCGCACGAGCGGCCACCGCGGGGGCGGACTTCGGGATGGGTCGCGGCGAGGCCCTGACGACCAAGCCGCTGCTCGTTCGCGTCCAAGCGCCGCGCTTCCTCGTCGTCGGAGACGAGGCCGTGATCAGCCTCAACCTGAACAACCGCACGGATGAGGCGCTGCGTGTCCGCGGCGACCTCGCGGTCGAGGGCGTGAAGGTGCTCGCCGCTCTTCCGCTCGGGCGCTCGACGACGGACCGCGACGTCTCGGATGCGGTCGAGGTCCCTGCGCAGGGCAGCGTTCGGCTGGACTGGATCGTCCGAGCCGAAGAGGTAGGTTCGGCGCGCTTCTCTGGCACCGTGATCGGTGACGAGCTCTCCGACGGTGTCGAGCGCAGCATCCCGGTCGCGCCCTACGGCATCGACTCGCTGGCCGCGGTCACCGCGCGCGTGCACGGCGACGGCGCAGTGCTGGCCTTCGACCTGCCGGAGCAGCGCGACGTCGCGAACACGACCGCCGTCGTACAGGTCGCGCCGAACCTCGCCCTCGGGCTGGTCGACGCCTTGCCGTACCTGATCGAGTACCCGTACGGCTGCACTGAACAGACGCTCTCGCGCTTCGTGCCGGCCGTGGTAGTGAAGCGCACCCTCGAGGGCTTCGGGCTGACGGCCGAGACGGCCATGCAGCGGGCTTTCGGCGGCATCACGCCCGAAGCGCGCGCGGAGCTCTTCGACGCCGACCACACCTCACTGGCCGAGCTCGACCGCGTCACTGCCGCCGGAATCGGCCGCCTCGTCGAGGCGCAGCGCGGTGACGGTTCCTGGGGCTGGTGGCCGCAGGGCGACGCCGACGCGTGGATGACCGCGTACGCCGTGTGGGCGCTGTCGCTCGCGCGCGACGCCGGCGTCGACTTCGAGCAAGGCATGCTCGAGCGCGGCGCCGAGTGGCTGCTCGCGAACCTCGCGGAAGAAGGACGCGGAGTCGACCTGCGCGCGTGGATGCTGCACGCCCTCGCGACGAAGGGCGGCGTGACCGACGACGCGCGCTTCTCCACGGCTTTCGACGCGGGATACGCCGCGCGCGAGCGCCTCGCGCCCTACGGCAAGGCGCTGCTCTGCCTCGCCGCCGTGCGCAGCGGCCGCGCGGAATCCGCGCAGGTCCTCTCGCGGAACTTGATCGACGGCGCGGTGCGCTCGCAACCGGATCGATCGTCGATCCAGCCGCTCGGGAACCAAGGCGGCAGCGCCGCCGAGCGCGCGCACTGGGGCGCCGAGCGCGGCTGGTCGCGCTGGTACCAGGGCGCAGTCGAGACCACGGCTTTCTGTCTGTGGGCGCTGCTCGAGACCGATCCCGAGCACGAGCTGGTCGAACCCGCCAGCCAGTGCTTGCTCGCGAACCGACGCGCCGCGCAGTGGACGAACACGCGCGACACCTCGATCGCGGTGCTCGCGCTGTCGAGCTACCTGGCGCGCAAGGGAAACCTCGCGTCGCCCGTCGAGTACGAAGTGCTCGTCAACGGGACCAGCGTCGCACGCGAACGCCTCGAGGGCGACGCGCTGCTAGCCGGCGCGGCGCGCATCGACGTGCCCGCGAACCTGCTGCGCTCCGGCCGCAACGAGGTCGAGATCCGACGCATCGAGGCCGCGGAACCGCTCGACGTGGCGATCTGGTCGAAGTTCTTCACGCACGAGGAACACATCGCGCCGCGCGGCAACGAGCTCTTCGTTCGCCGTCAGTACTTCCGGCTCGTCGGTCGCCCGACCTTGCTCGCCGGCTACGTCTACGACCGCGTCCCGCTCGCGGACGGCGACTCCGTGGTCAGCGGCGAGCGTATCGAGTGCGTCGTCACCGTCGAGGCGAAGACGGACCTCGAGTACCTGATGCTCGAGGACCTGAAGCCCGCCGGGCTCGAAGCCGGCGGAGTGCAGAGCGGCATCCCGCTGTGGGCGGCCGAGCTGACCGCGGCCGAGGCGGAGTTCCGATTCGGCGACGACTTCGTGCCCGGGGTGGGCGCTCGCGACTCCGGCTCCGGCTCGGTGACCGGCGTCACCGGCCGCACGCAGCGCGCGCATCAGGAGTGGCGCGACCGCAAGGTCGGACTCTTCCTCGACCGCCTGCCCGAAGGCGTCTGGGAACTGCGCTACGAGCTGCGCGCCGAGACCCCGGGTCGTTTCCAGGCACTGCCGGTCCTCGGACAGGCGATGTACGTGCCGGAGATCCGCGCGAACGGCACGAACCAAGCGGTGGGGGTCGTCGACTGAGACCTTGACCTCGGCGAGCGGGTAGATTCAGATTGAGGTTTCGTACCCGTCCTCTCCCGCTCGTCCACCACTGGTCTCCATGGGACTGTTCAGCAAGCTCTTCGGTCGCGGTTCTGCCGGCGACGACTCCTCGCCGGAAGTCGCGGCGCTGATCGCGCAGCTCGACGACGCCGACGCGCAGGTGCGGCTCGCTGCGGCCATCGCGCTCGGCGAACTCGGCAGCCGTGCGAAGGCTGCCGTTTCGAAGCTGGAAGTCCTGATCAACGACGAGGACGGCGACGTCTGCAACGCGGCGGCGGACGCCTATTCGAAGATCGAGCGCGGCTTCTAGGTCAGCGCGCGATGCGCGAGACCCTGCACTACTCCTCCGGCGCTCGTTCCGCGCAAGGCGCGCTCGAGGGCGGGCTGCGCGACGGCACGTGGACCTTCTGGGACCGCCACGGTCGTCGCCGCGCGCAGGTCGAGTACCGACGCGGGCGTCGACACGGGCTCTGCTTCGGGTGGCACGTTTCGAGCGGCAGCCGGCGCTTCGAGGGTGAGTTCGAGGAAGGGCTGCGCGAAGGCGTCTGGACCGCGTGGCACCGCTCCGGCGGCGTGCGCGCGACGGGGGCGTACCAGCGCGGCCTGCGCGAGGGTGCTTGGACGGCGCTGCATCCGGACGGAACGCCTGCGACCGGTGGGCTGTTCGTCGCGGGTCGACGGCACTCGCTGTGGCGCTGGTGGCACGCGAACGGACAGGAAGCGGCGGAAGCGAGCTACTTGCACGGCTTGCAGCACGGTCCCTGGCGGCGCTGGCACCGCAACGGCGAGCTCGCCGAGGCCGGCGAGTGCCTGTCCGGTCAGCTGGTCGGTGTCTACCAGGCGTGGCACGTCGGCGGCGCTTCCCAGGCGAAGGGCGAGTACCGCATGGGGCGCCGCAGCGGTCCGTGGCGGCTCGGCTTCGCGGACGGACGCGTGCAGGCGGAAGGCACCTTCGTCGACGGCTTGCTGGAGGGCTGGTGGGTCGAGTACTGGGACTCGGGCGGGATGAAGTCGGAAGGCGAGTACCGCACGGGACTGCGCCAAGGTCCGTGGAACTTCCGGCACCAGGACGGGTCGGCCGACGCGGGTCGTTCGGGGCTGTACGTCGACGGCGAGCGTCGCGCGGAGAAGGGGTCCGGCGGCGGTGGAGGGCGACGCGCGGCGCGTCGTGGAAGGGCGTGAAGGGAGGCGTTACGGCGAAGTGTTGCTCTCTCGATGCCGGCGTGCTCCGAACGCTCAGGGCTCGCGCGACGTCCGCGCGTGAACGATGCGGCTTGTTGTTCGGTGAACGACAGGGATCTGAGATCGTCGTGCGCGCCGTCGAGGAACTCGAGAACCGCGCGTCGTCCGAGGCGCGCTTCGAGCTCGATCCGGTCCGCACGGTCGAGGCTGCGCGAAGGCGTCGCCGCGAAGGCCTCGAGCTGCTCGGCGCTTGGCACACGCATCCGATGCGGTCGACGGCGCTCTCGTCGCACGATCTGGCCGGTGCATCGCCCGGGCAGCTCAGCATCGTCGTCGCGGCGGACGGCGCGCTCGCGGCCTACGAACACACGGCGCACGGCGGTGCCGCCCGACTCGAGCTCTCGACCGCAGGCTCGGCCCGAGACTAAGCGCGGCGACCGAAGTAGCGCTTGATCAGGTCCTCGGCCTGACGGACGCCCAGTCGGCAGAGCAGTTCGTCCGTGCGGCCCCCATCGTCGACGCCGGGCGGCAACGCAGAGCGCAGGTGCGCCCCCAGGCCTTCGCACTCGTCGACGGCCTTCGCGATCTCGCGGATCGTCGAGTCGTCGCACTCGAGCAGGCGCCGCAGCTTGCGAGCCTGGAAGCGACGCAGCGCGTCTCGGCGCCGAAGCTTGGTGAGGGTCTGCATGAGCTTGTTCTCGGAGCGGTGTACGGCCGCCTGAGCGGGCGGAGAACCGCGGCGGCCAACCGAAATCTATCACCGATCCGGAGCGCGGTCGGGCCCTCGAAAAGGCTGCGTGCAGGTCTTGCCCGCGAGCGGCGAAGGCGGAAAATCTTTCCGCCCGAAGTGCACGGATGGCCGTGCTCCGAAGCACCCGAAGATTTTCGAGAAAGACCGCGATGACGACCGAATCCGCCCAGAGCCTGCCGTTCGAGACCGAGGTCCAGGAGCTCCTGGACCTGATGATCCACTCGCTCTACTCGCACCCCGAGATCTTCCTCCGCGAGCTGATCTCGAACGCCAGCGACGCGTGCGACAAGCTGCGCTTCGAGGCGCTGACGAAGCCGGAGCTGGGGGTCGACACGACGCAGCTCGGCATCCGACTCGAGGCCGACACCGAGGCGCGCACGCTGACGATCGTCGACGACGGGATCGGCATGAGCCGCGACGAGTTGATCTCGAACCTCGGGACGATCGCCGGATCGGGAACGCGACGCTTGATGCGCGAGCTGAAGGAGAGCGGGGCCGACGAGCGGCCGGAGCTGATCGGTCAGTTCGGCGTCGGCTTCTACGCGAGCTTCATGGTGGCCGACGAGGTCGTCGTCGAGTCGCTGCGCGCCGGCGAGGAACAGGGCCACCGCTGGAGCTCGAAGGCCGACGGCCGGTACACGATCGAGGACGCCGAGGGGCTGGAGCGCGGAACGCGCATCACGCTGCACCTGAAGGACGCCGGCGAGGACGGTCAGGACTTCACGGCCGAGCACGTGCTGCGCGGACTCGTCAAGCGCTACTCGGACTTCGTCGAGTACCCGATCCGCATGGGCGACGACACGCTCAACTCGAGGAAGCCCGTCTGGGCGCGCCCGAAGTCGGACGTCACCGAGGAGGAGTACGCCGACTTCTACAAGCACCTCTCGCACGACTTCCACGACCCGCTGGAGACGATCCACTTCAAGGCCGAAGGATCGACCGAGTACACCGCGCTGCTGTATATCCCCGCGCAGCGCCCATTCGACCTCTTCCGTGAACAGCAACCGCACTCGAAGCTCTCGCTGTACGTCAAGCGCGTGCTGATCACGGGCGAGTGCAAGGAACTGCTGCCGAGCTGGCTGCGCTTCGTGCGCGGCGTCGTCGAGGCCGCCGACCTGCCGCTCAACGTCAGCCGCGAGATCTTGCAGTCGAACCCGCACATGCGCGCGATCAAGAAGCGCCTGACGAAGAAGGTGCTCGCGTCGCTCGCGTCGATCCTGAAGGACGACCGGGAGCGCTACGCGGGGTTCTGGAAGGAGTTCGGCTCGGTGCTCAAGGAAGGCATCTGCCTCGGAGAGGACGAAGACGGCGCGATCGCCGAGCTGTGTCTGTTCGAGAGCTCGCGCGGCGAGGGGCTCACGACCCTTGCCGAGGCCGTCGAGCGCATGCCCGAGGGACAGCCCGCGATCTACACGGTCACCGGACCTGACCGCGAGACCTTGGACGCGAGCCCGCACGTCGCGGCGTACAAGCAGCGCGGCTACGAGGTGCTCTACCTCACCGAGCCCATCGACGAGTGGATGATCGACCGCTTGACGAGCTTCCAGGACAAGCCGCTGCGCTCCGTGCACGCCGTCGACGAAGACTTGCTGAGCGACTCCGAGAAGGAAGCGGTCAGCGCTGCGGCGGAAGAACACGCGCAGCTCGTCGAGAAGCTCCAGGAGCACTTCGGGGACAGGCTCGCGGAAGTTCGCTTCTCGGGTCGCCTCGCCGACGCTCCGGCGATGCTCGGCACGAAGGACGGCGCGCTGCGTCCGCACATGGACCGCGCGTTCGCCGAGACGCACGGCGGCGGCATGAGCGCCGAGCGCGTGCTCGAGCTCAATCCGAACCACCCGCTCGTCGCGCGGCTCTCCGAGTTGGCGGCGAAGGGTGGATCCGACTTCGCGGACCGCGCCGACCTGCTCTACGGGCAGGCGTTGCTCGCGGAGGGGTCGCCCGTGCCCGACCCCGCTCGCTTCTCGAAGCTGATCGTCGATCTGCTCGAGAAGGCCTAGGCGCCGCGCCCGACCCGCGGCTCACTTCTCGTGCTTCGCGCGAGAGTGCTGCTGCAGGCGGGCGAGGTAACCCATCAGGTTCTGCGTCTGATCGAGGCTGGGGATCGACGAGTTCCGCACCAGGCCGTCGAAGCGCGACTTCCAGTCCCGAGCGGCTTCTCCGAGGTCGAGTGTGCGCTCGAGGTAGCGGTTCTCGAGCCCGCTGCCCTTCGGACCGGCGCTCCAGTCCGCCGCGAAGCTCAGCACGGTGAAGCCGTACTGCGTCTCGACGCCGCCGTTGTATCCGTCCTCGGGCATGTAGTTGGGGCCCCAGCGCTCCGCGTCGCAGAAGACCGGCGTCGCGTAGTCGTCGTTCAACGACACGGCGAACGCCCAGCGCGGCCCCTGCAACCAGACGCTCTGCCCGCCGTTGGTCCAGCTGGCCTTCACGCGCTGGAAGAGGTGCGAGAAGTAGAGTGCTTCCGTGCCCTCGAAGTAGATGCGGCGCAGCGTCGCCGCGCGCTGTTCGTCGACGCCGGTCCAGCAGCTCTCGTGCAGGCTGCGCATCGCGACGAGCAGCTGCGCGTTCTGGAAGGCGTGCGCGGCGGCGTACTTCGGGTTGTTCAGCACGGCACCGTAGGTCGTGCGAACGATCAAGCCGTTCGAAGGTGCGCCCGCCTCGAGCAGGTCGGTGACGCGTTGCAGCCAACCGAGGTGCCGCGCGCGGAAGGCTTCGTCACCGGAGAGGTAGGCCGCGCACATCGCGTCGGTGCCCCAGGCCGTCTCGCGACTCACGGGCAGCGTCTGGTGCGGGTGCGCGGCGGCGATGCGCTCGTAGTTGTAGAGCGTCGGGCCGTGCGGGTTGTTCGCGCGCTCCGTGCTGCCCTCGTGGAACTGGAGTCGGAACAGCTCTGCCGTCAGGGCCAGGTCGTCCTTGGCGAGCGAGTCGTTCGCCAGCCAGACGAGCGCCTTCGCGTTCTTCGTGTAGCGGATCAGGTGTTCGCTGTCGTGGGGGAACCACGCGAGCAGCGCGTCCGAGCTCGTCGGGAAGCTGCCGTCCTTCGCGTTCGGGTTCCCTTGGTCGTAGATCGGGCGCAGTCCACGCTGCTCGACCTCCGCGACCTGCGCGTTCGAGGCCGTGCCGCCCTGACAGGGCAGCTTGAAGCTCGGCGGGACGGCTCGCGCGTACATGCGGTAGTCGAAGTCGACCGAGCCGTCAGGTCGGCACCACTCGGGGTAGCCCAGCGGGTTGCCCAAGCGGTCCCACGCCGCTTGAGGCTGCCGCGAGGTGTTCATGCGGTGCAGCAGCGCGATGCGGCAGTAGTCGTGTCGCGATCCCGCGGCGGCCGCGCGGTGACCCTCGAGGAACTGCACGTCCTCGCCGCCGTGCCCGCCGGCTTCGGGGATGAACCAGGGGTGCGCCCAGCCCATCACCGCGCCCTTCGCCGGGTACTCGCCCTCCGTGCCCTGCTCGAGTCGCCGCCGCAGATCGAGCCAGCGCACGGCCGCTTCGGCGCGCACCGCCCCCTTGCCGCTCTGTCGATCGCGCTTGTAGAAGTCGAACGAGGCCAGCAGGTCGTGCTGCGGGAAGTAGTTCGCCGTGCGCGGGTTGTTCCAGGACCACAGGTCCTCGCGGAAGATCGGGAAGGCGAGGCCGTGGTTCTCGATCATCGCTCGCGCGCGATTCACGGCGCCCGGCGCGGCGACGGCGAGTCGACGGTGGAACTGCGCCTGCGGCGGCATGAAGTGCAGCGTGCCGTCGGCGTTTGGGGCGACGATCGGCACGATCGTACGCTCGCCCTCGACGCGCGCTTCGCCGAAGAACGGGTCCTCGACGTCCGCGAGCAGACGATAGCCCGCGGGCAGCTCCAGCTCGAGGCTGGTCCAGTACAGACTGCCGAGCGGTCGCTCGTGCGGATGCGGTTCTCGCAGGCCGGATCCCAGGCCGTTGTGCACGCGCAGGTCGAGCATCAAGACCTCCGCGGCGGGAGTCGTGCGCAAGTAGGCGTGCACGCCCATCATGCGCGGAAGCGGCGCACCGTCCGGGTGCGGGCCCGGCTCCGGAACGAGGACGCCGACGGCGCGCAGCTCGTTCTCGTGCGGACCGCGCTTGTTCCAGCGCACGGCACCGAAGCCGCGGTCGCCAGCGCCTCCGAGCAGGTCGAAGCGGTACTCGTTCCCGTAGACGTCGTGCGTCCGCAGCACCAGGCCGCTCCCACCGGTCTGCGGAGCGAGGTCCAGGATCGACTGCGGCGCGGGCGCGGCGGCGCCGGCGTCGTGCAGCTCGGAGACGACGGAGTAGCGCACGCGATCGCGCTCGAGGTCGTCGGCGCTCGTCACGACGACGGCGAGCAGCTCGACGACAGCCGCGCTGCCGTCGGGACGCCGCGTCACGACCTCGAGCTGCGCAGGGATCACGCGGCCGGTCGGATCGTGGTCGACGACACCGAGCGGAACCTTGCCGTCGGCGCGCGGGAAGACGCCGGCCGGGATCGGGATGGTCGCGCGCAGCAGGAAGGGCGACTGCGGGGGAGTGTCGAGCTCGAGGATCGCGACGGGTCGCTGAGCCTCCGAGCGCGGGGCGAGCGCGAGGATACAGAGGAACAGCGCGAGGAGCTTGGCGGAGCGGCGCGTGAGGCGGTCGAGCATCGAAGATCGGGCGGCGCCCGCGCGTGGGCGTCCGTTCGCATGATGCACGCGGAGGGGCGACCGCACAACGAGGCGACGCTGGCTCGGCGGGTTCCGCTGGCGCAGAATGCGGCGATGAAGACGAGATCGGCCCGCCTCGAGGACCTGGTGCAGTCCGACATCCGACGCATGACACGCGAGTGCGATCGCGTCGGCGGCATCAACCTCGGTCAAGGCGTCTGCGACCTACCGACCCCCGCGCCGGTACGCGACGCGGCGATCGCCGCGATCCAGGGGCGCAAGAGCCTGTACTCGTACCCCGAGGGCATCCCCGAGCTGCGCGCGGTCATCGCGCGGAAGCTCGCCGAAAAGAACGGAATCGAAGCCGATCCGGCCTCCGAGATCGCCGTGACCGTCGGCGCGACCGGCGCCTTCGCCGCGGTGCTGCACGGACTGCTGGATCCCGGCGACGGCCTGCTCGTCTTCGAACCGTACTACGGCTATCACTTGAACGCCGCGATCCTCGCGGGGCTCGAACCGCACTTCTGCGCGCTCGCGCCGCCCGACTTCCCGATCACCGAGGAAGGCGTCCGCGCCGCGCTGCGACCGAACACGCGAGCCATCGTCGTCTGCACACCTTCGAACCCCAGCGGCAAGATGTGGACGGTCGAAGAGCTCGAGACGCTTGCGCGAGTGGCGCACGAGCACGACCTGCTGGTGATCACGGACGAGATCTACGAGGACATCACCTACGACGACCGCGTGCACGTCTCGCCCGCGACGATCGGGGGCCTCGCGGAGCGCACGGTCACGATCATGGGGCTCTCGAAGACCTTCTCGATCACCGGCTGGAGGCTCGGCTACGCCGTCGCGCGCCCCGAGCTGCTCGCGCCGATCACCTTGGCTTGCGATCTCTTGACCGTCTGCGCGCCGACGCCGCTGCAGCACGGCGTGGCCGCGGGCTTCGGACTCCCGCAGTCGTTCTACGACGACTTGAAGTCGGAGTACGCGCACAAGCGCGCGGTGCTCTGCGACGCGCTCGAGGCGGCGGGGATGCAGCCGATCCGGCCGCAGGGCGCGTACTACGTGCTCGCCGACGTCGGTCACTGGGGCTTCGCGACGGCGCGCGAGGCCGCATTGCACCTGCTCGAGTCCGCGGGCGTCGCCGCCGTGCCCGGATCGGCCTTCTACCGCGGCGCGGAAGGCGAGCGGCTGCTGCGCTTCTGCTACGCGTCCGAACTCGAGCGCATCCAAGCCGCGGCGGCGCGCATCGTCGAGTTCGGGGGAGCGCAGCGATGAGCGGAACGACGCCCGACCGCGAGCTCGCCGACCTGCGCGAAGCGATCGCGCGCTGCGACCGCGGAATCCTCGACCAGCTGCGCAAGCGCATGGAACTCTCGGCCCGTGCCGGCGAGCTGAAGGCGGAGCAAGGCGTGCCGGTCGTCGCGCGTGAGGTCGAGGAGAGCGTGCTCGGTCGCGCGCGTTCGGCCTCGCGCACGTGCGGCGTGTCCGAGTCGGTGCTCGAGGAGATCTTCCGCTCCGTGATCCGCGCGTCGGTCGAACGGCAGCACCGCATCGGCGTCGAGCACCGTCGCTCGGCGACCTCGGGGGCGGTGCTCGTGCTTGGTGCCGCCGGTGGCATGGGGCGCTGGTTCTGCTCGTTCGCGGAGCTGCTCGGCCACCCGGTGGGGCGTGTCGATCCCGTCGGCGGTGAAGCTTGCTCCGCGACGCTCGACGAAGTGGACGACCTCGACTGCTACGACGCGATCGTCGTCGCCGCGCCGCTCGCGAAGATGCCGCAGGTCGTGGCGGAACTCGTCG
Source organism: Planctomycetota bacterium (assembly GCA_020638835.1). Taxonomy (GTDB): domain Bacteria; phylum Planctomycetota; class UBA1135; order UBA1135; genus JACKHV01. Next base: position 424,348 of record JACKHV010000002.1, on the reverse strand, counting down.
AGCGCAAGCCGACGGCGCTGGTCTACGAGCTCGCCTCGATCAAGACGCCGCTTTCTCGAGCTCACGGACGCGCCCGCGAGCTCGGCGTCCGCCTGCGCTCGATCCACCCGATGTTCGGGCCGGGGAAGGCTCCCTACGACCCCCTGACCTTCGTGGTCTGCGGCGGCGCCGCGGAGCGCGCGGAGCTCGAGGAACTCTTCACGCACCCGTACGCCCGCTGGATCGAAGTGCCGTTCGAGCAACACGACCCCCTGATGGGTTGGTTGCTCGGGCTCGGGCACCTGACGGGGATGCTGTTCGCGACGGCGCTCTCGCGTTCCGGGCTCGATCCGGAGGTGCTGCACGCCTGCGCGTCGACGACCTTCTTGCGCCAAGCGGCGACCGCGCGCTCGATCCTCGACGAGGATCCCGCGCTGTACCTCGACATCCAGCACCTCAACCCGGCGCGCGACGGCGTCTACGCGACGCTCGCCGCCGTGCTCGACGAGTACCGGGGTGCGACGGGCGTGGGCGACTTGGGGGAGTTCCGCCGGCTGACCGAGGCGGGCGCGGCCGCCGTGCGCTCGCGGCCTTCGAGCTGAGCTCACTCGACCGCGCCGACGGTCTCGTCGTAGCGCGCGAGCACGGCGTCGCGAACCGTCTCCTCGAGCACGGCGCGCAAGGCGGCGCGCTCGACCTCGAGGAACTCTTCCGCCAGGTCGAACTCTCGCGCCGTGGGGGGGCCGAGCCGCTCGACGGTCGTCTCGACGATCTGTTCGAGGCTGTGCTCCAACTCTCCGCGCGCCTGCTGCTTGAGCTTCTCGAGTTCCTCGGGCATGCGCGGATCCTCGCGGACCTCGTCGGCCCACGCCGTGAGCGCTTCGGTGCGCGTCGCGAGCTGACTCTCGAAACGCTCCAGCATCGCCGCGGTGTCGTGGCGCGTGGCGACGGTGTGCAGCTCCGTCAGGACCTCCGTGAGCCCTTCCGGCCCGCCTTCGGGCCACTCGAGCGCTCCGTCCGAATGCAGCTTCGCGATGCGCATCGCCACGGTCTCGCGGCAGTTCTGCCGCAGGGTGTTCAGCATCGCGTGCCGAAACCCCGACGCGAGCTCGTCGTCCGCATCGGACCAGTCGGGCGCCTGCATCTCCCCCGCGTCGATCTCGACGTCGAGCTCGAGCGAGACCAGCTCGATCGCGAGGCGCTCGTCCGCGCCCTTGCCGATCCAACCGCGAGTCACGAATCCGTTGAGAGCGGAGACTTCGTAGCTGTGGTCCCCGTAGTCGAAACGCAGGCACTCGGGGTCCTTCGACTCGGCGGCATCACGCGCCTCGAAGGCCGGAAGCCACCCGAGCAAGCACGACCGGCGGTCGACGATGCCGACCGAGACGTCGACCTTGTCCGTGTCGTCGTTCAACACGATGCTGAACTGGAGGTGCGGCTCGAAGGGCGGGGCGGTCTTCGAGGGGAAGTGCTCGTCGAGCAAGTCGTTGGCCGTCTCGTAGGCTTCCAGCTCTCCGCCGACGTCCATGCCGACGGCCTGCGGATCGCCGTCGCGATCGAGGACGGTCGTGCTGAGCGCGCCGCCGTCGATCCAGAAGAGATCGCGCGTCTGTCCCGCTGCTTCGAGCGTGGCGCGCGCTCGGTCGTCCGCGACGTAGGTCCAGTGCATCAGGCCCTCGCGCCCGTCACTCGACTCCACGCGGTAGGTCGCGCGGAAGCTCTGGAGGTCGCCGACGCGTTCGATCAACTCGGCGACGTCCGTGGTCGGTTCCGTCGCCTGTCGGGCGTCGGCACTCGCGCCGAGAAAGGTGAAGACGAGCAAGGCCGCGCAGCGAAGCGTTCTTGTCATGGCCGCCATTCTACGGCTCGGCGGCCCGCGCAGCGGAGGGATGGGTCCGGTTGTCTCGACCCGATCCAGCCCGGTCACGAACTCCCGCCATACACATAGCGCGCGGCTCGCCGGCCCGGCGCGGCGGACTTTCCGCTGCGAAGCCCTTCCGAGATCCGCTTACAATGATCCCCATGCCCGAGAGCGAACCTTCGGAGCCGGTCGGTCTCGACCAGGCTCGTGCGCGCATCGCAGCCCTCACCTTCCCGCGTCGCGAGAGCCACTGGAACCCGGGGAAAGTCGGCCTCGAGCCCGAGATCTTCGCGTTCCGCACCGGCGTGGGGCGGCGCCCCGCGCGCTTGCCGCTCGCCGGGCCGGGCGGCGTGCTCGAGTTCATCGACGAGATGCTCGCGAACGGCGAACTCGACGCGACCGTCGTCGCGGGCCCCACGCCCACCTACACGCTGCCGAACGGCGGGCGCCTGACCTTCGAACCCGCGGGGCAGATCGAGCACTCGACGGCGATCTTCGAGACGGCCGCCGCCGCGCTCGACGACGTCGAGGCCACGGCGCGCGCGCTCGACGACGGCTTCTCGAAGCGCGGTGTGCGGCTCGCGTCGCTCGGCATCGACCTCTGGAACTCCGTCGACGACGTGCCGCAGCAGCTCCAGGCCGCGCGCTACCTGTCGATGGCCGCCTACTTCGCGGCGCGCGGTCCGCACGGCGCCGTGATGATGCGCAACACGGGCAGCGTCCAGGTCAACCTCGACCTCGGTCCGCCCGTCGTCGACGCGGAGCGCTGGTTGCTCGCGAACCTCCTGTCTCCCGTGGCGACGGCGAGCTTCGCCTGCAGCCCGCTGGAAGGCGCCGTGTCGCGTCGCGCGCAAGCGTGGCAGGGCCTGGATCCGACGCGCACCGGCTTCCCGCCCCGCGTGATCGCGGAAGGCCTCGGCGATCCCGGTGATCAGTACGCGGACTTCGCGCTGGACGCCGACGTGATGCTCTTCCGCCGCGGGCCCGACGGCGGACTGCCCGGCACCCCGGGATTCCGTTTCCGCGACTGGATCGAGCGCGGTCATCCGCAGCACGGACCGGCGACGCGGGACGACCTCGACTACCACCTCAGCACCTTGTTCCCCGAGGTGCGCCTGCGCGGGTTCTTCGAACTGCGCTCCGTGGACGGAGTCCCCGCGCACTGGCGGCCCGCCGTCTGCGTGTTCTGGTGCGGGTTGCTGTACGACGACGACGCGCGGCGCGAGTGCCTCGCGCTGCTCGAACCCGCGCGTGGTGAACTGCACGAACTGTGGCTGCGCTCGGCGCGCGACGGACTCGGGGATCCCGAACTGGTCGGGCTGGCTCGACGCGTCTGGGCACTCGCGCTCGAAGGAGCCGCGCGCCTGCCGAAGGGCTTCGTGCGCCCCGACGACCTCGCACGAGCCGCGGAGTTCCGCGACCGCTACGTGACGACCGGACGCTCGCCGGCGCTCGAGCTGGCGGAAGCACTCGCCGCAAGCGCCGACGACGCCCTGACGTGGGGCCTCGCGGCGGAGGTCGTGGTGGATCGCGAGTGAGGTCTCGGCCGCACGACTACGAGCTCCTCGACCTGGGGACGGCGGGACACGCCGAGTCGCTGTCGGATGCGGTGGTGCGCGGGCTCACGTCCGAGCGCAAGAGCCTGCCGTGTCACTTGTTCTACGACGAACGCGGATCGCGGTTGTTCGAGCGCATCACGCAGCTCGACGAGTACTACCCGACGCGCGCCGACGAGGAGATCCTGCGCGATCGCGCGCGCGAGATCGTCGCCGCGACGGGGCCGCCGATCGAGCTGGTCGAGCTCGGCTCCGGCAGCTCGACGAAGACCGCGCCGCTCGTCGACGCGATCCTCGAGCTGCAGGAGACGCTCGACTACCGTCCGATCGACGTGTCGCGCGCCGCGCTCGAGTGGGGCGCGGACTCGCTGCTGCCCGACCGGCCCGAGCTGCGCGTGCGCGCGGTCTGCGGCGACTACGAGGACGGCTTGGCGCGGCTCGGACCGACGACTCGGCGTCGCCTGGTGCTCTGGCTCGGCTCGTCGATCGGGAACCTGACCCGCCCCGACGCGGCGGCCTTCCTGCGCCGTGCGCGGCGGTCGCTGGCGCCCGGGGACGCCTTCCTGATCGGCATCGATCTGCGCAAGGATCGCGCGGTGCTCGAGGCGGCGTACGACGACGCCGAGGGGGTCACCGCGGAGTTCAACAAGAACCTGCTGCACCGACTGCGCGACGAGCTGGGAGCGCATGTCGACCCGGACGCCTTCGTGCACCGCGCGGTCTACGACGTCGAGGACGGGACAGTGCGGATGTTCTTGGAGAGCCTGCGCGACCAGATCGTGCGCATCGAGTCGCTCGGGCTCGAGGTTCCGTTCACGGCCGGCGAGCGCGTCCACACCGAAGACTCGACCAAGTACTCGCTCGATGAGATCGCGCGGCTTGCGGAGGACTCGGGCACGACGCTCGAGCGGACGTGGTTGGACGGCGAAGCGCGCTTCAGCGAATCCCTGTTCCGCCGCGGCTGAAGCGTGCGGGACAAAGGGGCGCCCCCGCGGCAGAGAAGGCCGCGGGGGCTAGCCGAACCGGTCCCCATCCGACACCGCCGGTCCGGTGTGCGCGAGTTGCGCGGAGCGTCGCTCAGCAGGTGCGCCAGTGCGCGGCGACCCAGACGCGTTCCGTGCGGATCTCGATCCGGTCGGGCTGACGGACGAGCTCCCAGTGGCCCGTGCTGATCTGCACCGTGAAGCGACGTCCGCAGGAGTCGTAGCGCGTCTCGAAGCGTGCCGGCACCCAGCGTCGTTCCGTGCAGCCGGGGATCACGACTTCGCGTTGGCGCATCTCGTAGTGTCCGGGGACCCAGACGCGTTGCGGCGCCTGCACCCGGCTCGTGCGGCGGTAGCGGTCGAAGTCCCGGTCGTGCCGGTGGTGGAACTGCGTGACGGTGACCGGACGAGCCTCGGGAACGGGGGAGCCGAGCGCGCGTTGCGCGGAAGCGGCGGGGGCGAAGCCGAGGGCGGCGGAGGCGAGCAGGAGAGCGAAGAGCGGGCGTTGCATGGCGACCTCTTGGGTGCTGCGAGCGGCGCGGAGTGCGGCGCTGCGACGGGGGACCATGGCGAGGCGCGTGCCAGGCGGCCCGATTCCCTAAGTGGCGACCTGGCAAGGTCTTCCGAAGAGGTGCCGGCAGGAAGCGTGCGGCGCCGCTGACCGTTCCGTGAGACTGTGTCCACTCGATGAGTCAGGGGGCCGCCGCGCCATGCTCCGCTCTGCCGCCCGGGACCGACGTGCCTTTGACCCGCGACTCGCTTAGCCTGTCCGCGCTCCCGACGAACACACGCCATGAACCAGAACATCAAGGACGTCCGCGTCCCCCGGTCGCTCCGCGGCGCGGCGCTCGCCCTCTGCCTGCTCGCCTCCTGCGTGACTTCCACGGCCGACGATCCCAGCGGCTCCCGCGCGGCCGCCGAGGAGGCGCCGCAAGCGCAACCGATCGAGCCCGGACCGCAGCACCAAGCGCTGCAGCAGCTGGTCGGAGACTGGAGCTTCGAGCTGCGCAACATGGAGGGCGGCGAACCCGGCGTCGTCTCCGCGCGCGGCACCGGGAAGATCCAGTCCGTGCTCGACGGCCGCTACTTGATCTGGAACACGAGCGCCGAGGCGGAGGGCGGTGAGGTGCACGGAGCCGGCCTGCTCGGCTACGACCTGCTGCAGAAGCAGTACGAGTTCCTGTGGGTCTCCGGCCGCACGACGGGCATGCCCATCGCGCGCGGCGAAGGCGTGCTCATGGGGCGCGGGATCGACTTCACGATCCAGGTCCGCGATCCGCGTACGGGTCGCCTCGCGGTCGGACGCACGCTGTTGCGCGCGACGGACCTCGACAACTTCGTGATGGAGAACTACGCGCTCGACGTCTCCGGTGAGCTCCGCGTGCGTCAGCGGACGAGCTACCGACGCGTCGGCTCGTGAGCCGAACGAGTCGCCCTTGAGAGACCTCTTCGCGCACGCGCTCGAGTGGTGCGAAGCGCACCGCGAGCTGCTCTTCTGGATGGGCGTGGGGTCGTTCACGCTGCTCGTGGCGACCTTCCTGCTCGTCCCGCTCTTGGTCGGCGCGCTGCCCGTCGACGAGTTCCTGGAGCGTCGCGCCCCGCGTCACGCGTGGCGCGACCTGCACCCGGCGGTCGCGCTGACGCTGAGGATCCTGCGCAACGCCTTCGGCGCGCTCTGCGTGCTGGCCGGCATCGCGATGCTCGTGCTGCCCGGACAGGGTTTGCTGACGATCTTCGTCGGCGTGCTGATGCTGGAGTTCCCGGGCAAGCGTCGGTTGGTGCTCTGCGTCGTGGGCAAGCGTCCCGTGCAGCGCACGCTGAACTGGATGCGTCGCCGACGCGGCGTCCCCGAGTTCCGGTTCCAGGACTAGGAGTCTGCGCCACTCGTGACGCAGGCCCTAGCGCAGCTTGTCGCCCTCGCGCAGCGAGCGCCGGGCGCGCGCGGAGGCGAAGTCCGCGACGACCACGATCAGGCCGGAGAGCCCGACGAAGAAGAACACCTCGTCGTAGTAGTGGTTCGCCTGCGCGTCGCTGATCCAGTAGCCGAGGCTGGCGATGCCGAGCATCCCGAGCGCGGTCGACTCGCGCACGCAGGTCTCGAAGCGGTAGAAGAAGTAGGTCAGCCAGCGGTTGATGCTGAGCGGCCAGACCGCGGCGACGATCAAGTCGGAGCGCCGGGCGCCGCTCGTGCGCAGCGCTTGCAGCGGAGCGGGTTCGAGGTTCTCGACGCTCTCGGCCGACAGTCGCCCGAGGATGCCGGCGTTGTGCACGCCGAGGGCGAGCACCGCGGGCCAGGCGTGTCCCGGACCGAGCAGCGCGACGAGCAAGTAGGCGAGGATGTACTCGGGGAGCGCGCGCAGCGCGACGAAGAGCGCGAAGGTCGCGCCGCGGACGGCGCGCCACGCGCGCGACTCCGGCTTGCCCTGGAGGTCTTCCGCGGGCCGTGCCGTCGACAGATTGCGCGCGGCCAGGGGACCGAGCGTCCACGCGCACGCCGCGGCGAGCAGGATCGCGAGCGCGGAGATCGCGAGGGTCGACAGCGTCGCCTCACCACCCTTGGCGGCGAACAGGTCACGCGCCCAGCCGAAGAGGTCCGCTGGACCCCTGTCACCGTTGCGTAGCGGATAGGGCACCAGCTCGCGCTCGAGGAAGCGCTCGAGGTTGTGCACGCGCTGTCCGCGGAACAGAGCGAACGGCCAACGCTCTGTGTCAGACCAGGACGCGACCACGAGCGCGCCCAACGCCACGCCGGACCAGCGCAGGAAGCGACTCCGCGGCGCCTCTCGCCGCAGCCGACGGATCTCTTCGACGCGGCTCATCGCGCCACCCACCTCCGCCGCAGCCTCGCGCTCCAGGCCTCGAAGACGAGGACGAGCACGATCAAGGCGTACAGCCAGGTCCAGACCTCGCGATAGTAGAGGTTCTCGTACGAGAGCTTCAGGTAGTACCCGATCGTCGGGAAGCCGAAGAAGCCCATCACCGCGGAGGAGCGCACGGCGCACTCGAAGCGATAGAAGGTGTACGCCGTCATGTCCGGCAACGCGCGCGGCAGCCGACCGAGCGCGAAGCAGAAGCCGGGCGCCAGTCCGGCCTCGGCGAGCGCTTCGCTCGAGTCGGTCGGCGCCTCGTCGAGCATCTCCGAGTAGACCTTCGCGAGCGTTCCGGCGAACGGGATCGCGATCGCGAGCACGGCGAGGAAGTGGTGGTCACCGAAGGCGGCGAGCAGCACGACCGCCCAGAGCAGCTCGTGGACGGAGCGCATGCAGGCGATGACCAAGCGCACGAACGGCAGTAGCGCACGACCGAGCTTGCTCTTGCGCGCGATCCCCGCCGCGCCGCGCGACTGTCGTTGCCAGAAGCTCGTCGAGGTCCAGAGCGCGAGCGGGATCGACAGCAGGATCGCGAAGCTCATCGCCGCCGCGGCGAGCAGCAGCGTCTCGAGCATCGCGCGCCCGACGTTCGAGAGGAAGGGCGGCGCACCCTCGGGGACCCAGCTCGCCTCGTAGTCGACGGCCGGATGCAGCGCGGCGCCGAAGAACGCGCCGAGCTGGTCACCCGCGCCGCGCGCCGGGAGCAGTCCGGAGAGCGAGAGGCCCAGGAACCAGTACGACAGCGCCCCGGCGAAGGCGAAGGCGACCAGCAGCCGGCCGCGCGGGCCGAGCGGGAACGGACGCCGCAGGTCGTTCAACCCGGGGCTCCCGCGATGCGGTAGAGCGAACGCAGCTCGTCGTCGCCCAGCCGCTCGGAGGCATCGTCGAAGTGAACGCGTCCGTCGCGCAGACCGATCAGGCGCGGCACGCAGGCGCGCGCGAGTTCGACGTCGTGGAGGCTGAGCACGAGCGTTGCACCGCTCTCGCCGGCGAGCTCGACGAACAACTCGAGGACCTCGCGGGAGCGGGTGGGGTCGAGCGCCGACAGCGGCTCGTCGGCGAGCATCAAGCGCGGCCCTTGGTACATCGCGCGGGCGATCGCCACGCGCTGCTGTTCGCCGCCGGAGAGCTGGTCGACGCGCTGGAAGAGCTTGTCGCCGATGCCGAGGCGCTCGAGCCGCGCATGGACGGCCTCGAGCTCGGGCATGCGCGGCAGGACCATCGACCTCCAGGCCGCGAAGCGCGAGCGCCTCCCGAGCGAGCCCGCGATCACATTGCGCGCCACGCTGAGGTTGGGGACCAGCCCCAGATCCTGGCGCACGACGCCGATGCCCGTGCGCAAGCGGCGCAGCTCGGCGTCCTCGAGCTGCGACGGCTCACGTCCGTCGACGACGACGCGCCCGCTCGTCGGTGCCAAGCCGCCGTGGATCATGCGCAGCAAGCTGCTCTTGCCCGCGCCGCTCGGTCCGATCAACGCGACGACTTCGCCGGGGCGGATCTCCGCCGTGACGTCGCGCACGCCGACGCCTCCGCCGTAGTCGACGGAGGCGCGGTCGAAGGAGAGCGCCATGGCGCTCCCCGCCGTGGAGGAGGCAGTCATCGCCTTGATCTGCGCGGCGCACTCGGCACGGGGCCGAGCGCGCCCGTCGCTACTACTGGCGAACGAGGCCGACTTCGATGGCGAGCTGGCGCAGGTCCTCGAAGTCCGCGTTCGAGGCGGCGATCAGACCTTCCGGCCGGTTGACGGCCGCGAGCAGGGCCGGGTCCTTCATCGCGATCAGCGCCGTCTGCAGCTTCTTCGTGAAGCCGGCACCGAAGCGTTCCTCGAGGACCGGGTGAGCCGTCCAGTTGTAGTCGGCGTAGTCGGGCGTCTGCCAGATCACGACGCACTTGGCCGGGTCGAGCTTGCCCTCTTCGACCATGCGGTCGTAGACCTTGTAGTCGAGCGCGCCGGCGTCGAAGGTGCCCGCTTCGACGGCCTTCGCGGTCGCGTCGTGCGCGCCCGAGAAGTTCATCTGGTCACCCGCCAGGAACTGCGCCGGCGACTGCTTGCTGTGCTTGCGAATGAAGTACTCCGGCATCAAGCGGCCGGAGGTCGAACCCGGCGAGCCGAAGGTGAAGGTCTTGCCCGCGATCCCCATCGGGAAGTCCTTGCCCGGCTTCAGCCCGGTGTCCGCGTTCGCGATGAAGTACGAGTGGTACTTCGGGTCGGCGACGCCCTGGGCGATGGCGGTGGCGCCGGAGACTGCGTCGCGCGCGCGCACGCCGGTCAGACCGCCGAACCACGCGAGCTGCACGTCGCCGTTCTTGAAGAACTCGACCGAGGCCTCGTAGTTCGTCGCGGGCTTGTACTCGACCGGCACGCCGAGCTGGGCTTCGAGGTAGGCGGCCACGGGCTGGAACTTCTGCATCAGCTCCGTGGTGTTCTCGTTGGGGATCGCCGTGAAGACGAGCTTGTTCTCGCCGGCGGAGACGTCCTCCGTGCTGCAGGAGCTGACGAAGGCGCAGAGGCCGAGGACGGTGGCCGCGAGGGCGCGGCGGGTGATTCGGTGTTGCATCAAGCTTCTCGTTGTCGTTGCGGGAAGGTGCGGTGAGGAGTGGAAGTCCCGCGAGCTTCGACGCGACATCGGGGCGTCGTGGCCGGCGGGCGTACGGTTCAGCGGGAGTCGCTCTCGTCTCGGTCGGAGGCGACGAGCGCCTCGACGTCGGCTTCGGGGTCCCAGCCGCCGCCGAGCGCAGTGTAGAGACCGATCAGCTCCCGGGCGACCAGCCCCTGGCTGGAGGCCAGGGCGTCCTGTTGCTCGGCCAGCGTGCGCTCGGAGTCGAGGACGGGCTGGAAGTCCTTCAGACCGGCGTTGTAGAGCTCGCGCACGAGCTCGACGGCCTGTTGGGCGGCGTCCGCGGAAGCCTGCAGGTAGCCGACGCGGTCGCGCTCGGTGGTGAGCGAGACCATCGAGTTCTCGACCTCCTCGAGCGCGAGCAACACGGTCTGTTCGTAACCGGCTTGCAAGGCGTCGGCCCGCGCTTCCTGCGCCGCGATGTCGCCCTTGATGCGACCGCGGTCGAACAGGTTCCAGCGGAAGGGGATCGAGATGCCCCAGGCCTGGGTCCCGGAGGTGAGGAGGTCCGAGCCGCTGAGCGCGTCCCAGCCGAAGCGGCCGGTCAGCGCGAACTGCGGGTAGAGGTTGGCCTCGGCCACGCCGATGCGCGCCGTCTGCGCCGCGAGCGCGCGTTCGGCCTGGCGGATGTCGGGGCGGCGGCGCAGCACTTCGGCGGGGATCCCGACTTGCACGGCGGCGTCGCTCGCGGGGATCGCGCCGGTCTGCTCGAGCAGCTCGTACACGGCGCCGGGTTCCGAACCCAACAACACGGCGATGCGGTGCGCGGCACGCGCGGAGTTCTGGTGCAGGGTCGGCAGCAGCGACTGCGTGCGCGCGAGGTTCATCTCCGCCTGGCGGATGTCGAGCGCCGGCACGAGTTGCGCGTCGAAGCGGTCGTTGACGAGCTTCAGCGTCGACTCCTGCGCGGCCACGTTGCCTTCCGCGAAGCGCAGGCGGGCCTGGTAGGTCCGCAGGTCCACGTAGTTGATCGCGACTTCGGCGTAGAGCAGCACGAGGAGATCGCGAAGCGCTTCTTCCGTCGCTTGGATGTCCGCGCCGGCGGCGTCGACGGAGCTGCGCACGCGTCCCCAGACGTCCAGCTCCCAGCTCGCCTGGAAGTCGAGGCGGTAGCTGTCGTAGGCGCCGCGCGCGAAGGGGTCGACGGAGTCGGAGAGCTTCGTGCGCCCGGCTTCACCGGTGAGGTCGACCGTCGGGACGCGGTCGGCCTTGACGATGCGCCGCAACGCGCGGGCTTCGCGCACCCGAGCCGCGGCGATCTCGAGGTTCAGGTTCCCCGCCGCCGCGCGGTCGATCAGCGCGTCGAGCGTCGGGTCGCCGAAGACGGTCCACCACGTGCGGAAGTCACCACTTTCGGCCGCGAGTTCCTCCGAGACGGCTTGGTGCCATTGGTCGGGGAGCTGCAGCTCGGGCTCCCGGTACTGCGGCCCGACCCGACAGGCGGATGCGAAGGGGAGCGTCAGCAGCGCGGCGTAGAGCGAAGTCGAGCGGGGCCTTGTGCGCATGGCGTGGATCAAGTCGGATCGAGGGGAGTGGAGGACGCGTTCGCGCGCGGCAGCGAACGCGCGAGCAGCAGGAGACCGATCGCGCCGGAGACGACCGAGGCGACGAGGATGCCGACCTTCGCCGTGTTCACCAGATCTGCCTGGAAGGCGAGCTCGCTGATGAAGATCGACATCGTGAAACCGACGCCCGCGAGGCTGCCGACGGCCAGGATCTGACCCCAGTCGACGCGGTCGGGCAGGCTCGCGCGGCCGGACTTCACGGCCAGCCAGCTGAACAGCAGCACGCCGATCGGCTTGCCGACGACGAGACCGAGCACGATGCCCCAGCTGATCGGGCTCTCCACCGCCGCGGAGACGCTGGCGCCGTCGAGCGGAACACCGGCGTTGAAGAAGGCGAAGATCGGCAGGATCCAGAAGGCCTGCACGGGGTGCAGTTGGTGCTCGAGCGCGAGGCCCGCGGGGCGCATGTCGTCGACCGTCTGGAAGAGGTCGTCGAGCGCGGCCATCTGCGCGGGGTCCTCCACGGCGCTGTGCCGCGAGAGCTTCGCCGACTGCAGCCGATCGAGGCTAGCGCGAGCCGTCCGCAGGAACTGGTCCGGGTCGATCACGCTCTTCACGGGAACCAGCATCGCGACGAGGATGCCGGCGACGGTCGCGTGGACGCCGGAGGCGAGCACGAAGGCCCAAGCTCCCAGCGCGAGCAGGACGTAGGCCCAATTCTGCCGCACGCCCAGCTTGTTGATCGCAACGATGGCTCCCAGGAAGAGGCCGGAGCCGGCGAGCGCGACGAGGCTGACCTTCTCGGTGTAGAAGATCGCGATCACCGCGATGGCACCGAGGTCGTCCGCGATGGCGAGGGCGGTGAGGAACACCTTCAGGCTGGTCGGGACGCGCGAGCCGAACAGCGACAGCAAGCCGATCGCGAAGGCGATGTCGGTCGCCATCGGGACGCCCCAGCCGTTCGAGGCCGGACCGCTCGGGTTCAGCCAGTAGTAGATCAGCGCGGGCACGAGCATGCCGCCGATGGCCGCGCTGACGGGGAGCGCCGCCTTGCGCAGGTTCGAGAGCTCGCCGACGACGACCTCGCGCTTGATCTCGAGGCCGACGACGAAGAAGAAGATCACCATCAGGCCGTCGTTGATCCAGTGCTGGACCGAGAGGGCGAACTTCTTGCCGAACAGCGAGACGGGCGCGCCGTCCCAGGTCACCGCGACGTAGGTCTTGACCACGTCGAAGTAGCGGTCTGCGAGGGGCGAGTTCGCGATGGCGAGCGCGGCGATCGTGCAGACCAGCAACACCACGCTGCCCGCGACCTGCGAGTGCAGGAAGTCGGTGAAGGCGGAGTGCCCGGCGGGCTTCTGGGATCCTTGATCCGACTGCATCGGCTGGGCGCGATCCTCGGGACCGCGAGGGGGAGGTTATACGGGTTGGCACGGCTCGAAAGCCAGTCGATCCGGGGCGCGCCGGCGCGTAGACTGCGCACTCCGCGATCCCGCGGGAGGAGACGTGATGACAGATCGATCGAGAGACGTGGCGCGAGGCGGAGAACCGGCGGAAGTTCGAGACGGATCGGCGGGGCTCTCGCGGCGCGCCTTCCTCAAGGGCGCGGGCGGCGTAGCGGCCGCCGGCAGCGTCTTCCGCGCTGAGGTCGAGGCCGGCCGCGCGCAGGCCGAGGCGGACGCCGGGCTCGAAGGCACGGTCACCGTCGAGTTCGTGCTCAACGGAACGCCGGAACGCGTGAAGGTCGAGCCTCGCACCACCTTGCTCTCCGCGCTGCGACACCATCTCGCGCGGCCGGCGACCGGCACGAAGGAAGTCTGCGACCAGGGCAACTGCGGCGCGTGTACCGTGCTCGTCGACGACGAACCCGTGTACGCGTGCATGACGCTCGCGGTGAAGGCCGCCGGCAAGCGCGTGCGCACCGTCGAAGGTCTCACCGGAACGGACGGGCTGTCCGCCGTGCAAGCGGAGATGTGGGCCGCGGACGGCATGCAGTGCGGCTATTGCACGCCGGGCTTCGTGATGTCGCTGACCGCCTGCCTCGAGAAGAACCCCGAGGCCGGACCGGAGGAACTGCGCGCCGCCTGCTCGGGCAACCTGTGTCGCTGCGGAACCTACACGCAAGTCTTCGAGGCCGGCCTTGCGGTCGCGCGCGCCGGGAGGAAGTCGCGATGAGCTTCATGCAGGAGGAGAAGCGTCCCGGCAAGAAGAAGATCAAGACGACGCGCGTCGTGAACGGTCTGGACGTCGAGGAAGAAGTCTGGGTCGACGACTTGGAAGCGCCGCTCTTCAAGCCGCGCGAGGAGTGTCGTCTGCTCGGTACGCGGATGAAGCGCGTCGACGGGCCCGCCAAGCTGACGGGTGCGGCCGAATACACCTCGGACGTGCGCCTCGAGGGCATGCTCTACGCGAAGGTGTTGCTGTGTCCGTTCGGCCGCGCGAAGGTGAAGATCGACGCCGCACCCGCGCTGGCCTCGAAAGGCTGCGTGCACGCCCGACAGCTCGTCGACGAGACGAAGTACCTCGGTCAGCCGGTCGCGGTCGTCGCTGCCGCGACGCCGGAACTGGCCGAGGACGCGCTGCGCGCGCTGGTCGTCGAGTACGAACCCCTGCCGTGGGTCCTGGACCGGGGTCAAGCGCTCGCCGAGGGAGCCCCCGAAGTCCGCTCTCGCGGGAATCTCGGGCGCCCGACCGAGGACGGCGACGCCGGCGAAGTCGAGGCGGCCTTCGCGCAGTGCGCGGTCGTCGTCGAACAGGAGTACAGCGTGCCGGTGCAGCACCACGTCTGCCTCGAGACGCACGGCACGGTGGTCGACTACCGCGGCGGAGAGGACGCGATCGTGTATTGCTCCACGCAGAGCACGCACGGCATCGTCGGCGACGCGGCGGAGAGCCTCGGCCTGCGCAAGGCGCAGGTGCGCGGCATCGTCCAGCACATGGGCGGGGGCTTCGGCAGCAAGTTCGGGCTCGAACGCGCCGGCACGCTCGCCTGCGAGATCTCGCGCGAGCAGAAGCGGCCCGTGCACCTGATGTGGAACCGTGAAGCCGAGTTCCTGACCAGCGGCAACCGCACCGGCGCGTGGCAACGCGTCAAGGCGGGTGCGAACAAGGACGGCCGCATGCTGGCGATGTCCAGCGACGTCGAGCGCTACGGCGGCATCGGCGGGGGATCGCACGCCGGGCTGCCGTACCTCTACAGCGTCGAGAAGTCGCTGCGGAAGCACGCTTCGGTCTACATGCACCTCGACACGAACTGTGCGATGCGCGCGCCCGGGCACCCGCAGGCGTCGTTCGCGATGGAGAGCGTCGTCGACGAGCTTGCCGCGGGCCTCGGCATGGACGCCGTCGAGTTCCGAAAGCGCAATCTGAACAGCCCCGCGCACCTGCGCCAACTCGACCGCGTCGCCGAGCTGATCGGCTGGAACGAACACCCGAACCGCACCGCGCCGGGCAGCGTGGATGGCTTCGAGGCCGTCGGCATCGGCTTCGGCTGCTCGCGCTGGGGCGTCGGCGGATCACCGGTCTGCCAGGTCGACGTCCGCGTGATGAACGACGGCAGCGTGACCGCCGAGGTCGGCAGCCAGGACCTGGGCACCGGCACGCGCACGTACCTGGCCGCGATCGTCGCAGAAGAACTGGGGCGGCCGCTCGACGGAGTGCAAGCGCGCCTCGGCGACTCGCGCATGGGCAACGCGAACGGCTCCGGAGGCAGCACGACGACGCCGTCACTCGCGCCCGCCGTGCAGGACGCGGCGCGGCAAATGCGCGGCGTGCTCAGCGTCGCGGCCGCGGAACACTTCGGCTGCGCGCCCGAAGAAGTCGTGCTCGATCCCGACGGAGCGCGCGCGCCCGGCGGGAAGCTGACGTGGCTCGAGCTCTGCGCGCTGCTCCCACCCGAGGGTGCGTCCGTGCGCGGAACCTGGCAGTCGGACCTGGCCGTCTCGGGCGTCGCTTGCACCCAAGCGGCCAGGGTGCGCGTCGATCTGCTGACCGGGCGCGTCAAGGTCGAGAAGATGGTCTGCCTGCAGGAATGTGGCCGTCCGCTGAACCGCTTGGCGCTCGAGAGCCAGATCCGCGGCGCGATGACGCAGGCGCTCTCCTACGCGCTGCTCGAAGAACGTCGCGTCGACCCGCAGCTCGGCATCGCGCTCAGCGCCGACCTCGAGACCTACAAGATCGCGGGTAGCCTCGAGATCCCCGAGTTCGTCGCCCTCGTCGACGACGACGACCTGCGCGAAGGCGTCGCCGGTGTCGGCGAGCCTCCCGTGATCCCCGGCGCCGGCGCGATCGCGAACGCCGTGTTCAACGCCTGCGGCGTGCGCCTCCGCCACCTGCCGCTGACGCCGGACAAGGTCCTGAACGCCATCGAAGAGAGGAAGTCGTCGTGAGATCCTTCCGCATCCTGACTCCGCGCGACGTCGCTACCGCCGTCGATCAACTTCCCGCGACGCGCGGCCCGGCCACCCGCGAGGACGCGCGCGTCCTCGCCGGCGGGCAAGACATCCTGACCGAACTGAAGCACGACTTGATCGCGCCCGAGGCGCTGGTCGACCTGTCCTCGATCGCCGGCCTGGAAGGGCACGAGCGGACGCCCGACGGCGGCCTGCGCATCGGCGCGATGACGCGGCTCGTCGACCTCGAGCGGGACGCGTCGCTCGCCGGCGCGTTCGCCGTGCTCCGTGAGGCGGCGGCATCGGTCGCCAGCCCGCAGATCCGCACGCAGGCGACCGTCGGCGGCAACTTGTGCCAGCGGCCGCGCTGCGCGTACTACCGGCACTCGCACGCGCCGTGCATCAAGAAGGGCGGTTCGGAGTGCTTCGCCGCGACGGGCCACAACAAGTACAACGCAATCTTCGGCGGCGGCCCCTCGTACATCGTGCACCCGTCCGACCTCGCGCCGGCGCTCGTCGCGCTGAACGCGGAAGCGGTCGTCGTTGGGCCGCGCGGTGAGCGACGGATGCCGCTCGAGAACTTCTTCACCTTGCCCAGTGAAGGCTCGATCCTGCGCGAGAACGTGCTCGGCAAGAACGAAGTGCTGTCCGAGCTGATCGTGCCGAAGCCGGCCGACGGGACCGTCTCGACCTACCTCAAGTTCCGCGAGCGTGAGTCCTACGACTTCGCGCTCGTCGCGGTGGCGTGCACGCTGCGCATCGACGGGAGCAAGCTCGCGTCGGCGTCGCTGGTGCTCGGCGGCGTCGCGCCGATCCCGTGGCGCGCGACGCGGGCCGAAGTCTTGCTGGCGAACGCCGAGGTCGGCGTCGATCTGGTGCGTCGCGCCGCACAGGCCTCGATCGAAGGCGCCGCGCCGCTCTCCGAGAACGGTTACAAGCTGCCGCTGACGCGCAACCTGGTGTGGAAGGCGCTCACCGCCCTGGGCGCCGGAGGTGCGAGATGAACGAAGCGAAGCTCAGTCCCTTCTGCCGCAACCTGCGCACGAAGCGCTCCTTCTTCCTGACGCGGCCGCCGCGCAGCGCCGACGAGCTGCTCGAGGCGAGCGGACACTGCTGGTGCAGTCGCACGGGGCACGCCGTGGGGGACGACGGCGAGGTCGCCGACACCGAGGACTGCGTCGAAGGACGCAAGTGCTTCGTGCCCTACGGCGCTCCGCACGCCTGATCGACGTCACCGCGAGCACGAAAGAGCGCCCGGGAACCGGATCGTGAGATCGCGGGCTCCCGGGCGCTCGTGAATGAATCGGCGATCAGTTGTTGTCGCCGAAGATCGAGAAGGGAAGCAAGTCCCCGTTCGACTGGCTGCCGAGCGTGAACGGCAGGCTCGCCGAGCTCAGGCGGTCGAGTTCCACGAGCACCGCGAGTACCGCGGGGTCGTTGAACGAGGCCGCGCTCGACCAGGCTACGCCGCCGTCGATCTCGATCCAGCCGGATTCCCAGCCCGGCATGCCGACCACTTCGTCGTCGTCGTTGTCCGTCGTCAGCAGGAACTGACGTCCGAAGGCGCCGGAGATCTGCAGCAACGGAACGCGGGTCCAGCAGTCGAAGGTGTACGCGCTGCTGAAGGGGACCTCGTTGTCGTTGTAGATCAGGAAGTCCACCGCCGTGTGGAACTGCCGGCCGCCCGTCAGGCCGATCAGGATCAGCTCGGCGCGGATGCTGGCCATCGGATGCTGTTGGTCCTGACCGATGAATCGCGGGATCGCGATGCGGTCGGGCGCCATCGAGTACTCGAGCCCGTTCAGGTCCCGGATGCCGTCGAAGTCGAGGTCGGTCGGGTTCCCGTCGCCGGTCTGCGCCTCGAAGACGAGCGCGTTCATCGAGTACTCGGCCTTGTTCACGCCGTCGAGGATCAGCACGGAGCCGATCAGGTAGTCCGCGTCGATCGGACCGCCGGTCTGCCCGAGCGCGTAGGCGAAGCAGTAACCGCGCTGGTGGCTCGGAGCGTGGGCGTAGGAAATGGCACTGAAGGTGTCGCGGGGCGTCAATCGCGTGATCGCGTCGTCCTTCGAGCAGTCCTCTTGGTCGATGTAGTTGAAGTGCACACGGATGTCGTCGCCGCCCGAGCGGACGTTCGTCACCGTGATGATCGTGATCGAGCCGGGGCGGTTGTCCACCTCGGGGAAGATCAACAAGCTGCCGGGGTCGTTGCGGTCGGCCCGCGCGGTGGGCGCGAGGGAGGCCAGCAAGAGGGCCGCGGCGATGATGCGAGTGGTCATGGTGTGTGTTCCTGATGGAGTGCTCCGTCGCCGGAGTGTTCCCAGCCTAACTGGCGCTCGGAAAGGCGGATAGGGGGTGCTCCCGGCGTGGAACCGGGGGGGCGCGGGACGCATACTGGGTGCGTTCCGAGGCGGAGGATTCGGGTGCGAGAGGGGTCGGACGGCATGGCACAGCAGCGCAGGAAGAAGAGCGGCAAGTCCGGAGAGACGCGGGTGGAGGGCCCGTCGGCGCAGGACCCGAGTCCGGCGACGAACGGCACTCCCGCGGCAGGCGGCGCGCCGGAACTGCCCGCCGACCAGGTGCACATCGTCCCGGTGCGCAACATGGTGCTGTTCCCCGGCGTCGTGCTGCCCCTGATGATCGGCCGCGAACGGTCCATCCTGGCGATCCAGGAGGCCGTCCAGAGCGAGCGCCCGATCGGCTTGCTGCTGCAGCGCAAGGACTCGATCGAAGAACCCGGTCCCGACGACTTGTACCAGGTCGGAACGCTCGCCGAGGTGGTGCGCTACATGGAGACGCCCGACGGTAGCCACCACGCCGTCTGCCAGGGCAAGCGTCGCTTCCGCGTACTCGAGTTCGTCCAACAGCAACCGGTGCCTATCGCACGCGTCGAGTTCGTCGACGAACCCGAACTCGACACCTCCGACACCAAGGTCCACGCGCGCTTCGTCGCGCTCAAGCAACAGGCGCAGGAAGTGCTCGCGATGGCTCCCGGCGCGCCCGAGGACCTCGCGCAAGCCGTGCAAGGCATCTCGTCGCCGTCCTCGCTGACGGACTTGATCGCGACCTTCATGGACGTGCCCGTCGAGGAGCGCCAGGAAGTGCTCGAGACCTTCGACGTGCGCAAGCGCCTCAAGATGGTGGCGGACAAGCTGGGCCACGTTGCGGAAGTCCTGCGGCTCTCCGCGAAGATCCGACAGGAGACGCAGCAGACGCTCGAGAAGGCGCAGCGCGAGTACTACCTGCGCGAACAACTGCGCGCGATCCAGAACGAGCTCGGCGAGGGCGACGAGAAGGCGAACGAGGTCGCCGAGCTGACCGCGAAGATCAGCAAGGCCGGGATGCCGGCGGACGTCGAGGCGGAGGCGCTTAAGGAACTGCGCCGCCTCGAGCGCATGCCCGAGGGCGCCGCGGAGGGTTCGATCGTGCGCTCCTACCTCGAGCTGATGACCGAATTGCCGTGGTCGAAGTCCTCGACGGACCGCATCGACCTGAAGCGCGCGCGCCGCATCCTGAACCAAGATCACTTCGGGCTCGAGGAGGTCAAGCAGCGCATCCTCGAGTTCCTGGCGATTCGCAAGCTGCGGCCCGACGGCAAGAACCCCAGCCTGCTGCTCGTCGGCCCGCCCGGCGTCGGAAAGACGTCCCTCGGCAAGTCCATCGCGCGCGCGATGGGTCGCGAGTTCGTGCGCGTCAGTCTCGGCGGCGTGCACGACGAGTCCGAGGTGCGCGGTCACCGCCGCACCTACGTCGGCGCGTTGCCGGGGAACGTGATCCAAGGCATTCGACGCGTCGCCGTGAACAACCCCGTGTTCATGCTCGACGAGATGGACAAGCTCGGACGCGGCATGCACGGCGATCCGTCGTCGGCCTTGCTGGAGGTCCTCGACCCCGAGCAGAACTCGACCTTCCGCGACAACTACCTCGGCGTCACCTTCGACCTGCACCAGGCGCTGTTCATCGGCACCGCGAACGTGCTCGAAGGCGTGCCCGGTCCGCTGCGCGACCGCTTCGAGGTGATCCAGCTCCCCGGCTACACGGAGGCAGAGAAGCTGCAGATCGGCCACCGCTACCTCGTGCGCCGACAGCTGGAGAACACTGGACTCGACGAGAGCCAGTGCGAGGTCACCGAGGAAGCGCTGCTCGAGATCATCCGGCACTACACCCGCGAGGCGGGCGTGCGCGGGCTCGAGCGCAAGATCGGTTCCATCTGTCGGCATGCGGCCACCAAGATCGTCGAGGGCTCGCGGCGCAGCATGAAAGTGCGCGCGAAGCAGGTGCGCGAGATCCTCGGTCCGCACCGCTTCGAGAGCGAGATCGCGACGCGCACCTGCCTGCCGGGCGTGGCGACGGGGCTCGCCTGGACGCCCGTCGGAGGCGAGATCCTCTTCATCGAGGCGACGACCATGCCCGGCAAAGGCGGACTGACGCTGACCGGCCAGCTCGGCGACGTGATGAAGGAGAGCGCGCGCACGGCGATGAGCCTCGCGCAGAGCCACTGGCGCGAACTCGGCCTCGAAGCCGACTACTTCCAGCACACGGACGTGCACCTGCACATCCCCGCCGGCGCGATCCCGAAGGACGGCCCCAGCGCGGGCGTCGCCATGTACACGGCGCTCATCTCGCTGTTCACCGCGCGCGTGGTGCGTTCCGACCTCGCGATGACCGGCGAGATCAGCCTGCGCGGCCTCGTGCTCCCCGTCGGAGGCATCAAGGAGAAACTGCTCGGCGCGCTCGCGGCGGGTATCAAGACCGTCGTGCTTCCGAAGCGCAACCAACCGGACGTCGAGGAGATCGAGGAGAAGGCGCGCAAGGGGCTCCAGATCCGCTACGTCGACCGGGTCGACCAGGCGGTGCAGATCGCCTTCGAGCACGACGAGTGCCCGCCCGGCAAGGCGAAGAGCCGCCGCAGGGCGACGCGCACCAAGTCCTGATGGCGGCGCGCGCAGTGCGCAGGATCAGAAGCTCGAACCGACGCTGAACTGCAGCACGTGGTGCGACTCGTCGTCGCGCGGGTTCGGGTTGATGCCCCAGTCGAGGCGCACGGGCCCGATCGGCAACAGCCAGCGGATCCCTGGTCCGATTCCGTAGCGGATGTCGCGGAACGAGAGGTAGTCGTCGAGGAGCAGGTTCACGTTGCCGGCGTCGACGAACAAGCTACCTTCGAAGCTCTTCCACAGCGGGTACCGGAACTCGACGGTCGCGGTGCTCGACGTGTCGCCGCCGACGGGGTTGCCGCCCGTGTCCTTCGGTCCGAGCTGGCTCTCGCGAAACGACCGCACGCTGTTCGCGCCGCCGTTGAAGAAGCGTTCTTGCAGCGGGAGCGTGGCCGTATCGCCGTACATGATCGCGAAACCCGTGCGAGCCGTGAACACCAGCCCTGAGCGCTCCGCGAAGCGCCAGTACTCACTGATCGTGCCCGTGATCCGGACGAAATCGATGTCCGATCCGAAGGTCCGGTCGGAGAACTCGACCAGCGCGCGCGCGTAGCGCCCCTCACGCGGGAGGAACACGCTGTCGCGGTGGTCCCAGGTCGAGGCGAACGAGATGATCGAGAGGTCGACGTTCTCGTTCAGCTGCGACGCGTTCGGCGCGTCGAGCTTGATGTCCACTGCGTCGGACTTGCGGTACTGGTAACCGGTCGAGAGCGACAGCTGACGCGTCCACTCGCGCGTCAGCAGCGCCTGGCCGCCGTAGTTCACGCTCGTGAATGAAGGTTCCTCGCGCTCCTGGGCGAAGAGCGAGAGGTCGCCGATGATCTGCGAGTCGAAGAGCCATGGGTCGGTCAGGGTCGCGGTGACCCCCTGCGCCTTCTGACTGACGAGCGCCTCGATCTTCCCGCGCCGGCCCGTGCCGAAGAGGTCGCGCTCGGTGATGCCCGCGCGGAATCGGAAGCGCTCGTAGGTCCCGTATCCGGGTTCGAAGTAGAGCTCCAGGCTGTTGAGTTCCTCGACGGTGACCACGAGGTCTCGCGAGTCTCCCTCTCCGACGAGGTTGATGCGTACCACGCGGAACAGGCCGGTCCGGTAGAGCTCCTGGAAGCTGCGGCGCTCGAGCTCGCGGTCGTAGACGTCTCCTTCCTTCAGCGCGACCCGTGAGCGGATGAACGACGAGCGAGTCTCCTCGTTCCCTTCCACGAGCACCTGCCGCACGCGCACCACCGTGCCCGGCTGGGCGTCGACCGACAGCCGCATCTGTCCACTCGTGCCCGAAGGTTGCTCGAGCACCTCGGCCTCGACGTCCGGATAGCCCCGGCGGGCGTAGTGTTCGACGACGGCCGCGCGCACCTGGAACACGACGCGGGGGAAGTAGGCCTGGCCGAGGAAGCCCTTGAGCGACTTGCGCAGCTGCGCGGCGTCGGGGAGTTCGTCCGGGACCTCGATGTCCTGGATCACGGAGCGCACGCCTTCCTCGATGACGTAGACCACCTCGGCTTCCGTGCGATCGGCGTTGAAGGTCGTCTCAGGCGGCGACACCTTGGCGGCCAGGAATCCGTTCTCGTAGTAGGCGTCCTGCAGCTCCTGAGAAGCGCTCTCGAGCTTCGCGGCGATGTAGAGCGGATCGCCGGTTCGCAGCAAGCCCGCGCCGGGGGTCTGGACGACGCGGTGCAGCACCTTGCTCGGGAACCAGGTCGCTCCGCGGAAGTGCACCTTCGACACGACCGTCTGCGGGCCTTCGTCGACGAGGATCCGGACGCGCGGGATCTCTCCCGGTGCCGGCTCGTACTCGTAGTCCACCGAGGCGAACGGGAAGCCCTTCGCGAGGTACCGCTCGCGCATCGACCAGGCCGCGTCGTCGATCGCGGCCTTCTTGAAACCACGCTCGACGAAGCGATCCAGGTCGACTCTCGCGGCGGAGCGCAGCGCACGCTCGCTGATCGAGTCGTTCCCCTCGAACGCCATCTCGTAGGGGAGCCGGTTGATCTTCGTGGGGTCTTCCGGCTCCTCGTACGGTGCCACGTGGCACGCGCAGAGGATCGCGAGCAGCAGGAGTGTGAGCCTGGCCCTCATTTCACCCGGAACGAGATACGGATCCCGAAGTTGTAGAAGTCGTACTCGTCGCGCTGCCCGATCAGGTAGATGGCATCGTCCTTGCGCGTGACGTCGTCCGCGACGCGGAAGCGGCCTTCCATCGTGTTCGCGCCCGTCTTGCTGACGTCTTCGCCGGTGATGATCTCGATGCGGTCCATCAAGGAGTCGGAAGACTTGTCGCCGGGCTCCGGCGCGATCCACCAGGACAGGAAGTCCTTGGCGAGGTAAGTGGCGAGTTGCTGAGCCACGTCTCCCGCGCGCGTCGTCTCGTCACCGGGGACACGTCCCGTGAGCACGAGGTTGAGCAGCTCGGTCGCGTTGAGCGGAGGATCGGAGGAGAGCGTGACCTCGGTCGCGTCGAAGGGGCCGCCGACCTGCGCGAAGACGTCATAGCCACGCATGCGACCCTCGGCTTGGATCTGGAGCGTCGGGACGAACGGATTCGCTTCGTCGAACACGAGCGTTCCCGAGGTGACGCGCAGCCGCGTCACCGGCAAGGAAACCACGGCGGGATCGAAGTAGAGCGTTCCAGTGAGGATCGGAAGTGCGCCGGTGCCGCCGAGGTGCAAGTCGGGTCGGATGCCGCCCTTGTAGGTCGACGTCGAGATCATGAACGAGGAGTTCGGCGCCGTGCCGATCTCGAGGTCGAACTTGGCGTCCGCCAGCGGAGGCTCACTGACGCGGAACAACTGGATGCCGCGCGCGCGCGCCGGCTTCGGCCCGCCGAGGAAGGCGGTGACGTCGATCGGCGTGCTGTAGACCCCCTCGGCGACCTCCGCGCGTCCGCCGATCACGAGCTCGCGTAGGGGACCCGTGGCGGTCGCGTCGACGTTGGCGCGCACGCGCGTCCCGCCCTGTCGTACGACCAGCAGGTCGTTTCCGACGAGCCGCGCGTCGATCATCAGGTCGTCACCTTCGAGCCCGAGCGTCCCGGAGAGTTTGAAGGGCGCGCCGCCGAGCTCGCCGGTGAAGCCCTCGAGCGTCAGCACGCGCCCCTCGAAGCGCATGTTCGACTCGACTTCGGTGATCGACGGCAGGTTGCCCATGCGCGCGCTGCCGTCGCGCAGGCGCGCGGATCCGGACAGCTCGGGCGCCGAGAGCGGACCCGTGATGTCGAGTTCGGCGCCCACGACTCCCGTGCGTACGGGGCCCGACGGGAGTCCGATGCGGTCGAGTTGCACGGCGACGCGTTGCCAGTCGAAGTCATCGGTGACGAAGTGCACGTCGAGCGAGGTCTCGTCCCGCGCGAAGGCGGGGGAGTCGAGCCAGCGCCTGAGGTCGGTAGGGCCGATGACCCTGCCGCGCAGGTCGACCGCCTCCGCGCTGTCCAGCGTGCCGCCGCCGCGCTCGATGCGCACGCCGGTCTCCTCGAGCACGAGCGCGAGGTCGAGGCGCGCGGGTCCGATGGCCGGCCGGTCGGGCGCCGGAGCCCAGGAGAGGTCGTCGACCAGGGCGTCGAGGCGACCCGTCGGCCGGCTCAGGGTTCCGCCGAGATCGACGTTCAGCATGAGCTCGCCGGCGGTCTGCGGGTGACCGAGTGCGAGACCGAGTTGGCGCGCGAGTCCGCGCTCGGACGTCAGCTCGACGTCGATCGGCGCATCGGGGAGCAGGTCCTCGGCGAGCGGGGCCAGCGGGAGCCGTGCGCGCCCGCGCAACAGTTCGCCTTCGGTGCCGGAGACGAGCAGCTCGCCGACGGTGAGTACGCGGTCGCGTTGATCCGCTCGCAGCACGAGGTCGAGCGGCGGACCGAGTCCGGGCCACGCGAAGCCTCGCACGGAGAGGTCGCAGTTGCCCACGGCGACTTCGTCCTCGATCGCCAGGCGCAGCTCGCCGTCGAGGCCGTCCAGGGCGAAGTCGCGCACGGCGCGTCCACGCAACAGCACGTCGAGCCGCAGGTCTTGGGCCAAGAGTTCGACCTGTCGCCGCGCGGGACCCCAGTCGACCGTGACGTCCAGGCTGCCGGCGCTGCCCGCGAGCCGCGTGCGCTCGAGCCGCGCGGTCTCACCGTCCCAGCTGAAGCTCGTCGGCTCGGCGAGCTCGAGGTTCGAGTCGGACACGGAGACGCGGAAGCGTTCCAGCGCGACGGTCTGCGGCACGCGTCCGGAGTCGAGCGCCAGGTCGCCCGCGAGGTCGAGCTGCGCGGCGTGGTCCGCGAGGTGCAACGACTGCACGCGCAGGTCGCCGCCGGAGAAGTCGGCTTGCACGTTGCCCTCGGTGAACTCGAAGCCGTCGAGCGTCAGTCCCGTGGACTCGAGCGAGACGCTGCCGTCGAGCTGGTCGATGGGCCCGTCGAGGGACAGTGCGCCCGTCGCCGTTCCCCGAATGCCGGCTTGCGGCGCGAGGCGGGAGAGGTCGCGCAGCTCGAGCTCCAGGTTCACGCCGCTCAGGCGCTGTGTCTCCCAGTCGAACACGCCCGCACCGCGCACGAGTCCCGCGGGACCGTCGCTGACGGCCTCGGACACCGTGAGCAACGGCGGGTCGACGCGCCCGTCGAGTCGCACGTTGCCGAGCTCGTGGCCTTCGACCGTGACGTCCTCGCCGATCAGGGCGCAGCGCAGCTCCGGTCCGCCGCCATCGTCCGAGTAGACGAGGTCACCGGCGAGCGAGCCGTTCCAGGCTCCGGCGGAGAACAGGCGGCCGAGCTCGGCGAGCTGGTCGAAGTCCGCGGTCAGCTCGACGCGACGCGGCGTGTCCGGCGTCGGCGTCTGGGTGATGACGCCTTCCTCGATGGTCAAGCGTCCGCCCGCCGTGTCGAGGAAGCCGCGCTCGATCAACAGGCGACCCTCGCTGACGCGCGCGAGCAGCTGCAGGTCGTGATCGGGCACCGGTTCGTCCGGCAGCTGCGCTCCGGCGAAGGCCGCGAGCGAGCGCATGTCGCGCACCTCGGCCGACAGCCGGAACTCGAAGGCCGAGAGTTCCACGCTGTCGAGCTGCCAGGTGAAGTCGACGACTTGCAGGTGGTTGAGTGCTTGGTCGACGCGCAGGTTGTCCGAGGTCAGCGCGCCTTCCTTCCAGCTGATCGCGCCCGTGAGGTGCGCGGGCGGCGCGGAGTGGAGGCTGACGTCGGTGAACTCCAGCTCGGCTTCGCCGGCTCCTTCGAGCGGGTTCGCGGTGGGGAACGCCCACGTTCCGTTCAAGCGACCGAGGCCTGTCAGTCCGGAGCCTTCGGGCAAGTAGGGGTCGATCCACGCGAACGGGACTTGTTCGAGCGCGACCCTTCCTGACATGCGCTCGCGCGTGAGTTCGGCGGACACGTCGCCGTTCGCTCCGCGGAAGTCCACGTGCGCGTCGAAGACGTAGCGTCCCGAGTCCCAATTCGAGAGGTCGGCGCGCGAGTCGCGGAGGAGCGTCTGTCCGTCCGCGACGAGCTGCACACCGGTCCACGCTCCACTCGCGTAGCGCGCGCGCAACTCTCCCGCCTGGAACTCGTCGGGATGGAGCCAGCCTCCGAGCTGCAGCCTTGCGAAGTCGAGTTCGAGGCGCTCACCCTCGCCCGTCGTGACCTCGAGCCCGGTGACGACGAGTGGGCGCGGGGAGACGCCGCTCATCCGAAACTCTCCGTCGAGCACGTGGAACTCCGGCAGCTGGTCGGGCCAGCTCGGGAGGCGGACGCCGCCTCCGCTCGACTCACTCGCCGTGGCTTCGCCGCCGCCGAACGCGAGGGCGACGCGCGGTCGCGTCAGCTCGACCCGCGAGACCGAACGCAGCGGCTCGGAGGCGACCGCCCTGAGCGTGAAGTCGGCGGCCACGCGCGGCGCGCGGACGTCGATCCACGGTTCCTCGCCCTCCGCGCGCAACAGCAGGCCGCGCAGTTCGAGGGTCGACCAATTCGCGCGCTCGACCTCCTCGATCGAGAGCTCGAGCCCCGCGAAGCGACGCGCGGCCCAGGGCGCGACGACCTCGATCGCGGACGGCAGCCAGAACCCCGGCCACACGCCGCCGACGACGAGCAGCAGAAGGAGGATCCCGGCGATCCGGCGTCGACGCCGCCACTTGCGTCTCCGGGACGGTGCGGCTTCTGTGGGGGCGGACTTCATCGAGGGACGCAGGATCGCGGCCGGACGAGCAGTCTAGCGGGTGACGGGGCGCGTTCCGAGCTGCAGAGTCGCGACTCAGCCGGCGCGTAGCGCGTCGACGACCCGTTGCAGCACGGAGGCGGACCGCTCGAGCCCGCCGGAGCGGCTGCGGCGCAGCCAGAGCTCGCGGTGTCGCGAGATGAGGGCGTCGAGGTCTTCGGCCAAGTTCGCAGCTGCGTCGAGCTCGTGCAGCGCGCGCTCCGGCGTCCGGCAGCGCGCCGCTCCGAGCCGCGCGCCGACCTCGAGCAGGCGCGCCGCCCACTCCAGCTCGTCGCGGTACGCGCCGGCTTCGGGCGTCGGCGGTTCGTACGCGCGCAAGCGCTCCGCGAGCGAGCGCGCGGCGGCGGCGGAGCGCTCAGCACCTT
The DNA here is from genome assembly GCA_020638835.1 of Planctomycetota bacterium. Taxonomy (GTDB): domain Bacteria; phylum Planctomycetota; class UBA1135; order UBA1135; genus JACKHV01. The sequence continues at coordinate 397,113 of JACKHV010000002.1, read as the reverse complement.
CGACGTCGAGCGCCGGGATGCGCGGGTGCGGCCAGCCCTCGTGCGCGAAGGCGAGCGTGTAGAAGAGCGCCGAACCGTTCTCCGACCGCGCGGCGTTGTGGTCGTCGAGTCGGCCGAGCTCCAGCAGCGCCGCGCCCAGGAAGTCCGTGCCGCCCAGCGCGTGAAGATCGACGAGCTCGGCCCACTGCTCGCTCGTCGCGCGCGCTCCGGCGTTCCACGCGGACCCGAGACCGACTGCGAAGCCGAAGAAGGAGACGAGCGGCGGTTGGTGGTGACCGCGGTCCCCCCAGTCCGTGATCAGCACGCCGCGGGCGCCGTGCTCGAGCGCCGCCGCCGTCGCCGACTCGAGGTTGACGCGCGCGTTCTCGACGCGACCGCCGACGGCGTTCCAAGAGGAAGTGCCGGGACAGACGTGGAACTCGAGGCCGCTCGCGGCGAGCGTGCGCAGCTCGCGGTCGAAGGGGTGCGCCGCGTCGTAACCCCAGGCCATCGCGATCGCGTCCGCCGGCAGCTCGCGCACGCGTTCCGGTTCACCGAGCACGATGTCCGCCCAGAACTGCATGCGCATGCCGCGCGCGCTGACGAGCGCGTGCACCTCGCGCAGGAACTCGAGGTAGACCGTCTGCTTGCCGCGCTCGGCGCACGCTTGCGCGGAGCGCCCGAGTCCCAGGTCGAAGGTCTCGTCGAGCCCGACGTTGACGGTCTGCGAGCGGAAGCAAGGCAGGAGCCCGTCGTACAGCTCTTCGAGGAACGCGAGCGCACCGGGGTCGCCGGGGCACAGGCTGAAGGGTTCGCGCTCCGAACTGAACGGGTGCTCGACGCCGCCTGGGCACTCGGCGAGGCCGCGCCACTCGTCGTGCACGAGGTAGCGGTGCAGGTGCCCGAAGCTCTGCTGGTTCGGGACCAGCTCGATGCCGTGCGCGGCGCAGTGGTCGTCGAGCGCGCGCAGTTCGTCGGCGGTGAACGGACTCGTGCCGCGCCACGCCGGCTCGAAGGAAGGGTGCGCGAAGGCCGCCTCCATGTAGAGCTGCAAGCGGTTGCACTTCCACTCGGCGAGCTTGGCGACGAGTGCGTGCAGTTCCTCGGTGCGCGGAACGCGGTCGCGAGAGACGTCGAGCATCACGCCGCGCTCCGCGAAGTCGGGCCAGTCCAGTACGGCGAGGCCGGGAATCTCAGCACCCGAGGCGGCGTGCGCGCGCACCCACTGCGTGAGCGTCTGCAGCGCGTGCGCGAGTCCGGCCTCGTCGGCGTGCTCGATCCGCACGCCGTCCGACCCGGCGACGAGGCGGTAGCCCTCCGCCCGGAGCGCACCGTCGACGGCGGAGCTGATGTCGAGCTTGCGCCCGCGGGCTCGCGGCGCGACTTCGGCGGCGAGCGCGTCGAGGGCCGTGCGGACCGGACTCGCCGCCCGTTCGGGCGTGAGCCGGGGTGCTCCGAGCTCGAAGCTCCCCGGGTCGTAGAGGATCCGTTGCGGTCGGGGGAGGAGCGGACTCTGGTCCATGGCGCGGAGCGTAGCGCCCGGCCGGAGCAGCGTCATGCGCCGCGCCGCGCAAGTCGGCGGTCCGGAATCCCACCGAGGTCCTCGGTGGAAGCGCGAGCTACGGGCTCTGGCCGCTTGACCTTCGGCCGCGCGGAATCGACCCTCACTGGATGCACCCGTCCCCCTCGAAGCTCTCCGAACGGACTCCGGCAGGATGAACGAAGCCGACGTGCGGCGCGTGCTGCTCGTGCGCGCCTTCGAGGAAGAGCGCGGGGGGAAGCGGTTCCTCGAGCCCGCCGAGCTGTCCGCCGCGACTCGCGAAGCGCGCGTCGAGGCGGGCGGCAAGCTCGAGCTTTTCCTGCTGGCGCGCGCAAACCGGCTGTATGCGTCGCTGCGCGAGGCGGTGCCGGGACTCGACAGGCTCTACGACGCGGCGGGTCTGCGCGGCCCCGGCGGAGTCCTCGTGTTCGTCGTGATGCTCGTGATCGGCGTGCTCGTCGACCGCGCGGGCGGCGGTCGCTTCCTCAACCTCCTCGCGTTCCCGCTGATCGGCATGATCGCGTGGAACCTCGCGGTCTACGCGGCGGTCGTGATCGGCGCGCTTCGGCCGCACGGTGATGCCGAGGCTCCGCGCCGACCGCGCGGTTGGCTGACGGGCCCCGCGGCGTGGGTCTCCGCGCCGGAGCGCCCGTGGTCGCGCTGGCACCGCGTCGCCGAGAGCGCCGGAGCCGCCGCGCACGGTCAGGAGTTCCTCTCCGACTGGACCACGACCGCCGCACCCCTCTACGCGGCGCGCATCACGCGCATCCTGCACTTCGGCGCGGCGGGACTCGTGCTCGGTGCGGTGGGCGGCATGTACCTGCGCGGGCTCGTGCTCGAGTACCGCGTCGGCTGGGAGTCGACCTTCCTCGACGCAGCCGGCGTGCACCGCTTCCTGTCCGTCGTCCTGTGGCCGGGGCTCGCGGCGGGCGTCGGCGAGCTGCCGAGCGTCGACGCGCTCGCCGCACTGCGCGGAGCACCGGAGTCCGGAGCGTCGGAGAACGCGGCGCAGTGGATCCACCTCTACGCCTTCACGGCGCTCGCGCTCGTGCTGGTGCCGCGAGCCTTCCTCGCACTGCTGAGCAGCGTGCGCAGCGCGCGGCTCGAGCGCGACCTGCCGCTACGCTGGGATCTCGACCCCTGGGCCGCGCGCCAGTTCGCCGGCGACCGCGGCAGCGCGGTCGAGGTGCGCACGCTGATCTACGCGCACCGCATGGAGACTCGCAGCTCGGAGGGTCTCCGGGGCTTCGCGCTCGACTTCTTCGGCAACCGCGCGGCGGTGCTCGAGCGCGAGGAGCTGGCCTACGGCGACGAGTACGTCGCCCGCGAGAGCGAGCGCCCGGAGCGTTGCGAGCTGATCGTCTTCAACCTGGCGCAGACGCCGGAGTCGGAGGTGCACGGGCGCTTCTGCCGCGCCGCCGCCGAACACGCGACCGGAGCGCGCGGGAAGCGCGCCGTGCTGGTGATCGTCGACGAAGCGAGCTTCACCGAACGGCTCTCGGACGACGATGAGTCTCGCGGGCGCCTCGAGGCGCGGCGTCGCAACTGGTCGCGGGTGCTCGGCGAGTTGGACCTCGACCCGGTCTTCCTCGACCTCTCGGACCACGTCTCGAACGAAGCGCTGGGACGCGCGCGCGGCGCGCTGTGGCCGGCGCCCCTGGAGTGATGACCGACACGCCCGGAACCGACCCGCGGACGCTGACGCTGAGCCTGGTCTCGCACACCAACGTCGGCAAGACGACGCTCGCGCGCACCTTGTTGCGCCGCGAGGTCGGCGAAGTGCTCGACCAGGCGCACGTCACGGTCGAGAACCAACGACACGAGCTGCTCAGCGCGCCGACCGGCGAGCGGCTCGTGCTCTGGGACACGCCGGGATTCGGCGACTCGGCGCGGCTCTCGCGGCGCCTGCGCGACGAACCGGATCCGGTCCGCGCCCTGCTCGAGGGCAGCTTCGACCCGCAGTCGGAAGCGGGCCTGTACTGCAGCCAGCAGGCCGCGCGCAACATCGCTGAGGAGGCGGACGTCGTCCTCTACCTCGTCAACGCTTCCGAGTGGCCCGAGGAAGCCGGCTACGTGACGGGGGAGATGGAAGTGCTCGGCTGGATCGGACGCCCCGTGCTCGTCCTCCTGAACCAGGTGAGTGCGGCCCAGGACGCCGGCGTGCGCGAAGCCGAGATCGCGCGCTGGCGCCAACACCTCGCGCAGTTCCCCTGCGTGAAGGGCCTGCTGTCGCTCGACGCCTTCACGCGCTGCTGGGTGCAGGAAGGCGTGCTGTTCGAGCGCGTGCACGCGCTGCTGCCGGAGGACCGCAAGGACACTTGCGCGGCCTTGCTGCGCGCCTGGCGCGATGCGCAGCTCGGCGTGTTCCGCGAGTCGATGGAGATCCTCGCGCGCACGCTCGCGGCAACGGCGGCGGACCGCGAGACGATCGTCGAGGGCGGCTGGGGGAACGACGCGGGGCAGGTGCGCCGCAAGCTCGCGACGCGTCTCGAGGACCGCACGAAGACGGCGCAAGACCAGTGGATCCGCTTGCACGGTCTCGAGGGACGCGCGGCGGTCGAGTTCCGCGCCGAGCTGAACGACTATCGCGGCGCGAAGCTGCTCGTCGACCCGAAGCGCGCGGGGACGATCGGGGGGATCGCGAGCGGCTTGCTCGGCGGTCTCGCCGCGGACGTCATGGCGGGTGGCTTGACCCTCGGCGGCGGCATGCTCGCCGGTGCCTTGCTCGGCGGCTTCGGCAGTTTCAAGGCGGCGCGCATGTTCCAGAAAGCGCGCGGCGGCGAACCCGAGCTGAGCTGGTCCGATCCCTTGCTGACGCGCACCGTCGAAGAACTCGTGCTGCGCTACCTCGCCGTCTCGCACCACGGCCGCGGACGCGGTCGTTGGAAGGACCGCGAGCATCCGGACTACTGGCGCACCGCGGTGCGCAAGGCGCTCGAGGACCGCGCGACCTGGTTCAACGCGACGTGGAAGGAAGCGCGCGGCGCCGCCTCCGTCGCCGAGGTCGACGAGCGGCTGCAGCCGCTCGTCACGGGAGTCGTCCGCGAGGTGCTGACGGACTTCCATCCGGAAGCCGACAGACTGCTCTGAGCTCTGCCTTCGGCCTCTTCGATCGGGTACCTTGGGGGACACCGACCCCCCGGACCCAAGAGGTGCCCGCATGGGCGAACACGACGTCTCCACGTCCCAGAACGAGGATCAGAAGCGCGCCTTCATGAAGGCGCTGCTGGAGGACGTGCAGGCCTTGGAGCGCCTGATCGACGCGGACCGCATCGAGTCCGGCATCCGGCGCATCGGGGCCGAGCAGGAGATGTTCCTGGTCGACGAGACCATGCAGCCTTCGGGCGTGGCGCTCGACGTGCTGAAGGACCTGAACAGCCCGGACTTCACGACGGAGCTCGGGCGCTTCAACCTCGAGGCGAACCTGCACCCGGCCGAGCTCGCGGGAGCGTGTTTGTCGGAGATGGAGGCCGAGCTCGACCAGCGCCTCTCCGAGGCGCGTGCTTCAGCGGCGAAGTTCGGGGCGCGCGTGGCGCTGGTCGGCATCCTTCCGACGCTGACGAAGGACCACCTGACGCTCGACTGGATGACGCCCAACGCGCGGTACCTCGAACTCAATCGCACGATGAGCGAGCTGCGCGGCGGCGTGTTCAAGACCTTGATCAAGGGACTCGACGAGCTGCAGGTCGAGCACGACAACGTGATGCTGGAAGCGTGCAACACGAGCTTCCAGGTCCACTTCCAGGTCGGCGCGTCCGAGTTCGCGCAGCTCTACAACCTCGCGCAGGCCGTCACGGCGCCGGTGCTCGCGGCGGCAGTCAATTCGCCGATGTTGCTGTCGCACCGGCTGTGGCACGAGACGCGCGTCGCGCTGTTCCAGCAGTCGCTCGATGCGCGCTCCAAGGCGCACCAGGCGCGCGGGTCGCGCCAGCGCGTGAACTTCGGCGAACACTGGCTGAAGGAAGGTGTGCTCGAGATCTTCCGCGAGGACATCGCTCGCTTCCGCGTCTTGATCGCGGGTGACCGCGACGAACCGCCGATCGAGCTGCTCGGACGCGGCGAGGTCCCCAAGCTCTCCGCGCTCTGCCTGCACAACGGCACGGTCTACCGCTGGAACCGCCCGTGCTACGGCGTGAAGGACGGCGTCGCGCACCTGCGCATCGAGAACCGCGTGCTGCCCGCGGGCCCAACGGTGGTCGACGAAGTGGCGAACGCCGCTTTCTTCTTCGGCCTGATGACCGCGCTGGGCGAGACGCACGGCGACGTCTCGCGCGTGATGGACTTCGACGACGCCAAGGAGAACTTCATGGCGGCGTCTCGCTACGGCTTGAAGGCGCGCTTCCAGTGGCTGCACGGACGCAGCTTCTCCGCGGACGAGCTGATCCTCGATCGCCTGATCCCCGCCGCGCGCGAAGGCCTGACCGGACGCGGCGTGGACAGCGCCGACGTCGACCGCTACCTCGGCGTGCTGGAGGAACGCGTGCGGCGCGGCCGCACCGGCTCGCAGTGGGCGCTGGACTCCATGGCGTCGATGGGGCGCCGCGGCACGCGACACTCGCGCGACCGAAGCCTCGTGCGCGGCATGGTCGAGAACCAAGAGACGGGCGAGCCGATCGCGCACTGGCCGCTCGCCGGGCTCGCGGAACAGTCCGATTGGCTCGAGAGCTACCGCACCGTCGGGCAGGTCATGCAGACCGACCTCTTCACCGTACACCCCGAGGACCTGATCGACCTCGCGGCCAGCCTGATGGACTGGGAACACATCCGGCACGTGCCGGTCGAAGACCACGAAGGGCGGCTGATCGGCGTCGTCTCGCACCGGCGCGTGCTGCGCATGGTCGGTCGCGGGCTGCGGCGCGACGAGGCGCTTCCGATCAGCGTGCGCGAGATCATGAAGCCGGATCCGGTCAGCGTCACGCCCGACACCTCGACGCTCGAGGCCATCGAGACGATGCGCCGCCACCAGGTCAGCTGCCTGCCGGTCGTCGCGGAAGGCAACCAGCTCGTCGGTATCGTGACCGAACATGACTTCATCACCGTCGCCGCGCACCTGCTCGAGGAGAAGCTACGAGAGGCGTGATCGTGTCAGCAGGATCGGTGGAGGCCCTCGCGGCCGAGGCGGAGGATCGACGCATCACGCAAGGGGTGCATCTCGAATCGCGCGTGCTCTGCGACTACGACTCGGGCCGGCCCGGGCCGTTGTTCCTGATCATCGGGGGCATGCACGGGAACGAGCCGTCGGGCGTGCTCGCCGCGCAACGGCTCGCGGAGTCGCTGCGCGAGTCGCCGGTCCCGCTGCGCGGCCGCGTGCTCGCTCTCGCCGGCAACCTCGGCGCGCTGCGCGCGGGCGTGCGCTTCCTCGACCGCGACTTGAACCGCATGTGGGCCGCGCGCGAGCTCGAAGACGTGCGTGCCGGGCGTGACGGCGACGCCCACGCGGAGAACACCGAGCGCCGCGAACTGCTCACCGCGATCGAAAGCGCGATTCGGACGGCGCCGGGCCGCGTGATCTTCCTCGACCTGCACTCGACCTCCGCCGACGGTGCACCGTTCAGCTTGATCGGGGACACGCTGGCGAACCGCGAGATCGCGCTGCGTTATCCGGTGCCCGTGATCCTGGGGCTCGAAGAACGCGTCGAGGGCGCGCTGCTCGAGTACTTCGGCGAGCGCGGCCACACCTCGATCGGCTTCGAAGCCGGGGAACACACCCGCAAGACGACGGTCGACTGCCAGGAGGCGTGCATCTGGGTCACGCTCATCGCCGGGGGCGGCCTGGAGGAAAGCGCGGTGCCGCGCGCGCGCGAGCTCTACACCCTGCTGCGCAGCTCGGCGGCGGGCCTGCCCGGCGTCGTCGAGATCCGCCATCGGCACCACGTCGACCCGGACGACCGCTTCGTGATGCGGCCGGGCTTCGACAACTTCCACGCGGTGCAGCGCGGTGAGCTGCTCGCCAGCGACCGCGAGGGCGACGTGCTCGCGCCGGAAGACGGGCTCGTGCTGCTGCCGCTCTACCAAGGCCAGGGCCAGGACGGCTTCTTCGTCGGCCGCGAAGTGCGTCGCTTCTGGCTGCGGCTCTCGCGCGTGCTGCGGCGCTTGCACCTCGAGCTGCTGCTGCCCATCCTCCCCGGCATCCGGCGCAACCCGGAACACGCCGGCGGCTTCCTCGCCGACCCGCGCATCGCGCGGCTCTGGACGGTCGAGATCTTCCACTTGCTCGGCTACCGCAAGTGTCGCCCCATCGCCGGCATGCTGCAGTTCAGCCGGCGCATCGAACGTCCGCCGACCGGCGGCGCGCGCGCATGAGCGGCGAGGAAGGGCGCGAGCGGCCGGGTCTGCTCGAACGCCTGGCGTTGCACCGCCCGGAACTCCGTGCGTGGGCGCTCTACGACTGGGCGAACTCCGCGATGATCACGGTGATCGTCGCGGCGATCTACCCGATCTACTTCTCGAAGGTTGCTGCGCGCGGCTTCGCGGAGGGGGAAGCGTCCGCCACGCACGCCGAGGCGACCGTGATCGCGCTCTTGTGCGTCGCGGTGATCGCGCCGCTGCTCGGCGCCGTCGCCGACCGTTCGGGGTGCAAGAAGCGCCTGCTCGGCGCGTGCCTGGCGCTCGGAGTCGTCTCGACGGCGGGGCTCGCCACGGTGGGCGAAGGCGACTGGCGGCTCGGCGCGACGCTGTTCGTGCTGGTCAACATCGGCGCGGCGGGCAGCTTCGTGTTCTACGACGCGCTGCTGCCTCACGTCGCGCGCGAGGGCGAGCTCGACCGCGTTTCCACGTCGGGCTTCGCGCTCGGCTACCTCGGCGGGGGACTCGCGCTGGGCGGCTGCCTGCTCGTGATCCAGAAGCCCGCGTGGTTCGGGCTCGCTCACGTCGACTCGAGCTGGCCCGTGCGCGTCAGCTTCCTGGTCGTCGCGGCGTGGTGGCTCGTGTTCTCCGTTCCACTGTTCCGGCGCGTGAAGGAACCAGAGCCTCTTGGCGCGACGCGCGTTCCGTTCTGGCCGGCGGTGCGCGGTTCGATGCGCGACCTGCGCTCGACGCTGCGTGACCTGTGGGCGCTGCGCTCGGCCTTCTGGATGCTCGTCGCCTTCCTGATCTACAACGACGGCATCGCGACGATCTACCGCATGGCGGCGATCTACGGCGACGAGGTCGGCATCGAGCAGGGAGCGCTGATCGGCGCCATCCTCGCCGTGCAGTTCATCGGCATCCCGACGACCTTCGCCTTCGGAGCGCTCGCGCAGCGCTTCGGCACCAAGCGCATGATCCTCGTCGGCGTGGTGATCTACGCGCTGAGCGGGCTGATGGCGTACCGCATGTCGTCCAAGGAAGAGTTCTTCCTGTTGGCCGGCATGATCGCGCTCGTGCAGGGCGGAACGCAGGCGCTGTCGAGGTCGCTCTACGCCAGCCTCGTGCCTGCGCGCCGCTCGGGCGAGTTCTTCGGCCTCTTCGCCGTGCTCGACCGCTTCGCGGGCGTCATCGGTCCGCTGCTGTTCGCGGTCTGCGCGAGCACCTTCGAGAGCAGCCGCGCGGCGGTGCTCCCGCTGATCGGACTCTTCGTGATCGGCGGGGCCGTATTGGCGCGCGTCGACGTCGTCGCCGGTCGGCGAGCGGTCCGCGACGCGAACGTGCCCGCCGCGGAGATACTCGACTAGTCCGCGTCCTCGAGCAGGATCTCGGGTTCGACCTTCGTCTCTACCGGAGCCTGCTTGGAGCGCGGCGACTGCGGCACGATCTCCTTGAACGGCAGGCCGATCAGCGAGTCCGAGTCGACGGGCTGCGCCAGGTCGTGCGGATCGGTCTCGGAGTAGCGCGAGGAGAGTTCTTCGACCATCGCGCGCGCGTGGTCCGCGCTCGCCGCGAGGTCCGTGATGCGGTTCAGCACACGGCGCGACTCCTTGAGTTCCTTGCGCAGGTCGCGCAGCTTCGTGCCGAGCGACGAACGCGAGGCCTCGATGCGCGCCTGCAAGGACGCGGAGACGGCGCCCGCGTAGTCCTCGAAGAGATCGAGCGCGATGCGGTCGAGCAGCTCGGGGAAGCGCTTCGCCTGGAAGGCGTTCATGCGCGACTGCAGCAGTTGACGCACGGGATCGCCGAGGCGCTTCGCCTTCACGTCGCGCGGGATGCGGTTGTCGGGCTTCTGGTCGGGCCCGAGGATGCGGCGGCGCACGCGGGCCTTCGAGCGGAAGAGCAGCAGGTCCCAGATCGAGCGCTTGACCGGCAGGTCCGCGGCGCGGATCGGCAGCTCGGTGTCCTGGATCGCGCGCGTCGGGTCGACCGAGTCGAGCCCGCCGCGTCCGAACTCGCCGAACTGGAGCCCCGCGCTGCGCAGGTCCTCGGAAACGCGCGCCGGGAGCCGCACGGCGGCGATCCCGGAAGCGACGTGGTTGCCGAGCGTCTCGTGCACCTCGAGCGCGAGCCCGCGTTGGCAGGTCTCGAACAAAGGTTCGAGCTCGCGCGAGATGAGCCCGGCGAGCGAAGCATCGCTCTGGAACCAGCGGTCGATCGCGGCGGACAGAGCGTGCGAGCTATCCGCCAGCACCGACTCGCTGCGCGACCGTCCGACCTCGACGAGTTCGTCGCGCAGGTCCGAGAGCGCGTCGCGCCAGTCGTAGTCGGCGAGGCGGCCGAGCGCGGCGAGGCGATCGTTGCAGCGCTGTTCTTCCTGCTCCATCTCCGTCATCTCGCGCGACAGATCCGTGACGGTCGAGTGCGTCGTCGCATTGTCGACTTCGCCGAGCAGGCTGGTCGCGCGGCGCAGGCTGTCGCCGAGGAAGGCGAAGAGGTAGTCGGTGCTGTTCAGGTACTCCGTCAGGTCGTTCATGAACCCGTCGAAGTCGGCCTGGCGTTCCGAGCCGAGCGACTCGCCCGCCTCGGCATCGCCGGCCTTCGTCGCGAGGCGGCGGCTGGCCGCGCGCTGCAGGTCGACGGGGTAGATGCGCAGTCGGCCCTCGTCGGCGGCGGCCTTGAGCGGCGCGTTCATCGAGAGGTTCTCGAAGGCTTGCACGATGCGGATCGGATCCTCCGACTCGAGGCTCGGCGTGAGCGTGCCGTCGGCGCGCAGGTCCTTCTTCGTGCTGTCGAGGTTGACGACGAGGAAGATGCGGCTGAACAGCTCGAGCAGCTGGTTGAACTCCTCGAAGACCTGCTCGAGGAACAGGTTGTCGGTCTTCACGACGAAGATCGCGCACGCCGCGGCGTTGCGGAACTCGCGCGTCATGCGGTCGTAGCCGAACTTCATGCGGCTGTAGAGGCCGGGCGTGTCGACGAGCACCGAGCCGGACTGCGCGAGGTCACCGGCGGGAACCTTGACGTCGATGCGGCGGATCGCCTCGGGGAAGTGGATCGCGGGGTCGAAGGACTTGCCTTCGGCTTCGACCTTGCGGATGTGGTCGGCGAGGTCGGTGTGGGCGCGCTCGACCGCGATGCGCAGCGCGGCCGGGTCGTGGTAGGTGTCCTGCGAGCCGCTGTAGCGCGTCACGACGAACTTGCGGTCGTCGGAGTGCGAGCAGTAGACCATGCAGGGGTACGCCGGGAGGCTCGTGACCTCCGAGACGTAGGCCGCGCTCATCGCGTTCATCAGCGTGGACTTGCCCGACTTGAGCGGGCCGAAGATGAGCACGTAGGCTTGCTGTTCGGCGACCTTGTCGGCGAGCACACGGAACTGGTGCGTCGCGTCGAGCAACCCGGGCAGCAGCGACTTCGCGGTGACGTGCTGCGGGCGCTCCGACAGGATCTCGGTGGACTTGCGCAGAGGGTCGAGTAGCGGGCGGACGGCCAGGTCGAATTCCTCGCAGAACTGGCTGAGCAGGGTGCGCATGGCGTGGGTCTCTGGGGCGGCGTCGGGCGAACGGAGAGCGGGCGGCGGGGAGGCCGAGAGGGGTCCGACGACGCGCGTCGGCCACGCGGCCGAAGTTAGGCGAGCGCGGGAGGCGGATCCAAGGGAATCCGCCCGAAGCACGCGGGCTTTCGCCGAACGCCTGCGTCGTGCGCGGAGCTCGCCGAGGGAGTCCGAGGTGCGCGCACGAGCGTGCGGGAACGCGCACTCCCCCGCGAGGTGGCGCGCGTCGCGCGACCCCGCGGGGGAGTGTTCCGTTCCGGGGCTCGCGCCCCGCCGATCAGCGCACGTCGCGGCGCAGGCCGAGCTTGCCGAGCGCGCGCGTGAGACCGAACAGGATCTGGTAGTCGGGCGCGTCGTCGGTGATGCCCACGCGCAGACCGAGGTCGAGCACGAAGCTCGGGTGCACCGCGTAGTAGAAGCCGCCGGCGGCGGTCAGCGACTCGACCGACTGCTCGGGGATCCACTCGAAGGCGACTTCGCCGTAGCCGTCGAGGTCCTTGCGGATCGGCGTGGTGCCCATCGCCGCGAAGGTGTGGTCGAGGTCCAGCTCGGGGTCGATCTGCTCGCTGAGCAGACCGAGGTCGTAGTAACCGACGAAGGTGTTGCCCTTGTAGTCCTGCTCGCCGATCACGGCGATGTGGAAGTCCATCCGGCCGGAGCCGAGGTTGTTGTTCTCGCTGGCCGTCGGGAGCTTGGTGGCGAACTGCACCGCGAAGCCGGGCTCGAACTCGTCCTTGTCGCGCAGGCGGTGGCGGAAGCCGATCACCGCGTCGCCGAGACCGGTGGTCATGTGACCGTCGGCCTGCTCGACGCTCTTGATCGCGTCGCCGCCGGCGAAGAACTCGGTGCGCTCGCCCATGCCGTACTTGAGCAGCACCGGCGCCGAGACGTCCTTGCGGAACTGCACGTTGCCGCCCGCCTCGACCTCCATCATGCCGTTCGGCGTGGTGTAGGTGTCGTTGGCGATGGTCGGGCGCTGCGGGTGGGCGGGCGCGAGACCGGGGGAATCGAGGCTGACGCAGCTGGACGCGAGGACCAGGCCGCCGGCGGCGAGGAAGGTGTTCTGGGCGATACGGTTCATGGGAGCGAGTTCACGTCTAGAGTGCCCCGCAGCGGGGGCGTCCGAAGGAAGCGCGAGAGTACGATTCCGAGGGCGGCGCTTCACTCATCCCGCGACCTTTCCTTCGGAACTCGCCGCGCGCGGGAGCGGCTCGCCCGGACGCGCGCTTTCAGGAGGCTCCTCGATCCTCCATCATGGCGGCCGCGCCGTTCCCGCCGGCGACCTCCGCCCATGAACTCCACCCCCCGTTCCGCCGCCGCTCGATCCGCCCGCGAGTGGCTCGGCTTCCGGCGCGTCTACTCGCGGGCCCGCGCTGCCCTCGCCTGGCCCGACGCGCGGCTCTTCGGTCGCGTGCCCGAGGTCTCCGGTTGGTCGCCGGCCGAACACCTGTTCCACCTGTGCCTCGCGTCCGAGCTGGTCGTGCGCAACCTGCGCATGCTCGCGAAAGGCCCCGGCGGCATGGTGCAGCCGGACGGCGAACCGATCCTCGAGGCGCGCCCGATCATGGCCAGCGGCATCCTCCCGCGCGGAGAGCGCGCGCCGCGCATGGTCACGCCGCCCGACGACTTCGACCGCGCTTTCCTCACCGAGCTCGTCGAGAGCGGCGAGCAGGGCCTCGAGCGACAAGCCGCCGCCGTGCAGCCGCTCTTCGACGAAGCCTGGACGCTGCCGCACCAGACGCTCGGTCCGTTGACCGCGGAGGGCTGGGTGCGCTTCGCGCGCATGCACGGGACGCACCACTGGCGCATCGTCCGCGAGATCGTCGCGGCGCAGGAGAACCGATGATCGAGCCCCGCTCCGGCCGCCTCGCGCGGATCGCGCTCTTCGCCGCGGCGTCCGCGTTGCCCGCCGGCGCGCAGCACGACCCTCCGGGACCGCCGCCGACCGGCCCGGTGCCCGCGACTGAGGCCGCGCCGCGCGCGCTCGCGAGCTTCACGGTGCGCGACTGGCTCGTGCTCGGTCCCGTTGACGGCCGCGGACGCCGGCCGCTGCGCCCGGACGCGGTCGTGCGCGACCACTTGCTGAAGGCGGACGCGAAGCCGCCGCTGGCGGGCGAGATCGTGCGTGGCGAGGTCGACTCCGCGAGCTGGACGAAGCTCGAGGCGCAGGCCGACGGCGCGCTGGACGGCGAGCGCTTCGCCTGGGCCTACGCGCGAATCGAGCGCGAAGAAGCCGGCGTCTGGATGGCGAACTTGCAGGGCGCGAACACACTCTACGTGAACAGCGAGCCGTTCCAGGGCGACGTGTATCGCTACGGTTTCGGCGGGGTGCCGGTGTACCTGCAAGCGGGTGCGAACGACGTCTACGTGAACGGCGTGCGCGGCGGCTTCACGCTGCGCTTCGACGAACCGCCCGCGGCGCAGTTCGTCGCCGGCTGGGACCGCACGCTGCCGGACGTCGCGGGGCCGTTCGCGGTGCTCGACGTCAACGCTGCGAACGAGTGGAGCGGCACGGGCCTGCCGCCGCTGTGGGTCGCGAAGCGCGCGCTCGACACGCGCGACTACGCCGACGAGACCGGTTCCGTGCAGGGCTTCGGCGCGCCCTTCGGCGTGCTCGCGAAGCTGCCCGACGCGAAGTACGTGACGAGCTTCGTCTCGGAGATCGACGGCTCCGTGCAGTCGATGGGCGTCTCGCCGCCGACGGGCGAGGATCTCACGGGCGCGGGCCTCGTGCTCAGCCTGCATGGCGCGGGCGTGCCGGTGCGCAACCAGCTCGGCGCGCACTCGCGCCACGAGGACTTCTGGATCTTCGTGCCGACGAACCGACGCCCGTACGGATTCGACTGGCAGGACTGGGGGCGACGCGACGCCTACGAGGTGCTCGAGCGCGGCATCAGTCTGTCGGGAGTGTCGCGCGACCGCTTGTACCTGCTCGGTCACTCGATGGGCGGCCACGGCACGTGGCACCTCGCGGCGAACGACCCCGACACCTGGGCGGCGATCCAACCGAGCGCGGGTTGGTGTTCCTTCGACACCTACGGCTCGCGGCCGGAGGGCGAGCTCGCCGAGCTCTGGCAGGACGCGGACGGGGCGTCGCGGACGCTGGATCTGATCGACAACCTAGTGACGATCCCGACCTTCGTCGTGCACGGCGACGCGGACGAGACGGTGCCGATCTCGGAGGCGCACGCGATGGTGGAGGCGCTCGAAGCGGCGGGTGGATTCCCGAAGACGTACTACCACGAGGACGGCGGGCACTGGTGGGACGGGGACGCGTCGAAGGGGGCGGATTGCCTGGAGTGGAGCGGCGCCTTCGAGCTTTTCCGTCGAACGTCGAAGCCCCGCTGGCTCTTCGACCTCGACCTGAATCAGCTTCTCAGTTGGTCGACGATCGATCCTGCCGTGGACTGCCGACATGGTTGGGTCGGCGTCGAGCAGTTCCTCGAGCAGGGCAAGCGCGCGCGAGTCGAGGCACAACGCGTAGAGCGCGTCAGCCCTACGCAGAGCGGCGGGTCGAAGCACACTCGCGTCATCACCGCGCGGACGGAGAACGTCAGCGTGCTCCTGATCGACGACTCGGATTGCCCGAGCGGGATGGAGGTCCACGTACTGCTCGACGACGAGGCGAAGGGCTTCGTGTACGCGGACCGAGGTCCGCGCTGGTTCGAGCGGCGCAGCGACAAGTGGCACGAGCGAGGCGCCCCCGATGCTCGCGTCGAGAAGACCCCCGCCCGCAACGGCAACTTCAAGCGCGCCTTCGACAAGCACTTCCTCGCCGTCGTTGGCACGCACGGTGACGACGAGACCGACGCCGCGCTGCTCGGCCGCGCGCGTCACGACGCGCAGCAGTGGTGGTACCGCGGCAACGGGCGCTTCGAGACCTGGACCGACGACGCGCTCGCCTCGAAGAAGCTCGATCCGCAGCGCAATCGCATCCTCTACGGCAACGCCGACACGAACGCGGCGTGGATGTCGAGCCTGCCCGCGGACTGCCCCGTGCTCGTCGAGAACGGGCGCGTGCGGATCGGCGAGCGCGAGTGGAAGGGCGACGACCTCGCTTGCCTCTTCACCTATCCGCTGGCCGGCAGCGACGAGTGCGTCGTCGGCGCCTTCGGCTTCAGCGGTCCCGAGGGCGCGTGCCTCGCGGCGACCTTCGGCACGTTCACGAGCGGCGCGGGCTTCCCCGACCTGATCCTGGTCGACTCGAGCGTGCTGACGAAGGGCGACGGCGGCGTGCTCGCGGCCGGGTGGTTCGAGAACGACTGGAGCTGGGCCGGCGGGCGCGTCGAGCGCGGCGGCGAGCTAGTCGAAGGGGCGGAGGAGGACGCGCGGTGAGCAAGGACGAGGAGAAGAAGGACTTCAAGAGCTTCGCGGACCTGCTCAAGGCCAAGACCGGCAAGGACCCGGCGCCGGACGAGCCGAAGCAGGACGAAGGACCCGGCTGGACGCTCGAGACCGGCGACGAGGTGCGCGGCGCCGGGGACTACGAGGACTTCGAAGGCAGCTCGCGCGAGCGCATCGACGCACGGCCGCCGGGCTTCGGGCCGATGACGCACGGCCCCGCCTGCTACCGCGACGAACACTCGGAAGAGATGGAGCTGCTCGCGTCCTTCCGCGTGCGCACGGTCTTCCCGAAGGGCGTCCTCGACGAAGTCTCCAAGCTGCCGCCCGATCCCACCGAGGCGGACTTCGCAGGCCGCGAGGACCTGCGCGACGCCGTGATCTTCACGATCGACGGCGAGGACGCGAAGGACTACGACGACGCGATCCAGATTCGTCAGGTCGAGGGCGGTGTCGAGGTCAGCGTGCACATCGCCGACGTCGCGCACTACGTCGTGCCGGGCACGCAACTCGACGACGAGGCGCTCGCGCGCGCGACGAGCGTCTACGTCGCGGACCAGGTCGTGCCGATGCTGCCGGAGGAACTCTCGAACGGGCTCTGCTCGCTCGTCGAGGGCCGTCCGCGCCTCGCGTACTCGGTGCGCATGGTCTTCGACGCCAAGGGCAACCGCACCTCGGCGCGCGTGCACAAGTCCGTGATCCACTCGAAGAAGCGCTGCACGTACCGCGCCGTGCAGGAACTGCTCGACCGCGCAGGGACGCCGGACGCGCAGGCGCTCGCCTTCCTCGAGCCCGAGCTGCGCCTCTTCGAGCAGTGGACCAAGGTCCAGCAGGGGAGGCGCGAACAACGCGGCGCGTTCAACATGGACAGCACCGAGAAGAAGTTCGTCTTCGACGACGCGCACGAAGTGACGGCGATCGTCGACGCGCCGCGCTACTTCTCGCAGAAGCTGATCGAGGAGACGGCGCTCGCCGCGAACCAGGCGGTGGGGGACCTGTTCCGCCAGCGCGGCCTGCCGACGATCTACCGCGTGCACCCCGAGAAGGACGCGGAGGAGATCGCGGCGGTCGCGAAGATGCTGCTCGACCACGGGCTGCGCGTGCCGGACAAGGATCGGCTGACGGGGCGCGACATCGCGCGGTTGATCCGCGCCGCGCGCCGCAAGCCGAACGCCGACGCGCTGATCCAGCGCATCATGGGCCTGATCGAGCGCGCCGTGTACGAGGTGCACGACCACGAGGACGTCGCGACGCACTTCGGGCTCGCGCGCGAGGCGTACCTGCACTTCACCTCGCCGATCCGGCGCTACCCCGACCTGCTGGTGCACCGCTGGCTGTGGGCGGTCGAGAGCCGCGGCGAGGCCGCCGAGGGCGAGCTGAAGGCGGAGGCGCTCGTGCAGGACATGAACGACATCGCGGCACACTGCTCGCTGCGCGCGGACCTCGCCGAGATGACCGAGCGCGCGATCGCCGACCTGAAGGTCTGCCAGTTCATGGAACCGCACATCGGCGAGCAGCTCGACGCGCTGGTGCGGCGCGTCTCGATGGGGGGCATCGAGGTGTTCCTGTCGAACTACAACGTCACCGCCTTCCTCCCGCGGCGCGCGATCGGCGAGAAGGGCGAAGTCAAGGGTCCGACGCTCAACGTGCGCGTCGGACGAGCCGTCAAGTCCTTCACCGAGGGCTACCCGATCCGCGTACGGCTCAAGGACGTCGACTTCCTGCGTTTACAAGTGCTCCTCGAACTGGCCTGATCCTGCCGCGGGGTCGATCGCTCGGCTCCAACCTCCCTCCGCCCGACGATGCGCAAGTACTTCTACCTCTCCGCCGTCATCGCGCACCTCCTGGTGTGGCTCGCCGGCGCGACGCTCTGGTCGCCCTTCTACTGGGGGTTCGCCGTCGTCACGCCGCTGACGCTGCTAGGGCTCCACGACGCCTCGCAGAAGAAGCGCGCGGTGCTGCGCAACTTCCCGGTCATCGGGCACTTCCGGTACCTCTTCGAGGCGATCCGGCCCGAGATGTACCAGTACTTCATCGAGTCCGACACCGACGGTGCGCCGATCAACCGCGAGAACCGCTCGCTGATCTACCAGCGCGCGAAGGGCGAGCTCGACACGCTTCCTTTCGGCACGCAGCGCGACGTCTACGCCGACGGCTACGAGTGGGTGAACCACTCGCTGAACGCGCGCACCTGGGAAGGACCCCCGCCGCGCGTGATGATCGGCGAGGGGACCTGTGAGAAGCCCTACGCGGCTTCGCTGCTCAACGTCTCCGCGATGAGCTTCGGCGCGCTCTCGAAGAACGCGGTGCTCGCGCTGTCGCGCGGCGCCAAGCTGGGCGGCTTCGCGCACAACACCGGCGAGGGCGGCATCAGCCCGTACCACATCGAGGGCGGCGCCGACCTGATCTGGCAGATCGGCACCGGTTACTTCGGGTGCCGCACCCCCGACGGCAACTTCGACGAGGACCTGTTCCGTGCCAAGGCCACTGCGGACCAGGTCAAGATGATCGAGCTGAAGCTCTCGCAGGGCGCGAAGCCCGGCCACGGCGGCATCCTGCCGGCGGCGAAGCTGACGCCGGAGATCGCGGAGATCCGACACGTCCCGCTGGGACACGACGTGCTGTCGCCGCCGGCGCACAAGGCCTTCAGCGACCCCGTCGGTCTGCTCAAGTTCGTGCGCCGCCTGCGTGAACTCTCCGGCGGCAAGCCCGTCGGCTTCAAGCTCTGCATCGGCGACCAGACCGAGTTCCTGGCGATCTGCAAGGCGATGGTCGAGACGCGCCTGCACCCCGACTTCATCACGGTCGACGGCGGCGAAGGCGGGACCGGCGCGGCGCCGCTCGAGTTCTCGAACTCGATCGGCACGCCGCTCTCCGAAGGCCTCGTGTTCGTGCACAACGCGCTCGTCGGCTTCGACCTGCGCGACAAGGTGAAGGTCATCTGCGCGGGAAAGGTCGTGTCCGGATTCAACATGGCGGCCCGCATCGCGCTGGGCGCCGACCTCTGCTACTCGGCGCGCGCGATGATGATCGCGATCGGCTGCATCCAGGCGCGGCGCTGCAACTCGAACCACTGTCCGGTCGGCGTGGCGACGCAGGCCCCCGGGCTCGTGGTGGGGCTCGACCCGGACGACAAGGCGAAGCGCGTGCACCGCTATCACGAGGAGACCGTCCACAGCCTGCTCGAGATCGTCGGCGCGACGGGGAACACCGATCCTTCACAGCTGACTCCCGACCTCTTCCACCGCCGGATCGGGCCGTCGGAGGTGCGCTGCTTCGACGAGATCTACGACTTCATCGAGCCCGGGGCGCTGCTCTACGACCCCGTACCGGAGAGCTTCGAGCGCGCGTGGTACCGCGCGAGCAGCGACCGCTTCCGCTGAGCCCGGCACGCCCCAAAAGGGACCCGATGCTCCGCTGACATCGGCCACGGGATTGCTTGAACCCGCGTGGTCGGGGCCTAGCATACTAGCCCCGCGGCGCCCCGCCGCTGCGCGCCCCCGAAGAGAAGAGCACACCCAAGGAGCAGATCCGATGGCTTTCGAGCTTCCCCAACTTCCGTATTCGAAGGACGCCTTGGCGCCCCACATCTCGGTCGAGACGATCGAGTACCACTACGGCAAGCACCACAACGCGTACGTCACCAACCTGAACAAGCTCACCGAGGGCACCCCGCAGGCGAACGCCAGCCTCGAGGAGATCATCAAGTCCTCCGAGGGCGGCATCTTCAACAACGCCGCGCAGGTCTGGAACCACACCTTCTACTGGAACTGCCTCTCGCCGAACGGCGGAGGCAAGCCGACCGGCGCGCTCGCCGCGGCGATCGACAAGCAGTTCGGTTCCTTCGACAAGTTCAAGGAAGAGTTCACGCAGAAGTGCGCGACGCTCTTCGGCTCGGGCTGGTGCTTCCTCGTGAAGAACGCCGACGGCTCGCTGGCGATCGAGCAGTACGCGAACGCCGGGAACCCGATGACGAACGGCAAGCAGCCCGTCATGACCTGCGACGTCTGGGAACACGCCTACTACGTCGACTACCGCAACGCCCGCCCGCAGTACATCGAGGCGTTCTGGAAGCTGGTCAACTGGGACTTCGTCGCGTCGAACCTCTAGCTTCCGCGCCGACTTCGCACGACGAGCGAGTCGGTCCCCACGGGGATCGGCTCGCTCGCTGCGTTCGGTGCCGCGGCGCGGCCGCGGGCCCTTCGGAACCGGTGTCTCCGGTCGAGGCAGTCCCGGGTGGGCCGCGACGACTCGGGGTCGCCTGCGGGAGCCCGAGGAGTCGTGGAGGGGGAGCCGCCGCGAGGGGCCGGGGGCAGGCCTGGCCTCCCGGTTTCCGGCACGAGAAGTTCGAGAAGGACGGTCACACGCCGGGCCCGGTCTGCCGAAAGGCGCGTTCATGGACTGCCGTTGACCTCCGGCCAGGAACGGCTAGCCTGTTCTGGTGGCCGAAGGGCCACACCCCCCAGCACTCACCTCGAGAGGATGACGTCGATGAACTGGAAGACATGGTTGCGCCCCGGCGCCCTGGTCGCCGTGGCGGCCTTGGCCGTCGGTATGGCGAGCCCGAGCCCCGAAGGCGTGGAGGTCGGTGAGAAGATCTCCTACACCTTCCGCGAGCCCATGCTGAACGCGATGGGCATCACCAAGCTCGAAGACCTGCGCGGCAAGCCGGTCATCGTCGAGTTCTGGGGCACCCGCTGAGGGGCTTGCATCGGGAGTTCCGTGCCGAACTCCATCAAAATGCAAGCCGAGTACGGTGACGACGTCCAGGTGATCTTCGTCGAGTGCCAAGGCACTACCGTTCCGGACACCGAGAAGTTCATCCTCGAACACAAGTGGATGGGCAGCACGGCGATGTGGACGAACGAACGTCCCTTCGACGCCGGTATGGACGGTCTGCCCAGCTACGCGCTGCTCGGCGTCGAGGGCCAGGTCCTCGAGAAGGGCCACCACATGGCGAGCAGCACCAAGGAGCTGATCGAAGCGGAGATCGAGAAGGCCGGCGACGGCCCCGAGGACGCCTCGAAGGACATCGCCAAGGCCTGGAAGAGCTTCTCGAAGGGCAAGCTGCAGAAGGCGATCGCTGACGCGCAGAAGGCCGGTGAGAAGCCCGAGTTCGCCGAAGAAGCGCAGATGACCATCGCCGAGTTCGGCAAGCGCACGCAAGCCCGCATCGACTCCGCGAAGTGGCGCATCGACAACGGCTACTTCAGCGCGGCGGAGGACCTGCTCGACGAGCTGGCCAAGGAAGTCAAGGGGACCGACTACGAGGCGGACGTGGCGAGCCAAGCCGCACGCCTGGACGACCCGGCCCTCAAGCCCGAGATCGAAGCCGAGGAGGCGCTCGAGCGCATCACCTCGAAGCTCTTCGAGGAAGGCTACGACAAGAAGGGCAAGTTCCAGAAGTCGCTCGAGAAGTTCGTCGAGAAGTACGACGGATCCAAGGCGGCGATCCGCGGGCGCAGCCTGCTCGCGATGGCTCCCACGGGCCACTGAGAAGTTCCGGTTCCATCCGGATCGCCACGAGAGAGGGCGGGAACGCGTCGCGCGTCCCGCCCTCCCTGCGTCCCCGGTACGTGCGAGCACACAACCGATACGAGGTCCCGACGAAGCGCGCGGCGCGATCGGCGTAGGCTGGAGCTTCCAAGGAGGATCGACCATGCGACTCAGCCCGTTCACTCTCGCCGTTCTCGCGCTCCCGCTCGTCAGCACCCTCGCGCAGGGAAGCGCGCTCGCCCAAGAAGTCCTGGTCGAAGAGGACTTCGAGTCCGGCAGCTTCCCATCGGGCTGGCCGATCTTCGGCACCATACCGATCCAGTGGCGCATCAGCGACGCGGGCGACTGCGGCATGCCGAGCCGCATGGCGGCGTTCAACCACGCCTCCGCCTGCAACTACTTCGCGACCTTCTCGACCGCAGGTCTGCTCTCGACGCACGGATTCGACATCCCCGCGGGTCGCGCGCTGCGCGTCGAGTTCGACTACGCGCTCGAGATCGACCTGGTGCCGGACACCTTCGAGGTGCGGCTCGAGTCGTCGGACGGCGCCGTCTCGCCGCAGCTCATCACCGACGGCTTCGGGGTCTCGAATGACGGCATGCTGCACTCGGCGAGCTTCCTCGTCTCCGACCCGAGTGCCTTCGTCGGCGCGGAGGCGCGCGTCAGCTTCTGGATCTCAGGGGACACGCTCGGCAACCTCGGCCTCGGTCTGATGTTCGACAACGTGCGCGTGTCGCTGGAGCACGCGGGCGTTCCGCTCTGCTTCGGCGACGGCACGGGCGCGGCCTGTCCCTGCTTGAATTTCGGCGGTGCGGGCGAAGGTTGCGCGAACAGCACCGGGGTCGGTGCGATCCTCGAAAGCGCCGGATCGTCGATCGTCGCCGTGGACGACTTGCAGCTGACCGTCACGCAGGCGCGTCCGAACACCACCGGGATCTTCATCCAAGGCACGACCCAGATCGCCCTCCCGTTCAAGGACGGCATCCTGTGCACCGGCAACCCGACCGAGCGCTTGGAGGTGGTCCAGCTCGACGGCACCGGCGCGGCCGGAACGACGAACTCGATCGTCACGGGTGGCGCCGTCGCGCCCGGAGACTCGCGCGTCTACCAGCTCTGGTACCGCGATCCGGCCCTCTCGCCTTGCGGGACCGGCAGCAACCTGTCGAGCGCGCTGCTCGTGCAGTGGAGCTGAGTCAGTCAGCGGAAGACTCGCCGTCGTCGCCGGCCTGGTCCTGGGCTGCGGCGTGCTCTGCTCCGTCCGTCGCGGGCTGAACGAGGGCGGCGTCCCGCGCCGGGTTCGCGCGGGCCTGGCGCGCGGCGCCGGCGTGGCGGTCGCCCTGCGGATGAGGGAAGGCGAGCACCAGCATGCTCGCCAGCAAGGCGAGGGCGGGGTAGACGGTCCAGCGAGGTAGGTGCATGAGGTTCGTGGGCTCGTAGCCCCTGGCGCTATCGGCCCGCGGGCGGGAGAAGCTGGAACCCGACTGCCGGGGACCCTGCTAAGCTGCCTCTCGGCTCCGCTGGTGGGGCCGGAGACCCCCATGCCGCCCTTCCATCCCCTTCGCCTCCTGGCCCCGCTCCTCGCCGCCCTGCCCGCCTGGGCCCAGGGGCCGCCCGGCTACTACGACGGCGTGGACACGCAGAGCGCCGCCAGCCTGCGCGCCGACCTGCACGAGCTGATCGACGACCACACGCGCATCCCGTACACAGCGAGCGCGACGGACACCTGGGACGTGCTCGAGCTCGCGTGCGAGGACCCTTCGAACGCTTCGCGCATCATCGACATCTACGGCAACCTCAGCTACGCGAAGGTCGGCGGCGGCAACTCGAACTACAACCGCGAGCACACTTGGCCGAACTCGTTGGGTTTCACCAACGACGGGAGCACGAACTACCCGTACAGCGACTGCCACCATCTGTTCCTCTCGGACGTGGCCTACAACTCGGCGCGCGACTCGAAGGCCTTCCGCGCGTGCCCGGGCTCTTGCACGGAGTGGAGCACCTCCTCGAACGGCGGACAGGGCGGCGCCGGCGGCGGCTATCCCGGCGACTCGAACTGGACCTCGGGCAACGGTCCGTCCGGTGCGTGGGAGGCGTGGAGCGGTCGGCGAGGCGATCTCGCGCGCGCGCTGATGTACATGGACGTGCGCTACGAAGGCGGCACGCACGGAATCACGGGCGCCTCCGAACCCGACTTGATCCTGACCGACGACGCGGGACTGATCTCGTCGTCGCAGTCCGGGTCGAACCTCTCGGTCGCGTACATGGGCGAACTCTCGGTGCTGCTGCAGTGGCACCTGGACGACCCCGTCGACGACTGGGAACGCGATCGCAACGACGTGATCTACGCCTTCCAGGGCAACCGCAACCCGTTCATCGATCATCCCGAGTGGGTGGACTGCGTATTCGGAGTGAACTGCGCGCCGCCGCCGCCGCAGGGGGGCATCACGACGATGTGTTTCGGCGACGGCTCGTCGCAGATCTGTCCGTGCCTCAACTGGGGCGCGACCGGCCGCGGATGCGCGAACTCGACGGGAGTCGGCGCGTACCTGCTGCCGTTCGGCTCGCACTTCGTGGCGGCCGACGACCTGGTGCTGCTCGTCGGCTCCGCGCGGCCTTCGACGTCCTGCGTGTTCATCCAGGGCGCGAGTCCGCTGGTGACGAACTTCCGCGATGGTCTGCTGTGCACCGGCAATCCCACACGGAGGCTCGAGTTCGGCTTCCTCGACGCGTCGGGCTCCGCGCAGTCGAGCATCTCGATCGTGCAAGAGGGGAACATCCCCGGGCCGGGGGTCACCCGCTGGTACCAAGCCTGGTATCGCGACCCCGGCGGCGTCAGCCCCTGCGGCCAGAACTCGAACCTGACGAACGCGCTCGAAGTCGTCTGGGAGTGACCGCGGGGCTCAGTCGTCGAGCAGCTCGTCCGACTCGAGCTGCAGGCGCTCTTCGCCGCGCTCGCGCTTGACGCGGTACTCGGCGCGTAGGGCTTCACCGCGGGCCTCGAAGGGACCGTAGCTCGCCGCCAGCCTCCACGGGCGACCGGCGCGCGTCGCTCGCGCGCCACCGGGGAGTTCTCCGTTGTGCTGCGCGAGCCGCCGGTCGCGATCGACGGTGATCCCGACGTAGGTCCGCGCCGCCCGCTCGGAGCGCAACACGTAGACCCACCACGGCGATGCGTCGCTCATCGAGCGACCGGCTCGACGAGCTCGATCGTCGCCATGCCTTCGACGAGCCGCGCGGACAGGCGCACGACGCGCGCCAGCTTGTCGACGTCGATCTTGTCCGGCGTGTCGCCGGGCTGGTGGTAGTCGGGGTGGTCTCCGGTCGAGAGGAAGACGACCGGCACGTCGAGCAGCGTGGCGAAGTTGTAGTGGTCCGAGGCGCGGTAGAACTCGTCCTGGCTGAGCAGCTCGGGGAAGCCCTCGGAGGCGCACAGCGAGTAGGCGAGCTCGGAGAGCGGGTTGAACTCCTCGTGGTCGCGACTGGGCGTGACGTAGAGCTCGCCGGGCGCGGTCCTGCCGATCATGTCGAGGTTCAGGTCCATCGCGACGTGCAGGCCCTCGGCGAGCGGCGGCGACTTGCAGAAGGCCTCGGAGCCCCAGAGGCCCTGTTCCTCGCCCGACAGCCAGACGAACAGCACGCTGCGCTCCAGCGGTCCGCGCGCGACGAAAGCCTCCGCGAGGGCGAGCAGCCCGACGGTGCCCGACGCGTTGTCGTCCGCGCCGGGGTACACCACGCCGCGCTCGACGCCGACGTGGTCGTAGTGCGCCGAGCAGACGATGACTTCCTCGGCGCGCTCGGGATCGGTGCCGGGCAACAGCGCGCAGATGTTGCGCACCGCCTCGGACTCGCGCTGGACGACGCGCTGCTCGCGCACCGTCAGGTCGAGGTCCGCGCCGAGTTCGAGTCGCAGCTCGGGGCACGCGGAGCGCAAGCGCACGCTGGACGCCGCGGTGAGTCGCAAGATTGGAAGAGCCGAGCGGTCCTCGTCGGTCTCCGGGGTGCGCGACAGACGGAAGTCGCCCGGCGTGAGGCGGGCCCGCGTGCGGTCGTACCAGCGATCGTCCTCCGTGCCCTGTTCGTCGTCGATCACGAGCAGCCCGATGGCTCCTGCTTTCGAGAGCCGGCGACGCGTCGTCTGCAGCATCTTCGGAACGGCGGTGGCGACGGCCCAGCGCCCATCGAGTGCGCCCTCGGCGATCGCGGCGAGCGCCTCCTTGCCCGCGTCGGCGATGCAGACGGCGGAGCCGACGAGGTCCGCGTCCTCGCGGTCGCAGCTGATCCACAGGAAGCCCTCGAGCGGCGTGAGCTCGAGGCGCGAGCCACCGCACTGGAGAAGGAGACGGCTGTCCTCCGAGAGCGAGGCACGCTCCAGCTCGTAGGGCTGGAACCACGCGCCGTCCGCGCCCGGTTGCAGCCCCATGCGCTGCACGCGCGACAGCAGGTACTGCGCCGCGATCTCGAGCTCGGGGCTCGGCGTGTCGCGCCCCGCCATCACGTCGGCGGCCAGGAACTCGAGGTCGGCGCGGATCGAGGTCGGCGAGACGCTGGAGAGCGCGCGGTTCAGCGCGTCGCCTTCGCCGGGCCACGGAGCGAGCAGCGCGAGCGCGGCGAACAGGACGGGGAGGGGAGTCATGCCGGGATCGTGGCCGGGCGAGCCGCGGCTGTCCACAAAATGGTCGCAGCCGGCCGTCCGATCAGGGACGGCCGGCTGCCTGTCGTTCGCAGCGAGAGCCTAGGCCTCGTTGTCTTCGCCGTCGCGCTCGGGGTTCGGGCGCAGTTCGAGGTTGCGCAGCTTCTGCTCTTGAGCGAGCAGGTCCTGGCGCTCCTTCTCGAGGTCGGCGAGTTCGTTGCGCAGCTTCTTCGCGCGTGCGTCCTGGCCGTTCGATTCCTTGGCGGCGAGCTGGGCTTCGAGTTCCGCGACGCGACCGTCGAGCTTGTCGTACTCGACGAGCATGCGCTGCAGACCCTTGACCGCCTTGTCGGCGCTCTTCTTGTAGTCCTTCTTCAGGACCTTGGCCATTCCGGACCACATCTCCTTGGCGCTCGCCCGGTTGATCGGGACGATCGTCTCGGCGTCCCAAGTGGCGACGACGATGTGAGCGGGGATGCTGCCTTGGAAGAGCGAGGACAGCACGTTGTCCTCTTCGATCACCTCGTGGGGAAGCTTCACGCAGTGGAACCAACCGGTTCCGAGGATGAAGCGCTCGTCCTCGAGGCTGCGCTTGAGCAGGTCGCCTTCCTTGTTCGCGCATCCTTCGCAGTCGCGGAGGATCAGCAGCGGACGGGGATCGTCCTTGCGCAGGTGCTTGACGGCCTCTTCCTGAGCCAGCTTGACTTCCGCGGAGATGCGGGTGTCACGCCACTCGACGTTGAGACGTTCTTTCGCCGTTTGGAGGTGCTCCCAACTGGAGCCTCCGGTGCTCGTGCCACTGCCGGTCGAGGCAGGGACAGGACCACCGCCACCGCCGCATCAGCCGGGGACGGCGCCGGCGGGGGCGCCCATCAGGGCGAGTGCGAGGGCGACCGCCCCCGTCGTGAGGTAGAGGTTGCGCATTTTTGCTCCGTGGATCTCGGGAGATCGACTCTGGAATGAACGTGCAGTAGGGACCTCGATCCCTACCGCTCTCATCCTATCGGGAAGTCGGCAGGGTGATACAACAACTTATTCCTCGAGCGCGGAGGGCTGCCCCGCGCCTCGAATGCACCCATAACCACCGGCCGCACAGTGCTTTACGGCCTATTGCTGGATCAGGGGACGAGCCGGATCGTCAGCGGATAGCGGTAAGAACCGCCCTCGCCGACCCGGATCGCGGCCAGGATCGGCAGCACGATGCCCATCACGCCGATCACCAGGAGGATGGGGATGCCGACGATCATGCCGATGATCGTGAACACGAGGAGGGCGGCCACGCACCCCATCAGCAGCATCGTCAGCTGGAAGTTGAGGGCCTCCTTGGCCTCCTCCGCCACGAAGCCGCTGCGGTCCTTCCAGACGATGTAGATCACCAGCGGCACCAGGAAGTTCAGCGGTCCGACGATCACGGACGCGAAGATCCCGAGGTGCGCGACGAGCGCCCAGTTGCGTTCTTCGGAGCTGGGGGCGGCGTCGGTGTCGGAGGGCATGCCGGGGAAGTCGTTCACGTTCTCGTCTCCTGCGGGGT
Source organism: Planctomycetota bacterium (assembly GCA_020638835.1). GTDB lineage: Bacteria > Planctomycetota > UBA1135 > UBA1135 > JACKHV01. The sequence goes on along the minus strand of JACKHV010000002.1, from coordinate 369,758 downwards.
GGATGCGACTCGCCTACGCAGCGCGGCCGAGGTCGATTCTCGCGAGTTCGACCGTTCTCGACAGCATCGGCGCGACGCGACAGAATCGCCAGCATGAGTTCCGGAACTCCCGACTCGGGGGACGCTCCCGCGTCGTCGAACCCCTTCGCCGCCCTCCGCGCGCTGCGCGATCGCCTGCCGGAGGGTCCACCGCCGGACGCGGCGCCGCTGCGCGCCGAGCCCGACTCCGGCCCGGCGAGGCTCGTCGTGCGGCGCGAGCGCAAAGGACACGGAGGGAAGACCGCGACCCGCGTCCAAGGCTTCGCGCTGGACGAGAGCGAACGCTCGGCACTCGTCAAGGAAGCGAAGCGCGCCCTCGGCTGCGGCGCGCGCTGGGAGTCGGACGAGTTGCTGTTCCAGGGCGACCTCCTCGAGCGCGTCGCGAAGTGGTTCGAAGCGCGCGGTCACCGCGTGGTGCGCGGCAACTGATGCGGATCGAAGCAGCGGAGACGGTCGAGGCGTGGATCGAGGCGTGGCTCGCCTCCGACTCGCTGCACGAACGCCTCGCGCCGCCTCCTCCGCCGACGCGCTGGGAATCCGCTCCACTCCCTCGCGACGTGCGCCCGTCGCGCCCCGATGGACTCAGCGTCGTCGCGCGCACGCGGCGCTCCGTCAGACCGAGCCTGTTGAAGAGCGAGGCCGGGCGCTCCCGCGTGCTGCACACCTTCTGCCACCACGAGGTGCAAGCCGCGGAGCTCTTCGGCTGGGCGATCCTGCGCTTCAGCGACGCGGATCCCGCCTTTCGAGCCGGTCTCCTCGGCCTGTTGCTCGACGAGTTGCGACACGCGCGACTCTATGCCGACCAGCTCGGGCGCCTCGGTTCGCGCTACGGATCACAGCCCGTGCGCGACTGGTTCTGGGAACGCGTCCCGCAGTGCGCCACGCCGCTGTCGTTCGTCGCTTTCGTCGGGCTCGGACTCGAGGCGGGCAATCTCGAGCACGCCATGCGCTACGCCGCCGCCTTCCGTGAAGTCGGAGACGAGGCCGGTGCTCTGGTGCAAGAACGCGTCGCGCAGGAAGAAGAGGCTCACGTGCGCTTCGCGGCGCACTGGTTCCGGCGCTGGACCGGCGGGCTCGACTTCGACGCGTGGCGCGACCAGCTGCCCGCGCCCCTGTCGCCGCTGCTCATGAAGGGCACGCCGCTGGCCCGCGCCGCGCGAGAACGCGCCGGTTTCGAGCCCGAGTTCCTCGCCGAGCTGGAAGCGTGGCCGTGCCCTCCGTCTGGTTCCTGAACCTCGACGCCGACCACGAGTTGGCACGCCCCGCCGGCTACGCGCCGACCGCCGCCGTGCTCGCGCGGGTCGACGCGCTGCGCGCGCGCGTCCGAGAGGACCTCTTCGAAGACGGCGATGTCGAGCTGGTTCCCGGCGTCGACCTGCCTGCCGCGGCGCGCGGACTCGAAGGTCGCGCGTGGTGCATGACGCCGCGCGCGCGCAAGCTGCTGACCGCGGCGGGGGCCGATCCCGTCGCGTCGCCCGCGCTCGAGGTCCTGCGCCGCGTGAACTCGCGCTCCTTCGCCTACGCGTTGACGGATCGCGAAGAAGGCTCGCTGTGTAGCGACGACCCTCGCGTACTCCAGGACTATCTGCGCGCGGCGAGCGCCGGAACGCAGTGGCTCGCGAAGCGCGCGCACGGCATGGCGGGCCGCGGGCAGCGTCGACTCGCCGGCGGCGCCCTCTCGGCCGCGGACTCGCAGTGGCTCGCGAAGTCGTGCGAGCTGGGAGCGGTGCTCGTCGAACCGCGGCGCGAGCTGGAGCTCGAGTGCGTCGTCCACGGCGAGGTCGGACGGGACGGAACGCTGCGCCTGGCGCCGGTCCTGCAGCAGCTCTGCGACGAATTCGGTGCGTGGCTGGAGAACGTCCCCGACCCGCCGTTGGACGACGTCGAGCGCGCCGCGCTGTCCGCCGCCGCCGCGCAGGCCGGTCGAGCCCTCGCCGCTGCCGGCTACTTCGGCCCCTTCGGCCTCGACTCCTACGCCTGGCGGGAAGCGGGCCGGCGGCGCTGGAACCCGCTCAGCGATCTGAACGCGCGCTACACGATGGGGTGGAGCCGCCATGGGCTCGTCCCGTGCCCCTGACGCGGACGCGCGACCGGTCGGAAGGCTTTTCCGACCGCCGCCCGAGCGCGATCTTCAAGGCCGTGTGAGGGCCGCGAGAATCGGCGCCGGGAAGCCCTGCGGCGCCGCCAAGTTCGGCGCCAGGGGATAGACTGGAATTGTCGATTCCGCTTCTCCCCCGATGACGAACATGCACAGCACCGGACACCGCACCCGGGCTCGCCGTGGAAGGATCGCGTGGCTCGCCGCCTGCGCCCTCACGACGACCGCCGCGACGACTTCCGCGCAGGACCTGCGCACCGAGTTCTTCGTCTCGGGCATCAACTCGCCCATCTCCATGCGGCAGCCCGCCGGCGAGTCGCGGATCTTCGTGCTGAGCGAGTCGAGGGGCATCTACATCGTCGAGAACGGCGTGCTGAATCCGAACCTGTTCCTCGACCTCTCGCAGGAGGTCGCGGGCGCTTCGGAGCGAGTCCTCGGCATGGAGTTCCACCCGGACTACGTCAACAACGGACGCTTCTGGGTCAGCTACATGGACGCGCTGGACCAGTCGCACGTCGTTGAGTACTTGCGCGACGCGAACGATCCGAACGTGGCCGACGAGAGCACCGCCGTGCACCTCTTCGGTCCGACGCAGCAGCCTTCGAACATCCACAACTGGTACGACATGCACTTCGGCCCGGACGGCATGCTGTACCTCGCGTTCGGCGATGGCGGTGGAGCCAACGATCCGAACGAGAACGCGCAGGACATGTCCGTGACCTTCGGCAAGATCCTCCGCGTCGACGTCGACACCGGCACGCGCGGGACCTACGTGATCCCGCCCGACAACCCCTTCGCGAACCTCCCCGGCATCGCGGGCGAGATCTGGCACTCCGGCGTGCGCAGCCCGTGGCGCTTCTCCTTCGACCGCGCCACCGGTGACTTCTGGCTGGGCGACGTCGGGCAAGCGGCTTGGGAAGAGATCAACTTCGCTCCCGCGGGCGTCAGCGGCCTCAACTTCGGCTGGCGCTGCATGGAAGCGACGCACTGCACGGGGCTGATGAACTGCGGTTGCGGCAGCCCGGCGTGGACCGATCCCGTCGTGGAGTTTCCGCACACCGAAGCGCGTTGCGCCGTGATGGGCGGCTACGTCTACCGCGGCTCGGACATCCCGTGGCTGCAAGGCACGTACTTCTACGCCGACTACTGCAGCGCGCGGGTCTGGTCGTTCCGCTACGACGGCGCGAACGTCTCGGAGTTCACGGAGCGCTCGAACCAACTCGCCCCGACGAACGGCTCCATCGGACCGATCCTCGGCTTCGGCGAGGACGCCGCCGGTGAGCTCTACATCCTCGACCGCGGCGGCGGCGAGATCTGGAAGATCCGTCCCGCCTTCTGCGATCCCGGCGTGAACTACTGTCCCTCGAGCCCCAACTCCGCGGGCAGCGGCGCGCTGATCACTACCGGCGGCTGTCGCAGCGTCGCGATGAACAACCTCGTGCTCTCGGTCAGCGGAGCACCGGCCAACCAGTTCGGCATCTTCTTCTACGGTCCGCAGCAGACGGCGGTTCCCTTCGGTCAGGGCACGCTGTGCGTCACCGGGTCTAACGGGGTGTTCCGACTCAAACCCGCGATCCTCACCTCGCCCGGTGGCACCGCCTCGCGCGCACTCGATCTCACGGTGCAGCCCGCGAACGGAGGCCCGGGCGGCATCACGGCCGGCTCGTCCTGGAACTTCCAGTTCTGGTATCGCGATCCCGGCTTCGGCTTCAACCTGTCCGACGCCGTCTGGGTGCACTTCGAGCCCTGATCCGCTGCATCCGCTCCGCGCGAGCCCGGCTGTTTCCGGATGGAGACAGCCGGGCTCTGCGTGTTCCGTAGCGGTACGTGCTTCGTCAGCTCCGGGTAGTTCTCGGCCTCGGCCCGACGGAATCGGAACCCCGCTGTAGGCTGGATTCGTCCATGAACCGGACGGAGGGCCCGCCGTGGGTCCTCGTTTCTCGCACACCAAGGAGCCATCCCTCTATGAAGCACCAAGTGATTCTCGCGCTGGCAGGAGTCTGCATGCTCGGCGCCGATGCCGCGGCCCAGAACTCCCGCCGCGATCTCATGACACCGGCACCGCGTCCCACCCAGACGGCGACCCAGTCCTCGGGCGGCGGTCTGGTGAACGGCAACGACGACTGCGCGCTCGCCTCGACGACGGATGCGATCTCGGGTACGGGGACCTTCGTGTTCGACAACACGACGGCGACCATCAACCCGTCCTTCGGGCAGCTCGAGGCCGAGTGTTCCGAGTGGGGCTTCACGGCGGTCCTGCAGGACGTCTGGTTCGAGTGGACCGCCGACGCCGACGGCATCGCCACGATCACGACCGTGGGCCTGACGACGATCGACACGAAGATCGGCATCTACCCCGGCGGTGGATGCCCCGCGATCGGAACGGCGATCACGTGCAACGACGACGCCGGCGGTACCTTCCAGTCGACGGTCGCCTTCGCAGTGACGACGGGCGACACCTTCATGGTCCAGGTCGGTCTGTACGGCGGTAGCGCCGCCGGATCGGGCGGAGCCGGGACCTTCGGCGTCTCGATCGACCCCGAGCCGCCGTGCGGGATCATCGACGACGGCATCAGCGAGAACTCGATCGGCAACATCGCCTCGGACTTCCTCTGGATGACGCACGTCGACTGCCTCGGCGACATCGACACGATCTCCGTCGCGTACGGCTGCCTCGCCCAAGCCGCACTTCCCGGCGCGCTGCCGAACGGCACTCCCGTCACGGTCGGGATTTGGGACGACCCGAACGACGACGGTGATCCGACCGACGCGGTGTTGATCCACAGCCAGGCCGAAATCAGCGCGAACGTCGACACGGACATCCTCAACACCTACACGATCTCGCCGCCCGTCGTGCTGAGCGGCAGCGCGTTCATCGGGGTCGTCGTCGACAACCTGCCTGCCGGCATCTACCCGAGCTCGCTGGACGAGAGCCTCGGCGGGCTCTACGGCGACAAGGCCTGGTTCTGCTACGACGCCGGCAACGCGCTCGATCTCAACAACCTCGCTGCGGCTTCCAGTCCGCCGGAGGACTCGACGACCTTCCTCGGATACCCCGCCTCGCACTTGATGCGCGCCACCGGTTCGGTCATTCCGGACCAACTCGGCACGCCGCTGTGCTTCGGTGACGGCTCGGGCACGCCGTGTCCCTGCGGCAACGAATCGACGCTGGGTGCCGGAGAGGGCTGCAAGTCCTCGCTCGGCGTCGGCGGCGTCCTGACCGCGAACAACACCGCGGTCTTCGCCAACGACGACATCAGCTTCACGGTCACGCAGGCCCGCGCGAACCAGCCCAGCATGCTGGTCCAGGGTTCGACGCTGATCGCGGCGCCCTTCAAGGACGGCGTGCTCTGCATGGGCAACCCGACCGAGCGCGTCGAAGTCATCTTCCTCGACGCCAGCGGCGAGGGCACCACGAGCTCGTCGATCGTGACGAACGGCAACATCCCCGGACCCGGCACCACGCGCTGGTACCAGGCCTGGTTCCGTGACCCCGGCGGCGTGAGCCCCTGCGGTACGGGTTCCAACTTCACGCAAGGTCTCGAGATCACCTACCTGTAGGCGAGACCTCGAGCGACCGAACTCGGCGGGCGCGTTCCTTCGCGGGGCGCGCCCGCCTTCTCGTAGGCTCGACGAGCCACGGCGCCCGCTCGGGTGTGCTTCGACGATGCGAAGACCGCGGGCCGGAACTCGCGGAGCTACGAGGGCGGGGCAGGATCGATCGCGTTCAAGCGCTTCATGTCGCGCATCGGAGGCGCGCCGAACAAGCGACTGTACTCACGGCTGAACTGCGAAGCGCTCTCGTACCCGACCGCCAGCGCCGCGGTCGCGGCGTCGGAGTGCTCGACGAACATCAAGCGTCTCGCTTCGTTCAGCCGGAGCCGCTTCTGGAACTGCACGGGGCTCGAGCCCGTGAGGGACCGGAAGTGGTGGTGGAAACTCGACGCGCTCATCGCCGCTCGGGCGGAGATCTCGTCGACGCGCAAACGCTTCGTCAGGTTGCGTTTGATCCACTCGATCGCCTGCGCGATCTGACGAGTTCGACCGCCGGCGAGCTCTTGCAGCTTGGGTCCGCACTCGGTCGAGAGCAGGCGGAAGAGCAGCTCCTGCTCGATCAGTGGCCCGAGCATCCGGGCGTTCTCGGGCTCGGACAGGATCAGGTCGACGAGTCGTTCCGCCGCGCGGAACACCGGGACCGACAGCACACCGAGCTCGATGACCCCTAGAGGTCGCTGCCGGGGAGCAGCCGGTAGTTCACCTTCGAGTACCAGTCGCGCGACCTGCGCCTTGTCGATGCGCAGCACCAGGCCCACGTACGGCGCCGACGGGCTCGCCCGTTCGATCCTGGCGATCAACGGCAAGTCGATCGCCGTGACGAAGAACTGCCCGGCCTCGTAGGTGTGCTCCTCGTCGCCGACGAGAACGCACTTGCTGCCCTGCAGCACCACGCAGACGCTCGGCTCGAGGAGGTAGCCAGACGGTTGCGTCGGCGCGTCGAAACGCGAGAGACTCAAGCCTGGGATCGAGGTCGCGAACTCCGCACCGGCGGGGGCGTGCGCGACGACCCGCTCGGCCAGGGCCTTCATCGGCTTCGCGATCGAACTCGTCGTCATGAGCGCGGCATCCTACGGCGAACTCTGCACGATTGCGCGAGGCCGTGGAGGATCGGGCAAGAATCGAGCAGCGTCGGGATACCGGCCGTTCGGCCGGATGGCATAGCCTCGGTGCAGTCGGAGTCGAGTGCGGCAGCTTCGCTCGCAGTTCGACCCGGCGATCGATCCACGACACGGAGGACACACCGCCATGAGCAGGATGCCGAGAGAACGACTGGAACGAGCACGCCAACAACTCGAAGAGATCTCCGAGTCCGACTACGCCAAGGTCAAAGGTCTCGCCGAGATCGTGAAGCCGCTCCGCAGCTTCATCCACAAGACGCCCGACGACCACGGCTTGACCGACTGGTCGGACATCTACTTCCAGTCCGACGACGGCGTGTCGCTCGAAGGCTGGTACATCCCGGCCAAGGGGGGAGAGAGCGACAAGCTCGTCATCTTCAACCACGCGCTCCCGATGTGTCGCTCGGGATTCCCCGGACACTTCGGTCCGCCGTGGAGCGGGTTCGATGCCGTCGAGATCGACTTCGTGCTCCAGATGAAGCATCTGACGGACGCCGGCTACAACGTCCTCGCCTACGACATCCGGAACCACGGGAACAGCGGTGCCGCGAACGGCGGGCTCAGCGGCATCGGGCGCTGGGAGTGGCGCGACTGCGTCGGTGTGAAGAAGTACGTCGACGCGCACCCGCGGCTCGGGAAGATGAAGGTCGGCCTCTACAGTCAGTGCATGGGAGGAAACTCCCAGTACGAAGCGATCGCCAGGCATCCCGAGCTCTTCGAGAACGTGCTCGGAATGTGCAGCCCGATGGTTGTCTCGATGAGCGCGATCTTCGACGCCTTCTCGGAGCTGCAGGGAGTCCAGCAGTATCAAGAACTCATCGACCTGGAGCTGCTCAAGATGGGCGGCTTCGTCGCGGCCGAGATGACTCCGCAGCTCTGGGCGTCGAAGATCACGATGCCGGTCCTGATGGTCCAGGTGAAGGACGACGAGTGGACGCGGAACCCCGAGGACGGACAGAAGACGTTCGACTTGCTCGGCAGCTCCGACAAGGAACTGTTCTGGATCGAGGGCACGACCAAGCGCTTCCGAGACGGATACAACCACTTCGGGCGCCACCCCGAGAAGGTGCTGTCCTTCTTCGAGAAGCACATGGCTTAGGGCGCCGAGCCGACGACCGAAGCACGCAGGAAGAACGAAAGAGCGCGCCCCCCGTCCGCGAAGGACGAGGGGCGCGCCGAACTCATGCCGACCGCTGGTCGGCCGCGCCTGGGATCACGGGCAGAAGGTGACCTCGAGGGCGTTCGACAGGTTGAAGCCGAAGCCCGGGTCGCGGTACCAGTACTGGAAGTTCCAGGTCGAGCCCGGGGTGATCATGCCGACCCCGGCGTCGAAGGGCGGCTGCGTGAAGTCGAGCACGCGGTTCGCCGTTCCGAGGAAGCTCGAGGTGAGCGCGGGCTTGATGCGGATCACGCCGTTCGAACCGGAGACGCAGAGCGTCCCCTGACCGAAGGGGGAGGCGGTCTGCGCGTCACCGTAGAAGAAGATGCCCGGAAGGTTCGGCGGGAGGCCGGCGGCCGCGATGCCGAAGTTGTTGTCGGTGATGCTGCCCGAACCGGTCGAGCTGATCAGCGCGCCAGAGCCCGCCGAGTTCGGCGAGGTGGTGCAGTAGGTCGAGATCGACGCGCTGCACTCTTCCTGGATGCGGTACACGCGGCCCGCGCTGGTCACGACGAGGAGGTCGCCGTTGGCGTCCTCACCGAAAGAAGTGATCGCGCCGCTGATGCTGACGTCGCTGGCGTGGTTCGTCGAGATCGCCGGGGCGCCGGGGTCGATCGAGCGCAGCTGGCTGGCGCAGTAGTCGGCGAAGAAGTAGCGGCCCTGGTAGTTGGGGAGCAGGGGACCGCGCGCGACGAAGCCGCCCGTGATCGAGCAGTTGGCACCGTGTCCGTACTCGTGGACCGGGAGCACCGTGCCCGCGGAGCTGCAGCCCGAGCTCGGGCTGTAGCAGTGCGTGCCTTCCAGGATCTTCCAGCCGTAGTTCTCACCACCGGTGCTGGACGCGGGTTGGAAGTCGATCTCTTCCCAAGCGTTCTGCCCGACGTCACCGATCCACATGTCGCCGGTGAGGCGGTCGAAGGAGAAGCGCCACGGATTGCGCAGGCCGTAGGCCCAGATCTCGTCGAGGCCGGTGACGCCGACGAAGGGGTTCGAGGCGGGGATGTACGGCGCCGCGATGTCGACGTCGAAGCGCAGCATCTTGCCGAGCTGGTTGCTGATGTTCTGCGCGCGGTTGCCCGGGTCGCCGCCGGAGCCGCCGTCGCCGAGACCGTAGTACAGCATGCCGTCGGGGCCGAACTGGATGCAGCCGCCGTTGTGGTTCGAGAACGGCTGCGTCACCGGTCCGTAGATCGTCACCGCCGAGCCGGCGTTCGCGACGTTCGGGTCGGTCGTGGAGACGGTGTACTGCACCAGCATCGAGTTGCCCGACAGGTTGGTGTAGCTGACGTAGAACTTGCCGTTCGTGTCGTAGTCGGGGTGGAAGGCCATCCCGAGCAGGCCGGCTTCACCGCCGCCGTTGGTCAGCGGGTCGATGTTGAGGAAGTCCGTGCCGAGCACGGTTCCGCCCTGGACGATCCGGATGCGGCCGCCCTGTTGGGTGACGAACAGACGGTTCAGCGGGTCGTTCGGCACCGAGTAGACGCCGACGGGCGAGGAGAGGCCCGTGGCGACCTGGATGCTCTCGAGCTGCGCGGCGGCCTCGGGCGCGAGGGCGTTCGAGCAGAACAGGGCAGTCAGTCCGAGGGCGAGTGTCTTGCGGATCATGGCCTTGGAGGTTGGGGAATCTGAGGAGTCGGGGGGGGCTCGCTTGCACTACCCAGCGGCCAGGCGCCCGGGGACGCGAAGAACGGCTGAGAATACGGCTCGACGCCGCACCGGCCCCCGCGAGGAGCGCGACGTCACGATCGGTCTGGTTGTCGAGCTCGGCCGCGCGGGCCTCGCCGTGCATCGAGGCGGAGCAGCACGATCGCTGCTCCGCCCCCTGGTTCTAGTTCACCGTGCTCAGTCGCAGAAGGTGACGAGCAGGCCGTTCGTCATGCCGATCTGGCCGCTGTCCCGGAACCACGCCTGGTAGGCGCGCTGCGTTCCGACCATCGAGCCGTCGATCGGGATCGCCACGGTGCTCTCGCCGAAGCCGCCCAGGTTGAACACCGGGAGGCGGTTGAAGGGCGTCGCGACGAGGCGCATGCCGCCGTGCTGGAAAGCGTTGTCGGGGGCGTTGCTCCAGATGATCGCGCAGGGACGGTTCGGCTTGGCGTTCTCGATCTTGAGTCGGAACTGGTTCGTCGCGAGGCGCGGTTTGCCCGCGGCGTAGAGGCGCGGATAGCCGCCGGCCGTGAGTTCCTTCGCGAGGCCGTACTCGATCGGCTCGGGATACTTCTGGTTGTTGAACTCGGTCCACGAGCGCCCCATCACGACCGGAGCGCTCTTGCCGTGCAGAACCCACTGGTCGTAGGCGATCTGGCCGCGGTTCGTCGTCGGGTCGTTGTGCTGCTGGAGGAACTCGATGTATTCCTTCGAGGTCGTCTGGTACAGCAGGCGCACTTCCGCGCGCGCCGCGTTGCCGGGGATCTGGAAGGTCGCGTCGTGCCAGAACTGTGACTGGTCGTAGGCGATGTCGACGGCGCCGGCGCCCGCCGCTTCGAAGGCCGCGATCTCGTAGCCGCGCGGCGGGATGCGGTTGTCCTTGAGGTAGGTGTTGTTCAGGACGAAGTGGAAGCTCTCGCCGGCCTGCAGGCCCGTCTGAGCGGCCATGTAGTCGTCCAGTCCGAGCTGCGCCTCGAACACCACCGTGTCACCGGTGGTGAGGTCGGCGGTGGCGTCGTCGTAGTGACCGTGTTCGGCGACGAGCACGTCGCCCGCGCCGTAGAAGCGCACGTTCAGCCACATGCGGCGGCCTTCGGGGTAACCCGTCGGCAGCTTGTGCCCCGTCTCGTTCGTGACGCGCACCATCAGCTCGGAACCGTCCTGCCACGACTCGAGCGTGGCGGCGTTGCGCAGCATGTTCTTCGCACGGGCGATCGAGTCGTCGACGCTCTGCGCCGAGAGGTTCGTCTCACCGTCGGAGTACAGCGAGCGCACGGCCTTCAAGACCCAGGTGTTGCCGCCGTTGAAGAAGTGCTGCGGGAGGTCGTCGCGGAACTGCGGGTTGCCGAAGCCGGCGGCGACGCCGGAGGTCTTCGGCATGTGGCAGTCCTGACAGGAGGAGACCGCCGTCTCGTTGCCGCCGAAACGTCCGTTCGTCTCGAAGTCGCGCACGGCGTACTGCGAGTTGTTCCACTCGCTGAAGGTGCGCTCGACGGGGAAGGCGTCTTCCTTCTGCTGCGTCGGGTGCGGCGTGTTCGTCGCGTTCAGCACGTAGGTGCCGTCGAGCTGGCGGTCGAAGGCCGGGTTCGACACGTCGTGGCAGCTGGCGCACATCAGCGATTCCCGGTGGAAGGGGGACTGGCGCCAGTTGTGGAAGAAGAAGCCCGGGCCGAGGTCGAACGGACCGCGGCGGTTGTCGTCGGGGTCGATGACGAACTGACCGGTGTGCGGGTTCGTCGGCGAGGGCGTCGTCAGACCGGCGAGGATCGCGGTGTCGTCGAGCGGGTTGTTGAGCGGGTCCGCGACCGGGTCGACCATGCGGTGACAGAAGTGGCAGGTCACTCCGTCGAAGTCGTTGGTCAGCTCGGAGAGCGCCGAGCCGTCGGTCGGAGTGCTGCGGCCGGCGAGCCAGGCACCCGGGGCGTGGCAGCGCAGGCAGAGGTCGCCGGAGTCGGTGACGTCCTGGTTCGCGACGTCGAGGCAGGCGTAGAACACCGGATCACGCCCCGCCTGTCCCATCAGGCTGGCCGTCCACGGCTCGTAGGGCTCCATCGTCGGGTCGTAGAAGCCGTGGCACGCCGAGCAGGAGCTGGAGTCGTAGATCTCCACGTTCAGCTCGTTCGGCTGCGTGCCGTTCATGAAGAAGTCCTGGATGGTCGTGCCGAGCGGGAGCATCCCGCTGGTGCCGAGCGCAGTGGCGGCGGTGCCGATGCCGGTCAGGACGACAGCGCTGGCGAGGAGGCGGCGCAGACGGAAGGGGCGGGGGGTCGATTGCATGTTCGGACAGCGTTCGATCAAGGTGTCGCAGCGGAGCGTTCCAGGCCGACTGGCGCGGGTGGAACGGCGATCCGAGGGCCGGGGGGGTTGTACCAATCCTCACCCGAATTCCAGGGGGCGTCAAGCGCGGTGAGGCAGGATGCAGGTGCCCCGAAACCGCCCGCCGTTCGGGGCGATTCCGGGCACCAGGAAGTCCTTTCCGGTTCGGACGCGCGGGAGGCCTCCAGGGGTCCCTACGAGGTCCGGAATGTGGACCGGAGGCCGGAATCGCCCGGCTCCGCGAGCCGGGAAACTGTCACGGAAATCGAGCGGAAGCTCGCGAACCGCTCCGCGGCGGGGCGGTCTCCCCGGTACCGGCGCGAACCCGCTCCGGTCCCCCGGGCCGCGGCGCGGGGGCACGCAACCCCCTTGGAGACCTCTCTCGCGATGATCCTCACCGCTCTCTGCCTCTCGCTGATTCCCTCGTTCACCGCGCCCGCGGGCCGTGCGGCGGCTCCCGCGCCCGAGCCTGCGAGCCCCGTGCTGCTCGCCCGTCTGCCACGCCAGGACGCCGCCGGTCGGGAGTGCTTCCTCGGCTGCGGGGCCGACCCCGGCGGCCGCCTGCTGCTCGTGCTCGGGTCCCCGGACGACTCCGCGGCCCCCTGGGACCTCGCCGAGCGGGTCCTGCGGCCGGTCTCGCAGCGCTGGCTCGACGCCGACGGCGCGGGGCAGGTCCACTTCAGCCTGCCGCCGGCCGAGGGCCTCGAGGTCCAGCTCTGGCGCCCCGGAGGGGCCGACCAGGGGCGCGCCGTCAGCCGCGCGATGCCGCTGGCGCGCGTGCTGGCCGCGAACTACGACGGCCCGCCGGCCGTGATCACGGAGTTCATGAAGGACCCGACCGACGTCTCCGACAGCCACGGCGAGTGGGTCGAGATCACGAACCTCCAGCCGTGGCGCCTCAACCTCGAGGGCTGGGTGCTGTCCGACGACGGCAGCAACGCGTCGATCCTGGGGGGCGGAACCGAGGTGCTGCGCTGCGGACCCGGCGAGTCGATCGTCGTCGGCGGCGACGCCGACCCGGCGACGAACGGCGGGGTCCCGGTGCTCGGCGAGTGGTCGAGCTTCACGCTCACGAACAGCTCGGACGAGATCATCCTCTCGACGCCCGACGGCGTGGTGGTGGACCGCGTCGACTACGACGACGGCGTGCTCTGGCCCGACACCGCGGGGCGCTCGATCTCGCTCGACCCGTCCGCCTACGACGTGACCGCGAACGACGACCCGGCCAACTGGTGCCACTCCCAGCTGCCCTGGATCGGCGGGGGAACGGACACCGGAACGCCCGGACTCCCGAACGAAGCCTGCAACTGACGGCGACCGGCCGCGGGCGATCCGATCGGCTCGTCCGCGGCATTCCTGCCCTTCCGGGCTTGCCGCGCGGCGGCGCGGGCACGATCCTGTTCGGCCATGAAGTCCGCCGCCTTCCTCACCTGCCTGCTGCTCCTCGGCGGCGCGTCCTGCGGCGACTCCGCCGAGGCGCCCGAAGAGCAGCTCGTGCTCGAGTGGCACGACGAGGCGCAGGGCGTCAAGTCCGTGGAAGGCCGCCGCGACTTCGGGCTCGAAGAAGGCGAGTGGAAGTGGTGGCACCCGAACGGCCAACTCGCGCGCACCGGGATCTTCGAGCACGGTCGTCCGATCGGCACGTGGCACTCCTGGCACCCGGACGGCAGCGACGAGTCGGTCGAGCACTTCACGACTGGCGAGCTGCACGGGCTCCAGGAGCGCTGGTACCCGAACGGACAGCTCGAGCTCGAGATCGAGTACGAGCAGGGCCTGATCCAGGGCGCGGCGCGGCACTGGTCCGAGGACGGCATCTTGCTGCGGCTCGAACACGCCGTCGCCGGTCAGCTCGAGGGGGAAGTCGTCGAGCGCTGGCCCAACGACCAGCTGAAGGTGCGCGGCACCTTCGCGGGCGGCAAGCAGGTGGGCGCGTCGTCCTCCTACTTCGAGAACGGTCAGCTCCAGTCCACCGGGCGCTTCGAGGACGGGCTGCAGGTCGGTCCGTGGCGCGAGTACTTCGAAGACGGAACGCTGCGCTTCGAGGCGGACTTCGCGGCGGGCATGCCGGAAGGCATCGCGCGCTACTACCACGAGAACGGACAGGTTGCCGCGGTCGCGCACTTCCAGGACGGCGTCCAGGAAGGGGAGTTCCGCACCTACTTCGCGGACGGCACGCCGCAGACCAGCGGCAGCTACCTGGCCGGTAAGAAGCACGGCACCTTCGTCGTGCACAGGGAAGACGGAAGCCTCGACGAGGAACAGAGCGGCGAGTACGAGAACGGGCGCCGCGTCGCGCGGCCCGATGGGACCCCGATCGAAGGACTGCCCGGCCGCTAGCGCCGTCGCAGCACGCGAAGCATGAAACAGATCCACACCGACGAGGCCGTCTGGGCCGCGATTGCACGAGAAGACGCCCGCCAAGAAGCACAGCTCGAGCTGATCGCTTCGGAGAACCACACCTCGCGCGAGGTGATGGCCGCGATGGGCTCGAGCCTCACGAACAAGTACGCCGAGGGCTACCCCGGCCGCCGCTACTACGGCGGTTGCGAGTTCGTCGACCAGGTCGAAGACCTGGCGCGCGACCGCGCGAAGGAACTCTTCGGCGCCGCTCGCGCGAACGTCCAACCACACTCGGGCACGCAGGCCAACGTCGGCGCGCTGATGGCGATGTGCGAACCCGGCGACCGCGTGCTGGCGATGAGCCTCGACCACGGCGGCCACCTCTCGCACGGCCACCCGAAGAACTTCTCGGGCATCTTCTACGACTTCCACCACTACGGCGTGGAGCAGGGCAGCGAACGGCTCGACATGGACCGCGTCCGCGAACGCGCGCTCCTGCTGCGCCCGAAGGTGCTGCTCGCGGGCGCGTCCGCCTATTCGCGCGCGATCGACTTCGCCGCCTTCGGCGCCATCGCGAAGGAAGTGGACGCGCTGCTGCTCGTGGACATGGCGCACATCGCAGGCCTCGTCGCCGGCGGCGTGCACGAGAGCCCCGTCCCGCACGCGGACGTCGTGACCATGACGACGCACAAGACCCTGCGCGGACCGCGCGGCGGCATGATCGTCACGAACAGCGTCGAACAGCTCAAGAAACTCAACACCTCCGTGTTCCCCGGCGAACAGGGCGGTCCGCTGATGCACGTGATCGCGGCCAAGGCGATCGCGCTGCGCGAGGCGATGGCGCCCGAGTTCAAGACCTACGCCGCGCAGGTCGTGAAGAACGCGAAGGTGCTCGCGGAGACGCTGATCGAACGCGGCTTGCGCATCGTGTCCGGCGGCACCGACAACCACTTGATGCTCGTCGACGTCACGCCGAAGGGACTCTCCGGACAACGAGCCGAGGACCTGCTGCACGCGGTCGACCTGACGTGCAACAAGAACCTGATCCCGTACGACCAGCGTCCGCCGATGGAAGCCAGCGGCATCCGGCTCGGCACGGCGGCGGTGACGACGCGCGGCCTGCGCGAGGCCGACATGCGCCTGCTCGGCAACTGGATCGGCGACGTGCTCTCCGCGCCCGACGACGCGCAGGTCGCAGGGCGCGTGAAGGGCGAAGTGGCGGAGTCCGCCCGGGCCCACCCGATCTACCCCGCGAACTGACGTCCTCCTGCGACCGGCGCCCGCGCGGGTGCCGGTCCGCCCGCCATGTCCGATCCCGAGCCGCACTCCGAGCCGCTCCCGGTCACGCTGCTGACCGGCTTCCTCGGCGCGGGCAAGACGACGCTGCTGAACCGGATCCTGGCCGAGCGTCACGGCGAGCGCATCGCCGTGATCGTGAACGAGTTCGGCGACGTCGGCATCGACGGGTCGCTGGTCGTGTCCTCGGCCGAGGAGATCGTCGAGCTCGCGAACGGCTGCGTCTGTTGCACCGTGCGCGGCGACCTCTCGCGCTCCGTCCTCCGGCTGCTGTCCGCGCGCGAGCGTCGCGCTTTCCGCAAGCCGTTCGACCGGATCGTGATCGAGGCGTCGGGCCTCGCTGCGCCGGGGCCGATCGTGCAGACGCTGAACGCCGATCCCGCGCTCGTGGGGCGCGTCGCGCTCGACGGAGTCGCGACGCTCGTTCACGCCGCGAACCTCGCGCGGCAACTGGAACTCCACTCCGAGGCAGCGGAACAGATCGCCTACGCCGACCGCGTCCTGCTGAACCACGCGGACCGCTGCAGCGAGGACGAGCTCGCCGCCGCGCGGCGGGCGACCGCGGCGATCAACGCGCTCGCGCGGGTCATCGAGTGCGAGCGGGGGGACGTGGACCTCGGCGAGCTGCTCGACATCCGCACGAACGACCCCGCGCGCTGGCGCGATCTCGCCGCGCACGACGCGGCCTCGCACACGCACGACGGCGACGTCGGCTCGGTGGCCCTCGAGTCGAGCGCACCGCTCGACCTGCACCGCCTCAAGATCTGGCTGCAGTTCCTGGCGAACCGCCGCGGGCAGGACCTGCTGCGGGTGAAGGGCGTGCTGCGCTGTCGCGAACACGCCGCGCCGGTCGTCGTGCAGGGCATGTACGAGTGGCTCGAGCTCGGTCCCGGGCCGGGCGTCGCTCCGGACGTCTCTCGGCTCGTGCTGATCGGGCGGACTCTCGACCGCTCCGAGCTGGAGCGCGGCTGGAGCGCATGCCTCGGCTGAGGCCGGCGACTTTCGCGCGCCCGGGCGTGCAAGCTCCGGCCCGATCGGACATCTTGGGCGGATGTCCCTCCAGCCTCCGTACCGCACGCTGCTGTTCGACCTCGACGGCACGCTGATCGACTCGATCGGCCTGATCTTCGCGAGCTACAACCACACGCTGCGCGTGCACCGCGGCGAGGAACGCGACGACGACTTCTGGCTCGCCAAGCTCGGCACGCCGCTTCGCTCGCAGCTGGCGGAGTTCACCGACGACCCGCTGGAGGTCGAAGCGATGGCGACGACCTACCGCGAACACAACCACGGACTGCACGACGAACTGGTGCGGCCGTACGACGGAGTCGTCGAGCTCGTGCGGGAGCTCGACCAACGCGGAACGGAACTCGGTCTCGTGACCAGCAAGAGCCGCCGCGGCGCGCGCAAGGGCCTCGACCTGATCGGCGTGCGCGACTGCTTCAGGACGCTGATCTGCCTCGAGGACGTCCAGCAGCACAAGCCGCACCCCGCGCCGGTGCTCGCCGCGCTCGAGCGCCTGTCGGTGGCCGCGGAGGGCGCGATCTACATCGGCGACTCGCCGCACGACCTGATCTCGGGGCGCGCCGCGGGGACCGCGACGGCCGCGGTCGCGTGGGGGCCGTTCCCGCGCGCCGAGCTCGACGCTTGCGAGCCCGACCACTGGCTCGAACACCCGTCGGACCTGCTGGCGCTCGTCTAGCGCGCGATCAAGACCGGTACGGGAACGACGAGGCCCGCGATCGCGTGAACGATCGCGGGCCTCGTCGCTCGAGCGGCGCGCCGACTCAGCCGACGCGCGAGTAGCCGAGCGTCTTCAGGATCTCGAGCACCTCGGACCAGTTCGGGAACTGGCGCTGGTGCACGCGCTTGTACTCGTCGATCGCCGTGATGAACTCGAGGACCTCTTCGCTCATCTCGTCGGGCTTGGTCGGAGTCGCCTTCTTGGCGCTCGTGTCGCCCGTGGTCGACTTGGCGGTCTTCTGCTTGTCGCCGGACTTCGTTTCGTTCTGCTTGGGGGGGACGCTCATGGTGGCTCGACGGTGAGTGATTCCGAGGCTCGCCCGGGCTGCGCGCGGGGGTCGTGGCTCTGTGGATCGACGGACGCGCCGCGCCGCCTGAACCCGACTCGCGGAATTCCGCCGCGGCGGCGCCGGATCCGCCCGGGAAGGCCCTCAGCCCGCCAGCGCGCCGGCTTCCCGCAGCACGGCTTCCACCCGCTCGCGGTTCGGCTGGTCGATCCACCCGGCCTCGGTGACGATGCCCGCCACCAGCGCCGCGGGAGTCACGTCGAAGGCCGGGTTGAACACCTTCACGCCGGGAGGCGCGGTGCGCTTCCCGAGGCCCTCCGAGACTTCCTCGGCGGGGCGTTCCTCGATCGGGATCTGCGAGCCGTCGGTCAACTCGCGGTCGAAGGTCGAGAGCGGCGCGACGACGTAGAACGGGATGCCGTGTTCCTTCGCCAGCACGGCGACGGAGTAGGTACCGATCTTGTTGCAGACGTCGCCGTTGCGCGCGATGCGGTCCGAGCCGACGAAGACCGCGTCGATCTTGCCCGACTTCATGACGTGACCCGCCATGTTGTCGGTGATCACGGTGACGTCGATCCCCGCCTGCGCGAGTTCCCAGGCCGTGATGCGCGCGCCTTGCAGCAGCGGGCGCGTCTCGTCGGCGAAGACGGAGATGCGCTTGCCCTGGTGTGCCGCGACGTACATCGGAGCGAGCGCGGTTCCGATCCCGGCGGTCGCCAGCGCGCCGGCGTTGCAGTGGGTCAGCAGGGTCTGGCCGTCCGCGATGCGCTCCGCGCCGACTTCTCCCAGGCGCAAGCACGTCTCGCGGTCCTCGCGGTAGATCGTGTGCCCTTCGTCGAAGAGCGCGGCGACGATCGCGTCACCGCCTGCGCCCGCCGCGGCTTCGCGGTCCGCGCGCGCGACCATGCGATCGAGCGCCCAGAACAAGTTCACCGCGGTGGGACGGGCTTTCGCCAGCGTTGCGGCGATCTCGCGCGTGCGGCCGAGCGTCTCCTCGGGCGAGAGTCCACGGAAACCCTGGACACCGAGCATCACGCCGAAGGCCGCCGCGACGCCGATCGCCGGCGCGCCGCGCACGGCGAGGCGGTAGATCGCGTCGACCATTCCGGGGACGTCGCGCACTACGTGGTCGACCCGCTGCGTCGGCAGCAGGGTCTGCTCGATCATGCTGACGTGGCCGGGCCGGCCGCCGATCCACTGCAGGGTGTGAAAGGGGAGTTCCATCGAGGGGCTTTCGCCACGTCGCGCACTCGGACTGAAGCCGAGTCGCCGCTAGAGCAGCTTCTGCAGCTTCGCGTCCTTCTTGGCGACCTTCTCGGCCATCGAGCTGACCATCGCGTCGAGTCGGTCGGCGAGAGCTTCGTCGGAGAGCGCGATGATGCGCGCGGCGAGGATCGCGGCGTTCAGCGGACCGCCGCCGCCCGCGGCGACCGTCGCCACCGGGATGCCGCCCGGCATCTGCACCGTCGAGAGCAGCGCGTCGAGTCCGCCGAGCGGCGGGTTGTCCATCGGGATGCCGATGACCGGCAGGTTGGTGTGCGCGGCGACGACGCCGGCGAGGTGCGCGGCGCTGCCGGCAGCGCACATGATCACGCGGATCCCGTTCGCCTTCGCATTGGTCACGAAGTCGATCACCGCGGCGGGCGTGCGGTGCGCCGACATGACGCGGGCGGTGAACGGAATCTCGAGCTCACGCAGTTGCTTGACGCAGGGCTCGAGGCGGGGGAAGTCGGAGTCGGAGCCCATCAGCAGGGCGACTTGAGGGTTCATCTAGCAAGTCTCCGCCGGCGCATGGCCGGTGATGCGTTCACAGATCTCGAGGTAACGGCGCGAGATGCGCTCGACGAGTTCCGCCGGGAGGTCGGGAGCGGGCGGGTTCTTGTCCCAGTCGAGCGTCTCCAACCAGTCGCGCAGGATCTGCTTGTCGTAGCTGGGCGGGCTGATGCCGACGCGGTAGTCGTCGCGCGGCCAGAAGCGCGAGGAGTCGGGCGTGAGCACTTCGTCGATCAGCACCATCTCGCCGTTCAGTTCACCGAACTCGAACTTCGTGTCGGCGAGCAGGATGCCGAGGTCCGCGAGCGTCTCGGTGCCGCGCTGGAAGAGCGCGAGCGCGGTGCGCTCGAGGCGCACGTAGACTTCGGCTCCGACCACCCGCCGCGCTTCTTCGGGCGACAGCGGACGGTCGTGATCGTCGTCCTTCGTCGTCGGCGTCAGGATCGGCTGCGGTAGCGCTTGCGCCTGTTGCAGTCCGGCGGGCAGCGCGATGCCGCAGACGGTCTGCGACTTCTGGTACTCCTTCCAGCCGGAGCCGGCGATGTAGCCGCGCACGACCCACTCGACGGCGGTCGGCTTGCAGCGCCTCACGACCATGATGCGGCCGGCGAACTTGCGCTTCCACTCGGCGTCGAGTCCGGGGACGTCCTCGACGGAAGTGCTGACGAGGTGGTTCGGGATGATGTCGCGGGTCTGCGAGAACCACCACGCAGCGATCTGCGTGAGCACCGCGCCCTTGTGCGGGATGCCTTGGTTCATCAACACGTCGAAGGCGCTGACGCGGTCGGTCGTGACGAACAGCAGGTGCTCGGCGTCGATCTCGTAGATGTCTCGGACCTTGCCGGTCGCCAGGCGCTTGAGGCCGGGGGGGCCGCCGTTGCGGCCGAGGTAGACGTTGTCGTCTTGCATCACTCGGTGGGACGTTGCTGCGGCGAGTCCGAGCACGCGCTGTCGCTCGGATGGGGCCGAGGAGTATGGCAGGGGGCCGGGAGCGCTACAATCCGCGGCGTGAGCGAACCTCAGGGACCGACCGCGGGCTGGACGCCCGCGCTGCGCATCTCCGGACACGTGCGTCCTCCGGCGTCGAAGTCGCTGGCGATCCGCAGCTTGCTGGCGTCGGCCCTCGCGCGCGGTCGAACGCGCCTCGAGGGTCTCTCCGACGCGGACGACGTGCGCGCGGCCTTGCGCCTCGTCGAGTCGCTCACGACCGTGCGTTCGGTGGGCGCCGGCGGTGCGCGGGTCGACGGTTCGCCGCCCGGTTACTACTCCGGTCTGCGTCCGAACGGCGCCGTCGAAGTCGGCGAGTCGGGCACGCTCGCGCGGCTCGCGACGGGCGCGCTCGCGTTCTGCGGCGCGCCGGGCGAGCGTCATGAGATTCGCGCCTCCGGAACTCTGCTCGCGCGCGAGAGCCCTGCGCTGCTCGCGGCGCTGGAGCGAGCGGGCGCGCGCGTCGAGCTGCTGCACGACGATGCGTCGCGTCGCGGCTGGCCGCTCGCCGTCACTGCGGTCGAGCCTCCCGAGGAAGTGCTGCTCGAGAATCCCACCTCCAGCCAGGAAGCCTCGGCCCTCGCGCTGGCCCTCGCGGCCTGGCCCGGCTCACGACGGCTCGTGCTGCGCGGCGCGCTCCCCAGCCGACCGTACTACGAGCTCACGCTCGGCGTGCTCGACGCCTTCGGCGCCCGCTTCGGCCGCGAAGTGCGCGGCGCGGACGAAGTGCTGCACGTCAGCGGTCCGCTGCACGCGCCCGAAGGCGCCTTGATCATCGAGTCCGACGCCAGCGCCGCCGCGGTCGCGCTCGCCGCCGGCTGCCTGTCCGGCGGAGAAGTCACCATCGGCGACCTCGGGGGCGGCTCGCCGCAAGGTGACGTCCGCATCCTCGAACACCTGCGCGCGTTCGGTTGCTCCGCGGCCTCCACGCGGAGCTCCCTGCGCGCTTCGGGCGCACCGACGCGCGGCGCGGACCTCGACCTCTCGGGAGAACCCGACCTCGCTCCCGTGCTGGCCGCCGTCGCCGGCGTCGTCGCGCTGCGCGGGCTCGGCGGCAGTCGCTTGACGGGGCTCGAGACGCTCGAGGGGAAGGAGAGCCCGCGCCTCACGGTGCTCGCCGAAGCGCTCGCCGCGGTCGGTTGCGCGGTGGAGAAGACGCGCGACAGTCTCCGCGTCGCCCCCGGCTCCCGTACCAGCGGCCCGCTCGTGCTCGACCCCCGGAACGACCACCGCATGGCCTTCGCCTTCGCGCTCCTCGGCCTCGAACGCGAGGACCTGCGCGTGCAGAATCCCGGCTGCGTCGCGAAGTCTTGGCCGAGCTTCTGGACGGACCTCGCCTGATCCCCGGTATCTTTCCGACATGCCCCCCCAAGACTCGAAGCGCCCGGTGCTCGTCGCCGGCGGCGCCGGATACATCGGCAGCCACACCGTCCGCCACCTCGTCGATCACGGAGACGCCGTCGTCGTACTGGACGACCTCTCGAGCGGCCACCGCGAGTCGATCGACGTGCCGCTGGAGGTCGTGAACCTCGGCGACCGCGCCGCGCTCGACGCCGCCTTCGCGAAGCACCGTCCGCGCGCGGTGATCCACTTCGCCGCGAAGTGCTACGTCGGTGAATCCGTCACCGAGCCGGCGAAGTACTACGAGAACAACGTGCACCACACCTGGTGCCTGCTCGAGGCGATGCGCGCGCATGACTGCAACGCGATCGTCTTCTCGAGCACCTGCGCGACCTACGGCGACCCGCTCACCGTGCCGCTGACCGAGGACCACCCGCAGAACCCGATCTCGCCCTACGGCCGCACCAAGCTGCACATGGAGCACATGATCGAGGACTACTCGCGCGCCTACGGCCTGCGCTTCGCCGCGCTGCGCTACTTCAACGCGGCGGGGGCGTCGCAGACCGGCGAGATCGGCGAGGACCACGACCCCGAGACGCACCTGATCCCGCTCGTGCTGCAGGTCGCGCTCGGACAGCGCGCGGAGATCAAGATCTTCGGCGACGACTATCCGACGCCCGACGGCACGTGCATCCGCGACTACATCCACGTCGAGGATCTCGCGCTCGCGCACCGCTTGGCGCTCGCCAAGCTCGAAGCCGGGGCGCCGAACATCCAGTGCAACCTGGGCACCGGCACGGGCTTCTCGGTCAAGGAAGTGATCGAGACCGCGCGGCGCGTGACCGGTCAGGCGATCCCCGCGAGCGTCGAGGGTCGTCGTGCAGGCGATCCGCCGGAACTGGTCAGCGGCGGCACGCGCGCCTACGACCTGCTCGGCTGGAAGCCGCAGCGCGCGTCGATCGAGGACATCGTGGGGGACGCCTGGCGCTTCCTCGAAGCGCACCCGAACGGCTACGTCGCGCGGTGACCGGCGGCAGCTGGACCGTCCTGGGAGCGGGCAGCGCGCTGCCGCGCTCCGGCTACGGTCCCAGCGCGCACTTGCTGCGGCACGCGAGCCTCGACGGCCCGCTGCTGTTCGACTGCGGTCCGGGCACGATCCGCGCGCTGGACGCGCAGGGCGTGACGCTCGCGGAGCTGCGGCGCATCGTGATCACGCACTTCCACGTCGACCACTGCCTCGACCTCGCGGCGCTCGCCTTCGCGCGGCGCAACCCCGCCGCGCGCGCGGGTCCGCTCGAGATCTTCGCGCCCGAGCGGCTGCGCGAGGTCCTCGCCGGGCTCGAGTCGGCCTTCGGTCGCGGCGCGGTCTTCCAGGACACGACGCTGCGTCCCTTGGAGCCGGACGCCGGCGCGAAGGGCCTGCAGCTGGATGCAACTCGGCTGCGCTGGACGCCGAACGGACACACTCCGGACGCGATCTCGGTCGCGCTCGACCTGCCGGACGGCGTGCGCGTCGCGTACACCGGTGACACGGGGCCCTGTCCGGCGCTGGAGGACTTGGCGCGCGAAGTCGACCTGCTCGTCAGCGAGTGCTCCTTCCCCGACGAGAGTCCCGTCGGCGGGCACCTCACGCCGACCTCCGCGGCCGAGCTGGCGACGCGCTGCGGAGCCCGGCGGTTGCTCCTGACGCACTTCTATCCGATGCTGGACCCGCGCGCCGCCCTTCGCGCCGCCGCGGGCGCCTTCTCGGGTCCGATCGAGCTCGCGCGCGACGGAAGCCGCCACCGCCTCTAGCCGCACATGCTTCGACTCCAGCTCAGCGCCCTCGCGCTCCTCGGCACACTCGCCGTCGTCCCC
The DNA here is from genome assembly GCA_020638835.1 of Planctomycetota bacterium. Lineage (GTDB taxonomy): Bacteria > Planctomycetota > UBA1135 > UBA1135 > JACKHV01. The sequence continues at coordinate 346,199 of JACKHV010000002.1, read as the reverse complement.
GCCCCGCGCGCCGCCGAGGCGGGTACGCACGCGGAAGCGGTCGCGGTGATCGACGACGCCGAGATCGAGGACGACGTGTCGTGGCTCGCCGCGCCCGAGATGGAGGGCCGCGACGCTCCGAGCGAGGGCTTCCGGCGCGCGGGCAAGGCGCTGGCGAGCCGGCTCGCGTCGCTGGGCTACGAACCGGCCGCCGACGCGGAAGAGATGCTGCGTCGTCACGGAGGCGGCGCCGCGCCCGCGCCGAAGGACGGCGAAGAGGGGCAGACCGCGGTCGCGGACGACGGCTTCCCGCTCTTCCACCGGCCGTACACGCGTGAGCTGTGGAAGCCGGTCGAGTCGGGCTGCGAACTCGTGCTCGAGCTGCCCGGAGAAGCGCCGCGCTCGTTCACCTTCGGCCGCGACTTCGTTCCGCTGCTCGACTGCGACGGCAAGGCGGAAGCGCCGATCGTCTTCGCGGGCTTCGGCATCGACTCGGACAAGAACCGCTACGACGACCTGCGCGGTGTCGACGTCGAGGGTCACATCGTCGTGATCCTGGAAGGGGAGCCGCGCCACTCGCGCAAGTTCGGAGGCGACGAGGAGTTCGAGGCTGAGTCGAACGTCTGGGATAAGCTGGGCACGCTCTCGAAGCACGGCGACGGACCCGAGGGCGTGCTGGTCGTCAGGCGCCGCCCCGCGGGCAGCGACCCGAAGGCCGAGGACGAACTCGACTTCCGGCACACGCACGCGAGCTTCGCGGGCGTTCGCGAGCCGATCCAGACCGACGCCCGCCGCGCGCCGGTCGCGCAGCGCCGCCCGCCGGTGCTCGAGATCAGCATGTCCTGCGCCTCCGAGCTGTTCGGCGTCGACGTCGAGAAGCTCGCGGAGCGCGTCGACAAGTCCGCGAAGCCCGCGAAGATCAAGCCGGATGGGAAGTTCGCCGACGCCCGCGTCCGTATGCGGTCCAAGTCCGAGCTCGGCGGCGTGCGTTGCGACAACGTCGTCGGCGTGCTGCGCGGGTCGGACGCCGCGTTGAAGGACGAGTACGTCCTCGTCGGCGCGCATTACGACCACATCGGCGTCAACCCGGGTGGCATCGTGGGCGCTGGAGCGGACGACAACGCGTCGGGCGTCTCCGCGCTGCTGCAGGTCGCCGAGGCCTTCAGCGTGACGCCGCCGCGCCGCAGCGTCATCGTCTGCTTCTTCGGATCGGAGGAGGACGGCTTGCACGGCTCGAAGGCCGTCGCCCAGAACCTGCCCGTTCCGAAGGAGGCCGTCGTCGCGATGGTCAACCTCGACATGATCGGGCGCGGCGACGCGAAGGAGGTCGCGGTGCTCGGCCTCCGACAGAACCCGAAGCTCGAGGACGTGCTCGACCGCGCGAAGCGCCTCTCGAAGACCGGCATCACGAAGCTGGTCACCGGCCAGGGCGAAGAACTCTTCGCGCGTTCCGACCAGTACTCCTTCCACGAAGTCGGCCTTCCCGTGCTGTTCTTCTTCGAGGGACTTCCCATCAGCCGCAACGAGGACTATCACACGTGGCGCGACGTCCCCGAGCTCGTGGACGCGAAGAAGATCCGCAACACCGCCCGCCTCGCCTACAACACCGCATGGTTGCTCGCCAACGACGACGATCGCCCGCCGCCGCCGGCCAGGTGAGACCGGGGTTGATCGCCGCTTTCGCGCTCGCCGCTTTCCTGCTCGGGAACCTGCTCGACGGTCCCGGTGCGACGACGACCGTCGCGGCAGACGAGCTCCCGGTCGCAGCCGTCGTCCCCGCGTCGCAGGCGAAGCCCGAGTCGGCGCCGCGTCCGCGCCGCGACGCCGACGCGCGGCTCACGGCGAAGCTGCGCGCCCTGGTCGACTCCTCGATCGAGACCGCCAAGCGCGAGTCGCGCGGCGTCGCCACGCGCGAGAACACCTTCATCTCCGTCCACGTGCAGGAACTCGGCACGGACGGCGCGCTCGTCTCGATCGGCTCCGCGCGCTCGGTGCGCCCGGCGTCGAACATGAAGCTCGCGACGAGTGCCGCGGCGCTCGTCACGCTGGGCGGAAGTTGGAACTTCGAGACGCGCTTCGAGGCGGGAGGCCCCGTCGAGAACGGCGTGCTTCGCGGCGACCTGATCGTGCGCGCGGGCGGCGACCCGCTCTACGACCACACGCAGCACGGGGACGTGTCGCACTTGCTCGCGCCTGTCGCGCGCGAGCTCGTCGCGCACGGCATCACGCGCGTGGCGGGTGACGTCGTGCTGGACGAAGGGACCTTCCTGGAACCCGGTCCCGGTCCTTCCTGGCCCGACGCCTCGCAGTACTGGGAGGACTACTGCGCGCTGGCGGCGGGCTTCACCGCGAACGGCGGCTGCGTGTCGGCGCTCGTCACGCCGACCGGCTCCGGCCGCGAAGCGCTGCGCCGCGTGCGCCCCCAACACCTCGACTTGCCGCTGCGCGGGCGGGTCATGACCGGTTGGCCGAAGAGCCGTCTCGACGTGCGCGTCGGCGCGACGACCGCGGCGGTCACCGTCACCGGTTCGATCCCCGAAGGCCTCGACGCGCGCGACTACCGCTTCAGTCACCCCGATCCCGTCGGCTTGTTCGGCGCGTGCCTACTGGGCGCCTTGCAGGACGGCGGCGTGCGCGTCGACGGCGCGGTCGTCCGGCGGCGTGGGGCACCCGCGGGAGAACCCGTGGCCGTGTTGAGTTCGCCCTTGCTGCCGTTGCTCACGCCGATCAACACCGAGTCCGACAACGCGATCGCCGACCAAGTCTTCTTCGCGCTCGGCAAGGCGATCACCGGTGAAGGCACCCGCGAGGGCGGCGCGCGCGCCGTGGGGGCCGCGCTGGAACGGCTCGGGCTCGAGACCGAGGGCTGGGTGCAGGTCGACGGCTCCGGACTCTCGCGCGACAACCGCATCACGGCGCGCCAGCTCACGGCGTTGCTCGACGCGGTCCTGACGCTCGAGCCGCAGATCGCGCAGGCCTACGTCGCCTCGCTCGCCGTCGCGGGGCGCACGGGGACCCTCGACGACCGCATGCGCGGCACCTCGGCCGAGAACCGCGTGCGCGCCAAGACCGGCTGGATCCGCGGGACCAGCGCGCTTTCGGGCGTCGTCGAGACGACCGGCGGCCGCCTGCTCGTCTTCTCGATCCTCGTCGACTACCCCGCGCAGGCGGGCGGCCTCAACACCTCCGTCTTCAAGCCGCTGCAGGACTCGATCTGCGTCGAAATCGTCGACTGGCAGGACGGCGTGCGATGAACGGTCATGCGCCGGACGCGATGGATCGCGCGGAGCTCGACGCCCTGCTCGAGCTCGCGACCTCCGCCGCGCACGACGCCGGGAAGATCCTGCTCGAGCACTACGGTCGCTTGAAGGCCGTGCGCGCCAAGTCGTCCGCGCGCGACCTGGTCAGCGAAGCCGACGTCGCCAGCGAGCGCTTGCTGGTCTCGCGCCTGCGCGCCGCGCGGCCGAAGCACCACATCGAGGCCGAAGAAGAGGTGCGCGACGTGATCGACCCGCGCGTGCCGCGCTGGTTCCTCGACCCGCTCGACGGGACGACGAACTACGTCCACCGCCTGCCGATCTTCGCGGTGTCGATGGGGCTGTACCTCGGCGGGCTCCCGCAGCTGGCGGTCGTGCACCTGCCGCTGCTCGGCGAGACGTTCACGGCCACGCTCGGCGGCGGCGCGCAGTTGAACGGCGACGAACTCCGCGTCAGCCCGGCGGGATCGCTCGGCGAGGCGGTCCTCGCGACCGGCTTCCCGTACCGGCGCAACGAGCTCGAGCACTCGAACCTCGAGAACTTCAACCGCTTCTTCTACGACGTGCGCGGCATGCGCCGCATGGGCTCCGCGGCCACGGACCTCGCGTACGTCGCGGCGGGCCGCCTGGACGGCTTCTGGGAACTGCACCTCTCTCCGCACGACGTGGCCGCGGGCGCCCTGCTCGTCCGCGAGGCGGGGGGCGTGGTCACCGACGCGCGCGGCGACGACGACTGGCTGCGCGGCGGCTCGATCGTCGCGGCGGGTCCGGCGCTGCACGAGGCGATCCGGGAACGGGTCGTCTGCTGAGCCGCAGGAGGCGTCCCGGCGCCCGCCGGCCCCGTGGAACACCGCGCGCCAGCGGCCCGGCAGCCTCCGTCTCGTCCGCGGGAAGCGGCCCGGAAAGCCGGTCCGCGCCAGCCTTCCCGGCCTGTCGGGGGGCTGGTAACATGGTCGGTCTTGCCTCCTGTCCGGAGGCCTCGAGAACCCCCTCGAGCACCCCTCGGGACCGCCCCCAGAATGTCCTCCGGCAGCATCCAGATCCGCCACGCGCGCCAGAACAACCTGCGCGGCGTCGACCTCGAGATCCCCCGCCATCGGCTGGTGGGGGTGACCGGGGTCTCCGGTTCGGGCAAGAGCTCGCTGGCCTTCGACACGCTCTACCGCGAGGGGCAGCGGCGCTTCCTCGAGACCCTCTCGGCCTACGCGCGCCAGTTCCTCGGCCGCATGGAGAAGCCCGACGTCGAGAGCATCGAGGGCCTCTCGCCGGCCATCGCCGTCGACCAGAAGTCGATCGGACGCGGGTCGCGCTCGACGGTCGGAACGCTGACCGAGATCGTCGACCACCTGCGCGTGCTCTACGCCCGCGCCGGTATGGCGCACTGCCCCGACTGCGGTCAGCCGGTCCGTTCCCAGACGCCCGAGGCGATCGTCCAACAGATCCTGCGCGCGCACGACGGACGCAAGATCCAGCTGCTCGCGCCGGTCGTCCGCGGCCGCAAGGGCTACCACAAGTCCGTCCTCGAGGACCTCTTGAAGAAGGGCTTCATCCGCGCGCGCGTCGACGGCGAGGTGCTGCGCATCGAGGACGTCGGCGAGCTGCAGCGCTACGCGCGGCACGATATCGAGGCGGTGATCGACCGGCTCAAGCCGAACGTCGAGGATCCCGCGCGACTGCGCGAGGCGGTCGAGTCCGCGCTCGAGGTGGGCGACGGCGACCTGATCGTGATGGGGGAAGAGGGTGACGAGCACCACTCGACGCTGCGCTCGTGTCCGGGCTGCGGCGGCGAGCTGCCGCTGCTGGAACCGCGCCTCTTCTCGTTCAACTCGCCGCACGGCGCCTGCCCGGGTTGCGAAGGCCTCGGCATCGTGCGCGAGCCCGCCGAGGACTCGATCGTGCAGGACGCGGCGCTCTCGATCCGCGACGGAGCGCTGGCCGTCACGCGCGCGGCGGGCGGCGCGCTGCTGTTCCCGCGAGTCGACTGGGCGTTCCTGGAGCGCGTCGGTGAAGCACACGGCTTCGACCTCGACACGCCCTGGAAACAGCTCTCCGAACACGCGCGCTCGATCGTCCTGCGCGGCGCCGGCGAAGACCGCTTCGAGGACGAGGCGTCGTGGAACGGCGCGCGCTACAAGGGCTCGGCGCGCTGGATGCGGCGATACAAGGGCATCATCCCGTCTCTGCTCGAGGCGCAGAACAAGGGCGCGCACAAGAAGCTCGCGCGCCGCTACCTGTCCGAGGTGGTCTGCCCCGCTTGCAACGGTTCGCGGCTCAAGCCCGCCGCCGGCGCAGTGCTGCTCGGCGGTCGTCCGCTGACCGACTTCACGCACTGCGCCATCTCGCAGCTGCCGGAGTCGCTCGGTCGCCTGGAACTCACCGACCGCGAAGCGCGCATCGCACGCGACCTGCTGTCCGAGATCCGCCGCCGCGTCGACTTCCTGATCGCGCTCGGCCTCGGCTACCTCAGCCTCGACCGCCCCGCGGACTCGCTGTCCGGCGGCGAAGCGCAGCGTATCCGCCTCGCGGCGCAACTCGGCGCGGGCCTGCAGGGCGTGCTGTACGTTCTCGACGAACCGTCGATCGGCTTGCACTGGCGCGACCAGGGCCGCTTGCTCGGCGCTCTCCGCCGCCTGCGCGACGCGGGGAACACCGTGATCGTCGTCGAACACGACGAAGCCACGCTACGCGCTGCCGACTACCTGATCGACGTCGGACCGGGCGCGGGTTCGCGCGGCGGCACGATCACAGGCGCCGGCTCGCCCGCGGAGATCGCCAAGCTCGACACGCCGACCGGCCGCATGCTGCGCGGCGAGATCGAGATGCCCGCGCCCGAGGAGCGACGCAAGGGCAGCGGCGAAGCGCTGACTCTGCGCGGACTGAAGGCGTTCAACCTGAAGGGCTTCGACGTGTCCTTCCCGCTCGGGACGCTGACCGCCGTTACCGGCGTCAGCGGGTCCGGCAAGTCGACGCTGGTGGAACGCGTGCTGCGCCGCGCCGTGGAACGCCACCTCGGCCGCGAAGCACCGCAGCCGGCGAAGCACGAAGGCGTCGACGGACTGAAGTTGATCGACGAGCTCGTCGCGATCGACGCCGCGCCGATCGGGCGCACGCCGCGCTCGAACCCCGCCACCTACACAGGCGTGTTCACGCACGTTCGCGACGTCTTCGCGGGCCTGCCCGAGTCGCGCATGCGCGGCTACGAGAAAGGCCGCTTCTCGTTCAACGTCGCCGGCGGCCGCTGCGAGGCCTGCCAAGGCGCGGGCGCGAACTTCGTCGAGCTCCAGTTCCTCGCGCCGGTCACGGTTCCCTGCGAGGAGTGCGGGGGACACCGCTTCCAGGAAGAGACGCTCGAGGTGCGCTACCGCGGTCACTCGATCGCCGACGTGCTCGCGCTGACCATCGAGGACGCGCTCGAGCTGTTCCAGGACCACCCGAAGATCGCGCGCCAGCTCGAGCTGCTCGTCGAGATCGGGCTCGGCTACCTGACGCTCGGTCAACCGTCGACGACGCTGTCGGGCGGCGAGGCGCAGCGCATCAAGCTCGCCAAGGAACTGTCGAAGCGCGCGCTGAAGCACACGCTCTACCTGCTCGACGAACCGACGACGGGCCTGCACATGGCCGACGTCGAACGCCTCGTCCACGCGCTGCAGGAACTCGTCGAGCGCGGCCACACCGTCGTCGTCATCGAACACGACCTCGAGCTGATCGGTGCCGCCGACCACGTCATCGACCTCGGGCCCGAGGGCGGCGAAGCGGGCGGCGAGCTGATCGTGCAGGGCACGCCCGAGGAAGTCATGGCATGTGCCGCCTCCCACACCGGACGCGCCCTCCGCGCGCGCAGCGGTGCGCGCAGCGCCGAGGACGGCGTGCGGATGGCCGAGATCACCGAAGCGCACCCCTCGACCACGATCAGCGTCGTCGAAGCGCGCACGCACAACCTGCGCGGCCTCTCGGTCGACATCCCGCGCGACAAGTTCACGGTCGTCACCGGCCCGTCCGGCTCCGGCAAGAGCTCGCTCGCGCTCGACACGATCCACACCGAAGGCCGTCGGCGCTTCGTCGAGTCGCTCTCGACCTACGCGCGGCAGTTCCTCGGCACGAAGGACAAGCCGCCCGTCGAACGCATCGACGGCCTGGGCCCCTCGGTCGCCGTCGAAGCGCGCACGGCACGCGGCGGTCCGCGCTCGACGGTCGCGACCACGACCGAGATCCACGACCTGCTGCGCGTGCTGTGGGCCCGCGCCGGCACGCCGCGCTGCCCCGAACACGGCGATCCGCTCACGCACGGCGACGCCGGCTCGGTCGCGCGCCGGGTGGTGAAGGACTTCGACGGACAGCTGGGCTGGATCCTCGCGCCGATCTTCGGCCCCGGCCTCGAAGAACCGCTCGACCCGACCGCCGAGCTCGCCGCGCGCGCCGAGTCGTGGCGCTCGGCGGGCTTCGTGCGCGGCATGGTCGACGGCGTCGAGTTCCGCCTCGACCAGGACCTGCCGCAGCTCGAGCCCGGACATGCGCTCGACCTCGTGATGGACCGCGTGCGCTTCGACGCCGAGTCGAAGGGCCGCGTCGCGGAAGCGATCGAGCACGCCGAGGCGCTGACCGGCGGCCGCATCCGCGTGCGCGCCAAGGACGGCCTGCAGCGCGAGTACGCGACGCGCGGCGTCTGCCCGCAGTGCGGCTTCCACCTGCCGCAGGAACCCGAGCCGCGCCACTTCTCGTTCAACACGCACGTCGGCGCCTGCGAACAGTGCGACGGCCTGGGTGAACAGCTGCAGTGCGAAGAAGCGCTGCTGATCACCGACATGGATCAGCCGCTGACCGAAGGCGCGATCCCCGGCAAGCTCGGCCGCTACCTGGTGAAGGGCAAGGGGTACTACGAGCTCCTGCTGCGCGCCGTCGCGAAGAGCCACCGCATCGACCTCGAGAAACCCTACGAGCAGCTCACCGAAGCGCAGCGCGCGCTGCTCGCGAACGGCGTCGGGACGCGCAAGAACTACTCCGTGACGCAGGAGCGCCACTCCGAGAACCTCGAGATGGAGTCGTCGTTCTCGTCGGACTGGCCGGGAATCTGCGGCCACGTCGACGCCTGGCACGGCAAGGCCGAGGACCCCGAGTGGCGCGCCATCCTCGAGGAAGTGATGTCGCGCACGACCTGCCGCGCCTGCGAGGGCGAGCGGCTGCAACCCGCGTGGCGCGCCGTCACGCTCGGCCGCAAGCGCCTGCCGCAGATGCTGAAGCTGTCGGTCTCCGAAGCGCTGGAGTGGGCCGACTCGCTGAAGCTCACCAAGGCGAACGCCGAAGCGGTCGGACCCGTCGCACAAGAACTCCGCTCGCGCCTGTCGCTGCTCGACCAGGTCGGCCTGGGCTATCTGACGCTCGACCGCCGCACGGCGACTCTGTCGGGCGGCGAAGCGCGTCGCGTGCGCCTCTCCGCCAGCCTCGGTTCGCAGCTCGTCGGCGTCTGCTACGTGCTCGACGAACCGACCGTCGGCCTGCACCCGCAGGACATCGAACGGCTGTCCGGCGCGCTGCTCGGCATGCGCGACCAGGGCAACACGGTGCTCGTCGTCGAACACGACCCGCACATGATGATGGCCGCCGACTGGATCGTGGACATCGGACCCGGCGCGGGTCGAATGGGCGGCACGCTCGTCGCCAGCGGCACTCCCGCCGACGTGATGAAGGACGGTAAATCGCTGACCGCTCAGGCGCTGCGCGGCGAGCTGCGCGTCGAGCGCGACGTGGAGGAGTCCGACGCGCACGTCGAATCGCTGCCCGCGGCGCGGCCCATCCAGTTGACCGGCGCGAAGGTGCACAACCTGAAGGGCGTCGACCTCGAGGTGCTCTACGGCGAGCTGCTCGGCGTCTGCGGTCCGTCCGGCTCGGGCAAGTCGAGCCTGGTGCTCGAGGCGCTCGTGCCCGCGATGCGCGGCGAAAGACCGGGCGGACGCTGGAAGTCGATCCGCGGCGCGGCGGCGGCACGCGTCGTGCTCGTCGACGCCAGCCCGGTGGGGCGCACGCCCGCCAGCACGCCGGCGACGTACTCGGGCTTGCTCGAACCCTTGCGCGAACTGTACTCGCGCACGCCCGAGGCGAAGCTGCGCGGCTTCGGTCCCGCGCACTTCTCGTACAACTCGACGCGCGGTCGCTGCCTCGCGTGCGACGGCCGCGGCGCGACGAAGGTCGAGATGCAGTTCCTGCCCGACCTGTGGCTGTCCTGCGAGGAGTGCGACGGCGCGCGCTACCGCCCCGAGATCCTCGAGGTGCGCTTCCGCGGCAAGAACATCGCCGACGTACTCGCGATGAGCGTCGACGAAGCGCTCGACTTCCTCGCGCACCAGCCCGCGGCCGCGAAGATCCTGCGCACGCTCCACGAGGTCGGACTCGGCTACCTGGGACTCGGCCAGAGCTCGACGACGCTCTCCGGCGGCGAGGCCCAGCGCCTGAAGCTCGCCAGCGAACTGATGCGCGCCCGCGACGGCGTGCGCAGCGTGATCGTACTCGACGAACCGACGACCGGCCTCGCGACCTCCGACGTCGTGCACCTCGTGCGCGTACTGGATCGACTCGTGCAGCGCGGCAACGCCGTCGTCGTGATCGAACACGACACCGACGTGCTCGAGATCTGCGACCGCCTGGTCGAGATCGGTCCGTGCGGCGGAGACGGCGGCGGGCGCGTGATCTCGCAGGGAACGCCTCGCGAACTGCACGCCAACCCGGAGTCAATCACCGGACCGTACTTGTTCCGCTCGCGCGAGCTGAAGCCGAAGTCGACTTCGCGCTCCACGGGCGGGACCTCGAAGAAGTCGAAGACACGCAGGAAGTCCGCCGTGCGCGGGGGGAGTCGAGGATGAGCTTGCGACCCGACAACCCGTTGATCGTCCAGAGCGACCGCACGCTGATGCTGCACACCGTGCGCGCCGTGATGGACGAGACCGGTCGTCCCGCGCGCGACGAGGACGGGCAGCCGCTGACCGAAGAACACCCGCGCTACGCCGAAGCGCGCGATGCGCTCGCGTCCTTCGCCGAGCTCGAGAAGAGCCCCGACTACCTGCACACCTACCGCATCACGCCCGTGTCGGTCTGGAACGCCGCGGCGCTCGGCCTGACGGCGGAGGGCATCCAGGAGATCCTGGAAGAGCTCTCGTGCGTCCCGGTCCCGCAGAACGTGCTGCACGAAGTGCGCGAGTGGATCGGGCGCTACGGGCTGCTGCGCATCGAGAAGCGGGACGAGGGCTTCGAGCTCGTCGCCGCGGACACTGCCGTGCTCGAAGACGTGCTCGGCTACAAGGAAGTCGCCGCGCACCTGCGACGCGACGACGAGGGACGCGTGTGGGTCGACGCGCTCGACCGTGGGACCATCAAGCAGGCGCTGATCCGGCTCGGCTTCCCGGTCGACGACCGCGGCGGCTACGTCGAAGGCGACGCCTACGCGATCGACATGCGCGAGGAGACAGCGGCGGGGCGCAAGTTCGCGGTGCGTCCCTACCAACGCGCGGCAGGCGACGCCTTCCACGCCGGCGGTTCCGTCGCGGGCGGCAACGGCGTCGTCGTGCTGCCCTGCGGCGCGGGCAAGACCGTCGTCGCGATGCAGGTCATGAGCCTCGTGCGCACGAAGACGCTGATCCTCACGACGAACACCGTCGCGGTGCGGCAGTGGCGCGAGGAACTGCTCGACAAGACGACGCTGACAGCCGACGAAGTCGGCGAGTACACGGGCGACCAGAAGAGCGTCAAGCCGGTCACGATCACGACCTACCAGATGCTCACCTGGCGCCGCAGCAAGACGGACGACTTCGAGCACTTCGGGCTGTTCTCGAGCGAGAACTGGGGCCTCGTCGTCTACGACGAAGTGCACCTCCTGCCCGCGCCTGTCTTCCGCGTGACGGCCGACCTGCAGGCGCGCCGGCGCCTCGGACTCACCGCGACGCTCGTGCGCGAGGACGGCAAGGAGGACGAGGTCTTCTGCTTGATCGGTCCGAAGCGCTACGACGTGCCGTGGAAGGTGCTCGAGACGCAGGGCTTCATCGCGCAAGCGACGTGCGTCGAAGTGCGCGTACCGCTCGAACCGACGCTCAAGTCGACGTACGCGGCGGCCGACGCGCGCGGCAAGTTCCGCGTCGCCTCGGAGAACCCCGCCAAGACCAGCGTCGTGCGCCGGCTGATCGACCGGCACTCCGAAGGACGCGTGCTCGTGATCGGGCAGTACATCGCGCAGCTCGAGGAACTCGCCCGCGTGTTCGGTGCGCCGCTGATCACCGGCAAGACGCCCAACCCCGAGCGCGAGAAACTCTACGAAGCCTTCCGAAGCGGCGAACAACGGCTCTTGATCGTCAGCAAGGTCGGCAACTTCGCGATCGATCTGCCCGACGCCAACGTGGCGATCCAGGTTTCCGGGACCTTCGGCTCCCGGCAAGAAGAAGCGCAGCGGCTCGGCCGCATCCTGCGCCCCAAGTCCGACGGCTCCGAAGCCGTCTTCTACTCCGTCGTGACCACCGGTTCACGCGACCAGGAGTTCAGCGAGAAGCGCCAGCTGTTCCTGACCGAACAAGGCTACGCGTACCGCATCCTCGAAGCCCATCAGCTCTCCGAGTCACTGGAACCCGGAGCCGCATCGTGACTGGATCCTCTCCGAGCCCGCGCAAGCGGGACAACGCAACCAGCGTGCCCCAGCGTCCCACTGGCAAGGTCAGTGGGACGCGAACGACCATCTCCACCGTGGTGGAATCCACCGACTCCGAAGATCTGGACGAGCTCTATCGCTTCTGGGCAGGCGCCGCGAACAACAAGCGACCCGCCGACGACGCCGCGACGCGCCAGAAGATCCAGCAGTTGATGGCGGACCCCGAAGTCATCGACGCCCGCATCTCGAAGCTGGGGCGCCGTCTCGCCTCGATCCTCGACGCGCACCTCGCCGCGCCGCGCTACGAGCTCGCGATGTCGCAGATCGTCGAGAACAAACAGCTCGCATACCTGTCGAGCTACGACCTCGAGGCCGCGCTCGCCGTGCTCTGCAGACACGGACTACTGGCGCCGTCCAAGAGCAAGGAGATGCAGCGCTACGGTCAACGCGGCTACGCTGTCCCCGTCGACCTCGGCGACGCGATCCTCCGTCGCCGCCGCGCGAACCGTCGCGGCGTGTTCGACGTCTTCGCGCTGCGCGGGCACCTCGACCGGCTCTACACCGACCCGGGCCGCACATCGCAGACGCCGCCCAGCCGCATCCGCGAGCTGTACAAGATGTACTCGAACGAGGCGGCGTCGGTCGCGCGCGTCGAACGCTTGCCCGAAGGCCTACGCGAGCTCGTCGGCAAGGCGATCCTGCAGTTCGGCGGGATCCTGCCGAAGGGGCTGTTCGAGCGCATGGAGACCGAACTGCCGCACTGGAACGGCCGGCGCTGGGGCAAGATCCTCGAGGAGTCGCTGCTCGGCACGGTCGAGCGGCTCGATCTGACGCGCTACGGCATCCAGCACAACGACGAGACGCTGCTCGTCTTCAACGAAGTCGCGCTGGCGTGGCTCAAGCGCGTCGCCGTCCCCGGTGACCCCGACCGTCCGCACGACGAGGCCGGACTCGGCGTCGACCTCGTCTCGAACATCTCGCGCTTCATCTCCTACATCATGGAGAACAACGTGCGCTTCACCGTCCGCGGCGAGATCTTCAAGACGACCGAGAAGCGCATCCTGCAGGAACTCATCCCGAACCCCGGGCGCGAGCTGCAGCGCTCGGAGGTCCTCGACTTCATCTACCGCTTCTGCCGCCACGAAGGCTTCATCGAGACCACCGGCCAGCGCACCTTCGCGCTGACGACGCGCGGACGCGATTGGGAACCGAAGTCGCTCGAGGAGAAGCAACGCGCGCTGCTCGACTACGCGCTGGAGGAACGCTCCGTCGGCGGTGAGTACTTCCACCAGGCGCGCATGCGCCGCATCTACCTGCGTCTCCTGAAGCGCGTCGAGCCGGAGGTCTGGTACGACCTCATGTACCTGCCGTTCCTGACGCGCAACACCTACCTCTCCAACGCCGACGACCTCGCGGTAGAGGACTACTTCACGGCGCGCGCCGGCGACGGCGGCACGTCGACGCCGATGGAGGACCTGCAGCGCCTCGCCTGGAACCTGGTCGGCTGGGTGCGCAAGCGGCTCTACCTGCTCGGCATCGTCGACCTCGGTTACGACAACAGCGGGCGTCCCGTCGCCGTCAAGCTCACGCGCATCGGAGCGAAGCTGCTCGGTTTGACGGACCCCGGCGAGGCCGACGGCCCGGTGCTCGGAAACCTCGTCGTGACGCCCGACTTCGAAGTCGTGATGTTTCCGTCCGGCGATGACGCCGAGCTGATCCACGACCTCGACCGCTTCTGCACGCGCGAGAAGGTCGGACACCTGATCCACTTCCGCATCACCGAGAAGGCCGTGCTGCGCGCGCTCGCCGAAGGCATGTTTCAGAGCCGCATCCTCGCGACCCTGGAGCGCAACTCGCGCACGCCCGTGCCGCAGAACGTGATCTACTCGATCCGCGATTGGGGCCGCAGCGCCGGCCTGATGGTGCTCGACAAGCAACGCGTGCTGCGCTGCGAGAACGGTGAGGTGATGAAGCGCTTCCTGCAGGACCCCGGCGCCCGTCCGTACATCAACAAGACGCTCGACGAGTCCGGCGTGCAGCTCAAGAAGAACCACACGCCCAAGCGCCTGAAGTCGCTGCTGCGCGAGCTCGATTACCTGGTCGAGGTCGAGGAGTGAGACGGCGCCCGCCGGAAGGACTGCTGTCGATCAGCCCCGGCGACTTGACGGTCGCGACCGGCGAGAACTACGCGCTGCGCATGCGGGCCTGCGTCGCGGAAGGTGGCCTGCGCGCGATCCTGCTACGCGAACCTGGTCTCTCCGACCGGACGTCGCTGGCGCTGCTCGCGAAGCTCTGCGAACTGCGCGTCGACTGCCCCGCGCTGTGGATCGGCGTGCACGATCGTCCGCACCTCGCGCTGGCCACAGGCGCGGACGGCGTCCACCTAGGATTCCGTTCTCTCTCGGTCGACCAGGCCCGCCGCGTCGTCGGCGTGCAGTGCGTGATCGGTCTGTCGACGCACGCCGGCGACGACCCCGCTCGCTTCCACGACGCGGACTACCTCTTCCACGGCCCGGTACTCGACACGCCGTCCAAGCGCGGCCTCGTCGATCCGATCGGAGAAGTCGGACTCGCACGCTTCTGCGCGTCGACGAACATTCCGGTGTGGGGCATCGGCGGACTGGATCCCGCGCACGCGTCGATCCTCACGCACTGCGGCGCCCGGGGAGCGGCGGTGCTGCGCGGCGTGGCCGCCGCCGCGGATCCGGTCGAAGCCTGCCGCAGCTGGAACCTGGCGTGGCGGGGGCACGCCGAGCCCGCGTCGTGATGACTCCCGCGCGCGTCCAGCTCGTCGTCCGCAGGATCACGTTCGCGCTCGCCGCGGCCGGCGGCCTCTACCTCTACACGCGCTTCAGCCTGATGACGCTGCCGGAGTCGGGCTGCACTCCGGTCCTGCGCTACGCGCCGGGCACGAGCCTCTTGCTCGACCGTCGCCCCTCCGAGCTGGCCCTCGGCGACGGCGTGCTGTTCGAGTCCGAACCCGGCGTGGTCTCACTCGGTTCCATCGGCGACCTGCGTGCCGACGGTTCCGTCTGGATCGCGGTCGACGCTCCCGACTGTCCCGCGGCCTCGAGCGAACAGCTCGGCTGGATTCCGCGCGAGCAGGTTGCCGCGCGAGTCGTCTTCGCGACGAACTGGTGATCGCGCTATCCTCCCGCACGTGAGCTGGGACGAGGACGAGATCCACCGCTGGCTGGCGCGCGCGAAGCGCCCGAGCACCTTCGTCGGATCCACCGGTCACGACGCGGCGGTCGTCGCCCGACCGCGCGGACCGCTCGTCACCTGCTTGGACCAGTGCATCGAAGGCGTGCACGTCGCGGTCGACGAAACGCCCGCTGCCTACGGACGCAAGGCCGCGAACCGCGCGCTGTCCGACCTTGCGGCGACGGCCGCGACGCCGCGCGGCCTGATGCTCGGGCTCTCGGCTCCGCCCGTCAAGACCACGCGTTGGATGCACGCGGTGATCGAAGCAGTGCGCCGCGCCGCGCAGGCCGTCGGCGCCGACTTGTGGGGCGGAGACCTCGCCGCGGCGAACGGTCCGGCGCGCATCTCGGTCACCGCGCTCGGCGAGCTCGAGCGCAAGGGCAAGCCGGTCGGCCGCGACCGAGCCCGCGCCGGCCAAGTGGTCGTCTGTACCGGAGCGGTGGGGGGGGCGCGCGCCGGTCGGCACCTGCGCTTCGTGCCGCGCGTCGACGCCGGCAAGCGCCTCGCCGCGGCGGGCTGCACGGCGATGATGGACGTCAGCGACGGCCTCGCCTGGGACCTGTACCGCCTCGCGCGCGCGGCGGGAGTGCGCGTCGAACTGGACGAGGTTCCGGTGCACTCGGACGCGCGACGTGCTGCACGCACGGGAGATCACACGGCCGTCTGGCACGCACTGCACGACGGCGAGGATCACGAGCTGGTCGCGACGCTGTCCGCCGCGGCCGCGCACCGCGCGCTCGACGCCGCCGCACGCCGCGGCGAGCACTGGGTGATCATCGGCCGCGTCCGCGCCGGCTCCGGGCTGCACCTCATGGGAAGCGCTGCGGAAGGCCGTCCGAGGCGCTGGACTCCTGCAGAAGGCGGGTATCGACATGGCGGCTGAATCCCTGGTCTTCCGCTCCGGTTCGACCGAGTCCACCGAGGCGCTCGCGCGGGCGCTGGGCGCGATCTTCCAGGGCGGCGAGCTGATCGCGCTCGACGGCGAACTCGGCGCCGGCAAGACGGCCTTCGTGCGCGGACTCGCGCGGGGCCTCGGCATCGAAGGTCCCGTCTCCAGCCCGACCTTCACCTTGATGCAGGAGTACGAGGGGCGGCTCCTGCTGCGGCACTTCGACGCGTGGATGGAGAGCCGCGAGCGCTCGTTCCTCGCCGACGGCGGCAGCGACGCGCTCGAGGACGGAGCGGTCTGCGCCGTCGAGTGGTCGGAACGCGTCGCCGACTGGCTGCCGGAACCCTACCTGCGCGTCGCCCTCGCGCACCTCGGTTCCGAGGAACGGCGCGTCACCCTGGAGGTCGTCGGCGAGGGCCCCGCGGCCGACCGCCTGCGCGCCGCCCTGGCCGCCCTGCAGCCGATCCCCGGGCTGGAGCCGCTGCGGTGAGCGCCGCGGACCGCGCAGGGATTTTCGCTGAACCTCTGCCGGGCGAGCGCGTTGGGGGCCCTCGTTGAAGGACGCCAGGGACTTGGAACCGGACCCCTTGGTGGCCCTCCAGAACGGAGACCCGCGGCCTTTCGAGGCCTGGGTGCGCCAGGACGCCGCGAGCATCCTGGCCTTCTTCCGCCGCCTGGGGGCTTCGAGGTCCGAATCCGAAGACTTGGCCCAGGAGGTCTTCTTGAAGGTCTTCCGCAATCGAGATCACTACCAGCCCAACGGCCGCTTCCGCGCCTTCGCCTTCCGCGTGGCGCGCAACGCCTGGATCGACCACAGGCGCCGCGGCTCCGTGCGACCGCCGTCCGCCGCCGGCGGCGTCGAGGAGGGCGAAGAGCGCCCGCCGATCCCGGACCGCGCCCCGTCGCCCGAGGAACGCGCCAGCCGCCGCGAGCAGGCCGGCCGCGTGCGCGATGCGCTGGCGCAGCTCTCCGACGGACACCGCATGGTCTTCGAGCTCGGCATCCAGCAGGAGCTGCCGTACTCGGAGATCGCCGGCTTGCTCGGCATCCCCGAGGGCACGGTGAAGTCCCGCATGTTCCACGCGGTGCGCAAGCTCCGCGAGATCCTCGAAGGCGGCGAAGCATGAGCGCGAACGAACCCGAACGTCGCTTCGACGAAGAGACCGTCCTGCAGTGGCTACTCGACGCTGACCTGCGCGCCTCCGTTCCCCGCGCTGAGCTGGAGTCCTCGAACGCCGCCGAGCTCGCCGACCTCGAGCGCTTCGTTGCCGAGTGCCGCGACGAACTGCGCGCGGAGGAACGTGAACTCGCGCCGTGCGCCGACCGAATCGTCGACGCCGTGCTCGCGCGCACGGTGAGCGAAGACCTCGGCTGGCGCGGTGACCTGCGCCTCGTGACGAGCTTCATGGCTCGCCGCATGCGCTCGTCGTTGCTGCTGCGCGTCGCTGCCGCGAGCCTGTTGGTCCACTTGATCGCGCTGCCCGTGATCGCCGCCTACGCCGTCTGGAAGGTCGAGCAGAAGCCCGACCTGTGGATCGAGTTCGAACAGCCGCCGGAACAACCCTACGGCGAGGATCCGAAGGAAGACCTCGGACCGGTCGAAGGCGGGGAACTTCCGGCGCTCGACAGCGTGGACGCGCTCTCGCTGGAGTCGATCAATGCGCGCAACGCCGACCGCTGGTCGCTGTTCGAGCGCGGAGAGGAACTGCGCGCCGTCGCGAACAGTGAGTGGGATGCTCCGCTCGAACGACGCTTGGCCGCGCGGGCCGCGCGCTTGATCGGGGACGCACCCTTCGTCGTTCCCTCCGCCACGCATGGCGACGCGGTCGATCGCTTGCTCGCCATCGACGAAGCACTCGACGCGCGCTTGCTCGCGCTCCCGATCCCGATCGACGCCGCCGACCTCGCGTGGCTCACGCAGCTGGCCGCCGGCGATCCGCCGCGCGCTGCGCTGGCGCTCGCGGTGTTGCGTCGGGCGCAGCGCTACGGCGTCGCGGTCCCGCAGGGGTCCGCGGGCCTGATCGCGAGGCTGCAGTCTCCCGACTTCGCCGACTTCGCGGGGCTCGCCGGGCCCGCGGGCGAGGCGCCGCTCAGCGTGGAGTGGGTGCGGGCACTGCGCGCTTGCGAGCTCGGGGACGGCGTCTCCGACCGCTTCGTCGACGCGCTCCGCCGCTGATGCGCGCGTTCCGGGCCGATCCTCCCGCGCACGTGGTGCGGAAGGCGCGCTTGCCCTATCCTGCGCGCGATGAACGCTCTCGGATCCCAGCGCCTGTGGGTCGCCGTGCTGCTCTGCGCGACCGCACCGGTCGTCGCTCGCGCGCAGTCGACGCCGCCTCCTCAGAAGCCGACGCCTTCCGCGCGCGGTGACCTCCAGCCGGAAGAGACCGGCGGACAAGCGCGCCCGCCGCAGGACGCCACCGGCCTCGACTCGTCGACGCACAGCCTCGATCTGACCGTGCAATCGGCCGTCGCGATCGCGCTGGTCAACGACATCAGCATGCAGGTCGAGTCGCTGGCGAGCGACGTCGCGCGCTTCGACGCGATGGGCAGTTGGGGCGCCTTCGACTGGGTCTTCGACGCCTCGGGAGCGTACGTCGACGGCAAGCAGAAGGGCGACTCCGACCTCTCCGGCGCCGAGATCCTGAGCTTCAACACGACGTCCTGGGGACTCGGACTGAATCGCCCGCTCGAGTGGGGCGGTCTCTTCCGCGTCGGGCTCGACTCGAACACCACCGAGACGAACAACCAGTTCGCGCGAGCGAACCCCGCGACGACCGACGTCCTCGCGATCACCTACACGCAGCCGCTCTTGCGCGGACTCGGCAAGGAACACGCCACGGCGCAGCAGCGCATGGCAGACGTCACCTATCTGCAGCAACTGCACCGGCAGCGGCAGGTCCGGCAGGACGTCGAGCGACGGGTGCGCGACGCGTACTGGGACCTCGTGCTCACGATCGAGGAACTCGACGTCGCGCAGAAGGGCCTTGAGCTCGTGACCGAACAGCTGGCGCGCGAACGACGCCGCGTCGACGTCGGCGTCGGCACTGAAGTAGAGGTGCTCGAGGCGCAAGCACAGGTCGCACGCCGCGAAGAAGCGCTGCTGCTGGCAGACGTGCGCGTGCGCGAGGCCGAGGACGCGATGAAGCAGGTGCTCTTCCCCGGCACGGACGCCGACGTCTGGGAGACGCGCATCGTCCCGAAGACGGATTTGCCGGAGTCCGCGACTGCTGAAGGGCTCCCGGACTGGACGGAGACGCTCGCCGTCGCGAAGGAACACCGGCCGATCCTCGAGCAGCAACGCCTCGCGATCGAGTCCGCCGAGCTCCGCTACGACTTCGCCAAGAACGACGCGCGCGTCGGACTCGACCTCAACCTGTCGATGTCGGGCAACGGCTACAGCGGCGAGCAGTCGCAGGCGATCGAGGAAGCCGTGGGCTTCGAGTACCCGACCTACACGGCGGGACTGGCCTTCGTCGCACCGATCGGCAATCGCACACGCCGCAACGCCGAGCGTGCGGCTCGCGCACAAGTGCGCTCGTCGCGCCTGCTCTACGACCAAGCGGAGTCGCAGGTCGCCGGTGAAGTCCGCGACGCCGTTCGCCAGGTCGTCTACCAGTCCAAGGCCGTCGAGGCGGCCCAGCGCAGCCTCGAGGCGAGCCTGCGGCAGTACGAGGCCGAGAACGCGCGCCACCGTGAGGGCATCTCGACCGCTTTCCGCCTGCTCGAGTTCCAGAACCAGCTCGAGGAAGCCGCGCTCAGCGAGCGCGCGGCGCGCGTCGCCTACCAGAAAGCCCTCGTGCAGCTGCGCGCGGCCCAGGGCTTGCTGGGTGACGGCACATGGTAGGAACACGATCGATGCGACCGTCGCGCGCCCAGCGCGTCCTCATGCTCGCGCTCGCCCTCGTGCCGGCCGCGTGCGGCGGTGAGTCCGCCCCCTCGCCGTCGGCCGGCCGGGTCGCGGAACAAGGCACCGGGACCGTCGACTGGCTGCGGGACGACCGCACCTACGCGCTGCTCTCGGCGAACTGCGAAGGGCGCGGGCACTTCGACCGCGACACGAGCGAGATGCTGCCGGTCCTCGTGCAGCGCCTCGCCGACGGACAACGCGACGTGCTGCGCCACGCGAAGCACGAGCTCGCGCTGGCGGGCGAGGACGCGATCGAACCTCTGGGAAGCGCGCTCGCTGCCTGGAACGAGGACCGCTACGCCGTCGCGCCGATCTGCAATGCACTGGGTGCGCTGCGGCTCTCCGACGCGCCCGGCGCGCACGACCTGCTGATGCGTTACGTCACGCATCCGGCGGTGGACGTGCGAGTCGCGGCGGCGAAGGGACTCGATCGACACGCGCGACCGGAGGACTACGACCTGCTCCTCGACCTCCTCGGCTCCGTCGACCCGAGCGTGACCACGACGCGCGACGTGATCTTCGCCGCGGTCGCGCAGGCCGACCCGGCGCGCATGCAGCGCGACCTCGCGAGCTGGATGCAAACAGGAGAGCACACCGGCTTCTGGAACCTGGGACTGACTCTCGCGCTGCAGCACGTCGACGAGCGCACGGCGGGTCGCTTCATGGGCGTCGACGCGACGAAGCTCGGCCCGACGCTCCGCCCGCAGCTGCTCGCGCTGCAAGCTTCGGGCGGCGATCCCTTGATCCTCGCCGAGCTGCGACACGCGCTGCTCGAGGGCGGCATCGCCGAGCGCAGCGCCGCGCTCCTCACGCTCTCCGCGATCGGACGCGAGGAGTGGGCCGCGGAGGTCCTCGCGGCGCCCCACTTCCCGGCCGAGCGCTCGCGCGCCGCCGCGATCCTGGGCCCGATCGCCGAGCGTCCCGTCGCACGCGATGCACTGCGGGTCGCCCTGAACGACCAGAACGACGACGTGCGCATCGCGTCGCTCACCGCCTTGCTCGCGGCGGGCGACGCGCTGGCGGCCGACCGCGCGCTCGCGCTGCTGTCCGGCTCCTTGGCGGAGATCGAGCTCGCCAGCCTGGCGCTGCGCGACGCCTGGTCCGCGAATCCCGGGCTCGCGGACCGCGCGCGCGACGTTCTCCTGGAGCGCATCGAGCTCGACCGCGCCGACTTCGATCGCATCAAGCCGCGCTTGCAGGCGCTCGGCCTCGTCCCGGGGCGCGCCAGCGCCGAGGCGTTGATGGCGATCGAGACCGGCCACGAGGGCCGCGTCGTGGGAGGGCTCCCGCTGCACCGCTGGCTCGCGCGCAGCGCCGGCAACGCGGGACCGAAGGCGCGCGCCTACCTCGCGGAGCTGTGGGGGACGGAACCTGACGAAGCGCGTCGAATGGACCTGCTCGAAGCCGCGGGCGGTGCGCAAGACGACACGGCGCGTGGATTCCTCGTCGGGCTCGTCGAGGGCGAACGCGCCACGGAGGTCGAGCGCCTCGTCTCCGCGCAATGGTTGGTCCAGCTCGGACCGGCGCGCGAAGTCGCGCCGCTGCTCAAGCGCGCCGCGTTGCGCCTCGCAGGCGACGAAACGCGACGCGCCTTCGAGTGCTTGCTCTGGACCTGGTACGGCTGAGCCGCGTTCAGATCCCGTCGCGCCGACTGCCGGGCAGCTCGAGCTCGGCCCAGCCCTGCACCTCGGACGGCGCCGGAGGACGCTCGACGCCGCTCCAGCGCGCCTCGCGGTTGGGCGAGCCGTGCAGGCCGCGCCGAGCGTCGAGCCAGAAGGCGCCTTGGCCGGTCCGGCCGTGTTCCACGGGCCAGGCGCGCACGCCGCGACCGGCTTGGTCCTCGACCAGCTCGAACAGGTAGCCGTAGCGCAGGAGCCGGCGTCCGTCCTCGAGCACGCGCGTGTCGGCGAGGCGCCGTTCGAGGGTCGAGTCCGCGGTGAAGAGCGCTCCGAGGCGATCCGGCGCCGCGCCCTCCGCGGCGAAGACTTCGCCGCCCAGCACGCCGAGCGTGCGCAGGGCATCCATCTCGTTCTCGTGGATCGCCAGGCTCCGCAGGCGCGGCAAGGTGACGAGCACGACCAGCAGCAGGATGCCCAGGATCGTCGCGCGATCCAGGTAGGGGGCGAACTTGCGCTGCAACCAGCCCTCGGCGCGAGGCTCGGACTGGATCGAGTCGGATGCGAAGGTGCGGGTCATGCGCTCCGGAGAGGCTCGAGGTCGAGGGTGGCGTGTGCGCGACGACGGCGAGCGAGCCGCGCACGCGTGTGCTGGTCGATTCTGTCGATCGCTGTGCTACGCTTCAACACGATGCAGCGACCTTCCGCGCGCGAACTGGACAAGGTCTTGCGGGACGCGGCGCGCGGGATCGCCGAGCGCATCCGCGACGCGGGCGGCTCGGCTTGGATCGTCGGAGGCGCGACGCGCGACATGGCGCTCGGCCATCGCCCGCACGAGGTCGACCTCGCCACCGACTTGGTGCCGGACCGCATCGAAGCGCTCTTCGAGCAGACGGTCGGAGTCGGCAAGGCGTTCGGCACGATGATCGTGATCTGGAAGGGGCTCGGCGTAGAAGTCACCACCTTCCGTTCCGAGCACGGGTACTCGGACAGCCGACGCCCGGACGAGGTGACCTATGGTTCATCGGTAGAGGAAGACGCGGCGCGCCGAGATTTCACGTGCAACGCGCTCTACCTCGACCCGCTCACCGACGAGTTCCGCGATCCGGTCCGCGGATTCGAGGACCTCGAGGCCGGAGTGCTGCGCTGTGTCGGAGAGGCGCGAGAGCGCTTCCGGGAGGACGGTCTGCGCATCCTGCGCCTCGTGCGCTTCGCGGCGCGATTGGACCTGCGCACCGAGCCCGAGACGCTGGAGGCGGCGCGTGCGGAGCTCGACTCCCTGCGCGGCGTGTCGGCCGAGCGGGTGCGCGGCGAGTTCGAGAAGATCTTCCGCGGGCCACGGCCCGACCAGGCGTTCCGCGCGCTCCGCGAGCTGGGCGCGCACGATCGCTGCCTGCCGGGCTGGCTGGACGGCGAGCTCGGCGACGCCCGCCTGCGCCAGCTCGGAGCGCTGACCTCCGTGCTCACGCCGGTGCTGGGTCTTGCCGCGCTGCTGGACCCTGACCCGAGCGCCGTGGCGCCGCCGGACGCGGCGCGGGCGATCGCGACGCTCGAGTGGCTCCGACCCTCCCGGGAGCTGCGGCGCGCCGTGCTCGAGCTGTGGCGGCTGCAGGGTCCGATCGAAGCGGCGGCGACGGGCTCCGCGTCGCGGGCGGCGCGCCTCCGGCTGTACCGCGAACCCGCTTGGCTCGACGCCCTCGCGCTCTTCCGCGCGCGCGGCGTCGGTGCGGTCGAGGGCACCGCCGCGCTGCGAGCGGAGTCCGAAGCGCTGTCGGAAGAGGCGCTGCACCCGCCGGCGCTGCTCAGCGCGCAGGACCTGCTCGATGCCGGAGTCGAGCGCGGACCCCGACTCGGTGAGCTGCTGCGCGCCCTCGAGGACGAACAACTCGAAGGACGCGTCACGGACGCGGACGCCGCGCGCGCTTGGCTCGCGGATCAGCTGGGCGGGAACCAGCGGCGCAGCGACCAGGCGAGCGGGTAGCCCAGCAGCAGCGCTCCGGCGGTCCAGGCGCCGGCGACCGTCGACGTGTTCCACGCGAAGATCGCGGTGAACAAGAGCAGCCGTCGCAAGCAGAGCCCCATGCAACGACCGACGCGCGCGGCGGACCAGTCGGCGGAACGCAACGGCTCGCGGATCAAAGCGACCGCGCCGCCGCTCGCCAGCAGCACGGCGGGGAACTGCGCGACCTGGTCCGCGGCTCCGCGCGGCGCGAAGCCCGCCGCGAGCAGCAGAGCAGCGGCGGAGAAGAGGAAGCCGCCGATGCGCTGCGGGTCGACATCTTCGTCCTCACCGTCCTCGAGCCGGCCGAGGCGCGAGACCTGATAGACGTAGCCGCCGTAGAGCAGCGCGGCGAGGCCCGAGTGCACGAAGGAGGGTTCGTAGCCGGCGACGAAGGCGTAGAGCGTACCGGTGGTGAGGTTCCCCGCGCGGCAGAGCGCCAGCAGCAGAGGTCCCGCGTGCGGACCGCGTCCGCGACGGTTGTAGAGGCCGGCGAGCAGCGCGACACCCGCCATCCAAGCGCCGGCCCACGGCGCGGCGAGCGCGGCGCAGAGCACGCCGAGCAGCGTCAACGCCGTCGCCAGGGCGAGCGCGGCGGACTCGGACACCGCGCCGGAGGGGATCGGTCGATCGGGGCGCGTCGCCGCGTCGTGCTCGCGGTCGCACCAGTCGTTCAGCGCGAGGTTGCCGTGGTAGACGAAGGACGATCCCGCGACGAGCAGCGCCGTGTCCGCGAAGCCGGGGAACACGCCTCCGCACCCGAGCAGCATCCCGGCGAACGCGTCGCCGACGGCAGAAGGGGCGAGGGAGAGGCGGACGAGCCGCCCCCAGGCGAGGACCGGCTTCAACGTCGCGCTAGCGGAGGATGAAGCGCTGGATGTCGTTGTGCATCACGTAGACGAACAGCGACAAGATCATCACCAGCCCGACGAGCTGGCTGTAGCCCATCACGCGCTCCGAGACCGGCGAGCCCTTGAGCTTCTCGATCAGAAGGAAGAACAGGTGTCCTCCGTCGAGCAGCGGGACCGGCAGGATGTTCAGGAACGCGAGGTTCATGCTGAGCACGCAGAGGAAGAAGAACAGCTTGGCCCAGCCCGAATTCGCGAAGTCGTGGGCGACGACGCCGATCGTGATGATGCCGCCGACGTTCTTGCCGCTGACGTCGCGCACGGCGATGCCGCGCAGCGTGCGCCAGGTGTCCTCCAGGAAGGTCCAGCAGAACACCATGCCGACCTGCACGGCGCGCACGGGATTCTTCTCCTGGTAGACGTAGGTCGCCGGGAGGAAGGAGATGCCGTAGTCGTAGCCGACGGGCGGTTTCGCGGCGACCTCGAGGTCGAGGAACTCGGGCTCGCCGCCCGCGACTTGGCGCTTGACGGTGACGCGCACGACTGCGGACTTCGCGATCGCGGCGTTCGTCTGCTCGACGATCCCCTCGAAGTCGTCGACTTCGGCTCCTTCGATCGAGTCGATCTCGTCGCCCGAGCGCATCCCGGCCGCTTCCGCCGCGCTGCCCTTCGCGACGAAGACGAGCGCGTCGTCGCGCTTCTGCGTCAACGCGACGGACTTGGACAGCTCGATGGCGTCGGCCCGCGTCAGAGTCGGTCCCGTCAGCTCCAGCGTCTCACCGTCGCGCAGGACCTGCAGGCGCAGAGGCGCGCCGACCTCCAGCAGGAGATCGTCGAGCAGGCGCAGGTCGAGGAAGGTCCGATCGCCGATGGCGAGAAGTTCGTCTCCGACCATCAGACCCGTGGACTCGACGAGCGGATTGGAGCGCAGCGCGGAGATCCCTCGTGCGAGGGGGGCCACTCCGAGCTTCGGATCCTCGCCTTCGACCGGTTCCGGAACGAGCTCGAACGGCAGGCGAGTCCCGTCACGGTCGACCTCGATCCGCACGGGCGCACCGTCGCCGGCGGCGGCGAGGAACTGTTCGCGCAGCGGGAACTCGGGTCGGTCGGAGTCGACGGAGACGAGCTTGTCACCGCTCCGCATCCCGGCTTCCGCCGCGACTCCGCGCGGATCGACGCTGAGCGGCGTCCCGTCGGGGCCCTGCTGGATGCTCGGTCCGGCGCCCAGCTGGCGCACGCCGATCGCGGGGTCGTAGTGCGCCACGAGCTCCACGCGTTCGATCGCGTCGCTGCCGGGGCGTTGGATCTCCAGCTCGATCGTGTCGTCGCTGCTCAGCGCGACCGCCGAGCCGATGTCCGAGAAGGTGCGCGTCGTACGCCCGTTGACCGAGTGCACGCGCGTGCCGGGTTCGATGCCGGCTTGCCAGGCGACGCTGCCGGGGAGCGTGGCGCCGATCGTCGGCTCGTCGAACGGAACGCCGGCGAGCAGGATCAGGGGGAAAACCACGACCGCGAACACCACGTTCATGATCACGCCGCCAGCGAAGATCAGGAAGCGCTGCCCGACCGTCTTGGAGCCCAGCTCGTCGGACGCCGGCGGGCGCGGCTCGCCGTCGGGTTCCTCGCCGGCCATCTTGACGTAGCCGCCGAGCGGGACGGCCGCGATCTGGTAGGTGGTCGCGCCGCGCGTCCACGACAGGAGCCGCGGTCCGAAGCCGAGGCTGAAGACTTCGACGCGGACGCCGCAGCGACGTGCCGCGAGGAAGTGGCCGAGCTCGTGAACGAAGATCACGAGGCCGACCCCGAAGATGACTTGGAGGATGCGGGCGAGGTTCAGGAGATCCATGCGTCGAACTGGTCTGACGGGGCGGAGGGCCGCTCAGGCCCGTGCGAGAGCCGCGATGTCTTCGCGAGCCAGTTCACGGGCCCGCTGGTCGGCGCCGAGGAGGTCGTCCAGCGAGGCGTCGTGCCCCGAGCGCTTGTCGAGTACTGCGCGGTTGATTCGATGTATGTCGGGGAAAGCGATGCGGCCGTCGAGGAAGGCCTGCACGGTGACTTCGTCGGCCGCGTTCAGCACGCTGCCTGAGTCCGAACCCTCTTCGACGCAGCGGAAGCCGAGTTCCAGGGCGGGAAAGCGAGCGAGATCGGGACTCTCGAACTCGAGGCACCGGAACAGGTCGATGTCGAAGCCCCTCCACGGGGCGGAGGCGCGATCCGGAGCGAACAGCGCGTAGTGGATCGGGAGGCGCATGTCCGGCGGCCCGAGCTGCGCGATCACCGAGCCATCGACGAACTCGACCATCGAGTGCACGATCGACTGCGGGTGGATCACGACCTGGATCCGCTCGCGCTCGAGCCCGAACAGGTGGTGCACCTCGATGACTTCGAGCGCCTTGTTCATCAAGGTCGCCGAGCCGACCGTGATGCGCGGGCCCATCTCCCAGTTGGGGTGGCGGAGGGCTTCGGCCGGCGTCACCGACTCGAGCTCCGCCGCGGACTTCTTGCGGAACGGGCCGCCGCTGGCCGTCAGCAGGATGCGCCGCACGCGGTCGAGACGCTCGCCGCGCAGACACTGGTGGATCGCGCTGTGTTCCGAGTCGACCGGGATGATCTCGCCGCCGCGCTCGCGCGCGATCGCCATGAGCAGGTCTCCGGCGACGACGAGCGATTCCTTGTTCGCGAGGGCGAGGGTCAGCCCGCGTTCGAGCACCGCCAGCGACGGGCGCACCCCCGCCGCTCCGACCACGCCGTGGACACAGGTGTGGTAGTCGAGCTCGCGCGCCAGCCTCTCCATCGCGTCCGGGCCGCGGAAGAGCGTGGTCCCAGCGGGCAATTCACGCTCCAGCTCGTCCGCCGCAGCCTCGTTCACCATCCCGACGAAGGGGGGAAGGAACTCGCGCACCTGGTCGAGCAGCATGCGCCAGGAAGAGCGCGCGCCGAGGCCGAGGACGCGGAACGCGCCCGGCGACTGGCGGACGACGTCCAAGGTCTGGGTACCGATCGAACCGGTGCTGCCGATCAGGAGCAGGGACTTCATGGGCTGGGACGGCTTCCGGGCGCGTTGCTCTATGCTCTACGCAAGCCTAAGTTTAGGTGAGCCCGGGCTCAGCTCCTCCCGCTGATTCGGGATTCCCGCCGCCTCTTCGCCTCATGTGGACCCGACGAGCCAAGTTCTGCCTGCTCTGCGCGACGCCCCTCGAGCTCCGGCCGGTGGAGGGCCGCGAGCGGCTCGCGTGTCCGGCCGAGCGCTGTCAGTTCGTGCTCTACGAGAACCCGGCGAGCGCCGCCGCCGCAGTCGTGCGTGACGCGGAAGGCCGGGTCCTCTTGATCCGCCGCCGCATCGAACCCTATCGCGGAGCCTGGGCGCTGCCCGCGGGCTACCAGGAGGCCGACGAGCGCCCCGAGGACACCCTGGTGCGCGAGGTGTTCGAGGAGACCGGGATGACGATCGAGGTCGACCGCCTGTTCGACTACCTGTTCATCCCGGACGACCACCGCAAGCCCGCCAACGTCGCGGTCTACCTGTGTCGCCCGATCCGCGGTGAACTACGCGCCGGACACGACGCGGCGGAGGCCGGCTGGTTCCACCTCGACGCGCTGCCGGACGAGATCGGATTCGACAACCAGCGCCTGATCCTGTCGCGGCTCCCCAGGGTCCCGAGCGCCCCGGAAGCGCCCTGATCCGGGGGCCTCGCGCGCGTCGGACTGGAGCTCTGGAACGGGTGCATTCGACGCCCGCGCCGGGTAACCTCGGCCTCTTCCCGACCCCCGACCCGAGTCCGCACGGACCGCCCCAGGCATGACCGAACGACATCTCACCTACAAGGACGCCGGCGTCGACATCGGCGCGCAGGACGAAGCGCTCTCGCGCGCGAAGCAGGCGATCCGCGCGAGCTTCACGCCCGGAGTCCTGGGCGACGTCGGCCTGTTCGGCGGTCTCTTCGACCCCGCGAAGGTCGGCTTCGGGGACGCGATCCTGGTCGGCAGCGCGGACGGCGTGGGCACGAAGCTCGAGGTCGCGAAGCGCGCCGGCATCTACACCGGCGTCGGGCGCGACCTGGTGCAGCACTGCATCAACGACATCCTCGTCCAGGGCGCGCGTCCGCTGTTCTTCATGGACTACGTCGGCACGGGCAAGCTCGACCCCGCGGTCGTCTCCGAGCTGATCACGGGCTGCGCCAACGCGTGCCGTGACAACGGGCTCGCGCTGCTCGGCGGCGAGACGGCCGAGATGCCCGGCCTGTACGCCGACGGGGACTTCGATCTCGTCGGCTTCATCGTCGGCGCGGTCCACCGCGACAAGCTGCTCGACGGCTCGCGCGTGAAGCCGGGGCAGAAGCTCCTGGGGCTCGGATCCAGCGGCTTGCACACGAACGGCTACTCGCTCGCGCGGAAGGTGCTGTTCGAACTCGAGGGACTCGACGTGCTCGACCGTCCGCCGCAGCTCGAAGGCGCGTCGGTGGGGGAAGCGCTGCTCGCACCGCACCGCTCCTACCTGAACCTCTGCTGGCCGCTGCTCGAGGAGAGCCGCATCGCGGGCATGGCGCACATCACGGGCGGCGGGCTGATCGACAACCTGCCCCGCGTGCTCGGTGAGTGCGACGCCGTGATCGACCTCGACTCGTGGGAACGGCCGCCGCTGTTCCGCTACCTCTGCGACGCCGGCAACATCGAGGTCGACGAAGCGCACCGCGCGTTCAACATGGGCATCGGCCTGGTGCTGATCGTCGACGACGCGCAGGTCGCCCCCGTGCGCGCTTCGCTCGAAGCCGCCGGCGAGACGGTCCATGCGCTCGGCGAGCTCGTGCCGGGGTCGGGCGTCGTGCGTTGGAGGCAAGCGTGATCGGACCCGCGCTCGTCGCGGTTCTCTGCGCGCTGCAAGGCGCGTCCGACGTGCAGGCTCCCGCGGCGACGGACGCCGAGTGGGTGGAGCGCATCGCCACAGCGCAGGGCGACGACTACGGCCCGACGCTGAACGCCGCGTTCGAACGCTTCATGCAGCACGTCGACGCGCTCCGCATGGACCGCGCGGAAGTGTTGATGCGCGCCATGCACGACCGCGCGCACGGCGGCTGGAGCGCGGAGAGTCTCGCCATGGTGATGGTGCGCCAAGGACGCTACGACGAGGCGCGCGCGTTGCTCACCGAACAACTCGCGACGGTCGACGATCCGACTGAGCGCGCGGCGCTCTTGCAAGCGCGCGCGCTGCACGCGCTCGGACGCGGCGAAGACGCCGTGGCGCGACGCGACTTGGGCGCCGCCCTCCTCCTCGGCTCGAGTGACGCGGAGGTCGTCCTCGCGCTCCTAGCGCTCTCCCACGGGGAACTCGAGCGCGCGCGCGTGACCTCGAGAGCCCTCCTGGCGCGCGATCCGGCCCCGGCCTGGGCCTTGCGCTCCTGGGGCCTTAGCATGTTGCCCCCCGCTGGGGATTCCCCGTCTGAGTAGTCTGTCGACCGCCTCCCTCGAGGAGGCTATGCCTGACATGTCCAAACGAGTCCTTCTCGCCGGTGTCCTTCTCGCCGCTCCCGTCTTCGCCGCCTCGAGCCTGTTGCAACAGGCCGAGCCCGTGCTCAAGGAATCCGATCACCAGAAGATCGGGAAGCTGATCAAGGACTGCGTGGACGCCAAGCTCGACGGCGGACGCGGACAGGTCGAGGCCGAGACGGAACTCTTGGACGGCCTGCAGAAGTGGGAGAAGAAGAAGCAACTCGACGGCAAGGAAGCGCTCGCGTTCCCGCTCGACCTCGAGCGTTCGATCTGGTTCTCGAACGACTACTCGAAGGTCAAGGGCGTCAAGAAGGGCAAGGTCGCGACGGTCGAGTTCACGACGAGCTTCTCGGAAGGTGCGCAACACGAGTACGCCGTCTGGGTGCCCAGCAAGTACAACCCGCGCGAGTCCTACGCATTGGTGCTCGCGATCCCGGACGCCGGCGAGAAAGTCGACGCCCACATCACGGAACAGTGGACCTTCGGCGACTTCCGCGACGGCGCGATCATCGCCGCGGTCCCGATGCCGGATGACGCGAGCCTCTGGGCTCAGATCGGCGAGTCCGGCAAGCCCGGAGGTGCGGCGTTGACGCTCACGCTGCTCGGCGAGCTGACGCGCAACTACGCGGTGGACTTCGACCGCATCTATCTGGCGGGACGTGGAGCGGGTGTGGCCGCCGCGGTCCAGCTCGCCTCGCTGTTCCCCGACCGCTTCGCGGGCGTGATCGGTCGCGCGGGTGACGTCGGCGAGACGAGCACGGAGAACTTCCGCGGCGTGCCCACCTTCTTCGCCGGCGCCGGCTCACGCGCGACCGCCTTCGCCGAGGCGTGCAAGGCGAGCGGAGCCGACAACTGCCGCTTGGCTCCCGAAGGCAAGGAAGAGGACATCTGGGCGTGGATGGCGGAGAACCCCCGCCGGCCCTACGCCTCCGAGATCCACCTGCTCGCGGGCTCGCCCTTCCCGAACAAGGCGTACTGGGTCGAGCTGCCTCCGTCGGACGGATCGGTCGTCAACCGCGTCCACGGCAAGGCGGATCGCGCCACGAACACGGTCACGGTGGAGGCCGAGGGTGCGCGCTACTGCTTCCTCTACTTCAACGACCAACTGGTCGACCTCGATCAACCGGTCAAGGTGGTGATCAACGGCGTAGAACACGTCGACACGCTGCCGCGCAACCTGCGCACGCTGACGACGTGGCTGTACCGCTCCGGCAGCGATCCGGGCAAGTCCTTCGTCGCGTCGAAGCGCTACGACATTCCGGCGAAGGAGAAGTCCGAGTGACCCTCGGATCCGGGGGCACGACCCCGGAGGTGAGCGCTTGAAGCGCGGCGGCGACGGAGCGCTGCTCCTGCTCGTCGCGATCGCCGGCGCGGGCACGATGGTCGTCGAGCTTGCCGCCGTGCGCTTGCTGGCCCCGTGGTACGGCGCGAGTTCGACCGTCTGGACGAACGTGATCGGGGTCGTCCTGCTCGCGCTGGCGCTCGGCTACCTGCTCGGCGCGCGCTGGTCGACCACGCCGTCGCCGCTGCGCCGACTCGGCGCGGTCTTGATCGCGGCCGGCGCGTTCACCGCTTGGCTCCCGTTCCTCGCGCCGCTCGTCGCGCGGAGCTTCCTGCCCGAGGGCACGACCCTCGACCGCGCCGCCATGCAGATCCAGTGGGGGAGCCTCGCGTGTTCGCTCGCGCTCTTCCTTCCGCCGGCGCTCGCGCTGGGCGCCGTCGGTCCGCTCGCGGTAGAGGTGGATCAGCGCCGACGCGAGAGCCACGCCGGCAACGCGGGCGGTCGCGTGCTCGCGGCGTCGACGCTCGGCAGCTTGGTCGGCACCTTCAGCACGACGCACCTGCTCGTGCCGAGCCTGGGGCTCCGCGCGAGCTTCCTGCTGGCGGCCTTCGTCCTCGGCGGACTGGGCCTGGTCGTGAGCCGGGTCGCGGGCGGCGGCTTCCGTCCGACTGGCGCCGTGGCGCTGCTCGCCACGCTCGGCTCTGTCTTCGCGCAGCCGGCGGGAACAGCGCTCGCAGCAGGCACGAGCAAGCTCGCCGAGCGGCAGAGCCCGTACCAGAGCGTGCGTGTGGTCGAGCGCGAGACCGACACCGGAAGCTGGCGTGAGCTGCAGGTCAACGAGGGCTTCGACTCCTTCCAGTCCGTCTGGCAGCCGACGCCCGGCTTCCTCGGGAGCGGCTACTACTACGACTTCTTCGTGCTTCCTGCTTGGCTCGACGAGCGACGCAGCGGGACCTGGAACACCTGCGTCGTCGGCCTCGGCGCGGGGACCGCGTGGCGTGTGCTCGACACCGAGCTGCCCGGTTCACTCCAACTGACCGGGGTGGGCTTCGAACTCGACCCCGTGGTCGTCGAGCTGGGCCGCGAGTACATGGACCTGCCCGCCGAGGACTCCACCCGCTTGCGCGTGTTCTCTGGCTGGGACGGACGCGCCGGAGTGCGCGCGGCAGGCGTCGGCTTCGACCAAGTGATCCTCGACGCCTACGCGAACCAGGTCGAGATCCCCGCGCACCTCGCCTCGCTGGAGTTCTTCCGCGAGGCCCGCGCGGCGCTGCGCGACGGCGGATGGCTTTCGATCAACGTCGGCGCCTTCGGACTGGAGGACCCAGTCCTCACGGGGCTTGCGCGCACCGTGTGCGCCGCCTTCGAACAACCCGTCTGCCTGGTACGGGTCCCCTTCTCGCGCAACGTCGCGCTCATCGCGCGCGAGGGCCGCCCGGCCCTGCCGGAGGACGTGCCGGGCGGCCTGCCGCAGAACTGGTCCGAGTGGCTCGCCTTCGGGCCGGCCACGCGCGCCTTCGACGACCGGCAGGACCCTCTGACCGACGACCGCAATGACATCGAGCGCCTGCAGCGCGAGTCCCTGCAGCGAGCCGAGGAGTCACGGCGGTGATCTCGGTGTGCGTGGTCCTCTGCCTCGGCGTCGCGGGCGCGCAAGGCAATGCGTTCGAACGTTCGCTCGAGGCAACCGCGCAGGGACGCTACGGCGAGGCGCTGCGCTGGGCCGACTCGGAGGGGCTGGACTCCGCCTCGCGCGCGCAGGCGCGTTTCTGGGCCCTCTCCCGCGCCGGTCTGCTCGACCTCGCACTCGCGGAGGCCGAGCTTGGCCTCGAGGAGGCACCACGAGACGACTGGCTGCTCGGGCAGGCCGTCGAAGTCGCGCTGATCCTCCACGACGATCGGCGAGCCGAGCAGCACCTGCTCACCTGGGAGGCCTCCGGGGGTGCGCCCGACGCCGAGCTCCGCGCACGGGTCGCGTCGGGCGTCCGATCCGCGGAGCGGGTCCGCGCAGGTTCGCGGCGCGCGATGGGGGTCAGCGTCGGGCTGCTGGCCGCCTGCGTCGCGTGCTTCGCCGCGTGGTTGCGCGGCCCGCGCTGAGACGCACCACGCTCGTCGGACCGGAGAGCCGCTGGGGGAGAAACAGAACCGCCCGCACGGCATTGCGGAGTCGTGCGGGCGGAGTCACCTAAGGCTCCCGACCATTCGAGCCGGGAACGGATCCGGGATTCGCAGTCTAGGAAGCGGCCTGGCGCAACGCACGAATCCATCGCGCAACTTGCGACCCGCGTGCTGAATCTGGGAAGCCGCATCCCGAGATGGAGCGCGCTGCTTCTCCACGTGACGGGGGCGGCCTCCGCGAGGAGACCGCCCCCGTGCTCGGGTCGGTGGAGCGGCGGTCCGCCAGAGGCCGCCGCCGCGGACTACAGGATGTCCAGGATGCCCGTGCCGCCGTCACCGGTCAGCGTCGTCGTGTTCGCCCGGTAGTTGATGTCCACCGAGATCTTGGCGTTCCAGGGCAGCGGTTCCTTGTCCGCCACGATGCCGAGGGCGACGCCGGCGAAAGCGCGCGCCTTGTCGGTCAGGCTGTCGTCCTGGAACATCGCGACCAAGGGGTCGATCGAGCGGGAGTCGCCGATGAAGCCCAGCGCGGAAGCGATGGCCGCCTGGCTGGAGAGCGTCTTCGCATCGTTCTTGAGCATGTCGAGCAGCTCCGTCACGACGGACTTGTCACCCAGCAGGCCGAGCGCGATCGCCGCTTGCTTGAGCAAGTCGGCGCGGTACTTCGACTTCTTGACGATGTCCTGGATCTGCTCCTTGGAGCCTTGAGCGCCCATCAAGCCGAGTCCGACGGCAATGTAGCCGCGCGCCTCGTCCTGCGACATCTCGTCGAGCTTCGCCTGCATCACGTCGCTGGCGGCGATGTGCTTGGCGATGCCGAGCCCGACGGCGTAGGCGCCGACCTCACGGACGGCTTTCGCGTCCTGCAGCGCCATCATCACGGCGTTCAGCTGGTCGGAGCTGACCGGTCCGTCGCTGTCGGCGAGCTTGCGCTCCATGACGCCGATCGAGAGGCCGGCCCACGACTTGCGCGACTTGCCCTTGGCGAGCTGACCGGCGAGGTGCTTGCGGATCTCCGCGAGGCCCTTCGACGGATCGCCCTCACCGACGTTCCCGCCGACTTGAGCGAGCGCGATGAGGCTGAAGTGTTTGACCTGTTGGTCCGCGTCGTCGACCGCCTTGATCAGACGCGTGCGGATCTCCTTGTCCGCCTTGTCCTCGTCGCAGTCTCCGATGGCGCCCATCGCGAGCACCGCGGACTGGCGCAGTTGGCTCTCGCCCTTCTGCGTACGGCCGCCGAAGTAGTCCATCAGGCGATTCGCGACGACTTCCTTGTAGTCGCCGGCGCCCTGGATCAGGAGCGAAACGGCGCGCGGCGCCTGCGCGCGGACCATGTAGTCGCGGTCCTTGTCGTTCTCGGACTCGAAGAAGTCGAGCACGTAGTCGATCTGCGCTTCACGCGACTGCCAGGGCATCACGACCGGAGCCTCTTCGCCGTCGACGGGTTCCGGGTTGGCGAGCTGCGCGATGGGAACCAGGCCCATCGAGATCATCGCCGCCACCTTGATGTCGCGCGTGGAGAAGCGCGGCGACTCGAGCAGCGAGTGCAGGATCTTGACGATCCGCTCGCGGTGCGCGGGGTCTTCCGCCTGGTAGCCGATGAGGCCGAGGCCGTAGACGGCGAAGGCCCGCGTGCGGTAGCCGACCTGCGACTCGGGCTTGCCGACGACGCGACGCCCTTCGGGCATGTCCATCGCGATCTGCTCGAGGATGTCGATCGAAGCAGGGTTGGCGAGGATGCCGAGCGAGACGGCCGCGGTCTCGCTGATCTCTTGCACCGAGTCGTCGAGGCGCGTCTTGATCACGGCCTCGAACTGGCTGACGCCGTCCTGCCCTTTCGCGTCACCGATCTTGGCCAGCGCGATCAGCGCGGCGGTGACGATGTCGTTGTTCGTCTCGTTCTCGATCGCGTCGATCAGCACCGGGACGATCTTGTTCCGGATGTCGGCTTCCGAAGGCTTGAAGTTGTCCTTCGACTGGCTCTGCTGACCGTGGCCGATGAAGAAGTCGTCGCTTCCCGTCGCGGTCGAACCCGAGTGGATGCGAGCCTTCAGGTTGAGGTACGGCTCCTTGTTGAATCCCCACCAGAACTGCCAGGTGGTGAGGTCGGGCCCGGAGTCGCCGCCACCTTGCGTGGTCGGGCCCTGCGGCGCGGGGTTCGAGGGGCCGCCGCCGGGAGTCGCCGGGCCGCTGGGGCCGGGGGTGGACGGTCCGGAGGGTCCGGGGGTCGAGGGGCCGCCGGGGCCGGGAGTCGAGGGGCCGCCTCCGCCGCCACCTCCACCGCCGCCGGGGGGAACGGTGTCGCCGGGTCCACGGTAGGTGCCGCCGTGGCCGAGGCTGGTGGCCTGCAGGCCGAGGGTGCCGCCGGTGAGCAGGGCGGCCATGAGAAGAAGTCTCTTCATGGGTGCGATCGTTTCCGAAGTGGCGTGGTCGTTCGGTGCGGCCCGTCGGGCACGACGGACATGGGGTGCGGTTGGCAAGCGCCGTGCCAGGCGCCGGGGAGGCGTCATGGTAGGGCGCGGACGCATCCAGACCAAGCTCTGGGTGCGTCGCCGGCGGCTCTACCCCCCGGCAGGGCCCCGGGTCACCGTCAGGCAACTCGCGCTTCGCGTTTCGCGATCGGAACGGGATGGCTGCAGATGCCCCTCTCCCGCGGCTCCGAACTCCGCGTACGGCCCTTCCACCGTCCGCACGGAAGCGTCAGACTGCCGCCGTGCAGGCTCACGAAGACGTCCAGCTCGGCGCCACCCTCGCGGCCCTCGGCGCTCTGCGCGAGGGGAGGGACCCCCGTGAGGTGCTCCTGGGGGAGTTGCTCACCCGCTGCGGAGCGAGACTCGCGGTCTGGATCCCGGCGGGGGACGGACCGACCCGGCTCGTCCGGCGCGCCGCCCAGCATGGCTCGCGCGCGGAGACCGAGCTGCCACGCCAGCTCCCGTGGCCCCTGCTGCTCGGTCTCGCGCCCGGGAGCTCGCGTCGCCTCGACCGCCGCTGGCTCGAGCACTGGCCGGGGGCCCGCGCGCTCGGCGTCCGCGAGGCGCTGGCGGGTCGGAGCGCCGAGGGCGCGCGACTGTGGCTCGAGAGCACCACGGCACTCGACCTCCGTCAGTCCGAGTTTCGGGGGTGGCTGCGCAGCCTCGCCGAGTTCGAGCTCCTCGACCGCGAGCGCCGGGAGCGCGAGGCCTCCGAGGCGCTCGTCCGTCGCGGTGCGGCGGCCGCGGGCGTTGCGCACGATCTGCGCAACCAACTCTCGCTCGCGGCTCTCGAACTCGAACGGATTCGAGAGCTCGGCGACCTGAGGAGCGGCGCCGAGGCACTCGAGAAGACGCTCCGCGAGGCCCAGAGCCTCTCGCACTCCTTCCTCTCACGAGAAGGCACCGGAGCAGCCACCAGGCCGCTGCGGGGATTGCTCGAGGAGGAGTTCCGGGCGGCCACCTCGTTGGTGCGGCGCCCCGCGATCCGCGCGCGGCTCAAGTGCGCGCGTGGACTCGCGTCCGAGGTGGACGAGGTGCTCCTGCGGCGCATCCTGCGCAACCTGTTGCTCAACGCGCTGCACGCCACCGACGACGGCGGAACGGTTCGACTCTCCGCCGTCGCCCTCGACGACTCGCGCATCGAACTGTCCGTCGAGGACGACGGACGAGGGATGGACGAACGACAGCTCGAGCGCTGGATGCGCGCCGGCTCGAGCGGCCGCGGCAGTACCGGCTTCGGCACGACGAGCATCCTCGACTGCGTGCGCGAGATCGGAGCCGAGCTGTCGATCGACTCCACGCTCGGTGAAGGCACGCGCTGCGCGATCACGCTTCCGCGCGCCGAGGCCGGCGACCGCGCGGCCGTGATCGTCTGCGAACCCGATGTCCTCCGTCGGCGTCGCGTCTTGCGACGCCTCGAGAACGTGCACGTGCGAGCCGTCGGCGCGGCGAACGCGGCGAGTGCGCGCGCCCTGCTCGAAACTCACGGAGCCCTCGGGCTCGTCGTCGCCCGGGGCACGCGGGACGAAGCATCCGTCGCGCTCCGTCAGGCCGCGCTGAGCGCGAGGCTCCCGCTGCTCGAGCTCAGCGTGCTCCGCGACGAGGCCCGCACGGTGGGGGAGTTCAGCCGGGCCGTGCGCGAAGCGATGCTCCCGGGGCCCGCTGCGGACGGGCAGCCCGCGCTGCCCTGAGTCGTCGCCGGCGAAGACGCGAGGCCCCCACCGCGCGCTCGCGGTGGGGGCCTCGGCGATTCCGCTCTCGCGAGACTACTGCGACTTCCCGACGAGCGAAGCTCGCAGGTACTCGCGGTTGAGCCGCGCGATGTTCGTCACCGAGATGCCCTTGGGGCAGGCGGCCTGGCACTCCGACTCGTTCGTGCAGTTGCCGAAACCTTCCGCGTCCATCTGCCCGACCATCGCCAGGACGCGAGCGTCCCGCTCCGGCGCACCTTGCGGCAGCAGTGCGAGCTGCGAGACCTTGGCGCTCGTGAACAGCATCGCCGCCGCATTCGGGCAGGCCGCGACGCAGCCGCCGCAACCGATGCACGCCGCGGCGTCCATGGCTTCGTCGGCGTTCTGCTTCGACACGAGCAGCGCGTTCGCGTCCGGCGCATTGCCGGTGTTCACGGAGACGAACCCGCCGGACTGGATAATCCGGTCGAACGCGGTGCGATCCGTCGCGAGGTCGCGGATGATCGGGAACGCCTTCGCGCGGAACGGCTCGATGTAGATCGTGTCGCCGTCGTTGAACTTCCGCATGTGGAGCTGACAGGTCGTGATCTCGGGCACCGGTCCGTGGACCTGTCCGTTGATCACGAGGCTGCACATGCCGCAGATGCCTTCACGACAGTCGTGATCGAACACGACGGGCTCGCGCCCTTCGTTCGTCAGCTGTTCGTTGAGGACGTCCAGCATCTCCAAGAAGGACATGTCCTGACTGACGTCGTTCAGGCGATGGATCTCGAAGCGCCCCTCGTCGTCGGGCCCTTTCTGGCGCCAGACGTGCAGCGTGAGCTTCATGCTGGAGGAATCGTGGCCTGCGCTCATTTGTAGCTCCTCGTGGCGAGATGCACGAACTCGTGGTCGATGACTTCCTTGTGCAGGGTCGAATCCTTGCCGACACCGTTGAACTCCCACGCGGCGGCGTAGCTGAAGTGCTCGTCGTCGCGCTTGGCTTCGCCTTCTTCCGTCTGGTGCTCCTCACGGAAGTGACCGCCGCACGATTCCTCGCGGTGGAGCGCGTCCTTGGCGAAGAGCTCGGCGAACTCGAGGAAGTCGGCAACGCGACCTGCGTGCTCGAGCTGCTGGTTCATGTGGTTCGCTTCGCCCGTCACGCGGACGTCCTGCCAGTACTGCTCGCGCAGCGCCGCGATCTCGGAAGCTGCTTCGGTCAGGCCCTGCTTGTTTCGGGACATGCCGACCTTGTTCCACATGATCTGTCCGAGTTCCTTGTGGAAGGACTCGACGCTGCGCGAGCCCTGAACGGCGAGCAGCTTGTCGTACTGCGCGCGCGCGCCGTTCTCGGCTTCGGCGAAGGCCGGGTGGTTCGTGTCGACAGGCTCGAGCTTGGTGCCGGCGAGCTGCGCCGTCACCGTGGCCGGGATCACGAAGTAGCCGTCGGCGAGCCCCTGCATCAGCGCGCTCGCGCCGAGGCGGTTGGCGCCGTGGTCGGAGAAGTTCGCTTCGCCGAGCACGAACAGGCCGGGGATCGTCGACTGCAGGTTGTAGTCGACCCAGATGCCGCCCATCGTGTAGTGGACCGCGGGGTAGATCATCATCGGGACCTTGTAGGGGTCCTGTCCGGTGATCATCTCGTACATCTGGAAGAGGTTGCCGTACTTCGCCTCGATCACGTCTCGACCGTCACGCGCAATCGCGTCGCGGAAGTCGAGACAGACGGCCATCTTCGAGGTACCGACCCCGAAACCCTCGTCGCAGCGTTCCTTCGCCCGGCGGGACGCGACGTCACGCGGGACGAGGTTGCCGAAGCTCGGGTACTGCCGCTCGAGGTAGTAGTCGCGGTCCGACTCGGGGATCTGCTCGATCGGCCGCTTGTCGTTCCCGTCCTTCAGGGCCCAGACGCGCCCGTCGTTCCGGAGGCTCTCGCTCATCAAGGT
The DNA here is from genome assembly GCA_020638835.1 of Planctomycetota bacterium. Classification (GTDB taxonomy): domain Bacteria; phylum Planctomycetota; class UBA1135; order UBA1135; genus JACKHV01. The sequence goes on along the minus strand of JACKHV010000002.1, from coordinate 306,903 downwards.
GAGCTTCGACTGGTAGTGGCCGGAGACGGGGATGCAGGTCGGGTGGATCTGCGTGTAGCACGGGTTCGCGAAGTACGCTCCACGCTTGTGCGCGCGCCACGCGGCGTTGACGTTGCAGTTCTTCGCGTTCGTCGAGAGGAAGAACACGTTGCCGTAGCCACCGGTGCACATCAGCACCGCGTCGCCGGCGTGCCGTTCGTACTCGCCGTTCGTCAGGTTGCGCGTGATGATGCCGCGCGCGTTCCCGTTGACGACGACGAGGTCCATCATCTCCCGGCGGGCAAGCATCTCGACCTTTCCGGCGCCGATCTGACGACTGAGCGCGCTGTAGGCGCCGAGCAGGAGCTGCTGGCCGGTCTGGCCGCGCGCGTAGAACGTCCGCGAGACCTGCGCGCCGCCGAAGGAGCGGTTCGCCAGCAGGCCGCCGTAGTCGCGCGCGAAGGGAACGCCCTGCGCCACGCACTGATCGATGATGTTGTTCGACACCTCGGCCAGGCGGTAGACGTTGGACTCGCGCGCCCGGAAGTCGCCGCCCTTCACCGTGTCGTAGAACAGGCGATAGACGCTGTCGCCGTCGTTCGGGTAGTTCTTCGCGGCATTGATGCCGCCCTGCGCGGCGATCGAGTGCGCGCGGCGCGGACTGTCGGAGATGCACACGCACTTCACGTGGTAGCCCATCTCGGCGAGCGACGCGGCCGCCGACGATCCGGCGAGTCCCGAGCCGACGACGATGATCTTGAACTTGCGGCGGTTGGCCGGGTTGATCAGCGGCAGGTCGAACTTGTGGCGCGTCCAGCGCGTCTCGATCGGACCGCTGGGGCAGTTCGACTGGAACCTGTCTTTGGTGCTCATCACGCGTTCCCTCCGAAGAAGTACGCCAAGGGGAAGGAAGCGAAGCCCAGGCCGATGATCAGCGCCAAGCCGCGTCCGACGACCTTGATCAGGCAGTTGTACTTGGGATGGTTCAGGCCCAGCGTCTGCAGCGCGCTCTGGAACGCGTGACTGAGGTGCAGCGTGAGCGGGACCATCGCGCCGAAGTAGATCAAGAATCCGACCGTGCCGCTCAGGCGGGACTCGACCATGCCGGCGAGGAGCGACATCTCCTCGAGTTCGGGCTTGTCGAAGCGGAAGTCGATCAGGTGAACGACGATGAACGCGAGGATCAACACCCCGGTGATCATCATGCTCCGCGAGCCCGGCGTGCGCGCGCCGTGATCGTTGCGCAGCGTGTAGCCCTTTCCGCGCGCCTCGCGGTTCTCGCGCGTCACCTTGAAGGCGAGCACGATGTGCGCGAGGAACAGCAGGGTCAGCCCGACCTCGACGACCGGCAGCGCCGGATTCGAGTTCAAGGTCGTCGCGTAGTGCGTGAAGGCTTCACCTTCCGAGTCCGCGAACAGCGTCAGGTTTCCCGCCAAGTGCCCGATCAGGAATCCGATCAGGCCGAGGCCGGTACAAGCCATCAGCACCTTCTTGCCGATGGACGATCGAAGGGTTCGTTGCAGCCAGGACAGCATCCTGCAAGCCTTCCGCAGCAGAGGAGGGTTCCGTCGGACCGGGGGAGTCCGCGGCACTTCGCGAGCCCCGCCTCTCGAGTCGCGCACGACGCGCTCCCGATGGGGGCCGAAGATCCTGGGGAGGCTACTGAGCGGCGCGCGAAGGGTCCATCTCAGGGCACCCTTTTTCGGGTCTGAGACCCGTTCGCAACGGCTCGCAACGGAGTGCTCGGACGCGCGCCGAGGTCGCGCGCTCAGTTGTTCGGAAAGCCCTTGGGCGTCTTCGGACCGGCCCCCGGGAAGGCGCCGCCGAAGCCCGACGGCGGACCGCCGCCGCCTTCTAGCGAACGTTTGATCTCGTAGAAGCCCTCGCCGAAGTGGAAGGCCAACCAGATGAAGTAGCAGTCGATGTTGTCGACGGGATCGTCCACCTCGAAGGCCGCCTTGCAGGTCAGGTCGCAAGGCCGCTCGGCATTCATGAAGCACTTCTTGTTCGTCATCGTGTCGGCGTCGCTCGTCGCGCGGGTGGGGATGCTAGCAGGCGGACCACGGCAGGCGTCGCGCGAAGCACGGGAGTCTGCGCGGGCGAGACGAAAGGGACTCGCGTGCAGACGATGGCGCCTCGTCGAGTGCGTGGCGAGCGGCGCGCCTTGTCGGGAGCATGCTGGAGCCAAAGCGGCCCTGGGGGCCCCGCCAGCCGGCTCTCCGTGCAACAGAACGTACATTATCCGACGCCGCAGCGGTCAGCCAGATCCGGCGAGGACTCGGCCGGGTCCACGGGCGTCAGCACGCTCCGAGCGCTGGCCGGTCGAGCTCCGGCAGGCGACGGAACGTCGTTGCGTTGTCGGCGCGCCGCAGGTCGGAACAACGCATCATGACCCAGGAAAGACAGCTCGGAAGACAGGCTCGAAGCTCGTTCGTCGGTGACCGTCGGCGAACGACTCGTGCGAGTCTCCACTCCCAGTCGCCGCGGCTCGGTGCACTGACGACCGGCTCCGCCTCGGGCAGCCCCGTCGACGCTGGACTCCTTGGACTGGAGCCGCCATTCGCCCGCCGCGACGGAATGCCGGCAGGGGACTCGCGTCGTCCTCGAAGAGACGCCTTCCTCGTTCTCCGGCAGGGTCCCACGCCGAGCCGGCCGTCCCGACGGGGGACGCGGATCCCCCACGGCGAATCCCCGTCCGCGGGACGCCGCCGGATTCCGACCGCAGGCTTCTGTCCGACTCTGCCGAAGAGAACACTGGAACCCCAACCCTGATCGAACGCCATGCTCCACCGCACGACTCCCGTCTTCTTGCTCCTCGCCGCTGCCTGCGCCGGTCCCGCCGGGACCCAGGACGCTCAACAGACCGACGTCTACGGATCCGGCGCGACCTGGATCTACGAGCCGGACCTGCCGGTCAGCCAGCCGCCGTACCGCGACGTGCACGCGAACTGGAAGCAGCGCCTCGATCAGCCTTATGTGTACGTCGAGTACACCGGCCCGTACTTCGAGACGGGACGCTTGCTGCCGTCGGTGCACCAAGCACTGGAAGAAGCTCGCATCACGCCGAGCGGTCCGCCTTTCGCGCTGTACTACGACGATCCCGGCAAGGTACCCGCGGAGCGCTTGCGTTCGCGCGCGTGCGTCCCGGTCGACGGCATGCCGAAGCATCTCGGTCGCTTGTCGTACGACGTGCTGCCGAGCCAGACGGTCGCATACGCCGTCGTCGGCGGTCCCTATCCCGACGTGCCGCGCAGCTACCCGGGCCTGTACAGCTACATGAACAAGATGGGCTGGGTCGAGGACGGACCGATCCGCGAGATCTACTTGGTCCCGCCGAGTTCCGTCACGGACTACTCGCAGCTGATGACCGAAGTGCAGATCCCGGCCGTGCACGGCCGCTGATCCGCTTCGAGTCGACTCAGCGCGACGACTTGCCGAGCCCTCGCGAGAGCTCGGCGGCTTCCGGCGGATAGACGCAGTAGACGGCGAGCGCGTCGTTCGCGTCGCGTCGTGCGCGCAACAGGTCGCCGGTTGCGAGTTCCTGGGCCAGCGGTCCGAGCTTCAAGGTCGGTTCTTCGCCGCTCTGGTCGCGCACGACGGCGCGTCCGTCCCCCGTCGCGGCGACGAACTCGTAGAGCTCTCCGGTGTCGTCGCCCGCGGCGATCGCGTGGCGTCCCTTCGCGCGCACCGCACGCGGCAACGTCTCGCGCAACGCGCCGAGCTGTGCGGCGAAGTCGGTGAACAAGGTCACTTCCTGCTCGGTTTCCGCCCAGCGACTGAAGCGCTCGAGCGCGTCGAGCATCTTGCACGCGTCCTCCTCGTCCCGCAGCACGTCGTGCTCGAGCACCCACCAGCTCGCGAAGACCAACAGATCCCGCGCGCCGAGGTTCTCGAACACGCCGATCGGCTCGGCGAAGCGCCCAAGGACACGCAGCTGTTCCGTCGAGCCTTCGTCCTCCGGCGCGCCCTTGGCCGCGGTCTCCCAGAGGTACTCCTCGACGATCGCCGCTACGGCGCCGGGGAAGTCGGGCGCGGGCGCGTCTTCGTCGTCGTCCTCGACGTCGGAGAGACCGAGCCGACGTTCCAGCTCGGCGAAGGACTCTTCGACGCTCAGGCCGCGCGCGCGGTCCTCGTCGAACTCCTCCATCGCGGTGCGCACGTCCACTTCGCGCCCGGCCGACTCGTGCCGCGCCGGCTTCGGACCGGCGAGCGCGGCCCACGCGTAGTACAGGTGTCGGCGCGCGGCTTCGAGGTCGAGTTCCGTGTCGAACGCCAGCGCCGACATGATCTCGGCGAGCGCGTCGTCCGCGCCGTGCACTACGGAGTCGGCTTCGAAGGGCGCCGCGGTGAGGCGCGCGAAGATCCCGTCGACGGTGCGGCGGTCGAGTCCTTCCTCGAGCAAGTACGCACGCGCGTCCCCCACGGGATCCACCGGCGCGATCGAGCCCGGTCCGGACCAGAACATGCGCTCCAGTTCGATCTGCGCGAGCCGCAGCACGCGCTGGTCGCTCGCGTCGCGGTGCTTCGCGAGGTCGCGCCGCAGCGCTTCGAGCAGCTGCGGGTTGCGGTAGAAGGCGGCCGCGGGCGAGATCGTGTAGCGGATCTCGTCCGTCGGGTAGAGCCGTCCCACGATCAGGTCGCCTTCGCGATAGACCTTCGAGCCCGCGGCGTCCTGCACGGGGAACTCCCCCATCCCGGCGACGTCGTGCAGCCACGCGCCGACGCCGGCTTCGACGGACGTCACCTCGAACACGCCGGCGTGCGTCGCCAGCCAGGCGGATTCACGCTCGAGCAGCTCGGGCGCCTCGGCCGCGGCGCGTTCGCGCCAACCGGCGAGCAGCTCCTGCGCCGGCAGCCCGCCCGCATATCGGCTCTCGCGCTCGAAGAGGAACCACTCGAGGTGGCGCCGCGCCGCGCGCGAGCGTTCTTCCTCCGTGCCGAGGCTCGGATCGTGGTCGACGAAGAAAGCCTTGCGGCTCGCCTCGAACTCGACGCGGAGCTCGGCGGAGGTCTCGACGGCCTCGGCGAAGAAGCGCAGGCCGGTCTCGAGCTGGTTGGGATCGATGATCATCGGAAGAGGGTCCCGCGGGACTCTGTCGGGCCGCGGCACGCCCCGCATTGTATCGCGGACGGCGGCGCGGCGGCACGCTCTCCCCGCCTCCGGGCTCCCTTCGGTCCGCGCGGCTCCCTACAATCTGCCGCGAACCCCTGCGGAGACCAGATGACCCACTTCCTCGCCCTCCTCCAAGACGCCGTCGAGCCGCCGGCCGCCAGCGGACTCGCGACCGTCGACCAGGTCGGCCTCGGACTCCTCGCGCTGTTCTCCTTGCTCGGCGTCTGGCGCGGGCTCTGGTGGCAGGTGATGCGCTTGCTCGGCCTCGGCGCCGCGGTGATGCTCGCGCGCGCACTCTCGCCGAAGCTCGGCCCGCAACTCGAGCGCGTCGTCGACCTCGACCCCAGCGTCGCGCAAGGTATCGCCTGGGTCGTGCTCTTCGTCGGAGCCCTGACGCTCGCCGCCCTGATCGGCCGATTGGGCAAGAAGAGCCTCGAGGCCATGCAGCTCGGGCTGATGGACCGCATGGGCGGCTTGCTCGCCGGAACCGTGACGGGACTGGTGCTGTTCACCAGCGCGCTCGTCGGGGTCCAGTACTTCGCGCCGGAGTGGACCTCGATGCAGCTCGCCGACACGCACAGCGGCCGCCTGCTCGAGCTCGTCTCGACGCGCACGCCGGTCGTGATGGATGCTCCCGCGGCGGAGCGCTTCCAACAGTTCGTCGACACGGCGCCGCCGCGCCCGCGCCCCGCGTCCGCACCCGAGGAGCCGCAGGGCGACGCTCCCCGCGTCCAGTAGCGACCGCGACGTGCCTCGCGCGCGGCAATTTCCGTCGCGAGCATTGACCAGGCTTCAACCTGGACATACTGTGCCAGCCGTAGACGGTTGTGTCGGGGAAGCAGGTGCGAATCCTGCACGGACCCGCCACTGTGAGTCGCCAAGAGCTGCGGCGCGGCCCCGAGGGGCCGACCACTGGGACGCGTCCCGGGAAGGTCAGTCGCTCCATCGCGCGCGATGAGTCAGGAGACCCGGACGGCCGTCGGGACCCCACCGGCCCCGGGTCTGGGCCAGATCCCCCATCGCGGCGCGCGCCGCGCCGGGAGCCGGTGTTCGACGTGGTATTCGAACTCCAAGGAACTCTCCCCATGCGCAGCACGCCCTTACTGGCCGCCGCCCTCCTCGCCGCACTCTCACCGCTCGCTCCGGCGCAAGAGGTGATCGCACCCGGCTTCGCCGTCGTGAGCAGCGCCCCGCCCGCGGTCGCCTTCGCTCCCTCCGACACGCTCGCCGACGGCTCGCGCGTCTACTTCGACGGCTTCTCCGTCGACCTCTACGACCCCGCCGGCGCGTTCGTCCAGAACCTCGGCAGCACCCCGGCCTTCGTCTTCGCGGCCTTCGTCGAAGTCGATCCGACGGAGACCTTCGCGATCGTCGCGGAGAGCTCGGGCGGCGCCGTCTACAAGGCGATGCTCGACGGCTCGGGCATGGCGCCGCTCTCGACGATCCAGTTCTCCTTCGACGCGGTCTTCGAGAACGCGAACGACCTGCTCGTCTCCGCGGCCCACTTCGGCGTCGGCAACGACATCCTGCGCCTCGACACGACCACCGGCGCCTTCACTCAGGTCGCCGTCGTCCCCGGTTGGTCGGGGCCGCTCGACCTGGCGCCGAACGGTGATCTGATCTACGGCGAGTCGAGCGTCGCGGGCGGTCGCGTCCTGCGCTTCGAAGCGTCCGAGCTCACCGGACCGCTGCCGCTCGACGAACTCGACGCCGACGTGCTGACGGACGGCCTCGACGGCGCAGCCTCGCTCGCGGTCGACCCCGTGTTCGGCAACATCTTCGTGACGTCGAACGTGTGGGCCGTCTCCGGCCTGCTGCTCGAGCTCGATGCCGACGGCGAGATCGTCGACACCATCGCGAGCGGCACCAACTGGCTGACCGAGCTGCAGTTCGTCGCCGACTCGGGCCCCGGTCACTTCCACCGCTACCAGCCGACGGGCCTGCGTCTGCGCTACAGCAACGGCACCGATGACGTCACGCTCGCGCCGCAACAGCCGATCCTGTCGCACGAGCACTTCGGAAACTACTCGACGATCCACGTCACGGGCGCGGTGCCGAACGCGGGTGCGTTGATCCTCTTCGGCAATCAGTCGTACCTGGTCGCGCCGTACTCGCAGCAGCTCGCGTTCGACTTCCTCTACCACAGCGACCTCGAGTTCTCGCGCATCCGCCGGCTCGGGCTGCGCATCCCGACGGACGCGAACGGCGAAGCGAGCTTCAGCTACTTCAACCCGGGCGGCTCGACGCTCGGCCAGCGCTGGTTCCAGCTGCTGATCACCGACGCGAACAACCTCTTCGTCGGCGCGTCGAACAGCGTCGTGAACTGAGCGCGACCTTCTCCGAGCCAAGGCGGCGTCGAGTCCCCCGCGGGGCTCGGCGCCGCTTCGCGTTCACGCTACTCGGCGGAGATGCGTCGCACCCAGGGCAGACGACGGCGCAGCTCGGGCTCGATGCCCTGGCGCACGGTGTAGAACGACATCCCGCAGCCCTCGCAGGCGCCGACGAGCTGCAATCGAATCTCGTCGTCGACGACCTCCAGCAAGCGCACGTCGCCGCCGTCCGCCTGCAACATCGGGCGCAGGCTCTCGAGCGCTTCCTGGACCTCCGCGACGCGCGCCGGATCACCCGCCGGAGGATCCGCGTCCTCGGGCCGCTTGCTTCCGAACCACTTCACGATTCCAGCGCCGGTCCGTGTTCCGGTGCGTCAGCAGCACGGAGCCAATCGGCGGGGAGCGCGAGCGCCACGCGTCCGGCGTCCTCGACGGGCGTCGCGCCGGGGAGACGCTCGACGACGAGCGGCCAGAGCTCGCCGAGGTCGTCGGTGCTGATTCCGTCGAGTTCGAGTCGCCATCCGTGCTCGGTTGCTTCGAGTCGCCACGCGACGCGAGCGTCCGTCGGCACCGCACGGCCCGCGACGTAGAGCAGCGCGCCGAAGGCCCAGGACAGCTCCCAGCCCTCCCCCACCGCGGCGCGGAGGTCGGGGAGCGGGGTCGACGGCGCCGCGAGGTCGCGTCCTTCACGCCGCAAGCCGTCGCGCACCGTCTGCAGCATCCACTCGAGTCCGCGCGCCTCGCGTCGCTCGAGTAGCAGGTCGGCACCGGATGCGCTCGCGATCACCGCCAGGACGTAGCCGAGCTCGTGCACGCTGCGCGCCGTGTCGGCGATGTCGCCGGAGCGCTGCCGCAAGATCTCGTCCGCGTCGCCCAGCGTGAGCAGCGCCTGGAAGTTCGCGAGCAGCTGCGTCGCGTTGTTCAGCTGGTGGATCACCACCGGCAACAAGCCGCGCGTCAGCGGATCTCGGGGGGAGCAGCCGGGCTGGTTCGCTTGCAAGCTGGTCTTCATCCTTCCCCCCCCAGGGAACGTCCGCGACCGGGACGAGTGGGTGGTACCAAGGAGGGGACTCGAACCCCTACTCCCTTGCGGGAAGTGGATTTTGAATCCACCGCGTCTACCAATTCCGCCACCCTGGCACTCGGCGCGCAGTCTAACCCGATCGCATGCGGCGTTCACGTGGAGAAAGCGCCGCTTGTCTACACTACGGCCCGCCGAGCACCGCGCCCAGTCCGCGGGCGACGCCTTCCGCCCGATCGGCGTAGCGGATCGAGGCCAGCAGGCCGGGAGCGAAGCACGCGAGACCGTAGGTCTCGTGCCGCAGGCGCAGCCACTCGCCCTCCGCCCCGAAGACGATCTCCTGGTTGGAGGCCGCGCCGGGGAGCCGCAGCGAGTGGATGCGTACGTCGGACGGATCGAGGCCGGCGACCTCCGCGAGGCGCTCGGCGCTGTGCACCGCCGTACCCGACGGCGCGTCCAGCTTGCGCTCGTGGTGCATCTCGACGATCTCGAAGCGCGGCATGTGGCGAGCGGCCAGCTCCGCGGCCTGTTGCATCAACCAGACGCCGAGGCTGAAGTTCGGCACGACGATTCCGCCGAGTCCCGCCGCACGCGCGAGGTGGTCCAGCTGCGCGGTCTGCGCCGCATCGACGCCGCTGGTTCCAATCACCGGTCGCACGCCGCACTCGAGCATCGCGCGACCGTGCGGCAGTCCGAGCGGCGCGCGGGTCAGGTCGACGGCGACAGCGGGTGCGGTGCGGCGCAACTCGGTGACGAGGTCCGCCGACGCTTCGACGCGCGCGACGAGCTCCAGGTCGTCCGCGGCCGCGATCCACTCGCAGGCGAGTGAACCGAGTCGCCCCGCAGAACCGACGACGGCGACGCCGATCGCGCTCACCGGCAGCGGCTCCGGTCCGCCTCGAGCCCGAGTTTCAGGACCTCGAGACACAAGCCCGCGAAGCCGAGCCCGATCACGGCGGCGGCTTGCGGCTGCAGCGAGCGCGCGGTCAGTCCGGGCAGGGTGTTCACTTCGAGCACGACGGGTGCACCGCCGTCCGCGGGCACGATGAAGTCGGTCCGCGAGTATCCCTCGCAACCGAGCGCGCGATGCGCGGTGAGCGCGCCGTTCGCCAGAGCGGCGCAGGTCTCCTCGCCGAGACTGCGCGGAGGACAGAGTTCCTCCGCCCCATCGTCGTCGTACTTCTGCTGGTAGTCGAAGAAGCGATCGCCGCGCGGAACGATCTCGACCGGCGGGAGCGCACGGGGATCGAGCGCGTTCCCGAGCACGCCGCACGTCGCTTCCGTCCCGGGGATGCGCGCCTCGACGAGCGCGCTGTCTCCTCCGGTGAGTACCGCGTCGATCGCGGCCGGAAGTTCGTCCGCATCGCGCACCGAGAAGGTGTTCACGGAGGAACCGCCGCGGTTCGGCTTCACGAACCAACCCGCATCACCGAGGCGCACGACTTCGTCGAGCTCCCGCTGACGCGCATCCTCCCAGGACCACGCCTGCACGAGCCGACCGGGCGCGACGCGCAAACTTGCCGCGGCGAGCGCGGATCGCGTCGCCGCCTTGTCCATCGCGATGGCGCTCGCGCCGACGCCGGACCCCGTGTAGGCGCGACCCGCGCTGGACAGGAAGCCCTGGATCGTCCCGTCCTCGCCGTCGCCGCCGTGCAGCGCGAGGAAGTAGACCGCGTCGTGCGGCAGGTCCGTGACGCAGCGCGCCGGATCGACGGCGACGCCTTCGCGCAACCAACGCCCGTCCGCCGCGATCTCGACGAGCTCGAGCGACGCGAGCCCTTGCGTCCCGCGCTGTGCGACGAGCGCGTCGCGCACGGCCGTGCCCGAGCGCAGGCTGACTTCGCGTTCGCCCGAGCGACCGCCGGCCAGGATCACGACGGATCGTCCGCGCAGCGCGGCGGGGAAGTTCGAGGCATCCGTGGGTGAGTTCGTCATTCGTAGAGGTGGCCGCCGCTCGGCGGCTCGGTGCGCTTCGGTCGCGCGGCGAGGAACTCGGGGAGCGTCTCGGCGACGAGCGGGTCGACTTCGACGAGCGGCGCGTCGCCCGCAGTCGAAGCGGGCAGCTCGAGTCCGGCGTGCGCGACCCAACCCGCGTGCAGGCGACACATGTCGCGCCGCGCGGTTTCCGGCGAGTCCGACCCTGCGCTGTTCTTGACGGGAGAGAACTCCTCGGCGCGGTCGACCTCGAGCGTGACGGAGTTCGCCGCGAGGCCGAGCGCGTCGAAGACGAAGGTCTCGAACTTGCCGCCCTCGCGCGTGGTGAGCGCGCCGTCTTCGCCGACGACGGTCATCGACTTGCGCGCGAGGTGCCACGGCAGCTTCAACCCGTGCCCGCAGACCTCGTCGAGGAAGTCGAGGCTCATCGCGTGCACCGCGATGTTGCCCGCGCCGAAGACGAGCTGTCCATGCTCGTCGCGCGCGCCGCGCAGCGCGTCGGGGAGGTCGGAGTACTCGATGCAGCCCAGCTTGCCGTCGGCGAGTCCGAGCACGCCGACCTTCTCGTGTTCGTCGCGCTTCGTCACGATCTTCGAGGACATGCCCGCGTCGGCGAGCGCGTGCAGTCCGAGGAACAGCGGATCCGCCGGACGGACGAGCGGGTTGTCGACCTGGAAGTACGAGATCTGTTCGATCCCTTCGTCGCGGGCACCAGCGAGGAGTCCCGAGCCGGCGAAGGCGGCGAGCACACCTCCGTGCCCGTTGGGCGCGAGGAACAGCTCGTGCTTCGAGGACATCAGCACGCGGCCCTCGGTGTCTAGCGCCGGGAGCATCGCCTGCGAGAAGAAGTGGACGCGTGCCGGGTCGAGGCCGAAGTGCCCGTGTTCGGCGAAGAACTCGCGTGTCTGCGCGTCGTTCGCCGGCGACGTCATCACGTACCACGGTCCGTCCGTGCCGTGGCGCAGCGCTGCCGCGCGCAAGCGACGCGCGTGCACTTCGAACAGCGAGCGCCCCGAGACCGGTCCGACCGGGAAGCAGCCCTTCGGCCCTTCGTACCCGAGTCGCGACGCCTGGCCGCCCGCGACGAGCAGGTACCCGACCTTGCCGCGCGCAAGCAGCTCCGCGCCCGCCTTGCGCGCCTCTTCCGCGCGCGCCTCGTGCGCCGCGTCGCGCTCGCGCGGGAAGAGCGCAGGCGGGTCGAAGGTCGACGCGACTTCCGGCGTCGCCGCGAAGAGACGGGCCAGCTCCAGGAGCGCGTCGTAGTCGACCGCTTCGAGCTGGTCGAGCAGCACGGCGCGTTGGTCCGCCGTCAGCTCGTCCCAGAACCTGAAGACGTGGCCTTGTCCGGCGCGCTCGGCTCGCTCGCGTTGCGTTCGCAGTCTCTCGGTCATCGATCCGTTTCGCTGGAGGTCATCTCGATCAGCACCTTGAGCACGCCCGGCCGCGCCGCGTGCGCGAGAGCATCCGGGCCGCGCTCGAGTGGATAGCGCGCGTCGATCAGCGCCTCGGGGCGAATCCTACCATCGGCGAGTGCCGCGATCGCGGGCGCGAACCGTCCGCAACGCGAGCCGACGAGCCGCGCTTCCTTGATCACGAGCGGCGCGAGGTCGAGCGTGGCGGCGGTCGCGGCTGTGGTCTTGAGGATGATCGTACCGCGCGGCCGGATCGCTTCGAGCACGACGGGCAGCACCTCGGGTCGTCCGGTCGCTTCCACGATCAGGTCCCAGCGCTCGTGCGGTGGCGTCGCGTCGTGCTCGAACGCGCCCCGCAGGAAGCTCGGGCGGCGCTCGAAGAGCTCGATTCGCTCGGGGTGACGCCCGGCGAGGTCGACGTTCAGGCCGGCGTCGAGCAGCACCTGCGCGCACAGCAGGCCGAGCCGGCCGTCCCCCACCACGAGCGCCTGCCGCACGCCGGAGAGGTCGAGGCCGTCGAGGACCTGGAAGGCGGCCGCGAGGGGTTCGGTGAAGACGGCGAGGTCGTCCGAGACGGCGTCCGGGACGGGCAGCAGGTTCGCGCTCGGGAGGCTGAGCTCCTCCGCGAAGGCGCCGGGTCGCCCCAGGATGCCGAGCACGCTGCGTCGCGCGCAGTGGCGCGGATCGCCGGCGCGGCAGAGCTCGCACTCGCCGCAACCCGCGTTGATCTCTCCCACCACGCGCCGCCCGGCGAGCGGGCCGTCGAGCGCCGTGCCCACGAACTCGTGCCCGGGGACGCCGCGGAACTCCATGTACCCCGCCTGCAGCGCGAGGTCGGTAGCACAAACCCCGGCGAGTCGCACGCGAACGCGCGTCTCGCCGGGGTTCGTGATCGGTGCGTCCAGGTCGTCCCGCAAGGAACAGACGCCGTCCGCGAGGTGGAGGCCGCGCATCCGCCGCAGCGCTCCGCCGTCGTTCACTGCTTGACCGACTCCGGGTCGCTGGAGATCACTTCGAAGAGCTGCTCGACGAGGTGCACGAGCGCGTTGATGCGCTTGTCGAGGATCACCTGACGCGAGATCAGCTGCTCGACGAGCGGGGGCAGGATGGCCTCGCGCACGTAGTTGTTGATCATGTTGATGATCTCGGCGCGGCCGGCGTCGGGGAGCTTGTGGAAGTGGTAGCTGAACTTCTGCTCGAGCACGCCCTCGGTCACGTGCAGACACTCCGTGGCGATCTGCTCCGCGCTCTTCTTGTCGTGTTCGGCGTGGAAGACTTCCTTCTTGTACTCGTGCAGGAGCTCTCGAAACTTATCTTGCACTGGCGTGGTCTCCGGCCCCCGAGGCGGGGGTCTCTCTTGTGGTGCAGGGGGTGTCAGGCCGGAGTCGTCCGGCGCTGTGAACGGTGCGCTGGGTGGCGCGAAGGGCCGCGATTCTAACACTTCCGCGCCTCGCCGCGCCTCCGTCGAAGGGCGCATTGCGGGCGGGACCGGCGAGAGGGCTCGCCGGGCGAACGACGAACGCCCCGCCGGGCTCCGACGCTCGCGACGCGGAGGAACGGCGGGGCGCCGATTCGTTCGATCAGTCGGGCTGACCGATGCAGACGCTGACGTTGTGGCCGCCGAATCCGAGCGAGTTGGAGATTGCGTTGCGCACTCCGAGCTCGCGGGCTTCGCCGGGAACGTAGTCGAGGTCGCAGTCCGGGTCGGGCGTCGTGTAGTTGCGCGTCGGGTGCACGGTGCCGGTGTGGACCGCCATCGCCGTCGCGACCAGTTCGACCGCGGACGAAGCGCCGAGCAGGTGCCCGATCATCGACTTGGTCGAGGAGACCGCCAGCTTGCGCGCGTGGTCGCCGAAGGCGCGGTGCAGCGCGCGCGTCTCGATCGCGTCGTTGTACGCCGTGCTGGTGCCGTGGGCGTTGACGTAGTCGATCGTGGTCGGGTCGACGTTGCCCATCTTCAGTGCCCGCCCGATGGCGCGCGCCGGACCGGCTCCGTCTTCCTTCGGCGCCGTGATGTGGAAGGCGTCGTCGGTCGAGCCGAAGCCCTTGACCTCGGCGTAGATCTTCGCGCCGCGAGCCTTGGCGCGCTCGTACTCCTCGAAGATCAGGATGCCGCAGCCCTCACCCATCACGAAGCCGTCGCGGTCCTTGTCGAAGGGACGCGAGGCACCTTGCGGGTCGTCGTTGCGCGTCGACACCGCCTTCGCCGAGCAGAAGCCCGCGAGGCCTAGCGCCGTCGTGGCCGACTCCGCGCCGCCGGTGACGACGAGGTCCGACTCACCCGAGCGGATCGACATCAACGCCATCCCGATCGCGTGACCGGAGGACGCGCAGGCCGAGGAGGTCGTGAAGGCCGTGCCCAAGAGGCCCTGGTCGATCGCGACCTGACCGCTGACGGCGTTGGCCATGATGCGCGGGATGAAGTGCGGGCTCACGCGACGAGCCCCCTTCTCCTGCATCACGAGGTGTTGTTCCTCGATGCCGGTGATGCCGCCGATGCCCGTGCCGATGATCGCGCTGAAGCGGTCACGCTCCTCTTCCGACAGCTCGCCGATGCCCTCGAGGCCGGCGTCGGTCATCGCTTCGCGCGTCGCGAGGATGGCCCACATCGTGAAGGGATCGAGCTTGCGCTGGTCGGGCGGCGAGAAGTGATCGTCCGGATTCCAGTCGACCATCGCGGCGATCTTCGCTGCGTGGCCGCTGACGTCGAAGCGGGTGATCAGGTCGACGCCGCTCTCGCCGGCGAGCATCCGTCGCCAGGAGGTCTCGACGTCCAGTCCGAGGGGGTTGATGGTCCCCAGACCGGTGATGACGACACGTCGCATGGATGAGTCCTTTGGGTGCGGGCCCGGGGCCCCCTTGGATCGAGTGGCCCTCGGAGGACGACGCCTCCGCAGGACCGCGTCGGACGCGGACGCGCGTCAGGACTTGCTCGTGATGTATTCGATCGCGGAACCGACGGTCTGGATCTTCTCCGCGTCCTCGTCGGGGATCGAGATCTCGAACTCGTCCTCGAACTCCATCACGAGTTCCACGGTGTCGAGCGAGTCGGCGCCGAGGTCGTTGATGAAGGACGTCGCCTCCGTGACCTTGTCGGGAGTCGCACCCATTTGGTCACAGACGATTCGAATCACGCGGTCCTTGATGGAAGAGTCGCTCACGCTGGCTTCCTCGTACTTTCTAAGGGAGAAGGGGGTTTCGGTCGTTCTCCGCCCGGGGGATCGGACGGTGGTCGTCTCGGACGTCGAGCTTCCCTGAAGATCAGGTTCTAGAGGGAGAGTCCGCCGTCCACCACCAGCGTCTGGCCGGTGACGTAGGCCCCACCGGGGCCCAAGAGATAGTCTGCTGCGTCGGCGATCTCGTCCGCGGATCCGATGCGCCCGAGAGGGATCGACCCCTTCAGGTTCTCGGCCGCTTGTTCGTCGATCTCCGCGGTCATGTCGGTCTCGATGAAGCCCGGCGCGATGGCGTTGACGCACACGCCGCGTCCCGCGAGTTCCTTGGCGAGCGAGCGCGTCATACCGATCACGCCCGCCTTGCTGGCGGCGTAGTTCGCTTGACCCGCGTTGCCGGTGATGCCCACCACCGAGGCGATGTTCAGGATGCGGCCGCTGCACTTCATCAGCGGCCTGGCCGCCGCGCGCATGAAGTTCCACGTGCCCTTGAGGTTCACATCGATCACGCGGTCGAAGTCGTCCTCGGTCATGCGCAGCATCAGCTGGTCGCGCGTGATCCCGGCGTTGTTGACGAGGATGTCGAGGCCGCCGAGTTCCTTCTGCACGGTCTTGACCAGCTCTTCGACCGCGGCATGGTCCGCGACGTCGACGCCGTACGCGACGGCGCCTTCGGTCAGCGCGTTGCAGGCCGCGACGGTTTCCGCGCAGTTCTCGGCGCGTGTCGCCACGCACGCGACCTTGGCGCCGCGCTTGGCGAGCCGTTCAGCGATGGCACGACCGATGCCGCGGGAGGCGCCGGTGACGAGGGCCACACGGCCGTCGAGGGTTCGTTCGGTCAAGGTGCTTGCGTGGGGTGTCGGAGAGGGACGGTGGCCGGAGTTCCGGACCGCCCCGGTCGGGCGGGAGGCCGAGGGGCGCCTCCGCGTGGGCCGAATGATAGTGCGCCGAGGGTGCAGCCTGCAACGACGCCAGCCCCGCCTCGGGGGTCAGTCCTCTAGTTTCTGCGGCGTGGCGGCGGAGGCCACGTCGGCCTCGGGGTCGATCTTGCGCATGATCCCGGCCAGCACTTCGCCCGGGCCGGGTTCGAGGAAGCTGTGGATGCCCTGAGCCAGGGCCCAGCGCATCGACTGTTCCCAGCGGACCGGCGCGCAGACCTGCTGGGCCAGCTGATCCCGGATCGTCGACGGATCCGCCGTCGGACCGCCCGTCACGTTGCTGACGAAGGCGATCTCGGGCGTGCGGATGTCGACTTCCGCGAGCGCCGCCTTCAGGCGGTCCGCGGCGGGCCGCATGCACTCGGAGTGGAACCCCCCGGCGACGACCAGCGGACGCGTGCGGCGCACACCGTGTTCCGGCGCGGCGGCCGCCGCGGCTTCGAGCGCGGCGTGTTCGCCGGACAGGATGATCTGGCCGGGCGCGTTGAGGTTCGCGACGGCGCAGATGCCGTGCGCGCTTCCGACTGCGGCGATCTTGATCGCTTGCTCCTCGTCCGCCCCCATCAGGCTGAGCATGCCGCTCGGGATCTGTTCGGACGCGTCCTGCATCGCTTCGCCGCGCAACCGCACGAGGCGCAGGCCGTCGGCGAAGTCGATGCCGCCGGCGCACCACAGCGCCGTGTACTCGCCGAGCGAGAGACCGGCCGTCATCGGCGCGGCCTTCGTGTCCAGGCCGCGCTCGCGCAGCACGCGGACGATCGCCACGCCGACGGTGTAGATGCCGGGCTGCGCGACGTCAGTGCGGTTCACGTCGTCGCCCGACGACCAGATCTTCTCGGTGAGCGAGAAGCCCAGCACGTCGTCGGCTTCGGCGAAGGTCGCCTTGGCGACGGGGAATGCGTCGGCCCAGTCGCGGCCCATGCCCTCGAATTGCGCGCCTTGACCTGGGAAGAGGATGCCTCGTTGCATGACTCGTCGATCCTGTGGTTGCGGTCTTCGTTACCAGCGCAGCAGCGTGCCGCCCCAGGAGAGGCCCGCGCCGAACGCGCACATCACGACGAGCTTGCCCGACGGCAGCTTTCCGCCTCGGTTCGCTTCGTCGAGCGCGATCGGCACGCTGGCCGCCGAGGTGTTGCCGTACTTCTGGATGTTCACGAACACCTTCTCCTCGGGGATGCCGAGGCGCTCGACGGCGGCGTCGATGATGCGCTGGTTGACCTGGTGCGGCACCAGCATGCCGAGCTCGTCGCGGTCGTAGCCCTCGAGCATGTCGGCGACGATCTGCGTCATCGTCGAGACCGCGAAGCGGTACACCTCGCGGCCCTGGACGCGGATGAAGTGCTCGCGTGCTTCGATCGTGTCGTGCGTCGGCGGACGCGTCGAACCGCCGGCGTCCATGTAGATGAAGTCCCGGCCGGAGCCGTCGGTGCCCAGCTGCGTGCGCAGGATCTCGCCCTGCTGGCACTCATCGAACGGAGTGACGACCGCGGCGCCGGCGCCGTCGCCGAACAGGATGCACGAACCGCGGTCCTGCAAGTCGACGAAGCTCGACAGGCGTTCGGCGCCGATCGCGAGGACGCGCTTCGCGGTGCCGGAGGCGACGAGCGCGTACGCCGTATTGAGCGCCGTCACGAAGCCGTTGCACGCGGCGACGACGTCGAAGGCGCCGGTCTTCTCGATGCCGAGGTTCGCCTGCACCTGCGGCGAGACGGCGGGCAGCATCCGGTCCGGAGAGACGGTGCCTAGCACGATGCAATCGACGTCCGAGGGCTGCAGGCCTGCGTCGTCGAGCGCGCGCTTCGCGGCCTCGGTGCACATGAACGAATTCGGCTCGTCGTCACCTGCCCAGCGCCGTTCTTCGATGCCCGTACGCTGGCGGATCCACTCGTCGCTCGTCTCGATGAAGTCCTCGAAGTACTTGTTCGGCACCGCCCGCTTGGGGAGGTATGAGCCTGTGCCGGCGATGCCGACGCGCGTGAGGTTACCCATCAGTGGTCTCCCTGGCAGCCCGTGGAAGAAGTGCTTCGGATGCCAGGGCCTCGGCATCCTCTGACGAGGTCGCGCGGCGACCTACGGCGGTGGTCCGTACAGGATCGGGACACAGGTCCCGGGGTCAAGCCCCTTCCCGGTCCAAGCTGCGGCGCGAGGCGCGGGTTCGCGTCAGACGACGCCCTTCTCCTGAGAGGCCGACTCGGCGGCGCGCGCCAGGCCTCGCACGATGTGGTCGTTCACGCGGCTGTCCATGGCGCGCGCGGCGAGTCCGAGCGCGTTCGACACGGCGAGCGCGTCGGAGCGTCCATGACCGATCACGACGACGCCGTCCACGCCGAGCAGCAACGCGCCACCGTACTCGGCGTAGTCGATGTTGCGCTTGATGTTCTTGAGCGCTTCGGGCGCCCAGGACACGCCGTGCCGCTTGAGCTCACCGAGCATCATCTCGAGCAGGAAGGCCGCGGTGCCTTCGAGCAGCTTGAGCACCACGTTGCCGGTGAAGCCGTCCGCGATGATCACGTCGGATTTGTTCGCGAAGATGTCGCCGCCCTCGATGTTGCCCGCGAAGTCGAGGTGCGAGCTCGAGAACAGCTCGTGAGCCGCCTTCAGCAAGTCGGTGCCCTTCGAGGCTTCCTCGCCGATGTTCAGCAGTCCGACGCGCGGCGAAGGCGTCTCGAGCACGTCGCGCATCAGCACGGTGCCCATGATGCCGTACTGCAGCAGGTGCTCGGGCTTCGGCGCGATGTTCGCGCCCATGTCGAGCAGCGTCAGCGGACGGCCGGTGAGGCTCATCGTGACGGCGATGCCCGGTCGCTTCACGCCGGGCAGCGTCTTCAAGCCGAGCGTCGCGGCGCCAACCACGGCGCCGGTGTTGCCCATGCTGACGACGGCGCCGGCCTCGGAGGCGCGCACCGCGCCGACGCAGTTCGCGATCGAGGAGTCCGGCTTCGAGCGCAGCGCGGTCGCCGGCGACTCGTCCATGCCGATCGCCTGGCTCGCGGGACGCACGGGGAAGATCACGTCGGAACCGAGCTCCGCGAGCCCCTTCGCGATCGCGTCGGGGTCGCCGACGAGCAGGATCCGCTGGGGGTCGAGGCGCGTCGCGGCGTCGTCGCTGATCGCGCGCAGAGCCCCCGCAAGTATGGCGCGGGGGGCGTCGTCGCCCCCCATCACGTCCAAGGCAATGCGCTGGGATTCCATCGCGTTGCGTCGCGCCTAGAAGTCTTCCTTCTCGATGACGGCGGTGCCGTTCTGGCCGCCCTTGTCGAAGCCGTAGTGTCCGCAGTTGTCGCAGACGCGGTGCGACTTGGTCGGGGAACCGCAGCGCGGGCACTGGTTGACCGTGTGCAGGTCGAGCGCCAGGTGGGAGCGACGGATGCGCTTCTTGTGCTTCGAGGTGCGGTGCTTAGGGTGAGCCATGGCTAGGGGGCCGAGCGGGACGGGGGTCCCGGCGGGCAGCGGGTTGGGTCCGGGGTCGGACCGCCTGAAGGAGAGGAAGCCTGCGCGCGGCGCCCGTGGCCCTCGGCGGAAGTGCCGGCGAGCGGGCCTCGCAAGGAGGTTCCCGTGATTGGAAGCCGGAGAGCGTAGCGCCGCCCCGAAGGGGTGTCAACGCGCCGAGCGTCCTCTCCGCCCCCTTTCCTGGGGGACCGATCGGGAGCGAAAGAGCCCCCCGGTCCGGGGGGGATGGACCGGGGGGCAAGTGGACGTGTGGGAGGAACACCCGTGCCACCGCCCGTCGGTACGAGCGCGGCACGCCGGATCGTACCGCGGATTCAGGCGAGGCGGTCGCGCAGCGCGCCGCAGAGGAAGTCGATCGCGCCGCCGACGGCGCCCGCCTTCTGGCCGCGGCCCTGCGCCGAGTCGGGTCGACCGCCGCCGCCGCCGCCCACCAGGCCGCCGAGTTCCTTCGCCAGCGCGCCGGCCTTCAGCCCGGCCTTCTGCGCGGCGTCGGTGCAGACGATCTGGAAGGGCAGCCCGTCGCCTTCGCGACCGAAGAGGACGACGCAGACCTCGCCGAGGCTCTTCGCGCGGTCGCCGAGATCGCGCAGGTCCTTGCCCGCGAGCTCGGGCAGGTCGACGACGGCCCAGCGCACGCCGCCCGCGTCCTGGAAGGCGCCTTTCAGCTTGGCGAAGGCCTCGTCGATCGCGCCGGCCGAGCTGGCCTTCTGCTGCTTCTTCGCTTCCTTGAGCTTCGCTTGCATCGCCTCGATGCGCTCGGAGAGTTCCTCGGGCGTCGCCTTGATGGTCTGCGCCGCGCCTTGCAGCAGGCGTCTTTGACGCTGCATCTCCTCGACGGCGGCCGGACCGGTGAGCGCCTCGATGCGTCGCACGCCGGCTTGGATCGCGCGCTCGGAGAGGATCACGAACGGACCGATGTCCCCCGCCGCGCGCACGTGCGTGCCGCCGCAGAGTTCCGTCGACCAACCGCCGACGTCGACGACGCGCACTTGCTCGTCGTACTTCTCGCCGAACAGCGCCGTCACGCCGCGCGCCTTCGCGGCGTCGAGGTCCTCGATCGTCGTCGCGACTTCGGCGTTCGCGAAGACTTGTTCGTTGACGATCGATTCGATGCGCTCGAGGTCCTCGGGGGCGACGCCCTTCGGGTTCGAGAAGTCGAAGCGCAAGCGGTCCGGTCCGACGTACGAGCCCTGCTGGTTCACGTGGTCGCCGAGCACGTCCTTCAGTGCCTTGTGCAGGAGGTGCGTCGCCGTGTGGTTCTTCATCGTGCGCGCCCGTTGGTCCGCGTCGACGCGGGCCTGCGCGAGGCCCGGACGGAACGCGCCCTCGAGCTCGCCGAGATGCACGACGACCTCACCGATCTTCTTCGTGTTCTCGACGCGGAAGCGCCAGCCTTCGCCGTTGACTTCGCCGCTGTCGCCCGCCTGGCCGCCGGCCTCGGGGTAGAACGGGCTGCGGTCGAGCACGAGCCGCGCCTCGGAACCTTCGCCGAACACGCGCACCGCTTCAGCCGCGCACGCAGTGCGTTCCGCGTCCTTGCCGTGGTAGGTCGAGATCGTCGCGGGAAGGTGTTCGAGCTCTTCCGCGCTGAGCAACTGCTTGAACTGTCCTTCCGACTTGCTGGCTTCCTGGTGCGCCGTCTGCGCCTTCGACCAACCGGCCTGGTCGAGCGCGAGGCCGCGTTCCTCCGCCATCAGCTCGACGAGGTCCTGCGGGAAGCCGTAGGTCGCGTACAGCTCGTACGCCTCCGCGCCGGGCAGCAGTTTGCCGCCGCCCTTCGCGACCTTCTGCGCGAGGTCCTCGAAGCGCACGAGACCGCGGCCGAGCGTCCTTCCGAAGGAGATCTCTTCCTCGCGGATCAGGAGCTGCACGTGGTCGATGCGTTCGCGCATCTCGGGGAAGGTCTCGCCCAGCACTTCCGCCACGACGGGAGCGATCTCGAACAGGAAGGGCTCTTCCATGCCGAGGTCCTGGCGGCCGAAGCGCGCCGCGCGACGGATCAGGCGGCGCAGCACGTAGCCGCGGCCGGTGTTCGACGGCAACGCGCCGTCCGCGAAAGCGGCGGTCACCGCGCGCACGTGGTCCGCGATCACGCGGAAAGCGACGTCGACGCGCTCGTCGCCGGCGCCGTACGGCTTGCCGGTGAGTTCCGCGATGCGCGCGAAGATCGGCGAGAAGAGGTCGGTGTCGTAGTTCGACGATTTGCCCTGCAGCACGCTCAGGATGCGCTCGAAGCCCATGCCGGTGTCGACGTGCTTCGCGGGCAGTTCCTTCAAGCTGCCGTCCTCGAGGCGGTTGAACTGGATGAACACCAGGTTCCACAGCTCGATGAAGCGCTCGTTCCCCGCGTTGACGCCGATCTTCGGATCCGCGCCGTCCGCCGGGTCGGTGCCCGGTCCGCCGCGATCGATGTGGATCTCGGTGCACGGTCCGCACGGACCGGTGTCACCCATCTCCCAGAAGTTGTCGCCCTTGCCGCAGCGCAGCACGCGCGACGGATCGACGCCCGCTTCCTCGATCCACAGGCGCTCGGCCTCTTCGTCCGCGGCGAGGCCGTCGGCCGCGTCGCCCTCGAAGACCGTGACCCACAGGCGGTCGGTGGGCAGTTTCCAGACTTCCGTCAGGAGCTTCCACGCCCAGCGGATCGCGTCCTGCTTGAAGTAGTCGCCGAGCGACCAGTTCCCGAGCATCTCGAAGAAGGTGTGGTGGTAGGTGTCCCGCCCCACTTCCTCGAGGTCGTTGTGCTTGCCCGAGACGCGGATGCACTTCTGCGTGTCGACGGCGCGCTTGTACGGCCGGCTGCCCGTCCCCAGGAAGACGTCCTTGAACTGGTTCATGCCCGCGTTCGTGAACAGGAGCGTCGGATCGTCCTGCGGGAACACGGGAGACGAGGGCACTTCCTTGTGGCCGGCCTCCTCGACGAAGAAGTCGAGGAAGTCGCGGCGGACGCGCGAGGCGCTGAAGCGTTCGAGCTTGGAGTCGCTGGTCATCGGTCTCTGATTCGATTCTGGATGCGAACCCGGCCCCTGGGATCCTGACTGGGATCCTGCGGGGCCGGGTAGCTTGCGGGATCCTGCCCGGAGGCAGGAGCCCCGGTGGTCACTTCTTCGTCGCGTCGGCCGCTTCCGCGATGGCGGCGGCTTCGTCCTCCTGGACGAGTTCCTCCTCGGCCGACTCGGCGCGCAGGATGCGGTCGAGTTCGTCGGCGAGGTCGGGGTTGTCGATCAAGAAGCGGCGCGCGCGTTCCTGGCCCTGGCCGAGGCGGATCTCGCCTTCGGTCGGGTGCTTCATCGAGTACCAGGTGCCCGAGCGCAGCACGACGCCGGCGCCCATTCCCATGTCGAGCAACTCGCCCTCGCGGCTGATCCCGCGGTTGAACAGGATGTCGAACTCGATCTTGCGGAAGGGCGGCGCGACCTTGTTCTTCACCACGGTGACCTTGGTGCGGTTGCCCACGACCTCGTCGCCGTCCTTGAGCTGGCCGATGCGACGGATGTCGAGGCGCACGGAGGAGTAGAACTTGAGCGCGCGGCCGCCGGTCGTCGTCTCGGGCGAACCGAACATGACGCCGATCTTCTCGCGGATCTGGTTGATGAAGATCACCAAGCAGTCCGAGCGGGAGATCGCCGCGGTCAGCTTGCGCAGCGCCTGGCTCATCAAGCGCGCGTGCAGGCCGACGAAGGAGTCGCCCATCTCGCCCTCGATCTCCGCGCGCGGCACGAGCGCGGCGACGGAGTCGACGACGACCACGTCCACGGCGTTCGAGCGCACGAGCGTCTCGACGATCTCGAGCGCTTGTTCACCGGTGTCGGGTTGGCTGACGAGCAGGTCGTCGAGCTTCACGCCGAGCTTGCGGGCGTAGCCGGGGTCGAGCGCGTGTTCCGCGTCGACGAAGGCGCAGATGCCGCCCGCCTTCTGCGCGGACGCCACGACGTGCAGCGTCAGCGTCGTCTTGCCCGAGCTCTCCGGGCCGTAGATCTCGACGATGCGGCCGCGCGGGAGCCCCTTGCCCCCGAGCGCGACGTCGAGGCCGATCGAGCCCGTGCTGATGCCCTTGATCTCCGGCGGCGCGTAACCGTCGCCGCCGAGACGCATGATCGAGCCCTTGCCGTAGGCCCGTTCGATGTCCGCGAGGGCGCCGTCCAGCGCCTTGTTGCGCTGGGTTTCGTTCTGGGGGATGTCCTGGTTCGCCTTGCTAGGCTGCTTGTTCTTGGAACGAGTCGTGCTCATCGAGTGGTGTCGGATCCGGATCGTGTGAGAGGTTTGGATCCCGGCGCGGACGGCCCGCGTCGCGGCGATTCCTGGACAACTGCGAGGGATCATAGCCCTCCGCGAGGGGCGTAGGAAGCGCGCCCCCGGCTCTCCGGGGAGATCGACCGACGCGTGCGCCGCGGAGTCACCGCTCGAGCGCCGGCTTTCCGACGAAACCGCGTTCCCTAGCGCAAGGCGTGGGACTCGAGCACGCGGTAACGCGGGCCCTGCGCCGAGTTCCGGGACTCGTAGAGCCGCACTTCCGTCGGCCGCCAGTCGCACGCGAGGCGCTCGTCCTCGAAGGCGCGGCGCGCTTCTCGCGAGGGCCCGCGGACCCCGCGCGGCACCCGCGCGCCGGTCAGGTGCGGGCGAAACACCTCTTCCGCGGGCAGACTGCCGGGAAGAGCGACCTCTACCCCCTCGCGCACGGATCGCGCCAGTCCGTCGAGCGTGCCGACCGCGCCCGAATCCTCCCGCGGGCCGTACCACAGCACGCGCGCCGATCCCCGCGCGGGGAATGCCCCGCCGGCCAACTCGACGACGTGCGGCGCCGCGCAGCGGGCCACGCGCGGCCCGACCTCGGCGGACAAGCGCGGCAGTGCCTCCTCGGGCGTCATGCCGAGGAAGGCGAGCGTCAAGTGCCACTCCTCCGGCGGCACGCGCCGCAGCCGCGCGGCGCATTGCGGCCCCGCGCAGCGCTCGAGTGCCTGACCGAAGGCCGCGTGCCACTCGCGCGCGAACTCAGCGTCCACGGGCAAGGCGTAGAACAGTCGACGCTTGTCCATCGGGACGCGGATGCGGCCACGCCGCTCAGACGGTGACGATGCCGAGCAGCTCGTCGTAGCGCCGGTCGAGTTCCTCGCGCGTCACCTCGGTCATCGACTCGACGCTGAAGCCCTGCACGCAGAAGCTCGCCGTGACGGTTCCATGCAGCATCGCCTTGCGCAAGGTCGCCGGCGAGGTGTCGTCCTGCGAGGCGACGTAGCCCATGAAGCCGCCCGCGAAGGAGTCGCCCGCGCCCGTCGGGTCGACGACTTCCGAGACCGGGTAGGCGGGCAGCGAGAAGTGCACGTCGGAGCTCATCAGGAAGGCGCCGTGCTCGCCCTTCTTCAGGATCACGTAGCGCGGTCCCATCCCCAGCACCGCGCTTGCGGCGCGGATCAGGTTGGACTCACCCGTCAGCATGCGCGCTTCTTCGTCGTTGAGCACGATCGCGTCGATGCGGCGCATCAACGCGACCAGGTCCTCGCGCGCGCCGTCGATCCACAGGTTCATCGTGTCGAGGACCACGAAGCTCGGGTGTTCGAGTTGGTCGAGCGCCTTCGCCTGGATCGCGGGCACCGCGTTGGCCAGGAAGACGTACTTCGAGTCGCGGTGCTCGGCGCAGACCTTGGGGTCGAAGTCCGCGAGCACGTTCAGCTCCGTGAAGGTCGTGTGCCGCGTGTTCCAGTCCGGTTCGTAGCGCCCGCCCCAGCGGAAGGTCTTGCCTGCGGCGACTTCGAGGCCGCCCGCGTGCACGCCCTGGTCCGCGAACAGCGCGCGGTGCTCGGGCTTGAAGTCCTCCCCCACGACGCCGACCAGGCGCGGCTCGGTGTAGCGACTCGCGGCCAGCGCGAAGTAGGTCGCCGAACCACCCAGGACCTCCTCCCGGCGGTCGTGGACGGTCTCGATCGAGTCGTAGGCGATGGTCCCGATGACGATCAGGCTCATGGGTACTGAGGGGTTCGGGGGGGTGTGGGAGGAATCGGACGCGCGGGGCAAAATCCCACGCAGTTCACCCCGGATCGACGCGACTTGTCAATCCAAGGGCGGCGCAAACGACGCGCGGAATCAGACCGCTTCTTGGATCGCCGCCTCGGCCTCGCGCACCGCGGGCGCGCCGCGGGTGAGCAGGAACAAGCCGCCGGCGAGGCTGAGGACCATCGCGCACAGGCGGTACGAGACGCTGACGGCCACGCCGAGCGCGCCCGGGCTGCCGGCGAGCACGAACAGCTCGCGGTAGATGAACTCGCCGACGCCCCAGCCGCTCGGACTGATAGGGAGCGACGAGATCACGTTGCCGACCGAGACGATGCTCACGTAGTCGGAGAAGGCGAGCGCGTCGCCGAATCCGTGCCCGAGGAAGTAGGCCGAGGCCGTCACTGCCACGTGGTTGCCGATCGAGAGCACGAGCGCGAAGACGACCTCCATCCCGCGATCTTGAAACACCCGCGCCGACTCCTCGAGTCGTTCGATCTTCTCCGCGAACGGCAGCTTCGCGATCAAGCGGTCGAGTCGAAACAGGCGGCGCACGCGGCTCGAGAGCACGACCGTCATGCCGGCCGTCGAGATCAGGAAGACCGCGCCGACGGGCAGGCGCAACTGCACGAGCTCTCCCCCAGTCGTCCAGATCACGCCGGTCGCTAGGCCGATCAGAGCCCACAAGCCGATCATGCGGTCGAGCACGACGGTCATCAGCGCGTCCGGGCGGCGTTCCGGATGTTCTTGCACCACGAAGATCGCCTTCACCACGTCGCCGCCGGTGAGGCCGGGGATGACGAGGTTGAAGAACATCCCGAGGTAGGTGAGCCGGAAGGTGTTCCACCAGCTCGACGGACAGCTCGCGAGCTGGAGCAGCCGCCACCAGCGCGTGATGCCGAGTAGGGTGCCGAGCACGAGCATGCCGAGCGCCCAGCCCAGCTCCTTGCTCTCGATCCCGCTGAACACGCGCGGCATGCCGGGTCGCCAGTCGAAGCCGCCCTCGACCTTCGTGTCGCGCTCGACTGCGAACGGCGTCCCCGAGCGCTGCGCGTCGCGCGCGGCTTGCGGCCAGTCGGCGTCGAGCGCCGGTTCGGCGTCGAGGCGGAAGGCGATCGCATCCTCGCGCCAAACGCCTTCGATCTCGCCGCGCGCGACGAGCGCGGTCGAGCCCTCCTCAAACACCAGCTGGTCGCGCCAAGGGAGCGTCGAGGCGACCCACGCGAGCAGCGCGATCGCGAGCGCGATCTTGAGGGCGCTGGTGAACCGCCCACGTCCGGCCTGCGCGTCGCTCACGGCTGGACGAGCACGCCGGACTCACGCGCTTCGAGCACCCCTGTCCACCACTGCTGCCAGTCCTCCTCGCGCAGCGTGTCGAGCGCCCCGCCGGAGGCCTCGCGCAGGGCGCGCATGCAGCGCACGCGCACTTCGCCGGAAGGGTGGTTCACCGCGAACTCGACAATGATCCCGAGCCACTGCAGTCGCACGCGTTCGAAGATCTCGCCCGACAACTCGGCGTTCTCCTCGGGCAGACCGTACAGCTCGACGAGCCGCATGACCGTCATGATCACTTCCTCGCTCGTCTGCGGTCCGAGCTGCGTCAGCGATTGCGCGAGCACGACGTCTCCGCCGCTCTGCACCGCGACCCACACGGCCACGGCGCGCACCGACGGCAGCGGGTCGTTGAGTCCCGCCGTGATCGCCTGCGAGACGAGCGTTCGCTGCACATCGAGCGCCAACGGCTCGAGCATGCCGCGCACGCGCCCTGTGCGCTTCGTCGGACCGAGCAGCGAGTTGATCGCCTTGAGCGTGCGCCGCCCGGACTCGAGGTCGAGCGTCAGCGCGCGGATGCCGGCGACGGCGTCCTCGAGCGCGACCCACTGGTCGTCGTCGAGCGACGACTCCGAGCCTTCGACGGTCGGCCGGTAGGCACGAATCAGCTTCGTGATCGCCGCGACGACCTCGTCGACCGGAGAGGCCGCGCCTTCCGGGAGCCCCTGCGGGACGCCGACGTCGAGCCGCAGGGCCGCGCGCCCGAGCTCGAACAACGCGCGCTCACGGCTGAGCCGCCAGGAGTCCTCCACGGCGAGGCGCACGCACCACTCGACCTGCAGGCTGGAGGTGACCGTGCTGCTCGAGTCGAACTTGCACAACGAAACGAGCTCGGCCAGGCACTCGATCGAGGGGTCGTCGATCTTCTCGACCTGCGCCTCGTCGTAGATGTGCCGACCCGGCTGGAAGCCCGCGATCCCGCGCTTCATCAGGTACTGGACGTCCCCGGTCTGGTGCGCGACGTGCCGGTGGTGATGATCCGCCTGGTGCAGCTGCTCCAGGTTGTACGCACGCGTCTCCGGCAGGTTGATCACGTCGAGGGCGTCGAAGGCCCGGTTCATGGTCGAACAGGACGCGAGGGCACAGGCCGCGAGGGCGGCGAGCCAGCTGGAGGGGCGCGGGAGGATCGGCTTCACGCGCCGGAGTCTAGCTCCCTGGACCCACCGATCCACGCTCGACCTGCGCCCACACTCCCACCGCGCCTCGATCCGCCCGCGGTCCTGCCCGAACGAACTCCATCCCCGGCCCCCTCCCGCGCGGGCTTCACCGGCCTTCGCGCTTCCGCGTGAGTCCTCGTGTGAAGCGTACGGGCAGCTGGAGCCGACCGCGCGGTCGAGCCCCCGTGTTTCCCGCGAAGGTCGCGAAGGAGGTTCTGCGGCACGCGACGCACGAGCAGCGTCAAGCGAAGGCGCGAAGAAGAACGATCCACGACCCCGCGCGGTCGACGAGTCGGAAGAGAAGTCGACCGCTTGCCTCCAGAGCCAAACGCCCGCCAGCCTTCTGCCGAGGGAGTTACGGGCCGTTCGCGCCCGCAGGCCGCGAAGCCGTCGGATGGTCAGCTGCCTCCGGCGCGCCAAGCTGGCCGCCCCAGGATCTCTTCTCTAGGGCTCGAACTCGCCCGCGCGTAGGGCTCGGCCGTTCGCGCCTTCGCGTGAGCTGCCCGGAGGTTGCACGCTGCTTGTGCGATGCTGGCCGGCAGCCCCTTTCGCGCCTTCGCGTGAGCCTCTGCTCGAAGGGATCGTGCGGAGAAATGGTGGAGGCGGCGGGAATCGAACCCGCGTCCCGGAATGCCCGTCTCGCGAGCGTCTACGTGCATAGTCCTTGGTTTGTATCTCGCCCGCGGAGCGCCCTCGGACCGGCTCTCGTTGGACCAGCACCTCTGTTGTCTCGCCGACGCACCGAAGTGCGGAGCTTGTCGGCCAGCCCGCTGTTTACGTCCCCGCGAGGCCGCGGGCACTCCCCGCGGGAACGGCTGCTAGGTAAGACTAGGCAGCGAGTGCAAAATCGTTGGCAATTAAGCCTGTTCCCGGGAGGGTTTTACGGGGTGACTCGGGGTCCCCGGCACGCAACTCGAGAGCGAGATCAAACCGGTCGAAACCAGTGCGCCCCCTCTCCATTCGCTGAACGAGTCTAGCCCGTCCGCGCGGAGGCTGCGAGGGGGAAAGCGCGCGAGGCTGTACGGACTCAGCGCGGCGTGACGTGGTACGGGTTGCCGTCCAAGGCGTCCGAGACCGCGCGGATGGCGAGCTGGGCGCGCACGCTGTTTCCCGCCGCGTCGAGGCGCGGCGAGAAGGCGGCGATGCCGAAGCGGCCGGGCGAGACCGCGATGATGCCGCCGCCGACGCCCGACTTCGCCGGCAGACCGGAGCTGAAGAGCCACTTGCCCGAGTCGTCGTAGAGCCCGGCCGTCGCCATCACAGCGAGCACACGCGGAACGAGCTCGGGGTCGAGCACCTGCCGCTTCGTCACCGGATTCTTGCCGCCGTTGGCGAGCGTGCCCGCCATCACCGCGAGGTCCTTCGTATCGACGGAGACCGAGCACTGGCGCGTGTAGACCTCGACGGCGCGCTCGTAGTGGTCGTCGATCAAGCCGTAGGCGTGCATCAAGGCGCCGATCGCCTGGTTGCGCTGGTTCGAGGCGAGTTCCGACGCGCACACGGCCAGATCCACGTCGAGCTCGCGCCCCGCGTATCCCGAGAGGTTCGCCAGGATGCTCGCGAAGATCGCGTCCGCGTCCGCTCCGGGGATCATGCCCGTCGTCGTGATCGCGCCCGCGTTGACGAGCGGGTTCATCTCGCGCCCCTGGAACTCTTCGATCGCGATGATCGAGTTGAACGGCCTCCCCGTCGCGTCGACTCCGATGCCCTCGAGCAGTGCGTCGGGGCCCAGCTGCGACAGGACCTGCGCCATGCTGAAGACCTTCGAGATCGACTGGATCGAGAAGCGCGCCTCGCCGTCCCCCACCACGTGCACCTCGCCGTCGACGGTGACGAGCGCGATCGCGAACAGCTCGGAGTCGACCTCGGCGAGAACCGGGATGTAGTCGGCGTTCGCGCCGTCTTTCACCCCAGCGAAGCGGCTGTGCGCGGAGTCGAGGACGACGTCGACGCCGTCGACGTCGGGGGCGTCCTGCGCGGAGGAGACGTATCCGAGCCCCGCCTGCACTCCCCCGGAGTCCGGTCGCTGGGCGGCGAAGCCCAGGGCGAAGGCGGCGGCGAGGGTCAAGGACGCGGTGGCCAGCAGCGGTTGGTTCATGGTTTGCGTCATTCGGTCCGGCGCCGGCTCGAGGAGTGGATCAGCGACGCCGGTTCATCGCGCGATCCATCGAGCGCTTGTCTTCCTTGTCGCGCTCGCTCCGGCGCTTGTCGTAGAGCTTCTTGCCGCGGCACAGCGCCATCAGACACTTCACGCGCGAGCCCTGGAAGTAGAGCTCGAGCGGGACGACCGTGACGCCGCGTTCCTTCACGCGCTTGTGCCACTTCTCCAGCTCGCCGCGGTGCACGAGCAGCTTGCGGTCGTGCACGGGGACGTGGTTGAAGATGTTCGCGTTCGGGTACTCGGCGATCGTGGCGCCGCAGAGCCAGAGTTCGCCGTCCTTGATCCGTCCGAAGGCCTCCGCGATCGACGCGTGGCCGGCGCGCAGGCTCTTGACCTCGCTGCCGACGAGCACGATGCCGCACTCGAGCTCGTCGAGGACCTCGTACTCGTGCCGCGCCCGCCGGTTGGTGGCGATCGAGCGGCGGGTCTGCGGTTTCTGCGGCTTGGCCATCGGGGGCGCAGAGGTTAGTCGGCCCTCCAGTCGCGGCCCAGGGGAATTCCACGCGCGGAGCCGCACGGGAGCGAGCTTGGTCGCGCCTCGCTTGCTACCCTCCCGACCCCAGGCAACGCACGACCAGCCCCCATCCATGCAGACACAAGACCCCACCGATCTCCTCGCCGAGGTCCTCGCCAAGAAGGCGGGAGGCTTCGTCGAGCTCCGCTTCCACAAGCGTCGAACGCGTTCCGTCGCCGTCGAGAAGGGACGCGTCGACTCGTCGCGGATCTCCGAGCACACGGGCGTCGGCGTGCGCGTGCTCGAGGACGGGACCTGGGGCTTCGCTTCCACCGATCGCGTGGAGTCCGCCGCGATCGAGAAGGCGATCGACGACGCCCGCCGCGCCGCGCGCGCGTCCGCCGCGAAGCGCAAGGAACGCACGCCGGACCTGCCGCGCGTCGAGCTGGCGCGCGGGCGCTTCGACGCGCCGGGCATCGACTTGATCGACAAACCGATCGACGAGGCGCTCGCGCTCGTGCTGCGCCTCGAGCAAGACGCGCGCAAGGCCTCGAGCGCGATCCAGTCCGCGTCCTCGAGCTACACCGAGCTCTACGAGGAGAAGGGCGTCGTCACCTCCGACGGCGCAAAGGCGTGGTCGCGCCTGGTGCGCCCCGAGTTCCGCATCATGGCTGTCGCAAGCGAAGCGGGCGAACTGCAGCGCGGCGTCGAACGCGTGGGCGTGACCGGCGGCTGGGAGTGCCTCTTCCAACACGACTCCCCCGAGGTGCTGACCGAGCGCGCGTCGCGCACCGCCGTCGACCTGCTCAAGGCGGGCTACCCGAGCGGCGGCCGCAAGCGCGTGCTGCTCTCCCCCAACCTCGTCGGCATTCTGACGCACGAAGCGATCGGCCACACGGTCGAAGCCGACTTCGTCGCCTCGGGATCCTGCGCGCGCGGCAAACTCGGCGCGCGCGTCGGGTCCGACCTCGTCACACTCTGCGACTCAGGCATCTCGGAGTACCACGAGGGCGCCGGCGGCAGCCTGCCCGTCGACGACGAAGGCGTGCCGACGCAGCGCACGACGATCATCGACGGCGGCAAGCTCGTCAGCTACCTGCACGACCGTGAGTCCGCCGCGGCCTTCGGCGTCGCGCCGACCGGCAACGCGCGCGCGTGGGAGTACGACGACGAACCGCTGATCCGCATGCGCAACACCTACATCGCGCCGGGCGAGCAGACCTACGACGAGCTCGTCGCCGGTATCGAGGACGGCCTGCTGCTCGACGGCGCCGGCAACGGACAGGCCGACGCGAACGGCGAGTTCATGTTCGGTACGCTCACCGCGCGAACGATCAAGAACGGCAAGCTCGGCGAGCTGCAGCGCGGCGTGAACATCTCCGGCCAAGCGTTCGACGTGCTGTGCAGCGTCGACGGCGTTTCGAGCGAGTTCCGCTGGGACCTCGGCTCGGGCTACTGCGGCAAGGGCCAGCCCGCGAAAGTCGACGCCGGCGGTCCGTGGGTGTCCTGCGAAGTGCTCGTCGGAGGGCGTCAGTGATGGGCTCCACCGACACGACGCGCGTCCGCGACGCGGCGACGACCGCGGCCGAGCTCTCCGGGCGCGCCGCGCGCCTCTGCCGACGAGCGCTCGATGCCGGCGCGGACCAGGCCGAGGTCTACTCCGTGCGCAGCCAGAAGATCGGCGTCACCTTCGAGAAGGGCGACCTGAAGCTCTCGCAGGTCGACGACGGCTCGACGCTCGGAGTGCGCGTCTTCAAGGGCGGCAAGCTGGGCTTCGCGTCGACGAACCAGGCGTCCGACGAGGCGCTCGCCGGCGTGGCGCGCGACGCGCTCGCGCTCTGCGCGCTGAACCCGCCGGACGACGCGAACCGCCTGCCCGCGACGCGCGCGGCGGCTCCCGCGCTCGATTTGATCGACCCGGCGATCCAGGCGCTCGGCATCGAGGAAGTCGTCGACTACGGCCAACGCTTCCTGGACCGCGCCGCGCAACACGACGCGCGGCTCGCGATCGACAAGGCGTCGGTCGAGCTGCACTTCACGACGCACAGCCTCGTCAACTCGGAAGGCGTGGAGCTCTCCGAGTCCGACGCGGCGCTCGGCACGAGCATCTTCGGCATGGCGATCGACGGCGACGACGTCGGCGGCTTCCACTACACCGGCGACAACATCCGCCGTGCGAGTCGCATCGAGGCTTCGCTCGCGAGCGCCGCCGACGAGTTCGCCGAGGTCTGCCTGGGCAACCTGAACACGGGCGTCGGCGAGAGCTACAACGGTCCGGTGCTGTTCGCGCCCGACGCGGTTCTCGACCTGTTCGTGGCGCCGGTCGTCTCCGCCGCCAGCGCGATCGCCGTGCAACGCGGACGCTCCGCGCTGAAGGGCAAGCTCGGCGAATCGATCGCGCACGAGAGCTTCCAACTGCTCGACGACCCGACCGACCTCGCGCTGACGGGAGCCGCGTCCTTCGACCGCGAGGGCCAGCCGATCGGCGCCTTCCCGATCGTCGAGAACGGCGTGCTCGCGAGCTACCTCTACAACGCCTACGCCGCGGCCGTCGAAGGTCGCGAGTCCACCGGCCACGCCGTCGGCGGAGCGCGCGGGCTCCCGGGCCTCGGCCCCCACGCGCTCAGCATGGCGCCGGGACAGGGCGGCGACCGCGACGCGCTCCTGCGCTCGATGGGGAGAGGCCTCTACGTGATGCGCTTCTCCGGCTCCATCGACCCCGCGTCCGGCGACTTCTCCGGCGTCGCCAAGTCGGCGCGCTGGGTGGAGGGCGGGCAAGTCGTGCGCTCGGTGCGCGAGATCCTGATCTCCGGCAACGCCTTCGAGCTCCTGCGGCGCTTCGTCGCGCTCTCGAGCACCGCGCCGACCCTGCACGGTGCGGCCCGCGCCCCGTGGGCCCTCGTCGACGGCGTCTCGGTGACCGCTGGTTGAAGAACGTACCGTGCCGCAACCGTTTCGACCGCGATCGCCGCGCGGAGGCCTCCGCGCGGCGATCGCGGTCGAAACGGTTGCGGCACGGTACGTTCTTCAACGCTGAGCGATGACCGCCCGCCCAGCGCGCCGTATGTTTCCCCGCCTCACCCGGCCCGGGTGGCGGAATTGGCAGACGCGCATGGTTCAGGTCCATGTTCCCGTTAAGGGAGTGGGGGTTCGACTCCCCCCCCGGGCACCATCCCTCGCGAGAGGTCGCGCGCTGGTGAGCTTCGTGCCGCTCGGAGTCGGAAGCGTGCACGTCGAGGTCGAGGCGAAGGACGGTGCTTGGAGCGCCGAGGCTCCTTACCGCGCCGACGCGAACACGGTGGTCGTCGTCGAGCTCTGAGCGGAGCCGCGCGCGCTCAGAAGGAGTTGTCGCGTGGGTACGCCGCGATCGCGACGACCACGACGACCAGCGCGAGCACGCCGCCGACGACGAGGATCGTGCTCACAGCCCTTGGCCGCCGGGCGCTCGGTAGACGAGCACGGCGCGCGCACCGAGTTCCTCGGGCAGCTGGTGCTCGAGCACGGTGTCGAGGTGGAAACCGAGGCGTTCGGCTTCGCGCTCCGCGGCGCGCACTTCGCGCGACCACGAGGAACCTTTGAGCATAATCAGGTCCTTGAGCGAGTGCCGGACCTTGCGCAGCGTTCGGACGTTCTCGCGCACCGAGCTGACGGCGCGCACCACGACCACGTCACAGCGTTCGCGCGCCAGGTAGTCCTCGACGCGCCCCCAGTGCGAGTGCGCGTTCTTCACGGCGAGCTTGTCGATCGACTCCTCGACGAAGTCCACCTTCTTCTTGGTCGAGTCGACGAACATCATCGAGCAGTTCGGCTCCGCCATCGCGATCGGCACGCCGGGGAAGCCGCCGCCGCAGCCCATGTCGACGACGCGCCGACCGAGCAGGCTGAACAGGCGCGTCACGCGGTACGAGTCGAGGTAGTGCTTCGCCGCGACTTCCTTCGGGTCGAGGATCGCGGTGAGGTTCACCTTGCGGTTGTGGTCGAGGACCATCACCGCGTGCTCGGCATAGCGCTTCAGCAGCCCGTCCGGAACGTCCGGTTCGTCCTGGAACGCCCACTCGAGCGCGGCGAGCATCTTCTTGACCGTCGGCGCGGGAACGTCCGGGCCGGGAGGTTCTTCCTCCGCGGCCTTCTCCTTCCGCGTCTTGCCCTTCGAGGACCCTAGACCGTCCTCGTCGTCGGAGTCGTCCGAGTCCTCGTCGTCCTCATCCTCCCCGTCGTCGGAGTCGTCGTCCTCGTCGAGCGCCGCGTCTTCGAGCACTTCGGCCGAGTAGTCCTCGTCGTACTCGTCTTCGCCGTCGGTGTCGGGGTCGTCGTCTTCCTCGATCATGGATGCCAATCAGCGGCCGCGGCCGCTCGTGGGTCGAGCCGGGGGCCGGGTGGACGTGCGAGAAGGAGATGGCAGGGCAGCAGGGACTCGAACCCCGATCCTACTGATTTGGAATCAGTCGCTCTAACCAATTGGAGCTACTGCCCTACGAGGGCGCGAAAGCGTAGCCGCCCGTGCAGCGCACCGCAAGCACGAGGAATCCTGGATTCGAGGCGCTCGCGCCGCTTGTCAGCCGACTAGCGATGCGTATCTTGGCTTCCCCTTCCATCCCGGGCACGCCTCCGACGCGCGCTCGACGGGGATCCATGACCGGCCGCAGCAGAGAAGACCGAGACGAGAGGCAGAACGGCCGCGCACGGCGCTCGGAAGCACCGCGCGTGATGCACGCGCCGGAGCTGCTCGACTCCGTCCGCGACGAGGACGCCCTGCGCGTCACCTCGCGCCTCGCGCGCAGCGGCTACCAGGCCTTCCTCGTCGGAGGCTGCGTGCGCGACCTCTACGTCGGTCGCAAGCCGAAGGACTTCGACGTCGCGACGAACGCGCACCCGCGGCAGGTCCGGCGGCTGTTCCCGCGCAACAGCCACATCATCGGGCGACGCTTCCGCCTGGTGCACGTGCGCTACGGCCGCGACTCGATCGTCGAGACGGCGACCTTCCGCGCCGAGCCGAACCCGAACGGCGACGACGACGACCTGCTGATCACCGAGGACAACGAGTACGGCACCGCGGCGACCGACGCGCAGCGCCGCGACTTCACCGTCAACGGACTGTTCCTCGACCCTGCGAGCGGCGAGATCCACGACTACGTCGGCGGACTCGACGACCTGGAGACCGGCACGCTGCGCACGATCGGCGATCCCTTCACGCGCCTCGCCGAGGACCCCGTGCGCATCCTGCGCGCCGTCAAGTTCGCCACGCGCCTCGGCTTCCAGATCGAGGACATGACCTGGGAAGCGATGTGCGGCCTGACGCCGGAACTCTCGCGCGCCGCGCCGCCGCGCGTGTTCGAAGAGATCCTGCGCCTGCTGCGCTCGGGCACGGCACTCGGCGCCTTCCGCAAGATGCGCTCGTGCGGCGCGCTCGACGTGATCCTCCCCGACGTCGAGGAACACCTCGCGGAGATCGGCGAGTCGGACGCCGGCGAGTTCTGGCGCCTGCTCGAGGCGCTCGACTCCGAGGTCCACCGCGGCTACCAGCCGTCGACCGCGGTCTGCGTCGCGCTCTTGCACTACGACCGCATCGTGCGCCAAGCGGACCCCGAGACGCGCACGCTACCGGGCAAGGCGAAGGACCTGAACCACGTCGCCGGCGACCTGATCGCGCCGCTCGCGGAACTCGCCCGACTCTCGCGCAAGGACTCCGGCCGCGCCCGCCGGATCATCGTGCAACAGCGCACCTTCGTGCGCCCCGCCTCGAAGAACTTCCGCCCGCGCCTGTTCTGTCTGTCAGAGGACTTCGACGACGCGCTCGAGCTCTTCCGCCTGCGCGCCTCGGCGCGCGGCCAGGGCTGGGACATCTACGAGGGCTGGGTCGAGCGCAAGAAGCAGGCGGAGAGCCTCTCCGACGACGAACTCGACGCCGAGCGCAAGAAGGGCCGCCGCCGCAGCCGGCCGCGCCGTCGCCGCCGTTCGGGCGGTTCGGGCGGTTCGGGCGGCGCGAAGCAAGGCTGATCGGCCTCCGGGGCACCGCGTGGGGCCTCGCGGCGAGGACCGAGCGTTTTTTTCGCACTCCCCGACCCCGCCTCCCAGGAGGGGTAGATTTCCAGTGGTTCGACGTTGGCGATGCTCATAGGGGCGCACCGGCGAGCCTCGACACTCCGGATTGCTCCGAGGGGTTGCGGTGACCACGGTGAGCGCTTGTCTCCGGGAGAGGACCTCGCGTCCGGTGCCCCCGCGCGGAACGAGCATCGCTGAAGTGCCAGCCGGCTGGCCGAACCACCTGCCGGAAGACGGACTCCTTCCCCCGTTTTCCGGTCCTTGCCACCTGGGGGGCGACTCGCGAGAGTCGCCCCTCGCCTCTTTCCCGGGAACTCCCGCTCGTGGCGGCCTCCCGCGCGAGGACTTAGGCTTGGCGGCCATGCGCCTCCCCCGCCGCGCGCTGCTCGCGCTCCCGGTCCTCCTGCTCGCTTCCTTCGGTCTCACCGCAGCGGTCCCCGCGGATCCGCGCGTCCCCGAAGACCCGTCCGACAACGACCTCCGCGTCGCCTGGCGTCGGCTCGAGCCCGCGCAGCGCGCCGACTTGATCGAGTGGTTCCGGGCGGAAGCCGAGTGGCTCGACACCTTCCAGCTGCGGCTCGTGAAGTTCGTCATCGAGTCCGAGGAACGCGATCCCGGCACCTGGCCGGAGCTGGAACCCGCGCCGACCTACGACCCGCAGGTGCACGCCCCGGCGCAACCGATCGCGCGCCGCCCGATGTCGCCCGGTGCGGCGGCGGACCGCGCGCGGAAGAAGTTCTTCGAGAAGGTGCCGGCGCGCCGACTGCGCAGCGCGTGGACCTACGACTACGTGGGCGGCACCCTGCGACACGGACCGGACGTCGACGACCCCGAGCGGATCTTCGAGAACGCGCTCGCGGGTTTCCCGCCCCGGCTCGACCTCGCCGAAGCGCTCGTCGAGCGCGCGCTCGACGACGGTTCGCAGCGCGACGTTCTGACTGCCTTCGCGCACGCCTACTCCGACCGCGAAGGCACGGTGATCCCCGGCGTCACGCTCTACGATGCGTGGTGCTCCGGTCAGGACATGGAGATGCCCGACGTCGAGTGCCTCGGGATCCTGCACGACCTCACGGACGACTGGCGCAGCTTCAAGGCGCCCGTTCCCGGCGCGAAGCAGAAGCGCCTCTACGACAAGATCGGCGCGCTGTTCGTGCCCGCGTACCACCACCGCGGCCTGCGCAACGCGATCGCGCGCAGCTACCTCAGCGGTTCCCCGGTGCTGCGCGACGGTTACCAGGAGAGCCTCGACCGCTTCCACGCGCTGTGGGAACAGCACTCCTCGACGCCGTCGGCGGTGCGCGAGGTCCTGCCCGCGGCGGAGGACTGGGAGAAGTTCCTGACGAAGCTGGTGAAGGACTGCCGCGGCGACAAGGCGCTGCGCGAGGGCGGTGAACGCCGGCGCGCCGCGCTCGACGCGGACTCCGCGCGCGTGCGCGCGCTGCTCGTGCGCCTGATGCGCGAGGCCGGTTACTTGGACTCGAAGATCGAGCGCAGCGGAGGCGAATCCCGATGATGTTCTACCTGATCGTGCTGCACGTCCTCGGCGCCTGCGTCTGGACGGGCGGACACCTCTACGTCGCGCTCGCCGTGCTCCCCCGCGCGATCCGCGAGCGCGATCCCGAGCTGCTGCGCACGACCGAGAGCACCATCGAACGCCTCGCCATGCCGGCGCTCTTCGTGCAGCTGATGACCGGCATCGAGATCGCCCGCCGCCACGCCGGCGGCTTCACCAGGCTCTTCGACGTCGAGGATCCGATCGACCACCTGGTCGTCACGAAGCTCGGCCTCCTGGTGCTCACGGTCGTGCTCGCCGCCGACGTCCACCTGCGCCGCGACCGCTTCGAGGGCGCCGCCTGGCTGCGCTTCATGAGCTGGCACATCGTGCTCGTCACGCTGATCTCGGTCGCCTTCGTCGTGCTCGGCGTCGGTTTCCGAATGGGCGAGATCTTCGGCGTGGCGTGAGTCAGCGGCTCGCCGCCGCCTTCCCCGCGAGCTCCGCGGTCGCGAAGGCGCTCTGGAAGTTCAGACCGCCGATCGGGCCGTCGAGGTCGAGCAGCTCGCCGAAGACGTAGAGGCCGGGCTTGCCGCGCACCTCCATCGTCGCGGGCGACACTTCGTGCAGCGCGAGGCCGCCGGCGGTGACTTCGGCGAGGTCGAAGCCCAGGGTGCCGGTGATCGGCACGTCGAGGCCCTTCAGCGCTTCGACGAGCGCGTGGCGCTGCGGCTTGGTGATCGAAGCGGCGAGCGGGTTCGGTTCGAGGCCCGCTTGTCGGCAGGCTGCGTCGACCAGGCGGCGCGGCAGTTCGCCGTCGAGCGCGCGCGCGAGGCGCGGGCTTCCGGGGCGGCCGGCGGCGTCGATCAGGCGCCGACGCAGTGTGTCGCGGTCGACGCTCGGGCAGAGGTCGATCGAGAACCAGAAGGACGGCCGCGCGAGTCCTTTGCGCGCGGCTTCCGCGAGGCCGCGCGCGACGTGGACGGAGAGGTCCATCGCGCCCGGGCCGGACAGTCCGCGGTGCGTGAAGAGCACCGGGCGCTCGCGGCGTCCCAACAGCTTGCCGCTGGTGTCGGTCAGCTTGGCGTGCGCGTCCTGCACGGCGATGCCGGAGAGCTCGTGGACCCACTCGGCGTCCGACGCGAGCGGCGCGAGCGCGGGGACCGGCTCGACCAGGTCGCAACCTAGGCGCTCGAGCCACGCGTAACCGTCCCCTGTCGTTCCGGTGCGCGCGTAGCTCATGCCGCCGGGCGAGAGCAACAGGCGTGGAGCGCGCAGCACCTCGCCGTCCGCGAGCTCGACGGTCCACGAGCCGCCTTCCTCGCGCACGTCGACGACCGCGCACTCGTAGCGGAACTCCGCGCCGGCGTCGCGCGCGTCGCGCAACAGGGCGTCGCGCACGTCGACGGCGCGCTGCGACGACGGGAAGACCTTGTCGAGCGGCGCTTCTTCCGTCGGGACGCCGAGCGCCTCGAAGTGTCCGCGCACCGCGATCGGCGGCAGGCTCGTGAAGGCACGGCGCAGGAAGCGTTCGCCCTTCGTGCCGAACAGCCGCGCGGCTTCGAGCGGTGGCAAGCTCGTCGTGAGGTTGCAGCGCGAACCGCCGGACGCGAGCACCTTGGTCCCGGCGCGCGGCGTCTTCTCGAGCACGAGCGTGCGCCGGCCCGCGCGCGCACACACCGCGGCGGCCCACAGTCCCGCGGCACCCGCGCCGACGACGATCACTTCGGGAGCCGCGCTCATCCGCCGCTGAGCGTGCGCTCCCAGTCCGCGATCTCCTCGGGCGTGCGCGGGCTCTTCGGCGGCGTGTCGTCGTCGAGGTCGTCGAGGTAACCCTCCGGCAGCTTCACGCGCTGCGTTCCGCCCCGCTTCGCGCGACTGGCGCGCAGCGCGTTCGGCGGGAACGGCGCGTCGGGGTCGAGTTCGCCGAGCAGCTCGAGCATCCGTTCTTTCGTCTCGACGCGCGCGAGGTCGCCGCGCAGCCGCGCGGAGCCCGGGAAGCCCTTGGTGTACCAGTGGCACCACTTGCGCATCTGGCGCATGCCGTGATCCGGACCGAAGGCCTCGATCAGCAGCTCGGCGTGCTCGCGCATGATCGCGACGATCTCGCCGAGCCGCGGCGGTTCGTCGGGCTCACTGCCGTCGAAGACCCGCGCGAGTTCCTTGAACAGCCACGGGCGTCCGAGGCAGCCGCGGCCGACGATCACGGCGTCGCAGCCCGTCTCGCGCATCATCGCGAGCGCGTCCCAGCTCTCCCAGACGTCGCCGTTGCCGAGCACGGGGATCGAGACGGCGTCCTTCAGCTCGGTGATCGCCGACCAGTCGGCGTGACCGCTGTAGAGCTCGGCGGCAGTGCGTCCGTGCAAGCCGATCGCGGACGCGCCTTCTTCCTGCGCGACGCGACCCGCGTCGCGGAAAGTCAGCAGGTCGTCGCTGATGCCCTTGCGCACCTTGATCGTCACCGGTACGGGTCCTGCGTTCTTCACGGCGGCGCGCACGAGCCGCGCAAGCAGTCGCGGCTTGACCGGGATCGCGCTGCCGCCGCCGTTGCGCGTGACCTTCGGCACGGGACAGCCGAAGTTCATGTCGACGTGGTCGACGCCGTCCTCGACGAGCTGCTTGACCATCTCGCCGACGTCGACGGGATCGCTGCCGTAGACCTGCACGGAGCGCGGACGTTCGTCGGGGTGCCCCGCGGCGAGTTGGCGAGTCATGCGGTTGCCCAGCAGGTAGCCGCGCGCGGTGATCATCTCCGACACGTAGAGCCCCGCGCCGAATCGGCGGCACAGCTTGCGGAAAGGATAGTTCGTCACGCCCGCCATCGGCGCGAGCACCACGGGCGGCCAGATGCGCAGCGGCCCGAGCTCGAGCGGCTGGAACTCCCCTGCCGCCGCGGGTCGCCGCGGACGATCTTCGAGGAGGCGGTTGCGCGGCTCGGAGCTCGACATCGGAGGGAGGCGCGTCCTGCTCAGCGGACCTTCGGCCCTTGCTTCGGCTCCTGCTTCGGAGCCTCGGGCGCGGGTTCCTCGGGCAGATAGACGCGGTCGGGCGGCAGCGCGAGTCCCGGACCGCCGAAGGTCGACGACTTGGTCGTGGCGGTGCGCTCGACGTCGTTGCCGCGCTGACGCTGGCAGCGGTTCAGCGTCCCGTCGGCGTTGAGCCCCGCCACCAGCGCGCCGGACGGCGTGGCCGCGACGAACAAGCCGTTCGGCCGCAGCTCGGCGTTCCACTGGCTGACCGCGGGGTCCATGCCCTCGAAGTAGAGGACGTTCATCAAGCCCGGCGTGCGGTGCTTGGCGAGGATCATCGCGGGAAGGACCGATCCGACGTCGATCAGCGTCGGCCGCTGCGTCGTCGAGTTCGTGTCGATCTGCATACCGTCCACGCGACGCTCGACGCGGAACTGACCGCCGATGCGCACGCCTTCGACGCGGTACTCGGTGCCGCCGCTCACCACGACCAGCTTGAACGACTCGAGCTGGGTGCCGTCGATGACCTGCAGGAGCGTCGTCTCGGCGTCTGGCATCCCGACGCCTTTCGGCGCCTTGCGACGCATCGCGTAGGCGAGCTTTCCGTCGAGTTGTCGCGCGACGGCGTACTGCTCGACCGCGGTGCGGATCCCGAAAACGCGCGTCTCCGCCGTGCCCGACAGCACCTTGTCGCTGCCCTCGGGAAGCTCGGGCGGCTCGACGACGAATTCCTCCTCGAGGCTCGCGCGTACGCCGGCCTGGTACTCGCGCACGCTGTTCCGCCAGTGCTCGAGCTCCGCGCCGTCGTGGTACGCGCCGCGCAACACGACGCCCGCGGGTCGGCGGAGGCGCGCGATGTCCAGGGCGGGATCTCCGTCGACGACGACGAGGTTCGCGACCATGCCGGGCGCGACGCCGCCGTAGCGCCCTGCGACGTTGAGCGCGCGCGCCGCGCCGCTCGTGGCGGCGACCAGCAGGTCCGCATCGGGGATGCCCGCGAGCTTCCACTCGGCGAGTTCGTCGTGCAGGCCTTCGCCGGGCATCAGCCACGCGTGCGGGGAGCCGCTGCCGGGCACTAGCGCGACGCCGGCCTCGTGCAGCGCGCGAACGAGCCGTCGCTGGCTGTCGATGCGGCGGCGCATCCCGGCCTCCCACTCCTCGCTGTAGAACTTGGCGCGCGCGGCGCTCTCCGCCTTCCACTGCATCTCGTAGGTCGGCGAGAGCAGCTCGATGCGCTTGGGATCGCCTTCGTCGACGTAACGCGAGTACGCGCGCAGCGCCGGCGTCAGCGCGAGGCTGCTGCCCGCAAGCGTCGCGACCTGCGCCGCGATCTCTTCTTCCGTCAGCACGCCGTCCGCGGCGCTCGGCAGGAAGGCGTCGAGGAAGAACAGCCCGTCCTGACCGATCGCCGCGATCTCACCGAGGGTCGCGCCGGCGGGTTGCGGCCCGCAGACCTGCAGCCCGGCTTCGTGAGCCTTCGTGATCAACTGCTTCCACGCGTCGACGGGGATGCCGGAGTGCGTCCCGATGTAGTCGACCTCCCACTCGAGCAGACCCTCGAGCTTCGCGTCCACTTCCTCGGCGTTGCGCACGACGACGGAGTTGGTCGTCGCGGGCGGCTGGCCGTCGAAGACGAGGCCGCAGATGTAGAGGTCGGGACCGACGGCCGTCGGTTGCGCGCGAGACATCTTCGCGCTGGCGATCAGTTCCAGGTCGTTGCCCGCGTCGCGCAACAGGAGCACGCCCGCCGCGGTGTGCAGCGGGTCGTGTTCGGGATCGAGGTTCGCCATGCCGTCGATCAGCCCCGGGACGAGGTGTCGCCCGGAGAGGTCGACGCGCTGCGCGCCCTCGGGGATCGCGAGGTCGGGCCCCACCGCGACGATCTCGCCGTCCTCGATCAGGACCGTGGCGGGAGCGGGTTCCACACCCGCTTGCATGGTGTGGACGACGGCGCCCTCGAGGGCGATCACTTGGCTGAGGAGGAGTGCGATCATCTGGCTTCCAGTGAGTGCGGGGGGGCGACGATCCTACGGCCGCCGCGCTGGGCGCGTGAGGCCTTTCCGCGCACGGGAGCGGCGGCGAGCCGTCCGCGGCCCTACACTCCCCGCACCATGAGTTCCGAGCTGCCCATCGTCGAGCTGTCGGGGGACTACCTGCCGCAGGGTCCCTGGCTGTACTCACGCCTCTGCCGCGAACCGCGCCAGCCGATCGAAGCCGGCGAGCTCGTCGAGCTGCACGACGCCGACGGCCGCTTCTTCGGCCACGGCCTCTACAACCCGAACTCGGACATCCGCGTGCGGATCCTCTCGACGGGCAAGCGTAGCGACCTCGACAAGCCGCGGCAGTTCCTGCTGAAGCAGATCGCCGCGGCGGACCGCCTGCGCAAGAAGACGCTGCGGCTGCCCGAGGTCACCGAGGCGTACCGCATGGTGCACGCCGAGGGCGACGACCTGCCCGGCTTGATCGTCGACCGCTTCGGCGACGTGATCGTCTGCGAACACCACGCGCTCGGCTTCTGGCTGTGGCGCGCGGACGTCACCTGGGCCCTCAAGGAACTCTACCCCGAGTCGACGGTCTACCACCGCGTCCCGAAGTCCGCCGCGAAGTCGGAGGGCTTCGACGCGCCGGAGGAAGAGGACAACCCCGAGGTCGTCGTCGAGGAACACGGCGTCGGCTTCGTCGTGAAGCCGGCGGCGGGGCACAAGACCGGCTTCTTCTGCGACCAGCGCGACAACCGACAACTCGTCGCGTCGCTCGCGCGCGGCGGCGACGTCCTCGACCTGTGCTGCAACGCCGGCGGCTTCGCGCTGCACGCGAAGGCGCAGGGAGCGACGCGCGTGTCGGCGGTCGACCTCGACGAAAAAGTGCTGGACCGCGCGATCCGCTCCGCCAAGGAGAACGACCTCGAGATCCGCTGGACCCACGCGGACATCTTCGAGTTCCTGCGCCGCGAGCAACCCCGAGCACGCACCGTGATCCTGGACCCGCACAAGATCGTCCGCGACCGCAACCGCATGGAACAGGGGCTCGCGACCTACGGCGACATGAACGCCCTCGCGCTCGGCGCCGTGAAGCCCGGCGGCCTGTTCGCCACCTTCTCCTGCTCGGGCGCCGTCGACCTCTCGAACTTCGTCGGCACGGTCTTCCGCGCCGCGCGTCGGGCCGAGCGCGGCGTGCGCCTGCTGCGCGTGCTCGAGGCGGGCCCGGACCACCCCCAACGCCCCGACTTCACGCGCTCGCGCTACTTGAAGGGCCTGCTGCTCGCGGTGGACTGACCCGGCCCGGTTCAGGGGTTTCCGCGCCGCGACGCTGGAACTAGAGGACCCCTTTGTGGCATCCTGCGTGATCCGCGCCCTCGCACCGAGTCCTCGGCCGAGGGCGCATCCATGCCAACGGATTTTCCGGTCAGGGATCCCGACCGCTGCGCTCCGCGAGCACGGTCGACACCGCACCCACAGCCAAGCGAATCGCCATGAGCCTCCCGATCCTCGTCGCCCAAGAGAAGTGGTCGGACTTCGACGAAGCCTGGACCGAGCAGATGAACCAGGATGGTCCGATCGACGACCTCCTCACGGCCATCCGCTTGGCGGGAGACAAGAAGCGCATCGCGCGCTGCGTTCCGCTCGTGCGCCAACACGTCGAGTTGCTCGACGCGTCCGACCGCCACGCCGACGCGGCACGCCTGCTCGGCGCGGCGCTGACCGCCGGTGCCCCGGCCAGCGAGATCGCCTCGCCGCTGATGGAGCACGCCGAGAAGGCCTGGGGCAACGAGCCGTGGTGGTCCAAGCACGTCGAGATCACCGGCCTCTCCGGCGGCAACGACCTGCGCCGCCCGTGGCAAGCGTTCAACAAGCTGCGTGACTTCCGCGAGAACACGCTGATCTACCACGCCGGCGGCTGGGGCACGGGCGAGATCATCGAGCTGCGCGAGGCGGACTCGGAGA
Source organism: Planctomycetota bacterium (assembly GCA_020638835.1). Taxonomy (GTDB): domain Bacteria; phylum Planctomycetota; class UBA1135; order UBA1135; genus JACKHV01. Next base: position 262,013 of record JACKHV010000002.1, on the reverse strand, counting down.
TCCGCGTGCGCTTCGAGAGCGGGCGCACCGACCACTTCCCGATGAGCGGCGCCGTCGACATCTTCGAGCCGCTCTCCGAGGAAGACCTGCGCGCGCAGCACTTCCGCGACCCGGAAGGCCTGAAGAAGCGCCTCAAGAAGGACCACCTCGAGATCCTGCAGGCCGTCGTCAGCCGCTACTACGGCCGCGCGACGCTCGCCTCGATCAAGAACGCCCTCGCGCAGGTCGCGATCGAAGGCTCCGCGTGGAGCGCGTGGTGGCGCAAGGCCAAGAAGCTCGCCGAGAACAGCGAGTGGTTCCGCATCTCCGGCAGCGGCCAGCGCATGGAAGTGCGCCTCCTGCTGACCGCCGCGGATCCCGTCGAACAGCTCGAGCGTCAGCTCCGCGTGCTCGGTTCGCTGGCCGAGATCACGACGCGCACGCGCGACCTGCAGAGCGACAAGAACACGACGCCCGAGCTGCTCGAGATCGCGCTGACGCACCTCGAGCAGGACGCGGCCGACGCGAACCACCCGATCGGCGAACGACTCGGCGCTTGGATGCTGCTGCGCGAGCTGCGCGGCACGACGCCGGCAGCGCTCCTCGAGTGGCTCGAGGCGGCGAAGGCGGCCCCGGCGCCGGAGGACATCTCCGAGGCGCCCGAGCTCTGGAAGCTGTTCCAGGCGATGCCGTCGAGCCGCGATCAAGAGAACAGCATCGACCTGCTGAAGGAGGTCTACGGCGAAGACGCGTGGGCCGACGAGGCCATCGCGAACCTCTCCTTCGCGCCCCCCGGAATGATCCGCGTGCTGATCGATCGCCTGCGGACGGCGAAGCGCAAGAAGGAGCTCGCCGAGGCCTACACGACCTTGATCGCGCGACCGCTGCGCGCGCCCTACGCGCTGATCGCGCTCGCGCGGCTCGCGGAGAACGGCAAGCTCGAGGGCGACTACCCGCCGCCCGCGACGCGCGCGCAGTCGCTGCTGACGCTCGCCTCGAACCTCTGGGACACGCGTCGCGACGATCCGCAGCTGACGCGCGCGCACACGCGCCTCGTCGAGATGCTGGCGGGCGGACGCTCGTCGATCCTGTCGCGTCTACTGGACGACGCCGACGCCGACACGATGCGCAGCATGAAGCTGATCACGCAACGCGGCGTCGAGGAGTCGATCGACAACCTCGTCACGGCGATCGCCTTCCACGCGGAACCCGCCGGCGGCGGCGCGCGCCCATCGCAGGGCTTCTGGGTCGGCGAAGAGATCTGGACGACGCGTTCGGGCCTCGAGAAGCACCGCCGCGAGCTGAACGAGCTCGTGAACGTGAAGATGCCCGCGAACGAGGAAGCGATCGGTCGCGCGGCGGCGCAGGGCGACCTCTCGGAGAACGCCGAGTGGGAAGCCGCGATCGAAGAGAAGCGCAACCTCTCCTCGCGCGCCGCGTCGATGAAGGAGGACGAGCGCCGCGCCGCGCTGCTCGAGAACGCGATCCTCCCCGAGAACACCGTCTGCCCCGGCACGCGCGTCCGCTACATGGACCACACCGGCGGAAAGGAACGCACGATCACGCTGCTCGGTCCGTGGGACGCGACGGACGACTCGAAGATCGTCAGCTACCGCGCGCCGCTCGCGCAGGGCATGCTCGGTCTGCACACCGGCGACCGCCAGAAGGTCAACCTGCCCGGCGGCGAGATCGAGATCGAGATCCTCGAGATCGAACCCATCTCCGTCGACTGACCCGCAGGACGCCGCCGTGGAACCGAACGACTGGTTCGGGGATCGGCTGCGGTCCGATCCGCAGCGGACCCGCGCAGCGCGAGCGGCGTGGGTTCGCGGCGGTTCGGAAGCGTGCGGCTGCGCGGCCTGCCGCGACTGGCTCGCGCGACGAGACGAGTTGATCGGAGCCGGGCTGCGCGCGTCGCTCGAGCGCCTCGGCGTCGACCCGAACCTGGACTCCGCGGTTCGTCCGCTCGAGGACGACGAGGGCTGCGGCTTCGAGCTGCTCTACCACCTCGTCGGGGAGCTCGGCGATTCCGCCGCGGACGTGGAACTCCTCGCGCCGGAAGACCGGCTGCCGGAAGGCGTCCTGCAGGCCGGCCTCCGCCAGGGACGCGAGCTGGCGCCCGCCTCGTGGGAGGCGGACGGGGACAGCCTGGAGCTCCGCGTCCGGATCGCCGCGGACGAGGCCTGATCCGGCCGGCCGCGCCCCGCGGGCGGGAGCGGAGCCCGAAAACACGCTTTCGGGGGCCGCGAGCCTTGACCCGGCCCGAACTTCAGCCGATCATGATGTCGTGTTGAAGGCGCCCCAGGAGACCCTCCCGCCGACCGGCCTGCTCAAGGTCCTCGGCGACCCGACCCGGCTGCGGATCCTCGGTCTGCTCGCGCTGCAGGAGCTCTCCGTCGGCGAGCTCTCCCGCGCCCTCGGCCTCTCGCAGAGCCGCGTCAGCAACCACCTGCGCGTGCTGCGCGAGACGCCGCTGCTCGCCGAGCGCCGCGTCGGCTCCTCGGTCTTCCTCGCGCTCGGCGTCGAGGCCGGCGACGGCAGCTTGGCCGGTCGCCTGTGGTCCGCGCTCGAGGGCGAGATCGCCGCGCTCGACGAACACGAACGCGACCTGTCGCGCCTGCGCCGCGTGCTCTCCGAACGACGCGACCGCGGCCCCGAGTTCTTCGACCGCGTCGCGGGCGACTGGGACACGATCGGCACCGACTTCGCGTCGGGACAAGCGCGCCAACGCGCCGTCGCGCAGCTCGTCGACCCCGGGCTCGTCGTCGCCGACCTCGGCTGCGGCACCGGCTACGTCGCGCGCGCGCTGCTCGGCGTCGCCGCCAAGGTGATCGCTGTCGACGCTTCGGAAGGCATGCTCGAAGAAGCGCGCCGCAACCTCGAACTCGCGCCCGCGGGCACGCAGGTCGAGCTACGCCGCGGCGAACTCGACGCGCTTCCGATCGCGGACGGCGAAGTCGACGGCGCGATCGCCGGCATGGTGATGCACCACCTGCCGTCGCTCGACTCGGCGCTCTCCGAGATGCGCCGCATCCTGCGTCCCGGCGGCACCGCCGTCGTGCTGGACCTCGAACCGCACCGCGAAGCGTGGCTGCACGACACGCTCGGCGACCGCCACCTCGGCCTCGAACCGTCCGCCGTCGTGAAGGCCATGGAACGCGCGGGCTTCGAAGACGTGCGCGTCGAGGCGCTCGACGACCGCTACCGTCCCCGCCACCCCGAACAAGGCTCGCACACCGCGGACCTTCCCCTCTTCCTCGTTCGTGGACGTGCACCGCGCGGCCACGTCGCACCCTGAACCCGAAGCTCTCGAAGAGATCCCCAGGACCCGACATGACGACGACCAAGACGATCACCGACTACAAGGTCAAGAACCTCAAGCTGGCCGACTTCGGCCGCAAGGAGATCGTGCTCGCCGAGCACGAGATGCCGGGCCTGATGGCTCTGCGCGAGGAGTACGCGGGCAAGTCCCCCCTCGCCGGCGCGCGCATCACCGGTTCGCTGCACATGACGATCCAGACCGCGGTGCTGATCGAGACGCTCGTCTCGCTCGGCGCCGAAGTGCGCTGGGCCTCATGCAACATCTTCTCGACGCAGGACCACGCCGCCGCCGCGGTCGCCGTGGGTCCGAACGGCACGATCGAGAAGCCCGCCGGCGTTCCCGTCTTCGCCTGGAAGGGTGAGACGCTCGCCGAGTACTGGTGGTGCACCGAGCGCGCGCTCGACTGGGGCGACGGCGCAGGCCCGAACATGATCCTCGACGACGGCGGCGACGCGACCATGATGGTGCTCAAGGGCGCCGAGTGGGAGCAGGCCGGCGCCGTGCCGAAGGCCAAGGAGTCGGACGGTGAGGACTGGGCCGAGCTGCTCAAGATCCTCACGAAGATCCAGGAGACCGACAAGGGTCGTTGGACCAAGGTCTCCGCGGGCATCAAGGGCGTCTCCGAGGAGACGACGACCGGCGTGCACCGTCTCTACCAGATGGTCGAGCGCGGCGAACTCCCCTTCCCCGCGATGAACGTGAACGACTCCGTCACGAAGTCGAAGTTCGACAACCTCTACGGCTGCCGCCACTCGCTCGTCGACGGCATCTGCCGCGCGACGGACGTGATGCTCTCCGGCAAGGTCGCGGTCGTCTGCGGCTACGGCGACGTCGGCAAGGGCAGCGCGCAGTCGCTGAAGGGCCAGGGCGCCCGCGTGATCGTGACCGAGATCGACCCGATCTGCGCGCTGCAGGCCGCGATGGAGGGCTTCGAGGTCAAGACGATCGACGACGTCGTCGACTACGCCGACATCTTCGTGACGACCACCGGCAACTTCAACATCATCCGCGCCGACCACATGGCGCGCATGAAGCACAACGCGATCGTCGGCAACATCGGTCACTTCGACAACGAGATCGACATGGCCGGCCTCGCCAAGGTCCAAGGCATCAAGAAGACCAACATCAAGAACACGCTGGAGCACGACAACCAGGTCGACCAGTGGACCTTCCCCGACGGCCACTCGGTGATCATCCTCGCCGAAGGTCGCCTGTTGAACCTCGGCTGCGCCACCGGACACCCGAGCTTCGTGATGTCGAACAGCTTCACCAACCAGGTCATGGCGCAGGTCGAGCTCTTCAACAACGCATCGCTGTACGAGAACAAGGTCTACACCTTGCCCAAGCACCTCGACGAGCGCGTCGCCCGCCTGCACCTCGACAAGCTCGGCGTGAAGCTCACGACCCTCACGAAGGAACAGTCGGCCTACCTCGGCATCCCGATCGAGGGCCCCTACAAGCCTGACCACTACCGCTACTAGCGAGCGGCGAAAGCCACTCCGGCCGCGCGGGAGGCACCAGCCTTCCGCGCGGCCGTCGTTCGGGCTCACGCGAAAGCGCGAAAGGACTCGGCAACAAGAGGCGCGCAAGCAGCCTGCAGCCCCCGCGCACCTCACGCGAAGGCGCGAAGGACCGGACTCCAACCGCAGGCGAGTTCGGCCCGAGCTCGGAGATCCTCGGCGGCGAGCTCGGCGCGCCGGCGGCAGCTGACCATCCGACGGCTTCGCGGCCTGTGAATCTCTCGACGGAAGGCCGGCCGGGGTCGTTCTCTGGAGGCGAACGGTCGACTCCTCGTCTGGTTCGTCGGCCCCGCGGGGTCGTGGTTCGTTCTTCTTCGCGCGTTCTCGCGAACTGCCCGGGGGCGGCACTTTGCTTGCGCGTCGCGTGCCGCAGACCCCCTTCGCGACCTTCGCGGGAAACGAGGGGTTCGACCGCGCGAGCGGCTGGAGACGTGCGCGGGCCTGCCTAGAATGCGGACATGCAAGAACCGCGCACAGTCGGTCGCCTCGCACCGAGCCCGACCGGGCGTTTGCACGTGGGACATGCGCGGTCGTTCCTGATCGCGTGGTGGTCGGTGCGCGCGGCGGGCGGTCGGGTCGTGTTGCGGCTCGAGGACCTCGACCGCAGTCGCGTGCGGCAGGAGTACGTCGACGGCGTGCTTCGCGACCTCGAGTGGCTCGGGCTCGACTGGGACGGCGTGCCGCTTTCGCAGTACGAAAGTCGCGCAGCGCTGCACGCTGCTGCAGAGGATCTGCTCGCGCGCGGGCTCGCCTATCCGTGCGTCTGCACGCGTCGCGAGGTGCAGGAAGCCATCGCCGCGCCCCACGCGGGTGACGTGAACGAGGTCTATCCCGGCACCTGTCGCGATCGCTTCGCGAGCGTCCAGGCAGCGCGCGCGGAGAGCGGCCGCGAGCCGGCGTTGCGCTTCCGCGTCGCGCCCGGTGTGGTCGAGTTCGACGACCTGCTGCACGGCCCGCAGCGCCAGGACGTCGCGAGCGTGGTCGGCGACTTCCCCATCACCAGCCGAGACGGTCAGGTCGCGTACCAGCTCGCGGTCGTGGTCGACGACGCGCGGCAAGGCGTGAACGAGGTGCTGCGCGGCGACGACCTGCTCGACTCGACCGCGCGACAGGGCTTGCTGCAGCGCGCACTCGGTCTCGCCTCACCGCGCTGGGGCCACCTCGGCCTGGTCGTCGACGAGAGCGGCCGCCGGCTCGCCAAGCGTGCGGACGATCTGTCCCTCGAGCGCCTGCGCGACGAGGGCGTCGACCCGCGCCGGCTCGTCGCCTGGATCGCGGACGGCTTCGAGCTCGGCGCCGGCGAGCCGCTGCCGGCGGAGGCTTGGATCGCGCGCTTCCGCCTGCCTTCCCAACCGGAGTCCGCGATCCGATTCGACCGCCCCGAGCTCGACGCGCTCCTTTCCGGAAGGGTTCCGGCGGCGAGGCGTTCTTCCGGGCCGCGGATGTCCTAGACTGCTCGGCGAAACGGTCGACCTCCTGTCGGTCGACGACCCCTTTCCCACAGACCCACCGCAACGGAACGCACCATGGCCATCATCGCCAACGGCGCCGACGCGCCGGACTTCGAGCTCGACAGCCACCTCGACTCGAAGGTCAAGCTGTCCGACTTCCGCGGGAAGAAGAACGTCATGCTCGTCTTCTACCCGTTGGATTTCACCCCCACCTGAAGTGTCGAGATCCCCGGCCTGAACGCGCTCCTCGAGCGCTTCGACGGCTGCAATACCCAGGTCTTGGGTATCTCCGTGGACTCGAAATTCTCTCACAAGGCATGGGCCCAAGGCTTCAGCGGCATCAACTATCCGCTGCTCGCCGACTTCCACCCCAAGGGTGCGGTCGCGAAAGCCTACGGCCTCTGGCTCGACGGTCCCGGAATCGGTGACCGAGCGACCGTCATGATCGGCAAGGACGGCAAAGTCCTGTGGGCCGAGTCGGTCGGACCGGGCGGTGCCCGCGTGCCCGGTGACCTGCTCGCCAAAGCCAAGGAACTGGCGCAGTAGTCCTTCCCGAGCGGGCCGCGCGCACCTCGCGCGGCCCGCTCCCACCTCTCTCGGCTTGGCCTCAACCTCGGGCGCCGCACTGCCGAAAAAGGCCTCTGGCGCAGCTTGACTCCCCCTAGCAGGGGGTTAGGCTTCCGCACTCCCGATCCCCGATAGCTCAGTTGGTAGAGCAACCGGCTGTTAACCGGTTTGTCGTAGGTTCGAGTCCTACTCGGGGAGCCACCTCCACTCGCGTCGGCTCCGTCGCGTGCCACGCCATCCGCCCGGATGGCGTTTTTCGTGCTTGCGGAGCCTCCGGCCCGGTTCCGGGCTCGGATCCAGGAGTCGTGCTACCCTCGACCGGAGCGGACCTCCCCCGTTCCCCTACTCGAGCACGGACGATCTCATGTCGGCGATGCGACACTCCCTCCTCCACGGCGCAGCCACCGTCGCGTTCGCAGTCGCTTCCCTCGCCGCGACGGCCGATGCCCAGAGCATCACGCAGAACTTCCGCTTCGAGGGCCTCGAGATCGACACCGGTCCGCCCGGCGGCACGACGGCCTCGATGACCGGAACCTTCCGCTGGGTCTACTCGCCCGGGGACTTCGAGAACGGAACGGGGACCTTCACCGACCTCTACATCCCCGGCCACGGGACGGACATCCCCGAGCTCACGATCACGATCGAGACTTCACAGATCGAGTTCTCGCTCGCCGCCAACCTGCACGACCACGGACTCGACGTGACGGTTCGCTTGCTCCAGCCGTTCTCGCCGACGCAGCCGGCTCTCGTCGACACGGCCTCGAGTTCGTACCAGTACGAGCAAGGCATCATCACCTCGGGTGTCTTCGTGAGCGGCAGCGTCGATCCGCTGCCTCACTACGTCGCGATGTGCTTCGGCGACGGGTCCTCGGGCGCGTGTCCCTGCTCGAACGAGTCGGCGGTCGGCGCGGGTGAGGGTTGCGCGAGCTCGCTCGGACACGGCTCCGTCCTCGCGGCGACGGGCAGCGCGAGCGTCGCCGTCGACGACCTGGCGTTCACCGTCTCACGAGCCCGCGCGACGCAGCCGGGGATGCTGGTGCAAGGCGCCAGCCTGATCGCGGTGCCGTTCAAGGACGGGCTGCTCTGCGCGGGAAACCCAACGGAGCGCGTCGAAGTGCTCTTCACCGACGCGAGCGGCGCGGCGACCTCCGCGACCTCGATCGTCACCGGTGGCGCGGTCGCCCCCGGCGACACCCGCTGGTACCAGGTCTGGAGTCGCGACCCTGGCGGCGTGAGCCCCTGCGGAACCGGCTCGAACTTCTCGAACGGCATCCAGGTCGACTTCCAGCCCTGAACGCGTCGCGGCCTCGCCGCCGCGTTGCGCCCCAGCGACGTGCGAATCCGGGACGCGCGTCCACATGCTGGATGAATGCGTCGTCGACGACGCGCCGTGGGCCGGCAAGCGCGCCCTGCAGCGAACGGCACGTCGCTTGCGCGAGCCGAAGCGGAAAGGAACTCCGCCATGCAACGCCCGACTCGCTCCCTCACCGATCACGACCTGTTCGACGTCCGGATGTCGACGCAGGAAGCTCTCGCCATGCTCCGCTGCCAAGCGCATCCCGTCGACGCTGTGCCCCGCCTGCACGCGAAGCGCGTGCTCGTCCTGGGCGACGGGCCCGACCTCGGCCGCGCCGTGCTGCAGTGGTACGCGGAGAGCGAAGTCAGCCTGTTGTGCTCCGCTGCGCAGCTCGCCGGGCTGGAGCGCGAGGACCGCTTTTTGTTGATGGAGCTCGTCGCGGAGGACGAGTTGACGCTGCTCGACGGTGACACGGTCGCGAGGGTCGGAATCGGCCCCGACGGACGCTGCGAAGTTTGTCTCGAGGGACCCGAGGAGTGCTGCGCGCTCTACGACCGGCTCGTGCTGTGCGGCGACGAGACGCTCGCCTGCTCCGCGCCGCAGCGGTCCCTCGATCGGGCGGGTTGAGCGCTCGACCGATGGAGCGTCGAGCGAGCGCTCACTTGCGGCGTCGTCCGCGACGTCCCGGTCGATAGCCGACCGTCTTCGCGGTGCCCGCGTCCTCCGCGTGCACGTGCGTCGCCTCCTGGCGGCGCTTCGCGAAGGCTTCCTTCGGTGGGCGCTCGGGGATCAGGGCGAGCGGACCGTCGCCGATCAGGTCGCGGCGGCCGTGGTCGAGCAGCGCCTGGCGCACGGTGAAGTAGTTCTCGGCCAGGAAGAACTGCAACAGCGCGCGCTGCATGCGCCGGTCCTGCAGGCGGTGCACGGTGTCGACCGGCTTGCCGGTCAGCGGGTCGAGCCCGGTCCAGTACATGCACGCGGCGACGTCCATCGGCGCGGGGATGAAGTCCTGCACCTGGCGCGGTCGGTAGCCGCGCTGCTTCAGGTAGACGGCGAGCTCGATCATCTCCTCGACGCCGGAGCCGGGGTGGCTCGCGATGAAGTACGGCACGACGTACTGTTCCTTGCCGGCGCGCTTCGAGGCGTCCTCGAACTTCTTGGCGAACTCGTCACAGCCCTCCGTCGTCGGCTTGCGCATCAGGTTCAGCACCTTCGCGCTGGCGTGCTCGGGCGCGATCTTGAGGTGGCCGCCGGTGTGGTGCGCGGCGACTTCCTCGATGAACTCGCCGTCGAGGTTCGCGAGGTCCATGCGGATGCCGGAAGCGACCTGCACGCGCTTCACGCCGGGGACGGCGCGTGCCTTGCGCAGGAGTTCCTTCGTCGGCTCGTGACTGGTGCCGAGCAGTTTGCAGATCTTCGGGTGGATGCACGACGGGCGCCGGCAGATCGCTTCGACAGCGGGATCCGTGCAGCGCATCTCGTACATGTTCGCCGTCGGACCGCCGAGGTCGCTGATCGTGCCCTTGAAGTCGTCGCGCGCGGCGATCGTCTCGACCTCGCGCAGCACGGAGTCCTGGCTGCGACTCTGCACCGTCTTGCCCTCGTGCGAGGTGATCGAGCAGAAGCTGCAGCCACCGAAGCACCCGCGCATGATCGTGACCGAGTCGCGGATCATCTCGAAGGCCGGGATGCGCGCCGCGCCGTAGCTCGGGTGCGGCATCCGCGTGTAGGGCAAGTCGTACGAGCGGTCGAGAACCGTGGACGGCATCGGCAGCGCCGGCGGGTTGTGCACCAGCGTGCGGTCGCCGTGCTTCTGGATCAGCGTCAGGCCGTTGAACGGACTGGTGTGCAGCTGGTGCTGCCGCGTCATGCGCGCGAAGGCGACCTTGTCGGACTCGACCTCCTCGAACGACGGCAGCTCCTCGCACGGCACATCCGGCAGCGGTTCGGTCTTGCCGAGCAGGTAACACACGCCGCGCATGTCGCGCAGATCCTTCGGCGTCTCGCCCGCGTCGAGCCGCCGCGCGATCTCGACGATCGGTTCGTCGCCAAGGCCGTAGACCAGCAGGTCCGCCTTCGAGCTGACGAGCATCGACGGCATGACTTTGTCCGCCCAGTAGTCGTAGTGCGGCAAGCGCCGCAGCGAACCCTCGATGCCGCCGGCGATCACGGGCACGCCCTTGAAAGCTTCTCGGCAGCGCTGCGCGTAGATGCCCGTCGGGCGATCGGGACGCAGACCGATGCGACCGTCCGGCGAGTAGGCGTCGTCGTTGCGCCGCTTCTTGTTCGCCGTGTAGTGGTTGATCATCGAGTCCATGTTGCCCGCGGTCACTCCGTAGAAGAGGCGCGGCTTGCCGAGCGCGCGCCACGCGTCGACGGACTTCCAGTCGGGCTGCGGCAGGATCGCGACGCGGTAGCCCTCGCGCTGCAACACGCGACCGAGCAGGCCGGCGGCGAAGCTCGGGTGGTCGACGTACGCGTCCCCCGAGACGAGCACGATGTCGGGCTCGTCCCAGCCGAGGGCGTCGATCTCCGCGCGGGAGATCGGGAGGACGGGAGGGGTGTTCATGGTCGTTCGACGCGGTGGCGCGGGCCGCGCATTCTAGCAGCGCCGGAGCGACTCCCCCGCCGACGCGGCCCGGCTTCGGGCGCGATCAGGAGCCGGAAGAGCCCCCCACGCGCGCCGCGAGGTCTCCGCCGACGCCTTCCGGCGATCCGCCTCAGCCTCCCGCACCCGCGCGGTCGATGCACGCCTCATGGATCTCTCCATGGGTTCCCTGTTCACCTCGCTGGTCGTGAGCAGCATCGGCTTCGGCATCTTCATCTTCGGCAAGCGGCAGGAGCGCGTGCCTCAGTTGATCGTGGGCGGCGCGATGATGGCATTCCCCTACGTCATCTCGGATCCGCTCCCGGTGCTCGCCATCGGTGCCGGGTTGATCGTGTGCTTGTACGGTGCGCTGCGCGCGGGTTACTGAGCGCGTCCGAGCGCGCCGTCACTCCGCCAGCGACTCCAGCTCCTCCCAGCGCGCGTAGGTCGCGCTGAGCTCGTCGTCGAGCGCCTCGAAGCGCGCCGTGTCGGCCGCGATCGCGTCACCGCCCCGCTTGTAGAAGCCGGGGTCCGCCATCTCGGCCTCGAGCGCCGCCTTCGACGCCTCGAGCTCCTCGATGCGCGCGGGCAGTTGTTCCAGCTCGAGCTTCTCCTTGTACGTCCTGCGGCGCGGGCCGTCCGCGGAGGGCTTCGGCATCGCGGCGGACTTGACGACCTTCGGCGCTGCAGGCGCCGAGCGCGCGTCGACCTGTTCGCGCCAGTCGGTGTATCCGCCGGCGTACTCGGTCACCTTGCCGCCGCCCTCGAAGACGAGCGTCGAGGTGACGACGTTGTCGAGGAACTCGCGGTCGTGGCTGACGACGATCAGCGTCCCCTCGTACTCGGCCAGCAGGTTCTCGAGCAGCTCGAGCGTCTCGACGTCGAGGTCGTTCGTCGGTTCGTCGAGCACCAGCAGGTTGCTGGGGCGCGAGAGAAGCTTCGCGAGCTGCAGGCGGTTGCGTTCCCCGCCGGAGAGCTTCGTGATCGGACCGCGCGCCTGCGCCGGCGTGAACAGGAAGTCGCCGAGGTAACCGAGCACGTGCCGCGTGTGCCCGCCGATCGTGACCGTGTCCGCGTGGTCGACGACGTTCTCCTGCACGGTCTTCTTGGGGTCGAGCACGGTGTGCAGTTGGTCGAAGCGACCGACGGCGACGTTCGTCCCGATGCGCACGCTGCCGGTGTCGGGAGCGCGGTCGCCGAGCAGCACCGAGAGCAGCGTGGACTTGCCCGCGCCGTTCGGCCCGACGATGCCGAGCCGGTCGCCGCGCTGCAGCTCGAGGCTCACGCGGTCGAGCACGAGCTTCTCGCCGAAGCGCACCGTCACGTCGGTCGCGCGGATGACGAGTTGTCCCGTGCGCCCCGCCTCGTTCAGCTCCGCCTTGGCCTTGCCGAGCACCTCGCGCCGATCCGCGCGTTCCTGGCGCATCGCCATCAGCGCGCGCACGCGGCCCATGTTGCGCGTGCGCCGTGCCTTGATGCCGCGCCGCAGCCAGACCTCTTCCTGCGCGAGCTTCTTGTCGAACTGGAGCTCCTGCTCGCGCTCGGCCTCCAGCTCCGCTTCGCGCCGCGCGAGGTAGGTCGTGTAGTCGCAGTCGTAGCTGCGCAGCTTCCCGCGGTCGAGGTCGAGGATGCGCGTCGCGACGCGGCGCAGGAAGGCGCGGTCGTGCGTGACGAAGACGAGCGCACCCTCGAGCCGTTGGAGGCGCTCCTCGAGGTGCAGCACGCCTTCCAGGTCGAGGTGGTTGGTCGGCTCGTCGAGGATCAGCACGTCGGGGTGCGCGACGAGGGCTTCGGCGAGCAGCACGCGACGCTTCGCGCCGGCCGAGAGCACCTGCACGGACTCGGACGGGTCGAGGCCGAGGTCGACGAGGATGCGGTCGATGCGCTTCTCGACCTCCCAACCGTGCTCGAGGCCGAGCCGATCGAGGGTCGCCACCAGGCGTTCGTGGATCGTGCCTGAGATGTCCGTCGGAACTTCCTGTTCGAGGCTCGCGACGCGCAGGCCGACGCGCTGCACCCGCTTGCCGCCGTCCGGCGCGAGCTGTCCGGCGAGCACCTTGAGCAGCGTCGACTTGCCGGCACCGTTGCGCCCGACGAGGCCGATGCGCTCCCCGCGCTCGACCTGCAGGTCGACGCCGTCCAGCAGTTGGGGCCCGCCGAAGCTGAGCGACACATTGGCGAGTCCGAGCTCTGACATGGCGGAGAGTGTACTGGCCGTCCCGCGCGCCGTCGTGAGCGCGGCGCCGCACTTCGAGTGCCCCGACGCCCACCTGCACGGGCTCCGACACCTCGCCGACTCCCCCACGCGCTTCGCGCGCGACTCGGGTATGGTGGAGCGCACCATGGAAGTCAGGAACACCACCAAGCGCCCTCTGCGCGTCCCGCTCCCCGGCGGCAAGAAGCTGCACCTCGGACCCTCCGCCAGCGGACAAGTGACGCCGAAGGCGGCCGATTTCCCCGCCCTGCAGAAGCTCGTCGAGTCCGGCGAGCTCGAGATCGTCGACTCGCACCACGCGAAGAGCTCCTCTCAGCAGAGCGGCAACAGCGGCTTCAAGCCCAGCGGCGGCTCCGCCCCACCCACCGGCGGCGGCTCGATGCGGCACACGGGCGACCGCTGACCCGGGCCTTCCGGCGGCCGCGAGGCCGACGCGGACTTGACCTGGGTCACCGGCGTCGTGAATCCTGCGCGAGCGGTCGTCGAGTCGCGCTCGACGTCCTCCCTCCAGCCAGCCCACCGCCGGAATGCCTCCCGCCGCCCCGTCCGAACGCGCCCTCCGCGTCCTCGTCCTCGGCCGACGCCAAGGACTCGAGGCCGTGCTGAAGGAGCGCGGTATCCCCTTCGCGCTGTGGCTCGAGAAGCCGCCGCCGAAGCTGCCGAGCCGGCGGCAGGTGGTGGTCGCGCCCTTCGCGCGGACGCGTGCGGCGGTGGAGAAGGCGCTCGCGCCGCTCCAGGGCTCGGCGCCGTTCACGCACGTGATCGCGTCGGTGGAGTCCGCCGTCGTCGCTGCCTCGCACGCCCGGCGCGTGCTGGGCGCGCGCAAGTCGGCGCACACGGTGGCGCGCAGCTGTCACGACAAGCTGATCATGAAGCGCCGCCTGCGCGACGCGGGCGTGCCCGTCACGGACTTCCTCGACCTGAACCGGCCGGACGAGCGCGAGCGGACGGACGAACTGGGCAGGCCGCTCGTGTTGAAGGACCGCGTGTCGAGCGGATCGCGCGGCGTCGAGGTCGTCGTGGACCCCGCTCTACCGATCTCGAACCTGCGCACTCGCGACCGCATGGCGGAACGCTTCATCACCGGCGACGAGATGTCGGTCGAGTCCTTCGTGCACGAGGGCGTGCCGGTGTGGACGAACACGACGCGCTACTGGCGTCCGAAGCACGTCAACGTCGTGCCCGCGGGACTCGATCCGGAGACGGAACGCGAGGTGCTCGAGCTCAATCGCCGCGCGCTCGAGGCGCTCTCCGTGCGCTGGGGCATGACGCACCTCGAGCTCTTCCTCAGCTCTGAAGGGCTGCTCGTCGGCGAAGTCGCGCTGCGTCCGCCGGGCGGCTACATCATGCGCTGCCTCGAGCTGGCGTACGACTTCGACCCTTGGGCGGCCTTCTGCTCGGTCGAGCTGGGCGAACGGCCGGCGCTCCCGAGCACACCCGGTCGCCCGACGGCCGTGGTCGTGCTGCACCCGGGCGAAGGCCGCGTGCGACGCATCGCCGGGCTCGACGACGTGTGCGCGCACCCCGCGCACGTCGACACACTGCTCAAGGTCGAAGTCGGGTCCGAGGTCGCCGCGCGAGTCGGCATCGGCGAGGACATCGGCCGCGCGCTGTTGCAGGCGGAGAGCCAGAACGCCTTGGACGAGGCGATTCGCTTCGTGGAGGAGCGCTTGGTGATCGAGGTGAGTGCGGAGTGATGCGACGACGTCGCGCTACTCGAGGAACATCGACACCCCGTTGAAAGCGAGCGCGTTCGCGTAGAACGCGCCGAGATCCTCGATGGACGTCGCTTCCGGGACCCGCAGTCGAACCTGGAGGTCGAGCTCGCGGTCGGCTTGCAGCCCGGCCCGCGGCGTCTCGACCCGGCGGTTCTCGATCGCCGACCACAGAGCCTCGGGGTCGAGTCGGTCGAGGACGATGTGCGGTTCTCGAGGTGCGACGTCTACCCTCATCAAGACGGAGTCGTCGAGAGGCCACAACGGCGCTTCGGTCAGCGCGATAGTACCCCGAGGCTTCTCGCCGGCGGTGGTTCCGATCACCGAGAGCTGTCTCGCCGCAGGGAAGCGCGTGCGCGCGTCACGAGCGATGCGGGACAGTTCCGCGGGCGCGAACTCGCGCCCGATGGCGACGGAGATCGGTACGGGGTAGTCCTCGAGGCGCGCTCGCATGCTCGCGATCGACTCCTGCTGCTCGAGCGTCAAGCTGCCCTCTGCCCCCAAGAGGATCGGACACACCAGCATTGCCGCGTCGCCGTCGCCATCCATCCGCGCGAGCCACAGATCACTTCCTCGGCCGTAGTACACGGGGGTGCCGAGGTCCGCGCCGAGCGGGCCTCGCGGCCGATCGATGGAGTACTTGATTCGCGGCAGGTCGACTTCGAGGAGCGAGCCGTCGTCCAGTCGAACGAGCGTCGCGCGCTCGAAACTTCGACCGATACGCAAGGCCAGGAACGGAACGACGACGAAGACGACGAGCAGTGCGAGGAGCGGACGGCGATCTCCACGACGACGCCGCACGGCCAGCTCGAGCGTCATGTATCCGAGGAAACCCGCGACCAACATGAATGCCACGGCGACGGGGACACCAAGGCCCCCGCTCAGAAGTGATATGCCGCCGAGCTCGCCGAATCGCGCCGAGCTCAAGATCAGGTAGACGAATCCGCAGACCCCAAGACCGTACGCGAGCGGCACGTCGCCCCACTCCCGTCGTCCGCGCCACCAGCGCCAGGCGAGGGCGAGGAGGCAGGCCGCGGCGCCGGCGGCGAGCCAGACGATCGACGTCTCCACCTCGCTCTTGTCCAGCGCTCCCGTCTCGACCGTGAGGCGACCGATGTAGCTCCGGTGCGGCCCGATACTCTCGTACGGCTCCATGAACTGCGACCGCAAGCGCCAGACCGCGATCGCCACGATCGACAACGCGATCGGCACGCCAATGTTGACGGGCTGCGACAGCTCGATCCCGGCGTAGATGCGCGAGGGGCGGCGTCCCGGAGCGTTCGGCGAGCGGGTCATGGCGCGTCGAAGCTACGCGGACGCTCGCGGAGCCGCAAGCAGGGCGTCAGCGCTCGGATCCGCGAGGTTCCGCGCCGCGCAGCACGTCCTCCGGAACGTCGGGCGAGGACAGCGAGAACCAGACGACCTCGAAGAAGTTGCGCGCGCCGCGCGCCGTCGGCTCCGTGCCGAGGATGAACGGCACGTCCATACCGCGCGTGAACGGCATGCCGAGCAAGGGTCGCAGATAGAAGGACGCTTGTCCTCCGGCCAGCGCGGAGAGCGCGAGCCAGACGCAGAGCACGGCGATCGCGCGGGCCGAACCGACGTCGGTCACCGACATGAGCTGCCGCCACTGCCGGGCGAGGGCCAGCGCGCCGCAGACCGCCACGAAGATGATGTTGAGCCGGAGGAAGAGGTCGTACTCCCCCAGCGGACCCTCGTCGGTCCGCGCGAGGATCAGCCCCATGAACAGCGTCACCGGGCAGAGGCTCAGCAGCAGGACGGTCAGGTCGTTGTAGAGCTGCGCGGTCGCGCGGCGAACGTCGGCGGGCGAGAGCTCGGGGATCAAGAAGCGACCGGTGACGGTGTAGCCGATGCCGCAGACCACCGCCGTGCTGCCGATCAGGAGCGGGAACTTGACCAAGTTGTCCAGCGAATGGTCGAGGCTGTGCGCCGACCCCAGCGCGAAACCGTACGCCGAGGCCGCGGGAACCGTGCCCAGCCACTCGCGCTTCACGCGGTCAACCCCAGAGTCCGCGCCATGCGGAGCGTGACGAAGAGCAAGAGGCACAACCAAACGACGATCAACCAGAGCGAGTCGCGGCGACCCGTGACGGCGGTCATCACGCCGAGGCAGCGCAGCAGCTGCGCGATGCCGGCGAACAGGGCGACGGTCAGGAACAGCACCGAGAGGCCGGTGAGGTTCACGATCTCGCCATCGGCCATCGTCGCGCGCAGGAACCACAGGATCGGGAAGAAGCCGAAGCTGAAGGCGGCGGCGACCGAGGTGACGAGCAAGGTCAGCGCCGCGTTGCGTCCGACGTCGATGCGGATGCCGATGAAGTTGCTGAAGACTTGCAGCGACGGCAGGCAGATGGCGAGTGACCCGAGGAACAGCGCTCCGACGCGCCACGTGAAGTCGAGGCCGAGGACCAAGCCGTAGGGCACGCTGTAGAGGAGGCTCACGCCGAGCAACACCGCGATCAGCCGGGTCACGCCGCCCGCGCCCAGGATGTCCTTCGCGACGCGTTCCTGGTCCGCGAGCACCAGCTCGAGCGCGCCGAAGGGCGAGACGAGCGCGCGGCGCAGCTCCGCGCCGGTGTGCGGCTCGATCGCGGCGATCCGAGCCGCGCGTTCCTCGATGCGCCAGGCCGCCGCGCGGAGGGCCGGGGAGGGCGGGCCCGCGCTGGGACGAGCGGGCGGTCCCCCGCCGGTGGGCGGAGTCGAGTTCCCTTGCACCGCGGCATCGGCGCCGCCCCCTTCCGGACGCCCCGCGGGGCCCTCGCGTTGGTCTTCGTCGTGCATGAATGCACTTTGCGTTGCAAAGCGCAGGCCGTCAACCGAGGACCAATCACTTTGCGCAGAAAAGTTCTTGTCACCCTCGCCAGGCGGGGCATCCTGGAGCTGCCATGGTCGACAAGCACCTCCAGGTCGGACAACGCCCCCCGCTCTCCCTCGGAGACCGCGCCGCCGCGGACCTCCGGTACATCCGCTCGACGCTGGAGAACTCGGGGCGCTTCACCGCGGTCTCCGGCTGGTCCGGCGTCTTCATGGGCATCGTCGCGCTCGCCGCGGCGGCTGTCACGGCGAACGTCGACGATCCGCGTCGCACGGTGCAGGTCTGGTTGCTCGCTGCCGGCGTCGCCTTCGTCTCCGGCTCCTGGGCGATGCAGTGCAAGGCCGCCGCGCAAGGCGTTCCGCTCTTCGGTCACCTCGGTCGGCGCTTCCTGTTCGGACTGACGCCGCCGCTCTTCGTCGGAGCGGTGCTGACGATCGCGCTCTTCCGCGCCGGCGACTTCGAGTCGATCCCCGCGGTCTGGCTCCTGCTCTACGGCGCCGGCATCGTCGCGGGCGGCGTCTACTCCGTCCCCGCCGTGCCGATCACCGGCATCGGTTTCCTCGCCCTCGGTACGCTCGCCGTCTTCGCCCCCGCCGGCTGGGGACTCACGCTGCTCGCCCTCGGATTCGGCGGGCTGCACCTCGCCGCGGGCCTCTGGATCGCGCGTCACCATGGCGGCTGAACGCAAGGCGAAGCGCAGCTTGCAGCACGTCCCCGGCCTCGCGATCTCCGGAACGCCGCTGGACAAGCTGGTGCACGAGCCGCTGCGGCTCGCGATCCTCACGACGCTCTCCGTGAACGCGTCGATGGCCTTCACCGAGCTCCGCGACGCGCTCCAGGCCACCGACGGGAACGTGAGCGTGCACTCCCGCAAGCTCGAGGAGGCCGGCTACATCAGCTGCAAGAAGGGCTTCGACGGCCGCACGCCGCGCACGACCTTCAAGATCACCGCGAAGGGCCGTCGCGCGCTGGGCGAGTATCTGGATCACATGGAGGCGCTGATCCGCGCGACGCGCGGGGAGTGAGTGCCGCCACGCGGGTGCTTCACCGGGCTTCCGAGCCCTCGACCGACGGCACCCAGTCGTCGATCACGAGCTCGAGCGCCCATCCACCGAAGGTCCATGCCCGCAGCTGAATAACGGCATCGACGAACTCCTGCATGCTGACGTCGGGGTCGATGCGCAGACGGAGCGAAGGAAGCATCTCCACGTTGAACTCACCGTTGGCGTGTCCTCGCTCGTCGGTCTTCTCCGCCTTGCGCGCCTCCCAGCTCAGCACTTCCCATGCCGGCCAAGGCTTGTCGGCAACCTGAAGAAGCACCTCGCCACCCACGTGTCTGACGTGGACCTCCCAAGCCGGCCGCTCGGCGTCGAGCTGGAAGAAGATCACCGCCGGCTCGTCCATCCCGAGCTTGTCCCATTCGAATCCCTGGAAGCGGGCCGGGTAGCTGGTGTGCCAACTCAGGATCGACACGTCACGCGCGGCCGGCTTCCGGTTCCTCAGATCTCGTGTGAATTCGTGCAAGCGCGCCGCGGACGCGTCCGCGCCCAGGGAGATGACCGCATCGGGTACGTGATCGTAGATCCACTCATACTTGACTCCCGGATCTCGCGCCCCGGGGTCGAGTTCGGTGAAGTCTTCGTCGAGGTACGCGAACTCCCCAGCACGCAGCGTGCCCTTCACGGACCGGGCGTCGACGGCCACGACCGGCCGACCCTCGTGCTCGGCATACAAGAAGACGCCGCTGCGTGCGGGGAGGACCCGCCACCCCGCGTGGTAGCGCACGTCTTTCATCGTCAGGGAGTTGTCCTCGATCACCAGATCGCTCGGCTCCAGGGTTTCCGGGAAACACCGGAAGACGGCGAACGCCCGCCACGTGGAGATCAGAACGATCATCGGGATCGCAGCCAACGCCAGTACCGATCGGCGATCACTCCGCAGGCGAACCTCCACGAACTGCAGCAGCATGTAGCTGAGGAAGAGCACGAGTAGTCCGAACACCACCGGAGAGACGAAGCTCAAGTCGAAGCTCGCCGAGTTGATCTCGCCGTCCCGCGAGAACCCGAAGAAGCACGTCGAGACGTACGAGAGCACACAGGCGCCGACCCCGAAGCCCAGCGGGACGTTCCCCCACATTCGTCGCCCACGCACCCAGCGGAACAGGATCGCGAGGCCGCACGCGATCGCTCCCGCGAACAGCCACAGCACACCGCGCTCGAGGAACTCCACCCGCGGGCCGGCCCCGAACGCTTCGCGATCGTACAGCTCGCTTGCGGACTGTGCGCTTGCGTACTGCGCGCAGAAAGACCGCACGGCATAGACTCCGATCCACACGACGACGAGCGCGAACGGCACGAGCGGATTCAAGGGCGGCAACGGCTCGTTGCCAGCGTAGATCCGCGACCACTGCTTCCTTGGGGACCACGTCATCGGAGGCGAGGTACGTACCATCGAGCGTTCAGCGTGCTCCGTCGCCCGATGCCGGTTCGCTCGACGGCACCCAGTCGTCGATCACCATCTTGAACCACCACCCTGCGTTGGTCGATTCGCGCAGCTCGACGACGGCGTCGACGAACTCCTGCATGCTCACATCGGGGTGGATGCGCAGGCGGAGAGGAGGCAGCTTGTCTTCGTCGTACCACGTCGCGCCGCGCCCCGTCGCATCCGACATCCTCGCCTTGCTCGCCGCCCCGTTCAGCACGGCGCGGAGCGGCCACGACTTGCCGGGCACGTGCAGGAGCACCTCGCCGTCCACGTGCTCGACGTGGACTTCCCAAGCCGGCCGGCCGTCGTCGAGCTGGAAGAGGAGCATCGCCGGATCGTCGAACCAGCGTTTGTCCCGCTCGAATCCCTGGAAGCGCGCCGGATAGCTGGTCTTCCAGCTCAGGATCGACACGTCGCGAGCGAGCGCGTTGCGCTCCCTCAGGTCACGAGTGAACTCGTGCAAGCGGGCCGCGGATGCGTCCGCGCCGAGGGAGACGACGGCGTCAGGCACGTGATCGTAGATCCACTGGTACTTGACGTAGCGAGCGGGATTCCCCGTGTCGAGCTCGACGAAGTCTTCGTCGAGATACGCATACTCCGGCGCACGAAGCTGCCGTCTCGCGGACCGTGCGTGGACCGCCACGATCGGCCGGCCCTCGCGCTCGGCGTACAAGTACACGCCGCTCCGCGCGGGGAGGGTCTGCCTCCCCGCGTGGTAGAGCTCGTCCCTCAGCGTCAAGGAGTTGTCGTCGATCACGAGATCGGTCGGATCCAGCGGTTCCTCGAGGCCCACGAACACGGCGTGCACGTGTGCCAAGAAGCTCAGCACGACCAAGGGAATCGCCAAGAGCGCGAGCGCGGATCGGCGGTCGCTCCGCAGACGAGCCACGACGAACTGCAGCACCAAGTAGCTCGCGAAGAGCAGCACGGCCCCGAACAGCACGAGCGACAGGAAGTGCATGTCCGCGTAGGCCGAGTTGAGCTCGCCGTCGCGTGAGAAGCCCAGGAAGCAGGTCATGACGTACGGGAACACGCAGGCGCCGATCCCGAAGCCCAGCGGGACGTCACCCCACTCGCGGCGTCCACGCACCCAGCGGAAGACGATCGCGAGGCCGCAAGCGGCCGCACCGCCGAACAACCACAACAGACCGCGCTCGAGGAACTCCACGCGCGGGCCGCTGCCGACGGGCACATCCGCGTGCTGCGCGCAGAACGAGCGCACGGTGTCCACGCCGACGAACACGACGGCGAGCGCGACCGGCACGAGCGGATTCACGGGCGGCAACGGCTCGCTGCCGACGTAGATCCGCGACGGCTTCCTTCCCCGGGAAGAGGGCATGGATCGAATTGTAGTCCGACCCGGCTCCGAGTCGCGCGACTACTCCGCCAGCGCGTGCGCCCGCAGGTCCTCGATAGAAATCACCTGCAGCGCCGAGCGGTGCGTGGCGCTCAGCTTGACCGCGGGGGCGCAGCCCGCTTGCAGCGCCTCGACCCAGCGCAGCGCGCAGAGGCACCAGCAGTCCCCCGCGACCAGGCCGGGGAAACCGTACTCCGGCATCGGCGTGGAGAGGTCGTTGCCGCGCGAGCGGCTGAAGGCCAGGAACTCGTCCGTGATCTTCACACACACGACGTGTCGCCCGCGGTCGTCCGGTCCGGTGCGGCAGGTGCCATCTCGATAGAAGCCGGTGCGCGGCGAGCGGCAACAGATCTTCAGCGGTCCGCCCAGGACGTTGAGATGTTCGGCTTCGACCTTCTGGATCATGGTGCGGAGAGGATAGCGGGATCGGGCGGGGCCGTCGCCGGTGAGGGCGCATCTCGCCGTGAGATCCCAGGAGGCTTCGCGCGCTTGGAGTCGGTCATGCGACTGCCCTAGACTTGCGCACGCGGATTCAGCCGCGTCTGCGCGACGCCGCCTCACCCCTCGCCCCTTCCGCTCGGAATCGACGCCATGAAACCAACCTGTCGCTTGCTTCGACGTGGGTACGGAACCGCTTCCGCCGTCGCGCTCCTCTGCGGAAGCGCGCTCTCGCAGACCGCGGACTCGAGCACGCCGACCGCCGAGGTCCCGACCCTCGAGAACCTGCGCGCGTCGGACCCGCTGAACGCGCTGGGACTGAACATCTACGGCTTCGTACAGCTCGACGCCTTCGGGAACACAGAGCGCTTGGATCCCGCGTGGGTCGACGTCATGCGTCCCTCCTCGATCCCCACCTCGAACAACGCCGGTGCATACGGCGCCGGTGGCGAGTTCGGCATGTCGGTGCGGACTTCGCAGTTCGGCGCGAAAGGCCAGTACGAAGCCGGATCGCACACGCTCAAGACCTGGTTCGAGTTCGACCTGCTCGAGACGGGGACCAAGGCCGGAGAGACGGGCCTGCACCTGCGCCACGCGTGGGGCGAGTGGGGTCGACTCGGTGCCGGGCAGACGCACAGCACCTTCATGGACATCGGCATGTTCCCGAACTCGCACCAGTACTGGGGTCCTCCCGGCATGGTGTTCAACCGCAACCCGCAGATCCGCTACACGATCCCGTTCGAGTCGAGCAGCTTCGCGATCGCATTGGAACAGCAGAACGCCGGACTCGACGCGGGCGTCCTCGTCGAGATCGATCCGACGCTCGGCGCGAACGTGCAAGCGAAGTCCGACGCGCCGGACCTGATCGCGCGCTACAAGCAGCGCATCGACCGAGGGTACTGGCAGCTCGCCGGAGTGTTGCGTTCCCTCGCCTACGAGACGAAGGGCACGCCGGGCAACGATCCTTCCGGCAAGGAACTCGGCTGGGGCCTCAGCGCCAGCGCCGGCTTCCGCACGTCGGGCCGCAACATGCTCAAGCTACAGGTCACGACCGGCGCGGGCATCGCCTCCTTCATGAACGACGGAGGCTCGAACCTCGCGCCCCACGACGGCACCGGTGACGCCGTGCCGCTCACCGCGATGTCGGCGTACTACGACCACTACTGGAACGACACGTGGAGCACGTCCGTCGGCTACAGCTTCAACGACATCGACAGCCGCAGCGGGCAGCTCGACAGCGCGTTCTCCAAGGGCGAGTACGCCACGGGCAACATCATGCACGTCCCGAACGAGCACATCTCGTACTCCTTCGAGACCTACTGGGCCGAGCGCACGGACAAGAACGGAGCGACCGGCGACAGCTTCCGCTTCCAGGTCTCGATCAAGTGGGACTTCTCGCTCGGCGCCTTCGCGCCCTCGTTCGACACATGATCCGAAAGGCTCCACGATGCGCCGATCCTCGCCGCTGCTGTACTCCCTGCTCTGCGCGGTGCTCGCCCTCGCTTGCCAAGGAACCGGCATGAGACCCTCCGAGCCTTCGAGACTCGGCGCAGAAGAGTTCACCGTCGTGGAGGCGAGCATCGCGGAGCTGCAAGCCGCGCTGACGGAAGGGCGAGTGACCTCGCGTCGAATCGTCGAAGAGTACCTCGCGCGCATCGGCATGTACGACGCTCGGTTGCGCGCCACGGTGGCCGTCAACCCGCACGCCCTCGAGGACGCGGACCGACTCGACCGCGAGCGCGCCGCGGGCCGGGTGCGCGGCCCCCTGCACGGTATACCGATCGCGCTGAAGGACAACATCCAGACGCTCGACATGCCGACGACCGGCGGCGCGATCGCCTTCGACGGCTTCATGGCGCCGTACGAAGCCCGGCTCGTCACCGACCTCAGGGAAGCCGGCGCGATCATCCTCGCGAAGACGACGCTGACCGAGCTCGCCAACTGGGTCGCGACGGGCATGCCGAACAACTACAACGCGCTGAACGGCTACGGCATGAACCCGTACGATCCGCGGCGCGATCCGCGGCCCGGACACGACGACGGCCGCGCCGTGCTCGACACGGGCGGGTCCAGCTCGGGCATCGGCACGGCGGCGAACTTCTGGGCCGGAAACGTCGGGACCGAGACCTCCGGCTCGATCCAGATCCCCGCGAGCAACAACATGCTGGCCTCGGTCAAGCCGACCGTCGGACTGATCAGCCGCCACGGCATCATCCCGATCACGGCGGACCAGGACACCGCCGGTCCGATGGCGAAGCACGTGGCCGACCTGGCCGTGCTGCTCGACGCCATGGCGACGGGAGTGGACGCGAACGACCCGGCGACGGGCGTCTGCGCGCCTCCTCCCGGAGGCTACGTCGCGGCGCTGGACCGCGGAGCCCTGCAGGGAGCGCGCATCGGGATCCCCCGCGCGTACTACTACGAGGCCGTGACGCCCCCGGGCGCGCGCGAACCGCGCGGCGGGCTGACACGCGCGGAAGCGGATCTGATGCGGCGCGCGATCGCCGAGCTCGAGCGCGCGGGCGCGATCGTCGTCGATCCCGTCGCGATCCCCAGCATCGTCGCGACGAATGCGGACGACAACCAGCTGTGCTTCGAGACCTGCTACGACCTGCCGCAGCGGAAGGGCGGCGACGCGTCTTGCTCCGTGGTGCTGAAGTACGGCATGAAGCGCGACTTCGACGCGTGGCTCGCATCGCTCGGATCCGCCGCTCCCGTCGATTCGCTGACGGCGCTCCGCGAGTTCAACCTCGCGCACGAACAGCGCGGTGCGATCAAGTACGGGCAAGCCGAGCTCGACATCTCCGACGAGATGGACGTCGTCGGCGACGTGGAACGCTACCTCGCCGACCGCGCCAAGGACCTGCGCCTGTGCCGCACCGAAGGGATCGACGCCGCGCTCGAGGCGCACGACCTCGACGCGCTCCTGTTCCCCGCCTGGACCAGCGAGAGCATGCTCAACAAAGCGGGCTACCCCGCCGTCGGCGTCCCTTTCGGCTTCGTGCCCAACGACGTCGCGCCGCCGCTGCCCGACGGCTTCGACCCGAAGCCCCTACCGTACGGCGTCTCCTTCGTCGGAACCGCGTGCAGCGAAGCCCGCTTGCTCGGCCTGGCCTACGCCTTCGAGCAGCTCACGCGCTCGCGCGTCGCGCCGCCCGAGTTCCCCTGAGCACCAAGGCCTCCCGAACGACGAGCGAGGCGGCGCGGAAGGGACCCGCGCCGCCTCGCTCCGTTCGTTCCGTCGTCCGAGGAGGACTACAGCCAGTCGATCTGCAGCGCGTGGCTGAAGTTCGATCCGGTCCCGCACGGCGAAGTCGCGGGGTCGCGGTACCACGCCTGGTAGTAGCGCGTCACGCCGGGTCCGGGCACGTTGCCGCCGCTGATGATCGAGCCCGAGGTCGAGCCGTTGCCGTTCGCGTCGAGCAGGATCACCTCGACGCGTTCGGTGGGGTTGCCCATGCAGAAGATGCCGTCCTTGAAGGTCGTCTCGATC
This sequence comes from Planctomycetota bacterium, assembly GCA_020638835.1. GTDB lineage: Bacteria > Planctomycetota > UBA1135 > UBA1135 > JACKHV01. Next base: position 236,752 of record JACKHV010000002.1, on the reverse strand, counting down.
GCGACCGAGCCTTGCACGAGCAAGCTGGGCTGGTTCGGGCGAGCCTGCGTGATGGTGATCCCGAGGTCGTCGTTCGCGTAGACGTTCGTCCCTGTCGTGCTCAGCTTCGCCCCCCAGCCCAGGCTGTTCGCGCAACCCTCGGGCGTGCCGGGGAAGGTGTCGTTGCCGCAGGGACAGAGGATGCCGAGTTGGTTGCCGTAGCAGAATGCGGTGAAGACGGGCGGGGTGTCGAGTTCGAACGCGCCGATGTCGACGACCGGCGCGGCACCGGAGCCGGTGTCCGGGACCGCTTGCACGTCCCAGAAGCGCGGCTTGCCGCCGAGGTCGAGCACGATGCCCGCGGGGACGCCGGAGTTCTTCCCGGCGTCGACGCCCACCGAGCCGCTCGCGAGTCGGTAGTCACCCGCGATCACGCTCTCGAAGGTCGGGGCCGTCGACAAGTTCCCGGTCCCTGCGATGCCGCCTTCGACGACGCAGTACGTCACGCTGGGCGTGCCGCTGATCTGGTTGACCGTGTTCTGCGCTCCGCCCGGCCCGGCGTTGTAGAAGAAGATGCTGTTCACCACGGTCATCGAATTGCTCGACACGAGCAAGCCGGCCGTAGCGTTGTTGGTCGATGTGTTCTCCACGACCGTGCAGTTCGCGATCGTCACGTTGTTGCCGAAGCCGACCCACAGAGCTCCTCCGCCACCGCTACCGGTCGACGCGTTGCCCGTGAAGACACTGTTCGTGATGCGCGCGCCACTCGTCGAGAAAATCTCGAGCGCACCGGCTCGCGCCGCGCTGTTCCCCTGGAACCAGCAACGGTCGAATCTCACCGCTCCTGCGTTGGCGATGTCGAACGCTCCGCCGTAGGAGCCGCCGATGTTGCTGACGAACTGGCAGTCGGTGAAGCTCGGGGTGCCGTTGATGTAACCGGCTCCGCCGCCGAAAGTGCATCGGTTGCCTTCGAAGCGACAGTTCTGAACGGTCGGGTTGGCGCCGGCCAGGCACAGGATTCCACCGCCTTTGTTGTCGTTCCCGCTGCCGTTGGCGTTGCCGCCGGTCACCGTGAAGCCGTCGATCACTGCCGTCGAGTTGGTGCCGGCTCCGCTCAGTAGGTGATAACTGTTGTCGTTGCGCAGATTGCTGCCGTCGTTGTCGAGCAAGTCTCCCGATAGAACGCTGACCGCCGTGCCGATCGCAGGACGGTCGCCGAGCGCGGACTCACCGCCGCTGAAGCCTCCGTAGATCTCGACGCCGTTCTTCAGCTGGAAGACGCTCGAGCGCGAGGTTCCGGTCGTCGGCTTGTAGACGCCATCCGCGACCCACAGCTGATCGCCTGAGACGGCGGCCGCGAGCGCGAGCTGCAAGCCCCCCGCGCCCTGATAGGCGTCGGCCCAGCTCGAGCCGTCGTTCGCGCCGGTGGTGAGTCCGGCGTCGACGTACAGGATGTCCGCGGCGGCGGCCGGCGAGATCGAGAGGAAGAACAGTCCGAGGAGCGCCGAGGGGCGCAGGTCGAGTGTGGTCATGCGTCGCGGGTGAGGTGGGCCTCCCGCGCGGGTCGCGACGGCCGCGGGCCCTAGAGACGCACGACCGATCCGGCGGTCGGCTGCCACCGGCCGTCGAGGGCGGGAGGAAGGGGAATCCTGGAAGTCGAACGGGCCCGCAGGCGCCCGGCTCGCGGTGCGCTCGTCGGCTCGGGGGAGCGGAGCGCTCGAAGAGAGCGTACCCTTCGATCTCACGAGCTAGGGTGCCGAGATCCAGGAGTTTCCATCCGCGCGCGACCTTCTTGCCCCCTCGGCGCCCCCCAGGGTATCTCGGGCGTCCACCAGGGGGACGAGCGCGTTCCCGACAGGGAACACGAGCGAGGCCTGCCTCAGCGCCGCGGTTGCCTCGCCGGCCTCCGGAGGTAGCCCTCCGCAATTGGCACGTCCCTTGCCAAAGGCGTCGGAATGAGGACCATGCATCGCCGCGGTCCGCGCCCGTACTCCCCCCACGCACCACTTCATGCGGAATCAACTCGCCCTCCTCTCGTGCCTGTTCGGTCTGGCGGCCCTCGCCGCCTGCGCGAGCGACTCCCAGAACCGCCGCCAAGTCTCCGACCCCGCCGTCCCGCCCCCGCTCCAGCTCTCCACCAGCGCCTACCAAGCGGCGGCGGTCGTCGAACTCCCCACCGTCGCCGCCTTGGAACTCCCGGGTCTCCACCACGTCTACCGGCTCAGCGACCAGATCATCTCCGGCGCTGAGCCGGTCGGCGTGGAGGCCTTCGAGCAGCTGCGCGAGATGGGCGTCCACACGATCCTCTCCGTCGACGGCAAGGTCCCCGACCACGAGACGGCCGCGCAGTACGGCATCCGCTACGTGCACGTCCCGATCCAGTACAGCGGCATCGACGACGACGAGCTCGCGAGGATCGCGAAGACCTTCCGCGAGCTCGACGGTCCGTTCTACGTGCACTGCTTCCACGGCAAGCACCGCGGGCCCGCTGCCGCCGCCGTCGGTCGCGTCGTATTGGACGGCGTGCCGCGCGACCAGGCGATCGCCGAGATGCGCCAGTGGTGCTCGACCTCGCCGAAGTACGAAGGCCTCTACAAGACGATCGCGACGACGAACCTGCCCAGCACGGCGACGACCAAGCAGTTCGCGTTCGACTTCGAGCCCGCGCACCAGTTCACGGGCATCCGCCACGGCATGATCGCGATGCCGCGGACCTGGGACCGGATCAAGGACCTGAAAAAGGCCGACTGGCAGGTCGATCCCGCACACCCCGACATCGTCCCGCTGCAGGAAGCCGTGCAGCTGCACCAGATCTACGCCGACCTCATCGCGCTCGACGAGATGAAGGCGCACGCCGACGACTTCCGCGGCTGGATGGAGCAAGGCCTGCGCGGATCCGAGCGTCTGCAGCGTGCGCTGTCCGCGTGCAGTCAGGATGAGGACAGCTTCGCGACGGGCGACTGGCGCGCCGAGGCCGCCGAGGCCTACGAGCTGATCGCCGACAGCTGCTCCAGCTGTCACGCAGTCTATCGCGACTAGTCCGCGATCGACTTCCGGCAGAGGCGGCGGCTCAGCGAGTCGCCGCCTCTTGCGTTTCCTGACGCGCGCGCCGGTTCTGTTCGAGGCTGTCGAGCGAGAGCGCGAACAGCACGAAGTACTTGTTGATGTTGCCGACGTAGCGCACCGGCTCGATCCCGACGTCCTCCAGGGCCAGGAGCTCGACGTTGCCGAACCACACGTCCGGGTCGAGGCCACGCCCCGGGGCCGCCGCACGCCAGCGCTTCACCCTCGCGCCGCCGGCGTTGTACGCCGCCAGGCAGAAGTCCAGCCGCACCTCGTCGGCGAGCCCCGGTTCGTCGAAGTAGGTGCGACGCAACCAGTCCATGTACTTGACGCCCGCGTAGAGGTTGCGCTCAGGATCGCGCAGCTCGGTCACGCCCATGTCCGCCGCCGTGGACGGCAGGAGCTGCATCAAGCCCACCGCGCCGGATCGGCTCACCGTCGTCGGGTCGAGCCGTGACTCCTGATACGCCTGCGCCGCGATCAGCCGCCAGTCGAAGCCGAACTCCGCGGCGTATCGCTGCATCGGCTCGAGGAACGGACCGAGCTTGCTGCGCTCGAGCTCGAGCAGCGGGTTCTCGATCCACTTGGACCGGCCGTAGTAGCGCTGGAAGAGCACGTTGCCGATCAAGCTCCCGCGCTTGTTCCGCTCCGCGAACTCGTCGAGCAACGCCAGCAACTGCGGACTGTCGGGCCGCACGGCCCAGGCCAGGTCGGTTCCCCGACCGACGACGACGCCGGGCTCGATGCGGATGCCGTCGAGCACGGTCGACCAGAGCTCCGCGACGTAGCGATCGGCGACGGTGTAGGCGAACGCGCCGCTGTGCACGAGCTCCAGCAAGTCCTCGGTCTGCAACCCGCGCGCGGCGGGCACGATCTCCAGGGGCTCGAGGCCGGCAGCGAGGAACTGCTCGTTCAGGCGCTGCAGCTGGACGAAGAAGCTGGTGGCGGGCTCGACGTGGATCGCCTCGCCGGCGAGGGCGTCCCAGCTCTGGACGGGATCCAACCCCGCGTGCGACACGAGGACCTGATCCACGTTCGACAGGTAGGGTCGCGTGAAGCGCACGAGTTCCCCGCGCTCCGGCGTCACCGTCAGCGACGCCGCTGCCACGTCGCCGTGCCCGCGCAAGAGAGCCGGGAGCAGCTCGTCGAAGGCGACCGGGATGTACGCGACCTGCAGAGGAGGAACTCCGGGCCGCGCCTCGGACGCGAGCTGCTTCTCGAGCTCGTGGAACATCTCGTACTCGAAGCCGCGCAGCCGCCCCTCGGCCAGGAAGAAGTTCGTGCGACTGTACGTGACGAGCACGCGCAGCACGCCGCGCTCGCGGATCGCGTCGAGGTCTCCGGTGAAGGGCTCCGATACCCGCATGACCATCGGCGTCTCGGCCCACGGCAGCAGCTCGACCTCCGCGTCCGCCTTGGTCCGGTCGCGCACCGCCACGTCGCGGTCGGCCGGCGCGGCGGCGACGCTTCCGTCCTCTCGACAACCAGCGGCCGCCACGCAGAGCAGCGCCGCACCGATCCACAGCCTGGAGCTTCTCATGCCCGCTTGTACCAAGCGCGGGCCGCGGGCCGAACGATGCCGCGAAATCCGTGGGTGACTCACCGCGCGGGCGAGAAGCCGGGCCAGGCCCGGAAACAGCCGCCCCGAGATCGCGTAGCATGCGCGACGGGGCGCGCCCCCGCACTTCGCTTCACGTCTCCGACACCAGAGAGCCCATGACTCACCGAAGCCTCATCACGCCGCTCGCCTGCGTGGCCCTCCTCTCCGTCTCCGGCTGCATGATCGGCAACTCCGGGAAGATCGTGCTCTCGCGGCACATCTCGGTCGGCCAGGAGCTGATCGACCTCAAGGAAGCCCTCGATCGCGGCGCGATCACCGACGAGGAGTACCTCGAGGTGAAGGGCAAGCTGCTCGAGCTCGTCGACTCGATCGAGGTCGTGGACGCCGTGAACACGGCCACGCCCGACCAGATCAACGAGGACTGACCCGCCGCGCGGCCGTCTGCGGAGGGCCCGAGGGGCCCCTGCGCGGCGGAATCAGCCCGCCACGGCGCCCGATTCCCGATCCTGGGCCCCCCCGGGCCCCGCGGCCCAGGATTCTCGGCGCCGCAGTCGATCTCAGGGATCCGACCTCCCCCGGCAGGATCCCCCATGACCCAACCCGCCTTCCAAGCCACCACCACGCTGCTCTTCGTCTCCGCCTACGGCTCGGAGGTCGCGAAGCAGCTCGCGCAAGCTCTCACCGACACCGGCTGCTCGATGGTGCAAGCCGAAGAGGCGCGCACCGCCCTCGAGGCCTTTCGCACCTCGCGCCCCGACCTGGTGCTGATCGACATGCAGCTGCCCGAGGGCAAGGCCGTCGACCTCTGCCGCACGCTTCGGGCGCGCCCCGAGGCGAAGCACACGCCGATCCTGATGCTGCACGGCGCCGGCGCGGACGCCGCGGACTTCGCGGAGGCGTGCCTGGCGGGAGCCACCGAGTTCCTGGAAGCCAGCTGCCCGCAGGCCCTCGTCGGGCACCGTCTGCGTACCGCCCTCGAGCTCTCCTCGGATCCGCTGCGCGAGACCACGGCCTCGACCCCGCGGAAGCAGCCGCTGGCACTCGACAGCGGAAACCTGCAGGAATTGGTGTTCAGCGCGATCGACCGCACGCGCGGCACGGATCTACACGTCGCCGTGCTCGTGATCATGCTCGGGGACAGCGACTCGGCGCTGGAAGCACGGCTCGAAGAGCACCTGCAGGCCGCACTCGGCGACTACCAGGACCTCGAGCGCATCAGCTTCACGCGCGGCCGCGTTCACCTCACCCGCGACGACGACGGGCAGTACGTGATCGTCGTCGGCGAGCTGACGCGCATCCACGACGCCGCGAAGCTCGGACGCACGCTGCAAGAACACGTCTCCGCGCAACGCTCGGGATCCGGACTCTCCGGCAGCGGACTGTGCATCGGCATCGCGACGAGCCCCGAGGACGGCAAGGACGCGACGGCGCTGCTCTCCGCCGCGCACGAAGCCGCCCGTCACGCCCGCGAAGACGGCCCTGGCAGCCTCCACTTCCGCAACTCCTCCACCAACCAGTGGGTCTTCGAGCGCCTGACGCTCGAGCGCAGCCTCGAGCGCGCGGTCGAGAACGAAGAGCTGCGCGTCTTCTACCAACCCAAGGTCGACATCAACACGCGGCGCGTGGTCGGCATGGAGGCGCTCGTACGCTGGCAGCACCCCGAGCTCGGAATGGTCTCGCCCGCGCAGTTCATCCCGCTCGCCGAGGAGTCCGGACAGATCGTCCCGATCGGCGCCTGGGTGCTCGAAGAGGCGTGCCGCCAGTGCAAGGCCTGGGTCGACGCGGGCTACGAGCCGATCCGCATGGCGGTCAACCTCTCGCCCGTCCAGTTCCGCCAGCCCGACCTGTTGCAAGTGATCACGCAGACGCTGCAGCGCACGCAGCTCGAACCGTCGCTGCTCGAGCTCGAGGTGACCGAGAGCATGCTGATGCAGGACTTGCACCAGACGATCGACACGCTGCGTCGCCTGAAAGCCGCCGGCATCTACTTGTCGATCGACGACTTCGGCACCGGCTACTCGTCGCTCAGCTACCTCAAGGGCTTCCCGATCGACGCACTGAAGATCGACCGCTCCTTCGTCCGCGACATCACGCAGAACTCCGACGACGCCGCCATCGCGACGTCGATCATTCTGCTGGGTCAGAACCTGAACCTGAAAGTGATCGCCGAGGGTGTCGAGACGGAGAGCCAGCTCTCATTCCTGCGCATCCTGCAGTGCGACCAGATCCAGGGCTACTTGTTCAGCCCGCCAGTCCCCGCCGCGGAGGTCGAGGGCTTCCTCGAGCGCGCCTGAGGCGCGACGCTCCGCCCGCGACGAAAGAACGGGCGCGCACTGCCATGCTGCGGCGCGCGCCCGCTTCCGTTCCGCTCGCGACCGTCAGGCCACGACGTGGTCCGCGACGTCCAGCTCGAGCACCAGCGTGAAGCTGCTGCCCACGCCTTCCTCGCTGCTCGCCTTGATCTCTCCGCCGAGCAGGTAAGCGATGCGTTGCGCGATGGCAAGGCCGAAGCCCGACCCGCCACCGTGCTCCTCGTCGCGCTCGAGCGGCTCGAACAGCTCGTTGATGCGGTCCTTTGAGATCCCGGCGCCCGTGTCGCACACCTCGAAGCTGATGCGTTGGTGCTTGGTGTCCGTGGTGTGTTCGGAGGTGACGCTCACGCTGACCGAGCCGCGCTGCGTGAAGCAGATGCCGTTCTCGATCAGGTTCTCGAGGACCTGCGTGATGCGCTCGGGCTCACCCATCACCGACGCGGGCAGGCAGTCCGCCAGCTCGCAGGAGAACTCGAGGCCCTTCGCCTCCGCCTTCGGGCGCAGGCGGTCGCAGACGTCCGTGACGAGTTCCGCGACGGAACACGGCGCCAGCTCGACGACCGCGCGCCCGGACTCCATGTTCGTCATGTCGAGGACTTCGTCGATCCGGCGCACGAGGTGCGTGCTCGCGTCGACGAAGGTCTCGAACTGCTCCAGGTACTCCTTGCCGGCGCCCTCGGGCGGCAGCAGCTCGTGCGCCTTCTCGGCGACCTCCGCGAGGCGCACGCCGACTTCGTTGCTGAGGTGCGAGAGCAGCTCGTTGCGCGACTCCGCGGCGCGGTCCGCCACGGCACGCGAGGTCACCATCGCGCGGTTCACGGTCTCGAGCGAAGTCGCGTACGCACGCACCTCGCGCTCGGTGCGCTTCAGCTCCTCGATCAGCTCACGCTCGCGTGCGGTCGTGTTCCACTTCTCGACCAGCGAGCTCGCCATCTGACGGATCTCGATCGCGTCGAAGGGTTTCTTGAGGATCAGCAGCTTGTCCGACACGCCGAGCTTCGAGACGGTCTCCTCCCAGGAGTAGTCCGAGAAGGCCGTGCAGATCACGACTTGCAGGTCGGGGTCGAGATCCCAGAGCTTCTGGATCGTCTCGACGCCGTCCCAGCCGGGAGGCATGCGCATGTCGACGAATGCCACGGCGTAGGGCCGCCCTTCGCCCATCGCGACGCGTACCAGCTCGTAGGCCGCCTGTCCCTGCAACGCCGACTCGATCTCGAAGGTGGGCTGCGTCGATTGCGGCGCGGGGCTGCTCGCGCCGAGGAAGGCCGCGCGCGCGTCCATCAGGCCCGCCTGCTGCGCCGCGTCGGCGGGCGCGAGGATCTTGCGGTAGTCGTCGTGGATCGCCTGATTGTCGTCCACGAGCAGGACTCGACGGTTGGTCTCTCTGTTGCTCATCGCGAAAGCACGGGGGGGGCGGACTTGGAAGAGGTCGGCTTGACCTCGGCCTTGAGCCCGAGGGGAATCTCGAGGGTGAAGGTGGCTCCCGCTCCGGGACCGTCGCTGTGGACGCTCAGGGAGCCGTGGATCTCGGTCGCGGCGTTCGCCGCCGCGTGCAGCCCGAAGCCGTGGCCGTTGGGCTTGGTCGTGAAGCCGTAGTTGAAGACGTCGACGAGGTGCTCGGCGGCGATGCCGACACCCGTGTCGATGATCGAGAGGCGCACGCGGTCGTCGCCGCAGCGCTCGGTGCGCAGCGTCAGCACGCGCTCGGTCACCTCGGCATGGCACATGGCCTGCCGTGCGTTCTGGATCAGGTTGACCAGGATCTCCAGCAGCTTGTGGCGCGCAGTGCGCGCTTCAGGCAGGTTCGCGTAATCGCGCACGATCTCGACCGGAGTGACGTGTTCGCCACCGGCGGTCGAGGAGATCTCGCAGGCGCGGTCGAGCTGCGCGCCGAGGTCGACGGATTCGATGACGTCCTCGTTGCGCACGTAGTCCTGCTGCGAGGCCACCAGCGTGCGGATGTGTTCGATGCCCTTGACGAGCGAGCCGAGCTCCGCGGCCATGCCGCTCTGCGCGGTGCGCATCTGTTCCGTGATCGCACCGATGAAGGGCTCGAGGTGTTTCCCGCGCGGGTCCTCCTCGAGGAAGCGCCCGAGGTCGTCCGCGTGTTCCTTGATGATGCCGTGCAAAGCCTCGAGGTCCCCGACGGCCAAGGACCGCGTCTTCTGGTCAAGCATCGTCGCCGAGACGTTCACGCTGTTCAGCACGTTGCCGACGTTGTGCAGGATGCCCGTGGCGATCTCCGACATGCCGGCCTCGCGCGCGGTCTCGACGAGCGCCTGACGCGACTTCGCGAGCTTGCGCATCATGCTGTCGAACTCGCTGGCGAGGGTTCCGACCTCGTCGCCGCGTCCCAGGTCGAACTCGACCTTCGAAGTCTCGTCCTGCCCGATCACGAGCGCGTTCTGAGTCAGCTGCTGGATCGGCTTCACCACGATGCGCTTCAGCACGAACAGCAGGACGAAGAGCACGAGCAGGCCCGCCGCGACCGTCGAGACGAGCGAGTAGCGCATCGCGGCGGCTCCCGCGCGGCTGATCTCGCGGTCCACGGACGCGCTGAAGACCAGCGGTTCCTCCTCGAGGCGCGAGTCGAACAGGTGGAAGACCGTCAGGCTGTCGGGGCCGTCGACCTCGATCAGCGGCTCACCGTCCCAGCGGTCGGCGAACGACACCAGGCGCTGGTTGTCGCCCGTGTTGTGCAGGAAGCGCGCGTCGATGTCCTCGGTCTCGGTGCGCACCTGCAGCTCTTCGAGCAGATCGCCGGCGAGCAAGCGCCCCACGACCAGCTTCCCGAGCACGGTCTTGTTCGCGCCCCAGATCGGACGCGAGCTCGTGAGCATCACGCCCGCGGGCGTCGAGAGGTATCCGCGGATCGGACCCAAGATTCCCCTCGCAAGCTCCTCCGGCTGGTCGCCGGTCATCAGCTTCGCGGGCAGCTTGCCGTTCTGGAGCGGCAGCACGGCGTCGATGGACTCCGTGCGACCGACACCGCTGGTCGGCAGATAGGCTGCCTTCCAGAGGATCTCGCCATTCGCGTCCGCGATGCACAGCAGGTCGACGGACGGGGAGTTGCGCACCTTGCGCGTCAGTTCCTCCGCGAAGTGGGGCGTGTCCCAGAAAGCGTCGATGACGCCGGGTTGCTCGGCCCAGTCCTGGCAGCGCGAGTCGATCACCTCGAGTTGTTCCTCGAGCGCTTCCTTCACGCGCACGGTGTTCTTCTGCGCGAACTCGTTCTCGGTCTTCTCGAAGATCCGCTGCAGCGTGATGCGCTGCACCATGCTGTCCGACGTCGCATAGGTCACGACGACGGCGGAGAGGATGAGGACGATCTTCGGTTGCAGCTTCACGCGTGGCTCCTCGCTCGGCCTCGTCCGGCCTCAGGCCGCGTCGGCCTGCTCCGTCGTTCCCGTGTTCGCGACGACGTCGTCCTCGCGCTCTTTGATCGCCGCGTAGGCGGCGTTCATCGCGTCCGCCAGGTCGTGCAGCTTGTCCCCCTTGCGCAGGCGGATCACGCCGGGGTCGTTCCCCTCGCGGATGTTCTTCAGGAAGCGGTGGAAGACGAACACCGGACCCGCGACGCGGAACGTCGTCAGGATGCCGACGAGCAGCGTCAGGGGCAGGAACACCATGAACGAGGTGCCGATGACGAACAACAGCCGTTCGCTCAGCTGGTCCCACATCAGGTCGCCGTCGTTGGGCAGGGTCAGGGCCACGTCGCTCATCATCAGCATGAAGAGCATCAGCTGCATCAGCAGCGACAGGGCGGTGAGACCGAGGAACACGCCGGTCATCCACAGCTGGAGCCGGGGATTGATCAGTTTCTTCCTGCGTTTGTACTGGGCCATGAGGGGACGCTGCGGGGTGGAGGGAGGTGGGACGGAGCGGGGAGCCCTGCGCACCTATCGGAGCCTCGAAACGAGAATCCTTAGCGATCCCGGGGCTTCTGGAACGAGCTTCGAGCGCGCCGCCAAGGGCCGCTCGAGCGGGTCCGGCAGGCCGCCTAACGTCGCTGCCAGGAGCCCGACCAGGCCTGCTTCTCGGCCGGCAGGTCGTCACGTCCAGTGATCGACTGCAGCGCCCGCAGGGCGAGGTCGCGCACCTCGCGGGGCTCGGCGTCCAGCTGCTCGACGAGCGGCTCGACCGCCACGGCGGAACCCAGCGCACCGAGTCCGGCGATGGTCATGCAGACCACGCCTTCGCGCGGGTCGTCGAGGAGTGGAACGAGCTCGGTCGCGAGTTCGTGGCGGCGCAGCTTGCGGCGCCCGAGCTCGCGGATCGCGACCCCCACGACGGCGACGTCGTCGGAGTGGAGTTTCTCCTGCAGCGCGGGGAATTCGTCGCGCCACCAGCGCACCTCGACGGCGTACCAGGACCTCCAACGATCCATCTCCGGCTTCATGTTTTTGCCGGTGATCGTCTGCAGGGACCAGAGGGCGGCGTCGCGCACTCCGGGACTCGAATCACCGAGCCCCGCGATCAAGGTGTCGATCGCCTCCGAACACTGCAGCTTGCCGAGCGTCATGCACGCTTCGCGGCGCAGGCCCGGTTGCTGGCTCGAGGCGAGGTCGATGAGCGTCGAGTGCAGGGCGAAGTCGCCGGGCAGACTCGACGACTCGCCGACGCGTCCGATCTGCTGCACGAGGAACTCGTGCGTCCCCTGCGCGTCCTGCAGCAGCCACGTCAACAGGTCCAGCGCCGCGGAGCTACCCGCACCGCCGACAGACTTGACCGTCGCGATCCAGAGGTTCTCGGGCCACTTGTCCCAGTCGTCCTCGAGCACGCGGATCGCGCGACGGTCGCGCGACAGCATGGCCGTCATCGCGGCTTCGTAGGCGCGCAAGCAACCGCGATCGGGACGCTGCTCAGGATCGTGAGGGTCGACCAGCTCGCGGGCCGTCTCCAGCTCGCCCGCGCCCCCGCGCAGCTCGAGTACGACGAGGGCGTCGAGGACGCGGCGCGTGGGGCGTGCTCCTCCCGCCGTGATCCCGCGCAACTCACGGACGACCCATGCCGGGTACTCGTCCAGCGCGGCGTCGAGCGCGGAGCTGCGCAGCTCGCTGAACGCGGGGTCGGCCGAACCGTCCAGGGCGGCGATCAGCTCGCGGACCGTGCCGGATCCGCTGCGCACGAGCAGCTCGTCGAAAGCGGCGCTCGAGAGCCGCGACAGCTCCCCGTCACGCTCGAGCCGGTCGTACTCCCCGACGAAACGCGGCAGTCCGCGCAGCTTGTCGAGTTCCTCGCGCGACGACTCGCCCGAGGTCGACTCGCTCGCGCTCGCGGACGGCACGAAGCCCCCACCGAGCAAGATCAAGCTCGTGACCGGGACGAGTGCGAAGGCGAGAGCCCTCGCTCGAACACCACGCTGTCCTCTCATCGACAGTCTTCCAGCAACGCCGACTTGACCCGGCTCGGCCTGACCCACTCCTGTCCTTCCCCTCCGACGAAGGAGTCGTCGTCCCACATCACGCGAACGACCGACTTGACGTCGGACCAGTCGACGCCGGTCGCCAGCCCCGAGTAGCCTTGCAAGTCGCCGTGCGCATCGAAGTACTCCATCTTGACGTAGCCCTCGAGGGCCGCGTCACTGGACTTCGTCGGGGTGATGCCGTCGCGCTTCAGGCTCAGCAGCGGGTCCTCGCGCAGGTTCACGATTTCGACGTCGGGCAACGCTACGATGCGCCACGCGACGAGTCGCGGCAGACCGCTCAGGGTGATGTCCGTCGAGCGCAGGGCCGCGTCGAAGCTCAGGCGCGAGCCGGGCTCGAGCGTCAGACTCTCGCCTACGACGCCGCCCATCAGGTGCAGGTCCGAAGGAATGACGAGGTCGGTGTAGGGCGCGTAGACGAAGCCCGCGTACTGACCGCTGGGCGAAAACACGACCGGCTCGTCCAGCACACCGTCGCCGTCGACGTCCACCGGATCCTGCGCGCCGACGAGCAACACGAAGTTCACGGGGTCGAGAGTCGAGTTCGTGATCTTGGCGCCCGGCGCGACTTGCAGCGAGGTGCCGACGAAGAGCGTGACGACGCCTTCCGTCGTGTCGATGATCAGCTCGGAACCCGTGGGCAGGCGCAGGTTGTCGAGCACGACGGTCGAGGGACCGGTCAGCGTGAGGCTCTTGCCGGTGGGGATCGAGACGTTGCCGTAGCGGACCTCGCCGCTCGGGAAGGTCATCGACTCGCGCGAGAGCGAGACGTCGCCTGCGCTGGACAGAACGGGCATCTCGAGGTCGGGCAGCGCGACGATGGAGTCGCCCGCCAAGGTCGACCCGGTCACCGTTCCGCCCGGTTCGACGATGACGGCGTGCCCGGGCCCCGGCTGTACGTTGCCGTGGATGGTCGTGGGCGTGCTCACGCCGGACTCGACCGTCACGTCGCCGTTCGACGAGATGCGCGCGCTGCCGCGCACGTCGAGCAGCGATCCCAGGACCGTCTTGAGGTCCTGCGGCTGCCCGACCCGCGAGTCGTAGCCGTCCACGACGGCGCCTTCACCGATGATCACTTCCTCGCCGCCGAACATGCCGAGCGACGCGATCGGGTCGAAGGTGCGCTCGACGACGACGGAGAGCGCGAAGCGGCCCGTGCGACACAGGCCGGTGCTGCGCAAGGCGACCTGGCCGTCGTCGCCGTCCTCGGCCTCGACCCAGAACACGCCGTTGGCGAAGCGCGCAGGCTCCGCTTCCGACGCGATGTTTCCGCTGCGCCCTTGCGCAACGGCGAGGTAGGCCTCGGCGATGCCCGCCTCAGCGATGTAGATCGCGCGCTTGTTGTCGGTGGCCTGACCTTGACGGCGTCCCCGAGAGATGTGCAGCTGCAGCATCGCCATCCCCGTCACGGTGACGATGCCGACCAGCATCAATGAGAACACGAGCGCGGAGCCGCGCTTGCGCGGTGCCCCTCGAGCGCTCGCCGATCGGTTGCCCCGACGATCGATCGAGGCGTGGTGTTCGGTGTATTGGTTCATGCAGTTCTAGACTCTGCGACCGATCCTTCCGGGCTCAGACCTGCTTCACGAGTGCCTTTCCGATCTTCGTCGGCTTGATCCAGTCGCCGGCGTCGACGCCCGGTTCCGGGAACCAGCGGAGCTTCTCGACCGACCTGACCTGGCTCCAGTCGAGCCCGGAGACGAAGCCTTCGTAGTCCTGCTTCGCGCCGCTCGTGTCGAGGTAGACGATCCGCAAGTACGACTCCTTGGCCGCGTCACCAGAGGCCGTCGGAGTGACACCGTCCTGCTCCAGCTTGCGAAGCGGGTCTTCGCGCAGATTGACGATTTCGACGTCGGGGAGCGCGACGATCCGCCAGGCGACGAGTCTCGGGAGACCGGTCAACGTGATGTCCGTCTCCTCGAGCGCGGCGTCGAACGTCAGTCGCGCACCCGAATCCAGGGTCAAGCTCTGCGCCACGACGCCGCCCTTCAGATGCAAGTCGCTCGGCACGACGAAGTCTGCGAACGGCGCGTAGAGGAAGCCCTCGAACTCCCCGCTCGGCGCGAACTCGAAGGGCGCGTCGAGCAGGCCGTCCCCGTCGACGTCGACGGGGTCCGACGCTCCGACGAGAACCACGAGCTGGGTCGGATCCCTGCGGCCGTTGGTGATCGTCGCGCCACTGGAAACGTGCAGTGACTCGCCGATGAACAAGGTGACCGTTCCATCGTGGTTGTCGGCGACGAGCTCGGAGCCGGATTCGAGGGAGAGGTGGTCCAGGATCAACGTGCAAGGCCCCTCGATGGTCAGGCTCTGCCCCGCTGCGATCGTCATGCGCCCGTAGCGGTACTCTCCGCTCGGAACGGTCAAGTCCCCTCGCGCGATCGCCAAGTCTCCCGCGGAGCTGATCTGCGGAGCGTCGAGCTCCGGCAGGGTCACGATCGTCCGACCGGGCAGAGTGCTGCCTGCGACGACGCCGTTGGGCTCTACCGTGACCGCGTGCCCGGGGCCCGGAGTGACGTCGCCCACGACCATGGTCCTCGTGTTCGCTGAAGCCTCGATCAAGGCGTCGCCGTTCGAGCCGAGCCGCGCGGGAACCGGGATCTTGTCTCCCCGGGAGATCAGATCGACGAGGTCTCGGACGGCCGACGGGTCGCCGACCCGCGAGTCGTAGCCGTCCACGACGGCGCCCTCTCCGACGATCACTTGCGCGCCGCCGAACATGCCGAGCGAAGCGATCGGGTCGTGTGTACGTTCGACGACGACGGACAAGGCGAAGCGCCCTGTGCGGCAGAGCCCCGTGCTGCGCAGCGCGACTTGACCCTTGTCACCGTCGACGGCCTCGACCCAGAATACGCCGTTCGCGAAGCGCGCCGGGGCTGCTTCGGACCCGATGTTCCCGCTGCGGCCCTGCGCGACGGCCAGGTACGCCTCGGAGATCCCGGCTTCCGCGATGTAGATCGCGCGCTTGTTGTCGGTGGATTGCCCCCGTTCACGGGAGCGCGCGATGTTCAGCTGCAGCATCATCATCCCCGAGGCGGTGACGATGCCGACCATGATCAACGAGAACACGAGGGCGGAGCCCCGCTTGTGCGGCGCTCCTGTCGCGCGGCTGTAGCCGAAGCGGATCAGTTGCGACACGTGACCCTCCGGCTGCGGGACCGCACGTAGACGACCTTCTTGCTGTCCTCACGCTCGAGCGTCAGGCGCACCAGGATCTGCTCGGCGTCGCGATTGAAGGCCAGACCTTCCTCGTCGGCGAGACCGTTCCCGTTGTCGTCGATGCCGTTGAAGGTCTCCCCTTCCTGCATGCCGGGGACCCAGCGCGTCCACACGTTCTGCATCTCGTCGGGGGAATCGGGGGCACGCTTCCAGATGATGCGGCCTTCCTGGGCGTCGAACTCGATGCGCTCGGGGACGCCTTCGAAGGGGTCGCCGTCGACGACATCGACGATGACCTCGTAGTCGATCGCGGAGACGTGGTTCGGGGCGAACTGCACCTCGTCGAGCTTCTCGGCGCTCGTCGACATCAACGCCAGGGCGATGCGGTCCATCGTGCGGTCCGCGCGGTCCTCCAGGTTGCTGCCGAAGACGCCGGACTCGACGGCCGAGGTGCTGGTACGCACGACCATCGCCAGGTTGCCGAGGATCAGACCGGCCACGGCGATACCGATCATCAACTCGATGAGCGAGAAGCCGGCGCGGTCCGACTGCTTGTGGAGGATGAGCTTCATTCCTTCGACAGCGCAGCCAACATCGTCGCCATTTCGAACTCGCGAACTCCCGCCCTTCCCTTCCAGCGCAGTCGCACGACGACCGGCATGACGAGGTAGTCGTCCGCGCGATCGCCCTCGTCGATCTGGATGTTCCCGTTCAAGTCGCGCGGCAGACCGAGCAGCTCGTTCTCCTCCGTCTCGAGCAGGATGCCGGCTGCGCCGGGCAGGATGACTTCGCCGACCATGCCGTCCGCGTCGTCGTCAGCGGGCTCGAGCCCTACGACGGCGAAGTTGGGCCCGAAGCCCGTGCCGGGACCGCCGGGGTCGTCGAGGTCCGTCTCGTTGAAGAGCGCGAAGACGTCCTCGAAGGGCACGTTGTGCATGTCCTCGAAAGCCGCGCGCGCCGCCTCGACGGCGATCGCGTTCTCGCGGTTCACGGTCGCCTGGACCGTCGTCGAGGCGATCGTGCTGGTCAGCATCCCGACGCACATCGTCAGGATGACGAGCGCCACCATCACTTCGACGAGCGTCATGCCGCGTCGCGATGCGCGTGCGTCGCCGAGCGCCGTGCGACTCGGAAGTCGTCGGCCGGCTCGGATCGAAGGCGGATCGTTCGAGTGGATCATAGGAGGGGAGGAGCCTGCGGGGGGGTCGTGGGAGCGGAGCGAGGAGCGGGCACCGTCCCCCCATCGGCAGGGGGAACGCCCCGTCTTGAGACGAGCCGAGGGGTCCCGCGACTCCGCTGCAACTCGCTTGGCCGTGGGACGTTAGGGTCGTGCGTGGACGCCCTGCCGGGGACGCCCGGGATGGTGAGCCGGTCCGCACGAGAGGATCGCTACCCTGCTCGGCTTCCCGGCTCCACTCCCACCACGAGGACCCTCCATGCTCCGCACCGCAACACTCGTCGGCCTCGCCGCGCTCGCGCCCCTGCTCCCCTTCCAAGGCTCCGACGAAACCGCGCCCACCGAGGTGCAGCAGATCAGCCTCCGGCCGAGTTGGGAGGTCGGGGACAGCTACCGACTCGAGTTCACGAAGACGCGCGCACGCTCGCAGGGCAAGCGTGAAGGCGAGGAGATGGGGACGGTGACGCCCGTCGACGTGCTGGTGCACGGCGCGGACGACGAGGGCTACTCCGTGCGCTGGAAGTTGGGTCAGGCGGAGTTCGTCGGCATCGACCCCGAAGAGATGGGGCCCGTCGCCGACCTCGCCGCCATGTTCCAGGGCGTCGAACTCGACATGCACACGAACGCGCTCGGCGTTCCCGACAAGCTCCTGAACGAGGAACAGGTGCGCAAGCACGTCAACGAGCTGTTCGACCGGATCGAGGAACTCGCCCTCGCCGACGGAGCGCCGCCCGCGCTGATCAAGCAGATGTTGAATCCCGCGCGCGGCATGGTGGAGGGCGAGCTACTCAGCGGCTTCCTCCTGCGTGAGCCCGGGCTGTTCTACTTTCCCTGCGGCCTGCAGCTGAACGTCGGTGAAGCCGTCGAGTCCGAAGAACTGATCCCCAACCCGTTCGGTGGAGACCCGCTCCCCGCCACCTCGCGGTTGCTGCTCGAGAGCCTCGACACCGAGAACGGTCGAGCGGTCGTCCGCCATCGCCTCGAGCTCGGACAGGGCGAGGAGACCGAGCGGATCCTGCGCGAGACGTTCACGCGGATCGCAAAACAGATGGGCGGGCCCGCGCCGAGACCGGAGAGCTTGCCGGAGATGTTGATCGTCGACGAGACCGAGTACGACGTCGATGTCGCCACCGGCCTCCCGCGCTCGATGTCCTACGCACGCACGACCTCGACCGCCGGCACGACGCAGGTCGACCGCGTCGCGATCCGCGTGCTGCCGACCGAAGAGGAGGAATAGCGGCGGCGCCTTCGTCCCGGTAGGCTCCGCGCATGACTCGAGAAGCGGCGCTCCGGGGCGAGACCGGATTGGTTCCCCAAGGGGATGGGTGGTTCGTCGTCAACCTACGCGAGGCGCGCTGGAAGGAGAACCCGCGCTTCGGCAAGTCCTGCGCCTTCGAGGGCGACGCGCGCTTCCCCCACTTCGGACTGAACGTCCACGTGCTCGAGGCGCGGCAGCCGGCGTGCATGTACCACCGCGAGTCGATGCAGGAGGACTTCCTCGTCCTCGCGGGCAGCTGCCGCGTGATCATCGAGGGACGCGAGCGCGCGCTGAAGCAGTGGGACCTGGTGCACTGCCCGCCCGACACGAACCACGTGTTCGTGGGTGGCGACGACGGTCCCTGCGCGATCCTGATGATCGGTTCGCGGCACGAACCCGAGGCGATCGTCTACCCCGTCGACCCGGTCGCGCAGCAGTTCGGCGCGGGCGTCGACGAGGAGACGCCCGACCCGCGCGTCGCCTATGCGGGAACGCCGCCGAGCACGGACGTCGCGTGTCCGTGGCCGGCGTGAAGTTCGGGAGCCGCTACCAGGTCAAGCCGACGAAGATCGTCGACTGCACGTAGTCCTGGCTCTGGCCGGCGAGCTCGGCGCCCGACAGACCTCCGCGCAGGTCAATGCCGATCTGGAAGCTCAAGAGCGCGGCTTCGACGCCGATGTGCGCGTAGCCGCCCAAGCCGTCGTCGGAGATCGTCGTCGCGCCGGGGTTCGAGAGTTCCGCGTCCATCCAGTTCGCGCCGAGGCCGACGTAGGGTCGGACGGGCAGGTTGTGCAAGAAGGTCTTGCGCGCTCCGACGGCGAGTTCCTTCGTCTTCACCTTCGATTCGAAGCCGTTGCCCGAGAGGTCGCTCTTCTCCGCGTAGAAGCCCTGACCCTCGAGCGCCCAGCCGTCGTCGCCGAAGCCGATCACGGCCTCGAGTCCGCCGACGCTCTGCTGGCTGATCGAGTCGGTCTGGTTGCTCAAGCTACGACCGCCGCCATGGAGGTTGAGCGCGCTGTCGCCGCCGAAGGCGTTGCACGCTGCGAGGAAGCACAGCGGCAGGATCGCCGCACGTACGCGCTGCTTCGTGTTCATGCGCGTCAGCATACGCACGCTCGCGAGCGCCCCGCAAGCCGCGTCCGGCCGGGCGACTCCACGCAGCCTCACGCCGGCTCGGGCTCCGGTTCGTCGTCGTCGCCTTCGTAGACGTGGTGGACGACGCGGTGCGGGAAGGGGCTGGCGAAGCCCGCCTCGTCGAGTCGACGCTTGATGCGGCGCTTCGCTTCGCGCGCGACTTCCCATTGTCGGCCGGGGCGCGTCTTGATCATCAGCCGAATGTCGATCGAACGGTCGGTCAGGTCTTCGACGCCGGCGACGACGGGTTCCTCGAGGATGCGCGCGGACCAGTCCTCGTCCTGGTAGAGCCCCAGCAAGACGTCGCGCAGGAGCTCCGAGGCGCGGTCCGGATCCTCGTGGTAGGGAATGCTCACCTCGAACACGACGCGCGCCCAGCCCTGCGTCATGTTCGACACCTGGCCGATCGAGCCGTTCGGGATGTAGTGCACGACGCCCTTGAGATCGCGCAGGATCGTGATCCGCAGCGAGATCTTCTCGACCGTGCCGGCGATCGCGCCGAGCTTCACGACGTCTCCGACGGTGAACTGGTTCTCGAGCAGGATGAAGAAGCCGTAGAAGAAGTCCTTGATCAGCGCCTGCGCGCCGAAGGCGACGGCGAGACCGACGACCGAGGCGGAAGCCACCAGCGGCGTGATGTCGAGCCCGAGCTGCGCGAAGATGTAGATCGCGGCGATCGTCCACGTCAGCACGGTGAGAGCCGCCGTCACTGTGCGGGCGAGCGTGCGCAAACGTCGCTTGCGGTCGGACGCGTGCTCGCCGAGCTCCCCCACCACGTCGTACTCGAAGCGCTTCGCCGCCTGGCGCATCAGCCGGACGAGGATCCACGCGATCAGCGGGATGCACAGCGTGACGATGATCCCGAGCGTGGCGTTCGACTCGAGGCGCTCGCGGTAGTTGACGCGCAGCTCATCGATGCTCTGACGCAGCTGGTCTCGGTCGCTGCGCGCGCGCTCGAGCATCGCGCGCACGCGAGACACCTGTTCCCGGTACCAGCTGACTTCCAGCTCGATGCCCGCCTTCGAGAGCAACCGCTCGAGGTCCTGTTTCAGCGCGTCCTGCGCGATCAGGCGAGTCTCCGCCGCCGCGAGCGCAGCTTCTGCGCCTTGCCGGTCGCCCTCGCGCACATCCAATCGATACGGGAGTGCGCGACCGTAGGCCTTCCGGAATGCTTCCTCGATCCGTTCCCGCGCCCCGGGGAAGCGCGCTACGGCCGTCGCGTAGCGCATCACGTGGTAGTCGAGCACGCGCTGCGCGATCACGCGGCTCGAGATGGCGCGCGCGGGGATCAAGCGCTCGCGGTCGTCGCGCCAGATCTCGGCGATCCGCGCGTAGGCCGACTCCGCCTTCTGCAGCTCCGAGATGACGCGCTCCGCGTTCGCGTGCTCGAGGTAGAAGCTGGCGAGCGGTTCCTCGAAGCGCTCGATCACGGCCTCGGACGAGAAGCGCTTCAGCGCCTTGTCGAGCAAACGCTCTTCCTCGGCCTGCCGCGAGCGTCCGAGGAACCTGAGGTTCGTGACCACGACGTCCGGAAGGGCCTCGATCTCCGTCAGCGCGGAAGTCATGCGCGACACCGGCGTCCCGATCAGGTTTGCACGCAAGTCCGCCGAGGACGTGACCTCCTCGACGAGCGGCGCGATCTCGACGATCACTCCCAGGCGCTCGATCTGGTAGTCCGCGCGCTCGAGGAACTCGGCATTCGAACTGCGCCAGTCGCGCAGTTCCTCGTTCGCGCGCACGACGGAGGCGGAGGAGCTCCAGTCATCGATTCGTGTCGGAAGGGCTGCGCGCTTCACGCGGCCCGACGCCGCACGACTCGCGAGCTCGTTCGCCGCCGCGTAGCGCATCTTGACCTGGCGTACGCGTTGCTCCGTGAGGTCCTCGCGGCGCTGACCGAGTTCACGGCGCAGTTCCGTCGCGGTCGTCAGCCGCTCGCGTGCTGCGATCAAGCGCTGGTAGTAGGACAGGAGGATGCGCAGGAACACTTGCTGCGAAGTGAGCCGATCCTCCTCCCACCGTGCCGTTGCCAGGGGGTCGCCCTGGGGAGCATTCGAGAGCTCGCTGTCGCTCGGACGCTCGATCATGTCCTCCGCGGAGGCCTCGAGCTGTGCCGAGGCGTCGGCCATCACTTGCCCCTCGAGCAAGTCATCAGCGAGTTCTGTCAGCTCGCGCTGGCGACCCACGCGGTTCTGGAGGATGCGCCGCGTGTAGGGACTCTCGATCTCGCGCAAGTCCTCCGCGACCTCGACGCACGCGACCTCCGCGGCTTCCAGCTCGAGCTTCACCGCCTCGCGCTCGCCGTCGATGCGCTCCAGCTCCGCCTCGATTCCGACACCTGGCGCGAGCAGCGACAGAAGTTCCTCGTCCGAGCGCTCCTCCATGGACGCGACGAACTCGGCGTGCGACAGCTCGGTTCGCAGCCGCGCTTCCGCGCGCCTCAGCGTCTCGCGCTCCTCAGCGATCCGCTCCTCGTCCAGCCGCCGCGCGTTCGCGACCGCCTCGTCCGAGCCTACGTCCGCGAGCAGGTCGAGCCGATCCGCCTCCGCGAGCTGCATCAGCCGCCAGGCGTCCCAAGCCTTGCGCGGGTCGATTTCCTCGGGTCGAGTCCAGTCCGAGAGCGCTCCCTCGGCGACGCGCAGGTCCGTCAACTCGATGGCACTGAACACCCGCGCCGTCTGACGGCTGAAGGAGGCGTGCCGCCTGGTCGCTTCCTTCGCTGCGGCATCCAGCGACTCGCGCGCCGCAGTGAGTCGGTCGAGAAGCTCGAGGTCCGCCTCGTAGTACTCGACCAAGCGCTGCGACGCCTCGACGTCGCGGCGCGCACGGCGAACCTCGAGCAACTCTTCTCCGACCTGTACGTCCCCCGCTCGGGGCACTTCGCGCGCCTCGCGCTCACGGCTGAGCTCGAGGAAGCTCTCGGCAGCGGCGTCGAACTGCCGCGACGCGCTCTCCACCGACTCGCGGCGCGCGTCCCACTCCTGCCAGATCCGGTCCAGCTCGGTCGGGAGCGTCTCGACCGGCGCGGACTCCAGCCGTGCCTGCACTTCGCTCTCGGCGGCGGCCGCTTCGCTGATCGTTCCGAGCGCCAGCGCGATCCGTTCGATGCCGCGCTGCGCCTCGCGGTCGACTGCCGGTAGCGCGCGAAGTTCGTTCTGCTTCGCGCGGAAGTCCGCGACGAGTCCGCGCGCGTCCGCCAGCACACGCTCGCGTTCCGACAGCAGGCGGGCGCTGCTGCTCAGCAGTTCGCTGAGACCGCCGACGTCCAACCCGAGCTTCGACTCGACGACCTCGCCGGAGGACACGCGGCGCTGGAGTTCGATCAGCCGCGGCCGCAAGGCGACGGTCCGCTGGAGCCAGAGGTCGAACGCGCCCTCCAAGCCGTCCGCGATCGCGACACCCGCTTCCGCGAGTTCGGTCGCGCGCTGCCGCTTCGCCGCGCGCTCACGCCAAGCAGCGAGGTAGACGCGACTCTTCTCCACCTCGGCGGGGACCTGGGAGAGGTCCTCGAAGTCCGTCTCGGACAGCGACACCGGCCGCGGCGGCAGCTCCTGCACGATGCCGACGAGCAAGCCGCCGAGGTCCTGCTCGATCACCCGCAGCGCTTGCTCCTCGGCTTCGGCGGCGGACTGCAGACCGCGGAGTTCCCGAACCGCCTCGAAGCCCGCTTGCACATCGGCGTCCTGCTCGCGCGAAGCGGGCGCCTGTGCGTTCTCGGTCGCGTTTTGCCCGCCGAGGATCAGCGGGATCAAGAAGAGGAGCTGCATCGGACCACCATACCCGTGATCCTCCGTGCTCCCAAGTGGCCGAATCACTCCGCCGTGGCCGTCACCGTCACTTCACCGTCGTCCTCGATGCGCACGAACAGCACGACCGGGGAGCAGCAGACGGGGCAGTCCTCCACGTACTCCTGTTCGCCGCCGGCGGAGGGATCGAGCGGGATCACGATCTCCTCGCCGCAGAACGGGCAGTCGTAGGCCGCTTCCGACTCGAGCGGATCCATCACCTCGCCACCGCGACCGAGCCGCGTGGACGGGGACTCGTGCCGGTCGGCATCAGTACGCCAGCCAGGCCGCCCAGTAGGCCGCCCAGTCCGCCGCGTTCACGACGCCGTTGTCGTCGAAGTCCGCGGACGGGTGACCGATCAGCCAGGCGCGGCGGAAGTCCCGCCGGTCGCGACGCGTGACATCGCCGTCCATGTGGTAGTCGAGCGGATGGTAGACGTGCAGCGCACCGACGCAGCTCGAGACGTGCGCGTCGGGTTGCGCATGCGTGCCGTAGGCGAACGACTCGGTCGAAGCGCGCAGGACGTAGTCGCCGGGAGCGAGCCAGCCGGTCGCGAGCGTGGTCTCGGATGCGCCGTAGTCGCCGTCGGCAGCGAGCAGCGTCGGCCCCTGCTCGAGCGCGAGCGTCACGCTCGCCGTGTTGTAGCCGAGCGTCGACTGCGCGAAGAAGTCCGCGCTGTAGCGCACGCGTTCCAGCAGCTGGAAGTGCACCTCGAACGAGCACCCCGCGCGGGCGTCTGCCGAGAAGTGGTTCCCCGCCGTGCTCGCGGTCGCTTCGCAGTCGAAGGTCAGAGCATCAGCGTCGACCGCCGACTGCTCGTCCGCCGTCGCCGTCCCGACCGCGAAGCCCCAGTAGTCGACCTGGTCCGCGACGCGCGTCTCGTTCCACGCGCCGCTGGTCGCGGGCGTCTGCGCGGAGACGAGCACGCCGTCGTCGTACTCGTAGTCGAAGCCGTGAGTCTCGCCCTCGACCAGGCGCAGGGCGGAGGTCACGTCGATGGACTGGGCGGATGCCAGCGCGGAGAGCGACAGGACGACGGACACGGTGAGCGTGCGGACCAACATGCTTGGATACCTTTCGCGACGGCGCCCGGGAACGACTCCCGGCGCGTCAGCGGATTCTGCCGCTTCGCCCGTGAAGGCGGAAGGAAGTCGCGCTCAACGTTCCGCGTCGGCCTGCGGCACCCCGTACTCGTCCCGCGGGTAGAGATCCGTGTTCAGCTCGACCAGCGCGTCCCGGTCGTAGCTCTCGTCGAAGCTCTTCGCCACGAAGTGCTTGCGGATCTGTTGGACGAGCTTGGCGGAGTCGAAGCCGCCTCGCGCGAGGTAGGCCGTTGTCTCGGGCGACTTCATCTGCGCCTCGAGGCGGTCGAGGTTGTACGGGATCGGGTCGCGGCTGCCGATCAGGACGTTCCCGGCGAGCACGGCGTGCGGGAAGACCTTCACGAAGCTGTCGATCGTGCGCTGCGTCGGCGCCCAGGAGACTGCGAAGCCGCCGGGCTTCAAGTGGTCGCGGAGCAGCTCGAAGTACTCGACCGAGTAGAGGTTGCCGGAGTAGGCCATCGACGGCTTCAGCGCGTCGGCCTCGATCACGTCGAAGAGGCGCCCGCTATGCGCCAGGAAGCTGCGGCCGTCGGCGTAGACCCACTCCACGCGCGGGTCGCGGATGACCTGGATCAGGCCGTCGTACTGCAGGCGTTCGATGCACTCCTCGATCGCCGGCATCTGCGAGGCGACGATCTCGATGCACGTGATGCGCTGCGTCGCGTCGCGGCTCGCGGCGCCGAAGAGCGTGCCGCCGGAACCCAGGCCGATGATGGCGACGTCCTGCGGATCGGGGTGCATCATCACGGGCAGCATGCCGAGCACGACGTGACCGCCGCCGAAGGGGTTGAGGCCCTGCCCCTGACCGCCGGCGAAGAACTCGACGTACTGCTCACCCGGCCGCTCGGGATCGTCGTTGATCTCGAGCACGGTGAGCCCGGTGCCGTCCTCGGCGAAGATCATGCGGTCGGCGTCGTGGCCTTGCGCGAAGGACCACAGCTTCGCGCTGCTCGGGAGCAGGGCGACCAGCGCGATCAAGCAGACCGCGCCGACCACGCCGCGCGCCTTCGACCAGACGGTCCGAGCGAGGTGTTGGCCCGTGCGGTCGTAGTACGAGAGCAGCCAGAACACGACGCTGAAGGACACGAACACGCGCAGGGTGGCCGCGGTGCCGAAGAGGCGCAGCAGCACCCAGCTGCCGACCAACGATCCGAGCGTCGACCCGACGATGTTCGACGTCTGCAGCCATCCGACGCGCCGCCCGAGGAAGCGCGCGTCCGTCTGCACGACGCGCTGCAGCAGCGGGAAGCTGAAGCCCATCAGGATCGTCGAGGGCAGCAGCATCACCGCCGGAACCAGCAGGTAGACGGCGAAGAAGTCGTGGAGCTGTCCGGCGAGGCGCTCGGGTAGCGTTTCACCGCTCAGCACGAGCGAGATCGCGTGCATCATGCGATCGGGCTCGATCGCGCGGCTGCCCGCGAAGTACTGCTGGATGCCCCCGAAGAGCTCGCCCTCGCCCTCGCCGACCGTCCACATGATGAACAGCAGTGCCACGCCCGCGGCCGGGGCGATCGCCGTCTGGCAGAGCAGGAACGCGCGGCTCGGGTTCCGCGTTCGACGCGCGAACGGGATTCCGAGCAGCATGCCGAGCGCGAGGCCGATCAAGAAATGCCCAAGCAGCGTCGCGAAGACGAAGGCGTTCGACTTCAGCAGCACGCCGAGCAGTCGGAACCAGACCATCTCGAGGCCGAGCGCCACGAAGCCGGACAGCGCGTAGATGCCCATCCACGCGCGGAAGCCCATGCGCGTCGGCACGAGGTCGGCGAGTTCCTCGGGCAGAGCGTCCGGCTGCGCCTCGTCGCGCAGCGAGCCCCCCCACGCGTACATCGCCGCCGCACCGAGCGCGCAGAAAGTGTTCAGGCTGGCGCCGAGGTAGAGCGTGCCGTCGAGGCCGAGGTTGCGGATCAACAGCCACGCCGCCGCGACCGATCCGAGCGCCGCGCCGAGCGTGTTCAGCGCGTAGAGCCCGCCGATGATCGACGACGCGCGCGCGACGCTGCGCGTCAGACCCTTCGCCAGCAGCGGCAGCGACATCCCCATGAAGAAGGTCGGCCACAACAAGCTGAGGAACAGCGCGATCGTCATCTTGGGCGTCGACTGCGCCCAGCTGCCGAGGGCTTGCGGCAGGAAGTCGAAGTACAGCCACTCGCTGACGAGCGCGAACAGGCCGATGGACAGTTCCGCGAGCGCGAAGCCCGCCATCGCACCGCGGCGCTGCAGGCGATCCGCGAGGCTGCCGCCCGCCAGGCTGCCGAAGCCCATGCCCGCCATGAAGGCGGCGACGATCACCGTCACCGAGAACAGGTCCGCGCCCGAGAAGAGCGTCAGGATGCGTTGCCAGACGACCTGGTACAGCAGTGCCGCGAAACCCGACAGCAGGAACAGGACGAAGGAGAAGCTGAGGAGCAGTCGGGTGCGCATGGGGAGGGCGCCGCGTGGGAGGGCCGCGGGAGGCTAGGATCGAGTCTCGGGGGGCGCGGACTGAAGGCGGTGCCGGCTTCGTGGACGGGAATCAGATCGCGGCGGAGGGCCCGTTCTCGAGCGCTCCCTCGAAGCGCCCGCGCAGCCCGGCGATGACCTCGGGCTCGCCGAAGATCAGCAAGCGGTCGCCTTCCTCGAGTCGCGTGTGGCCGCGCGGCACGAGCGTGCGGCCGCCGCGACGCAGCGCGGCGACGAGGCAGCCTTCGGGCAGGCCTAGCTCGAGCAGCTCGAGTCCCACCCAGTCGGCGGCGCGGTTCGACTTCGTGACCTGCACGGACACGTAGCGGTCGTCGCGCAGGAAGACCTCGCGCAGCGCGAGTTCGTTCTGGGCGGCGAGCCAGTGTTCCATGAAGTCCTCCTGGTCGATGCGGCTCGCGAGCTGCGCGAGCAGGCGCAGGTGTTGCGCCGGGTCGTGTCCCGGACTGACCAGGAAGAAAGCCGCATGCACGCCTTCCGTCATGCTCGTCTTGCCGAACACGTCGCCGGCGAGGAAGCGTAGCTCCGACTTCACGCGCACGAGCGCCAGCAGCGGCCCCTCGATGTCCTCGAGGTGCATGTGCGGCAGCGCGACGCCCTTCGCGACGGGAGTCGCGCCCTTCAGCGTGCCTTCGGTGAAGCCCTTCACGAAGAGGTCGGGCGAGTGTCCCGAGCGCGCGGCGAGCGCACCGCCCGCGAGCTTCACCAAGTCGTCGAAGCTCGCCACGTCGCTGACGTCGAGCACGACCGCGTTCATCACGATCGACTCGAAGGGGTCGTTCTCGCGCAGCCCCTTCTCCTTGAGGATTCCCCGCAGCTCGCGATCCAACTCGCGGTTCTGTTCCTCGCCGAGCCGCGCGAAGACGTGGTAGATCGCGCCGTGGCGTTCCGTGCGCGCCTTGCCGTACCAGGTGTACCAGCCGACTCCCGCAGCGAGCAGCGCGCCGGAGAAGGCGGTCGGCAACCAGCCCATCTGGAAGATCAGCGGGAAGGGCGCCATCAGGCCGATCAGCGGCACCCACGGGTAGAACGGCGCCTTGTAGCCCGGGTCGTACGACCCGATGCGGCTCTCGCGCATCACGATCACGGCGCCGCAGAGCAGCGCGAACATCAGCAGCTGGAAGGCGCTGGCGAGCTTCGCGATCTTCAGCGGGTCGAGCACCAGAACGACGGCGACGATCACGCCGACGGTGAGCAGCACCGCGGGCACCGGCACGCCGCGCGCGCTGGAGACGCGGCCGAGCACTTCCGGCGCGAGACCGTCGCGGCTCATCGCGAGCGGATAGCGCGACGAGGCGAGGATGCCCGCGTTCGCCACCGAGAAGAACGCGAGGATCGCCGCGATCGAGACGAGCACCTTGCCGACGGTCCCCGCGATCACCGCGGCGCCGTCCGCCATCGGCGTGTTCGTACCGGCCAGTTCCTCCGCGGGCAGGACGCCGACGAGCACCGCCGTGCACAGCACGTAGACGACGACCGCGGTGCCGAGCGAGAGGAACACGCCGAGCGGGAGGTTGCGCTCCGGGTCGGCCACTTCCTCGGAGACGCTGACCATCTTCGTGATGCCGGCGTACGAGATGTACACCATGCCCGCCGTGGCGAGGATCGCGTCGCCGCCCTCCGCGAAGAAGCCGTCGAAGGCGTGCATCTCGATCGCGGGCAGCCCGCGTACGAGGAACATCGCGAGCACCGCGAGCAGCCCGATCACGAGGTAGCGTTGCAGCGTGCCGCTCTTCTTCGAGCCCGCGAGGTTCAGCGCGCCGAAGAGCAGCGCGAAGCAGACCGCGATCAGCTTGACCGCCCAGGGCTCGTGTTCGACGAAGAGCGCGACGTAGGCGCCGAGACCGACCAGCGCGAAGGCCGTCTTCAAGACCAGCGCGAGCCACGTCCCGAGGCCGCCGACCGTGCCGACGAGCGGCCCGAGGCTGCGCTCCAAGAAGTAGTACGCGCCGCCCGCGCGGGGCATCGCGGTCGACAGCTCGACGATGCAGAGCATCGCCGGGACGAGCGCCAGCGCCGCGAGCAGGTAGCACAGCACCATCGCCGGCCCGGCCGCCGCGAAGGCCGGCCCCGGCAGCAGGAACAGCCCGCCCGAGAGCGTCGCGCCCGTCGCGAGCGCGTAGACGTCGAAGAGCCGCAGCTCCTTCTTGAGCTTCATCGGTGCGCCGGGGGCCGATTCCATCGGCGACATCCTATCCGAGGGCGGGGGGTGATCCACGCCCGCGGAGCGGTCCCGCGCGACGCGCGGCCTGCCGCCATTTCGACAGCGCTGGGCGCCAAATCGACACCCGATCGTCGCCGGACCCCGCCCAGGAGCCCCGCCAAGGCCGCTTCCGGCGCTGGCACGCCGCTTGTTCTCTCCCGGCGCGAGGCCGCGATGGTGCGGCCCGCAACCCACCGAGCGGCCCTCCGCGGCCCCGGAACCCAAGGAACAAGGAGACCACGACATGAACCTCATCCCCCGGCGACGCGGTGATGCGTCCCTCTCCGCCTCCAGCCCCTTCCTGACCCTCTCGCAGAACCTGCCGTGGAACATGGAGCGCCTGTTCGAAGGCATGCTCGGTGACACGTGGACGTCGCGTGAGTCGGGCGAGCTCGCGATCCACCTCGACATGCAGGACGTCGAGGACGCGTTGCTCGTGCGCGCCGAGGTGCCGGGAGTGGACAAGGACGACCTCTCCATCGAGCTCTCCGACCGCACGTTGTCGATCCGCGGCGAGAAGCGCGCGGAGGAGAAGCGCGAGACGGACAAGGAACTCTACACCGAGCGCCGCTACGGCAGCTTCTCGCGCTCGCTCACGCTCCCGCTGGACGTCGACGCCGAGAAGGTCGAGGCGGACTACGCGAACGGCATCCTGAGCGTGCGCCTGCCGAAGGCGACGCGCGAGCGGCCGAAGCAGATCCGCATCGGAAGCAAGTGACCCCATGAGCCGACGAGCGTCGCCGCCCCCAGAACACCCCGGCGGCGACGCTCGCGCTCGTTCCCCCTCAGCGCACGCCGCGGATCGCGTAGCGCGGGATCGCGTCGGGGGCGGTGTCGGTCGCGGTCGGAACCGCCTGCGCGAGGCGCTTCAGGTTCCCCACGCTCGCGCGCAAGGCGTCCATCCGGTGGTGGTCGCGGTCCGGCACTCCGGCGAGGTCGAAGCCGTAGACGCGCACGAGCAAGTGCCCCGCCGGCTCGCCGCCGCTGGTGAAGAGCGGCAGGAAGACGTCGCGCCCGGCGAGCCAGTGGAAGTCCGCGGACGTCGAATAGATGTCCGTGACGAGTCGCCCGCGCGCGTCGCGCCGGTTCAGCATGTGCAGGTCGCACTCGTAGTCGCTGAACGGGAAGGGCAGGTCGCAGCGGAAGTAGAGCCGCAGGCCGCTGAACTCTCCGCGCTCCGCGTCGCGCCCGCGCCACGCGGTGTTCTCGAGCGGGTAGATCGCCTCGAAGTCGGCGCCGACGTGGTCGGGGTAGCTCGCGTAGTCGTTCTCGACCTGCTTGATCGCCGCGAGATCGGCGTCGATCCACAGCGCGGCCTGGTTGAGGCGCACGTCGCCGGACAGCTCCGACCACGGCGCTCCGGCTTCCTCGCCGAGCGTCCACTGCTGTCCCTCGATGATGCCGTCGCGCGCGTGTTCCTTGCTCGGCTTCCAGTCGAGGCCGACGAGGAAGTCGTCGAAGGTCAGCAGGAACAGGCGGCTCCCCCACTCGGCGAAGAGCTCGGGGCGCTGCGCCTGCAGCTGGTTCCACCACGCGCTGCGCTGCTCGAAGTCCATGCCGCGTGAGGCGGCGAGGAAGTCGCCGAGCGTCTCGAGGCGCGTTCCGTCCGGCGCGTCGAGGCCGAAGCGCAGGTCCGCGAGCTGCTCCATCTCGGCCAGCAGGTTCGGCTGCCCCTCCGGCGGAGCGGCCGGCAGCATCCAGCGCGGGTCGAAGGTCTCCTCCGAGAGTTCGTCCCACTCGAGCGGTCGCTCCGCGACGGTGAAGACGGTCGGTGTCTCGAGCATCGCGACGCTCACCAGCGCGAACGCGGCGAGACTCCTCACTGCTCCGACTCCACGCGCGAGAAGAAGTCACGCAGCGCGGGGACGACCAGCTCGGGACGCTACTCGTGCGGATAGTGTCCCGTGTCCGCGAGCACGAGCAGCTCGCCGCGCGGCAAGTCATCCGCGAAGCGCTGCGCGTAGACGTCCGGCGGATAGGCGATGTCGTTCGCGCCCCAGACGACGAGGGCCGGCTGCGCGATGTTCGCGATCTCGCTCGAGCGCGTGCCGTTCTCGTCGCGCGCGAGGTCGATCATCGCCTTCCAGTTGTGGTCGTTCGAGCAGACCAGGTAGAACTCCTCGACGCGGCCCGGCGGCACCGTCCCGAAGTGCGGCTCGAGTGCGGCGGTGATCCGGTCGCGCGAGTTCAGCATCCAGCCGAGGTCGGCGAGCGAGTTCTCGCGCATCTGGATCTCCTCGCTGAGCCAGTCCTCTTCGCGGCGCGGGTATCCCGAGGAGTCGAGCAGCACGATGCTCGCGACGTGTTCGGGATCCATCAAGGCGGCGCGCCAGACGAACTCCCCGCCGTACGAGCTGCCCGCGAGGTGGAAGCGCTCGAGACCGAGAGCCCGCGCCATGGCGAGCACGTGTTCCGCGCAGACGTCGAAGTCGTAGGGCGCCAGGTCGCCCGGCGCGATGCCGTGACCGACGACTTCGACGGCGTACACGTCGCGGTCGGTGCGCAGCCCCTCGAAGGCGGGAGTCCCGTAGATCACTTCGCTCCAAGCGAAGAGCGTCGAGGGCGTGCCGTGCACGAGCACGATCGGCAGCGCACCCTTCCGCGGCTCACGTGCCGCGGCGTGGTGGTAGACGAACTCGAGCTTCTGCTCCTTCCCCGCGTGCTTCATGCGCAGCTCGCCGCGCTGCAGGCCGGCCTCGGTGACCGGTCGGTTCTTCTCGATCGCGCCCAGCTCGACCTCGAGGCGCTGCTTGCTGGTGGAGACACAGGAGAGGAACAGCGAGCTCGCGACGGCGGTGCCGAAGCAGGCGGGCAGGACGGCGATCCAAGGGCGCTGGAGGTGCTTCACGTCGGCTGGAACGCGCGGACCGCTCCCGCGGATGCACCCGCGCGCGACGCTTCGCGGAATTCGGAATCCACCCCCCGCTGACGCTCGATGATTCCCGCGTGAGCCGATTCGAAGCACTCCTCCCGATCCTGGGCGCCCTGATCGTGTCAGTCTTGATGTTCTCGGCGTGGCGCCGGCAGCTGCGCACGCGCAACGCGGGCGTCGTGGACGTGCTCTGGACCTTCTCGATCGGCGCGCTCGGAGTCGGTTACGCCGCGCTCGCGGACGGCTGGGTCGGGCGACGAGTGTTGGTCGGGACGATCGTTGCGCTCTGGTCGCTGCGGCTCGGACTGCACCTCACGGCGCGCGTCGCGGGCGAACCGGAGGACGGCCGCTACGCGGAGATCCGCGCCTCGAAGGGCGCCGCCGCTGACCGCTGGCTGTTCTGGTTCTTCCAGGCCCAAGCCGCGCTCGCGGTCCTGCTCAGCCTGGTGGTCTGGGTCCCCGCGACGGCGGAACTCGAGGGATTCCGCGCAACCGACTTCGCCGCCGTGCTCGTGTTCGCTGTCTCCGTCGTCGGCGAGACGATCGCGGACCGACAGCTCGCCGCGTGGCGCCGCGACCCGGCGAACCGCGGGCGCACTTGCCGCCGCGGACTCTGGGCGTGGTCGCGCCACCCCAACTACTTCTTCGAGTGGCTGCACTGGTTCGCCTACCCGCTGATCGCGGTCGGCCTGCCGGGCGGAACGTTCCTCTGGCTCGCGCCCGCGCTGCTGCTCTGGCTGATCCTCGCCGTCACCGGCATCCCGCCGACCGAGGCGCGCGCCATCGCCTCCCGCGGCGACGACTACCGCGACTACCAACGCACCACGAACGCCTTCTTCCCCGGTCCCCCCAAGGTCCACGCCGTCCGTCAGAACTCATGAAGACAGCCATCCAACTCGTCGAGCGCGGGCTCGTTCCCGGCCTCGTCCTGCGCCGCGGCATCCGCAGCCTCCTGAAACAACGCGTCGAGGAGGAGACCGAGCGGCAAGCCGGCGGTCGCGACGCGGCGCTCGCGAAGTGGGCCGAGGAGATGCGCAAGTCCCCCGTCGCGCTCGTCCCGGAGCTCGCCAACGCGCAGCACTACGAGGTCCCCGCGGCCTTCTTCGAAGAGGTTCTCGGTCCGCACCGCAAGTACAGCAGCGCATACTACGAGACGTCTTCGACCACGCTCGCCGAGGCGGAGGCCGCGATGCTGGCGCTGACGTGCGAGCGCGCCGGGCTGCGCGACGGCCAATCGGTCCTGGAGCTCGGCTGTGGCTGGGGCTCGCTCAGCCTGTGGATGGCGCGGCACTATCCGGCCGCTCGCATCCTCTCGGTCTCGAACTCCGCGTCGCAGCGCGCGTCGATCATGCAACGCGCCCGCGCGGCGGGGCTGGACAATCTGGAAGTCGTCACGCGCGACATGAACGACTTCGAGACGGACCGCAAGTTCGACCGCGTCGTCTCCGTCGAGATGTTTGAGCACATGCGCAACTGGGAGGCGCTGCTCGCGCGCGTGGCGGGCTGGCTGAACCCGGACGGCCGCCTGTTCCTGCACGTCTTCGCCCACCAGCGCTTCGCGTACTCCTTCGAGGTGCGCGACGCGACCGACTGGATGTCGCAGTACTTCTTCTCCGGCGGGATGATGCCGTCGCACGACCTGCTGGACCACATGGACACGCCCTTCGAGGTCGAGCAGCGCTGGGTCGTTTCCGGGGAGCACTACGCCCGCACGAGCGAGGACTGGCTGACCAACCTGGAGCAACGCCGCGAGCGCGTCATGCCGATCCTCGCGGAGACCTACGGCGCGGAGAACGCGCGGCAGTGGTTCCATCGCTGGCGCGTCTTCTTCCTCGCGTGCGCCGAGCTGTTCGCTTGGGAGGACGGTTCGCAGTGGATCGTGAGCCACCAGCTGCTGAAGCCCCGGAGGTCGAACGCGTGAGCACGGCCACCTCCGCGCTCGCGCGCGGGACGCAGAGCCTGGTCCGCTGGTTCGACTCGTGGGCCGCCGACGAGCGCGACGGGCAGGATCCGCGCGCGATCGACTGGTTCCGCGTCAGCCCCTTCGTGGCGATCCACGTCGCGTGCTTCGCGGTCCTGCTCGTCGGCTGGTCGCCGTTCGCCGTCGCCTTCGCGGTCTGCTTCTACGTCGTGCGCATGTTCGCGATCACGGCCTTCTACCACCGCTACTTCTCGCACCGATCGTTCTGCACGTCGCGCGTGATGCAGTTCTGCTTCGCGCTGCTCGGCGCGACGGCGGCCCAGCGCGGACCGCTGTGGTGGGCCGCGCACCACCGCGCGCACCACCGTCACTCGGACGAGGACGCCGACGTGCATTCCCCGGAGCGCCAGGGCTTCTGGTACAGCCACGTCGGCTGGATCCTCGCGCAGGGGAACTTCCGTACGCGCGTCGAGCTGGTCCCCGACCTCGCCCGCTACCCCGAGCTGCGCTTCCTCGACCGCTTCGACTCGCTGGTGCCGCTGGCGACGATGGGTGCGCTCTTCGGTCTCGGGGTGTTGCTCGAGCGCTTCGCACCCGGTCTCGGCACGAACGGACCGCAGCTCTTCGTCTGGGGCTTCGCGATCTCGACCGTCGCGCTCTACCACCTCACCTTCTCGATCAACTCGCTCGCGCACCGCGTCGGTTCGCGGCGCTTCGAGACGCCCGACCAGAGCCGCAACAACTGGTTGCTGGCGCTGTTCACGCTCGGCGAGGGCTGGCACAACAACCACCACCGTTACCAGGCATCGGTGCGTCAGGGCTTCCGCTGGTGGGAGTTCGACCCTTCGTACTACGTCCTACGCACCGCGGCGCTCGTCGGTCTCGTCTGGGACCTGCGCCCCGTCCCCGAGCGCATCCTGCGCGAAGGAGCGTCGCGATGAGGATCGCCGTGATCGGAACCGGGATCTCGGGCCTGGTCGCCGCGCGCGAGCTCTCTCGCGACCACGAAGTCGACGTCTTCGAGGCCGCGAGCTACGTCGGCGGACACACGAACACCGTCGACGTCGTGGAAGGCGACCGGAAGCTCGCCGTCGACACCGGCTTCATCGTGTTCAACGAGCGCACGTACCCGAACTTCTGCCGCCTGCTGCGCGAGCTCGGCGTCGAGCAGCGCACGAGCGACATGAGCTTCTCGGTCCGCAACGAGCGGAGCGGTCTCGAATACAACGGCACCGACCTGAACGGCCTCTTCGCGCAGCGACGCAACCTCCTGCGCCCGAGCTTCTGGCGCATGGTTCGCGACATCCTGCGCTTCTACCGCGAGGCGCGCGAAGTGCTCGAGACGCCCGACGACGACTTGCTGCTCGGCGACTTCCTGCGCGCGCGCGGCTACTCGCGCGGATTCGTCGAGGACCACCTGATCCCTATGGGCGCCGCCGTCTGGTCGAGCACGGCCGAGGGCATGCGTCGCTTCCCGCTGCGCTTCCTCGTGCAGTTCTTCGAGAACCACGGCTTCCTGCAGGTCGACGACCGGCCGGACTGGTTGACGGTGGTCGGCGGCTCGCGCAGCTACGTCGCTCCCTTGATCGAGCCCTTCCGCGACCGCGTGCGCCACGACACCCCGGTGCGGGAGGTACGCCGTGAGCCGCGCGGCGTGCGCGTGACGACGGCTTCCGGTGAACAGCACCTCTACGACCGCGTCGTCCTCGCCACGCACTCGGACACGAGCCTGCGCATGCTGGCCGACGCGAGCCCGCTCGAGCGCGAAGTGCTCGGCGCCTTCAACTACCAGCCCAACGAGGCGATCCTGCACACCGACCGCGGCGTGATGCCGCGGCTGCGGCGCGCCTGGGCGAGCTGGAACTACCACGTCATGGACCCGCCGGCGGAGCTGCCGACGGTGACCTACTGGATGAACCTGCTGCAGGGGCTCGAGTCCGAGCAGGATTACTTCGTCACGCTCAACCGCGACGACGTCGACCCCGCGAAGGTGCTGCGCCGCATCTCCTACTCGCACCCGGTTTTCACCGCCGGAGCGGTCGCCGCGCAGGCGCGTCACGCCGAAGTGGACGGTGCGGACCGCGTGCATTTCTGCGGCGCCTACTGGGGCTACGGCTTCCACGAGGACGGCGTCAAGAGCGGCCTGGTCGTCGCCGAGCGCGTCGCCGCGCTGGCCGAGGAGGCCGCGGCATGACCCGCAGCGCGATCTACGAGGGCCGCGTCGAGCACGAACGACGCGGACCGCGCCGCCACCGCTTCGGCTATCGCGTCGCGCTGGTGGCGCTCGATCTGGACGAGGTCGAGCAGCTCTACCGCGACACGCCCGCGTGCGCCTTCGAGCACGCCGGACTCTTCAGCTTCCGGCGCCGTGACTACCTGGGAGACGAGGCGACTCCGCTCGCCGACGCCGTGAAGCGCCGCGTCCACGAGGTCCTCGAGTTCACGCCCGCGGGTCGCGTCGTGCTCGTGACGCAGGCTCGCACGCTCGGCTACCTGTTCAACCCGGTCAGCTTCTACTACTGCCACGACGCCGCCGACCAAGTCTGCGCCGTCGTAGCGGAGATCACCAACACGCCGTGGAACGAGCGCCACAGCTACGTGCTCGACGCGCGCGGACGGTCGACCGGTTGCGCGCTGGAATGGCGCTTCCGGAAGGACTTCCACGTCTCGCCCTTCTACGACATGGACCAGACCTACGTCTGGCGCTTCACGCCCGCCGGCGAGCGGCTGGAGATCAGCATGTCGAACCTCGAGCAAGGCGCGCCCGTCTTCGGCGCGTCGCTGCGCCTCGAACGCCGCCCGTGGACGACGCGCAACCTGCTGCGCCTCCTCTGGCGCTACCCCGCGCAGCCGCTGCGCATGCACCTCGCCATCTACTGGCAGGCGGCGCGGCTCTACTTGAAACGCACTCCCTTCTTCACGCACCCCGATAAGCGCGTCGCCCTCGACGCGACGTCGTCATGAATCAACGCATCGCCACCCGCGACGAGTTCCGTGCCCCCGCCGCCACGAAGCGCACCTGGCTCGCGCGCATGGTCCTCGCGCGGCTCTCCGCGCTGCAGGACGGCGTCCTCGAGCTGCACGAGTCCGGTCACCGTCACACGCTCGGCACCCCCGCGGCGGACGGCTTGCGCGCGCGTCTCGACGTTCACGACGCGCGCTTCTGGAAGGCCGTCGCGCGCCACGGATCGATCGGTGCGGGCGAGGCCTACGCGGAGGGCTGGTGGTCCAGCCCGGCGCCGCAGGACGTCGTGCGCCTGATGGTGCGCAACCACTCCGTGCTCGAGGGCGTCGACGGCGGACTCGCCAAGCTCGCCGCGCCCTTCCGGCGCTTCACGCACTTCCTGCGCCGCAACACGCAGGCGGGCAGCCGCGAGAACATCAGCGCGCACTACGACTTCTCGAACGAGTTCTTCGCGCTCTTCCTCGACGACACCCTGACGTACTCCTGCGGGATCTACGAGCGCGAGGACAGCACGCTGCGCGAGGCCTCGATCGCCAAGATCGACCGGCTCTGCCGCAAGCTCGACCTGCAGCCAGGCGACCACTTGCTGGAGATCGGGACCGGCTGGGGCGCCTTCGCGCTGCACGCGGCCCGCGAGTACGGCTGCCGCGTCACGACGACGACGATCTCACGCGAGCAACACGACTTCGCGGCCGAGCGCTTCGCCGCGTCCGGTGTCGGCGACCGGATCGAGCTGCTGCTCGCGGACTACCGCACGCTGGAGGGTCAGTACGACAAGCTCGTCTCGGTCGAGATGATCGAGGCGGTCGGCCACCAGTTCTACGACACCTTCCACCGCCGCTGCATGGAGTTGCTGAAGCCGAACGGCCGCATGGCGATCCAAGCGATCACGATCGCCGACCAGCACTACGAGCGCGCGAAGCACGCGGTCGACTTCATCCAGGCGCACATCTTCCCCGGCTCCTGCATCCCGAGCGTGACGGCGCTGCTGTCCTCCGCGACGCGCGCCAGCGACCTGAAGCTGGTCCACCTCGAGGACATCGGCACGCACTACGTCCCGACGCTCGCGCAGTGGCGTCGCAACCTGCGCGAGAACCAGGACCGCGCCAAGGCCCTGGGCTTCGACGACCGCGTCCTGCGCCTCTGGGAGTTCTACTTCGTGTACTGCGAGGGCGGCTTCGCCGAGCGCCACATCAGCGACGTGCAGATGGTGTTGTCGCGCCCCGCCGAGCGTGGTGCGCCGATCCTGCCCGCGCTCGCAGGATGAACCTGCTGCACTTCCTGAGCTTCCAGGGGCTCTGGTTCGCCGCCGTCCTGGGAGCCGCGGCCGGACACGCTTGGGCGGGTCCGGCCGCGCTCGTCGTGCACGTCGCGCTGCACCTCGTCGGCGTCCCTGCGGTGAAGCGGGGCCTCGAACTCCGCGCGCTCGCGTTGGCCGGTCTGGCCGGCCTGCTGATGGACAGCGGGCTCCACGCACTCGGCGCGACGAACTACCCGACGAGCGCGACGCCGTTCGGGCTCTGCCCCGCGTGGATCGTCGCACTCTGGATCGGCTTCGCCAGCCTCCCGCGCTACTCGCTGGGATGGTTGCGGCGGCGCCCGAAGCCGGCGGTGCTGCTCGGCGCGGTCGGCGGCCCGCTGTCGTACTGGGGCGGCGCGCGCACGGGCGCGGTGGCGCTCTCCGACCCCGCGTGGATCTCGGTCGTCGCGCTCGGCGTGCAGTACGCAGTCGTCACGCCTCTGCTGCTGCGCTGGATGCCGCACGGCGGCGATTGACGCGAACGCGCTTGTTCGACGCGCGACCGGCGGCAAGCTGTTCGACATGCAGCGTCCCTGGGAAGCCGACCGCCTCGTCGACGAGGCGCAGCTCGACGTACTCCTCGCGCGGCAGTTCCCCGAGCTCGCGTCCCTGCCGCGGCGCTACCTGACCGAGGGCTGGGACAACGTCTGCTTCCTGGTCGGCGACGAGTGGATCTTCCGCCTGCCGCGTCGCGAGCTCGGCGCGCGCTTGATGGCCTGCGAGAACGCGCTGCTCCCCGAGTTGGCGACGCGCCTGCCGCTGCCCGTGCCGCGCCCCGAGTTCCGTGGCGTGCCGCAGGACGACTACCCCTGGGAGTTCCACGGCTATCGGCGGCTCCCGGGCGAGACGCTCTGCCGCGCGGAGCTCGGCGACGAAGCGCGCGCGCAGCTGGCGGAGCCGCTCGGTCGCTTCCTGCGAGCGCTCCACGAAACGCCGACCGCCGACTTCCCCGGCTTGCCGCTCGACGACAACCGCAGGCTGGACGTCGCGCACCGCGGCGCGCAGATCGAAGAGCGCCTCGCCGACCTGCGCGGCCTCGGGCTCGTCGGCGACCCGCGCCCGTGGCGGCGCGTCCTCGAAGACGTCCCCGCGGACTTCCGACCGGCCTCCGACTGCCTGGTCCACGGCGACCTCTACGCGCGACACCTGCTGGTCGACGAGCGCGGCGCGCTGTGCGGCGTGATCGACTGGGGCGACGCGCACGCCGGTGACCGCGCGCTCGACCTCGGCGTCGTGCACGCCGCGCTCCCCGCTTCCGCGCACGACGTCTTCCGCGACGCGTACGGCCCGCTCACGGACCTGCAATGGAAGGTCGGCTGCTTCAAGGCGCTCCACAGCAGCCTGATGATCCTCGTCTACGGCGTGGACGTCGGCGACCGCGCGCTCGTCGTCGAGGGCCTGCGCTCGCTCGAGCGCCTCGCGCGCTGAGGATCCCCCCTCGCCCGGCGTGCTCGCAGCGCCTAGACTCCCTCCGATGATGCGCCGCTCGTTCCTGCTGCTCGCCCTGCTCGTCGGCACGACCTCGTGCGGCGACGACGTCGCGCGCCCCGACGTGGTGATCGTCGTCGTCGATACCTTGCGCCCCGACCGCCTCGGCGCCTACGGCTGCGACCGCGACCTGACGCCGTACATGGACCGCGTGGCAGCCGAGAGCGCGGTGTTCACCGACTGCCAGAGCGGCGCGCCGTGGACCGCTCCGTCCCTGATCACGCTCATGACCTCGACACGCCCGGGAGTGCACGGCGTCACGAGCTTCCCGGTGCCCGGCGTGCTGTCGCCCCGCATGCGGACGCTCGCGGAGGAGCTGAAGGAAGCAGGCTACGCGACGGCGGCCTTCACGGAGGGCGGCTACGCCCAGCCGTCCTTCGGCCTCGGTCGCGGCTTCGACGAGTATCCGGAGCACCCGGGCGACGCGGACGGCTTCCACTCGAACGTCGAGGCACCGAGCCGCTTGAACGACACGGTCGACCGCGCGCTGATCTGGCTCGCGCAGGAACGCGAACAACCGCGCTTGCTCTTCGTGCACACCTACGAGGTGCACCACCCGCTGCGGCCGCCCGAGCCGGACCTCGCCGCGCTGCGGCCCGGTTACTCGGAGGCCGCGGAACTCGACGCCGTGCGCGCCGTGATCGACCGCTGGAACCGCTTGCAGACGATCGACGAAGCGGGCGCGCACGCGCTGTTGCGCCACTCCTTCCACCACGACTTCGCGAACATGCCGGGGATCCTGAACCCCGAGAACCTGTTCCGCGCCTGCGCAGCGGTCGACGTGCCGCTCGAGAAGGACCGCGCGCGCCTCGACGACTTCGACCGGCAGTGGCTGCAGGACCTCTACGACGCGGAGGTGCGCTTCACCGACCGCGAGCTCGGCCGCCTGTTCGACGCGCTCGACCGCAACCCGGGGCCGAACGGCACGGTGCTCGTCGTGACGAGCGACCACGGCGAAGGGCTCGGCGCCTTCGGACGGCTCGGGCACGGCGAGGTGTTCACCGAGGAACTGCTGCGCGTGCTGTTGATGGTGCGCGCCCCGGGCGTCGCGCCCGGCGTGGTGGACGACCTCGTGCGCACGATCGACGTCATGCCGACCTTGCTCGCGCTCGCGCAAGTCGAGCCGGAAGAACCGGTGATGCAGGGACGCAACCTGCTGCCGGTGCTGCAGGGTTCCGCCGCCCCGTCCGACCACGCGGTCGGACAAGCGCTCAGCGCGCGTGGCGGCCGCGACCCGCGGCGCAGCATCAAGCGCGGCGACCTGCGCCTGGTGCTGAACGCGGCGTCCGGCGAGCGCTGGCTGTACGACCTCGCGCACGACCCCGGTGAGCTGCACGACATCGCGTCCGAGCGACCCGAGGTCGCGCGCGAGCTCGAGGACATGCTGCGGGAGGAACTGCGCCGCGACGGACTGCTGCGCGGCTTGGTCGGCGATCCGGGCACGACCGACGCCTTGAGCGACGACCAGCTCGACGAGCTGCGGCGCCTGGGGTACGTCGGCGACTGAAGCCGGTCAGTCCCCTTCGACCCAGTTCAAGCTGCGCTCGACGGCCTTGCGCCAGCCGCGCATGCGCGCTTCGACGCGGTCCGCCGCGAGGCTCGGCTCGAAGCTGCGCTGCGTCGAGCGCGCGGCGCGCAGGTCCGCGGGGCTCGGGCAGAGGTCCTGCGCCAGCGCGGCCATCGTCGCCGCGCCCAGCGCCGTCGACTCGAGATCACCGCTGCGCTCGACCGGAACGCCGACCAGGTCCGCCTGGAACTGCAACAGCAAGTCGTTGGCCGCCATGCCGCCGTCGACGCGCAAGCTCGACAGCGCGGAGCCCGTGTCGCCTTGCATCGCGTCGAGCACTTCGCGCACCTGGAAGGCCGTCGCCTCGATCGCGGCGCGCGCGATGTGTGCGCGGTTCGAGTGGTGCGTCAGCCCGCAGATCACGCCGCGCGCGTCGGGGCGCCAGTGCGGCGCGAAGAGGCCCGAGAAGGCCGGCACGAGGTGCACGTCGCCGTGGTCGGGGACGCTGAGCGCGAGCGCTTCGACATCGGGCGCGCTGTCGATCATGCGCAGCTGGTCGCGCAGCCATTGGATCAGGGAACCCGCCACGGCGACGGAGCCTTCGAGCGCGAAACGCGCCGACTCGCCGGGCAGCTGGTACGCGACCGTCGACAGCATGCCGGTGCTCGAGCGGATCAGCTCGCTCGCCGTGTTCCACAGCAGGAAGCAACCAGTGCCGTAGGTGTTCTTCGCGTCGCCGGCTTCGAAGCAGCGTTGTCCGACGAGCGCGGCTTGCTGGTCGCCGATCGCTCCGCACACGGGCACCTCCGCGCAGAACGGGCCATCGGCGACGGTGCGCGCCCAGCCGCCCGGTTCCGCGTTGGCGACGATGCGCGGCAGGATCGACGCGGGGATCTCCATCCAGCCGAGCAGGTCTTGGTCCCACGCGCCGGAGGCGAGGTCGACGAGGAAAGTGCGACACGCGTTCGTCGCGTCCGTGACGTGCGCGCCGCCCTTCACGCCGCCCGTCAGGTTCCAGATCAGCCACGTCTCCATCGTGCCGAAGGCGAGCTCGCCGCGCTCGGCGGCGGCGCGCAGGTCGGCGCGCTCGCGCAGCAACCACGCGAGCTTCGGACCCGAAAAGTAGGTCGAGATCGGCAGGCCGGTGCGCACGGCGAGCTCGTCACCCCGCGGACTTCGGCGCAGCTCGGCGCAGATCCCCTTCGAGCGCGAGTCCTGCCAGACGATCGCGGGCGCGCACGGCTCGCCCGTGCGGCGGTCCCAGAGCAGGAAGGTCTCGCGCTGGTTCGTGACGCCGACGGCTGCGACCTCGCCGGGCCGCGCGTCGCAGGCGGCCAGCGCGTCGTGCACGACTGCTTCGGTGTTGGCGAGGATCTCGGCGGCGTCGTGCTCGACCCAGCCGGGTTGCGGCAGCGACTGGCGGTGCTCGCGCTGCGCGGACGCCAGCTTGACGAAGTCCGGCGAGTAGACGATGCAACGCGTGCTGGTGGTGCCCTGGTCGATGGCGGCGATCAGCGTCCTCATGCGGACAGCCTAGCCGCTAGCGGGCCTCAGAACAGCAACAGCGGGACGAGCAGGCTCAGCCACAGGACGCCGAGGTAGCGCCAGTAGCGGCGGCAGAGCTCGAGGCCGCGCGCGAGCCTGGCGGCCTCGGACGCGCCCTCGCCCGCATGGCGACTCACGACGAGCAGGGCCACGAGTCCGCCGACGAGGTGCAGCGCGTGCAAGGCCGTCAGCATGTGGAAGATCACCGACTCGATCGCGCGGCTTCCCAGGCCGAAGCCGTCGGCCTGCAGCGTCCACCAGTTCCAGGCCTGCGCGACGAGGAAGGCGAGGCCGAAGAGCGCGGCGCGACGCAGCGCCTTGCGCGGACCGGCGTACGGCACGGCGAGCGCGCGTTCCGCCCGCCAGAGCAGGAAGGTCGCGACCGTCAGGCCGATGCTGCGCCCGAGGTCGACCGTGCGGGCGTAGTCCTCCTGACCCGCTCGAACGATGACGGCGCCGATCATCGCGGCGCCGAACAGCATCGTGATCGAGGCGAGGAAGAGCGACAGGCCGCAGCCCGTCAGGTCTTCGCGCGGCGTCGCGTCGCCGGTCTCGGCGTCGTTGCCGCCGAACCAGGGACCCTCGCCCTCACCGCTGCGGAAGGAGAACCACACGTGCCGTGGACGCGCGTCGACGCCGGACGAAAGGTCCCCGCTAGCGCGCCTCGAGCTCGATCGTGCGCGCGTCGATGTCCGCCTGGTACTGGTTGCGGTCGAGCAGCACCATCGACACGAACAGGAACACGAACACGAGCGCTCCGATGATCACGACACCGTGGAAGCCCTTGTCGTAGCGCAAGTGCATGAAGTACAGCGC
This sequence comes from Planctomycetota bacterium, assembly GCA_020638835.1. GTDB lineage: Bacteria > Planctomycetota > UBA1135 > UBA1135 > JACKHV01. Next base: position 193,724 of record JACKHV010000002.1, on the reverse strand, counting down.
GACGAGCGACGCCTTGATCGTGGCGATGCCCATGGCGACGACCAGGTCGATGCGGCCGAGGTCGTGCTGCGCCGACCAGACGGTCAGTGCGGTGAGGAAGATGAGCGCGCCCCAGATGCCGAGCAGCACCTTGGGCGACATGACGTGGGCGCCGCCCGCTGCGTGTTCTTCGTGACTCATGGCCGGCTCAGTGGATCAGGTACAGGAGCGGGAAGAGGAAGATCCAGATCAGGTCGACGAGGTGCCAGTAGAGCGCGGTGAAGTCCACCGGTCCGTAGTAGTCGGGTCGGAAGTGCCCCTTGATGGCGCGCACCAGGAGCCAGACGTAGACCCCGATCCCGATGATCACGTGCAAACCGTGCACGCCGGTCATCGCGAAGTAGATCCCGAAGAAGATCTTCACGTTCGCGGGCTCGGGGCCTTCGACGGGCGCGTGGCCGGAGTCGTGCGCGGGTTCGGGCGCCGCCTCGTGCGACTCCCCTTCCGTTGCCGCCGGGATGCTCGCGTCGAGTCCGACGTCGGCGACGGCTTCCGACTGCACGTGGTAGTACTTCCCGGGCAGCAGGCCGTCGTGGAACTTGTGGCTGTACTCGACGTACTTGATGCCGAGGAAGCCGAACGCGCCGAGGATCGTCAGCGCGAGCGTCAGGATCAGGCCCTTGCGCTGGCCGAGCTGCGCGCAACGCACGGACCACGCCGCGGTCAGACTGGAGCAGATCAGCACGACCGTGTTGATGCCGCCCATCGTCGAGTCGAGGAACTGCGAGGCGTAGCTGAAGATCTCGGGGTGCTGCGAGCGGTAGACCGCGTACGCGCAGAACATGCCGCTGAAGAACAGGATCTCCGTGACGAGGAAGATCCACATGCCCAGCTTGCCGGACTCGAACTGGTGCTCGGCGCCCTCGAAGTGCTCGGCGATGAACGGCGCGCGCGGGGCGGCGTGTTCTTCGACGTGCGGCGGAGCGGCGACTTGGTTGGCGATGGTCATCGGTCAGTGGGTCGCGGTAGCCGTCGCGTTCGAGGTCCGAGCGTAGCCGCCCTGCGCCGGGTCGAAGCGCAGGTCCCCGAAGTCGTAGGGATCGTGGACGGCCGGCGTGTGGTGGAAGTTGTGGTGGATCGGCGGCGAGGCGGCTTCCCACTCCATCGTCGCGGCACCCCACGGGTTGGCGGGTGCGCGCTCGCCGTTCTTGAGCGACTTGAGCAGCACGACGACGATCCCCAGCAGGCCGCAGCCGAGCAGCACGGTGCCGACGGTCGCGAGCTGGTGGTAGGAGATGAAGTCCTCCTCGAGGTAGTACCAGTAGCGACGCGGCATGCCCTTGGCTCCGAGCGGGAACATCGGGAAGAACGCCACGTTGAAGCCGACGAAGGAGACCAAGCAGGCGATCGCCGAGCCGCGGGCCGAGTACATGCGCCCGAACATCTTCGGCCACCAGTAGTGCAGGCCGCCGAGGAAGGCGAACAGCGTCCCGCCGACCATCACGTAGTGGAAGTGCGCGACGATGAAGTACGTGTCGTGCAGGTGCACGTCCGTCGACAGCGTCCCGAGGAACAAGCCGGTGAGGCCGCCGATCAGGAACAGGAAGATGAACGCCAGCGCGTAGAGCATCGGCGTCGCGAGGCTGATCGAGCCCTTGTAGAGCGTCGCCAGCCAGTTGAAGACCTTGATCGCCGACGGGATCGAGACGCTGAACGTCAGCGCGCTGAAGATCGCACCCGCGAGCTTCGACTGGCCGCTGGTGAACATGTGGTGTCCCCAGACCAGGAAGCCGAGCAGCGCGATCGCCACGCTCGAGTACGCGATCATCTTGTAGCCGAAGATCGGCTTGCGGCTGAAGACGCTGACGAGTTCGGAGACGATCGCCATCGCCGGCAGGATCATGATGTAGACCGCCGGGTGGCTGTAGAACCAGAAGAAGTGCTGGAACAGGATCGGATCGCCGCCGTTGTGCGGGTCGAAGATGCCGGCGCCGGTCACGCGCTCGAAGATCAGCAGCAGCAGCGTGATGCCGAGCACGGGCGTCGCCAGCACCTGGATGATCGCCGTCGCGTACATGCCCCACAGGAACAGCGGCATGCGGAACCACGTCATGCCGGCGGGCCGCATCTTGTGGATCGTGACGATGAAGTTGATACCCGTGAAGATCGAGCTGAAGCCCAGGATGAAGGCTCCCGTCGCCGCGAAGATCACCGCCGTCTGCGCCTCGACGCTGTACGGCGTGTAGAACGTCCAGCCCGTGTCGAGGCCGCCGGAGGCGAGCACGAACACGAAGAAGATCGCGCCGAACAGCCACAGCCAGAAGCTGGCCAGGTTCATGCGCGGGAAGGCGACGTCCTTCGCGCCCAGCATCAACGGAAGCACGAAGTTGCCGAGCGCCGCGGGAATGCCCGGGATGATGAACAGGAACACCATCACCGCGCCGTGCAGCGTGAACAGCTGGTTGTAGCCGTCGCCGTCGACGAAGTCCTTGCCCGGGTGGAACAGCTCGAGCCGCAGGGCGAGCGCGAACAGGCCGCCGAGGAAGAAGCTCGCCGAGATGGCGATCAGGTACATCACGCCGATTCGCTTGTGGTCCAACGTGAGCAGCCACGACTTCCAGCCCTTGGAGCAGGAGAGGTAGTCGGGCTCGGCGGCCGTCGCGACGGCGGTCTGCGTGTGGGTGGTACTCATCTTCCGTCCCCTACTGCTGCAGCGACTTGAGGAACGCGATCAAGGCGGTGATCTCCTCGTCCTTGATCCGCCCTTGGAAGGTCGGCATGACGGGCTCGTAGCCGGCGAGCACCTTGGCCTTGGGCATCAAGATCGACTCGCGCACGTAGTTCTCGTCGAAGACGACCTTCGGGCCGTCCGCGAGGGTGCGCTCCGTGCCCCACGCGCCCTTGAAGCTCGGCCCGTTGCCGGAGGTGCCGTCGAGCGAGTGGCACTGGCCGCAACCGCGCAGCTGGTAGACCTTCTTGCCGCCCTCGACCGGCGAGAGCTTGGTGAGGAAGTCGGAGTCCTCGCGCAGCCAGTTCTCGAACGAGTCCGGGCCGTCCTGCGGGTGCACGACGACCTTGGTGATCATCTCCGAGTGCGCGGTGCCGCAGTACTCGGCGCAGAACAGGTCGTAGGTCCCGACCAGCGTCGGCGTGAACCAAGCCTTCGTGTAGCGCCCCGGGAGGACGTCCATCTTCTCGCGGAAGGCGGGCACGAAGAACGAGTGGATCACGTCCTCGGACGTCATCACCATCTGCGTCTCTACGCCGACGGGAACGTGCAGCACGTTGGTCGTGTGGCCGTTCGGGTAGGTGAAGTTCCAGCTCCACTTCTGCGCGGTGACGCCGATCTCGTACGCGCCTGTGGGCGGCGTGCGCTTCTCGAGGTAGCCCGTGAAGCCCGTGTAGAACATGTAGACGACCAGCGCGGTCGGGATCACGCTCCAGACGATCTCGAGCACCGTGTTGTGCGAGGGCGACTTCTCGGGCTCGACGCCTTCGCGGCGCCGGTAACGGATCACGAAGATCGACAGGATCGTCATGATCAGCAGGAAGAAGAAGACGCTGACGTAGAGGACGAAGTAGAAGAGGTCGTCCACCTTCGCCGCGTTCTCCGCGGCTTGCGCGGGGAACCAGAAGGTCCCCTCGCCGGCTTGCGCGAGTGTGAGCATCATGCGAATGCGCGTTCAGCGGCCTGCGCGCGGCGCGTGTGCGCGAGGCGGTAGATCCCGGCACCGAGGGCCAGGAGGGTGAGCACTCCACCGATCCGCAGCGAGGTCCACGCGAAGGTGTACCCGCCCGTCCCCGGGTCGTAGTGGAAGCAGAACAGCAGGATCGCGTCGACCGTCGTGCCGATGCGGCCGGCGGAGGCTTCGACAAGCGCCATGCGCAAGTCGCGCGCGGGGACGTCGACCCCGTAGAGGTAGCGCGAGATCCGACCACCTGGCGTGAGGACGATCTGCACCGCGGCGTGCACGTACTCGCCGGTGTCCTCGACGCGCTTGTAGCCGAATCCGGCGGCGTCCGCGGCCGCGCGCACTTGGTCCTCCGCGCCGAGGAGGAAGTGCCAGTCCGCGTCCTCGAGCGAGACGCCGAGTTCCTGCACGTAGCGGGCCCGCGTCTCCGCCGCGCGCGTTGTCGACTCGAACGGGTCGAGCCCGATCGTGACGACCCGGAACTCCTCGCCCAGCTTCAAGCCCGACTCGGTCATCGAGTCGACCAGCCCGTTCAGCTGCATGCTGCAGAGCATCGGGCAGTCGCTGTAGTTGAAGGTGAGGATCGTCGGGAGCCCGCCGACGACGAGTTCCTCGAGCTTCAGCTCACGGCCGGTCGAGTCCGTGAAGCGCAGCCCCGCGGGCAGACGGCCGTCGAGCCGTTCCTGCACCTCGACGCCGCGCGTCTCCTCGGGTTGGTCCAGGTTGAGCTGCGCCCACGAGTGCGCCGCCAGGCTGCCTGTCGCGCAGGCAACCGTCAGGCACGCACGGAGGAACACGGCTCGGAGCATCGACCGTCGTTCCGAGCTAGAAGGAAGCGCTGGGCGCGTTCGCGGCGATGTCGCGCGCGACGAGCTCCATGGCCTGGTCGACGGGGATCGACAGCTTGCCGTTCTGCTCGTCGACCCACTGGTAGCCGTCGAGCGACGCGCGCTGCTCGGCGAGCATCACGCGCAGCTCCGAGCTGCCTTCGGCCGCGTTGCGCGCGGCGTTCTGCGCGTCTTCCGCCTGGTAGTAGAGGACCTGCAGGCACAGGACCGTAACCAGGGTGACAACCGTGCCGACGGCGCCGATGACGGCGATCGCGGGCGTGTTCAAGGCGTCTTTCTCGATCATTGCGAAGTCCGTTGGTTCTCTAGAGGTTCTGGAATGCGAGAGACTCGCCGAGGCGCGGGTCGCGCAACGGAACGAGCGGCTTGCCGTCGATGCGTCGCCACAGGCCTCCGAGGAAGAGGCCGCCGACGCCGGACAGGCAGGCGAAGTCGATGAGTCCGATGGACGCGCCCTCCGGCGAGAGCGTCGGCATGATCAGCCAGTAGAGGTCCACCAGGTGCATCAGGAGCAGCAGCACCGCCCAGCTCGCGAGCAGCGAGCGGTTGCGCTTCACGTGGCGCGACAGCAGGCCCACGAAGGGCAGCAGGAAGTGCCCGAAGAGCAGCAGCAGGGAGACGTACTTCCAGCTGCCGACCCAGCGCTGCTGGAACCACACCGTCTCCTCCGGGATGTCGCCGTACCAGATCAGCATGAACTGGCTGAATGCGATGTAGCCCCAGAAGAAGACGAAGGCGAAGAGCAGCTTGCCGAGGTCGTGGTAGTGCTCGGTGGTGACGATGCCGCGCAGCTCGCCGCGTCCCTCGAAGCGCAGCGCGAGCAGCACGAGCGTCGCGAAGAGCGCCACCGCGCTGCCGGCGAAGACGTAGACGCCGAAGATCGTGCTGAACCACTCGTACGAGAGGGACATCAGCATGTCGAAGGCGAAGAAGGTCAGCGTGAGCGCGAAGGCGAGGACCGAGGGCGCGGCGCGCTTCTGCATCCAGATCGTCATCGACGGATCGCCGGTGTCGTCCTGCGCCAGCGAGCGGCGGTTGAACGCGCGCACGAGCAAGGTCCAGACGCCCACGTAGATCGCGACGCGCACCAGCAGGAACCAGCCGTTCAGGTATGGGGCCTTCTCTTGCAGCAGGTGGCTCTCGGCCAGCTCGTGCGGGTCGGCCCAGTGGTAGAGCTGTCCGTTGCCGAACAGCGTCGGGATCACGACGGGCAGCAGCAGCAGGCCCATCAGCGGCAGCGAGCCCGCGAGGTGTTCCGCGAGCCGTCGCACGACGACCGACCAGCCGGCGCGCACGAGGTACTGGACCAGGACGAAGAACAGGCCGCCGAGGCCGAGGGTCACGAAGAAGGTCACGGCGAGCAGCCAACCGTGCTGCAGGCGCGCCATGCCCTCTTCCTGGACGAAGCCCAGCACGACGGCGAGCACGCAGAGCGCGGCGCCGAACAGCGTCGCCAGCCTTCCGCGACCGGCGAGGCCGGACGGCGTGACGCGGGTCCGCTCGGGAGCGGAGACGTGGTGGTGCGCGCTCACTTGAAGTTCCTCTGCTGGTCGGTCGGAACGTCCTCGATGGACGCGTTGCGGCTGCGCTGGAGCGCGCGGAGGTAGGCGACGACGGCCCAGCGGTCGTCGACCGACAACTGAGCGGCGTAGGCGGGCATGTTCCGCACGCCGTTCGTGATCACTTCGAAGAGGTGCCCCTCCGGGACCGTCAGCAGGCGCTCGTCGTGGAGGTTCGTCGGCGGCACCCAGGCGCTCTCCTCGAGCGACTCGGCGCGCACCGCGATCGGGCCGCGGCCCAGGCCGTCGAGGCCGTGACAGACGCCGCAGTAGATGTCGAAGCGCTGACGCCCGCGCTCCATCACGGCGCGGTCGATCTCGTACGGGAAGCCCGTGCCGAGCTGGCCGGCGACCTTGCCGGTCGCGCGATACTCGTCCTCGATCCACTCGCCGACGGCGAGCGTGCCTTCGACGGGGCGACGCATCGCGCGGCCGTCCTCGAAGAGCAGCGACGCCGACTGCGCCTTCGCCTTCGACTGGAAGTCCATGTCGGTGATGACGTGGATGCGCGGCGTGGTGCGCGTCCCGTAGCGCTCCATCGCGATCAGCGCCGGCGGGATCAGCGCGATCGCCGCGCCGATCATCGTCAGCTGCTTGATCCACTTCGGCACGACGGCGGAGGACTCGTCCGACTCGCAGGCCTCGACGGAGAGCGCGCCGGTCCCGGCGAGCAGCTCGCGCGTTGCGTGCGACTCGAAGCAAGCGTCCGCGGCCTCGATCGAGATCGCGAAGCGGTCCGCGGTGACGCGGCCGAAGCCCGCCGTGCGGAGCAGCGGGTTCGAGAGCAGTGGCAGTGTATTGAGCGCCAGCATCCCGAAGAACGTCATGAACGCGCTGAGCAGGATGATCAGCTCGAAGGTGACGGGGATCGCGGCGGGCAGCCCGAACAGAGGCTTGCCGGAGATCAGGAAGGCATAGTCGTGGCCGTTGGTCCACCACTGCATGAGCAGCGCGCCGGCGCACCCGGTAAGACCCGCGCCGAGCACGAGCCACGGCAGCACGGTCGGACGGATGCCCATCACGGGGTCGATGCCGTGCACCGGGAACGGCGAGTGCGCGTCGAAGCGCTGGTACCCGGCTTCTCGCACACGACGAACCGCCGCGAGCAACGAGTCGACGTCGGCGTAGTACGCGACGAGTCCGTGCAGGTTCGAGGCGCTCATCGGGCGGGCTCCTCGGCGTGGAGGCCGTGACCGGCGTGCGCCTGCGGCAGCACCGTCTTGACCTCGGCCATCGCCACCATCGGCAGGTAGCGGCAGAACAGCAGGAACAGCGTGAAGAACAGGCCGAAGCTGCCGGCGAACGTCAGCACGTCGACCGCGGTCGGCTTGAAGTAGTCCCAGGACGACGGCAGGAAGTCGCGGCTGAGCGAGATCACGGTGATCACGAAACGCTCGAACCACATGCCGACGTTGACGAGGATGCAGACCCCCATCATCACCCACAGGTTGGTGCGCAGCTTCTTGAACCAGAACAGCTGCGGGACGAGCACGTTGCACGTTGCCATCGTCCAGTACGCCCAGGCGTACGGACCCATCGCGCGGTTGATGAAGGCGAAGCGCTCGTACGGGTTGCCGCCGTACCACGCGATGAAGAACTCGATCGCGTACGCGTAGCCGACCATCATCCCCGTCGCGAGGATGATCTTGCACATGATCTCGAGGTGCTTCATCGTCACCAGGTGCTTCAGACCGAAGAACTGGCGCGCGGGGATCATCAGCGTGACCACCATGGCGAAGCCCGAGAAGATCGCGCCCGCGACGAAGTACGGCGGGAAGATCGTGGTGTGCCAGCCGGGCACCTGCGAGACCGCGAAGTCGAAGGACACGACCGAGTGCACGGAGAGCACGAGCGGCGTCGCGAGGCCCGCGAGCAGCAAGTACGCCTTCTCGTAGCGGTGCCACTGGCGCGCGGAACCCGTCCAGCCCATCGACGCGATGCCGTAGGCGATCTGACGCACCTTGCCCTTGGCGCGGTCGCGCAGCGTCGCGAGGTCCGGGATCATCCCCATGTACCAGAACATCAGCGAGGTGAGCGCGTAGGCGCTGACCGCGAAGACGTCCCAGAGCAGCGGCGAACGGAAGTTCGGCCACATCTCCATCTGGTTCGGGATGGGGAACAAGTAGTACGCCATCCACACGCGGCCGATGTGCACCGCGGGGAAGATGCCCGCGCAGCAGACGGCGAAGATCGTCATCGCTTCGGCGAAGCGGTTGATCGACGTGCGCCAGCCCTGGCGGAACAGGAACAGGATCGCGGAGATCAGCGTGCCCGCGTGGCCGATGCCGACCCAGAACACGAAGTTGACGATCGGCCAGCCCCAGGCGACGGGCTGGTTGTTGCCCCACACGCCGACGCCGTTGAAGATCAGGTAGCCGAGCATCGCGAACATCACGGTCATCCCCGTGACGCTCGCCGCGAACGCGATGTACCACGCGCGCGGCGTGGCCTCTCGCTCGGCGATGCCGCAGACGTCGTCGGTGATCGAGGTGAAGTCGTTCTCACCCGTCATCAGCGGCGGACGCTGCGTCGGATCGTCGGACAGGACGTCGACCACCGGAGCGGCGACGTGAGCGCGCTTAGGCTCAGTGGCTGCTGTGATGACCATGGTCGACCGAGGTGGCCACGAGGGCCGGGTTGGGGTTCGTCACGCGGGCGAGGTACTGGTTGCGCGGGCGGATGTTGAGCTCGCCGAGCAGCGCGTAGGAACGCGGGCTCGCATGCAGCTGCGCGACGCGGCTCGTCGGGTCGGCGAGGTCGCCGAAGACGATCGCCTGGGGCGGGCAGGCCTGCTGGCAGGCGCTCTGGATCTCTCCGTCCTCGATCGGGCGCTGCGCGTTCTTCGCCGCGATCTTGGTCTTCTGGATGCGCTGCACGCAGAAGGTGCACTTCTCCATGACGCCGCGGCTGCGCACTGTGACTTCCGGGTTCTGCGCGAGCTGCAGCAGCTCGTTCTGCGGCTCGTCGAGGAAAGCGGTGTTGTTGAAGAAGTTGAAGCGCCGGACCTTGAACGGGCAGTTGTTCGAGCAGTAGCGCGTTCCGACACAGCGGTTGTAGACCATGTCGTTGAGGCCCTCCTGCGTGTGCACCGTCGCGGCGACGGGGCAGACCTGCTCGCACGGCGCGTGCTCGCACTGCTGGCAGGCGACGGGTTGCGTCACCGCCTCGGGCGCGTCGGGATCGCCGGAGTAGTACAGGTCCATCCGGATCCAGTGCATCTCGCGGCCCTTCAGCACCTGCTCCTTGCCGACGACCGGGATGTTGTTCTCGGCCTGGCAGGCGATCACGCAGGCATTGCAGCCGTCGCACGCGGACAGGTCGATCGACATGCCCCAGCGGTGGCCGTCGGGAAGCTCGACTTCCTTCCACAGCGACTCGAGCGGCGGGTGGTGCACGACGTGCTGCGCGAAGTCGGGGTGCTCGGCGAACTCGGCGGCGGTCGCGGTCGGAACCAGGCGGTCGAGGCGCGCCTCGCGGGCTTCCATGCCGGCGCCGTCGATCATGTGGTGTTCGGACGTCGTCGCGAGCGCGTACTTGCGACCCGTGCCGCGCACGCGAGCGCCGCGCAGGATCCACATGCCCGCGGTCCGGCGCAGCTGGCGCACGTCGACGCCGACCGAAGTCACTGCTTCGGTCGTGCTGCCCCCCACGACGCCGGCCGCCGTGCGACCGTAGCCGAGGGCCACCGCCACGCTGCCGCGCGCTTGTCCGGGCGCGACGTAGACGGGCAGCTCGAGCGTGACGCCGAGCGCGGTCAACTCGACGACTTCCTCGTGCTCGACGCCGAGCTCGGCGGCCGTCGCGGGGCCGACCATCAGCGCGTTGTCCCAGGTGAGCTTGGTGGTGAAGTCGGGCAGCTCCTGCAGCCAACCGTTGTTCGCGTAGCGACCGTCGATCAGCTTCGGGCAGGCGTAGAAGTCGAGCTCGAGGCCGGTGTCGGCGCTGAGTTCCTCGATGCGGTACTCGACCTCGTCGCGCAGCGCCGGGACGACGGACTTCTGCGCGGAGTCCGCGACCAGGCCGTCGTGCAGCGCGCGGTTCCACTGCGCGGCGCCGAAGCGTTGCTCGAAGGTCGCGCGCACCAGGCCGAGCGCGTCGGCCTCTTCACCGAGCAGCCCGGCGAGGACCTGCGCGGCGTTGCGGCCACCGTGCAGCGGAAGGATCGTCGGCTGCACAACGCTGTACGTGCCGTCGAAGGCGGTCGCGTCGCTCCACGACTCGAGGAAGTGCGCGAGCGGCAGGTGCCACTGGCAGGCGCGCGCCGTCTCGTCGACGGTCAAGCCGAGGTGCACGGTCGTGGCGGCACGCTCGAGCGCGGAAGCCACGTCGGCGTCGGCGGGCGCGTCGTAGACCGGGTTGCCGCCGAGCACGAGCAGCGTCTCGACGTCGCCGGCGGCGGCGCGGGCGCACAGGGCGCGCAGCGCGCGCGAGTCCGAGTGCGTGGTCTCCGCGACCGGAAGCCAGCTGACGGTGCGGTCGACGCAGCCGAGCGCCTGGAGCATGCGCGCCACGCGGGCGTGCACTTCGGGAGCTTGGCTCTTGCCGACGACGATCAGCGACTCGCCGCGGTGTTCGAGCAGGTCCGCGGCCGCGGCTTCGACGAAGTCCGCGAGCGTCGTGTTCTGCGCGAGGCTGCGCGCGTGCGGACCGGGCTGCGGCGCGCCGAGGCGCAGGCCGCGCTCGCCCAGCAGGCGGTCCTCGAGCAGCTCGACGAAGGCCGGGACGTCGGAGGATCGCAGCGGAAGGCGGTGGTCGGCGGTGGCGCCGACGGAGGTGAAGCGCGACTCGACCGCGTAGACGCGGTTCATCGCGCCGGACTCGGGACGGCGGCCTTCGCCGAGCTCGGCGCTGTGGCGCACGCAGTCCGCGTGGTCGCGCAGGAAGTCCGCGTCGAGCGCGAGCACGCGGCGCGCGCGGCGGAAGTCGTAGCGCGCGCGCAGCGAGCGGCCGAAGGCGAGCTCGTTGCCGCGCACGTGGTTCTCGTCGCCGGCGGGCTCGTAGACGACCCACGTCGCGCGCGGGAAGCGCTCGAGCAGCGCGGCGCGCAGGCGCGCTTCCGTCGGTGAGCCGCTCGCTCGGGCGATCACGGCGATACCGGCGCCCTCGTCGCCGCGGCCCGGGTCGAAGTCCGTCGAGAGCGCTTCGTGGAACGCGTCCCAGCTCGACGGCGCGCCTTCACGCAGCACTTGGCGGCTGCGCTCGGGGTCGTAGAACTCGAGGATCGCCGCCTGCGCGTGCACGTCCGTCGCGCCGTTGCTCGACGGGTGCAGCGGGTTGCCCTCGACCTTGATCGGACGACCGTCGAAGGTCGTGACGCGCAGGCCCTTCGCGGCGCCGAAGAGGTCCATCGCGGTCGCGAAGGACTTCGTCGCGCCGGGGATGAAGTGTTCGGGGCGCGACGAGAAGCTGAGGATCTGCTCCTCTTCCCAGCTGCAGCCGGAGGCGGTCGCGAGCGCCGCGGAAGCGCCGAGCAGCTGCAGGAATCGGCGGCGGTCGACGCCTTCGAGCGTCTCGGGCGCGATGTCCTTGAACTCGCGGCTCGCGATCTCGACGAGGTCGGGGTCGTTCTCGAGCTCGCGCAGGCTGCGCCAGTGAGTCGTGGTCTGGTTCGTCATCTCGGTCACTAGCGGTGACAGGTCGAGCAGTCGGTCGAGGGCGCGATGCCGCGCTCTTCCATCAAGCGGCGGCCGAGCTCGCGCGCGTCGCCTTGCGGTTCCCACGCGAGGTCGAAGACCTTGTCGACGGGACGCACGTTCGGCGCCGGGTCGCGGTGGCACTCGAGGCACCAGCCCATCGAGAGCGGCTCGACCTGCTCGACGACTTCCATCTGGTCCACGCGACCGTGGCACGAGACGCAGCTGACGCCGCGCGTGACGTGCGCGCTGTGGTCGAAGTAGACGTAGTCCGCGAGGTCGTGCACGCGCGTCCAGCGGATCGGCTCGTCCTTCGCGACGGCTTCGCGCAGCGGGCGCAGCAGCGGGCTCTGCGGCTTGATCCGCGTGTGGCAGTTCATGCACGTCGCGGCCGGCGGAACGGCGGCGTGCGCGGCTTCCTCGACGGTCGTGTGGCAGTAGCGGCAGTCGATCGCGAGCTCGCCGGCGTGCAGCTTGTGGCTGAACGGGATCGGTTGGCGCGGCGCGTAGCCGACGGCCAGGGTCTCGGGCGAGGCGCCGAAGGCCAGCAGGCCGACCAGGTAGACGGCCGACAGAAAGGCGACGACCGGGAGGCCGCGTACGAGGGCGTTCGTCCAGCGGGGGAAGTGGAATCTCTGCATGCGCTGAGGGCTCTTCGGGGGGCCTCGTTCGAGTGCCCGGGAGCCCGTCCGGCGGGCTCCGACAGGCCGGGATCGGGCCTGTGCGCCGAAAAGCTAGAGGCCTGAAAAGGCCCCGCACATGCGGCAAATCGTCGCACGGCACCCCCCCGCTATTCAGCGGAGTCCGGCCTCCGCTTAGCGTGAGCCGCTGGAGGTGCGACAGTGTGCCGCACCTCTCGCCCGCATCCGAGGCAGGACGCTCGACGGCCCTTGGAGCCGTGGCGGAGGGTGCGGCGGATTGTCGCACACGCAGGACCGTGCGGGCGGCTCCCCGTCCGGACGTCGCGCGGATTGCGGATACGCGACTCTGCTGGAAGAAGTCAGAGAGAAATTCACGCGCGCGACGCGTCCGAGCGCGCGCTCAGGCCGGCGGCCGCTTTTGCAGCTTGCGCTGCAGCGAGCGCCGGTGGATGCCGAGCCGCCGCGCCGCCTCGGAGACGTTGCCCCCGCAGTCGGTGTAGACGCGCTGGATGTGCTCCCACTCCGCGCGCGCCAGGCTCGGCGCCTGGTAGTCCTGCGTCAACGCTTCCGGATCGCTCTGCTCGGCGCGCTCGAAGGCCGCGAGCAGGTCGTCGGCGTCGGCCGGCTTGGGGACGTAGTTCACCGCGCCGAGCTTGATCGCCTCGACCGCCGTCGAGATCGAGCCGTAGCCCGTCAGCACGAGGATGCGCGTCGCGGGGTCGATCTCGTGCAGCGCCTTGACGAGCTCGAGCCCGCCCTTGCCCGGCATGCGCATGTCGACGACCGCGTACTCGGGCGAGTCGTCCTGCGCGAGGTGCACGGCTTCGTCGTAGTTGCCGGCCGTACGCACTTCGTACTCGCGCCGGCGGAAGGCCTTGGCGAGTCGCTCGCGCAACACGACGTCGTCGTCGACGAGCAGCAAGCTCTTTGCGTCGGGTCGGTTCGGCTCGGCGGTCGGTTCGGTCATGGTCTGGGCCTCGCGGGGCTCGCTACATCATGCCCGAGGATCCGCCGGTCGCTCCAGGGCTTCGAGCGGCAAAGCGACGACCACGCGCGTCCCGACCCGGGGCCGCGACTCGATCCGCAGGCTGCCGCCGAGGCGCTCGAAGGTGCTGCGCGCGAGGAACAGACCGAGGCCCATGCCCTTGCCCGGCTCCTTCGTCGTGAAGAAGGGATCGAGCGCGCGCTCGAGCACCGCCTCGTTCATGCCCTCGCCGCGGTCGACGATCGAGAGCTGCAGCACGCCGTCGACGGACTCCGCCGTCAAGCTGACGCGCACGCCGTCGGCGGACGCGTCCATCGCGTTCTTCACGATGCCGCGCAGCGCCATGGTGAGTCCGGTCCGAGGCACGAACAGCTTCCGATCGCGTAGCTCTTCCCCCACCACGACGTCCACGCGATCGTGTTCGACCAGCTCGCCGACCGTGATCTCGAGCAGCTCGCCGACGCTGATGTCGACCATCGGCTCGCCCACCTGCGTGCCGGTGTCGATCGTCATCTGGTCGAGGATCCGGCGACAGCTCGCGACCTGCTCGCGGATCAGCCGCGCGTCCTCGAGCGTCTCGTCGTCGACCTGGCCCTTCTCGAGCTGGTGCGCGAGCTCTGAAGCGGCAACGGCGATCGTCGAGAGCGGCGTCGCGAGCTCGTGCGCCGCGCCGGCGGCCAGCGTTCCGAGCGCTTCGATGCGCTCGCGCCGCAAGCGCAACTCTTGCTCCTGCTGAAGATCGACCTCGTGCTCGTGCAGCGCGTTGGTCACGCGCGTGACGAAGTAGAAGATCACCATCACCGCCGTCGAGAAGGCGACGAGTTGGCCGCGCGGCAGGTGCTCGGCGCCGGGCCAGACGGCCGGGAACTCGCGGTGCGTGATCAGCAGCGTGCCGTAGCACAGCACGGTGAGCAGCGAGACGAGCACGGCTCGGCTCGGGCGCAACAACACGGCCGCGAGCACGAGCTGCACGACGTAGAACACGCTGAACGGATTGCCGACGCCGCCCGTCTGGTAGAGCAGGATCGAGAGCAGCAGCACGTCCACCGCCATCACGCTGATCTTGACGAGGCGCAACAATTCGACGAGACGCGGGCTCTCCTCGCGATGGCGCGCGCGGCGGGTCCAGAGCTCGAGCAGCCCGTTCGAGAGCACCTCGAAGGCGAGCACGGAGAGCACGCCGCTCCACGGCAACTCGACGCCGACGCCCAGCCCGACCATCAGCACCGTGCCAAGCTGGCCGAGGAAGGCCGCCCAGCGCAGGCGAATCAGCCAGGCGAGGTTGATCCACTCGCGCTCGCGCAGGACGGGACCGCGCGCAGGTCGGGGGCTCTCGATCATGGCGCGGAGACTAGCCGGATCGGCCCTGCAAGTCCCCCGCGCAGGGCGGGATTGCGTCGCGCTCGCGCTCCGGCGCCCCCGATGCTCTAGACTGTGCCGGCTCGAGCAGCGCGGCTCGCGAGGTCCGCGGCTCGCGGCACAGGGGGCACGATGACGGAAGATCCCGGCGAACTCACTCGCATCCTGAAGGGCGGCGACGCGCAGCGCGGCGAGCTCCTCCCGCTGGTCTACGGCGAGCTGAAGGGCATCGCCGCGAATCGCATGCGCGGCGAGCGCGGCGAACACACGCTGCAGGCCACCGCGCTCGTGCACGAAGCGTGGATGCGCCTCGCCGGGAACGAATCGATCGAGTGGCGCGACCGACGGCACTTCTACGGCGCCGCGGCGGAGGCGATGCGCCGGGTCTTGATCGACCACGCGCGGAAGGCGCGCAGCGAGAAGCGCGGCGGCGATCTCGAACGCGTGACGCTCGGCGCGCCGGAAGCTGCTTCCGACTTCGACGCGGCGGAACTGATCGCGCTCGACGAAGCGCTGGACCGCCTCGAATCGGAGGACGCGCGCGCCGCGACCGTCGTGCGCCTGCGCTTCTTCGCCGGCCTGACGATGCCGGAGGTCGCTCTGAGCATGGAGGTCTCCGAGCGCAGCGCCCACCGCGAGTGGGCGTTCGCACGCGCCAGGCTGTTCGAGCTGCTCGAGGACTCCTGAGTGGCGTCGACTCCGACACCGCGGCAGAAGCAGCTGTTCTTCAAGCTGCTCGACCTCGACGCGCCGGCGCGCGACGAGCTCTTGGAAGAGTTGGGTGAGGAGGATCCCGAGCTCGCGGAGCGCCTGCGCGGCCTGCTGGACGCGCACTTCCGCGCCGAGTCGGCCCTGGGCGTGCTCGACCGAGGCTCCGCCTGCGAAGTCGACGCCCTGCGCGCCGGCGAGCTGATCGGGCCCTACCGCCTGGAGCGCGAACTCGGCGAAGGCGCCTTCGGTCGTGTCTGGCTCGCCGAGCAACAGGAACCCGTCCGGCGCGCCGTCGCGCTGAAGCTGCTCAAGGCGGGCATGGACACGCGCGAAGTCGTCGGGCGCTTCCAGGCGGAGCGCCAAGCCCTCGCCCGCATGTCGCATCCGGGCATCGCCGGGGTCTACGACGCCGGCGAAACGGACCGCGGGCGTCCGTGGTTCGCGATGGAGTTCGTCGACGGCTCGCCGATCACGACGTACTGCGACGAACACCAACTGGACCTGCACGCGCGCCTCGAGCTGTTCGCGGCCGTCTGCCGCGCGGTCCAGCACGCGCACACCAAGGGCGTCGTGCACCGCGACCTCAAGCCGAACAACGTGCTCGTCACCGAAGTCGACGGCGTACCGCGGCCGAAGGTCATCGACTTCGGTATCGCGAAGGCCGTCGAAGAGCCGCTCGCTCCGGACACGCCCCGCACCCGCGGCGGGCAGTGGATGGGAACGCCGGCCTACATGGCGCCGGAGCAACTCGACGCAGCCGCGGACGTCGACACGCGCGCGGACGTCTATTCGCTCGGCGCGTTGCTCTTCGTGCTGCTCGTCGGAGAGCCGCCCTTCGACAGCGCGTCCGGTGGCGCCGCGACCTGGCACGAGCGCATTCGCAACGAGCGCCCTTCCCGCGCCTCGCACCGCGTCGAGCGCCACGCGCAATCCTCGCGACCGGGCGTCACGCGCGCCGCGCTGCGCCGCGAGCTCGACTGGGTCGTCGCGCGCTGCCTCGAGAAGGACCCGGACCGGCGCTACGACTCGGCCGCGGTGCTCGCCAACGAGGTCGAGCGCGTGCTCGTCGGCGAGCCGGTGCTCGCGGGGCCGCCCGGCGTCACCTACCGCGTCTCGGCCTTCGTGCGGCGCAACCGCTTCTCGCTGGTGGTCGCCGCCTCCGTCTTCCTCGTGCTGTTCGTCGCCCTGCTCTTCGCACTCGACCGCGAGGAACTCGCGCGCCAGGCGGAGACAGAGGCGCTCGAGAGCGCGCGCATCGCGCAGGACGCCGAGCGCCAAGCTCGCGAGGAACTGGCGCGCTCACAGGCCGTCGCGCGCCTGACCGAACACATGTTGCTCTCCGTCAAGCCGTCGGTCGCGCGCGGCGCGGACACCAGCTTGATGGTGGAGATGCTGGAGCGCGCGGAGCAATACGTCCTCGACGCCGAGGACCACTCCCCTGCGACCGAAGCGGACCTCGCGCGCATGGTCGGTGGCGCGTGGTGGGAGCTCGGCGAGTACCAGCGCGCCCTCCCGCATCTCGAGCGCTCGCTCGAGCTGCGGCGCGAGGCGCTAGGAGACGCTTCGACCGAGACGCTCGAAGCCGCGCAGACGCTCGGGACGAACTACTTGAAGCTCGGCGACCTGGTGCACGCGGAACCGCTGCTGCGCGAGTGCGTCGAGGCGTGTCCACCTGACGCGCTCTCGACGTCAGAGTCGGCGCGCGCGGTCTACGAGAGCTACGGCGAGCTGCTGCACAAGCAGAGTCGGCTCGAGGCGGCGCTCGAGATCCGCCGTGCGCTGGTCGACGCGACGGTCGCGGCCCACGGTCCGCGCCACCGCGACACGCTGCGCAGCCGCAACAACCTCGCGATCAGCCTCGAAGCGCTGGAGCGCTTCGACGAATCCGGCGAGGAGTACCGCAAGGTGCTCGAGCTGCAGCTCGCCGATCCGGAGCTCGGTCCGGATCACCCGCACACCTTGATGACGCGCAGCAACCTCTCGGGCCTGATGCGGGGACTGGGCCGCATCGAGGAAGCGCGCGACCTGAGTGCGGAGGTGCTCGCCACCAAGCGCCGCGTCCTCCCTCCGGGGCACATCAGCCTGGTGACGTCGATCAACAACCTCGGCGAGCTGGAGAAGCAGCTCGGGAACCTCGCGTACGCCGAGGAGCTCTACCGCGAGGCGCTCGAGATCGCCCGCACGAACCTCGGGCCATCCAGCGAACCGACGCGCATCCTGACGCTGAACCTCGCGCGCGTCTGCCTGGAGCAAGAGCGCGGCGACGAGGCCGTGCAGCTTCTCGAGCCCGCGGCGTCGGCCTCGCGCGAGGTCGCGGGCGCCACGATGCTGACGCTCTCGATCGAACTCGTGCTGTGCGACGCGCTGCTGGACCAGGACCGCTTCGCCGAGGCGCTGAGGGTCGCCGACCGCGCGCTGGAGGAAGTGCAGTCACCGGCCGGCCTCCAGCTGCTCGAGCCCGAGCTCCTCGAGGTGTTGCGCGGTGAGGCGCTGGTCGGGCTCGACCGCGGCGCGGAGGCCGAGACCGTCCTGACGGCAGCCTACGAGCAGCTGTCGGAACGCGACGGCCCCGGCAGCTGGATCCGCCGGGCCGCGCGCGCACTCGCCGAGTTGCTCGACGACCTTGGCGAGGCGGACGCCGCCGCGAGCTGGCTGGAACGCGCGCAGGAGCCCGCCGAAGACGGCGACTGAGCCGACGGCGACCGAGTCTCGCCTTCGGCTCCAGTTCGCTCGGGGAGGCCGCCGATGGGACCGCTGGTCCCACACGCCCCATGCCGCCCGAGCACCAGTACTCCCACCCGCCCGAGATCCCGGGCGAGCACCGCCGTCGTCTCGTCCGGGCGCTGACCGCGCTGTTCGGGATCCTCTCGATCGGCGTCTGCGGCCTGATGTGGATCGAAGGCTGGGACTTCTGGCGCGCCTTCTTCTTCACCTTGATCACGGTGACGACCGTCGGCTACGGCGACGAGGGCATCTCGGACGCGGGAGAGCGCTTCGCCATCCTGCTGCTCGTCGGCGGCATCGGCACGGCATCGTACACCTTCGCCCTGGTCGTCCAGACCATGGTCGCCAATCAGTTCGCCTGGAAGCGACGCATGCACTCACGAATCAACAAGCTCGACGAACACGTCATCGTCTGCGGCTTCGGTCGCATGGGTCGCACGATCTGCGAAGAGCTCGTCGTCACGGGCAAGGCCTTCGTCGTGATCGAAGTCGACGTCGCCGCTGCGACGCGCGCACTCGAGTTGGGCTACGCCGTCGTGCAGGGCTGCGCCACCGAGGACGAAGTGCTGAAGGAAGCGGGCATCGAGCGCGCGACCCACATGGTCTGCGCGACGGACCGCGAGAGCGAGAACATCGTCGCGACGCTCAGCGCACGGCAGCTGCGCAGCGACATCACGATCATCGCGCGCGCGGAGCGACCCGAGGAGATTCGCAAGCTGCGGCTCGCCGGCGCGACGCGCACGGTCGCGCCCTTCCACCTCGGCGGGATCGAGATCGCGAACGCGATCACGCGACCCCGCGTCGCCGAGTTCCTCGCGGCCTCGGTGCGCGCGGAGAGCGAGGTGGGCTTGGCGGAGATCGCGATCGGCGCCGAGTCGCCGTTGATCGGTCGCACACTCGCCGACTGCGGCCGGACCGACGCCTCGCGCATCTCGTTCGTCACGCTCGAGCGCGCGGGCGAGCCTCCGTTCACGCCGCCGCGCGGCACGATGACCCTGCAGGCGGGGGACCTGCTGATCGTCGCCGGCGATCCCGACCAGATCCGCTGGATGCGCGACGAGGCGAACGTGCACCCGAGCGTGCAGGAGCACGATCCGCTCGATCCCGACCAGTTCCCCGCCGCGCTCCCCGCGAGCGTCGCACACGAGGTCGAGCTCGACTCGGCCGAGTCCACGCGCCAGAGCGCGTCCTAGGCGCTTGATCCGCTCGACGGGCGCTGGCAACCTCCGCCGGCACCGTCATGGAGCCCACCGAGAAGTCGTCTCCGACAGGATCCGCACTCGGCCCGTATCGGCGCTGGGCGCTGCTCCTCGCCGCCGTCTGCCTGCTGTACTTCTTCCAGCTGGGCGGGATGTACAACGTCAACATCGGCGACGAGTCGAACTACCTGCAGCTCGCGCGCGTCACGGCGCTGCAGCCCGGGTGGCTTCCGCTCTCGACCGACGAGGGTCCGTGGAGCACGAAGCCGCCGCTCTTGTTCTGGCAAGGCATCGTCTCCGTGAAGCTGCTCGGCGAGTCGCTGTTCGGCTATCGGCTGGTGAGCGTGCTCTACAGCCTCGCGACCGCGGGCCTCGTCGCGCGCTTCGTGTTCCGCGAGCAGCGCGACCGCACGACGGCGATCTTCGGCGCGCTGGTGTTCCTCGCCTGCTTCTCGACCTTCCGCTACGGGCGCGCCTACCTGACCAACCCGCCGGAGGTCTTCTGGACCTTCCTCGCCTTCTCGATCGTCGCGCGCTTCGACCGCTCGACGCGCGGCCGCGAGTTCCTCACGTGGACGGCGCTGGGCGTGATCCTCGGCGTGATCACGCTCTACCGCTCCTTCGCGCTCGTCGTCCCCTACTGCCTGTTCCTCGCCGCGTGGTCGTTCCACGAGCGCGACTGCGCGGTCTGCGCCTTCTTGAAGCGCGACGTGCCGCGCATCGTGTACGTCGCGCTGCTCGGGCTCGCGATCTTCTCCCTGTGGTTCGCACTCGACCCGAACCCCGCGGAGGTCTGGAACACCTTCGTGCGCGGTGAGAACGCGGGGAAGGTCGACGAGCACGGCTACCTGCGCGGCTTGTTCAGTGGACCGCACAGCTTGATCGGCCTGTGGACCGGCCCGCTGGCGAACACGGCGCTGCTCGCCCTTCCGCTGCTGGCGCTCGTGCGCCTCTCGTGGAAGGAACGTCGCCGGCTGACGCTCGCCGAGCGGCTCGGCTGGACCTTCGTGCTCGCCTACCTGGTCGCCTTCAGCGTCCCGAGCCAGCGCTCCGCGAGCTACGCGATGAGCGGCGTGCCCGTCCTGGCCGCGTTGCTCGCGCTGCGCTGGAACGAGCTGTCGGGCGCGTGGTTGCGCGCCGCGGCGATCCCGCTGCTGGTCGTGTTCACACTCGGCGCGGTGCTCGCGCTGCGCGTGCAGACGTCCGGCGTGCTGGGCTTCGGCTTCCCGTTGCTGCTCTGGCCGACGCTCGTCGGAGGCGCGTGGTTCGCGTGGCGCGCGCTGCGCTCCGCGGAGTCGGCGCGCGTCGCGATCGTGCCGCTGTGCTTCGCGGTCTACCTGGCTCTGACGCTGGCGCTCCGGCCGCTCGAAGGTCCGCTCGGTCGCTACGACGACGCGGCGATCGCCGCCACGCGCGGCGCGGACCTGTTGATGCCCTCGAACCACCTGCGCAAGCACGAGCGCTACCGCTTCCTGCTCGAGCCCGGCTCCGTGCGCGGATACCAGGTGCACGGCCTCGACCTGCCGCCCGACGCCGTCGCCGCGATCGACGAACAGCTCGCGAACGGCGGGATCGTCGGGGTCGTCCTGCCGGAGGGCGCCGATCCCGCGCGGAGCTACTCGAATTGCATGACGCTCGGCAGCCGCCTCGACATCCGCACGCGGCACAACGGCGAACAACTGCGCGCGATGATCCTGCGCGGCGAGATGGACCTGCTGCTCGTCCGCGAGTGGTTGATCCGTCGCGCCGACGCCGCGGTCAACGAGTCCGCCGCCCCGGCGGAACGTGCGAGTCGGTGACGGGGATCTCCGTCTCCCACTCGACCCCCGCGCGCCGGCCGCTGCGCACGTGTTCGCGCGCTTCCTTCGCGGGACTCGCGTAGCAGTCGAGCGCGGTGCGGAGCCAGCCCGCGTCGAACGCGCCCAGGTCGTCCGTTCGAGCGCGGACGCGCCCTTCCAGCCCGAAGCGGTCCGGCTCGACCACGAGCAAGGCGTCGCCGCGCTTCGCGCCCTCGAGCGCTCGCGCCTCTGCGGCGTCGACGCGCACGTACACCGCCTCCCCCGCGAGGCGGTTCGACCAGATCGCTGCGGCGAGTTCGGCGGGAACCTCGTCGGCAACCAGCGCCACGACCGGCAGGCCGTCGCAGGCCGCGGTGTTCAGCGCGCGGCGCAGGTCGACGGCCAGCGGCAGCGCTGCGGGCGCGGACGGTTCCGCGCGCGAACGGCGCTTCGCGAGCACGCGCTCCATCGAAGCGACGAGGTCGCGCGCCTCACCCGCGCGCGACGGAAGCAGGAAGTCCGGAGAGCGTCCCGCTCTGACGAGCGGCGTCTCACCGTCGCTGTCCAGGATGCAGAAGACCGTGTTCTCGAGCTCGCCGCTCGGACCGTGGAAGATCGATTTCAGGAACTCGCCCTCCGCGGCGCTCTCGTAGCTGAGCAGTCGGGCGCAGACGAAGGATTCGGAGAGGCGCACGACCTCGGCGACGGACCAGTACTTCTCGTCCATCGCCTGCTTGCCGGGTCACCACATGCCGCTGACGCCGGAGCAGTGCGGCGCCGCGGAGACGAGCAGGATCGGCTTGCCGGAACGCTGCGCTTCGCGGCGCGCGTCCTCCCAGACGGAGTACCAGGCGATGTGCCGCGCCTCGCGCGCGGGAGCGACGGACGCCTGCTCGTCGTCGGCGGCGTGCGTCTCTTCGTGCGCTCCGGACGACTCGGTCGCGGGCGTCTCCGCGCTCTCGGCGAGGCGCGAGAGTCCCCGATGCTCGGGAGCGAGGCGCTCGGCGCGGAACATGCCGTGACCGAGCTGCGGGCCGCCGCCCGGTCCGCCCGGTCCGCCGGGACCTCCGGGGCCGCCCGGACCACCGGCGCGCGGCGGCGGACCTCCGCGACCTTCACCCCGACCAGCGGGCGGATCGCCGTCACGCGGCCCGCGGCTGACCACCGCATCTCCGAAGGGGTTCAGGTAGTCCCAGGCGATCACGCCCTTCGCGTCGACTTCGAGCACGCGACCTTCGTTGCCGATGCAAATCAGCGTGTTGCCGTTCGGGAGTCGCTGCGCACCCGAGATGCGCGACGAGAAGAAGCGCGGCTCGGCGTCCGCGCCGTACGACCAGACGGGCGTCAGTGGCGTTCCGTCGATCGCCGCGAAGCCCTTCTCAGGGTCGAACGGGAGCGCGTACTCGTCGACCGTGGACCAAGCGCGCGCGCGATCCGTGTCGCCGTTGTTGAAGAGCAGGACGTGACCCGCGCCAGGAGAACCGGCCTCGATCCAGCGCGCGTCGTGTTGACGGAAGAGGAACTGCTGCGTCGGGTCCTTGCCGCCGTGCGACACCGGATTGCCGAAGCGGTAGAGCAGATCGCCGCCGCGCCCCCAGCGTCCGCCGGTCGAGCCCTTGGCTTCTTCCGTCGTCGTCGAGTGGTCGATGATCCAGACCTCGTTCCAGTTGTGGAGCGAGACCATCAGCAGGTCGTACTCGGGGTGCCAGTCGACGGAGTTCGTGTGCAACCAGTCCGCGCCGCCGCCGTTGCCGCTCTTCCCGTCGCCGCCGAGATAGCCGAGCGCCGTCAACCGACGCCGCGTCTCCTCGTCCATGTCCGACTCGTCGAGCCGCATCTCGTCGCCGTTGACGTCGATGCGCTCGGGGTGTTCGGCGACGACGCCGTAGTCGGGGCCTTCCGGGTCGCGGTCCTGGATCAGGTGATCGTAGGAGTGCCACTCCCAGACGATCTTGCCCTCCGTGGCGCCGTCGGGCTCGATCTCGAGCAAGCAATCGGGCCACAGCTGACGTTCCTTCAGCAGCTCGGGACTGCGCCCGGCGGCGATCGCGTCGAGGCCGTCGACGTGCTCCCACGCGATGGCGATCACGTTGCCGTTCGGCAGCGGTTCGACGTCGTGGTGGTGCATGCGCTGCGAGTCGGCGAGCACGTAGTCCCAGAGCAACTCGCCGTCCCAAGCGATGCGCTGGATGCGACCGCCCATGCCGCCGCCGCGGAAGACCTGCGACCGGGCGCCGCGCGCACAGCGCAGGATCGAGCCGTCGTCCAGCAGGTAGACCGAGTTGCCGGGCATGTACTCGCTCTCCCAGCGATGCACGATCTCGCCGTCCGCATCGAGCAGGTAGGTCGTGCGCGAGCCGAGCGGCGCGAGCAGCGTGAAGCCCTCGAAGGCTCCCTCCGTCTTGACCTGCAGGCCGCGTTGCTCGGTGGTCGCCGGCCGGGTTGCGTCGGGCGGACCGGAGTCGTCGGCGGGCGGCCCTTGGGAGAGGGCGACGGTCGAGCCGAGGATCACACAGCCGAGACGGGCGAAGAAGTCGCGCGGGCGGAAGGGAGTCGTGGTCATGGCCTCGACAACCATACGCGGTCGGGGAAGTCCTGCACAAAGGCGCGGGAGTTTCGGCGCGCTCGCGCGGGACTCTCGGCGCGTTCGCACGGCCTTCGGCGCGCTCGCGCGTTGCGAAGGAGAGCGGCGTCGGGACTCCCAGAGCCCGACGCCGCCCTCGAACGGCCCACTCCCAGAGGGGCCGCCGTGACCCCCTCCGACCGGGAGTTGCGAGGGTCACGTTCCGCGAATCAGGAAGCCGTATCGCGAGGGGCGTGCACCGCCCGGTCTGGAGCCGACCGGCGCACGCCTCGTCACGAATCTTCGGTGCGAGCGCGGGGGGATGAGCCACCATGCGCTCGCCCACGGATCCCGCGTCCGGTCCGCCCGTGCGCGAGAACCACGCCCTGAAGGTGCGGGCCGCCGCGATTCGTGAAGCAAAGCGCGGACTTTCTCGCGGATTCGCGAGGGCGGGACGCGGGGCCCGGCCCGCGGCTCAGTTCGCGGCGGAAAGGGCCGCGCGGAGTTCCTGCTCCGCCTCGGCGAGCAGGCTCGCCAGGCCGCGGTTCCAGGCGTCGAGAACGTCATCGCCGGAGGGGCTCTTCGCGAGTTCCTCGCGTCGGAAGTCCCGGTGCCAGACGCTCGCGGAGCGCGCGCGCTCCCGGCGCGTGAGGAACAGCTGCACCTCGATCACGGCGCGCGTCTCCCCCCTGGTGACTTGGTCGACGTAGAGGTTGCGCAGGGAGCCCTGCAACACGAAGTCAGGCTCGACCTCCGTCGTGCCGCCGAGCGTCGCGGAGAACATCCCGCTGTCGGCCATCCAGGCCGCGACCGTCAGCGTGAGCAGGTCTTCGGGCTCGCTGAAGAACTCGCTGTAGTAGTCCGCCTCGTAGGTCGACGGAGCGGTTCGATACACGAGCCCGAGTCCTTGGCTCAGCGCGCCGCTGCGGAAGCGCTGGACGAGCAGCAAGGGCGCCTCGTCCGGAGCGCCTACACGCTCACCCCGACTGACCTCGAACGCGTAGAAGGTCTTCTTCGGATAGTCCTTCGAGATCGAGCTGCAGGCACCGACGACGAGGCAGAGGGAGAGGGCGAAGAGTCGGCTCATGGGTCAGCGCTCCGAGGGTCCGGGAGGCGGCGGGTCGCCGAAGAGGACGCGCGCGGGGTTCGAGCGCAGTTCCTCCGTGATCGAGCGGAGGTTCGCGCTGACCATGCGCAGGTTCGCGAAAATCTCCTCCACGCTCTGGTCGTTGCCGCCGAACATGCGCTGCACGTCACGCAGCGTCGCGCGCAGCTGGACGACGGTGTCGGGCAGTTCCTCGCTCGCCGTGCGCATGTTCGCGGCGACCGCCTGCAGGTCCCCCACGGCGGCGTCCGTGTCGGGGTCGCCGAGGTAACAGTCGAGCCGCGCGAGCCCGGACTGCAGCGACGCGCTGGCGGCGTCGAAGCGCTCGAGGATCGACGGCAGGCGCACCTCGAGGTCGGCGCTGATCGTGCGCGCGCTCGCGAGCACCGCGGCGGCGTCCGCCGGCGCGCTGTCGAGCGCGGGGTCGCCGAGCAGCTGGTTCACGCGTTGCGTGGTCGCGCGCAGTTCCGTGGCGAGCGCCAGGATCTCCTCCGAGAGCTCGGGCGTGTTCAGGCCTTCGATCGCATGCCGCGTCGTCTCGATCGTGTCGTCGAGGTTCTGCAGGATGCCCTCGAGGTCGGAGCCCGCGAAGCGATCCATCATGTTCTCGACGTTGTCGATGATGTTGTTGATCGCGTCGGGCGCGCTCGGCACGTACGGGTGTCGGGGCGTCCAGTCGAACTCGAGCGGAGGCACCCGCTCGGGGTCGAAGAAACTCGCCTCGACGAACTTGGTCCCGGTCAGGCCGATGCTCGCGAGGCGGAAGCGCAAGCCGCGCTCGACCGCGTTCAGGATCTCGTCCTCGTGCGTCGCGGCTTCCAGGCCCACTGCCTCGTACGAGGTGATCGCCATGGTCACCGCGACGTAGCGCGCGTTCGAGAGTCGCTGCGACTCCGAGAGTTGCTTGTCGTACAGGTAGCTGACCGTGTCGATCGACGAGACCTCTCCGATCGTGAGGCCCTGGAACTTGACCGGCGAGCCGCGCTCGAGCCCCTGCACCGATTCGTCGAAGTAGCTCTCGATCACGATCTGCTTGCGGAACAAGTGCCCCGCCCCCAGCAGGATGGTGCCGGTCACGAGCAACGCGGTCGCGCCGAGCACGAACAGGCCGATCTTGAAGTGGTTCTCTTCGGACTTCATGCCGGTTGCTCCGTGCTGAGGACTTCTCGCCGGAAGAAGCTGCGCACGAGCGGGTCCTTGCTGTTGCGCTTCAGGTCGTGCGGGTTGCCCATGGCGACAGCGGTCTTGCGCTTGCCGTCGAGGAACAGGACGCGATCCGCGATGGCGAAGACGCTGGCCAGCTCGTGGGTGACGATCACGAAGGTGATACCGAGGTCGCGAGCGAGGCTCAAGATCAGCTGGTCCAGTTCGGCGGAAGTGATCGGATCCAAGCCCGCCTGCGGTTCGTCGAGGAACAGGATCGCGGGGTCGAGCGCCATGGCCCGCGCGATCGCGGCGCGCTTGCGCATGCCGCCCGAGAGCTCGGCAGGCAGCTTCTCCTCGGATCCGCGCAGTCCGACGAGCCCCAGCTTCATGCGCGCGATCAGGTCGATCGCCTCGGGCGGCAGATCGGTGAACTCCTGCAAGGCGAGGCGCACGTTCTGCAGGATCGTCATCGACCCGAAGAGCGCACCGCTCTGGTAGGTCACGCCGATGCCTCGCAGGATCTCCCGACGCTCGGCGGCGCTCGCGCCCACCAGGTTGCGCCCCTGCAGCTCGATCTCGCCCGCCAGCGGCTCGTAGAGACCGATCATGTTCTTGAGCAGCGTGCTCTTGCCGCACCCCGAGCCGCCGAGGATCACGAAGACCTCTCCGCGCCTGACCTCGAACTCGAGGCCGGTGAGCACGACGGTCTTGCCGTAGCCGACCTCGAGCCCCTTGGCGCGGATAACGACCTGCCTTCGATCGTCGCCCTGCGTCTGCTGCTCGTTCGCCATCAGATGTCCAGCGCGTAGTAGAGCAGGGCGAACGCCATGTCGGCGATCACGATCAACAGGATGCCGCTGACGACGGAGCGCGTCGTCGAGAGACCGACGGCGCTCGCTCCGTGCCCCGTCTGCAAGCCCCGCGCGCAGCCGACGGCCGCCACGATGACACCGAAGGTGAAGGCCTTGAAGATCCCGCCCAGCAGGTCGACGTGCGTCACCGCCCCCTGGACCTGGCGGTAGTAGCTGACGAGCGGGTGACCGAACGAAAGGAAGACGACGGCGCCACCGATCAAGCCGCAGAGGTTCGCGAAGACCGCGAGCATCGGCGTCGTCATCACGGCCGCGAGCACGCGCGGCACGACGAGGAAGCGCACGGGTTCGAGCCCCATGGTGGTCAGCGCGTCGACCTCCTCGTTGACCTTCATCGTGCCGAGTTCGGCGGCGAAGGCGGAACCGGAGCGACCGCAGAGCACGATCGCCGTCATCAGCGGACCGAGCTCGCGCAGCAGCGAGATCGCGACCAGGTCGGCGACGAACAGATCCGCGCCGAACTTCTTCATCGGGATCGCGGACTGGAACGCCAGGATCAGGCCCATCAAGCTGCCGATGATGGCGATGATCGGGAGCGCGTTGACGCCTGCACGCTCGGACACGCGCACGACGTCGCGCCAACGCACGCTGCGCGGGTTCAGGAGCGCGAACTTGAGTGCGATCGCGACGGCCCCCGTGAACTCGATCAGCTCGCGGGCCTCCTTCCACGCGTCCGTCGTCGCGCGACCCACCTCGACGATCAAGCCGTCGGACTTCCGCTCGGGTGCGGGCTGCTCGCACCACAACTCGGGGTCGTGGAGTTCCAGCTGACTGCGCACTTCGTGCGACGCGCCGACCAACTCGGCGCCGCCGCCCTTGCGCTTCGCGCGCTGCAGACAGTCGAAGAGCAGGGCCGTGCCTGAGCCGTCCGCGTAGTCGACCCCCGAGGCGTCGAGCCGTAGCGCGCGCGAACCGAGACCCGCGAGCGCGGACTCGGCGGGACGCCAGACCTCGGCGGTCCCGGCGGCGTCGAGGTGTCCCGCGAGCGCGAGCACCAGCACGCCGTCCTCTTCGCGCACTTCCGCGCGGGCGCGTCCGCTCCCAGTCGTGGCTCCCATCGTAGGCGGCGCGCATCGAGCGCCGCTCTGTTCTTACACGATCGCGGGAGCCGGCTCCACGACGCGTCGGTCAGGACGACGGGTGCTGCATGCCGGAGAAGTCGAGCCGCAAGCAGTAGGTCCCCTTCCAGATCGGGTAGTGGACCTGCAGGCGGAAGCCGACGAAGTCCGCGGGATCCCAGCTCTGGCGGTGGAAGAGGTCGTCGGTCAGCCCCTTCTGGTTCGCGTAGGCGCGGCTGTGCGCCTTGATCGTTCCTTGGCCGAGCAGCACGAGGTCCGGGTCCTCGCGGAAGCGCGCGCCCCAGTCCAGCGCGCGGCTGACGATCTCCTGCGGCTCGCCGCCGAGGTACGTCTTCGCCGAGGGCAGACAGCTCTGCGCCAGCCGGCGCGAGAGGTAGATGTCGAGCAGCAGGTAGCGCGACGGGAACGGCACGCGGTACGTGATGTTCATCGCCTGCGAGTCGATCAACGCGGGGTGCATGTGTGGGAAGCTCCCGCGGCTCGAGAGCAGGATGTCGACCGGCTTGTCCTGCGACGGTCCGACGGTCTCGATGAACTGCGACAGGCTGGCGGGCCCCTTGTCCTGGTTCACCATGCGCACGGACTCGCTCGAGAAGCCGGAGAGTTCCATGCTCGCCGGCTTCGGCTCGCCCTCGGGCCCCGTTCGACTGCTGCCTTCGACGACCTCGTTCATCAGGAGCGGCGCGGCGTCGGGCTCTGTGCGGTGGCCGATCGTGCCCTTCGCCGTCGCGAGACGGACGTTGTCCGGATCGTGCGGATCCTCGTTGATCGCGAGCACGAGCAACGACGTCTCGCAGACGTGGCCGGTGATCTCCGCGCTCGCTTCGAAGAAGCTGCGACGCTTCAGCGCTTGGTCGTCCTCGGCGAAGAGCGCCGGATCCTGGTGCGTCTCGCGGTGACGCGATCGCCAGCGCTTGACGAAGGCGGCCTGGCTGCCCGCGGTCTCGCGCAGCGCGTCGGCGAAGGAGTCGGCGGCGACCGAGAGGTGTTGCAGCTGGCCGGCGTCGATCCACTCGGACTGTCGGCCGAGCGCCTTGACGAAGTTCTCGATGCCCTTGCGCCCAGGCAGCCGGCCGACGATCTCGAGGCCCTCGTAGGGACCGAGCGCGCTCGAGAGGATGCGCTGGCAAGTCGCGCGTTCGACCTTCAGCTCGCGCGAGAGTTCCGAGCCGGACTGCAGGCGTGCCGGCAGGTCGGTGAGGAAGGTGTGCAGACGCTGGTGGAGGCGGCGCGCCGCGCGGTCGAGCGGCTCGAGCTCGTCCTCGTCGGTTCCGGTGTTCCGAGGGTCGCGGTCGTTCGTCATGGGGGCGTCGAGGATCGGCGCGGGACCGGCCCCCGCACGGGGGCCCGTGGCCGCAGCCTCTCGGATCGCGGGCGCCGGATCCAGCGGGTCGGAACCCGAGCCGCTGCGGGGCGGGATCGGGGCGGCTTTCGTGATGAGGGGATTTTTGGGTTGCCGGGCCATGCGATCGCGCTAGTCTAGCACAGCCCGAGAGCAGTTCTCGGCGTGTTCCCAAATTGTTCTGAAGGCGATCCCCGAGATCGCACCGGACCCGGACCCCTGGCAGGAGTTCTCCCGAACCATGTTTCGACCCACCACCACACTCGGCGCGTGCCTGGCCCTTGGCGGCCTCGTGCAAGCTCAGGATCAGCTTCACCACCTCAGCGACCCGCTGCTGAACGAGGCCTTCGGCAGCTCGGTCTGCGCGCTGGGTGACGTCGACGGCGACGGCGCCACGGACTTCGCCGTCGGCGACTACGGCTCCCCCGCCGGCACCGGCGGCGTCGTGGCCTACTCCGGCGTCGACGCCGGCGAGCTCTACCGCCTCGCCTCCGCGACGAGCGTCTCGGGCTTCGGCTTCGCCATGGCCTCGGTCGACGACCTCGACGGCGACGGCGTGCCGGACCTGGCGGTCAGCGCGCCCGCCGGTGCGCTGAGCATCGCGCCGAACGCCACCATCGACTTCTTCTCCGGCGCGACCGGCGCCCCGCTGCCGCTCGTCATCACGGGCGACAAGAACGCGGCCTTCGGCTCGAGCCTCGTGTCGATCCCGGACGTCGACGGTGACGGCCTGCGCGACCTCGCCGTCGGCTGCCCCGCCGACAGCTCGTCCGCGGTCGAAGCCGGCGCGGTGCGCGTGTTCTCGACGAACACCGGCGCGGAGCTCTACCACGTCTACGGCAACAACCCGAGCGACCTGCTCGGCAAGTCCCTGGCGATGGTCGGCGACTTGAACAACGACGGCGTCGACGAGTACCTGGCGGGCGCTCCCGGCGGTGAGTACGCGATGGCGATCCCCTACAACCTCGGCCTGCCGTGGACGATCTCGCCCGGCGTCCCGGCGCGCGACTTCGGATTCGCGGTCGCGGGCCTCGGCGACCTCGACAACGACGGCGTCGCGGACTACGCCATCGGCGCTCCGGCCGACGCCGCCGGCCCCTTCCAAGCTGGCAACGTGCGCGTCTACTCCGGTCAGACCAGCACCGTGCTGTACACGCTGCTCGGCGACTTCGACGGCGATCGGTTCGGCACGAGCGTCTGCAACGCGGGTGACGTGAACAACGACGGCGTCGACGACGTCGCCGTCGGCGCGACGCTCGAGTACTCGGGCTCCTTCTTCCCCGCCGGCCTGGCGCGCATCTCGAGCGGCGTCGACGGTTCCTACATCTACTCCGCGATCGGCGGCGGCACGGGCGCGCTCTTCGGCGCGTGTCTCGCCGACCTCGGCGACGTCGACGGCGATACGCGTCGCGACCTGCTCGTCGGATCGCCTGGTCGCGACGAGGCCTTCGTGATCAGCCGCGGCCGCAGCGTCGGAACCGCCTTCTGCTTCGGCGACGGCAGCGGTGCCGCCTGCCCCTGCGCCAACTTCGGCGCGTCGGGCGAGGGCTGCGCCTCTTCGATGGGATACGGCTCGAGCCTACTCGCGCTCGGCTCGGACTTCGTCTCCGACGACTTCCTCGTGCTGATGGCGATCAGCGCGCGCCCCAACATGCCGGGCTTGTTCCTGCAGGGTGCCAGCCAGATCGAGACGCCCTTCAAGGACGGCCTGCTCTGCATGGGCAACCCGACCGAGCGCCTGCAAGTCGTCTTCACGGACGCCGAAGGCACCGCGATCTCGACGGCCTCGATCGTGACCGAGGGCAACGTCACCGCCGGCGACACGCGCTACTACCAGTACTGGTTCCGCGACGCCGGCGGGGTCAGCCCGTGCGGCACCGGCAGCAACTTCTCCAGCGCCGTGGAGATCAACTGGTTCTAGTCGCGCTCGAAGGGAGCTGAATCCGAGCCCCGGGGCGCGCCGGCAGGACGCGCCCCGGGGCTCGGTCCCGCGGCGAGACAGGCCGGCCGCCCCGTCTGCGGCGTGCCGCGACTCGCCCCCTTGCCGAGGTCCGCGTGTGCTTCACGAGCACGCGGACCTCGGCTCTTTCGTCCTGCCGGCGCGCGGCGAGCGCGTGGGAAGATCCGCGCTTCAGCGGCCCTCACGGGGGTTCTACGCCCGACCTGGGGCGAATTGGGGTGAACACCTGATCGATGGGCACCAGCGCCCGTGCGAGGATTCACTCGTCGCACCAGCCCTCCCCGCCGCCATGACCTCCTTCTCCTCCGAACCGGAAGACACCCTCCCGCGCCCCCCGGCGAGTTCGCGCGAGTCGCGTCCCTCGGCGTCGTCCCAGCGCGAGGAGACCGAGCGCGAGCAGGAGGAGGAGCCGAACGAGGGCGCGGAAGCGCGCGGCGTCCTGAAGCCGCAGCCGCGGCCCGCGCCGCGGCGCCGCCTCGATCGGCGGATCGACACGGAGCCCGGTGATCCGGAAGGCACGCACGTCTGCGCGCCGACGGATGCCTGAGCGACGCCCTCTTTGATGAGTCGGTGCGGGGGTTACACTCCCGCGCCATGAAGCTCATCAAGCGCCTGCTCATCGCGTTCGTGATCCTGCTGCTGATCGCCGTCGGCGGCGTCTTCCTGCTCCTCGAGCCCGCGGTGGTCGCCGTCGTCGAGAAGGGCGGCACGCACGCCCTGGGGGTCGAGACGCGCCTCGCTTCCGCCCGCGTCGGCGTGCTCTCGGGCGAGTTCGGCCTCAGCGGTCTGTCGATCGACAATCCGCCCGGCTTCGAGGCGCCGCACTTCCTCGACATGGGCGAGACCTCCGTCGACGTGAAGATGGGCACGCTGACGAGCGATCGGATCGAGATCCCGCGCGTGCTGATCAGCGGCGTGAACCTCGTCATCGAACGCAACGCGAACGGCACGAACTACAACGTCATCCTGGAACACCTGGAGTCGCTCTCGGGTCCCGAGTCGGGCGAGCAGGGCGGCGAGTCCGGTGAAGGCGGCGAAGGCGAGGAGCCCGAGTCGGAAGCCGGACCCGACCTCGTCATCGACGAGATCGTCCTGCGCGACATCAGCTCCGAGATCCGAGTGCTCGTCATCGGCGACGAGCGCCGCACGATCCCGATCAAGCTGCCCGAGATCACGATCCGCAACCTCGGCGGCGAGGACGGCGCGAAGGTGGACGTCGTCTACTCGAAGCTGATCGAGGAACTCTTGGCCGCGGTCGTCGCGGCGGGCGGCGATCAGCTTCCCGCGGACCTGCTGAACGACCTGCAGGGCGGGCTCGAGTCCTTCGGCCGCGAGAAGCTGGACGAGCAGACCGACAAGCTGCGCGAGAAAGTCAACGAGACGCTCGGTGCCGAGAGCGCGGAGTCGATCGAAAAGGCCGCCAAGGGCGCGCTGGACATCTTCAAGAAGGACTGAGTCCTTGTCCGACCGCATCGAGGCTCGCCTGATCGAGCTGGAGAGCCGCCTGATCGAACAGGAGCGCGTGATCGAGCACCTGAACGACGTGATCATCGAGCAGGGGCGCGGGATCGAGCAACTCGAAGAACGGCTGCGTCGCCTGACCGAGAGCATCAGCGGATCGGGTGCCGACGCCTCCGGCGCGCACAACGAGCCGCCGCCCCCCCACTACTGAGGCGGGGCCCACATCCAGTCGAGCTGCACGGCGTTCGTGAAGTTCGAGCCGAGTCCGCAGGTCGACAGCGCGTCGTCGGCGTACCACAGCTGGTAGTACTTCGTGTCGCCGACCTGCGCGCCCGACAGCGCGGACAGCACGACGCTCGTGTCGAAGCAGCCGTCGACGTCGGCCGTCAGGGTGGCCAAGCGGCGATAGGGCGGACCGATGCAGAGCAGTCCGTCGTGGAACGACAGCGGATCCATCAGCGTGCCCGTCACCAACACGCTGGGCGCGCCCGGGGGCATGCCGTCCACGTAGATGTCGATGAAGCGCCCGACTTCCGGGAAGCCGCCGGTGCGGAAGCGGGCGCCTTGCCCCGTTGTGTTCATGCAACCGCGTCCCTCGACGGTCATGTTGGCGCAAGGACACCAACCGGACAGTCCGTCACCGAAGCAGTAGTTCGAGCCTTGGTCGCACAGCCGCACGTCCTCGAGTTCGACGCACATGTAGCTCACGGGAACGCAGGGATTGTCGCAGGCGAAGCCCGTGATCGTCCCGGTGACCTGCAACCACGTCAGCTCGGGGTAGTCGAGGAAGGGTTCGATCGCGAGGCGTGAGCCGTCGGAGCGCAGCAGTGACTGGCCGCAGCCGTTGTGCTCGATCAGCAGACAACACTCGTCGATCGACAAGTCCGTCGACGGAGCCTGCATCGCGCTGAACGCGACGTCGGCGACGCCAGGACCGAGCGCGACGACCGCTGCGATCGAAGCGAAGTGACGAAGGATGCGCGCGGCGAAACGGCGCCGCAGTTGGAAGCAGGCCATAGGGCGTGTCTTCTTTCCGAACCGTCACCCTCGCGGGATCCGGCTCTCCAGGGGAAGCGGAGTGGGGAAAGGAGAGACCGCCTTCGCGCGCGATAGGTCGTTCTCGTTCTCAGTCAGTTCTCGGAATCGAAGCGCGAGAGCTTCTCCGGAAAATGGGCACGCCGCTCCCCCTGTCTCGAGAGAGCGCTCCGAGGACCCGTGAGGCGCGATTCTCGCCCCGGATCGACTCATTGTCTTTCCCAGTCTCGCGAGCCGGATCCCGCCGGGCGGCGCGTCGTGTTGCCGCAGAGGACGCCCGGCTCGGCTGGGTGGCCGTGGCGAAAGTGCGCCACCTCGGGAGGCTCGAGAGCCGCCGCGAGGCCTCGCGGCGCCCTTTCGCCACGGACCGAAGATTCCCTCAGCCTAGAGAACGCCGCGCGCGGGACCGCCCGCAAGGCATTCGCGGCGAATGCGTCGCGCCCTCCCGAGGCTGTACACAGTG
The DNA here is from genome assembly GCA_020638835.1 of Planctomycetota bacterium. Classification (GTDB taxonomy): domain Bacteria; phylum Planctomycetota; class UBA1135; order UBA1135; genus JACKHV01. Next base: position 159,590 of record JACKHV010000002.1, on the reverse strand, counting down.
CGAACCCGCGCGCGCCGCGCTTCACGCGACGGACCGCTAGGATGGAGCCAACGCGGCATCCCGCCGCGACGAGGAGCTCTCTTCATGCGCCAGCCGTTCTCCCCGCTCTTCCTGAGCCTGGGTCTCGCGTCGCTCGCTTCCGCGGGCGGCACCGACTTCGTCGACTGCGGTCAGCTCGTCCCCGTCGGCGGTTGCCCGACGATGTTCCAGGACAGCCAGGGCTTCCTGCACCTGCTCGACGACGACGGCGGCTTCCTGCCGGGCGACTTCGTCGAAGTGTCCGGCTCGCTGGTGACGTGCTCCGTGCCTTGCGGCGCGACCGGGAGCTGCGTGATGGGCGCCACCTTGGTCCCCTGCTCCGGCGGCCCGCCCGGTACACCCTTCTGCTTCGGCGACGGCACTTCCGGCGCCTGCCCTTGCGGCAACCAGTCCGCGCTGGGCGCCGAAGCGGGTTGCGCGAACTCGACCGGACTCGGCGCTGTACTCGTCGCGACGGGCTCCGCCTTCTACACCTCGGACGACCTCGGCTTCCTGCTCTCCGGCGGACGACCGAACCAGCCCAGCCTGCTGGTGCAGGGCGAAGCGCAACAGCTGCTGCCTTTCAAGGACGGGATCTTCTGCCTCGGCAACCCGACCGAGCGCGTGGAAGTGATCTTCCTCGACGCGGGCGGCGGCGGCGCGAGCCAGTCCTCGATCGTCACGAACGGCGCCGTGCCCGGGCCGGGCGTGTCGCGCTACTACCAACAGTGGTACCGCGACCCGCAGCTCACACCCTGCGGAACCGGCTCCAACTTCTCGAACGGCGTTCGGGTCAACTGGATCTGAACCGCACGGACCGCCTCCACGCCGCCGGCGCGCTGCGAGCCGCGCGGCTTCACCCCAGACCTCGGAGATCGACATGATGAACTTCGGATTCCTGCGCGGAGCTGCCGCGCTCCTGCTCGCCGCGGCCGGACTCTCGTCGAGCGCGTCGGCCCAGATCAGCTTCGACGACTGCGGTCAGCTGGTGATGAGCCCCTTCAACTGCCTGCAGCTCCACGACGCGAACGGGCGAGTCTACGACGGCAACTACTTCCCCTTCAGCGACGGCGACAACGTGCACGTCGTCGGAACGATCGACCCCGGCGGCGTCTCGATCTGCCCGACGAACGGCGTGTTCACCGCGATCACGGTGCTCGAACCGTGCGGCGGCGGACCGGCACCGGTCGGCACGCCGTTCTGCTTCGGTGACGGATCCGCTGGCGGCGAAGGCAGCCCGGTGGTCTGCCCGTGCCTGAACGCCGGCGGTCCGAACGAGGGCTGCAGCAACAGCCAGGGCTTCGGCGCTACGCTCGCCGCCTTCGGCAGCGCCTCGATCGGCGCGGACGACCTCGTCTTCAGCATTCACCAGGGGCTCCCCTCCCAGCCGAGCCTGTTGGTGCAGGGCACCACGAGCTTCGCGACGCCCTTCAAGGACGGCATCTTCTGCATGGGCAACCCGACCGAGCGCATCGAGGTCGTCTTCCTCGACGGCAGCGGCGCCGGCATGACGACCTCTTCGATCGTCACCGAAGGCGCGGTCTCGGCCGGCGACACGCGCTACTACCAACAGTGGTACCGCGATCCCGGCGGCGTGAGCCCCTGCGGCAACGGCTCGAACTTCACGAACGGCGTCCAGGTCGACTGGCTTCCGTAGCGCGAATCGCGTCCCCGGCTCGACCCGCAGGACGCGTGGAAGAGGCGGTGCTCCGAGCGCCGCCTCTTTCGTCGGCGCGGAGAGTCGACGCGACCGGCGACTCGGCACTAGGATCGTCGCTCGAGATGCGCGCCCACCACCTCTCCAGCCTCGTCCTCTCGCTGGCGTCCCTGTTCGGCGCGGCGGCGTGCGACGACGCGTACGAACCCGCCGAGCTGCGCGTGCGCTGCGCCGCGTCCTTCGAGCAGCCGCTACGCGAACTCGCGGAGCAGTTCCGCGCCGAGACCGGCGTTCCGCTCGAATTCTCCGCCGGTCCTTCGCTCGACCTTGCACGGGAACTCGACGGAGGCCGCGCCGCTGACCTCTACCTCTTCGACGACGAAGAACTCGCCTTCGCCGCGCGCAAGCGCGGGACGGTCCGCGAAGTACTGCACCTCGCCGTCGTGCGGCCGGTGCTCGTCGCGCCGGCCGGCAACCCCGCGGGGATCACCGAACTCGCCGACATCGCGCGCGAAGAGCTGCGCGTCGGCATTCCGGACCCGGAACACTGCGGACTGGGCCTGCACGTCCGCACCTCGGCGCGCTTCATCGGCGCTTGGCACCGCACGCGCGAGCTGGCGGACCTCGTCGTTCCGACGGAGGCGCAGCTCGCCGACGCCGTGGCCGCGGGCGACGTGGACGTCGCCGTGCTGTGGGACGCGACCGCGAACCGCAACCCCGCCATCGAGCGCATCGAGGAGCTGAAGCTGGAGGGCCACGCGCGGCGCATGACGCTCGCGGTGAGTACGGGCGCGCCGCACGTCGCCGACGCGCTGTGCTTCGCGCGCTGGCTGCGCTCACGCGACCGCGGCCGACCGGTCTGGGAGGCGAGCGGCTTCACCTGCATCGAGGGCGGCGACGACTTCGTCAGGGACCCGCAGATGGACGTCTACGTCGCCGAGCGCTTGCGCGCCGCCGCGGAGCCCGCGCTGCTCGAGTGGAGCCGACGCGAGGGATCGACGCTCGCGCTGACCTTCGACTCCGACGACGAACTCGCGCGCCGAGCGGCGACCGATCGTCCGGAGGCGCTCTTCCTCTTCGACGACCGCAGCTTCGAACTCGCGGGCACCGAGTACGACGACCGCGAGGTGGTCTCGAACGACCCGCTGTGCCTCGTCGTGTACGGCATGAATCCCGAAGGCGTCGAGGGCTTGTCGGACCTCACGCTCGACGGCCTGCGGGTCGGCTTGCTCGCGCGCGAGAGCGGCGAGTGCGGGAGGCTCGCGTGGGAGGAGCTGGACCGACTCGGGCTCGGAGCGCGGCTGCGCGAGTCCGCGCTGGTCACCACGACGAACGATCCGCGGCCGCTGCTCGACGCCGTGCGGCGCAAGGAACTCGACGTCGCCCTGCTGCACGGCACGCTGGCCGGTGAGCCGACCATGCGCAACGACGTCATGCCGCTCCTGCACCCCGCCGCCGAGCTGCAGCAGACCTTCGCGCTGCGCTCCGCGCAGGAGTATCCCGAGCTCGCCGCCAGGCTGCGCGACAGCCTGCGCACCAGGGAGACGAACGAACGCTTCTTCCACCTGGGCTACCGCTGGCGACCGCGCGTGGGAGCCGAACCGACCGAGCATTGATCGCGGCGCGCCCGCCGTGCAGCATGCCGAGCATGCAAGCTCTCCTGCGCGGACTCGTCGGTGCGTTCCTCGTGCTCCTGTTCGCTGCTTCGGGCGCGGCGGCGAACGACGCGGACCTCGACGTGCTGCTCGACGGCGTCGCGCGCATCGGCAAGCCCGGCGTGCCCGGTCCGCTCGCCGTCACGGGGCCGGAGGCCTTCGTCGTCTGGACCGGGCGGGACGGCGCGGACCTCGCGCTCCCGCTCGTCGTGGCGGCGCACCACGAGAAGGGCAAGCTGATCGCCTTCGGACACCCGGGCTACTTCGGAGCCGCGGCGCTCGCGGAACACGACACGGCGCGTCTGCTCGCCAACGCCGCGCGCTGGCTCGGCGGCCGCCGGGGACGCGTCTGTTGCTGGCGACAACCGGAGCTGGCGGAACGACTCACCGCCGCCGGGATCGACGCTCAGAACGTCCCGCAGCGCGACTGGATGGGTGCGCTCGACAGCTATGACGCGGTCTTCCTGAAGCCGAGCGACCTGGACGTCGAGGAAGTCGAACGCTTGCGCGAGTGGATCGCCCGCGGCGGCTCCGTCGGACTCGCCGACCTGGGTTGGGGATGGCAACAGCTCAACCCGCGCCGCGTGCTGGCGGAGGACCATCCGGGCAACCTGCTGTGCGCGCCGCTCGGCTTCGTCTGGTCCGACGGCAGCTTCAACTCGATCGACCCGGTCGCGCAGGATCGCGGCGCGCTCTCCGCCGCCAGCGCGGCGAACGCGCTGAAGAGGCTGCGCGAGGGCGGGCGGGATCCCGCACCGCTCGACGCACAGCTCGGCGCCGTGCTCGCCTCCGCCGTGCGCGCCGTGCCCGCGCACGACGCGCGCTTGCTCGAGCCGCTCGAGGAGTGGCTGGGCGACCGCGAACTGCCCACGCCCAGCGCGCAACACCCGCTCGCACCCAAGGACGTCGCCGCGCGCCTCGCGGTCGTCGTGCGGCACCGACGCGTCGCCGCGCTCCCCCCCGAGGAAGTCGAAGCCGCGCCGACGGCGGACGACTTCCCCGGCGCCGTGCCCGAGTCGGCCAAGCGCAGGCCCGGCGCGCGCGTCGACGTCGCGGGCGTGCGCGGTGAACGCGTCACGACCGGTCTGTACGCGGCTCCCGGAGAAGTGATCACGGTGAAGCTCGGCGACGAAGCGCTCGGCGCGGGACTGCAGCTGCGCATCGGCGCGCACAGCGACGAGCTGTGGAATCGTCCGCGCTGGGAACGCGACCCGGAGATCAGCATGCGCCTCGCGCTCGACCGCCGCGAAGTGCGCGCGGCGAGTCCGCACGGCGGAGCGCTGTACGTCGAGCTCTCGAAGGACCTGGAGTCCCCGGTCCAGCTGACGATCGACGGCGCGGTGGCCGCCCCGCGGTTCACCTTGGGACGCACGACCGCCGCAGAGTGGCGCACCTCGCGGCGCGCACCCGCGCCGTGGGCGGAGCTCGAGGCGCGCCACGTGATCCTCAGCGTGCCGAGCTCGGTCGTGCGCGGACTCGACGATCCCGCGGCGCTGCTCGAGCTCTGGGATCGCGTCATGGAGACCTACCCCGAGCTCGACGGCGAGCCGCTCGCGAAGCGCCCCGAACGCTTCGTCCCGGACGTCGACATCTCCGCCGGCTACATGCACTCGGGCTACCCGGTCATGACGCACCTCGACGCCGCGCCGTGGCTCGTCGACCACGACCGCATCCTGGGCAAGCCCGATCCGCAGGTCTGGGGACTGTGGCACGAGCTCGGACACAACCGGCAGAGCCCCGACTGGACCTTCGGCGGCACCGGCGAGGTCACCTGCAACCTCTACACGCTCTTCGTGCTCGACCGCATCAGCGGCGTGAAGCCGGCGCAGCACACGCGGATCGTCCCGCTGGCCAAGCGCTTCGAGGAGTACCGCGCCGCGGGCGCGGACTTCGCCGAGTGGAAGCAGGACCCGTTCCTCGCGCTCTACATGTACGTGCAGCTGCAGGACGCCTTCGGCTGGGAAGCGTACCAGCGCGTCTTCGCCGCGTACCTGCAGCTCGACGAGCGCGAGCGCCCGAAGGGCGACGACGAGAAGCGCGACCGCTGGCTCGTCACCTTCTCGCGCACCGTCGAGCGCGATCTCTCGGCGTTCTTCGAGCTCTGGGGCGTCCCGACCTCGCAGACCGCCCGCGACTCGCTGTCCGACCTCGAGCCCTGGCTCCCGTGACCTCGGGGGAGTAGAACTGCGGGCGTGCCGCGCGCACGATTCCCGCCGGAGTGGGCGAATGGAACGCGCACGTCGGCGAAGGGTTCGACGCTCCCGATCGAACCACCTCGACACAGGATCCCGACATGTCGCAAGAAGAGAGCATCGTCTGGGAGGGCACGCCCTCGCAGGTCGTGAACCTGAAGGTCTGGTCGATCTGCGGGCTCGTCGCGCTGATCGCCGTGTACCTCGCGTTCGCGTACAGCTGGGAGTGGCTGCTGCTGGTCCTCCCGGCCGCCGCGTGGGCCGGCTGGGCGAACCTGACGGTCAAGCACCACGTCTACCGCATCTCGACTGAACGCATGAGCCTCACGCGCGGCGTGATCTCCAAGCGCCAAGACGACCTCGAGCTCTACCGCGTGAAGGACACGACGCTGGAAGAACCGTTCTTCCTGCGCATCTTCCAGCTGGGCGACATCGTGCTCGACACCTCGGACCGCTCGACGCCGCAGATCCGCATCCACGCGATCCGCGACGCGAAGCACGTGCGCGAGATCCTGCGCACGAACATCGAAGTCCTGCGCACGAAGAAGCGCGTCCGCGAAGTCGACTTCGAGTGACGGCCCGCGCCGCTAGAGCTCACGCACGTACAGGTTCGTGAACTCGATCGGCGCGCCGTGGTGCTGCAGGCCGATCCGGCCACGCGCCGGCACACCGGGCAGCTCGGCGTCGTCGAGCACGCGCACGCCGTTCAGGTCGACCGTCAGGCGGTCGCCGACCATGCGGATGCGGAAGCGGTTCCACTCGCCGATCGGCGCGTCGGCGTTCGAGGCGGGCGTGACTCCCGCGCGCACCGACGCCGGCATCGACGCGTCCGTGCGGTATCCGTAGACCTCGCCGGATCCGATCGGCCAGCACCAGATGTTCACCTGGCTCTTCGTGTTCCCGCGCAAGTAGATGCCGCTGTCGCCGGCGTCGGGCACGACCTTCGTCAGCGCGCCGCCCTGCGCGTCCGCGGCGGCTTCGCCGGAGGCGTCGATCACGGGCAGCGCGCGGTCGGTCGGTGAAGCCTTCCAGCGCCAGTCGGCGATCAGCTCGAAGTCGCCGTACTCGGCGAGCGTCCAGAGGTCGCCCCCCTGCCCGTCGTAGCCGAGGATCGAGTCGCGCGGCGTCCAGTGTCCGGCGTGCGCGGGGTCCTCCGACCAACCGGCGAGCGAGACGCCGTCGTAGAGCGGACGGAAGCCTTCTTCCGCGCTCGCCGTGTCCTCGTCACCGGGCTCGCTGCCGTCCAAGCGCGTCAGCGTCAGCCCGCGGAAGTGGACCTCGGAGCCTTCCGACTCGAGGCACAGGTAGCCGCGGCGCGGCGAGACTTCGGAAGCACCGGACACGACGGCGCCGTTCACGGCGAGCTCGATGCGGCCGTCGACGGCACGCACGCGGTAGTGGTTCCACTCGCCGGCCGGCTTCGCGCGGTGTTCGCTGGGCAAGCAGCGCATCCATCCCGCGGGGTGCGGGCGGTCGGGGACCAACGTCGCACCCCAGATGGCGAAGATGTCGCCGTGGCAGGTGTAGTTCGGCGTCATCACCGCGTCCATCACCTGCACCTCGACGGAGCGCGTGAAGGGCCAGCCGGTCGTCGGCAGCGCGTCGGACCACACGAACAGGCCGGCGTTGCCGCCTTCCTGCAGGTGGCGGTACTCGAACTCGAGCTCGAAGTTCGTGTACATCTCCTCGGTGCGCAGCACGCCCGTCGGCTTGCCGCTGCAGACGATCATCCCGTCGCGCACGGTCCAGGTGGACGGGGCGCCGTTGACGTTGACCCAGCCGTCCAGCGTCTCACCGTCGAAGAGCTGAACGACGCGATCCTCTCCCGCGCCGGATGCACCCGACGAGTTCGTCGCGCAGCCGACGAGGAACAACGCCGCGCAGGCGAGTGCGATTCTCATCGGGCGCTCAGCTGAACTGGTGGATGCCGGGGACGGCGACCGGAGCCGTGGCGACGTCGCCGAAGGCGCGCTCCTTCACCGACAGGTCCTCCATCGAGTTCAGCGCTTCTTCCGCCGTGATCGTGCGTCCGGTGTACGCGGAGAGCCGCCCCATCAGCGCCATCAGCGTGCTCTTGCACATGTAGTCGCTGTTGTTGATCGGTTCGCCGTCGCGGATCGACGCGAACAAGGCGTCGTGTTCGTTCTGGTACATGTCGTCGGGTTCTTCCGACTCGTAGCGCCAGCTCCACGCCTTGCCCGAGCGGATGCGGTGCCCTTGCAGGCTCGCGCTGCCCCGCGTGCCGAGCACGAAGTCGGAGACGTCCTGCGCGGCGTTGTTCCACTGTCGGCAGGAGCTGAACGCGCGCACGCCGTCCTCCCACTCGTAGACCGTGTTGAAGTGGTCGTAGACGTTGCCGTACTCGGGCCCGGTGCGCTGGATGCGGCCGCCGCTCGCGGTCGCCTTGACGGGATAGCCTCCCTTCGCCCAGGCGACCTTGTCGAGGCTGTGGATGTGCTGCTCGGCGATGTGGTCGCCCGACAGGTGGTAGTAGTAGATCCAGTTGCGGATCTGGTACTCCATCTCCGTCCAGTCCGGCTGGCGCGCGCGCAGCCACAAGGGCCCCGCGTTGTAGGTCGTCTGCATCGAGACGATGTCGCCGATCGCGCCGTCGTGGATGCGCTGGACGGTCTCCTGCTTCGCGAACTGGTAGCGGTAGCAGAGGCCGCTGACGAGGCTCAGCCCCTTCTCCTTGGCGCGCTCGCCGGCGGCCATGATGCGCCGCAGACCGGGTCCGTCGGTCGCCACCGGCTTCTCGACGAACATGTGCTTGCCCGCCTCGACGCACGCCTCGACGTGCAGCGGGCGGAAGGCCGGCGTCGACGCCATCAGTACGACGTCGCAGCTGTCGATCACGCCGCGGTAGGCGTCCCAGCCGACGAAGCGGTGGTCCTCGTCGACTTCGACGCGCGCGCCGACCTGCTCGTTCTGCGAGAGGTACTTGTGCGCGTCCGCGAGGTGGTCCGCGAACATGTCGCCGAGCGCGACGAGCTTCGTGTTCGGATCCGCCATCAGCGCGTTCCACGCCGCGCCGCGTCCGCGACCGCCGCAACCGATCAGTCCGACGCGCAGCATCTCGTCTCCACCCGCCTGCAAGGGAGCCGTGCGCGCGTACGGAGCGACGGCGGAAGCGAGGATCGCGGTCGTGCCGCCCCGCAGGACGTCACGACGGGTCGTGCCGCGGGCGGTGCGACGAGAGGCAGGCGGATTCATGGAGAGCGCTCCGGGGATCGGGGGGTCCTGGTCCGCCCCGACCGGACGGCCGAGGGCGTGTCCGCAGATCCTACGGCAGCGAGGTGCCGTCGTCAGCGATTCGATGCTCCGACCAGCGCGGGCTGAGCCACGGATCGTTCGTTCCGCCCGTCACGACGCGCGCGGAGCGCTCCGAGTCGGGCCCGAACCACGCGTCGAGCCGGGGTGACGACGCGACGCAGGCCGCCGAGGCGAAGGCGTCCGCCTCGGCCGCGGTCGGCGCGATCACCGTCACGGTGCGGCGATCCGTCACCGCGCGTCCGGTGCGCGGATCGATCAGGTGCGAGTAGGTCACGCCGTCGAGCTCGAAGCCGCGGTAGGCGTCGCCGCTCGTCGCCATCCCCGCGTCGACGAGCGCGACGCGCGCGCGCGATCCTTCGAGCGCGACGATCCACGCGGCGGCTCCGGGCGGCGCGGCCCCCGCGCGCAAGTCTCCACCGCCCTCGATCAACACGCGCTCGAGCCCCTCGGCGCGCACGGCGTCCAGCGCGCGGTCGAGCGCTTGTCCCTTCGCCACGCCGCCGAGGTCGAGCTGCATCCCCTCGCGCCGCAAGCGCACGGCATGGTGCGCCGCGTCGAGCTCGAGCGCGTCGTAGCCGCAGGTCGCGAGGGCGGCCTCGATGCGCGCGTCGGATGGCAGCTCCGCCTGCCGCCGCGCGCGCCGCCAGAGCTTGGTCGTCCTGCCGCAGGTGGGATCGAACGCGCCGTCCGTCAGCTCGGCGAAGGCGCGCGCCTCCACGAGCAGCTCGAACAGCAGCGGAGAGACGGAGCGTGCGTCGCCTGCGCTCGTACCGACGAGCCGCGACAGCTCGCTCGCCGCGTCGTAGTCGTTCGCCGCTTCGTCGACCTCGTCGACGACGCGGAAGGCCGCCTTCGCCGCGCGCTCGGCTCGCGCGGCGTCCGGCGCATGGACCACGAGCGACCAGCTGGTCCCCATCGCCACGTGCTCGAAGCGGTAGCGCTGCGCCGACTCAGAGGGAGTCGCACGGCACGCGCAGAGGATCAACAGGAGCCAGCCGAGGTGCCTCACGAGTCCGAGTGTGCTGCGCGGACCGCGCCGCTACAATCCCCGTGTGCGCCCCCTCCTCTGCCTCGTCGCGCTGACCATCGCCGCGCAGGATTCGTCCCCCGAGACGCCTCCCGTCTACCCGAACGCGCCCCAGGGCGCGCCGCCGGTGCACGCCGTCGAGAACGCTGACGCCAAGGACGAGGCGTCGATGCACGCCTACCGCGAGTCGCTGCCGGGCACCGCGCTCGGCTTCGACCTCGTGCCGATCCCCGGCGGCGAGTTCAAGATGGGCGCGCCGCGCGGCGAACGCGGATCGCGCGACTCCGAGCGTCCAGCGCGCAAGGTGCAGGTGTCGGCCTTCTGGATGTCCACCTGCGAAGTGCGCTGGGACGAGTTCCGCCAGTTCCAGCTGCGCATCGACCAACAACAGCGCGCGGCCGGCGAGCTCGAGCGCGTCCCGCAGGACGACTGGGCCGACGCCGTCAGCCGTCCGACGCCGCCGCACGTCCCGATGGACTTCGGCATGGGCGTCGAAGGCTACCCCGCGATCTGCATGACCCAGTTCGCTGCGAAGCAGTACACGAAGTGGCTCTCGATGAAGACCGGCCGCTTCTACCGCCTCCCCACCGAGGCCGAGTGGGAGTACGCCTGCCGCGCCGGCAGCAAGAGCGCGTACAGCTTCGGCGACGACGCGGACGAGCTCGGCGAGTACGCGTGGTACTACGACAACTCCGGCGAGACGACGCACCCCGTCGGCGGGAAGAAGCCGAACGCGTGGGGCCTCTTCGACATGCACGGCAACGTCGCGGAGTGGGTGCTCGACGGCTACGACAAGGACGGCTACGGGCGCGCGGGCTCGTCGCCGCTCGTCGACCCCGTGTCCTGGCCGGAGTCCGAGTTCCCGCGCGTCGTGCGCGGCGGGTCGTGGGACGACGAAGCGCCGCGCCTGCGCAGCGCCGCGCGCGCCGGTTCGCGACGCGACTGGAAGGTGCAGGACCCGCAGCTCCCGAAGAGCATCTGGTACCACACCGACGCGCGCTTCGTCGGCTTCCGCGTCGTCCGCCCACTGATCGTTCCGAGTCCCGAGGAACAGGCTCGCTACTGGGACGCCGACCTCCCGGAGATCCGCGACGTGGAAGCCGCGCAACGCGCGGGACGCCGCTGAGCCGCCCGGAGACTCCACTCCCCGTGCTTCGCGGCTGACCCTCGGCGGCCGTCCGCATACAATCCGGGACTCGCCGCCGCCCCTCCCCCTCGCCATGAAGCTACCCGAGTTCTTCGAGCGCCTCGACCAGTACGAGGAACGCATCCCCCTGGACGACCTGACGGAACTCATGCGTCAGCTCGAGGTGTGTTGCGACGACGTCAGCGAGGCGGTGGTCTTCAAGGAAGAGTGCTACTGCCGGAACGTGCTGCGCGTCGGCGCTCCGTACAGCGCGCTCGTGCTGTGCTGGAAAGACGGTCAGGCGAGCCCCGTGCACGACCACATCGGATCCTCCTGCGGCGTGCGCGTGCTGAAGGGCCGCGGGACGGAGCGCAGCTTCGAGCCGGACGACGACGGGCGCATGCAGCAAGTCGGCGTGACGACCTTCCGCGAAGGCGACGTCTGCGCCTCCTTCGACAAGAAGACGCACGAGATCTGCAACGAAGCCGGCGACGGCAGCGTGCTCGTCACGCTGCACGTGTATTCGCCGCCGCTGAAGAACTACCACACCTTCTGCCTCGAGACCGGTCAGGTGAAGACGCGCGTCGACGAGCAGAGCCTCGCCGCGCGCCGCGAAGCCGGCTTGCCCTGCGACTAGGCCCCGGCCGAAGCCATGACCGGAACCGAATCCCCGGCGCGCGCCGGCGCGCCCTGGGCGTGGCTCATCGCGCTCGTCCTGACCGTCGCCGCGATCCAAGGCGGCGCGGCCTGGAAGCACGCGGCCGAGCACCCCGAACTCGTTCCGTCGTCGTCGATCCTCGCGATCCTGGCAGGCGTGCTCGCGCGCAACCTGCTGCACCTGCCGGCGGTCGCGCGCCGCGGATCCAAGGGCATCATCAAGACGGTGATCCCGCTCTCGATCGTGCTGCTCGGCGCCGGCCTGGACCTCGCTGCGCTGACCGATCCGCAGCTCGGTGTCGGCGGACTCGCGATCACGGTCGCGTGCATGCTGGTCGCGCTGCTCGCGGCCTTCGGCGCCTCGAAGCTGATGGGACTCTCGGGCCGCACCGCCGGACTGTTGGCCGCCGGAACGGCCGTCTGCGGCAGCAGCGCGATCATGGCGGTCGCGCCCGTGGTCGAAGCCGAGGACGACGAGATCGTCGTGGCGCTCGGAACGGTCAACCTGATGGGTCTGCTCGCGATGCTGGCGGTGCCGGCGCTCGCCGCGGCCTTCGACCTCGCCGACGACGCCGCGGGCTTGTTCGCGGGCACGAGCGTGCACGCCGTGCCGCAGGCCGTCGCCGCGGGCGCCGCGGTCAGTGACGCGGCCGCCGGCTTCGCGACGCTCTTCAAGATGGTGCGCGTCGCGATGCTCGCGCCGCTCGTGTTCGGCTTCGGCGCCTTCCTGGCCTGGCGTCGCCCCAAGAGCCACGCGCTGGAGAAGAGCAAGAAGATCGGTTCGATCGTCCCGTGGTTCGTGTGGGGATTCCTCGCGCTGTCCGCGCTGCGCACCTTCGGCGCGCTCGACTTCGAGGTGAACGCGAAGCCGCTCGGCGACGTGCTCGCGGGCTGGGGCAAGCACCTGCTCACCTTCTCGATGGTCGCGATCGGCCTCGAGATCGACCTGCGCAAGCTGCTCGGCGTGGGCCTCCGCGGCCTGCTCGCCGGCACGCTCACCTCCGCCCTGCTGCTGTTCTTCAGCCTGCTCTGCAGCTCCTGGCTGTAAGCTGCTGGAAGCCCCGCGGGGCGCGTCCCAAGGAAACGCGACTCCGGCTCGAGGCGCGGGCCTCGATCGGCCGACGCCACCCCCAGGAGAACGACATGAAGCTGACCCTCGCGAAGATCGCCGTCGGACTGATCCCGCTCGCCGGGCTCGTCCTGAAGACCCGCAGCTGCTGAGGCGACAAGCTGGACATGCTCGGTACGGGCATGCTGATCGGCGGAGTCGTCCTGTGGCTCGTGCTCTTCGGTCGACCGACCGAGTAGCGGCGGAGCCCGCGGAAATGGATCGAGGCGCGCAGCCAGGGGGTGCTGCGCGCCTCGATCGCGTTGGTGGGAGCGGCCATCAGGGCCTCGAGCCGCTCCCTTCGCGTCCCGGGTCCAAACCACAGCCCGGAGCGCGTCTCTGACAAGAGGTTCGGACGCGGAGCTTGGCCTCTCCACACCGTCACCTTCACCAGGAGTCACCGGTCGATAGACCCGATCCCGAAGGGGGTGACGAACTGCGTCGGGGGTTTTTCGAATTCCGTTCCACGGCCGCGGCCCTGTGCGGAAGGCGCACGCGAACGGCGCCGCGGAGGCGCGCCCGGGGCGCCTCCGCGAGCCGGATCGCACATTGTTCAGTCGCGGAGCGGCAGGAACAGCTCGGTCGCACCCTCGAGGTCGAGGAGGTTCGGCAGGCGCGGGTCGCGCGAGTCGATCACGACCTCGCCGAGCTGCAAGGCGCGCGCGGCCTGCACCGCGAGGTACAGCCGACCCTCGTCGCCTGCGAGCGCCGCGTCGACGAGCCCGCGGGCCTCGACCTCGGCGGTCAAGCGCGCGGCGCGGCCCTCGTCGAGGCGCTCCGCGTAGCTCCGGTCGGCAGCCAGTCGCATCAAGCGCACTTCCGCCTCGGACTCGATCTCGAACAGTCGGATCTCGCGCTTGCGTTCGTTGCGCAGCTCGGTGAGCTCGAGGTCGCGCTCGTCTCGCAGGCGCTGCACGGCGCGCGAGTTCTCCTCGACGCCGCGGTCGACGATCAGCTGGTACTGCTTCAGGTTGGCGGAGGCTTCGCTGAGGCGCCGCTTCTGCGTGCCGCGCTGGATCTCGAGCAGCTTCGTCTCGTAGGGCGCCGGGAAGCGCAACCCCTGCAAGAGCACGCGGTCGGCCTCCACATAGAGGCTCTCGAGCGCGGCCCCCACCGCGGCACCCGCGCCGTCGAGCACTTCGCGTCGCCGCTCGTCGTCCAACCAGTCCTCGGAGCTCGCGCGGCCGAGCTCGGTCAGCAGCACGGCTTCGACGTTCGCGCGCACCATGTCGGCGTGGCTGGAGCGCAGGCTCTCCGCGACGAGGCGGTGCGCACGGCCCTCCATCAAGCGGTACGGCACGGCGACGGCGACGCCGACCAAGTTGCCTTCCGGCGTGCGCAGCTCGAGCGCCGGGGTGAAGGTGCCGAAGTCGACGACTTGCGTGCCCGCGTCGATCGTGTGCCACTCGTGGAGCCCCGGGAGGTTCCAGTGCAGGCCCGCCGCGAAGTCCCGCGGTTCGACGCCCGCACCCCAGGGCGAGTGCCGCACGCCGACCATGCCCGGCGGGATGCGCTGCACGAGCGGGCCGGTCAGCGCCCAGACCGCGCCCTCGACGAACAGCACCAGCAGCGCGGCGCGCAGCAACGGTCCACGCGAGGCGCCCAGGGCGCGGCGCAGCCGAGCGCTGCCGCTCCGCGCGAGTTGCACGCAACGCGCGTAGGCGTCGCTGGCGCGGACGCGTCGAGCGAGCTTCGCGATCGCGCTCGCCGTGCTCCGCGTGAAGCGCCACGCCGCGACGAGTCGCGCGGTCCAGCGCTCGCGCGCGGTGATCGTCGGTTCAGCGGGAGTTCCCTGCACCTGTTCGTTCTCCATGACGAGCCCTCAGCGCCGCGTGGCGACTTGGTTCCCTTCCACTGGTTCGTCCGCGCGCGGCGGCTCGACCCGGAAGCGCAGGTCGCCGAGCCGCTCGATCCATGCCTCGAGCACGGCCGTTCGGCCCAGGGCGGCGACGCGGCGCACCTCGGCGCGACGCCCTTCCGCCTCCGTTCGCTGCTCCATCGCGTAGAGCTCGGCCTTCTGCCGCAGCTCCAGCAGCTCCGTCTCTCCGCGCCGCGCCAGCTCGGCCGCGTAGACCTCGGCGGCGGTGCGCGCCGTCAAGTCGACGCGCCGCGCCTTGGCGAGCTCGGTCTCCGTCTCCATCAACAACGCGTCGCGCTGCGACTGCTTCTCCTGCTCGAGCTTCGCGAGCAGCTCGTCCAGTTCCGCCGGAAGACCCTCCGCACGCGAGCGCAGGCGCTCGATCTCGGCGATCGAGACCTTGCGCCGCTCGACAGCGTCCTCGTAGACGGGGTCGAAGCGCGGCTTGGGCGTCGAGAACTCGATGATCTGCAAGCCGTGCGGCTCGAGCGCGGCATCGAGCTGCTCGCGGCAGGCCGCCGTCTCCTGCACGAGGACCTCGTGCTTCACGACGTCTTCCGAGCTGTGAGCTCCGAAGCGCTCGATCAGCACGGCTCGCGCGTTGACCTCGACCAAGCGGGCCGCGCGCGAGAGGATCGCCTGCGTGTCCTCGAGGCACTCCTGCGCCTTCTCGGGAAGCAACCCGTAGCGCAGCGAGAAGTCGTCGAAGCGCATCGGGGAGCCGTCGGACGCGCGCAAGTGCACGACGGGGACGTGGAAGGGATCGGGGCGTTCCGTGCCGGCGAAGACCATCGGGACCGGGCTACGTCGCATCACGCGCAAGTCGTGCACGACGGGCAGCTCGACGAGCTTGCCGGGACCCTCGACGCTGCGCACTTCGCCGCGCAGCGCGTCGTAGACCACGGCGACCTCGTCGTCGCGCAGCTTGCGCACCGAGTCGTGCTCGGACTTGCGATGGTAGGCGTGCGCCGCCGCGCCGAGCGCGAGCAGGCCGTAGAGCGAGAAGGCCAGGAATCGACGCTTGGCGCGACGGGGCGGTGCGTCCTTCGACGCGACGGTTAGATCGTTCATGCGAGCAGTCCGGGGTCCGCGAAGGCAGAGGGCGACCGAACCACGGCGGCACGAGCAGGTTCCGCGACGATTCGCGCCGCGCTTGGTCGGACCCGCTCGACACGGCAGAATGCGCCGACCCGCTCGAGGAACTCCGAACATGCGCCGACTGCTCCCCCTCGCCCTCACGCTGCTCGCCGTCTCGTGCAGCAGCAACCCTCCCGCTCCGATCGAGGAGAGCCTGCTGCTCGCGGACAAGAACCGCACGGAGCTCGAGATGGTGCTCGGCCACTATCGACGCCTCCGCGACCCGCAGAAGCTCGAGGCCGCGCGCTTCCTCGTCGCGAACATGTCGGAACACGGCTTCGTGCGCTACGACCTGACCGACTCCGACGGCAACGCGCTCGGCTTCGACGCGCGGCGCTTCGCGAACCTCGATGCGGCGCAGCGCGAACTCGACCGCCTTGAAGCGCTGCACCCCGGCGCCGACTTCCAGCGCACGCGCTTCGACCGCGACGTGGAGACGATCACCGCGGAGTTCCTCATCGAGAACATCGAGCTCGCCTTCGAGGCTTGGCGCACCAAGCCCTGGGCGCAGCAAGTCTCGTTCGAGGTGTTCCAGCAGTTCGTGCTCCCCTACCGCGGCAGCAACGAACCGCTCTCGCGCTGGAGGCCCGAGTGCTTGGCGCAGTGGGCCGACCTGGCGCGGCGGCTCGACGACCCGACCGACCTGCAGCGCGCCGGTCAACTCGTGCGCGAGGGCGTCGACGAGTGGATTCGCTTCAGCGACCTCTACTACCTGCATCCGACGGACCAGAGCTTCGCCGAGATGCGTCGCTCGAGGGTCGGTCGCTGCGAGGACATCTCCAACCTGGCGAGCTTCGCGCTGCGCGCGAACGCGATCCCCGTGGCGACGGACTTCACGCCCTGGTGGGCCGATCGCGACAACAACCACGCGTGGGAAGTCCGCCTCGACGGAGAGGGCAACGGAAGGGCGGCGCTCTCGAACCGCGCGGCGAAGGTCTACCGCAAGACCTTTGCGATCCAACGCGACGGCTTCGCGGCGCGGCTACCCCAGGGAACGACGGCGCCGCGCTGGCTCGACCGCAAGGACTATGTCGACGTTACGAGCCAGTACGTCGCGACGGCGGACGTCGAGCTGGTCCTCGCGGACCGCGGCAACGACGCCGCCGCGTACCTCTGCGTGTTCAACGGCGGCGAGTGGCGCGCGATCAGCGGCGCCCTGGTCGCGGACGACGGCGCGGTGCGCTTCGCGGACATGGGGCGCGACGTCTGCTACCTGCCGGCCTGGTTCCGCGACGGCGTTCTGGTTCCCGCGGCGCCGCCCTTCGTCCTCCCGAAGGACGGACCGCCGCGCCCGTTGGTCGCCGGCAACGGCCGGGAAACGGTCGTTCTGAGCGCGGCCGCCCCGTCGATCCCCGACGCCGACACCGGACGAGCGAAGCCGGCGCTCTCGATCGAGCCCGGCGCCGTCTACGAGCTGTACAGCTGGGAGGGCGGTTGGAAGTCTCACGGCGAACTGCAGCTCGCGGAGGGCAAGGCCCTCGACCTGCTCGTCCCCGAAGGCGCGCTGCTGTGGCTCGTGCGCGCGGACTCGCGGCGGCTCGAGCGCATCTTCACCGTGCGCGAGGGTTTCCCCCGCTGGTGGTGATCGCGTCCTTCTTCGGACGGAAAGTAGGTCCGACTCCGCGGCGCGGCGAGTAGCCCGGCCCCCAGGGACCCCCCGATCCCGGATCGGAAACGGACAAAGCGTGACGCCGCGCTCCCGCTCCGCCGGTCGGGGGGTCTAGAATGCCCGGCCACCGAAGCCCGTGACACGGGCACCGCACCAACAGCTCCCGGAGAACACTATGCGCACGTGGATGACCGCCTTCGCCCTCGGCCTCCTGGCCACCCTCACCCCGACCGTCCAGGCCGCCGAAGGCGGACGCTGGATCGATGACTTCGACGAGGCCGTCAAGATCGCCAAGGCGGAGCACAAGGACCTGCTCGTCGACTTCACCGGCTCGGACTGGTGCGGATGGTGCATCAAGCTGCACAAGGAAGTCTTCTCGCACGAGCCCTTCTACACCACCGCCGAGAAGAGCTTCGTGCTCGTCGCCCTCGACTTCCCGCGTGACGAGGCGGTCAAGGCCAAGGTCCCGAACCCCGAGCGCAACCGCGAACTCGCGAACCTCTACGGCGTGCAGGGCTACCCGACGGTGCTGCTGATGACCGCCGACGGCGAAGTCTTCGGCCAGACCGGATACCAGGCCGGCGGCCCCGAGGCGTACATCGAGCACCTCAACACGCTCACGACCGAGGGCAAGGCCTCGCTCGCCGAAGTCGCGAAGCTCGTCGACGCCTTCCAGAAGGCCGAAGGCGAAGCGAAGATCGCCGCCTTCACCGCGGTGCTCGAAGGCTTCGAGTCGCGTGAAGCCGACGCCGCCGGCATGAAGACGCTCGCGGACGTCCTGAAGGGTCACCTCACGTCCGACAGCAAGGACGAGCAAGGCATGAACGAGCGCGTGATCAAGGCGCTGCTCAAGAAGGGTCAGGCCGACGAGGCCGTCAACGCTGCGGCGGCGAAGCTCGACCCGAAGAACGAGAAGGGACTGCTCGAGCAGGTGCTGCACGCCAAGTTCATGAGCATCAACGACGAAGATGCGGCCAAGGCCGCCGTCGCCGAGCTGAAGTCCCTCGACGCCATGGGCCCGATCAAGGACGAAGAGGCCGCGCTCGACATGTACTTCAGCGCCGCGTGGCTCTGCTCGGAACGCCTCGAGATGCCCGACGACGCCAAGTTCTTCGCGGAGAAGGCCAAAGCCGTTTGCCCGGCGAGCGAACAGCGCCGCCTCGAGTTCCTGGATCAGATCCTGAACGGCTGATCGCCGAACGAAGCTCTCTCACGCAGGAGGCCGCCGATCACGCGATCGGCGGCCTCCTGCTTCGTCCGGGCCGTTTGCTCAGTCGGTCACGCCCTGCGCCGACACGACGCGCGCGCCCTGCGCGTCGACGAGCAACACGCCGATCCACGCCTGGCTCTCGCGCTCGAGCACGAGCGCGCCGTGCCAGTCCGCGCCGAAGCCGATCGAGTCCGCGACGCGCCAGGCGTCGTCCGCCCGCGTGAGGTGCGCCGCCGCGAGGCTGCGCAGCGCTCCCCCGCCTCCCGCGAGCAACAAGCAGTCGCGCGCATCACCGAGCGCGGACTTCGGAGCGACCCACTCGCGCGTGCTCGGCAACGGCAGCGCGCGACGCGCTAGACCGCCGCCCGACCAGTCGGGTTCCCCGTCGAGCAGCGCGGCTCTCCCGCCGACCTCGAGCGTCGCGCCCGGTTCGCGGGCCGTGGACACGGCGGTCAAGAGGTCGGCGGGACCGAGCCAGCCGCCGGCGACCGGCACGAGCCAGCCGCTGCGCGAACGACCGCGACGCAGCACCCCGTCGTCCTTCCAGCGCAGCTCCGCGCGCTCGAGCGGCGGATGTTCGAAGTCGGGAGCGAGGTCCGCCCCGATCGGCAAGGTCGGACGCCACGCGAGCCACTCCGGCTCCGCGTCGTCGTGCAGGCGGAAGCGCATGCCGTCGCTCGCCGGCTGCCCGCCGTCCTCGGGCGTGGCGAGCGAGATGCCGCCGACGAGCAGCGAGCGCAGCGACTCCATCTCCACCGACAGTCCTTCCATCAGGCGCAAGTCGATCTCGATGCCGCCGGTCTCCCAGAAGCGCGAGTTCTCGCGCACCAGCAGTCGGTACTCGGGGCGTACGTAGACGCTGACTTCGACGGAACTCGCGTCGCTCGCGAGTTCCACGTCGGTGACCACGCCGACCTGGATCTGGCGGTAGCTGAGCGGTGCGCCCGTCTGCAGGTGGAAGCGCGACGGCGCTTCGAGCACGAGCCGCAATCCGTCGGGCTCGAGTCGCTCCGCGAGCGGCGGTTCGACGAGCGCCTCGAACTCCTCTGCGGGCGGCGCGCCGTCGGGTCCGGGCAGCACGGACAGGTAGCGCGCGCCGACGACGGTCTCGAGCCCTTGCACGCTGTCGAGCCCGAGGTGCGGGCGCACGACCCAGAAACGGCTGCCTCTTCGCGCGAGCGCCTCGGCCTCGGGGTCGAGCCGCACTTCGAGGCGCACGCCCGAGAGGTCCGGCTCGAGCGACACGGACTCCACCGCGCCGACGTGGATCCCGCGGTAGCGCAGCGGGTCACCCGCCTTGATGCCGTGCCCCTCTTGGGCGTGGACGGTGATCAGCGGACCTCCGACGGCCCAGTTCGTGACGCCGAGCCACCCGGCGATCAGCAGCGCGAGCACGGGGAGGACCAGCGATCCGAGCGGACGCTTGCGCGGCGCGACGACGGCGGAAGGGAGCTTCGAGGTCATGCTTCGTCGGCGCGGAGGCCGGAATCCTGTTCCCACAAGACGTGGGGGTCGAAGCGCGCGCTCGCCAGCAAGGAGAGCAACACGCAGAGCGTGAACGCGATCACACCGGGTCCCGGTGTCACTTCGACGAGGTCGCCGACCTTGACCCAGGTCACGACCATCGCGATCAGCAACACGTCGAGCATCCCCCAGCGCCCCGCCCACTCGACGATGCGGTAGGTGCGGGCCTGGTAGCGCCTGCCGATGCCGAACGGACGCGCGGTCAGCATGAACAGCGCGAGCAGCTTCGCGAGCGGCAGGAAGATCGAGCAGAAGAAGACGACGCCGCCGACCAACCACTCACCGTCCTGCAGCATGCCGACGGTACCGGTCCAGATGCTCGCCTCGGTGTGGTGGCCGAAGCGCTCGAGGGTCATGATCGGCAGGTGGATCGCGACCGGGTAGAGCACCAGCGCCGCGAGCGCTGCGGAAGCCGTGCGCGTTCGACTGCCCTCGCGGTGCGCGGGGTCCAACACGGTCGAACGGCACCGAGCGCACAGCGCGCGCTCACCGGGCGCGAGCGCCGGTCGCCGCTGGACCAACCCGCAGGCGTGGCACGCGAGCAGGGCGTCGGCTTCCGATTCCATCGGTTCAATCTACCAAGCGGGGCGGCTGCGACGCGCACGAAGCGGGCGGCCCGACCTCGGAAGCTTCCCTCTCGCTTCGTCGCTCGGACCGCCCGTCCCTCACTCACCACGGACCGTGGTCCGTGGACTGCCTTCGGCGCCTTCGAGCCGCCGCGCGACTCAGCGGGTCATCGATCCTGCCTGGAGGATGACTTCACCGGCCGGGAGCAGCGGAAGGTCTTGCACCCCTCCGAGGCCCTCGCGATCGATCTGCATGCGCGCCATGTCTTCGTAGTCCGTGTCCGCGCGGCGGGTCGAGAGATACTCGAGTTCCGCTTCTTGGCGGCTGCGAACTTCCGCGAGACGGTTCGTGATCTGGTCGAGGCTGATCGCGTCGTAGCGCGAGCACTCCTCGATCGTCTTGTTGCGCGACTCCATCAGGTCGATCAGTCGCTCGTTGCGCGCGATCGCGTCGACTTGGCGCGACAGCAGGCTCAGCTGCGACTGGAACTGCGCGCGCTCGGTCTCTAGCTGGCCGAGCAGCTCTTCGAGACGAACGGCCTGGTTCTGCAGGTAGACGAGGTCGTGGGCCGCATCCGCGGCGCGCTGGCTGTACGCATTGCGCGTGTTGCGGATCTGCTGGGCCTTGTTGGTAGCGCGTTCGAAGGTGTAGTGCGCGTCACCGAAGCGCACGGACGCCGCTTGCGCCTGACCGACGGCGCGCTGTGCCATCGCCTCGTCCAGCGCGGGTTGCAGCTGGGCCAGGTCTTCTTCCGCCATCGCGACGACGCGCTCGGAGACGGCGCGGTCGCGATGGAGTTGACGGATCTGCTCATTGAGCTCGGCGAGGTCACCGCGCACCGCGGCGATGCGGGCGGGATACTCGGCCTCCAGCTCTTGGAGCTGCGTGCGCATCGCCGTGGGGTCGTCGATGTGCGCGTCGATGTGTGCTTGGATTCCGGTCTGCACCTTGTCGACCATGGCCTTGGTGCGGCCGGGGCCGGCGATGAGCAGAGCACCGCCGCCGATCACGCCCGCGGAGAGCAGGCCGATGGTGCTGACTCTGGCGACGCCTTTGATGAACGAGAACATGCGTTTGCCTCCGTTGGCGAGGGTCGAGCCCTCGAGGAACACCGCCGGTGACTCGAGTCGCCGGCGCGAACGACGGGGGCCGCGCCCCCAGTAGATCCGCACGGTTCGTGCCCTCGCGGGCCGCCGTACACCACCTCAGTGGGGACCCGGGGCCGCGGATTTCGACGCAGCCTTGGTTTTTTCGAGGGTCCCGCGCTGAATAGTCGGTGCCGGCCCTCGCTAAGGGGGTCGCACGATGACCCCCAGCGCCCCCCTCTTGCCCTCAGACCTCAACACACACTTCGTCGGCCGCCTGCGGGCGCGCGATGCCAAGGCTTGGTTCGAGCTCTGGGAGACCTTTGGCCCCGTCCTGCGCGCCCAGCTCTCACGCTGGGGCCGCGGCAAGGTCGGGATCGAGACGGTCCAGGACCTCTCCCAGGAGACCCTCGCCGCCCTCGCGAACTCGATCGACACGCACGATCCGACGCGCGGCGCGCGCTTCTCCACTTGGCTGCTCGCGATCGCGAAGCACACGCTCTACGGCGAGATCGACCGACGCATGGCGGCCAAGCGCGGCGCCGGCGTGCGCCCCGACCGCCTCGACGACATCGGTGACGGACCCAAGGCCGCGGATCGTCCCGACGACGACTACGAACGCTCGGTCTTCGAGGCGAAGGTCTCGGCCGCGCTGCGCGCCGTGGAGCGCGAGATGGGCCTGATGGAATTCAGCGTCTACCGCATGCGCGTGCTCGACGGGCAGTCCGGCAAGCAGGTCGCGGCCGCCCTCGGGATCAGCGAACCCACCGTCAGCCGGCGCCTGTCGGCGGTCCGCGAACGACTGCGCGAGCGTCTCGGCGAGACCTTCGCGCGCTACAGCTTCACGGAGGAAGAACTTTTCGAGTTGGGCCGCAACGGCCTGGAGCTGAATCCCACCAAGACGACTGACGGGGGCTTCGACGAGGCCCTCGCCGAGATCGTCCATCGCAGCCACGCCCGCCGCTCCACGCTCGAGGGGCCTCCGGGCGCCACCCACTGAGCCGAGAGAGAGGAACAGCAGTCCATGATCGGAGGAGCCCTTCACTTCCTGCTCGTGCTCGTGCTGGTCATCACGGTGCCCGTCGCCTGTGTGTGGCTGCTGGTCCAAGTCTTCCGCGCGCTCTTCTGGCTGCTCTCCAACCTCGGCCGCGCGATCCGCGGGTTCTTCCGCCACGTCGCGCGCTTCGTGCGCGGCACGGTGATGGACTCCCTGCACCTCGTCGGCGCGCTGATCGCGGCGATCGTGCTGGTGCCCATCGCGCTGATGAACCTCGTCTTCCTGCGCTTCTCGGGCGTCAAGCACTACGCCGGCGCGATCGAGGACGAGCTGACGAGCGCCTTCCTCTGCGCGTACCGGCTCGTGCTGGGCAATCCGGCGCAGCTCCTCGGTCTGTCCGCACTGACCGACGGCATCGAGCGCCGCGTGCCGGAGCTGGTGGCGCGCGCGCCGCGCGCTCGCCGCTCCGGCGCGAAGCCCGAGTTCCCCGGCTACAAGGTCACCGGCAGCCTGCAAGCGGGCGGATCCGGCGCCGAGCTGTTCCTGGCGCGACCGCTGCCCGAGACGCTCGCGCGCTGGCGCGCCGCGGGTCGCAGCCAGCCCGAGCAGGTCGTGATCAAGTCGTTCGCGCTGCGCACCGGTTCCACGCTGCCGCAGATCGTGCGTGAGAGCCGCGCGCTCGAAGCCGCCGGGCGCCTCGAGCTGGTCCACGAGCATCACCTCGACGACGAGAGCTTCTACTACGTCATGCCGTACGTCCCGGGCGACGACATGAACGCCGTCATCTCCCGCCTGCACGCTCGCGGCGGCCCGGACGGACTGCGCCAGTCGGACGTCCCGCTGGCGATCTCGTACGCGACGGACCTGCTCGCCACGCTGCAGCGCTTCCACGCCGGCGGCCTGTGGCACAAGGACATCAAGCCCTCGAACCTGATCGTCTCGGACGAACGCGTGCACCTGGTCGACCTCGGCCTGGTCACGCCGCTCGCCTCGGCGATGACGCTCACCACGCACGGCACCGAGTACTACCGCGACCCGGAGATGGTCCGCCTCGCGATGCAGGGCGTGAAGGTGCACGAAGTCGACGGCGTCAAGTTCGACCTCTACAGCACCGGCGCGGTGATCTACTCGATCGTCCAGAACTCGTTCCCGGCGCAGGGCAGCCTGTCGTCGATCACGAAGCGCTGCCCCGCCGCGCTCTCGTGGATCGTTCGCCGGGCGATGGCCGACATCAAGGACCGCTACTCGTCCGCCGACGAGATGCTGCTCGACCTGCGCGTGCTCGCCGCGGCGCGCGACCCCTTCGCGGTGCGCCCGGCCGACCTCCCGTCGCTCGGCGGCCGCCCGGCGCCGCAACCCTTCGCGCCGGTCGACGAAGGCGTGTTCCGCGGACGCGTGAATGCTCGCGTCGAGCCGCTCGAAGTCGTCGACGACGCGAACGGTCGCGTGCGCCGCTGCGACCGAGGCATGCGCCGCCGTGCCTCGCGCGGGCTCGCCGCGGCTGCGATCTGGAGCATGCTCATCGCCGGCGCCGTCTCGGCGCTCGTGCGCCTCGGCTCGGAGAACGACCGCGGAACGACGACCACGACGACGACCGTCACCTCGCGCACCGTCGCCGCGGCCGCCGATGCCGCGTGGGCTCACGACCTGCAGCGCTGGACCGCCGAGCTCGCCGCGGAGTCCGCGGGCGCGCCGGCCACCGTGCTGCTCCTGCAAGACCTGGCCCCCGCCGCCGCCTCCGAGCTACAGGCCGCCTTGCAAGGCATCCTGCGCTCCGACCGCGTCGAGTTGCTCGGCGCGCCGTGGAACGAGACGGAGGACGAGCGCGACATCCTCTACGCCGCCGGTGCTCGCCGCGCCGTCGGGCTCTCCGGGCCGGAGGACCCCGACGCCGTCGCGCGACTCGAGGCATACCTCGTCGACCAGGTCGGACTCGACGCCGTGCTGTGGCTCGCACCCGGCGCGGAGGAACGCGAAGTCGTCTACCGCATCGTGCGGCGACGCGCCGAGGATCCGCTCTCGGTCGGCTCGATGACGCTTCCCGTCATCGCCGGCGGCCACTGATCGGCGTGCGCAACTACAGCCAGTCGACGGCGAACGCGCTCGAGAAGTTCGAGCCGCTGCCGCAGGGCGAGAGCGCGGGGTCGCGGTACCAGAGCTGGTAGGACGCGGTGTCGCCCGGCGCGACCGATCCCTCGAGCGCGACGTCGAGCGTGGACGCGGCTTCACCGAGCGCCGTGGTCGTCACGAACTCGAGGCGATCCGTCGGGTTCCCCGCGCAGAGGATGCCGTCCTTGAACGGGAGCGCCGTCTGCGTGAGCCCCTGCAGGAACACACCCGGCTGTCCCCCACGCGCGCCCGTGACGAGCAGCGTGAAGTCGTGGTCGGCAATCACGCGGCTGCCGGAGGCGAGGAGGCGCGCGCCGTTCCCCGTCGAGTTCGCGCAGCCCGCGCCGAGCGGTCCGTGGTTGTCGCACGGACATCCCGCCGGCGCGCTGCCGTCGCCGAAGCAGAACGGCGTGCCGAGCTGACAGACGTCGAGCAGTCCGTCGAGGTCGAAGTCGAGTGAAGGATCCGCCGCGATCTCGGCAGGGTCGTAGAGGCCGTTGCCGTCGCAGTCCGAGGCTTCGAGCAGCGCCAACGCCGCCGCGACGTCCAGGCGTCCCGCGCCACTGCCGAGGTCCGGCCCCGGCGCCCCGATGTCGAAGGCGGTCGCGACGAGGATCGCGCGCGCTTCCGCCGCGGTGAGCGACGGCAGGCGCGAGAAGAGCAGTCCCGCCGCGCCGCAGACCAGCGGTGAGGCGAAGGAGGTTCCGACGCCGAACGCCGTGCCCGAAGACCCGCTGGTCGTGAGCACGTTGTCGCCGGGCGCGGCGAGCTCGACCTCGGGACCGGGGCCGCTGAAGCTCGCGACGGTGTCGTTGATCGTCGTCGCGCCGATCGCCATCACGTCGGGCGAAGTGCCGGGATAAGTGACGAACGCGCCGTTGTTCCCGGCCGCCGCGACGACGAGCACGTCGTTCGACACCGCGTACGCGAGCGCGAGGTCGATCGCGGGGTCCTGCGCGATGCTCAGGCTCAAGTTGATCACGCGCGCGCCTTCGTCGACGGCGTAGAGGATCGCGTCGTCGATGATCGCGCCGTCCGGGAAAGTGTCACCGACGCCGACGGCCATCACGCGGCAACCGGGCGTCGCGCCCCAGCCTCCCGCGAGGCCCGCGACGCCGAAGCCGTCGTTCGAGCGCGCGCCCGACATGCCGGCGACGCGCGTGCCGTGGAAGAAGGAACCGGTGACGTCCGCGTCGCCGTTGTGGAAGTCCCAGCCGTCGAGGTCGTCGATCAAGCCGTTGCCGTCGTCGTCGAGTCCGTTCGCGAGCTCGTCCGGGTTGTGCCAGACGTTCGGCGCCAGATCGGGGTGCGTGATCTCGACGCCGCTGTCGAGGATCGCGATCACGACGGACGGATCACCGTGCGTGACGTCCCACGCCGCTTCCGCCTTCACGTCTGCGCCGAGGACGCCCGCCGAGCCGTCGTTGGCGAGGTGCCACTGCGCCGGGTACGAAGGATCGTTCGGGACGTCGAGCCACTCGCCGCGTCCGGGGATCCAGGCCGCACGCACGCCGGCGAGCTCCGAGAGCCGCTCGACACAGCGCGCGGAGTCGGCCGCGCCGGGCAGCTCCAAGTCGTGCACTCCGAGCTGATTCGAGCGCAGTAGGCGCGCGTCGCCCAACAGCTCGCGACCGACCGGCGACTCGAGCAGTTCTGCGAGCCCCTGTTCACGCGGCTCGAGCAGCACGCTGACGACGGCCCCCGCGCCCGACGGAGCGGCGGTCGTGCGACTCTCGGGGGTCGCGGCGAGGGCGGCGGACAGGCTGAACAGCAAGGAAAGCATGAGGGGCGGGACCCTCCGCGGTTCCCACCCCTATTCTACGCCCGGCGCGGCGCCGAGGTTCCGTCGAGACGCAGCGACGCGACGGCCTGTGCCGCTATCCGTCGCTCTCGAGGATGCGGCGCCACGCGCCGAGGCGCTCGGCGAGGTGCACGTCCGACTTCGCCGCCGCTTCCAAGGCGCAGCCCTCCTCGCCGAGGTGGCGGCAATCGCTGTACCGACAGTCGGTCGCACGCACCACCAGCTCGGGGAAGGCGACGCGCAAGTCGTCGAGGTCCAGCGGACCGAGCCCGAACTGCCGCACTCCCGGCGTGTCGATCAAGCGCGTGCCGCCCGCGAGTCGCACGAGCCGGCTGGAAGTCGTCGTGTGGCGGCCCTTGCCGTCCTTCTCGCGCACCTCACCCGTGGGGCGTTGCACGCTGGGGTCGAGCAGGTTCAGCAAGGTCGACTTGCCGACGCCGCTCGGACCGACGAAGACGACGGTACGGTCCGCCAGTGCACTCCGCAGCTGATCGACGCCTTCGCCGCTGTGCGCCGAGACGGCGATCGCCTCGCGACCGTTCTCGGCGTGCGCGGCGATGCGCGCTTCCAACGCCGTCCGCTCACCGTCGGCGAGCAAGTCGACCTTGTTGACGACCAGCAGGTCCTCGACGCCGTGCGGCGCGAGGGCGACGCGGATGCGGTCAGCCATGCCCTCGCGCACCCCGCCCTCGTGCGGAGCCAGGACGATCACCGCGAGGTCGAGGTTGGCCGCGATCACGCGCTCCTCGTGCGGGTTCGCCGGGTCGGTCCGCGTCAGCGCGTTGCGGCGCGGCGCGATCGCGATCACGCGTGGAGATCCACCGCGTGTCTCCTCGAGCGCGACGAGGTCCCCGACGGTGACCGCTCCGCGCACGACGAACTCGGGCAGCATGCGTGCCTCGACCACCTCACCGTGCAACTCTACGAGCACCTTCCCCGACTCCACGCCGACCACCAGGCAGTCGGCCTCGTCCGCTTCGGGCAAACCGGCGCGCCGTCCGGTCGGTGCGCTGGTCGGCTTGCGAATGCGTTGGAAGGTCGGGGCGTCGTCGTCCTCCTCGTCCCACTGCTCATGGCCGCGCGTGCGATGGCCTCTGTGCTCGCGGTCCTCGCGCTCACCGCCTCGCAGGTTGCGGTTCTTCTCGTTCTGGCGTCGCGTGCGCTCACGCTCAGCCCCCTTCAGGTAGCGTTCTACCTGGCCGTCTTTGCCTAGTCTGTCTCGATCCAATCGATCTGCTCTTCGTTCGTGACGTCCGATGGACGCCGGTCTTCAAAGGCGCGGCTCCTCCTGGAGCGCGGCGCGAAACGCAGCACGAACCGGTGTCCTGGCGCAGACGTACCGGTGGCGCGTGGCGAGTGTGATCGCCTCCGCATCCACCCGGTCGGGGACCCGGCGAGGGTCCGCGGCGCCTCAGGCGGAGGCGGAGGCAGTGTCAGCGGCGAGTCGAAGCTGCAGCATGGGTGCCTCCTGGGAGTTCGAGGGGTGGTCGTCGCCCGGCGCGACGTGCGCCCGGCAGATGGGTCCAAGGCTAGCGCGCGAACGAAGATCCGCAAGCCTCGGGAACGCCGCCCCACGGCTCCCCTTCCGATTCGTCGGGTCGGACCGATATGCTGCGCGCCCGCTCGACGCACCGGCGAATTCTCGCGCGGCGTCGAAAATGAGTCCGGCCCGACCTCGCAGGTGCGGGCGAACGGTGGGCCCCATCACCGACCGACTCCAGAATCCCGCAAGCGAACCACCCATGCGAATCTCACTGATCCCGGTTTTCGCCGCTCTCTGTTGCCTGATGCTGCCCGGCTGCCTGTTCGGCTCGAAGTCGAACACCAAGAGCTCCGGCAACTTCGTCAGCGACCAGACCTTGACCAAGGTCGAAGTCGGCATGGAGCGCGAACAGGTCGAGACCTTGCTCGGCGCGCCCACCGAGAAGATCAACCTGGCGGACGGCAGCCAGACCTGGCGCTGGAAGTCGAAGAAGACCACCGAGCGCGAGGACTGGGCCTTCCTGATCTTCAAGAACGAGTCGACGACCGTCGAGGAAGGCACGACCTACATCTCGTTCGACCCCGATGGCGTCGTCACGAAGTGCTGGCGCGACTGAGTCGCCGCCGAGCTCTCGATCATGCGCGGGGCGTCTCATCGCGAGGCGCCCCGCGCTGCTATGCTGAGTCGCGATGCACACGCAGTACCTCACGATCCTCGGCGAGTCGCGCGTCGAGATCGACAAGCTCAAGGGATCGCGCTTCCTCGGCTGTGCGCTGCCCGTGAAGACGGAGGACGCGGCGCTCGCCTACCTCGCCGCGCTGCGCGCGGAGTTTCACGACGCGCGGCACCATTGCTCCGCGTGGCGACTCACGCCGTCCGGCGAGCCGTGGCGCTACTCCGACGACGGCGAGCCTTCGGGCTCCGCCGGCCGCCCGATCCTGAAGCAGATCGAGGGCGCGGAACTCTCCGACGTCGCCGTCGTCGTGGTGCGTTGGTTCGGTGGCACGAAGCTGGGCGTCGGAGGCCTGGTGCGCGCGTACGGCGCCGCCGCGAAGGCCGTGCTCGAGGCCGCGGACAAGCAGCTCGTCGTGCTGACGCGGCGCGTCGAGCTGCGTTACCCCTACGCCTTCGAAGGCGCCGTCCAGGGCCTGCTGTCGTCCAGCCGCCTCGTCCCGGTCGAGTCGCGTTACGGCGAGGAAGTCGTGCTGCACTTCGACGTTCCCCTGCCGCGCGTCGACGAGTTCACCGCCGAGTTCGTCGATCGCACGGCGGGGCGCGGCCAGGTCGCCTACGCGTCCGACTGAGCGGCTCGCGCGCGGTCCTCGCGCAACACGCCGAGCAGACCGAACGCGCCGAGCACGGCGAAGCTCGCTCCGAGCGCGACGAGGACGGGCCGGAACCCAAAGCGCTCGAACGACCAGCCCACCACGGGACCGAGGCACAGGAAGCTCGCGCGGAAGACGAGGCTGCGCAGCGACAGGAAACCCGCGCGGTCACCGGACGGCAGCTCGTCCTGCTCGAGGTGCGCGAGCATCGGCGTGAACACGCCGCGCGCGAACGTCATCAGCAGGTACAGGAATCCGACCCAGCTGCCCTGGAAGAGCGCAAGGGCTCCGTAGCCCAACGCGACCAGCACGATGCAACCGACCATCGCCAGCGTGAAGCCGACGCGACGCCGCAGTCGATCGCTCGACAGGGCGCCGAGGGCGACCGCGTAGTTGGCGAGCGCCCACAGGAGTCCGAGCAGCGTGTCGGGCAACCCGTTCTCCGCGGCGTAGATCGAGATCATCCAGACGGGCACGAAGGTGCTCATGCCCATCACGACCGTCAGGAAGATCAGCGCACGCAGGCGCCGATTCTCGACGAACGCCATGCGCACCATCGCGCGCATCTCCTCGAGGTGTCCCTGACGCGGCTCGGCGCTGACGTGGACCGCCGGCTCGACGAGCCGCAGCGCGACGAAGAAGGCGACGACCCACAGCGCGCTCTCGGCGAAGAACGGCGAGCGCGGCGCCAGCGCGAACAAGCCGCCCGCGACCAGCGCGGCCGTGCCCTCCGCCGTCTGTCCCCAGAACTTCATGCGCCCGGTCCACAGCGTGAACTCGGACTGCTTGCCGCCCGCGAGCAGCGACTCGTAGAGCAACGCGGAGTCGGCGCCTGATACGAGCGACAAGGAAACTCCCAGCACCGCTTCGGCGACGACGACGCCGGCGAAGCTGTGCGACACGCCGTAGAGCGCCCAACCCACGACGTTCCCGAGCGTCGCGAGGACGAGCGTGCGCCGGTACCCCATGCGGTCGGCCAGATACCCCGAGGGAAACTCGAACAGCGCCACGAACAAGCCGAAGATCGCCTGCAGCACGTAGATGTCCCCCTGCGTCATCTCGATCTCGCGCTTGTAGAAGGGCGCGAGGATCGCCATGGGCAGGAGGCTCATCTGCAGCGCGTGGAAGGCGCACAGCAGCTTGGGGTTCTTCGTCGTCTCGGCGTGCATCCATGCGAGGAGCGCGGTTCGCCCGATCGGGTCCACCGCGCTCCTGGGAGGACCCTCGGTCAGGGTCCCAGGGACTCTGATGATCAGTTGTAGCTGCTCGAGACCTCGACGGTGCCTTCGAACATCTGCACGGTCGTCTGCTTCATCTCGCCGTGGTCGCCGGAGAGCTCCGTGTCCTCTTCGATCTGGAACTCCACGTCGCCGTTGAAGGTCAGGGAGAACGGTCGCTTCGCCTCGACGTTCCAGAGCAGCTCGCCCTCCATGTCGAAGTCGAAGGAGAAGGTGCTGGTCGTCGAGCCGCTGAACATCTCTTCGTCGATCTCCTGCTCCTGTACGATCTCGGTGGAGATCTCGGCGGTCAGCGTGAACACCGCGACCTGGGTGCCGTCCTCGTCGCGCATGCCGCCGTACTCGACGAAGAACTCGCCGTCGAGGTTGTCGGAGAACTGCTCGCCCCAGGTGTCGTCGTCGTCCTCGTCGTCCTTCTTGCTCTCGAGCACGAAGCTGACGTCGCCGCAGGGCTCGGTGATCTTGTCGAAGCAGGACGCGTCGACCTGCCAGCGGTCACCTTCCTCGACCTCGCCGTCCGGCAGGAAGTCGACCAAGTAGCCGCCGAACTCGAGGTCCTCGAGCAAGTCGGTGTCGCCCTCCTCCTCGAGGTAGGAAGCCACGTAGCCTTCGTCGTCGGCGTCCCAGGTGAAGGCGAGCGTGACGCCCTCGAGCTCGCTGGTGCCGGGGTCCTCATTGGTCTCCTCGTCACCTTCCGGAGAGGTCGCGGACTGCATCGACATCTTCGTGAGCTCGTCGTAGGTGCGGTGCACGACCGCGGGGC
The DNA here is from genome assembly GCA_020638835.1 of Planctomycetota bacterium. Taxonomy (GTDB): domain Bacteria; phylum Planctomycetota; class UBA1135; order UBA1135; genus JACKHV01. Next base: position 128,171 of record JACKHV010000002.1, on the reverse strand, counting down.
GCTCGTCGCCCGCCTTGACGAAGACGTCGGTGAACTGCATCAACTCCTCGTCGCGCAGCGTGAACTCCGGCACGCCCATCTCGCTCGTGTCGACGTCCTCGCCGTTGAAGGCGAGCGACATGTCCGTCAGCTCGACGTTGAAGATCTGCTTGAACTCGACCTTGATCTCCGACTCCTCGGCGGGAGCGAAGGAGAAGTCGCCGATCGAGACGGAGAGCAGCGCGGGGGCGAGGAGAAGACCGAGGGAGCGGACGAGGATGGTCATGATCGATTCACCTGTCGGGGGGGGAGCGCGGGGCGGTGAGGGGCGAAGATTCTGACGCCGGCATGCGGAGCTGGGCAGCGGTGATTCCTGCTTTTTGAACGCGCCCGGGTCCGGATCGGTGCGCCGGTCCGCGCTAGGATGGCTCGCGTCATGTTGCTGCAAGCCCTGCTGTTGGCCCTCACACCGGCCTGCACCGCCCTTCCCGCGCACCGCGGACCCGTTCAGGACTGGCCGTTCGGAGCCACGCAAGAGCTGCGTACGGGTCGCGACCTCTACAACCTCGGCGCGCTGGGCGCGAAGGCGCAGATCCCCGGCACTCCCCCGCCGAGCGCGCCCACCTCGGGCCGGCGCTCGACCAGCATCGGCGCGAATCCCGACCCGAAGGACGAGGGTCCGCGGGCCCTCGAGATCGTCACCTTGCTGCCCGGTGGTCCCGCGGAAGCGGCCGGCTTGCAGGTCGGTGACGTCGTGATCGCCGCGAACGGCACGAAGTTCGCGAAGACCGGCAGCTACGCCGCGCTCGCCAAGGCGCTCTCGAAGGCGCTCGCGAACCCGGAGGGCGACGTCGTCGAGCTGCGCGTGGAGCGCGAAGGCGAGAAGTCCCCCGTCGAGCTCCAGGTCGCCGTCGAAGGCCTCGGCAAGCCCCTCGCGAAGCCCGCCTCGAAGGAAGCGCGCGCCATCCTGGCGGAACGCGCCCGCACATGGCTGCGCGAGCACCAGGACTCGAACGGCGGCTTCGCGCAGACGCTCTCCGGCACGACGGGCGCCGTCGTGCAGACCTCGCTTGCCGGCCTCGCGTGGATCGCGGGTGGATCGAACCTCGAAGCAGGTCCGGACCACGAAGCAATCGCGAAGGCACGCGACTTCCTGCGCGCGAACCTGACGGCGATGAAGTCGAGCATGGGCGACGGCGGCAACTGGAACCAGGAGAACTGGGGCTGGGCGCACGCGGCGATCTTCCTCGGCGAGCTGTACGAACACTCGCCGAGCCCGGAGCTGCTGGCGGAACTGCAGAACTGCGCGGACCACCTCGTCGAGTACCAGGAGTCGAGCGGCGGCTGGGCGCACGGACCCGGTGGGCCGAACGCGCTGGGCTACACGGAACTCAACATCGTCAGCGGACTCGCGCTCTCCGGGCTGGGCCTCGCGAAGCGCGCGGGATGCACGGTCGACGAAGGCGCGCTCGAGCGCGCGGCGAAGTACATCGCCGACTCGTCGGGCGGTGGCGGTGTCGGCTACTCGACCAAGGACGGCCAGGCCGGACAGGGCAACATCGGTCGCACGGCGGCGGCCTGGCTCGGCTACACGAACCTCGGTCTGCGGAAGGACGCGCAGTACAAGCAGATGACCAAGTATGTGAAGCGCTCGATCGCGGACGTGCTCGACGGTCACGCAAGCTTGATGCAACACATCCTCCTCGCCGGCGTCGCCGCCGCCGCGCAGGGCGGTGCATCCGAGAAGAACTACTGGAGCTCCGTCGAGACGATGATGCTCCTCGCGCACACCTCCGACGGTTCCTTCCAGCCGCGGCCGTGGCACGAGAGCGTGTCGACCGGCAGCAACTCCGACGTGACCTTCGGAGAGGTCTGGACGACGGCCGCCTGGGCGATCGCCTTGTCCGCGGCGCCCTCCGAGGATGGCTCGACCGGCTTGCCGGCGTGGTGCGGTCGGTGACGGGATGATCGTCGAGCGGACGATGGACCCACGCTGGCTGTCGAACAGCTGGCTCGTCGCCGATCGCCCGGGAGGGCACGCAGTTCTCGTCGACACCGGCGGTCCGTCCGCGCCGCTCCTCGCGCGCATCGATGAACTGCACCTCACCGTCACGCACGTGCTCTGCACGCACCACCACCACGACCACGTCACGCACAACGCGGACTACCGCACGGCGCACGGTTGCCCGGTCTGCGGTCACCGCGCGGAAGCGGCGCTGTTCGGCGACCTCGACGTCGAGTTGGAGGACGGTGACGAGCTGCGCTCGGGCGACCTGACGATCCGCGCGCTGCACGTGCCGGGACACACGCTGGGCCAGCTCGCGTTCCTCGTGAACGAGCAGGCGCTGTTCACCGGCGACACGCTCTTCCGCGGCACGGTCGGGGGGACGCGGGCGCCCGGGCACACGACCTTCGAGGACCTGCGCCACTCGATCCTCGACGTGCTGCTGCGCTTCCCGCGGGAGACTCGCGTGCTGCCCGGCCACACCGACGAGACGACCGTCGGCGCGGAGTGGCGGGACAACCCCTTCGTGCGCATGTGGCGCGGGATCGACGCGCCCGGCGCGACGCCCTGCACCGCGCTCGGTCGGCCCGCGACCTTGCTGCTTCGTGCGCGCGACTACGACGGCGGGACGAAGTGCTGGGTGCGCTTCGACGCAGGCGGCGTGCTCGACGTCGTCCCCGGCTCGGCCGTCGTCGACCGGGCCTGAGGGTCCTCCGGGTCGGACGTCCGCGTCCGCCAGTCGAATTCCAAGCATTTCGTGTCCAGCGCGACGTCGTCGCGTCAGTGCCCTTCGTCCGGTTCGGTCCCCCAATCATCCCGCTGGGGCGCGGGAACCGACGGACCCCACGACACGACCTCTTTGTAGAAGGACACGAGAGATGAACATTTCACTCATCACCCGCCGGCTCTGCTTGCCCGCCGCACTCTTGGTGGGTTCGAGCAGCGCACAGGCGCAGTTCCAGTTCAGCGTCGACTACTTCGGCCCGACCATCGCGACGCCCGACAGCGCGTTCGGTGCGCCGATCACGGAAGGCGACGTGCTGTTCCCGATGACCTTGCTTCCGGCCTACGGCCCGCTGCTGCCGCCGTCGATCGACCGCGCGGCGGGCCCGGGCGGATTGCCGCCGCTCGACCTCGGCCTCGCCGGATACGCGGGCTGCGCGGGTCACCCGCCCGGTGTCGCCTGCACCGTGGAAGTGGACGCGCTCTCGCACGGCCGCGACAACCCGATGGACCCGGCCGTGCCCTATCCGATCGCCAGCTTGATCTGGTTCAGCGTCGACCGCTTCGCCGTCGGTACCCCGCCCGGCCTCGCCGGTCCCGCCGTCTCGACCGAAGCCCCCTTCGGCGACGCGGCGACCGACGTGTTCACGGGCTTCGGGCTGCTTCCGGGCCCGCTGCCGCCCTTCGCGGTGCCGCCGGCCAACGTCGGCATCGTCGACGGTGACGGTCTGATCTCGCCCTCCGGATTCGTGTACCCGGGCGTCGGCATCATGGAGGGCGCGTTCAACGACAACCTCGACGCGCTCGACACCGAGATGCCGCTCGGCATCTACCCGACCTACTTCTCGCTCGAGGGCGGCCTGGTCGACCCGATCACCGGCGTCGTCGGCAGCGGCTCCGCGCTGGCACACGGATTCAGCTCGTCGGACATCCTCGTCACGCCGGCGCCGGGCGCGCTTCCGGGCCTGTTCGCGATCGCCGGTGCGCTGGGTCTCGACCTATTCGGCTTCGGCACGGACGACCTCGACGCGCTGATCATGTTCGAGAACGGCACCGGCGTGTTCGAGCCGCCGCTCGGCCCTTACCACTGGGTCTTCGGCGGATCGGACATGGTGCTCTTCAGCGTGCGCCGCGGCTCGGCCGTGATCGGCTCGCCCGACAGCATGTTCGGGCTCCCGATCGAGGAAGGCGACATCCTCATGCCGCCGATCCCCGGCGGTCTCTCGCCCTTCCCCGCGATCTTCATCGCGGCGGAGAACCTGGGACTCGCGACGGTTCGCTCGGGCTTCCCCGTCTTGTTCGGTGACGACCTCGACGCGGCCGACTCGCGCTTCGCCCCGCTCAACGACTGCGACGGCGACGGCGTCGAGGACGGCGCGGCGATCGCGGCCGGACTGGCGGCGGATTGCAACGGCAACGGCGTGCCGGACCGCTGCGACATCGCTTCGGGCGTCGAGTCCGACTGCGACGGCAACGGCGTCCCGGACTCCTGCGACATCGCCTCCGGCGTCGCGGCGGACTGCAACGGCAACGGCGTGCCGGACTCGTGCGACATCGCCAACGGAACGAGCACCGACTTCAACCTCGACGGCGTGCCGGACGAGTGCGGTCCCGGAACGACGATGTGCCCGGGCGACGGAACCCTGATCCCCTGCCCGTGCAGCAACGAGAGCACGCTCGGCGCGGGAGAAGGCTGCAAGAACTCGACGGGAGTCGGCGCGGTGCTCTACACCACGGGAACCTCGGTCGTCGTCCTCGACAACCTGGTCTTCCACGTCGCGCAAGGTCGGCCCGGAATGCCCGCCCTGCTCGTGCAAGGCTCCTCGCTGATCTCCATCCCCTTCAAGGACGGCGTCTTCTGCATGGGCGGTCCGACCGAACGGGTCGAGGTCCTCTTCCTCAACGCCGCCGGCGCCGGCTCGACCAGCAGCTCGATCGTGACGAACGGCAGCATCCCCCTGGCCGGTGGCGTGCGCTACTACCAGATGTGGTACCGAGATCCGGTGATCAGTCCGTGCGGCACGGGCTCCAACTTCACCCAGGGCCTGAAGATCACTTGGATCTAGTTCCCACCCCTCCCGCGCGCTGAGCGCGCACTCCGGCAACGAGCGGCACGGCCCCAGAGGGGATCGTGCCGCTCCTTTCGTCGTGACGCGGCCACACCGCCTGAGTGGTGGTGCGTGTAGCACCTTTCCGTGCCGGCCCGTTCGCTCGAGCTCCGCCAAGGGCTCCGCTCGCGGGACTCGCTCTCACGTCAGCGGGGTCGGGTGCGGCGCGTCTCGAACTTGATAACGGCGGTGTTGTTGTGCGATGGCACCGGCGACCGGCAAGACACGAATGCCGCGATACGCCCAGCGAGCCGCGCGGAGCGGAGCCCTTGGCGGAGCTCGAGCGAAGCGCGGCGTCAGCCGTGACCAAGGATCAACGATCACCTACCCGCGACGAATGTCGAGTGAGCGACGGCGCGTGCTGCGATCTGAAGACGAGCACTAGGTGACGGCGAAGGTCGCGAGCTTCAGTCGACGCACTGGCCGGCGGACGACATCGAGAGTTGGTCGTCGTTCGTTGCTCGTCAGTCGTCGGCGGTCGGTCGTTGGTCATTGGTCATTGGTCATTGGTCGTTGCAGTGCCGCCCCGCTCGCTCGAGCTCCGCCAAGGGCTCCGCTCGCGGGGCTCGCCTTCACGTCAGCGGGGTCGGATGCGGCGCGTCTCGAACTTGATAACGGCGGTGTTGTCGTGCGATCGGATCGGCGGCCGGCAAGACACGAATGCCGCGTCACGCCAAGCGCCCAGCGAGCCGCGCGGAGCGGAGCCCTTGGCGGAGCTCGAGCGAAGCGCGGCGTCAGCCGTGACCGACGACCAAAGTCCGAGAACCAACGCGGAACGACGAACGCCGAGTCCAACGACCAAAACCTCCCGGGCACGGATTCTCGGTTGTGCGTCCACTCGGCGAATAGAGCACGAGTACGGCACTTATCGCGAACTTCGCGCCGCGCGCATCGTTCTAAGTAGTGTGCGCCGCATACAGCAACAGACCGACTTCGAGTTCCCCGAACCGCGCACGCACGGAGGTCGCCGCAAGGGGGCCGGGCGACCGAAGCGCAAGAGCGGTGTGGCGCACGCGGCGCGCGAGCGGGTGTCGCGGCACGACCCGCGCATCGTGACGATCAAGTTGGCGCAGGGCTTGCCGTGGTTGCGCGAGTGGCTCGAGGCGCGGGCGGTGACGTGCTGCATCCGGGACGCGCAGCGGGCGGACTTCCGCATCGTGCACTACTCGATCCAGCGCGATCACGTGCACTTCATCATCGAAGCGGACAGCAAGTCGGCGCTGTCGAACGGGATGAAGGGGCTGAACTCGCGGATCGCGCGGGCGCTGAACGGGATCTGGCGTCGCACAGGAAGGGTGTTGCGCGAGCGCTTCCATGATCGGATGTTGAAGTCGTTGCGCGAGGTGCGCAATGCGCTCGTGTACGTGCTGAACAACCACTTGAAGCACGGCACGCTGTACGACCCGTGCGGCGTGGTGGGCGAGCCGGACGTGTTCTCGTCGGGGTGCTACTTCGACGGTTGGGCGGGGAGGCCGCCGGAGCGGGAGGCGGGCGGCGCGGGCGAGGTGGTGGTGCGGGGCGGGTGGAAGCTCAGTTGCGGCTGGAAGCGCCATCATCGCGCCATCGCCTTGGACGCCGCTCCGCGCTCGGGCGGGCCGCGCTGACTCCGCGGATCGAGGGCCTGCGACTCGCGAGCCGGGGTCCGCGATCCGCAGCCGCCGGACGAAAGCCGGGCGGAAGGGTTCCTGGCTGTCGCGAAGGCGGGTCGAGCCGCTCGCCGATCCCGCGCGGATCGCCGGCTCGCGGCGCGCAGCGCCGTCGGAAACGGGCCGGCCCGCCCCGAGTTCCTCCCGGGCCACTCGGCCCCCTCCGGGCTCCCCGGGCGCTTCCTTCCGTCCGAAATCTCGAGAAGCCTGTCCAGCCCGATCCCCCAGGGTCACTGGGTGGTGTCCGAGGCGGCCCACGAGCCTCCGCGACCCCGCGGAAACCGCCCGGCGAGCGATCGACCACCCACGACCCCGAGGATTCTCGAGATGAACACCAAGCTCACGACTCGCCAGTTCTTCCTGCCCGCCGCGGCCCTGATCGCCGTGGCTTCGAGCGCCGAAGCGCAGTTCCAGTTCAGCATCGACTACCACGGCCCGACCATCTCGGCGCCGGACGCGCTGTTCGGCGCGCCGATCACCGAAGGCGATCTGCTGGTTCCCGGCACGGCGACCTTCACGCCGATGCTCGGCCCGCTCGGCGTTCCCGGCGCGGTGAAAGCGGCGGGCCCCGGCGGCCCGAACCCGGCGGACCTCGGCTTGTTCGGCTACGCGCCGTGCGCCGGCCACGCGCCGGGCACGCCGTGCGTCGTCGAAGTCGACGCGCTCTCCTACGGCCGCGACAACCCGATGAATGCGGGAACGCTGCCAATGGCAGGACCGATCTGGTTCAGCGTCGACGAATACGCCGTCGGCATCCCGACCGGCTTCCCGATGGCGAGCGTCGCCACCGAGTCCCCCTTCGGTGAGTCTTCCGCTGACTGCTTCACGAGCTTCGGCCTCCTCCCCGGTCCGCTGGCTCCGTTCGCGATCGCGCCGGCCAACATCGGCGTCGTCGACGGTGACGGCATGCCGTCACCCTCGGGCTTCGTGTACCCCGGCGTCGGCATCCGCGAGCCCGACCTGCCGAGCGGAAGCCCCGGCCTGCACACCGGTGACAACCTCGACGCGCTCGACACCGAGAACCAGCCCGGTCAGTACCCGGTGATGTTCTCGCTCGAGGGCGGCCTGATCGACCCGATCACCGGCGGGCCCGGCAGCGGCTCGGCCGGCTTCCACGGCTTCAGCTCGGCCGACGTGCTGATGACGCTCGCGCCCGGCGGCTTGCCCGTCGTCTTCGCGCCCGCTCCGATGCTCGGCCTCGACCTGGCCGGAATCGGCACGGACGACCTCGACGCGCTGATCGTCTGGGAGAACGGCACCGGCGTGTACGAGCCCGCCCCCTTCGCCTACCACTGGAACACGACGCAGAGCGACATGGTCCTCTTCAGCGTGCGCCGCGGCTCGGCGGTCATCGGTGCGCCCGACAGCATGTTCGGACTTCCGATCGAGGAGGGTGACATCCTGATGGCGCCCATCGCCGGCGGACTCTCGCCCTTCCCCGCGATCTTCATCGCCGCGGAGAACCTCGGCTTGATGACGGTGCGCTCCGGCTACCCCGTGCTGCACGGTGACGATCTCGACGCGGCCGACTCGCGCTTCCTGCCCGGTCAGGACTGCGACGGCGACGGCATCGAAGACGTGGTCGCGGTTGCGCTGGGGCTGGTCCCCGACTGCAACGGCAACGGACTCCCGGACGCTTGTGACATCCTCTACGGTCTCGACACGGACTGCGACGGCAACGGCGTCCTCGACTCCTGCGACCTCGCCTCCGGCGTGGGCTCCGACTGCAACGGCAACGGCGTGCTGGACGCTTGCGACATCGCGAACGGAACGAGCACCGACTTCAACTTCGACGGCGTGCCGGACGAGTGCGGCCCCGGAACCCCGATGTGCCCCGGCGACGGAACGCTGATCCCCTGCCCCTGCGGCAACGAGAGCGCCCTGGGAGCCGGTGAAGGCTGCCGCAACTCGACGGGACCCGGCGCGATCCTCTACACGACCGGAACCTCGGTGGTGGCGTTCGACAACCTCGTCTTCCACCTGGCTCAAGGTCGCCCCGGAATGCCCGCCATGCTGGTTCAAGGCTCCTCGCTGATCTCGATCCCCTTCAAGGACGGCGTCTTCTGCATGGGCGGCCCCACGGAGCGCATCGAAGTCATCATCCTCGACGCGGTGGGCAGCGGCTCGACGACCAGCTCGATCGTCACCGGCGGTTCGATCCCGATCGGCGGCGGCACCCGTTACTACCAGATGTGGTACCGCGACCCGGTCTTCTCGCCCTGCGGAACGGGCTCCAACTTCTCGCAAGGCATCATGATCAGCTGGATCTGATCGAGGTGTGAGTGGTGCGCAACGGCGCACGATCGACGGGCGGCGCGATCCCAGGTGGGTCGCGCCGCTCTGCTTCACGACCCGCGCTTCCCGCGTGCCGCTTCCACGAGCGCGCGCACGAGCTGCGGGTCGGTCTCGTTCCACGCCGACTCGTCCGACGCGCTGCCGAGCCGGGGAGCTCCGGCGTGCGCGTGGTACGGTCCGACGCGACGCGCGCCCGCCGCGGCGTGCAGCGCGCGGCAGCCGGTTTCGGCGAGCACACGCGCCGCGTTCTCCGGTCGCAGCTTGCCGGCGGCGCGCACCTCGATCCGATCCGCGGCCGCGTCGACGAGCCGCGCGAGGAGCGCCGTGCCTTCGAGCGCGGTCGGCGCTTGACCCGAACTCAACACGCCGTGGAAGCCGAGGCCGCAGAGTTCCTCCAGCGCCGCGAGCGGATCGCGGCACAGGTCGAAGGCGCGGTGGCAGACCAGCTCGAGCTGCCCGGCCCGCTCCGCGACGCGCTCGAGCAGCGCCGCGTCCAGCGTCCCGTCGGATCGCAGCGCGCCGACCGCGACTCCGTTGGCGCCCGACTCGCGCAGGTGGTCCAGGTCGCAGAGCATCACCGCTCGGTCCTCGGCGTCGTAGCAGAAGTCGCCGGCGCGCGGCCGCAGCAGCACGATCCGGCGCACACCGGCGACCTCCCCCAGGCGCTCGACCGCCCCGCGCGAAGGCGTCAGCCCGCCGAGCTCGAGCGCCGTGCAGAGTTCGACGCGGTCCGCGCCGCCCTGCCGCGCGGCTTCGGCTCCGCGCGCGCTCTCGACGCAGATCTCGATCGAAGGTCCGGTGGCCATGCGCGAGAGGCTGACGACCCGATCGGCCGCGCGCAAGGCCGCGCTATGCTGCCCGGCATGCCCGCCGCGCGAGAGGACGACCGCATCCAGCGCATCCGCGCCACGATCGACGCGATCCCGGCGGGTCGCGTCGCGACCTACGGCCAGGTCGCGGAACTCGCCGGGCTGCCGGGGCGCGCGCGGCTCGTCGGCAAGACGCTGCGCGAGCTCGAGGACGGCACGCTGCTCCCGTGGCACCGCGTCATCGGAGCCGACGGTCGGTTGCACACCGAAGGCGCGTCGGCCGCCGTGCAAGCGAAGCGCCTGTGCGCGGAGGGCGTCGAGGTCGACGGGCGCGGACGCGTCTCGCTCGCACGCTTTCGCTTCGCGGAGGGCTGAACCGTCCAGCGCGGCGGCTATGCTCGGCGCGCCCGACGGGAACCTCTCTTGCTGAAGCTCTTCGACCTACGCCCCGACGAGAGGCGACCCACGCTGTGGGCCGCGCTCTGCTACTTCTGCGTGCTGTTCAGCTGGTACCTGATCCGGCCGCTGCGCGAGGCGCTCGGGATCCGTGAGGGCGCGGAAGCCCTGCCGTACCTGATGATCGGGACCGTGCTACTCGCGGCGCTCACGAATCCGTTGATCGCGCGGGTGCTCGACAAGCGCACGCGCGGCGACGCGTTGCAGTTCGCGTACCGCGCCGTGCAAGTCTGCCTGTTGCTCTTCTGGCTCGGCTTCCAGCTGCTTCCCGAGGCGTCGCACACCTGGCTGGGCTACGCCTTCTACTCCACGTCGAGCGTGGTCAACCTGCTGATCGTCTCGGTCTTCTGGAGCCTCGGCAACGAGTGCTTCAGCTCCGAGTCCGCGCGGCGCAGCTTCGGCCCCGCTGCCGCCGGCGGTTCGCTCGGCGCGATCTGCGGATCGTTCACCGCGTCGCTCGTCCCGGACGGGTTGGACTACTCGACGCAGCTGCTGATCCCGGCCGCGCTGCTGCTCTACGGAGCGATCCTCGCAGGTCGCCGGCTGCTCGCGAACGCGCAAACGCACGAAGCGCGGGCGCGCGCGCAACAGGCCTTCCACGGCTCGGCCTGGTCCGGTTGGCGAGACCTCGTCCACGACCGCTTCGCGCTGCTGATCTTCGGCTACATGTGCTTCCACGCGATCGCCGGGACCTGGGCCTACTTCGTGCAGGCGGAGGTCGTCGCCGCGTCGGGCGAACACGTGACGAAGTTCGCCTACATCGACCTCTCGACGAACACGCTCACCTTCTTCCTGCAGCTGCTGCTCGTCGGCCGCTTGGTCCAGCGCTCGGGCGTCGCGTGGACGCTCTCGGTGCTGCCGTTGATCACGATCGTCGGCTTCCTGGTCCTCGCCGGCAGCCAGACCTACGTCACCGTGCTGCTGTTCCAGACGCTGCGACGCGCGGCGAGCTACGGCTTCAGCAAGCCCACGCGCGAGATGCTGTTCTCGGTGTTCAGCGCGGAGCAGAAGTACAAGCTCAAGAACCTGATCGACGTCGCCGGCTACCGCGTCGCGGACGTCCTGGGCAGCTCGTCGCGCATTCTGCTGGCGGCGCTGAACACGGGAGCCTCCACGCTCTGCTTCATCGCGGCCGGGTCCGGCGTAGCGTGGCTCGCCTACAACCAGTTCCTCGGGCGCGTGTTCGCGCGCCGGCTCGCCGGGAAGCAGGCCGCCGCCGGGGCGGGAGGTGAGGCCTGATGTGGCGCGAGTACGCACCCCTCTGGCCGTTCCTACGCCGCTACTTCGGAAGCACGGCGCTCGGCGCGCTGTGCATCCTGCTCAGCGTCGGGCTCAAGGTCTGGATCCCGCTCTTGATCGGCGACGCGCTCGAGGCCTTCGAGCAGTGGAATCCGGCGGAAGGGCGCGACGCGCTCGTCGACGGAGCGCTGCAGAGCGCGCTCCTGATCGCGGGCACGGCGCTCGTGGTCGCGCTGGTCCGCACGGCGAGCCGTGTGCTGATCCTCGGCAACTCACGACGCGTCGCGGCCGACGTGCGCGAACACGTCTTCGACCACCTGCTGCGACTCGCGCCGAGCTTCTTCCTGCGCAACCCCGCCGGACAAGTGATGTCGCGCGTGATCAACGACCTGCGCGTCGTGCAGTCGCTGGTCGGCCCCGTGATCCTGTACATCGCGGAGAACCTCGCGCTCTTCGCGTTCTGCTTGGTCGTGATGCTGCGCAGCGACCCGCTCGTCACGGTGCTCGCGCTCGCGCCCTACCCCTTCGCCTTCTTCCAGGCGCGGCGCCTCGCGCTCCGCATCCAGCTGGGCAGCGCCGCGGCGCAGAACGCGCTCGGAGACCTGTCGACGAAGGTGGACGAGTCGCTCTCCGGTCAGCAGGTGATCAAGACCATGGCGCTCGAGGAGAGCGACATGGCGCAGTTCGAGGCGCGGGCGCGGCACTACCGCGACCTGAACCTCGATGTAACGAAGCAGCGCGCCAAGCTCGTGCCGTTGATGCTGGGCTTGACGTCGCTCTCGACCCTCATCGTGCTCGGGCTCGGCGGCCTGCGCGTCGCGAACGGCCAGACCGGGCTCGGCCCGTGGACGGCGATGTTGATGTACCTCGGCATCCTCGCCGGCCCCACGCGCACGCTGGGCTTCGTGATCAGCACGCTGCGTCGCGGTGCCGCGTCGCTGCAGCGGCTGTTCGAGATCACGGCGTCGGAGGTCGAGATCGTCGGACCGCCCGCCGAGCGCCGCGTGGACTTCACGCCCGGCGAGCTGGTCGTGAGCTCCCTGTCCGTCGTGCACCCACCGATCAGCGAACAGCCGCACCTGGAGGGCAGCATGCCGGTCGGGCTCGACCCGGAGCTCGCCGACCGCGAGCGCGCCGTGCTGCGCGACGTGTCGTTCCGCCTGGCGCCCGGCGAGACGCTCGGCGTGGTCGGACACACCGGCTCCGGCAAGACGACGCTCGCGCGGGTTCTCGCGCGACAGTGGCCCGTGGCCCGGGGCGTCGTGTCGATCGGCGGCACGGACATCAACGACGTCGCCCCCTCGGACTGGCGCCGGCGCGTCGGCTTCGTGCCGCAGGAAGCCTTCCTGTTCAGCCGCACGCTCGCCGCCAACGTCGCGCTCGGTCGCCCCGAGGCGTTGCGCGAGGAAGTCGAACACGCGGTGCGGATCTCCCAACTCGCGAACGACCTCGACCAGCTGCCCGAGGGCCTCGACACGGTCGTCGGCGAGCGCGGCGTGAACCTCTCGGGCGGTCAACGCCAGCGCGCGGCGCTCGCTCGCGTGTTCCTGCTCGACCGCGAGCTCGTGATCCTCGACGACACTTTGTCGGCGGTCGACACGCACACCGCGGACCGCATCCTCGAGGCGCTCGAGGAATTCCTCGCGGGCAAGACGACGGTGATCGTCTCGCACCGGCTCTCCGCGGTGAAGCACGCGGACGAGATCATCGTGCTCGAGGAGGGCGCCGTCGCCGAACGCGGCACGCACCTCGAGCTGCTCGCGCGGGGCGGCATCTACGCCGAGCTCTGGGAGAAGCAAGAACGCCACGAAGCCGAGTGCGACGAGCTGGGCATCGAGATCACCTCCAAGGAAACCTGATGGCCCAAGACGCAGTACGCGCCGAGGGTCGCGAGCGCCTGCGGGAAGGCGCGGTCTACGACGCTCGTCTCGCGCGGCGCTTGATCCGCTACGTGCGTCCGCACCAGCGCTGGATCTGGATCAGCTTCGCGCTGCTGATCGCGGCCTCGGCCAGCGGCCTCGCGCTGCCGTACCTGCAGGGCCGCGCGATCGACGACTACGTCGCGGGCGGCGAGACGCACGGCCTCGTGAGGCTGCTGGTCGTGTTCGTCGTGCTCGCCGTGTTCGAGTTCGTGATGAAGGGTCTGCAGACCTACACGCTCGACCGCGCCGGCCAGGACGCGCTCGTCGACTTGCGCCTCGGCGTCTTCGCTCACCTGCAGCGGCTCTCGTCGCGCTACTACGACCGCACGCCGACGGGCCGCCTGATCGGGCGCGTCACGACGGACGTCGAGGCCTTGGCGGAACTCTTCTCGCAGGGCGTCGTGACGATCCTCGGCGACTTCGTGATGCTCGCGGGAACCGTCGCGATCCTGCTGTGGATGGACTGGCAGCTCGCGCTCGCCAGCTTCGCCGTCGTGCCGGTGTTGATGTACGTCACGATGAAGGTGCGCTTCAAGGTGCGTGCGGCGTACACGACGATGATCTCGCGCCGCTCGCGGCTCTACTCCTTCCTGCACGAGCAGGTCCAAGGCATGCCGCTGGTCCAGCTCTTCGCGCGCGAGCAGGAGTCGGCCGACGGCTTCGGACAGATCAACAGCGAGTTGCGTGACGCGCAGGTCGAGAGCGTCTGGTGGGAATCCGTGCTCTCGGCGGTGACCGAGCTGATCGAGTCGCTCACCAAGGCGCTGCTCCTGTGGGCCGGCGGCCTGGTGATCGCGGCCGCGCTCCTGCCCGACGGTTCGCTGTCGCCCGGCGGGCTGACGATCGGCGCGCTGTTCACCTTCTACGGCATGCTCGAGCGCTTCTTCCGCCCGCTCGTCGACCTGAGCCAGAAGTACACCGTGATGCAGAACGCGATGACGGCCGCCGACCGCATCTTCGCGCTGCTCGACACGGACGACTCGGTGCCGGAGCCGCGCGATCCCGTGCGCGTCGATGGCTGCCGCGGGGCGCTCGCCTTCGAGGACGTCGTCTTCGGCTACGACCCGGACAACCCCGTGCTGAAGGGCGTGTCGTTCCGCGTCGAGCCGGGCGAGCGCGTCGCCGTCGTCGGCGCGACGGGATCCGGGAAGTCGACGCTGCTGCGCCTCTTGTCGCGGCTCTACGACGTGCAGCAGGGCCGCGTCACGGTCGACGGCGTCGACGTGCGCGACTACGCGCTCTCCGACCTGCGCGGCCGCATCGGTGTCGTCACGCAGGACGTCTTCCTGTTCGAGGGCGACGTGCTCGAGAACCTGCGGCTCGGCGGAGCGATCGACGAGTCGCGCGCCCTCGCCGCCGCCTCGGCGCTGGGTCTGGACAAGATCGTCGCGCGCTTCCCCGCCGGCTACCGCGAACCGGTGCGCGAGCGCGGGCGGAACCTCTCGGCGGGCGAAGCGCAGCTCGTGTCCTTCGCGCGCGTCCTCGCGCGGTCCCCCGCCGTCCTGGCGCTCGACGAAGCGACCTCGAACGTCGACACGGGCACCGAGGAGCTGCTGCAGGGCGCCGTGCACACGCTGACGCAGGGGCGCACCGCGCTGATCATCGCGCACCGCTTGTCGACGATCCGCGACGTCGACCGCATCCTCGTGCTGCACAAGGGCGAGTTGGTCGAGAGCGGCACGCACGAGGAACTCCTCGCGCGGGGCGGCGTGTACGAGCACCTCTACCGGATGCAGTACCGCGAACAGGAAGGGTGAGGAACGCGCGAACCGCGCGACTCCGTATCGGGGCCGCGCGGTTCGCGTCGAGTGCGACCGACTACTGCCAGTCGACCGTCAGACCGTTCGTGAAGTTCGAACCCGTTCCGCAGGGGCTGACCTGCGGGTCGCGGTACCAGAACTGGTAGTAGCGCGTCTGTCCCGGCAGGACGTTGCCGTTCGACACGACGGACTCGGCGCTGTTCCCGGTGCCCGTCGCGCTGAGGAAGATCACCTCGAGGCGCTCCGTCGGGTTGCCCATGCAGAGGATCCCGTCCTTGAACGGGATCGTCACGAGCACCGTGCCCTGGATGAAGATGCCGGGCGCGCCGGGGCGCGCCTGGTCGACGGCGAAGACGAGGTCGTCCGTCGCGACGGAGGCCGATCCGTTCGCCGCGAGCACTGCGCCGAGGCCCTGGCTGTTCCGGCAACCCTCGCCGTTGCCGAGCGTCGAGTTGTTGCCGCACGGGCACGAGGTGAGCGTGCCGTCGCCGACGCAGACGGTCGGGAAGCGCTCGCCGAAGCCCTGCACGAAGGCCGTTCCGGCATCGTTGCCGAGCAGCGCGTCGCGCGGGGCTCCGCCGACGAAGACGGCGCCGTCGAGGTCCAGCGCGAAGCCGAACCAGTCGCCGAGCGTGCCGCCGTTCGCGGTCGTGTCGGACACGTCGGTCCAGGTGCCGGCGGAGAGCCGCACTTCGTGCACGGTTCCGGCGACGGGCGCCGACGAGCTCAAGACCGCCTCGCCCGCGATCATCAGCGAGCCGTCGAGCGCGAGGTCCGAGCCGAACTGCCCGTTCGTGATCGGCGCGCTGGAGACGACCTTGTCCTCCTGTGACCAGACTCCCCCGGCGTAGAGGAAGGTGTAGATCGCACCCGCGTCCTGCACGCCGCCGATGTCCGCGGCGGTCGAGCTGACCGCGAGCCGGTTGCCGTCGAAGTCGATGAACAGGCCGAACTGGTCGAGCGCTGCGCCGTCGGCGGGCTTCAGCTTGTCCTCTTCCGCCCAGCCCCCGCCGCCGAAGCGGAAGACGTACACGGAACCGGACGCGTCGCCGTTGTCGTCGTCGAGGTCCGCGCCGACCGCCGCCACGTCGCCTTCGATGTCGACGCCGCGCCCGTAGAAGTCGAGATCGGCGATGTCGGCGGAGATGACGGGCGTCACGTCGCTGAAGTCGTCCGACGTCACCGGATCGTCGAAGATGTACGCGGCGCCCTGCAGGAAGCCGGTACCGGGCGTGAAGGGCGCGCCGACGATGATGCGATCACCGTCGGTCGAGACCGCGCTGCCGAAGTCGTCGTTGAAGCCGGGACTCGGGTGGGACAGCACGTCGACCTCCGTCCACACCGCCCCCAGCTTGCGGAAGACGAACGCGGCGCCGGAGGTCATTCCGCTGCCGGCCGTGGAGTCGGGTGCACCGACCACGATCACTCCACCGCGCAGCGCCACCGCCTCGCCGAAGCGATCGCCGGGCGTCGTCAAGCTGGCTTGGAGTCGCGTCTTCTCGACCCAGACCCCGGCTTGTTTCTCGAAGACGTAGGCTGCGCCTTCTCCGGGCGCACCGACGACGGCGACGTCTCCCTCGAGCGCCGCGGACCACCCGGCGTCCGAGCCGACGCCGACGAGGCTGCCGTCGAGGCGCGCTTCGAAGTTGGCGTTGCCCGCGAAGGCGGAGGCGGCCAAGAGGGCGAGTGCAGTGAGTGTGAGGACGGTTCGCATGGGGATCTTCTCGCGAGCAGGGGGATCTGGGAGTGGTCGTGGATCGAGCCTACGACGGATTCCCATCCAGGGGCGTGTTCTCCGGGTTCGGTCTGGGTCCGGGGGGAGTGAAGAAGGCTTGCGAGCCCGGTCCGTTCACGCCACGCTTCCCCGATGGAGATCGAAGAGACCATCGAGATCGCGCGCCCCGTCGAAGAGGTGCAGGCCTACCTCGCCGATCCGTCGAAGTTGCCGGACTGGATCGGGGGACTGGTGGACTTCGAGCTGCAACCCGACGGGAGCTTCCGCCACGTCATGTCCGTGTCCGGGCGTAAGCTCCCGGTCGTCGGCCGCATCGAGTGCCGCGTCCCCGGCGAGCTGGTCGTGATGCGGGTCGAGGGCGAGCTCGGAGTCCTCGAGGCGGAACACCACCTCCGCGCGATCGAGGGCGGCACGCGCCTGCTGCACCGCAGCATCGCCCGCATCGACAACATGTTGATGCGCATGGTGCTGTCCGGGATGAAGGACGCCGCGCGCCGACGCCTCCGCGACGATCTGGAGCGACTCCGCGGACGACTCGAGCGCTGATCCCGGGTCCTGATCTGGAACGCGAAGAAAAAAATCTGCGAGGCCTCTTGCGAGGTCGCAGGACCGCGGGCACTTTCGGGACAGCTGCGGACGAGTTCCGCGCAGGAGTATCGAGACCATGAAGAACGACGCGCAACAGAAGACGGTGTGGATGCGGCGCATCCCGTCGGGTGTCTATCCCCCGACCACCTGAGCGCGTTCTTCGAACTCGGCAGCCCCACGCTGCCACGCGACGAGCCCGCTCCGCGCATCGAGCGGGCTTTTTCGTGTCTGGTCCTTCCACGATCGAGCCCCCACTCCCCGCCCCGGCGGGACGCTGTGGAGGACCGAACACGACGACCAGGAACCGGCCGTGACCCGATCTCGAATCCGCACCTTCCACCAGTGGACCGCTCCCGAACAGCGACGCTTCGCCCTCGCGGCGATCAGCATGTTCGTGGCGACGCTGCTGCTCTCCTCCGCCGTGCTCGTCACGCAGGCGGTGATCGACGGCGTGCTCCTCGCCGGAGACGCCGATGCGTCGCAAGGACCGAGCTGGGCGCGCGCGCTCGCGCTGCGGGCCGCTGAGCTGGCGGACGCCCACGGGGCGCGCGCCGTGCTGATCGGCGCCGGCGCGGCGCTGGTCGGGCTGACGCTGCTCGCCGGCGCGCTCGAGTTCGTGCGCGGACGCCTGGCCGCGCTCGCCGCCGAGGGCACCGTGCGCCGCCTGCGCGACCGCCTGTTCGAGCACCTCGAGCGCTTGCCTGCCAAGACGCTGGACCGCGCCGACTCGGGCGACGTGATCCAGCGCTGCACTTCGGACGTCGAGACGCTGCGCGTGTTCCTGGGCTCGCAGCTCGTCGAGATCGTGCAGACCGTCCTGCTGACGGCCACGATCGTCACGTTGCTGTTCCGGCTCGACGCGCGCCTCGCGATCGCCACGACCATCCTGTACCCCGTGATCATCACCACAGCGGTGCTGTTCTTCGGCGGCGTGCGCAGGGCCTTCCAAGCGATGGACGAGGCCGAAGCGAGCCTCACGACGCATCTGCAGGAGAGCTTGACGGGCGTGCGCGTCGTCCGCGCCTTCGCGCGCAGCGAGTACGAACGCACGCGCTTCGCGGGGCACAATGCGGGCTTCCGCGACGCGACGTACATGCTGATGCACCGGCTCGCGAGCTACTGGCCCGTGCTCGACCTGCTGTGCTTCACGCAGGTGGGCATCACGCTGTTCGTCGGCGCCTCGCTCGCGTGGTCGGGCGAGATCAGCATCGGCATGCTGAACAGCTTCTTGATGCTCGGGTCGATGGCGATCTGGCCGGTGCGACAGCTCGGGCGCGTCCTGACCGACTCCGGCAAGGCTGTCGTCGCGATCGAGCGCATCGACAGCATCCTCGCCGAGGCCGAGGAAGAAGGCCCCGACGAGCGGCTCAACGCGCTCGAGGAGTTCCGCGGCGGCGTGCGCTTCGAAGGCGTCCGCTTCCGTTACGAGGACGCGAGCGCTCCGGCGCTGGACGGGATCGACCTCGAGATCCGTCCGGGTGAGACCGTGGCGTTCTTGGGCGCGCCCGGCTCGGGCAAGTCGACGCTCGTCGCTCTGCTGCTGCGGCTCTACGAGCCCCAGGAGGGGCGCATCCTGCTCGATGGCGTCGACCTGCGGACGCTGGCGCGCGCGCCGCTGCGCAGTCGCATCGGCGTCGTGTTGCAGGAGTCCTTCTTGTACTCGAAGACCCTGACGGAGAACCTCTCCGTCGGTCGCAGCGGCGCGACCTTCGACGAGATCCAGCGCGCGGCCGACCTGGCGGCGATCCACGAGTCGATCCTCGAGTTCGAGCGCGGCTACGAGACGCCCGTTGGCGAACGCGGCGTGACGCTCTCGGGCGGTCAACGCCAACGCGTCTCCATCGCCCGCGCGCTGCTGAAGGACCCCGCACTGCTCGTGCTCGACGACTCGCTGTCGGCGGTCGACACCGAGACCGAGTCGCGCATCCTCGACGCGCTGCGCCGCCGCAAGGGGCGCCGCACGACGTGGATCATCACGCACCGACTCTCCACGGCGATGGCCGCCGACCGGATCGTCGTGCTCGACCACGGCCGCATCGCGCAGGAAGGCTCCCACGAGGACCTCCTGCTCGAGGATGGACCCTACCGGCGCCTCTGGACCATCCAAGGCGCCCTGGAAGACGAACTGCGCCGTGACTTGACCGGCGTCCGCGGAGGAGGAACCTCGGCATGAACGAACACCACGAGCTCGAGGAAGACACGCGCGCGCGCATCGACCTCTCCGTCTGGAAGCAGCTGTGGGGCTACACGCGCCCCTACCGCAAGCACGTCGTGCTGCTGTGCCTGTTCGGCGCCTTCGTCGCGGTGGCGGAAGTCTCCTTCCCGCTGGTCACGCAGTCGTTGATCGACAAGATCGCGGCCGGAGACGTCGCGCCCGACTGGGTCGCGCACGGCCTGGCGTACGTCGGCCTGATCCTGACGATCGTGTTCTCGGTGCACCTCTTCATCAAGCAAGGCGGTCGCATCCGCACCGGCGTCGGGCACGACATCCGGCGAGACGGCTTCGACACGCTGGTCAAGCTGCCGTTCGCGTTCTTCGACCAGCGCCCCGTGGGCTGGCTGATGGCGCGCATGACCTCGGACTGCGACCGCCTGACCCACGTGCTGACGTGGGGCGTGCTCGACTACGTCTGGGGTTCGACGGTCATGCTCGGCATCGCCGGGGCCATGCTGTGGATGCACTGGCAACTCGCGCTGCTCGTGCTGACGGTGCTGCCCGCGCTCGCCGTGATCAGCGCTTGGTTCCAGCGTCGCCTGCTGCGCACGTCACGGCGCGTGCGCAAGACGAACTCGCGCATCACCGCGTCGTTCAACGAGAACCTCGCAGGAGTGCGCACGAGCAAGCTGTTCGGCCGCGGTCCGGCGAACCTCGAGGAGTTCCAGGAGCTCACCCGCGAGATGCACGCGTCCTCCGTCGCCAACGCGCAGTGGAACGCGCTCTACCTGCCGTGCGTGCTCGGCCTGGGCAGCATCGCGACCGCCATCGCGCTGTCGATGGGCGGCGTGAACATCGTCGGCGCCGGCGGGCTGACGGCCGGCGAGCTCGTGGCCTTCCTCGCGTACAGCAAGATGCTCTTCGACCCGGTGCACCAAATGGCGCGCTGGTTCGCGGAGATGCAGATGGCGCAGGCTTCGGCGGAACGTGTGCTCGGTCTGATCGGCACGGAACCCGCGATCGCCGACGATCCGGCGCGGCTCGTCCCCGCCGGGACCGAGCCCGACGGCTGGAAGGAACTCGAGTTCGCGAAGGTCGACTTCAACTACGGGACGGGCAACAAGCCCGTGCTGGAGGGCTTCGACCTGCGCGTGCGGGCGGGTGAACGCATCGCGCTCGTCGGCGCGACCGGCGGCGGCAAGTCCACGATCGCCAGCCTGCTCTGTCGGTTCTACGAGCCGACCGGCGGCGAGCTGCGCTTCGGCGGCGTCGACTACCGGCGCTTGCCGCTCGCGTGGCTGCAGTCACAGCTCGGCATCGTGTTGCAGACGCCGCACCTCTTCAGCGGGACGATCGCGGAGAACATCCGCTACGGACGCCTCGACGCGACGGACGAAGAAGTGCGCGACGCGGCGCGAGCCGTGGGCGCGGACGAGTTCATCGGGCGCCTGGAGGATGGCTACGCGTCGGCGGTCGGCGAAGGCGGCAACCGCCTGTCGACTGGCGAGAAGCAGCTGATCTCCTTCGCCCGCGCGATCATCGCCGACCCGCGGATCCTCGTGATGGACGAGGCGACCTCCTCGATCGACACGCAGACCGAGTCGCGCATCCAGCGCGCGCTCGAGACCGTGCTCGCCGGGCGGACGTCCTTCGTCATCGCGCACCGCTTGTCGACGATCCGCAGCGCGGACCGCATCCTCGTGATCGACGCGGGCAAGATCGTCGAGGAAGGCGACCACGCGACGCTGCTGGCGCGCTGCGGTCGGTACCACGACCTCTACACGCGCCAGAGCCTGCGCGAGTCGACGATCGAGGACGCGGGCGACGGACTGCCGGCGCCGGCCTGAACGAACGCGCGGCGCGCGACGAATCGACTCGTCGCGCGCCGCGCTCCCTATCGGCTTCGACTCACTGCCAGGTCAGCGTTCCGGCACTCGAGAGGTTCGAGCCGGTCCCGCAGGGCGAGACCACCGGGTCGCGGTACCACAGCTGGTAGTGCACGGTGTCGCCCGGAGAGATCGCGCCGGCCGTCACCAGGCTGACGGAGGAGTCGGCGGCGCCCGACGCGTCGGTGAAGACGACTTGCAGGCGTTCCGTGGAGTTGCCCATGCAGAGCAATCCGTCGCGGAAGGGCGTCTCGATCTGCGTGCGGCCCTGGACGAAGACGCCGGGTTGCGAGTCGCGCGCACCTTCCACGTGCAATACGACGTTGTCGTCGGCGACGAAGCTCGAACCGGTCGCCGTCAACTTCGCGCCGCTGCCCGTCGAGTTCGCGCAGCCTTCGTCGGCGCCGAGCGCGCTGTGGTTCGCGCAGGGACAGGCCATCGAGCTGCCGTCGCCGAAGCAGAAAGGCGTCGTCGGGTCCTGTCCCGCGCCGAAGGACTCGATCAGCGTGATCGAGCCGATGCACGCATTGGCCGTGCACGGGAACAGGAAGCACGGGTATTGGTCCGAGACGATGTGAACATGATCGCCGACTCCGAAGCCGCCGTACCCACCTGCATCGCCGTTGCCGTAGATCTGACCCGTCAGGTCGTCTTGGTACAGGACGCAGTTCGGGCCCTGGATGATGAAGCCGGTGCCGTCGTACGGAGCGTTGTTCGCGAGCGCGGTCGACGAGAGGAGGGCGAACACGCCGAGGACGAGCGCGGTACGACCCGCCGGGAGCTGGAGGTGCATCGGGATTGCCTTGTCAGGAGTTTCGGAGCGGCATGCCGGCCGCCGGAGCAAGGGGGAAGCCAAGGTCAATTCTACGAGGACCGCCCCGTTGCTCGCCGAAACTCACACGATCCGAACGTCGAACCCGCCCGCGACCTCACTCTTCGAAGAACAACGCGGCGAGGAAGCCCAGGAAGCCGCCGGTTCGCCCCGCGCCGTGCCACCACGCCTCGTCGCGCTGCGAACGAAGGTCGAGGCGCAGCGCCTTCGAGCGCATCATCTCGGCGGGGTCGAGCTGCGCCTGGCGCGGTTGCCACGGCGTGTGCGCCGTGCCGCCGGCGCGCACCCAGGCGAGGATGCGCTCCAGCTCGCCCGCGTCGAACCAAAGACCATGCGAGCGACAGACGTCGACCGTCGCGCCGTGCCGGCCGGCGATGCGCTTGCGCGTCATCAACTCGTCGCAGCCGAGGCAGGGCAGGTAGCGCACTTCGCTCTCCTCGTACAGCGGGCCGAGCGCGCCGTCCTCGGGCGACGAGGGCAAGGGCCCCGCTTGCTGGCTGGTTCGGATCGCCTGCTCGAAGGCACCCGGCGTGAGCCAGACTCCGGAGCAGACCGTGCACTCGATGATCAGAATCCCCGCGAGGTTCTCGCCGCGCAGCGCGCCCTCGCAGCGCGGGCAGCGCCGACCGTCGGGGACGGCCGGACGCGCCGCGGGCTCGAGCTTCCCCCCGCAGGCCCCGCAGAAGCCCGCCCCCGAGCGCCCCTTGGCGAAACAGTGCGGGCAGCGCAGCCCGAGCCCGCGGTCCTCCGCCGCGATCTCGGCGTTGCAGTAGGGACAGCTCGGGGCGAGGTACGGCACGGCGCCCCCGCAGCCCGAGCAGAACGTGGCCTGCAGAGCCTCCGGGCGGGGCTTGGAGGCGAAGAAGCGCTCGCCGCAGTCGCAGCGCACCGCGGCGCCGGGGGCCAGATGGCTGACGTCGTACTGCCGCGCGCAGGCGGGACAGGCGTTCAGGACTCGTTCGGGCATGGGGCGCTGCCGGGGTGTCGGGCGTGGATCGAGGCGTGCCGGCGACTAAAATAGCGGCTCCGTCCGTCTCCCGCCTCCTCCAGAGGCGATAGTGGGGGCTCTCCGCTCTTCCCGGCGGACCCTCTTGCTCGCGGAACCCCCTCTCCCCCCCAGATCGGATTCCATGCGTAGTCTGCTGATCCTCCTCGCCTTCTTCTTCGTCGCCGCCCCTCGCGCCGAAGCCCAGATCATCGCCGTCTACTTCAAGAGCGACAAAGTCGCTCAGAAGTACAAGAAGCAGCTTGTCGAGTGGAACGGGCACCCTTGCGTCGTCGGCGAGCCGATGAAGGGCATCAAGATCGAGGACGGCCAGATCAAGTACAGCCCCGACGGGCCGAACGAGCTCTACGTCGCTGACCCCGAGAAGCCCGAGGACCCCGCCTACTACTTCCTCGACGGTGAGAAGCACCCCACCACGAAGAAGAACCGCCTCGTGATCCAGGGCCCCCACATCGAGGGCATCGCGGTCATGATGCGCGACGAGAGCCTGGCGGGTCTGTCGAAGGAGTACGTGCTGCGCATGGCGCAGATCGACGAGTTCCGCGACGACCGCGACCGCTTCGACAAGGGCACGGTCGACTGGAACAGCCGCCACGCGCGCCTCGTGTCCGCGCTCGAGAAGCTGCGCATGTGGCTCGAGTCGACGGCCTTCCCCGGCGCGCTGAAGCGCATCGACAAGGAGCTCAAGAAGGAACAGAAGTACGCGACCGGTCACATCGAGGCGCGCGCCGAGACGGCATACAACTCGATCAAGGAGATCGAGACGCCGGAAGCGCTGAAGCGCATCTCGCAGGATCAGTTCCAGGGCGCGCACAACTTCCGCGCGATGGAGAGCCAGCACCTGCGCTTCTACTACATCGACGAGATCACCGACGAACAGGTGCGCCAGGCGCTGCTGCTCGGCGAGGAGGTGATCGAGGGCTTCCGCAACACCTTCATCGACCCCTACATCTCCGAGACCTACGTCGACAACATCCCGGACACGATCTTCCAGGAGTTCTTCTTCGTGCCGGACACGGACGAGGCGGTGATCGCCTACTCGACGGGCTTCTACAACACGGACTGGTCGCGCGACCGCGAACAGCGCCTGAAGATCAGTGGCGAGCGCTCCATCGGCATGGGCACCTTCCGCGACCGCTGGCGCAACAACCAGCCCGAGATCCCCGGCATCGTCTGCCACACGCTCGGCCACTCGCTCTCGTCGCTGCACTACGGCGACGGAAAGATCCAATTCCTGCCGCAGGACTGGATCTCCGAAGGCCTCGGCTACCACATCTCCTTCGAGCACCTCGGTCGCAACAACGTCACCTGCAAGTCGTTCAACCACGACAACCCGGGCTACGTGAAGCGCGAGTTCGAGGAGAAGAAGGAGGGCGAGAAGTCGATGGGTACCGGTCGGCGCGACACCTACAACGAGATCGCGCTGCAGTTCGGCCGTCCGATCGACCAACTGGCGCTGCGCGAGCTGTACGAGATGGACGACGCCGACCTCGCCAAGTCGTGGTCGTTCTTCGACTACGTGCTGCGCAAGGAAGGCCTCGAGGGTCAGCTCTGGCTGCAAGCCGCGGGTAAGTTCTCCACCGACAAGAAGACCTTCATCGAGAAGTGGCGCGAAGCCGCCGCCGCCGCTCTCGGCGTCACGCCGCGCGAGGCGTTCAAGGACGTCGAAGGACGCTGGCGCGAGTTCGCGTCCAACGGACAGGACACCTCGGAGAGCACCGGCAAGCGCGGCAGCCGCTGACGCCCCGGAACGACCTCGAACCGCGCTCGGGCGCCGTCGACCTCGCGGTCCGCGGCGCCCGAGCTGCGTCTCGACTGGACGATTCCCCCGCCGCTTCCTAACCTGCTCCGCGGTTCTCGGGCTGACGCCGCCGCGACGACCAGCGCGCCCGCGCGCCCCCGAACCCCGCCCTCGCGCCGCGTTCCATCCCCGCTCGCCACGGAGACCTCGATGAACCCCTACCGGACCCTCTGCGCCCTCGCCGCGCTCTGCCTGCTCGTCGTCGGATCCTCCTTCGCGCTCCAGGCGCGTGAGAAGATCCCGGACCACAGCTTCGAGCGCGAGACCGTGCTCGACGACCAGGGCCTGCAGCAGTGGGCCCCGTGGGACGTCGTCTGCCCGCAGTGCAAGGCGGTCAAGGAGATCGAGTGTCCGCTCTGCAAGGATCGCGACATGCCGCACTGCATCGAGTGCGGCGGCGACAAGCGCGCCGTCTGTCGCACCTGTGCCGGCACCGGACGCTACCCCGATCCGATGGTCGAGATCATCTGCCCGTACTGCCGCGGCGCGGCCGTCTATCCCTGCGCGCAGTGCTGGGGCGCGGGCACCTTCGGCATCACCGAAGCGAACGGCTCCTCGCGCCAGGAGAAGTGCCGCGCCTGCAAGGAACGCGGCGGCTACGACTGCCTGCCGTGCGAGGGCCGGCGCCTCGTCCCGACGATCACGATCAAGAAGAAGCCGCTCGCCGAGGCTTCGATCGACGCGCTGAAGGAGAAGCGCGCCGCGCTGCAGGAGGTGCTCGAGACCATCGAGAACTTCGAGCACGGCAAGAACCACCGCAAGACCGAGAAGGCGTTCACGACGGCGCTGAAGAAGCCCACCAAGGAGTTCCCGATCATCAAGCCGATGCTCGAGCTCTTCGACGAGGTCTACTCGGGCTTCGTCAAGGTCGGCGTCGCCTTCGAAGGCTTCGACGGCAAGATCACTCACCAGTTCTACATCTTCCAGGACCGTCTGACCTGGCACCTCCGCCACCAGATCCTGGTGCTCGACAAAGAGATCGCCCGCGCCGAGTTCAACGCGAACGTGACGGCCGAGTCCAAATGACCCTCATGCAAGCTTCCCCCACGCGCGTCGCACGGCGCATCGTCACGACCCTCGCCCTGCTGCTCGGCGGCCTGACGCTCCCCGCGGCCGCGGTGCAAGCGCCGGTCGCCGCGGTGATCGAGAGCGCTTCGCCGGCCGTCGTCTTCGTCGACGTGCGCTTCGAACGCGTGAACTCGCGCGGACGCAACACAGGCGACTCCGTGCGCGTCGAGCGCTCGTCGTCCGGCGTGCTGATCAGCTCCGAGGGCCTGGTGCTGACCAACGCGCACCTCGTCAAGGAAGTCGCTGACAACGCGCTCGAGGGCGAGTTCTGGCTCGAAGTCACCACGCAAGCGGGCCGCAAGTACTCCGCCATGGTCGTCGCGCGCGACCTCCGCACGGACCTCGCGCTCGTGCAGCTCTCGCTCGACGAGGGCGAGAGCCTCCCCGCCGTCCCACTCGGCTCGTCCGACCAACCGGCTCCCGGCGCGCGACTCGTCACGATGTCGTTCCCCGACGGCGAACACCTCTACGCCTTCCAAGGCGCCTCCGCCCTGCCCTCCGGCGAAGTTACGCTGCTGCAGAACCGCCTCGCGCCGAGCGAGGTGCTGATCACCGACACGCGCTTCCACAAGATGCTCGACGGCGGCCCGCTGCTCGATTCGCGCGGTCACCTCGCCGGCCTGTACAACGCGTCGCACGTCTACGTCCCCAAGAAGGGCGACGACGACGATGACGACGGAGACGAGGAAGGCGAAGGAGACGGCAGCGAGGAGCCGGGCGACGGTTCCGGCGAAGACCAAGCCGCGCCGCCCGACGAGCAAGGCGGCGGCGACACCGCGCAGGAGCCCGAGGACGAAGCGCCCGAAGGCGACGGCGACGACATCCACGACGAGATCGATCCGAAGAAGAAAGTCCGCGAAGCCGTGGTCGACTACGCCGTGATCGTCTCGACCTCGGCGATCCGCAGCTCCTTCCAGGGCCGCATCGGCGCCCTGCAGGCGAAGCTCGACGCCCCGTCCGGCTTCCAGCCCGAGCTGTCGGTCGAAGCGATCGCGAAGGTCGCGCCCTCCGTCGTCAGCGTCTGGACCAGGATCGGCGAAGAACACCCGATCACGCCCAGCGGCAGCGACCCGCACGGCCAGAGCGTCGAACGCGAGCTCGGCTCCGGCGTGATCCTCGACCCGAACGGCCTGGTCGTGACCAGCGCGGACCTCTTCCGCGGCAAGCCGAAGGGCCTCGTCAGCGTGCGCCTCTCCGACGGAACGCTGTACGACGCGGAAGTCCTCGACATCAAGCGCGCCAAGCAGCTCGCCATGATCCGAGTGCAGCTGCCCGAAGGCGTGCAACTCCCCGCCGCGCAGCTCGGCGACTGGAACTCGGCCAAGTCGGGCGAGTACGTCGCCGTCGTCGGCCGCCCGTTCGGCCCCACCACGACGCTCAGCGTCGGCGTGGTCGGCAATCTCTCGCGGGGTGACGGCTTCTTCCAGGTCGCGTCGTGGCTGCACAGGGGCCACTGGGGCGGCGCGGTCGTCGATCGCGACGGGGATCTGATCGGCATCGCCGTCGAGGAAGCGCGCGGCGAGCGCCAGATCGCGGAGTCGAGCTACCTCGGCTTCGCCGCGCCGCTCACGAACGTGATCTCGTGGTTCGACGAGGAGTGGCAAGCGAACGCGAGCGGCGCGGTCAAGGCCTCGCTGCGCCCCGCGACGCCCGAGGAGCTCGCCGCGCGCCGCACCGCCGTCTCCGACGTCGTCGACGCCGCGCAGAGTTCGCTGATCAACGTGATCTTCTCGCAGGCCGAGGAGGTCGAGGTCTCCGACGTCTTCGACCCCTTCGCCGAGGACCCCGAACCGAAGTGGGAAGTGCTGGGCGGCGGCTCCGGCGTCGTGATCGAGTCGAGCGGCCTCGCCATCTCGAACTGGCACGTCGTGGAGTCCGCGATCGACCGCGACGGCAACGAGCTGCCGAACTACCGCCTCACCGTCACGCTGCCCGACGGCCGTGAGTACGTCGCGCACCCGCTGAGCACGTCGCGCGACGACGACCTCGCGCTGCTGCAGCTCGACCTGGGCGAAGGCGAGACGGTCGTGCCCGTGCCGCTCGGCGACTCCGACGAGACCTACCTCGGCCAGCCGGTGATCGCGATCGGCAACGCGCTCCTGCTCTCCGACTCGGTCAGCGCCGGCATCATCAGCTGCACCAGCATCGACGTGATGATCCAGGGGCGCCTGCGCGAGTACGAAGGCATGATCATGACCGACGCCGCGATCAACGGCGGCAATTCGGGCGGCGCGCTGCTCGACCTGAACGGTCGCTTGATCGGCATCAACTCCGCCGGACGCACCGGCGCCGGCATGGCGATCCCCGTCAACCGCGCGCGCGAGGTGTTCAGCGACAAGCTGCTCTCCGCGCAACGCCTGCGCAGCACGTACATCGGCATCAAGCTCGTCGACGGCGCCGACGGCCCGCTCGTCACCGAGGTCGACAGCTTCGGCCCCGCCGAGCGCGCGGGAGTCAAGGAGGACGACGTGGTCGTCAGCCTCGGCGGCAAGCCCGTCACGAACGAGATCACTTGGGCCAAGCTGCGCATGGGACTCGCGGTCGACGCGCCGACGACGCTCGTCGTGCGACGTGGAGACGAAGAACTCGCGCTGCAAGTGCAACCCCTCGCCTACGCGAACTGGCACATCCAGCGCCAGTCGGGCATCGAGCTCGAGGAACTGCACTACGACACCGACTTCGACGTCGTGCGCGAGGCCAGCGTCGCCCTCCACCGCGCCTACACCGGCATGGCGAACGCAGAACCCTCCACGCTGATGTCCGGCGTGCTGCGCGTCGTGCGCGCCCAACCGATCGACGTCGACCACGACCTCGACCTGCGCCCCGGCGACCTCTTCCTCGGACTCTCGAAGCTCGTCTACGACGACCTGAAGCCGAGCCGCGAGCTGATCAAACTCGACGACCTCGAGATCCTGACCGACCGCTTCGACCCGCTCGCGACGAAGGACGGCACCGAGGTCGAGTGCTGGATCCTGCGCGACGGCGCGGTGAAGACGGTCAAGGTCTTCGTGCGGCGTCCGAAGTGAGGCCGCCCTTCCACGTCGCCGGTGCCGTCACGAACCGGCGGCGCGCGAGGACTCCACTAGCCGGCGACGCGCTCGAGGGTCTCGGGCGTTTTCTCGCGGATTCCCCGACGACTCACGCACCGGCCTGCGCTTGGACTCGGGAACACCTCGGACCCCCGCTCTCAGCATGAACACGAAGCCGACCACGCGAACCTCCGACGAGTCCCCCAGCGCCTTCCAGTGGAACCAGGGCGGCTGGTTCGGCGCCCTGCTCGGCGGGACCTGCTGGATGCCGCTCACGGCCGGCGTGGTCGCGGGGGCGGACGCACTCGCCGCAGGACTCGTGCTCCTGTTCTACGTCGCCGCGATCTTCTACGGCATCCGTCTGTGGAAGCGTCGCGCGGACCTGCCGCCCTATCCGGCGATCCAGCGCCTGATCACGGTCGAGGGACTCTGCGCGCTCGCCGCCGTCGTCTCCCTCCACCTGCGCGACGCCTGGCAGTTCCTGCCCGAGACCGGTCGAGCACCGATCTGGACGATGTACGCCGCGCTGCTGATCTTCCCGGCCATGCTCGTGAAGTTCCACCTGCAGGAACGCGCGGCGCGGTCCTGAGTGCAGCGCAGCCCGTCTTCGTCGAACCGCCTTCGAACGAGCCCGGGACTCCTCAGGCGGCTTCGTCGAAGCCGTTCGGCAGCTCGCTCCAGCGCTCTCCACGCGGCCATCGTGTGAAGCACGCGATGCCGGCGAGCAGGACCACCGGAACCGCCGCGAGTGCCCTGGGTCCCAGCGCGAAGAGCGAGAGCGGCACGGCGACGACCATGCACGCGATGGTCGCCAGCCCGCATCGGACCACGTTCCTGCGACGCCAGGCAAGCATCGCGATCGGCCAGGTCAAGAACGCGCCGCAGGTCGACACCATCAGCGCGAGGGCGAGCACGAACGGATCACCGAAGGCACCGATGCCGTGCGCGCCGTCTGTCTCGGGGAGAACGCGCGTCAGCACTTCCAGGTACTCGATGCAGATCAGGAAGCTGCCGCCGACCGCGAGGAGGAGCGTGACGCCCCAGCGCTCAGCGGCCGACAGCTTCCTGTCCTGCATGTCTCGACTTCACCGGACGATCACGTGTCGAACGTGATCTCCTTGTCGAGCACGAGCTTGTCCGTCTCCCAAACCCACTTCAGCTTGAACTCCTTGCCCTTGGGCAGCGGCTCGAGCGGGTAGAAGACGACCATGCCGGGCGCGGAGGTGTGGCGGTTCTCGCCGCCGTCGGCGAGGTGCAGGATGCCTTCGATCACTTCGTCGCGCTGCATCAGGGAGCAGCTGTACGACTCGCGCATGCCGGCGACGCCGCCGCCCCCGAAGTGGTGCAGGCTGAGCGGGTAACCGATCACGGTCTTGTCGCCGTGGCCGTGCTTCTCGAGCAACTCGACGAGCTCGGGTCCGAGGTCGGCGACGGCCACCTCGGTCGGGATGTTGTCCCCGTTGCCGGGGTAGAAGCCCATGCCCGCCTTGCCGGCTTCGGGCTTGCCGAGGCCGCGGATGACGTCCATCACGAGGATGCCGTCCTCGTGGTAGAGACCGATCGTGCGCAGGCTGTTGTTCAGCAGCGCGTCGCGGTAGCCGGGGTAGTCGAGCCAGCGCTTGAAGACATCCTTCGGCTTCTTCGCGTCGGTGTCGACGATCGCCATGTGCGCGAACATGTCGCCGAGGTGCGAGCCACCCTCGAGGTTGACGTCTTGTCGCTGCTCCGGACCCGCGCCGCGTTGATCGGGGTTCGCGAGCAGGTAGCGGACGTGTTCCGCGCAGCGGCCGGAGTACGACTCGCTCCAGGTGACCGCCGTGCTGGCCTGGCCGTCCTTGCGCGCCTTGTTGAACTCCTTGAGCCAGGTCGCGGCGTCCTTGTTCAGCGCGCTGAGCGGTTCGGTGTTGTTCTGGATCGCCTTCAGCACGGGGCTCGCGCCGGTCCAGAAGTCCTTCCACTCCTTCTCGAGCTGCGCGATGGAGAGGCCGTCGTGGTCCTCGGTGAACTTCGCCTCGACCTCGATCGGTTGGCGGAACTCGTTCAGCTGGTCGAGGTCGAGCAGCAGCGTGGGGTCGCGGCGCACGACGTAGTCGCAGAACGACCAGGACTTGATGCGCGCGTCGTCCGGGAACTTGTCCGCGGTGATCAGCGGCAGCTGCGCGGCCGAGGTGCCTTCGCCGAGCTTCCACGCCGCTTCGAGCGCGAGGTCCTTCCAAGTGTCCATGTTCGGCGAGAAGCGGTCGACGTCTTCCTCGCCGGTGGTGCTCTCGAGCTGCGTCTTGCGGTCGACGACGAAGGCGCGGTTGTTGTTGAAGAACATGCCCACGATCGTATGGCCGATGCCTTCGGTGAGCGCCGGCGAGCGGAAGCCCGCGTACGCCTGCGCGACGTTGCGCACGGCGCCGTCGTAGACGCCCTGCTCGTTCTGAGGGGACGAGATCTCGAGCGCGACGCGGTTCGCCTGGTCGATCAGCATCGAGCCCGAGGTGTGGTCGCGACGGAATTCGAAGGACTTCTCGTCCATCAGGTCCTTGTTCGCCTCCAGCACCTGCTTGTACGTCTCGCCGTCCTGGAAGAACGCCCAGTCGCTGATCCAGCGCGCGGGGTCGTCGTTGAAGCCGTCGTAGCCGTCGAAGGCGCGCTGCATCACGCGAACCGCGCGCTCGGCGTTCTTGGCGGCTTCGACGAGCAGGTCGGTGTTCCACTCCTCGCCGATCTTGAAGTCACCGAAGAGCGTGAAGTGTTCCGAGCGCACGGCGAAGTACTTCAGCTTCGCCTTCTCGAGCAGGACGTGCTTCTCACCCTCGCCGATCACCTCGACCTCGTAGTCCTTGCGCGCCTCTTCCTCGACGACGGCCGTGATCAGCTTCGAGCGATCGAAGAGCGTCTTCTCGAGGTCCGTGCCGGAGAGACCTTCGACGGGTTCGTGGTGCAGCGCCTTCTTCGCGTCCTCGTCCTCCGCGTCGAAGCGCAGCACCTTCTCCCAGTGCTGCGTCGAGAGGTCGGTACGCCCGGCCTTCTCGTAGTCCTCCGCCATCTTCTTGTGCGCCGAGGCGAGCTTGGCGGCCGTCGAGGCCCACGCCTTCTTCAGCTTCTCTGCCGCCTTGGCGTCGGGGTTGTCGCTCTTCGGGTAGACGAAGCCGGGCGTCTTGATCCAGGTCTTGCCCGAGCGCTGGTAGCCGAGCTTCTCGCGCGCGTTCGCGTTGTCCGGGTCGTACTCGCTGAGGAGCATCAAGTAGACCTTCTTCGCGTTGTTCGGGAAGCCTTCCTTGTAGGCCTGGTCGGCGTACTTGGTCAGCTCGGACGCCTGCTTCTCCCGGAACTTCAGTTCTTCCTTCGACTGAGGTTGCGCGAAGGCCAGCGGGAGGGCGGCGAAGAGCAGGGCGAGGAGCAGTACCTGTCGGAACATGGAGGATCGGTCCTGGGGTGAGTGTGGCGACGAGCGCCGCATCCGCGCGGTCCTCGGGACGGGACCGCGGTGCGCGGGGCGGGCCATTCTCCACAAGCACCCGCACCCGCGCCACCCCCGGCCGCTCAGCGGTCCTTCACTCGCTCCGCCCGCTGCGCAGAGAGCCGCTGCGCTTCGATCGCCAGCCCGTGGAACTCCGTGCGGTAGCCGCCCGGATCGCCACCGAGCGCGCCCGCGGCCCAGTCGATCACGTCGCGCCAGCGCGCGGTCCCCGCGTACTTCGAGCCTCGCAGCAACATGCCGTAGCCCGCCACGGCGGCCGCGAAGCGCGTGTCGTCGGAGAGCTCGGCGAAGGACGCCAGCGAGTCGTCGAGCGGCTGCGTGAGCAGGCGGCTCTCCGTCCCCTGGGGTTGCTTGTAGCGCAGGCGCAGCTCGCCGAGACCGGAGAGCGGCGTGACGGCGGCGTTCCCCTCGCTGCTCGTCCGAGCCTGCTGCGCGGCGAACTCCGCGGACCAGCCGGGCACCGCGAGCGACTCGCCCGCCGGCACGATCTCGTACAGAGCGGTAACACGATGTCCGGCGCCGATCTCGCCGGCGTCCTTCGTGTCGTCCGCGAAGTCCTGCGCGGCGAGCAGGCGGTTCTCGTATCCGATCAAGCGGTACGCGAGCACGCGGTCCGGGTTGAACTCGAGCTGGATCTTCACGTCCTTCGCGACCGTCTCGAGGCTGGCGCCCACCTCGCCGACGAGCACCTTGCGCGCTTCGTTCAGCGAGTCGATGTACGCGTAGTGTCCGTTGCCCTTGTCGGCGAGCGCCTCCATGCGGTTGTCTTGCAGGTTGCCCGTGCCGAAGCCGAGCACCGTCAAGAAAACGCCGGAGCTCGCCTCGGACGCGATCAGGTCCTCGAGCTCGCCTTCGCCCGTCAGGCCGACGTTGAAGTCGCCGTCGGTGGCGAGCACGACGCGGTTGTTGCCTTCCTCGAGGAAGTTCTCGCGCGCCAGCGCATAGGCGCGCTGAATGCCTTCTCCACCGTTCGTCGAACCACCCGCGTCGAGGCGCTCGAGCGCCGCGAGGATCGCGAGGTCGTAGTCCCCCGCCGTCGGCTCGAGCACGACGCCCGCTGCTCCGGCGTAGACCACGATCGACACGCGGTCGCGAGCGTCCATTTCTTCCACCAGCATGCGCAGCGACTGCTTCACGAGCGGCAGCTTGTCAGGCTGGTCCATCGAACCCGAGACGTCGAGCAGGAAGACGAGGTTCGACGGCTTGCGGTCCGCGGTGCCGAGCGGCGACGAGCGCAGCCCGATGCGCAGCAGCCGGTGGCGCGGGGCCCACGGCGCGGCGCCGACTTCGACGTCGACGGCGAAGGGGTGCTCGCCCTTCGGCAGCGCGTAGTCGTACGGGAAGTAGTTGACGAGTTCCTCGATGCGCACCGCGTCCGCCGGCGGCAGCGTGCCGTCGCGCAGGAAGCGCCGCACGTTGGAGTAACCGGCGGTGTCGACGTCGACCGAGAAGGTCGAGATCGGGTTGCGCTGCACGCCGAGGAAGTCGTTCTCGAGGATCGTGTCGTAACCCTCGCCGCTCGAGCGCGGCTGCAAGTGGAACTCGACGCCGAGCTCGTCCGCGTACTCGTCGAGCATGCGGACCTCGCGGTCGCCGAGCACGGGCTCACCGGCCGTCTGGTCGACCAGGCCGCGGGCGCGTTCCATGAAGCGCAGGCGCAGCTCCGGGTCGTTCGTCACGAGGCTCACCTCGACTTCCTCGAGGTCGACTTCCTCGCCGGGCGCGAGCGCCTTGTCGGCGTGTTCCATCTGCACGAGCGCCGGCAGGTCGTACTCGATCGAGCCGTCAGGACTCGACAGCGTCAGCGACTTGCGCATGGGGACTTGTTCCATCGGTCGCGCGGCGGGCGCCGCGGTCTCGAGGCGCGCGACGAGGAAGCCGTCCGCCACCTGCGTCTGAGCCCACCACGTCCCTGCCAGGCCGAAGCCCGCGAGGCCGACGAGCGACGCCGCGATCAGGCGCCCGCGACGCCACCACGGTCGGGATGCACCGACCGCGCCCGAAGCGTCCGCCCGGGAGTGGATGGCCGCGCGAGCCGCCGGCGACAGCAGCGGCGCGTCGCCGCTCGCGTACTCCGCCTCCAACGCGCCGCTCAGCACCCCGCTGAACTCGCGCAGCTCGGCGACGAACTCGCGCGCCGCGGGTTCTTCATCCAGGAGCGCCTCGACCTCGGCGCGCTCGGCGCCCTCGAGTTCGTCCAGCGCGTAGGCCGTGATCCGGGGATCGTCCTCGAACGCGCGTCGTTTCGTGTCGTTCTCGCTGCTCATGCTTCCAACCCTCTCGCTTCGCGTCCCGTCCCCAGCTGCCCGCTGCGCACCATGCGTTCTCGCAGCGATGCGAGCCCGGCGTGGATCAACCAGCTGACGGTGCCGATGCTCGTCTCCGTCACGCGGGCGATCTCCTTGTAGGAGAGCCCGTGCTGGAACTTCAGCTGCAGCGCCTCGCGCTGGTTGTCGGGAAGCGCCTTCATGCGCTCCAGCACGTGGTCCACGCTGTCGCGCACGTCGACGTCGCGCGTCGCGCTGTCCGGCTCGGACCCGCGGCGGCGTTCCTGTTCTTCGGTCAGTGCGTTCACTCGCCCCTCCTTGCGCGCCACGTCGAGCGCGCAGTTGCGGCAGACGGTGAACAGCCACTCGCGCAGCCGTTCCTCCACCGCTTCACGTCGTTGCCGGCACAGCCGCAGGAAGGTCTCCTGCACCACGTCGCGAGCCCGCTCGCGGTCGTGGCAGAAGCGGGCTGCATAGAACAGAAGCGGGCGCTCGTAGAGCGCCAGCGCTTCGTGGATCCAGTCCCCACCCGTTTCGCCGGGCGGGAGGTCGGTGGCTGCTTCTCGTGTGTTCATGCGCTGCTCGGGTCCGGACCGTTCGTCTCGCGGGGCCTAGGACGGCGAGCGAACGGTGTTCTTGGCGGGCTCTAGGAGTTTTTCCCGGCCCTGGGCAGGAGAGCGCCTAGCGCGGCCGCTGAGCC
Organism: Planctomycetota bacterium; assembly: GCA_020638835.1. Lineage (GTDB taxonomy): Bacteria > Planctomycetota > UBA1135 > UBA1135 > JACKHV01. The sequence continues at coordinate 92,690 of JACKHV010000002.1, read as the reverse complement.
AGGTAGAGCCCGTCGACCAAGCGCCGCGCGATCGCGTCCGAGGCCACCTCGCAGCCCTCCGGCGTGAGGTGCAGCGCGTCGAGGAACAAGGCGTCGAGGTCGCCCTCGTTCTGCGCGAGCGCCTCGCGGAAGACCGGCGCGAGGTCGAGCAGCTCGATGCCCTGCTCGCTCGCGAAGGCCGCCAACCGGCGCTGGGGCGCGTCGAGTTCCGCGTGCTCGAGCTGGATCGTGTACGGGAAGGCGACGAGCAGCACCGGGATGCCGCGCTGCCGGCAGTGCGCGACGAGGCGCGCGAGTTCGGGCAGGGTGCGGTCCCAGGCCTGCCCGACTTCCGGCGCGTCGTCGCGGGTCAGGAGGTCGCCGACCGAGAGGGCGGCGAGGTCGTCGCTGCGCTCGAAACGCTCGCCGGAGCCGGACGCCTCTGCGCGCAGCTTCACCAAGTAGCGCACGAGGTTCGAGCGCCACGCGAGCCCGTGCGCCGCACGGCTGTGCTCGAGCTGGAAGCCCTGCCCGCTGCCGCCGAAGCGCGTGAGGCCGAGCTTCTCGCTGACGTCGTTCAGCACGAAGTCGACGACGACGACGTCCGGCTCGTAGGCGAGGCCTTCCTCGACGAGGAGACGCACCTCTTGCCACGGAGAGTAGCCGCCGACTCCGCCGTTGACGGTTTCGGCGCCGTCCACGCCGAGCGCGCGCAGACGAGCCTCCGCGCGCGCGGGCAGCGTGTCGTCGTCGTCCTCGAGCTGGAAGCCGAAGGTGACCGAGTCGCCGAGGAACAGCACGCGACGCACGCCGGGCGGCTTCGGCATCGCGCGCAGCGGACCGCGCGAGCCTTGTTCGTTGATCGCGACGGGCACGCCCATCCATTCGTCCCGCGCCCCGGGAACGAGCGCCCAGCCGCGCGAGGCGTGCGGCGCGAAGATCGTCGTCTGCGGCGGCGCGAGCGGCGCGGCAAGCAGCTCGAGCACTACGACGAAGTACGCTGCGAGCCCCAGCGCGAAGAAGGCCGCGAGCCCGCGGCGCGAGCGCGGCCGGCGCAGCAGACCGTAGACCAGCGCGATCGCGGCGCAGCCGACCGCGAGCACGCGCAGCCCCGAGCGCGTCGCGTCGAGCGCGGAGCGCGCCTCGGGGACGAGCCGTTCGTCACCGCGCAGCAGCGTGACGAGCTCGCCGTCGTAGAAGACGCTGATCAGCGCCGTGATGCCGGCGAGCCACGCCGCCGCGCGGATCGCCTTCCGGCAGCAGGGACCGAGCCCGCGCGGCTCGTTCCCCGCGCCCGACTCAGCCCCCCCGCTGTCCGGCGGCAGCTTCGAGAGCGGCGTCGCGCTTCTTGTTGTCATGGGCTTCGATCGACGCCATCGCGGTCAGGTGGATGATGTCCTCGACGCCGGCCGAGTGCGGTTGCATCGCGATCACGGGCTTGTCGAGCCCGACCATCATCGGGCCGATCATGGTCGACTCGGCCGTCAGCATGCGCACCAGGTTGAAGCCGATGTTGGCGGCCTCGAGGTTCGGGAAGACGAGCACGTTCGCCTTACGACCGCCCAGGCGACACTCTTCGTAGCGCGCCTGCACGACCGGGTCGAGCGCCGCGTCGACGCGCATCTCGCCGTCGATGATCAGCGCGGGATCTTCTTCGCGCGCGATCTCGACCGCGCGGCGCACCGCGTCGCTGCGCGGGTGCTGGCTGCCGCCGAAGCTCGAGAAGGACAGCATGGCGACGACCGGTTCGATGCCGATGCGGCGCACCAGGTCGGCCGCGAGCGCCGCGATCTCGGCCAGGTCCTCCGAAGTCGGCTCGATGTTCACCGCCGTGTCGGCGAGGAACAGCAGGCCCTGGTTCGTGATCAGCATCGACACGCCGGCGGCGATGCTGGCGCCGGGGCGCTTGGGGATGACCTTCATGATCGGCGGCATCGTCTTGCGCACGTTGCGCGTCGCGCCGGCGACCATCCCGTCGGCGTCGCCGATCGCGACCATCAGCGCCGAGAACCAGACCGGGTCGAGCACGCGTTCGCGCGCGAGTTCCGGCGGCAGCTGGCGACGGTGCGCGCGCAGCTGGATCAGCTTCGCTTCGTACTCCTCGAGCCGCGGGAAGCTGCTGGGGTCGACGATCTCGAGCGCCGAGAGGTCGACGCCGACTTCCTCGGCCGACTTCTCGATCTCCGCGCGGTCGCCGACGAGGACGGGACGCGCGATGCCTTCACGCGCGACGGCTTGTGCGGCGAGCAGCGTCTTCGCGTGCGAGCCCTCGGGGTAGACGATGCGGCCGGGGTTGCGGCGCGCGCGGCTGACGACGCGACGCATGATGTCGCGCTCGGGGCCCAGGCGTTCCGCGACTTCGCGCTCGTAGGAGTCGAGATCGATCTGTTTGCGAGCCACGCCGGACTCCATCGCGGCGCGTGCGACGGCGGTGGCGGCGCGCGGCAGCACGCGGGAGTCGAGCGGCTTCGGGATCAGGTACTCGCGGCCGAAGACGAGCGAGCCCTTTCCGTAGGCGCGGGCGACGCTGCTCGGCACGGCTTCGCGGGCGAGTTCCGCCAGCGCGCGGCTGGCGGCGTGCAACATCTCCGTGTTGATCCCGGTCGCGCGCACGTCGAGCGCGCCGCGGAACAGGAACGGGAAGCCCAGGACGTTGTTCACCTGGTTGGGGTGGTCGGAGCGCCCCGTCGCCATGATCACGTCCGAGCGCGTCGCCATCGCGAGCTCGTAGGCGATCTCGGGATCCGGGTTCGCCATCGCGAAAACGATCGGGTTCTCGGACATGGTCAGCAGCATGTCCGGCGTGACGACGTCACCGACCGAGACCCCGATGAACACGTCGGAGCCCACCATCGCGTCGGCGAGCGTGCGCGCGTCGGTCTCGACCGCGAAGGCGGCCTTGTACTCGTTCAGGTCGGTGCGTCCGGTGTGGATCACGCCCTTCGAGTCGCACATCACGAGCTGCTCGCGCCGCACGCCCAGGCTGATCACGAAGTTGGCGCACGCGATCGCTGCCGCGCCCGCCCCGTTGACGACGACCAGCAGGTCCTCCATCGACTTCTCGGCGACCATGACCGCGTTGATCAGGGCCGCACCCGTGATCATCGCCGTTCCGTGCTGGTCGTCGTGGAAGACCGGGATGTCGAGTTCTTCGGCGAGCCGGCGCTCGATCTCGAAGCAGCGCGGCGCCGAGATGTCTTCCAGGTTGATGCCCGCGACGGTCGGCGAGATCGCCTTGATCGCCGCGATGACTTCCTCGGTGTCCTGCGTGCCGAGCTCGATGTCGAAGACGTCGATGTCGGCGAAGCGCTTGAAGAGCACGCCCTTGCCCTCCATCACCGGCTTCGCGGCGAGCGGCCCGATGTTGCCGAGCCCGAGCACCGCCGAACCGTCCGTGATCACCGCGACCAGGTTGCCGCGGGCGGTGTACTCGAAGGCCTTCGCCGGGTCCGCGGCGATCTCGCGGCAGGGTTCCGCGACCCCCGGCGAGTAGGCGAGCGACAGGTCGATCTGCGTGACCGTCGGCTTGGTGGGAACGACCTCGATCTTCCCCGGCCGGCCTTGGGCGTGGTAGGCGAGGGCATCTTGCTTGCTGGTGAGCCTGGACATCCCCCCATTCTGCTCCATTCCCGGCCGCCTTTGAAGACGGCGCAGTGCCGAACGAGCGATCTCCAGCCCGCATCGACTCGGGCAGGCGCTTCGACCAGGGCGGGTGCTTCGACTAGGGCAGGCGCTTGGACAGGGGCGTCGAGAGTCGGCGCGCCATCCAGCTCGGCAGCCGCGACCAGGTCCGGCGCAGGACCTCGGTCCGCGGGTTCGACGGGTTGAAGGTCGGCACGCCCTCGGACCGCACGCAGTGGTAGCTGTAAGGGAGCGGGCGCGGATCGAAGCCCTGGTTGCGCTTGAACGACGCCGTCCCCGCGTCGGCGCGCGAGCGGCCGAGGTCGTAGTGCGTGACGCCGCGTTCCAGACACCACTCCTGGAGCCGCGCGATCATGAAGCTGGTCGCCGAGTACTCGCGGTTCGCGTGCGGCGCGGTGCCGATGTAGTACATGTGGTAGGTGCCGGCATGGACGAAGCCCATGCTGACCGCCAGCGGTTCGACGCCGCGCCGCGCGACGTGCACGACGCAGCTCTCACCGAGGCTCGACTGCAGACTGTGGAACCACTCGACCGGCAGGCCCGGTGAGCCGAGCCCGCGCTTGCTCTCGTGGAACAGCCGCGCGAGGTCCTCGACGAACCACGAGCCCTCGCAGAGCTCGAGTCCGTGTCGGTCGATCGCGCGGCGCACGAGCCGGCGCTCGTCCTTCTTCATCGACGCGAGGATCCCGTCGAAGTCGCCGGGGATCGCGTGGTCGAAGTTCACGTAGAGGTCCGAGCCGAGCAGCCCCGGCAGGTCGAGCGGTCGCTCGAAGCGCAGCTCGAGGCGTCCGACCGCGTCGCGCTCGGCGTGACGTTGCGCGCGCTCCACCAGCGCCCGCAGCGCTTCGTCGTCCTCGGCGCACGGACCGGCGAGCGTCCCGTAGGGCGTCGAGATCAGGTGCGAGTGCCGACCGAGCCCGCGGCACTTCATCATCGGCAGCACGCCGACGATCCGCTCGCCGCGCCAGGCGAGCAGGCTGCGGTCGCCGTGGCCGAAGACCTCCTCGACCGAATGCAGCCAGGCGGCGCGCTGGAACGGCCGGCTGTCCGGGCGCGATGCCAGGAACTCGTCCCAGGCCGCGCGGTCCTCGAGCCGAGCGGAGCGGATCTCCAGCGGGGCGAGGGTCGTGCCGGTGGGGTGCATCGTGCGGGGCGGGGCTTCGAGCATGGGAACCGGTTTGGATCGGCCCGTCGCGCGGCCGGAGTGAAGGCGGATCCTGAGCTTCCCGCGCATCCTACGGCCGCCCGCGCCCGCTGAACATGCGAGAAGCCCCGGACCGCGTCGTTGCGGGCCGGGGCTCCCCGAGGATCGTCTGCGAGAGTGCCTAGAAGGTCGCGAGGTAGCGGTCGAGCTCCCACTGGTGGACCTGACCGATGAACTCGTGCCACTCCTGGCGCTTCGCGTTGATGAACTGCTCGGTGATGTGCGCGCCGAGCGCGGCCTTGATGACCTCGTCCTTCTCGAGCAACGAGATCGCCTCGCCGAGGTCGCCCGGCAGGCTCTTGATCTTGAGGCGCGCGCGTTCGCGGGCGGACATCGTGTAGACGTTGGCCGTGACCGGTTCCGGGGGCGTGATCTTGTTCTTCACGCCGTCGAGGCCGGCGGCGAGCATCACCGCGAAGGCGAGGTACGGGTTGCACGACGGGTCGGGGCTGCGCAGCTCGCAGCGCGTGCCGACTCCGCGGCGGGCGGGAACGCGGATCAGCGGCGAGCGGTTCTGCATCGACCAGGCGAGGTGCGTCGGCGCTTCGTAGCCGGGGACCAGGCGCTTGTACGAGTTGACCGTCGGGTTCGCGATCGCCGTGAAGCCGCGGGCGTGCGCGAGCAGGCCGCCGACGTAGTGACGCATCACGTCGCTGACGCCGCCGTCGGGCGCCTTCTTGTCGTAGAAGGCGTTCTGCCCGTCCTTGAAGAGGCTCTGGTGGACGTGCATGCCCGAGCCGTTCTGGCCGAAGATCGGCTTCGGCATGAAGGTCGCGTGCAGGCCCATGTCGCGCGCGACGCGGCGCACGACGAAGCGGAAGGTCGCGAGGTTATCCGCGGTCGACAGCATGTCGCCGTACTTGAAGTCGATCTCGTGCTGACCGGGCGCGACTTCGTGGTGCGCGGCCTCGATCTCGAAGCCGAGTGCTTCGAGCGCGATGACGATCTCGCGGCGGCACTCCTCACCGAGGTCGATCGGCGCGAGGTCGAAGTAGCCGGCGCTGTCGTGCGTCTCGGTCGTCGGTTCCCCGTTCGGCGTCTTGAGGAACAGGAAGAACTCGGCTTCCGGGCCGGCGGACGCGGTGTAGCCAAGCGCGGCGGCCTGTTCCTGCACGCGCTTCAGCGCGGTGCGCGGGCAGCCGACGAAGGGCGTCTCGTCGGGGTTGTAGACGTCGCAGATCAGGCGCGCGACGCGGCCCTGGTCGCGACCGTTGCGGTCGTAGGTCGCCCAAGGGTCGACGCGGTACGTCGAGTGGTCGGGCTTGAGCAACATGTCCGACTCTTCGATGCGCGTGAAGCCGTCGATCGAGGAGCCGTCGAACATCACTTCGCCGTCGAGCGCCTTCGCGAACTGGCTCGAGGGGACTTCGACGTTCTTGTTGATGCCGGTGATGTCGGTGAACTGCAGGCGGAGGAAGCGGACGTCGTTGTCGCGCATGTGCTCCAGGATCTGCTTGCGATCCATGCCCTGGGAGATGGTCGTGCAGGCTTTCAGCTCGCTGCGCGTGAGGGTGGTCGTCATCGGGGTGGCTCGTGGGTCGGGGTGCCGAGGGGTCCCATTGCGGACTACGGCGTCCGCTTTGAGGATTCCGCAGATCTTGCACGACCTGGGGAACACTTCGCGAATCATCCTCCCGTCTCGGACCGAACGCAATCCGAGATTGACGATTTCCGCAAGATTCCCGGCGCAGCACCACGCCCCGCCCCGGGGTCCTCGAGAGCGCTCGAGAGGCCCTCCGAGGCGGCCCCGCGCGCCGGAGCGCCCCAGGGGCCCGCGAGCCGCACCCTTGCACCCTCCCGCCCGGGTCGTGAGGATTCCGAACCCCTCGTCCGCGACCCCGAGCCCCGTCCAAGGAAGCCCGTGACGCCGCCCCCGAACGACCCCTCGCCCGATCACTCAGGCCCCCCCGCGGGTAAGCCGGCCCGCTGGACCAGCGGCATCTTCCGCTCCCGCTACCGCGAAGTCACCTGGGAAGCGATCGTCTTCGGCGTCGTGATCGGCGTGATCATGAACGCCGCGATCACCTACTCGGGCCTCAAGATCGGCTTCACGATCGGCGGCTCCGCGATCGCGGCCGTGCTCGGCTGGGGCGTACTGCGCGGCCTCTTGAAGAAGGGCACGATCGTCGAGACGAACCTCGCGCAGACGGTCGCGTCGACGGTCAACACCTCCAACTCCGGCGTGATCTTCACCGTGCCGGTGCTCTTCCTGCTCGGCTTGCAGGCGCAGATCGACGTCGTCTGGTTGATCGCGGCCTGCATGGCGGGCGCCACGCTCGGCGTCGCGTTCATCATCCCGACGCGCAAGCAGATGATCGACCTGGAGCGCCTGCGCTTCCCCACCGGCACCGCGGTGGCCAGCGTGCTGCGCTCCCCGGGCGAAGGCGTCGCGAAGGCGAAGGTCCTGCTGCTCGGCATCCTCGTGTCGATGGTCGTCTTCTTCTTCACGCAGAGCCAAGACGTCTTCGGCTTCGGCTACGCGAGCCTCGGCATCCCCGGCGTCGACAACGAGACCATCGACGTCGCGCACTGGATCCAAGCCGCCGGCCTTCCCTGGCACCCGTCGATGCAGTTCACCTGGGCGATCGCGCCCTTCGCGCTCGGTGCCGGCTTCATCACCGGTCGGCCCGGACTCGTGGTGCTCGCCGGTGGCCTGCTCGCCGGCTTCGTGATCACGCCGCTCGCCTACGAGTGGGGCTGGATCCCGCCGGAAGTCGGCGCGGAAGCGGCCGGCGGCTGGGCGCTCGCCAACATGAACAAGCCGCTCGGCATCGGCCTCCTGATGGGCGGCGCGCTCGTCGGGCTGCTGTTCGCCTTCCCGGCGATCGGCGCGGCGCTGAAGTCGATGCGCGCCGCCAGCGCGAAGGGCGACAGCGACGAGCTGCCTCTGTCGGTGCTCTACGCGTCGATCGGCATCGCCTTCGTCGTGCTGTTCCTCGCCGCGAACGCGACGCTCGCCGAGGGCAGCATGGGCCAGGCGGCCTTGATCGCGCTCGTCGGCACGGCGTGGATGTGGTTCGCCGGCATCGTCATCGCGCAGTGCACCGGCATGACCGACTGGTCGCCGATCAGCGGCATGGCGCTCTTGACCGTGATGATCTGCCTGGTGCTCACCGGCAACCACGTGATCTCCGCCGTGATGATCGGCGCCGCCGTCTGCGTCTCGATCACCGAGTGCGCGGACATGATGCAGGACCTCAAGACGGGTCACCTGGTCGGCGGTTCGCCGCTGCGGCAACAGTTCCTCGAGCTGTGCGTCGCCTGGATCGGTCCGGGCGTCTGCCTGGCGGTCGTCTACGTGCTCGCGAAGAACAACATGGACTCCTTCGGCGTCTACTTCGGTGAAGGCACCACTTCGCCCGCGCCGCAGGCCGCCGCGCTGGAGGGCGCGATCGACGGCATCCGCGGCGGCAGCGCGCCCGTCTCGCTCTACGCGATGGGCGGCGTGCTCGGCGCGATGCTCAGCTTCTCCGGCATCGCGGGACTCGGTGTGCTCGTCGGCCTCTCGATGTATCTGCCGCTGATGTACCTGCTCCCCTACGGCCTGGGATGCCTGGTCCAGATGACGCTGGCGCGCGCGAAGGGCGCGGCGTGGACCGAGAGCTGGGGCGTTCCGTTCGCGGCGGGCATGATCGTCGGCGAGGGCTTGCTCGGCGTGATCTTCGCCATCGTCAAGGTGCTGGGAGGTGGAGCGTGAAGTCCGGCATCTCGAACTGGTTGCTCGTGATCGGCGTGATCGTCGGCGCGCTCGCCGCGGCGGGCAGCAAGAAGGCGTACCGCTGGGTCGAGCTCGATCCCTCCGTCGACCTCTCCGGCGAAGTGCTCTACGAGACCGTCGAGTTCCAGCGCGTCGAGGGCGAGAAGCCGCTGTTGATCGCGGAAGGCGGCGCGGCGCTCGACGCCACCGTCGTCACGCGCCTCACGAACTCGAACTTCGAGCGCATCCGCGTCCGCCACCCCGCGCGCGACGCGGAGACGGTGCCGATCGCCGAAGCGGAAGGGCGCGTACTCGCGCACGCCGTGACGGTCGAGGGCGAGACGGATGAGCTGCGCCAAGGTCGCATCGTCACGGCCGATCTCGTGCTGCGCGCACAGGAAGCCGGCGTCGAGTCGATCCGCGTCAAGCGCGGCGCGGAGGACGACTCGCAGGCACGTGCGCTGCTCACCGCGGAGCCTCCGCTGCCGGCGCGTGAAGGCGACCCGCGCGACGAGCGCTACTGGGGACGCGACCCGAAGTCGAAGAACTACGTCCCGCTGTCCGGCCCCGACGCGAACTTGAAGGACCTCGTCCTCGCCGAGACGATCGAACTCCCGCGCCGCCTGAAGCAGAACTCCTTCCTCGACGCCGAACGACTCGCGCTACTTCAGCGCCAAGGTCTCGAGCAAGTCGACGTGAGCGTGCACGTGCCCTTCGACTGGAACGGTTGGACGCAGCGTTGGTACTTCCTCGCGTCGATCGGGATCATCGGCGCGGCGATCGCGCTCAAGCGCGGCTCGCGGGACGAAGCGGTCTCGTCTGACGGCGGCACTCCCGCGGCGGCGCTGCACGGCGCGCTCGAGGAACTCGTGCGCGAGTCCGCGCGCCTCGCCGAGACGGCGTCGAAGCTCGACGCGGAGGCGCTCCACGCCGCGATCGATCCGATCCACTCGGGCGCGCTCTACCGCCTCGTCGAGGGCAAGGACTCGGCGCAGGCCAGCCTCGGCCTCATCGGCTACGCGCACGTCTACGGCCCCCTCGCCACCGGCGAGCGCATGCTGAACCGCGCCTGGTCCGCGGCCGTCGACGGCTACGTCGAAGAGGCGCGCGAGTGCGCCGAACGCGCGGCCCCGCACTTCGCGGAAGCGCTCTCCGCCTGGCCGAAGTCCTGAATCGAGCGCCGCTCGACCCTATACTCCGCGGTCCGCGCGACCCGCTGTCGCCGTCTCGCGCCTCATCAGACCCCCACTCACGAAGCAATCCAATGATCAAGGTCATCGCACCGCTGCTGCTGGTCGGCCTCGCCGCCGCCGCCGTCGTGCCCAGCCTCCAAGGCACCGACTACGAGAGCATCCCCGTCGACCCGAAGGTCACGCAGGCGAAGCTCGAAGCCTCCCCGCTCAAGCTCGCGGCGGCCATCGCTGCCGCGGAAGCCGACACCGGCGGCGTCGCCCAGACCGCCGACCTGCGCCCGAGCGCCGGCACCGCGACGGTGCGCGTCTACGCCGAGGGCAAGTCGTGGAACGTCGACGTCGCCTCCGACGGCTCCGTCACGGGCAAGATCGAAGTCCCCCGCTTCCCCGGTGATCCGGTCAGCGGCGAGTGGACCGAGACGCCCTCCGGCCTCAAGTACTACGACATCAAGGTCGGCGAGGGCGACTCGCCGTCGCGCACCTCGACCGTCAAGGTCCACTACGCCGGCTGGCTCGTCGACGGCGAGAAGTTCGACTCGTCGTACGACCGCGGCGAACCGATCTCCTTCCCCCTCAACGGCGTGATCGCCGGCTGGACCGAGGGCGTCAGCTCGATGAAGCCCGGCGGCAAGCGCAAGCTGATCATCCCCTACGCCCTCGCCTACGGCGAACGCGGCCGCCCCGGCGCCATCCCGCCGAAGGCAACGCTGATCTTCGACGTCGAGCTGATCTCGGTCGAGAAACGGTAGCGCACTCCACCGGCGGTGAAGAACGTACCGTGCCGCAACTGATTTGCCCGCGATCGACCGCCCGCCGGCGGCGGGCGGTCGATCGCGGGCAAATCAGTTGCGGCACGGTACGTTCTTCACGCGTCGACGAAGGTCACGCCGCGGAAGCGCGCCGGGGCGGCGCCGTGGGACATTTCGGCGACTTGCATCGGGTTGCCCTTGCCGCAGTTCGGCACGCCCCAGAGCTGCCAGTGGTCCGCGTTGCAGATCGCGTCGCAACCCGCCCAGAACTCCGGCGTCGTGCCCTGGTAGGTCGGACTGCGCAGCATGCGGCCGAGCTTGCCGCCCTGCACCTCCCAGCCGATCTCGCAGGTGAACTGGAAGTTCAAGCGCCGCTGGTCGATCGACCACATCTTGACCGTGTCCGCGAAGACCGCGCCGTCCTCGGTGTCGGCGAGCAGTTCCTCGAGCGTCCACGTCCCCGGCATCAGCGAGAGGTTCGTGATGCGGATGATCGGCGGGTTGAACCAGCCTTCCGCGCGCGAGGTGCCGCGGCTGCGTCCCTCGCCGATGCGGTGCGCCCACTCGCGGCTCGTGTGGTAGCCGTTGAAGCGGCCGTCCTTCACGACGTGCCACGTCCCGCTCGGCACGCACTCGTCGTCGTAGCCGCGCGTGTCGAGCCCCCCGTGCACCGTCGAGTCGGCGACGAGGTTCACGTGTTCGGAGCCGTAGGTGTAGGCGCCGAGCTTCTCCGTCGTCGCGAAGGACGAACCCGCCAGGTCGACTTCGTGTCCGTAGACGCGGTCGAGCTCGTTCGGATGCCCGACCGACTCGTGGATCTGCAGCATCAGCTGGCTGCCGCCCAGGATCAGCGTGCGCTTGCCCGGCGGGCAGGCGTCGGCGCTGCACAGCGCGACCGCCTCGTCGCGCACGCGTGCGCCCTGCTCCGCGAGCTTCAGCTCGGTGACGTGTTCCCAGCCGCCGGCGAGGTAGTTGCCACCGAAGGAAGCGGGCGCGCTGCGCGTCTCGACGCGGCCGTTCGCCGCGGCGGTCGCCGCGATGCCGGCGCCGCAGCGCACGAGCACCTGGTGGATGGCGGCGCCCTCGCTGGAGGCCTGCCACTGCTCTTCACGGCGCGAGCTGGCGCTCGCCTTGCGCACGACGACTTCGGAAGCACCTTCGAGCGACGCCTCGGCTTCGCGCAGCGTCTCGAGCTTCTCGGCGATCGGCACGGCGAAGGGGTCGACCTCGATCGGCGTCGTGTACTCGCCCACGTGCCCTTCTGACCCCGCGAGGCGCGTCGGTTCGACGACGGCGGAGCCCAGCTCGGCGGCCGTTCGCGAGGCCTTGTGCGCGACGTCGCGCGCGAGCCCCTCGCGGCCGTTCGACGAGATCGGCGCCGCGGCGAAGCCGAAGCATCCGCCCTGCATCACGCGCACGCCGATGCCGAACTCCTCGGGCGAACTCGCCTGCGCCAGGCGACCGTTCTTCACGATCAATTCTTCGCGGCGCAGGTGCACGATGCGAGCGTCCGCGTAGTCCGCGCCGGCTTGCAGCGCGTGTTCGACGGCCTGCTGGGCCAGGTTCAGCATGTCGGTCATCAGAAAGCCGTGGTGGAAGTGAAGCGGAAGCCGTCGATGCGCAGCGCGGGCGTGACGACTTCGCCGTCGAACAGCGCCCCCGCGACGTGCAGCTCGTTGCCGACGCCCGTGATCTGCGACCACGCCTTCGTCATCGACATCGTGAAGCGCAGGTTCTTGACGGGGCGGGTGACCTTGCCGTTCTCGATCAGGAAGGTGCCGTTGCGCGTCATCCCCGTCAGCGTGAGCTCGCGCGGATTGATCAGGTTCGTGTAGTGGAACTGCGTGACGAGCAAGCCGCGTTCGACGCCGGCGATCAGCTCGTCGAGCGACTGGTCGCCCGCGGCGACGCACAGGTTCGACGTCGTCGGGCCGCCCGGGCTCGGTTGCATCCGCCCGTGCCCCGTGTTCGGCACGCCGAGCTTCCGCGACCACGCGTGGTCGGTGACCATGCCCTTCACGAGCCCCCGGTCGATCAAGTCCACGCGCACCTTCGGCGAGCCTTCGTAGTCGAAGGGGATCCCCGGGTAGAAGTCGTTCGACGCGTCGTCAACGATGGTCAGCCCTTCGGACAAGCAACGCTCGCCGAGCCGGCCGCAGAGGAACGACGATTGTTCCTCGACGTCCTGGCAGCCGAAGCCCTTGTAGCCGGCGAAGAGCAGCATCGCCGAGACGGCGGCCGGTTCCAGCACGACGGTGTACTCGCCCGCGTCGATCGCCTCGGCGCCGCGCGAGCGATCCGCCTTGAGCACGGCGCGCCGGATCACTTCGTCGGGGTCCAGCTCGGCGACCGTGGCCGCGATCTGGTCGGCGAAGCCGGCGCCGCCGACGAGGTCGGGCGTCGAGGCCGTCAGCGCGAAGCTCGCGCGGCTCTGCGCGGCGTACACCTGGCGCCCCGCGGAGTTCACGACCGCGCGCGCGTAGCCGCCGGTCTGCGTGAGCCCGGCGGGCAGCAGGTCCTCGCGCTCGCACGCCTCGACGGCGGTGCGCACCCAGTCGGCCTTCGGCTCGAACCCGTGCTCGAGCGTGGCCTCGTCGGGACGGCGGTCCTCGACGTCGACGGGTCCGCCGAGCGGGATCAGATCGGGGTTCGGCGGAGCGTGGCGCGCGAGCTCGACCGCGCGCTCGAGCGCGCCCGCAGTCAGCGCCGTGTCGACGCCGTCGCAGGTCGCCGCGCCCTCGCGCTTCCCTTCTCCTGAGTCGATCCGCACGCGGATGCTGACGAAGTGACGCTCGCGGTCGGCGCTCTGCGTCGGCCCCGTCGCGGCGAAGCGCACGAAGCGGTCCGCCTGCGACTCGATCACCACCTCGGTCTCGTCCGCGGTGCTGGTATCGACCAGGCCGCGCGCGATCTCGAGCGCTTGCTCGCGGGAGAGGATGCCCATCTCGATTCGCCTTCCCTAGCGCGTCACGAAGTTGACGAGTCGACCCGGGACGACGATCGCCTTGACGATCGTCTGCCCTTCGAGCTGCGCGGCCGCCGCTTCCTTCGCCAGCGCCTCGAGCGCCGCGTTGTCCGCGTCCTTGGGCGCCTGCACGCGCGCACGCAGCTTGCCCTTGATCTGCACGATCAGTTCGTAGGTGTCTTCCACCAAGAACTCCTCGCGTAGCTTCGGCCACGCGGCGTGCGTCACGCCGCCTTCGTGACCGAGGCGCGACCACAGTTCCTCCGCGACGTGCGGCGCGAAGGGCGACAGCACGCAGACGAAGCGTTCGGCCTGGCTGCGCGTCAGCGCTCCGGCGCACTTGCCGACGTCGTTCATGAACGTCATCAGCGCCGCGATCGCCGTGTTGAAGTTGAAGTGCTCGAAGGACGCGTCGACGCGCTGCAGCGCGCGGTTGAACGAACGCTCCAGCGCCAGCGCGTCGCCCTGCAGCTCGCCCGCGGCGTCCTGCCGCAGGTTCGGCCGCACCGCTTCCGTGCCGTCGACGTCGACGAACGCGCGCCAGACCTTGTCGAGGAAGCGTCGACAACCGGGCACGTCGCGCGGGTTCCAAGGCTTCGAGTCGGACAGCGGGCCCATGAACATCTCGTACAGGCGGAACGTGTCGCAGCCGTACTCCTCGATCACTTGATCCGGGTTCACGACGTTGCGCAGCGACTTCGACATCTTCGCGATGACTTGTTCGAGCTCCTCGCCGCCGTCGCGCTTGACGTACTTCCCGCCGCGCTCCTCGATCTCGTTCGCGGGCACCAGGCGCCCGGTCGAGTCCTTGTACGCGAACGCGGTCAGCATGCCTTGGTTGAACAGCTTCTGGAACGGCTCCTTGGTCTTCACGACGCCCTCGTCGTAGAGCACCTTGTGCCAGAAGCGCGCGTACAGGAGGTGCAGCACCGCGTGCTCGACGCCGCCGATGTAGAGGTCGACGTTGCCCCAGTACTGCTCGGCGTCCTGGCTGAAGGCCGCGCCCGCGTTGTGCGGATCCATGAAGCGCAAGTAGTACCAGCACGAGCCGGCCCAGCCGGGCATCGTGTCCGTCTCGCGCAGCGCGGGCTTGCCCGTCACCGGGTCCGTGGTCTGCACCCAGTCCTGCGCGCGGTTCAGCGGCGCGGAGCCGTCCTCGGACGGCGTGAAGTCGTCCATCGGCGGCAGCTCGACGGGCAGGTCCTCGTCGCGCACGCGCACGCGGTCGCCGTTCTCGAGGTGCAGGATCGGGAAGGGTTCGCCCCAGTAGCGCTGGCGACTGAACAGCCAGTCGCGCAGGCGATAGGTCGTCTTCGCCGCGCCGACGCCGCGTTCTTGCAGCAACGCGACGATGCGCGCCGTCGCGTCGTCCGTCGGCAGACCGTCGATCGGCGGCGAGTGGACCGCCGTGCCCTTCCCGCTGAAGCACACGCCGTCCGCCAGCCCGGGCGTCCCCTGCGGCGGCTTCACGACCTCGACGACGTCCAGGTCGTACTTCTGCGCGAACTCGAAGTCGCGCTCGTCGTGCCCGGGCACGGCCATGATCGCACCGGTGCCGTAGCTGCCCAGCACGTAGTCCGCGACGAAGATCGGGATGCGCGCCTTGGGATCGCTCGAGTCCATCAGCGGGTTCAGCGCGTAGCCGCCCGTGAACACGCCGGACTTGTCCTTGGCGAGGTCGGTGCGTTCCAGGTCCGATTTCAGCGCCGCGGCCTTCACGTACTCCTCGACCGCCGCGCGCTGTTCGACGCTGGTCAGCTTCGACAGCAGCGGGTGTTCCGGCGCAACGCACATGAAGGTCGCGCCGAAGATCGTGTCGGGTCGCGTGGTGAACACGACCAGCGGGTCGACCACGGGGCCTTGGATCGGGAACGCGATCTCGGCGCCCTCCGAGCGACCGATCCACTCGCGCTGCATCGACTTGACCGACTCGGGCCACTGGACCTCGTCCAGGTCCTCCAGCAGGCGGTCGGCGTAGGCGGTGATCCGCAGCATCCACTGCTTCAGCGGACGGCGCTCGCACGGGTGATCACCGCGCTCGGAGCGACCGTTGATCACTTCCTCGTTCGCGAGCACGGTCTTCAGTTCCTCGCACCACCAGACGGGCACTTCCGTCTGGTACGCCAGGCCGCGGTCGTAGAGGCGCGTGAAGATCCACTGCGTCCACTTGTAGTAGGACGGGTCGGCCGTCGAGAGCTCGCGGTCCCAGTCGTACGACAGGCCGATCATCTTCAGCTGTCGGCGGTAGGTCGCGATGTTCTCCGCCGTCGTCTCGCCGGGGTGCTTGCCCGTCTGGATCGCGTACTGTTCCGCCGGCAGGCCGAAGGCGTCGTAGCCCATCGGGTGCAGGACGTTGCAGCCCTCCATGCGCTTCTTGCGCGCCACGATGTCCGAGCCGATGTAGCCCATCGGGTGTCCGACGTGCAGGCCAGCGCCCGAGGGGTACGGGAACATGTCGAGCACGTAGTACTTCGGCTTGCTCGCGTCGAAGCCCGGGTCGCCGGGGTTCTGTGTGTGGAAGGCGCGGGTCGATTCCCAGCGCTCCTGCCACTTGGTCTCGATGGCGCGCGGGTCGTAGGCGTTGCTGGTCACGGAGGTTCCTGACTGGGCCCAGGGGGCGAAGGCGGTCGGCGGACGCCGGCGTGCGGCGCGCGAAGTCGCGAAGCGGGCCGCGCAGGATAATCACCCCGGCGCCGGAACGACCACCCGAACCCGCCCCCAGGCCCCGTCCAGGCCGAATTCCTGTCCGACGAGGGCTTGACTCCCCCCCGCGAGCGCTGCATCCTCTCCGCCCCGTCGCACCGAACACGGGGGATTAGCTCAGTTGGTAGAGCGCTTGAATGGCATTCAAGAGGTCAGGGGTTCAACTCCCCTATCCTCCACCACCCAAGAACGGCCGCCCGGATCACCGCGATCCGTGCGGCCGTTCTGCTTCAGGAACGTACCGTGCCGCAACTGATTTGCCCGCGATCGCCCCCGCCGACCTCCGGCCCGCGGGGGCGATCGCGGGCAAATCAGTTGCGGCACGGTACGTTCTTGATTGCGATTGCCTGGCGCATCCGCGCGGCTAGACTCGCCAGGCCCGGCATGGGAACGCGGATCCTCCGAGTCCGCCCGCGCCGCATTCGATCATGACCGAGAACGCACACCCCGACCGCCTCGCCAAGCTCGCGCGCATCCGCGAGGCCGGCGGTGACCCCTATCCCGCGCGCGGCGTCTGCGCCGAGCCGGTCGCCGAGCTGGTGGCCGGGGCCGGGACGCCCGAGGCTCCCGGACCGCGCCTCGGCGAGACCGTCACCGTCGCCGGCCGCCTGATGGGCCTGCGCGACTTCGGCAAGCTGATCTTCGCGCCGGTCAAGGACCGCACCGGCAGCCTGCAGGTCGGCATGCAGAAGGCGAAGCTCGCCGACTGGTGGCCCGACCGTAAGAACCTCGACGGCGGCGACCTGGTCGGCATCACCGGCGAGCTCGGCCACACGCAGAAGGGCGAGCCGACGATCTGGGCCACCAAGGTGCAGCTGCTGGCGAAGTCCGTCGCGCCGCCGCCCGAGAAGTGGCACGGGCTCTCCGACAAGGAAGCGCGCTACCGCCGACGCTACGTCGACCTGTGGGCGTCGGAGGACGTGCAGGAGGTCTTCCTGAAGCGCTCCAAGGCGCTGTCGGTGATCCGCCGCTACCTCGAGGGCCAAGGTTACCTCGAGGTCGAGACGCCGACACTGCACCCGATCATGGGCGGCGCGACGGCGAAGCCGTTCATCACGCACCACAACGCGCTCGGCATGGACCTCTTCCTGCGCATCGCGCCGGAGCTGTACCTGAAGCGCCTGATCGTCGGCGGCCTCGAACGCGTCTTCGAGATCGCGCGCAACTTCCGCAACGAGGGCCTCTCGGTGCGGCACAACCCCGAGTTCACCATGCTCGAGCTGTACGAGGCGCAAGCCGACTACCGCCGCATGATGCAGATCACGGAAGAGATGTTCGAGCTGCTCGCGCGCGAGCTGAACGGCACCACGCAGGTCGAGTTCCGCGGCGGCACGTACTGCTTCGAAGCGCCCTTCGAGCGCGTCAGCTACACCGGCCGCTTCAAGGAACTGAACGGCTGCGAGTTCGACGACGAACCCGCGGTGCGCGCGCGCGCAAAGGAACTCGGGTTGAACCACGGCTCGCCCGACTACTGGAAGCTGATGAACGACGTCTTCGAGGAGACCGTCGAGAAGACGCTCGACGGCCCCGTCTTCGTCGTCGACTACCCCGTTGCGATCAGCCCGCTCGCGAAGGCCAACCCGGACGATCCGCGCATCGCGGAACGCTTCGAGGTCTTCGTCGCGCAGATGGAACTCGGCAACGCGTTCACCGAGCTGAACGACCCCGCGGAACAACAACGGCGCTTCGAGGAACAAGTCGCGTCGAAGGATCCCGAAGCCCCCGGCGAGGTCGACATCGACTACGTGACCGCACTCGAGTACGGCATGCCGCCCACCGGCGGGCTCGGCATCGGCATCGACCGCCTGGTGATGGTCCTGACCGGTCAAGACTCGATCCGCGACGTGCTGCTCTTCCCCGCGATGCGCCCGCTCACCGGCACCGAAGAGGCCGCCGCGGACGCCGAAGCGCAGCCCGAGACGAAGTAGCCGCGTGTACAAGAGCTTCCTCTCCTGGCGCTACCTCGTCGCGCGCCGCACGAACCTGATCGGCATCGCCGGCATCACGGTCGGCGTCGGCGCGCTGATCCTGATCCTGTCGATCATGACGGGCTTCCTCGAGGAGACGAAGAACACGCTGCGCGGCAGCTTGGCCGACATCGTCATCGAGCCGTCGCCCTACGACCGCATGGACACCGAGGAACCGCCCGAGCCGGGCCCCTTCCTCGAAGTCGTGCGCAAGAACCAGTACGTCGCCGGCGCGACGGCGCACTTGACCTGGGGCGGTATCCTCGCGCGCGAGGGTTACGCCTCCGCTGCGAGCTCAGCGGGCATGTCGGGCACGCTCGGCAACGGCATGCCGATCGTGCAGCTGATCGGCATCGACGTGGAGGAGGAACTGGCCTCCACCGACTTCGAAGCGGCACTGCTGCGCGAACCGCCGGCGGGCGACCTCTTCGCGCGGCGTATCGCCGTCGAGGACCCCAAGCACCCCTTCCGCGCGCCTTCCGACGCTCCGAGCGACGACTTCCTGCGCCCCTGGGTCGTCGTCGGCGAACGCGTCGCGCTCGAGAACCAGCTGCACCGCGGCAGCGTGATCAACGTCGCCACGATCGCCTTCGACGGGAAGGGCAACGCGGCGCAGTCGAACCGCGAGTACCGCGTCGCCGCCACCTTCCGCTCCGGCGAGAACGAAGCGGACTCGACGCGCGTCTACATGGACCGCGATGCGTTGATGGACCTGCTCGGCGACCGGATGAACTTCAGCCAGATCGTCGTGCGCCTGGAGGACTACGATCGCGACAAGGACGCCGCGCGCAGCTCGCTCGGCGAAGACCTCGTCGCCGCCGGCCTGCTCGACGGCCGCGGCCTGAAGTGGGAAGTGCGAACGTGGGAGGACCTACGCAAGAACTTCCTCGCCGCGGTCGAGAACGAGCGCTTGCTGATGGCGATCATGCTCGGCCTCGTGCTGATGGTCGCGGGCTTCACGGTCTTCGCGATCCTCTCGATGATGGTCACGGAGAAGCGCCGCGACATCGGCACGCTCACGGCGCTCGGCGCGACGCCGAACGGCATCATGGTGCTGTTCCTGATGATCGGCTTCTGGGACGCGCTGCTCGGTGCGTCGATCGGCGCGACGCTCGGCACGCTCGGCGCGCTCAACATCGACGCGATCGAGCGCAAGCTGTCCGAGACGATCGGCTTCCAGATCTTCGACCGCAACGTGTACATGTTCGACCACATCCCGGCCGTGGTCGATCCGAGCGCCGTGGTGCTCTTCGTGCTCGGCGCCTTCGCCTGTGCGCTCCTGTTCGCGGCCGTTCCCGCGTGGCGCGCAGCCCGCATGCACCCCATCGACGCCCTGCGCTATGAGTGACTTCGCGGCATCGGACCAGCCCGCCGTGCTCACCGCCCGCGACGTGCGCAAGGCCTTCCAGGTCGGCGATCGCTCGATCGAGATCCTTCACGGCGCGCACATCGACCTCTACCAGGGCGAGCGCCTGTGCCTGATGGGCGCCTCGGGCGCCGGCAAGTCGACCTTCCTGCACATCCTCGGCCTGCTCGAAGAACCGACCGAGGGCGACGTCACGATCGGCGGCAAGGACGCCTGGCGCCTGCCCTCGTCGGACCGCGCGCGCCTGCGCAACCAACACCTCGGTTTCGTCTTCCAGTTCTACCACCTGCTGCCTGAGCTCTCTGCGGTGGAGAACGTGCTGGTGCCCGCGATGATCGCGCACGCGCACGGCGACCGGAAGATGGACCGCGCCGCGGACAAGTCGCGCGCGCGCGACCTGCTGGTGAAGTTCGGCCTCGAGAAGCGCCTCGACCACCGACCAGGTCAGCTCTCCGGCGGCGAACGCCAACGCGTCGCCGTTGCACGCGCGCTGTTCCTCGACCCCGAGATCCTGATCGCCGACGAACCGACGGGCAACCTGGACACGGCGACGGGCGAAGCGGTGCTCGAGCTGCTGCTCGACGAACAGCGCGAGCGGAACCTGTCGCTGCTGCTCGTCACCCACGACGAGCGCTTGTCCGCGCGCTGCGACCGGACGCTCTACATGGAAGACGGCCAGATCCAGGCCGACACGGGCGTCGTGATCCCGCACTGAGAAGTGAAGTACGGTACCGCGTTCGTTTTTCCAAAATAGCGACTCGTCGGCGGCCGCCGACGAGTCGCTATTTTGGAAAAACGAACGCGGTACCGTACTTCACTTCGCCGGAGCGTCGAGTTGGTCGATCAGCTTCAAGAGTTCGTCGAGGCGCCCCGGCCAGGCGCGCACGATCAACGAGTTCGTCCGAGCGTCGATGCGCAGCTCGAAGCGCTCCGCGGGAGCGCCGAGGGTCGCGGACTCGCCGTACAGGTCCCGGATCAGGGTCGCGATGTCCTCGGCCTCGGCGAACTCGAGCGCGACGACTTCGACGCGGCGCTCGATAACGAGTTCCTCCTCCATCCGCTCGGGAGAGCTGCAGCCGACGAACAGCGGCGCGACGCAGAGCAGCGTGCAGACGGAGAGGACGGAGGCGTGTCTCATGGTTCTGATCCCTTGCTTCGTGGTTCCTTGGCCAGGCGCGTCGCGCGGGCTCACTGCTTGTCGCGCGGCTCGTCGAAGTAGTCGAGCTTGTCGAGCGGCACGACCAGTGAAGTGACGACGTTGCCGATGTGGCTGATCACGCGCTTGAAGTAGCGGTAGGTGAGCACGGCCGGCGACGTGTTGCGTCCCGAGAGGCGCAGCAGTTCCTCGACGGCCGCGTCGCACTCGTCCTCCAGCTCGACGACCTCGCTGAGGAATTCTCGCGCCTTCGCCGTGTCCTGACGCTCGAACAGCCCGTGGGCGCGCACGAGCAGCTTCGAGATCTTGTCCTTCAGCGGCACCAGCGCCGCCTCGCGCGGCCCCGCCTCGAGGTCGAGCCCGACCTTGGTGAGGTCGAATATGTTCTTCGCGTAGTCGCCGATGCGCTCGGCGTCCTTCACGAGGCTCATCATCACCAGCAGTGCCGGGAAGGTCGCCGCGCCGTGGATCGAGCCGTGCACGACGATCTGGCGGCGGATCTCCTGCTCGGTGCGGTTGATGCGGCGGTCCGTCTCGAACAGGTCGTTGCGGATGACCTGCGGCGAGGTGCCGCCCAGCAGCGCGTTCGCCGCGGCATCGAAGATGTGGCGGCCGTCCTGGATCATCTGCAGGAACTTGGAGTGGATCTCGTTCAGGCTCTGGGCTTCGGGGCCCAGTCGGTGCAACCAGTGCATGTCGGTCTCGTTCGTCGAGTCTAGGAGGAGTTGTTCGAGGTCAGGCGGCGCGGGGACTCGTCACTGCAGTTTGCCGAATGCCCACCAGCCGAGCAGCGGCATCACGATGAAGACGCCGGCGACGTAGCCGAGCACCCAGAACGGGTTCTCCGACGCCTTGTTGGCCAAGAAACGCGCGGCCTGGATGGGGATCCTGCGCAGGCGCTTGATCGGATAGAAGAGCAGGACGCCGCAGAGGTTGAAGCAGAGGTGGACCAGCGCGATCGTCAAGCCGCCGCGCTCGTCCGTGCCGAGGCTGGCGAGCATGGCCGTGATCGTCGTGCCGATGTTCGCACCGAGCATGATCGGGAAGGCGTTCTCGAGGCTCAGGATGCCGGCGGCGCAGAGCGGGACGAGCAGCGAGGTCGTGATCGAGCTCGACTGCACGGCCGCCGTGACCAGGATTCCGATCACGATGCCGATCAGACCGCTCTTCCCCAGCGAGCGGTTCAGCGCGTGCTCCAGCGGCCCGGAGACGAGCGTGCGCATGTTCTTGGTGATCAGGATCAGGCACGTGAAGGTCAAGGCGATGCCGATCACGAGGATCGCCACGGCGAGCGAGGTGCCTTCGAAGCCGAAGTCCTGGAGCAGACCTTGCAAGGCCTTGAACGCCGTCTTCACCGCGACCTTGATCGGGCTGTCGTAGTGCACGCCGCCGTGCGCCGCGGACTCCGCGCCGGGCGCGCCGAGGATCAGCGAGGTCAACCACTCCGCCGAGTGCGCCAGGAAGCCGAAGGCGATCTCGAGCGGCAGCAGCACGATCACGCACAGCAGGTTGAAGAAGTCGTGCACCGTCGCCGCGGCGAACGCGCGCCGGAACGACATCGACTTGCGGATGTGCCCGATCGAGACGAGCGTGTTCGTGATCGTCGTCCCGATGTTCGCGCCCATGATCATGGGCACGGCCTGCTCGACGGTCAGCGAGCCGCCGCCGACGAGCGCGACGATCGTAGAGGTCGTCGTCGACGAGCTCTGCACGAGCACCGTCGCGAGGATGCCGACCGCCAGGCCGGCGAAGGGGTTGTTGACGCCGGCGAAGAGGCCCTCCGAGGCGTCCTTGCCCATCATCTTGATCGAGCCACCCATCATCTGGATGGCGACCAGGAAGAAGTAGAGCAGCAGCAGGACGAGCGCGACGCGCAGCAGCACGCCGAGGGTGCGCTGGAGCTGTGTGGGCGGCTCGGGGCGCTCGGACGGAGCGGTGGCGATGCCGTTCATGAGAGCCCGGACCGGAGCCCGCGGCGAGGGGATGCGACGAAGGGGTGAGGGGTTCCCCACGCGACCCGGGGTGGCGAGCCGCGGCGAGGCGCCGACAGCTTAACCACAAGCGCCTCCGGTTCTTAACGATCGAGTGCCAGCTCGGGCCGAGAAGTACGGTACCGCGTTCGATTTTCCAAAATAGCGACCGGGCCGGACCGAGCCACTCGCGGCTCGGTCCGGCCCGGTCGCTATTTTGGAAAATC
Organism: Planctomycetota bacterium; assembly: GCA_020638835.1. Classification (GTDB taxonomy): domain Bacteria; phylum Planctomycetota; class UBA1135; order UBA1135; genus JACKHV01. Next base: position 69,872 of record JACKHV010000002.1, on the reverse strand, counting down.
GAACGCGGTACCGTACTTCTCTACAGGTTCTCGCCCTGTGCGTGGCGGGCCTGCTCGGGCTGCTTGACCGAACCGACGTCCGGTCCCGGCTCGAAGCTGCCGCGCCACCCCAGCCGCTCGCGCACCCGGCGGTACGGGTTCGAGTCGGGCCGCGCGAGCAATGGGAAAGGTACCGGGTGCGCGCGCACCACGGCCCGGTCGCCCTCGAACATCGGGAAGTGCCCCTGCCCGTCGACGGCCATCGTGACGAGTCCGCTCGAGCGCTCGACGGTGATCCGCAGCACGGACCCCGGGTGCTCGACGATCGGCCTGTGCGAGAGCGACTGCGGACAGATCGGCGTCACCACCAGCCCCGTCATCGAGGGCGCGAGGATCGGCCCGCCCGCCGCCAGCGAGTGCGCCGTCGAGCCCGAAGGCGTCGCGACGATCAACCCGTCCGCGCGGTAGTCCGTCACCCACTGGTCCCCCACGGACAGCGACAGCGTCAGCATGCCCTGCGTCGCACCACGCGCGACGACGACTTCGTTCAACGCCACCGCCGACACCGGCGATCCGTTGCGCGTCTCGAACTCCGCCGTAAGCCGCATGCGCGGCTCGATCACGGCGCGGCCGGTCAACACTTCCTCCAGCGCCGGTTCCCACTCCCCCACGCGCACGGACGCGAGGAATCCGATGCGGCCGAAGTTGATGCCGAGCGTCGGCACCGGCGAGTTCGTGAACGCGCGCACCGAAGCGAGGATCGATCCGTCACCGCCGAGCACCACGATCACGTCCGGCTGCGCGTCGATGCGCGGCGCGCCGAGCCCTTCGCTCTCGTCGCAGAAGGCGCGCAGGTTGCGTTCGACCTGCACCTCGCCGACGCGCGAGCGCAGCCACGGTTCCAGGTCCTCGAGCAGTCGCGTCACGTCGGCCTTCTCGCTGTCGGCGAGCACGAGCACGCGCTCGACGGGCTTGTCGAAGACCTCCAGGGGCCCGATGTTGCCGCGCTCGGGATCCGTGTGTCGGGTCAAGGTCGGTTCTCTCGCTGGGACTCAGACGCGCGTCGACTGGTACAGGCCGCGGACGGTCTGTTCGACTCCGGCCGCATCGAGGCCCAGGAAGCCGAGCTGTTCCCCGCGACTCGACATGTGCGTCACGAAGCGATCCGGGATGCCGAGCACGCGCACCCGCGCGTTCGTCTGCGGCAGGCGCGAGATCGACTCGAGCACCGCGGAGCCGAAGCCGCCGGAGCGCTGATGTTCCTCGAGCGTCACGATCCACCGGTAGTCCTGCGCGTGGCGCGCAAGCAGTTCCTCGTCGAGCGGCTTCGCGAAGCGCGCGTCGACGACGCCCACCTCGATCCCGTCCGCGCGCAGCTTCTCGGCGGCGGCCAGCGCTTGCCCGACGAGCGGACCGTACGCCCACACGACGACGCGCTCGCCCTCGCACAGCACCTCGGCCTTGCCGGGCGCCATCGCGCGGCGTTCGTGCACGTGGATCACTTCCGGATCGGGCGCCGTGTCGCGCGGGAAGCGCACGGCGACGGGCCCGTCCTGGCGCAGCGCCATGTCGAGCATCCGTTCCATGTCCGACGCGTCGCGCGGCGCGCACAGCACGATGCCGGGGAAGGTGCGCAGGTAGGCGATGTCGAACACGCCGTTGTGCGTCGGACCGTCTTGCCCGACGAGGCCGGCGCGGTCGAGGCACAGCAGCACCGGCAGCCCTTGCAGCACGATCTCCTGGAAGACCTGGTCGTAGCCGCGCTGCAGGAAAGTCGAATAGATCGCCGCGACGGGCCGCAAGCCGCCCTTCGCCATGCCCGCGGCCATCGCGAGCGCGTGTTGTTCCGTGATGCCGGTGTCGTGGAAGCGCGCCGGGAAGCGTTCGGCGAAGGCGTCGAGCCCGGTGCCCGAGGGCATCGCGGCGGTGATCGCGTGGATGCGCAGGTCGCGCTCGGCGAGCTTCACCAGCGACGAGGCGAAGGCCTTCGTGAAGGCCGGCCCCTGCTTCACCTCCGCCGCGTTCGGAGGCAGCTTGCCGTCCTCGCGCCCCGCGCCGCGCGTGCCGACGACTTCGTCGGGCGGGCTGCCCTTCACGCCGTGCACCCGCTCGGGATGCTCGAGCGCGTCGGGATGCCCTTTGCCCTTCTGCGTCAGCACGTGCAGCAGCACGACGCCGTCCAGTTCGGCGATGCGCTCGATCTCCGACTCCAAGCGACGCACGTCGTGTCCGTCGATCGGGCCGACGTAGGTCACGCCGAGTTCCTCGAACACGTGCCCGGGAACCAAGCTGTGCCGGATCACTTCGCCGATCTGGTCGAGCGTGCGGTCGACGCGCGGACCGATCACGGGGATCGCGTTGATCAGCGACTGGATCTCCTGCTGCGCGCGCTGCACGAGCCGCGCGGAGCGGATGCGCGACAGATAACGCGCCATCGCCCCGACCGAGCGCGAGATCGACCACTGGTTGTCGTTCAGCACGACGAGCAGCTTCTGCCCGATCGCGCCCGCGTGGTTCAGCGCTTCGAAGGCGACGCCCGCGCCCAGACTCGCGTCCCCGATCACGCTCACGACGTGCGGCGGCTCCTTCTCATAAGAAGCGGCGAGCGCCAGTCCGAGCCCGAGCGAGATGCTCGTCCCCGCGTGCCCCGTGTGGAACAGGTCGTACTCCGACTCTTCGGGATTCGTGAAGCCGCACAGCCCCCCGGTCTGCCGCAACCCGCCGAACTTCTCCCGCCGCCCCGTCAGCAACTTGTGCACGTACGCCTGGTGACTGACATCGAACACGATCCGGTCGCGCCGGAAGTCGAACACCCGGTGCAAGGCCACCGTCAACTCGACCACCCCGAGGTTCGACCCCAAGTGCCCGCCCGTGCGCTGCACGTTCTCGAGCAAGAAGCCGCGCACTTCGTCGCACAGCTCGGGCAGCCGATCGGAGGAGAGTTGCGCGAGATCCGCCGGCGACTCGATCGCGTCGAGGAGCGGGCGTTCCGCGGGGGTGGGTTCGGGAGTGGTCATGGTCGCAGTGCTTCGCGCTACCCCCGGAGTCCGGATCGCCGGACTCGGACGGGCCGCGAAGATCCCGACATCCTAACTCCGGCCCCGCCGCCGATCCCATCCCGGCCCCGATTCCGTCGGCGAGCCCGGTGCCTGGCTCGATTCGACCGGAATCGCCGGTGCCTGGCTCGATTCGACCGGAATCGCGGTGCCTGGCTCGATTCGACCGGAATCGCCCAGGCGGCTGGACAGCACCTGCGCGTCCCGCGACTCCGGTTGAATCGAGCCTGGCACCGTACAGGCTGGACAGCACCTGCGCGTCCCGCGACTCCGGTTGAATCGAGCCTGGCACCGTACCCCCACCGCCCCTGCCCGGCCGCAGACGGGCAGCGCCCCCGCCACCGCCCGCATCGCTACACTCCCCCCATGCGCTTCCTCCTCCACCCCGGCAACGCGATCGCCTGCAAGATCAACACGCACAAGAGCCAGTGGGACGGCTCGATCTGCAAGGACCCCGAGAGCTGGAACTGCTCCGCGCCCGACCACTTCCGCGAGAGCTACTGCGCGCGCGGCGACGACCGTTGTTTCCACGTGCACACCTTCGACGCGGCCGGGCCGAACATGGTGATCGAGGAGAACGGCGCGGGTTGGTTGCTCGAGACGGCGCCGGACGCCTTGAACGACCAACTGCTCGTCTTCTGGGGCGGGCGCGGCACGCCGCCCTTCGGCATCCCCGACCGCGACCGGCGCGACGTGCTGTTCGGCGTCTACCGCGTGAAGACGGTCGAGCGCGAGGACATGGGCCACCGCACGCAGTGGCGCGTCGTGCCGCACGACGACGCGTGGGTCTGCCTCGCGGCGATGAACCTCGCGCGCCCGCGCTACGAGGAACTCGGCGGGATGTACTTGAAGCAGATGGACGGCGACGAATTGCGCGCTCTCTTCGCGGACGAACGCATGCTGCGCTTGCTCGACGGCGGCGACCAAGTGCGCTTCCGCAACTTCGCGCGACACGTCGGCGAGTGGCTCGAGGTCGCCGCGCAACGCACGGCGGCGCTGCACGAACGACTCGGCACCAAGCCGTACACGGGGCGCGGCATGGAACCCGAACCCGTGCGCGTTCCCCCGCCGCTCTCGAGCAAGCCCTTCCGCGGCCTCGGCGAACTCGTCAAGCCGGTCGAGAGCCGGCCGAACGCTCCCGTCGCAACGGCGACGGCCGCGCCTCCCCGCACCGCTCCGCCCGCGAAGGCGAGCGTCGAAGTCCTGACCCCCGAAGTCGCCGCGCGCATCGAAGCGACCCACGGCGAGGACCTGCTACTCGACCTGCGCATCGCCCTCGCCACGCGCGACCTCGTCGTGCTGCGCGGCGAACCGGGCGTCGGCAAGAGCCACCTCGCGCTGCGCCTCCTCGACGATCCGGAGCGCGAGCGCACTCTGGTCGTGCCCGTATCGGCCACTTGGCGCGGGCGCGAGGACCTCTTGGGCTACGTGAACCCGATGGACGGGCGCTTCGTCAAGACGCCCTTCACGCGCTTCCTCGAGTTCGCGGCCAACGCGTGGCGCGAAGGCGATCGCGCGCCGCGCCTGGTGATCTTCGAAGAGTTCAACCTCAGCCAGCCCGAACACTGGTTCGCCGACGTGCTCGCCGTCTCGCAGTACGACGACGAAGCGGACCGCATCGTGCAGCTCGCCGGAACCGGCGCGAAGGACGACGCGAACGTCTTCCTCTCGCCCGCCCTGCGCTTCATCGCGACCGTCAACAACGACCACACGACGCGCGCGCTCTCGCCCCGCGTGCTCGACCGCGCCGCCGTCGTGCACCTCGAGCTGACGCCGAAGCAAGCGTTGGCGCGCATCGGCCTCGACCTCGAAGCGCCGCTCGTCAACGCGATCTCGGGCCTCGACTTCCGCCTCCGTTCGCGCGGCGCATCCTTCTCGATCCGCACTGCACGTTCCTTGCAAGCCTGCCTGCAGCTCGGACTGGTCGCACGCGCGGGCGCTGCGCTCGACTTGGTCCTCGCGCAACAGGTCCTCTCCAAGGTGCGCCTCGCCGCGCACGATCCGGCCGACCTGCGCGTGCTCGAGGACCTCGAGCAGTGGTGCGAGGAACAGCAAGCGGGCCTGCAGCGCTGCGTCGCGGTGATCTCCTCCTGGCGCGAAGCCCTCGACGCGGGCCTCGACGTCGCGCAGGCCTGACAAGCGCCGTTCCACTTTCATGACCGACTTCGCGCGCGCCCTGCTCCGCGACCTCGCGGCGGCTTCGGAACACCTGCTCGACGAGGGCTTCGCCTCGCGCGCGGGAGCCGCCGCGCGCATCCGCGGCGTGCGCGGACCGCTGGGCATCACCTTGCGCCTCGCGGACGCCTTGCAACGCGCCACCCCGCGCGCCCTCCAGGAACTCGAACGCCTCCCCGCCACGGGCCGCGAGACGATCGTCGCCGTGCGCGAACCGCGCCGCGCCACGCCCTCGCGCCGCCCCTACGACTACGCCGAACACGCCGGCGCCTTGGCGCCGGTCGTCTTCGAGTCGCGCCGCCCCGAGCTCGAGCTGCCCACCGAACACCTCGCTTGGATCGCGCACGGCCTCGCGCTGCTCCTCGAGCGACTCGAGGACCATCGCAACCTACTCGACCTCGCCTACGACGAGGCGGTCCGATTCCGCGAGGGCTCCAGCTTCGGCGACACCGAACTCGCTCTCCTCGACTCCCGCCGCAGCGCCCTCGACGTCGCCCTCCGCGCCACCGCCGACCTGCGCGCGCGTCTCGCCCGCCAAAGCCCGACGCGCCTCTCCCCGACCCCGCGCCTGCCTTACCCCTTCCCGCAGACACCGGCCTGGCGCAGCCTGCGCACCACCATCCGCGCCCTGACCGACCCCGCCGTCCACCTCCCCACGCTGGCCGCCGACCTCCAAGACCCGGACGCCTCGGGCATCGACCTCGCCTACCTCTACCAGCGCTGGTGCGGCCTCCGACTGATCGAGACCCTCCACACCCTCGGCCTGCGCCCCACCACCGATCCGATCCCGCCGCTCCTCCTCGCGGGCGCGATCGAGTTCCGTTCCCAGGACCCCACCCAGCCCCCGGTCACCCTCCTCTGCGAACCCCGCCTCGCCTCCTACAAACGCCCCCTCCACGGCCTCTTCGTGACGCACGGCGAGACGAGTCCGGACTTCGTCCTGCTCAGCGAGTCCAGCGTCTACGTGCTCGATCCGACGCTCAGCCACTCGCCCGAACTGCACCGCCAGAAGGCGAAGTACCTCGACGTCCTGAGCATCGCCCGCGCCCGCACAGTCGCCGGCGTCCGCTTCCCCACCACGGGCCCGGACCGCTCCTGGGCGGCGGCGCCGATCGCCGGCGAGGCGTGCCGCCCGAACGATTGGCGCGGCGCGAGCGGCGTGGTGCCGATGCGGCCGGGAGAGGTCGGGCGGGGGGCGCTCGCGGATTGGGTGCGGGACCTGCTATCCGGCGGATGAACTCCATCCGACTGGCTCAGGCGTGGCGATCCGTGCCTGGCTCGATTCTGCCGGGATCGCCCCTGCGCTCTCTTCACGCCTGCGCGTTCCGCGATCCCGGATGAATCGTGCCTGGCACGGTATCGGTCAGGCCTGTGGGACAGCGGTGGCGACAGCCAGGATCCGGCCGATGTAGCTGTCGCGGTCCTCGTCTTGGAAGACGACATGACGAGCTTCGAACTCCGACTTATCCATCCCCGTCAAGAGCTTCAGCTCAGCCGACGTCGTTCTGGAGACGATGAATGACTCGAGTCGCATGGACGCGTCGCCCAACCGCTCTTCGATGTCCTTGATTGTCCGATGAAAGGCCAACTTCGGACTCTCGACGCCCTCGTTCCTCAAACCCTTCGGGTCGACGAAAATCACGAGCTGTCGCTCACCGGTTACCAACCAAAGGATGAAGTCAGGGTGAAAATTGCCCGCTTCGAAGAAGCCGACGCCCCTGCCCCGGCTCTGGTTACGCAGCAGGTAGAGTTCGCGTTCGGCGAAAAACTCCGAGTTCTGCGTGTGGAACCGCTTCAGGTCCTCGACGAATCTCATCTCGCCCTTGTTGAGAGGCGTCGGACTGATCTCCACGACCTTTGATTCGATGTAGAGCAAGGGTTCGTAGAGGTGGCGATCGAAGGTCAGAACCTTCACCCCGGAGAACTCAAGATCCTGGATCTCGCCGGATTGGATCGCCGACTTCAGTTCGGTGAGCCTCGCCTTGATCTCGTCTTGCGACGTGTCAATCAGAACGCGGTAGTAGCTGTCATCATCCGGCGACTCGTGCACGCCTTGCAAATTGGGGTCGTTCTCGTCCAGCTCGCGGTACTCCAGGTGCGGTAGCTCCCACTGTCGCTTGCGAAAGGTGTAGAGCCGTTCCGCGTACGACTTCACCAGCGCCGTCGCGATCTCCTGCCAAAGCCGCACGCGCTCGAACGAGTCGAGTGACATCTCCGACGCCGGGATCTGCAGTCGATACCAAGTCTTGTCGTAGAGCAACTCTTGAATGGCGGGACGAGACAAGTTGAAGTTGAACCACGCCCGCTCAGCCTTGAAGCGTTCCAGCTCGAAGTACAGCGCGTCGATATCCAAGAAGGCGACGTGTTGTTCGGTCAGAAACTCCTCGTTGGGTGCCGCGACCGCATCGGCCCCCAAGTGCTTCTCCGAAGCCTCGGCACGGATCTTCGGGTACCAATTCAGCACGACTCGATTGCGCTGCAAGTAGTCCGTTCCGGGCTCGCTCGAGGGGTCGGGCTTCGCGAGCGTCGGCACCGGCCCCAAGCGCTTGAAGGGATCACCATGCTCCGTGCTCATACCCTGGATCGTCTTCTGGAGCCTCGGCATCCGAAGCTTCTGCGTGCCGAGGTTCCTGATCACCGGTAGGTAGATCTCCTCGCGTTCCTCGTTCGCAGGCATCCCCTCTTCCTTGAGGAACTCGCGGAACTGCGCCATGTAGTCCGCGTGGACGCCGAAGACGCCCAACGTCTCCAACGACCCGATGTGCTTCGGCGGCTTGAGGCCCTCGGGGAGTGCCGCTCGCATGCTCCGCTTGAGGCTGCGCTCGTAACCCTTGAGACGAACGCCGCGCCCGAACAGCTGAATGATCTGTGCGCCCTCCGACTTGCCGACGTTCATCAGCCCCATCGTCGACACGCGCCAACTCGACCAGCCCTCCGTGAACTTCTTGGATCCGATCAGCAGGTTGACCGTCGAGCCTTCGTCATTGATCGCGCGAAACAGCGACTTCGCGAACTCTGGTTCGCGAGTCTCGATCCCGTTTGCCTCACAGAGCTTCACCAGCTTGCTGTCGTCGCCCACGTTTATCACGCCGAAGGCATCATTGTCTTCGCCGAGCCGTAGCGCGATCTCACCGGCCGCGCCCTTCAGATTCTCAACGTAGAGTCGTCCGCCTCCGGGTGCATTGAACAGGGTCGCCAGGGTCTCGTCGAAGACCTGTTCCGCGGATAGGCCGGCGGATCGAAGATGCCCGAAGCGACCCGCGAACAAGTCGTTTCCCTTCGCCGTTCGTAGCCCGCACTTGAGGACCGAGTCGATGCGCTCGATACTCGCGGATCGATTGGCCGCGTAGTTCGACAGGAACTGCAGGATCTCGACCACGTCGGAGACCTCGCGCCTGTTCTTCGTCCGGACAGCATTGACGCTGCCACCGACGAAGATCCACAGCGGCTTCTCGAGCTGGAACGGCCGGAACGCACTCTCTTGCTCACGGAACAAGCGCTGCTGCTGGAAGAAAGTCAACAAGCACGCTGTCAGGTACAGCTCGAAGTGCGCGCTCTGCGTTCCCTCGTCGAGGTTCAGGATCTGGTAGTCCTTGCCGAAGCCGTCCTGGTAGAAGTAGCGGTAGGAGTAGTCGAACAGGATGCTCTTGGCGTAAGTCTGCTGTAGAGCCTTGTCGCCCTTCACCGCTTGCCCGAAGGTCGCGGAGTACTCGAACGAGAATCCTCGCGCGCAAAGCACGTTGCGGTGCTTCATCCACGTCCCGCCATCACCGCCCGATGCACCGCGGTGCCCCTCATCGACGAGCACGAGATTGTTGCCCTCGAAGGAGTCGATCGCAAAGGTCTTCTCGCCTTGCGTCTCCTTCAACTTGTGGATGTCGATGATCTCGACAGCTTTGCCCGAGTACAGGCTGCGCGGCGAGCCATCGAACAACTCCGCCTCGATGCCGGCCTTTCTGAACTCCTCGAGGTGCTGCTGCGACAGCCCCTCGTTCGGAGTCAACAGCAGGACTCGGTTCAGTTCCTTCTCCCGTCCGTGCACGGTCAAGTAGTGACGGTACTGCAGGATGTTCACGTGCATCAGCAGCGTCTTGCCACTGCCGGTCGCCATCCAGTAGGCCAGCTTGTTCAGTTGCGACCAGGCGTCGGCCGCGTCATCCATGACCTCGAGCTTGTCGCCCTTGGCCTTCCCCTGGTTGTACTTCTCCACCAGTACGTTCAGCTCGCTTCGCAGTTCTTCAGGGTCACGGAAGTAGCGGTCCAGGTAGACCTCCGTGAACAGCAGCGCCAGGTACTGAAAGTACTTCCAGACGATCGGATCTTCGCCGCGCGTGACGCGACGCTCGTTCACACGCTGCGTGTGCCGAACGATGTTCTGGTCGAAGTGCAGCAGCTCGTCGCTGGTGAAGGCGGTCTGGTTGAAGAGCTGAGTCGTCAGCGTGTGGTGGAAGTGATGGACGTTGTTCTGGTCCAGGCCCTCCATGGCCTCCCCGCCCAGCTGCGCTGCGAACAGCTTGAAGTCCTTCACGTCGAACATCGACAGCATCCACTGATTGAGGACCAGCTTGGCGGGAAAGGGCACCGGGGCCGCCTGCTTTCGTCGTCCGGCTGCCATCAGGACTGCCCCTCGTTGTCACTCATCCATGAGCGATAAGCCGGCTTGTCACTCACTTTTGAACCACAAGTGAGCGACAAGCTGCGTTGACCGCAACGAGTGAGCATCAAAGAACCTCTCGCCCCTCAGCGATGTTCAACAGGGCGGGAAAGGCCAGAACGGCCGCGCGCCGCCCACTCGCCGGGCTCAAGTCCTGGAGGATCGACTCGTCACGCAGGAGCTTGAGGAAACGGCGCGCTGTGGGCGCGGGGATGCCGGCTCCAGAGACGAAGCTCGACCCCTTGAAGATGGGGCGCTCGAAGATCCAGTCCAGCGCACGGACCGCGTACTGCGATCGAGTCAGCTCCGGCAGCTCGCGTTTCATCCGCTCGTAGAGCGTGAGGATCCCTTGAGTCTTCTTGAGGTTGTCTTCGGCCTGAGTCTGCACGGCCGTCAAGAAGAAGCCACACCAGCCCGTCCAGTCGTCATCGCGCGACACCGCAAGCAGCTTCTCGTAGTAGAGATCTCGGCGCGCCTCGAAGAAGGCACTGATGTAGAACATCGGCTGACGGATCATCCCTCGTTGCCAGAGGAAGAGTGGAACCAACATCCGACCAAGACGGCCGTTGCCGTCCAGGAACGGATGCAACGCTTCGAATTCGGCGTGCAAGATCGCGAGCTGCACCAGCAGATCCTCTGCATCCGAGTGCGCGTACTTCTCCCAGGCACTCATACCGTCCGGCAATTGCTCAGCAGAGATGGGGACGAAGCGCGCCTCGTCCACCAGGCACTGAGGAGGACCGATCCAGTTGGGCGTGCGGCGGTACTCGCCAGGTGCCTTGCTCTGCCCGCGGACGCCGGCGAGCAACGCCTTGTGCGCCGCCCGAAGCACTCGTTGTGAGATGGGTAAGGTGACAAGCAGCCGTTCGGCCTCGCGCATCGCAGAGCGGTAGTTCAAGACCTCTTGAATGTCCTCACGACGTTCTGGCGAAGACGCTTCCTGCCCGGCCTCGAACTCGAGAACCTCGCCCATCGTGGCCTGAGTGCCCTCGATGGCTGACGACAGCACGGCTTCCTGCGTCGTCAGAGGCGAGAGCAAGACCCCTGGATTCGGTACGGCGGCCAACATCCCGTCGTAGCGAGCCACGGCCGCAGCCGCCGGGCCAATCTGCGGGATCAGCGACTCCCACAGCAACCCCTGCGGCGGAAAGGCCCCGGTGTGATACGGGACGGGAGCTTGCCTGCGATCGGCCGTCATGAGCCGACCCCCTGCGCCTTTTCGAGGACCTGGCCGAACCACGCAAGAGCGGCCTCCCCGTCCTTGCGCGCAACATCACTCACCGTGCGACTGTGCCGAATGCCGTTGCGCAACTCAGCCAGTTGATCGAACCGGCCGGCCAACGACTCCTTGGTTGCGTTCAACTCGATCGCGGAGCAGAACCGCGACCAGAGCGCCTTCGACGTGATCACGTCCTGCAGCTCGCGCAGGTCCGCGAACTCGAGGATGCCGGCCAGCGAGGAGTACTTCGCCTCATCGAACGCAGCGTTCTTCTTTGCAGCCGCCTGCAACCGCCCTTGGATCTTCAGCGCAACGTGCGGCGGCAACTCCTCGGGACTCCCGCTCAGCACTTGATCGACGAGTCGACGGAGAGCGAGCTCGACCTGTTCGATCTGCACGTCCAACTCCCGAAGCTGCGGCGGCAAGCCGAGACGTTCCTTCACGAGCAGGTCCTCGATCGCCTCCATCAGGGTCCGCTGACGCTCGACCAAGAATGCCTCGTAGTCCCCCGGCCCGAACGGGTCGCGCATGAGGATGTCGAACGCCGCCGGCGAGATGCAGTGCGACTCCAGGGTTGCGCGTACCAACGATTCCCCGTTCGCCTCGATCAACTCCGGCAGGTACGCGTTCGGCAAGCGATCGCGAATCACCTTGCGGTTCGTTCCTGCTGTCAGAGGAGTGCGGTTCAAGATCGTGTCGATCGCCTTGCCGAGCTTCTGCTTCTGGCCCCAGCTCTTGGGCACGATGTGGTGATCGTCCAGGTCGTCGTGTTGTGGCGCCGCGCCGGTAGCCCAGTCACATGCCTTCCCAAGCACCAACAAATTGAAGATGCCGTTGTAGACCGATGTGCCGCGCTTGACCTCGCCCCGCAGATCCAGGCTCCTGAAGCGGGCAGCGAACTCCGCGATCAATCCGGGCTCGACGTCGTCATCTTCGAACCACAGCTTCACGTCCAAGTAGTCACGCGAGGTCGTGGACTCGACGGATCCCGAGTAGCGGACAGTGAATACGCTGGCCCAGTACCAATGTCGCAGCTTGCGCTGCGCATCCAACTGACGTGACGACGGCAACGCACGGACTGTAGCAAGCAGTGACGCGAAGGCCGGCAGGATCGAGATGTAGGGCAGGTAGGACGCGGCGATCGCTCCGAACTCTTGCGGGTGCCGCAGAAGCTTCACCGCTTCATCCAGCACATCTACGGCGTCCTGCCAACGCGACTTGAAGTCGGCCGCATCCGGCACGAGGACCTCGTTGTGCAGGCTGCCGTCCGCGCCGCGCAGCGTGCGCTCCTGGCCCGGAAGCAAGTAATACAGGTACTTGGGCGAGCAATACGCCTGCCGCAGGATCGACATCACCTGCAACACGTACACATTCATGCTCGCCTTCTCGACGAACTCGAAACGCGGAGCCGCCTTCCGCCACATGTGTTTGAGCTGCAGGCCCTTGGGCTTCAGCAACGCGTTGATCAGGTCGAAGACGTCGAGCTTCACACCCCGGCTGTTGATCTGCGTGAAGATGTCGCAGACCTTCTCGAGTTCGAGTTCCTGGTCCAGTTCGACGTAAGAGATCTGGTAGCGCTCACACAGACTCTGCAGGTGTTTCCCGAAGGCACTCGCGCGCTCCGCGTGCTTCTCAGCATCGCTTGCCGCGAGCTCATCTCCGGCGTCCCGCGATGCTGACGCCGACTCTTGCCAGTGCTGCTCGTACTTCTGCACCCAGTTGGCGAGCGCCCAGCCTTCCTGCCCCACGACGGACAGTGGGAACAGGTGCCCGGCGAACTGCGATTCGAGATCCTCGAGCAAGTTCACGCCGCTGCGGGTCCAGTCGTAGATGAAGGCTTCCTCGTACTCGCCATCCATGAAGCGGTCAACGTGGATGAAATACAGATAGCGATTCTTGCGACTGGGCGCGTTGACGTCCGGTGCGACGAAGGCGTAGTACATCGCCGTCAAGCGCTGCTGGCCGTCCAAGACGATGTAGCTCGGCTCACTCTTTCCCGCGTGGCCGTAGATCGGCTCGCAGGAGAGCGCTTCGAAGCTCTCCGGCTTCCCCTTCCAGAGCAGCAAACTACCGACGTAGTAGTCGAGGAAGATCGAGCGCATCAGCTCGCGGATGTCCCAAGGCTTCCACTCGAACTCGCGCTGGAAGTCCGGGATGACGTAACGTCCCTCGCGCAGTCGACCCAACAAGGTGTTCAGGCTGACGTGATCCGGCTTCTGCGCGTCCCTCAAACCGCACCCCCTTCGGTGTCGAACATCAACCGCTGGAAGTCCTCCTCGATCAGGCGCACCTTCCAGGTGTCGTCCGGCGCCTTGAGGTTCTCCAGGTTGTTCGTGCCGTTGACGTAGATCAGGTCGAACTCGCTGTCCTTGCTCGAGTAGCCCTGCTTCTGAAACCACTCGTCGAGGACCAAGTTGTCCTGCTCGAGGCCCTCGGCCTCCTCGCCGCAGGGACGGTTGCGCCAGAGCACCAGGGTCTTGCGACCGTCGCGCAGCTCGCCCTCGATCGCGCGGAACCACCAGGTTCCGTCCGTCTCCTCCTTGATCTTGCCGTCTAGAAGCAAGCGGCGCGGTGCGTCCTTCGGCAGGTCCTTGTCGTCACCGCGGCGAAAGCTCGCCGAGTAGTGGCGGGGCGCAGCCATGTGGCGAACGACGAGACCGATCAACCAGTTGAAGGTCTCCATCAGGTCCACCGCGACTTCGCGCGACTCGTCGGATCCCGGGCGCTTGACCTTCAGCGTGTAGGCCATCGGGTCGGTGAAGGCTGCGACGTTGAGAAGCGAGGCGCTGCCGCGCGTCTCAACGTCGAGCATGTAACGCAGCATGTACTGCTCGCGAAAGCCGTTCCCGCCCTTCGCCTCTGCGGCGTCAAGCGAGAGCTGCTGCGTGACGCTGCGGCGGAACTCCAAGTTGTTCAGCGCGTCCTCGTAGGATTCGAGGTGCACAACTTTTATGATACGCGGGCTGCGCTCAGCCTCTACTCCTGTGGCGAGGCGCCTGGGCTTGCCGTCCTTCCACTCCGGCGCGTAAGTGACCTTCTTGATGCGAGGCAGCAAAACAGCGCCGAAGTAGTCTCCCATCTCGACAAGGATGAACTTGCGGCGGCCGGCGTCCTCGCGATTGAGGTTAGTTACGGCGTGTCCGGTTGTGCCGGAGCCCGCGAAGAAGTCGAGCACACAGTCAGCACCAGATGCGACCTGCTGGACTAGCCGCATCACAAGCCGAGACGGCTTGGGGAATGCAAACGCACCATTCCAGAACAAGTCATTCACTTCACGTGTGCCATCTGCCGTGCTTACATCCGCAATCACGGAGGACATATTCTTGAAGAGACTCTTCATCTCCCCGAGAAACAGCTTGTGTCGTGGCCGCCCACTGCCGCTTGCAGGAAACAGAACCCGACCCTCGGCTATCTTCTGCTTCATTGTCGCGGGCTCGTACCTCCAGCCCTTGGGAGGGCAGTCATACTTAGCTCCGGTAGCCGGATCAACAAGATCGTAGTGCAGGTTCGGTCTCGCTTCCTTATTCGCAAGGCCAGTCAAGTCAGCGCTTCGCCAATCACCTCTCAGATCATTGTCGGGGTTGGAGAACTTGTCAGTATCCTTGGCGACACCTCGAAAAGTTCCATCAGTAGTAGCCGAATAGCAAGCGACATACTCGTGATCCGTTGAGACACCCGTCTTCGCGCGCGTGTCCTCACTTACACGAGACTTCCACACGAGCTGCGCCACAAAGTTCTCAACTCCAAAAACGTTGTCGCCCAGCCCACGCAACCTGAACGCTTCGCAGTCGTCTACGCTGGAAAAAAGGCACCCATCTGCTGACAGAATCGAACGCGCTGCCAAGAGTCGCTCCGTGATCATGGACGCCCAGCTTGAGTGCTGGTAGCTGTCCTTGTAGGCAAATCCGTCGCTGCCAGTGTTATACGGAGGGTCGATATAAATGCACTTCACCTGCCCCCGATACCGCGCCTGCATTAGCGAAAGCGACTGAGAGTTCTCGCTGCAGAACAGCACCCCATCCGCCTGTTCCTCGACGTCGCCAAGCGCTTCGAGTAGCCGCGCAGTGAAGCCATCATGGAAGTGCCGTGTGTCCACTACGAGGGTCGGATTCCCCTGCAGGAAACTCGGCTCGAGCTTCTTGCCAGCGGCGGGGGTCGCCAGGTCACCTACGATCTCGTCGATCGCAAAGAGCTTCACCCACTCCTCGCGTTGTGCCTCGTTCGCCGCGATCTCCTCGTAGAAATTCTCGGGAATGCAGCCCACCGTCACGCACCACTGCGTCTCGACCACAAACTTTTTTTTCAGCCAGAGCTTCTTCTGGAAGTCCTCGAGCTGCGCAAGGAACTCGATGATCTTGCCCGCGATGCGGCGGATTACTTTGATCTTCGACAGGAACTGCTCGACGCGAGGAGCCGTGTCGTCCTCGATGTCATCGAGGTGCATGACCTCGTTCTTGATGTAGAAGTCGAGCTCACGGCGTAGGAAGCCGCCCAGATCCTTGTGGATGAAATAGTCGAAGGTGTTGCGCTTGGTGTAGCGATCCAAGTGCGCGGCAAGGCGTGAGTAGTCGGCGGTCTCGCCGTCACTCTTGACGTGGCGAACGCTCAAGGCGTCGATCCACGCGGCGAGCCCTTCGCTCTCCCCCTCGACCACAGCTTCCACAGCAAACGCCGACAAGTCGCTCTGCGTCGGCGGCTTCTTCTTGCCGTCGCGCACCTCCGCAGGCCAGTCACCGAGCGTCGCCGGCCGGTACTCGAAGCGGATCACCAGTTCCTTGCCGTCAGGTCCGTCCTCTTCCGTGACGAGGTCCGTGGCGGCGGGCACGAAGACGCGCTTGTTGTTCTCCTTGACGTTGCCGTGCTCGCCCTCCGCCGCATCGACGAGGCGGAAGTGCACGCGCATCGGGTTCGCGTCGTCGTCAGGTCGCAGACGGAAAGCGTAGTCGCGCAAGTACTCGGAGGTCTTGATGTAGTACTGGTCGTGGTTCGCCCAGTGCAGCTTGACCTCTTCCCCTTCGTACGGAATCGCGTAGACGCCTTCCTTGTAGACGCGCTTGCTGAGGAAGTCGCCGTCGGAGTAGTAGCGGCGGAAGAAGCGATAGAGGTGGTCGTAGACGTCGCTCTCGAGCGCGGCGGTGTCGACGGCTTCGTTGGCGAGTTGGTCTTGGAGCGCCTGGACTTTCGGGGAGGCGCTTGGATCCATACCCGCATCTTCGATGCTTCGGGAGAGCTTCGTCAGCTCCGCGAGCATCGTTGCACGGTCAGCTGACTTGTAGCCCTCGAAGGCTTTCTTGACCTGCGGCAGCAGGTCCTCTTCCAGGAACTTCGTAACCTCGGCGCTCTTCGCGTGCATCACGCGGTAGAAGCCGAAGTCGAGCTCGGGCTGGTCGAGCTGGAAGAGCTCCTTCAACAGGGTGACCAGCTTCTTGAATCGTTCGCTCATGCTCGCTCTCGGTGGCTCGGCTCGTCTGTCGATGCACTCTCGTTCGTGAACCCCGGCTTCCGCGGTCCCCACGGTGTGTGCGCGAAGCTACCGGTCGCCTCGCACGCGTTCCAGCCCCAGCATCGATCCGTGAGCACTGCGTTCACACCACGGACCAACGGATCGTGAACAAGGCTTCGCTCGTGGTCCCACGCGACAGGCGCCGCTCTAACTGATCGACCAACTGATCGCGCCGCTCGGTGATCTCGTCCTCGACCTGGAAGATCTCCTTGCGCTGACGGCGCTGCTGCTGCTCCAGCTTGCGGATCTTCTCTTGGATCTGCTTCTGTTCGGCCAAGGTCTCCGACTGACGGGCAAGGCGCGTTTGAGCCTTGATCTGTTCCTTGGTGTCCCGCAGCGCCTTCTCGGCGGAGAGCACCATGTCGTCGGCCCAAGCATCGAGCCGATCGCGGGCGACGCCGAAGTGTTCGTTGTTGCGCTCGAGGGATCGACTCGTCTCGGCTTGCACATGGCGCGCGGCTTCCGCCTCGAGTCGAACAGCGACCGAGTCGGGCAGTTCTAGCGGAACCTGATCGGGGTCGACGAGGCGAGCCGAGCAGCCCAACAAGCGCTCCATCGTCTCCTGATCCAGCGAATGGCCTTTGTCGTCGAACCCCGAGAAGAGCAACGACTCCTCCTGCTCGTAGGACTCGATCACCAAACGCGTCAGGATCAAGTAGCCGCTCGTCCCCCGCAGGGCTTCCACGACGGCGATCCGCGCAGGGTGGTTGGTGACGTCGAAGACGACCTCCGCCGCGGGCGTCAGCAACGCCTTCGCTCGATCCACGACGAGTTCACCCAAGGGGTGCGAGAGTCGGTAGAGGAAGCGGTTCGATTCGAACTCTGTCGCATCCGGCGAGTCGGACCGCGGCCGGGACTTGGAGATCAGGTGGTAGCGTCCCTTCGGAATCTCCTCGATCGGTGGAAGGTGCAGGTCGAAGGCGAGCTGTGAATCGTTGAAGCGGGCACGTTCGGCGAGGATCGCGTGGGTCAGCGCCCAGAAGCGCTTGCCGACGCGGTCGAGCTGCGCTTCGGCATCGGCCAAGCGCAGCTTCAGGCGTTCGTGGACGTCCTCGTCGAAGTGCTCCATCAAGGAACGGCGAGCATCGTCCATGCGTAACCGGATCTGCTCCTCGAGTTCGTCTTGCAGCGCCTGGAAGGCCGCATCGATCTCCTCGGTCGTACGGCACTGCTGATAGATGCCGAGGATGCGCCCCTCGAAGTCGACCCCGGATTCGATGCTGCCGAGCACGTCGTCCGACGCGCCGAAGACGCCGCTGAACAGGTTGAACTTCTCGGTCAGCAGCTCGAGCACGCGCTTGTCCGCGTCGTTGCGCTCGTTGAGGAAGTTGATCACGACCACATCGTGCTCTTGCCCGTAGCGATGGCAGCGGCCGATGCGCTGTTCGACGCGTTGCGGGTTCCACGGCAAGTCGTAGTTGATGACGAGCGAGCAGAACTGCAAGTTCACGCCTTCGGCGGCGGCTTCGGTCGCGATCAAGATCGTGGCGTCGTCGCGGAAGTGTTCGATCAACGCCGTGCGCACGTCGATCGCACGCGATCCGGCTGACCGTCCGGTGTCGGCATTGCGCTTGACCCAGGTGTCGTAGATGTCTCTGGCGAGGGGACCGCTGTTGGTGCCGTTGAAGCGCACGACCTGACCGGCGTAGCCGTGCGAGTCGAGGTAGGTCTTCAGGTAGTCCTGCGTCCGACGGGACTCGGTGAAGATCAGCGCTTTGCGGGCGGCTCCCGTTGCTTCCATCTGCTCGAAGCCGACCTTCAGCGCCTGCAGGAGAGTCTTCGACTTGGTGTCGATTCCGATGCGGCGGGCGCGATCGGCCAACTCCCCGAGCGACCGGATCTCCTCGCTGAGTTGCTTGCGATCGATCGGTTCGGAGGCTGCAGACTCTTCCCCCTCGGACTCTTCGCCGTCCAAGAACTCGTCTAGCAGCTCGTCCTCGAGTTCCTCGGCCTCGATCAACTGCTCGGCCAGGCCGACGTCGTCCACGACCGTTTCGTCGCGCATCCCCTCCAAGCGCGCTCGTAGCGTGTCCAGCGTTCCGGCGATGGCCACGGAAGACGACGCGAGCAGCTTGCGCAGGATCAAGGCTGTGAGATGTCGCTGCCGGTGCGGCAGGGCGTAACTGCTCTCGCGCTGCAGGAAGGCGGAGACAGCTTCGTACAGCGCGTGCTCGTCGTCCGTCGGACGGAACGGCCGCGTCATCGCCCGGCGCTCCGTGTATCGGATGTACTCCGTCACCTGGTTGCGCAAGGTGCGCTTGCAGAACGGCGCGAGCCGATTGCGCAACGCATCCAGGTCGCTGCCGGCACCGGTGAACTGGGCTCGGAAGGCGTTCACGTCGCCGAAAATGTGTTCGTCGATCAAGGTCGAGAGCCCGAACAGCTCGAGCAGCGAGTTCTGCATCGGCGTCGCCGTCAGCAGAAGCTTGCGACAGTCTTCCGTTGCCCAACGAATGCCTTGGCCGACCTTGTTGCTGGGACGGTAGGCGTTGCGCAATTTGTGCGCTTCGTCGATCACAACCAAGTCCCAGGCGACCGTCTTCAACTCGCCGCGCAGGCGATTGGCGTAGTGGAACGAGAGGATGACGACCGCATCCGGCGACAGCGGGTCGCGGCCCTCGCGCTGAGCCGTCCGATACGCCTTCGAGTCGAGCACGACCGAGGGCAGGTTGAACTTCTCCTCCAGCTCGAGCGCCCACTGCTTGCGGAGCGAGGCCGGACAGATCACCAGCAAGCGGCGCTTGCGCTCGGCCCAGAACTGACAGAGCACGATGCCGGCCTCGATCGTCTTGCCGAGTCCGACTTCATCCGCGAGCATCACACCCTTCAACAGCGGCGAGTGGAGCGCGAAGAGCGCCGCTTCGATCTGGTGCGGGTTGAGGTCGACCGCCGCGTCGAACAGCGCCATGGACAGTCGGTCCAAACCGTCCGTCGCACGGCGAGTCAGGTCGTGAGCGAAGTACTTCGCTTGATGGGGCGTGAGGTCCAAGAGTGCGAGCTGGACGGCGGTTACGATCTTGCGAATAGCGGAGTTGAGATAGGAGGCCGAGCGCGATGATCCGGGATCGACCTTCGCTGCCGAGTCCGATGCGGCATCACCGCTCAGCTCGTAGTGGTTAGCATTCCTGAAGGAGCAGGCCAGAAACAAGCCTCTAGGCAAGTCTCTATTGGGGTTGCCTCTCCTCAGGAGTCACGGCCCAACACCCGCTCCACAAGCCCCAGCGCCAACTCCCGCTCCTCATCCCCCAACCCCTCCGCCGCAGCCCGCGCCCTCTCCGCAAGCCTCTGCGCTTCGAGTCGCGCCCCCTCGACGCCCAGCACCGCGACCATCGTCGCCCGATCCAACGCCGCGTCCTTCCCCGGCGTCTTCCCCAACGTCCCCGAGTCGCCGGTGACGTCGAGCAAGTCGTCGACGACCTGGAACAGCAGGCCGAGGTCGAGACCGTACTCGCGCGCGGCAGCGCAGGCGGACTCGTCCGCGTCGGCGGCCAACGCGCCCAACTCGCACGATGCCGACAAGAGCGCAGCGGTCTTCAAGCGGTGCACCAGCTCGACGTCTTCGTGCTGCGACTCACTCCCCGCGAGCGACAAGTCCAGCACCTGTCCCCCCACCATCCCCGCCGGGCCCGCGGCGCGCGCCAACACGCCGGCCATCGCGGCGCCGTTGGCGCACCGCGACAACAACTCGAAGGCATGCGTCAACAACGCGTCGCCCGCCAGCACGGCCAACGCCTCGCCGTGCACCACGTGCAAGGTCGGTCGCCCGCGGCGCAGATCGTCGTCGTCCATGCACGGCAGGTCGTCGTGGATCAGCGAGTAGGTGTGCACCATCTCGATCGCGGCGGCGGGGCTCGAGGCGTCGGCGTCGGTGCCGCCGGAGGCGCGGGTGAAGAGGCGCACGAGGCAGGGGCGCAGGCGCTTGCCGCCGCCCATCAGGGCGTAGCGCATCGCGTCGGCGAGGGCGGACGGGGTGCCGCCGGCGGCGGTCGGGGCGTGGCGGTCGAGTTGGTCCTCGGCCCAGCGGGCGGAGGCTTGCCACCAGTCGGCGGCGGGGTCGGGCGCGGGGCCGGGGGGGCCCGCGGGGCTGGAAGGGTCGCTCGGTGTCGGCGATCCGGCGCCGCGCGCGCTCACGCGGAGTCTCCCTCCGAGAGGTCCGGATCGCCCGGGTAGGGCTTGAGCGCGTCTTGCGCGCCGCGCGTCAATTCCTCGACCTGCTTGCGGTAGCCGGCGAGTTGGTCGCGGGCGCCGGCGAGCAGGGAGACGCCCTCGCGGTAGCGTTCGATCGCGGATTCGAGGCCCAGGCCGCCTTCTTCGAGCTCGCCGACGAGGGCCTCGAGGCGGGCGAGGCGGGTGTCGAAGTCGGGTTCTTCGGGGCTCTTGGGCGCCTTCGGCTTGGGGGTCGGCATGGGGCGGATTCTAGCGCGGAGGTCGCGTGGGATCTCGCTCAGGGTGCGGGGATCCGCGGTGTGGGGCCCGTTCCGGGCGGTTGCGGTCCGGTCGGGGCCGGTTAGGATCCGATAGATCTCGCGGCCCCGGGCGACTCCGTCCGACCCTCCAGCTCGCGGAAGGTTACAATTTCGCACGCCTTCTCGGGGCGCGACCGCCGCAGCCTCCGCCCGCCGGAACCCGCTCACGACCCCCCCACCGCCCGAACCCATGAACGTCTTCCTGCTCTACGCCAAGGCCCAGAACCTCAAGGCCCAGGCGGCCGAGATCTTCGCCGACGAGACCGCGAACAAGGGCGAACTGGCCCGCGACGAGGTCTATCCGCCGCTCGGCATCTCGATCCTCGCCGCGTGGCTCGAGCAGAAGGGACACGATGTGCGCTTGATGGACGACTCGATCGAGGAGATCGAGGACATCAAGAAGAACGTCGAGTGGGCCGAGGTGGTCGGCATCTCGTCGCTGACGCCGAACGCGCGACGCGCGCGCGAGCTCGGCCAGATGATCCGCCGAGAGTTCGGCAAGCCCGTCGTGATGGGCGGCCCGCACCCGACGACGAACCCCGAGTTCTTCCTCGAGTCCGGCGCGTGCGACGTCACGGTGCAAGGCGAGGGCGACTACACGCTGCCCGAGCTGCTCGAGGTGATCCACGAGCCGGCGAAGTGGGAGACGGTCGAGGGCATCACCTACTTGAAGGACGGTGAGCTGTACTCGACGCCGCGGCGTCCGCTGCTCAAGGACGTCGACGAGGTGCCCTTCCCGGCTTACCACCTGTGGGACATCCCGCGGTACATGAAGCTGATGATCAACCCGGGCGTGACGCTGATCACGAGCCGCGGTTGTCCTTACGCTTGCACCTTCTGCGACGCGGAGATGACGCCGCGCCAGTACCGCGCGATGAACCCCGAGCGCACGGTCGACCTGATCGAACACATCCTGCGCACGTACAACCCGCCGCAACTGGTGCTGTTCGACGACTTGTTCACGATCCAGCGCAAGCGCGTGATCGAGATCTGCAAGGAGATCATCAAGCGCGACCTGTTCTTCGAGTGGGTCTGCGAGTCGCGAGTCGACACGATGGACTTCGAGATGCTGCGCTGGTTGCGCAAGGCCGGCTGCGTGAAGATCTACTACGGTCTCGAGTCGGGCTCGCCGCGCATGCTCGTGACGATGAAGAAGGGCGTGACGCCCGAGAAGGTGCTGCACGGCGCGAAGCTGAACCGCCAGCTCGGCATGTACTTCAAGTTCTTCATCCTCTACGGCTTCCCCGAGGACACCGTCGAGGACCACCGTCTGACGGAAGAGTTGATCGCGGAGACGCGGCCCGACGCGGTCTGCTGCGCGATCCTGCAACCGATCCCCGGCACGGCGGTGTACGAGCAGTTGAAGCCGTACCTCACGAAGGACGTGGCGGAGATGGACTTCCACTACTGGCACTCGACGGAGAGCTTCAAGCACCCGACGTTCACGCACCAGGAGCTGCACAAGGAACGGGACCGCCTGCTCGTCGCGCACGCGAAGGCGACGAAGGGCTTGATCCCGCGCTTGCGCCGCAAGCTGGAGCGCCTGGTGACGATGATCCGTCACCCCTACCTCTTCATGGACCTGCTCGAGATCCGCACGCGACGCAAGCGCTACCTGAAGCGCGTCGCCGAGTCGGACTGGGCGTGGACCCAGACGCAGCGCCGCGACCAGCTCGCGCTGCAGGTGCCGACGGTCAGCGTCGACTGATCGGCGAGCGACCAAAGCGGGCCTGTTCCCCCAAGGACCCGGCTCGATCAAAGCGGAGGCCGCGCGAAAACGCGCGGCCTTCGTGCATTCCAGGGAGGGCGCGGCGCGGGGCCGTACCGTGCCGTAACCGTTTCGACCGCGATCGAAGCGGGCGCTAGCGCCCGCGGCGATCGCGGTCGAAACGGTTACGGCACGGTACGTTCTCGCGAACCCCGGCGCGTGGGGTCGGTCTTCTGTTGGGAGGATCGACCCCTGGGACACCGACCACGCGACGACGGACCGGACACCTGGCACCACGTGATGAACCGTGGGATCGCCAAGCGCACCCTGTTCGAGACGAGACAGGACATCCGCTACTTCCTCTCCCGCGTCGCGCGTGCCGTGCGCGACGGCCAGCTCGAGGTGCATGCGTACTGTGTGCTCTCGACGCACTACCACATGCTGGTCCGCAGCCCCATCGGCGAGCTCTCGCCCGCGATGCAGCGCATCCAGAACAGCTACGTGCGCTGGTTCAATCGCTCGCGCCGGCGCGACGGGCCGCTGGTGCGGGCGCGCTACACCTCCCGGCGCGTCAACACGCTGCGCTATCGAACCGACCTCGTGCGCTACATCGACGATAATCCGGTGCACGCGAACATCGCCCGCTCGCCGCTGCTCTACCCGCACTGCAGCGCGCCGCACCACGTGGCTCACCGCGCGCCGAGATGGCTGTGCCGCGACTGGATTCGCGAGGTCGTCGCGGCAGAGGCAGAGGAGTCTCAGGACTCGATCGGCGCCTACACGAGAGCTTTCGGAACGCCGCCCAGCGAGGGCCTGCGCCGCCTCATCGAGCAGCGCTGCATCTCACGCGCGTCCGGGAACGACGATCCGCTCGACGCACTCTTCGCCACAGCCGCGCCGAGCGTCAGGCTGTGGTTCCAGCGCAAGACGCGGCTGGCGGACGGCACGCGCCCGGGATTGCCGGCTCTCGACGCGCAGACCGCTGAAGCGGCGCGCCAGAGCTCCGCGCATGATCACGGTCGGTGGCAGATCCACCGCCCGCGCACCCTGCTGGACGGCTGGAGGCTGGTTCGGATCGGCTTGCTGCGCGACCTCTGCGCGCTGAGCTTCCGCGAGATCGCGGCACGCGGTTCATGCTCGCTCACTCAGGCGCGGCGCGACTACGCGCTTCACCGCGAGCTGGTCCTCACGGACGACTGCTACGCCGACCGCGCCGCCGAGGTCGTCCGGCGGGCGTTGCAGTGAACGTACCGTGCCGCAACCGTTTCGACCGCGATCGCCGCGGGCGCTAGCGCCCGCTTCGATCGCGGTCGAAACGGTTGCGGCACGGTACGTTTAACGGCTCGAAGAGCCCGCCTACATCACCCGCCGCGGCGGCATCACGACGTTCGCGGCGAGCAGGCCGCCGACCAGAGAGATGGCGACGAGTCCCGTCTGGAAGGCGAAGTCGATGCCGACCAGGGCGTCGCGCTCCAGGAAGGAGGTCAGGCTGCGGAAGCCGAAGCTGCCCGGGACCAGCATGAAGATGCCGGGCGTCATCGGCACGATCGCAGGGCGGTTCGAGATGCGCGCGTAGGTGTTCGAGACGAGTCCGACGAGCAATGCACCGAGGAAAGGCGCGAGGTCCGACCCCACGACGCGCGCGCCGAGCGTCACGCCGAGGAATCCGATGAAGCCCGCGAGGAAGATCACGGGCAGCTCGCGCGGGCGGGCGTCGAGCAGGACGCCGAAGGCGAAGGGCGCGATCGCCGCCGTCGCCCACAAGGTCCACGGTGGCAAGCCGTGCAAGGTCGAGGTGAAGCCCGGGCCGAAGCACTCGATGCCCACGCGCCAGCCGAGCGCCACGCCGAACAGCAGCGTCAGGAAGATCGCGAACGAACCGGCGAGGCGCGAGACGCCCGACACCAGGTGCCGCGTCGCGAGCTCGTTCAGCGCCGTCGTCAGCGTCAAGCCCGGCAAGAACACGATCAAGCTCGCCAGCGTCACCGTCTTCTCGTTGAACTCGAGGCCGGGGACGTGCGCGAGGCCCAGCGACGCGAAGGCGACGAGGAAGGCCGCCATCGGCTCGAAGAGGTCGACCGTGTCCGCGCGCCGCGTCAGCACGCGACCGAGCATCAGCGCGCCGACCGACAACAAGAAGGTCACGCCGAGCTCCGCCAACCCGCCGCCGAAGAAGCGCGCCGCGCCCGCCGAAGCGACGCCGAACGCGAGCACCGTCAGCACGAAGGGATAACCCGTCCCGCGCGCTTCGATCCGCTCGAGCCGCGCCGAGGCCTCCTCGACGTCGATGCGGTGGTGCTCGACGTCCTCCATCACCTCGTCGAACTCGACGAGCTTGCCGAGGTTCACCTCGCCGCTGTTGCCGCGCACGAGGTGCATCTCCTTGTCCGTCCCGACGCCCAGCGAGACCATCACCGAGGTCGGCGTGGACAAGAACTCGCCCTCGACGCCGAGGCTCGACGCGACCTTGATCAGGACGCGCTCGAGCCGGAAGGCGGGCGTCCCGTAGTGGTGCAGGAGCTCCGCCAGGCGCAGCAGGAAGTTGTGGGTCGAGCTCTTCGAACGAGCCCTGAATTCGGTCGCGGGAGTCACGGGGCGGCGGAGTATATCGGCGCTTCGCGCGGCGCGGGCGGCGCGACGCGGACTTCTACGCAGGAGAGTCGGCGGAGCGAACCGAGTACCCTCTGCGACATGTCGCGAGCGCTGCGCTGCCTGCCGATCCTCTGCGGCCTCCTCGCGTGGCTGCCGAGCGTGTGGATCGGCGGTTGGGCGCTCGACGACCGCGAGCTGATCTTCGGCAACCCCGTGATCGACGGCACGGCGCCGTGGACCGCGGCCTTCGCACGCGGGTACTTCGAGCACCTCGGCGCGGCGGGTCAGTGGCGTCCGCTCGCGTCGCTCAGCCTGCGCGCGAGCCACGCGCTCTGGAACGAGCAGGTCGCCCCCTACCACCTCGAGAACCTCGCGCTGCACCTCGCCGTCGTCGCGCTCGCCGTCGCGGTCGCGCGCCGGCGCCTCGCGGGTCACGCCTGGGTCTTCGGACTGTGCGTCTTCGCCGCGCACCCCGTGCTGGCGGACGTCGTTGCCTGGGTCAGCGGGCGCACGTCGTCGCTCGGCGCGCTCGTCGGGCTGCTCGGCGCGTGCTGCGTCGTCCGCGCGCGTTCGAGCTTCGGCGTCGCGCTCGCCGCGATGGTCGCGGTCGGCGGCGCGTCGCTCGCGAAGGAGGACGGCCTGCTGTTCGCGCCGCTCTGCGTGCTGCTCGTCGCGGGAAGCGGCCGCGCGCGCGTCGCGGGAGCCGCCCTCGGCTCGGGCGCCGGCCTGCTCGCCGTCTGCGTCGGTCGCTACCTCGCGATCGGCAGCTTCCTCCCCTTCGCCGACACGCCCGCGCTCGGTTCGGCGGGGGGATCGGCGCGCGCCTCTTGGTCGGCGGCCACGAGTGGGTCGAAGCCTGCGCCTCCTCGTCCTGCCCTTCGGCTACCCGCCGCAGTACCGCGCCGACTTCCTGCTCGCGCGCACCGACCCACTGCCCGACTCGCTCGTCGCCGTGCTGGGCTGGACGCTCGCGCTCGCAACCCCGCTCGCCGTGCGCCGCTTCGGTCCGCGCTCCGCCGCGTGGTCCGCGACGCTCGCCGCCCTCGCGCTGCTGCCCGTCGTCCAACTCGTGCCGCTGGGCGAGGTCTTCGCGCCGCGCTTCCTCTACCTGCCGCTACTCTTCGCCGCGCCCGCCGTGGGCGCACTGCACGCCGCTTGTCCGCGCCGCGCACGCATCGTCGCGTGGGCCGCGATCCCGCTGATCCTCGCGCCGCTCGCGTGGCAACGCAGCGCCGTCTACGCGAGCCGCGCCGCGTGGCGCAACGAGATGCTCGCGCACCAGCCGCAGGATGCCGCCTCGTGGAACGACCTCGGGCTCGCGCACGAGGAGCAGGGTCGGCGCGAAGCAGCTCGCGCGGCCTTCACGCGCGCGACCGAACTCGACCCCACCTACTCGCGCGGCTGGACCAACCTCGGCCGCCTCGCGCTCGAGGACGGCGACGACGAGCGCGCGCTTGCCTGCTTCACGCGCGCCGCGGCCGCCGGTCCGCGCAACGCCGTCGCGCACGCGAACCTCGGCATGTTGCAGCTGCGCCGCGGTGAGTTCCGCGCCTCCGAGGCGACCTACCGCCGCGCGACGGAGATCGCGCCCGGCATGGTCCCGGCGTGGCGCGGGCTCGCGCGCGCCCTGCACGCGCGGGGGGCGCGGGAAGAGGCCGAGGCGGCGCTCGACGAGGCGCTGCGGCTCGCCCCCCGCGACCGCCTCGCGCTCGAGTTGCGCGCGCGCTGGGCCGCGGGAGAGGACTGACGCCCGCGCCGCGGACTCGCGCCCGGGATCGCCGGTAGCAGGGGTGCCGGAGGCGGCGACGCGTGCTAACGTCTTCGCCCCATGCTTCGACCGATCCCCCGCCTCCTCGGCGCGTCCGCCGCGCTGTTCGGCCTCGCCGCGCTCCTGCTCCCCGCCTGCGGTGGTCCGCCGCCGAAGGACCCGAGCCAGATGACCGGCGCGGAGCTCTTCCTCGCCAACTGTGCGCGCTGCCACGGCCGCGCGGGCGAAGGCAGCTTCCTCGCGCCGAACATCAAGGGCGCTTCCGAGCACTGGACCGTCGACCAGCTGGTGATCTACATCCGCGACCCGCAGAAGGTGATCGCGGAGGACGAGCGCCTGCGCGCGCAGGGTCAGCAGTACAGCCAGCGCATGCCCGCCTTCCCGCAGCTCTCGCCGGACCAGCGCGCGAAGGTCGCGGAGTGGGTCCTGCGGCCCCGCTGAGCGCCGCCCCAAGGCCTCCTGAGCGCGGATCCCGGCCGCAGCGCGCCCGGCGGGGCTGTGATAGTCTTCCCGGGGGCCTTCCGCCCCTCCGGCTCGCCGGGTCGCGCCCCGCAGCGCCCCGCGTCGAACGGAGCCACACGCCATCAGGAGACTCCCCATGCTCACGCAATTCGCTCGCGGCGCGAGCGCCCTGGCCCTCGGCATCGCCCTGTCCGCCGGCGCCACAGCGCAGCAGTCGTCGACCTTCGACATCGACGTCAACAACTCGAACTTCACCTGGTCCGGTACGACGTCCCTCGGCGCGATCACGACGAACCCGTCGGCCTTCCAGATCGACGGCACGCTGGGCATGGACCTTTGGACCGGCGGCAACCCGGTCGGAACCGGCGCCTTCACGAACAGCGGCTCCGCCTTCCTCGTGCCGAACACGCTGAACGGTTCGGTCAGTTTCCTCGCGACGCTGAGCCTCACGAACCTGACCTTCAGCGTCGGATCCTCGCCCTTCGCGGTCGATCCCAACGGCGACTTCACCGCGACGATCGTCGGCACCGCGCAGTCGGGAACCATGACGGTCACGCCGCTGATCGGCACGCCGACGGTGCAAGACCTGACGGGCTTCGCGAGCCTGCCGTCCGCCGCGAGCGGAACCCTCGTCACCGTGGGCATGCAGCACACGCTGTTCCTTCCGGTCACGGCGACCTTCCCCTTCGCCGATCCGAACACGGGCATCACCGGCAGCGTGACGCTCACCGGCACGGCCGTCGCGACCGCCACCAATCCGGCGCCTTCGACCTACTGCGTCGCGAACCCGAACACCACGGGCTTCCCGGGACAGATCGGCTGGTCCGGCACGACGAGCCTCGCGCAGAACGACCTCGTGCTGACCGCCTCGAACCTGCCGCTCAACAAGAACGGCGTCTTCTACCTCGGCACCTCGCAGGTCCAGTTCCCCTTCTCGAACGGCTTCCGCTGCGTCGACCTGAACGTCGTGCGCCTCGGCGTGACGAACACCGGCGCGGGCTCCGTCAACTTCGCCTTCGACAACGGCGTCGTCCCGGGCCTGGAAGCCGGTGACACCCGCCACTTCCAGTTCTGGCACCGCGACGCCGGCTCGAACCTGACCAACGCCCTGACGGTCCCGTTCGCTCCCTGATCTCGGCGTCTTCCCAACCAACAGGCGCTCCTCGCACCACGGCGAGGAGCGCCTGTTCACGTTCAGCGGCCCGGATGGCTGAGACCCTCGGCGCAGCGGGCGAACGAGCTCACGCGGAGGCGCGAACGTCAGGGAACCGAGCGCGTGTGCGTGGAACCAGAAGCTCGACCGGGCGAGCGGTCACGACCGCCCGCCCGGTCGAGCCGGAAGGGTGCCGCCCGAACGGGACGACTAGTCCCACCAGACGCGTTGCGCTTGGCTGAAGCCGGAGCCGGTGCCGCAGACGGAGACCAGCGGGTCGCGGAACCAGCACTGGTAGTCGAGGACCTCGCCGGCCTGCGGTTCGAGCTTGCCGTCGAAGACGGACTGGCCGAACTGCGCGGCGCCCGCGGCGTCGGAGAACGCCACGCCCAGGCGGCGGCGGAGGTGGCCCAGGCAGAGGATGCCGTCGCGGAAGGGATAGGCGGCGCCGTCCTGCGTGCCCTCGAGGAGCAGCGCCGGGCGTTGAGCCGGGAGGCCGGTGACGTAGAAGTGCAGCTCGGCCGCTGTCGTGCATGCCCTGCCGATCGAGTGCATGCGTGCACCGCGGCCGCTAGAGTTGGTGCAGCCTTCGAACGAACCGCTCGCGCTGTGGTTCGCGCACGGGCAGCCGGCGGTCGAGCCGTCGCCGAAGCAGAAGCTCTGCGCGGTCTCGCGGTGACGAACGCGCAAGTCGTCGACGACGCCGATGGAACCCGGCGTCTGCGTGAGGAACTCCAAGCGCGAGATCGGGCGCGTGCTGTCCGCGTAGTAGAAGGACGCCCAAGCTTCGGTCCACGACTCACCGCGCGTGATCAGCGCTCCGCTCGTGTCGAACGCCTTGACGTCCGCTTTCACGGTCTCGTTCTGGTCGAGCCAGACGAACTCGACGTACTCGACGGGCACGGCGAACTCGAGCACGGTGAGCGCGCCGCCGCCGAGGATCAGCACGTTCACACCGCTGAACGCCATTCCGGGGATGCCCGGGTCGCCGATCCTGCCGGCGCCGCTCAGCTCGAAGCCGTACGGATACACGCCGTGATCGTCCTTGTCCTCGAAGTCGAACAGCACGTTCGGCAAGGGCGACACACCGGTCCAACTCGTCGTCGTACCGTCCGAGAGAGTCTCGGGCGTGAGCGTGTCGGAAGCGATGGCGATCGCCGTGTTGACGAGGAGCGAACAACACAGCACGGACGAAGTCAGGAGAGAGCGTTTCATCAGAGCACCTACGGCACGGGATTCCGTTGTCGTGCACGGCGCCGCGAAGGCGAACGTCGTGTGGGTGCTTCGCCCGGCGCAACGGCCGTGCCGCGCGTCGTTCGGGCGCGGCAAGAAGGCCGTGCAGTCCGCGTCACGACACGCTCTCGTGGTGAGTGAGCCCGCATTCCGCCGCGCGCCGAGCCGCTCCGGATCGCGTGCGTTGGCGCGAGCGTCCAAGGATCGGACAGTTGCTCCATCGCAATCCGAACGACGGACTCGAGATGTCGGCGCATCCGGGGCGCGACGGCGGGCGTTGCACACAGCGTCCGCAAACCGAACACGACCGAAGTCCCGCGTTCATCGCGTGTTTACCGGCGAGGCGCCAAGTGAGCGCTCTCGCGCCCGGTCGTGCGCTTCTCGCTCGAGAGGCCCGCGGAGGAGCGCCCTGCGAGGCACGAAAGCTCACTTCGACCATGCAGGGCGCTTGCAATCGGCGCCGCAGGGAACACGCTATCAGCCCGACACGGCACCCACATGGCACAAGAACGGCAAGCTCTCGAGGTCCTGCTCGTCAACCTCGGCACCCCTGACGAACCGACGGCCGACGGCGTGCGGCGCTTCCTCGACGAGTTCCTCTCCGACCCGCTCGTCGTCGACTGGCCGCGCTTCCTGTGGTTGCCGATCCTGCGCGGCATCGTCCTGCGCAAGCGACCGGAGCGCGTGGCGGAACTGTACCGCTCGATCTGGTCGCCGTCGGGCTCGCCGCTGCGCGTGCAGACCGAAGATCTCGCGCGCCGGCTGGCGGAAGAGCTCGGCGACGACGCCACGGTGCGCGCGGTGTACCGCTACGGCACGCCGAGCCTCGAGGAAGAACTCCACGCCTCCGCGAGCCGCGCAAAGCGCGTGGTCGCGGTCCCGCTCTTCCCGCAACGCACCGCTTCCAGCTCGGGCAGCGTGCAAGTCGAACTCGCCCGCGCCGCACGCGCGCTGTCGATCGACGGACGCGTCGAGTGCCGCGAACTCGCGCCGGACGACAGCCACTACGTCGAGGCGCTTCGCGACCGCGTGCGCGAGAGTTTCGCCGCGCTCGACACCCCTCCCGAACACCTGCTGGTGTCCTTCCACGGCATCCCCGCCCGCGTCGACCGCAAGGAAGGCGCAGGCTACAGCGCGGACTGCGCGGCCACCGCGGCGGCGCTGCTCGACGCGCTCGACTGGGATCCGGCGCGCGCCACGCTCTCCTTCCAGTCACGCTTCGGCCCCGAGCGCTGGCTCGGTCCTGCCACCGCGGACCTCTTGCTCGAGCTGCCGAAGCGCGGCGTCCGGCGCCTCGGCGTGGTCGCGCCGGGCTTCCTGACGGATGGGCTCGAAACGCTGGAGGAGCTCGGGGTCCAGGGCCGAGAGAGCTTCCTGGAAGCCGGGGGGACGGAGTTCACGCTGGTCCCGGCCGTCGCCGATCACCAGGCGCTGGCGGCCGGTCTGCAGCGCCTCGTGAAATCCGGCGGCGCCTGACACTCCTGTGACATGGCGCCCCCCGACTTCGCATACATCTATGGGGCGGCGCGTGGTGCGCCGGAACCGACATGGATCACATCGGAGTCGTAGGCCTGTCGTGGAGACAGGGTGGACCGGACTCGATCGCGCGCTTCAGCCGACCGCCGGAAGAGCGCGTCGCCACCTTGCGCGCGCTCGCCGCGGCGCTCGACGTCGAGGAAGCCGTGTACCTCTCGACGTGCAACCGCGTCGAGGTCGCCTTCGCCGTGCGCGAGGGTGAAGTGGTCGGAGATCGTCGCCGCACGATCTTCGAGGTGCTCACCGGCGCGAAGCCCGACGCGGGTGAAGCGGAGCGTTGCTTGCGTGCGTGGAGCGGCGAAGGCGCCGTTGAACACCTGCTGCTCGTCGCCGCGGGGCTCGACTCCGCGCAGCTCGGCGAGACCGAGATCGCGGGCCAAGTGCGCGAAGCGCTGTCGGACGCGCGCTGCGAAGGGCTCGCCGGTCGACGCCTCGGCAGCCTGCTCGACTCCGCGCTGAAGATCTCGCGCCGCGTGCGCGGCGGCACGGCGCTCGGCGAAGGGCGCACGTCGCTCGCGGAGATCGCGCTCGACCCGGTGCGCGAAGCCTTCGAGGCCTCGGGCGCGCCGATCGCCTTGCTGGGCGTCTCTCCGATGACGGAGCGCTGTGCGATCAGCCTCGCGGAACTCGGCGCGCCGCTGCTCGTCGTGAACCGCACGCTCGGAAAGGCACAAGAACTCTGCGCACGGCTCGGCGGCTCGGCGCGCGCGCGCTCGCTCGACGACTTCCGCGCCGCGCCCGAGGCAGTCTCGGCGCTGATCTCGGCGACGGGCGCCCCGAGCGCCGTGCTCTCTCGCGAAGACCTCTCACGCCTCGCCAAGACCTGTGCCGGCTCGGCCGCCCCGCTGCTCGTCGACTTCGCCGTGCCGCCGGACCTCGACCCGCAGGACGCCGCGGCGCTCGGGCTGTCGCGGATCGGGATGGACGAGATCACCGCGCGCGCGTCCGAGAGCCGCTCGCGCAAGGTGTCGGAAGCCGCGCAGGCCCGCGAGCTGATCGACGAAGCGCTCGACCGCCTGCGCGGACAGCTCGGGCGCGCGCGCCTCAACGCCGCGGTCGCCGCGCTGCAAGCGAACTACAAGAGCGCCGCGCAGGAGAGCCTCGAGAAGCTGCTGCGCCAGGAACTGCGCAGCGTCGGCGAAGTGGAGCGCGACGCCCTGCGGCGCTGGACCGAGACCCTGGCGCGACGCTTCGCGCACTTGCCCTCGCGAGGCCTGCGAGAGCTCGCGGAACACGAAGGCTCTGAAGTCGTGCGCGCCTTCTTCGCCGGCGCCGCGGACGACTTCCTCGCCGAGATGGACCGCGCCATCGACCAAGACACCGTCCACGCTCAGCCGGACGACGCGGAGGAACCAGCATGAAGCTCAAGATCGGAACGCGCGGATCCGCGCTCGCCATGGCGCAGGCCCGCGACATGCAGCGCCGGCTCACCGCGCTCGGACACGAGGTCGAGACCGTCGAGATCAAGACGTCCGGCGACAAGGACCAGAAGAACGCCTTCGCCGCAGTCGGCGCGCCGGGCGTCTTCGTGCGCGAGATCGAGAACGCGCTGATGGAAGGTCGCATCGACGTGGCGGTGCACTGCTACAAGGACCTGCCGTCGGTCGGCCCGCGCGAGCTCGTCATCGCGGCGATGCCCGACCGCGCGTCGCAGTCGGACTCGCTGTTCGTGCGCGAGGACACGCTCGTCGAGTCGGCGGGCTTCCTGCCGCTCGCGGCTGGCGCGCGCGTCGGCTCGGCGTCCGCGCGGCGCGTCGCGCTGCTGCGCCACGAGCGTCCCGACCTGCAGACCGGCCTGCTGCGCGGCAACGTGCCCACGCGGCTCGCGAAGCTCCTCGCCGGCGACCACGACGCGATCCTGCTCGCCTCCGCCGGCCTGCAACGGCTCGCCGCGTCCGCCGAGCGCGGCGAGAACGAATCGCCGATCCCCCCCGGCGTGATCCAGATCGAGCTCGACCCGCAGCGCTTCGTCCCCGCGCCCTCGCAGGGCGCGCTGGCACTGCAAGTGCGCGCGGACGACGCCGCGACGCACGAGGCGGTCTCGGCGCTGGACCGTCCCGACGGACACGACGAGGTGCGCGCCGAACGCGAGTTGCTCGCGCTGGTCGAAGCCGGCTGCCAGGTGCCCTTCGGCGCGTGGTGCCGCCGCGCGGCGTCCGGCGAGCTCGAGCTGTTCGCCGCGCTCGAGCGCGACGGCGCACTGCGCCGCGCCGAAGCCAGGGGCAGCGACCCGCGAAGCGTCGCGCGCTCCGCCTTCGAAGCGCTGCTGCCGGAGGAAGCCGCCCGCCGATGAACGACGCGCGTCGAACGCGGGTGCTGCTCACGCGCAGCGCCGAAGACAACGCCGACTGGGCGCGGGAACTGCGTGCGCGCGGCTACGAAGCCGTCGAGTGCGCGTCGCTCGTCGAGCAACGCCTCGACACGGGCCCCGCGCTCGCGCGCGAGCTGGAACACGCCGACTGGATCGCCTTCACCTCGCGCCGTGCCGTCGACGCCTCCCACGACCTCGCGCCGCGCCTGCCCGACCGCGTGCGCGTCGCCGCCGTCGGCCCCGCTACCGAGGAACGCGTCCGCGAGCGCTTCGGGCGCTGCGACAGCGTCAGCCGTGCCGGCAACGCCGCGGACCTCGGGACGGAACTGGTGCGCCTCGGCGCTCGGCACGTCGTCGTCGCCGCCGCGCGCGGAGGGCTGTTCGACGTCGAGCGCGCGCTGACCGCCGCCGGTCGCACCGCCGCGCGGGTCGAGCTCTACGAGATGACGCCGACCGCCGAACCGCTGCCGCCCGCGGCGCTGGACGTCGATGCGGCCTTCTTCGCCTCCCCTTCCGCCGTGCAGGCCCTGTCCTCGCGCGGCACGCTGCCGGCGACCTGCGTCGTCGTCAGCATCGGCCCGACCACGAGCGCCGCCCTGCGCGCCGCCGGGCTCTCCGTCCACGCGGAGTCGCGCACGCGCGACCTCGACGGCATGATCACCGCGCTTTCCTCCCTGACGACGAGCGAACGATGACCTCTCCCTTCCTCCGACAACGTCCGCGCCGCTTGCGCCGCTCGCCGCTGATGCGCGAGCTGGCCTGCGAGACGCGCGTCCACGCCAGCCAGCTGGTCATGCCGCACTTCGTGCTGCCGGTCACCTCCGCACGCGAAGCGATCCCCTCGATGCCCGGCATCACGCGCGTCGGCTACGACGAGCTCGTCTCCGACTGCGCGAAGGACATGGAGCTGGGCATCCGTTCGGTGCTGCTGTTCGGTCTCGCGGGCGCGGGCGAGAAGGACGCGCGCGGCACGCGCAGCCACGCGCACGACGGCGCCGTACCGAAAGCCGTCGCGGCGCTCAAGCGCGAGTTCGGCGCCGACCTGCAGGTGATCACGGACGTCTGCCTGTGCGCCTACACCGACCACGGCCACTGCGGGATGCTCGAGGCGGGCCGCGTGCTGAACGACGAGAGCCTGCCGGCCCTCGCCTCGATGGCCGTCGCCCACGCCGAAGCCGGCGCCGACATGGTCGCGCCCTCCGACATGATGGACGGCCGGGTCGCCGCGATCCGCGACGCGCTCGACGAGCGCGGCCTCGAGGAGACGGCGCTGATGAGCTACTCGGTCAAGTACGCCTCGGCCTACTACGGACCGTTCCGCGACGCCGCCGACTCGGCGCCCGGTCAAGGCGACCGCCAGGGTTACCAGATGGACGTGCGCAACGCCCGCGAGGCTGAGCGCGAAGCCGAGCTCGACGAGCTCGAGGGCGCCGACATCCTGATGGTCAAGCCCGCGCTCGCCTACCTCGACGTGATCCGTCGCGTGCGCGAGTGTACGACGCTGCCCGTCGCGGCCTACAACGTCTCCGGAGAGTTCTCGCAGGTGAAGGCCGCCGCCGAGCGCGGTTGGCTCGACGAAGCGCGCGTCGTGCGCGAGAACCTGACGGCCTTCGCGCGCGCCGGAGCCGACGTCATCATCACCTACCACGCCCGCGAAGCCCTGCAAGGAGGCTGGCTGTGATCACCACCACCCGCTCGGAAGAGCTCTTCGAACGCGCTCGGCGCGTGATCCCCGGCGGCGTGAGCTCGCCCGTGCGCGCCTTCGGATCCGTCGGCGGCACCCCGCTCGTGCTGCAGTCCGCGCGCGGCGCGGAAGTCGTCGACGTCGACGGGAACGTGTTCCTCGACTTCGTCGGTTCTTGGGGCCCGCTGATCCTCGGCCACTCGCACCCGGCCGTCGTGAAGGCCGTATCGGAAGCGGCCGCGCGCGGGACGACCTTCGGCGCGCCCTGCCCCGGCGAACTCGCGCTCGCGGAGCGCGTCACGTCGATGTACCCGGGCCTCGAACAGGTGCGCTTCGTGTCCTCCGGCACGGAAGCGACGATGTCGGCGATCCGCCTCGCGCGCGGCGCGACCGGGCGCGACCTGATCGTCAAGTTCGCGGGCTGCTACCACGGCCACGCGGACCACTTGCTCGTCGCGGCGGGCTCGGGACTCGTCACGCTCGGCCAACCGTCGTCCGCCGGCGTGCCCGCGGCCTTCGCCGAGCGCACGCTCGTCTGCGACCTCGACGACCTCGACCAGCTCGAGCGCCTGTTCGCGGAGCGCGGCAAGGACATCGCCTGCGTGATCGTCGAGCCCTTCCCCGCGAACAACGGCTTGCTGATCCAGCGCGACGGCTTCCACCAGCGCCTGCGCGAGCTGACGACGCAGCACGGCACCGTGTTGATCTTCGACGAAGTGATCAACGGCTTCCGCCTGGCCCCCGGCGGCGCGGCGGAGGTGCTCGGCATCACGCCCGACCTCGCCACTTTCGGCAAGGTGATCGGCGGCGGCCTCCCGGTCGGCGCCTTTGGCGGCAAGCGCGAGCTGATGGAACAGCTGGCGCCGCTCGGGCCCGTCTACCAGGCGGGCACGCTGTCGGGGAACCCGGTCGCGATGGCGGCGGGACTCGCGGCGCTCGACGAGCTCGAGCGGCGCGACGGCTTCGCGCGCCTCGAGGAACTGGGCGCCGGGCTCGAGGCGCGCGTCGCCCCGCTGCTCGCGAAGCGCGGATTCACCTTCGTGCGCCGCGGCTCGATCTTCTGGATGTCGCTGCAGGCGGGCGAAGCACCGCGCCGCGCGGACGCGATCGATGCCCAGGCGGCGGACCGCTACCGCGAGATCTTCCACGGCCTGCAGGAGCGCGGCATCTGCATCGCGCCCTCGGCCTACGAAGTCGGCTTCCTGTCGCTCGCGCACACCGAGGCCGACCTCGACCGTCTCTCCATCGCCCTGGAGGAGACGCTCGGCTGAGCCGAGTCGCGCATGCCCCGCCGCGTCGGAACCGCCAAGGCGCTGCAGATCGGCTTCATCGGTCTGCTCGTCACCTGCTTCGCGCAGGTCAGCTTCTGGATCATGGACCAGGTGCGCTACACGGCCGCCGTCCGCGACGAGCTGATCGGTTCCTACGAGCGTGAGGCGGAGATGGCGCAGACGCTGCTGGACGAAGGCGCGACGGAGTCGGAGCTGGTCGCGCAGTGGCCGCACCTCGCCGTCGTCGACGGCCGCGCGGTGGTGTCGCCGTCCGAGATCGAGCGCATCCACAAAGCGCGCAATCGCCGCCTGAACCAGTACGGCTGGGAGGGCTCGTTCTTCCTCGTCGTGCTCGTCGGCGGCATCGGCGTGATCGCCGCGGCGCTGCGCCAGCGCCAGGCGCTGCACCGCCGCGAGGAGAACTTCGTCGCGGCCGTCAGCCATGAATTCAAGAGCCCGCTCGCCAGCCTGCGCCTCTCCGCCGAGACCCTCGCGCGGCGCAAGCCCGACGAAGCGACCGCGGAGCGCTTGTCGGGCCGCATGGTCGGTGACGTCGAACGCCTCGAGAGCATGGTGACGAACATCCTCGACGCCGCGCGCCTCGACGACAGCAGCCGTCACTACGACACCGGCGCCGTCGAGCTGGCGCGTTCCGCCGCGCGGATCATCGCGCGCGTGTCGTGCCAGGCCAGCCTACGGGGCGTGCACCTCGACTCGAAGGTGCCGGAAGAAGCACTCGTGCGCGCCGATCGCACCGCGCTGGAAGCCGTGATCGAGAACCTGTTGCGCAACGCGTCGAAGTCCGTCGCGGCGAACGGCGGCGGCACGGTGCACCTCTCCGCCGCGCGCGACGGAGCGCACTGGCGCATCGAAGTCGCCGACGACGGCCTGGGCTTCGAGTCCGCGGAAGCCGCGCGCTTGTTCGACAAGTTCTACCGCCCCGGCGACGAGATGCGCCGCCGCACCGCCGGCACGGGCCTCGGTCTGTACATCGTGAAGAAGTTCGTCGAGGAACACGGCGGTCGCGTGCGTGCAGCCAGCGACGGACCCGGACGCGGCGCGACCTTCCGCGTGTGGTGGCCCGCGACGGAGGAGCAAGCCGCGTGAACGGTAGCTTTGGACGCGTGCTCGTCGTCGACGATGAAGAACACCTGGCGCTCGGCATCGCCGAGAACCTCGAGGCGGAGGGTTACGCCGTACAGGTCGCCTTCGACGGCGGGCAAGCGCTGAGCAAGCTCGCCGAGTCGGAAGTCGACCTCGTCGTGCTCGACGTGATGATGCCCGTGCTCGACGGACTCGCCGTCTGCAAGCGCCTGCGCGACGCCGGTAACCAGGTGCCGATCCTGTTCCTCACCGCGCGCAGCGCGCTCGACGACCGCATCCGCGGGCTCGAAGCCGGCGGCGACGACTACCTGGCGAAGCCCTTCGCGCTCGAAGAACTGCTGCTGCGCGTCGCCGCCATCGTGCGACGCAAGCGTTGGTACGACCCCGAGTCGCGTCCCGCGGAAGACGTCGTCGAGTTCGACGGCAACCGCGTCGACTTCCGCACCTACATCGGACACAGCCGCGACGGCCGCGAGGAAGCGCTGACGCACAAGGAAGCGATGATCCTCAAGTTCCTCGTCGAGCGCGAGGGCGAGATCGCCAGCCGTGAGGAGATCCTCGAGCGCGTCTGGGGCTACGACGTCTATCCCTCCACCCGCACGATCGACAACTTCATCGTGCGTCTCCGGAAGCGCTTCGAGCGCGACCCCGAACAACCCCGACACTTCCACACCGTGCGCGGCGTCGGCTACCGATTCACGCGCACGGCCGAACAGTGAGTGACCGATGAACGACCTCTACCTCCGCACGCTGCGCGGCGAGACGACCGAGCGACGTCCGCTCTGGATCATGCGCCAAGCCGGCCGTTACTTGCCCGAGTACCGCGCGCTGCGCAAGGAACACAGCTTCGAGGAGCTGTGCGCTTCGCCCGAACTCTCGGCGCAAGTCACGCTGATGCCGATCGAGCGCTACGCCCTCGACGCGGCGATCGTCTTCGCCGACCTGATGAGCCCGGTCTCCGCGCTCGGCGTCGACGTGCGCTTCGACCCGGGTCCGGTGATCGACAAGCCGATCCGCGATGCCGCCGCGATCCGCGCGCTGCGCGTGCCCGAGGGGCCGGAGATCGCGCCGGAGGTCCCCGCCACCCTGAGCCTCGTGAAGGACCGCCTCGCCGGCCGCGCGAACCTCGTGGGTTTCGCGGGATCGCCCTTCTCGATCGCGGCCTACCTCGTGCAGGGAAGGGGCGGCAAGGACTTCGCGCTGCTGCGCGCGCTGCTGTTCGAGGATCCGGTCGCCTTCGGCCGCTTGATGGAGAAGCTGGCGCAGATGTCCGCGCGCTACCTGATCGAACAACACAAGGCCGGCGCGGACGCCGTGCAGGTCTTCGAGTCCTGGGGCGGCATCCTGTCGCTCGACACCTGGCGCGCGCACGTCAAGCCGCACGTCGAGCGACTGCTGCAAGAAGTCCGCGGCGCGGGCGTCCCGACCGTGATGTTCGCGAACGGTGCGCCGCACATGGCGGAGGACCTCGCGAAGCTCCCCGCTGACGCGCTCGCGCTCTGCTGGCGCTGCGACCTGCCCGGCCTGCGCAAGCAGCTCGGACCGGACAAGGTGCTGCAGGGCAACCTGGATCCCGCCGCGCTGCTCGCCGGGCCGGAACCGGCGCGCCGCGCGACCGAAGAACTGCTGGCGGCGATGCCTCCGCAGCGCCACATCGTCAACCTCGGGCACGGCATCCAGCCGGAGACGCCGATGGAGAGCGTGCAAGCGGTGATCGACGCCGTGCACGCCGAGGAGCTCGTCGCATGACTCATTCACGACCCGCCAAGCGCGCGGACACCGCAGCGCTGCTCGCCAAGTACGACCGCCCGGGGCCGCGCTACACCAGCTACCCCACGGCCGTCGAGTTCGCAGGCGACGTCACGACCGAGACTTACGAGGAACGGCTGAAGCTGGCGAACGCCGCGAGCACCGATCCGCTGTCGGTCTACATGCACCTGCCGTTCTGTGAGCACCGCTGCTTGTTCTGCGGCTGCCACGTGATCATCTCGCCCGACAAGTCGAAGGCCAGCCCGTACATGGGGCTGCTCGAGCGCGAGATCGAGTTGCTCGCCGATCGCCTGCCGGAGCGTCGCAAGGTCTCGCAGCTGCACCTCGGCGGCGGAACGCCGACCTACCAGAGCCCGGAGCAGCTCGACCACCTGCTGACGCGCTTCTTCGAGCACTTCGAGGCGACGGACGACGCCGAGCTCGCGGTCGAGGTCGACCCGCGCGTCACGACGATCGAGCACATCGACGCCCTGCACGCGCACGGCTTCAACCGCATCTCCCTCGGCGTGCAGGACTTCACGCCCGAGGTGCAAGAGGCGATCGAGCGCGTCCAGAGCGTCGAGCAGACCGAGCTGCTCGTGAAGCACGCGAGATCCAAGGGCTTCCGCGGCATCAACATCGACCTGATCTACGGACTGCCCTTGCAGCGCGAGGAGTCGTTCGAGCGCACGGTCGACGAAGTGATCCGCATGGGCGCGGACCGCTCGGCGGTCTACTCCTTCGCCTACGTGCCGTGGATCCGCGCGCACATGAACAAGCTCGCGGACGAGGACTTCCCCGGACGCGAAGACAAGTTCGCGCTCTTCGCGATCGCGCGCGAGCGCTTCCTCGCCGCCGGCTACGAGCCGATCGGCATGGATCACTTCGCCAAGCCCGA
Organism: Planctomycetota bacterium; assembly: GCA_020638835.1. Taxonomy (GTDB): domain Bacteria; phylum Planctomycetota; class UBA1135; order UBA1135; genus JACKHV01. The sequence continues at coordinate 29,351 of JACKHV010000002.1, read as the reverse complement.
CGACGAGCTGTCGAAGGCGAAGCGCGGCGGAACGCTGCGCCGCAACTTCCAGGGCTACGCCGTGATCCCCGCGCCGGACGTGCTCGGCCTGGGCATCAGCGCGATCGGCGATGTGCGCGACGCGTACGTGCAGAACGCGAAGAAGCTCTCCACCTACCGCGAAGCGATCGAGGCGGGCCGCTTGTCCGTCGAGCGCGGCGTGGTGTGCAACGCCGACGACGTGCTGCGCCGCGACGTGATCCACGACCTGATGTGCAACTTCCGCGTCGAGACGGCGCGCGTCGAGGCCAAGTACGGCATCGACTTCGCGAAGGCCTTCGCGGAGGACCTCGAGGCGCTCGCCGAACACGAAGCGAACGGCATGGTCAAGATCTCGGACGAGCTGATCGAAGCGACGCCGCAGGGCGAGCTGTTCATCCGCAACCTCGCGATGTGCTTCGACCGCTACTGGCGTGAGAAGCACTCGGGCGGCGACAAGCCGGTCTTCTCGCAGACGGTCTGATGCGCGAGCGGCTGGTCGTCGTCGGAGGTGGCATCGCGGGACTCGCCGCGGCCCACGCCGCGCGCGCGGCCAAGCCCGCATCCGAGCTCGAGATCCTGCTGCTCGAGGCCGACGACCAGCTCGGCGGCAAGGCGCGCTCCTACCGCGAGGACGACTGGTTGGTCGAGGAAGGGCCGACGGGCTACCTCGACACCGAGCCCGTGATGGACCGCCTCGTCGCGCTCGCGGGCCTGACGAAGCGACCCGCCGACAAGGCCGCCGCGCGCCGCTTCCTCGTGCGCGACGGCGTGTTGCGCGAGATCGAGGCGCACCCGCTGAAGTTCTTCGCGAGCGGCATCCTTTCGCCTTTCGCGCTCGCGCGCCTGACGCTCGAACCCTTCATCGCGAAGCGCGTCGATCCGACCGAGGAGTCGGCCTTCGACTTCGCCGCGCGCCGCCTTGGTCGCCAAGCCGCCGAGCGCTTGATCAGCCCGATGGTGCTCGGCGTCTACGCCGGTGATGCCAAGCGCATCTCGCTGCCCGCGGCCTTCCCCAAGATGGCGGAGCTCGAGCGCGAGTACGGTTCCCTCGTCCGCGCGCTGATCTCGAAGAAGCGCAAGCGCACGTCTTCCGGCGGCGGTCCCGCGGGTCCGGGCGGCGAACTCTGCTCGTTCGACGATGGCTTGCAGTCGTTCCTGCGCGCGCTCGGCGAGCGCGGCGAGTTCGACGTGCGCACCTCCTCACCCGTCGACCTGCTCGCGCACGACGGCGAGTGCTGGCGCGTGCGCAGCGCCGGCGAGCCCCTGCGGGCCGACCGCGTCGTGCTCGCGACGGAGGCCTGGACCGCGAAGACGCTGCTCACGGACCTGCTCCCCGACGCCGCTCGAGCCCTCGCCGAGATCCACGTCCCCCACGTCGCCGTCGTCGCCCTCGGCTACGGCCCCGAAGCCGCGCAACTCACGCCGCGCGGTTTCGGCGCCCTGATCCAACGCAGCGGCGGCCTGCGCAGCCTCGGCGTCCTGTGGGACACGAACCTCTTCGCCCACCGCGGCCCGAACGACAGCATCCTGATGCGCGCGATGGTCGGCGGCCGCACCGACCCCGAGGCCGCGCAGCTCTCGGACGACGAGCTCCTCACCCTCGTCGAGTCCGAACTCGCACGCCTCCTGCACCTCCCCGCGCCGCCGACCTTCCGCCACGTGAAGCGTTGGCCGCTCGCGATCCCGCAGTACGAGCTCGGGCACCTCGACCTCGCGCGTCGCGTGCGCGAAGACCTCGCGAGGTCGAACGCCAAGCGCCCCGGCTTGCAGCTCGCGGGGAACTACTTGGACGGTGTGGCCTTCGCGAAGGCCGCGGCGAGTGGTTGGCGGGCGGGCGCGGGCGAACAATGACAAGCAGCGTCGGTCATCGACTGTCGACGGAGCCGAGTCCGCGTTCCAGGCGGTCTGCTCGTCCAATCGCAAAGAGGGCTTAGGTCGGGTGCTCACTCGGGAATGGTCCTGATACCCAGACCTGTTTGCGGCAGCCACGCGCAGGGTCGAAACCGTTGCGCTTGGCCAACTCCCTGGAAAGGGTCAGGAGCGGACAGCCCACTGCCGCGTTCGCATTCCTCTTGCCCCCCCCCCGCCCGAGCGAGTACGTTCTGCGCTCTTCGCCGAGCACCAGAATAGAAGGGCAATCGAAAGTCCTCGACTGCTCGACTCGGCGCTCCGTTGTTCGAGGAGGAGCCAGACGTGGGTCACTACATTCGACTGGTCACATCAAGCGGATTGGCCATAGCGCTCTTGGGAACCCTCGCATTGGCCTGCACCGGCTGGTGCTACGATCCAGCGTGCCCCGAAACGAAGTTCGAAGTCTGCCACTTGGATCCCGAGGGAACTGCTCAGATCCACTTTCAATGGAAGGACCAAGACGAAGCGTGGGCTGATCGGAAAGGAGATGTCTCTTCTCCGGCTAGCGCGTACGGAATCAGCGTCCATCCATGTGAGCCCAAGACGTGGGCAGATGTACAGAGCTGCAGCGATGTCTGCGTTCACTGCATCTAGTTCGAAGCAGAAGCGTCCGTCCCGGAGCCTGAACATGAAGAGTCACAGATACACGATCGCAACTACGCTCAGTGCACTTCTGATCGGATCAACGGTGTTCGCGGCGATCCTCACCACGCGTCAGACCTCGCAGGGTTCCCCGACGCCCTCCGTACCCGCGTCGGAGTCCACCCCCGGACGACTCACCGGAGACGGCTCGATCCTCCTTGGAGACGGAGTACGTGCACGCCCGAGCGTCTCCATAAGCAAGCAGCTCGTCGATCCGGAGACTGGTAGCTCCGTTCGATGCGTCTCCTTCTTCTGCGCATTCACGGGTCAAGGCGGGCGCCTCCTGGCCAGATCGACGAGCCAGAGAGTTCTCCCCGAAGCCTCTTTCGATAGCATTCAGCTCGAGCTCGGATTGGTGGATCCGACGCTCGACGAGGTGAGCGCAAGCAACTTCCCGAACGCATCGGTTCACGAGTACGTGATTGCGATTTCACCGGCGGTCGACACGAGTTGGGGCGAGGTGAGTCGCGACGAGATCGTGATCGACATCGTCCGAACCAACTGACGGACAGAGCTGCGTACGGCTCGTCGCAATCTCACGACGGGCCGTACGCGTCGTCTTCGCGGCCGCTCACGCCCGCAACCGCGCCATCCACATCCCGTCGCCCACCGGCAACAACGCCCCCTCGAACCTCGGGTGCCGCGCCAGCCCGTCGTTCAACGCGCGAATCGCCAGCACGTCCGGTTCCTGCACCGACTCGTCGAGCAGGTGATTGAACGCGAACGCGTTGTCCACCATCAGCAGCCCGCCCGGCCGCAGGATGCGCGTGGCGTGCTCCACGTAGGCCGAGTACCCCTGCTTGTCCGCGTCGAGGAACATCGCGTCCGCCGAGCGATCCGCGATCGTCGGCAGGACGTCCTTCCCCGCGCCGCGCAGCACGGTCACGCGGTTCGCCACGTCGCTCTTCGCGATCCACGCCTCGGCGAAGTCCGCGTGCTTCGGATCGAGTTCGATCGTGCGCACTCGTCCGCCATCCGGCAGCGCGCGCGCCATGCCGATCGCCGAGTAGCCGCCCAGCGTGCCGACCTCGACGACATCCCGCGCGCCGATCAGCTTCAGCAGCGTGGCCATCACCGCGCTCTGGTACGCACCGATCGAGATCTGCGGAATCCCGGCCGTCATCGCCGCCTGCTTCAGCTCCACCAGGAACGGATCGTCCTGCGCGGCACGTTCGCCGACGTACGCGTGCAGTTCCTTCGGAATGCGCGAGAGGCTCATGCCGCACCCCACTCGAAGCGCACCGGCAACTCCACGTTCCCGTGCAGGGTCCGGTGCACCGGACAACCGAGCGCGGCCGTCTCGAGCGCCTTCTTCTGCCGGTCGTCCCACTCGCCGGGGATGCGGATCACGCTCTCGAGCTTCGCGATGCGCCGCGGGTCCGAAGCCATGATCTTCTCGACCTCGACCGTCGCGCCCGCGAGCGGCCAGCCGTGCCGCTCAGCGACGATCCCCATGATCGTCAACATGCACGCGCCCAGCGCGGTCGCGACGAGGTCGGTCGGCGAGAAGGACTCGCCCCGACCTTGGTTGTCGACGGGCGCGTCGGTGACGAGTTCGGAGCCGGAGGGTCCGTGAACGGCGCTCGTTCTGAGCTCCCCGCGATAGGTAGTCGTGATGCGAACCATGCGCGGAGTCTAACCTCCGCCCGGCCCGCTCCAACCCGCGCTCAGCGCGCGGCTTCGTCGTCGGCCGGCACCGCGCCCGCTTCGTGCGGCACGGCCAGCTCGCGCGGGTAGACGACCTCGCCGTCGATCACGGTCATCGTCGCGCGCGAACGCGCCAGCAGTTCCGGCGGCGCCTGGACCGGATCCAACTTCAGGACCGTCAGGTCCGCAGCGAAGCCGGGCATCAGCCTGCCGCGCCGTTCCTCCTGGCCGCACGCGTAGGCCGCGCCGAAGGTGAAGCCGAGCACGGCGGCCTCGCCGTCCAGCGCGTCGTCCGCCTCGAAGCCCGCTTGCTCGCGGCCGTCGAGGTCGCGTCGCGTCCGCGCGGCGGCGATGCCGTGCAGCGGGTTCGGACTCTCGACCGGGAAGTCGGAGCCGAAGGCGAGCGGAGCGACTCCGCCGGCGAGCTGGCGCCACGCGTAGGCGCCGCGGCTGCGCTCGGGACCGAGGCGCGCGGGAGCCCACGCCATGTCGGACGCAGCGTGCACCGGCTGCATCGACGGGATCACGCCGAGCGACGGGAAGCGCGGCCAGTCGCGCGGCGAGACGACCTGCGCGTGTTCGATGCGCGGGCGCAGCGCGCGGAAGTTCTCGTCCACCTGCACCATGCGCTCGTAGACGTCGAGTACCACGCGGTTCGCGCGGTCGCCGATGGCGTGGATCGCGGGCTGCAGGCCGGCCTGCCACGCTTCGTGCACGAGCAGCGTCAGGCGGTCTTCCTTGAGCAACAACGCGCCGCGTTCTCCCGGCGCGTCGGAGTAGTCGGCGAGCAAGGCCGCGCCGCGCGACCCGAGCGCGCCGTCCGCGAGCAGCTTGACCCCGACGATGTCCAGGCGGTCCTGCCGCGCCGAGCGCCACGGGTACTTCTTCAGCATCTCCTTCGAGAGGCCGTCGTTCCCCGACAGGTACGCGACGATGCGCAGCTGCAAGCGGCCTTGCGACTCGAGCTCGCGGTAGATCCCCGCGACGTCCTCGTCGATGCCCATGTCGTGCACGCACGTCAGGCCGTCGGCGAGCAGCGCTTCCTGCGCACGCAGGATGCGGCGCATGCGCGTCGCGCGGTCCGGCTCGGGCACGTGCTGGCGCACCAGGTCGGTCGCGTTGTCGATCAGCACGCCGGTCGCTTGGCGCTTGTCGTCGACCAGCACGCGCCCGCCGTCGATCTTCGGTTCTTGCAGCATCAAGCCGCCGAGGCCCGACAGGTCGAGCGCGCGCTTGTTGCAGAGCACCGCGTGCCCGTCGACGCGGTCGAGGATCACCGGGTGGTCCGGCACGGCTTCGGAGAGCAGCGCGTGGTGCGGGAACTTGCCCTCGGGCCACAGGTTCTGGTCCCAGCCGCGGCCTTCGATCCACTCGCCCGCAGGGCGCTCGGCGGCGACCTCGGCGACGGCAGCGACCATGCTCGCGTAGTCGGTGAACTCGCGCAGGTCGAGCACCTCGAGCGAGCGCCCGTAGTTCTCGACGTGGCCGTGCGCGTCCTGCAGACCGGGCACGGCCCATCCGCCGGCGAGGTCGACGCGCTCGAGCTCGTAACCCGCCGCTTCCTCCTCGAGCTTCTCCACCGGACCGACGGAGAGCACCACTCCGTCCACCGCGAGCAGGCCCGACACGACGGTGCCGTTCCCGTCGCCCAGGCGGATGCTGCCGTTCTCGAACAGGACGGCGACCGGGGCGCGTTCGGCGGCGCCATCGTAGGCGGACGCGGCGGGGGCTTGGGCGAGGACGAGGAAGAGGTGGCAGACGGGGAGCATGTCGAGTCCTCTTTCGGACGTTGGCGGCTTCGAGCTTCGGCCTTCCCGGCGCAATCTGCAAGCAACGGGCGATTTCGGGCTCGAAACCGCGTTCGGACGCGATCAGCCGCGCGCGGGCTCCGCTAGAATCCGCGCCATGACGGACATGAAGGACCGACTGGCGCTGGTGACGGGGGCCTCCTCGGGCATCGGCGAGGCCGTGGCGCGGGCCCTCCACGGCGCAGGCTGCCGGATGGTGCTCGCCGCGCGGCGCCGCGAGCGGCTGGCCGAGCTGGCCGCCGAGCTGGGTGACGCCCAGGTCGTGGCGCTCGACGTGCGCGACGCGGACGCGGTGCTCGACGCCCTGCAGGGGCTGGAGCTCGACATCGCCGTGGCGAACGCCGGGCTGGCCTACGGCACGGAACCCGTACAAGCCGGCAACCCCGCGGAGTGGTCCGAGGTGGTCGACACGAACGTGAAGGGCGTGTTGAACGTGGCGCGCGCCGTGCTGCCCGGGATGATCGCGCGCGGGCGCGGCGACTTCGTCACGATGGGCAGCGTCGCCGGCCGCCAACTCTACCCCGGCGGAACGGTCTACTGCGCGACGAAGCACGCGGTGAAGGCGATCTACGAGGGCATGCGCCTCGACTGCGCCGGCTCCGGCGTGCGCTTCACGACGGTCGACCCGGGGATGGTCCAGACGGACTTCTCGCTCGTGCGCTTCCGCGGCGACGCGCAGAAGGCCGCCGCCGTCTACGCGGGCGTCGACGCCCTGCAGCCGGCCGACGTCGCCGACGCGCTGCTCTACGCCGTCTCGCGGCCGCCCCACGTCAACATCGGCGAGATCGTCATGTGGGCCAGCGCCCAGGCTTCGGCCAGCTCCGTGACGCGTCGCCCCGCCGGCTCCTGAGCCTGGTAGAATCCGCGCCCCCGCCGGTCCGACGAGAGGGCTGCGGCGGTCCCTACCCCCGACGAGTTCCATGACTTCCGAACCCCGCGATCTCGACGCCGAGATCGAAGCCTCCCTCGAAGGCGTCCAGAACCTCCAAGACCTCTCCGCGACCGAAGAAGAAGCCCAGCGCTCGAAAGCGCGGCGCAAGGACGGCTCGCAGACGCAGACCGGCACGATCGTCGGCATCACCGGCCGCGACGTGTTCGTCGAACTCGGCCCGCGCGTGCAAGGCGTCGCGAACCTCTCCGAGTTCGACGAGACGCCGGAGATCGGTCAGAGCTTCGAGTTCACGATGCGCGGCCGCGAGGACGACCTGTGGGTCCTGTCGCGCCGCGACGCGATGGCGCTCGCCGCGTGGAACGACCTGCAGGTCGGCTCGGCCGTGAAGGCGCGCGTCACCGGTCAGAACACCGGCGGCCTCGAGCTGAAGATCGGTCCGGGCTCCGCCTTCATGCCGGCATCGCACGTCGCGCTCGGCCGCGTCGAGGACCTCTCGTCGATGCTCGGCCAGACGCTGCTCTGCCAGGTGATCGAAGTCGACGCCAAGCGCAAACGCGTCGTCGTGTCGCGCCGCGCCGTGCTCGAGGCGGAACGCGCCGAAGCGCGCGCCGGAGCGGCGGACTCGCTTTCGCTCGGCGGCATCGTGCGCGGCAAGGTCGTGCGCATCGAACCCTTCGGTGCCTTCGTCGAGATCGGCCCGGGTCTCGAAGGCATGGTCCACGTGTCGAATGTCTCGCGCAAGCGCGTCGAGAAGCTCGAGGACGTGCTGCAAGTCGGACAGGAAGTCGAAGCGATGGTCCTCAAGGTCGAGGACGGCGGCAAGCGCATCGGCCTCGGCATGAAGCAGCTCGAGCCCGATCCGTGGGACGAGGTCTCGCACCTCTTCCACGAGGACCAGACGGTCGAGGGCAAGGTGACGCGCATCGCGGACTTCGGCGCCTTCGTCGAGATCGGCCCCGGCATCGACGGCCTGCTGCACATCTCGCAGATCCAGGCGGAACGCGTGCGACGCGTGCAGGACGTGCTGAAGGTCGGCGAAGAAGTCACGGTGCGCATCAAGGAGATCGACCCCGCCGCGCGCCGCATCTCGCTGACGCGCCTCGCGGAGGGCGGCGCGACGATCGGTTCCGAGGACGCCGCCGACGCGGGCGCCGTGCGCGAAGCGATCAGCCGCTCGTCGAACCAGTCGCCGCTCGGCACGAACCTCGGCGACCTCTTCAAGAAGGCGCTCGGCGACAAGCAGAAATGACTCTCGTGGCGCCGCATCCGCGCGGCGCCCTCCCCGGGAAGGACATGAGCGGCGGCCGGGATCATCCCCGGTCGCCGCTCACCCTTTCCGCGCGAGACCTGCGCGCCGTCCTCGCGAACCGCTACTGCGGCTCGCCGAGCGGCGGGATCATCGCGACCATCTCGAACTCCTCGAACTCGTGGATGCGCGCCTTCGCGCGCGTGACGAGCAGCTCCTGCCCCTCGTCGTAGATGAAGGCCGGGCGCACGTCGGGGCGCACGCCTTGACAGCCCTCCGAGCGCACCTTGATCCCCATGCCGATCGCTTCGCGCAGCGCCGCGTCGGTCGCGCCGCCGACGAAGTTCGAGACCTCGATCAGCGCGTCCTTCAGCGACTCGTCGAGGTCCGTCACGGCCCGCTTCTGCTTGACGCCGTCGTCGGGCATCATCATCAGGAAGCACGCCAAGCTGATCGCGTCCGCGAGCGGCATCAGGACACAGCCGTGCTGCACCTCGCCGGACTCGTGACGGAAGCCGAGCTTGAACGAGATGTGGATCTTGTCCTTGCCGGCGGCGCGCTCTTCGGCGAGCTCGCACTGCATCCCTTCGACCTGGAACTCGCGATCCGTGATCATCGAGAGGTCGGACGAGATGCGCGCGAGGATCTCTTCCGAGAGCTGCGACTGTTGTTCGGTGCAGGTCGTCATGCGCGGAGACGGGGGAACGGTGGCGAAGCGTCCGATCGGCATCGATCGGCCCCCCTAGGAAGGGCTGGGGAGGCCTTCCCAGGGACTCCCACTCTTCGGCTCCCCGGACCGGCGGCGCTTGAGTCCGGCTGCGGAGAATTCGCCGACAGGGCGGCGCATCCGCCCCAGCGACCCGCTCAGTAACTCTCCGCGTCGGTCGGGAACTCGCCCGACTTCACGTCGCGGTGGTAGTGCTCGAAGGCCGCCTGCATGTCCTTGCCCAGCTCGGCGTAGCGGCGCACGAAGCGCGGCTTGAAGCGCGTGTAGAGGCCGAGCATGTCGTGGCTGACGAGGATCTGCCCGTCGCAGTACGGCCCGGCGCCGATGCCGATCACGGGGATCTCGAGCGACTCGGAGACTTCCTTGGCGAGCTCGGCGGGGACCTTCTCGACGACGACCGCGAAGGCGCCGGCGTCCTGCAGCGCGAGCGCGTCGCGGCGCAGCTCGTCGGCCTCGCGTTCCTCGGTAGCGCGCACCTGGTAGGTGCCGAACTTGTGGATCGACTGCGGCGTCAGGCCGAGGTGCCCCATCACGGGGATGCCCGCGTCGACGATGCGGCGCACGGTCGGACAGACCGACAGGCCGCCCTCGAGCTTGACCGCTTCGACGAGCGCGTCCTGCACCATGCGACCGGCGTTGCGCAGCGCGTCGTCCGAGTTCACCTGGTAGCTCATGAACGGCAGGTCGCCGACGACGAGCGCGCGCTTCACGCCGCGGCGCACGAGGCTCGCGTGGTAGACCATGTGCTCCATGGTCACCGAGACCGTCGTCGCGAGGCCCTGCACGACCATCGCGACGGAATCGCCGACCAGCAGCACGTCGACGCCCGCCTGGTCCAGCAGGTACGCCATCGTCTGGTCGTAGGCCGTCAGCGCCGAGATGCGCTCGCCCTGCTCCTTCATCTCGAGCAGGCTGCGGGTCGTGATCTTGCGGCCGGCGAAGTCGCCGTCGGAGGGGGTTGCGCTCAAGGGTGTGCTCCGTGGAGGAAGCCGCCGATTCTATCAGCTGGGCCGCGCGCCGGGCGCCTGGCCGGTCCCGACGAGCCCTACCCCCATCCGCAGCGCCGCCTGCGCAGCCCGCGCGCCGTCCAGCGCGGCGCTCATGATTCCGCCCGCGTAGCCGGCGCCTTCGCCGACGGGGTAGAGGTTCCAGAAGCCCTCGGCGCGGAAGCTCTGGCGATCGCGCGGGATGCGCACGGGGCCGGAGGAGCGCGACTCGAGGCCGACGAGCACGCCGTGCTCGCCGCCGAAGCCGGGGATCAGGCGGTCGAAGCGCGCGAGGGCGACGGAGAGCGCGTCGCGTGCGCGTTCGGGCAGCAGGCGGTCGATGCGGCCGGGCGTCATGCCGAAGACGTAACTCGTCCGCTCGAGCTCGCGCGTGTCGCGGCGCGCGAGGAAGTCGTCGACGCGCTGTGCGGGCGCGGTGTAGTCGGAGCCGCCGGCCTCGAAGAAGCGCTGCTCGAGCTCGCGTTGCAGCGCGAGACCCGCGAAGGCGCCCTCGCCGAACTCGCGCGGGCCGAAGGTGGTGACGATCGCCGCGTTCGCGTAGCGCGACGAGTGCGTCGAGTTGCTCATGCCGTTCGTGCAGAGCAGGCCCGCTTCATTGACGGACGCGACGATGCGGCCGCCGGGGCACATGCAGAAGCTGTGCGCGCCCGGCGCGTCGTGTCCGGCCTTCGAGACGAGGTTGTAGCTGGCCGCGCCGAGCGCTTCCGCCCCGGGGACGCCGCCGTAGCGGCCTTCGTCGATCAGGCTCTGCGGGTGTTCGACGCGCACGCCGAGCTGGAAGGCGCGCGCGGCGAAGGGCACGCCCGACTCGGCGAGCACCGCCCAGGTGTCGCGCGCCGAGTGACCGGGCGCGAGCACCAACACGTCGCACGGCATGTCCCCCGCCGTGGTGCGCACCGCGGTGATGCGCTTCGGAGACGCGTCGTCGGTGACGATGCCGTCCATGCGCGTGCGCCAGTGGAAGCGCGCGCCGTGTTCCTCGAGCAGCGCGCGCAGCTTCGGCAGCAGCCGGTGCAGCTTGTCCGTGCCGATGTGCGCGCGCGCGTCGTAGAGGATCTCCGGCGGCGCGCCGCAGGCGACGAGTTCCTCGAGGATCGGAACCTCGAGCGGGTCGTCGACGCGCGTGTAGAGCTTGCCGTCGGAGTAGGTACCCGCGCCGCCTTCGCCGAACAGCAAGTTCGACTCGGGATCGGGGACGCGCGAGCGGTGGAAGCGCACCAGGTCGCGGCCGCGTTCCTCGAGCACCGCCCCGCGGTCGATCACGTCGACCTGCACGCCGGAACGCGCCAGCACCAGCCCCGCGAAGACGCCGGCCGGCCCGGTCCCGACGACGACGGCGCGCCGTGCCCGGCCGCGGAAGTCCCCCGCCGGGTCGTCGACGACGAGCTTCCCGACGACCGGCGCGACCTGCACCCGACCGGACCGCTCGGCGCGCGTCAGCAGCTCCGAACGGAAGCCCTCGGACAGCTCCAGGTCGACGTGCGCCACGAAGCGCGCCGCGCGCCCCTTGCGCCTCCCGCGCACGTCGAGCGACTTGCGCGCGATGCGGCACCCCCGCAGCTGCTCCGGCTCCGCGCCGACCTCGCGGCACGCGCGGGCGCGCAGCACGGAGTCGGGTTCGTCGAGCCTTTGTTCGAGGTTGAGGACGCGCCAGGTGGTCATCGCCGCGGGTCGGGATCGGGTTCGGGTTCGGGGGAATGCCGTGCCTCGGGGCGAGCGGGCTGCATAGGATGACAGCATGAGCGGGGAACGCCATTCCGAGGCGCCGGAAGCCGGTCCGGTCGCGGGTTTCCTCGCCGGGGACGGTCGCGGCCGCATCCCCGGTTCGCTGCCCGTGATCTCGTGGCGCGAGGAGGACGAACACGCCTTCCTCGACGACCTCGAGCGCTGCGCGGACTCGACGATCGAGCTGTCGCGCCGCGGCGTCTGGCACGGTCACTGGGCCGAGTTGTCGCCGGCGGCGGTCGGGCTCGACCTTCGCGCCGAGCTGTCGGACCACGCCGCGCTGCACCTCTGCTGGAACGACGCGCGGCCGATCGTGCTGCCCGGCATCCTCGACGACGCGATCCACCGCGCGCCGGACGAGATCGCGGAGGCCTTCGAGTTGTACGGCGAGCTCGGCGAGGACGGCGGCTTGAAGCGTTGGCTGAAGCGCGCGCTGCCCGCCGCGGGTCCCGAGTGGCGCGTGCGCGACCGCCGCGCCGACCTCTTCGACGCGGAGCGCGACGTCGAGAAGGTCTTCGTCTCGCGCGAGACCGCGGGGCGCGAGCTGCGCGACCTGTGGTGGAAGTCCGGGCGCCTCTCGACCTTCGAGGGCGACGACTCGCTGCGCTTGCGGATCTCCTTCGGGCTCGAGCGCGACGACGACGCCAGCCGCGAACCCGCGCGGCAGCGCGCCGTCGCCACCCTGGCGGAAGCCGTGCTGCCCGGCGCGAGCTTCGTGCCGGAAGAACCGTCGCTGAACCGCATGCTCGAGATCCTCGCCGGCGAGGAACTCTTCCTGACGCAACACATCGCCTACTGGAACGCGCCCGAGGGCGGCGCGCTGTTCCACCACGACGCCTTCGACGAGCCGACGGAGGGCGGACAGCGCGGCGTGCTCTACGCGCAGCTAGCGGGGCGCACGGCGTGGCTCGCGCTGTCGGTCGAGGACCTCGCGCTGCGCGTGTCGGAGTTCGTCGAGCTGCTGCGGGAGGGCGAGCTCGAGTGGGTCACGGAAGACCTGTTCCCGCGCTCCGCCGACCTCGACGGCGCCGTCGAGTGCGCGCGCGACCGCGAACGCCTCGTACGCGAGCTCGCGCTGCCCGGCTGCGGCCGCTTCGCCGGCCTCGTCAACCGCGGGCCCGAGTTCACCGACTTCCTTGCGAACGCCGGACACGCCGCGATCCTCGAGGCGGGCGACGTGATCCTGCTGCCGAACTACGGTCTCGCGCGCACCGTGATGCACTCGGTCTTCTGTGCCGACGACGAGCCGACCTACGCGATCTCCGCGGCGCTGCGGCAAGCGCGCCCGGACGTGCGGACCGACCTGCAGGCCGCCCTTTCGCGCGGCCGCGGCAAGCGAAAGTCGAATGGAAACCAGTCGCGGCGCTCGACGCGCCGAAGGGACTGAACCAGAGTGTGCCCCGCATGACGACGTCCCCCCGCACCGCCCCGCCCCTGCCCGCGCCGCCGGTCCCGCTCGAGGACCACGCGCGCGCGGCGATCCTCGCGGACTTCGAACAGGGCGACTCGGCGGCGCCGGGTCGCGTGATCGTCTGCGGCGCCGCGGGCGAACCGACGAGCTTGCGCGAGGCGATCGACTCCGCGCTCGCGCCCGACGGTCTCGTGCTGGTCGGCGTCGCCGGCAAGCCGAGCGACGAGGAGCTCAGCGAGGTGCGCAACCGGCTCTGGCCGCTGCTGCACGTCGTCGCGCTCTACGAACTCTCCGCGGAAGGCACGCACCGCCGCACGAACGCGCGGCGCGAGCTGGTCGACCCGGACGCCTGCGCGCCGTGCACGCTGCTCGCCGCGCGCCGCCGCACGCACGTCATGTCGCCCGACGCGACGGTCGAGAAGTTCGACCAGAACGCGGCCGGCTGGAACGGCGAGGCCGGCTCGGCGGGCTACCCGCACTTCCGCTGGATGCGCAAGCACGTCGCGCTCTTCGCCGACGTCCCGCCCGGCAAGCGCATCCTCGACTTCGGCTGCGGCGCCGGCTGGGTCGGCATCGAGGCCGCGCTGCGCTTCGAGGCGCGCGAGCTCGCCTTCTTCGACCCGAGCCCCGAGATGGTGCGCATCGCCGAAGACAACTGCCGCACCGCGGGCATCGCGCACTTCACCGGCCGCACGGGCTTCGGCGAAGCGCCGCCCTTCGCGGACGACGAACCCTTCGACCTGGTGCTCAGCTCGGGAGTGATCTCCTTCAGTCCGGACCCCGAGCGCTGGTTCAGCGGCTTGCTCGCCTGCCTCGCGCCCGGCGGCCAGCTGGTGATCGGCGACATCCACCGCGACTCGCGCGGCATGCGCCGCCGCCGGCGCGTGAAGCCGCTGTTGCCGGTGCGTGAGTTGAACGCGTGGACGCGCGACGAGGTGCGCCGCGAGCTGGAGCGCCGCGGGCTCGTGCACCGCGCCAGCGAGGGCTACCAGCTGACGCGCCCGATCCCCGAGGCGATGCACGTCAACGAGGTGAAGCTCGGCGGGATCCTGACCGCGCCGCTGCTGCTCGCGAACCGCCTCGCCTCCGCCTTCGACCGCGGGCTCGGGTCGCCGCTGCAAGGGCAGTTCGACTCGTGGATGATGCGCTTCGAGCGGCCGCGCTGAGGGCGGGCCAGAAGGTGACGCGCACTCGATCGGGGCCGGTTGTGCGGCTGGAGATTCGCAATGGATACAGCATCGACCCGAAAGAGGCTTGCCCTTTGGGTTCATCCAGGTTGACGCGATGTGACGGACATGGCTAGTGCAGTCGGATGCTGGCTAACAAATACCGGAGAGTGACCTCCGCGCGGCGCACGCTCATGATGATCTGCATGATGTGCATGCCAATAGGTGCAGTCCAGGCCGACTCCGATCTGCATGCACACAACTTGGCGACCGCACCAATCGACAACGCAGACCTTCAAGCGGCTCTCGATGTGGCCGAGTCAATCGACTCAGAAGCGACGGACGCGCTGCGTGAGGCGATTGGCAAGAACGACGGCAGTGGAGATGTCCGAGTCGGCACGCTTTGGGGATTCGACGACAGCGGTGTCCAAGGTGCCTCGGACAAGGATACGATCGTCATTCGGGTCGGAACGTCTCCCGAAGTCGTCGGCGTCGTCCTGCTCCACGAATGGCTGCACATTCTGCACACCGACCCAGGGGACGAAGGAGACAGTAGACGGGCGGACCCGTGCTACACATGCACACATTCCGCGATGAACCACGACTCCGCTGGGCAACTTGCGGCTTTGATCTGCACTCGCGAGTATGGCCCGCACCAGCAGGCGGAGCGACAACGTGATTGTCGGGCGCTGTCCGAGATCATCGAGGCAGCGAAGCTGCAAATGCTGGAAGAGTGCCTTCTTGGGCATTGCAGTTGGGGCTATGCAGGGCCACCAATCCCCAACGAGTGCCCTGCTTGCGACTAGGAGTGTCCATGAATCACTCACCCATCGCACGTTCTTGGCGGACGCGCGCTCTAGTTCTTCTCTGCCTGACGACACTACTGGCACTGATTCGTCACAATACGAGTTCCGCATTGACGAATCCTCAGGATGAGACCGAGGTGTGCTCGCAAGTCCGCGCCGACTTGTTCAGGGCCGCAGGCGCGTTCTCGTATCTACATCCGCAGAGTGATGTGATCGCAACCGCTCGCATTTCGGGTCACAACCAGCGTCGAGTCGAGGTTGACTGGCAGCTCTACTCAGGCGATGGCTTCTGGATGAGAGACATCAGAGCGTTCGAGACGCAGACGTTCGCGGTCCGGTACATCCCTACAGCGGCAGAGTTCTTGAATGGCGGGTTCCTTGCGGTGGCTGGGTGCTTGGGGGACACGAATGTCATCGAACTGTGGGAACTCCCCGTACCCAAGGTGCAGCAAGACCCGGCTACAGGTGAAGTGCAGCTCACGCCTGGTGCGCGGAAGTCAGTCAGGTTGATCTATCGCAGTTCCACCGGCTCCAGTGAAGGCACTCGCGGCTTTGCCCGCAGGATGATCTGGAATCGTGGCAAGCCCCGTGCGCTCTTCTGCCTCTTCTCGGAAACGAGTGACATCTTCGAGGTGACATGGCCAGAGACCCTGGCGTTGGGGACCACCACAGTGATCGTGTCGAAGTCGGATTATCCCGAACTCGCAATCAACAACTACGACTCGGTTCACGGAGGAGACCACGTGTCCGAGGGGTTCGTCTACCAGCTGGCTAGGGCTGGTTCACTCGACTTGGTACCCTCGCTTGTGATGATCGACGCGAATCGTGATGGAGTGATTGACATAATCACCCTCTTGGACGCGGCCGGGTACGACGCTTTGGAACTCAGGGACGTGTCCAGGTGGAGCGAGTACGCGGGGCTGGACACTCCATGGTAGTCGATTCCGCCCGAACGGCTCGACACAGTCCCTTGCGCCCACTCAAGCAACGCCTTCGGTGACGGCCCTCAATCACCCTGAATGCCGGACGAGGGTCCCGCGACTCGCGCGGCATGCGCCGCCGCCGGCGCGTGAAGCCGCTGTTGCCGGTGCGTGAGTTGAACGCGTGGACGCGCGACGAGGTGCGCCGCGAGCTGGAGCGCCGCGGGCTCGTGCACCGCGCCAGCGAGGGCTACCAGCTGACGCGCCCGATCCCCGAGGCGATGCACGTCAACGAGGTGAAGCTCGGCGGGATCCTGACCGCGCCGCTGCTGCTCGCGAATCGCCTCGCCTCCGCCGTCGACCGCGGGCTCGGGTCGCCGCTGCAAGGGCAGTTCGACTCGTGGATGATGCGCTTCGAGCGGCCGCGTTGAGGGCGGGCGGGAAGGCGACGCGGACTCGATCGGGGCCGGTTGTGCGGCTCCGCCGCAGGCAGTAGCCTCCTGCGCATGAGCCGCACACTCCTCACCCTCTCGCTCCTCGCGCTGATCGCGGTCGCCTCCTTCGGCGCGACCCGCGGCGCGACGTCCGCCCCTTCGCCCGAACTCACGCACCGCGCGGTCGCCTACGAACACGGCGGCGTGCAGCTCGAGGGCTACCTCGTCTACGACGCGTCGCGCGTCAGCGCCGATCACCCCGCGCCCGGCGTGGCGGTCTACCCCGAGTGGTGGGGCTTGAACGACTACGCGAAGCAGCGCGCCGAAAAGCTCGCGCAACTCGGCTACGTCGCCTTCGCCGTCGACATGTACGGCAAGGGTGTCGTGACGGCCGAGGCCGCGAAGGCGGGCGAGCTGGCGGGACAGTTCTACGGCAAGCCGCTGATGGCGGAGCGCGCCCGCGCCGGACTCGACCAACTGCTCGCGAGCGGGCTGGTCGACCCGGACCGCGTCGCGGCGATCGGTTACTGCTTCGGCGGCTCGATCACGCAAGCGCTGGCGTACAGCGGCGCGCCGCTCGCCGGCATCGTCAGCTTCCACGGCGGCCTGATCCCCGCCTCGCCGGAAGCCGCGCAGAAGAATCGCGCGAAGATCCTGATCTGCCACGGCGCCGTCGATCCGTTGGTGAAGCCTGAAGACCTCGCGGCCTTCACCAAAGGCCTGAACGACGGCGGCTTCGACTACCAGTTCATCAGCTACTCAGGCGCGCGGCACGCCTTCACGAACCCCGGCGTCGACGCGCTCGCGAAGGCGAACGGCATGGAAGCTGTCGTCGGTTACGACGCGGCCGCCGACCGCCGCTCGTGGGGCCACATGCGCCAGTTCTTCGCGGAGATCTTCGCGACCGAGTAAGTCGGGCGGGAAACGGATCGAGTCAGGCGCATGACGCAGGACACGCAGTCGCGCGCCCCGTGGGAAGCGCTCGCCGAGCTGGTGACGGCCGGCGACCGTGCGGGCGTGAAGGCATTGATGGAGACGCTCGAGCCGCTCGAGTCCGTGCGCGTCGTCGCGCGGCTCGACGACGACGAGCGCGCCAAGTTGCTCGCGCTGCTCGCGCCCGAGGACGCGGCGGACGTGATCGAGCACATGCCGGACGTGCACGCGGCCGACGCGCTCGAGAGCATGGCGCCCGAGGACGCGGCGCGCATCCTCGAGGAGCTGCCGTCCGACGCGCAGGCCGACCTGCTCGGCGACCTCGAATCGGTCGAGGCCGAGGCGATCCTCGCGCAGATGGAGCCGGCGGACGCGGCCGAGCTGCGCGAACTCGCCGCCTATCCAGAGGACTCGGCCGGCGGCTTGATGCTCACCGAGCTAGTGCAGGTCCCCGCGCGCAGCACGGTCGACGAAGTGATCGACTCGATCCGCCAACATGCGGAGGAGTACGCCGGCTACGACATCCAGTACGTCTACGTCGTCGACGAAGCGGAGCGCCTCGTCGGTGTGCTGCGCCTGCGCGACCTCTTGATGGCGCCTCGCAACGTGCGAGTCGAGCGCGTGATGTTGCGCGACCCGCACTCGGTGCGCGACGACGCGGGGCTCGACGAGCTGATGCACTTCTTCGAGGAACACCACTTCTTCGGCGCGCCGGTGCTCGACGAGGACGGTGTGTTGTGCGGCGTGCTGCGCCGCTCCGGCGTCGAGGCCGCGCTCGCCGAGCAGAGCGACGAGACCTTCCGCCGCACGCAGGGCATCGTCGGCGGCGAGGAGCTGCGCAGCATGCCGCTGCTGCTGCGCTCGCGCCGACGCCTCGCCTGGCTGTCGGTGAACATCGTGCTGAACGTGCTCGCGGCGAGCGTGATCGCGCTGAACCAGGACACGCTCGAGGCGGTCATCGCCCTCGCCGTCTTCCTGCCGATCATCTCCGACATGTCCGGCTGCTCCGGCAATCAAGCCGTCGCGGTCAGCCTGCGCGAGCTGACGCTCGGCACGATCAAGGCCTCCGACCTGCGCCCCGTGCTGCTTGGCGAGATCGGCCTCGGCATCCTGAACGGCCTGGTGCTCGGCGGCTTGATCGGCGTCGTCGCCTGGGCGTGGAAGGGCAATCCGTGGCTCGGCCTCGTCGCCGGCGGCGCGCTCGCGCTGAACACCCTCGTCGCCGTCTGCATCGGCGGCGCGATCCCACTCGTGCTGCGCCGCCTCGGCAAGGACCCCGCGCTGGCGGCCGGACCGATCCTGACGACGGTCACCGACATGTGCGGGTTCTTCCTGGTGCTGTCGTTGGCGGCGATGATGCTCGAGCGGTTGGTCTGAGCGGCGCGACGCTCAGCCGGGTTCGACGCTCCCGAACCAGCCCTTCGTTCGCAGGCAGAACCTCACCAGTCCGAGGATCAAGGGCGCTTCGATCTGCACGCCGTCCGAATGGTGCGTTCTCACCCCCACGGAGTCATCTATGCGATCGTGCTCACAGCGACGAACGCGAGCAGCGAGTCGGGCAACGCGAAGGTCCCGCGGGTCAAGCACATGGCCTGCGACTTCCGCAACCGCGACCGGTTCAGGAACACGATCTACTTCCATCCGGGCGGACTCGACCTGCGACCCGGTCAGCATAGTGCCCGGGTTGTACCCCCCGCTGAAGTTTCTACCCTTGACGTTGCCCCCCGCGCCGGGGGCTATGCTCGCGACCCGGCAGTCGAGATTTTGACCGCCGTCCGCCACGAAATCGTGTGGCCGAATCATCAACGAGTTGAGTGCGCCGTCCCAGGCCACAGAAGGAGAGAGAATCATGAGTCGGATACTCATGAGCGCGATTCCCCTCGCACTGCTCGCCGGCATCGCTCTAGGAGGAATCACTGGACCTCCCGCCTACTCTGGCGAGACCGGACCCAACAGTGGTGCGTGGAACTTCGAGAAGGATGACGGAACCTCTGCAGGGACAGGCTCCTTCTCCCAGCCCGCAGGCGAGAATCCGAGATTGGACGGCGCGGGCAGGGTCTATCATCGAGAGGCCCCTCCTGCCGGCAACGGCGAGTACGAGGACGACAAGGATTCTCGCAAGACGCTGTGCATCGCGTACGTGAACGGTGACTTCCTCTTCGAGCACAACTTCAACGGCGAGAAGATGTACTCAGGAACTCTCAAGCAGTAGATCCGCCACCCAGGCTCGTCATGAGCCACGATCGCCCGAACAGGATGGACGCCATGCCTGCTCGGGCGATCAGTCCTGCAGCAAGTGGCCGACTCCGAACGCGGTCGAAGAGCTCATCAAAGACGCAGCCATGCAATCGTCGATCAGCAACGCACGCACCCGAGTGCTTGCCGCGACTACCGCCCTCGCGGTGACGCTCGTGTTCTACCTCGTGTTCGGAGGGCAGAAACTCGGCGAAGGCGAATTCGCCCCACGCAGATGGGTCGAACAGCCGGCAGGAGCGGCTGGGGGCCCGCCGGACCACGCGCGTGACCGTGCCCCGGTCCTCGAACCTGCCGACTCCGGCCTCGCGATCAGTGGAGTTGTGATCGACGCGAGATTCGGCAGCCCTGTGCTCGCCTCCGTGTGCCTCGACAACTCGGAGTGCATCGTCTCTTCCCGCGAAACTGGAGCCTTTCGCACCACGAAGACTGGCACAGAGTCGCCGAGCCTCCTCGTCTCTGCGGCTGGATATGTGAGTCAGCAAGTCCATTCCGACACGGAAGACGATCTCCGTCACATCGTGGTCTCACTAGAGCCTCTGAATCCGGCGAAAGTAGTTCTACGCAACACCGACGGGTCCTCGGCAGTCGACAGAGTGCTCCGTTGGCAGGCAAGCACCATTGGACGACGCACTCGGGATAACTCGAATTGGTTCGACGGACTTGCACACACGACAGGAGAGCCTGTAGTCACCCGGACCAATGCGGCCGGGGAAAGCGAACTCGCGTTGAGCGGACCCGCAACGGTGGATGTGCTGTCCGCAACCGGAGTGACCCAGACATCGCTACGACTGCAGCCCGGTGAGCAGGTCGAGGTTGTTCTGGAGGATGGCTTCCTGACTCTGCGGTTCGTTGCGAAGGACACCGGCGAACCGCTAGCCGGCCTGCTGGTGGAGACCTGGAGACCTCTCGATCCCCGCTCCACCGCACAAAGGCACGAGTCGGACGTGACGGGAGTCATCCGCATCCCGGCCTCTCGGAGTCCGGTCCTCGTCAAACCGCTGCTGGCTGACGAAGTCCCGAGGCTCAGTTTGGCCGGGGGCTCGGCTGCGGCCGCGACGACTCTGTCCTCCGATTCCGGATTGATTCGATTGCCCAATGCGCTCGAAGGTGAGGATCTTTCGATCGAAGTCGACCTTGTCCCTGATCGCGACCGTGCGATTCTCGAGTTGAGGAATGAGATCGACGGCACAGTTGTAAGCGGCCCGGCGTGTGTCGCGCTGCGGAGAATAGCAGGAGCAATCAAGTCCGATGGCAGAGAGAGCGAGATGCCATACGTGCGCATGCCTCGATCCCTACCGAAGGTGATCTCCGCCGCTCGCGAGGGCTTACTCCCGATACCACCTCATCTCATGCAGGAACTGGACCGAGTTCCGGAGTCACTCTCCGAGATCGAGATGGTTGTCACAGTGGACGGTTTCCTGCCACTTCATCTGCCGGACGTTAGGACCGTGCTCTCGTCCGGCCTGACTACCACGCACTCGATGAAGCCCATACCACTCAGGTGGGTGGAGTTGAGCTACGCAGATGGACCTGCCTATCGAGGGAGGGCCGCTGTTTATTCGCCCCTCCACAACGCCTACTGCATCAACTCCGAGGTCGGCGACGACGGAAGACTCGGCCCGTTCGACTGGTTGGGCGGCGATGTCGAGGTCATCACCGAAGTCATGGGACGCTCACCACGCCAACCGGCTGTGCTCGTTCCCGAGTCGTCTTTGAGAGATAGCGAGAGGGTCTCGATCACCCTCCCAAGTCGCACAGGTGCAATCACCGTAAGCGGAGTTCCCAGCATCAACTCCGCGCTCGGCTTGGTGGCGCTGCGACTCGAGTCCGGCATCGAGTACGACCCTTCTCGGATCGATGGCTCGAACTGCCAATTCGACGGCTTGCCGGTTGGAAGATACGCAGTCGGACCGAGAGACTGGCTAAGAGGCGCGCTCGCCAACTCCCGAGTGACACAGGGGGTGTTCTCCAGCCCCGAGAGCAGTCTATCGACGCTGCAGGTTCAGCCCGACACGACCGTAGACACCCCGTGGCATGCTTCCTGGGCTGCCGCCTTCGACTTGCGAGGGCGTGTTCGGGTGACCGGGGTCACGAGCCACGAGCCTCTCCTGGTTCCGATCTACGGTATCCGTGACCCTTCGTCCGAGGCTTCTCGGGACCTTGTTCCGTTGGTGGTCCTTTCCGCGGCGAGGACCGCGATCCCCGTGGAGGATGCCGGCTGGTACAGAATTCGTGCAGGTAGTCCGGCACCAGACCTTATCGCAATCTGCCTACCTGATGCTGCCGGGTGGTGCGACATCAATGCCATTCACCTCGTCGCCACGATCGAACCGGGAGAGTCTATCGAGATTGCTACAGGGTCCATCGTCTTGTCCTGGGACCGTGCCCTACCCGATGATGACTTGGGAGTAAGGTATCGCGTCGACCGCGAGGACCTCCGATGGCCAGTTCGAGGCCCTGCCGTTTGGAGCAACAGCACATGGTCGGCGGAGACCGAGCTGAGACTGCAAGGCGTGCCTACCTGCGTCCGTTCGATCGTACGCGTCCGGTGAGCGCATGGTCCCCGAGCGTTGATCCGCTCCTCAGGCCGGCGATGATCGACTCCAACCAAGGAGTCATTCATGTCCCGCGACAAAGCCATGCGCGAGCTGTTCGCTCGCTGGCGCTCATCCGATCAGAGCTTGATGGCCTTCGGCAGGCAAGAAGGCGTTGCCTACAAGAAGCTCTTGTACTGGAAGAAGAAGTTCGCGAGCGAGCGGCGGGCGCGCAGCTCGAGCGCGCAAGTTTGCGAGTGCAGCGAACTCGTTCCGATCACCGTCGTGCCTGAGGCGGCAGCGCGGCCAAGCACTTCGACGAACGCCTTCGACGTCCACTTGACGAGCGGTGTCCGCATCGCGGTCGTTCCCGGCTTCGACGAAGTCGAACTGCGTCGGCTCGTGCAGGTGTTGCAAACATGCTGAGCTTGCCGCCCTCGGTGCGTTTGTTCGTCGCGCGCGGCGCAACCGACATGCGCAAGTCGTTCGACACCCTTGCTGCCGTCGTGATGGAAGTCGTGGACGAGGACCCGCAGTCCGGTCACTTGTTCCTGTTCGTCAACCGACGACGCGACCGGTTGAAGGTCTTGTGGTGGGACGGCTCGGGTTACTGCTTGCTCGCGAAGCGGCTGGAGCACGGACAGTTTCGCGTGTTCGATCGCGCGAAGGGTAAGGCCGGCGCGTTCGAGCTTTCGGCGAGCGAGCTCGCGCTCGTGCTCGAGGGCATCGACCTCCGAGGAGCGAGACGGCGAGTGTCGCACGACCAACTTTCACTGCAGACCTGAGCCGCATCGCGCGCGGATTGCCGATAGTACTTGCATGTCCGTCGCGCAGATTTCCGCGGAGCAACTCGAAGCGCTGCTTGCGCACGTCGAGGAACTGCAGGCGAAGCTCGATGCACTGACGCGCGAGGTCAAAATCCTGCGCGAGGAGAACGCGCTGCTCAAGCGCGGCTTGTTCGGTCGACGCTCCGAACGACTGGGCGCCGGGCAACTCGGCCTGTTCGCGACCGACGACACCCCCGCGCCTGAACTCGAGTGCGAAGCGCACACCTCGCCGCGTACCGCGAAGTCGGGCGCAGGCCACGGCCGCGCGCCCTTGCCCGAACACCTGCCGCGCGAAGTCATCGAACTCGACCTCGACGAAGCGCACCGCGACTGCACGACCTGCGGCAAGGCCCTGCGCCGCATCGGCGAAGAGGTCACTGAGCGCGCCGGCATCGTCCCGGCCAAGCTGTTCGTGAAGCGCTACGTGCGACCGAAGTACGCCTGCCCCGACGGTCACTGCGTTCGCGCGGCAGAGCTTCCCGACAGCGTGATTGACGGCGGCAAGTACGAGGCGTCGGTCTACGCGCACGTCGCGACGGCGAAGTACTCCGACCACCTTCCGCTGCACCGCTTGCAGGGAATCTTCAAGCGTTACGGCATCGCCATCGCGAAGCAGTCCATGTGGGACATGCTGGTGCGCGTGGACGAACTCGTCGCGCAGCCGGTGTTGGCGCAAATGCGTCAAGAGCTGCTCAACGAACACGTGTTGCACGCGGACGAAACACCGGTGACCATGCGGCTCGAAGACGGCAAAGGAACGAAGAACGGCTACGCCTGGGGCTGGCGCAACCTGCGTCGACCGGGCGCGCCGTCGCGAGCCTTGATCGAGTTTCGCACGAGTCGCGGACGCGACGGTCCGAAGCGTTTTCTCGAAGGGTGGAGCGGGACGCTGATCGCCGACGGATACACCGGCTACGACGAGGTCGTTCGCGAGAACGGCATCGTGCGAGCGGGGTGCTGGGCGCATGCACGGCGCAAGCTGAAGGAAGCGTTGGACGCCGGCTCGGAAGCGGTGGCGCCGCTGCTCGGCATGGTGCAAGAACTGTTCGCGGTCGAGCGACCGCTGAACGAGCGCGTGCGCGCCGGCGAGCTCGAGTGGGACGCACTGCTCGAAGAACGTCGCTGCGTGCGTGCCGACAAGTCGCAGCCGCTGGTCGAAGCGATTCACGCCGAAGCGCTACGCCTCGAAGGACTGCGTGCAACATTGCCGAAGAGCAAGCTCGGCAAGGCGGTCTGTTACCTGCGCAATCAACGCGCTGCGCTCGCGGCTTTCCTCGAAGACCCACGCTTGCCGATTCACAACAACGACGCCGAACGCGACCTGCGGCACCTGGCCGTCGGCCGCAAGAACTGGCTGGTCTTCGGCAGCCAGCGCGGCGGCGAGGTCGCCTGCCGGCTTTACTCGCTCGTGCTCTCGTGCAAGCAGTGCGGCGCGGACCCCGAGGCGTACATCGAAGACGTGCTCATGCGCGTCGCAACGACGCCCGCGTCGGAGATTGCGAGCCTCACGCCGTGGGCGTGGCAGGCCGCGCGGGCGTAGTCATCGTCGAGGGACGCCGGTCGACGCGCCGGTCGGACATGGCGTCACCGGACGCGTACGTTCGATCAGCGTGAACGGCAAGTCCATCGCAACGCAACTCTCGCCGCGAGAGACACTCCGCCTCACGCTGAGTGCCTCGATTCTCGAGGCTGCTTCCGACTACCAGGTGGAAGACTGATTCTGGCTCCGCCTGGTGAAGGCTCGGCATGCAGTCCCGACGTTCGGCTTCGTTTCGCCCGCCGACGACGGTGTGTCCCGCCGCAAGAAGTGGCGAATGCGGCTGTCGCAGCAGGACCGATCCTGACGATGGTCACCGACATCTGCGGGTTCTTCCCGGTGTTGTCGCTGGCGGCGATGATGCTCGAGCGCTTGGTCTGAGCCGCGCGACGCTCAGCCGGGCTCGTCGCGGGGTGCAGAGCGTTCGAACCAGCCCTTCGTTCGCAGGCAGAACCTCACCAGTCCGAGCATCAGCGGCACTTCGATCAACACGCCGACGACGGTCGCGAGCGCCGCGCCCGACGAGAGGCCGAAGAGCATGACCGCCGTGGCGATCGCCACCTCGAAGTGGTTGCTGGCGCCGATCAGCGCGGTCGGCGCCGCGTCCGCGTAGCGCAATCCGAGCGTGCGACCCAGCCCGTAGGTCAGGCCGAAGATCAACAGCGTCTGCACGACCAGCGGCACCGCGATCCACAGGATCGTCAGCGGACTCTCGATGATCGTGTCGCCCTTGAACGAGAAGAGCAGCACGAGCGTCGTGAGCAGCGCCGTGATCGTGATCGGTGTGAGCACGCGGATGAAGCGCTCGCGGAACCAGCGCTCACCCCGCGCGGCGATGATCCACTTGCGCGAGAGGAAGCCGGCGACCAGCGGGAGCGCGACGTAGCAGCCGATGGAGAGCAGCAGCGCCTGCCAAGGAACCGGCAGACGTCCCACCCCGAGGAGCCAGCCGCCCAGCACGCCGTACAGCACGAGCATCACGAGCGAATTGATCGCGACCATCACGAGCGTGTGGCCCGCGTTCCCCCGCGCCAGGTCGCCCCAGACGAGCACCATCGCCGTGCACGGCGCGATGCCCAGCAGGATGCAGCCGGCCAGGTAGCTGCGCCACAGCGGGATCTCGAGCAGTCGCGTGCCCGCTTGCTCTACGACGGTTCCGGCACCGTACTGCGCGCCCACGTCGAGTTGCAGCCCGAACGGCAGCTTCACGAGGTCCGTCGCCTCCGGGCCGATGAGCTGCAAGAAGACCGTCCCGAGGAAGAAGCTCGCGATGGCGAGCATCGTGAACGGCTTGACGCACCAGTTGACGAACAGCGTCAGCAGCACCGGTCGAGCGCTCTTCCCCGCCGCGACGACCTCGGCGAAGTCGATCTTCACCATGATCGGGAACATCATGAAGAAGAGGCAGATCGCGATCGGGATCGAGACGACCGGCGCCCCGTTCACGTCGAGCGTCATGCCGTCGAGGCTCCGCGCGATCCCGGGAGCGATCCGGCCGAGCAGGATTCCCGCCGCCATGCAGAGCAGGACCCACAGGCTGAGCAAGCGCTCGAAGCCGTGCATCCGGCCCTCCGATTCAGCCGCGTCGTTCACCTGAGACTCTCGTGCCCGCGCGGTGCGTGGGCGCAGGGGCGAGCGCTAGGCCGACTCCCCCTCCGACCAAGCCCGCTCCGAGAAGTCGATCAAGCGCGCCAGCGTGTGGCGCAGGTCCTTGCGCGGGACGATCGCGTCGATCTGCCCCTTGGTCAGCAGGAACTCGGCGCGCTGGAAGCCCTTCGGCAGTTCCTGCTTCAAGGTCGTCGCGATGACGCGCGGGCCGGCGAAGCCGATCAGGGCGCCGGGTTCCGCCAGGGTCACGTCGCAGACGGAGGCGAAGGAGGCGGTGACGCCGCCGGTGGTCGGGTTGGTCATGATGCAGATCGAGAAGCCGCCCTTGCGGTTCAGCTCGTCGAGCGCGGCACACGTCTTCGCCATCTGCATCAGGGAGAGCATGCCTTCGTGCATGCGTGCGCCGCCGGAGCTGGTGAAGATCACGAGCGGCAGGTTCCGTTCGGCGGCGAGCTCGCAGCCGAGGGCGATCTTCTCGCCGACGACCTCGCCCATCGAGCCGCCCATGAACTTGAAGTCGAGGACGCAGATCACGACCGGGCGGCCTTCGATCTCGCCGGTGCCGAGGTGCAGCGCTTCCTTGAGACCGACGCGTTCGATCGTGCGGCGCGACTTCTCGGCGTAGCTGACCGAGTCGGTGAAGTTCAGGCGGTCGAGCGCTTCGAGGTCGGCGGCGAGTTCGTGGTAGGTGCCTTCGTCGAGCACCATCTGGATGCGCTCGGTGCCGGGCACGGTGAAGTGGAAGGTGCACGACGGACAGACGAGGTCGCCCTTCAGCAGCGTCTTCTTGTAGATCGTCTCGCCGCAGGCTTCGCACTTCAGCCAGAGGCCGCCGGGCAGTTCCTTCTTCTTCCAGCGCAGGCGCGGCTTGTCGTCGTCATCGGCGGCCTTGGCAGCCTTCGCCGCTTCCGCTTCGGCCTTCGCCGCCGCCTTCGCGGCCTCGGCCTCGGCCTTGGCCTTCAGCTTCTCCGCCTTCTTGTCTTCCTTGCTCACGCTGCGCTTTCCTCGTTCTTCGTCGCTCGTCGCGATCGGTTGTTCGGTCGGGCGGGGGGCTTCGGTCTCAGAGCGTTCATCCGACACGGCTGGCCTCCAGGCGGGCGCGCGCCGCGGAGGCGCGGAAGGCGGAGATCGTCGCGGCCATGTCCGGCGCGCCGAAGATCGCGGAGCCCGCGACCAGGGCGTTCGCGCCGGCGGCCGCGCAGAGCGGCAGGGTCTCGGCGTTCAGGCCGCCGTCCATCTCGACGTGGCCCGCGTAGCCCTCGTCTCGCAAGCGGCGCACCTTGTCGAGCACGTCCGGGATGAACGACTGGCCGCCGAAGCCCGGGAAGACGGACATCACGAGCACCAGGTCGACGGCGTCGAGGAAGGGCAGGACGCGTTCGACCGGCGTGTCGGGGTTCAGCGCGACGCCGACGATCGGCACGCCGTGTTCGCGGAAGCGGGCGGCGACGGCGCGGGCGTCCGCCTCGGTCGGCGTGACCTCGACGTGGAAGGTCAGCACCTCGGCGCCGGCCTTCGCGAAGGGCTCGGCGTACTGCGCCGGGTCCGTGATCATCAGGTGCACGTCGAGCGGCTTGGTCGCCGCGGCGTGGATCTTGGAGACGACCGGCGGGCCGATCGTGAGGTTCGGGACGAAGTGCCCGTCCATCACGTCCACGTGGTGCCAGTCGGCCCCGGAGGCCTCGGTGCGCGCGACTTCGTCCGCGATGCGGGCGAAGTCGCAGGAGAGCAGCGACGGGGCGATGAGGATCGGGAGGTCGGTCATGGAGATCGGCGGTCGGGCGTCGGTCCGTCAGATTGTAGGCGAGCGCCGGGCCGATACCCGAGCATTCCCCGCCGCCCGGGTCAAACGCCGGCCGAGGGGCGGCGGGCGACCCGGCGCGGGCCTCAGCGCTTGGCGAGCGCGACGATGCCGGGCAGCTCGCGGCCTTCCAGCAGCTCGAGCGAGGCTCCCCCGCCGGTCGAGATGTGGTCGATGCGATCCGTGACGCCGAAGCGCTCGGCCGCCGCGACCGAGTCGCCGCCGCCGACCACGGTGTAGCCGGGGCAGGCCGCGACCGCTTCCGCCACGGCCTTCGTGCCGGCCTGGAAGGGTTCCATCTCGAAGACGCCCATCGGACCGTTCCAGACGACGGTGCGCGCGCCGGCGACCGCGCCGCAGAAGCGCCGGATCGTCTTCGGGCCGATGTCGAGGCCCATCCAACCGTCCGGGATGTCCGGGCCGTCGGTGACTTGCGTGTTCGCGGTCGCCGAGAAGGCGTCGGCGATCACGTGGTCGAGCGGCAGGTGCAGCTCAACGCCGAGCTCCTCCGCCTTGCGCATGCTGGCTTCGACCGACGCGAGCTGGTCGTCCTGCACGAGCGAAGTGCCGATCGTGTGCCCCATCTCCTTCAGGAAGGTGTACGCCATGCCGCCGCCGACGATCAGCGCCTGGACGCGGTCGAGCAGGTGGTCGATCACGGTCAGCTTGTCCGAGACCTTCGCGCCGCCGAGAATCGCGACGAGCGGCTTGTCGGGGCGGTCGAGGACGCGCGCGAAGGCGTCGAGTTCGCGCTGCAGCAGCAAGCCTGCGGCCGCGGGCAGGAAGCGCGCCGGACCGCAGACCGAGGCGTGGTCGCGGTGCGAGGTGCCGAAGGCGTCATTGACGAAGGCGTCGCCGAGCGCGGCGAAGTCGGCGGCGAGTTCGGGGTCGCCCTTCGTCTCGCCGGGGTGGAAGCGCACGTTCTCGAGCAGCACGATCGTGCCCGGGTCGACCTGGTCGAGCTCGTTCGCGACGCGTTCGCCGCGGCTCTCGTAGAGCTTGCGCACGGGCTTGCCGATCAGTTCCTCGAGCCGCGTGCCGACCGGGTCGAGGCGCAGCTTGTCGACGACCTCGCCCTTCGGACGACCGAGGTGCGAGAGCAGGATCGGCGTCGCGCCGCGTTCGAGCAGCAGCTCGAGCGTCGGCAACGCGGCGCGGATGCGCGTGTCGTCGGTGATCGCGCCGTGCTCGTCGAGCGGCACGTTGAAGTCGACGCGCACGAGCACGCGCTTGCCTTTGACGTCGAGGTCGGTGATCGAGGGGATGGCGTCGAGCTTCATGGCGGGTCTCGCTGAAGGACGGAGCGGCCGGCGGGAAAGTCAGCGAGGCGCGCCCCGAGGGACGCGCCTCGCGCAGGTTCGGTTCCGGAGCGGAACTACTTCGCGGCGACCTTGCTGGGAGCCTTCTTCGCCGCGGCTTTCTTCACCGCGGGCTTCTTCAGCTTGCCGGCGTACTTGACCAGGTCGACGACACGGTTCGAGTAGCCCCACTC
>JACKHV010000016.1 GCA_020638835.1 Planctomycetota bacterium | reverse complement strand
CTACGGATGTGCCGAGTTCGCCGAGCGTGCGCTCCTCGTGCTCCACGCGCCGCACCGCGCGACGCGCCAGGCGCCGCGCGCGCGCCGAGGGACGGAAGCGTGCGGCGATCCAGCCGCCGAGCGTGGCGGCTCCACCGGCGGCGAGGGCGGCGAGGACGAGCATCGCCGGATTCTAGCCGATGCGCTCTCCGTGTCGCGTGCGCGGCCTGGCGAGCGATTCGGGTCGGAGAGCTTGTCGCCTCATGCTCGGAACCAGATCATCGGGGCGTGCGATCCGATCGAGAAGGGAAGGATTCATGAAGCTCTACTACAAGGCCGGCGCTTGCTCGCAGGCCGTCAACATCACGCTGCGCGAGCTCGGGCTCGACTTCGCGCTCGACGCCGTGGACCGCAAGACCGGGCTCACCTCGGGGGGCGTCGTGTTCAAGACGATCCACCCCGCGGGCTACGTCCCCGCGCTCGAGCTCGACGGCGGCGAGCTGCTGACCGAAGGCGTCGCGATCCAACAACACCTCGCGGACACGCACCCCGAGTCCGGCTTGGCGCCGAAGCCGGCGACGATCGAGCGCGCCCACTTCAACGCCTTCCTGAACTGGCTCGCGTCCGAGCTGCACAAGTCCTACTCACCCTTCTTCAAGCAGCAGCTCGAGGGCGCGGCGAGAGACTTCGCGGTCGAAAACCTGCACGCGCGCATGGACCTGCTCGAAGAGCGCCTCGGCGACGGCCGCGCGTACACCTGCGGCGACGCGTTCACGATCGCCGACTCCTACGCCTTCGTGATCACCGGCTGGGCCGAGCGCCTCGGCTTCGGCCTCGACCGCTGGCCGCGCATCGCCGCCTTCCGCGCCCGGATGCTGGAGCGCCCCGCCGTGCGCGCGGCGCTGCGCTCCGAGGGCTTGCTCGAGGACGCGACGAGCGCCTGAGCGAAGGCGTCACCGCGCCGGGTTCACGCGGACTCGACCACCTCGATCATCGCCTCGAGCGCGCGCTTCGCATCTGCGACCAGCTCGCGGCGTTCGGCCTCGTCCAGACGGTCCAACGCGCCGCTGCGTTCGTCGACCGAGTCGCCCGCCAACACGCGGTTCGCGGCGGGCGGCGTGCCCTTGCGCAAGAGGTCGAGCATGCCGGCGAGGTGCGGCGGGTCGTTGCGCGACATCGTGGCGCAGCCGCAGCCGGCGGTGCCGAAGGCGGGGTCCGGGACGTCGGCGAGGTGCATGACTTCGACGCCGCGCAGCGCCGCTTGTTCGCGCGCATTGCGCACGAAGTGTCCCTCGGTGCCGATCGCGAGCTTGGCGCCGCGCGGGGCTTCCATGACCAGCTTCCAGAGGTAGGCCGTCGATCCGGAACCGTCAGCGCGCTCGACGACTTCGCGCGGGGACTCGGGGTGCACGTGCACCTGCCAGCCGTGCGCGTGCCACCAGTCGACGTGCTGCGGCGTGAAGACGGTGTGCACGCCGCAGAAGGATCCCCACAGGATCATCTCGGACGCGTCGAGCGCGGCGAGGCCGCCGGGGACGACCCGGTCGTCGATCGGGAAGGCGCCGCGCGTGACTTGCGGATCGGGCAGGCAGACGACGCGCTCGTCCGCCATGCCGAGCTTCGCGGCCGTGTTGCGGCCGAGGTGCTGGTCGGGGACGAAGAGCACCTTCTTGCCGTCGCGTCGCGCCCAGTCGACGACTTGCGTCGCGTTCGAGCTGGTGCAGACCGCGCCGCCGGTGCGGCCCGCGAGCGCCTTCAAGCGGCCCGAGGTGTTCATGTACGCCACGCAGACGAGCTCGTCGCCGTAGCGCTCGATCAGCTGTTCCGCGACCGGCAGGACCATGTAGTCCTTGGCGAGCATCTCCATCGTGCAGCCGGCCTTGGGGTTCGTGATCCAAACCGCCTGATCGTCGTTGGCGAGGATCGCGATCGACTCCGCCATGAAATGCACGGCCGACTCGACGATCACCTTCTTCTCGGGGTGCCGCACGGCTTGCAGCGCGAGCGCGTAGCTGTCGGCGATGCCGCCGCCGTAGCGCTCGACGAGCTTCACGATCTCGCCGCCCATGTAGTAGTGCGCGAGCAGCAGCAGCGAGTTGCCGAAGTGGTCG
Source organism: Planctomycetota bacterium (assembly GCA_020638835.1). GTDB lineage: Bacteria > Planctomycetota > UBA1135 > UBA1135 > JACKHV01. Next base: position 7,416 of record JACKHV010000016.1, on the reverse strand, counting down.
AGCGCGGGCTGCACGTAGCCGTCGAGCCAGGGCAGCACCGTGCCGGGCTTGCGGTCGGGCAGGGCTAGGTACTCCTCCGCGTAGGGCTTGAACTCGGCCTGGTACCAGTCGAGCGGCAGGTCGGTCTGGCAGAGGGGGAGTTCGGGCTGGAGGGCGATGCCCGAGGAGGGCAGGGCGCGGTCCGCGTCGGCGTGGAGCATGCTGGCGAGGGGCCGGAGAGGGGCGGTCGACCGAGGAGTCTAGGCCACGGGGGGCGGATCCGGTGACCTCGTGCCGCCGCAAAGTGCGCGCAGCGGGACGCGGCGCCGGATCGCCGGATTCGAGTCGAGCCGCGGGGCCCCGCGCGCCGATGCATGAGCGGCCCTCCGGAGCGGACGGAGGCCCGTTCGTCGTCTTCCGCGCGGAGTCCCATCGCCTTGCGTCTCGTCCCCAGTCTGCTGCCCATCCTCTGCCTCTTCGCCGCCGCTTGCGCCGGGAACGGTTCCCGGACCGAGCTCGCCGCCACCACCGACGAGGACGCGTTGGAGCCGCCTGTCGGGCGCACGCTCGCTGTGACGGGAGACCTGCGCCTGGCGCCGGGGGACTACCTGCGGCCCACCACGGCTGAAGATCCCGTGCTGCTGCTCGAGGGTCTCTCCGGCGTCGAGCTGGACCTCGAGGACGTCGTGCTGCGCGGGGCGCCCGAAGGCAGCACGCCGGACCAGGCGAGCGGCATCGGCTTGATCGTGCGCGACTGCGACGACCTCGTGCTGCGCGGCGGCGTGCTGACGGGCTACCGCGTCGGCCTGCTCGTCGAAGGCTCGCGCGGCGTGAGCGTCGAGGGACTCGAGGTCACCGACTTCCATGCGACGGAGCTCTTCGGCTCGCCGGGCAACCCGCACCTCGCCGACCGCCTCGACGTGGCGGACCCCGAGAACTGGCTCGAGAACTACGGCGCGGCGATCGCCGTCGTGTCGAGCTCGGGCGTGACGCTCGAAGAGACGCGCTCGCGCCGCGGACAGAACGGCGTGGTCTGGATCAACGTGCAAGGCTGCGAGCTCACGAACAGCGACCACTCGTACCTCTCCGGCTGGGGCGTGGCGCTCGTGGAGAGCGTCGGCTGCCGCATCACGAACAACCGCTTCGACGCGTGCACGCGCGGCGTCTCGGGCGACGCCCCGCCGGACGGCATGGGCGCCGCGGGCGTGCTGCTCGGCGCGGACTGCGAGCGCAACGTGATCGCGTACAACGTCGCGCGCTCGTGCGGCGACGGCCTGCGCGTCGAAGGCAACGGCACCGGCGCCGGCAACCTGTGGTTCGGCAACGACCTCTCCGGCTCGCTCGCCAGCGCGGGCGCGGTGCACGGCGCCGCGAACGAGCGCTTGATCGGCAACCGCCTGTCCGGCGGCGAGTGGCGCGGCCTGCACGTCGAGGACAGCACCGGCGTCGTGATCTACGGGAACGAGTTCCAGGGAGTGCACGGCACGGGCCTGTCGCTCGTCTCGAGCCGCGACTGCCTGCTCGTCGGCAACCAGCTGATCGACTGCGACCTCGCGCTGCTCGTGCGCGGTCGCGAGAACGGCGGGACGTACGACTGCGAGTCGCACTGGATCGTCGACAACGAGGTCGATGGCGCGGTGCAGGACGTGGTCCTCGAGCGCGCGCGCGACCTCGTTTTCGACGGCAACCGCTTCGACTCGCCGACGCACCGCGTGCATCTCGACGGCCTGACGGCTGCGGGTGAGGAGGCCGAGGAGTCCGAGCTGTGGACCTGGCTGCGCAGCGCCGACAGCGGCGCGCCGAGCGGCCGCGCGACGGACGTGCAGCTCTCTCGCGCCGACGGACCGCGCCCGGCGGCGCTCGAGGCGCTCAACGGATTCACGCCGCCCGAGCAGGGCGAGGCGCCCGTCGACTGGCGCGGCACGCCGGCGCCTGCGGAACCGGTCATGGGGCGCTTCACGCCCTGGGACCCCGAGGGCGCGAGGGAGCGCCCGGTCGAGCCGGTCCACGGCGGCCTACTCGCCCAGGTCGACTGGAAGGCGAGCTGGTTCCAGTGGGACACCTCGAGCGACCCCCGCGGCGACCTGGAGGTCTGGCGGGCCCTGCGCTTCACGCCGCAGGTCCGTGCGACGGTCCACGCCTGGAACGACCCCTGGGGCTCGGAGTACCGCAGCCTGGTGGGGGAAGAGCGCTTCGGGCTCCACGCGAGCGGCCGGCTGGAGCTCCGCGAGGGGGGTCGGTACTTGCTGAGCGCTCGCAGCGACGACGGCCTGCGGGTCATCTTGGACGAGGAAGTCGTCCTGGAGTCCTGGACCTGGAAGCCGGCCCGCGAGGAAGTCGTCGAAATCGAGCTCGATCCCGGCGCCCACAGCCTGGTCCTGGAGTACTTTCAGATTGATGGGCCTGCGGTGCTCCAGCTCACTCTGGACCCGCTGCGGGATGCGGTCGGCGGGCTCCCGACGGCCGCGCACGCCAAGGACTGATTCGCTCCCGCCGAGCGGAGGTCCGGTCGGCGATCCGCGCCGCGTACCCCCGGTAGGCGGCTCCCGCAGCCTTCGAGACGATGCAGAAACCGACCCACAAGCTCCCCGCTGACCCGCGCGAGACCCTGATCTTCGTCTACGGGCGCATGCGGCGCGGCGAGGAGAACCACCACTTCTTGAGCCAGGCGCGCTTCGTCCGCGAGGCGGAGACCGCGGCGTGCTTCGAGCTCGTCGACCTGGGCGGCCTGCCCGGTCTGATCCAGGGCGGAGCCTCTTCGGTGCAGGGAGAGCTGTACCTGGTCACGTCCTCCCTCTTGACGATGATCGACGAGCTCGAGGACCACCCCGAGACCTTCCGCCGCACTCGCATCGAGCTCTCCGACGGCAGCTTCGCCGAGGGCTACGTGATGCCGAGTTCGCAAGCGAGCTGCTTCCCGAGGCTCGTGGAAGGTCGTTGGCGCCGGCGCGCCTAGCTCACCGACCCAGGTTCTCGGAGCTGCGCACTTCGTGGACCATCGAAGGAGCCCGCGGCAGTCCCCTGCAGCGGGCTCTTTCGTGTCACGCGAGCGACGTCGTGCGACGCGCTAGCCGAGGAACGGATAGCGCCAGTCGGTCGGCGGCGCGAAGGTCTCCTTGATCGTGCGCGGCGAGGACCAGCGCAGCAGGTTCAGGATCGAGCCGGCCTTGTCGTTCGTGCCCGACGCGCGCGAACCGCCGAAGGGCTGCTGCCCGACGACCGCGCCGGTCGGCTTGTCGTTGATGTAGAAGTTGCCTGCCGCGAAGCGCAGGCGAAGGGCGGCGGTGCGCACCGCCGCGCGGTCGTTCGAGAGGATCGCGCCGGTCAGCGCGTACTCCGAGCCGTTCGCGCAGACGTCGAGCGTCGCCTCGTAGGCCGCGTCCTCGTAGACGAAGATCGAGAGCAGCGGACCGAAGAACTCGGTGCGCATCAGCTCGCACGCCGGGTCCTTCACCTCGACGACCGTCGGTTGGACGAACCAACCTTGGCTGTCGTCGCACTCGCCGCCGGCGACGATCGTGCAGCCGGGGTCGGACTTGGCGAACTCGATGCCGCCCTTCAGCTTCGCGAACGAGCGCGCGTCGATGACGGCGCCGAGGAAGTTCTTGAAGTCGCAGACGTCGCCCATGCGCATCTCGCGCAGCTCTTCGACGAGGCGGTCCTTGATCGTCGGCCAGAGGCTCTTCGGCACGTAGGCGCGGCTCGCGGCGGAGCACTTCTGGCCCTGGTACTCGAAGGCGCCGCGCAGCAGCGCCGTGACGACGACCTCGACCGTGGCCGAGGGGTGGACGAAGACGAAGTCCTTGCCGCCGGTCTCGCCGACGAGGCGCGGATACTGCTCGTACTTGTCGATGTTGCGGCCGACCTGACCCCAGAGGTGCTGGAAGGTGCCGGTCGAGCCGGTGAAGTGCACGCCGGCGAGGCGGCGGTCGCCGAGCACCACGTCGCCGATCGTCGGGCCGCTGCCGGGGACGAAGTTGATCACGCCGTCGGGCAGGCCGGCTTCCTCGAAGAGGCGCATCAAGTAGTAGTTCGACAGCACGGCGGTCGAGGCCGGCTTCCAGACGATCGTGTTGCCGAGCATCGCGGGAGCGCTCGAGAGGTTGCCCGCGATCGAGGTGAAGTTGAACGGCGAGATCGCGAACACGAAGCCGTCGAGCGGGCGGTGCTCGAGGCGGTTCCAGCAGCCGGGCGAGGACTCGGGTTGCGTGCTGTAGAGCTGCTCGGTGAACTTCGTGTTGAAGCGGAAGAAGTCGATCAGCTCGCAGGCGGAGTCGATCTCCGCCTGGTGCGCGGTCTTCGACTGGCCGAGCATCGTCGAGGCGTTGACGCGGTCGCGCCACGTCGTGGTCAAGAGTTCCGACGCGCGCAAGAAGACCGCGGCGCGTTCTTCCCAGGGCAGGTCGGCCCAGGCGGCCTTCGCGGCGCTGGCGGCTTCCACCGCGGCGTGCGCCTGGTCCGGGCCCGCCTTGTGGAAGGTGCACAGCACGTGCCCGTGGTCGTGGGGCATCACGACCGTCTCGGTGTCGCCCGTTCGGACTTCCTTGCCGCCGATGATCAGCGGGACTTCGATCTGCGTCGCGGCCTGCGCAGCGAGTTCGCGCTCGAGGCTGGCGCGCTCGGCGCTCTGGGGCAGATAGCCCCGGACCGGCTCGTTGACGGGAGTGGGGACCTGGAAGACACCGTGAGTCATGGCTGCGCTGGAGGCTCGGGTTCGCGGGGGCGGGTTTCGAGGGCGAACAGTATCGCGGGCTGCTCGCGTCGCGTCCACCCACAGCGCCCGTCGAGCGGCGCGGACCCGGCGCTTCGTTGCCGCGGAGCCGATCCCGGGTAGGGAAGCCGTGCCCCATGGGGCCCCCGAGACGATACGCTGCGCGGATCGTTGCCCCCCGACCCCCCGTCTTTTCATGAGTTCCCCCCGTGATGTCCTCGACGCGCTGATCGCGGCGCACACCGATTCGCGAGCGCGCGCCGCCCTCGAGCAGGCCTGCGCCGAAGTCGCCGCGGGCGTGTCCATGACGCGCTTCTGCAGCTTGTTCTCGATGCAGAGCCGCAGCGCGGGGCGCGGGCTGCTGCAGCCCACGGACGCCGAGCGCGCCGCGGCGCAGGCGGCGCTGCCCGGCTGGGAAGCCGAGCTGTGGACGAAGCTGGAGGCCGCGCGCGTGCGCCTGATCCTCGCGCGCACCGACCTCGCCGAGGAGAGCGGCCGCAAGGCGATCGACGAACTCTTCCGCTTCGCCGACCAGGGCGAGCTGTGCGCGCTGTATCGCGCGCTCGCGTTCCTGCCGGGGGGCGAACGCTTCGCCTGGCAGGCGGCGGAAGGTTGCCGCACGAACATGCTCGACGTGTTCACCGCCGTCGCTTGCGACACGCCGTACCCGCGCGAGCACTTCGACGCGGTCGCGTGGCGCCAGATGGTGATCAAGGCGTTGTTCGTCGGCGCGCCCGCGTGGCGCATCGTCGGGCTCGACGAACGACTCGACGAAGAACTCGCGCGCATGGCCCTCGACCTCGTCGAAGAACGGCGCAGCGCCGGGCGCGAGATCCAGCACGAGCTGTGGCTGTGCCTCGGCAAATTCGGCGGAGACCGCGCGCTCGCCGCGCTCGAGTCGGAGCTCGCCTCGCAGAACATCCGCGGACGTCGCGCCGCGGCGTACGGACTGGCGCGCGCGGGGGCGGAGAAACGCCTCGCCGAGCTGGCCGAGACCGAACCCGCCGGCCCCGTCGCGGACGCCATGCGCGACGCGCTCGCCGGAAACTCCGCGCGGACCGCCTTCCGCGCGCTGGACCCTCGCCTCGAGAACTGATGCGCTTCTTCGATCCCCACATCCACGTCACCAGCCGCACCACCGACGACCTCGCCGCCATGGCGGCCGCCGGCGTGCGCGCCGTCATCGAGCCGGCCTTCTGGCTCGGACAACCCCGCACGCAAGCGGGTTCCTTCGTCGACTACTTCGCGTCGCTGATCGGCTGGGAACGCTTCCGCGCCTCGCAGTTCGGCATCGCGCACTACTGCGCGATCGGGCTGAACTCGAAGGAAGCGAACAACGAAGCGCTCGCCGAGGAGGTCCTCGACTTCCTGCCGCGCTTCGCGCTGAAGGAAGGCGTCGTCGCGATCGGCGAGATCGGCTTCGACGAGATCACCAAGGCCGAGGAGAAGGCCTACCGCGCGCAGCTCGCCTTCGCCGTCGAGAACGACATGGTCGTGATGGTGCACTCGCCGCACCGCGACAAGAAGAACGGCATCAGGCTCTCGATCGACATCGCCGCCGAGATGGGGCTTCCGATGGAGAAGCTCGTGATCGACCACAACAACGAGGAGACCGTGCGGGACGTGCTGGACTCCGGCGCGTGGGCGGCCTTCACGATCTACCCGCACACCAAGATGGGCTCGGCGCGCATGTGCGCCGTCGTCGAGCAGTACGGGCCGGAGCGAATCATCGTCGACTCCTCGGCCGACTGGGGGATCAGCGATCCCTTGTCCGTCCCGAAGACGGCGAAGCTGATGCTCGAGCGCGGCATCCCGCAGGAACACGTCGAGCTGACGACCTGGGGCAATGCGCTGGATGCCTACGCGCAGTCGGGACAGATCGACGTCGACGCTCTGCTCGAGAAGCCGGTGATCGACCAGCGCGAGCTGTTCGGCGAGAACAGCGTGCTGCGCGGGCAGGAGCCCCGCGTCGACGCGCCGATCCCGAACTGAGCCCGCGCGGTCTCAGAGGCCCAGCAAGCGCTTCGCGTTCCCCGCGAAGATCTTCTGCTGGTCCGCCTCGGGCACCTCGAGCGCGCAGAGCAGCTCGCGCTGTTCCGCGCGCCGGTCGGCGCGCCAGCCGGCGGGGAAGACGTTCGAGTCCGTGCCGAAGAGGATGCGGTCCGGGCCGAACACGCCGAGCGCGCGCTCGAAGACGTCGCGCAGCGTGAGCTTCTCCGGCTGCGTCTTGGTCCACGAGTTCGTCGAGCTCGTGTCCGTGTGGACGTTCGCGCACTGCGAACCCGCCATCAGCGTCTCGCGGAAGAAGCCCGCGCCGAAGTGCGGGATCACGAAGGGCACGGCGGGGAAGTCGTTCGCCGCCGGGACGATGCGCAGCGGATTCGCGTAGTTGATGTCCTGCGTGCGGCGGATGCCGAGCAGGTCGCGCAGCGTCACGACCAGCAGACCGCAGTGCACGTAGACGGGCGCCTCGAACTCCGCGAGCACCTCGTAGACCGCGCGCGCCTCGGGCCCGTCGATCTCGTAGTGGTGCATCGCGGGGAAGATCAGCACGCCCTTGAAGCCGAAGTCGGTCAGCAGCTTGCGCACCTTCTTCGGCGCGTCGGGTGCCTTCGGGTTGACGAGCGCGATCGCGCTCATGCGGCCCTTGGAGAGGCGCGCCGCTTCCGACACCGCCGCGGTCTCCTCCGGGAGACTGGCGAAGGTCACCAGGTGGTCGAGCCCCT
>JACKHV010000015.1 GCA_020638835.1 Planctomycetota bacterium | reverse complement strand
TTTTGGAAAAACGAACGCGGTACCGTACTTCTCGCTCACATGCGGCTGCGCCAGCTGGACTCGAGCTCCGCGACCTGGGGCCACTGCTCCGCGCACATCGACAGGTAGAGCGTCACGTCCTCCGGCGCGAACTCGGTGTCGAGTTCCTTCAGCGCCGTGGCGACCTTGTCGCCCTCGGGCTTGTTGTGGTCCAGATCCTCGATCATGCCCTCTTCGTGCTTCACGCCGGTCTTGTCGAGGAAGCCCGTCACGAGACCCTTGTGGTGCTTGAGCAGGTAGGTGCCGAACAACTCGTAGGCGAGCTCCGCGTTCGACGAGCGCTCGACGAACGCGCGCGCCTTCTTCGCGCGCTGCGCCATCGGCAGTTTCTTGATCGCGTGGGGGCGGAACTTCATCAGCTTCGCGACCTCGCCGTCGAGCGGGCCGTAGCCCTGGTGCTCGAGGGATTCGTAGATGGCGAGGAAGCGCTCGTCGCTGAGGTGCTTGAGTTGCTCGACGACCTGCATGGGTGTGTCTCTCGGGGTTGGCGGGATTCGGGGCGGAGGAGTCTATCCGCGCGTCCTCGCCTTGTCATCCCGCGCCCCGGTGCCCAAGATCGCTGCCCCAGCCATGACGGAATCCCAGCCCCAACCCGTGGCCGTGCCGCACGCCGGACGGATGACCCGTGCCGATGCGACCTACACGGTCCTCGCCTCCACCTTCGCGGTGGTGCTCGTCCTGACGAACATCATCGGCACGAAGCTCTTCGCGCTCTTCCCGGACGGTGGTCCCGCGTGGATCAACGGTGGTGCTCCCATCACGCTGACCGCGGGCATCGTCACCTATCCACTGACTTTCTGCCTGACCGACATCGTGTCGGAGATCTGGGGCCGGCGCCGCGCCGACCTGATGGTCATGCTCGGCTTCGGCATGAGCCTGCTGATGCTCGGCATCGTGCAGCTCGGCGTCGTGTTGCCTCCGAGCGAGTTCTGGACGCTCGGCGTCCGCGGCATCGACGAACCGTTGGAGATGCAGTCCGCCTTCGCGGCGACCTTCCACAACCCGCGCATCCTGCTGTTCGCGTCGATGCTCGCGTACCTCGTCGCGCAACTCTTCGACGTGCGCCTCTACCACTTCTGGTGGCGCGTGACGAAGGGCCGTCACATGTGGGTGCGCAACAACGGCTCGACGATCATCTCGCAACTCGTCGACACGATCATCGTGAACGGGATCTTCCTGCGCTGGGGCTTGTCGCTCGAGTGGGCGACGATCGGTGAGGTCATCCTGTGGGTGTACCTCTGCAAGGTCGTGCTCGCGCTGCTCGACACGCCGCTCCTGTACCTCGGGCGCAGTGCGCTGCGCCGCTTCCTCGGGCTCGAGGCGGACCACGCGCCGACCAGCGCTCCGCTCGCGTAACAATTCGCGGAAGCCGGGGCGCAATCCGTCGAGCTCGCTACCGATGAGCCTCGCACCTCGCGCGACGAACTCCTTCGGCGACGCGTGGGGATCGTCCCCGCCCTCGAAGCGCGCCTAGGATTCCCCCCCCCTCACCAAGTCAACGCCAGGAACAGCGTCGCCTGCCACTCGCTGAGGTTCGCGTCGAAGCTTACGCCTTGCTGCGTGTCCTCGAAGTTCTGGAAGGGCGCGAGGTAGCGCAGGTCCACGCCGACGGCGATCGAGTCGGTGATGGGCGCCATGGTCGCGATCTTCGCGTAGGCCGCGGGGCCTTGGTCTTCGAAGTGCAGGTCGGGTCCGCCATCGATGTTCGAGGTGATCGCCGTGTCGACGTAGGCGAGCCCGAGGCCGAGGTCGGTCTCGAAGTTCCAGATGCGCTCGAGCGGGTAGTTCAGGCCGGCGCGCAGGTCGCTCATGCGCTTGTCGACGTTGGCCGGTCCGAGTCCCAAGCCCGGCAGCGTGTTCGTGCCGCTGCCGTCCGAGATCGACTGGAACGCGGCGACTTCGAAGCCCAGCTCGCCGCGAGCCTTCGAGTGGATGTACTCGATGCCCCAGGTCTTGTCGTTGCCGTCGCCCGTCGTCATGCCGCCGACCACGTCGTCCGTCGGTACGTGGAGGCCGCCGTGCAGTCGCACGTCGTGCGGGCGGTGGATGCCGGAAGCCGTACAGGCGGCACACAGCGCGAGCAGCGGGGCGGCGGACGCGATCGTGAGGGGGCGCATGTGGAGATGGGCAGAGAAGTACGGTACCGCGTTAGATTCTTCGGCTCAGCGGAGCGTCTGGAGAGGGCTCTAGGGTACGGCCGCTAAGCCGAATAATCGAACGCGGTACCTGGCGCTTCCACGTAGAACGGGCCGATGGCGAGGCCGTCGAGGCGCCCGTCGAGGAAGGCTCGGATCGCGTCCTGCGGCGTGCAGACGATCGGCTCCTCGTGCATGTTGAAGCTCGTGTTGATCAGGCAGGGGATGCCGGAGAGCTTCTCGTACTCGACGAGGATGTCGTAGTAGCCGGGGTTCTTCTCGCGCTGGATCAGCTGCGGGCGCGCGGTGCCGTCGACGTGCACGGCGGCCGGGCACTTCTCGATCATCCACTCGGTGCAGTCGAAGGTGATCGTCATGAACTGCGCGGTGTGTTCCGCGCCGGCGAGGCCGCGGTAGCACTCGTGGCGCTTCTCCCACAGCGTGACGGGCGCGAAGGGCATGAACTCCGTGCGCCCGAGGCGCTGGTTCAGCCACTGGTTCACCTCGGGTTCGCGCGCGTGGTAGAGGATCGAGCGGTTGCCGAGCGCGCGCGGACCGTACTCCATGCGCCCGTCGAAGCGCGCGACGACCTTGCCGGAGTGGATGCGTTGCGCGACTTCCGCCGCGAGGCTCCCCGGGCGCGTGTAGGCGAGCCCCGCTTCGCGCAGCGCCGTCTCGATCTCGGCTTCGGTGAACTCGGGGCCCAGGTAGGCCGTCTCCATCGGCTGTCCGAGCTCACCCGGCCACGTGGCCTTGAGCGCCGCGCCCGACGCGCAGCCGCCGTCGCCCATGTTCGGATAGACGAAGATGTTCTCGACGCCTTCCACCTCGTGGATGCGCTGATTCATCTTGACGTTCGCGGTGACGCCGCCGGAGAGCACGACGTTCTTGATGCCCGTCGCCTCGATCCAGTGCTTCACCGTGCGTTGCGCGACGATCTCCAGCACGTGTTGCCACGCCGCGGCGACGTCGATCATCGGATAGCGCGTCGCGAGGTGCCGGGCGAAGAAGCTGTTCAGCACTTCGACGATGCGGAACTCGCCGCCGCGCTGCTCGAAGCGCGAGAGCACGACGTCTTCGAGCACCTTCGTGTCGCCGTAGGCCGCGAGGCCGACGATCTTGCCGGCGTGGCGGTCGGGCGTGAATCCGAGCGCGCCGGTCACCGACTCGTAGAAGGTGCCGAGCGAGTAGGGGAAGCGCAGGCCGTGCTGGCGCTTGAACTTGCCGCCCTGTCCGATCGAGACCGAGCCCGCGAGGCCCGAGCCGTAGCCGTCGAGCGTGATGATCAGCGCGTGGTCGAGTCCGCTGGCGAGGTACGCGTTGCCGGCGTGCGACGCGTGGTGTTCCGAGTGGCGCAGCTTGTTCTCGAGCCCGAGCGCCTTGAGCTCGCGCATCAGTTCCTCGCCCCAGTGGCGGTGGTCGCGGATCGCTTGCTCGCGCCACTCCGCGGACTGCTTCAGCGCCGTGCGTCGCGAGAGGAAGCCCGCGCCGAGCACGCTGTACGCCAGCCGCTTGTGCAGCGGCTTCTCCATCTTCTGGTTCGGCGACTTCAGACCGTGCACCGGCTGCGTGCGCGCGGGCACGCGTCCGTCCGCATCGGCGAGCAAGCGCTTCAGGTCGGCGGCGTCGTGGTGCTCGAGGAACAGTTCCTCTTCCTCGAGCGCGTCCGTGATCAGCTTCGCCTCCTGCTCCCACTTCAAGAAGGGGTAGGCGACCTGCTCGATCTCCTTCGGATCGGTCCCCGTACGCTCGAGCGCATCCGCGATGGCGTGCTTCGGGAAGCCCGCGTGCTGCTTCTGACGCGAGTAGCGTTCCTCGCCGGCTGCGAAGAGGATGCGACCATCCTCGACGATCGACGCGGTCGCGTCCTTGTCGAGGGGGGAGATGCCGAGGACTTTCACGCGCTGCTTTCGGGTCGGGAGGGGAGGAGACGCTCACGGAGCTCCGCGGGCGTGAGGCTCACGCCGCCGAGCTCGCCGAGGAAGTGGTCGAAGTACTGTCGGCAGACGGCGAGGAAATCTTGTCGGTCGGCCTCGGTCCGCACATAGCTGGTGCAGCCCGGTCTCAGACTCGGGCTGTGGAAGGAGAAGCTGAAGACCCGGCTCCCGCGCGCCAGGAGGCTCTTCGTCAGGCGGTTCAGGTGCTCCGTCCCGTAGCCTTCCGGGCTCAGCATCAGGCGCTCGAGGGCGCCGAGGCGGCTCAGGATGCCCGGCAGCCGCGCTTGCAAGAAGGGCGGCCTGTGCGCGAGCCCGTGCAGGCCGGGTCCCAGCCCCGCGAGGCTGCCGACGAAGCCGCCGGTGGTGGGGATCGAGAGCAACCGGCCCCCGGTCCCGAACCAGGCGGGGTCGGGCGAGTGTCGGGACCAGTCGGGGCCGCCGTCGCCGGTGAGGTCGAAGCCCGCCGCCGGCGAGCAGTCGTTCTCGAAGCCGAGCAGCTCGAGCGCGGAGGTCGTGTTCGGCCCGAAACCGTAGCGCCCCGCCTTGTACGTCCGGGGCCGGCGCTCGAAGCGGTCCTCGATCGCGTCGGCGAGCCGGCGCAGCTTCTCTTCTTCGACCCCCGCGGGCAGATTGCCGGGGTAGGAATTCCGAGCGTTCACGTCCTCGACGTGCGGCGGCGAGACCCAGGGGTGCAGGTGCGCGCCGATCTCGCAGCGGCCGTCGTCCTGGATCTCCTTGAGCGGCTTCCAACCCGTCTCCTGCGTGGCGACGGGGTAGTCGATCACGTAGCACGGCTTGATGCCGAACCCGTCGAACAGCGCCTGGCCGATCCCGACGTCGCGCATCGCTTCGACGGCGGTCGCGTTTCGGTCGAAGGGCGCGGACCAGTCGAACTCCTCCTCCGTGTCGACCACGACGACGAGCACCGGCGGGTGGTCCGCGGGCAGGCGGGCGGGCCTGCGATCGGTGAGGAGCGGGGTCTGGGTCGGGAGCCGCGCGGCGTTCATGGGCGCCCAGCATAGGCCGCGACCACGAACCGATCCACGTAGCGCGGGGCCGCTCGGATAGACTGCTCCGCCGCGTTCTCCGCGCGCGACCCCTAGAACATGAAGATCGACAGCAAGATCGCCGGTGCCGCGCTGCGCGCCATGCAGCTCGAGCTCGCCCGCTCGATGAAGGGCCTGCGTCTCTCAGGCCACCCGAGCCCCTGCTACCTGGGCTACAGCCTGCGCGTGCGCCAGGGGTACACGGTCTGGGGGCGTTACGGCTCCGTGTTCTACTCGGCGCCGCTCGACTCGAGCACGCTGCACGCGGACTTGCGCGTCGGGAGCTACCGCTCCGACCAGACGGTCGACGGCCGGCTCGAGAGCCGCGAGGACGACGTCGAGTGGCTCGACCTGTCGGAAGGCCCCGAGGACTTCGATCCGTTCACGCTGCGTTACTGCTTCTGGCGGCTCACTGCGGCGCGCCACCGCGAGGCGCTGAGGGACTACTACGACAAGAAGAAGATCAGCCTGGACGAACAGCTGGTCGTCGGCGCGCCCAGCCTGCGCCGCGTCGATCCGACGCGGCTCTCGACGCCGATCCGCAAGTTGAAGGGCTCGCGCGCGGCGGCCGAGGACTTCGTGCGCGCGGCGTCGCAGCACTTCGTGCGTTATCCGCGTCTCGAGGATCCGTACGTCCAGCTGAAGGAACTCGTGCAGACGCGCATCGTCGTCAACTCGGAGGGCGCGCAGGGCATCGCGCAGGAGCGCTACTTCGAGCTCGTGGTCAGCGCGAGCATGCTCGCCGAGGACGGCGTGCGTCAGTACGCCGCTCGCACGTTCTTCGTGCGACGCCTGGATGAGCTGCCGGGGCTCGACGCGATCGCGACGCTCGTCGACGAAGTGAACGAGGACCTCGAGGATCTCGTGCGAGCCGAACCGATGGAACCCTACGCGGGTCCGGCGCTGTTCGGCGGAGAGGCCGCCGGCGTGCTGTTCCATGAAGCGATCGGACACCGCTTGGAAGGTGAGCGCCTGCTGTCGCGCAGCGAAGGGCACACCTTTGCCAAGAAGGTCGGCAAGCGCATCCTGCCCGCGGGCATCGACATCGTCGACGACCCGAGCCTCGAGCGCTTCGACGGCCGCACGCTGTACGGGACCTTCGCGTTCGACGACGAAGGTACTCCCGCGCAGCGCGTGCAGCTCGTCGAGGACGGGATCCTGCGCCGCTTCCTGACCAGCCGGAACGGCATCCCCGGACAGAAGGGCTCGAACGGCCACGCGCGGCACTCGAAGGGCCGCGAGCTGATGGCCCGCATGGGCAACCTGATCGTCACCGCCCGGGAGGCCCTGTCGCAGTCCGAGCTCGTCGAGCGCTGGATGGCCGAGGTCGAGCGCCGCGAACAGCCCTTCGGCCTGCTCGTGACGAACGCCGAGAGCGGCGAGACGACCACCTCGAGCGACGCGTACGAGTTCCAGGCCTTCCAGGTGGACCCGACGAAGGTCTACCTGGTCGACGCCGCGACCGGCAACCGCCGCCGCGTGCGCGACGTCAGCTTCGTCGGCACGCCGCTGACCGCGATCCACGGCGTGATGGCGCTCGGGGACGACATGACGGTCGACAACTCGTACTGCAATGCGGAGAGCGGCGGCGTCCCCGTCGGAACCGTCGCGCCGTCGACCTTGCTGCGCGAGATCGAGGCGCAGCGCTCGACGAGTGCGCGGCAACAGCCGCCGATCCTGAACCTGCCGCCGCGCCGGTGAGGCGCCGCGCTAGTCGCGCAGCGTGCGGTGCAGCGCGAACAGCTGCGCCGTGTACGGCAGCGCGAAGGCCGTCCACGCGAGCGGCGTCGCCGCGCCCTCGGGCAGGCGGCCGACGATCTCGACCACGCTGCGCGAGGTCGTCAAGGCGATCAGCTCGAGCGTGAAGATCAGCGCGAGCTGCAAGGTGAACGCCCAGCGCACGCCGACCCACAGCGACTGCAGGCGACCGGTCGGCAGCGACCGCCCGAAGCTCCACGCGAGGCACAAGCCCGCGCCGCCGGCCAGGAACAGCCGCAGCACGCGCGCTTCGCCCAGCGGCAGCTGACCGTCGAGCAGCAGCAGCACTGCGATACGCATACCCCGCTCGCCCAGACCACAGCAGGCAAAGCAGGCCGCACGGGAAATCGAAATCACCCTTGCGCGCCAGTCCGAGAGCGGTACAGCGCGGCGAAGACCAGCAGCGCGGCGACGACGCTAAGACTGCTGTCCCAGCCGGCGAACACCGGAGCTGCCGTCCCCGGCGCGCGTTAGGCAGCGCGAGGGTCGCGAGCGCCAGAGCACGTGGCCCGCGAAGAAAGCAGCGCTTCCAGCGGGCTGCTCGCGGCCTCTGGCGCTTCGCCGTCCGTACGCGACACATCAGTCGCCGTGCGTGTGACCCTCGGTCTCTTCTTCGAAGTCGAGTCGTCTCGGTGGCCTGCGCACTTCGAAATCTGAACGGGAAGACTACGGTCTGACCGGCATGAGCGGTGGTTCGTGTCGAGCACGACGGCGTCCCCGGAGATCTCGATTTGACGCGCGCCTCCACGCCGAGTTTCCTCTCCGTCGCCCTCTTCTTCGCCTTCGTCAGGCGTCACGTTGAGTTGGGATCCATCTCGCCGGGGAATCAGCTGCGGACCGTCAGGAAGTCGGCCAGCCTGCGGGATGCTGAAGATCGCCTTCGACGTCGTGTTCGCCGCCGCGTCACTCCGGCGGAACACTGATCCCGGAGCTTCGCGCCGACTTCGCAGTTCTTCGAAGCGCCGCTTCGACCGGCGGCAGGGATCTCCCTCGTTGCCCTGCATGTGTAGGACATCGGGCCTTCGTCGGCGCTGCTCTCGAAGAAGGTTGCCTTCGGCGTCGAGGAGTTCGTAGTTGATGACGACGATTGGTCCGTCTGCAGATTTCATGGAGGGGTTCCTGGTAAGGCGCAGTCGGTTGCGGGGCACGTTGCGCCAGTGGTTCGTGCGGTTCAAGTAGGTGCGCCATTGAGGCCGTCTTCGTAGTGCTTGAGCAGCGCGGATTCCTCGTAGGTGAGGTGTGACCCGCGTCCAGCTGCCGGCGGTGATGGCTCTCGTGCACCTCAGCGTGTTCTTTCGCGCAGCGTGCGGTGCAGTGCGAATAGCTGCGCCGTGTAGGGCAGCGCGAAGGCCGTCCACGCGAGCGGGGTCGCCGCGCCCTCGGGCAGGCGGCCGACGATCTCGACCACGCTGCGCGAGGTCGTCAGGGCGATCAGCTCGAGCGTGAAGATCAGCGCCAGCTGCAAGGTGAACGCCCAGCGCACGCTGACCCACAGTGACTGCAGGCGCCCGGTCGGCAGCGAGCGACCGTAGCTCCACGCGAGGCACAACCCCGCGCCGCCGGCCAGGAACAGGCGCAGCACGCGCGCTTCGCCCAGCGGCAGCTGACCGTCCGGCAGCAGCAGCACCGCGATGCGCATGCCGAGCTCGCCCGACCACAACGCGCCGGCGAGCCGCACGGGGTAGTCAGCCTTGCGCGCCAGACCGAGGCGGTAGAGCGCGACGAAGACCAGCAGCGCGGCGACGACGCAGAGGCCGCTGTCCCAGCCGGCCAGCAGGGAGCTGCCGTCCTCGGCGCGCGCGAGCAGCGCGAGCGTCGCGAGCGCCAGGAGCACGTGGCCCGCGAACAGGAGCCTCAGCGGGCCGCTCGAGTCCCCGGGTGCTTCGCCGTCCGCTTGCGACATCAGTCGCCGTGCGTGTGACCCTCGGTCTCTTCCTCGGGGTCGAGGTCGTCATCGGTCGGCTCGCGTACTTCGAGCACCTCGACGCGGAAGACCACGGTCTGACCGGCGAGCGGGTGGTTCGTGTCGAGCACGACGGCGTCTCCGGAGATCTCGACGACGCGCGCCTCCACCTCGAACTCCTCGCCTTCCCCCTCTTCGCCTTCCTCCGGCGCCACGTTCAGCTGGATCCATTCGCCGGGGATCAGCTGCGGACCGTCCGGGAAGTCGGCCTGCGGGATGCTGAAGATCCCCTCGACGTCGTGTTCGCCGTAGGCGTCCTCCGGCGGGACGCTGATCTCGAGCTTCGCACCGACCTCGCAGCCCTCGAGCGCCGCTTCGACCGGCGGCGGGATCTCCTCGTTGCCCTGCATGTAGGACATCGGGCCTTCGTCGGCGCTGCTCTCGAAGAGCTTCCCTTCGGCGTCGAGGAGTTCGTAGTTGATGACGACGATCAGTCCGTCTGCGATCTTCATGAGCGGGTTCCTGCGGGCGCGTCGGCCGCGGGCACGTTGTTCGTGCGGTTCAAGTAGGTGTAGCCGTTGAGGCCGTCTTCGTAGTGCTTCCAGAGCAGCGCGGATTCCTCGTAGGTGAGGTGACCCGCGTCCAGCGAGGCCTCGATGCGCTTGCGAAGGGCGGAGAGCAGGGCGTCTTCCTCGTAGTGGACGTACGAGAGCGACTCGCGCACGCGGTCGCCACGGAAGATGTGCCGCAGGCGCGGACGGCCGTCGTCGTCGACGTCGACGTGCACGACGTTCGTGTCGCCGAACAGGTTGTGCATGTCGCCCAGGATCTCCTGGTACGCGCCGACGAGGAAGAACGCGAGGTAGTACGGTTCGCCGGCGTGCAGTTCGTGCACCTCCAGCGTGTTCTTCACGTCGCGTCGGTCGATGAACTTGTCCACCTTGCCGTCGGAGTCGCAGGTGATGTCGGCGAGGATGGCGCGTTCCAGCGGCTCTTCGCCCAGTCGGTGGATCGGCAGCACGGGGAACATCTGTCCGATGGCCCACGAGTCCGGCAGCGACTGGAACAGCGAGAAGTTGAGGAACAGTGTCTGCGCGAGGTCGCGCTCGAGCGGTTCCATGTCCTCCGGAACGTACTCCATGCGCCGCGTCAGGCGCAGGATCTTTTCGCAGGAGCGCCAGTAGATCTCCTCGAAGCGCGCACGCTCGCGCAGCGTGAGCTGCCCCATGTTGAACAGCATCATGGCGCGCTCGCGGAGTTCGCGGATGTCGTTGAAGACCTCCTGGAAGGTGCTCGCCGAGATGCGCTCGTTCGCGTCCTGGATCTCGTGCAGCAGTTCGGTCTCGTCCGTCTCGACAGCGTCCGGAATGCCGACCGACGTCGGTTCGGAGACGCCGAGGACCTCCGTGACGAGCACGGCGTGGTGCGCGGTCAGCGCGCGTCCCGACTCCGACAGGATCGTCGGCGGTTCGATGCCCGACTGGTTGCAGATGTCGAACAGCTGCCAGACGACATCCTTCGCATACTCGGTCATCGAGTAGTTCATGGACGAGTCGAAGTCCGTCCGCGAACCGTCGTAGTCGATGCCCAGTCCGCCGCCGATGTCCATGTAGGAAAGACGCGCGCCGAGCTCGTGCAGGCCGACGAGCGTCTGCGCCGCTTCGTGCATGCCGGTCTTCAGCGAGCGGATGTTCGTGATCTGGCTGCCTAGGTGGAAGTGGAGCAGCTGCAGCCAGTGCAGGCTGCCGCGTTCCTGGAGCGCGTCCGCGACCATCACGATCTCGCGCGTCGTCAGGCCGAACTTCGAGCGGTCGCCGCCCGACTCCTGCCAACGACCCGAACCGCGCACGGACAACTTCGCGCGCACGCCGATCACGGGGGCGATGCCCAGGGTGTCCGCGGCGCGCAGGATCGAGTCCAGTTCGCTGTACTTCTCGATCACGAGCACCGTGGTGATGCCGAGCCGCCGCGCGAGCAGCGCCGTCTCGATGTACTCGTCGTCCTTGTACCCGTTGCAGATGACGAGCGGGTCGCTGCCCGTGTCCATCGTCAGCACGGCGAGCAACTCGGGCTTGGAGCCGACCTCGAGGCCCATGCCGTGCGCGCGCCCCTCGGTGATCAAGCTCTCGACGACGTGACGGTCCTGGTTGACCTTGATCGGATAGACCAGGCGGTAGGGCGCGGGATAGTCGTACTCCGCGCGCGCCGCGTCGAAGGCGGCGTAGAGCTCGCGCACCCGGGATCGCAGGATCCCGTCGAAGCGCATCAGGATCGGAGGGCGCACGCCGCGTCGACGAATCGTGTTGAGTTGCTCGAAGAGGTCGATGCGCGGGCTCTCCGGGGTGCCGTCGGGCAGGACCTCGATGTTGCCGCTCTCGCTGACGGCGAAGTACCCGCCGCTCCAGTCAGCGACGCCGTACAGCAACTCGGCGTCCTGCGGTGTCCAATCTCCCATGCGTGGTCTCTCTGCGAAGGCGGGGCGCACGGCGCCGGGGGGGTCTCGAGGGGAATTCGGGCGAACAGTATAGGGTCGCCGGCGCGGTTCAGGCAGTCATGGCGGCTCGGAGTCGGACGAGAGTCCGTTCCGGGTCACGCTCGGAGAGCCACTCTCCTCGCTCTTCGTCTTCTACTAGCCCCCCCGCGGTCCAGCGAGCCAGGAGTTGCTTGAGCCGCCCCGTCACCCGCGCGGGCCGCGTTCCGGACCGTTCGGCCAGCAAATCGGCGTAAGCCACGAGGAAGTCGGCGGCCTGCGCGGCCCCGACCGACCGACCGCTGAAGATCCACGGGTCGCCCAAGGCGGCCTGACCGACCATCACGTAGCTGCAACCGGTCTCGGCGCGCATGCGCTCGAGGTCGGCGTGCGTCCGGACGCCGCCGTTGCCGCAGACGGGGATCGAAACGGCTCGCACGGCGCGCGCGATGCGCTCCCATTCGACTGCTTCGCTGTAGAACTCGGCGCGCGTGCGGCAGTGGACGGTCAGGAGGTCTGCGCCGCCCGCCTCCGCGGCGCGCGCGAGGATCTCGACGTCGTTCGCGTGGTCGTAGCCGGCGCGTATCTTGGCCGTGACGGGGATCGACTCGACCGCCTCCTTCACTGCCTTCACCGTTTGTTCGAGTCGAACCGGGTCGCGTAGCAGGTCGGAACCGCTGCAGCCGCGCAACGCACCCTTCGCCGGGCAGCCGAAGTTCAGGTCGATCAGCGGCGCGCCCGATTCCTCGGCGCGCCGCGCCGTCTCGGCCAGCGCGGCGAGGTCCGCGCCCATCAGCTGCAAGCCGACCGGCTGCGGGAACCGGCGCGGACCGAGGTGCTTCCGTAGCGTCTTGGCCGGGAGCGCTTCGCTGACGACGCGCACGAACTCCGTGAACGCGCCGCCGAGCGTGTCGGGCGGGTTGCGCTCGAGAACGAGCTCGCGGAAGCACGGCTCCGTTACGCCTTCCATCGGCGCGAGGAGCCAGGGACCGGTGAAGGGCAGCTGCATCACGCTCGGAATCTATGCGGCGCGCGACGCACGGCCAAGTGCCTGAGCCGAGCCGCTGGTTGCGGCGCAAGGGAAGCACTAGAGTCCGCGCCGAGATGAACACGCGCAGAGACCTCTACGTCCTCCTCGGCGGATGCCTCTTGGCCTTCGGAGCCTCCGTCGTCAACGTCGCCTTCCTGCTGCGCACCGGGACGTCGGTCAGCCACCTGACGGGCGACGTCTCGCGGCTCGCCATGGACTGGGCGGATGCCTCGGACGAGGCGCTCACACACTCCTGGCAGGTCTTGGCCGCTGCGCTGGGATTCGTGCTCGGCGCGGTCTTGGCCGGATTCGTGATTCACCAGCCGAATCTCGTGCTGGCGCGCCCATACGGCCGGACCGTCATCTTCATCGGCTGCCTGTTGGTCGGCTCCGAGATGCTTCGGCCGGGCCATCCGCATCTGGCGATCGGGCTCGCGGCGTGCGCCTGTGGCGTGCAGAACGCACTCGCGACGCGCTATCGGCAGATCATCCTGCGGACCACGCACATCACCGGCCTGCTGACCGACTTGGGCACATCCCTCGGGATGCGCATGCGCGGTCGAGCCATACCGAGGCACGGCATTCTCGTTCCGGCGGCGATCTGCGTCGCCTTCTTCCTCGGTGCGTTGACGAGCGGATTCACCTTGGCTCGGACCAGCGTGCCGCTGCTCACGGTCGTCGGGGCGGGATACGTACTCGGGGGTCTGGTCTGGAGCGTCGTGAAGCGCACGATCATCCCTCCCGAGGACCTCACCGGCTGAATCCCGAGGACCCTCGGACGAATTCCCGCCCCGGTCGTCGCACGCTGCGCGCGAATCGGACAGATTCGAGGCCATGCAATCTGCCAGACTGGAACGGCGCCACCGCGGCGGGGACTGGATGCGCTTCTACGGGATCGACTCGCGCGGCGCGCACGCGCGCGTCGCCGAGGCGACCGAGCGCACCCCGATCGTGCGCATCCCCAGCCTCGACGAACGCATCGAGCTGCTCGCCAAGCTCGAGAACCGCCAGAACGAGGGCGCGTTCAAGGCGCGCGGTGCATGGAACAACCTCTCGCAGCTCACGCAGGCGGAGCGCGAGCGCGGCGTGATCGCGACCAGCTCGGGCAACCACGGACGCGCGCTCGCCTGGGCCGCGAAGCGCGCCGGCGTGAAGGCGACGATCGTGATGCCGAAGGACGCCTACCCGAACAAGATCGCTGCGTGCCGCGAACACGGCGCGGAAGTGATCCTGGGTGACACGCGCGAGCACGCCGAACAGCTCTGCCGCGAGCGCGTCGAGGCCGGCGCGCTTCTCGTCCACCCGTACGATGACGACCGCACGATCGAAGGCGCGGGAACCGTCGGCGTCGAGATCGCGCAGGACTGCGGCGGTGCGGACGTGGTCGTCGTGCCGGTCGGCGGCGGCGGCTTGATCGCGGGGACGAGCCTCGCGCTGCGCCTCGAGCTCGGCGGGCGTCCGTGGATCCTCGGCGCGGAGCCGGCGGGCGCGCCGTCGATGGCGCTCGGCCTCGCGGCGGGGGAAGGCGTGCTGCTCGACGCGATCACGACGAACGTGCAAGGGCTCTGCCCGCTCTCGGCCGGCGAGCGCAACGTCGCGATCTGCCTGGAGACGATCGACGGCGTCGGCTTGCTCCCGGACGAAGCGATCTACGCGGCGCAGAAGCGTCTCGTGCAGCTCGGCGAGGTCGTCGAACCCGCCGGCGCCGCGGCGACCGCGCTCGTCGACGCCGGGCTGATCCCCGAGGAGTGGCTCGAAGGCAAGACGAAGGACGATCCGCTGCGCGTGGTCGTCGTCGTGTCCGGCGGCAATCCGGCGCCGGAACAGCTCGCGGCCTTGCGAGGCGAGAAGTGAGACGCATCGCGCGTGAGCCGCGACGCGCCCGCGTCGTGTGCGCGCGGCGAGCGCTCCTCGCCGGCGTCGCATGGTTGCTCACGCTCTTCGTCGCCGCGTGTTCGTCGGAGGACGAACCGCCGCCGCGCGACACGATCGTCGTGTTGTGGTGGGAAGGCGTTCCGCCCGAGTTGTGCTTCGACGCCGCGGGTGCTTCCGCGTCAGCGACGCCGACACTCGCGCGCCTCGAGTGCTTGCGCAGCGTCCCGAACTACGTCCCGTCGAGCGACCTGTCCGAGACGCGACTGACGAGTGTGCTGGCGGAGTCCGGACGGATCCCGGCCGCCATGGGGCTGCTCGACTGGGGCGTGCGGCGCCGACCGGAGGGACCACTGGCGCGCAAGCTGCGCGAAGCGGGGTACCTGCGCTGCGCCGCCGTCTCGCGCGCGGAACTCGCCTGCCTCGCGTCGCAGTTCGACCGCTTCTTCGCGCCGCCCTTCGGGGCTGCGGCGTCCGCTTCGGCGCACGACGCCGCGTGGCGCGCGCTCGCACCGGAACTCGACGCTGCGCTCGAGACCGACCGCCCCGTCTTCCTGCTCGTCGCGACCGACGTGCTCGCGCGGCGCGCCCCGCCCTCGCCGACCGAGCTCGCGCCGCACCTCGCCGCGCGCCTCGAGCGCCTGGAGAGCGTGCAGACGAGCGCGGAAGCGCGGGAGGAACTCGCCGACATGCGCGCGCGCCTCGCCGCGGATCCGGCAATCGCCGGGGAAGCGCTGCGGGAGCGCCTCGTGCGCCGTCGCGGGGACGCCTACTGGGACGTGCTGCAAGCGGCGGAGGCGGACGCTCGACTCGCGCGTGCGGACGCGATGCTCGCCGGCTTGCTCGCGCGCCTCGCGGAGACGGGCCGCCGCGACCGCTTGCGCCTCGTCGTCGCCGGCGGCGCTGCGCGCGATCCGTGGAGCGCCGCGATCGAGACGAACGCGGGCGGCGCGGCGCCGCTCTACACGCTCGGGCTGCCTCGCTTCGACGGCATCGTGCAGGAGTCCGACCTGCGCGCGGCCTTGTCCGCCGTGGTCACGCAGCCTGCGCGCGCCGACGCTCGCGTCGCGCGGCCGTCCGGCCCCGCGGACCTCGTCGCCGTCGTCGCGCGCGCGGGGGAGACGCGCTTCCTGCTGACGCTGGAGGCACCGGACGGATCGACGGAGCAGTGGAACTCCGACGTGACGGGCGAGGCGCGCGTCGCGAGCGAGCCGGACGTCGAGGTACGCCCGTTCCCGTGGCGCACAGCGTGGCCGGTCGAGCGCGTCGCGGCGCGCAACGCGGGCGCGGCGGCGGCGACGCTCGAACTCACCGCGGAAGCGGGGGAGAGCGTTCGTGTGCCGGACGCGAAGGGCAAGTCGCTCGAGCTCGAGGGCGGCGGACGCGTTCTGCTGCGAGCGTCGCGCTGGAGGCCCGGGTTCGTCGCGCGTTGGCGCGGCACGGCGATCACCGAGTCCGACTGCGCCGTCGGTGCGCGGACGCTCGCGGAGACCGACTTGCCGACGGTGCCGCGTGCTTCGGCGGACGTCTGGCCCGAAGACGGCCCCGCGCCGCGGCTCGACCTCGCGGCGGCCGGCGCGTGGCGCGAAGTCACGCTCGGCGCCGAGGGCGACGGTCCGGCCGAGCTTCTGGTCGAGGCCTGGCCCACGCGCCTCGAGCCCGACAGCGTCTGGCTGGAGCTGTCGGACGGCGCGTCGCTCGAACCGCACCCGCTGCGGCCGGGCGCCTGGATCGCCCGCGGCGAAGCTCCGCTGGTCGCGCGCATCCTGCGCAGCGCCGGCGGCGAACTGGCGTTCCGGGCGGAGCTGGGCGGCGTGCGGGTCGGCGCTTCCGAGACGCGCGTCGACCGCAAGCGCGCCGTGGCGGCCGGCGAAGTCACGATCCTGCTCTCGGCGGGCGTCTGGAACGACGCGACGCTGTATGGTGCTCGGCCCCAAGGTCCCGCGCTCGGCCTCGAGCTGCTCGGTCCGCCGCCCTCCGCCCCGATCACCCTGCCCTCCGCCGCCGAACGCCGCTTCCTGCTCCGCGCCTCCCGCACCCGATGAAACGCGTCGTCCTCGTCAACCCCGCCGGTCCCCGCAACGTGGGCATGGCGCTGCGCGTCGCCGACAACTTCGGTCCCTGCGAGCTGGTGCTGGTGAAGCCGAGCCGCCCCGCGCTGCTCCTGCACCCCGAGTTCGAGCAGATGTCGCACGGTGTCGACGAGATCGCCGGCAAGCTGCGCGTCGTCGACACGCTCGCGGAGGCGCTCGAGGGCACGACCTGGGCCGTCGGCTTCACGGCGCGCGTGCGCGGCGACGTCGTGCGCGCGGAGTGGAACGAACTGCGCGGCGGATTGGTCGAGCGCACGGACGATCCCGAGGAGCTCGTTGCACTGGTCTTCGGCAGCGAGGAGTTCGGGCTCTCCGCGGACGACGCCGCGCTGTGCCAGGAACTCGTGCACATCAGGACGAGCGCGGACCACACCTCGTTGAACCTCGCGGTCTGCGTCGGCGTCGTGCTGCAAGGACTGTACACGGGCACCGAGGTGCACCGGCCCGAACCCGGCGGCCATCCGTTGAAGGGCGAGGAGCGCGCATTCCTGATCGCGAACCTCAGGCACGCGTTCAGCGACAACGTCGCGCGCAGCGACGAGGCGAAGCGCCTGATCGTGCGCTCCATCGACCGTGTCTTCGGCCGGTCGCAGCTCTCGACCTCCGACGCCCGCGCGTGGCACATGATGGCGCGCTCGCTCGGCTCGAAGAAGGTGCCGGCAGACTTTGGACTGAACCCCAGCCCCTCCAAGAAGGTGACCAGCGATGACTGACTCGAGCACCGGCGGCGAGCAGCCCGCGAAGCAGAAGGCGGTCGTGCGCCTGAACCGCATCAGCACGAAAACCGGCGACGACGGCACGACCGGGCTCGGCGACGGATCGAGGCTGCCGAAGCACCACCCGCGCATCGCCGCCTACGGCACGCTCGACGAACTCTCTTCGATGCTCGGCGTAGCGATCGCCGCGGGCGTGAGTGATCCGCACGCGACGTGGCTCCGCGGCATCCAGAACGACCTCTTCGATCTCGGCAGCGACCTCTGCGTCCCGGGCGAGATGGGGGACAAGCTGCGCATCACCGCCGACTACACCGCGCGACTCGACGCGCTGCTCGACGAACAGAACGAGCTGCTCGAGCCGCTCGACTCCTTCTGTCTGCCCGGCGGCACGCTCGGCTCGGCGTGGATGCACGTCGCGCGCACGGTCTGCCGCCGCGCCGAGCGCGAGGTCAGCGCGCTGATCGAGCACGAGCCCGAGGGCGCGGTGAACCGCGAGGTGATGCGCTACTTGAACCGGCTCTCGGACCTGCTCTTCGTCTTCGGCCGCGTGCTGAACGACGGCGGCAAGGCGGACATCAAGTGGGTCCCCGGGCTGAACAAGTCGTGAAGCCCTTCAAGCTCGCCGCGCTCACGCCGCCCGCTTGGGTGGCGACGGTGGAGCACGATCCGACGGCGCTCCTCTCCGACCACGCGCACTGCGAGCTGAAGGCAGCGGCAACGGCGCAAGCGTTGCTCCTCAAGCACCGCACGAACACACCGCTCGTCGCCGAACTCTCCGCGATGGCGGCCGAGGAGATGGAGCACTTCCGGCAAGCCGTCGAGCTCCTGCACCTACTCGGCGGCACGCTCGGCCCGGTCGAGGTCAACGAGTACGCCGAACGCCTCCTCGCCGACTCCGGCCCGACGCGCGGCGACTCCCTCCTTGACCGCCTGCTGATCGCCGGCCTGATCGAGCTGCGCAGCCTCGAACGCTTCCACCTCCTCGCCGAGGGCCTCCACGACGAACGCCTCGCGGCCCTCTACCGCGCCCTCGTCCCGAGCGAGTCCGGACATCAGGCATTGTTCGACCGCTTGGCCCGCAACCTGTTCGACGCGCGCCTCGTCGCGAAGCGCCAGACCGAGTTGCTCGAGATCGAGGCCCGCTGCGCCCGCGAGGCCGCGCCGGGGCCGCGCGTGCACTCGGGTTGGGCGACGTTGTGAGGTGCGACCACGCGGCCCCCAGGCCGTGACGCGGCGGAGCTCGGGCGAGGCAAGGCGTAACCGG
Organism: Planctomycetota bacterium; assembly: GCA_020638835.1. Lineage (GTDB taxonomy): Bacteria > Planctomycetota > UBA1135 > UBA1135 > JACKHV01. The sequence continues at coordinate 225 of JACKHV010000015.1, read as the reverse complement.
GGCCTAGGGACCAACGATCCCCGACCGACGACGAATGCCGAGTCAGCGACGGCAAGCGTCGTGATCTGAAGACGACCATGCCGCGACGTCGCTGGTCGCGGTTCGAAGGTGACAACTCAGCGCGGGTGATCGCCGCCATCTGAAGTCGACGCACTGGCCGGGGATGATCTCGACAGTCAAGGAACGTCCGTTGCCTATCAGTAGTCAGTGGTCGGTGGTCGGTCA
>JACKHV010000014.1 GCA_020638835.1 Planctomycetota bacterium | reverse complement strand
GTCATCAGGTTACCGATCAGGTAGTTGTGGGCCATCGGCTCACCCGCCTCGTCCTTCGCGAAGACGTAGACGTATCCCTGCTCGTGCTGGGGGTTGTGGTAGTTCGTGATGAGCGTCAGCGTGTCGTTCGGAGTCAGGACCGCGTTGCGGTTGAACTCTTCGCAGTTGACGTCACACGCTTGGCCACCAGGGCCGCTGTCCGAGCAGTTGGCGTAGCGACCGATGTACACGAACTCGACGGTGACGTCGTCGCCGGAGTTGGCGGTGTTCGTGACGGTCAGGAGGGTGACTTCACCGTCGCGGTTGTCGAACTCGGGGTACAGCAGAAGGCTGCCCGGGTTGCGACCGCCCGCGAGGGCGCTGTTGGCCATGCCGAGGCCGGCCAGGGCGGTAAGGCCCGAAAGGACGAACTTGTGGAATCTCATGATGCTCTCTCTGGGAAGGAGTTGAAGCCTAGGTGACTATCAGATCGGATGACCGTGAGGCGGGCACCCGGGGGCACATCAACTTGGTTGCGCAACTCGCGAGATCTGGACCACGAGGGTCCCGGTCAAGTGCGAGCCTCCAAGCCTTGCTTGCCTAGCTAGGAAGATGGATATCATCTCGAAGCGGGGGCAGGCAAGGGCTTTTCCCCGAAAGCTCCCGTCTGCAATGGGATTTTTCCGAGGTCCTGGAGGTTGCCGGAGCGACAGGCTCAGGCCCCTTTCCAGGAAGATGTATTTCAACCTGAGCCCCCTGAGGCGGCAAGGGAAAAATGGCCGGATTCCCCTGGGATCCCCCTACAGTCCGCGTACTGGCGTTCCGATGGGCTTTCCGGCCCTCTGCCACCGATCCCCTACCCCAGCGAGCAGCCTGCCTTGAGACCCCAACATTCTGCGAATCCGCATCTTAGCGGTCCCTCCTCCCCCCTCGCCGCCCCCGGGCGCCTGATCGGGCTGCTCGCCTGCTCACTGGCCCTGGCAGCCTGCGGAGAGGACTCGAGCGACGCCGCGCGGGACCGGGCTCCGGTGATCGATGAGGCCACTCAGCGGACGCTGGAAAGCATCTTCGTCGACCCGAGCGCCGCCGAGCTCGCCGCGGTGGCCGCCCAGCCCCGGATCAGCGCCCCCGAACTCGGCTTCCCGAAGGCCTCGAAGGGCCTGCCGACCGGCGGCACCTGGCGCGAGCACCCGCTGCTGGCGGACTTCGACGGCGACGGCCACCTGGACCTCGTCGCGACGAACCGCGAGGAGGACGGGCTCAACGTCTGGCGCGGCGACGGCAAGGGCGGCTGGACTCCGGCCATCGAAGGCATCCCTCGCGACCTGATGTACGGCGGCACCGACGCGGCGGACCTCGACGAGGACGGCGACCTCGACCTGATCTTCGGAGCGCACCAGGACCCCGGCCTGCACGTCTTCTTCAACGAGGGCGAGATGCGCTGGCGCATGAAGCCGCACGGCGAGATCGAGACGGACGCGCTGCTGCTCGACGTCACGACCGGCGACATGAACGGCGACGGCCACGTCGACGTGATCGGCATCGGTCAGTTCGAGGGCGGCGTCGCCGTCTACCTCGGCGACGGCAAGGGCGGACTGACGCGCGTCAAGGGGCAGCAACACTTGCGCAAGCTGCGTCGCGGAACGCAGGTCGAGCTCGTCGACCTCGACGCGGACGGACTCGACGACCTGGTCGTCGTCTCCGACCGCGGGCTGCGCACGATGTTCTCGCGCCTCGCACTGGACGGTTCCCTCACCTTCGAGGACCTCTCGGTCGGTCTCCCGAACCCGCAGATCGGCAACTCGCTGCGCGGCGTCGCGATCGCGGACTTCGACGAGGACGGCGACCTCGACGTCGCCGCGGGTTGCATCGCCGACCCGAGCGTGCCGATCGGCGAGTGGAACTACTTGGGCGTCTACCGCCGACTCCCCGACAACACCTGGGAGCAGTTCGACCGCGGGCTCGAGCGTCGCATGTCACAGCACGACGTGGTCACGACCGACGTGAACCAGGACGGTCACGCCGACCTGCTCTGCATCACGTCGAACTCACACGCGGTGGTCTGGCTCGGTGACGGCAGCGGCGGCTTCGAAGCGCTCGGACACCTGCCGCTGCCCGGCGCGAGCTCCAAGTCCGCGCTCGGCGACGTGGACGGAGACGGCCGCGTCGACGTGGTCTACTCTGCGGGACCGAGCAAGAGCGCGCCCGACATCTCCGGCATCACGGTCTACCTGAACCGCGCCGAGGCGATCGAAGCCGCCCGGCAGGCCGCTGCGGCTCCGCCGGAAGAAGCGAAGTAGCGCCACGCGACTCTCGAACGCGAGGGCCCGGCTCCGTTGGGAAACCGGGCCCTCGCTCGATCTCCGCCCCACTCACGCCGCAGGTCGAGCGGCGGTCGTCTCGAGCGCTCTCCAGCGCACGATCGTTCGCGGGAGCTACTTCGTCGAAGGCGCGGGCCGTTCCGGCCGCGCACGCTCTCGAGCCCTAGTTTCCCGCGAAGTTCGCGAAGGGCGTTCTGCAGCACGCGGAGCGCAAGCATCGTGCAGCCCCCGGGCAGTTCACGCGAAGGCGCGAAGAAGAACGAACGACGACCCCGCGCGGTCCACGGATCGGAAGAGGAGTCGATCGTTTGCCTCCAGAGAACGACCCCGGCCGGCCTTCGGCCGAGAGTGATACGGACAGTTCGCGGCGCAGGCCGCGAAGCCGTCGGATGGTCACCTGCCTCCGGCGCGCCAAGCTGGTCGCCCTAGGATCTCTTCTCTAGGGCTCGAACTCGCCTGCGCGTGGTGTTCTGTCGTTCGCGCCTTCGCGTGAGTTGTCCGGGGCTGCACATTGCTTGCGCGACGCAAGCCGCAGAACGCTTTCGTGCGTTCGCGTGAATCTCCCCGTCGGCCGCACCCTGCGGCTCGCGTCGCTTGTTCGCTCGGCGGTCGGCCTGCGGCGGTGATGCTCGAGCTCGCGGCGGCGTGGGTGGGTGGATGGAACGAGGGCCGGACCCCCTGTGCAGGGGTCCGGCCCTCTTCGTAGCTCTCGCCTTGGAGCTGCGCGGATCAGTGACCGCGGGAGATCGAGGAGCCGAACTGGCCGTTCTCGCTCTCGCCCGTCACACGGACGTCGTCGTCCGCCAGCGCGGCACCGTCGATCGGTTCCGACTGGCCACGGAACACGTAGACGCGTCCGGCGGAAGCGCCGCCGGCGCTGTTGCCGGTGGCACCGGACATCACGTCGGCCATGCCGTCGCCGTCCATGTCGACCATCTCGGAGTAGGCGCCGAAGCGCTCGCCGTTCTGCGCCTCACCCGTGAGGATGAAGTCCGCGAAGCCGGCCAGTTCGTCGTGCACCGTCGCGCCGCCCAGGAAGACGAAGCAGCGTCCGTTGTGGACCGCTCCGTGCGAAGCGTTCGGCGAGCTGACCACGAGGTCCATGTACTGGTCCCCGTTGACGTCCGCGCTGGCGGCCGAACGGCCGAAGTCGCCGTTGCCTTGTTGACCGCTGAAGATCACGTCGGCGTTCGCGCCGTTGCGGCTCGCGGTTCCGCTGCCTCCGAAGAAGACGTACGCGCGACCCGTCTCACTGCCGAGGGCGTAGCTGCCCGGGGCCGTGATCGCGAGGTCGTCGAGGCCGTCGCCGTTGATGTCGCCGCAAGCGAGCGCCGAGCCGAACTCGTCGGTCGCGGCTTCCGGCGTGTACATCCAGTCGGACAGCGCCGCGCTGCCGTTCGCGAGCGCACCGTTTCCGCGGAAGACGTAGACGGCACCGCCGTCCCAGCGCTTCGGCGGGACGTAGGGGTTCGCGAGGTAAGCCGCGACGACCATGTCGCCCAGGTCGTCACCGTCGAGGTCCACGACGCAGACCGCGTTGCCGAAGCGGTCGTTCGCTTCGATACCGGACTTCACGACATCGGCCTGCTGAGCCGAGCGGCTCGTCAGGTCGGAACCGCCGTAGAACGCGTAGGCCTTGCCGGCGTCGACGATCTTGTCTGGCAGACCGGCGTTCACGTCCGCGCGGGGTGCGCCGACGAGCAGGTCGTCCTGGAAGTCGTCGTTCAGGTCACCGAGACCGACGGCCGAGCCGAAGTGGTCACCGGACACCGTGCCGTCGCCCGTGAAGCGGAGGTCGGCTTCCGCGGCGTTGATCAGACCGGACGCGGGCAGCGGGCCGAAGAAGACGTAGACGCTGCCTGAGTCGACACCGCCCTCGTCCGCCTGGTTCGCACCGACGATCAGGTCGTCGATCCCGTCGCCGTTCAGGTCGCCGGAGATCAGCGCCGTGCCGAAGCGGTCGTTGGCGGCGAGGCCGGTCAACTTCACGTCGGCTTGTGAGGCTTGCGCGTCGGACGACTGGCCATCCTGCGCCACGCCGTAGAGGACGTAGACGCTGCCCGACCACTGGCCGTGCGAGCTGTCGAGCGGAGCGGCTGCCACGAGGTCCGGGATGCCGTCGCCGTTCAAGTCGCTCAGGATGCGCGAGGTGACCAGGTAGGTGAAGGCGTCGGAGAGAACGGCCTCACCCCTCGAGTTCTGCAGGCGGATCGAGACCGTCTGGTTCACGAGGCCCGCAGGGGACACGCAGGTGACGGTCTGGTCGCTCACGACCACGACGTCCGTCGCAGGCGTGCTGCCGAAGCTCACGATGGTCTGGCCGGTGACGTTGGTCGCGAAGCCGGTTCCCGTGATGGTGACCAGCGTGCCGCCCGCGGGGAGACCGTTGGTCGGGTTGACCATCGCAATCGTCGGCGCTCCCGTGGACGGAATCTGACCGCTGCCGCCCGAGCCGCTGCCACTGGAGCAGGCGGCCAACAGGACCAGCGCGCCTGCCGCCAGGGACTGGCAGGGGCTCGGCAATCGCCGGTCGGATCCACAGTTGATGCTCATCGAAGTTCTCTTGGGGAAGGATTTCTGATTCGTCCGTGTCGGGACGGCCCCCTCGCCGTCGCACTCCTCCACGGTGTCCCCCCAGCGCGCGCCCCCAGCCCTCAGGCAGGCATTTCCTGCTTTCGGGACGGGACGGGACCGGTGCCGGGGGCACGGTCTTCATATCAGAAGGTAGCACGGATGCGGGCGCGCCGTGGCGACGCTCCCTAGGAATTTCCAAAAAATTCCGGTCTCCCACTAAAGTTATGCGCCCCCGAGCTTGCTTTCGATGGCTGTAGCTGACCTGGGAGACTCTATTCCGAGCGAGTTGACCTCGAAATCCCGCCCCGCAGCTCTCGGGTGGGGCCTCGTCCCGCCTGCCGCGCCTAGAGCCCGTCCGTGGCAGCGTCGTCCTGCGACTCGCTCCCCTGCTGCTCGCGCTGCTTCTTCTTCTTCGCTTCGTCGAAGCGTTGCTGCATGCCGGCCGAGATCGGCGGCAGGTCCGTGTTCTCCTCGCGGACCGGAACGAGCTCGCTCTGGCCGCCCTCGAGGAGTTGCTCGGAGACGCGCAAGTACGCCTCTTCGACCTGCGGCGGGTTCTCGCCCGCCTTGAGCGCCTCGACGTAGTAGAGCTGGGCCGCTTGGAGGTCGCCCTGCTTCTCCGCGTGCAGCCCGAGCAGCTCCCAGACGCGCCAGTCGCCCTGCCCCACGCCGTCGTGGGTCTCGTCGATCACGATCTCGCTCTCGATCACGGCGCTGAGCTCGTCGAGCAGGAGCTGCGCCTCGTCCATCGAGGCCTGGTCCCCCTTGGCGATCAGACCGCGCGCGAGTTCGCGGCGCACGTTGCGCCACTCGGGCTGCGTCTCGCGCAGCTCCCGGAGGCGGCCGATCGATTCCTCGACGCGCCCCTGGTTCTGGTCCAGAACGGCGAGGTTGTACTCGAGGTCAGGGCTGTGGAACCCGCAGCGTTCGGCTTCCTGGAAGGCCTCCGCGGCCTTGTCCAAGCGGCGCTTGCTGCCGTGCAGCACGCCCGAGTAGTAGTGCATCTTGCAGGCCTCGGGATTGGCCGCCAGCGTGCGGTCGATGACCTCGCGCGCGAGGTCTCCGGCGCCGATGCTGAGGTAGACGTCCGTCAGCGTGTAGGCGACGCCGGCCTCGCCGGGGTGCGCCTCGAGGTACTCGCGGCAGAGGCGCTCGGCCTTCGGGACGTCGTCCTGCGCGACGGCGAGCTTGGCCTCGAGATCCACGCGCAGGGCTTCGGGCAGCTCCGCGGCGTCGGGGCCGGCCAGCAGGGTGGAGAGCCCGTTCTGATCTCCGGCGGCGAGCAGGCTCTCGGCTCGTTGCAGAGCCGACGGGCCGGAAGCGGTGGATTCGCCGCAGGAGGCGAGGAGTCCCGCCAGCAGGGCGAGGGTCGTGAGGCGTTTCATGGTGTGGCTCTGGCGGTGCGCGCGGAAACAGCGGCCCCGTCGAGGGCGGCTCTCAGCTATGAGTATCCCCCGGATCCGGGCCCGGGCAAACGGAAGGCGGCGAGAGACGCGTCAGCATCCCCCGCCGCCCTCGGAAGTACGACGTCCGTCAGTTGCCGTTGGTGTGGCCGCGCGGAAGTAGCGCGCCGCCGGGCTGCGAGCAGAGCTCGAAGGGAAGGTCCGCGGCGGAGAAGCCCGAGACGCGTTCGACGTACAGCACCTGCACCGCCGGCTCGGGGATCAGCAGCCACGAGGACTGCGTGAAGGCCGCGTCGACGCGGAACCAGCCCGACTCGAGGTCGGCGCCGATCACTTCCTGCGGGGCGTGGTCGGTCCAGTTCGACAGGAACTGGTTGCCGAATACGCCCGAGATGTCGAGCAGCGGCACGCGGTCCCAGCACTCGAAGCTGTGCTCGGCCGAGAAGACCTCTTCGTTGTCGTTGTAGACGAGGAAGTCGAGCACGGTCGTGAAGTCGCGTCCGCCGGTCAGGTCGACGAGCACGAGTTCCCCGCGCAAGTAGCGCCCCGCCGCCGCACTGAAGCCCTCGGTCTGACCGAGGAAGCGCGGGATCAGGAACTCGTCGGCGGCCTGCGCGTACTCGACGCCGTCGAGGTCGCGTCGGCCGTCGCCGTTCACGTCCGTCAGTCCCTCTACGCCCAGGCCGTGGAAGCCGACCGCGTTCGTCGAGTACTCGAAGTGCTCGAAGCCGTTCAGGATCAGCATCTGTCCGACGAGCACGTCGGCGCTGATCGCTTCACCGGTCGCCGGATCCTTCGCGAAGCAGTACATGTAGCCGCGCGTCTGGTTCGGGTCGTGCGCGCTGACCACGCCGGTCAGCTGGTCGCAGGGCGTGAGCGTCTCGGTGCGGTTGAACTCGCCGCAGTCGTCGCCGTCGACGTAGACGAACTCCACGTCGACGTCGTCGCCCGCGCAGTCGGTGTGCGTGACGGTGAAGACGCTCAGGATGCCTTCACGGCTGTCGAACTCGGGGAAGAGCAGCAAGCTCGACGGCGTGCGCCGGTCGACCGTGACGCAGTCATCGCCGTTGCCGCCCGGCATGCCGTCGACGGTCAGGTCGAAGAGCACGGGCGAAGTCGTTCCGTCGACGGTGCGGAAGGTCACGTTCAGCTCGAGCAGCTGTCCGTTCAGGCCCGTCGACGCGCCGTTGGCCACGCTGACGAAGCTCTGACCGGCGAGCGCGCCGGGCGAGTTCGCCGCGCGCGCTTCGACCGCGATCGTCGATCCCGCGAGCTCCGAGGAGCTCCACGCGACCTGCGTCCAGTCGATGTTCGCCGCGCCGCCGTCGTGCACGACGGACCACGTGCCGATCGGCGCGAGGCCCGAGGCGGAGACGAAGCCCACCATGTCCTGGCTGGGGTTGAAGGGCTGCGCGCCGGCTCCGAGCGAAACGGTCAGGTCGACCGCGTTGGTCGCGCGGTCGATGCGCATCGCGTCGTCCGACGCGTTGTTCGTGACCCACACCTTGCCGTTCGAGTCGATCGCGACGCCGGAGGGTTGGTCGCCGACCGGGATCGTCGCGACGACGCTGCCCGCGAGGTCGACGCGGTACACCTCGTCCGTGTCGAAGCTCGTGACCCACAGGTGGCCGTCGGCGGGGTGCTGGGTGATCGCGAAGAGCCCCGCGGAGCCGGCGATCGGGAAGGCGCCCGTCTGCGTTCCAGCGCTGTCGTAGCGGCGCAGCTCGCTGCTGCCGGCGACCCACACGTTGCCGGTCGAGTCGACGACGACGCCCGAGGGCTCGAGCTGCGTCGCGATGCACGTCACCGTACCTCCGACCGGGTCGTGTCGCAGGAGCGTGTCCTCGAAGAAGGACGACGACCACAGGATGCCGCCGGCGTCGAACTCACCGGCGAAGCCGCCGCAGTTCAGACCGAGGGGCAGGTTCGAGAGGATCGACCCGTCCGTAGGGTTCAGGACGTCGAACTGCTGCGGACTCTGCGGATAGCCCCCCACCCAGACCTGACCGCTCCCGTCGATACTGATCTGTCGGTTCTGCGTCGCGGCCGTGCGCTGGTAGACGAGGATCGCCTCGTCCACGGCGTCCTCGACGAGCGCCGGGCCGCCGCCCGCGCCGCCGGCACCGTCCGTGACGTCGGGCCAGGCGAGCACGTCGCCCGAGCCCATGCTGGTGCGGATCAGGCCGTCGCCGTCGCGGTCGACGGCGGTGCTGAAGGCGAAGGGCGGCGCGAGGTAGCCACCGTTCGGATCGGGTGTGCCGGTCGCGTCGACGCGCGTGCCGCCGATCACGATGCCGACCTTGACCACCGAGCCGGAGAGTCCGGTGGGGTCGTCGTCGCGGTTGCCGGCCCACAGGTTGCCGTTCGCGTCGACGGTGCAGCGCGAGGGGTTCAGCGGACGACCTTGCGGCCCGGTCGCGTACTCGCCCAGGATCTCGCCGGTCTCGGCGTCGATGCGCACCACCGTTCCGCGCCCGGAGAGCGCCACGCCGATGAAGGAGGTCGTCCCGTCCACCAGGTCGAGCTGCAGCTGGTCCTGGTTCGGCGCGTCGTGGTTGACCTGCGTGAGGACGCCCTCGTCGAAGTCGGCGTCGGTCGTAAAGGTGCGACCCTGGCCGAAGGCCTGGCCGACGATCGTGAGGGCGAGGCAGCCGGCCGCCAGGGACCCGATGCCGCTCCGCCCGCTCGTGTTGCGGTTCATCTCGATCTCCCCCCTCGGACGCTGGGATCCGCGAGGCCTCCTGCGGTCACCTGGCCGGCCGAGGCGCCTCGTCGAGGCCCATTTCTCGGAATCCAGCCGCGACTCCCGCGCCAGTTAGGAATTTCCAACCATAGGAGATTCCAAATCAGAGGCCCGCTCTTGTCAAGGGGCCCCGGCCGGGAGTCGAGCCACAGAGCCTCGCATTCACGCCGCTTTCACGCCCGCCGAATCCCTGATATCCCGCGCCACTGCTAGGATTGCAGGCAACTCGTCGGGCGCCCGCCAGTCCCCCCGGTTCCCCCAGACCACCGTTGACCGAACCCCGACGAGCGGAGGAGCCAGCCGGATCGCAGCCGGCGTGGGACGCGGGTCCACTCAGGATCCCAACAAGCGCTTATCCCCATGACTGGTTCCCTCTCGCCGCGCCTCTCCGCGGCTGCGTTGAGCTTGGTCGTCCTCTCGACGCCCGCTCTCGCCCAGGACAGCACCGCCAAGGTCTCTGGCGTCCCCGGCGACTCGATCGACGACCGCGCGGTCGGTGAGCAACAGAACGACTTCGTCGTCGAGCTCAGCGCGATCACGTCCTCCTGGGGCAACACCTTCGGTGTCGCTCCCCTCCTCAAGGCCGGCATGGACTACCAGCCCGCGCCGCAGTTCTTCAACGCGCAGCTCGGCGGCAGCACGATCAGCCGCGACCAGCTTGCCGGCGTCCCCTTCGCGCGCAACAGCTACGCGCTGTGGAACGCCGCCGGCTTCGGCATGAACGACGACGCCGCGAAGAACGACGCGGGAGCGCCGATCGACACGTCGGCCTCCGTCGGCAACCAGTTCAGCGTCTCGATGAGCCAGTTCGCGGCGGACCCCAACACCGCCGACAGCATCAGCCACGTGATCGGCGCCGTCGTCAACTACGACGTGGACGCGCCCTCGCGTCTGTTCGTCTCGCGCGTCGTCGGCGCGACGGACGGGCAGGACTGGCTGTGCAACGCCTCCAACTTCGGCATGGGCGGCGTCGACGCGAACGGCAACACGATCTTCCGCGCTGACGGCTTCTCGTCGCCCGGCTGCGCCGGAAGCCTGCAACTCGCCGCGCAGAACTACTTCCGCGTGAACCTGCTCAGCCGCAACGCGGGAGTCATCAACTCGATCAGCGACCCGTCGGGCGCCGTCGACGCGCCGGCCAGCCTGCGCATGCTGACGAACTACTCCGCAGCGACCACCTCGACGCCGGCCGTGGTCCCCGCCAGCGTCGCGGGCGTTCCGATGCTGCTCGCCGCCGACTACAGCGCGAACCTGCACCACGGCGGCACGGCTCCGGTCACCACCTCCCCCTCCGCCGCCTGGCTCACGGCCGCCGGCGAGCGCGGCAACCCCTCGTACTCGATGGTCAACGACCCGGCCCTGTTCCCCGGATCCGTGCTCGGCACCGGCGCCATCATCGGCACGAACAGCGGCTCGGACTCCTTCGGACTGTTCGGTCTGGACGCCACCGGCGCTCCGGTGAGCCCCAACACCTTCATCAAGCCCGCGAGCATCACGGACAACGCCACGGGCTTCACCCCGGTGGGCTCGCAGTTCTTCTACAACTACGGCGGCGGCACGACCTTCAACGGCGGCAACGGACAGATCGCGGTCGGCCGTGACCTGAACGGCAACCTGATCGTCGCGGGCATGATGCTGCACAACACGTCGGCCAGCTCGTCGGGTCTGCAGTCGAACTGCTCGATCGTCGTCTGCCGCATCGCGCCGGGCGGCGCAGCCACGTGGACCATCGCCGCGTACACCGACACCGGCACGGGTAAGCCCGTCACCGACGGCATGGGCGGATCCGCCGGCACGCTGCGCAACTACGGCCTCGACACCGGCCCCTCGATCTCCTCGCCGATGATCGACTCGGTCGGCAACATCTGGTTCACCGCCCCGGTGGACATCGCCGGCAGCTTCGAGAACTCGATCGTGCGCGCCGTCTACGACGCCGCGACCTTCAGCTACGAGCTCGAGCTCGTCGTGCACGAGAACCAGGTCGTCCACGGCCAGAACTCGGACCGCGACTACCTGATCAACTACATCTCGATCAACGCGGGCGGCGGGAACATCGACCCGCGCGCGACCTTCTCGGACAGCGCGTGCCAGACGGCGCACAACCTGCTGAGCCCCGCCGGCCTCGACACCTCCGACGCGCGCACGCTCGGCGGCTTGGTGTTCGCGGCGAGCGTCACTTACGACGTCGACAACAACGGCATCTTCGACGACATCACGCTCGTCCCCGGCACCGCGGACCAGGAGTACAACTTCCTGATGTACCTCGGCGCCGCCTCCGACTGCGACGGTGACGGCGTCCCGGACGACGTCGAGATCGCTCGTGGCGCGCCCGATGTGGACAACGACGGCGTGCCGGACGACTGCAGCGCCGCGACCACCAGCTTCTGCTTCGGTGACGGCACCTCCGACATCGGCGGCGGCCCGGTCCCCTGCCCCTGCGCCAACGAGTCCACGCTCGGCGCCGGCGAAGGCTGCAAGAACTCGCTGGGCTTCGGCGCGGTGCTGACCGTTTCCGGCTCGAACTCGGTGGCGAACGACGACGCCGTGTTCACCTTGCTGCAAGGTCGTCCCAACCAGCCGAGTCTCCTCGTGCAAGGCAGCACGCTCGTCAACGTGCCCTTCAAGGACGGCGTCTTCTGCATGGGCAACCCGACCGAGCGCATCGAAGTCGTGTTCCTCGACCCCGCGGGTAGCGGCTCGACCGTCAGCTCGATCGTCACCGAGGGCAACCTGACGCCCGGCCTGACGCGCTACTACCAACAGTGGTACCGCGATCCCGGTGGCGTCAGCCCCTGCGGCACCGGTTCGAACTTCACCCAAGCGCTGCAGCTCGACTGGATGTAGTTCGCACGACGCTCTGCACGCAGCAGCGTGAAACGGAAGGAGGGCGGCGCTCGCACGCGCCGCCCTCCTTCGTGTCGCAAGTTCGACAATCTGCTCGCGAGACTTTTTTTGGTTGCACGACCATGGGGCCGCGTGCTTACACTGCGCTCGCAACGACATCAACGCGAAGAGCGGCAACGTGCATCACGCGCGCTGCCGCTCTTTGCTAACCACAGCGAGGAGTCGCCGGTCAGTCGCGCGCGCGAGACCACGCGCTGTGCTCGGCGCCGAAGTCGATGTAGTCGCCGCGACGTGCCTCGGGACGCACGATCAGCGCGTCGAGCTCCGACTCCTGCGCCGCACTCCAGCGCTGCGCGCGGCGTGTGCCTGGCGCCGGTGCGGGGCCGGAGATCAACTCACCCGCGTCCACGTAGCGGCCCTCGACGGCCCCGGCGAAGGGCTGCAAGAGGCCCTCGGCGGGCTCCAGGGCACCGTTCGAGGCCTGCGTGAGCGCCGTCAGGCACAACGCGCCGGCGCACAGCGACCATCCGAGTCCACGCGTCATCACTGCACCTCCAGGCTCTCCGTGAGCCGCTTCACGTTGTTCTCCTCGTCGGACTCGGACACGGTGTCCAGGTCGTCGACGATCGCTCCGAGCCAGTACGTTCCCGCGGCGAGCGAGGTCGGGAGGCTGACGGTGGTCGAACCCGACGACTCCGCCTCCACGGCGAGCCCGGCGACGGTGCGCACGCCCAGCAGCGTGTCGGTGGCGTCGATCTCCTCGTCGGTGGAGAGGTAGAAGGCGACGCGCGTCGATCCCGAGGCCAGCTCGCCCCCGTTCCGTACGACGTCGTCGATCGAGAGGTCTCCGCCCGCGACGACCGTCGTCAGGTCCACGGCGAGCGTGGTCACCGAGAGATCCGGGGCCGGCGGCGGCGGCACGTAGACCTCGACCTGACCGCTCGCGGCGCGCGCGTTGTTGTCCTCGTCGAGTTCGACGATCACCTGACCGACGTCGGCGATCGCGCCGAGCCGGTAGAAGCCGAGGGGCACGTCCGTCGGGATCGTGTACGGGAAGCTCTGCGCGCTGCCGAAGCCCACGCCGAGCGAGAAGACCGTGCGCTGACCGATCAGGATGTCCTCGGTGGTGATCGTCGCGTCGGTCGACAGGTAGATGCCGACCTGGAAGCTCGTCGACGAGAGGTCTCCCTCGTTGCGCACGGTGCTGAGCACCTGCAGGCTCCCGCCGGACAGCACGCGCTGAGCGGGCGTCGAGATCGTCTCGACCACGAGGTCGGGATGCGGATCGGGCGCGGCCGTCACGTCGATCAGCGTCGGCGACAGCAAGCTGTTGTCGCCCTCTTGCAGCTCCGCGAGCTCGCGCAGGTCGTCGACGATCACGCCGACGTACCACGAGCCCGCCGAGACGCCGACGGGCAGCGCGTACTCGGACTGCACCTCGCTCGAGCCGCCCGTCGCGAGGCCGTCGACGACGCGGCTGCCGAGCAGCACGTCCGTCGTCGCGATCACCGGGTTCGTCGAGAGGTACACGCCCACGCGGAAGCTCGCCGCGGGCGCAGTGCCCTCGTTGATCACGCGCTCGACGACCGTGACGCTCTCGCCGACCTGCAGGATCGAGGGCGAGACGGAGAGGGCGGCGGGCCGCAGGTCCGGGAGAGGCGGGATGCTCACCTCCACCGTCCCCGCGGCCAACAGGACGTTGTTCGTCTCGTCCTGCTCGAGGACCGCAGCCAGGTGGTCCACCACCAGACCGACGTAGCGCGTCCCCGCACCGATGTCCGCGGGCACCGGATAGGCGCCCTGTGCCGTGCTCGTCGCGCCGACCGCGAGCGACGAGACCGTGCGCTCGCCGAGCAGCACGTCGTCGGTCGTGATCGTCGAGTCCTGCGAGATGTAGATGCCGACGCGGAAGGCGCCCGCGTCCACGGCGCCCTGGTTCTTCACCTCGTTCGCGACGATCAGCGGCTGGCCCGCGTCGATCGCCGTCTCGCCGAAGCTCACGGCTTGTGCGACGAGGTCGGGCCGCGGCGGTCGCAGCACGCTGACCTGTCCGCTCGCCACGAGCACGTTGTCGAACTCGTTCTGCTCGGCCTGCGTGCCGCCGACGTCGGCCAGCACGCCGACCCAATAGATGCCCTCGGGCGTGTTCGCCGGCACGAGCAAGTCGTCGTCCCCGAAGCTCAGCGCGCCCGCCGCGAGGCTCGCGACGCTGCGCAGGCCGAGCAGCCGGTCGGACGGCGTGATCGTCGCGTCGAGCGAGAGGTAGACGCCGACCTGGAAGGTCCCCGCGGGCCCCTCCCCTTCGTTGCGCACGGCTTCGCTGACGGAGAGCGACTGCCCCGCGTCGAGGCTCGCCGGCGAGAAGGAGATCTGCGTGGGGCGCAAGTTCGGCAGCTCGCCGGGCTCGACCGCGATCGTCGTCGCGGCGACGCGCAGGTTGTTCAGCTCACCACCCTCGACGACGTCGAACTCCGCGTCGGCGAAGGCGATCAAGTAGTAGCTGCCGGCCGGCGTCGTCGCAGGAACGCTCAGCTCTCCCTGCGCACTCGACGCCGCGCCCGGCGCGAGCGCGGGAACGCTGCGCGTCCCGAGCATCACGTCCTCGTCGTCGAGGCTCTCGTCGGTCGAGAGGTAGATGGCGAGCTCCGAGGCGCCGGCGGCGGTGTTCCCCAGGTTGCGGACGCTGTCCTGCACGCTGAGGCTGCCGCCGGCTTCGACGACGGCGGGTGAAGCAGTGAGCGCCTCGACGACCAGATCGGCCAGGATGCCGCCGGGGGTGTCGTCCGCGGAACCGCCGGTTCCTCCGGACAGCGGGGCCTCACCTCCGCCACCACAAGCCGCGAGTCCAAGGCTCGAGAGCAAGATCCATCTCGTCACGCGCATCCGCATCCCCTCCGCTGGCGGACCCAGGAGAGGGCCCAACGACGACGCTTCCGGCTTCCGGGCCTCGGACGGGGCGAAATCTTGCAGGAACTCGCCCCCGGAGACGGCGCGGGATCGAATGGAGGGCGACCCCAGCAGAGGAACAGAGATGGAAGAACCGCAGATCGCCGCCACCTCCCCCGCCGCCGTCGAGGTCGAAGGCGGCAAGAACTACGCCTGGTGCGCCTGCGGCCGGTCCGCGGGCGGCGCGCTGTGCGACGGATCGCACGCGGGCTCGGCCTTCCGGCCGCAGATCTTCAAGCCCGAGGCTTCGGGCACCGTGCACCTCTGCCGCTGCAAGCGCACGAAGACGCCGCCCTACTGCGACGGCACGCACTCGGGACTCGCCTGAGCGCCGCACCCGGACTCAGCGACGCGGCCAGTCCGTCAGCACGCGAGGCGGCTCCCCCGCCTCGATGTAGACGGGTGCGCCGTCCTGACCGGGACCGGTCGCGCGCATCCACTCGACCGCAGCGCGGAAGTGCGCGCCGAGCGAGCCGTCGCAGAGCACGGCGAGCACGCGTTCGCGAGAGAGGCGCGCGCGCAGCTCCAGCCGCAGCTGCGCATCACGGGCCAGCCGCACGGCCTTCGCGACGTACTCCTCCGTCGTCGTCGCCACGCACTCCTCCGCGCAGCCGAGCCGCGTGAGGACCGCCGCCCCCACTCCGCCGGCGAAGCCCGGGCGTCGCAAGCTGACGACCGGTAGCGAGAGCGACAGCGCGTCGACGAGCGTGTTGAAGCCGGAGAACGGGAAGGAGTCGAGCAGCACGTCGGCCTCGAGCAGGCGCTGCAGCAGGACGGCACGCGGGAGCGCGGGGTGCAGCTCGTAGTTCGCCGACGCACCCAGGGCCTCGCGCGCCGCGCACTCGATCGCCGTCGCCGCTCCACCGCGCGCGCCGGGGAAGTGCAGCAGCTCCGCGCACTTCCCGCCGGACTCGAGCACGCCACGCCAGGCGCACAGCAACTCGCCGTTCAGCTTGTCGATCGACGACAGGCTCGCGAGGCGACACCTCTCGTCGTCGAGGGGCCGTTGCCGCGGGTGGAGGGGTTCGGGCGGCAGGTTCGAGGCGACGCCGAGCCCCGGGAGCAGCACGAGGCGCTCGCGGTAGCGCGTGCTGCCGTCCTCGGTCTCGATGCCGCTCACGAAGAAGTCGACTTCGCGCGAGCCGCTCGTCGCCGGGTGTCCGTAGGTCGTCGCCTGCACGCGCGCGAGTCGCTGACGCGCGAGCACGGCGGACGCGGTCGAGATGCCGACCTCCGGGAAGAACAGGAAGTCGAGGCGGTCCTCGGCGACGCGCTCGGCGAGGCTCCGTGCGGCGTCGATGCGCCCGGCGTCGGTCGCCACGAGGCGCGCGTCCGGGCCGGCCCACCGCGGTCCGAGCTCGTCGAGCGCCGCAGCGCGGTCGCCGCCGGGGTAGTAGCCACACCACTCTCCCGCGTCGCGCAGCTCGGAGAGCAGCGGTTCCGTGCTGCGACGCACGGCGTGGTGCTCTGCGAAGCAGCCGAGCAAGACGCCGAGCCCTTCGGATCCCTGCGGCTCGCACGCGGTTCTCGAGGCGAGCCGCGGCGCGAAGGCGCGGTCCGAGAGCACGCTGACGAAGTCGTGCGGATCGGAGCTGTGATAGATCGCACGGTACGCCGCCTGGAAGTAGAGCGGGTCCATGGCAAGGCCGACATCCGCTTCGGCGTGACAGCGCGCGAAGTCGTTGCACAGCGCCTGGCGATTGGCGCCGACCGCCGGATCGAAGCTCGCCGTCGGTGAGACGAGGTGCACGGTCAGCGCCCAGTGCGCGAGGAACGGCCGCAGCAACGGTCGAAGCGCGTCGTGCACGGCGGCGTAGTCGATCGCCGTGCGGCCGTCGGCGCGCGTACAGAAGCGGCCGAGCGCACGCGCTTGCGCGTCGAGTGACATCTCGCCGAGCTCGACGGGAAGCGGATCGGCGCCGAGACGCTCCGAACCGACCTCCGACAACCAGAACGCGAGCAGGCTCAGGTGTCGCAGCACGAAGCCGCCCGACTCGTCGGGCAGCATCAGCACGCGCCACGCACCATGCTCCGCGCCGTCCCCGAGGAACCAGTCCTGCAGGACGGTGTCCCACGCCTCGATCCAGGCCCGCACGAGTTCGCGTTCCGCGGGACTCGTCGCGCCCTCCGAGAGCGAACGCGGATTCGTCGACTCGAGGTGCGCGTACGCCCGCTCGAGCGCGGCGACGTCCCGCGTTCTCGACAGTTCGATCAGCCGAAGGCGCTCGGCCTCCAGCCCAGCGACTTCGAGGAGGTCCAACTAGAGCTCCAGCTCGGGTGTCAACGGCACGATCTGCCCGCGATGCACGACATAGAGCTCGGCGTCGAGGTTCAGCACCGACTTGATCTCGTGCTCGATGTCGCGCGCACGCCACTGCGTGCAGATCAGGATCACGTCCACGCCGTGCTCGAGGCAGGCAGCGGGGCTCTGGATCAGCTGGCCGGTGCCGGGCACGTGGGCGCCCTGCTTGCGCGGATCCGAGTCGATCACGAGCGGCGCGACGTCCTCGCTGAGGCCGCACATGTTGATCAGCGCGGCGCCCTTGCCGGTGCCGCCCCACAACGCGACGGTGCGCCCTTCTTCCTGCCAGGTCGCGATGCGGTTGCGCAGTTCGTCCGTCTGCAGGTCCACGCTCTCGCGGAACTCGCGGCTGTCGTCGACGAGCGACAGCGCCAGCCGGGGAGTCTCCTCGCGGCGGCGGCGGCGCAACCTCGGCTGCGCGGCGAGCGTGACGACTTCATCGCCGTACCCGCGGTCGACATCGATGACGCCCCAGCCCGCTTCCTCGAACAGCACACGGAAGGAGTGCTCGGTGAAGTGCGAGACGTGCTCGTAGAGGAAGTCGTTGATCCGATGCTGGTCGAGCGCCTTGTCGATGCGCGGGACTTCCGCCAGGAAGATCGGTGCCTGGTTCGTGGCCACCGCGCCGCGGCGGATGGCGCGCAGGAAGGCCGACGGGTCGGCCATGTGTTCGATGACGTGGCGGCAGACGATGGCGTCGGGTTGGTGCTCGCCGACCTCTTCCTCGCCGAAGTACGCGCGCTGCACCTTGAACCCACGCGCTGCGCAAGCGTCCGCGTCGGGACCGGGCTCGAACGCGATCACCTCGCACCCTTGCCGTGCCATGCGCTCGAGGAACTGGCCGTCGCCGGCGCCGACCTCGATCACGCGCTTCCCGGCGAGGCTGAACTGCGCGACCCAGCGCTCGGCGAGGTCGTCCTGGTACAGCTGCCAGCCGTGGCCCTGGTTGAAGACCAAGTTGGAGTTCTCGCGGTAGTGGACTTCGTCCTGGTCGAAGCTCGTGTGGAACACGTGTCCGCAGTGCGTACAGCGCCGCACGTCGAGCTTGTAGGTGGGCGATGCGACCGCCTCGCCCTTCGTCCTCGGAAGGCTCATCACGCTCAGCGGCATGGAATTCCAGTAGCCGAGCTGGTGACTCTCGAGCGAGCCGCAGGCCAGACAGTTCGCCGGCGTGAGGCTCGGTCGGTCGGAGGAAGTGGGCGCCATGGCCCCAAGATCGGCGTTCCGGCGCCTGCTCTTGAGGCGCTGTCGGCCCTCCGACCCGCCGAAGTCCCAGCGGTGAGGGTTCCTGCGGCGGCCCGCCCGGGGCCTCCCGCGAGGCCCTACTGTCCCGATTCGGGATCGGCCGCGGCCTCGCGCTCGGCGCGCAGGGCCTCGAGCCGCGCGAGGCGCGCTTGGCGGCGGTCCTCCTCGGGGTCGTCCGAGTAATCGAGCAGCGTCTCGAGCCGCTCCTCGCCGCGCTGCACCACGACGCGCTTCTCGGGGCCGCCTTCCTGCAGGCGACGCGTCAGCTCCCGACGGCTCGCGACCTCGGTGCCGTCGATCGACAGGATCACGTCGCCCTTCTGCCAGCCCGCCGCGGCGGCGCGCGAGTCGGGCGAGACGCCGGTGACCTCGGTGCCGGAGAGGAACACGCCCATGCGCCGCGGCTCCGGAGCGCGCATCTCGCGCCGCGAGACCAAGTCGTCGAGCTCGGCGAAGCCGTGCGCCGCGAGCGCGATGACGGCCACCGAGTGCCGCACGTCGTCCATCCGCACCTCCGCGAAGGTGTCGTGCTGCGTGTGGTGCACGTAGGTGTATCCGCTCCACTCCTGCTTCCAGTGGAAGGCCGGCACGCCCGCTTGCACGAAGGGCGCATGGTCGGACGCGCCGCCGGTGATCCCGTCGACGAGTTCGATCGCGAACGGCCGCTCGGGGTCCAGTTCCATCACCGGCGCGAAGACGGCTTCGAAGGTCGGGAACATCGCTTCCGTCGCCGTGATGCCGCGCAGGTAGTTCGAGCCCTGGTCGTGGTTCAGCACGATGCTCGTGCGCTCCAGCTCGTTCGCGTGGTCGCGCACGTAGCCCGCGGAGCCGAACAGCCCCTGTTCCTCACCGCTGTACAGCACGAAGCGGATCGTGCGCCGCGGAGGCGTGCCGAGCGCGACGAGCAGGCGCGCGACCTCGAGCGTCGTCGCCACGCCCGTGCCGTTGTCCTGCGCGCCCTCGGCGCCGTCCCAGCCGTCGAGGTGCGCCTGAACGATCACGTACTCGTCCGGGAACTCCGCGCCAAGGAGGTCGCAGACGAGGTTGTGGTTCGTCACCGGCCCCGGCGTGAACTGGTTGTCGATGTCGAACTCGAGCTGCGTCTTCGCGCCGGAAGCGAGCTGCGCCTCGAGGGCGACGTGTTGGTCGTGGAGCAGCGTGATGCGACACGCGCGGTCCAAGTCCTCGGGGTCGACCGACTCCGAGCCGCCCGTCACGAGCAGCCCGCTCTCCGGTCCGCGCGAGATCACGCCGAACGCGCCGGACTCGTCGCACGCAGTGAGGAACGCGCGACGTTGCTTGCCACTGCGGCCTTCGCCGCGCAGCACGACCCACTTGCCGGCGACGAGCTCGGCGAGCGTCTCCGGCAGCAGCTCGCCCTCCGGTTCGAGCACGGCCATGCCGCGCCGCGGCCCGTCCGTGCCCCGCGTCCACGAGTGCGTGATGAACTCGAGCGGTCGCGCATCGGGATATACGACGCGTCCCCACCAAGGTCCGCGCTCGAAGCCCGCGGGGAAGGTGCCCCACGCCTCGAAGCGCGGCTCGAGCCCGAGCTCGCGGAACTCGCCGGCGGCCCAGTCGAAAGCGCGCGCGAGCCCCTTCGACGCGGTGAGGCGCCGCGGGTGGAGGTCCGTCAGCTCGCGCAGCGTCGCGGCCACGCGCGAGTCCTCGCGCGACATGCGCACCAGCTCGCTCACCGCGTAGGGCGTCTCGAGCCGCGCTTCGGCGAGCTGAATCCGCGGGAGCGGGAACGTCGTGGGGACGAGCAGGGCGAGGAACAGCAGGCTGGTGGAGATCATGCGAGGGCAGCGGGTCGGGGTGCTTCCGCAGCCTACCCGAGTCTCCCCGGATTGCACGGGGAGCCCCCTGCGACGACACTCTGCGGCATGAAAGACGCCCCTCTGCTGCTGCTCGTCCCCACCGCGCTCGAACTCGAGCGCCTCCGCGACCAGGGCGGCTACGACCCGGCCCGGGCGCGCGTCGAGGTCTGCGGCTTCGGCCCCGTCGCGGCCGCCGCACGCACGGCGACGCTGCTCGAGCGCTACAAGCCACAGCGCGCGCTGCTCGTCGGCATCGCCGGCACCTTCGACGAAGAGAGCTTTCCCGTCGGCACCGCGACCACCTTCGGCGAGGTCGCGCTCGAGGGCGTCGGCGTCGGCGAGGGCTCGCGCTTCGTCGCTCCGCCCGCGCTCGGCTTCCCGCAGTGGCCCGGGTCCACCGACACGACGCCGCACCCGATCGCGGACCGCATGCGGCTCGAGGCCTCGGGTCCGCTGCTGCTCTCGACCTGCGCGGCGTCCGACTCTCCGGCGCACGCGGCGGAGCGCAAGGAACGCTTCCCCGCGGCGCTCGCCGAGGACATGGAGGGCTTCGCGGTCGCGCTCGCTTGCGCCCTTGCGCGCGTGCCGCTGTCGATCGTGCGCGGTGCTTCGAACGTCGTCGGCGATCGCCAGGCATCCGCGTGGCGCATCCCCTCCGCGCTCGCGGCCGCGCACGAGTTGTCGCTCGAGTGGTTGGCGAAGGAACCCGCGTGAGTCGCGCGCTCCGATTCGGCATCTCGACCTGCCCCAACGACACCTTCGCCTTCCACGCGCTGCTGACGGGCGCGGTGCGTTGCGAGGGCTTCGACGTCGAGTTCGTGCTCGCCGACGTGGAAGAGTTGAACGAACGACTCGCGAGCGGTGAGCTGCAGCTCAGCAAGGGCAGCTTCGCCTTGGCGATCGAGCGCTCGGCGGACCTCTGCGTGCTGGCGAGCGGCGCGGCGCTCGGATTCGGCGTCGGCCCCGTGCTGCTCGCACGAGAGTCCGCGCGTCCACTCGACGCCGACTCGCGCGTGCTCGCGCCGGGCGCGCACACTACGGCGAACCTGCTCTTCCGCCTGCTGCACCCCGGCGCGCCACTGCCCGAGCAGTGCGTCTTCTCACGGATCATGCCCGCGCTCGCGAACGGCGCCGCGGACTACGGCGTCTGCATCCACGAAGGTCGCTTCACCTACGCCGAGCACGGCCTGCGCCTCGTCGAGGACCTCGGCGCGAGCTGGGAAGCACGCACGCGGAGTCCGCTGCCGCTGGGCGGCATCTTCGCGCACCGCAGGCTCGGTAGCGAAGTGCTGTGCGCGGTCTCGGACGCGGTCGGCCGCAGCATCGACTGGGCGCGTGCGCACCCGGACGGCGCGCTCGAGACGATGCGCGAGCACGCCCAGGAACAGCGCGACGACGTGCTCTGGAAGCACGTCGAGCTGTACGTCAACGACTGGACGCGCGAGCTCGGCGACGTGGGTCGCGCGGCGATCGCCGCCCTCGAGCGCGAGGCGCGCGCCGCGGGCCTCTTGTCCGCCGCCGCGCCCGGCCTGGAGGTCGTCGGTGGTTGAGCGCTGCTTCCACGTGGTGCTGCCGGACGACTGGGCGCGGCGTCCCGGCCGCGGCTGGGCTCCGCGCTCGCTGGCGCTCTGTGGCTTCATCCACGCCTCGACCGCGTCGCAGCTCGCCGGGACGCTCGAGGAGCACTACGCCGACGCGACCGACGTGTACCTGCTCGAGCTCTGCCCGCTGCGCACCGCCGACGCGCTGCGCTTCGAAGCGTCACGCGACGGCGCGCTGTTCCCGCACCTCTACCGCGAACTCGAGCCGGAAGACGTGTTGCGCTGGTGGAAGCTGCACTCCCGCGGCGGGCGCTGGAAGCTGCCCGACTTCGCCGTGCGTCACGCGGACGACGGGCCGAGCGGTCACGACGGAACGCCGCCCGATCAGCTGCCGTAGCGCAGCTCGAGGCTGCCGGCGAAGCGCGCGTCCTTCGACTCGCCGACGCGCGCGAAGTGCGCGAGGTAGAGCCGGTCGTAGCAGTCTTCGGGCAGGATTCGTCCGTAGCGCGAGTCCTCGAGACCGCGCGGCTCCGGCGCGCCGAGCGCCGTCAAGACCTGCGGCGTCGTGTTCGAGTGGCCGACGACCACGGCCACGCTGCCGGCGGGCAGCTCCGAGAGCGTCTTCACGATCGCGCCGGCTTCGCGCGGATCGTAGAGCTCGACCTCGACGCCCGCGTGGTCCGCGAGCGGCGCCGCGGTGTCGCGCGCCCGGCGGTAGTCGGTCGAGAAGACGCGATTCACGCCGGCCGCCGCGAGCAGCTCGGCGAGCGCCGCGGCGCGCAGCTTCCCCGCTTCGCTGAGCGCCGGATCGCGGGGGTCGTCGACGCCCTTCTCGGCGTGGCGCACGAGGAAGACCGTCCAGGACTCGAGCGCCGGCGGCGCGCCCTCGTCCTCGGTCCCCACCGCGAAGGCGAGCGGGGCGGCGCCGAGGCCGAGGAAGAAGCCCCGCCGCGTCGGCGCGGCCTCGCGGGCACCCAGACATGACGAAAGGCCACCCGGGGTGGCCTGTTCGTCGTGGGACTCGCCGCCGTTCTGATCGCTGACGTTCGGCACGAGTGGCAGGTGGTTCAGGAGGCGCCGCCGGCGTCGCGCAGTTCCAGCATCTCCTTGCGCAGGTCCTGGGCGATCGCCTTGACCTCTTGCATGGACTTGCGGACGCGCGAGGTGGCGGCCTTGTTGCCGCC
>JACKHV010000013.1 GCA_020638835.1 Planctomycetota bacterium | reverse complement strand
GGGGCCCCCGCGCTTCGTGGGCGAAACAGTTACGGCACGGTACGTTCCCACCTGAAGGGGCCTCTCTCGTCGTTCAGCGGGTCCGCGTAACTTTCCCAGGTTGCGCCCCTCCCGTTCGAACCTAGCGTGGAGTCTCTCGGCGCTCGGCCGCCGCGAGACCTCGCCTGGCCGCGAGGTCCAGACCCGCTTCGCCCCACAGGAGACTCCAAAGATGCGCCGCACCCGCCCCCTCGTCCTCGGATGCCTCGTCGCGCCGACCCTGCTGTTCATCGCCGAGACCGCCCATGCTCAGTGGTTCGACTTCTCCGACTTCAGCTCCACGACCAACCTCGTCTTCAACGGAGACGCGGCCCAGTCCGGGACGGACCTGCGAATCGCTCCCGCGCTCCTCTCGCAGAGGGGCACCGCCTTCTATGACGCGCCCGTCGCGGTGAGCGGCGGCTTCGAGACGACCTTCGAGTTCCGCATCTCCGGGACGATCGGCGGCGGCGACGGGCTGGTGTTCCTCGTGCAGAACGATCCGCGCGGCACCGCGGCCCTCGGATCGCACGCCGGACAGCTGGGCTACGGCGCGTTCTCGAGCGCGCCGGCCGGCACCGCCATCGCGAACAGCCTGGCCGTCGAATTCGACCTCTACCGCAACACGAATCTCGGCGACTTGGATGGGAATCACGTCAGCGTGCACACCGCCGGAGTCGGGGCCAATTCGGCCTACGAAGTGGCTTCGATCGGCTCGGCGGCCGTGGGAACGCTGATGGACACGGGCACCGCGCACATCGCGCGCGTGCGCTACGTACCCGGGACTCTCGAGATATTCCTGGACGATCTCGTGACGCCACTCCTCTCGGTGCCGTACGACTTCGCGACCGGGAGCAGTTCGGTCGGTGGACTCTCGCTGATCGGCGGAACCAGCGCATACCTCGGCTTCTCCGCGAGCACCGGTGGCGAATACCTGGACCATGACGTGCTCTCGTGGCAGTTCGGCCCGGCGAGCGGTCCCATCGCTCCCTTCTGCTTCGGTGACGGTACAGGCCTCGCGTCCTGCCCGTGTGCCAACCTCGGAGCGTCGAACGAAGGCTGCGCGAACTCGCAAGGTCACGGCGCGATCCTCACGACGAGCGGCTCCTCGAACTTCGCAGCGGACGACCTCGTCTTCTACCTCTCTCAAGCGCGTCCGAATCAGCCTAGCCTGCTCATCCAAGGCAGCGTCGAGATCGCCGTGCCCTTCAAGGACGGCATCCTCTGCATGGGGAATCCGACCGAGCGCCTCGAAGTCGTCTTCCTCGACGCGACCGGCTCGGGGCAGACCGTCGAGTCGATCGTCACGAACGGAAACGTGCCGGGACCGGGCGAGACGCGCTTCTACCAGCAGTGGTACCGCGACCCCGCGCTCTCGCCCTGCGGCTTGGGTTCGAACTTCAGCCACGGCGTGCGGGTGGAGTGGTTGTAGGCGCAGCGCCTGCCCGTCCTGATCGAGACACACGAGCCGCGCGAGCAGAAGTCACGATCGGTTGAACGAAACAGGAGCGGCCCCGCGATCGGCGGGGCCGCTCCTGCGGTGATTCGGCGGAAAGGCCTCAGAACGGCTTCTTCGCCCGGATCCGCAGGCTTCCCGCCTCGTGGTAGGCGACGTGCTCCTCCCAGCTCGGGAAGTGTTCGCTCGCTTGGAAGTCGCCCTCGACGCCGGCGCCGCGGCGGTCCTTGACGCGGGTGAGTTCGACGTGCGTGAAGCCGGCGTGCTCGAAGGCTTGCTTCCAGTCGGCTTCGGAGAGGACGTGGAGGTCGAGGCCGAGGGTGTGGCCCCAGGCGTGGGTCGACTCGCGTTCGGCGTAGCAGTCGATCACGACGTTCACTTCGCCGCCGGTCTTGGTGACGCGGTGGATCTCGCGCAGGGCCTGGGGGAGATCGGTGGCGTAGTAGAGGGCTTCCATCGAGAAGACGTGGTCGAACTTCTCGTCGGGAAAGTCGAGGTGCTCGAAGGTGCCGACCTCGTAGCGGGCGCGGATCGTGTAGGAGGAGAGTTCTTCCGCCTTCGCGATCATCTCGGGCGCGACGTCGATTCCGATCGCTTGGGCACCCGGGGCCTTCTGCGCGAGGATGCGCGTCGCCCAGCCGACGCCGCAGCCGAGGTCGAGGATCTGGTGTCCGGGGCGCACGTCGAGGTCGGCGACGACTTGTTCGACGACGTCGCCGTGTCCGATCTGCATGCGCTCACCGCGCCCGCTCTTGGCCCAGTCGTCGAACAGGTTGGCGATCTTCTCGTGGCTCATCGTGTCGTTCTCGCGGCGGCTTCCGCGCAGCGTTCGAGGATCTCGTCGAGGGGTTGGAAGACGGTCTCCCAATTGTAGTGGTCTTCGACGAAGCGGCGGGCGCGCGCGCCGAGTTCTCGGGCGGCTGCGGCGTCGTCGAGCAAGCGGATGACGTGATCCGCGAATCCGCGCGCGTCGTCGGAGACGAGGTAGTCGCGTTCGTGCTCGCCCTCGACGCCCTGCGTCGCGCAGGTCGTGCCGACGGTCGGCAGGCCCATGGCCATCGCCTCGAGCACCTTGTTCTGGATGCCGCGCGCGATACGCAGCGGTGCCACGGCGACCTGCGCGCGGCGCATCCAGTCGGCCGTGGAGTCGACGAAGCCGGTCACCGTGACGCCGTCGATGTGCGCGAGGCGTTCGACATCCGGCGAGGGCTTCGAGCCGACGATCGAGAAGCGCGCGGCGGCGTGGCGTTCGCGCACGAGCGGCAGGATCTCCTCGCAGAACCACACGCAACCGTCGACGTTCGGGTAGTAGTTCATCACGCCCGTGAAGACGAGGTGCCCCGCTTCGGCCGATTCGGGCGACGGAGTGAAGGACTCGAGGTCGACGCCGTTGCGCAGGACCGTCGACGGACAGCCTGGGATGCGCTCGTCGAAGATCCGCTGTTCGAGCGGCGTGCAGAAGACGTTGTCCGTGAAGGCGTGCGCGACGCGCGACTCGAAGCGCTGCAGCGTGCGCGCTTCGCGGCCGTAGATCCACGACATCGGGAAGGACGTGCGCTGCGCGTACTGACGCCACTTGTCCGAGTCGAGCTCGCCGAAGTGCATGACGCGCGGCATGTCGTGCGGCTCGAGGAAGGCGCCCATCGAGCTGGAGTACGCGTAGGCGGCGTCCGCCCACTTCGCCAGCTCGTCGACCTCGCGCTGCAGCTCGCGAGATCCGTAGACGCCGAGCGTCAGCGGCGTCCCCGTCGCGAGCAGCGGGATGGAGAGCAGCTTGCGCTTCCGCTCGTGGAAGGCGATCGGCGTGGTCGGCATCCCCATCTCGGTCAGCTGACGCGCCGCGGCGAAGTCGGCTTCGTCGTGCGCGAAGGCGACGGCGCGCACCTCGTGCGTTCGCGACATGCGCTCGATCAAGCGCCACGTCGTGATCTTGTCGCCGCGGTTCGGCGGGTAGGGGACCCGCTGCGAGAGGAAGAGGAGCTTCACGCCGGCGCGTTACAGCGTGATGACCTTGTCGGCGCGCCCGAGCTCCGCGACGATCTCGTCCATGTTCGAGACCTCGCCGGCGGCGACCTGGATGCCGTAGGCCTCGACGCAGGTCCCGCAGGGCATCAAGTCGACGCCGTGGGCTTCGAGCTCGCGCAGCTCGGTCAACACCGGCGAGTCCGGCGCGACCAACTTCACGCCCGAGTTGACCATCAGGATCGACTCGACCTGCTGCATCGAAGGCAGCTTGCGCAGGAAGACGGCGAGGATCTTGCGGCCGAGCGCCGGGTCGCCGTGACCCATGCAGTCGTGGTTGAGGAGGAGGGCGGTGTGCATCCCGGGAGTGTGGCGCGGCGCTCCGGGCGGCACAAGGACGCCGCGGCGCGTTACCCTGTCGGGCGCCGATCCGCGGCCGCCTCCCCCCACGAAGATGCTCCTCCACCGCTCTCTCCTCGCCGTCGCCGGGCTCTGCCTCGGACTCGCCGCGCCCGTGCTCGCGCAAGTCGACGAACCCGCGTCCTACCTGCGCGAAGACCGCACCGCCTCGCCGCCGCTGATGCCGTGGCAGCGGAACCTCGAAGACGCGCTCGCCTTGAGCCGCGCGACGGGCAAGCCGTTGCTGCTCTGCGTGAACATGGACGGCGAACTCGCCTCCGAGGCGCTCGCCGCCGACCGTTACCGCGATCCGGACTTCGTCGCGCTGGCCGACGGCTTCATCCCCTTGCTCGCCTCGCCCGATCGGCACGACGCGCTCGACCACACCAGCCGCGGCGTGCGCATCCCGGACAGCAAGTTCGGCCGCGTGACGAACTCGGAGCACATGGAGATCGAACCGGAACTCTTCGAGCGCTGGTTCGACGGGCGCCGCGTCGCGCCGCGGCACGTGGGGGTCTCACCCGACGGCGAGGTCTTGTTCGACCTCTACTTGCTCACCGACCTCTCGAAGATCGACGCGGCGCTCGCCGAGTTCGGCAAGTTCGAGCCGGTCGCCGAAGCGCCGACGATCGAGGGCGCGGGAGCGGAAGTGTCGGCGCAACCCGAGCCGCCTCCGGAACTCAGCGAGGGTGAGTTGCTCGACAGCCCGGACGCGGCGCACCGCGACCTGCTGGAGGCGCGCTTCGTCGCTGCTTCGACGGAGGATCGCGTGCGGCTCGCCGGCGCGGCGCTCTCGCCCACGCGCACGACGCAGCATCCCGAGTTGTTGCGTCTCGCCCTACGCGATCCCGAGCCCGTGGTGCGCGCTGCCGGCATCACCACGTTGGCCGCGTACCCGCGCGGTGCCGCGCTCCTACACTTCTCCCTCGCCGCGCAGTTGCTCGGCGACGCACCCTCCGAAGAGCGCGACGCCCTGCTCTCCGCGCTCCAGCGCTTCGCCACCGACGCGCCGGAGGACGTCGCCCTGTCGGCGATGCAACACGCGCGCGCCCTGCGCGCCGTCGGCGCGGGCTCCGAGGTCGTCGACGTCGAGGCGTGGCTGCTCGGTTCGACGAGCGGCGCGTCCTCGGAACCCGTCGCGGACGTCGCGTGGGACGAGCGCCTCGCGCGCATCGAGGAACGCCTCGCCGAAGACCCCGACGACCCCGATCTGAACGTGCTGTTCGCGCGCAACGGCCGCGCCTACGCCTTGGACCTGATGCGGACCGGCGGCGACCCGAGCTTCGTGCTCGAGGACGTCCGCAGCGCCGCCGATCGCGCGCGCAACGTGCGGCCCGACGACGGCCTCGCGAACGGCTTGTTCGCCTGGAGCAGCTACATGCTCGGCGACTTCGCGTCGGCGTCCGAAGCGGCGCGCCGGTCGATGCGCGCGCTGCAGGCGTGGAGCTCCACGCCGCTCGCCGTCGACGTGGTCGACGTCTTGGCGGACTCCGGCGCGCGCCTCGTCTACGAACAGCTCGGCCGACGCGAAGCGTTGAGCGAGAACCTGCTCGCGGACTCCGCCGCCGCGCACGAGGTGTTGATCCGTCACCCGATGGGGACCGAAGCGCAGGCGCTGCACGCGTTCCAGCTGCTCGGCGCGGTCGACCTGCGCGCCGCGCAACGTCGCGCCATCGAACTCGCGCTCGAGCGCTGGCCGCAGTCGGGCACGATGCACGAGTGGTACCGCTGGGTCGTCCTGCGCGACGAGGGTCCAGACGGCTTGCTCCGCGCCTACGACGGGCGACGACTCGCCGGCATCGACCGCGCCCAGCGTTCGTCGTTCGCGGGGCTCGCCAAGCTGCAGGCCGCCGAGCGGCGCATCGAGGAACGCGACACGCAACGCGCGCTCGAGGACTATCGACTGGCGTTCCAGGACCTCGAGGACGCTGTCGGCGCCAGCGCTTCCGTCGGTTCGTTCGCGCGCTGGTACCAAGCGCAGGCGCGAGCGGGTCGTGCGCGGCTGTTCCTCGAGTCCGGTCGTCTGGACGAGGCGCTGGCCGAGATCCTGCTCTGCTTCACCTTCGAGACCCCGGCGCACGACGAACCCGACGCACGCGGCGTCCGTCCGCGCGAGACGCTGCGGGCGGTGCGCGACGCCTTGCTCGCCGCCGGACGCGAGTCGGACGCCGCGGCGCTCGAGCGCTACGTCGAGCCGCCGCAGGCCGCAGACGCCGAGCCGGCGGAGCAGGACTAGGAGCCTGCGTCGGCCTTGCGGCCGATGAAGGTGTACCAGCGCCCGCGCGGGCGTTCTTCGGTGATGCGCAGGCCCGCCGCCTCGATCGCGGCGCGCGTCTCGGGCGCGTGCCGGTCGGGGCAGCCCGAGAACATGAACCAACCGCTCGCGGCGAGGCGCTCCGACAAGTCGGCGGCGTGCGCCTGGATGATGTCCGAGTAGATGTTCGCGAGCACGACGTCGTAGCTCGAGTCGTCGGGGCCGAGCACTCCGAAGTCACCGCCGCGGAACTCGCAGCGCGACGCCACGCCGTTGTCCTGGGCCAGCTCGTCGGCGATGAAGGCCGCGTTCGCGTCGACGTCGAAGCCGAGGCACGACTCCGCGCCGAGCAGCGCGGCGGCGACGGACAGCACACCGCTGCCGCTGCCCGCGTCGAGCACGCGTTCGCCGCCCGCGATGCGCTGCGAGAGCGCGCGCAAGCAGGTGCGGGTCGTCGCGTGCCGGCCGGAACCGAAGGCGCCGCCGGGTTGGATCGTGAGGCGCACTTCGTCGGCGCGCGGCGTCCAGTCCTTCCAGGGCGGCAGCAAGAGCAGGCGACCGACGCGGAACGGCTTCCAGCTCTTCTTCCACGAGTTCGCGTAGTCCTCGGGCGGCAGCTCGCGCCACTCGATGCGCAGGCCGTCGAGCTCGGGTGCTTCGGTGAGCGCCGCGAGCTGCGCGAGGTCGTCCTCGATCGCCGCGCGGACTTCCGGCGTGTCCGAGCGGTCGGGCAGGAACGCGCGCACCATCTCGAAGCCTTCGGGCACGGCTTCGGCGGCGAGCGACGAGCGACCGAAGGCCGCCGAGGTGCACGGACCGGCGCAGACGCGTTCGGCGACCAGTTCCTGCCAGCCCTGCGGCACGAGGATCCTCACTTCCGTCCAGCGGATCATGCGCAGAGGGTAGCGCTCGGGAAGCGAAACGACGCGCGCTAGTACGGCAAGTCGTCCAGCTCGACGTCGAGCACCGGCGGGGGCGCGGGGAGCGTGGGGGTCTTCGGCGCCCGCGGCGCGTCGGAGTCGCGCGCCGGCAGACCCAGGCCGCGGCGTTCCGTGTCGGCGAGCATGCCCATGTGCGCGAGCGCCTCGCGCAGGCAGTGCTGCGTGTCGCCGCGCACGAGGCGCGCGCCCGAGGGGTCGGGGCGGAAGTCGCGCGAGAGCGGCAGTTCGTCGAGGAACATGCGGTGCCGCGGATCGCTGACGCGCGGATCCATCAGGAACACGCAGCCGCGGTCGGCCTTCGAGCGCATCAAGCGTCCGAAACCCTGACGGAACTTCGCCAGCGCGCGCGGCAAGTAGATCCTGCGGCGCTGTTCCGCGACGCCGAGCGCTGCGCACTGCGCGTAGTGGTAGCGGTCCGGAACGCCGTACGGCAGCCGCGCGATGACGAGGTACTCGAGCGTTTCGCCGGGGAAGTCGGCGCCGTACCAGAAGGTGTCGACACCGAGCAGGATCGAGTCCGTGCGGCGACGGAAGAGCTCGCCCAGCTCCTCCTTCGCGACGCCCGGCATGCCTTGGTAGTAGAGCGGGATGCGGCGCGCGCGGAAGAAGCCCTCGAGCTCGGCACCGAGGCGCTTCGTGTCCTCCGAGTTCGTCAGCAGCACGAGGATGCGGCCGCGCGTGCGCTCGCCGAGCTCGCAGAGGAAGTCGCGCAGGTGCCGCACGTACGCGCCCTTGTCCTTCGACGGGTGCGGGACGTCGCGCGGCAGCAGCGCGACGACGCGCGAGTAGTCGAAGACCTCCGGCGCGCGCATCGTCGAGAGCGGACAGGGCGGACGCTCTTCGTTCTCGGCCGGGTTCTGCGCGCGCGCGAGGCCCAGGTACGAACTCTGCGCCTCGAAGCCGCCGCGCAGCCACGTCGTCGCGGACAGCAGGATGCCCGTCTGCAGCTGCGGGTAGTAGAAGCGCCCGAGGTACTCGTCCGGCAGCAGCACGCGCGCGACGAGCACCAGCTCGCCGCTCGACGACTCCTCGACGTCGTGGAAGGTCTGCGGCGAGAAGCGCGGCTTGCCGTCGGAGAGCGGGATCCACGCCGTCAGCGCTTCGAGCAGCTCGCCGAGGTCGGCGCGCACGAGGTCGAGGCCGCGCCGCAAGCGCGCGGTGCCGCGCAGCTTCAGCGCCTCGGTCTGCTCGACGAGCTCGGAGAGCGCCGCGTCGAGGCGGTTACCGACCTTCTGCCAGCCGACGCGCACGCGGATCAGGTCCTCGCCGCGCGGATCGGCGGTGTACTCGCGCAGCAGCGAGTGTTCGTCGCGCACGTCGCGGCTGCGCTCGAGGTCGCGGCGCCACGTGATGAACTCCTCGAGCTCGCGCATCAGCGCCGAAGTCGCGAGCCGCAGCTCGTCGGTGTGCTCGATCGCCGCGCGCAGCGACGAGTGCGCGGCCGTTCCGGGGACGAGTTTCTTGTTCCAGCGCACCAGCCACGAACGCGCGCGGAGGCGGCCGTCGGAGTAGAGCTGTTCGCAGAGCCGCGTCGCGTGCCGCAGCGGGAAGGCGTGGCTCCACGCGCCGTGCGCCTGGTCGTGCAGGTGCTCGCACTCGTCGAACACGAGGTGACAGAACAGATCCTGCCGCGCCAGCGCGAACGAGTGGTTCGTGATCACGACGTGGCTGCGCATCGCGCGCTCGCGCGCGACTTCGGCGGCGCAAGTGCGCTTGTCGTCGGATTGGCGGCAGCAGCTGGTCTGCGCGCGCGAGGCGCGCACGAGGTCGCCGAGCGCGCCGTGGTAGCTGCGCTCGCTGTCGAGCGCGAGCGGCGGGCGCTGCGGGAAGCGGTTCAGGTCGCCGTCGACGTCCGAGGTGGCGAACAGCGCGAGTTGCGTCCACGCGAGCCACTCGTCCGCGCTCGCGGAGGGTTCCGGCGCGGCGAGCTTGAGCGCGCGCCAGCAGAGGTAGTTCTCGCGCCCCTTGAGCATCGCGACGCGCATGTCGCCCGCGACGCCCGCGCGCCGCAGCGCACCGAGCGCGCGCGGCACTTCGCGCTCCATCGCCTGTTCCTGCAGCGCGCGCGTGTACGTCGCGACCGCGGCGCGCAGCCCGTGTCGCTTCGCCCAGAGCATCAGCGGCAACAGGTACGCGAGCGTCTTGCCCGTGCCGGTCGGCGCGTGCACCAGCAGCAGCTGCGCTTCCGCCTCGCGCTTCTCGCCGAGGCAGTCGGCGACTTCGCGCGCCACGCGGTGTTGGCTCTCGCGGTACGCGCCCGTGCCGCCCGCGAAGGCCGCGGGCAGGTGCAGCTGGAAGCAGTCGTCGAGCAGCGAGCGGTCGCCGGGGTCGAAGGGCGTCGGTCCCTCGGAGCGCGACGGCAGCACGGACTCGGCTGCGAAGCGTCGCAGCTCGTCGGTCCAGCGTGGTTCGAGCGCGTCGACGAGGTCGGGCAGCTCGTCCTCCTCGGTGCGGCTCGCCGAGAGCCAGCCGTCCTCGAGCTCCGTGCCGTGGAACAGCCCGCCGTCCGCGGAGGCGGTCCAACCCGACGGACGGTCGACGAGGCGCAGCGCGAGCGCGAGGCGCGCCGCCGCGGGTTCGTCGACGACGGTGAGTCGCGCGTGCGCCGCCGTGTAGCCGACCGCCGCGAGCGCGTGCGCGTCGGCACCGAGCTTCGCGAAGCGCTCGAGCAGACCGGCCGTCGCGGCTTGCAGGTCGGCGGGCGACACGGCGAGCGACGAGGGCCGGTCCGCGCCGTCGGTCAGCGCGTCGATCAAGCCTTCGCGCAAGCTCGCGAGCCGGCCCGGCAGGAGCAGCGCGGCGAGGTCGCACAGTCCGATGCGTTCGGCGAGTGCGGCGGATCCGCGCGCGTAGCGTCCGTTCCACGCGTCGAAGGCCTCCGCGTCGGGCACGACCAGCGGGCGTTCGCCGAGGAATTCGCGCAGCGCGCTCCAAGCCGTGCGCGCGTCGTCCGCGCCCTCGAGCTCGGCGCTGCCGACTCCGTACTCGCGCAGCATGCGCTTCGTCGCCGTCGCGTCCTCGGAGTCCTCGAAGGGCCGCGCGAAGCGGTCGAAGGACTCCCAGCCGTTCCCGTCCGCCGCCGGTCGCAGCGCGCTGACGCGGAACACGCCGTCGACCGCCGTGTCGGGACCCGTGGCCCAGAAGGTCACGAAGGCCGGGCGGTCCGGCGCGAGGCGTTGCCAGGCGTGGAGGGTCTCGGGGAGGCGCGTGTCGGTCATCGGCGGCGGGGGATTGTAGGGCGCGCACGGCGCCCGCCTCACCTAGACTGCCTCGATGAGCTCCGAGCTACAGCCCGATACGGAGAGCGGCACGCGCTGGACGCCGCTCGTGCCTCTCGCGGATCTCCCGACCGACGGCGAGGGCCGCACGGTCGAGCTGAACGGCTTCCGCCTGGCGGTCTTCCACCTGGACGGCGAGGTGCGCGTGGTCGACGACGAGTGCCCGCACGCGGGAGCGAGCCTCGGCGCCGGCATCTGTGTCTCGGGCGAGGTCACCTGTCCCTGGCACGGCTGGCACTTCCGGCTCTCCGACGGCGAGAACACGGACGGTCTGCCGGAGCGCGTCGCGGTCTACGCGGCGCGCGTGAGCGCCGAGGGGATCGTCGAAGCGGTGCTCGGCTGAGCGCCGGACCCGCGGCGCGGATCCCGGGTCGACTCGCCACGAAGCCGCCCGACCGTTCCGCGCCGGGGCCCAAGTCCTTGGCCGGCAAGGGCTTGGCGTGATCCGGCGCACCGCCCGGGCGGGTCCCGCGAAGGGGGCGGCCCTCTCGGCTCAAGTCCTTGCCAGGAAGGGCTTTGCGGCGTCTCCACAGCGGCGGTCCGCCAGGCGCACCATAGATACTGTCGCCGCCGACTCGGCTTGACTCCCCGGGACGCGGCCCTATTACTTGCGCCGCCGCCCGGCACCGACCCGCCGCACTCGCCTCTCCAACCAAGAGCCGCCCCCGTGACGACCAAGGCCCTGGTCATCGTCGAGTCCCCGACGAAGGCCCGCACCATCTCGAACTTCCTGCCCGCCGGCTTCGTCGTCGAAGCCTCGATCGGTCACGTTCGCGACCTGCCGACCTCCGCGAAGGAGATCCCCGCGGCGATCAAGGGAGAGCCGTGGGCGCGCCTCGGCATCAACGTCGAGGAGGACTTCAGCCCCGTCTACGTCGTGCCGGCGGAGAAGAAGAAGCAGGTCAAGAAGCTGAAGGACGCGCTCAAGGGCGCCGACATCCTCTACCTGGCGACCGATGAGGACCGCGAGGGGGAGTCGATCTCGTGGCACCTCGTCGAGCTGCTCGATCCGAAGATCCCGCAGAAGCGCCTCGTCTTCCATGAGATCACCAAGACGGCGATCCAGGAAGCGCTCGAGAACCCGCGCGAGCTGGACGAGCGCCTGGTCCGCGCGCAGGAGACGCGCCGCATCCTCGATCGACTCTACGGCTACGAGGTCTCGCCGATCCTCTGGCGCAAGGTCGCGCCGCGTCTGTCCGCCGGCCGTGTGCAGTCGGTGACCGTGCGCATCGTCGTCGAGCGCGAACGCGAACGCCAACGCTTCGTGAAGAGCACCTTCTGGGACTTGCTCGCCGACTTCCAGGCGTCCGAGGGCCCGCGCTTCTCGACCGTGCTGTCGACGCTCGACGGCAAGCGCATCGCGCGCGGCAAGGACTTCGACAGCCTCACCGGCGAGCTCGTCGCGGGCAAGGGCTCGAGCGAGGTCGTGCTCGTCACGGAGGAACGCGCGAAGGAGCTCGAGAAGAGCCTGCTGACGTCCGACTGGACCGTGCAGAAGGTCGAGCGCAAGCCGTACACCGACCGCCCCGCGCCGCCGTTCACGACCAGCACGCTGCAGCAGGAGGCGAACCGCAAGCTGCGGCTCTCCGCGCGCGCGGCGATGCAGGCGGCGCAGCGACTCTACGAGAACGGGTTGATCACCTACATGCGTACCGACTCGACCACGCTCTCCGAGCAGGCGATCGGCCAGTCGCGAGCGCAGATCGAGAAGCTCTACGGCAAGGAGTTCCTGCCGGACAAGCCGCGCCAGTACCGCACGAAGGTCAAGAACGCGCAGGAAGCGCACGAGGCGATCCGTCCCTCGGGCGACTTCCACCTGCCCGAGGACCTGAAGGGTCACGCCGCCGGCCTCGGCGACCGCGAGCTGAAGCTCTACGAGCTGATCTGGAAGCGCACGATGGCCTGCCAGATGGCGGACGCGCGCGGCCACCGCATGAGCCTGAAGATCGGCGACGGCGTCGCGGTCTTCCAAGCGTCGGGCAAGACGATCGAGTTCCCCGGCTACCTGCGCGCGTACGTCGAAGGCGCGGACGACCCGGACGCCGAGCTCGCCGACAAGGAGACGGTGCTGCCCAACGTGCGCGAAGGACAGTCGGTCGACCTGAAGCAGCTCGAGTCGAAGAGCCACACGACGCAGCCGCCGGCGCGCTACACCGAAGCGTCGCTCGTCAAGGAACTGGAAGCGCGCGGCATCGGCCGTCCGTCGACCTACGCGTCGATCATCGACACGATCCTGCACCGCCAGTACGTCGTGAAGCAGGGCACCGCGCTCGTCCCGACCTTCGTCGCCTTCGCCGTCGTGAAGCTGATGGAGGAACACTTCACCGACCTCGTCAACGTCCAGTTCACGGCGAACATGGAGGACGACCTCGACGAGATCTCGCTCGGGACGCGCGAAGCGGTGCCGTACCTGAAGGACTTCTACTTCGGGCTGAACGGCAAGAAGGGCCTGAAGGACCTCGTCGAGGGCGACATCGACGCGCGCACCGTCTGCACGCTGCCGCTCGGAAAGGACTCGAAGGGGCGGCAGATCAACGTGCGTGTCGGCCGCTACGGCCCGTACCTCGAGCGCGAGCTGAAACCCGGCGCGGAGGACACGGACCGCGCCACGATCCCGGACGGCCTTGCGCCCGACGAGCTGAACCTCGAGAAGGCGGAAGAGCTGCTCGACCGCGGCTCGGGTCCGATCGAGCTCGGCGTCGACGACGAGACCGGCTCGAAGGTCTACGTCAAGACGGGTCGCTACGGCCCCTACTTCCAGCTCGGCGAGAACGATGAGTCGCCGAAGATGAAGTCGCTGCTGCCCGGCTGGGAGATGGAGACGGTGACGCTCGACCAAGCGCTCACGATGCTGCGCCTGCCGCGCAAGCTGGGCAACGACCCGGAGAGCGGCGAGGACATCTTCGTCGACTACGGCCGCTACGGCGCGTACGTGAAGCGCGGCACCGACGCGCGCAGCCTCGAGAAGCCCGAGGACCTCTTCGACGCCACGCTGGCCCTCGCGCTCGAGAAGCTCGCCGAGGAACCCGCGCGCGGTCGCGGCCGGCGCGCCTCGAAGGTGCTCAAGGAACTGGGCGTCGACGCCTCGACCGAGAGCCCGGTCAAGCTGCTGCAAGGTCCCTACGGACCCTACGTCTCCGACGGCACGACGAACGCGTCGGTGCCCAAGGGCACGGAGGTCGACGCCGTGACGCTCGAGCTCGCGATCGACCTGATCCGCGTGCGCGAGGCGACCGGCAAGACCAGCCGCAAGGCGAAGAAGAAGGCCGCCAAGAAGAAGGCGCCCAAGAAGAAGACCGCGAAGAAGACCGTCAAGAAGGCGGCCAAGAAGGCGACCGCGAAGAAGGCCTCCAAGAAGGCCGGTTCCTGAGCGCCCGAGGCCTGCCAACTCGACGGATCCGGGCCTTCGGAGTAGACTGCTGGCCCCATTTTCGGTCCCCCAGAAGGGATCGGAGCCCCCGTCGTCCCACCCCCCGGAACACCACACACGCGCATGGAAATCACCGAGATCCAGGTCGAGGGCTACGAGAAAGTCGCCCGTTGCCGTGATCAGCAGTCCGGCCTCCACGCACTGATCGCGATCCACAACACCGCTCTCGGTCCGGCCCTGGGCGGCATGCGCATGTGGCCCTACGCGTCCGAGGACGAGGCGCTGTTTGACGTGCTGCGCCTCTCGAAGGGCATGACGTACAAGTCGGCGATCGGCGAGACGGGGCTCGGCGGCGGCAAGTCGGTGATCATCGGCGACCCGAAGAAGGACAAGAGCGAGGCGCTCTTCCGCGCGATGGGTCGCTTCATCGACGCGCTCGAAGGCCGCTACATCACCGCCGAGGACATGAACATCGGCATCCCGGACCTCGAGATCGTGCACCAGGAGACCAAGTGGGTCACCGGGCTGCGCCGCGAGGAAGGCAGCTCCGGCAACCCGAGCCCGTACACCGCGCAGGGCTGCTTGATCGGCATGCGCGCCGTGATGGAAGAGATCTCCGGCTCGCAGGACTTCAGCGGCAAGCACGTCGTCGTGCAGGGCGTCGGCGCGGTCGGCGGCGCGCTCGCGATCATGCTCAAGGAAGCGGGCGCGAAGGTCACGATCTGCGACATCAACGAGGAACGCGTGCAACAGCTCGCCTCCGAGTACGGCTTCGAGGTCACGACCGACGCGAAGCACCTCGACATCGAGTGCGACGTCTACGCGCCCTGCGCGCGCGGCGCCGGTATCAACGACGAGACGATCCCGCGCCTCAAGTGCAAGGCGGTCGCCGGGTGCGCGAACAACCAGCTGCTCGAACCGCGCCACGCCCAGGCGCTGCGCGAACGCGGCATCCTCTACGCCCCCGACTACGTGCTGAACGCCGGCGGCATCATCAACGTCTCGGTCGAGCTGCTCCCCGGCGGTTACGACGAGTCGGTCGCGATGGAGCGCATCGGGCGCATCTACGACAACCTCAAGCTCGTCTTCCAGATCTCGCGCGAGCAGGACATCCCGACCAACGAAGCCGCAGAACACCTCGCCGAAGAGCGCCTCGCCGAGGCCGCCGCGAAGCGCAACGCGTAAGCGCTCCGCGTCGGAGCACGACGATCCCGCGGGGGTCGGTCCGCCACACGGTCGGACCGACCCTCGCTTTGCGTGGAGCGGCGTGCTTGGCAGGATGGGCGTGAGCGATGAACGAGGAATCCAGGAACGAGGGGAGAGAGTCGCGCCGGCTCACGTCGTGCATCGGCGTGGCGATCGGGATCGCCGTTGCATTGCTCGCGTTGGTGAGCTTGCTCGCCTTCTTGCTCCTCACCTCGCGCGGCACCAGCGCCGTGGCGGGCGCGCAGCCGGGCGGCAGAATCACGGGCCATGTAACGCCGCTCGCGGCGGCGCACGACGTGCGGGAGGCGCAACTCTTCGGCGGCGAGGTGGCGGAGCAGGGCGCCCTCTCGCTGTCGCCGATCGCGACCGTCCCGCTCGCGCCGGACGGGACCTTCGCGTTCGACGCGCCGCCGATCGACGGCGTCTACCTCGTCGAGGCGGGCGGCGGCCTGTGGCGCGCGACCTCGCGCGACGTCTCGCTCCTCGACGAGGACGGCACGAGCCTCGCGAGCGTGGCCGTGGATCTCGAGCTGGAGCGCGGATGCGAGCTGGTCGTGAAGGTGCGCCGCCTGCGCGAAGGGGCGCCGCTCTCCGGTCAGCTGGAATACGACGTGCGCCACTCAGGCGGCCTCTTCGGGCTCTTCGCGGGGAGCCGGGGCGGCATCAGCTCGATCCACGACGGCGAGGGCCGCGTCGGCGGCTTGCCGCCTTGCGAGGGAGAGGTCACCGTGACGATGGAGGACGGCGCGTCGCAGACCTTCCAGTTCGAGCTCGAGAGCGGCAGACTCGAGCTGGGGATCGATCTCTGAGCGTGCCGGCCGCGGCCGCCCCCCGCGCCCGCCCGTCTCGCGGCGACTGACGGGATTCGCGCGGGTCGCGTAGGATCGGAGCGGGCCCCCGGAGCCCGCTCCACGAATCCGGGACCCGGGGCGAACCACCGCGTGCTCCCTTTCCGAGAGGGCCGCTAGCCGACGCGGAGTGCGTCCCGCTGCCTCTCCTGCGGACCCCGACTCGTGAGCATCATGCTGCATCACCTGACCGCCTTCAGTCTCGCTCTCGGCCTCCTCGGTCTACCGCAGGCCTCCGCTCAGGAACCGACGCCCGAAGGTCTCGTAACGGCGGATTGGGCCGGCATCCGTGCCGCGTACGAGACCGGGCGACACATGGCCTTCGAGGTCGATGGCGGCTACCAGGCCCGCAACCCCGGCCAACGGTGGCTCACCAAGTTCGATGGCCGGGGCTTCCTCGTGCAGCCCGACGAAGGCGACTGGTCCTGGGGGTTGCAGTTGCAGGCCTACGGCTTCGAAGGCGCGATGCGGGTGGTCGGTGCTTCGGCTGAAGCGTCTGCGGAGAACAACCGCGTCATGTACGACTGGAACGCGGGCGTGCAGGAGTGGTACGTCAACGATGCGCGCGGTCTGGAGCATGGATTCACTCTGCAAAGTCGGCCAGTGAGGGGAGACGAGGAGGCGTCACCCTTGGTCTTCGACCTGGCCGTCCGCGGCTCGCTACGGGCCATGGTGCTTGACGGTGGCCGCGAAGTCCGCTTCGTCGATGAGCAAGGTCGCGCTGCACTCACCTACCGCAGCTTACACGTGTTCGACGCGGAGGGCGTCGCGCAAGCCGCAACGTTTGCCGGCGGCGATGACCAGGTACGGATCTCGATCCAAGAGTCAGGCGCAAGGTACCCGTTGACCATCGACCCCATTGCGCAGCAGGCGTACCTGAAGGCGTCGAACTCGGATGTCGGAGATCGATTCGGCTCGTCGGTCGCCATCTCCGGCGAGCTCGTGGTCGTGGGGGCGCCCTTGGAGGAAAGCAATGCGACCGGAGTCAATGGAAACCAGAGTGACAACAGCCTTCCCCTCTCGGGAGCAGCCTATGTCTTCGAGCGCGTCGGCGGTGTCTGGGTCCAGCAGGCCTACTTGAAGGCGTCGAATGCAGATGCCGGAGATCTCTTCGGCCATGCAGTCGCTGTCTCGGGTGAACTCGTTGTCGTGGGAACGTACACGGAGAGAAGCAGCGCAACTGGCGTCAATGGGAACGAAAGCGACAACAGCGCCCGCGGCTCGGGTGCCGCTTACATCTTTGAGCGCGTAGGCGGCGTCTGGAGCCAGCAGGCGTACTTGAAGGCGTCGAACACGGAAGGCGGAGATGCCTTCGGCTGGTCTCTCGCTATCTCAGGTGAGCTCGTTGTCGTGGGGGCGTCGTTTGAGGACAGCAACGCAATCGGCGTGAACGGGAACCAAGGCAGCAACGGAGCTGGCGGCTCGGGTGCCGCCTACATCTTCGAGCGTGTCGGCGGTGTCTGGACCCAGATGGCGTACCTAAAAGCGTCGAACACGGACCAGAGTGATCAGTTCGGCGCTTCGGTGGCAATCTCCGGCGACTTCGTGGTCGTCGGAGCGCCGGGAGAGGACGGCGACGCAGTGGGCGTCAACGGGGACGAATCCGGAAACAGCAGGTCCAGCTCGGGTGCCGTCTACATCTTCGAACGTGCCTCTGGTGTCTGGAGCCAGCAGGCCTATCTGAAGGCGTCGAATGCAGATGCAAATGACGCCTTCGGTGTCTCCGTCGCCATCTCCGACGAGCTCGTGGTCGTGGGGGCGCGGAATGAGTCCAGCAATGCAGCCGGCGTTGACGGGAACCAGGTCAACAACAGTGCCCTCAACTCGGGGGCGGCCTACATCTTCGAGCGGGTCTTTGGTGTCTGGAGTCAGAAGGCGTACTTGAAGGCGTCGAACACGGATGTCGATGACGAGTTCGGCTTGTCAGTCGCTGTTTCCGGCGAACGAGTGATCGTGGGGGCCTGGCAAGAGTCCAGCAACGCAACCGGCGTCGACGGCAACGAGAGCGACGACAGCGCCGCCCAATCGGGTGCGGCCTACATCTTCGAGCGTGTCGGCGGACTCTGGAGTCAGATGGCGTACCTGAAGGCGTCGAACTCGGGGGCGTCGGATCGGTTCGGCCAAGCGGTCGCCATCTCCGGCAAGCTGGTGGTCGTGGGAGCATACGCTGAGTCCAGCAATGCGACCGGCATCAATGGGAACGAGAACGACAACAGCGCTGACGCTTCGGGTGCCGCCTACATCTTCGAACTCCCCCCGCCCATCGAAACCTCTGTTTGCATCGCCGATGGCAACCCGATCGCCTGCCCCTGCGGCAACGAGTCGTCGCCCGGCTCCGGCGAAGGCTGCAAGAACTCCCTCGGCATCGGGGCCATCCTCACCGAGCACGGAACCGCCTCGATCACGAACGACGACCTCTCGTTCACGGTGACCCAGGCGCGTCCGAACCAACCCGGACGGCTCCTGCAAGGATCGAGTTTGATCAGCATCCCGTTCAAGGACGGCGCGCTCTGTATGGGCAGCCCGACGGAACGCATCGACCTCGTCTTCCTCGATTCGAGCGGCACCGGCACGACGACCAGCTCGATCGTCACCGAGGGCCACATCACCACGCCCGGGCTCACGCGCTACTACCAGTTCTGGTACCGCGACCCCGGCGGGGTCAGTCCGTGCGGTACCGGCTCGAACTTCTCGAGCGGCGTGCGGATCGACTGGCTGCCGTAGGCGCCCGCGCCGCGCGCAGCGCCGACGAACGAAGAGAGCGGCCCGTCACTCTCGCGACGAGCCGCTCCCTCTCACATCGTTGATGTCGTGATCTACTCCTTGCGCAGGAAGTCGACCAGGTCTTCTTCCAGCTCGGCAAGGCCGTAGTCGGTGACCGTCAGGCACTGGTAGACGATCTTCGCCAGCGCTTCGGGCGTGTTCGGGTTGAGTTCCTTCGGCGGGGGATAGCTGAGGAAGTACTGCAGGCTGAGGCGCTCGACCTCGCCGCCCTGTTCGCGCCCCGCGTACTGCCACGGCACTTCGTCGAAGGGCAGCACGCCGGTGAGGATCTCGTAGAGCATGATGCCGATGCCCATCACGTCGGCCTTGCTGTCGCGCAGGAGCAGCGGGTTGTAGTGCGGCGTCGTGGTGATGATGCCGCGCTCGTCCATGCGCATCGCC
The DNA here is from genome assembly GCA_020638835.1 of Planctomycetota bacterium. Taxonomy (GTDB): domain Bacteria; phylum Planctomycetota; class UBA1135; order UBA1135; genus JACKHV01. The sequence continues at coordinate 23,864 of JACKHV010000013.1, read as the reverse complement.
GGGTCGAGCATGACGACCGAGCCCGACGGCTTGATGATGATGTTCTCCGGCTTCAGGTCGCCGTGGTACATCAGCTGTTCGTTCTTCGCGAGGCGCTGCAGCGAGCGCACGATGGTCAGGAACCAGTTGAGGCGGATGCCTTCGAGCGCGCGGATCTTCTCGCGCAGCGTCTTACCGCGGGCGTATTCGTAGGCGACGATCGGGCGACCGTCGTGCTCGAAGCACTCGTGCACTTTGACGAGGTTGGTGCTCTTCGCGTTCGAGAGCACCTGGTGTTCGCTGCGGATCAGGTCGTCGATCTCGTGCACGTCGAGGAAGTCGATGCGCACGCCGTCCTGACGGAAGAAGATCGCCTCGGCCGGCGTCTCGTCGGGGCTGACGCCCTCGGGGCGGCGTTGACCGGTGATCTCGAGGAAGCGCGTCACGTAGCGACCGCCGCCGGCCACGTCGCCGACCTTCAGCGCCACCTTGCGACCTCCGGAATCCTCCGCGAGGTACACCAGGGCAAAACCACCACGGGCGAGGAATTCGACCACGCGGTAGGAACCGATGCGTTCGCCGGCTTCGAGCTTGATCATCTTCGAGAGAGAGAGTTGGGGAGGGGGACTCCGCGAGACGGGGTCCCGCGCGCACCTCTTCTTCGAGCGTTCCCGGCGCTGGATTGAGGCTTTCCCTTCCGCTGCGACCCTCGCTTCCGATGCTGGGCCCCGCCGCGGGGCGGCCGGTTCCGGAAAGCTCTTCGGACCCCCCGCCCGGGAGGTGCGCGGAGCGCGTCGGTCGGCCCGGCGAGGGCGATTTCGCGGCCCGCGGGCCGTCGCTCACTTTTGGGACGCGGCCGCCGCCGCATCCCGCGCCTCGTGGGCCAGGGTCTCGATCGGGACGTCGAAGAAGGGCGTCTCCGTCGGCACGCCGAGGATCTCGCAGACGCCGTCCTGGATCGTCCCGCTGCCGAGCCAGACGGGGCGCGCGACGTGCGGCTCGAAGCGCCACCAGCGCCCCTCGGCGTCGACCATGCCGACGTCCTGCTGGTGCGCGTTGCGCACCTGGAAGAAGCGCTCGCCGCCGCGCGACTCGACCTCGAAGACGACCACCGTGCCGATGACGCGGCCGTGGTCGACGACTTCCCAGGCCTCGACGGCCCGCGAGACGGTCGGCTGTGCGAGGTCCATCCCGACCGGGCGTTCGACCGACTCGCTCACGCAGGCCGCGAGGGCGAGCGGGAGCAGCAGGCCGAGGCGTGCGGTGAGGAGGGCGCGGCGCATGCCCCCTCTATCGGCCGCCCCGCGGGGCCACCGGAGCCCGCGCCGGCCGCGCGGAGGGCGATTGAAGCCCCTTCCCGACTGTGGGCCGCGCGCGGATCACCTAAGATGGCCGCCGCCATGATCCAGATCCTCGACGAGACCGCCCTCGAGAACTACCGCCGCGCCGGACGCATCGCTTCCGAGTGCCGCCGCTGGGCGACCGAACAAATCAAGCCCGGCGCGACGATCCGCTCCGTCCTCGAGGGCATCGAATCCCTGATCCAGGAACGCGGCGCGCAACCGGGCTTCCCGGCGCAGTCGAGCCGCAACCACGTCGCCGCGCACTACTGCTCGAGCCCCGAGGACGACCAGCGCTACGAGGAAGGCGACTGCGTGAAGGTGGACATCGGCGTGCACGTCGACGGCTACATCGCGGACACGGCGACGACGGTCGACCTCTCGAACGACCAGCGCTGGACCCCGCTGATCAAGGCGTCGTCCGACGCGCTCGCGGCCGCGATCGCCACGGTCGGCGTCGGCGTGCCGGTCGGCGAGGTCGGCGCCGCCATCGAGCGCACGATCTGCGGCGCGGGCTTCGAACCCGTGCGCAACCTGACCGGTCACGGGCTCGCGCGCTGGAAGGTGCACACCTCGCCGCAGATCCCGAACTACGGCGAGCGCGGCGGCGGACGCCTGCAAGAGGGCTCGGTGATCGCGATCGAACCCTTCGCCTGCACGGGCGAGGGCTACATCACCGAGAAGGGCAAGTCCGAGGTCTTCATGATGGTGCGTCCGCCGCGCAAGGCGAAGGCGCTCGACCGCGACGTGCTGCGCGAGATCGAAGCGTGGCGCGGCCTGCCGATCGCGCGGCGCTACTTCACGCACCTCGACCGCGACGCCGTCGAAGACACCTTCACCAAGCTCGCGCGGCAAGGTTCGCTGATGCGCTACCCGCCGCTCGTCGAGCGCGAGGGCGTGATGGTCGCGCAGACCGAACACTCGATGGTGATCGGCGCGGACGGCGTCGAGATCCTGACCATCTGATCAGCGCGCGCCGACCGCGTCCGACGTGAAGATCGCGTTGATCACGACACCGGCCGGCGCGCGGTCCGGCATCGGTGACTACACGCGGCACTTGCTGCCCGCGCTGCGCGAGTCGGCGGAAGTCGACCTCTACGTCGAAGCCGGACGCGAGTCGCACGACGAGCGCAGCGTGAACGACCTCGCGCCGCGCGAGTACGACCAGCTGCTCTACCAGCTCGGCAACGAACGCCAGCACGCGTTCATGGCGCCGCTGATCCGCGCGCTCGGCGGCACGGTCATGCTGCACGACTGGGTGCTGTTCGACCTCGCGCTCGCCGCCTGGCCGGAACTCGAGCGCGGCGGCCTGCGCGGCTCGCGGCGCGCGTGGATCGAGGGCGGCTTCGAGCAGTGGCGCATCCTGCGCGAAGCGCGCCGCGGCACCCCGGACTCCGCGCCCGGCCCCGAGCTGACGATCGCGGGCGGCTGGCACGACGCCGAACGAGCGGGGCGTTGGTGCGCGGACCGCGCGCAAGTCGTGCTCGGCGCGCCGACGCCCGACGCGCTCGAGCTCGACGTCGTGCTGCCGGCGGGTCGCACGCTCGAGATGTCGCAAGGCGGTCCGCTCGACGAACTCGCCGGCCCTTTCGACGGCGTTCACGCGGTACCCCTGCGCCCCGGCGGCGAAGGCGTGCTCGACCTGCGCGTCACCGGCATCGCGCCGACTCCCGAACAACAGGCGCACGGCGACACGCGTCGACTCGGGCTCTTCCTGCGCTCCTTGCGCGTGCGGCGCGACGGCGAGTGGGAAGCGCTGCAACTCTCCGCGCAGCCGCCCGGCGCCGGCGAGTCCGGGCTGTCGCGCGCGCGCTTCGACCTGCCGCTCAACCGCACGATCGTCCGCGAGGCCGACGCCTTCCTCGTGCACAACCAGTGGATGGCGGACAAGATCCGCGCCGACCGCAACGCGCCGACGCCGATCGCCGTCGTGCACCACGGCGCGGACCGTCGCTGGCGTGACGGCGACCGCCGGCTGACGCGCGTCGAGCTCGGCCTGCCGCCGAAGTACACCGACTCCTTCCTGCTCGTCAGCCTCGGCGCCGTGCAGGCGCACAAACGCGTCGGTCCGTTGCTCGAAGGCCTCGCGCTCGCGCGGCGCACGCGACCGGAGTTGCGCCTCGTGCTGGTCGGCGAAGAACGCCCGCGCGAGTTCGACTTGCGCATGCACGCCCGCCGTCTCGGCCTCGAGGACGCGGTGCACTGCACGGGCTACGTCGAAGAAGCCGAAGCGTGGGACCTGCTCTCCGCCGCGGACCTCGCCGTGAACCTGCGCGGTCCGACCTCCGGCGGCGCGTCGGGCGGCGTGTTCCAAGCCTTCTCTCTCGGCCGCTCCGCCTTGATCACCGACGCGCCGCAAGCACGCGAGATCCCCGCCGACACGGTGCGCCGCGTGGCGCTCGGCGCGAGCGAAGTCGACGACATCGCCAAGACCCTGTCCGAGCTCGCCACCGATCCCGCGCACCTGCGCAGCATGGAATCCGCCGTACGCCGCTTCGTCGAGGACGAGTGCCACTGGTCGCACGTCGCCGCCCGCTACCTCGAAGCCATGTCGGTCTTCCCCGCCGCCAAGTGCGCGAAGAAGAACCTCTTCCGGCTCGTCGCCGACTACGGCGAGAAGCAGGCCGCGAAGGCGCGGGAGACGGTCGAGGCAGGGGCGGGGGATGCGGGGCGGGATTGACCAATGCGCGAGAATGACTAGCGTGGTGTCATGAACGTCCACCTGACGCCTGAACTCGAAGCGTTGGTGCGGGGCAAGATCCGCACGGGCCTCTTCAAGTCCGAGAACGACGTCGTGTCCGCCGCGTTGCGACTGCTGGCGGATCACGATCGGCGGCGTGCAGAGCATCACCGCGAATTGCGCAGCGCACTGGCGGAAGGCATTGCCGAGGCCGATCGAGGCGAACTCTTGGACGGCCCCGAGGTTGTCGATCGTCTGCACGCATTCTTGCGCGACAGTCGCGACTTCAGAGACACGCGCGAGTGATCGGAGGCGCTCGGACGACTTTCGCAACGGAGTTCGCATCGTGGACCGGCGTGCGCGTGAGTCATGCGCTGTTCATCGTCTTGGTTCCCTTCGGACTCTCCGGCTGCGCGCTCCACGCCCTGTTCACTGCGGAGGCGGTGTCGCGGCCGGAAGCGGGTGAATTGCGCAGCGAAGTGCATGGCGTTGTCGTGCACGTCGAAAGGGGGGCAGGCTCGACGCTCGTGCTCGATGACCTCCAGACGGGCGAGCATCGCGAGGTCGAGCTTGCAGCGGAGTGCAGGACGACGAGCGGCATCCGCGAGGGCGGCGATCTCTTGTACGAGGTCGGACCACGGGTCTACAGCCACTCGCTGGTCAGCGGCGACACACACCTCGTGCCGTTGGAGCGTTTCGGCAAGGGGTCGGTGCACGGAGGTGCTGCTTGGATCAAGACGCCGCCAACTGGTCGTGCGTTCGCGTTGCGTATCGACGACCTGCCTGGTGCGCAGCCCGCGTGGTCCTCGATCATCGTGGCGAACGGTGATCAGCGCGTGTTGTTCGAGAACACCGGTCGCTTCGCGTGGTCCGCGGATGGCGAGCGATTCCTGATCGAGTCGATGCGCCGACTGTGGCTCGTCGAGGCGGGCGACATGGACCGACGCAGCGACCTCGGGCCGCTGCCTGGCGATTCGTTCGCGATCGGCTTCTCGAACGCCGAACCCTGCGTGGCGCGCTTGGCGACGGCGACGCTCGAGTGCGCGTTGCCGTCGGAACTCGACAACCACGTCAAGCTCATCGAGCTTCCGGGCTTGCTCGGAGAGACCTTCGTCGAGACCGCCGGCGGTGGAGTGCTGTATGTCGGTCTTCCGACTGCGGGCAACGTGCGGGTCAGGCTCTGGGTCTCGTTCGCCGGCGGCTACCTCTTCCAGAACGTGAAGTACGCCGTCCCGTCGCGCGGCTTCGTCACGGTGCATTCGGAGTGGCCGGTACCGGGCCTGCGATTCGCTGCGTACTCGCTGGCGGAGCTCGATGAGTTGCGCCACGCGTCCGGGAATGCGGCCGACTGAAGCGCACGGGCTCGCGCCGAGACTCTCGAGCGGCTGAGGAAGGTCCCTCCTTCCCGCCCCGCGCTCGGCCCTCGCAATTCCCTTACCGTGCGCTAACGTCTGCCCGTGCCCCTCCCTCTGGCATCCCTGAACTTCAGCCCGACGCTCTTGTGCTTCGTGCTGTACCTCGCTGCGACGATCGCCATCGGTCTGTGGGCGGCGCGGCGGGGGCGTGATGATCAGGAGGACTACTTCCTCGGTGGTCGCAAGCTGTCGGCGATCGCGATGGCGCTGTCGGCGGTCAGCTCGGGGCGCTCGGCGTGGCTCGTCGTCGGTGCGAGCGCGGCGGCTTGGACCAGTGGTCTGTCGGCGCTGTGGTTGTTCCCCGGCTACATCATCGCGGAGGCGTGGATGTTCGTCGGACTGGGGCCGCGCTTGCGCGAGAAGTCGCTCGAGTGCGATGCGATCACGATTCCCGAAGTCTTGGCGCGCGCGCCGCTCGGCCGCAACTTCGTGCGCGGGCACAGCGCGTTGCCCGTGCAGGCGGTCGCCGGCCTGATCACGATCGCCTTCTTGATCGCGTACGTGAGCGCGCAGTTGACGGCGGGAGCGAAGACGCTCGAGTTCGCGCTGGCTGTCGACGGCCCGACGTGGGGTCTCGCGATCACGGCGGGCATCGTGCTCTTGTACACGCTGCTCGGCGGCTATCGCGCGGTCGTGCTGACCGACGTCGTTCAAGCCGTCTTGATGCTGTTCGGCCTCGTCGTGCTGCCGGTCTTCGCGATGGCGCAGATCGGCGGCTTCGGCGCGCTGCAGGATCGGCTGCACGCGATCGATCCGAGCCTCTTGTCGCTCTGGCGCGGCGCTCTGCCGTTCTTCGGTGGCTTCGCGATCGGCCTCGGTTCGCTCGGGCAACCGCACATCCTGGTGCGACACATGTCGCTCGAGAATCCCGAAGACGCGCGCAAGGCGCTCTGGATGGGAACGGGCTGGAACGTCGTGATGGCCGGCGGTGCGTTGTTGATGGGGCTCGTCGGGCGCGCGCTGTATCCCGCGCTCGAAGACCTCGCCGGGAACGACGCCGAAGGCGTGTTCGTCACGCTCGCGGCGGACTTGAGCGCGCACTACGCCTTCGAGGGCGCGCTCGGCATCCTCGTCGCGGCGCTCTTCGCCGCGGTCATGTCGACCTGCGACAGCCAGTTGCTCGTCGTGGCCTCGAGCGCGCTGCGGGACCTCGCGGGAAAGCGCGAGGACTCGCACGCCGGCGGTCGCTGGAAAGGCCGCGTGGCGGTCGCCGTCTCGCTCGTCGCGGCCGTCGCGCTGCACCTCGGCGATTTGCCGCAGGTTCTGGTGTTCGTGCTGCTCGCGTGGAGCGCACTCGGTGCGGCCTTCGGACCGGCGTTGATCCTCGCGCTCTACGATCCGCGCTCGAACTCGCGCGGGGTGTTCTCGGCGATGTTGATCGGCGTCGTCGGCATCTCCGTGACGCACTTCTACTGGCTGCCCGAAGGCGAACACATCTCGTGGCAGCTCGCGGTCGTCTTTGCGGTCGCGCTCGGCGTCGGTTGGCTCTTGCGCGAGCGCTTGCCGCGCGAGCTTCGTTAGGATTCCGCGTCCGCCGCTTCGGACTGCCGTCGCAGGAAGTCCGTCATCCCGACGTAGAGCCGCTCGACCTTCTCGCGCGCCCAGGGCGTCTTGCGGAGGAACTTCAAGCTCGAGTTGATGCTCGGGTCGTGCGTGAAGCAGCGGATCGGGATGCGATCGCCGAGCTCCTCCCAGTCGTAGTAGTCGACGAGTTCCTCGAGGATGCGCTGCAGCGTGACGCCGTGCAGCGGGTTGTTGGGTTGACTCATGGCGCGAGACGCGGTCAGAAGCCGAGCGACTGCTTCGCTTGCAGCCAACCCGCGACGAGGAAGAAGAGCGCCGTGAAGACGAGCACGAGGCGCGCGGGCAAGCGGTTGCCGGCGGCTTCGCCCAACCGGCGCCGCGAGTTGAGGCGCAAGAGCACCAGCGCGAGCAACGGCAGGAACAGCGCGCCGATCACGGCATAGGCGCGCTGGATCGCGCGGAAGTCGTCGAGGCTCGCGAAGAGCGGTAGCACGGCGAGCGCGGCGAGGAAGAGCAGCGCGGCGGGCTCGCGGATCGACGCGCGCGCGACCGGTGCGCCTCGCGTGGCGCGCCACCAGTCGGCGAACAAGAGCGGAACGGCTTGCCAGACGCCGAGCAAGCTGGAGAAGATCGCGGCCCACGCGCCGAGCGGGAAGAGCTTCGACGCCGCCGTCCCCAGCTCGCGCTCCAGAGCGCCGGCGAGGTTCAGGATCAACTTCGTGCCCTTCTCGTCGACCGCGATGACGCTGCCGATCACGACCATCGCGAGGCCGAAGACCGCCGTCACCGCGTAGCCGACCGTGAGGTCGAGCTTCGACTCGCGCAGGTCCGCGATGCTCTCGCGCCCCGACTCGCGAATCCAGTAGCCGTAGCACAGCACGGTCAAGGTGCCGCCGACGCCGCCGAGCAACGCGATGGTCCAGACGATGCCCTCGCCGTCCGCGTGCGGGATGCGCGGCACGAACAGGCCCGACAAGACCGCCGACCAGTCCGGTCCGATCGCGATCGCGGTGCCGACGACGCACGCGAACATCAGTCCGATCGCGCCGGCCATCAGCAGCTCGAAGAACCGGAAGCCGCCGCGCCACGCGATCAGCGCGCCGACCGCGGAGTGCAGGACGGCCCAGATCATCCGGCCATGCGCGGGGTCGTCGCCGAGCGGCAACAAGGCGTTCGCGGACAAGCCGCAAGCGGAGACCAGCGCCGCGCCGGTCGCCCAGCTCCACGGCAGGAAGTAGACGAGGAAACCCCAGCGCAGCGCGGGGTGCGTGCGACGCAGGCCGCCGTCGAGCAGCGTCTCGCCGGTCGCCAGCTGGAAGCGTGCGACGCCTTCCGTCATCACCGCTTTCAAGACGGCGCCGAGCACCACGGCCCACAAGACGGCGAGGCCGAGCTGGTGCCCGCTGAAGGCTCCCGTCGCCAGATCGCCCGCGCCGACGCCGGTCGCGGCGACGAGCAGGCCGGGACCGATGCGGCTCAGGAGGCTGCGGCGGGGCATGGGCGGAGTCTAAGCGCGGGGGCGCGAGGGTTCCCGACCGGGCCGCGGATCCCGGGGTAGCTTTGTGATGACCGCTCCCGTGGCCGTCACCCATGTTCCGCACCGCGCTCACCGCCCTCGCGCTGGCCTCCGCCGCCTTCCTCCCGGGCTGCTCGCCGGCACAAGCCAAGGCTGCCTTCGGCTCGCCCACCGACCGGCCGCCGGACGGGGGTTTCGTGCTCGTCGAGGGCCAGGGCCGCGCCGTCGATCTGCTCGACTACCTGCCGCCCGACCCGGCGATCGACGGAACCGTCGACTACACCGAGGAAGTGCAGAACGCGATCGACGCGGCGGCCGGGCGCACGCTGGTGCTCCCCGACTTCCCGATCAAGGTCAGCGAGCGCCCCGGCACGAACTGGTGCCTGCTCGTCACGCAGCCGATGTCGATCGTCGGATCGCCTTCGTCGGTGTTGCGCGAGACGGCGGGCGCGACGCAGATCCTGCGCGCGACGGAGGTGAGCCACCTGCGCTACGTCGGCTTCACGCTCGACGGCAACGGACAGCACGGCGACGCGCTGGCGCACGGCTTGCTGCAGGTGCACTTCGGGACGAACATCACGATCGACGGCGTGACGGTGCGCGGTTCCGACGCCGACGGCATCGCCGTCGCGAACGCGCGCGACGTGCGCGTCGTGAACTGCCGCGTGTTCGGCGCGTCGAAGGCCGGCATCTACCTCTCCGACTGCAAGAACGGCGTCGTCTCGAACAACGTCGTGACCTACTTCGGCGGTCACCGCGCGCCGGGCAACGCGGTCGTCGGAGCGGGCATCCAGCTCTCGTCGAACCGCAACGTGCTGTGCGACGGCAACGTGATCAGCGACGGGACCGGCATGGGCATCTTCGTCAACGCGGGCTCGGGTGGTGCGAAGCCGCTGGGCACGACCGTGACGGGGAACCGCATCGAGAACGTCTACAACCACGCGAACGCGAGCGTCTCGAGCGGCATCTTCCTCGCCAACTCGAACGCGGACCGCGCGACGCAGACGCTGGTCTCCGCGAACTCGATCCGCTCTTGCGGCCGCTACGGCATCTACGTCGAACGACACGCCGGCGCGTCGATCGTCGGCAACAGCATCACCGGCAGCTCGCTCTCGGGCATCCTGGTCGGCGCCGCGCAGGACGTGCGCGTCGAGGACAACCTGGTGCTGAACTCGAACGTCTCGAACCTCTACGGCGAAGCGGGCATTCGCCTGTCGAGCAACGCGCAGCGCGTGCGTGCCGCCGGGAACTGGATCAAGAACCTGCCGCAGTACGGCGCGGGCACGGCGCTCGAGCTGGTCGCGGACGAGTCGGACGGCTTGGGTGAACACGAGCTCGAGGCGCGCGTGCTCTCGGCGAGCGCTCCGCCGCAGTCCGGCGACTTCCAGCGCGGCGACCAGGTGCACAACTCGCAGCCGACGCTCGGCGGCTACGCCGGCTGGATCTGCGTCGAGGGCGGCAGCCCCGGCGTGTGGCGGCCGTTCGGCCGCATCGAGTAGGGCCGCGCGTTACGCGTCGGTGATGCACCCGCCGTGGCGTGGGACGGCTAGGATGACGCCATGCTCGCACGACGCATCGTCCTCCTCGGCGCCGGAACGCTCGCGCTGATCGCGTTGTGGTTCGGCGCGCGGGCTTGGTTCGACGCGGCGCCCTCGGCGACGATGGCTCCGTCGCTCGAGCCCGAGGAAGAGCACGTCGACGTCGGCGAACTCGCGCGGCCGCGCGTCGTCGACGGTGACGCCGTGGAGAACGCGGCCGGACGCAGCGAGGTCAGCGCGAAGGACGACCCGGCCGAGTCCGGGCGCAGCATCCGCCTCTTCGGCCAGGTGACCTACGCGGACGGCGTGCCGTGCGTGGAGGCGGAGATGCGGCTCTACGCGAACGGGCGCGTGCGGCGCACCTACACCGACGGCGAAGGTCGCTACGGGATCCGCGCGGCGCTCGTGCCGGGGCTGCGGCTCGAGGCCGGCGTGGTGCAGCACGCGGACCAGTTGGTCGAGGTCGATACGAACACGTCCGCGGACGAGCTGCAGTACGACTTCGTCATGCAGCAGCAACAAGGCGTGATGGTCGTCGTCCTCGGCGACGACGGCGAGCCGCTCGCCATCGAACACGCGCGCGGGCAACTCGGCGCGCAGCGCCTCTGGTACGACGTCTTCGTCAGCGACTTCGACCCTCGCGCGGACGCGACGCGCTCCGTCGGCGAGCTCTACGTCGCGCTCGTCCACCAGGAGTGCGGACGGTTGTGGCGGAACGAGGCGCCGCGCGGCGAAGCCCTCGTGCCCGGCGCCATCGGCACGGTCTTCCTGGAAGGCGAGTTGCCGCGCTGGATCTCGCTCGTCGTGCAGGACCGCATCGTCGCGTGCGAACGCATCGCCGACCCGCGCGTCGAGCGCGTGACCTTCGTGGTGCCGATGGAAGACTTGCGCGCGAACTGTCGGACCTTGCGCGGCACGATCGTCGACGCCGAGACGCTCCAACCGCTCGCCGCCAAGCTCTTCGTCATGCGCGACGGCGCGAACGCGTGGGAACAGGACGTCGAGGAAGGTTGGTTCGAGATCCCGTGCCTGGGGCCGCGCGAGGACGAGCTGCTCGTGATCTCGCCCGGGCACGCGACGTTGCGGCGTGAGCTGTCCTTCGAGCTTCCCGGCGTGCTCGACCTGGGCACGCTCGCGTTGCAGGCGCCGGTCCGGATCTCGGGCGTCGTCGAGCGCCCGTCCGAGCTCGATGCGGAGACGGTGACGCTCGAGCTGTTCCCCGTCGGCGGCGGCGAAACGGCCGAGGTGGTTCGTCGCGAGGCTCGGCTGGGTCAGCCGTTCGTCGTCGAGGGCCTGGAGCCCGGCGAGTACGTGCTCGTCGCGTCGTGCATCGAGCGCGCTCCGACGCGCGAGGTGGTCGCCCGCATGCACTCGAAGCCGCTCGCGCTCGACCTCCGCAGCGGCTCGCGCGACGGCATCTCGATCCGGCTCGAGCCGACGGCGTGGCTCGAACTCGAGTACGAGTACCAAGACGAAGAACCCTTCCCCGTGTGTGTCGTGCTCGACGCGGAGGGTCGCTGCGTCATGCACGTCGAGCTGATGGGCCGGACGCGGCGCATCGGCGTGATCCCGGGCGACTACACGCTCGAGGTCCGGCGCTACGGCGAGACGCCGCAGCGGTTCACGGCGCGGGTCCCGGAGCAGGGCGCGTCGGTCTCGCTCGAGTGACCTACGCTCGGGCGGAGCGCGCGGGCTCGCCGAGCGGTCGGCGACGAGCCCGCGCGTGTCGACTCAGCGCTTCGGTGCCTTGACGTGTTGGTCGACGAGGATCGTGTTCCCGTCGGGGTCGACGACCACGAAGCTCGCCGGACCGGTCGTCGCCGCGTCGGCCTTGGTGGCGAACTCGATGCCCGACGCCTCGAGCTGCTTCTGCAGTTCGCGCACGTCGGTGAACTCCTTCAGCTCCTTCGCGTCGCGGTCCCAGCCGGGGTTGAAGGTGAGGATGTTGCCCTCGAACATGCCCTGGAACAGACCGATGGTCGCGGTCTCGTTCTGCATGATCACGTAGTTGAACTCGCTCTGGTCGTGGTAGGTCTTGAAGCCGAGCTTCTCGTAGAAGGCGCGCGAGGCCTTCAGATCCTTGACGGCGAGGCTGACGGAGAAGTTGCCGAGTTCCATGTTCGCGGCCTTCGCTTCGGCCTCGGGTTCCGGGGTGTCTTGCAGGTGCGAGGTCGTGAGGACGGCGAGGCAGGTGAGCAGACTTGCAGCGGTGATGAGGTTCATGGCTGGGGTTCGGTTCGGTGACTCGTCGGCGCGAGCGTCCGCGCTCGGCCCTCGATCGGCTTGGTAGGATGGCAGGCCGGCGCCGAGGGCGCTTGCCAGATCTTGCGAAGTGCACCGGAAAACGGCTCGCCGGCCTCGGAGCGATACCTGGAGCGCGTGAACCGCGCGATGGATCACGTGCTCACGCACCTGAACTCCTCGTTGCGCCTCGAGGACGTGGCCCAGGCGGCGGGATTCTCGCCGTGCCACTTCCACCGCGTCTTCAAGTCGCTCGTCGGCGAGACCTTGAACGACTTCGTCAAGCGGCAGCGGCTCGAGCGCGCGCTCCGCGCGATGTCCCACGCGCCGGAGCGGTCGCTGACCGAGATCGCGCTCGACTGCGGCTTCTCGTCGTCGTCCGACTTCTCACGCAGCTTCAAGGCGCGGTACGGCGTGCCGCCGAGCGCGTTCGACCTCGGCGAGTGGCGCAAGTCGAAGCGCGCGCAGATGCAGGAGACGGTCGCGGGCGAGCAGCTCCGCGGCCTGCTCGACAAGCTCCCCGTCGGCGAGAACCCCGACGGCTTCGAAGCGACGATCCGCAAGCTCCCCGCGCGCACCGTCGCGTACATCCGCGTCAACGATCCGTACCGCGGCGGCGTCACCGAAGCCGTCGAGCGCCTCGTCGACTGGGCGCGCGAGCGCGGCTGCGCCGACGGGCAGTGGCTCGGCTACATGTGGGAGGATCCCGAGATCGTCGCGCTCGAAGACTGCCGCTACGACGCCGCCGTCGTGGTCGACGACGTGCAACCCGAGGGCGAAGTCGGCCGCTACGAGTTCCCCGAGCTGCTCGTCGCCGAAGTCGTGATCCGCGGTCCGATCGACCTCGAGATGCGTGCGATCGACTGGCTCTACTGCACGTGGTTACCGCGCAGCGGCTACGAGCCCGACGACCAACCGTCGTTCGAGGCGTGGGACGGCATGCCGTTCGCGCACGGCTACGAGCACTTCGAGCTCGCCGTGCAGCTGCCGATCCGCCGCGCGGGTTCGATCCCCGCGCGCTACCACTGATCGGCTGCGTGGACGCGCAGGGCGGCCGTGCGCTCGTCCTCGCTCGGCCAGCACTCGAGCCCGACGTAACCGCGATAGCCCAGCTCGTGCGCCTCGCGCAGCACGCGGTTGTAGTGGATCTCGCCGGTGCCCGGCTCGCGTCGACCGGGGTGGTCCGCGACCTGCAGGTAGCCGACCTGGTCGAAGCCTTCGCGCAGGTGTCCGCAGAGGTCGCCCTCGGAGATCTGCATGTGGTAGAGGTCCCAGTTGATCTTGACCATCGGCGAGTCGACCTCGCGACAGATGCGCACCGCGTCAGGCGATCCGTACAGGCAGTGCCCCGGGTGGTCGACGCGTCCGTTCATCGGCTCGAGGATCAGCATCACGCCCGCGTCCTCGACGACCGGCTTGGCGAGCTTCAGGCCGCGCGTGACCGCGTCGAGCATCTCGGCGTTCGAGACGCCCGTGATGTCGTTGCCGGCGACGACGCACATCTTCTCGCACGCGAAGCGCTTCGCGACCGCGCACGAGGCCGCGATCTCCTTCACGAAGGCGTTGTGGTTCGCCGGATCGTTCAGGCCGGGCGAGAAGCCCCAGGCCGTGAACTGCGCGACGGCGGTGTCCGTCTCGTGCAGCGCCGCCTCGAGCGCGTCGAGGTCCTTGCCGTGCCACGGCCAGAACTCGATCGCCGGGAAGCCGAGCGCCGCCGCCCCGCGCACGCGGTCGGGGAGCGCGAGCTTGCCGAACCAGGCCTCGATGTTGACGGCGAACTTGGTGTGCGACGTGCGCCCGGGGAGCTCGGGCTCGTCACCCTGCGCGGCGCCGGCGCGCGCGAGCGCCGAGGAGGACACGGCGGCGCCGGCGAGCAAGCCGGCTCCGCTCAACAGGTCGCGTCGGTTGATCGGCGTCATGGCGGCGGCCTCTAGCGTCGCGCGAGATACTCGAGCAAGTCGCGCATCTCTTCAGGGGTCAGGAAGTCGGGCAGGTTCGTCGGCATGGCGGACAGCGCGGGCACGCGCTCGGCGATGCGCGCCTTCTCGACGATCCAGACCTCGCCCTGGTCGTCGAGCAGGTCGAGCTCGGCCTCGTTCTCCACGAGCACGCGACCGACGAGCACGGCGTCGTCGTCCATGCGCAGCGTCTGCGCGTCGAAGCCCTCGGCGATCGTGAGGTTGGGCGTCAGGATCGAGTCGAGGATCTCGGTGCGGGTGAGTCGTTCGCCGACGCCGTCGAGGCTCGGTCCGATGCTCGGCACTTCGCCAGCCTGGTGCGGGTGGCAGCGCAGGCAGGACAGCTCGACCTTGCTCTCGAAGAGCTTGCGTCCGCGGTCGGCGTTGCCGCCCTCGAGCGCGAGGCCCCACGCCGCGCGTTCCGGCCAGAGCTCGGCGACGAGTGCTTCGACGCCGCCTTCCGGCGCGCGCTTCTGCAGCGCGCGGTAGAGGTCGAGCTGCAGCGCCGCGGGCAGCGAGCCGTCGCGCCACGCGGCGAGCTCGGCGTCGAGCAACTCGGCGGCGCGGTCCACCTCGAAGGACGCGAGCGCGTGGTACACGGCGCGGCGGTCGGAGACGGAGCCCGACGCGAGGACGCGCTCGTAGATCGGCAGCGCTTGGCTGCGCGGCAGGTTCGGCAGCGCTTCCAGGCAGGCCGCGCGGAACTCCTCGTCGTCGCCCTCGACGCCGGCGGCGACGAACTCGAGGTACTTCTCGGAGAACAGCGCTTCTAGCGTGCGCAGCGCGGCGACGCGCGTGGCGCTCTCGCGGCCCGTGTCGGAGCAGATCGCTGCGACGCGCGACTCGAGCTCGCGGAGACGCATCGCCGCGACGATCCCGAGCCACGGCTGCAGCACGGCGTCGGGCGCCGAGTCCATGCGCGCGGCGAACTCGAGCGCGAGCTCGCGCGTCACCTCGGCGTCGCGCGGCACGAGCGGGAACCACGCGCCGTGGATCGGGTCGACGGCGCTGGGCGTCTCCCACTCGGCAAGCATGCGCATGCCCTCGCCTCGCAGGCCGAGCGGGCGCGCGTCGTCGGCGCAGAACTCCATGACGCGCCGCGCGGCATCCTCCGTGCCCATGCGCCAGTTGGCGACGAGCGCGAAGCGCAGGAAGGTGGGATCGTTGCGGTCCGCGCGTGCGAGCTGCGACGCGAGCAGCGCCGAGTGGTTGCGGGAGTGGTTGTCGAACTCGTGCAGCGCGCGGGCTGCTTCGCGGCGGATCCGGACGTCCGGGTCGTCGAGGAAGCGCGACAGCGCGACCGGCGAGTCGTGGCGCCGCGCGGCGAGGCACGCGCCCATGCGCACGTGCGCGTCGTCGGACGCGGCCAGCTCGCGGAACAGCGCGCCGTCGTCCGTGCCGTTCAGCACGTCGGGTTCGGCGGAGGAGGTGTTCGCGGTCAGCGCCATCACGCCGGCGTGGCGCAGCACCGGGTCAGCGGTGCCCGCGCGGGCGAGGAGGGCGGCGGCGGCGCGCGCGACAGAGTCGGACCGGACGTCGAGCTCTCGTGCGACCCGCGCCGACGCGAGCGCGGCGTAGAGCGCGATGCGCGGCGACTCGTCCGCGATGGACTTGCGCAGCGTCTCGAGCAGCTGCGGGCCGAAGTCCACGCCGAGCGCCTCGGCCGCCGCGGGCATCGCGAACTCGTCGCCGACCGACTTCGCCGCTTGCGCGCGCAGCTCGGGATCGGGGTCGACGAGGAAGAGCATCAGGTCGCGGACCAGCGTCTGGTCCTTCCGCGCGAGGACGCCTAGGCCCCACAGGCCGTGCAAGCGCGCGAGCTGCGTCTCGCCGTTCAGGGCGGCGTCCATCAAGCGTTCGCGGCCTTCATCGCCGCGGTCGACGAGCGCGAACTGTGCGGCCTGGCGCACGCGCATGTCGTCGTGGGCGAGCAGCGCGCGCAGCTCGTCCGCGCCGCGCGCCGACCAGTCGCCCGCGAGCAGCACCTGCACCGCGCGCGCCCGCTCGCGCTCGCCCTCGTCGGCCGGCGGCACGCGGTAGATGCGGCCCTTGCCGGTCATGCCCCAGCCGTAGACCCAGTCGAGCACGTACAGGCACGAGTCCGGCCCGAAGTCGACGTCGGTGGCGAGGACCTTGTCGACGAAGGTCTCGACCTTGCCGAGCGCGAAGCCCGCGCCCTTCGGAACGAGCGGGAAGTCGATGACGTTGCTGTAGCTCGCCGCCCCGCGGAAGTCGCACAGGAAGAAGTGACCGCGGTAGCGCTGCGAGAGACCCGTGCCCGGGTAGTACGTCAGACCGGAAGGTCCGCTCGTGACGTTCGCGATCGGCGGGAGGAGGAAGGCGCTCTGTTCCGCGTGCCACGGCTTCCACTGACCCTCCATGTTCCACGGACCGCGCAGCTCGGGTTCCGTGACGTACTGGTAGTGGAAGCGCCAGCCGGTGTCGGCGCCGTCGACGATCTGCACGAAGCGCGCCTGGTCCCCGCCGTCCGAGTTGTTGTCGCCGGTGAAGAGGTTGCCGTAGTCGTCGAAGGCCAGCTCTTGCGGGTTGCGCAGTCCGCTGTGGAAGACCTCGAGGTTCGAGCCGTCGAGCTCGCAGCGCAGCACCGCGCCGGTGTGTGGCGAGTAGAGGCGCGTGCCTTCCTGCGTCAGCACGTTGAAGCCGCGGTCGCCGCACGAGAAGTAGAGGCGACGATCCGGTCCGATCACCAGGCCGTGCAGGTCGTGCCCGAGCAGCGCGACGTGCACGCCGTAGCCCGTGGAGAGCTGGAGCTCGGAGTCCGCGACGCCGTCGCCGTTCCGATCAGCGAGCAGCCAGAGGTCCGGCATGCAGGTGTAGTAGACGCCGTCGTCCGTGGCGAGGACGCCCGCGCCGATCCCGGCTGCTGCCGTGTCGAAGCGGTCCGCGTAGACGTTCGCCGCGTCCGCGACGCCGTCGCCGTCCGTGTCGACGACGCGCTTCACGCGGTCGCGCGCCGTCTCGTACTGCGCGTGGAAGTCCTCGCCGGCGAACTTCCGGTACATCTCGACGCGCTCGGCGACCGTCGTGTTCGACAGCTCGTCGTGCAGCCAGTTCATGTGCTCGCGCATGTCGGTGACGCCGGCGTGCAGGCGGAAGGTCTCCGCGATCCAGGCCGTCCCGAAGCGGTCGAAGTGGAAGGCGACCGGGTTCGCGAGCAGGGGTTCGGCGGCCCACAGCGTGATCTCGAAGCCCGCGGGCACCTTGCAGGCGGCGAGCGTCGTCTCGGCTTCGTCCGAGGCCGGCGCGACGTAGGGTTCGTAGGGCGCCGTGTCCTGCGGGAAGAGCGCGCCGACGAGCAGGGGAAGGGCGAGCATCACGCGAACTCCGGCGCGAGTTCTTCGCGGACGCGTTCCAACAGTCGCTGGGTCGCTACGATGCCGTCGTGCTCCGACAGGCTGTCGCCCTCGTACTCGACACCGACGAAGCCGCGGTAGCCCGCGTCGAGCACGATGCGCATCATCCGACGGTAGTCGGTGTGGACCTCGTTCCCGTCCGCGTCGAAGTCGTGCGACTTGGCGCTGACGGCCTTCGCGAAGGGCATCATCTCCTGCGAGCCGAGGTAGCGGTCGTACCACTCGTCGCCCTGGATCCGGAAGTTGCCGAAGTCCGGCAGCGTGCCGACGCGCGGGTGGTCCGCGATGCGCATCACGCCGGAGAGCCACGCGCCGTTCGACGACAGCCCGCCGTGGTTCTCGACGATCACGTTGAGCTGGTACCCCACGGCGTGGTCGGCGAGCTGCACGAGCGAGTCGGCCGCGCGACGCTGCATCTCGGCGGGGTCTCCGTCGCCCGCGGCGTTGACGCGCATCGCGTGGCAGCCGAGGTTGGCGGCGGCACCGAGCCACTTGACGTGGTTGCGGATCGCTCGCGCGCGTTCGGCGGAGTCGGACGCGGCCAGCGAACCCTCACCGTCGACCATGATCAGCACGCTGCGCACGCCGGCGTCCTCCGCGCGCTGACGCAGCGCGTTGATCCAGGCCGGATCCTCGGCGCGGTCGGCGAAGAACTGGTTCACGTACTCGACCGCCTCGATGCCGTAGACGTCGCGCGCGTGCTGCGGGAAGTCGAGCGCCGTCAGCTCTCCCGCGCGGATGGTGCGGTGCAGCGACCACTGCGCCAGCGAGATGCGGAAGAGCGGCGACGAGTCCGAGTCCTGGGCCATCGAACGGCAACCCGCGAGGAGCGGCGCACATGCCGCGGCGAGTGCCAGCTCGCGGCGGGAGAGTTGGGATGTCATGGGATTCCGGTGGGGAGCGAGGGGACCGTGAGTCTAACAGCGCTCGCGCGGGCTCGATGCGGCGATTAGGCTCTGGGGGATGAGCGTTCGCCTCGGAGTCTGTTCTTGGTCGCTGCGCCCGCAAGGTCCCCGCGAGTTGGCGGAGAACGTGCGGTCGTGCGGGCTGCGTTGGGTCCAGCTGGCGCTCGATCCGCTGCGCAGCGGCGACTGGAGCCTCGACAAGACGGCCCGCAGCTTGAACAAGTCGGGCATCGGCATCGCGTCGGGGATGATCTCGATGCGTGGCGAGGACTACACCAGCCTCGCGTCGATCCGCGAGACGGGAGGCGTGCGCCCCGACGAACACTGGGAAGAGAACGCGCGCGCGGCCGTCGACAGCGCGAAGCTCGCGAAGGAACTGGGCTTGAAGCTTGTCAGCTTCCACGCCGGTTTCCTTCCGCACAGCGGACAGGAACTCGTGCGGCGCTTGATGGTCGAACGCATCCGAACGATCGCCGACGCCTTCGCCGCGCAGGACGTGCGCGTCGCGCTGGAGACGGGTCAGGAGGAAGCGGAGACGCTGCTGCGCGTGCTGCAGGAGATCGACCGTCCCAACGTCGGCGTCAACTTCGACCCCGCGAACATGATCCTCTACGGGATGGGCGATCCGCACGAAGCGCTCGAACAACTCGCGCCGCACGTCATGCAAGTGCACGTGAAGGACGCGCTGCCCAGCGAGAAGCCCGACGAGTGGGGCACCGAAGTTCCCGTCGGGAAGGGCGCCGTCGACTGGGCGCGCTTCTTCGAGGTCTTGAACGAGAACGTCGGTCCCGTCGACCGCATGATCGAGCGCGAGGCGGGCGACGAGCGCGTCGCCGACATCCTGCGCGCCGCGAAGCTGGTGGAGAAGCTCGGGGGCAACGGGTCTTGACCGCGGAGCCCTTGCGCGTCGGTGTCGTCGGGCTCGGCTTCATGGGGCGCACGCACCTCGGGGCCTACGCCGCGACGCGCGAGACCGGCGAGCCGAACCGGATCGTCGCCGTCTGCGACCGCGATCCCGCGCGTCGGCGCGGTGAGCTGGGCGACCACGGCAACCTCGCGACCGAGGGCGGCTTGTTCGATCCGGCCGAGGTCGCGGGCTACGCGACGCCCGAGGAACTCTTCGCCGACGGCGACGTTCAGCTCGTCAGCATCTGCACGCACACGCCGACGCACGTGCCGCTCGCGATCGCGGCACTCGAGGCCGGCAAGCACGTGCTCGTCGAGAAACCGATCGCGCTCAGCTCGAGCTCGGCGCAACGCCTCGCCGACGCCGCTGCCGCTGCCGCCTCCGACCGGATCTGCATGCCCGCGATGTGCATGCGCTTCTGGCCGGGCTGGGACACGCTGCTCGAAGCCGTTCACGACGAACGGCACGGCAAGCTCTCGAGCCTCGTGCTGCGCCGCCTCGGGGTGCGACCCGACTGGGGCGCCGGCTTCTACGCCGACGAGTCCGCGGCGGGCGGAGCGGTCTTCGACTTGCACGTGCACGACGCCGACCTCGTGCTCGCGGCGCTCGGCGCTCCGCAGCGCGTGCACAGCGCAGGCACGCGCGACCACGTCGTCACGCGCTACGACTACGGCGCGGACGGACCGCTCGTCGTCGCCGAGGGCGGCTGGGACCACGGCACGGGCTTCCCGTTCCGCATGGGCTACACCGCCGTCTTCGAGCGCGCGACGCTCGACTACGACCTGCAGCGCGACCCGCCGCTGCAACGCGTGAAGGACGGCGTCTGCGTCAGCCGCGACCTGCCGCCCGGCGACGGCTACCGCGGCGAAGTGCGCGCCTTCCTGCGCGCAGTGCGCTCGGGCGACCGAACGGGCTTGCCGACGGCGGCGGACGCCGTGGCGGTGACGCGCTTGCTCGAGGACGAGCTCGCCGGGCTCAGAAGCTGACGCCCAGCTCCGCGAGCTGCTTCTCGACCTGCGGTTCCCAGCCCTTGTTCGCGAGCGGACTCGCCGGGCTCGGGTGCAGCACGGAACCGAACTCGAGGTCGAGGTCGGCGAGCGCCTCGCGCGCGCGCTTCTCGGCGAACTTGCCGACGCCGATCACCATGCGCGGCCGCAAGTGCTCGATCATGCGGTGCAGCGCGAGGTCACAGGCAGCGTAGAGCGGCTCGCGTTCCTCCGCGGGCAGCTTGTCCGGCGTGCGGTTCTTGCCCGACTCCTCCATGAAGACGAGCGGGCAGTAGTTCCAGACGAAGAAGCGCGCGAAGAAGGCGTCGGGGTCGCCGAAGCGCGCCTTGGCCCAGCTCCAGACGCGGCGGCCGCTGACTTCGGAGCGCGGGCAATCGAAGCCCTGGATCGGACGCTTGGGATGCTCGTCGGCGGGCTTGTCGACCTTCTCGTCGATGCCGATCCAGTCGCGCACCAGCGCGACCTCGCCGAAGGGCACGCCGGTCTGCGCCATGCCGAAGGGACCCGGGTTCATGCCGAGCCAGACGGCCTCGACGCCGGGCTTCGCGTAGCGGCGCAGGTACTCCTCGGCGGAGCGGCGCGCGTGGACCAGCGGGTTGTAGACGTGCGTCACCGGCGGGGCGAACTCGAGCCCGCTGAGCGACTTGGTCAGCGCGCGTTGGATGCGGATCGGGTCCATGGCGCGGACAGCGTAACGCAGCGGCGCCCGGGATGCAGGGGCGGACGCCGCGCGGCGATCCGGTGTACCTTGTGGCCATGCCTTGCCCGATCCCGCGCACGAGTGCGGACCTCGCACGCTGGAGCACGGAGCTGCGACGACGCACGCTCGGTCTGGTCGCCGACCTGTGCGACGACGACCTCGACTGCGAGAAGCTGACGATCACGAACCCCTTCCTGTGGGAGCTCGGGCACGTCGGCTGGTTCCACGAGCGCTTCCTGCTGCGCGCGAACGGCGAGCCGAGTCTGCGCGCCGACGCGGACGAGCTGTTCGACTCGATGGAGGTGATCCACGACCGTCGCTGGGACCTGCCGCTGCCGAAGCGCAGCGACGTCCTCGCGTACCTCGAGCGGTTGCAGGCCGTGCTGCACGCGCGGCTCGAGCGCGGTGAGCTGTCGGACGAGGACGCGAGCCTCTGGCAGCTGTGCCTCTTCCACGAGGAGATGCACGCCGAGGCCTTCCTCTACATGCGCCAGACGCTCGGGTATGCGATGCCCGCCTGGTTGCCGCCCGGTCCGTGCGGCGGAGCCGACGCCGCGCTCGCGGAAGGCGACGCCGAGGTCCCGGCGGGCGTCTATCGCGTCGGCGCGGAGCGCGACGAGGCCTTCAGCTTCGACAACGAGCGCCAGGCGCACGACGTCGAGCTCGACGCCTTCCGGATCGCGCGCCGACTCGTCAGCCAGGTCGAATTCGCGGCCTTCGTCGACGACGGAGGCTATCGCGACGCGCGCTGGTGGAACGCGGAAGCGCTCGCGCGACGCGACCACGAGTCCGCCGAGCATCCGCGCGACTGGCGGCGCGAAGGCGGCGCCTGGCAACGGCGCGCGTTCGACCGCTGGGTCCCGCTCGAGCCCGACCACGCGGTGATGGGCGTCTCGTGGTACGAGGCCGAAGCCTACTGCGCGTGGGCGGACCGGCGCTTGCCGACGGAGTTCGAGTGGGAAGTCGCCGCG
Source organism: Planctomycetota bacterium (assembly GCA_020638835.1). GTDB lineage: Bacteria > Planctomycetota > UBA1135 > UBA1135 > JACKHV01. Next base: position 1,809 of record JACKHV010000013.1, on the reverse strand, counting down.
GCGTACGACGCGTCGGGCGCGCGACGGCGCTACCCGTGGGGCGAGGCGGCGCCGGACGCTTCGCGCGCGGTGCTCGACGCGCGCGGCGGCGGACCGTGCAGCGTGCAGTCGTGCGCGGCCGGCGACAGCGCGCTCGGGCTGCGACAGCTGATCGGCAACGTCTGGGAGTGGACGGCGTCCGACTTCCTGCCGTACGCCGGATTCGCGCCGGCGCAGTACGTGGAGTACTCGGAGCCGTGGTTCGGCACGCGCAAGGTGTTGCGCGGCGGCGCGTGGTCGACCAGCTCGTTCCTCGCGCGCAACACGCACCGCAACTTCTTCCAGCCCTGGCGCCGCGACGTGCCGACGGGCTTCCGCACCTGTGCTCGCTGAACTCCGCAACGCGCTCCTGGTCGGCCTGCTCGCGCTGACGCCGGCCTGTTCGATCAGCTCGCGCCTCCTCGTGCCGCGCAGCGAGTGGCTCGTCGAGCCCGACGAGCTCGGCCTCGCCTTCGAGGACTTCGAGCTCGAGACCGGCAAGCACACGTCCGTGCACGGTTGGTTCGTGCCGAGCCCCGCGAGCGACGGCCGCACCGTCGTGCTTTGCCACGGCAACGGCGCGAACATCAGCTTCTACCATCCCTACTACCGCTTCCTGCACGACGCGGGCTACCACGTCGTGCTCTTCGACTACCGCGGCTACGGCAAGAGCCGCGGCGAGCTGAGCGTCGACGCGTTGTTCAGCGACACGGAGCGCGTGCTCGAGCACGTCTTCGCGCGCGGCGACGTCGATCCGCGGCGCGTCTTCCTCTACGGCACTTCGCTGGGCGCGATCGTCGCGCTGCGCTCCGCGGCGGTGCATCCCGAGCTGGCGGGGATCGTCGTCGAGGACGCCTCCAGCCCGCACGCGCACTTGAAGCGCGCGACCGGCGGCTTCTTGACCTTCTGGCTCGAGCTCTTCGTGCTGCCCGGTCGCCTCGAGGCGACGGAGAACGCGAGCGCGCTCGAGTTCCCCGCGCTCTTCCTCTGCGGCGCGTGGGATCCGGCGCTGGTCCAGCACCTGCAGGCCGCGGAAGCTGCCGGCGGTCCCACGGCGAGCTGGGTGCAACCGCGCACCGGGCACGCGCCGGACGGACTGCTCGAGCACGACGGCGAGTACCAGGCCGGTGTCGCGCGCTTCCTCGACGCGGCGTGCGCAGGGCGCTGTCCGCGCGTCGAGGCGCGCTTCGTCGCGGACGACTCTCGCGCGGTCGAGCTGACGCGCGTCGACTTCGACGACCACGGCCCGTTGCCGGTCGAGATCTGCCGCGTCGACACGGACGGCGCCGCGCACTTCTCCGCGGTCTGGCTGGACGGCGACGCCCAGCGCTTCGAGCTCGCGGATCCCGTCGCGACGTCGCACCTCGCGGCGTGGGCGTACCGGTCGTCGGGCGTGCGACGCTTCGACGACAGCTGGACGCAGGTGCTCGGCCCCTTCGCCCGCGCGCAGACCGCCATGCAGAGCCTGCGGTCGCTGGCGACGCTCGCGCGCGAGGCGGACACGCCGCTCGAGACCTCACGCGCCTTCGTCGACTACCTCGACGAGTTCGAGGCCGCGAACGGACCGCTCGTGCTGCAGGCGCAGACCGAGCTGATCCCGGACTTCTTCAGCGTCGCCGAGCTGCTCGCTGCTTCGGAAGACGAAGGCGACCGAGCCCTCGCGCGCCGCATGTACCGCCGCTGCATGGACGCCGAGCCGCCGATCCACGGCGCGCACTACTGGCCCGACTCCGCGTACCGCGCGGGCTTCGTGTTCCAAGAGGAAGTCCGCCGCGCGCGAGAGAAGTACGG
>JACKHV010000012.1 GCA_020638835.1 Planctomycetota bacterium | reverse complement strand
TGTCCCAGTCGGAACTCATCGCGTAGTGTTCGGCGATCTTGTGCGGCAACCAGTCGTGCATCGTGCGGCGCGCCGCGTTCGTGACGACCGTCGAGTCGAGCCAGTCGGCGCGCGGCAGGACCTTGTCCTGGTACTCGCGGCCTTGCAGCTGGAAGAGCTCCCAGGAAACGGCCTGGATGATCTTCACGTTCGGAGCTTCGCCGGACTCGAACTTCGGCAGCAGCTCGTAGATCGAGTCCGTCGTGCTGGTGCCCTGCACGATGATCGTGCCTTCCTTCGGGCGCGAGGGATCGAAGTCGCGCAGGATGTACGCGCCCTTGGCGGCCTCGAGGTGCGACGGGATGCCGAGCTTCCGGCGGTCGGGCGTCGCGATGCCGGGGCGCGTCAGGTGCAGCGCGATGATCGGTACGCCGGAGGCGAGCGCGGCGGCGAGCGCCGGCGCGACCTCGTTGTGCTCCCACGGGAACAGGTTGATGATCTGGCCCTCGGGGAACAGCTGCGTGACGGCGGGCGCGAAGATGCCGAAGTGCGTGCGGCTGTCCTCGGCGGTCTCGGGGCCGGAGTGGCCGGCGACCCAGATCACCTTGCCGACCTTCAGCTCGCAGTCCTGCGCGAGTTGGCTGAAGAGGCGCATCGCGCCGTACTTCAGGTAGCTGAACGACCCGTAGGTCGAGCACGCGGCCCAGTAGCCCTCGTAGGTCTCCTCGGGCGTCTGCGACATGTTCACCGTCGCGGCACCGACGACGAGGCCGGCGTTCGCGAACTCGGTGATCTGTTGCGGCAAGAGCGCGCCGTTCGTGTTCTTGTTGCGCTCGTACCAGCCGAAGCCCGCGGAGCCGTCGAAGTCCTTGGCGAAGCCGGAGATCGACGTCGAGTCCGCGAGGTCGGCGGAGCACGCAAGCACGAGCGGGCGACCCATCTCCTGCTTCGCGCGCATGTTCATCCAAGCGCCGAACTTCGAGAAGCCTTCCTTGTTCGCGGCCTTCTCGCCGGGCTTCAGGAAGAGCGACTCGGGCAGCTCGTCGACGCGCAGCCAGTCGACGTCGTTCGAGAGGTTCTTGCGCTGGACCTTGTGGTAGCCCGGCGCGACCTGCGGCACGGACTCGCCGAGCTCGACGAGGCGGTCGGAGAGGTACTCGACCAGCGCCTGGTCTTCGCGCAGGACCTGCATGACGGCCTGCAGCCAGCCGCGCGTCTGCACGCGGCAGGCGTCCTCGCCCGGGTCCTTCGTGTCGCCGGCGCCTTCGAAGACGGCGCCGTAGAGCTCCGAGAAGTCGGCTCGGCACTTCCAGAACAGCTCCGAGTTGCGGCCGTGCGACTTGCCGTGGCTCGGCGCGTCGTACATGTAGTAGCCGCGGCCCTTGCGCGTCTTCGCCCAGACCATTCCCGGGCGCCCTTCCGTGTCGCCGGAGAGGATGATCGAGGTCATCGCGTTCGACAGCTCGGCGTAGTCTTCGCCGTTCTCCGTGCCGGCCGTGCGCCAGCCGTAGGGGTCGAACCAGTCCTTCGGCTCGCCGTGCGCGACTTCGCTGTTCGCGAAGGTGTCGATGCCGTGGTCGTTCCAGTCGATCAGGTAGATCAGGTTGTCGAGACCCAGGCCGAAGGCCGAGTTCTTGACCTCGTGGTGGACGCCGGCGGAGTGTCCGCCCTCGCCCTCCACCGCGAACACCTTCACGTCACCGGCGCCGGCGTGCTTCAGCGCCATCGCCTCGCCGAGCGCGGCGGGCGCGCCGTGGCCGGACGGGCCGGTGTTGAACTTGAAGAAGAGCGTCTTGCCCTCCATCTCCGCGTGACCGGGGAGGCCGCCGTTGTGGCGCAGCGTCAGCAGGTCTTCCCAGACCAGCGCGCGCTCCTCGAACTTGGGCACCAGGTAGCGCTCGTCGCCCGTCTGCTCGTAGCGGATGCGCAGCGCTTCGTTGTAGACCGCGAGCAGCGCGTAGACCGCCGGGTTGCAGTGACCCGCGACGAGCACGAAGCGGTCGCCGAAGGGCGCCTCGGGGTGACGGATGTCCCAGCGCATCGCGCCGAGCGTCAGCGCGACGAGCATCGGCACCTTGGACCGCGAGCCGCCGGGGTGACCGGACTGGCGCAGGTTCAGCATCAGGTCGATGCACTGGTCGATCAGGTCGCCGGTCTTCTTCCAGTGGTGGAAGCTCTTCGAAAGCTCGTCGTGCGTGGCTTTGGTCAAGGTTTGCATCGCTGGGGGCCTGCAGGGAGGGGATCCGAGAGTCAGAAGGGCGAGCAGTATAGCGGCCCTGTCGCGGTTGCGCTGACCGGGGATTCGCCCCATCTGTGCGGAGGCGCGCGACGCCCAAGACGGAACGAGGCCCGCCTGGCCAGGTCGGGCCTCGTGGGTCGATACGAGCAGCGCGCGCCGGATCGAACGCGGACGCGCGAGAAAGCGCTGCGCGGAGCGCCTAGGGGCAGACGGTGAGGCGCAGCGCTTCCGAGAGGTTGGTGCCCGAGCCGCCGCCCGCGAGGTCGCGGTAGTAGAACTGCACCGTCCAGCTCGAGCCGAACGTCCACTCGCCCGACCCGCTCGACAGCGGCGCGTCCGCGAAGTCGAAGCTGCCGTGGACTTGCCCGAGGGCGTCGATCGGGACGCGGCCACCCACGCGGAAGAGCCCGAGCGACCCCGCGCCGACGCAGAGCATGCCGTTCCCGAACGGCTGGTGCGTGATCTCGGGGCCGTAGAAGAAGATGCCCACCTCGCCGGGGACCGCGTCGGTGACCGTCAGCGACAGGCTTCCGCCGCTCAGGCTCGCGGCGCCGTTCGCGGACAGCTTCGCGGCGCGGCCCACGGAATTGAGCGCGGCGTCGCAAAGCGTGGTCGGCGACTCGCAGGGCACGAGCACTGCCGGCGCGTAGATGCGACCGTAGCCCGTCAAGTCGTCGCGGCCCGGTGCGTCCATGTCGATCGCTCCCGCGATCAGGCGCGCTTCGACTTCGGTCGAGGAGAGTCCCGGTTCGCGCGACAGGAGCAGGGCAGCGACGCCCGCCACGTAGGGCGAGGCGACCGAGGTTCCGACCGTGTACTTGTAGTCACCGGGATCGAGCCCGGGAGCACCGGGCAGGTCCGTGGTGCGGATCAGCTCACCGGGCGCCATCAGGTCGAGCTGGGGCCCGAAGTTGCTGAAGTTCGAGCGCGCGCCCGCCGAGTTGTACGAGCCGACGCTGATCACGCCGTTCACGCGTGCCGGCCAGGTCAGGCCTTGCGCTCCGGAGTTGCCCGAGGACGCGACGTGCACCATGCCGGCGGAGCGCGTCGACGCGTAGAGCGCCTCCACCGTCAGCGAAGGGTTGTTGTAGAAGTTCGAGTTGTTCGTGATGCGGTAGCCGCGCGAGTTCGACCACTGCAGCGCGTCCGCCGTCCAGCTCACGCGCGCGAACCAGGCGCCGGTGCAGAGCGGCGTCACCGCGACGAAGCAGCGGGCCGAGATCACGGGGCTGTCGGGGGCGATGCCGACGACGCCGATCCCGTTGCTCTTCCGAGCGCAGATCGTCCCCGCGACGAGCGTGCCGTGCAGGTCGCACGAGCTGAGCGGTTCGCCGGTCCCGGCGGGTGCGTTCGTGAAGTCCTTGCCCGGGAGCACGTTCAGGTCCGCGTGCGTGGAGTCGACGCCGACGTCGATCACGACCACCGGAACTTGCGCGGAGCCGGTCGAGAGCGTCCAGGCGTCCAGCGCGCCGAGGTCCGTTCCGGGGACGCCGCTGAACTGCCCGGTGTTCTCGAGGCCCCAGAGGTTCACGAACTCGGGGTCGTTCGGGACCGAGCTGCCGCCGCCGCTCGTGATCAGGTCGGGTTCCGCGAAGCGCACTTCGCGCGCGCGTGCGAGGTCGTCGCAGAGCGCGAGCACCTCGGTCCCCGAGCGCAGCTCGAGCTCGACGCGGTAGACGTTCGCCTCCGGGTAGCGCGCCTCGACGCGACCGGCGGTGCGCTCGGCGAGCCACTCGAGCGCGACGTCGCCGCGCAGGTTCGGCGCGAGGCCGACGAGCAGTTCGGGCGTCGGCAACACCGGACCGCCCCGCTCGCCGAGCAGGACGGGCGTCGCGAAGCCTGCACCGCGTTCGAGTTCGGCAAGGGCGGCGTCGACCGCGCCGGCCTCCGTCTGGGCACCGCGGTTCGGAACGAACCACCAGCCCGGGATGGGCAGGGCTTCCGCGTCGACCGACGGCGCGTGCGGAGCGCGCACGGCGACGCGGGTCGCATCGAAGTCGCGGTTCGACCAGTCGTTCTGCGGACCGGCGGCCAAGCCGGTGGCGGCGACGGCCCACACGGCCGTGAGCACACCGAGGGAGCGCAGTGAGCGAATCATGTCTGTGGAGGGAAGGAGCTGCGGCGAGGCACCGACCCACGCAATCCTACCACCCCGTTAAAGATACGTCGGGGCCAGGAGTGTCGGGACGTGGAGGTGGGGCCGGCGAGGCCGACTGCCGGGCTGACTGGGTTAGGATCGGGGGCATGTGCCGCGCCGTGACCCTGCTCCTGCTCGCCGCCTCCTGCGGGGGCTCCGAGGCCCGGCTGGCCTCCGAAGCATCGGGCCCGCCGCCGCCGGGGGGGGACCCGGGGCGAGCCGCGTCGGAGGCGCCTCCCGGCGAGGAAGCCGCCGTGCTGCTCTTCTCCGGCCGCGCGTTGGGGGTCGAAGTCGAGCTGCAGGTGCTCGAGGGGGACTGGGGGCAGCTGAGCTCCGCCCAGCGCGCGGCCATGGCCGAGCTTTCCCGCCTCGAGGACATCGCGAACCCGTGGGACAGCGGGAGCGAACTGTCGCGGTGGAACGATGGTCCCCCCGCGGGTGGGCGGGTGTCGCCCGAGATGGCCGAGCTGGTGGCCGCGGCCCAACGCCTCTGCCGGGAGAGCGGCGGCGCCTTCGACCCGACGGTGGGGGCCCTGCTCGCGGCGCGCGGGCACTACGGGGAACCGATCCCGCTCGCGGCGGACCCGGAGGAGCTGGTCGGCTGCGATCGGGTGCGGCTGGTCGAGACCCCGGACGGTCCGCGGCTCGAGCGCCTGCACCCCGGCGTGCGGCTCGACCTCTCCGGGATCGCGAAGGGCTGGGCGGCGGACCGCGTGAAGGCGCAGCTCGTCGCCGCGGGCGTCACGAACGCCTGCCTCGACCTCGGCTCGTCGACGATCGTCGCCTGGGGACCCGGCCCGGATGGCCGCGGGTGGTGCTACCGCTTGCCGGCCGGTGCGGCGGAGGAGAGTTGGTGGCTCCGCGACGAGGCCGCCGCCACCTCGAGCGCGACGCCGGCCTCGCTCGACCCGGCGGACCTGACCGGCATGCACCTCGTCGACCCGCGCAGCGGCGCGGACGTACCGCAGGTTCGCCGCAGCGTGGTGACGCGGGGGAGGAGCGCGCTCGACTGCGACGCGTGGGCCACGGCGATCGCGGCGGCCGGCGCGACACCCACGGGCGGCGCCGGAGTCACGGCGCTCGTCGTCGGCGACGAGTGAGCCGCGCGGAGCTCAGACGACGGCCTGCTTCTCCGCGTCCCAACCGACGCGTCGCCCTTCGCGATAGCTGATCGTCCCGAGGTGCGCGCCGATCGTCGCGGGCATCGCCTTCGTCACGTTCGCGTCGGGTTGCTGCCGCGAGCGCACGCAGCTCCAGAAGTTCTCGTGGTGCAGGCGCGTCGTGTCGCGCACTTCGCCGTCGGGCCGCGTCGTCAGCGTCGCGCCCATGCCGCCGAGCCACAGCTGCGACGGCGCGGCGTTGACGACCATCCCGCCGGCCGAGTCGGTCACGTCGACGAAGGGCGTGTCGGGCTTGATCGTGCCCTTCTGCAGCTCTTCCGCGTACTTCGTGCTGAAGCGGTCGGCGTAGATGCGCAGGCGCCAGTCGACCTCGATCGTGCCGTCCTCGCCCATGATCCGCGTCACGTGGCCGTTGTACGAGTTCGACAGGATGCACTGGTACGTGAGCGACACGTCGTCGTCCGGGAACTCCATCACGCAGGAGTAGGTGTCCGGCGTCTCGCGTCCGTCCTTCCAGTAGTAGACGCCTCCCGACGAAACGACCGACTTCGGCACGCCGAGGCCCGTGAGGTGGTTCACCGCGTTCAGGTTGTGGCTGAACAGGTCGCCCGAGATGCCCGTCGAGTAGTCCCAGTACTTGCGCCAGCCGAAGTAGCGGCGCGGGTCGTACTCGACCTCAGGCGCGACACCGCCGAGGAAGGCTTCCCAGTGGATCGACTCGCGCGGCGGCCCGCCGTGCTTCTCCTCGGGGAAGATCCACGCGCCCGACTCGCCGCCGCGGTTCATGAAGGTCTGCACCATGTGGACCTTGCCGATCTCGCCGTTCGCGATCGCCTTGCGTGCGAGGCCGAAGATGTGGTCCTGGTGGTGCTGGAAGCCGGCCTGGAGGATGCGGTCCGATCCCTCGAGCTTCGCCGCGAGCGCGAGCGCCTCCGGGATCGAGTTCGTCATGCACTTCTCGACGTAGACGTCGCAGCCCGCGTCGAGCGCCGCCATCGCGACCGGTTGGTGCATGTGGTCGGGCGTCGCGATCACCACGGCGTCGAGGTTCTCGTCCGCGAGCATCTTGCGGTAGTCGACGTACTCCGCGCAGGCCGCGCCCTGCTTGGTCACGGCCTCGAGACCGATGCGCCGGTTCTCGTCCCAGGTGTCGCAGACCGCGACGATCTCGACCTCGGCGAAGCGGTCGTGCGGACGCTGCCGCGCCTTGCGCGCGCGCACCGGGCCGTTCGGATCCCAGTAGCCCATGGCCCACATGTGGTCCTGGCCGCGGCGTCCCGTGCCGATCACGCCGACGCGGATCACGTCGCGCTCGCGGTTGCCCTCCTGCAGGAAGGCGGGGGCTCGGTTCGGGAGGCCCGCGGCCGCCAGGCCGGTGGCGGTCGCGTGCAGGAAGCGCCGACGCGAGAGGTTCTTCGGTTCTGAGCTCATGACCCTCGAAGTGTAGCCCTCTCCGGCGCGGGTTGGAGCGTCTCGCGGGCTTCGTCCGTTCTGCACCGCGGCTTCACGAACTCGGGGGAGCCTCGTGCCGGACAAGGGCGGTCCCGTTCCCGCGCCGACCCACGTAGGCGGGCGCCCTCTCCCGGTATCCGAGGCGAACTCCGTATCATGACCGCTACCTTGCCGCTCCAGCTCCAACCTTCCCGACCGCTGCCGCACCAAGAGAGGATCCCGGTCGTCGACACGACGTTCGGCAACCTGCGCCTGCGCTTCGCGCGCGACGAGTCCGACCTCGAGGCGGTCCAAGCGCTGCGCTACCGCGTCTTCAACCTCGAGTTGAACGAGGGACTCGCGGACTCGCACCACTCCGGCCGCGACGTGGATCGCTTCGACGCGCAGTGCCAGCACCTGATGGTGCTCGACCGCGACAGCGGCGAAGTCGTCGGCACGTACCGCATGCAAGTCGCCGAGAGCGCACGCGAAGCCGAGGGCTTCTACTCCGACGGCGAATTCGACCTCTCCGGCTTCGGCGACGAGGTCCTCGAGAACTCGATCGAGCTCGGCCGTGCCTGCATCGCGAAGGAGTACCGCAACCGCATCGCGCTCTTCCTCCTGTGGCGCGGCCTTGCGAACTACGTCGTGCACACGCGCAAGTCGCTGCTGTTCGGCTGCTCGTCGCTGACCAGCCAGGATCCCGCCGAAGGTCACGCCGCCTACGCGCAGCTCGCGGCGGGCGGCCACCTGCACGAGCGCTACGACCTGGCCCCGCGCCCGGGCTTCGAGTGCGCCGAGGTCCCGCACGCCGGCGTCACGGTGACGATCCCGCCGCTCTTCGGCATCTACCTGCGTCACGGCGCCAAGATCTGCGGACGCCCCGCGATCGACCGCGAGTTCGGCACGATCGACTTCCTCACCCTGCTCGACGCCGGGGCGATGGACCCCAAGGTCTTCCAGAGCTTCGCCGGCTGAAGCCCGGCGCGTGCATGAGCGGTCTCCGAGCCTTTTGGCGCCTGTTGGGGCTCTGCACGCTGACTCTGCCGGCCTACTGCCTGTACCTGCTCCAGGGCCTCGTCGGTGGCCGCGGCCGTCGGGGACTGCGCCGCGCTTGGGCGCGCTGCGTCGCGCGCCTGCTCGGCGAGCGCATCGAGGTGAGCGGCAAGCCCCCCGCGGCGCCCTTCGTCCTCGTCGCGAACCACCTCTCCTACCTGGACATTCTCACGTTGATGTCCGAACTCGACTGCGTCTTCGTAGCGAAGTCCGAGATCGCCGGCTGGCCCGTCCTCGGGTTGCTGGCTCGCACGACCGGAACGATCTTCGTCGAGCGCACTCGCAAGTCCCAGCTCCCGGAAGTCCTCGACTCCGTCGCGCGCGCGCTCGAAGGCGGCAGCGGGGTGGTGTTCTTCCCCGAAGGCACGAGCAGTCGCGGAGCGACGGTCCTACCATTCAAGACGTCCCTGTTCGAAGTGGCCTTGCGCGCCGGTCTGCCGGTGCACACGGCCAGCCTTCATTACGAGGTCCCTTCGGGGGCGACTCCCGCTTGGCTCTCGGTGGCTTGGTGGGGTGACATGACCTTTGCCGACCACTTCCTGAGACTCCTGACCCTACCCCGCATTCGAGCTCGGATCGCCTTCGGTCCCGTCGCCATCGACGGCGCAGACCGCAAGACGCTCGCCGACCGAACCCACCGAGCCGTAGCCGGCGCTTTCGAGCCGCTGGTTGAGTGCGAAGCCTCATGACCGCCAGACACACGCTCAGCCTCGACAACGTCCGCCTCCTGCAGCAGGGCGTCGACCTGCTCTCCTCGATCGACGACGAGCTCTACGTACACGCCGACGCGCGCATCTCCGACTCCTGCGTCGGCAGCCACATGCGCCACTGCATCGACTTCTACCAGCGCTTCCTCGGAGGCGTGTACAGCGGGAAGGTCGACTACGACAAGCGCGAACGCGATCCGCGGATCGAGTCCGACCGCGCGCACGCGATCGTGGAGATGGAGAGCATCGAGAGGGCGCTGCAGGCCTTCGGCGAAGGCCCCGAGGGAATGCGCCTCGAGGTGCAGTCCGATGCCGGTACCGGCGACAAGGGTCATTGGGCGTTCTCGAGTGTCGAGCGCGAGCTGCAGGTGCTCGCCAGTCATACCGTGCACCACTACGCGCTGATCGCCGTGATCCTGCGCTCGGTGGGTCACGATCCGGGTCGCGGGTTCGGCGTCGCGCCGTCGACGCTGCGCTACTGGGAGGAAACGGGCGCGTGTGCACGGTGACCTGGTTCGCGAGCTCGGAAGGCTTCGAGCTCTTCAGCAACCGCGACGAACACCGCTTGCGCCTCGGTGAGCACGTCCCGCGCGAGTACGAACAGCACGGCACGCGCTTCCTCGCCCCGCGCGACGGCGACGCGGGCGGAACCTGGATCTCGGTGAACGAGTTCGGCGTCGCGCTCTGCTTGCTGAACAACTACCAGGCGCAGGACGTGCTCTCGGCGGAACTCGCGCGCAGCCGGGGCTTGTTGGTCCTCGCGCTCGCGGACTGCAAGAGCCTCGACGAAGTCTCCGCGCGCACGCCGGTCGACGAACTCGCGCGTCACCGAGGCTTCCGACTGCTCGCGCTCGAGTCCGGCTCGGAACCGCGTCTGATCGAGTGGGACGGATCGCGGCGCAGAGAGAGTCGCGCGCCCGGGGCTCCACTCGTCTCGTCGAGCGTCGACCTCGCCGGCGCGGAGCGTGCGCGCACGCGGATCTACCGCGAGCTGGCGCACGGCGGCGACCCGCGCGCCGCGCACCTCGCGTACCACGCGAGCCACGCGGAAGGCCCCGGCCCGCTGTCGGTCTGCATGCACCGACCGGACGCCGCGACGCGCAGCCTGACGCACGTCGTCGTGGCGCCCGAACGCGTCGGGATGCGCCACGGCGCCGGCGCTCCCTGCCGCACGCCGCTCGGTGACGCGCTGCAGCTCGGGCGGCGTTCCCCGATCTCCGCCGGCTCCTGACCGCGAACGAGTTGGCCGCGGGCATCCGCAAAGGCGGCCGTTGGCTGCTGATCGCCTACGCGCTGCTGCTCGCGCTCAGCACGCTCGTGCGCTTCCTGCGCCCGTCCGTCGCGATCGATCCCAGTCTCGAAGGCGGTCCGGTACCGGTCTTCGACCACGGCGAACCGACGGGCGCGACGCAGCACCTCGCGTGGCAAGAGTTCCGCGGCACGGACGGCATCCCCGTGCTGTTCCTGCACGGCAGCCCGGGCAACGAGAAGGACCTGCGCAAGGTCGCCGGCGAGCTCGTCACCGAGCGCAAGATGTACATCTTCGACCTGCCCGGCTTCGGCGGGTCGCGCGGAGACTGGCCCGACCTCTCGATCGACGCGCAAGCGCGCACGATCGGCGCGTGGATGGACGTGAACGGTGTCGAGCGCGCCCACGTCGTCGGCTTCTCGATGGGCGGCGGCGTGGCGATCCGGCTCGCGGCGCTGCGACCCGATCAGGTCGCGTCGCTCACGCTGCTCTCGTCGATCGGCGTGCAGGAACTCGAGCTGTTCGGCTCGTACGAGCTGAACCACGTCGTGCACGCGGCGCAGCTCTGGTTGCTGCGCGCGGCGCGCTGGCTCACGCCGCACTTCGGTGCACTCGACCGCTCGATGCTCGGCGAGAGCTACGCGCGGCAGTTCCACGAGTCCGACCAGCGACCGCTGCGCGACGACTTGCTCGCGTGGAACGGACCGGCGCTCGTGATCCACGGCACGCGCGACTTCCTCGTGCCGCCGGAAGCGGCGCAAGAGCACTTGCGCCTGCTCCCGCAAGCGCGCGCCGCGTGGATCGACGCGACGCACTTCCTGCCCTTCCTGCAGGCCGACGACGTGGCCTCCTCGCTCGAGGACTTCCTGGACGACGTCGAGGCCGGCACCGCGCCCTCGCGCGCGGACGCCGATCCCGAACGCCTCGCGCGCTCGCTCGAGCCGTGGAATCCCGCGGACGCGCCGCCCTTCGAAGGCATGCGCCTCGTCCTGCTGCTCGGACTGCTCGCGCTGGCGACGCTGGTCAGCGAAGACCTGACGTGCATCGCCGCGGGACTGCTCGTCGCCGGAGGACGCCTCGAGTTCCTGCCCGCGACGATCGCGTGCTTCGTCGGCATCCTCGTCGGCGACGTCCTGCTCTACGCCGCGGGCCGCGCCTTCGGTCGGCCGGCGCTGGAGCGCGCGCCGCTGCGCTGGTTCGTCAGCAAGTCGTCCGTCGAGCGGGGTGCGAGCTGGTTCGAGAAGCGCGGCGTGCGCGTCGTGTTCCTCTCGCGCTTCCTGCCCGGGTTGCGTCTGCCGACCTACGTCGCGGCCGGCGTCGTGCGCGCGAGCTTTCCGCGTTTCCTGTTCGCCTTCACCGTCGCCTGCGCACTCTGGACGCCGATCCTCGTCGGCCTCGCGGCGTGGATGGGCGGGAGCCTGGAAGAGATCGCGGATCGTCTCGGCGGATCCGCGCCCTACGCCTTCGTCGCGCTGCTCGTCGGCATCTTCGCGCTCGAGCGCTTGCTGCTGCCGCTCTTCAGCCACCGCGGACGACGCCTGATGGGCGCGCGAGTCCGGCGCTGGCGTGAGTGGGAGTTCTGGCCGCGTTGGTTCTTCTATCCTCCGATCGTACTGCACGTCGCGCGACTGATGTGGCGCTACCGGAGCGTGCGCTTGATCTCGGCGGTGAATCCGGCGATGCCGGCGGGCGGCGTGCTCGGCGAGCGCAAGTCGCAGATCCTCGACGGCCTCGGTCGCGCCGACGGCTTCACCGCGCGCCACGTGTTGCTGCCCGCCTCGGGCTCCCTCGCCGAGCGACGCGACGCCGCACGCCGCTTCCTGGCGGAGGAGCGCGTCGACTACCCGCTGGTGATCAAGCCGGACGTCGGCGAGCGCGGCACCGACGTCTGCGTGCTGCGCGACGAGTCCGAGCTGGTGCGCGAACTCGAGGCGCGCGACCGCGATCAGATCCTGCAGGAGTACGTCCGCGGCCGGGAGTTCGGCGTCTTCGTCCTGCGGCGTCCGGGCGACGACCGCTTCCGCGTCGTCTCGATCACGCGCAAGGAGATGCCCGTGCTCGTCGGCGACGGCGAGCGCACGCTCGAGCGGCTGGTGCTCGACGACGACCGCGCGGTCTGCCTCTACGAGCACTACCTCGCGTCGAACGCGGCGCGTTGGCTCGAGGTTCCCGCGGCCGGCGAGCGCGTCCAGATCGTGGACCTCGGAACGCACTGTCGCGGCTCGATCTTCCTCGACGGCAGCGACCTGCGGACCGACGCGCTGGAAGAGCGCATGGACCGCATCTCCAAGGGCTACGCGGGCTTCCACTACGGTCGCTACGACCTGCGGGCGGACTCCGAGGAGGCCCTGCGCGAGGGGCGCGACTTCAAGCTGCTCGAGGTGAACGGCCTGACGAGCGAACCCGCGCACGTCTACGACCCGCGCTACAGCGCTGCCGACGCGCGCCGCTGCTTCCGCGAGCTGTGGACCGAGGCCTTCGCGATCGCGGCGGCCAACCACGCCGCCGGCGCGCCCCTCGTCGGCTGGCAGGAGCTCTGGCGACTCTTACGAAACTAGCTGAATCGCCCGATTCCACGGGCAATTCCGCTCCGTAAGCTGTCGGCATGGATGAGCACCCCCTCGGCGCCCCCCCCGGCGCCTGCGGCTCCGTGTCCGCCCGCGGAGCACGCGACCTGCCTGTAGCCACACGGCATCGCCGTGTGCTCGAGCCTTCTGCGACCGCGTTGCGACTCTTGTGCAGCGCGGTCGGTTCGATCCTGCTGTTCAGTTCCGCGGCCTTCGGCGCGCAAGGCACGTGGCCCGAGGCGCCGCCGGTCGAGATCGAGTGGCAGTCGCGCTCCGCGTTCGAGCCCGCAGTCGAACGCTTGATCGTCAACGACGAGTGGATCGTCGACGGTGAGCGTCGTCACGCACGGCTCACTGAACGCATCAACAACGTCGCGTTCATCGCTTGGTTCGAGCAGCAAGAAGGCGTCGACGCGACGCGCGTCACCGTCGCCGCGATCAACGGCTTCGCCTACGCGGGACCGCGCTACTTCCGCACGTACAAGGTGCACGTCGGCACGCGCGTGCTGGCGGACATCGAAGGGCAGCACGTGATCGTCCCGCGCGGCGCCTTGATCCGGCGCACGTCGGTCGGACCGGACGAAGCGGTTCTGCGCAACTGGACGTACCTCGACGGCGACCCGCCGGTCCCTGACTGGGCGCCGCAGGGAGCGACTCTGGACACCGCGTGGCGCACGGCCTTCCCGATGGTCGACCTCGGCCTCCAGCCGGTCGACCTCGGCCCCTACGTCTTCTTCTGGAAGAACCGCGGCTTCGAGGACTCGCACGGCGGCTGGGGCATCGCGCCCTTCCACGGCGGTCCGGACGACTGGCTGACTTGTCCGGAAGGGCGGCGCAACCGCGAGGCGGAGATGCTGCTCGAGTTCCAGCGACCGATCTGGATGCTCGACGATGACTTCGAACCGCTCGTGCTCGAGGTGCCGTACTGGATGGGACGGACCGAGCTGCACCAGCCGCCGGAGTTCCAGTACAGCGTCGACGGTTGGTGCAGCTACGCGGCGGAACTGAAGCTCTACCAATTCCCCGACCTGACGCACCTGAGCCGCGGGACCAGCGGCGCCGCCGCCCTCGCGCGGTGGGACTGCTTCGCCGTCGACTGCCTGAAGGCCGTCCTGCAGGACTTCAAGATGGCGAACAGCCTGACGCGCGTCGTCGGCCTGAATCCGAACGGGACTCCGCGCCTCCACCCGGGCGCGACGCAGGACAACCCGCTGCTCTTCCCGCTCTGGAAGAAGCTCGAGGTCGCGGATGGCCCGTTGTCGAGCGGTGGAGACCGCGGCCTCGCGCATTCGCTGCGTCTCTTGCGCTGGTGTCGCGGTCACGTACCCCCAGAACGGCTGCGGCCTCACGAGGAAGCGATGCGGCGCTTCGCTCGGAAGCTCGCGGACGAGTACGGCGTGACGAGCGCGCCCTCCAACCCGGACTGGGTCGCGCTCGCCGGCGGCGGCCTCACCAAGCCCTTGCGCCCCCCGTTCACGCAGGCCTTCCACCAACAGCTCGTGACCTACGAGTTCCTCGAGTTCGGCGGCCTGCAGGACCTCGGCGAGGCCAGCGCGGATTTCCTCACGCAGGCGCCTCCCGCCTACTTCGAGCTGCGCCGCGGAGAGCCGCGCGACACGGTGTTCGACCGCAACAACTCCGCGGACGAGGATCAGCTCACGCCCTACTGGTCCTACGTCGCGTACGGCAACTTCACGCACGATGTCTTGAACGGATTCCCCGATGCGTTCCACTTCCTGGCGGGTATGGCAACCCGCGGGGTCAATGACGGGTCGCAGGACTTGGACTCGACGCCGCGACACCTGTGGGAGTCCGAGCTCCGGTGATCGGCGCGTGAAGCGTCGGACGCGCGCGAGGAATCCCGTTTCCACCGAAGCCCGAACCACCTCGCACCGTTCGACGCACCGCCATGCAGTTCACCTCACTCTCGCTGATCGTCTGCGCGCTGGGCTTGCTCCAAGCCGGCACGCTCCCCGAGCGTCGCGGCGTCGAGACCGGGACCTTCAAGGAACGCGCTCCCGAGTCGCGCAATCGCTTGCTGGAGCCGCAACCCGTTCACCAGGACGCGACCGGGTCTTGTGAGCAGATGCTGCTCGCGCTCGACGGCGCGCCGGAGGGCGGCTTCGGCGCGATCTGGATGGACACGCGCCAGGGAAACCTCGGGCTCTACCTGGGACTCGTCGGCAAGGACGGCGCGGTGCGCGGCGAAGAGGTGCCGCTCTATCCGAGCATGGGGACCGCGCGCCAGCTGCAACCCGACCTCGCCTTCACCGACGGACTCGAGGGCATGGTCTGCTGGCGCTCGGGGATCGTGTCGAAGCTCCCGATCCAAGTGCGGCGCTTCGGGAGCGCGCCGGGCTTCCCCGCCGCGCCGATGGAGTTCGGCGAAGCGCCCGCGGCGGAGGACATCGACCCCAAGGCGCGCGTCGGCAGCGGCGACCGCGGCGGGCGCGGAGAGCGCGGCGCCGAACCACGCGTCGCGGCGCTCGGCGACGGCGCGTGCATCGTCGCGTGGACGCAAGCGGACGCGGTGCTCGCACAGCACTTCGACGCGGAACGCCGACCCGTCGGCCAAGTCACGGACCTCGATCCGCGCGGCGCGTCGCCGACGGGTTCGTTGCGCACCAGCGCGGACGGCGCAGGACACGCACTCGTCGCTTGGCCCACGGCGGACGGCTTGCGCGTCTGGATCGGAGCGCCGGGCAAACGCGCGGTGCGCGAAGCCGCGGGAACCGGGCGACTGCTCGACGTCGCGCACGACCCGACGGGCGGTTGGTGGCTGCTCGTGCAGCCGAAGTCCGGCGAAGCGGTGCTGCGGCATCTCGACGAGCGCGGCGTCGGCGACCGCGAGGACCGCGCGCTCCCCGGCCGCCTCATCGACCGCACGACGAAGGAAGGGCGCTGGACCAGCATCGAGCTCTGCACGTGGAAGTACGGCGTCGCCGTCTGCGCGACGAGCGTGCGCGACAAGCATCCGGTCCGCGTGATGTTCCTCGGCGCCAACGGTGAGGGCGACGGACGCGAGTGGCACCCGCTCGCGGAACCCGGCGCGCTGAACGCGCACATCGCCGCCGAAGGGCCGAACGGAGACCGCCTGCTCGTCGCGTGGACCGACGAACGCACCGGCGACCGCGACGTGTACTACTGCTTGCTGCAGCCGGGGCCCGCGGGCGGCCTGCCCGATCCGCAGCCGGCGCAGCGCTGGAACACCGACGTCGGCAGCGCCGGACAGAGCCAACCCGCGCTCGGCTCGAACGGTCGCCGCGCGTTGCTCGTCTGGCGCGACGAGCGCAGCGGTACGCCGCGACTCTGGATGCGGCGCATCGTCAGCCGTGAACGCGGAAAAGCGTGCGCCTTCGACGGCGACGACGCGCCGGTGCCGGTCGGCGACGACTGGTCGCGCGGCGAGGAGGAACCCGAGGTCGCGATGCTCGCCGACGGCCGCTCGCTCGTGCTGTGGAAGCGCGTCGCGGACGATCGTTTGCGTGCTCGTCCGCTCACGCCGGAAGGGGCCGCCGCCGGCGAGGCGCTCGAGCTCGGCAGCCTCGAGCTCGGTGTGTTCCTCGCGGCGGGCGTCGACGGCTACGCGTTGCTCGCGCGCGAGAAGGACGGGCCGTTGTTCGTCCAGGCGCTGAGCGCAGCCGGTGCACCTGCTGGTCCGCGCGTGCAGGTCAGCGGGCCGGCCGAGATCGGCATCGACGACGCGCGCATCGTGCGGCTCGACGACGGGACGTGGCTCGCGACCTGGGACCGCGCCGACGGCAAGAATCGCGTGCTCTGCGCGCGTCGTCTTTCGGCGGAGCTGCAGCCGCAAGGCGGCGTCATCGGCTTCGACCGCTCCGGGCGCGGCGGCGACCTGCAAGCGGCCGCGGCGCCCGCGCAGGGGAACGGCTTCTTCCTCTCGTGGACGGCGTTCGACTCGCGCGCACGCGACGTCGCCGCGCGGCTCTTCGACGGCAAGTCGAAGCCGGTCGACCGCCCGCTCGCGATCAGTCCGACCTACAGCGAGCAGGACACCTCCGTCTGCATGCGCCTCGCGAGCGGCGACTGGGTCGTCGTCTGGGAGGACGACATCTCGAGCTGGGACCAGATCCACGCGCGGCGCGTGCAGAAGGACGGCGTGCACATGGGCGCGGCGGTCACGCTGAACGGAATGGACATGGCGTTCACCATGGGTCGCACCGGACCCGTCGCCGCGCCTCTCGGTCAGGGCTTCGTCGCGGCGTGGGCGGACCGCAGCCGCGGACTCGGATCGGACGTCTTCGTGACGGTCGTCGGCCCCGCCTTCGACGAATTGTGATCGGCGGGCGCCGCGGCGAGGCGGTACCTTCTGACGACGCCCGTGACGCGCCTGCGCGTCGGGTCTCGACATGCAAGCCACTGCCAGCCTCGCCCCGCCGTCTTCGCACGAGCCCGTCGCGTCGCCGAAGGGGACGCTCCTCGTCCTCGGACTGACGCTCGTCTTGCTGCTCACTTCGTGGGCGGGACTCTCGGGTTACCAGCTCGCGGACTCGGTCGAGTACATGGAGCGCGCTCAGGCGCTCGTGCGCGGACAGGAAGTGATCGACTCGACGTCGATCCGCTCGTTCGGCTTCGTCTCGCTGCTCGCGCCGATCTTCCTCGTCGCCGACTGGCTCGGCGTGCAGGACTTCCAGTTCGTCGTCGGGCTGGTGCGCGTCCTGCAGATGCTGATCGGCCTCGAGCTCGTGCGCGTCTGCATCTTTCTCGGGACGCGCTCGGCGGGGCGCGGTGCCGGCCTGTTCGCGGGTTGCTTCGTCGGCTTCAACCCGGTCTTCCTGCAGTTCGCCGTCTCGCCGGTGTCAGGTATCGCCGCGGCGGTCTGCGTCGGGCACGCCCTGTTGAACCTGACGGTCGCGGGTGACGCGCGGCGCTCGCTGCGCGCGGGCATGTGGCTCGGCGGGTCGATCCTGATGGCGTACCAGACGATTCTGGTCAGCGCGGCGCTCGTCGGCGCGGCGCTGCTGCGCGATCGTTGGCGCCACCGCTACGCCTTCCTCGCGCTCTGCGGCGGTCTCGGCATCGGCATCTTCGCGGCGGCCCTGCTCGACCGTCTGTGCTACGGCGCGTGGGGCGAGAGCCTGTTCCTCTACTTCCGCCAGAACTTCGGAGGCGTCGCGGCGCGAGTGCTGAACAGCTTCGGCTTCACGCAGGCCGCGCGCGACCTCTACGAGATCACCGCCGCGACCTTCGAGGACGAGAAGGGCGCGCACCAGATGTCGACCGCGGCGGACGTGCGACAGATGCAGTCGCGCTTCTTCTACTTCACGCACCTCCACGAGTTCCTCGTCTGGCCCTTCCTCGCGAGCTTCCTGCTCGGACTCGCGGCAGCGTCGCGCAAGCTGCGCTGGAGCGTCGCGATCCCCGGCCTCGCGCTCGGACTCTGCGCGCTCCTGATGGGTTACAAGGGCAGCCAGGACTTCCGTCTGTGGCTGCCGCTGCTGCCGCTGATCGCGATCTTCGCTGCGCTCGGTTGGAAGCTGATCGTCGGGCCGGAGGGCGCGAGCGCGTGGCGCGTGCGCGTCGGCCTCGTGCTGGTCGCCGCCGGCGCCGTGCTCGGCTGGATGCGCCTCGGCGGCAACACGACGGCGCGCTACTCGGGCTACTGGAACGCGATGGAACTCGTGAACGAGCTCGCCGCCGAACGCGAAGGCGGCCTGCGCGCCGCGAGCGCGTGGCACTGGGCCGTCTTCCTGCGCGACTCGAAGGACGTGGAGCTGATCAAGCTGCCGCACTACCTCGACGGCTGGGAGGGCTACGACGAGGCGGAGCGAGCCGCGGACTTCGCGGCGCTCGCGGATGTCGACGCCTTCGTCACGCACTTCGGCGTGCTGATGCCGCGGCCCGAGCTGTTCGCGCTCTTCGCGCGCGAGTTCGAGGTCGCGGGGATGTTCTTCGACCACGAGACGTATCGCGACGTCGGGCCGATCCTGGTGTTCGTGCGACCCGAGCCGGGTGCCGAGCGTCGATCCGTGCTGCTCGAGGAGCTCGCCAACGCCGACGTCGACGCCTACCGACAGCGCCACGATCTCGGCGAAGGCCGACGACTCGTCCAAGCACCCGACCAGCACGCACCCGACCAACTCCGGCTGCTGGGCGTCGAGCTGCGTGAACTGCCCGGTGACGGTCACTACTGGCTGACTTGGCACTGGCTCGCCGAGGCGCCGCTCACCGAGAACTACATGCTCTTCGAGGAGTTCGGCGAGCCCGAGGCGTCCGCGCGTTGGCGTTGGACGAGGCAGCTCGGACACGGAATCGCACCGAGTTCGACATGGGCGCCGGGGACGATCGTCCGCGAGGGATGGCCGCTGATCCTCGCGCAGGACGCCCTCGACCCGAGCCTGCCGTGGCAGGGTCTCCTCGACGCGCGGCTCTCGGAGCGACCCTTCGAGCTGTGGATGAAGCTCGGCACGCTCCACCCGGAACTCGGCTTCCTGCACCAGCTGCTGCCCGCCGCCCCCGGCGGCAACGTTCCCGCCGTGCGCGGACCGGATGGTCTCACGCCCGAAGGGGACTCGTTCGACGAGCGCGGATTCCTGCTCGTCGACATCTTCGATCTCCCGTAGGCGTCGCCACGCCGACGCGCGTCGGATCCGCTCGGGCGAGTTATGCTCTGCGACCCGACCGAACCGCCCCGCCGCCCGCCTCCCTGATGAAGCTCCCCGCCCTGCTCCTCGCCGCCGCGCTCCTCGCGAGCTGTTCCCCCGACGAACCCGCCGGCGGACAGCAGGCGGGCCCGGCGGCGCCGACGCAGACGAGCGGAACGCGGGAGCTCAGTCAGGCGCAGCAGGACTTCCTCGACCTCGACTTCGACGGCCGCTGGGGTTGGTACCGACGCGAAGTGCGTGAGCAGGACGATGAGGTGCGCTGGGCCGAGTGGTTGCACGAACGCGGCGAGTTCGAGTTCCTCGAGTGGCTCGCGCTCTGCCGTCCCGAGCGCTGGAGCGTCTACGGCGGCGTGCTGGTGCGCGCCGACGACCCGCGCTGGTTGCAGCTCGCGGCGTGGACGCTCGACTCGACCGTCGTGGTCGACGCGCAGTCCGCGCGCGCGGCGCTCCTGACGCGGCCGGGCTTGACGCTCGACTGGCTCGAGCAGCACCACGGCGAGTTGTCGGAGTCCGAGGCGCTGCTGCGCGAGGAACTCGTGGCGCAAGCGCCCGAGCGCGAGGACGCGACCGGCTACTCGGCGCCGCTCGGCGAAGGCACCGTCTACCTCGGCTTGCTGCGCGAAGCCCGCCTGGTCCGCGAAGGCACCGCGACGGCCGCGCCCGCGCCGGAACAACCGTCGCGCGGCGACGCCCTGCGCAGCATCCTCGCGCTGCGTTCGTCGAAGCGCCGCTCCGCGCAGCTGCTCGACGCCCTCGCCGACGTCGCGCGCCATCCCGACGCGACGCTCGCCATGGCCGTCGCCGCATGCGCGCTGCAGCTGGAGCCGATGGAAGTTCCCACGCAAGCCCTGTTGTCGGTGATGCGCGACGACGAGCGTCCGATGGCGCTGCGTGAAGCCGCGCTCGAAGCGGTCGCGCACGGCCCGCGGTACGCCGCCTACGTCGAGTTCCTGAAGTTCGCGTTCTCGCCGCGCCACCCGCTCTGGCCGGCGGCCGTTCGGCAGCTCGGTCGGATGGGGGACTGGTTGGCGGCGAGCTACCTCGGCGAACTGACCGACGCGGAACTCGACGAGACGCAGCGTCCCTTGCGCGACGCGGCTCTCGCGTCGATCGCGGCGCGCGGCAAGCTCGACGAACAGCAGTTCCTCGAGCAGCTCACCGACTACATGGAGCTGCTCACCTACGCCGACCTCGCGGGCGGCCTGATCCGCGACAAGGCGATCCGTGAACTCGCCGGGGAGCTGCGCGAACGCCTCTTCAACTACGACCTGAAGTACAAGCTCAAGGAAGTCATGGTGCAGTACCAGGCTCCCGAGCGCCTCGCGATCGGGCTCGACGCGGACCTGTGGACCGCGCGCCTGCGCGAACACTGCACGGACGCGATCAGCTACTGATCGCTGTGCGGAGGCGCGCTACTCCTCCCAGAAGCGGCTGAGCGTGTTCAGCGCGGCCTGCGTCTGGTCGCGGTCCGATCCGCCGCGCCGGTACGCGCGGTAGATCTTGCGCAGCGCTTCTTGTTCACGAGGGTCGTCGAGTTGCGCGTCGCGCAGCACTGGAAAGATCGAGCGCCACATCCACGCGTCGGTGCGCCAGCCGAGGCGGCGCTCGCCGGCGATCGCGAGGCTGTTGATCGCGAGCGTGACGCGCACTTCGTCGTCGTCTTCGGTCTCGAGCGCGCGCAGGAGCTTGGTCAGCACGGCGCGCGACACGAGCTTCCACGAGCCCTTCGCCGTCGCCATGCGCACGCTCGGGTCGTCGCTCTTGAGGCGCTCCATCCAGTCGACCGGCGTCTCGTCGGCCAGCGTGTGCTCGAGGCGTTCGCGCGCCTGCACCACCGGATCTCCGCCGTGGCCGAAGTGCATCAGCAGCAGGTCCGGATCGGTGTGGCCCGTCTCGCGGTAGAGGTCGAAGACGATCGCCCAGCCGACGAAGTGCACGAGCACGTTCTCGCGAGCCGTCTGCGCGTCGCCCGCGCCGATCTCGAGCAGCCGCGCGAGGTCGGCGTCGGTGAACTCCTGCTCGCGCAGCTCGCGCCACTGCCAGCAAGCCAGGCCGTCGAAGGTCCAGCGTCCGTCGTTCAGAACGCCGTCACCGAGCAGGCTGGCGTAGCCTTCCTCGAACCACAGCGGCAGCTCGTCCGGCCGCTCCGCGAAGCGCGCGTGCACCAGCTCGTGCACCATCGTGCCCGGTTCGGGCGTTCCCGTGACGATCTTCGAGCGGGAGAAGAGCTTGTTCTTCGAGCGCGTGTGGAAGGCGCGCACGCGAGCCGGCCCGATGCCCGGGACTTCGCCGGTGCCCGACGCTCCGCCGCCGCTGGCCCGACCGAAGCCGCCGCCGTCCATGGTGACTCCGTCCTCGTGCGCGTGGATGTTCACGTGATCG
Organism: Planctomycetota bacterium; assembly: GCA_020638835.1. Lineage (GTDB taxonomy): Bacteria > Planctomycetota > UBA1135 > UBA1135 > JACKHV01. The sequence goes on along the minus strand of JACKHV010000012.1, from coordinate 21,377 downwards.
CGGAAGGGGCCGAGCTGTTCCTCGACGAACAGCAGCGCGGGGAACACGGTGGCCTCGTAGGGCGCCGGTTCGACGTCGTCTCCGCTCTGGACGTAGAGCGTCCAGCTGTCGTACTCCGCCGCTGGCCGCCAGGCGCTGCAAGAAGCGAGCGTGAACAGCAGACAACCGCCGAGCAGGGAGAAGAATCGCATAGTCTGTGACCCGTACGGGGCTGGACGCCGGTCCGGTCGTCGTATCATAGTCCCTCCCCGCCTCGACGGGATCCTCCCTCTTCGAGCCCCACGAAAGCCCCCAGGAAACGCCTCCCGCCTCCGCCCATCTGCGCGCGAGGAACCGACCCATGGCCGACTACCGCATCGAACTCGACGCTCCGAACAACATCGTGATGGTCATGGTGACGGAAGACGACGGCAGCGAGCATGACTACCAGTTCGACTTCGACCCGCGGTCCGGGCGCTGGGAGTTCGCGGAGCGCGAACTGCTCGAGCGCGACTTCGGCGACGAGTGGGTCGAGGAGTTCGTGGAAGCGATCGAAGAAGTCATCCAGGACGCGATCGACAAGTAAGGGATGGGTTCGTTGCAGCGTCGCGTCTTCTTGATCGTCCTGGACTCGCTCGGCGTGGGGGCGCTGCCCGACGCCGGCGACTTCGGTGACGAAGGCGCGCACACGCTCGACCACCTGATCGCCGCGTCCGGCGGCTTGGATGCGCCGCGGCTCGCCGAACTCGGACTCGGTTGCGTGCCCGGCGTTACGGGCGTCGCCTGCCCGCCGCACCCGACCGGGTCCTTCGGGCGCTGCGCGGAAGCCTCGCCGGGGAAGGACACCTCGACGGGCCACTGGGAGATGATGGGCTGTCCGCTCGACTTCGCCTTCCCGGTCTTTGCTGCCGGTTTCCCGCCCGAGGTGATCGACCCCTTCGTCGAGCGCTGCGAGCTGCCCGGCGTGCTCGGCAACCGACCGGCGTCGGGAACGCAGATCATCGAAGAGCTCGGCGCGGAACACATCGCGACGGGCAAGCCGATCGTCTACACGAGCGCCGACAGCGTCTTCCAAGTCGCGGCGCACGAGACCCACTTCGGGCTGGAGCGTCTGTACCACTGCTGCGAAGTCGCGCGCGAGATCCTCACGCCGCTCGGCGTCGGTCGCGTCATCGCGCGACCCTTCGTCGGTGAAGTCGGTTCGTTCCAGCGCACGTACAACCGCAAGGACTACTCGCTGCTGCCGCCGCGCGACACCAGCCTCGACCGCTTGAAGGCGGCTGGCGTTCCGGTCGTCGGCGTGGGCAAGATCTCCGACATCTTCGCGGGACGCGGCCTGACGGAGTCGGTTCACACCGAGGGCAACCGCGACGGCATGGTGCACGTGACCGCTGCCGCGAAGCGCCTGGACTCCGGGCTGGTGTTCGTGAACCTCGTCGACTTCGACATGCTCTACGGGCATCGGCGTGACGCCGCGGGTTACCGGCGCGCGCTGGAGGACTTCGACGCGGACTACCGCGTGTTCGAGCGCGAGCTGCGCGCGAACGACGTCGTCATCCTGACGGCCGACCACGGGAACGACCCGACGCACACCGAGACGACGGACCACACGCGCGAGTACGTGCCGCTCATCGTCGCGGGCCCCGCCGTGCGCGGCGGCGTCGACCTCGGCACGCGCGCGACCTTCGCGGACATCGGCGCGACGGTCGAAGAAGCCTTGGGCCTCACCCCCGCCGGTCCCGGCCGGTCCTTCTTCTCGGACGTGGTGCGCGCGTGATGGACGCGCGTTCCGTGATCGTCGCGAAGCGCGACGGGCGTGAGTTGTCGGCGGAACAGATCCGCTGGTTCATCGACGGCTACGTCGCGGACCGCGTTGCGGAGTACCAAGCCGCTGCGCTCGCCATGGCGATCTTCTTGAACGGCATGGCGCCGCGCGAGCTCGAGGCGTGGATGAAGGCGATGCTGCACTCCGGCAAGGTCCTGAGCTTCCCCGAGCTCGACCGGCCGAAGGTCGACAAGCACTCGACCGGCGGGGTCGGCGACAAGGTCTCGATCCCGCTCGCGCCGGCGATGGCGGCGTGCGGGCTCGCCGTCCCAATGATCTCGGGGCGAGGCCTCGGACACACCGGCGGGACGCTCGACAAGCTCGAGGCGATCCCCGGCATGCACACCGGGCTCGACGAGGACGCCTTCCGCCGCACCTTGACCGAGACCGGGCTCGCGTTCGGCGCGCAGACGAAGGACATCGTTCCCGCCGACCGCAAGCTCTACGCGCTGCGCGACGTGACCGGCACCGTCGAGTCGATCCCGCTGATCGCGAGCTCGATCATGTCGAAGAAACTGGCCGAGGGACTCGACGGCTTGGTGCTCGACGTCAAGTTCGGCAGCGGCGCGTTCATCACCGACGTCGACCGCGGCGCGGAACTAGCGCGCGTGATGATCGGCCTCGCCGGGTCGCTCGGCGTGAAGGCGGCCGCGTACCAGACGAGCATGGCGGAACCGCTCGGCGTCTGCGTCGGGCACGCGCTCGAGATCGAGGAGTCGCTCGCCTGCCTGCGCGGCGAGGGACCGGACGACTTGCGCGAGCTCGTGCTGTTGCAAGGCGGCGAAGCGCTCGTGCTCGGCGGCATCTGCGACGACGTCGACGCGGGGCGCGTGCGGATCGCGGCCAGCCTCGCCGACGGCAGCGCGATGGAACACTTCGAGCGCGTGATCGCTGCGCAGGGCGCGAAGCCCGGCGCGCTGCAGCACCTTGCGCGCACCAAGGAAGTGCACGAACTGCGCGCGCCGCGCTCCGGCGTGCTCGAGTACACCGACCTGCGAGCCGTCGGCGGCGCCCTCGTCGAGCTCGGCGGCGGACGCCGCCGCATCGAGGACGAGATCGATCCCGCCGTCGGTTTCGAGTTCCCCGTCCTGGCCGGCGCCTCCGTCTCCGAGGGCGACCTGCTCGCGCGCGTGCACCACCAGCGCGGCCGGGGGCTCGAGGACTGCCTGGCCTTGCTCGACGCGGGTCTGCGCGTGACGGACGCCTACGAGGCCCCGCCGCTCGTGCTCGGCCGCGTGGACTGAGTCGGCGCGCGGCGCGACGACCTGTCGCAGCCGGGGAAGTACCGTGCCGTAGGCGTTTGTTCCCGGATCGGTCCGAGGCTTCGTCCGTGCCGTCGTCGTCGGCCGACCCGGGAACGAACGACTACGGCACGGTATTTCCCGGCCACGGCGCTGCCACACGTTGTGATCGCGCTCTCGCTTCCCTCCAATGTCAGCCATGCAAGTCGTCCAAGGCCTCTTCGGTATCGCGGTGTTCTGCGTGCTCGCCTGGTTGTTCTCGAGCCACCGTCGCACCGTCCCGTGGCGCATCGTCCTCGGCGGACTGTCGATGCAGTTCGTGCTCGCCTGGCTGGTCATCGATTCGGTCGGCGGGCGGAGGATCTTCAAGGCGGCGGCCGACTTCGTCACGAAGCTGCTCAGCATGAACGAGCCGGGAGCGGCCTTCGTGTTCGGCCCGCTCGCGAAGTACAGCGCGATGGAAGGCGTGTTCGGCTCCGACGGTGCCTTCATCTTCGCCTTCGCGGGCACCGGGCTCGTCGCGATCATCTTCTTCAGCGCCTTGATGAGCGTGCTCTACCACCTCGGCGTGATCCAGTTCGTCGTGTGGGTGCTCGCCCGTTCGATGAGCAAGATCCTCGGCGTGTCCGGCGCGGAGTCGATGGCGATGGCCGCGAACATCTTCGTCGGTCAGACGGAAGCTCCGCTGGTCGTGAAGCCCTACCTCGCGAAGATGACGAACAGCGAGCTGAACGCGCTGATGACCGGCGGCTTCGCGACGCTCGCCGGCTCCGTGCTCGCCGTCTACATGGGCATCATCGGTTCGGAGGTCGGTCCGCACCTGCTCACGGCGTCCGTGATGAGCGCGCCGGCGGCCTTCGTCGTCGCGAAGCTGATGCAGCCGGAGACGGAAGTCTCGCCGACCTCCGGCGCGCTGAAGCTGCGCATCGAGCGCGACTCCTGCAACCTGATCGAGGCGGCGACCAACGGCACGCAGGACGGCCTGAAGCTCTGGCTGAACGTGATCGCGATGTTGATCGCGTTCATTGCGCTGGTGAACTTCGTGAACTGGCCTCTGGGCGCGATCGGAGAGTCCTTCGGCATGGCCCCCGGCGAGCTGTCGCTCTCGCTGCTGTTCGGCAAGCTGCTCGCCCCGCTCGCGTGGTGCATGGGCGTCGAAGGCTGGCACGACTGCGAGCTGTTCGGCTCCTTGCTCGGCACGAAGATCGCGATCAACGAGTTCGTCGCTTTCAAGGACCTCGTCACCTACTTCCCGCCTGAACTGCTGAGCAACGCCGCTGACGCGAGCTCCTCCGGTGTCGCCGCCGCGGCCTCCTCCTCCGATGCCGTACGCCACACGGTCTTCGAGCACGCGCGCTCGGCCGAGATGGCGGCCTACGCCCTCTGCGGCTTCGCGAACTTCGCCTCCGTCGGCATCCAGATCGGCGGCATCTCGCCCCTGGCGCCGGACCGCAAGCTCGACCTGTCGCGCCTCGCCATGCGTGCCATGCTCGGCGGCGCCTTCGCCTCGTGGATGACGGCCACCGTCGCCGGCATCTTCCTGTAAGCTCCGCGCCCATGAACGCCGTGCGAACGAGCGAGCGCGACCTGCGCGCCCGACTGACCGAGAGCCTGCGCCTCCGCGGCGTCGGCGACGCGCGCCTCGCGTTCGTCCTCGGCTCCGGCTTGGGCGCCTTCGCCGACGGGCTCGAGGACGCCGAGTCGATCTCCTACGCGGACCTCCACGGCATGCCGATGAGCGGCGTCCCCGGACACGCGGGCCGCCTCGTCGTCGGCCGCATCGCGGGCGTTCCGGTCGTCGCGCAACAAGGACGCGTGCACCTCTACGAAGGTTGGTCCGCCTTCGAAGTGACGCGCGCCGTCCGCGCCTTCGGCGCGCTGGGCATCGGCGGCCTCGTGCTCACGAACGCCGCCGGCGGACTGCAGGCCGACTGGCCGATCCCCGCGCTGATGCGTATCACCGACCACCTCAACATGCAGGGCCGCACCCCGCTCGGACCGGACGAGTCGGTGGTCGGCTGCCCCTACGATCCGAACTTCGGCGCCGCCCTCGACGAAGGCGCGCGAGCGACGGGCATCGACCTGCACCACGGCGTCTACGGCGCGCTGCTCGGGCCGACCTACGAGACGCCCGCCGAGGTCCGCATGCTGCGCTGGGCCGGCGCGAACGCCGTCGGCATGAGCACGGCGCTCGAAGCCTTGGCCGGTGCCGCCTCCGGCATGCGCGTGGCCGCGGTCAGCTGCATCACGAACCTCGCCGCCGGCATCACCGGCGAGGAGCTGAACCACGCCGAGGTCGTGGAGGCCGGCGCCCAGGCCGCGTCCGACTTCCGCCGCCTGCTCGAGGCGTCGGTCCCCGGCCTCGAGTCCCGGCTGGGCTGAGCCTGCCCCGCGCTCGCGCGGCGGTGCACTTTCGGGCAGCTCGGCGCGAACCCCGGCGCGATGCGGCGGTCCGGGCCCGTGGGGGCGCCGCGCTGATTGCTCACATTCGCGTCGCCGAATACGATCCCGCGGCCATGATCCACCACGACCTCCTCTTCCGCGCTGCCGCCGACGTGACCCGCCGGCGCCTCCTGCACCTGCTCGACCGCGGGGAGCACTGCGTCGGGGACCTGACCGAGATCCTCGGGCTCCCGCAGCCGACGGTCTCGCGGCACCTCGCGCGCCTGCGGAACGCCGGGCTCGTGTCGGTCCGCCGCGAGGCGCCGTGGGTCCATTACCGGCTCGCGATCTCGACCGACCCCCTGCGGGACGCCCTGCTCGAGGCAGTGCGCCGCTGCGCGAACGATCCGATCTTCGCCGCCGACCTGGCGCGGGCTGACGAGCTCGCCCGCGAGGGCGGGTGCTGTCCCGATCGCGCGAGCGCCGCGTCGACTGCTCTCGCGATCAGCGCGTCGGAGCACGCGCGATGAGTCGTCCGACGAGTCCCCCCGTCCGCGTCGGCATCCACGGCTTCGGCCGCATGGGACGCCTGGCCTTGCGCGCGGGGTGGGCGCGCGACGACCTCGAGTTCGTCGCCGTGAACGAGCCGGAGGCGGACGCCGCGAACATGGCGCTGCTCACCGAGTTCGACTCCGTGCAGGGGCGCTGGCCGCACGCCTGCGCGGGCGCAGGCGACGCGCTGACGATCGACGGCAAGCAGCTGTCGTTCGCCCGCACGGCGGATCCGCGTGAGACACGCTGGACGGAGCTCGGCGTGGATCTGGTCCTCGAGTGCAGCGGGGCGCACCGCACGACGCCTTCGTTGCAAGGTCACTTCGACGCCGGAGCGAGGCGCGTCGTCGTCTCCGCGCCGGTGAAGGACGGACCGCCGAACATCGTCGTCGGCGTGAACCACGACGCCTTCGACCTCTCGAAGGAGCCGATCGTGACCGCCGCGTCGTGCACGACGAACTGCCTCGCGCCGGTCGTGCGCGTCATCCACGACGCGATCGGGATCGAGCGTGGACTGGTGACGACGATCCACGACCCGACGAACACGCAGTCGGTGCACGACGCGCCGCACAGCGACCCGCGGCGCGCGCGTGCCGCGCAGCTGAGCTTGATCCCGACCTCGACGAACTCGGCGACGGCGGTCACGCTGATCATCCCCGAGCTGGCCGGGCGCCTCGACAGCATCGCGGTGCGCGCGCCCGTGTTGAACGCATCGATCACCGACTGCGTGTTCCAGGTCGCACGCGACACGACCGTCGAGGAAGTCAACGCGGCGCTGCGCGAGGCCGCGCGATCCGAGCCCTTGCGCGGCATCCTCGGCGTCGAGGACCGGCCGCTCGTCAGCGCGGACTACGCCGGCGACCCGCGCAGTGGGATCGTCGACACGCTCTCGACGCGCGTGACGGACAAGCGGCTCGTGAAGCTGCTCGTCTGGTACGACAACGAGTGGGGCTACGCGAACCGGCTGGTCGAGCTGGCCGCGATGGTGGCGCGCGCGGGGCGCGCGAGCTGAGCGCGACGCGATGCGAGGACTGCGCGACTATGCGGTGATCACCGCGAGCTACTGGGCCTTCACGCTCACGGACGGCGCATTGCGCATGCTCGTGCTGTTGTACCTGCACCAGCTCGGACGCTCGCCGCTCGAGATCGCCTCGCTCTTCCTCTTCTACGAGTTCTTCGGCGTCGTCACGAATCTCGTCGGCGGCTGGATCGGCGCGCGCTTCGGCCTCAAGTCGACGCTGACCGTGGGACTCTGCCTGCAGATCGCGGCGCTGGGGCTGCTGGCGTGGCGCGCGCAGGAACTCACCGTCCTCGCCGTGATGGTCGCGCAAGCCTTGTCCGGCGTCGCGAAGGACCTGACGAAGATGAGCAGCAAGAGCTACGTGAAGCTGCTCGTGCCGCGCGGCGACGCGCACGGCTTGATGCGCTGGGTCGCGGTGCTCACCGGCTCGAAGAACACGCTCAAGGGCGTCGGCTTCTTCCTCGGCGGCTTCCTGTTGGCCGCGCTCGGATTCGAGGGCGCGTGCGTCGCGATGGCAGCGGGGCTCGCGATCGCGCTCGTCGCTTCCGCCGCCGTCCTTCCGCGCGCTGCCGGCAAGTCCGGCGCGGCGCTGCGCCTCGGCGAGGTCTTCTCGCACGACGCGCGCGTGAACTGGCTCTCCGCGGCGCGCCTCTTCCTCTTCGGCTCGCGCGACGTGTGGTTCGTCCTCGCGCTACCCGTCTTCCTCAGCCAAGTGCTCGGGTGGGAGCACGCCGAGGTCGGCGCCGCACTCGCGGTCTGGGTGTTCGGTTACGGCGTCGTGCAAGCCGCGGCGCCGCGCTGGCTGGGCGCTAGGAACGGGAAGGCGAACGGCGCCGCGCTCGGCGCGTGGACGATTGCGCTCGTTCCGATCCTCGCCGCGATCTGGTTCGGCCTCGCGCATGAGCTCTCGCCGCTCGCGGTCCTCGCGATCGGGCTCACCGCCTTCGGGCTCGTCTTCGCGACGAACTCCGCGCTGCACAGCTACCTGATCGTCGCCTACGCCGAAGAGGACAACGTCGCGCTGAAAGTCGGCTTCTACTACATGGCGAACGCGATGGGGCGCTTCGTCGGCACGCTGCTGTCTGGCGCGCTGTACCAGCTGGCGGGAGAGGGGCGCGACGGATTGCTCGCGTGCGTCGCGGGCTCGGCGGTCTTCGTCGTGATCTCGGCGGCGCTGTGCGTGCCGCTGCGCTCCGCGGAGCGCCGTCACGAGCAAGCGGCCGCCTGAAGCGCGCTTCGCTCGTACTGCGCGTCGAGTCAGCGCGTCGACCCGCGCACCGCGTCGACCAACCACTCCGGAACGCCGATCTCGACCACCTGCACTTCGCCGGTGTACGCGCTTGCCCCCGCCGCGGAGAATCCGAGCTTCGGCGCGACGAAGGTCACGGTCAGGTCGGCGCGCACGGTCGTCGACGCGGGCACGCCCGTGTCGGCGTCGAGCCCCGACGGCAAGTCGACCGCGACGACGCGCGGACACTGCGTCGCGCGCGCCGCGTTGATCATGCGGATCGCGTGGTCGAAGGGCGCGCGCACCTCGCCGACCGCGCCCGTCCCCAGCAGCGCGTCGACGATCAGCGGCGCCTCGGCGAGCCGCAGCGCCAGTCGATCCAGCTCGATCGAATCGCGACAGAGGTGGTCGGGAATCCCGAGTCGCGCGGCGATCCCGCGCATCACCGCCGCGTCGCCGCGCGTCCGCTCGGGATCACAGAACGAAATCAGTTCCACCGGCGCGCCGAAGTTCACGAACCAGCGCGCCATCGCGTAGCCGTCGCCGCCGTTGTTGCCGGGACCGCAGAAGATCCACGTCGTGCCGGGCCGGTGACGCAGGAAACCGCGCGCCTCCTCCGCGGCGCCGTGAGCGGCGTTCTCCATCAGGACCACGCCTGGCATGCCGAGTTCCAGGGTGGCGCGTCGGTCGACTTCGCGCACGGCGGCGCGCGAGAGCGGCGCTGGTGTGGGGGAGCTTGTCATTCGCGCGCGTCCGCGGTCCGGGCCTCGCGGTCGTCGGCTAGGATAGCGGCATGAGGTCCATCCTTCTCCGAAGCTGTCTCGCGCTCGCGCTGGCCTGCGCGGTCGCGGCGTGCACCGAAGAGATTCCGGTCGAACCGGACGACGCGCAAGTCAGCTCGATCCTGCCCTCCGGCGACGTCCCGTCGAGCTTCGAGCGCGCCGTCGTCGCGCACGGCCCGGCTTCGGTCATCGTCGAGGCGCGCGGCGTCGGAACGCTGCGGTTGACGGCGGCGCTCGAAGGCGGCGCACCCGCGGACCTTGGCGTGATGCAGCTCGCCGATCGCTTCGAGCGCATGCAGCTTGCGCTGCCGGGCGACGGCGACCGCGCCGTGCTAGTCGGCGTCGAAGGGCCGGACACGGTGCAGTGGCGCACGCTCGCGCTCTCCGAACCCGCGCAAGACGCCGCGGCGGACAGCCCGCTCGTCGGCAGCTGCAAGGGTCGCAACGTCGTGATCTTCCTGGCCGACTCGCTGGCGGCGCGACACACGACCGTTCACGGCTACGAACGGCCGACCACGCCCGGGCTGGAACGGCTCGCCGCGGACGGCGTGCGCTTCGAAGCCGCGCACTCGCAGACTTCCTGGACGATGCCCTCGGTGACCTCGCTGTTCACCTCGCAGACGCAGGAACGCCACGGAATGCTGCGCATGAACCAGCAGCTGCCCGACGGCATCGGCACGTTGGCGCAGAGCTTCCACGACGCGGGCTACAAGACGATCGGCCTGATCCAGAACGGCATCATCTGGAAGCACACGCGCCTCGACCGCGGCTTCGACGAGTACGACGTCCGGCGCGAAGGTAACAAGGTCAGCGAGGAGATCATGCAGAAAGCGCGCGAGTTGATGAACGTCGACCGCGGACGCCCGCTGTTCCTCTACGTGCACCTCACGCCGCCGCACCAGCCGTACTTGCCGCCCAAGTCGTACTCGAACGACTTCGTCGACCCGAACTACGACGGCGAAGTCACCGGCTCGATCATGGACTGCGCGAAGGTCAATCACTTCAAGCCGCCGATCGACTCGCCCGATGTGCAGCATTTGAAGGCGCTCTACGACGGCCACATCCGCTACGTCGACGACATGATCGCGAAGACGATGGACGAGGTCTGGAAGGAGAGTCCGCGCGAGGACTGGGTCGTCGTCGTGACCTCCGACCACGGCGAGGCGTTCCTGCAACACGGTGACCAGGGACACAACACGCAGATCTACGAGGAGATGGTGCACATCCCGCTCGTCATCGCCGCGCCCGGCTCGCCGCTTCCCGCGGGCAGCGAAGTGCCCGCGCCCGTCAGCCTGCTCGACGTCGGACCCACGCTGCGCGAGCTCACCGGCGTGCCGTCGCACGCGCAGGTCGAGGACGGTCGCTCACTCGTTCCGCTGATCGCCGACCCCGCGCGCGGCATGCGCCGCCCGTTCTTCTTCAGCTCGCGCTACCCGAAGGAGCTGGACGGACAACCGACGTGGGTCGCTCTGCGCCTCGGCGACTACAAGCTGCTCTCGTCGGAAACGGGCTACGAGCTCTACGACCTCGCGACCGACCCGTTCGAGGCGCACGACCTGAAGGACGAACAACCGCTGCGCACGCGCGCGATGGCGGAACTGCTAGAAGCGTGGCGCCGCTCCGGCGTGCGCACCGACGCGGCTTCCGGCGCGCTGCCCGAGGACGCGCAGGACCAGCTGCGCAAGCTCGGCTACGTCGACTCCGACGGGAACGAGGTCGAAGCGCCGAAGTCGCAGCGCTAAGAGCCTGCGTCACGGGTTCGCCACCCGTGACGCAGTCTCCTAGCGCGGCAGGGCCGGCACCGCCGACGTCGCGTTGCGCGCGAACGCGCGCACGCGCGGCTCGTAGTGAGCGCGGTAGACGGCTTCGAGCAGGTCGGGCTCGACGGGGATCCAGCGATCGTCGTCGTCGAGTTGCAGGATTTCGAGCTCGTCGCGCGCGAGGGGCGGGCGTCCGGGGCCGCGGCACAGGTAGCGGATGCCGGTCGTGCCGGAGACGTCGCGCACCAGGTGACCCTCGGGCGTCTCGATCACGTACCAGCGCTCCGCGTTCCCGCCGCGCAGCGCGAAGTAGAGCATCGGCGTGCGCGACTGGTCGCGGCTCTCGCCCTGCGCGGGCAGCGGGACTTCCCAGCGCAGCATGCGCAAGAACACGCCGCACGGGTCGGTGTGTTGCGCGATGCCGTTGCCGCGCTCGCCGCCGTAGAGGCGCGCGGGGAGCTGGATGAAGAAGGGGACGACGAGGCGTTCTTCGAGCGGCGCGTCGCCGGGCCGGCGGAAGGCGGTGACGAGGACCGAGGCGTCGAACTCGTCGTGGTTCTCGGCGAGCGCGGCTTCGCACGCCGCGAGCAGCTCGCCGACCTTCGCGCCGCCCGTTCCGGCGTCGGCGACGTGCAGCCAGAGCACGAAGTCCTTGCCCTCGGCCGCGGACTCCTCGATCGCGCGACGCGCGTCCTGCGCCATGGCGGCGACGGGTTGGTCGAGCTCGCGCACTTGTTGGAATCCGCCGATGCCGTGGCGCGACGAGAGAGGTTCGTCGAGGATCGCGAAGGTGCGCAGTTCGGTGCGTCGCGCGGCTTCGGCGAGCGTCCAGGTGCCCGGCGCGAGGGCGAGGTCGCCGGACAGCACGCCGTGGTTCGTCGGCCAGCGGCCGGTCCACAGCGTCGCGGCGGTGGCGGCGCTCGACGGCGACGGCGCGCGGAACTCGCGCACGCTGCCGGCGCGCAGCTCGAGCGCGGCGAGCGCAGGATGCTCCAGCGGGCCTTCGGGCCAGGTCGACGCGGTGATCACGATCAACGACGACTTCGCGGCATGCGGTTCTTCCGGCACCGCGGGCGCGTCGCCGAACAGCTCGAAGGCGAACACGATCGGCCCGAGGAGGACCAGCGCGGCGAGCAACAGGCGTGCGGGTCGGCCGTTCATGGCTTCGAGCGACGACGTCGCGCCGCGCTAGAGCTTCCCCGTGATCGCCATCCAGCGCAGCTTGAGCACCGTCGTGTACCCGCGCACCAGAATACCGAGCGTCAGCGTCGACTCGCCGCGCACGCGATCGACGAACTCGATCGGGATCTCGGCGATCGGGATGCCGGCGCGCGCGGTCTTGAAGAGCAGCTCCTGCACGATCGCCGGACCCTTCGAGAAGGTGTCCTCGACGCGGATCGCTTGCAGCGTCGCCGCGCGCCAGCAGCGGAAGCCGGAGTTGCAGTCGCGCACGCCCACTCCGAGCAGGATGCGGATGTAGAGGTTCGCGAGGACCGTCACGAGTTGGCGGACGAGCCCGCGGTCGGCGTCGGAGCCGCCTTCGACGCCGCGCGACCCGAGCACCAAGCCGACTTCCGCGCCGGGTTGGTCGAGGCGCGCGACCATCGTCGGAACGAAGCGCGGGTGATGCGAGAAGTCGGCGTCCATCTCGAGCACGACGTCCGCGCCCATTGCGAGCGCCTTCAGGAACCCGTCGCGCCCCGCCGCGCCGCGGCCGCGATCCGTATTGCGGCACAAGAGGTGCAAGCGCGGCTCGTCCTTCGCCGCCGACTCGACGAGCGGCGACGTTCCGTCGGGCGAGTCGTCGTCGACCACGAGCACTTCGTACTCCGGCCCGAGCGCCAGCAACTCGTTCGAGAGCTGGAGGATGTTCTCGGCCTCGTTGTAGGTCGGAACGGTGCAGATGATCTTGCGCGGAGCCATGACAGCGCGGGAGAGCGTAGCGACGTGCGGGCGAACCGTCCACGCGGGGCGGGAAGGGGCCTTGCGCGCTTGCGCCGGACCGTCGGTCCGGTTCCCATGGCGCCCGCGATGCCGCAGGAGAAACCAGGCAGTCCTGAACCGAGCCCGCAGGCGACGCGCTGCCACCGCGTTGCCGCGCTGATGCTCGCGTTGCTCCTCGGACTCCTGCTGCACTCCGCCTGGCGCGTCGGACCGACCTACGACGAGCACTACTACGTCGCCTCGGGCTACGCCTATTGGGAGGACGGCGACTTCGCGCTGAACCGCGAGCATCCGCCGCTCTTGAAGCTGATCATGGCGGCGCCGCTGCGGCTGTACGACGACGTCGTGATCTCGGAGCGCTGGGCCGACGAGATCAGCTTTCCGCGGACGTTCTTCTACGAGCAGAACGCGGCGCACGTCGACCGCAACCTGTTCGTGGCGCGCGTGCCGATGTGCTTGCTGACGACGCTCTGCGCCCTGCTCGTCTACCTCGCGGGCACGAAGCTCTGGGGCCCGAAGGCCGGCCTCGTGGGCCTCGCGCTCTACGCGTTCAACCCGAGCGTGCTGGCGCACGGGCCGCTCGCGGCGCTCGACGCGGGCGTCTCGTGCTTCTTCTTCGCGGCGGTTCTCGCCTTCCTCGCGCTGCTCGAGCGACCGAGTGCCTGGCGCACCGTCGTCGCGGGCGTCGCCTTCGGCCTCGCGAACCTCGCGAAGTTCACTTCGCTGACGCTCGTGCCGATCATGGCCGTCGTCGCCGCGCTGCAGTGCTGGCGCACGCGCTCCTTCGCGCCCGCGCGCTGGACGCTGCTCGCTTGGTTCGGCGGCCTGACCGTGTTCGCTGCGGGCTACGGCTTCGAGGCGAAGAGCATCAACGAGGCGTGGGGCGAGCCGCAGTACGTCGCAGACCTCGGACCGCGCGACTACGCTGAAATCGACCTCGACTGGCTCGCGGACCGCGCCGAGTTCCACGGGCTCACCGAACACCACGTCCAACGCATTCGGCGTGCACGGGACGAGAAGAACCGCAATCCGCTGTTCATCGCGATCGACCGGCTCTGGAACGAGGCGCTGGCCGACCCGGATCCGTACGTCGCGACGGCGGCGATGCAGACGCTGGGCGAGCTGAAGATCGCCGAGTCGGACGTGCGCAAGCACGTGTTCGGCATCCTGCTGCGCACGGAGCGCCGCCTCGACGACGAACGGCGGCTCGACATCCTCGCCGACCTCGCGGGTCGCCGCTACCCGGACTTCGTCGCGTGGGAGAAGTGGTACAAGGCGCACCGCTACGAGAGCTGGAACCGCAAGATCTTCACGCAGTTCTGGATCGACGCGCTGACGCGCGGGATCGTCGGCGACGCGGTGCCCATCCCGTTGCTCACCGCGTGGAAGGGGATCGACTACCAGCTCGAGCACGGCAAGTCGGGCCACACGACGTACTTCAAGGGTCGCACGCTGCAACCCGGGCGCGATTTCGAGGGCGGGAACCCGTTCCCCGAGTACTACACGGTCGTGATGGGCGTGAAGAACCCGCTGCCGTGGTTGTTCCTGGTGGTGCTCGGCATCGCGCTCTCGTTCAAGCCGCGCGAAGGCTGGGGCCTGCTGCAGATCGCCACGCTGCTCGGCGCGCCGCTGGCGCTCTTCGTGCTGTTCTCGAAGGGCAACGCGCTGATGGGCGTGAAGTACCTGCTGCCGCTGTTCCCCTTCCTCTGCCTGTTCGGCGCGCGGTGTTTCCTGCTCCTGCCGCGCGTGACCGTCGCGTTGACCGCGCTGTCGTCGGTCGTCGCGCTCAGCGCGCACCCCCACGAGCTGATGTACTACAACTCGCTCGTCGGCGGTTGGCGCGGCGGCCCCGAGCTGACCGTGGTCGGCGACGACTGGGGGCAGGGCGCGCGCACGCTCGGGCGCTGGGTGCAGGCGAACGCCGAGCTGATCGAGGTGGCGGGCGGGATCTACGCGCGGCCCTACATGGCCGCCGATCCCGAAGCCTTCGGGCTGGAGCACGCCAAGCCGATCGAGGGCCATCCGCAGGGCATCATCGCGGTCCAAGCGACGAGCTACTACCGCGACCCGGTCCCCGGCCAGACGGACGCGCGCTTCTACGCGTGGTTGGACGAGTACGAGCCCTTCCTCGTGCTCGACCGCTCCGTCTACCTGTTCGACACGCGCGGCGGCCCCCCCGGACGCGATCCGCGCGCGGACTGAGCGACGGTCTCCTTCGGTTCCGCGCGAAGGCGAGCCGATGGTGGGCTAGAATCGTCGCGCCCATGACCCGCACTCCGTTGATCACCCTGTTCGCGTGCCTCGCGCTGCTCTCCGGCTGCAACGACGCCGCGAAGCGCAAGCCCAACGTGCTCCTGATCACGCTGGACACGCTGAGGCCGGACCGCATGGGGGTCTTCGGCTGCGAGCGCGACACGACGCCGGCGCTGGATGCCTTCGCGGCGGAGTCCGCTTGCTTCGACCAGGCGTTCGCGAACTCGTCGTTCACGCCACCCTCGCACGCGTCGATCCTGACCTCGCGCTACCCGAGCGAACACGGACTGCTCCACTGGAACAAGAGCCTCGGTGACGTGCCGACCGCGGCCGACTTCTTCGGCTCCGCGGGTTATCGCACGGGCGCGTTCACGCCCTTCCCGGCGCTGCTGAAGATCGGGCTGCAGCGCGGCTTCGAGGAGCGCTCCGTCCCGGACCCTCACGTCACCCACAAACTCGGTCCCGACGGAAGACCCGAACTCGACCAGAACGGTCAGCCGCGCATCGACTCGTACCTGCTCGCGCCGGGCGAGGAGGTCAACGCGAAGGCGCTGCCGTGGCTGCTCGACGAGTCCGACGACCGGCCGTTCTTCGCCTGGGTCCACTACTACGACGCGCACCGCCCGTACGGCGCGCACGGCGGCAAGACCAAGTACAACGACTTCGCGAGCCCCGAGGTCGGGGACACGGAGAAGTACTACCGCCTCGACGAGGTGAAGCGGGAGAAGCTCGGGCTGACGTCGGAAGAGGTGCAGTACATCGAGGACCGCTACGACGGCGGCCTCGCGCGGCTCGACGAACAGGTCGGCGCGTTGCTCGACGCGCTGCGCGCCGCCGGGCGCCTCGAGGACACGATCGTCGTGATCACCGGGGACCACGGCGAAGTCTTCGCCGAGTACGAGGTCGACGAGTGGTTCTCGCACGACCCGTGGCTGACGGACGAGAACCTGCACGTGCCGCTGTTCCTGCGGCTCCCGGACGGCAAGTACGCCGGGAAGCACTGCGACGAGCTCGTGGAGGGCGTCGACGTCCTGCCCACGCTCTGCGAGTTGGCCGGCGTGAAGACGGGCGGTTCGCAGATCAGCGGGCGCTCGATGCTCGGCGTGCTGGAGGGCGTCGAGTCCGGCAAGGCGTTCGTCTACGCCGAGCGACAGGGCGACGATCTGACGCAGCAGGCGGGCGTCGACCCCGAGGTGTCGAAGCGCTCGCGCGACCGGCGCCGGATGCTGCGCACGCGCGAGCTGAAGCTGGTCGAGTTCGTCGACCGCGGACACTTCGAGCTGTGGGACCTCGACGCCGAGACCGTCTCGATCGGGGATCAGAACTCCGCGGCGGCGGCAAACTTGCGTCGCGGATACATCAACCAGCTCGAGCGACTGAAGCGCGTCGCCTCCGGCAACTCGGCGCTCGACTCGGAGCTGCAGAACTCGCTCGGCGCGCTCGGCTACATCGGCCACTCCGAAGACGAGTGACGACGTGACGCGTTCCGACGCGTGGGACGAACTCGAAGTTGTTGCGACGCTGAGCTGGTCGCGGTTCGTACGCAGTGGCACACTGCTCGGCTACGCGACCGCGAACCGACTCTCCGCGCACCCTCAGAACGACGACCTACGACATGCCGAAGACCGCCACCAAGACCAAGCCCACCAAGACGAACCTCTTGTACGAGGTCCGCGAGAGCGGCATCCACGGCAAGGGGCTCTTCGCCACCCGCAAGATCGCGGAAGGCACCGTGATCGGCACCTACCAGGGCCCCAAGGTCTACGACGACGCGGACGATGGCGACCACGTGCTGTGGATCGAGGACCACGACGGCAGCATCTACGGCGTGGACGGCAAGAACGAGCTGCGCTACGTCAACCACTCGATCGACGCGAACGTCGTGTTCGAGGGCGAGGAACTGATCGCCCTGCGCGACATCAAGAAGGGCGAGGAGCTCACGCACCACTACGGCGACGACTGGCTCGACCTGTAGCGCGAGACCGTACACTGGGCGGCATGCGACTCGCCCACACGATGATCCGCGTCAAGGACCTCGACGCGACCCTCGCCTTCTACACCGACTTCCTCGGTCTCGAAGAAGTCCGCCGCGGCACGATCGGTGACGAAGCCACGCTCGTGTTCCTCGCCGACCCCGCGCGTAACTACTACATCGAGCTGACGTACAATCACGGCCGTTCCGAGTACGAGCTCGGCGACCAGTTCGGCCACCTCGCCTTCCACGTCGACGACCTCGCGCCCGTCGTGGCGGAAGTCGAGCGCCGCGGGTGGTGGTACCGCTCCTCGAAGCCGGGTCGCACCTCGTCGAAGTACATCTTCGTCAAGGACCCGAACGGCTACGACATCGAGATCCTCGAGGCGCGCGCCTAGGACGCCGGCGTCACGCCGCGGAACCGCCGCCGAGCTGCTGGCGCAGCTTGATGTTCTCGTCGAGCAGCTTGCGCATCATCTCGGCCTTGAGGGCGAAGTGCTCGTCGCGCGCGCTGATGCCCTGCACGCCGCGGTAGGCGCTGGGCACGCCGAGCTCGACGCCCTTGAGGCGCGAGACCTCGTCCAGCCGGCGCTCGGTCTCCTCGAGCGTCGCGACCAGCTTCTTCAGCCGGCGCTCGAGGCGCTCGACCTGTCCACGGTCTTTCGGCGCCGTGATCGAGGCAGCCGGCGCGGGCTGCGGCGCAGGCTCCGCGGAGAGCGTGCCGGCTTCGATCAAGCGGCGCCGCTCGGCTTCGACCTTCGCGACCGCTTCCGCGGCGTAGGCCTCGGCGGTGCGCTTCAACTCCGCTTCCATCTCGCGCTTGCTGCGTCGCGCGGAGTCGCGCGTGATCAACGCTTGCAGCTGCGCGGCGAGGCGTTCCTTCTCGCCGGGCGCCGCGGGTCGTTCCTGCGCCGGTTCGGCGGCGACTGCGGCGGGCGCTTCCTGCTGAGGCGCGACTTCGGCCGCTTCCGCGAGTTCCGGCGCGGCTTCGCTGCGCTGGCGGACCAGCCGGTTCTGGAGCAGCCCGTAGAGCTCCGAGTGAATGGCGCACTCACCGCCGCGCGCGTGCGCGACCTGCGCGCCCTCGCTCGCGACGAGGACCAGCGTCTCGAAGAAGAGTTCGCGCTCCTGCTGCAACGAGATGCCGATCTCGAGGCTGATGCGGCGCGGCTCCGACTCGCCTTCGAGCACCAGCTCGCGCGCGCCGGCGATCAAGAGCTGCGCGATGACTTCCGCAGCCTCGATAGGCATGTCCGGGACGGCGACGAGTAGACGTCCGGCCTCCAGGTCGACCAGGAACTCGTCGGCGCGCGGGAGGTCCGCGATGCGCTCGAGCAGCGCGGCGTGGATGCGCGGCTTGATGCCCGGATCTTCCTCTTCCATGCGACGCTCGCCGGCGTAGCCGATGGCGAGGAGGAAGAAGGGGAGGCCTTCGGCGCGGCAGCGGCGCTCCGATTCCTCCATCCGACGGCGAAGTTCCTGCGGGGGAACCCCACCGCCCGGGAGCGCATCCGAGTGGGAGTCTTGCATGGCGGCTGGGAGCGCGCCGGCCAAGGGTCCGGATGCGCACTCGTTGAACACTACCCCACTCCCGGGGGGCGGGCGGCGCGCCAAGGAATCCGCCCGCTCAGTGCCCCTCAGCGCAGTCCGGAGAGGGTTTCGTCCTTCGGAAAAAGCTCGCGAGCCAGGGCCAGGAGCGCGGATCGAGCCGGGTCGCAGTCCTCGATCTCCCAGCTCTCCAGCTCGCCCTCGGCGGTCGGGACGGCGAACGCCCACTCGTCGCAGCTGAAGCACAGCAGCACTTCCAGACGCCCGGCCGGCCCGTCGAAGCGCAGCGCCACGCCGGGCATGAACTCGCAGCCCTTGGCGAGCTCGAACAGGTAGTGGTCGGCGTCGCGGGCGAGGTCGAGGAAGCGGTCGCGCTGGGCGTCGGTCAGCAGCGGACCCTCCGCGTCGATCGGGAAGCCGGAGGCGAGCGCGCGGGAGCCGCGCTCGGTCTCGTAGGAGCCGTCGACGCGCAGGGCCCGGACCTGCGTCGCGGTCTCCATGCGCTCGATCCGGTCGGAACCGAGGAAGGCTCCGACCTCCGCGTCCCACGCGGGGTGCGTGGGATCGTGGGACCGACAGGCGGACAAGCCGAGAGCGACGAAGATCAGGTTGCGCATCACTTCACCTGCTGCACTTGGAGGCCCTTGCGTTCGCGCTGCAGCTCCTTGTCGAAGTTGTTGCTGCGTCGCGCGCGGTTGTCGACGTTGAAGCCCCTCACGTTGCTGAGGAAGGCGTCCTGCTGATCCTGGCCGACGATCGCGGGCAGGCCGGCTTGCACCTGCTTGGTCGCCTCGTCCGGCGATCCGGCGACGCCGCGTCGGAAGGCGTAGCGTCGGTCGCCGGCGCGCGCGATGACCGTGCCGCTGCCGACGATCCCGTTCGCGACGAACAGCCCGCGCGGGTCAGTGCGACCCGAGACGAACTCCTCGTTGCCGGAGCCGATCACGCGCACGTCGACGTCGCGCTCGAAGGCGCCCGTCGAGCGGTCCATGACCTGCACGCGCACGCGACCGTCGTGCGTGTCGGAGTCGACCTCGAGCGCGAGGTCGGAGATCAACACCAGGCCGGACGCGAACTGTTCGCCGCCGCGGACCATGACGAGGTAGGCGCCCGGTTCGCGGAGGTCGAGCGCGACGTTCGTCTTGCGGTCGCGGAGGTCGACGCCCGACTCGAGCGTCACCTTGCGCTGGACGAGCGGGGCGATGCCGGAGAGCTGCACGCTCGCGACGTCGCTCAACGAGCGCTCCCGCAGGTAGAGCGTCATCAGATCGACCGGGTAGACGAGCAGCTCGAGCTCCGGAAGGTTGCGGTGCCGCAGCTCGACCGTCACGTCCTCGCCCGGCACGGCTTCGGTGACCTCGTCGAGCTCGACGCGCTGCGAGCGGAAGCCCGCGAGCGCCTCCTGCGCGTCGCTGAACAGCTCGGCGACGCGTTCGTAGTACTCCGTCGCCTCGGCGAACTCCTGGCGAGCGTGGTGGATCTGCCCGAGCAGGTAGAGCGCGAGGTCGCGGTTCTCGGAAGGATGCTCGCGACCCTTCGCGTCGGTGTAGACGGCGTCGGCGATGCGCGCGAGCAGTTCCTTCGCGCCGTCGTCGCGACCGAGGTGCCAGCGCGCGATCGCTTGCGAGTAGAGGAAGGCGTCGACGTAGCGCGGTTCCTCCGCGACATTCGCCAGGCGGCCCGCGAAGGTCTCGGCGCGCTCGTAGTCCTCGAGCTCGAAGAGCGCCGAGAGCAGGTTGAGCGCGGCGTCCGACGCTTGCGGGTCGTCCGCGTAGATCGCGAGGAAGCGCTGCAGCTCGAGGATGCCTTCGAGCGTCAGCGCGGCGCGGTCGAGCCCCGCGGCGAGCAGCGCCGGATCGCGGTGCGCTTCCGGCGCGCGCTCGAGCAGGCGGTCCGAGAGCGTCAGGGCACTCTCGACGACCATTGGCACGTCGGGGTAGTCGAGCCACAGGCGGCGCATCGTCCGCGTCGAGCCGATGAAGTCACCCAGCTCCGACAGCGCGCCGGCGACCTTGAGGTCCTTGCCGAAGGTCTCGATGCACAGCGCGCGCTCGATGCGCAGGGCGTTCTCGTGCTCGTGGATCGTGCGGTACGCGTCGGCGACGGCGAGCAGGTCGTCGTAGTCGACGTAGTGTTCCGGGGACTTCTCGCCGAGCACCTCGAAGTGCTCGATGACGGCTTCGTGGTCGCCCGCCTCGATCGCGATGTCGAGCAACATGCGCGAGGTCTCGCGCAGCGGTTCGTTCTCGAGCTTCTCGGACCAACGACGGTAGAGCGCTTGCAGCTGCACGCGTGCCAGCTCGCGGTCGCCGTTCTGGAAGGCCTGCGTGCCGAGCGCGTACTGCTCGTCGGGCGAGGGATCGTACGGTTCCTCCGTCGCCACGCCGCGCGGCAGGACGCGCATCTGCATCACGCCACCCGTCGAGAAGATCTGCGGCCGCTCGAGGCTGCGAACCGTCGCGGGGAGCACGCGGAACTCGCCGGGATGGATCCCGATCAGCGTCAGGTCGATCCAGGCGTCCTTGCGTCCGTCGTCGAGGTAGACGAGCAGCCGGTCGGGGAGCAGCGTGTACGAGCGACGGAGTTGCTTCAGGCTCTCCTCTTCCACGCGTGCACCGGGCGGCAGAGGGATCTCGAGCACCTGCAGCTCGCCGCGCGTCACGCCTTGTCGCTGCAGCCCGCGAACGCGCGCTTGCAGCTGGAAGCGTCCGCCGAGCTCGGTCTCGCGGCGCGGGTTGCGTTCCGCGTCGGACGAGCGCGTTCCAACCGTCTCGAAGCCGACGGGCAGCGGGCGTCCGCGATAGAGCGGAGCCGCGGCGACGTAGCGCAGACGCCAGACTTCGGCGAGCTCGTTGTTCAGGTGCTCGGCGACGGGAGCGGAGCCGCTGAG
>JACKHV010000011.1 GCA_020638835.1 Planctomycetota bacterium | reverse complement strand
CTGCCCTGACGCAAGCGCAGACCTTGATCCGATCCGTCGACGGCCTCGGCATCTACGACCGCATGGGTGCGTCCGTGGCGAACGCCGGCGACGTGAACAACGACGGCCTGCCCGACCTGATCATCGGCGCGCCCGAGGACTTCCAGATCTTCTTCAACGGCCCCGGCTTCGCCCGCGTCATCTCCGGTGCGAACGGTTCGGTGTTGCGCACCTTCTCCGGCGACGCGGCAGGCGACCTGTTCGGCTACGCGGTCGCCGGCGTCGGCGACCTCAACGGTGACGGCTACGACGACGTCGCCGTGGGAGCGCCCTACGCGGTGGCGCCGCAGGACATCCTGTCGGGCGGCATGGTCCGCGTCTTCTCGGGCATCGACGGAAGCGTGATGTGGAGCGTCTACGGCAACGAGGACGACGAACTCGGCTACAGCGTCGCCGGCGCCGGTGACGTCGACGACGACGGTGTGCTCGACGTGATCGCCGGTGCGCCTCGCGCCGACGTCGGCGCGATCAGCTCCGCCGGACACGCTCGCGTCCTCTCGGGCGTCGACGGTTCCCTGATCCACCAGATCGAAGGAACGGCTGGCAACCAGCGCCTCGGCTACAGCGTCGCGGGTCTCGGCAACGTGAACGCGGCCGACATCGTCGTCGCGGGAACGCCCCCGGCCCCTGTTCCGGACACCTTCGACGACGTGGTCGTCGGATCGTTGTTCGGCGGTGCGAAGATCTACTCCGGGCACGACAAGTCCGTGCTCGCGACCTTCAACTCGGGCTCCAGCGACGACATTTATGGCCGCACGGTCGCCAGCATCGCCGACCTGAACGGCGACGGCGTTCGGGACGTCGTGATCGCCGCGACCGAGGAAGACTTCTTCAACCCGGGTCCCGGGTACGTCGAAGTGCGCTCCGGTCGCAAGGGCACCGGCAACCTGTTGCTCACGCTGAACGGCGTCGACGACGGCGAGCGCTTCGGCTTCTCGCTCGACGACGGCGGCGACTGGGACGGAGACGGCAAGCACGACATCCTCGTCGGGACCGCGCCGAACATCACTTCGATCCCGTCCTACGCCGCGATGTTCTCGGGCGCCAACGGTTCGCTCATGTTCACGATCGACTCCCTCGACGTGAACGAGCATGCCGGCTTCTCGGTCGCCGGACTCGGTGACGGTGACGGCGACGGCCGCAACGAGATCGCGGTCGGCGTTCCGGAAGCGCAGCCCGTCGGCCTCGGCAGCGGCACCGTGCGCGTCTACGAGAGCCCGTTCCAGGTCTGCGGCGCGGTCACGTCGTACTGCCCCGCGACGGTGAACTCCTCGGGCGGCGCGGCGGTGCTCCAGAACCTCGGCAGCACGAGCGTGGGGGACAACGACGTCCTGCTGTTCGTCACCGGCCTGCCCCAGCCCGCCGGCAACCCGCCGACCGGCAACCCCGGCATCTTCTTCTACGGCAACAACCAGACGTCCGTCCCCTTCGGCGCGGGCACCCTGTGTGTCGCCGGTCCCTTCATCAAGCGCCTCCAGATGGTCCCGGCGCAGGTCGGTGGATTCGCGGCCTACTCGCTCGACATCACGGCCGAGACGGCTCCGGAGTACCAGATCACGCCCGGCAGCACCTGGTTCTTCCAGTACTGGTTCCGTGACCCGGCGGGCGGCAACGGCCCGAACTTCTCCAACGCTCTCGAGATGAGCTTCTGCGAGTGACCGAGGACGGCTCCGGCCCATGGCGGCCGCCCGAGACCCAGGCCGGGTCTCGGGCGGCCGCCGGCCTTTAAGGCAGAAGAACGACCCGTCGGTACGATCTCGCATTGCGGGATCGGCGGGTTGCCCCTATGCTGGAACAGATTGAGCCTTCCTGGCCACAGCGGCCAGGGGGCGTTTTTTGGACCGCTGAGCGCGGTCCGAGGGAAGCGCGAGGAGTAGAGATGGTCAGAGGTCTGAAGGCCCTTTGGACCCTGTGCGCGGTCACCGCCGCAGGCGCCGGGTATGCGAACGCCCAAACCCAGGTTCGCACCCACAACGGCGGCGTGGCGAACGACTTGTTCGGCTCCGCCGTGTCGCCCGCCGGCGACGTGAACAACGACGGGATCCCCGACTACCTGGTCGGCGCGGCGGAGGACGGTGCCGTGTTCCAGGAGCGCGAGGGCTATGCTCGTGTGTTCTCCGGTGCGGACGGCTCGCAGATCCGCCAGCACGACGGCGAGAACGTCACGGAGCGCTACGGGACGGCACTGACGCGCGTCGGCGACACGAACCCCGGCGTGGACGACAATGACGACTACGCCGTCGGCGCGCACTTCTGGTCGCCGCCCGGCGGCACCCTCCGCGGCAAGGTCTATCTGTACTCCGGCGCGAACGGATCGCTGCGTTGGTCGAAGGCCGGCGCGGCCGACGAGGACGAGCTCGGCTACAGCCTCGACGGCGGCTACGACGTGAACGGCGACGGGATCCCGGACGTCATCGCCGGCGCGCCGCGCTCGGACTTCGCGGCGAGCTCGGGGGGCTACGCGGTCGTGCTCTCCGGCGCGGACGGCACGCAGCTCTACCGCAAGGACGGTGCGGTCGGGAACGGTCGACTCGGCCTCGCGGTGTGCATGCTCGGCAACGTGAACCCCGGCGCCGACTCGCGTGCGGACTTCGCCATCGGATCGATGAGCACCGGCGTGCAGGTCTACTCGGGCTTCGACGGTTCGCAGCTCTACTCGATCACGGGTGTCGCCTCGACCGACCTCTACGGTTCCGCGCTGGCCCGCATCGAGGACGTGACCGGTGACGGCATCCCGGAACTCGTGGTCGGCGCGCCCCAAGCGAACTTCCTGTTCCCGGGCTCCGGCTACGTCGACGTGCGCAACGGTGCCACCGGCGCGCTCGTGTATCGCAAGCAAGGTGCCGTCGTCGGAGACAACTTCGGCACGCGCGTGGCGTGTGCCGGCGACTACGACGCGGACGGCTTCGAGGACTACATGGTGGCGGCGATCCCGACCGACGGGATCACGGCCAGCTTCGTGCAGATCTTCTCGGGCCCCACTGGAACCCTGCTGACCACCATCAGCGGCCCGCTGGACGACCGCCTCGGTGAAGCGATCGCCTGCGTCGGCGACACCGACAACGACGGGAAAATCGAGTTCCTGCTCGGCGCGGACACCGCGAGCCCCACCGGATTCCATTCCGGCAAGGCCGTGCTCTACGAGTCGCCCAACCAGATCCAGACCGGCTGCGTCGGCGGCTCGTCGAACTTCTGCGCGTCGAACCCGAACTCCACGGGCTTCGTCGCCAACCTCGTGCTGGCGGGGTCCACGAGCGTCGCGGCCAACAACGTCGTGCTCGTCTGCAACCGCCTCCCGCTGAATCAGCCGGGCGTCTACTTCTACGGCGACGGCACGCTCGAGACGCCCTTCGGCAACGGCATCCGCTGCGTCGGCGGCGTGAACGTGAAGCGCATCGGTCCTGTCAACACGGGCCCGATCGGCCTGGCGGCGATCCAGTTCAACCTCCAGACGATCACCGATCCGCACGTGCAGGTCACTCCGGACTCCACGTGGTACTTCCAGTTCTGGTACCGCGACCCGAACGGCGGGGGAGTCAACTTCTCCAACGGACTGCGCGTCGACTTCTGCGACTGAGCAAGCAAGCGCACGGCCCGCGGCACTGATGCCGCGGGCCGATGCTCATCGCTGAGGCCGTTCCTCGACCGGAGGAGCGGCCTCTCTTGTGTCCGCTCAGTTCCCGGCGGGCATGGCCGGTTCCGGCCCGCCGCGGACGACGTTCGCGGGATCGCTGAGGATCATCTCGAAGCCGCGCTCGCCGGTCGTGATCTTGCCGCTGAAGTAGGCGTAGTTCTGACGACCGTACTGCGTCAGCGCGTCGATCTCAGCCGGCTTCAGCGCCTCGACCGCGTCCGCGGGGATGCGCACGCGCAGCGCCTTGTCCTTGTTCGAGGCGCGCAGCAGCAGCGTGCGTGAACCGTCCTGTTCCTCGAAGATGCGGTCGATCGCCCCGAAGACCTGCACCTCGTCGCCCATCAGCTGCGCCAGGTCGAGCAGCTCGTCGTCCTCGCTGCTGAAGATGCTGAAGGGCTCTTCCGCGCACTTGACGTAGTACGCGTCGATCGCGTCGGCGCGCGCCTGCCACCAGATCATCAGCTCGTCGTAGTTGCGCTTGTAGACGGGCGCGCCGGGCGTCTCCGGCTCGTTGACCTTCGGGTTCCAAATGCCGAGCTGCTTCTCGCGCGCGTGCATCTGCGCCGCGACGAACTCGCCGTGCTTGATGCGCGAGTTGCCGTACTTGTTGTAGTAGGGGCTCTTGCCGAGCTGCACGAGCATCAGATTGAAGTCGCGCCCGTCCTCGAGGATCACGTGGCAGAGCAGGCGTCCGAACGTGCCACGCGATTCCTTGCCCTCGGGGAAGAGCAGCCGGACGCGCGTCTTGCCGTCCTCGCCCGCCAGTGCGGCGAAGAAGTCCTGCGCCCACAGCGCGCACTCCTCGCCGAAGGCCGTCATCGGCTTCGCGGGGTCCTGCTTCTGTCCGGCGCGGATGCGTTCCTCGGTGTCGACGTTGAGCAGCCGCAGCTTCTCGACCGTGTCGCCGCGCAGGATGTGGATCGTGTCGCCGTCGACGACCTTGACCACTTCATAGAGCTCGGTGGTGAACTCGGGACGCGCGGGCGTGGGGGAGGCGGTGACGGCGGGCGACTCGCTTCCGCCGGCCGCCGGAGGCGCCGGGTTCTGGACGCTGGCCGCGGCGAGGGAGAAGAGCAAGGCGAGAGCGGGCAGGCCGCTCAGCGCGGCGCGGAGTGAGGTCAGCATGGTGATCCGGTGCGCGGTGAACGATGAACGGGGCGCGTGCCTCGGGCCCCGCGGCTGCTAGGATACTCGGCCCACCACCTCCGAGGAGCCGCCGAAACGCCCGAGATGATCGAAGAGACCCCCGCCGCCCTCGCCACGCCCGGTCCCGTGCTGCGTGGGACGCCCGTCGCCCCCGGCCTCGCCATTGGCGTCGCGCACCGCAAGGACTACGACCTGTTCAGGACGCAGCCGCAACGCGTGCCGCGCGACCAGGTCGAACACGAGCTGAACCGCTTCCACCGCGCGCTCTCCGCCTCGGAGACGCAGCTCGCGAACCTGAAGCAACGGCTCACCGGCAAGGTCCCCGGCGACCACGCGCGGATCCTCGACACGCACGTCGCCTACCTCAAGGACACGGTCTTCCTGAGCGACGTCGAGAACCTGATCCTCAACGAACAGATGTCCCTCGAGGCGGCGATCGTGAAGGTCATCTCCGACTTCGACCGCATCTTCCGCCTCGTCCAGAACGAAGTGCTGCGCGAGCGCGCCGTCGACCTGCGCGACGTCGGCATCCGCGTGCTGCGCAACCTCGAAGCGCGCACCGAGGAACGCGAACCCGCCGCGCGGGCGGAGCGTCCGCTCGACTACGTGCTCGTCGCGCGCCAGCTCTCGATCGTGGACATGTTCAACCTCGAGAACGAACACGTGCTCGGCATCGTCACCGAGGAAGGCGGCCTGACGAGCCACGCCGCGATCCTCGCGCGCTCGATGCGCATCCCGACCGTGACGGGAATCGCCGGCCTGCTCGACCAGGTGCAGGAAGGCGACCATCTGATCGTCGATGCCGCCGAAGGCATCGTGCGCGTGAACGCCGAAGCCGTCGTGCGCGCGCAGTACCGCGAAGAGCGCGCAGGCACGCTGGCGGCGGGCGGCGCGGACCGCGACCGCCCGGCCTGGGCCGTGTTCCCGGCGCTCACCTCGGACGGCGACGAACTGACGGTCAAGAGCGCCTGCGGCAGCCTCCCGGAAGTCGAGTCGTCGGTGAACCTCGGCCTCGCCGGCGTCGGCCTGTACCGCACGGAGCTGATGTACCTCGTCGAGCGCAAGCCGCCCTCGCTCGACTCGCTCGTCGCGCACTACCGCTCGGTGGTGGAGCGCGCCGGCGGCGAACCGGTCACCTTCCGTCTGCTCGACGTCGACTCCTCGCTCGACGTGCAGTACCTCTTCGAGGGTCGCGAGCAGAACCCCGCGCTGGGGCGCGCCGGCATCCGCGCGCTCTTCGCGCACGAACCCGTCCTGCGCAACCAGCTGCAGGCGATCCTGCGCGTCTCGTCCGACGACCAACCCGTGCGCATCGCCGTGCCGTTCGTGATCGACTCGTCGGACATCCGGCGGGTGAAGGAACTGCTGTTCGAGGAACGCTTCGCGCTGCGCAACCTCGGCGCGCACGAGGGCGAGTACATCGCCGTCGGCGCCGTGGTGGAGACGCCGTCCGCGGCGCTCTCGACGCTCGGACTGATCGAGGAGTCGGACTTCCTGCTCGTCTCGCTCGACAACCTGCAACAGCACTTCCTGGCCGCGGACCGCTCGAACCACGACCTGCGCTCGTACTTCGAGCCGATCCACCCGACGGTGCTGCGCAGCCTGCGCGGGCTGGCGCTGCGCTCGGAAGAGATCGGCAAGCCGATCGCGGTCTTCGGCGAGTCGGCCGTCACGCCGACGAACCTCGCGCTCTTGATCGGCTGCGGCTTGCGCGAGTTCTGCGTCTCGCCCGTCGCGATGGAGTCGTTCGTCGAGAACGTCGCACGCGTCGACGCCGGCGAGGCGCTGCGCGTCACGACGGCGGCGTCGCAAGCCTCGTGTCAGGCGGACACGCTGTCGTTGATCGACGGCTTGACCGACTGAGGACTGATACGGTGCCGCGTACGTTCGTCCTCGATTCACGCGCCGGCGGAGGCTGCGCTGCCGGCGCGTGAATCGAGGACGAGCGTACGCGGCACCGTATCACGCGATGCGCGGCGCGCCGAGCGCCGCCTCCAGCGCGTGGTGTTCCGTCCACTCCGCGTGCGGCGCGAGCGCATCCGCCATCGCGCGCGCCACGCCGTCGCAACACGCTGCGTCGGTGATCGCGACGAGCGCGGATCCCGCGCCGGAGATCGTCGCGAGCCAGGCGCCCGCGTCGCGCGCCGCCGTGAGGGCTTCGGCGCCCCCGGGGATCAACGGGAGGCGGTAGGGGACGTGCAGTCGGTCCTCGCCACCGGCGGCGATCAGGTCCGGATCCGCGCGCTTCAGGCCCTCGAGCAACAGCGCGATCCGCCGCGGGTTCTCGACGGCGTCGGCGAACGGGACCTCGCGCGGCAACGCGGCGCGTGCGCGGTCGGTCGCGAGCTTCGCGTCGCTCCACGCGACGGCGAAGCGCAGGCGCGGCGACAGCTCCGGCTGCAGCACGCGCAGTCCGCCCGCGAGCGGAACGCCGAGCGTGCAGCCGCCGTGCAGCGACGCGGTCGAGTTGTCCGGATGCCCTTCGAGTTCCATGCCGAGTCGCGCGAGTTCGCCGATCGCGAGTCGATCACTTACGAACTCGTTCGCGAGCAGCAGCCCCGCGGCGACGGCCGCGCCGCTCGATCCGAGTCCGCGCTCGAGCGGGATCTCCGAACGCACGGCGAAGCGCGCGCGCGGCGCAGTGAGTTCGCGCTCCGCGAACACGCGGTCGAAGGCGCGGAAGAGCAGGTTCGAAGCCTGCGGCCACTCGCGCGCCGTCCCTTCCGCCGCGATCAACTCGTGTGCGTCGCCGGCTTCACCGACGAGCTCGACGTCGAGCCACAATCCGAGCGCGAGCCCCAGGCAATCGAAGCCCGGACCGAGGTTCGAGGTGGAGCACGGGACGCGTAGACGCGCGCGGCGGAGATGATTCGCGGGGCCGTGGTTCGACATCTTCGGAGTGATCTTCGCGTGCGCGGTCGAGCGGGTCGAGGCCCGTCATTCCCATCTCGGAGATCGCTGCAAAAACCCCTGCGGGTTGCGCTTGGAGATGTTTCATACACCAGATAAGGTGCGGCGCGTCGGAAGGACATCGTCCCCACCCGGCGTTCGAACTCGGATCCGGTCTCCTGGCGCCTCGCGCGCCCGGGCACCTAAGCCTCGCCGGGACAGGGACTTCTGACCACGGCTGGGACCTCGAGCGCGGCGCGAGCGGAGGACGCTGGTCCCGTCCTTCCCAGCAACTCGAGAGGGGAAACATGTCCGAACGGTCTGAAGAGAAGGAACGCTTCTACTCGCGTCTGTCGAGGATTCCGGGCATCCGCCCGATGCCTTCCATCGGTGATTGGATCCTGCTGCAGGTCTCCAAACCCAGCGACCTCGCGCGCAAGGTGAACCGCCGACTCGAGCCGGGTGTGATGTCCGTGCCGCGTCACGTCCCGGGCGCCGTTCGCATCCACGTCGCCGATCCCAAGCGCAACGAAGAGTTGCTGCAGACGATCCGCGAACTCGTCGCCTGATCCGAACCGACGCGGTCCTCGCGTCCAGCGAACCGAACGGCGCCGCTCCTGAGAGGGGGCGGCGCCGTTTCGCTTGTGCCCCGGACGAAAGCCTGCGAGTCTCTTCCCATGCGCAGCTTCCTCCTCATCGCCTGCTTGCTCGTTGCGGCGCCCTCGGCCGACGACGCGACGATCACCGCCGCGGGCCTCGAGAGCCACGTGCGCTTCCTCGCCTCCGACGCGCTGCAAGGGCGCGAGACGGGGACCGCGGAGGCGATGCTGGCGGCCGGCTACCTGGCGGCGTGCCTCGAGCGCGCCGGACTGCAGGGCGCGGGGGACGACGGAGGTTTCCTGCAGCGCGTCCCGCTGTACGAGACGGTCGTGAGCGGCACGCCGACGCTCGTCGGAGAGCTCGGCGCGCGCTTCCAGGACTACGCGCACGGCGAACACTTCGCGATCTACCGCAACCCCGCGAGCAAGACCGGACCGCTGCACGTCGTCCGCGTGCCGGAAGCAGGACCGCTGCCGGAACCGGACGCCGCGCTCGCGCTCGACTTCGAAGGCTCGCGCGGCGACGCCCGCGAACTGCTCGAAGCGGCCGGTCGAGGCGACGGGAGCGGCTACGGGATGATCCTGCTGCGCGGCGCGAGCTCTGACGGGAAGCCGCGCGGTCCGGTGCGCGCGGGTTCGCTGTCGCGGGGCGAGGCCGACGCGACGGCGGCGCCGGTCTGGCTCGTCGTGCGCGGCGCGCTGCGTGAGGCGCTCGAGGCCGGGCAGCTGAAGACGCTCACCTTCGACGGCGCCTGCGAGCTCGCGCCGGTGCCTGCTGCCAACGTCCTCGCGCGCATCCCCGGCGTCGGCACTCCGGAACATCCCGAGCTCGCCGAGCAGGCGGTCGTGATCAGCGCGCACTACGACCACCTCGGCGTGGTTCCGAAGGACCGCGACGCGCCGCGCGGCGCCGACGGCGAGCCGGACCGCATCTTCAACGGCGCGGACGACGACGTCTCCGGCGTCGCTTGCGTGCTCGAGGTCGCACGCGCGCTCGCCGCCGGTCCCGGACCCGCGCGCGAAGTCGTGATCCTGCTCGCCACCGGAGAGGAGAAAGGACTGCTCGGCACGGACCACTACCTCGACCATCCCGCCGTTCCGCTCGAACGCACCGTCGCGAACCTGAACGTCGAGATGATCGGTCGCGCCGACGCGTCGATCGGCGGCGCCGGCCAGGTCTGGTACACGGGTCCCGACGAGACGAACCTGCTCGAGGCCTTCAACGCCGCCGGCGTGCACGTCTCGCGCGATCCCTATCCCGACCAGAACTACTACAAGCGCTCCGACAACTACGCCTTCGTGCTGCGCGGCGTGATCGGCCAGACCTTCTCGACCTACGACGGCCACGCCGACTACCACTCCGTCACCGACGAAGCGGACACGCTCGACTACGCCCACATGGCCGGCGCGAGCCGCATCGTCCTCGATGCCGTGCGCCTCGTGACGAGCGGTGCGCTCGATCCCGCCTGGGCGGAGGGCAAGGGGCCGCCGGAGCGGCGCTGAGCGTCGCGCCTCCTCGCAGCAGCTTCCCGCCGCGATGACGATGCGAACGAAGGACTCGAAGCAGCGCGCGCTCCTGCTCGTCGCGTGCCTCGCGCTGGTCGGCCTGCTCGTCGGCTTCTGGAGCTGGGCGAGCCGCGAGGGAGGTCCGCCGCCCGCCGAGACGACCACGGCGGTCGCGGACGCGACACCGCCGGTGCTCGGCGAGCTCGAGCGTCCCGCGTTGCCCGCCGCGAGCGAAGCCGCAGGCGGCGAGAACCGCTCGTCGGTGGTCGACGCGGTCGACGCCGCCGATACCGACGTGGACTCGACGCACGGGGCCGCGGCGGCTCCCGACTTCGACGTCGTCGTCGAGGGCATCCCCGGTCTGCGCTCGGGCCGCTGCGTGATCACGGCGCGCTTCTTCGCCGGAGCGGAGGCGGACGAGGCTTTGGACGGGCAAGCGCTGAGTCCGATCGACGTCGACGGCCGCGCGCACCTCGCGACGGACGACCCGCAGATCGCGGCCTCCGCGACGCACGTCGCCTTCCGCTTCATGACCGGCGTCCCCGGCGGCTTCAACGCCTCGCTGGTCGAGTCGTCGGGACAGCGTGCGCGCTTCCCGCTCGACGAGGGCGGCGGCTGGACACTGCGCCCGGACCGGCCGCTCGCGGGCGTCTGCGTGACGGACGAGAGCGGCGAGATCCTCTGGAACGAGACGCTGACGCACAACGGGGGATTCGCGTCCGGAGCGACGCGCGGCGTCGGTTGGCTCGCGTTCCGGCGCGAGAGCCTCGAGCGGATCGAGCTGCTGGCGATCGGTGTGGGCTCGACGACGTACAAGCTGCCCGGCGACCTCTATCCGATCGACGACGACGGCCTGATGCGCTTGCCGCTCGCGGAGCTGGGGCGTTGGGATCGCACGCTCGTGGTGCAGTCGGAGATGCCGCTGCCCGCGGGAGTCCGCTTGCGCATCGACCGGGAGCTGCGCGGCGAGTTCCACACCTACGACTCCGGGAAGCCGGGGGCGCGAACCCTGAGCGTCGTGAACGAGGACTCGGGCTGGACGGTGCGTCGCATGCCGCCCGGTACCTATCGGGTGATGCTCGACCTGGCCGGCCCGCTGGGTGACGGAATCTGGTACGTGGGAGAAGCCGACCTCGTGCACGCCGCGCGCGTCGTGCTCGACGTCCCGCCCTTCGAACAGCACCGGCTGTCGCTGCGCCTCGCCTTCGCCGAGGGCTTCGACGATCGCGACATGCTGCCGTGGCGCCTGCAGTTCGACGGCGAGCGCGTCGGTGCGGGCTGGCTGCTCTGCAAGGACCGCAAGCTCGCGTTCGAGTGGCTCGGACCGCTGCCGACCCACGTGCGGATCACGGGTCGCGAGGGACCGCTGCACCCGACGGCGTTCCCGCTCGAGTGGAACGCGGCCGGACACGCGGTCCTCGACCTGACGCACGAGTCGCTGCGCCGCTGCAAGATCGATGCGCCGGAGGACGGCACGCCGCTGTTCGTTCAGGAGCCCGCGCGCACGCGCCTGGGCGGCCCGCCCGCCTCGACGCTCCGGCCGTGGACGCTGCTTTCGGCGAAGGACGCACTCTGGGAACTCTGCTGGTGGAATGGTGCAGAGTTCGAGGTTCCGCTGCTCGAGCGCGATGCAGAGGCCTTCAGTGCCGCGAAGGAACTGGTCCTCTTCGACGCGCTCTCACCGGAGCGCATCGCAGGTCGCGAACGCTTCGTTCCGCGTCGCTTGCCGGGCCGGAGCGAGAACGTCGTCTTGCTGTCGCGCGGACGAGCGAATCTGGTCGCCTTCGCGTGGCTGCCGTCGGAACCGCCCAGCGATGTGCGCTCGAGCGCGACCTTCGTCGAGCTGCAGGAGAGCGGCGACTGGCTCTTCCTCGGGCTGAAGCACTTCGAGCGCCGCGAGGAACTCGTCGTCCCCGCGCAGGCGAACGGCCTGCTGCTCCTCGACCAGATCACGAAGCAGCGCGCCTACCTCGTGCGGGGCGCGTGGGGCGCCGAGATCCGCCTCGAGGACCTCGACTGGCGCTGAGCTCGCGACGCAGATAGGGGAGGCGCCGCGCGGGGGACCCGCCAACACGACCATGGAGTCACGGCGGGGCTGCTTCCACCCGGGTGCGGCGCCTCTTGCGGTGGCGGGGAGGACGGCGGCGTCCTCCCCGTCGTTCGGCTAGCGCAGGCCGGAGCCGCTCGCGCGGTGGTGCGAGTCGACGTCGCGGCGCAGGTCGTCGACGGCGGCGCGCAGGAGCTTCAGCTCGGCGAGCATCTCCTTCGTCAGCACGTGGACTTCGCGCAGGAGTTCGTCGCGGTCGGTCGAGGAGGAAGCGCTCGGTTGCGGTGCGCTGCTCGAGTCGAACCAGCGGACTTCCTTGCGCTCCGGCGCCCCGGCTTGCGGCGGCGTACCACTGAAGCCCAGCGAGACGCGCGGCGCGGCCGGAGCTCCCGGAGCTTCCGGCGCGCGCGGATCCGCGGGCGCGTCCGGCCTCAGCTCGAGCTCGACGAGCGCTCCGTCCTCCCCGCGCACGAACACGCGCCTCTCGGTGCGGACGCGCGTTTCGCCCTCGCGGCTCGGCAGGGCGTGGATCGTCGCGCCGCTCTGTCCGCCGCCCTGCGTCGAGTAGATCGCGTGTCCCTCGTCACCGAGCTGCACCCAGACGTCCTCGTCGACCCGCACCTGGCGTGGTTCGTCCTGCGGTTCGACCGCGATCGCGCCGAAGCGCTGGTCGCCGTCGGTGCGCACGTAGATGCGGCGCTGCGACTTGCCCTCGGGGAGCGAGTCGACGTCGATCTCGAGCGGCTCGCCTTCGAAGACGAAGCGCTTCCGCCGGACGACGGGCGCCCGCTCCGCGTCCTGCGCGGCGAGCTCCTTCAGCAGGACTTCGATCGTCTCCTTCGTCGCTCTCTCGCTCAGCTCGGCCTCGAGCAAGCGCTGGAGCGCTTCGGTCTGGACCTCGGCCGCGTCGCCCGCGTCGTCCTGCACGACGTACACGCGCGCGAGTCCGCCCAGGGCGCCGCCGCCCGTCTCGGGCGAGGTTTCCGCGACGCGCTCGGTCACGAGCTGCCAGCGTCCCTGCTCGTCGGACTTCATCTTCACCTCGTAGTGTTCCTGCGCGTCTTGTCCGGGCGCGGCAAGTGCCCAGGCGGCTCGCTCGCGCTGGGCCTTGCGCTCCAGCTCGGCGCGCGCGCGCTTCTGCTGCGCCTCGCTCAGGCGCGGGCGCACTTCGATGCGCTTCCCGTCCTCGCTCGGCACGGCTTGCAGGTCGAGGTAGAGGCCGTGTTCGGCGTTCTCGAGGTCCGCGAGCGCGCGGTCGTACTCCTCGGCGGCCGCCTCCTGTTCGAGCGCGAGCTTGCGCTCGACGGCGTACAGTCGCTCGGCCTCGCCGAGGGCGCGCGGCTCGACCGCGGTCCCGTAGAGGCGGTCGAGCAGCGGAATGCCCTGCACTTGCGTGGTCGAGAGCTCGGTGCGCAGCCGTTCCTTCTCGGCGCGCAGCTCCGCGATCGCGCGGCGCAGCTCGTCGAGTTCCAGCTCTTCGGCTTGCTTCGGCGGCGCCTGCGCGGCGCGTCGCAGCACGACGGCTTCCTGCACGGCGGGGTTCGTCGCGGCCTCGTTCCCGAGCGCGGCCGAGGCGGCGAAGGGAGTGGCTCCGGCGAGGAGCGTCCCGGCGATCGTGATCAGCGTCTTCATCTGTTGTTCTCCCTAGTCCTGTCGTGAGTCGCGAGCGTCGTCGCTCGCGAGGACCCGATCCAAGAGCTCGACCAGGTGCGCCTGCCGCGCACGCAACCGGCCCGCGTCGCCCTGCAGGCGGGTGAGCTTCGTGGAGAGTTCCTGTTCCAGGCCCTGTTCTTGGATGCGGTCCTCGAGCAGCGCGAGTTCGGCGTAGAGCGCTTGCAGCTCGGCGTCGACCTGCGCGAGCACG
The DNA here is from genome assembly GCA_020638835.1 of Planctomycetota bacterium. Classification (GTDB taxonomy): domain Bacteria; phylum Planctomycetota; class UBA1135; order UBA1135; genus JACKHV01. Next base: position 32,786 of record JACKHV010000011.1, on the reverse strand, counting down.
GCCGCGAGCGAGTCGGCGAGCGAGAGCGGTTCGGCGACGGCTTCGGCGGTCGGTTCCGCGAGCGGCTCCGCGGGGAGTTCCGCGGGCGCGGGTGCGTCGAAGCGCAGCGCGAAGGCTTCGAGTTCCGCCGCGGCGCCCGGCATGACGAAGGCCGTCGAGACGAGCGTCAGCGTCGAAGCGGGGAGCAGCAGCGGACTCGTGCGACGCGGCTTGCGCGGCGGCGCGGGATGCAGCAGACGCTGCACGCGCTCGCTGAGCTGCGAGCCGCGGCCCGCCATCGGCAGCAGCGCGACGGCTTCGCGCTCTTCGATGCGCCAGCCGGCGACTTCGGTCAGGCAGCGCGCGAGATCGAGTTCGCGTCCCGTGATGCGCACGGCGAAGTCGTCGCTTTGGTACTCGGCGATGTCGGCGAGCGCCTTGCGCGCGACGCGGTTGAGCGGCTGCAGGAAGCAGAGGCGTTCGACCAGCCGCGCGAAGAACGACCACTGCGGGTCGCGGCGCACGATGTGCGCGAGCTCGTGGGCGAGCATCGCTTCCTGTTGTGCGGGCGAGAGTTCGCGCAGTGCGCGTTCCGGCAGCAGGATCTGCGGCAGGAAGACGCCGACCGTCGCCGGACTCGTGATGCGCGGCGAGGTGCAGAGTCGCGGGCGGCGGGGGATTCCCGCGCGGCGGCTGAGCTCGCGCAGCGCGTCGACCGCGGGTCCGGACGAGAGTTCGGTGCGTCCGGCGAGGCGATCGGAGATGCGCGACCACGCCAGTCCGAGCAGCGCCGCCCCGAGCAGTGCGCCGAGCGTCCACAGCGCGAGCAGTCCGTCGCGCCACGCGGAGTGCAGAGCGAGCGCGTTCTGTCCGCGCGCGTCGCGCCGCAGCGCGGGCAGGTCGAAGCCGTGCATCGACTCGGCACCGCCCGCGGCGAGGAGCGCGACTTCACCCGCACCGGACTCTCCGGAACGCGCGGCTCCCTCGCGCTGCGCGTCCACGCTCGGCCCTCCACCGAGCACTCCTGCCGTCGAGTCCGGCGCGGGTTCCGTCGTGAGCACGGACCAGCGGCCGAGCGCGGGGTCGAGCGCGAGGCCGACCTGCAAGCCGCTGGTGAGGAGACCGCCGACGAGCGCGGTCTTCCAGATCCACTCCTTCGCGCCGTAGCGTCCGCGCCCGAGCGCGCGCACGAGCAGCGTCGCGGCCCCGAGTAGCAGCGTCGAGTGGAGCAAGTACGTGAGCGACCACGAGAGCGCCGCTTGCAGGGGGAGCTGGCTCACGCGTCGCCCTCCTGCGCTTCGCGCTCGGCGATCTTGGCGCGCAGCTCGGCGAGCTCGTCCGCGTCGATGCGTTCTTCCGCGATCAAGTGCGTGACGAGCGCGGCGACGTCGCCGGCGAACAGCGAGCTGGTCAGGTCGCGCACCATCGTGCGGCGCACCGCTTCCTCGCTGACCGTGGGGCGGTAGACGAACTGCCGCCCGTCGGTGCGGTGCGTGACGACGCCCTTCGCCTCCATCTTCTTGAGCATCGTCGCGATCGTCGTCAGCGCGCGATCGCCCTGGTCCTTGAGCGCCTCGTGCACGGCGGCGACGGTCGCTTCACCCTCGCTCCAGAGGACGCGCATGATCGCGAGCTGCAGCTCGCCGAGGCGGTGGGATCGACTCATGGTGGAAGGCCGGGATTCGGGTCGGGCGGGGAGGCGGGCGCGCCTCCCGAGCGTTCAACTACTCCGGTAGTACGACCGGGGTCGTAGTCTGTCCAGGTCGGGTTCGGTAAAAGTCGGGTAGGGGGGGCTCCGGGAGCTTCCGAGCACCGCTCGCGCCCCCCCGGAATCGCCCGTCGTGACGGGGCGAACTCGCGCCGCGGCAGCGTTCCAGCGGCCTCCCCGACTCGCTACGATCCCTCGCCCCGCTTTCCGTCGACCGCGAAGACCCCCCATGAGCGAAGCCACCGTGACCAAGGACAAGTCCGCCACCAAGTCCAAGGAGAAGTCCAAGAAGGGCAAGGGGAAGGACAAGAAGAAGCGCAAGCAGCAGCCGAAGCACCGCTACACGGCGGCCAACGCGGACAAGTACCTGCTCTACCAGCTGTCGGTGAACTCGGCCGACGTCGACGTCGACTTCCTCGAGAAGGTCTACGAGGAACACAACCCCGGCAGAGAGCCGCTGCACCTGCGCGAGGACTTCTGCGGCACGCACGCGATGTGCGCCGAGTGGGTCAAGCGCGACGCGCGGCGCACGGCCGAGGGCTACGACCTCGACCCCGAGCCGGTCGAGTGGGGCAAGCGACACAACCTCTCGCCGCTCGGCGACGAGGCGGCGTCACGTGTGTCGCTCTACCTCGAGGACGCGCGCAACGAAGGCCGCAAGGCTCCCGACATCCGCGTCGCGCAGAACTTCAGCTACTGGCTGTTCATGAAGCGCAAGGAGCTGCTCGACTACTTTAAGAAGGTGCACGCGAGCCTCGGGCCCGGCGGCATCTTCGTCTGCGACCTCTACGGCGGCACGGAGTCCGTCGAACACATGGAAGAGGAGCGCAAGATCGCGGGCGGCTTCACCTACGTCTGGGACCAGGACCTCTTCAAGCCCGGCACGGCCGAGTTCACCTGCCACATCCACTTCCGCTTCCGCGACGGTTCGGAACTGCCGAAGGCATTCACCTACGTCTGGCGCAAGTGGGGCATGGCCGAGCTGAAGGATCTCTTGGCCGACGCGGGCTTCTCGAGCGTGCGCAGCTACTTCGAGGGCGAGGACGAGGACGACCCGGAGGAAGGCGACGGCAAGTTCGAGCACGACGAGGAGGGCGACAACTGCGAGAGTTGGATCGCGTACCTCGTCAGCCAAAAGTGAAGTACGGTACCGTACTTCACTCGATGTTCTCGCGCGCTTCGACGACCATGCCGCCCTCGAGGCGCATGTCCGCCGGCGTCGAGAGCACCCACTCGATCCGGTCGGTGAGCTCCACCTCGATCGCGCCCTGCGGCATCGCGTAGACCGCGCCGTTCTCCGGCGTGTCCTGCCTCTCGCGCACGCGGATCAGCACGAGCGGTTCCAGCGGCGGGTTCTCGGCGAGCTCGGCGAGGTGCGCCGCGCAGTGGTCGCACGTCCAGCGCCAGAACAACCACGTTCCGTCCGTCGGGAGGCTCTCCATGTCGGGCAGCCACTTGGCGAGCGGCGTGTCGAGGTAGAACTCGCCGATCCACTCCGGCGGCGTGAGCGTGACGTGCTTCGGCAGCTCGACGGCCTTGCCCTGCTGCTGCGCCTGTTCGATCTCGGCGATCGTCATCCCGTCGTCCGTCACGCGCAGCTTCAGCACCGGCGCGACGACGCTGGCGACGAGCAGCAGTCCCACGATCGCCGTCGGCGCGACCGGACGCATGCCCGACGCCTTCCAGGGGCGCGAGGCGAGCAATCCGATCACGATGACGCCGTCGATGCTCGCCATCACCAGCGGCGGGATCGTGATGGTGCCGCCGAGGCAGCCGCAGCTCTCCGCGCCCTCCGCGATCAGCGGCGCGAGGATCGCCTCGAAGAACAGGAAGGTGCCGACCAACGCGATCCAACCGAACTTCGGGCGGAAGACCGCCAGCGTGATCACCGCGAGCTCCACCGCGATCGCGAGGATGTAGAGGTTGTCCTTCGAGCTCATCCAGCCGAACCAGTCGAAGAAGGGCTTCGGCAGGTCGCCGGGATTGCCGGCGAAGAGCTTGTAGAAGGCTCCCACGGCCAGCCACAGGGCGCCGAGCAGCGTGAAGAGGCGGGCGAGCGAGAAGCGCGAAGAGTCGGTCATGTGAAGCTTCGGGGGAGGGAGCGTGCGGCCGGGGATTCTACGCTCTCGCGAGGCGCCGCTGCACCGCCGACTACGCGCCGCGTCGAGCCGTCGTGAGCGCGAGCCCGCCCGAGTTCTCGCCGCGCGCTTTGACAGCCAAGGGCTCCGGCGGGTATCACCTTCGCCCCGAGAACGCGGCGCTACAGCGGGCGCCGCGGTCCACACGAGCGAGACCGGAGGAGACGAGATGCAAGCAGAGACAGCGGAACAGGCCGCGGACGCGACCCCGAAGGCGACGGAGATGGCGGGCGAGCTCGCGAAGGACCCGGTCGGATTCATGACCAAGGTCGTCGAGCAGCTCCAGCAGTTCGCCGAGGACCACTGGATGAACGTGGTCGGCGGCATCGCGATCCTCTTCTTCGGCTGGATCGCCGCGAAGATGCTCCGCGGAGCGATCGGCAAGCTGATGCGCCGCGCGAAGGTCGACGAGACGCTCGTCAGCTTCATGACCAACCTCGTCTACATGGCGTCGATGGCGTTCGTGTGCATCATGGCACTCGGCGAGTTCGGCGTGGACACGACGTCGTTCGCGGCGGTGATCGCCGCCGCCGGCCTCGCGATCGGCTTCGCGCTGCAAGGTTCCCTCGGCAACTTCGCCGCCGGCGCGATGATCATCATGCTGCGCCCGTTCAAGGTCGGCGACTACATCGAAGCCGGGGGCACGGCCGGCGTCGTCGAGGCGATCACCGTCTTCGCGACGACGCTGAAGACGCCCGACAACAAGGTCGTGATCATCCCGAACGGCTCCGTCACGGGCGGCAACATCGTCAACTACTCGACGAAGCCGCAGCGCCGCGTCGACATGGTGATGGGCATCAGCTACAGCGACGACATCCCGAAGGCGAAGGCGCTCTTCGAGAAAATCCTGGCCGATCACCCGAAGGTGCTCGCCGATCCGGCACCGAAGGTCGCGGTCCAGGCGCTCGCCGACTCGAGCGTGAACATCGTCGTGCGTCCGTGGTGCAACTCCGCGGACTACTGGGACGTCTACTTCGACATCACCGAGCAGGTGAAGCTCGAGTGCGACAAGGCGGGCATCACGATCCCGTTCCCGCAGCGCGACGTGCACCTGCACCAGGTCGCCTAGCCGCGCAACGCGCGAAGTAGGAAGTACCGTGCCGTAGTCGTTCGTTCCACGATTGGCCGAGGACGACGGCACGGTCCAGCGGCTGGGCCGATCGTGGAACGAACGACTACGGCACGGTATTCCTCTACTTCGCGCGGCGAGCTGTCAGCGCGCGGCGCCGACGAACAGCGGTTCCAGCGAGCCCTCGAGCTCGAGCAGGCGCCGCTTGCGCTCCAGGCCTGCGGAGAAGCCGCCGAGCCCGCCGTCCGCCGCGATCACGCGGTGGCACGGCACGAGGATCGGCACCGGGTTCGCGCCGTTCGCCGAGCCGACGGCACGCGACGCTCCGGGACGCCCGATGCGCTCCGCCAGCTGCCCGTAGCTGATCACTTCGCCGTAGGGGATCGCGCACAGCTCCTTCCAGACGCGGCGCTGGAAGTCCGTGCCCGCGAGCTCGACCTCGTGCTCGAAGGCGCGCCGCTCGCCGGCGAAGTAGGCGTCGAGCTCGCGCGCGAGCCGCATGCTCGCGGCGGCGTCCACCCGCAGTTCGCCCGCGACGAACGCGGGCCGGGCCCGGACGTGTTCCTCGAAGGACCCGGCGAGGAAGTCGAGGCGTCGCAGCGCGCCGCGCTCCGTGAACTCGGCGGCGAGCGGACCCAGCGGACTCTCGAGGCGCGCGATGCTGTTCTTCATGGCGCCAGCCTAGCGCCCCGACGGTCTTTTCCGAAGCCCTGCAGTGCGCGCGGGCGGCCGTGCGTCGTATCCACTCCAGGACGGGGGCTCGGCGGCGGATCCGCTGATAGACTTCCTGGTCCCGACACTCCCCGAACCCCTTGCCGACATGCACGCAGACGCAGACAAGGCCGTGATCGCCCGCGGCAAGCCTGACTCGATGCGCGAGCTCCAGCGCTTCCTCGCCGACCGCGGAATCCAGTCCAAGATCGAAGCTCCGCCCGCCTCGGAAGGCGGCTGTGGCTCCGGCTGAAGCATCACGATGCAGCTCGCGGTCGCGGGCGAGGACCGGCTGGAAGCGGCGCGCGCGGTGGACGACCACTGGGCGCGGGACCTCTCCGACGCGGAACGCGCGGCGACCGAGATGGTCATCGACCTCGACGCCGACGAGGCGACGTGCCCCGCGTGCATGACGACCTTCAAGACCGGCATCGACCGCTGCCCCGGCTGCGGTCTGCGGCTGGGATGATGAGCGCGGGCGGCGGAGATCCCGCGGCGGGACTCTTCGAGCGGATCGGCGAGGAACGGCTGCGCGCCGTCGTCGCCGCCTTCTACCGCCGTGTGCCCGAGGACGACCTGCTCGGTCCGATGTACCCGGACCACGACTACGCGGGCGCGGAAGAACGGCTCGCCGACTTCCTGCTCTACCGCCTCGGCGGCGTGCCGCGCTACATCGAGACGCGGGGGCACCCGCGGCTGCGCATGCGGCACGCACCCTTCCCCGTCGACGTCGCCGCGCGCGACCGTTGGATGCGTTTGATGGGGGACGCGCTCACGGAGTGCGAGGTCGAGGACCCGCCGCGCGAGCGACTCGTCGCCTTCCTCGGCGACGTGGCGACCTTCTTGGTCAACCGACGCTGAGCGCGCGAAGAACGTACCGTGCCGCAACTGATTCGACCACGAAGGCTGGGGCGGCCAAGCCGCCCCAGCCTTCGTGGTCGAATCAGTTGCGGCACGGTACGTTCTTCACAGAAGCGGCGACATCAGGCGCGCGAGCGCGCGCAGGATGCGCAGGCCGAGCCCGACGGCGCGCTCGTCCTCGATCGTCCACTCGCGCGCGTGGAGGAGATCGGCTTCGAACTGCGCGCGCAACTGGTCCGTGAACTCGCTGTCCTGCAGGAAGATTCCGAGCTCGAAGTTGAGGTCGAAGGAACGCGTGTCGAGGTTCGCCGAACCGATCGTGCCGACCCAGCGGTCGACGACCATCGTCTTCGCGTGCACGAAGCCGGACTGGTAGCGGAAGATGCGCACGCCGGCCTCGATCAGGTCGCGGTACCAGGAGCTCGAGGCGAGCGTCACGACGCGGCTGTCCGACTTCTCGGGGACGAGGACGCGCACGTCCACGCCGCGCAGGGCCGCGGCGACGAGCGCGCTCTCGATCGACTGGCTGGGGATGAAGTAGGGGCTGGTGATCCACACCGCTTCCTCTGAGAGCGCGATCGCCTGCGTGTAGATGTGCTCGATCGGCGACCACTTGCGGTCGGGGCCGGAGTCGATCACCTGTACCAGCGCCTTGCCGTAGTGCCGCGGCTCGGGCGCGGGGAAGTAGCGCACGTCGTCGAGCAGCTCGTCGGTGCTGGCGTACCAGTCCTCGGCGAAGGTCCGCTGCAGGCCGATGACTGCCGGTCCGGTCAGGCGCGCGTGCGTGTCGCGCCAGTTGCCCATCGCCGGGTCGAGGCCGAGGTACTCGCGCCCGACGTTGATCCCGCCGGTGAAGGCGATGCGGCCGTCGACGACGACGATCTTGCGGTGGTTGCGGAAGTCGATGCGCTCGTGGCGGCGGAAGCGGTTGAGCGAGCGCACGATGGGGTTGAAGCGCGCGGCCAGGCCGCCGGCGTCCTCGAGCGGCTTCCAGAAGTCCGCCGGCAGGCTCATGCTGCCCACGGCGTCGACGAGCACTCGCACCTGCACGCCCTGTCGCGCCTTGCGCACGAGCAGGTCGCGCAGCGCGACGCCGGTCTGGTCGGGCTGCACGATGTAGAACTGGACGTGCACATGGTCCGTCGCCGTGTCGATGGACGCCGCGGCCGACGCATAGGTCTCGCGGCCGTCGACCAGGATCTCGGCGTGGTTCGAGTGCGTCGCCGGCATGGACGCCAAGCGGTCGCCGAGCTTGAGTAGCGCCTGCTGGCGCGGCTCGAAGTTCTCCGTCTCACAGGTGGACTGCTCGCGCAGCCCGTACTTGTGGACGAGCGCCTCGACGTGGTCGTGCGCGCGCGTCGTCCGCGCGGCGATGCGCTTCGCCTTGGTCGTGCCGATCAGCAGGTACAGCAGGAAGCCGACGATCGGCAGGAACAGGATCGCCTGTAGCCACGCCAGCGTCGCCGTCGGTTGCCGCTTCTCCGTCAGCAACACCCAGATCACGACGGCCAGGTGGCCGACGGCGAGAGCGATGGCGAGGGCGAGCTCCAGCACGGCGGTAGTCGGGCTCGAGCGCTAGCGGAACAGCGGGCGGTACGCCTCGTGGTGCTTCGCGGCGAGGAACAGGTTCGCCGCGGCGACGCCGTAGGCCATGAACGAGTGCGCGAAGGACGGGTCCAAGAACACGTGGTAGAGCACGATGTTCACAGAGAGCGGCGCGAGCAGCACGAGCGCGAAGGGCACCCAGCGCTTGAACAGCAGCAGCGCTCCGCAAAGCACCTTGACGCCGCTGGTCATGTACATCATGTAGCCGGTCGACTCGAGCGCACCGAGGAACTTGCGCGCCGCCTCGGGCATGTCGGGCGGGGGATCCATGATCCGCATCAGCCCGACGACGCCGAGGGCCAGGAGGAACACGCCGAGCAGGCTACGGACGATCGCGACGAACATGGGGCATCTTGATCCGGGCGGTAGGGAGCGGGGACGTCCCAGATCCTAGCGCCCTGGAGCTCGCGGGCTGCATGCCTTCGCGCGCGTGACTCAGAGGCCTTCGAGCACGCGGTAGCCGGACGGCGTGATCCACAGCCGGCGGCCGTCCTTCTGCCCGATCAGCCCGGCGCGGCGCAGGTTCAGCAGCAGCGGGCGCGCCGTGCGCAGTCCGAGGCGCGCGGCCTTCGCGACGTCCGCGATCGTCGGGCGGTCGAGGCGACAGACCGCGTCGAGCAGGCGGCGCATGCGCGCGTCGATGCGCACGCGCTCGGGGCGGCGCCGTAACAGGCGGATCTCGTCCTCGTTCGCGGGGCGGCTCGAGGCGTGTTCGCGCACGTAGACGCGGACGTCGCCGTCGGGGCCGTGCACCATGACCGGGCGTTGCAGCGCGCGCTGGACGCGGGCCTCGAGCACGCGCCGCCCCTCGACCTCGCGCACGATGTAGTGGATCGGGACGGAGGGCACGATGCGCTCGCGGTTCACGCGCTCGAGCTCGGAGCGCACGGCCGGCGGGTTCGAGATGCCCTTGATGCGGCCGTCGTCCCGGATGCCGACGAGCACCGAGCCCCCGCAGCCGTTCGCGAAGGCGGCGATGGTGTTGGCGATGCGGTCCCGCTGGGGGAGGCTCACCTTCCACTCGACCTCGGGCCCCTCGGCCCGAAAACTGCGTTCGATCATGTTGCCAAGCGGCCCTCTCACCGCTGTCTCCATCCTAACCCAAATCGGAATTCCTGCTCGGGGCAGGAATCCTGGGCGCCGGACCAAGGGACATCGCGTCCAAAGAACCCGGGTCCCTGTCGTGCCGCTCGATCCGCCCGCCGGCAGCGTGGCGCGCGCGTTCAGGTCCCGTGGAACTCGAACAAAGGAAAGCGTGGGTCGAAAGTCAACGAACTCGCGCGGCCATCGGCGCCCGGCGGCGGCTCGATCGGCCCGCCGGCGCGCGCTATCCTCGCACGTCGCTGGTCGCGCGCCGCGCGACGTCCCTGAGAATTGCGCCGGGGGGGACCTGGCCGCACGGAACAGAGAGTCACCATGAAGACCGCCATTTGCATCCTCGTCGCCGCCGGACTCGGCTTCGGCTTCGCCGCCCCGCTCCAGAAACGCGTCACCAAGGAAGCACCCAAGTTCGAGGACTTGCACGCCGCGCTCGCCACGCAGTGGGAAGCCAAGTCCTTCGGTTCGTGCACCGAGACGCTGCAAGGCATTCAGAGCCTCGTCGCCAAGGAACGCCGCAAGGCGATCCTCGCTGCCCTGCCGACGCCGGCGGGCTGGACGATCAAGGACGACGACTCGATGGAACAGGCCGAGAACAACCCCTACGCCGCGGCGATGATGGCCAGCGTCGGAACGGTGGTGAAGCGCGACTACCGCATGGAGGAGGGCAAGGGCCGCATGGAGGTGACGATCACCGCGGACTCGCCGATGGTCAGCATGTTCAACCTGTGGATTGCGAACCCGCAGATGCTCGAGAAGGGCTCCGAGTTGATCGAGTACGGCGAGCACAAGGCCGTGCTGAAGCCCTCGGGCGGCGACGGACGCAACCTGATGATCCTCCTCGAGGGCAAGCACATCTGCGAGGTCGACGCGCGCAGCACGACGGAGGACCAACTGTTCGCCGTCTTCGACCAGAAGGCGGTCGACGCGCTCGCTGCCGTGCTGAAGAAGTAGCCGCGGAGCAGGCAACCAACGCGAGACGCGCGGGCCGGCGAGCTGCCGGTCCGCGCGTCTCGCGTTCTCGGGTTGGGTCTCAGGCGACCTTGCGGTTGCGCTGGAACTCCTGCTGATAGGCGGCACGGCCGCGTGAGAGCACGCCCTGGCGCTCACCCATCGGAATGCCGAGGAATTCGAACTCTTCGGCGCGCATGAGGTCCATGAAGCCCTCTTCGTCGGCGGTCGAGAGGTACAGATCCATGCGGTGCGCGAGGCTCACCAGCGCCGCGCTCTTCGGGTGATCCGGGTTGTTCGCGAAGTCGTGGTGCTTCTGGATCACGCTCGTGATCTCGGGCGACAGCTTCCAGCTCTCGGCCATCAAGCCGCCGGCGCGCTCGTGGAAGCGGAAGAAGATCCGGCCCATCGTCGAAGGGGGGATGTCCTTCGCCTTGAGGTTCTCGCTCTTCAGCACCGAGAGCAGCACGATCTTGCCGACGTCGTGCAGCAGGCCGAGCAGGAACGCCTTCTCCGGCTCCATGTTCAGCTTCGGCGCGATCGTCTTGGCGATGTTGCCCACCATGAAGGCTTGGCGCCAGATCTCCTCGCTGTAGGACTTCAGGCCCCTGACGCTGACGACGCTGCCGCGGATCGAGACCGTGTAGATCATCGAGCGCAGCACGCGCGTGCCGAGGCGCATGACCGCTTCGTGCAGCGTCTCGGCGGGCTCGTCCTTCGAGTAGGCGGGCGAGTTCGCGATGCGCAGCAACTCCGACGAGAGCACCGGGTCGGTCGAGATCAGCTCGACCACGCTGTTGATCTCGCAGTTCGGGTCGCCGGCCATGTTCATCGCCGCCATCTGCGTGGCGGGGAGCTGCGGCAGGTCGAAGTTGCGCTCCTCGATGCGGCGCGCGACGCGCGCGATGAGCTCGTGCTCGTTCTCGAGAGCCGTCCCTCGGTTCTTCGCCTGGTCGTCGAGGTTGCCGACGCCGGTCCGACGCCACTTCTCGGCTTCCGCCTGCTTGCGAGCGGCCTCGAGCGCGTCGATGGCGCGCACCTTCTCACCGTTCGGCTTCGGCGCCGGTTTGACGGTGTCGGTGGTCGCGGCCTCGTGGCGCGGGATGCGGACGTAGTCGTCGCGCTTGCGCGCGAACAGTGATTTCAGCCAACCGATCAACTTGTGTTGCCCCCCTCGAGCCCGGGATTGTGGCTCGACCCGCCTCATCGACCGCGCGGAGAGTTCGGGTGGAGTCTCGGATTGAGAAAGGGGGCAGGTTCCACGCGGGAAGCGGGCCCGGGAGACCCGGTCCTGCAGCCGTGTGGCGCCGGATCCGGCGCTCCCGAGCGCGTCGGGGCGGATTCTCGGCGACTCCGTCGGCGCCCCGGTTCGGGAGGATGCTTCCCGTGCCTGCAGCGACGGTCCGGGCGTCGCCCGACGAAACGCCCTGCGCCCTCGCGTCGTAGCAGCCCGCGGCTCAAAATGCCCGGCCGCGGCCTCCGCAGAGGCGCGCGAACCGAGGCCGCGAGCGCGCATCCGCGCCCGGCACTCCGCGAGGCGGACTCCGCATCGACCGAGTCCACGACCAAAGCACCCCGAGATGATCCTCCTGCAAGCCTGTCTGAGCGTCCCGCTCCTGCTCCCGATCCAAGAAACCACCCCGGCCGCCGAAGGGCGCGAGCTGTTGTCGCTCGACTGCCGCGGCATCGACGCCCTCTTCGTCAGCGAGAAGGACGCGAAGCTGCACAGCGCGCTTCGCATGCTCGACGACCGCCTGCGCGAGCTGCCGGGCGAGATGGGGGGCGGTCCGATGCCTGAGGGCGTGTTCCCCGTGCTGCGCCGGGTGCTCGAGGGTCCGATGAGCCTCCGCGTGTTCGGACAGGAGCGTCAGATCGCCGGAATGATGCTGCCGCTCTTCGGTGAGCTGCGCCTGTCCGAGCAGACGCCGAGCGACGCGCAAGGCCTCGCCGACGGACTCGCTGAGACGCTGCGCTCGATCGGGCTCGACGTCGACCCGACCGCCGGCTCGGCGCTCAGCGTGATCCCCGCACCCTTGCCGCTGTGGATGGGCAGTCGCGATCGCGACCTCGTCGTGCGCTTCGGCAAGGAAGCGGATCTCGCGGCGCCGGCGCCCGGCAGGTACATGCCTGACGGTGCGAAGGCCGCGATCACGATGCGGATGGACTACAGCGGCGCGCTCGACATGGTCCGCCACGTCGCCGAGGTCGCCGGCGAGGGTGAGGAGCTCGAGCAGATGGACATGATGCTCGAGCAGTTCGGGCTGACCGACATGGCGTTCGAGTACAGCTACGGCTTCGACGACCAGCGTGCGTACGAGGTCGTGGCGACCGAAGGTTACGGCGCGATGATGCGTGCGATGCACATGGCGCCCGCCGGCGCGCTCGACGCCGAGCGCGTGCGCTGGATCCCCGAGGACGCGAGCTGGGCCGTCGTCTCGCGCATCGACCTCTCGGGCTACGTCGCCTTCCTGAACCAGATGTTCCGCGACATGCCCGACTCCGGAGGCCTCGACCTGCTGGAGATGGTGCACCAGCAGACCGGGATCGACGTGCAGACCGAGCTGCTCGACACGCTCGGACAGCACTTCATGATGTACGGATCCGACTCGACGGGCGGAGGCGGCTTGATGTCGACCGTGATGGTCATGGACCTCGTCTCGCCGGAGGAATTCGGCGCGTTCATGGACCAGATGGTCGGGATGATCGGCGGCATGGCCGCGGCGCAGAGCGAAGGCTACGTCCAGCTGCGTGGGTGGTCCGAAGGCGGCCAACACTTCACCTCGCTGCAGACGCCCGGCATCCCCGCGCCGATGGAGCCGACGATGGCGATCGTCGGGAACGCCGCGGTGTTCGCGATGACGCCGCAAGCGGCACTCGCCGCGTCGCGCCAGATCCAGTCGGGCAAGCGCAGCCTGCTCGACCAGCGCGCGCTGACCGACCAGCTGCCCGAGGACATGACGACCGCGATCAGCCTGATCTACCTCGACTCCGCGCGCTTCATGCGCGACGGCTACGGCATGACGTCGATGCTCTGCTCCGCCATCGCGAACGGCGTGCGCTCGCGCGACGGTGAGCGCGATCCGGGAATGATCCTGCCCGCCTACAACGACCTGGCGCGCGGCGCGAAGGCGCTCGTCGGCGTGGGCCACCTGCGAGGGGACGCGATGGTCGCGGAGTATCGCGCCGACCGCTCGCACCTGGTGAACATCGCCGGCGTGCTCGGCTGGGTCGCCGAGGTCCCCGGACCGATCGTCGCGATGGCCGTCGCGGGAATGGCCGCGAGCGAAGCTACGCAGGCCTCCGGCGGCATTCACATGGACGACTTCGGCATGGAGGAGTATGAGGAACCCGAGCTCAGCGCCGAGGAGATCGAGGCCTGGGAGAAGATCTCGGAGATCTACGAGGCGCTCGACGTCTACGCCTCCTCCAACGACGGCAAGTACCCGTCGTCGCTCGCCGAGCTGGCGAAGCCCGACGCGCAGGGCAACCAGTACCTCGCCTCCGTGCCGGTCGACCCGTGGGGCTACCCGTACGAGTACGAAGCGCCGACCGACGAGGGCGGGCTGCCCTACGTCTGGTCGAAGGGGATCGACGAACTCGACGACGGCGGCATCATGATCGACGTGGAGTTCGACGAGATCGTCGAAGAGGAAGCGGTGGAAGAGCCCGTGATCAAGGACGCCGAGGTCCGCGAGGACCGCTGAGTTCCTAGGGGCGAGGCTTCGAGCCGCGCCCCCGGCTGCAGAACGCGAGAGCCCCCCGTCACCGCTGTGACGGGGGGCTCTTCGCTTCGCGCCGGTCGCGCCGCCGCTACGGCAGGAAGGACTTCTTGTCCTTGAGCTTGCGCGGCAGGTACTCGTCGAGCACGAAGTTCAGTCCCCACTTCGCGAGGGCCTGCTGCTCGGCACGCACGCCCATCTTGAGCATCGTGTTCAGCGCCGTGACCCAGGGCTTGTGCGCCTTGAAGAAGGGGTCGTTCTTCAGCGCGTCCTTGGCGCGCTTGACGTCGACGGGCTGCAGCTCGTGCGTCGCGTCCTCGAGCTTGAAGTCCTTGATGTCCTGCGGCGTCACGCCGAGGTACTGCGCGTTCGGGACGCAGAAGAAGCGGTTGATGTGCGCCGCGTTGCCCGAGCCGACCTTCAGCGTGCGGTAGATGTTCGCGATGCCGTAGGGGTCGCAGTCGACGAAGCAGTAGACCGGGATCTTCTTGTCCTCGGAGAGCCGCCGGATGAAGCGGCGGGTCGCGCGCGTCGGCACGCCGGCCATCTCGACCAGGATGCAGCCCGCCTTCTTCCAGAACTTGTGGTTGTTCAGGCGCTGGAACATACCGCCGGTCTCGATCGCGAGGACGAACTTGGCGTCGGTCTCGAACTTCAAGTGCTCGACCGAGTGGGGGATCGAGTACGAGCCCGTGCCGAAGGCCGTGCAGTCGATGCGGATCGATTGGCCCGTCTCCGTGTCCTTGTCGACGACGACGAGATTGCCCGCGACGGAGCCGCCGTGTTCTTCGGGGAAGTAGCGCAGCTGTTCGCGCGACAGACCGTCGAGGCTGGCGAGGGCTTCGATGTCGTCCATCACCGAGTCCGACTCGGCCTGGTCGTTGAACTTGCACTCACCCCAGTTCTTCGAGACGTAGTACGCCTCCCGCTTCGTCGCGAAGTCGTTGCCGAGGACCATGTCCTTCGAGATCGACATCAGGCGCAGCGTCTGGGCGAAGTTCTTCACCGTGTTCACGCTGAGCGCGCGGACCTTGCGGCCCTTGCCGAGCTGGAAGTAGCCGGTCTGCTTCTCGTACTTCACGTTCGAGAGGCTGCGCACCGGGAAGCGCAGCTCGGGAAGGACGCGGCTGTCGATCGACTTGCGCACGCGATCCGCGGTGCTCTCGATCAGGGCGACGGTCTTCTTGTCGAGCTCATCGAGCTTGCCCGTCGCGGCGCGACCGGTGGTCGCGTTCTTCGCGGGGGCCTTCTTGCGCGAGACCTTCTTCTTGGAGGCTTTCTTGGCCATCTTCGTGCTTCCGTGCGGCGTGGGGGACTTCTAGAACTTGCGGCTCTTGTGCAGCACGTCTTCCAGCTCCTCGACCGTGGAGTCGCGCTCCTGGTCGGTGAGCTCGAGGATCTCTTGCAGCGCCACGCCGATGTGGGGGATGTACTTCTCGATGAAGGAGCGCTTCTCGTACTCGCGCTTCAGGCGCTTGCCTTTGCGGATGTAGGTGCCGAGCTTGCGGCCGCACTCCTGCAGGCCGAGCTTGATCTCCTTCAGGATCTCGGGGTACGCCGCGATCGCCTCCTTCGACTCGGAGGTGAACGGCACCCAGACGCTCGCGATGTGCACCATCACGGCCATCGGGCCGATCGGCAGCGCACCGCGCGGGTGCGTCAGGCCGTAGGAGCGCCAGTTCGTCTGCGTGACCGCCTTGGTGATCGCGCAGCCGGACTGCTGGTAGAGCAGCGGCACGCGGTTCGCGATGCGCACGACGCGAATCGGTTCGTCGGCGTTCCCGACGAGGTCCTCCGTGACGACCTTCGACTTGTCCTTCTTCAGGATGCGGCCGCTCTCGGCGAGTTCGAGCCCCGTGCCGCCCGGCTTGCCGAACGCCAGGCCGACTTCGATCTGGAAGGGGTTGCCGCGGTAAACGGCCGCCGGCCGCACGCACGCGACGTAGAAGTCCGCCTCGATCTCCTTCTTGAGGCCCGACAGCAGCAGATCCTCGCCGATCGGCGCGATGCAGTCCGTGGACGGCGCGGAGATCTTCGTCTCCTGGATCGCCTTGTGCAGCGCGGACGCTTCCTCGCGTGCGATGCGCGACGGATAGCTCTTCTCGGTCAGTCCCTTGCCCGCCGCGGCGATGATGCGCTTCGCGACGGTCGGGCCGACGCGCGAGAACTCTTCTTGCAGGAAGCCCGAGAGCGAGCGCGCCGTCGTCTCCTTCAGCATCGCGATCAAGCGGCCGAGCTCGACGCCGTGAGGGTGCGGCTTGATCTCGACGGTCTCGGGCGGCATCTCCTTCGAGCCGCGCTCGTAGGTGACCTTCTCACCCGACGGATCGGTGAAGTGCAGCGTCAGGTGCGGGTTCGCGATCGCCGTCTGCTTCAGGTACATGTCGACGGAGCGCAAGCCCTTCTGGTACTTGGCCTCCATGTCGATCTCTACGCGCGTACCGTGGTCCTTGTCCCACTCGACCACTTCCTGCGTGTGGATCTCCGGCTTGTTGCGCGCCGTGTCGATCGACAGCGTGAAGCCGACGGCGTTCTTGCGCTTGCCTGTGCGCGAGCGGATCACGACCGGCTTGCCCGTCGTGAGCTGTCCGTACATGCCCGCCGCGGAGATGCCGATGCCTTGCTGGCCGCGGCTCTGCGAGAGCTTGTGGAACTTCGAGCCGTAGAGCAGCTTGCCGAAGACCTTGCCGACCTGCGTGTCGATGATGCCGGGACCGTTGTCCTCGACGGCCATCAGGTAGGTCTTCTCGCCGGTCTGCGTGATCTCGACGGAGATCTCGGGCAGGATGCCGGCCTCCTCGCAGGCGTCGAGCGAGTTGTCGACGGCTTCCTTGACCGCGGTCAGCAGCGCCTTGAGCGGGCTGTCGAAGCCCAGTAGGTGGCGGTTCTTGGTGAAGAACTCGGAGACCGAGATCTCGCGCTGCTTCGTCGCCATCTCGGCGGCGTCGGAGCGGCGGCCGGCGGCGCGGGCGGACTGGGGCTCGGACGCTTCGTCACCGCCCTTCCGCGGCTTCGCGGCTCGCTTGCTGCGCTTCTTGGGGGTCACGTCGTCTTCGAAGAGGGTGGGAGTGGCGGTATCGCTCTTGGCCAAGGCCGGATCCTCGTCGGCGGGGCGGCGGATCGTCGTTTCGGGGCGAAACAACGGGAGAATCCTAGAGAGATACGGAAGCGCCGAGGGCGATTCAACGGGGCGCAGCGATTCCCGCGGGCACGGCGGGCGGCGGATCCGAGTCCGCGTCGCAGGTCGCCTGCGCGGTCGTGTGCTCCGTCGCGGGCACCGACGCCACGGGCGGCGTCGCGCCGACTTCCTCCGCCGACGTCTCTTCGCCGCCCGCGAGCCACAGCGGCAGTCCCACCGCGATCAGGATGATCGGCTTCGAGGTCAGACAACCGATCGACAGGTAGCGCTTCTGCAGCGACCCGCCGCACTCGACGCAGACGCGACCGTGGTTCTTCGGGACGTCCGCCTTGCAGTGCGGGCAGCGGCCGCCCTCGACGCCGCTACGCACGCGGCGCCCCGCTCTCCACGGCGGCTTCCGGCGCCAGGTCCGCCTCGCACAGCCCGAGCCGCGCGGCGTGGTCGCGGAAGGCGAAGAGCGCGCGGTGCATGACTTCGCCGGGGTCGTAGTCGAGCTGTTCGAAGAAGTAGTTCGCGTAGGCGCGCGTCGGCACCTTCCACTCGGAAGCACCGCGCGCCGCGAACTCGGACAGTCGCCGGCGACCGAGCTCGCGCGAGCGCGCGAAGGCCGCCAGGTGATCGGAGACGTCGACGCCCTCGCGCACGATCCACGGCGCGAACACGAACGGCAGCCCGGTGCGCTGCGTCCACTCGGCGGACGGGTTGAAGCTCTCGTGCGCCTGCGCCTCGTAGGTCTCGCGCATCGCGGGATCGCCGATGCGCAGCCATGCGTCGGTGCCCGCCTGGCGCGGGTCCTCGCCGGCCGGCGTCTCGACGAAGTCGGGTGCGCCGCCCGCGCGTTCCGCGAGCAGCACGCGGATCAAGGTCGCGGCCGTGCGGCTCGCCGGGTCGAGCGCGATCGTCTTGACCTCGGCGATCGGCTTGCGCAAGAACAACTGGACGCTGGAGACGTGCCCGGCGCCGGTGACGGCCATGCCGGGGATGTAGCGGTAACCGGGTCGCCGGAACAGCTCGATCGAGCTGACCAGCGCGACATCGAGCTCGCCGGCGCGCAGCAGCTCGACGAGCCGCGCAGGGACTTCGCGCACGAGTTCAATGCCGGGCTCGTGCTCGAGACCGACGTCGAGGGGCCGACCGACGAGGTAGGGCACGCTGCCGACGCGCAAGGGGCGGACTTGACGCATGGCGGGCAGTCTAGCGTGGCGGCGCGTCCGGTGGGCGCCCGAACGCGGCGTTACGCCGGGGCAGTCGGAGGGGTAGGGTGGTCGTCGCCGACCCGGAGGCTCCCATGCGCGCACTTCCCTTCGTCCTCGCCCTCTCCCTCGCCGCCTGCGCGAGCGACCCGCCCACGCACGACGCGGAACCCGTGACGATGACGATCGACGCACTCGCTTGGAGACGGACGCACGCGGAGGCACGGCTCTACCTCGACGCGCACCTCGTCGAGTGCGAGAGCGGGGCGCAGTTGAAGGCGTTCACCGCCGCCGCGGACCGGGACTTCGAGCTGATCGTGGAGGGCGCGGCGCCCGTGTTGCTCAGCTGCGGCGTCGGTGGACGAACGATGACGGTCGGCGACGGGGTCTCCTGCTCGCTGATGCTGAGGCCGCACGATGGCGACTGGAGACCGGCGGAAGGGCGCAGCTATCGGCTGGTGCCGAAGAACCGCGATTCGGAACTCCGCTGGATCGTCGTCGAAGGACTGACGGCTCCTCCTCTCGACATCGACTGACCCGCGAACGCCACTCCATGCTGAAGAAGATCCTGCTCGGCTGCGGCGTGCTGATCGGCGCCGTCGTCGTCGTGACCATCCTCGGACTGGTCTACATCGGCACCATGACGCCGGGGACCGCCGTGCAGCCGGGGGAGAAGGTCCGCAAGAGCTTCGTCGCCGAGATGCGGGAGCTGGGCGTACTCGAGCCCGACGAGGAGCTGCGCTACTTCTACTCCGACGGCTTGCTCAGCCTGCGCGAAGGCTGCTACGTGCTGACGGATCGCGCGCTCGTCGTCTTCGTCGAGGAGGAGATCGACCCGCCGATGCGCCTGCTCTTCGACCAGATCCTGCGCATCGAGTGCACCTACTCCGACGAGTTCCTGTACGACTCGAGCGTCTTCGTCCACTACGCGGACGAGGAGTCGGAGGACGAGGAGCTCGCGAGCTGGGTCTACGTGCCGCTGTCCACCGAACGCGGCGGTGACAGGCGCTTCCTCGAAGCACTCAGCGCGTCGACCGGCGTGGAAGTGGAGTCGGTCGACGAGGGCGAGGCGTGGTGGGAAGAAGAGTGAGCTCAGCGCAGACAGCGGGGCACCACCGCCGAGCGCGGTCGTGCCCCGAGTTCGTGCCTGCTGCTTTCGAGCGAGCGTGCTTGCCAGCTAGAGCGCGGCGCGGCGCCGCGGGGCGCTCACCAGCCGAGCCCGCCCTTCTTGTACTTCTTCGCGATCGGTTCGCTGAAGCCTTCCCAGACCACCTCGCCGTTCTTCACGTCGGTGACCCACATGCGCACGACGTAGGTGTTCTGCTTCTCCTTCGTCGACTGGCCGTACTGCCAGATGATCTGCGTGCGCAGCGAGAGGCGCGCGACCGAGGCTTGGCCTTGCTCGGGGATCTGCTCCGAGTTGAACATCGGGTCGTCCGCCATGTCCTGCGTCTCGCGCGTCATGCGGTCGGTGCCGTCGTCGCCGTAGGTCGAGACGAAGCGCACCTTGCGCGACTGCAGCAGCGAGGCGCGGATCTGGCCCATCACGACTTCGGTGGGGAAGTTCGAGAGGTCCGTCTTGTTCTCGATCTTCGAGACGACCATGCGGATCGGCTGCTCGCCGAACTCGCCGCTGTCGAGGAAGCGGTCGTCGAGCATCCGGCGCGTCAGCGTCTCCGACCACTCGGTCAGCTCGTCGTAGTCGACGCCCATCGTCGTCACGGCGTCGTCGGAGTTCGGGTCGATGCGCTCGACGGACGAGCAAGCGCCGAAGAGGAGGGGCAGGCTCAGGATCAGGGCGTGGTTGAGGCTCTTCATGGTTCCAGGTTGGGTGCGGTGTTCGGGGCGGTGCGCGCTAGAGGGCGGATTCTTGGACGGAGAAGCGCCAGTCGACGGCGTCGGGCGAGCTGGCGTTGGCTTGCAGCGAGAGGTGCTGCCCCTTGGAGAGGGTGACGTTGTTCCACGACTCGGCGGGCGTGTAGAGCTTGAAGCCGGCCTCGTCGAACCACTCGACGCGGTAGCGCACGTGGATCGAGCGGCCCGAGTCGTTCTGCACGTTCAGCTGGATGCGCTGCAGCCCGCTGCTCTTGTCGGTGTAGACCGACGTCACGTTGACCTTGCCGGCCAGGATGTCGCTGACCGTGATCTTGTCGATCCACTCCTCGCGCGGACGAGCGTCCGGGTGCTCCTTCTCGACCGTGTTCATCGGCGTGGTCGCCTTGGTCTTGGAGCCCGTGGTGCAAGCGGGGAGCAGTGCGACGCCCACGAGCAGCGCGGCGCCGAGCTTCCGGTTCGTCAGGTTCTTCATCAGTCTCGTTCTCCTGCCATGGCCGCCTCCGCGGCCGGTTCTTCGGATGGATCGGGGGTGTTCGTGGGATCCGCCGGGGCGGCTTCCGCGGGGGCGGCTTCCGCAGGGGAATCAGCGGGGATCGCAGCGGGGAGCGGGTCGCCGGCGGCGATCGTGTGCGTGCGCAGGCTGACCAGGTTGACGCTGCGGCAGAGCAAGAAGCAGAGCGTCGTCTCGGGCAGCTCGATGTCGGCCGACAGGTGTCGCCCGCCGTTGCGGTCGAGCAGGTTCAGGTGCACGCGGCCGTCGGCGGGGCGGTCGAAGTGCGCGATCTCGAAGCGCGAGCCGACCGTGCGCCACGTGCGCAGGTCGGCGCCCTCGGTCAGCGCCTTCCAGAAGGTGCCGACGAGGAAGCCGATGTCCCGGTTCTCGTCGCGCAGCTGCTTCGTGGTGACTTCCTTGGTGACGATCGAGAGCACGGTGCGCACGACGATGCCGGGCAACTCGTCGGCGAAGTCGACCGAGACCATCGCGTCGACGTCGGCGAGCGGCGCGGTGCGCAGGTTCAGCTCTCCCGCGTCGCCGGAGAGCTCGAGCGCCTCGACCGAGGTCTGGTTGTAGACCAGCATCGGCAGCTTGATCGACGAGTAGCCGTTCGGCGTGACGATCGCGATGCCCGTCTCGACGCGGTCCGGCGCGAGTCCGTTCTCGAAGATCACGTAGACGCGGCCCTGAGGCGAGGCGAGCGGCAGCCCGCCCTCGAGTTCCGTGACGAGCGCCTGGACGAAGGCGTTGCCCGGCACCATGCCCTGCGCCTTCTGCAGGTCGACGATCGCGCGCGTCTCGTCGCCGTCGGCCCACTGCAGGATCGCCGCCAAGTAGGACGTGAACGGGTTCGCGTAGTCGGCATACGCCGGCGTGATGTGCGACTGCACGGGCGCGAGCAGGCCTTGCACGTCCCCTTGGCTCATCAGCGCGCCTTCGTCGACCTTGCCGTCCGCCTCCGCGCGCTTCTCGATCTCCTTGCCGTTCTCGAAGACCGCGTCGGCCTGGCGCGCGTAGGAGCGTCGCGCCATGACGAGCGCCTCGTCCATGTCGCCGAGCGCGAGCTGGTTCAGCGCGCGGTAGCTCTCCAGCAGGATCTTCTGCCAGTGGCGCGCGCGGAAGGTCCGCGCCTGCTGCGTCGTGAGCAGGCCGGTGACCTCTTCCGTGATCGACATCGACGCGCGCTGGTCCTGCATGCGGATGCGCGCGTCGGCTTGCACGAAGGCGGCTTCGCTCTCCTCGAAGCGCCCGACGTCGTGGAGGATCTTGCCCGTCTCGAGCAGCCACAGCACGCCGTGCTTCGAGTCCTCGCGGTCGTCGTCGAAGTCGGGCGACTGGATCCAGTCCGCGGCGCCCTCGAGGTCGCCCTGCGCGTAGAACCCCAGCGCGCCGTCGAGTTGACGGTAGGAGCTGGCGCAGCCGGCGCAGAGCGCGAGCGCGAGGGCGGCGAGAGTGCGGAGCGTGCGGGACCTCACGGCGAACAGGTTACGGAGCCCGCCGGGGGAACGGTAGCGGCCGCCGCGCGGACCGCGGGGTGCGGGACGCGCGCGGCGAGGCGCTTCCTTCGGAGGCTCTTGCCGCTACCCTTGCGCCGGTCGCGCGCGGCCATTCCCAGAGCATGCAACCCCAAGTCTTCCCTCACCCCGCCTTCCCGGCGCACGCGCTGCTCGACTCGGGCGGCGGGGAGAAGCTGGAGCGCTTCGGCGAGGTGATCCTGCGCCGGCCCGACCCGCAGGCGCTGTGGCGCCGCCGCCGGCCGGACGCGGACTGGGCGTCCGCCGACCTCGCCTTCGTGCGGGAGTCGGACCGCGGCGGTCGCTGGGAAGCGCGCGCCGGTTCGCCCGCCGAGCTGCGCAAACCGTCGCCCGAGTGGCGCATCGAGCACCAGGGCGCGCGCTTCTGGATCCGGCCGACGGCCTTCAAGCACGTCGGGATCTTCCCGGAGCAGGCCTCGAACTGGGACTGGATCGAGCGCGTGCGACGCAAGCTCGGTCCCGGCGAGCCGCGGCTGCTGAACCTCTTCGGCTACACCGGCGCGGCCTCGGTGCTCGCGGCGCAGGCCGGCTGGAACGTGACGCACGTCGACGCGTCGAAGCAGTCGCTCGGCTGGCTGCGCGAGAACCTGGTCGCGTCCGAGCTGGACGAGCGCGCGGTGCGCGTGATCCTCGATGACGCGTTGGCCTTCGCGCAGCGCGAGGTGCGACGCGGTCGCACGTACCACGCGATCCTGCTCGACCCACCGCACTACGGCCGCGGACCGAAGGGGGAGACGTGGCGTCTGGAGGAAGGGCTCGCGCCGCTCGTCGAAGCCGCCGGTGCGCTGCTCGAACCGCGCGCGGCGCTCGTGCTGTCGACCTACGCGGTCGGTTACTCGCCGCTCGCCTTCGCGAACCTGCTCGGCGAGCTCGGTGCCGGCGCGGTCGAGGTCGGCGAGCTCGCGATCCCGGAGGAAGCGACCGAACGACGCCTGCCCGCGGGCTTCTGCGCGCGCTTCCTGCGCGGCCTGGACCTGGACTCGTGACCGCGCCCCTCGTCATCCACTGCGACAACCACCTGCTCGTCGTGAACAAGCCGGCGTGCGTGCCGACGGTGCCCGACGAGAGCGGCGACGAGAGCCTGCTCGACCGCGCGCGCCGCTGGGTCGAGGAGGAGTTCGACAAGCCCGGGCGCGCCTTCCTCGCCGTCGTGCACCGCTTGGATCGGCCGGTGTCCGGCGTGCTGTGCTTCGCGCGGACGAGCAAGGGCGCGGACCGCGTCGGCGCGCAGTTCCGGGCGCGCACGGCGCGCAAGCAGTATTTCGGCGTGGTGGTGGGGGAGCCGCGCGGCGTGGGGGGAGTCGTCGAACAGGAGCTCTGGAAGGACCGCGCGAAGAACCGCGTCGAGGTGGCGAGGGCGCCGCGCGAGGGCTCGCGGACGGCGCGCACCGAGTGGCGCGTGCTCGAACGGCGCGGCGGGCTGACGTTGCTCGCGCTCGAACCGCACACCGGACGGCCGCACCAGCTGCGCGTCGCTTGCCGCTCGCTCGGCACGCCGCTGGTGGGCGACCTGAAGTACGGAGCGCGGGAGGCGTTGCCGGACAAGAGCATCGCGTTGCATGCTCGACGGCTCGAGCTGGTGCACCCGACGACGCGGGAGGGCTTGGTGTTCGAGGCGCCCCTACCCGACACCGACGTCTGGCGCGGGTGGTGAACCGTACGGTGCCGCACGACTTGTTGCCGCCCCTCGACAAGTTCATGCCAGGCAATCGTGCTCCCGCCGGGAAGGCGAACTGATATCGTGCGGCACGAAGTTGTCGACCGGCCGCAACAAGTCGTGCGGCACAGTACGGAACCCCACGATGCCCGAACACATCGCCGAACCCGCCTTCACGAACTCCCTCAACTACTGGGCGGTCCTCGTCGCCGCCCTGACGTCCTTCGTCCTCGGAGGACTGTGGTACTCACCCGCGCTCTTCGGACGAGCGTGGTGCAACGAGATGGGGCGCTCGATCGACGAGAAGTCCGGGCACCCGGCGAAGGTGTTCGGCGCGGCCTTCGCCTTCTCGCTCGCGGCGTCCTACTTCTTCGCGTGGCTGCTCGGGCCGGCGCCGGACCTGCACCGCGCGGTGCACATGTCGTTCGTCGTGGGCGGCGGCTTCGTGGCGTGCTGCTTCGGCATCAACTACCAGTTCGCGGGTCACAGCTGGAGGATGCTCGCGATCGACGCTGGGTATCACTTCCTGCAGTTCGTGTTGTTCGCGGTGGTGTTGGGGCTCTGGCACTGAGGGTGAACGGAAGAACCGTACCGTGCCGCACGACTTGTTGCGGCCCATCGACAAGTTCGTGCCAGACAGCAGCAGCCCCCGGCTTCGCCGGGGGCTGCTATCGTCTGGCACGAACTTGTCGATGGGCCGCAACAAGTCGTGCGGCACGGTACGGTTCTTCCGTTCACCGGTCCGGCCGCGGCGCCATCGCCACCAGCAGCACGACGCGCTCGTCCGACGCGTTGACCACACCGTGCGGCTCTCCGTCGAACGACCAGGCGATCTCGCCGGCGGACAGCTCGCGCGTCTCGTCGCCGATCGTCACCGTCGGGCGTCCCGAGAGCACGTAGTAGAACTTCGTCGCTCCCGCGTGGGCGTGCAGCTTCTGGGACTGGCCGGGCTCCAGGCAGTAGGTGTCGCAGAACATCTGCGGCGACTCGAAGAGGTTCGTCTTCTTCAGCTTCTCGGTTGAGAAGTGCTCGTGCTCGGAGACCTTGGCGAAGCGCATGCGGGGGAGCGTAGTCGAGCGCCGAGCGCGCGTCGAGTAGGATCGCGCCCTCCTCGACCCACCCCTCACGACGCACCATGCTCGAATCGCGCTTCCGCCTCGCCCTCGCCGGCATCCTGATCCTCAGCGCCTCCGCCTGCCGCGGCAGCGGGGGACAGGCGACTTCCGACGCACGCCGCTCGACGGCCGAGCAGGACCTGGCCACCTTCTTCGAATCCGTGCACCAGGCCGAGCTGGATCGCAGTCCGATCATGCGCACCTCGCTCGGCGTGAAGCGCGACGAAGGGCTCTGGGACGACTTCTCCGACGCGGCGCGGATCCGCGAGGTCGCGATCCGCGAGCAAGAACTCGAACGCCTGCGCTCCTTCGACGAGCTCAGCCTCGGCGCGCAGTCGGCGATCTCGTACGAGCTGTTCGAACAGAAGCTGTCGAACGCTGTCGAGGACTTCCGCTGGCGTCTGCACGACTACCCGGTCAACCAGATGTTCGGCGTGCACACGATGCTGCCGTCGACGCTGATCGGACAGCACACGATCGAGCAAGAAGTCGACGCGCGGAACTACATCCAGCGCCTCGACGGCTTCCCGCTCGCCTTCGACCAGCTGATCGCCGACCTCGAGCTGCGCGCCGACGCCGGCATCGTGCCGCCTAGCTTCGTGTTCCCGCGCGTGCTCGGCTCGTGCCGCAACCTGATCGCCGGCGCGCCCTTCGAGACCGGGACGCCGGAGAACGAGCTGCTCGCCGACTTCCGCACCAAGGTCGAGAAGGTCGGGTTCCCCGACGCGCTGCGTCGCGAGTTGATCCGCGAAGCCGAGCGCGCGATGGTCGAGTCCGTCGGACCGGCCTACGAGCGCCTGATCGCGGCGCTCGAGCACCTCGACGCCCGCGCACCGAGCGACGTCGGCGTGTGGACCCTGCCCGACGGCGACGAGTACTACGCGCACCGGCTGAAGCGCGTCACGACGGGGGACTGGGCGCCCGCGGAGGTCCACGCCCTCGGCCTCTCCGAAGTCGCGCGCATCCACGACGAGATGCGCGCGTTGATGCGCTCCCTGGGCTTCGAAGGCACGCTGCAGCAGTTCTTCGCGCAGCTGCGCACGGACGAGCGCTTCTACCTCACGAACGACGAGAAGGGGCGGCAGGCGTACCTGACGCTCGCGCGCGACTACCTCGACGGAATGCGCGTGCGCATGCCGGACTTCTTCCGCACGCTGCCGAAGGCGCCGATCGAAGTGCGCGCCGTCGAACCCTACCGCGAAGCGGCGGCGGGCAAGGCCTTCTACTCGGCCGGCACGCCCGACGGGAAGCGACCTGGCGTCTTCTACGCCAACCTGTTCGACATGGCGCAGATGCCGACCTACCAGCTCGAAGCGCTCGTCTACCACGAAGCGATCCCCGGGCACCACCTGCAGAACTCGATCGCGCGCGAGCTCACCGACCTGCCGCGCTTCCGTCGCTTCGGCGGCTACACGGTCTACGGCGAAGGGTGGGGGCTCTACTGCGAGAGCTTCCCGCGCCAGGAGGGCTTCTACCGCGATCCCTACTCGGACTTCGGACGCCTCGCGATGGAACTGTGGCGCGCGTGCCGACTCGTCGTCGACTCCGGCATCCACTCCGAGCGCTGGACGCGCGAAGCCGCGATCGCGTACCTGCTCGAGAACACGCCCAACCCCGAAGGCGACTGCGTCAAGGCGATCGAGCGCTACATCGTGATGCCGGGTCAGGCGACCGCGTACACGATCGGCAAGCTCGAGATCGAGCGCCTGCGTCGCGAAGCCGAAGCGCGCATGGGATCGCGCTTCGACCTGCGCGAGTTCCACGAGGTGATCCTCGCGAACGGGCCGCTGCCGATCGACGTGCTCGAGGAGCAGGTGCTCGCGTGGTCCGCCGCGCCGTGACGGGCGCGCACCGTCAGTTCCCGTCGGTCGACTCGCCCGCGCCGTCCTCCGGGACGCCGTGTCCGTGGATGCGCACGCTGTGCTTGCCGATGATGCGGTCCAGGTTCGGCACGGCGACCTCGGTGGCGTCCGCGGCGAGCACGTAGTCCGAACCGCCCGACTTGCCGCCGCGCACCCAGACGCGGTCGTGGCGCGTTTCGCCGCCCTCGAGCCACGTGATGTCGACGGCGCAGTCGAAGTCGCCGGTCTCGTTGTCGATGCGCAGCTTCAAGAGGCGCGGCTCGACTTCCACGTCGACCTTCAGGCGCGGCGAGCCTTCGCCGTAGACGTACTGTTGCGCGAACCAGCCGTAGTTGGCCTGCGTGAGCTCCTGGAGCAGCGCGAAGAAGTCCTCGGTGTTCGCGTTGCGGTACCGATAGCGCGCCTGGAACTCGTGCAGGAGCTGCCACCACGTCTCGTCGTCGCCGATGAAGTGCCGCAGCGTGTTCAGCACGCACGCGCCCTTCGAGTAGATCACCGGGCTGTACGCGGCGCCCGAGTCGACGTCGTCGCCGCGGTAGAGCGAGCCCTTCATGCGCGAAGCGCCGCGGTTCTGGTCGCGGAAGTACTCGTCCGCGCGCTCGCGTCCCTCGGTGAACTCGAGGTACGCACCTTCGGCGTAGGTCCCGAGGCCTTCATGGATCCAGAAGTGGCCCCAGTCGGTCGCCGAGACGGCGTTGCCCCACCACTCGTGCGCCATCTCGTGCACCAGGATGTAGTCGAAGTACTCGTTGCGCGAGGCGTAGCGGTCCGGCTCGCCCTCCTGTTCGCACCACGCGGGATAGGTCGAGCCGTAGGCGACGGCGGACGAGTGTTCCATGCCCCAGAAGTTCGTCTCGACGAGCGCGATCTTCGACTCGGGGAACGGCCACGGACCGAAGGCGCGCGTGAACGCGTCGATCAGGCCCGGAACCTGCTGGAACTGCACGGCCGCCTTCGCCGCGTTCTCGGGCAGCACGTAGTAGACGAACGGAACGCCCGCTTCGCCGCCGCCCTCGACCATCAGCTGCTGCTCGACCGTGACGTAGGGCGCGACGTTCAGCGTCACGGAGTACGTCTCGAGCGGATACGGGTGCGAGTAGCGGAAGGTCTGCCAGTCGCCTTCCGCCGCGAACCACTCGGGCCCGCCGTCGGTCGCGCCTTGGAAGCGGCCGTTCGAGACGCCGGTCAGGCCCTTGGGCACGGTCAACTCGACCGAGATGCGCTCGGGCTTGTCGTTCGCGTTGAAGTAGCTGGCCTTGCACGGCCACCAGCTGTGCGCGCCGAGGCCTTGGCACGACGTGTTGACCCACGGCGAACCGTCCGCGGTCTTCGCCCAGTGGAAGCCGGTGAAGGAGTCCTTCGCCTTCGGATGCCCGCGGTAGCGCAGCGCGACGGCGAACTCGTCGCCCATCGCCAGCTCGGCGGGGAGCGTGACGTGCAGCAGGTCGCCCTCGCGCTCCGTCGTCAGCGCCTTGCCGTCCTCGGTCGTCGCGCCGAGCAGCTCGAGGTCCGCCTGCATGTCGAGCGTGACGCGCGCGAGCTTCGTCGCCACCGACTTGGCGCGCACCACGACGCGGCCCTCGAGCCGCTGGTCGCTCGGCACGACGGCCCACTGCATCTCGTACGCCGTGACGTCGTAGTGGTCGCGCGGGTCGCCGGCTCGTTCGGGAGCGGCCAGGAGGGGGAGCAAGAGGAGCGTGGTTCGCAGCATGGAGGTCGGGGTGCGGAGGGGCGGCGCGGGCGCGCGGTGAGCGGACAAGCTACCCTCTGCTTCATGCGCGACGCCATCCTCACCCGCCTGCTCGCCGTGCCGAGCTGCGTGCCGAGGACCGGGCGCGCGTTCACGGCGGCTTGCCTCGTCGCGGGACTCGGCTCCGCCACCGCGCAGAACGGCGACCGACCCGGTGAGGCGCAGCCGCCGCTGCCCGAGGACCTCGCGATCCCCGCGGCGCCGGTGCTGTCGCCGGAGGAGGCGCGCGCCGCCTTCGTGCTCGAACCGGGCCTCGCGATCACTTGCATCGCGAGCGAACCGCTCGTCGTCGACCCGGTCGACGTCGCCTTCGACGGTGACGGACGCCTGTGGGTCTGCGAGATGCGCGGCTACATGCCGAACGTCGACGGCGAAGGGGAGACGGAGCCGAACGGGCGCGTCGCCGTGCTGCGCGACGAGGACGGCGACGGCGTGATGGACGCGCGCACGGACTTCCTCACGGGGCTCGTGCTGCCGCGCGCGGTGATGCCGTATCGCGACGGGGCGCTCGTGATCGTCCCGCCCGAGCTGCGCTTCTACCGCGACACGGACGGCGACGGCCGCGCGGACGAACACGTCGTCGTCGACCGCGGCTTCGGCGGCATCCACAGCCCCGAGCACGCCGCGAACGCGCTGCGCTGGACGCACGACAACTGGATCCAGCTGTCGAACCACCGCTGGCGCTACCGCGAGGTGGACGGCGAGTGGCAGCGGCAGCGCACGAACGGCGGCGGGCAGTGGGGGCTGACGCTCGACGCGGAGGGGCGCGCCTTCTTCAACACGAACAGCGACGGACTGCGCGGCGACGAGTACTCGTCGCACTACGCCGTGCGCAATCCGAACTACGGCGTCGCGCGCGGCGTGAACGTGCGCGTCGCGCAGGAACAAGCCGTTTGGCCGATCCGCATGACGCCGGGCGTGAACCGCGGCTATCGTCCGGAGACGCTGCGCGACGACTGGACGCTCGCGACCTTCACCGGTGCCTGCGGGCCGCTCGTGTACCTCGGCGACGCGCTGCCGCGCGAGTACCGCGGGAACGCCTTCGTCGCCGAGCCGTGCGGGAACCTGGTCAAGCGCTACGAGCTGCGCGAGAAGGGCGCGCTCGGCGTCGAGGCGCTCGACCCGCACCCCGGGCGCGAGTTCCTCGCCTCGACCGACGAACGCTTCCGCCCGGTGAACCTCGTCGACGGTCCGGACGGCGCGCTCTACGTCGTCGACATGTACCGCGGTGTGATCCAGCACCGCTTGTTCGTGACGTCGTGGTTGCGCGCGCAGGTCGAGGCGCGTGGACTCGAGCAACCGCTCGGCCTCGGTCGCATCTGGCGCATCGCGCCGGCGGACGAGGAGCGCGCGAAGCCGGCGCCGATGAGCGCGATGAGCTGGACGGAACTCGTCGCGACGCTCGGGCACCCGAACGGCTGGCGGCGCGTCACTGCGCAACGGCTGATCGTCGAGGAGGGGCGAAGTGAGCGGGACGCGCGGGAACTCTGCCGCCTCGCGCTGCAGGAGAGCAAGTCCACGCTCGGCCGCATGCACGCGCTGTGGGCACTGGAGGGTCTCGACGCGCTCGACGCCGAGGACGTGATCGCGGGCCTCAGCGATCCCGACGAGCCGGTCCACCACGCGGCGGTCCGTTGCGCGGAGACTCCGCTCTCGACCGGTGACGACGACGTGCTCGCCGCTCTCGCCGACCTGGAGGGCGGCGTCAGTGACCGCGTGCGTCGACAAGTCGTGCTGTCGCTCGGACAGGCCGAGGCTGCGGCGGCGGACCGCGCGCTGCTGCGCACGCTGAGCGGATCGACGGAGGCGCCCGAGCTCGTCGGCGCGGCGCTCTCGGGGCTCCGCGGGCGCGAGCCGGCGATCCTCGCGCCGGCGCTCGAGCTCGGCGAACGTCCGGGGCCGAACCGCTTGCGCTTCCTCGAAGGACTCGCCGCGAGCATCGCGCGCAGTGGGCAGTCGGAGGCGATCGCCGCCGTGCTGGAGAGGGTCGTCGACGACTCGTCGCGCGTCGAAGCGGCGCGCGCCTTGGTCGACGGTCTGCTCGCAGGGCGCCCGCGCGGCGCGACGGGTGAGCCGGTCGCGCTGCGACTCGCCGTCAGGCCGGGGGCGCAGGACGCGCTCGAAGACGAGCAGCGGCTCGCGGCGTTGCGCGGACGGCTCGGCGCCGATCGCGTCGACGCGCTGCTCTCCGCGATCACTTGGCCGGGCGGGCCGAACGACGACGGCGCGGAAGTCCGCGCGCTCACCGACGCCGAGCAGGAACGCTTCGACCGAGGCCGCGCACTCTTCGCCGACTCCTGCGCGTCTTGCCACCAGTCGAGCGGACTCGGCGAGCCGGGACTCGCGCCGCCCCTGCGCTACTCGCCGTGGTTGCTGGGCGGTCGCAAGCGTCCGATCCGCATCCTGCTCGGCGGCCTGACGGGTCCCGTCACCGTCGCCGGCGAGGAGTGGAACCTCGAGATGCCCGTCTTCGCCGCGAGCCCCGAGGACGTCGCCGCGGTGCTGACCTACGCGCGCCGCGAGTGGGGACACGGCGCGGATCCGATCACGCCGGAGGAAGTGTGCGCGGTGCAGGCCGAGCTCGCCGAGCGCGGGAAGCCGTGGACGGCGGCGGAGCTGGAAGCGGCGGGGGACTGAGGCTCAGCGACGGCCGGCGCCGAGGCGCTGGAAGTCGCGGAAGGTGAGCTCGTCGTAGCGGCTCCCCGTGCTCAGCGCGAACTCGCCGGAGAGCTCCGGAACTTCGGCGGCGATCGGATGTCCGTTCAGGATCACGGTCCCGCGAGCGCCGTCGAGGCAGAGCCCGAGGTCGTTGGGTTCGCCCTTCTTGAAGCGCGGATCGCGGTGCAGGTCGTAGTGCCAGCTTCCGCACGAGACGCGCAGCTCGGTCTTCGCGACCACTTCGACCTGCATGCGCAGCGCGAGGAGTTCGTCCGGTCCGTGGACGCTGGCGAGTTGGAGCGGCAAACCGTGGGAGAACCCCCGCACGGAGGTGTACTTCACGTTCATGTAGCTGGAAGCTTCGAACGACGAGGGAAGCAAAGGCAGCGCGTCCACCCACTGTCGTTCGCCGAGCACCCAGACCCGCGGATTCCGCCACCGCACCCGCGTGTCGTCGCCCGAGTGCACCTGCAAGCCGATCACGCCCTCCAGGTCCGCGAAGTCGACGTAGTTCACCGTCGGCACGCCGTTCACGCTCGCGCGGATCCACGGGCCGACGCACTCGATGCGGTAGCGGTTCCACTCGCCGAGAACGTAGGCCGCGCGGCCCGCGGCGTTGTGCTCGAGGTTCTGGAGCCAGCCGCGCCGCGCCTCGTCGTACAAGCCGCCCGACCACGCGCGCTCAGAGGGATCGATCTCGATCTGGTAGCCGTAGGGCCGCCCGTCCGCGCGCTGGTGACAGCGGATCTGGATGCCGGAGTTGCCGGGCAGCTCGGTCTTCACGTCGACCTCGAGGACGAAGTCGCCGAAGGAGCGCCTCGAGAGCAGGAAGGACTGCCCGCCGCCGCCGACCTCGCCGAGTATCGTGCGGCCTTCGCGCACGTAGCGCGCGTCGCCGTACTCGGTCCAGCCGTCGAGCGCGTCGCCGGGCAGCAGATCGACTTCCTCGAAGCCCGCGGCCGGCAACGCGCGGATGCGCAGGTCGCGGAACCAGACCTCGTCGCCGTGGTCTTGCAGCGCGATACGCCCGGCGCCGGTGCGCGCGAAGTCGGGCGTGTCGGCGTACTTGCTGGCCTCGTGCGCCGCGTCCCACGCCTCGCCCCGCGTCTCGACGCGCACGACGCGCGCGCCGTTCAACCAGTGCTCGATCCAACCGTCGCGCACGACGATGCGCCCGCGGTTGTACTCGCCGACGGGCCGCACGGTGCCGCCCTGCTGCGCCGCGAGGTCATAGAGCGACGCCGCGCGGTGCGACGCGAGCTCCGCGTCCGCATGCCGGTCGTCGTCGAGCACTTGGTACTCGGGCCCGTAGGCGAAGCTCGCGTCCGCCGCGACCATGTACTTCACGCCGCTGTTCGCGCCGGGTGCGACCTTCCATTCGAACTCGAGCTCGAACTCGTCGTAGAGCCCGACCGTGACGATGTCGCCGCCGCCCTCGGTGTGGTGCAGCGCGCCGTCTTGCACGCCCCAGCCTTCCGCGGGGAACGCGTCCGACGCGACGCCGCGCCAACCGGCAGTCGTCTCCCCGTCGAACAGCAGCCGCCAGCCCGCGTCGCGCTCGAGCGGACTGAGCCGATTGACGCCGGCATTCTGCGCGACGGCGGGGAGGGCGAGCGCGAGCACAATGACGATGCGGATGGCGGACAGCATGCCGCAAGTGTAAAGAACGTACCGTGCCGCAACTGATTTGCCCATGAAGCACGGAC
>JACKHV010000010.1 GCA_020638835.1 Planctomycetota bacterium | reverse complement strand
GCAAGCTCTTCGGCCCGGAGGAGACGCGCGAGCGCGTGCTCGCCGTCCTCGCGCGCTGCGGCGTCCTGCGCGTCACCGTCCACGCTCTTCCGCCCGAAACCCCCTTCTCCTGTCACGGGAGCTAGCTCGATGCCCGACGTCTACAACTGGCAACTCGGCCGCAGGATGAGCTACCCCTACGAGGAGAGCCATCCCGACCGGCAGTTCGCGTTCGTCTTCAACATCAACCGCTGCATCGCGTGCCAGACGTGTTCGATGGCGTGCAAGTCCACGTGGACCTGGTCGCGCGGCCAGGAGTTCATGTGGTGGAACAACGTCGAGACGAAGCCCTACGGCGGCTATCCGCACGGCTGGGACTCGAAGCTGCTCGCGATGCTCGAGGACCGCAATCCCGGCAACCAAACCTGGGGCTCTCAGGGCGACAAGGAGCACGAGTGGCCCTATGGGACCTTCGAAGGGATGACGATCTTCGAGGCCGCCCAGCGCACCAAGCTCGATCCACAATCGTCGCGCGCGCTCGGCTACCTACCCACGGACGAGGAGTGGCGCGCGCCGAACATGCACGAGGAGGTCGCCCACGGCGCGCCGAAGCGGAAGGGCGACCGCCCCGGCTCGGTCCAGCTCCCCGAGCACCGCGTCTGGTACTTCTACCTCCAACGCATCTGCAACCACTGCACGTATCCGGGCTGCCTCTCGGCATGCCCGAGGCATGCGATCTACAAGCGCCCCGAGGACGGCGTCGTGCTGATCGACCAGTCCCGCTGCCGCGGCTACCGCAAGTGCGTCGAGGCGTGCCCGTACAAGAAGTCGATGTACCGGCCGACGACGCGCACCAGCGAGAAATGCATCGCGTGCTATCCGCGGCTCGAAGGGAAGGACGGCACGATCACGCCCGACGGTCAGCCGATCGAGACGCGTTGCATGAGCGCCTGCGTCGGCAAGATCCGCATGCAGGGGCTGGTCAAGATCGAGAAGGACGGGACGTGGGCGAAGGAGCCCGAGCATCCGCTCTACTACCTGATCCGCGAGCGCCAGGTCGCGCTGCCGCTATACCCGCAGTTCGGCACCGAGCCCAACGGCTACTACATCCCGCCGCGCTGGGTGCCGCGCCCGTACCTCGAGCAGATGTTCGGCCCCGGCGTGAAGGACGCGATCGAGGCGTACTCGTGTCCGGATCGCGAGCTGCTCGCGGTGCTCCAGCTCTTCCGTGCGACGCAGCGCGTGCTATTCCGCTTCCAGATCGAGAAGGGCCCGAAGGTCGCCGAGGTCGAGGTCACGATGCCCGACGGGACGAAGAAGACGCAAGAGCTCTTCAACGACACCGCGCTCGGCTTCGACGCGCGCGGGACCGAGGTGGCGCGTGTCACCATCGAAGAGCCCACCTGGGTGCGCGGCAAGGAGCACTTGAACTCGATCTGATCCCATGCATGCCATCGACGTCCCGACTGCCGAGCCCGACATGGCGCGGCTCGCCGCGCGCGAGCTGGTGCTGCGCTTCCTCGCGCTGGCCGCGAGCGACCCCGCGTCGCAGCGTTTCGACAAGCTCTTCGACCCCGGCTTCCAGGAGCTCGCCGCGGCGGCGGCGGAGCACCTCGCCAACGACCCCGCGACGCGACCGGCGGAGCTGGCACCGGGGGAGGCGGCGCCCGAGGCGCTCGACCTTTGTCCGCTGATCGCCGCGCTCGAGGCTCCGCGGGAGAGGCTCCAGGACGACCACACGCGCGTGTTCGGCCTCGTCGTCTCGAAGCACTGTCCGCCGTACGAGGTGCAGTACTGCCCGCAGACGTTCTCGATCTATCGCAGCCAGCGCATGGCGGACGTCGCCGGGTACTACCGCGCCTTCGGCGTGGAGCCCGGCCGGGACGTGCCCGAGCGCGCCGACCACGTCGCGTGCGAGCTCGAGTTCCTCGCGTGGGCTGCGGCGAAGGAGCGCCACGCGCGCGCCCAGCCAGGAGCGGAGTGGGCCGAGCGCGCCGCCGTTTGCCGCGACGCCCAGCGAGACTTCGTCGGCGAGCACCTCGCGTGGTGGATCCCCGCCTTCGCGCGGGCGTTGTGGGACCGCGCGCAAGCGCTCGCCCCGCCGGCGCCGCTGCACGCGGCGTTCGCCCAGGCGCT
Organism: Planctomycetota bacterium; assembly: GCA_020638835.1. Lineage (GTDB taxonomy): Bacteria > Planctomycetota > UBA1135 > UBA1135 > JACKHV01. The sequence continues at coordinate 49,308 of JACKHV010000010.1, read as the reverse complement.
CGCGTCGCTCGTGCCGGTGGAGCGTGCCGTGCTCGGCGTCGATCCGCCTGACGAGCTCGCAGAGCCGCGCCCCGACGCGGAGCCGGAAGGCGACGGGTGCGCCGGCTGCGGCGCGGCGAGCTGAGCGATCCAGCGCGTCGGCGCCTGCGATGCTTCCGCAGCGCTCGGACGGGCTCGGCAGCGACTCCGTCATCACCGGGACCGCCACGTTCTCACACCCGACGCCTACCCTGCTTGCCGAGGCGCCGGCTGGGCGTCGAATCGAAGCCCTGGAGTCGGCTCGCGGTGACCGAGGGCTTCAGCCGCTCGTTCGCCCGATGCTCTCTGCGCAGCAGGGATGCGTTGCGTCCCTGAGGGTCTCCCCAACTTAGGTCCACTCAGACTTGGACTTTCGAGGGGTCAGCGGGGTTGGTAACGACGGGGACATGCTCCCCGTCTTCTTGTTCTCTGAGCGAAGCTCCGTTCAGCAGGAGCCTCCCGGGAGGGTTCGAGGCGCCAGCCTCGACCGACGCCGGCGTGCGGTCGCCGAGCGACTTGTGCGGGCGGACGTGGTTGTAGTCGTCGCGCCATTCGGCGATGACGGCACGCGCGTGGTCGAGGCTCGTGAACCACTGCTGGCTGAGGCACTCCTCGCGAAACTTCCCGTTCATGCTCTCGACGAACGCGTTCTGGGTCGGCTTGCCGGGCTCGATGAAGTGCAGCCTTACGCCTCGCTCGTACGCCCAGCGGTCGAGCGCCTTGCTTGTGAATTCGGGTCCGTTGTCGACGATGATGACTTGCGGCCAGCCATACCTTGCAGCTGCACGGTCGAGCACGCGCCCGACGCCTTCACCGGACAAAGAGAAGTCCGCCTCCATGGCGACAGAGAAGCGGCTGCAGTCGTCGACGACGTTGAGCACACGAAACGCGCGTCCGGGATGCATGCTGTCCGAGACGAAGTCCATCGACCAACGCGCGTGCGGCGTTGACGGCGCAGCGACGGCTTCTCGCGGCGCTCTACCGGGCGCCTTCCGCTTTCTGCGCCGCGAGAGCTGCAGCTTCTCTACGACGTAGATGCGGTGCGCGCGCTTGTGGTTCACCTCGAAGCCCTCGCGCCGCAGCATGATGTGGATGCGCGGGCAGCCGAAGCGCGGGCGCTCCGCAGCGAGTTCGCGCATGCGTTCGCGGAAGCCTTCCGGCTCGCGCCGAACGCTGCGGTACGTCCACACGGACCTCGGTAGCCCCACGAGTCGGCAGGCTCGGCGCTCGCTCGCTGCGTGCGTCTCGCGGACGTACTCGACGAACTTGCGCTTGCTCGCGGGGCTCACCACTTTCTTGACACCACGTCCTTCAGGATCGTGTTGTCGAGCGTGAGGTCAGCGACGATTCGCTTCAGCCGGCTGTTCTCCTCCTCGAGCTGCTTCAGCCGCTTGGCTTCGCTCACCTCGAGGCCGCCGTACTTCTTGCGCCAGTTGTAGAAGGTCTGGCTGCTGATGCCGTGGCGGCGGATCAGCTCACCGGTCGGCATGCCGGCTTCGGACTCCTTGAGGATCGCGACGATCTGTTCCTCGGTGAATCGGCTCTTACGCATCGGGGGCTCCTTGGGGCGGTTCTACCCGAAGAGTCCAGGAACTGGTGGACCGGATTGCGGGGATACCCTCAGGATGCCGTGCTCCGCGCAGAAGGCGTCAGGGGTCACCCCGCTCGACTCGAAGTCCGCGAGCAAGCGGGCACGTTGAGCACGTGAGTACCGCTTGCGCTGCGCACCCTCGCGCGCCCGCGCAGCGGGCTCGGTCTCTCTCGGCCCCGCTAACGCGGGACCTCGCTCGACCTCACCCGCTGCGCGCGGCTCCGCCGTGGGATTCGACGGCGGCGCGGGCTGCACGAGACTGCGGGGGACGAGCCACTTGGAAGGGTCGTTCATGACCGGCTCCTCCGGCTGATGCCGGGGTGGGAGACGGTCGGTCAGGGGCGTGCTCTACGAATGCAACTGGGTAAACGTTTTCGTGAGGGGCACACGGCAGACGGTGGGGACCCGCGTTCTTGGGGCCGTCAGGGCCGGTCACCACACGAAACCCTGAAGCCCCCTCCTGGAAGGCCGGACGCCGGACGGCGCTCGTCCCACTGATGGCGTCGTCGACGAAGTACCGGGCGAGCTCGAGGTCGTGCTCGGCGGCGTATCGCTCGATGGCCTTTCTCTGGTCGGGGATGGACTGCTCCTGGCGGTCGGTCGAGCGGCGGAGGTAGCCAACGGCCACCTGGGGCCCGGACCGGCCGTTGGGCGCCTGGGGGCGACGTTGCGGCATGGCGGGGTGGGTGGGACACCACATGGAGGCTCAGGTCGGGTGGTCCAGCCAGGGGAACCTGGGCCTTCCTGGCGTCGTGGAGCGGACATAAAGCCCAACGTCACAAAGGGTTGTGCCGGAGCTGAAGGCCCCGGCCGGCGCGCCGCCCGGCCCCCTGGGGGGGCCGGGCCTTGGATGGCAGGCCAGGCGGGCTCATTAGCCGTCCAACACTTGACGATTCGTGTCGTTATGGGGAGGATTCTTACCCATAACGGCATGCAGCGTAAAGCAGACACGGACGGGTTCTTCACCCGGCGGCCGGTCTTCTCGCTCGAGGAGGCCACCCGCGAACTCGCACCCCCGGGCGGCCGGGCAGGGACCGTTGCGCGCCTCAAACACCACGTCGCCTCCGGCCGGCTCAGGGTGCTCGCCCGGGGGGTCTACGCCGTCGTTCCACGGGGCACGGCACCCCAAGCACTGCGTCCGGACCCCTTCCTCGTGGCGGCGGCTGCGCGGCCCGACGCGGTCTTCTCGCACCATGCCGCCCTCGAGCTGCTCGGCGCGGCGCACTCGGTCTGGAACGAGTGCACGGCCTACGCCTCAAGGCGACGCCGCCCGATCCACCTGGACGGCACGACCGTGCGCTTCCTCGACGTGCTCGGGGCGATGAAGGCACGCTCCGGCCGTCAGCTCGGCACCCGGAAGGTCGAGCGGCTGGGGCGCCTGCTCGAGACTACGGGGCCCGAGCGCACCCTGGTGGAGGGGTTCCGGCGCCCGCAACTCGCTGGCGGGCTAGAGGAACTCGTCCAATCGGCTGCGGGGTTCACGACGCTCGACCTCGATCTTCTCGGGCAGGTGCTCGAACGCTACGGCGTCGCCAACCTCTGGGCCGCGACCGGCTGGTTCCTGGAGCGGACGCGCGAGGTCTTCCACGTGCCGGACGACGTGCTCGAGCGCCACGAGCGTAAGGTGCCCCGCTCGGCCCAGTACCTCGACCGCGGCCGGCGCGGCGGGACCCTGCACCGACGCTGGAGCCTGATCGTCCCCGTCGAGCTGGAGCGCCTCGGAGGGCCCGATGAGCGTTAGCCTCGACTACCTCGAGCAGTGTTCGACGGAAACAGGCTTCGGCGTCGCCGGTCTGGAGAAGGTCGTCCGTCTCGGCGCCATGGCCGGGGAGATCGGGCGGCATCCCCTCCTCTCGAAGGCTCTCGCCCTCAAGGGCGGGACGGCGCTGAACCTCGCGTTCGGCCCACCGGAACGCCTGTCGGTCGACCTCGACTTCAACTTCGTCGGCGCTCTGGAGCGCGAGCGAATGCTCGAGGAGCGACCCCGCGTCGAGGGTGCTCTCGATGATCTCGCGCAGAGAGCCGGCTACCGCCTCCAGCGCTCTGCGGAGGCCTTCGCCGGCCGCAAGCTGTTCCTGCACTACCGTTCGGTTCTGGGTCCCGAGGAACGGATCGAGGTCGACGTCAACTACCTGATGCGCCAGCCCCTCGGTGAGCCGTACGTCGCCGAGCTCTGGCAGCCGGGTGAGCTCGATCGACCTCGGCTCACGATCGTCGGGGACGAGGAACTCGTCATCGGGAAGCTCTGTGCGCTCCTGGATCGTTGCGCGGCGCGCGACGTGTGGGACGTGGCGAACTTCCGTGCGCGAGCTGCCGCGGCACTCGGCCTGCCGAGCTTCCGTCGGCGCTTCCTGGCCCTCGCCGGCACGCTGGACCATCCGCCTGACACCTACACGGAGCGGCGGCTCGCCGAGCGAACGACGCAGCGCGAGGTCGACGAGCAACTCGTTCCCATGCTCGCCACGGGCGCGAGGGTCCAAGCCTCCGAGGTGGTCGCCGCAGCCTGGTCCCGGCTGGCGCCCCTGCTCGCCCTGACGGCAGAGGAGCGACGATTCGTCGAGAAGCTCCACCGAGGGGACCTGGACCCCTCTCTCCTGTTCCCGGACGATGCGGAGGAGGCCGCTCGGATCCACGCTCATCCCGCGCTGCGATGGAAGGCCCAGAATGCCCGTTCCCACCACGACCGCTCATGACGGCCTGGTCTGAACGCAGACAGGGCGCGGCAGGAGGCGGTGCGGGCGCGAAACCATGGCTGCTGACCAAGGGGTAGGGATGAAGGAATTGAGACGGACGAGATGGACGGTGGTATTGCTTCTCCTCACAGGCTGCGTGGCATCCCGGGGAGTGGAGCGAGGACTGCTGCTGGAGAACGTGCGCCTGCTCGACCCCGAGAACGGCGCGTTCAGCAAACCGCTGGACCTGCTCGTCGAGGGAGACCGGATCGCCGCGGTAGGTGATCTCGCCCCGCGGGCCGGCGTGGAGCGCCTCGACATGGCAGGAGGCTACGCGGTTCCAGGTCTGTGGGACTGCCACGTCCACCTCGGGTACCTGGCATCGAGCGAGGAGCTGGATGTCGACACCGTGCGCGCCGAGTTCGTCCGTCGCGGCGTGCTCTACGTTCGCGACATGGGCAGCCCCCTGCTCGTCGTGAAGGAGCTCGCCGCGCGGTCCGGCGGACCGGCGGTCTACTACGCCGGACCCATGCTCGAGCAGGCGCCGCTGTCGCCCTTCCTGGCCCAGAGGAACGAGGGTCTCCCCGGCCTTGCACAGCCGGTCGCCGACGCCGCCGATGTGGACAGGATCCTGGACGAACTGGTCGCTTCCGAGGCGCGTCTGACCAAGGCCTTCGGCACCTGGGACCTCGAGCTCCTAGACCACTACCTCGCCGGCGCTGGGGAGAGCGGCTTGGGGGTGGCACTCGACCCGGGGATGCCGCTTTTCCAGGGCGTGCCACTGGTCGAGGCGCTCGATCGGGGGGTGACGAGCATCGAGCACGCGATGTCGGCCTGGTCGGAGGTGCTGCGCGATGATCTGCGAGCCCGCTTCGATGCGATCCGGTCTGGGGGCGGCGGCCTCCCGACCCAGATGCCCTTCACCTTCGAGGTCATGGCGCTGGGCGCCGACTCCATCGACCGCGATCGGTTCGACGCGGTGGCCGAGAGGTTCGCGCGCTCCGGCGCGCTCTTGTGCCCGACCCTTTCTGTCGCCGACCGCTGGCGGTCCGAGCCGCCGCCGGCACCTCCGGGCATGTCCCAGGCCGCGTGGCAGGAGTGCATGAGGGGTTTCCACGCCGCGAACGTCGTGCTCGTCACCGAGCTCGCTCGCCGCGGCGTGCCGATGCTCGTGGGGCAGGACGGATTCGACCCCGAGGGCGTGTTGCGCGAGATGACGTTGCTCGAGAGCGCGGGTGTGGACAGGGCGGCGATCCTTCGCGGCGCCACTCTCCTTCCGGCTCGCTGGCTCGGAGCCGAAGGCGACCTGGGGTCGCTGGAGCCCGGCCGCGTCGCCGACCTGCTGGTGCTCGAGGCGGACCCGCTGCAGAGCGTTGCCAACCTCCGCGGCCCCCGGCTCGTCGTTCAGCGCGGCCGGGTCGTCGACACTTCGACGGAGAAGTGAGAGACTCCGCGCCCACGCGCTCCCACGACCTCCAGATGTGATCCCACCGCCATGTCCCGCATCGCCTGCCTGGTCCTCTTGTGCTCCTCGTGCGCCACGCTCGGCACGGCCCCGGTCGAGCACAACAAGGCCCTGATCGAGGCGTTCGTCCACGCGACGAACGCCCGCGACTTCGATCGGCTTGGCGAGCTCGTGCACGCTGACCTCGTCCGCCACTGCCAGGCCACGCCGGAACTCGTCATCAGCGACCGGGAAGCCTTCCTGGACTTCCAGCGTCAGGACCTCGCGACGTTTCCCGATGCGGTGATCGAGATCCAGACAATAGTGGCCGAGCACGATCTCGTGGCGGTATGGGGCAGCTACCGCGGCACCCAAGAGGGTCCCATGGGGCCCTTCCCCGCCTCGGGAAGGTCCATGACCCTGGAGTTCGGAACCGTGTTCCGGATCGAGGGGAATCGCATCGCGGAGATCTGGGTGACCTGGGACAACCTGGCCGCCCTCACCCAGCTCGGGCACTTTCCCCCTCCGACGACGACCTCGCCCAGGCCGCCGACATCGACCGAGCACGTCCAGCCGAGCCCATGAGGCCCCCGCTTCCGTCATTTCAACTCCTGCGGAGCTCGGGCGGGCGCGGCGCCCGCCCGGACAGGTGTCGCGAGTTGGGCGTTCGCACGACTTGAGCCGTCGGGGAAGGTGGGACGGTTCGCGGTGCTTCGTCGTCCTCGGCTCCGCGCGTGGCTGCGAAGCCGGCTCGGTCAGCGGCCCGGAGCAAGGTCGGCCCAGGGGTCCTGCTGCACCTTCCGCAAGTTCGCCACGTCGCTCTCGACTGTCTCACGCAACGGCGACTCGAGTGAGGAGCGCGGCCACGAGCCGTCGAGAGGGATGTCGTCAGCTTCCCCCTTGTCCCTGCGCGCCGTGTCGCGGTCGGCTCTTCGCGCGGGCGGGAGTCCGATTTGACCGGTCGGAGAGGGGGCTCGTAGGATCGGCTCGATGAGAGCGCAGAAGGGACTGGGTGAGGAGAAGGACGAACCGCGGCGCTCTCTGTTCGCTCGCCTGCGGAGGAGGGTCCTGCAAGCGGGGGCGGTCTTGCTGGTGCTGGTGATCGTGCTGGCTGTCGCGGGGGCGGTGTGGGAACAGTCCGCGGCGCAGAGCTTCGCGCAGGACTTTCCGCCCGCCGGTGAGCTGGTGACGCTCGCGGACGGAAGGCGGATGCACTTCGTCTCCCGCGGCGAAGGTGAGCCCACCGTGGTCCTGGAGTCGGGCCTCGGAGACAGCGGCAGATCGTGGGACGTCATCGCCGATGAAATCGCTACCACGACGCGCGTCATCAGCTACGACCGAGCCGGTTACGGCTGGAGCGACCCTTCTGACGCGCCGAGTGACGCGCGGTCCATCACGGAGGATCTGCACGAAGGGCTCGCCGCGCTCGGTGTCTCCGGTCCGCTCGTCCTCGTCGGACATTCGATCGGTGGCGTCTATGTCAGGCACTACGCGGCTGTCCACCCTGATGAAGTCGTGGGACTCGTGCTCTTGGATTCATCGCACGAAGAACAGGCGCAGCGCCTTCCGGCGGCCGTCACGGAGATGTTCGTGTGGCAAGGGCGCTTGTTCCAAGCCCTCTCGATCCTCTCCCGGGTGGGCGGAGTCCGCTTGCTCGCGGCCGTCGGTGCGCACCCCGCACTCGCTGCGGATGCCGGTGCCCTGGACAAGGAACTCTACTGCCGGTCCTCGGCGGTGAGAGCGCTGAGCGCGGAGTTCAACTCGATGAAGGAGAGTTGCCGCCAAGCGAAGGAGCTGGGCCTGGATCTCGGTGATCGACCGCTCGTCGTGCTGACTGCGGACGAACTCGCAGACCCCGCGAACGAACTGCCGGCCAAGATGGCCGCGCACTACCCCGAGATGCGCAAGGTGTGGCTCGAACTGCAGCAAGAGCTCGTCGGACTGTCCACGAACGTCGTCCACGAAGTCGTTCCACGCGCCGGTCACTACGTGCATCACGATCGACCCGAGGTCGTGATCCTTCACGTCCGCTCGATGATCGAGAGCTTTCGCTGACGCGAGCGGCCGCACCACGGCGAGACGTGCACGAGAGGGAGGGTGGTGAGCAGGACGCTCGCGTAGACCCTCACGAACACGCATCCGCCCCGGTCAGGCCCACTCGCGCCGGGCGTTCACGTAGGATGAACGCCCGAGTATCCCGCCGATCTTGATGCACACTCTCTCTTCTCGCTTGCTCGTGTCGCTGCTCCTGCTGGTCGCGCTCGCGGCCTGCCGGCCCGCGGGCTATCCGCCGGCGCAACCGCAGGACTTGGATGCGCTCGAGCCGCCGGTGCGTCGGTTGATCGAGGAGCGTTCCGCGGCGGTGGTGGCGGCGCCGGCGGATGCTGTCGCGCACGCGGAGTTGGGGGCCGCGTACTGGGCGAACGGGATGTTCCTTCCGGCCGCGGAGTGTTTCGCGCAAGCGGGGGCGCTCGATTCGAGCGAGCCGTTGTGGCCCTACTACCAAGCGCGATCCATGTACAACCTGGGTCGGACCGACGCAGCTCTCGCTCCGCTCCGAAGAGCCTTGGAGATCGACGAAGGCTCGGCGCCGGCGCAGCTCTTGTTCGGTTGGCTCCGCTTCGACGACGGTGACGTGAAGGGAGCGCGCGCGTCGTTCGAGCGCGCGCGTCGCCTCGCCCCCGACCGGCCGGAGCCGCTCGTCGGACTGGCGACCTTGGCTCTCGACGAAGGCCGGCCGGAGGAAGCGCGGGACCTCGCTCTTGCAGCGCTCGATCGGCGCGAGACGTCGGGTCACGCGCGCTTCATCCTCGGTTCCGCGCTGGTCGCGCTGGGCGACGAGTCGCGAGGACGCGCGGAGATGAAGGCGGGGGCCGGCGCGACCGCGAGGCACATGCCGACGACCTTCTCGATTCGACTCGCGAGCTCGAGGGTGAGTCGCGCGGACGTGCTCGCGGATGCGGAGAGGCTTTCGGACAACGGGAGTCATGCCGCAGCGCTCGCGATGATCGACGCGCTGCTCGATGACTATCCGGAGGATGCGCTGGTCCACAGCCACCGCGGCTCGGTGCTCGGTGCAATGGGTCGCGATGAAGAAGCGGTCCGGTCGTACATCACGGCGTTGCAGCTCGACGATCAGCTGTCGAGCGCGTGGAAGGACATGGCGCTGCTCAAGCTGCGGCTCGGGAACGACGCGGAAGCCGTCGACGCGGCGCGACGCGCGATCGCGATCGATGACGAGGCGGTCGATGCGCACGCAGTGCTCGCGATCGCTTTGCGCCAGAGCGGAGACTTGACGGGGGCCGTGCGCTCCGCTCGACGCGCGATCGAACTCCAGCCGGAAGTCGCGCTCTACCACGCGGAACTCGGCAACATCTACGCGCTCGCGGGGCAGTTCGCGCCGGCGGTCGACAGCTTTGAGCGGGCCATCGAACTCGCCCCCGGAGCGGTGCAGCTGCAGCTGTCACTCGGCGATGCCCTGATCCAACTCGAGCGCTACGACGAAGCGCGCGCCGAGATCGAACGCGCGCGAGCACTGGATCCGACGCATCCCGGAATCGCGGAGCTCTCGCGGAAGCTGACCGGACACTAGCAGTACGGAACCAGCGTCGAATCCTCAAACCTTCCGCACGACACGGGCGCCCGTTCCGCAGGCGTCGACACGCTGTGGGTGTGAGGTTTTATACCTGGTTCCGTACCGCCTGCCGCAGAATCGCGATGTCGCTCTCGAACGACTCGGGCAACAACGGCCCGAACGAGAAGCGGAACCAGTTCGCGTAAGGCGAGACGTAGTTCGGGTCCTTCGCGTGCGGGCGCGCCATGTCGCAGTCCTTGCCCTCGAGGATCGCGGCGCCGTGCTTGAAGAGGCGGCGGTTCAGCTCGGCCGCGGTCATGCCGTCGGGCAGCCGCGTCCAGTGGTAGAAGCCGCCGTCGCCGGTCGCGACGTGCAGGCCCAGCTCCTCGAAGGCGGCGCCGTAGCGGGCGCGTTGCATGCTGTAGTGCGCGTCGATCGCCTTGCGCGCTTGCGCGACGCGCGTGCGCTCGAGGAGTTCGACGGCGTAGAGCTGCGACGGGTGGCTCACGCCGCCCATGCCGAAGCTCGAGAAGTTGGAGAGCACCTCGATGTTGTGCTTGCTCGCGATGATCCAGCCGACGCGGATGCCGGGGCACTGCAAGCCCTTGGTGCAGGCGCCCGCGAGGAAGACGTTGCTGTTGTCGAGGTCCTTCACGTACCGGATGCCCGACACGCCGCCCGAGTGGTGGAACATCTCGTAGGCCTCGTCGAGCAGGATGCCGTTCTTGGATTCCTCGGCCATGCCGATCAGCTCCTCGAGCTCGGCGCCCGCGCGCGTGTGCCCCGTCGGGTTCCCGGGGTTCGACAGCACCGCCAGGAGGTGCGTCTTCGCGTTCAAGCCCGCGCGGTCGAAGTAGGCGGCGTTCGGCGGATGGAAGCCGTTCTCCGGCGTGGACGGCACGACGCGCCAGTTCGACTCGGTCTGCGTCAGGATGTCGAGGTAGGCCGGCCACTCCGCGCCGGCGATGCGCACCTCGACGTGCCGCTTCAAGAACGCGAGCACCGCGAAGATCCCCGGCCGCCCGCCGGCGAAGACCATCACGTTCTCCGGCGCGATGCTCGACCCGTAGTAGTCGTTGTAGTGCCCGGCGATCGCCTCGCGCAGCTTCGGATGGCCCCAGGCCTTCGGATAGAAGCGGTCCTCCCACGTCACCTCGACGCTGCTCGGCAGCGGCGGCCCGCCTTCGAGCTGCGTCGTGAGCGGGAAGCCTTGCGACCAGGGATGCGTACCCGGCTCGCCCATGAACTTGCCGAAGCTGTCGCGGAAGGCGTAGAGGGTCTCGTAGATGCCCATCGGCGGGCAGTCGTCGGAGAGGAAGGCGGGGCGCTTCATGGGGGGAGGGTACCGAACCAGGTCAATCTCCACACACCCCTCGCACAGCGAGTGCGGGCTTCCTGCCCGGTTCGGTCGGTACCCTCCCGCCACTGACGCGGAACGCGAACGGACCACCGATCACCGGCGCACCGACCAGGCGGAGTTCCGGAGGGCCGGAGATTCCTCCGGCCCCGGGACCGATTTCGTTCACCGACGCGACCGCGTTGCAGACGGTGCCCGTCGCCACCGCCGTCGCGGCCGGCGCGGGAATCAGAGTCAGCACGCCGAGCAGGCCCCGTCCGAGCGGCAACGAGCAGGCTGAGGTCCTGGTCATGATTGCAGAACTGCGTGCGGGTTCTCGAGGGCACGAGCCCAGCGGCCCGTTGAGAACTTCACTCGGCACGATGACGACCTCATCCGCCACGCTGCGACACCCGCGAGCCGCGCCGAATCCACCGATTCACCTCAGATCAAAGGCGCCGCTCCGAGGCCGCTGCTCTCGCCCCGGCACCCGAAGCTGTTCCTCAACGGGCTGCCAGGTGCCGTCTCCGACCGACGAGGAGAAGCCTCGATGGTGCCGGGGAGGTCCCGGAATCGCGGGAAGACGAACGGGCAGCTTGCGTGAAGGTGACCGGTCGGCTATAGAGCTGGTATGGGATCGCGCCAACGGGTCGCAGCCAAACGGGAGAACCTGCTCGACCTGGGCGTCGAGCAACTCCGGACGTCGGGCTACCACGGGACGGGGATCCAGCAGGTCGTGGGCCTCGCCGGCATCCCCAAGGGGTCGTTCTACGCCTATTACCCCAGCAAGGAAGCCTTCGCCGCGGCCGTGGTCCGGCGCTACGCCGAGCTGTTCCAGGCGGAACTCGACCGCATGCTCGAGGCGAGCCGCGAGCGGCCACGAGCGGCCTTGCGGGACTTCTTCGACGGGCTGGTCGAGCGCTTCGTGGCGAATGGAGCCCGCGGAGGGTGCCTGATCGGCAACCTGGGGGCCGAGCTGGAAGGCACCGCGCCCGCGGTGTCCCTCGCCCTGCGCGAGACCATGGGGGCGTGGCGCACGGCCTTCGCGGACGTCATCGCTCGGGCGCAGCAGCGGGGCGAGGTCGCCTCGGGGAGGTCGCCCGGCTTGCTCGCCGACTTCCTCATCAATGCGTGGGAGGGGGCGCTCCTGCGCATGAAGGTCGAATCCCGCGTCGATCCGCTGCGGGAGTGCCTCGAGCTGCTCTTCGACGAACTCCTCGCCCCGTCCGCAGCGGGTCCTTCGAGCTGAGCCATGAACGACCTCGGTCTCCTCGACTCGCAGAATAGACGACCGGTCACCTATAGCTGTGCCGGCCTCGCCCGCAGCCTACTCGCGGCCGTGCTGGCGGGCTGCGCCGCGATCCCGGAGTTCCCGGCGAGCGGCGTCGTCGCCGGCCACGAGTTCCGGGGACCGGTCGACAGTGCGCTCGCACAGGCCTTCCTCGTGGGAGCCGAATTGCCCCGCGAGCTGGAAGGACTGCGGCAACGCGTGCGGGAGCGAGAGGAGCGACCCTCGTCGGCCGACCTCGCGGAGTGGTCCCGGCGCTACTCGCCGGACGTCGCGACCCTGCTCCTCGTCGAGGCCGTCTCCGCGGATCCCCGGCAGGCGCACGCGAGCGAGCTCTATCGTCGAGAGCTGGAGGTGCTGCGTCGCGTCGGGGTGCCGACTCCACTTCCGGAAGACCGGCAAGACGTGGGTGTGCTCTTCGTGCCGGGCTGGTTCTACCGCTCGCACGGGACCGAGACCGGCTCGGACTTCGCGCTCCAGCGGGCCGCGATCGAGAGCCTGGGGATCCGCACGCGGTTCGTGCCCGTGGACGAGAACGGCAGCGTGGAGGAGAACGCACGCGCGGTCGCAGCCGCGGTCCGTTCCGTTGCCGATCACGAAGGCCGCTGGATCGTGGTCAGCGCCAGCAAGTCGAGTCCCGAGGTCGCCCTCGCGCTCGGGAGCCTGCTCGACGCTCGCGAGTGCGCGCACGTCGCGGCTTGGCTCAACATCGGGGGCGCGCTGCGAGGCAGTCCGCTCGCGGATCGCGCCCTGCGCGCGAGCCGGCGCTGGTGGGTCTGGTTGCTGTTTCGATTCGAGGGCTTCGACCTCGATGGGCTCGCCGGGCTGCGGACGGAGTCGCGCCGCCGTTGTCTCGAGTCTCTCGAGTTCCCCGCCCACCTGACGCGCGTGAGCTACGTGGGCGTGCCGCTCTCGGGCAACGTCAGCGATCTCGGACGGCGAGGCTACCGCTACTTGCGCACCCTCGCTCCCAACGACGGCCTCGTGCTGCTCGCCGACGCGTTCCTCGACGGCGATCACGTGCTGCTCGAGCCGGGCGCCGACCACTTCTTCGGGCATGAAGAGCAGCAGCGGCGTAGCCGGGCCCTGCTGCGCACGGTCTTGACGCTGGTGCGCGAGGATGAAGGAGGAACGGCGCGATGAGGCGCGCGGCGCTCGCACCCTTGGCCCTGCTCGGCTCCCTCTTCGCCTGCAGCGCACCCCGCCACGTCGAGTCCGGAGTCGGTCGCGGCAGGGCCGCGGAGGGGTCGCGCGTGTGGAGCGTCCAAGCCGGGCACTTCGAGCCACCGTCCGACGACCCACGCTCGATCTCGCTCGACTCCTTGCGGCTGGGGGTCGAGCACCGCTTCCGAGACAGCTTCGCCCTCCTCGGTGAGCTGGACCTCGCCTCCTTCGACGGAGCACCCGAAGTCGACGGCGGAGTGAGCGACGCGGCTGGGTTCGGACTCGACGGACTGCTGCGCTGGTATGCGATCGACGGGGAGGCGTGGGGCGCGTTCGTCGACTTCGGCTTGGGACTGCTCGCGACCGATGAGGCGTTTCCGAGCGGTGGGACGCGCCTCAACGGAACGCGGCACATCGGCGTCGGCGCTGCGTTCGACATCCCGGGGCCTCTCGCGCTGACGTTCTCCGTTCGCCAACAGCACGTCTCGAACGGCCGGGGATTGGTCGACGACAACCCCTCGTGGGAAGGACTCGGTGCCATGATCGGACTGCAGATGGACGCGGGGCGAGCGGAGCGGATGGAGTCACCACGTCGAGACCTGCCGCCGATCGTTGCCTGGCCCTGGTCCTTGCGCGTCGAGGGCCGCGCCGGCGAGATCGGCGGTACTGCGGCGAGCGGCGCCCTGCTCGCCGCCGATGCGCGTGTCGCCGGGCCGCTCCACGTCCAGCTCCGCGCCGGCCTCGACGATCTCGCCGGCGAGTCCTTGCGCGAGATGGGGGGCGCGCTCTATGCGCGAAGATACCGTGGGCTGTTCGGCGTGGGTTACGACCGCCAGGAACTCGACGTCTTCTCGGACGACGAGACGACGATCTTCGGCGAGTGGTACGCGAACGACTTGATGACCGTCGCCGGCTCGCTGGGCTACGAAGCGCGCAAGCTCCAAGAAGATCGCGTCGCGCTGTCACTGTTGTTCAAGGCCTACCCCCTGGACTGGCTCAGCGTCGGCTCGGGGATCGTCGGTCGCGAGACGCGCGAGGACTTCGGGCAAGAGTCCTTCGGAGTCCCGCTCTCGATCGAACTCGCGCTGCCGACTCCCGCGGGTGTGTCGGTGTCGGTGTTCGCGGAAGACGGCCTGGACGACGACTCTTCGCTGGTCGGATTGCGCCTGGTGCTCGGTGGGTCGGGTCGCGGCGCAGCTTGCTTGCGCGACCGCGACCGCGCGATGGGACCCTTGCGGCTGCGGCCTTGAGGGCAGCGCGGACCATCCGACGGTCGCTGCGACTTACGGACGGCGGCACGCGAATTCAGCGGGGCTCGGGTCGCGCCTCCTCGCCCTCGACGTTGCACGGGCGGCGGGAGCCGCGTAGCGTGGGGTTCTCGAAGTCGAGTCGACAACAGAATCGAATGACCGCACGCATGAGAACGGGCACCGGCGTCGCCGCGATCCTCCTCGGGCTCGCCATGGCTGCGTGGTGGTTCCAGCGTCCCGGGCGAACGACCGAGGCCTTCGCCGGTCACCTCCACCACGAGAGGTACGAGGAAGCGGCGCGGATGCTGCGCGCGCCGAGCGCGCTCTTCGTCGTTCCGGACGGGGGGCTGACGCTCGTCGACGCGGGCGGGCAGTCGACGTCGGTGCCCGCGACACAGCTGCCGTTCGTCGTCGGCGGGCAAGCCGTGCCGCAGGTCGCCTGCGACTTCGTGATGACCGCACTCGGGCCCGACACGGACGGAGTGCTGGACACTCCCGCGGTGACGATCTATCTGAGCGTCGACGGCGGCGGGGTCCTCATCGAGCACGTCGACTCTTGAGCCGCGGCCAGGATGGCGCGCGCCTCCGCCGCGGCCTTCATCCAGGCGCTTCGTCGTGGCGCGTTTGGCCCGAAGGCGCGACGAGCGACGTGGGACGGGCCACAGCATCGACCCGAGTCGATCTTGGAGTCATCGGATTCCGAGGCTGGACAGGCCAAGACGCAGCTCGGAGAATCTCGAGCCACCGTTCCCGCTAGACCAACACAAGATGAAGTCGATCCGATTCGCTTTCGTTGCGGCCTCCTTGCTCTTTTCTTGTAGCTCGACGCCGAAGTCGGAGAGCGCGCCCGGAACCACGCCGGCGGTTCCCGCCGCTGCGGCGCCGGATTCGCACGACGCGTACGCCGCGTACCGCTCCAATCAAGACCCGAACCGCCGGCACGATCGGACGGAGCGCGTGGCCCTATCGCCGCCCGTTCCGTTCGCGGGGCGCGAGGGGTGCTTCGTCTACTACGGACGCGTGCAGAGCGGCGATGTGCTGCCCGGCATCTCGACCAAGCGGCGGGATCAGCTGATCGGCGAGCAGATCTGCTACGTGCGCTGCGGGCTCGACTGGGTCGTCCCCCCGATCTACGCGAACCTGATCCCGATCGACGGGCGTCATGCCTTCGTGGGCCGCTACGGGGAAGAGCGCGGGTCCAACGAGCCCGGCTTCCTCGACATGGCGACCGGCGCCTTCACGCCCGTGGATGTCGACGGCGAGGTGCTCGCGAATTGGACGCAGGTGCACGTCGTTCCGTCGGGCCAGGGTGGGAAGGACTCGCGCGTCTGGGTCGCCGGACGGGATCCTCTCGACGGCAACAGTACGGCGCTCGGCGTGTTCGACGCGCGGGGCAACCCGCTTTCCGCGCACCACGGGCTGCGACCGCGCGCGGGCGGTCCGCTCGGCTTGGTCAGCCACGGTCGCTGCGTCCTCGCGGAAGTGGCCGATCCGGAAGGAACGCCGCTGGTCATGCCGTTCCGCGCGGACGGTGAGGCGCTGGGATTCTGCGTTCCGGAGCTGAGTTCACTCGAGCTCGTGAGGCCTGGTGCGGACTGGTGGAACGAGACCACCGATGAGAAGGCGTTCTTCATGCCGCCGTGGCCGGAGACGGAACTCGCGGTCGCAGTCGGGAGCCTCGAGGATCCGGACCTCGTCGACGCGACGCTGTACCTGCCGCTCTCGCTGGAGGGTCGCCCGCTGACCTTGCCCTCGGATGCGCTCGGGATGGTGCGCCTGATCAGCTTCACCAAGGCAGACGACTCGCCGCTGCGCGTCGAGACGGGGATGTGCAAGTACCCGCGCTGCCACTCCGGTTGGGCGGTGGTGAGAAGAACCGAAGCGGGGTTGGTGTTCGACGTCGCGGGAGGCGACGCGGAAGAAGTGCTGAGCGCGTCGCTTGCCGGTACCGCAACGCGCGTGCGCCGCTGGAAGCCGGTGGTCTCGCACCGCTTGCTCTACTACTGGCGCGGCAACGCCGATCCGCGTGGAGGGGTGCCCTTCACGTACGAGGCGGTCGTCCCGCCGCGAGCCGTGGCCGAACGGATCGACGGCCGCTGGATCGCGCTCGACCTCTCGCGCGGCGTTCCGTTCCCGCTCGTCGACGGCGACGGCGACGAGCGCGACTCGGAAGTTGCGGTCCAGATCGCTCTGCAGAACGGCGACGACGCGCTGCAGCGCGATGTCTACAAGGGAGCCGTCGCAGCGCACGAGGCGTTGATGGTCTCGCTGACCGGCCTGACCGCCGAGCAGCGCGTCGAGCGCGCTCGGGCGCAGGAACTCGAGCGCGGGCAACTGCGCGAGTCGGGTCTTCGCAGCAACCGAGACGTCGAGCGTGCGCGCCAGCTGGGCATGGACCGCGCGTGGGTCGATGCCGAGGCGGATCGTCTGTACGCGGAGAGCGTCGAACGCAACCGCAAGCCCGACCCGGTGCCGGTCTTCAGCTGGCAGAACGTGTTCGACGCCTGGCACGTTCAGCGGCAGAGTGGAGCGCTCGACGGAAGGGTCGAGGTCTACGACGACCGGGGTCTGGTGCGGGTCGTGAAGTACCGCTGAGGCGGCTTGCCGGGCTGCGACGCCGGCCCCGCGCTCAGCTCTCGATCCCCATCATCTCGAAGTACTGCAACAAGTTGTTCTTCAGCGTGATCAGCTCGTTGTTGATCGCGCGCTGCTCGGGTCCCTCGTAGCGCAACTCTTCGATCAGGATGCGGCTGATCGAGCGATTGACGCGCTTCATCGGCGAGAGCATCTGGCTGTATTCGCGGGGGAGGGGGACGATCTTCTCGCTCTCCTCGCGCGCGGCTTCCCATCCGCCTTCCTGCGCGGCGGCGATGATGCGGCGCGTCTCCTTGGCGGTCTTGCCCTCGATCAGCGGCAGGACCTTCTCCTGTGCTTCCTTGGCGAGGCGGATGATCTCGTTGGTCTGCGTCGCGTTCAGCGCGCCGTCGCTGCGCGCGTGCTTGACCGCGTCGGACGCGAGCGCGTCGCGGCGGATCGCGCTCTTGATCACGGACTTGGAGAGGCCCGTCTTCTCGGCGGTGACGGCGGCGAAGGAGTCCTCGTCCGCTTCGTCGTCGGCCTTCTGTTGCTGCTTCTCCTCGGCGGAGAGCGTCTCGGTCGAGAGCGTGACCTTGTTCGCGGTCGGGTGGATCGCCTCGTAGATCTCGCGGCCGCGGTTCAGATACTTCTCCAGCTCGAGCCCGGTCAGCGACATGCGCACCAGGTTCTCGTCGATCGAGATCAGCTCCTGCACGAGCTCGTCGCGGTCGATCACCTGCACCGAGATCTCGTCCCAGCCGAGCTCCTTCGCGGCCTGGAACCGACGCGCGCCGGCCAGCAGTTCGTTCCGCGCGTTGATCGTCACCGGGTGGATCAAGCCGACGCTCTCGATGCTCTTCTTCAGCGTGGTGACGTCCGTGTAGCTGCGCAGGTATTCATTGTTCAGCGTGATGTCGGAGAGCTTGCGGACGGAGATGTTCACGGTCGGAGCTTGGGCGAGAGTCGTCATGGTGCGCGGCATCATGCCACGGTCGCGTGCGGTTCCAAGCGCGGATCGGAGGTAGCGGACCGAGGGGCGACGAAGGCTCGGTGACGCTATGCTCGGCAAGCATGAACGACGCACACGCTCTCGTCCGCGGTCTCTACGCGGCCTTCGCCGCCGGCGACGTCCCGGGTCTCTTCGCGCGCTTCGCTCCGGACATCGTCTGGAAGGAAGCGGAAGGCAACGTGCTCGCGGACGGCAATCCGTACGTCGGCGAGCAAGCGATCCTGTCCGGAGTCTTCGCGCGCTTGCTCGAAGAGTGGCCCGACTTCCGCGTCGTCGTCGACGAGATCGTCGGCGGTCCGGAAGTGGTGACCATGTTCGGTCGCTACCAGGCGACGCACGCGAAGACGGGCAAGGCGCTCGACGTGCAGTGCGCGCACACTTGGTGGCTCGCGGACGGCAAGGTCACGCGCTTCCAACAGATGGTGGACACGCTCGGGTTGGACGCGGCGGCGAAGTAGACACGCGCCCGGACTCGATCTCTCAGTCGCCGGACCCGTCCTCCAGCGCCGCCTCGTACTCCGCGAGCCGCTGCCGCACGCCTTCGTCGGCGCCCGCAGGCATCCGTTCGAGCGCGCGCTTCTGCGTCGCGACCGCGGCCCCTGTGTCGCCGCTCCTGTGTTGCGCGAGCGCGAGCGTGTCGAGGTACGCCCACAGCATCGAACCGCCGCGCGCCGCTTCTCGCTCGCAGGCGCGCTTGGCGAACTCCAGCGCGCGCGCCGGGTCCTGCAGGCCGGGGACCTCGTAGGTCAAGAGTGCCCAGGCGTACGCGTTGAGGTTCTCGGCGCTCGCCTCGGGGTCGTCTCCCGGGGCGAGCCACGCGTCGAGGACCTCGCGCTGCAACGGCAACGCATCTTCGGCGCGACCGAGGCCGAGGTACGACCGGATCAAACCGTCGCGGGCGTATCCCGTCCAAGCATGCTGCGGGCCGAGCACGCGGCGCTTGGCGGGGAAGCAGACCTCGAAGAGCGCTGCCGCTTCCTCGTAGCGGCCCAGGGAGTTGTAGGTGTTGCCGATGTTCGTCATCGAGCCGAGCGTGAACGGGTGCTCCGCGCCCAGCGTCTGCTTCTCGTTCTCGAGGACCGCGAGCATGTACGGTAGAGCTTCGGCGTCGCGCGCCAGCGACTGGTAGAGCAGCCCGAGGTCGCTCATCGTGGTGACCGTGGTCTGGTGCGCCTCGCCCAGAGTGCGTCGCTGGGCCTCGAGCGTGCGGAGGTAGAGTTCCTCCGACTCGTCGAAGCGCGCTTGGGTCTTGTACACACGGGCCAGCAGGCACTGCATGTCGAGCACCAGCTGGTCCTCCGCACCGAGCGTGTGCGACGCGAACTCCAGCGCCCGCTGAAGGAGCTGCTCCGCCTCCGGGGCGCGTCCCAGCGCCAAGTAGATCGAGGACAGGTCCTTCAGTCCCAAGAAGGTGTTCGGGTGCGGACCGAGCACGCGCTCCGCCGCGACCACGGCACGCGCGAGGATCTGCTCGGCCTCCGCGTTGCGTCCGAGCTGGCTCCAGGTGTGGGCCAGGATCAGCTGCATCAGGATCGTCTTCGGGTGGTCTTCCCCGAGCGCCTCCGTCAACGTCTCCGTGGCGCGGAGCTGGAGTCGTCCGGCGTCCTGATAGCGCCCCACCTTCGAGTACACGAGCGCGAGGCTTCCCATGGCCCTCAGCGTCTCCGGGTCGTCCGTCCCCAGGACGCGCTCGTGCAGCTCCAGAGCGTGGAGCCCGAGCTGCTCCGCGCGGGCCGTGTCGCCGGCCGCTTTGTAAGTGTTGACCAGGTTGACCATCGCCCGGAGGGTCTTCGGGTGCTGTTCTCCCAGCGCGCGCTTCCTCGCGTCCAGGACCTCTTCGCCGAGCTCGACGGCCTCCGCGGCGCGGCCCTGCGTCGTGCGGAGGGACGCCAAGGCGCTCTTGGTCGCGAGCGTGCTCGTGTGCTCCGGTCCGAGGCGCCGCGTGCGCACTTCGAGCGCGACGGGCAAGTGCGCGTCGGCCTCCGCGTAGCTGCCGAGCGACCAGTAGGTGGTCCCGATCACGTCGCGCAGCTCCGCCGCGACGAGCTCGTCCTCGATCGCGCCGCTCGCGAGGCGTTCGGAGGCAGAGTCGAGGATGCCGCGGAGCAGCTTCGTGTCCGAGCCCAGGGCCTCCTCGGGTGTGACGCCCGACAGCATGTCGGTGATCAAGGTCTTGATCTCGACGGCGCGCGCGAGCTCGCGCTCGGCGATCTCCGTCTGCTCCACGGCGCGTTGTTCGTTGTCGCGCGCCTCCTGCTCCGACTCTTCCGCGGCGAGCTTCGCGACGCGCTCGTTCTGCGCCGACTCCTCGGCGGCCAGCTTGGCGACGCGTTCGTTCTCGGCCGCGGCGTCGGCCGCCTGCCAGAACCAGAGCGACACCGCGAGGCCGGTCGCGATCACCGCGAGCAGGCTGATGCCGAGCGTCTGCGTGCGCTTCAGCGCGGCGGCGCGCACCTTCGCCTCCGCGGCCTCGATCCGCGCTTCGTGCACGCGCGCCTCGACGGCGGCGAGGTGGTCGTGTACGGCCTTCGCGACGACTTCGGCCGAGCGCGGGCGCGCGGCGGGGGCGGGCATCAGGCAGCGCTTCGCGAGTTCGACCAGCTCGGGCTCCGCGTGGCACGCGTCGAGCCGCGCGTTCGCGTCTTCGAGCTTTGCCTGCGCGGCCATCGAGATCATCTGCATCGTGTCGCCGACGTACGGCGGCAAGCCGGTGAGGATCTCGCAGAGGATCGCGCCGAGCGCGAAGACGTCCGAGCGCTCGTCCATCGCGTCGACGTCGCCGCGCGCTTGTTCTGGTGGCATGTAGGCCGGTGTTCCCATCACCGAGCCGACGAGCGACTGCGTGCCGTGTCCGCCCGAGCGCACCGTCTCGATCACGCTGACTTCCGGCTTCGCGCCTTCGGCATCTCGCTCGGCGGGCGCGTCGCCGGCCGGCAGCACCTTGCCCATGCCCCAGTCGACGACCTGCACCTCGCCGAAGGAACCGATCATGATGTTCGCGGGCTTCAGGTCGCGGTGCACGACGCCGCGCGCGTGCGCGTAGGCGAGCGTCTGGCAGACCGCCTCGAAGATCGCGATGAAGCTGCGACGGTCCTCGGCGGGGGACGAGCGCTCGGCGAGCTGCTTCGCGAGCGTCTCGCCCTTGACGAGCTTCATCGCGAAGAACGGCTTGCCGTCGAGCATGCCGAGGTCGTAGACCGGCACGATGCCGGGATGCTGCAGCTGCCCGCCGATCTGCGCTTCCTCGACGAAGCGGTGGAGGATGCCGGCGTCGTTCCTGTAGCGCTCGTGCAGGAACTTCATCGCGACGTCGCGACCGAGGTCCTGGTCGTGGCCCTTGAGCACGGCGCCCACTCCGCCGTGGCCGAGCTCGCCGTGGACGACGTACTTACCGGCGCGGACATGCTCGCCCTGAGCCGGCTGCAAAGGTGTCTCGCCGATCGGCTCGTCACGCAGCAGCACGCGCGGCTTCGAACCGGTCACTTCGCCGATGCGCTCGAGCACGCTGGGGGACCGGTTCGCGCTCGAGTCCTCGCCGTACGCCTCCTCCAGACCGCGGTCCAGTTCGGAGGGCGGCTCCGGTCCGTCGGAGCGGAGCTCCTCGCCTTCCGTGCGCTCAGTCATTCGAATCGTCTTCGAGTGCCGCCTCGTACTCCTCGAGCCGCTCTTGTACGCCCTCGTCGGCGCCCTCCGGCATCAGCTCGAGCGCGCGCTTCTGCGTCGCGACTGCCGCGGTCGTGTCACCCGTAGCGTGCTGAGCGGACGCGAGCGTGTCGAGGAACATCCACAGCTGTAGGCCCTCGCGGGCTTCCTCGAGCGCGCACGCACGACTGGCGAACTCGAGCGCGCGTTCCGGATCGCGCAGCCGCTCGAAGTCGGCGTTCAGCAGCAGCCACGCGAACTCGTTCAGGGCCGCCGCGTCGGCGTCCTCGCCCTCCTGCTCGGTGAATGCCCGCTCGAGGACCTCACGCTGCAACGGCAGCGCTTCGTCGAAGCGGCCCAACGAGAGGTACGCGCGCATCAGACCCTGCAGCGCGAAGCCGGTCCACGGGTGGTCTTCGCCGAGCACGCGGCGCTTGATGGGCAGGCTGACCTCGAACATCTCGGCCGCTTCCTGATAGCGCCCCATCTCGAGGTACAGGTTGCCGAGGTTCGTGTAGGTCCCGAGCGTGAACTCGTGTTCCTCACCGATCGAGCGCTTCTGTGACTCGAGCGTCCGAAGGAACAGGTCCTCTGCTTCTTCCAGGCGACCCTGTTGATGGTAGAGCATCGCCAGGTTCCCTTGGTTGCCGAGCGTCATCGGGTGGTCCTCGCCCAGCACGCGCGCCAGCGCGGGGACGAGCTGCTCGAAGAGCGCTTGCGCTTCGTCGAAGCGTTCCTCCACCTGCCGGACGCGAGCCAGCGTCGCCAAGCAGTCGAGCGTCTTCTCGTGGTCCGGCCCGAGCACCTCCTTGCGGACCTCCCAGCACTCGAGGACCAGCGGAGCGGCTTCGTCGACGCGGTCCTGCTGCAGGTACAGCATCGCCAGCTTGTGCTTCGTGAGCAGCGTGTCCGGGTGCTTGGCGCCGAACAACCGTTCCTGCACCACCATCGACTCGTGGTAGACGGACTCTGCTTCGAGCGGACGCCCTTGCTTCTCGTAGAGGCTCGCCAGGTTGAGCCGCGTGCCGATCAGATTCGGATGCTCTTCGCCGAAGGCGTGCAGCTGAAGCTCGCTGAGCCGCTCGTAGACCTCTTCGGCCTCGGCGTAGCGGCCCGTCTCCTGATAGACGATCGCGAGATTGCCCAGGCTGGCCAGGGTGTTGCCGTGCTCTTCGCCGAGCACGCGCTTGCGGGTCTCGTAGGCTCGCCGGTGGTAGGCCTCAGCCTCGGCCATCTTGTTCTGCTGAAGGCAGATGGTGCCCAGCATGCCGACGCTGCGCAGCGTGTCCGGGTGGTCCGGACCCAAGAGGCGCTCTTGCACCTCGAGCGCTTGCAGCACGTAGGGTTCGGCCTCGTCACGCTTGCCGAGACTCACCAGGACCTGCGCGAGCGCGAGCTGACCGGTGAGCGTCTGCGGATGCTCCGGGCCCAGGACGCGTCGGCGCTGTTCGTGCACCTGGCGCTGGAGGGGTTCGGCCTCCGCGTAGCGCCCCATGGACTCGTACAGGCTCGCGAGGTTCCCGCGCGTCACGATCGTCATGGGGTGGTCCGCGCCGCTCTGCTTCTCGAGCAGCTCGATGATCTCCAGGTAGGCGGCCTCGGCCTCGGCGTACCGGGCGTGGTCCATGAGGTGCGACGCGATGTTCTGGCGAGTGACCAGCGTGTCCTCGTGGTCGTCGCCCAAGCTCTCGCGCTGGAGCTCGAGGATCCGACGCGAGAGCTCCAAGGACTCGGCGTCGCGGTCCTGGCGGGAGTACACCGCCGCGACGAACGACATCGAGCGGATCGTGTCCTCGTGTTCCTCGCCGAACAGCCGCTCGCGCGTCTCGAGCGTGCGGAGGAACAGCTCCTCGGCTTCGGCGTAGTGGCCCTGGGAGACTCGCAAGACGGCCACGCCGTCGGCGCTCTTGAGCGTCAGCTCGTCCTCCGGGCCCAGCACGCGCTCGCGGATCTCGAGCGCGACGGGCAGGTGACGTTCCGCCTCGGCGTACAGTCCGAGCGAGTTGTAGACGCCGCCGATCACGCCGTGCAGTTCCGCGGCGACCAGCTCGTCCTGGATCGCGCCCTCCGCGAGGCGCGCGGCGGCCGTGTCGAGGATCTCGCGCAGGAGCGTGATGTCCCGGCCTTGTGCCTGCTCGGGCTGGATGCCCTTGAGCATGTCCGTGATCAGCGTCTTGATCTCGACCGCGCGCGCCAGCTCGCGCTCGGCGACCGCCGTCTGCTCGACGGCCCGCTGTTCGTTCTCGCGGGCGGTCTCGGCGGACGCCACCGCCGCGAGCTTGGCTTCCTTCTCGCTCTTCGCCGCGGCGTCGGCCGCGCGCCAGAACCATGTCGAGGCCGCGAGTCCGATCGCGATCACCGCCGTCAGGCTGATGCCGAGCGTCTGCGTGCGCTTCAGCGAAGCGGCGCGCACTTTCGCCTTCGCCGCCTCGACGCGCGCTTCGTGCACGCGCGCCTCCGCCGCGGCGAGGTGGTCGTGCACGGCCTTCGCGACGACTTCCGCCGAGCGCGGGCGCGCGGCAGGGGCGGGCATCAGGCAGCGCTTCGTCAGCTCGACCATCTCGGGTTCGGCGCCGCATGCGTCGAGGCGCGCGTGCGCGTCGTCGAGCTTCGCGAGCGAGGCCATGCCGATCACGTCCTCGGTCTCGCCGACGTAGGGCGGCTTTCCGGTGAGGATCTCGCAGAGGATCGCGCCGAGCGCGAACACGTCGCTGCGCTCGTCCATCGCGTCGACGTCGCCGCGCGCCTGTTCCGGCGGCATGTAGGCCGGCGTACCCATCATCGACCCGACGAGCGACTGCGTTCCGTGGCCGCCCGAGCGCACCGTCTCGATCACGCTGAGCTGCGCCTGCCGCTCCGCCGCGAGCTTCTCGTCCGCAACGCCGCCTTGGCGCAGGACCTTGCCCATGCCCCAGTCGACGACCTGCACCTCGCCGAAGGAACCGATCATGATGTTCGCCGGCTTCAAGTCGCGGTGCACGACGCCGCGCGCGTGGGCGTAGGCGAGCGTCTGGCAGATGTCCTCGAAGATCGCGAGGAAGCTGCGACGGTCCTCGGTGGGAGAGGCGCGCACCGCGAGCTTGCGAGCCAAGGTCTGGCCCTTCACCAGCTTCATCGTGAAGAACGGCTTGCCGTCGACGAGACCGAGGTCGTAGACGGGGACGATGCCGGGGTGCTGTAGCTGCCCGCCGATCTGCGCCTCTTCCACGAAGCGGTGAAGGATGCCCGGGTCGTCCTTGTACCGAGCGTGCAGGAACTTCATCGCGACGTCGCGACCGAGGTCTTGGTCGTGCCCCTTGTGCACGGCGCCGACGCCGCCGCGGCCGAGCTCGCCCTGCACGACATACTTGCCGGCTTCGCGGCGCTCGCCCGGTCCGAGCGGCTTCAGAATCGGCGTGTCGCCGGCCGCTTCCTCCTTGAGGAGCACGCGCGGCTTCGAGCCGGTGACTTCGCCGATGCGCTCGAGCACGCTGGGAGCGGGAGCCGCGGCGGAATCGTCGCCGTAGGCGAAGGCGAGGCCTGCGTCGAGCTCGTCGGGAGTGGAGTGGGGATCGTCGGCCATGGGAGTGGTGCGCTAAGCAGAGGTAGGGAGGGCTTTCCCGTACTTCAGGACCCGCACGATTCTCATCATGGCAATCTCGGGATTCTTCGCGAGTCCCTCAGCGCAGGCAGGCGAGCAGCCGGCGGCACTCGGCGTCGAGGTCGGCCCCGGGCGGCGCGTGGAAGGCGACGACCTCGCGCAGGCAGCCGTAGAACTCCGTCCGCGCCTTGCGGTAGGCGTTGTGCACGTCCTGCGCGGGCACGCCCCAGCGCGCGGCGATCTCGCGGATCGCCTCGTTGTCCCCGAAGCGGCGTTCCAGCAGCTCGATGCGCCGCTCGCCGGCGAGGCCGTCCGCGAGGGCCCGCTCGCGGTGCAGGCGCTTCGTCTGCCGGAGCAGGGCCTGCGCCCAGCCGCGGTCGAAGAGCGTCGCCTGGCCCGGTTCGTCGGCGGCGACCTGTCCGAGCCAGGCCGAGTCCTCGGGCAGCAGGCGGCCGCGCGCGACGGCGCGGTCCTCGAAGCGGCGCGCGACGTTGCGCGCGACCCCGAAGAGCAGGCCGCGGAAGTCCCCGCGCCCCTCGTCCGCGCGCTCGAGCACGCCGCTGGGCTTCAGGCACTCGACGAAAACCTCCTGCGCCGCGTCGTCCACCTCGCCCTCGAGCAAACGCCCGCGCCAACGCGCCGCGAGGAAGCTGCGGATCGCCACCGCGTAGGTGCGCGAGAAGGTGGACCGCGCCGCCGCATCGCCGTGCGCCGCCGCGCGCAATACGGTCCAGCAGGTGTCGGAGGGAGAGCGCGACATGGAGCGCACAGACTAGCACTCGCTGCGCGTCTCCGTCCGGCCTCGTCGCCGGCTTCAGGTCGCGGTGCACGACGCGGCGAGCGACGAGCGTGAGACTCGTCAGGGGTTGCCGCGGGAATCCTCCGCGCGGCCGCGCAAGAGTCCGAACTCGTGGCGCAGCGCGAGCGCGGTCGGCCAGTCCATCGTCAGCCGCGCGTTGATCTCGCTTAGCGGATTGAGTCGCTCGGGCGCGCCGGGTTCGGCGCGGTAGCGGAAGGCGTCGATACCGAATGGACCGAAGTAGCCGGCACGGGCGAGGGCTTCTCCCGTCGCTACGGCGGCCTGCTCGAGGGCGGCATCGTCGGCGCGCGTCACCGCGTCGCGCTCGGCGCGCTCGGTGCGCAACCACGCTCCGCTCGCGGCGACGGCCTGATGGCAGGGCTCCGAGATGGAGACCGTGCCGCCCGCGGTGACGAAGCCGGAGCGCGTGTACTCGACGGTCACGTCGACGAAGGGTTCGACGACGAGCGGACCGGCGCGCAGGCTCGCGCGGATCCACGCGAGCTCGTCCGCGGCGGGCGCGCCGGCGAAGAGGCGACGGCGTCCGCGGCCGGCGGCGCCGAAGGTGCGGCGCACGAGCCAGCCGAGCGGCGCGGGGCGCGCGACGAGTGCGAGCAACTCGTGCTCCGTTGCGGCGACTTGCTTCGCGAACGCGCCTTCGATGAGCGGCGCGCGCACCTCCGCCGCGAAGGGCCGCGCGTTGACGCTCTGCAGCACTTCGACCGAAGGCGCGGCGAGCGGCACGGCGCCCGCGCGGCGCAGCAGGGCGAGCGCGCGCGGCGTCGGACTCCACGCGATCCCCGGCAGCCCGCGCGCGCGTTCGAGCGCTGCGTCTCCGGCGTCGAGCGCCTCTTCGGTCACCAGCACGTCGCCCGGGCGCAAGAGCGTGCCGACCAGCTTCTCGCGTTGGCGCGCGACGAGTGCGGCGAGGTGCCGAGTCGGCGTGTAGCGCGGCCCGACCTCGAGCTCGTGTTCGGCGTCGAGGTTCAGAACGAAGGCGCGCGGGCCGTCGGTCACGCGCGGACCCTCGTGTGCTCTGACTGGCGGCGGAACATCTTGGAAGCGTGCGCCTTTGCGTTCAGCGTTCGCCGGCCAGTTGCCGCGCGTACTCGGCCTCGTCGAAACATCCGCGCGAGACCGCGATGCGGCCGCCCGGACTGAAGGTCCACTCTTCGTGACCCGAGAGTCGCACGGCGCGGCCCGTTCCGCCAGGTCCCGTGTTCGTGCCCGTCCAGTTCCAGTGGAAGCGCACGCGACCGTCCTCCGACTCGAGCTCTCGCAGCGCGACGTGCATGTCGGGGAAGGCTTCCATGTAAGCGCGCGCCGTGGCGGCGATCGCCGCGCGTCCGACCGACGGCGCGCCGCCGTTGACCGTGAGCTCGCCGCGCTCGGCGTAGAAGGACGCGAGCAGCTGGGGATCGCCGCTGCTCCACGCCGCGGCGTAGCGCGTCGCGAAGTCGTGCAGCTCGGCGGCGTCCCTCTGCGGCGCGGGATGATTGATCAACGCATCGCCTGACGCCACGCAGCCCAAGGCGAACAGCAAGGCGAGGCATGGCGCGAGTCGAAGTTGCGGAGGGCGTCGGTCGAACATGGCGGTCGTCGGTGAGAGGGGGAGCGCAGCCCGTGCGGCGCCTCGGTGGGGAAGGCTAGCCGCTCTCTCGATCCTGCGCGAGAGCGGCGCGTTCAGCGCTCGATCCGCGCCGCGGAACGGTCGAACGGGAGCCGAGTACACTTCCGCAGGAGTCTCGAGTCCGAATTCGACCGAAGCTTGAGAGCCTCGCAGTAGTCCCGCTCGCAGAAGGGGTGCTGGCACGCACGGAGCGCGAATTGCAGAATCCGCGCATGAACACCGCCACGATCACCGGTCTCGTCTTCGCGCTCCTCGCACTCGCCGGCTGCCGCGGCCAAGCCGAGGATGCCACCACTGCGGCCGCACCGACCACGGTGCCGGACCCGAGTGCGACCTCCGTCGCGACCGGCGGCTGGAAGGCCGGCGACACCATCCCGTCCGGCAAGGACGGCGTGCCGGACATCAAGATCCTCTCCGTGAAGAGGAACGGCGACGGTCCCGTGTGCGGGACCGGCAAGTCCGCGACGCTCGCCTACACCGCGATGCTCGCCGACGGAACGGTGATCGATCCGGGGCATCGCCCGTTCACCTTCACCGTCGGCTCGGGTCAGGCGATCAAGGGTTGGGACGTGATCGTCTCGAAGATGCGCGTGGGCGACAGCTTCACCGTCACGCTGCCGCAGCAGCTCGCCTACGGCCCGTCGAAGGGCGACCTGAAGTTCGACATGGAGCTGCTCTCGTTCAAGTAGGGCCGCGATGCAGACGGCGGTGCGAATCGGGCTGAGTGTCGATGGCCTCGATACTCAGCTCGAACGCAAGAGGAGCGACTCGTCGCGTTGCCGCGACCGCTGCGGCATCTAGTGCAGCGACGTGCAGCGACTCTCGATTCCCTTGCGCCGGCGCGCGCAGACGACCCTGACGTTCGTCATCACCACGCTGCTCTGCAGCTGCACGGCGTACCACGCGACGCGCGTCGTCGACCTGCACGACCTGCCTGAACCGGAGACTGTGCGGCGTCCCGACGACCGGACGGCCGCGCCGCTCTTCGTGAACGAGACCGCGGCGCTCGTCGCCAAGCGGACGCTCGCGACGGCGATCTGCGTGGAACCGGACCTTGCCGACTACATCGCGCGCGAGCTCGAGTTGGCGCACGGCATCGAAGTCGACAGCGTGCGCATCGACTTCATCGGCGATCGGTACGCGTACTACTTCCCGAGCCGCAAGGACGACTTCGTGCTCGAAGTCACGATCGACGCACCCCTGACCGGCATCAGCGGAGAGTACGAGGCGCGCATCCGCGGCAACGAACCGCCCGACTTCGGCGGCCTCGGAGCCGAGTGGATCGACCACGTGCCGCACACGGGGGCAGGCCTCGACGAGCCCGAGCAGACCGCGCGTCTCGAGTTCCGCGCCGATCAGGTCGCGTGGATGCACCGCAAGCTGTTGATCGAAGTCGTCGACCGTTTGGTGGACTCCATCGACTGAGTCGCGTCGCAGATCGGCTCAGCGCTGCGGTTCGATCCGTTGCCACTCCCGGCCGTTGAAGGCGGGGTCCGTGTTGATCTCGTAGTTCGCGTCGTTGTGCAGCACGTAGCCGCCGAGGCCGTCCGTGTACACGTTGTTGTAGTGACTGGGCAGGTCGATCGTCGTGCCGCCGGGCTCGGCGTAGGTCGTGCGCTCGTGGATGCCGTTGACCGCTGACGCTTGTCCGGCATCGCCGGCCGCGTTGCGGCTCTTCCAGCCTTGGAAGCTGATGTCGAGCACGTCTTGCGACTGCGTGGCGTGCGTGGTCGCCTGGGCCCGTGCGGTGGCGGCGAGGTTCGCGAGACCCTCCGCGACGATCTGTTGGTTTCGCTCGAGGTACCAGCGCTGGATGGCGACCTGCCACTCGGGAAGTTCTCGTCGCGCGCGCACGATGGCGGCGAGGACCGGGTCTTGTCGCGGATTCGTTCCGACCGGTCCGAAGACCGCGTACATGTTGTCGAGGTTCCACATTGCCCGCCGGATCGAACCGTCCGGGTAGCGGTAGATCGCGCGGCGCCAGACCGCGAAGACCGTGGCCTCGATGCGTCGCTCGTCCTTCGTGTAGCGCAGGACCAGCTCGCGCGCGTGCGCATCGAACTCCATCGACTCACCGATGCCGGCGAGCTGCGCGTTCTCCTGGCGCGTGCTCTCGTACATCGCCGCGTACTGCTTGCGCACGTGCTTCGTCGCCGCGGAGAGCTCCCGCTCGGACACGACCTCCATCTTCGTCACGCCCTTCGCCGGGGCGCGCTCGAAGAGGAGCATCCAGTAGTCCCCGAGCGACGCTTGCAGGGGGAAGAACGGCCGACCCTCGAAGGGCGTGTAGATCGGATAGTCGTAGCCGTCCGCACAGCCGAACTCGAGCATGCTCCAAAACATGGCCCCGCGCCCGTCGGGCGCTTCGACGGTGACCTGGCTGAAGGTCGGGATCATCGAGAAGGCGGGGGCGACAGGAGTGATGCCGCCTTCGAGCTTCCAGCCGTGCGGCACGAGCAAGCGATAGGCAGGCATGTCTCCGCGGGCGGGATCGGTGATCTCGTGCTGCTCGAAGAGGATGGCGTGCGAGGGGTCCGCGAGGGCGGCCGCCGAGGGACCCGGTTCGGACTCGTGCGCGGCGACCTGCTCGGTGCTCACTGCCTCGGCTGCGGGAACGGGGAGCGCGGTCGACTCCTCGACGGAGCAGGCGGCGAGGACGAGGAGCAGGAAGAGCGGTCGCAGCAGGGGTCGAGTCATGACGGCGAGCCAGGGGTCGGTGCGGAGACGGTGCGTTCGAGCCAGTCGCGCCACGCGGCGCGCTCGTGTTCGAGTCGCTCCGCGGCTTGCGGGTCGAAGAGGTTGAGGCGCAGCCACAGACTCGACCGCGCGCCGGTCGGCATCGCGAAGACGTGCGCGAGTCCGGGAGTCGGCGTCTCGAGGAGCAGTACACGCTCGCGTGCCTCGGACGCGCGCGCGACGCACCCAGCGAGGGGAGGAGCTTCTCCGGCAGCGCGGAACGCGTCGCCCTCGGCGATGCCTTCGACACCAAGGTCGCTCGCAAGTCGTGCCCACGCGTGCTCGGCGTCCAGTTCGGCGACCGCGCTGAACTGACAGCTCGCGCTCGGCAGCCCGCGGAAGTGCTCGAGCCGGAGCTGCAGTAGGTGGAAGAAGGCCGGCCAGCCGCCTTCCCACGCGGCGAGGTGGGCGTCCCAATCGCGGCGGTCCGTGCGTACCGCGTGATCGACGCGAACGGTGCAGCCGCCGTCCGCGCTCGGTTCGACCGACCACTTCGTGTGCACCAGGGGGGCGTCCGCACCCAGGTCGGCGCTGTTCGACGTGAACGCGCGCGGTGGATCCCACGAAGTGATCTCCGAGACCGACTGCATCCCCGGACCGAAGTCGTTGCGCATGCGGCGAGGCATGCCGTCCACGGACTCGAAGTCCGTGTCGACGAACCACGACGAGATGCCTGGCCCGGTGGCGATCGCGTCCCAGACTTCGGCGGGAGTCCCGCTCACGCGGACCTCCACGCTCACGCCGCGTTCGCCCGAGGCTCTCTCGATGATCGGCACGGTCTGCTTCCTCCCGGTTGGGGCTCGCGCTGCCCGAGGGCTGCGACGGCCGCCGCGCTCGGGGAGGGCCAGCATAGCCTCTCGGGCCGCGCGGTCACCGCGTCGTGGGAATCAGCGTCCGCCGCGGCGACGACCGCCGCCGGGACCACCCGTGGTCGGCCGCTCCATCGGCGGAGGTTCGAGCAGCTCGGGATCGAGCGAATCGAGGGCGGCCTGCACCCGCTCCGCCTGCTCTGGCGCTTCCGACTCGGCGAGGCGCGCCTTCAGCATCTTCGCCGTCATGATCGGCGTGATGCCGAGGCCGTCCTGCGTCGCGGCGGAAGCGGGGCGACGGGCGATGGAGGCGAGCAACAGGTCGGTCGCGCGGCCGAGATCCTGCGCTTGCAGCGCGAGGCGGGCCAAGCCGGCTTCCGCGAGCGAGGCGTAGTGGTCGCAGGAATCGCGTCCGTCCGGGAAGTCGGCGGCACTTTGCTCGAAGCGCTCGATGGAGCGCCGGTAGGCCGAGGTCGCCTCGTCGAACTCGCTGCGCTGACGCCACTGTTCGGCGGCGATCAGCGAGGCGTAGGCGGCGAACCACCTGAGCTGCGTCGGCGGCTGGTCGGCGGCCTGCGCGAGGCGCTCGGCGTACTCGCGCTCGAGCCCGCGCGGACCGTCTTCCCAGAGCACGCGCGCACGCAGGCGGTCGTGCAAGACGGGCGAGTCGGGGAAGCGCAGCAGTCCGTCGGTGAGCACCTCGCGCGCGCGCGGCGTGGCGCCGATCCAGCGCAGGAAGTCGTAGTGCTCGACGAGCACGGCCTCGTCGTCGAGCCCCGCCTCGACGAGCACCGTGTACGCGCCGTTCACGTCGGAGAGCCACTCCGCGGGCCACTCCTCGCCGTTGCGGTAGGCGTGGTGGATGGAGCGACGTCGCGCGTCGGCGAAGAGGCGCAGGACTCTGTTCAGCGTGGCGGGGTCGAGTGCGTGAGCGGGGAGCTCGTCGCCGGTCGGCAGCAACAGCCCGCCCTCGACCGCGCGGATCGCGCGCTCGCTCGCGACGCGCGGATCGCCCAGCGCGTCCTTCGCGACGGCGACCACGGCGTCCAGCCGCGGGCCGCTGACGCCGAGTCGCTCGGCCAAGAAAGCGGCGGCCAGCGCGTCGCGCGTGAGCAGTTCCGCGTACGGGTCGCCCGGCGCCGCGTTCGCGCGCGCGAGCAGCGCTTCGGCGAGCGCCAGCTGCGCGGGTCCGTCCTGCGCGTCGGCCGTGGCCGAGTCCGCGGCCGCTTCCAGCGTGTGGATCGAGGCGCGCGAGTCGGCGTTGGCCTCGTACTCGCGCGCGACGAGCTCGAGGCGCGCCGTGTCGATCAGCGGCGAGGACGTAGGAAGCCCTTGGTGCAGGGCGAGCAGTGCACGCGCGCGCTTCGAGGTCTCGGCGAGCCGCGCGACGGCTTGCAGCAGGACCTCGCGGTCGGACTGCGGGAGCGGAAGCTTCAGCGCCTCGGCCATCAGGTCGAGGGCGCCTTCCGTCTTGCACTGCGCCAGCGCCTGACGCGCCAGCGCGGAGAGTTCGAGGTCGAGGCCGAAGACCGCGGCGCGCAACACTTCAGTCTGGTCGACGACGTGTTCCGTCGCGAGCGCGTGCAGGATCCGGCGGCGCACTTCGACGTCACCGGTGACGTAGGCGGACTCGAGCCGCTCGCGGTCCGCGACGTCAGCGCTCTTCGTCAGCTCTTCGAGCGAGCGTTCTTGCGGCGGCGCGGGTTGGGGCCAGTCCGCGACGCCCTCGACGAAGGCCGTGAAGACCGTCTGCGTGTCCCAGGAGAAGTAGACGTCGTACGACTCGTTCCCCTCGAGGTCGAGCATGATGTGACGGGGCGAGATGCGCCGGCCGTCGAAGTACTTGTCGTAGAGCTCGCGCTCCGCCTCGATGTGCTCGCCGCAGGTCACTGTGCCGAAGCGCGGGCATGGGACCCGATTGCCTTCCTCGTCGTAGTCGCGCGGCGTGTGCCGGTAGACCGAGGCGATCACGCAGCTGTAGCGCGACATCTGCGCGGCTGTGCCCGGGTCGCGATAGCGCACGCCGGCGAAGTGTTCGCTGGCGATCTCGCCGTCCATGTTGACGCAGACGAGCACGGGCATCCGGCGCTCGCGCGCAACGCGCATCGCGTCGTCGAAGCTGCGCTGCCAGTGCACGAGCACCGGTTGCTTCCAACCCTCGGCCGTCGCCGAGGGCCACAGCTCTTCCTCGGTCACGCCTTCCTCGAGCTGCGGCGGGGAGCCGTAGCGGAAGGCGTCGTCCGAGGGATCCGCTCCGCCCGCGCGCCGTGGCGCGGCCGGCTGATCCGTCGGCGGGGGGTCACCCGCGTCGCCCCCCTTCTCCTGTGCGGTCGCGAGCGCGCCGAGCGCGACGACGGCGATGCCGAGGGAGGAGAACGCGAGGATGCTGCGGGAGAGGGAGTGTTTCACGGAGATCGATGCTGCCATGCGGCGTGGGACCCGACAAGCCGGGCCGCTTTCGTCGCGGTTCGGTGCTCAGCGGGGCGCGGCCTTCACGCGGAAGTCGTCGAAGCGCGTCGTGGCGTCCGCCTTGGTCCACACGCCGGCGCCTCCCGCTGCGCGGATGGCGTCGTTGCTGACGTCGAGCAGCTGTTCGCCGTCGAACCAGCAGGTGATGCGCGAGCCGATGTGCGTGACGCGGATCGTGTGCCAGGCGCGCGGGTCGGCCTCGACGTCGGCGCTGTCGAGCTCGACGCGTCGTCCGTCGACGACGGAGTAGACGCGGAAGTTGTCCTCGAGCGGGTTCCAGCGCGCGAGGTAGTAGTCGTCGGCGCCGGCGATGCGCCAAGCGGGACCGCCGCCTTGATCCTCGACGCCGCCCTCCGCGTGGACGCCGACAGAGAGGTCCACGTCGTCGCGCTGCACATCGTCGGTCCAGCACAAGTTGTACGTTCCGCCCGAGTGCCGCGCGGCGTCCTCGAGCTGCAGTACGTTACGCGGCGAAGGCGCGCTCGCGTCGGCGCGCCGCGCCCAGACGGCCGCGCTCTGACCCGCGCGGGGATTCGTCGTGTCCACGCGCCATCCGGGCGGCAGCCCGCCGACAGCTTGGTCGAAGCCGCAGGCGTAGACCTCCGAGTCCGCCGCCTCATCCACGGCCGGGGTCCCCTCGTTCGTGGCACACCCTCCGAGACAGGCCAGACCAACGATCAGGAAGCCGCCGAAAAGGCGCGAAACAAGGCACCGGCGCCGAGCGCCGCGCGGGGGGTCGAAGCGTTCCAAGTCTCTTCTCGATGAGCGCCACGCGGGCGCACCAGCCAGGAATCTCGCGCGCGCACAGCCGATCGCGCGATCGCCTCGGCTAGGAAGCACGTCGCCGGAGGTCACCACCACATGATACGGAGTCGCCGATCACGCCGCCGCATCGCCCCGACTCCAGCCCCTACTGCCGGCCTCCGCGACCACCGTCTCCGACCCGCGGCCGCAGGCCGCGAAGCCGTCGGATGGTCAGCTGCCTCCGGCGCGCCGAGCTGGCCGCCCCAGGATCTCTTCTCGAGGGCTCGAACTCGCCTGCGCGTGGTTCGTCGTTCGTCCCTTCCTTCGTGAATTTCGTGGGAGGTGATTCGACCGCGCCTTTGGCTCGAACTCTGTCGTTGCGCTTCTTGCGCAAGTGCGTTCCGGGCAGCTGAGTGCGTTTGACACGGTCAGTTGGCCTCCCACGAAGAACACGAAGGAGCGGAAGTAGAACGAACCACGGTTCGGCGCGGCCGACGGAGCAGGAGAAGGAGTCGACGACTGGCCTTGGCTTCCAGTCGAAGGGCGGCCTTCGGACGAAGGAGTCAGGCCCGCTTCGCGGGCTAGGGGGTACCGAGCTTGCGCGTGGTCGGTGGGCGGTGACGATCGAGTGCGGAGTTCTGCGTAGGTCGGAGGAGAGTGGGGGTCGGGCTCGCGGTGCGGGTGTTGCCGGCGCAGGGGGAGGAGTAGGCTGCGCAGGTGCGGCGTGAGTTGCGTCGCATGCTCCGCCGGAATGCGCTCGGTGGTGAAGCCGGGCGCGCTGCAACGAGGAGAGTCGAGATGATCGAGCTGCGTCCGAACCAACCCGAGGGCATCGTCGAGTTCGAAGCGAGCGGGAAGGTCACGGGGGAGGACTACGACACCGTGTTGGTACCGGCCATCGAGCTCGCCGCACAGCGTGGCGACGGGATTCGATTGCTGGCGCACTACGGGCCGCGCTTCGAGGGCTACGACTTGGGCGGCGTGATCGGCGATACCAAGCTCGGGCTGCGGCACTGGTCCGGCTTCGAGCGTGTGGCCGTGGTGACCGATGTGAAGTGGCTGCGCCACCTGGTCGCGGGGATCGGCTTCGCCCTGCCGTGTCCGCTGCGCGTGTTCTCGGATGCGGAGCTCGAGTCGGCGCGACTCTTCTTGCGCGAAGCGCTCGGCACGGTTCACTTGCACTTCGACGACGCGCACGACCGCGTCACGGTGCAGCTGATCGGCAAGCTCGAACCCTCGGCCTACGCCGGCGTGGAGGACGACATGGACCGCTGGTTGTCGCAGCGCGACCGCATGCGGCTGCTGATCGACTTGCGCGAGTTCGACGGCTGGCAAGGCATCGGCGCCCTGCACCAGCACTTCGGCATCGTGCGCGACTACCGCCGGATCCCCGAACGCGTCGCCGTGGTGGGGGACGCCGCGTGGCAGGACCTCGGCGCGCGGCTCATGTCGCAGTTCCTGAAGGCGGAGGTGAAGTACTTCCCGACCGCAGCCTTCAGCGACGCGACGCGCTGGGTGGACGCCGTCTGACGACGTCCACCGCGCGCGCGGTTACATGCCGTCGATGATCGCGTTGTAGGCCTTGCTCGGCCGCATCGCGGCGGCGCACCTCGCCTCGTCCGGGTGGTAGTAGCCGCCGAGGTCGACCGGATGGCCTTCCGCGGCGCGCAGTTCCTCGAGGATCGCCGGCTCGTTCTCCGTGAGGGCCGCCGCGACGGGCGCGAAGCGGGCCGCGAGTTCGGCGTCCTGTTGCTGCGCGGCGAGCGCTTGCGCCCAGTAGGTCGCGAGGTAGTACGTCGAGCCGCGGTTGTCGAGCTCGCCGACCTTGCGCGAGGGATAGCGCGAGTTCTCGAGGTACTTGCCGACAGCCGTGTCGAGCGTGGAAGCGAGCAGCGCGGCGCGCGCGTTGCCGGTGTGTTCCGCGAGGTGCTCGAGCGCGGGGACGAGCGCGCAGTACTCGCCGAGCGAGTCCCAGCGCAGGTGCCCTTCATGGATGAACTGCTCGACGTGCTTCGGCGCCGAACCGCCGGCGCCCGTCTCGAACAGCCCGCCGCCCTGCAGGAGCGGCACGATCGAGAGCATGCGCGCGCTGGTGCCGAGCTCGAGGATCGGGAAGAGGTCGGTCAGGTAGTCGCGCAGCACGTTGCCCGTGACGGCGATCGTGTCCTCGCCCTGGCGCACGCGAGCGAGCGCGTGGCGCATCGCGTCGACGGGCTTCATCACGCGGATGTCGAGGCCCTGCGTGTCGTGGTCCTTCAGGTAGTGCTCGACCTTCGCGATCAGCTCGGCGTCGTGGCCGCGCTCGGCGTCGAGCCAGAACACGGCGGGCGAGCCCGAGGCCTTCGCGCGCGTCACGGCGAGCTTGACCCAGTCGCGGATCGCTTCGTCCTTGGACTGGCAGGCGCGGAAGATGTCGCCCTTCTCGACCGTCTGGTCGAGCAGCACGGTGGCGTTCGCGTCGACGACGCGGATCGTGCCGGCGCCGGGCGCGAAGAAGGTCTTGTCGTGCGAGCCGTACTCCTCGGCCTTCTTCGCCATCAGGCCGACGTTCGCGACGTTGCCCATCTTCGCCGGATCGAACTGTCCGTTCGCCTGGCAGTCCTCGATGACGGCCTGGTACATCGTCGCGTAGCTGCGGTCGGGGATCAGTGCGACGGTGTCCTGCAGCTGGTCGTCCTTGTTCCACATCTTCCCGCCGTCGCGCACGACGACCGGCATCGAGGCGTCGATGATCACGTTGTTCGGCACGTGCAGGTTCGTGATGCCCTTGCGCGAGTCGACCATCGCCAGCGCCGGTCCCTTCGCGTAGCACGCTTCGATGTCGCCGAGGATCGTCTGGGCCTGGTCCGCCGGCAGGCGGTCGAGCTTCTCGAGCACGTCCGCGAGGCCGTTGTTCACGTTCGCGCCGGCGCTCGCGAGCGCCGCAGCGTGCTTCTCCAGCGCGTCCTCGAAGTACACCGACACGCAGTGCCCGAACATGACGGGGTCGGAGACCTTCATCATGGTGGCCTTCAAGTGCAGCGACAGCAGCACGCCGTCGGCCTTCGCGCGCGCCATCTCGGCGGCGTAGAACTCGCGCAAGCGGTGCACGCTCAGCGCGGCGCTGTCGAGCACCTCGCCCGCGAGCAGCTTCAGGCCGTCCTTCAGCACGAGGACCTTGCCGTCCTCAGCGACGAATTCGATGCGCGCCGTCGTGTCCGCGCCCAGCGTGACGGAGCGCTCGGAGCCGAAGAAGTCGCCGCTCTGCATGTGCGCCACGCGCGTCTTCGAGCCCGACTTCGGCCAGTCCTTCATCATCCCGTGCGGCTGCTTCTGCGCGAACGCCTTGACCGAAGCCGCGGGGCGGCGATCGGAGTTGCCTTCGCGCAGCACCGGGTTCACCGCGGATCCGAGCACCGCGGCGTAGCGCTTCTGCAGCTCGCGCTCCGCGTCCGTCTTCGGTTCTTCGGGGTAGCTCGGCACGTCGTAGCCCTGGCTCTGCAGCTCCGCGATCGCGTCCTGCAGCTGCGGCACCGACGCGCTGATGTTCGGCAGCTTGACGATGTTCGCCTCGGGCGACTTCGCGAGTTCGCCGAGGCGCTTCAGGTCGTCCGGCACGCGCTGGTCCGCGCGCAGCTTCTCGGGGAAGTTCGCCAGGATGCGGCCCGCGAGCGAGATGTCGGCGGTCTCGATCTCGACGCCGGTGCCGGCGGTGAAGGCTTGCACGACCGGCAGCAGGGCGTGGGTGGCGAGGGCCGGGGCTTCGTCGATCTTGGTCCAGGTGATCTTGGCAGGCGACATGGTGGGGCTCGGGGCGGGGGCAGGTGGCGGGGGGAGGGCTGGGAGCGGATGAGATTAGGGGCCGAGCGCCTGCTTTGCACCTCGTGTCGGCGTCGATTCTGTGTTCGATCGCCTCGCCACGACGCGGACGCCCGGCGAAGGCGAGCCCGGCAAGTCGCGAATCCGGAACGTGCGAGCCGTCGGGGATGGGGGAAGGCGTAGCATCTCGCCATGCTGCCCTCCCTCCTGCTGCTCGCCGCCCTCGCGCCCGGCGCTTCCGCCGTCCAGTGGACCACGCACGTCGACCGCGGGCTCGAGCGCGCCGCGGAGACCGCGAGCGTCGTGTTGCTCTCGCTCGGCTCCGCCACCGAGGCGCGCAGCGAGACCTTCGCCCGCGACGTCTACAAGGCGAAGTCGTCGAGGGCGTACCTCGAGCGATCGGTCAACCTGGCGGCGTGGACCTGGCCTGGTGACGACGTCGCGCTGCTGCCCGACTTCGACGGCTACGAACCGCTGCACCACGCGACGAACCTCGCGACCTTCAAGGAGCGCTGGTTGCGGCCCAACGACCAGGGCGTCGTCGCGCAGCCGCAGCACGTCTGGCTGTCCTCGAAGGGCGAGGTGCTCGTTTCCTGCCCGTTCGAGATGGACGCGCTCGAGTTCGCGTGGTGCTTCGACGAAGCACTGAGGCGCGCGGGCGTCGACGGGCGCCCGGCGCTGCCCAAGGGCGCGCACCCGCCGCGGCGCTTGTTGCTCGGCGAGGTCTTCCGGCTCGCGAAC
The DNA here is from genome assembly GCA_020638835.1 of Planctomycetota bacterium. GTDB lineage: Bacteria > Planctomycetota > UBA1135 > UBA1135 > JACKHV01. The sequence goes on along the minus strand of JACKHV010000010.1, from coordinate 10,437 downwards.
ACCGACGAGCACGGGCGCGGCTTCTGGCCGCAGGAGCTCGAGCTGATGCTCGACGAGTTCCAGAAGCGCAACCTGACGATGTCCGACGCCGCGGACGTGCGGCGCATCCTGTTCACCGACGATCCGGACGCGGTCGAAGCGATGACGCGCGAGCTCGGCAAGTGGGACCTCGCGTCGGCGATGATGCCGAACCTGAAGGGCATCCTCGACGGCACGGTGTACCTCCTCGGACTGAACTCGAGCGCGCGCTTCCTGCCCGCGCTCGAGCAGTTCGTGCGGCACCCGCGCGCCAGCCTGCGCTCGCAGGTCGCGGCGGCCTACGAGCAGATCGGCGATTCAGCCGGGCTCGCCACCGTCAAGCAGGCGCTCAAGAAGGAGAAGGACGACGACGTCCGCGAGCGCTGGGTACGCGCGCTCGGCGCGTGCGGACGCGGCAACGCGAGCACGGCGAAGGAACTCGTCAAGTTCGCTGAGAAGGACAAGGTGGAGAGCGTCCGAGTCGCTGCGATCTTCGCGCTCGGCTACGTGTTGCCCGAGCCCAAGGCGCTCGAGTTCCTGCTCGCGACGCTGCGGACGGGCGAGGGCGCCGCGCGTCGCGCAGCTTTGCTCGCGCTCGGCCTCGGGCGCGCGACCACCGCGCGCGAGGAAGTCGCCGTCTGGACCGCGGAGAGCGTCGACCCGGAGACGCGTGAGACGGCGGAGGCGGTGCTGGCCGTGCTCGACGGCGGCAACCTGTACGGATTGCGCGACGCTGCGGACCGCGTGGTCCCCGACGAGATCGACCGCTCGCGCGTGTTCTTCCCGAGCGGCTTCTGAGCCGCGCGGAACGCCCGTCAGTCCTCCGGCGCGAAGTCGTGCAGCGCGAGCTGCGCGCCGCGCACGTGCAGCGCCGCGCCTTGCGGCACTTGTTCCCACGCCTCGGCCAACTTGCCGATCGGCTCCGAGACGACGGCTCGCGCGTCCGCACCGAACAGGTGGGACATCTTCGGGTGCAGCTCGGCGAGGTCCTTCATGTCGCGGCTGTGGTACAGCGTCGGCGCCTTGCCGTCGCTCGCGTAGCGCACCGCCCAGATCGACTCGCCGTCGCTGAGACCGAGCGTCATCCAGACGGCGTGCTGCACGCCCCGGCTTCGCGCGGCGTCCTCGACGAAGGCGACCATGCGGGCGAGCGCGCCGAGCGGGTCCGTCTCGAGGCCGAAGGTCAGCGCCAGGTAGAACATCAGCTCGGAGTCGGTCGTGCCCTGCACTTCCTCGAGCAGCACGGGGTCCAGCTCGAGCAAGCAGTCGCGGCGGATCTTCTCGATCCCGACGACCTCGCCGTTGTGCACGAACAACCACTTTCCGTGGCGGAAGGGGTGGCAGTTCGTCTCCTGCACGTTCGCTCGTGAAGTCGCGCGCACGTGCGCCAAGAACAGCCGCGACTCGAGCTGCGCCGCCAGGTCGCGCAGATTCATGTCGTTCCACGCCGGTCGGATGCTGCGGAACAGCCCAGGGCGTTCACGGTTGCCGTACCAGCCGAGACCGAAGCCGTCGCCGTTCGTCGGCGTCGCCGCGGATCGCGAGCTCATGCTCTGGTCGATCAGGTTGTGCTGCGCCTCGAAGAGCAGCGTCTCGATCGGCACGGAGTTCCCCGTGTAGGCCATCCAGCGACACATACGTCGTTCCTCCGCTCCGCCGCGGTCAGTCCGCCAGTCGCTTCCCGAGCGCGCGCAGCAGGGCCGCTCCGTCACCGCGCCAGCTGCTGCCGTGCATGCACGCGAGCAGCGTCGGGGCGTCGGCCGCGAGCTTCTCGATCAACTCGCCCGCGCGCGTCGTGTGCGAGTAGTAGTCGAACTGCCCGCGGAAGGCTTCGCTGGGCTCGAGGACGTCCGCCTCCGTCACCGGCGCGTGATCGTCGCCCGGCTGCGTGAAGAGGTCTCCGCAGAACATCGTGCGCGTCGACTCCTCCATCAGGAACCCGCACTCCCAGCCGTGCGGCAGGTGGGGGGCGTCGTGCCACTTCACGCGGTGCTTGCCCAGTGAGAGCCCATCGCCGTCCTGCAGCGCCCGCGCCGGACGATCCGCGACGGCGTCGACCGAGACCATCGCCGCGACGGCGCCGCAGAGCGGGACGGAGTGCGGCGCCGCGGCCAGCCACTCGTTGAGCGACCCGCACTCGTCGGCTTCGTAGTGCGAGAAGCCGATGTAGCGCAGCTTGCGCGCCGGCAGCACGGTCTCGACCGCCTCGTGCACGAGCGGGAACAGCTTGCGCGGACCCGTGTGGAACAGCAGCGGATCCTCGTCGACGACGAGGAACTGGTTGAAGGTGAAGCCGCCGCCGGGGATCTGGACCGGCGTGGAGATGCGGAAGATGCCGTCCGCGATCTCGTCGATGCGCGTGCCCGAACTCGTGTTGGTGGTCGTCATGTTCTGTACCTGACCGAAGGTCGTCCTGGAGACGGGCGAACACGGCCATGAGCATAGATCGGAATCCGACCGGGCGCTCGGATCGAATCGACTGCGCACCGAGAGCCGTCGGCGCGTCGGGGGCCGATCTCGCGCGCTGCGTGGATTGTGGGCTTCGCCGAGTGCAGGTAGCGTAGAGCGTTCGGTCGTTCCGGACCGCGCTCCGCCCGAGGCACACCATGTCGCGACTCACCCGTCAGTCCCGCTCGACCGCGCGCCGCTCGAGTTCGTTCCTCCTGGGCACGGGCGGCCTCGCCGCGCTGCTGTGCGCCGCGACGCTGAGCGCGCAAGCGCCCCGCCCCGTCCCCGGCCTGACCGCCTTCCGCCCGCAGTACGGCGCGGGCTACGCGCCTTTCGCGCGCACGGCCGTCCCCGACGCGCTCGAGATGGACGCGCTGCTCGGACCCGGCATCCGCGCGAACGGCGCCGGTGAGTTCGACCCGTTCGGCGAGGACGACTTGATCGAGCTGGTCGTCGACCGCGCCGGCGTCGGCGGCGCCTTCGTGCTGTCGCGCACCTCGCCCGTGCTCGCGGTCTGGACGACGCGCGACAAGGCCGCCGGCACGGAGCTCGCGTTCACCGGCGACGTCACCGCGCCGATCCAGTTCGGCGGCGCGCAGCAAGCGACGCTGTGGGTCGAGTGGACCGGCGCCGCGGGCGGCGACGCGATCCTCGCGCTGCAGGCGCAAGTCGCGCGGCGCCCCTACGGCCGCGTCCGCTTCCACTGCTTCCGCGGCCTCGTCGTCGCGCTCGGCGGCGAGGACCAGGTGCCGCAGCTGCCGGTCGACCCGAACCACGGCACGTACATCGTCGCGACGGAGCTCTACGAACTCGGCTGGGACGTGTTGATGAGCGACGAGGACTTCGTCTCCTCGAGCGGCGCGGGGGCGGTCTACGACGAGATGGTGAACGCGATCCAGTACCGCGGCGTCGACGAGCTCGCGATCTTCGGCTACAGCCACGGCGGGGGATCGACGTACGACTTGTGCGAGCGTCTGTCGACCGTCGGCGCGGGGCTTCCGAGCCACACGATCGAGTTCACGTCCTACGTCGACGGCGTCGGCAACAACTCGGACATCGACACCTCGCAGGAGACGCGTCGTCCGATCGGCAGCGCGTACCACGCGAACCACTATCAGCACGGGAGCTTCTTCCAGGACCTGGGGCTCGACGGTGGTCCGGTGACGAACTCCCTTCCGCCGCCGACCGGCCTCGACGTGGAGACGACGCCCTGGGGCGCGAGCGCGACGCACTTCGTGGTGGACGACTACGCGCAAGTCGTGGACTTCATCCTCGTCAACCTCGAGGCACGCCTCGCCCGCTGAGGCACAAGGGAACGAACCATGATCGCACTCCGCATCTGCACCGTCCTGCTGCCGCTGCTCGCCTTCGTTCCGGCGCAAGGAGTCGGAACGCCCGCGCCCGACGCCGAGCTGCAAGGAGCGCTGCGCCGATTGGCTGAGGACTCGGCGCCGGACGAGCTGCGCGCGACGCTGCGCTTCCTCGACGAGAAGGCCGGTGTCGCCCACGCGCGGCTCGTGCCGCAGCTGTTGCTCTTCAAGGAAGCCTCGCGCTCGACGCGCGAAGGCATGGTGTTCGGCGCCGTCGTCGATCAGCTGCGCATTCCCGAGGCCGACGTCGTCGCCGGGCTGGTGCCGCTGTTCGAAGGCGCCGATGCGGCGCGACGCGCGTCGCTCGGCGGCGTGCTGTCGGAGTACGAGGACCGCTCGATCGACCGCGGCGCGGACTTCGACGGCTACCGTCCGTTCCTCGGCGGCGAGCTGCCGGTCGGACTCGTGCGCTACCTCTACGAGACCGACGCCGACGCCGCCTTGCTGACGCTGACGCGCAGCCGCGCCCTCGAGCGCGCCGAGCTGCGCGAGCTCGTCCTCGCGCAGCACGAGGTCGCCGACCTGCGCTGGCGGCTGCGCTTCGGGTACCTGTCGCGCGCCGACCTGCCGCGCGGCGCGTCGCCGGAGTCGCGCGAAGCGCTCGGCATGCTGGCCGCGCACGGCGAGTGGTGGGTGCGCCTCGCGGCGGCGAGCATGGCGCTCGACGAGCCGGGCCTGCGCGCCTTGGTTCCGCTCGACGCGCTGGCGGACGATCCGCACGCCCTCGTGCGCGAGGTCGCGCGAGCCGCGCGCGGCGACGGGCGCTGATCGCGACGACGAGTCAGTCGCTCGTTCGCGCTCCCTCGCGCGCGGCGTCGAGCCGCCTTTGAGCCAGCTCGCGGTGGTAGGGCGCGAGCGCCGTGGAGTCCTCGTCGGAGTCGGCGTCGTACGCGCGTTGCCAAGCGTCGAGCGCTCCGGCCGCGTCGCCGTTCGCGTGGAGCGCGTCGCCCAGGAACAGCCAGTTCAGCCGCACGGAGGCGACCTCGGTGGACCGCCGCAGCTGCCGCAGGCCCTCCTCCCTGTCGCCAACCGGCCACGGCGCCTTCGACAGGAAGCGCCCGCGCAAGCGCAACGCCGCCCCCGAACCGTGCGCTTCGCCCGCGGCGAGCGCCGCACGGGTCGCGTCGTCGCACGCCTTCCCGAGCCCCTCGAACAGCGCGCGCTGCTTGCCGACGGACCACGCGAGCAGGCTCGTGTTGAGCCCGCGGTAAAGCAGCGCGTCCGCGTCGTCGGGCGCGAGTGGCAGCGCGCGCTCGGCGTACTCCTTGCCCGCGCGCGTGAGCGACTCGACCTCCGCGCGCACGCGATCCGACGCGCGGTCGTCGACCGAGACGACGGTCTCGAGGTCGGGGTCGGCGCTCGCGTCCAGGGTCTCGAGCGCGGCGATCTGCACGCGCGCGTCCGCCGCGAAGAACAGGCTGCGCGAGGCGTCGACCAGCTCCGCGACTCCGGCGCCGGGCGCCGCGGCTCGCTCGCGCGCGGCGTTCGCGCCGAGGTCGAAGGCCGCGAGGGGGAGGTAGACGGTCGTCGCCTGGTCCTCCGGCGTGAAGTCGTCGGCCAGCACGTCGTCGACCTTCAGCGCCGGGCCGGCGCAGCCTGCGAGCAGTAGGCAGGCGACGAGGATCCTCGGCGTTCGTGATGCGATCATCAGGGCAGCTTACCCGTTCGCCGCGCGCCGCGTCGCCGGCGGGGAGTTGCCGGCGGCGACTTGCCGGAACCCGCGCGCGACCCTCTGGCGGAAAGCCGGACGGCAGCGGAGAATCCCCGCGCTGCCGCAGGGCCAATCGACATCGGTGCTCCGGGTGCGCTGCCCCGTGACGGCATGCGAGCGGGAACTCCTGCGCGTCGAGCGTGCGTGGCGTTGCGCGCAGGGACACAGTTTCGACGTGGCGCGCAGCGGCTACGTGAACCTGCTGCGTCCGAACGACCGTCGGTCGGCGGAACCGGGGGACTCGCGGGCCGCGGTCGAGGCGCGCTTCAGGCTCGAAAATCTCGGCGTCGGCGCGGCGCAGGCGGAAGCGCTCACGCGTTTCGTGGCGGAGCACCGGCCCAGCGGCTCGGCGCCTGTCCTGGACGTGGGGGCGGGAACCGGGATGCAGCTCGAGCGTTTGCGGGAGGCTCTCGCCGGCGAAGCGTGCGCGGTGGACCTCTCGACGCGCGCGTGCGATCTCGGTGCGCGCAAGCGACCCGCGCTCCGCTGGATCGTCGCGAACGCCGACCGCGTGCTGCCGTTCTTCGACGCGAGCTTCGGCTTGATCCTGTCCTCGGCCGGGCCCAAGCACCCCTCGGAACTGCGCCGCTTGCTCGCGGACGACGGCCGGCTGGTGCTGGTCGTCTCGGGCGCGGACGACCTCGTCGAGCTGCGCACCGCCGTCCAGTCGACCGGCGCCCTGCAGGACCGCGTTCCCGCGACGCTGCAGCGCTTCGATCCCTGGTTCACGTGCGCCGCGCACGAGACTGTGCGGACGCGAATGCGCCTCGGGCCGTCCGAGCTGCTCGACCTCCTCGCGTCGACCTATCGTGGCGCGCGCGCGAGCGAGCGCGGCCGGGCGCTGGCGCTCGGGGCCATGGACGTGACCTTCTCGGCCGAGCTGCTCCTGCTCGCGCCGCGCGCCGTGGCTCCCTCCCCGCGGGTCTGACATGCTCGCGAGCATGCCGCTCCGTTGCGGCGTCCTCCGTGTGTCCCTCGTCGTGCTGCTCGGCTCCGCCGGCGCCGCCGCGCAAGACCTGGAGCCGCGTCGCTGGTCGCACCAGCACTCGGCACGGGCGTCGCGGGCCTCGCCCACGCGTACATCGAGGGAACGCTGCAGTTCGACCCCGTGCTCGAGATCGAAGCGGCCGAGGTGAGGTCGCACCGCGTCGTCGCGGCCTTCTCCTACTGGTTCGAGGCCTTCGACCAGAGCGCGCGGGTCGACGTGTTCCTGCCGTTCGACAACGCGCGTTGGGACGGACTCCTGTCGGGTTCTCCGGCCTCGGTCACGCGACAGGCGCTCGAGGATCCGTGCGTGAGGCTCTCGATGAACCTGTACGGCGCTCCGCCGCTCGACCAGGAAGCCTTCGCGAAGCACTACGCGAACCGCTCGAGCAGCACGGTCGCGGGCGTGGCGCTGGGCGTGATGCTGCCCCTCGGTCAGTACGACGACCAGAAGCTGCTCAACATCGGCCAGAACCGCTTCGTGTTCCGCCCGCAGGCCGGGGTCGTGCACACGCGTGGTGCGTGGTCGTACGAGCTGACGGGGTCGAGTTACTTCTACACGGACAACGACGAGTTCTTCGGGGGCAACCAGCTGGAACAAGCGCCTCTGTACGCGCTCCAGGCGCACGTCGTGCGCAGCTTCCCGAACCGCTGGTGGGTCTCCGTCAGCGGGGGATACAGCTGGGGCGGGGAGACGACCGTGAACGGCGTCGCCAAGGACGACGACCGCAGCTACGTGCTCTCGGCCTTCTCGTTCGGACTGCCCGTCTCGAAGACGCAGGCGGTCAAGCTGGTCTACACGCGCGGCGACACGAAGGAGCAGGTGGGCGTCGACGCGAACACCTTGGTCCTCTCGTGGAGCGCGCGGATCTGAGCGGCGCGACGCGCTGACTCCCGCCGTCACGCGAGGCCCGCGAAAGCCGCGGATCGACGGCTTTTCCGAGCGATCGACCGCGTTGCCCCGTTTCGAGGCGCAGCACGCGCCGATGGACGCCGCTCGGCCGCGTGGATAATCTCAGCACCGCCCCCGAAAGGCCGTTCCGGGAGAACGGCTCCATCCCTCCGGGGCGCTCCACCAAACTCAATCGCAGGCAACACACATGGGCATGCTCAAGGAATTCAAGGAGTTCGCCGTCAAGGGGAACGTGATGGACATGGCGATCGGCATCGTGATCGGCGGTGCGTTCACGCCGATCGTGAAGAGCATGGTCGACGACATCATCATGCCGCCGATCGGCATGCTGCTCGGAGGCGTCGACTTCTCCGAGTACAAGCTGATCCTGCAGGAAGCTTCCGTCGCGCAAGATGGGACCGAGACCGCCGCCGTCTCGATCAACTACGGCAACTTCGTCAACATCGTGATCACCTTCGTGATCATCGCGTTCGCCGTCTTCATGATCGTGAAGGCGATGAACAAGATGCGTCGCGAGGAAGCCGTCGCTCCGGCCGCGCCGACCGAGAAGAAGTGCCCGCAGTGCCTGATGACGATCCCGATCGAGGCGAAGAAGTGCGGACACTGCACTTCGGCCGTCTGATCCGTCGCACTTCGCTCCAACGACGCACTCCCCGGCGCCCGTCAGCGGCGTCGGGGAGTGCGTGCATTTGCGGGATCAGCGGGGCACGCGGACTTCCGCGCCGGACTCGAGGCCGCTCAGCACCTCGACCATGCCGTCGCCGTCGACACTGCCGGTGACGACGAGTCGGCGCGTCGCGCGGTCGTCGGCGAGCGTGACGTAGGAGAGTTGGCCGACGTGCGTCAGCGCCGACTCCGGGATCATGAGGCGCGTCGCCACGCCCGCGTCGAGCAACAGCTTGCCGTACATCCCGGGATAGAGCTTGTCCGCGGCGGGTACGCTGACCTTGACGAGGAACGAGCGTGACGCGGACTCCGCCTGCGGCACGACTTCTTCGACGGTTCCCTCGACGAGCGAGTCGAGCGCTTCGAGCTCGACCTGCACCTTCTGACCGACGGCGAGGTGGATGGCGAGCGACTCGCGCACGTACGCCTCGAGCCGCATGCGGCCCGGATCGTAGAGGCGCAGCAGCGGACGCTCCGGCGAAGCGAGGTCGCCGGGGTACGCGTAGCGGTCGATCACCACCGCGTCGAAGGGGGCGACGATCGTCGCGTGGCTCAGGTCCACGCGCGCCTGTTCGATGCGCTGCGTGATGCGGGCGACTTCGGACTCGGCGCTGAGCTTCGCCGCTTCGGCCTGGTCGAGCGTGCTCTGCGCGACGGCGGACTTCTCCGCGGCGGCGAGCGTGCGGGAGTGCGCCGCTTCCGACTCGCGCAAGCGCGCCTGCGCGCCGGTCAGCTCGTCCTCCGACTGACGCAGCACGGCCTGGAGGTCGCGGTCGTCGAGCAGCGCGAGCGTGTCGCCCGTCGCGACACGCTCGCCCGCCGTCACGAGCACTTCGCGCACTTCCGCGACGATGCGCGACACGATCGCCGTCTCGCGGATGGCGCGCAGCGTGCCGGGAGAGCGCTCGATCAGCCGACCTTCAACGCTCTGCACGCGGAAGGCCGCGCCTTCCACCGGGATGCGCGGCGCCGAAGGGTGCGAGTCGGCGGGGATGCGTTCCTCGAAAACGCCCGTCAGGTGCAGCCCGAGCGCGACGAGCACCACCGTGCTGAGGATCCAAGCGAACGCGGACTTCAGGCCGGGGGAGAGCTTCATCGGGGGACCTCCGGGCGCACGGGCAGGCCGTGGCCCGGTCGGTGCGCATAGACGAGGTGGTAGATCACGGGCACGACGCCCAAGCTGAACAGGGACGAGGCGAGGATGCCGAAGATGATCGCCCAGGCGAGCCCCGAGAAGACGGGGTCGAGGGTGATCACGATGTTGCCGAGCAGCGTCGTCCCCGCCGTGAGCAGGATCGGGCGCACGCGGATGGCGCAGGAGCGGACGAGCGCTTCGTCGAGCTGCATGCCGTCGCGCAACGCACTGTGCACGAAGTCGACGAGCACGAGCGAGTTGCGCACGACGATGCCCGACAGTGCGATCATGCCGATCATCGCCGTCGCGGTGAAGAACACCGGGTCCGGCAGCTCGGAGACGTCGCGCGCGCCGAGCGAGTTCAGCAGCCAGAAGCCCGGCATGATGCCGATCATCGTCAGCGGAATGGCTGCCATCAGGATCAAGGTCACGATCACGGACTGCGTCTGCAGCCAGAGCACGAGGAAGATCGCGATGTTCGCCGCGCCGAAGGCGATGCCGAGGTCGCGGAAGACGTCCAGCGTGACTTGCCACTCGCCCTCGCCGTTCCAGACGGCGCTCGTCCCCGCGGGCATCGACCACGGGTCGCCGCCGCCGGGCGTGACGTGGGTGCGGCCCTGCAGGGCGTCGACGCCGCCGCCGGACGGCGACGTGCCGGAGCGCGGGTCCGCGTCATGGTCCGCCTGCACGTCGAGGATCGCGTCCGCCGGCGGTCTGCCGGAGAGCTCCGCGTAGACGAAGGCGACGGGGCGCAGGTTCTTGTGGTAGACGGGCGAAGCGACGGTCGTCGCCTCGAGCTCGCCGAGCTCGCCGAGCGCGACCAGCGGCCTCGGCGCGTCGAGCACGCCGCCCGCTTCGCGCTGCTTGGCGACGCCGGGACGCCCCTGCACTTGCAGCAGGCTGAGCGTCGCGGGGTCGCTGCGCTGTTCGCGCGTCAGGCGCAGGACGATCGGGAGCGGGTCGACTTCGCGCGGGGCTTCGAGGCGCGCGGCGATCATGCCGTCGAGCGCAAGGTCGAGCGTGCGGACGACGTCCTCGGTCGCGATGCCGGACAGCGCGGCCTTCTCCTTGTCGACGAGGTAGCGCACGCGGGGCTGCGCGGCCTCGACGGAGGTGTCGACATCGACGACCAGCGGTTCACGCTCGAGCCGCGCCGCGACCGCGAGGGCCGCGGCCTCGATCTCGGAGTAGG
>JACKHV010000001.1 GCA_020638835.1 Planctomycetota bacterium | reverse complement strand
CAAGTGGCCGAGACCGAGAGCGACGCAGGGCGCACGATGCCGCCTTCCAGCGTGCCGAGGATCTTCGCGGCTTCCGACTCGAGCTTCGCCTCCTCGCCGGCGATCAGCGGGATCAGGTTGTCCTCGACGACGTGGTCGCGCAGTCCGTCGAGACCGGCGCCGGAGAGCGCTTGCATCGTCGTGACCATCACGCGGCGCACGCCGAAGGCGCGTTCGAGCGGCGCGAGCGCCAGCGCGAGGCCGATCGTCGAGCAGTTCGGGTTCGCGACGATCCCGCCGCGACCCGGCGTGAGCAGCTCGAGCTGGTCCGGGTTCACCTCGGGGACGAGCAGCGGCACGCCGGCGTCCATGCGGTGGTTGCGCGCGTTCGTCACGACCAGCGCGCCCGACGCTGCGTGCGCGGACTCGAGCTCGCCGGCGACGCTCGCGTCGAGCGCGGAGAACACGAGCGCCTCCGGTCCGAGCTCGTCCGCGGGAGAGAGGACCAGCTCGGCGAGCGCGCTCGGGATCGGCTCGGGGCGGCTCCAGCGCACCGCGTCGGCGTAGCGTCGCCCCGCCGAGCGCTCCGAAGCCGCGAGGCGCGTCAGCCGGAACCACGGATGTCCGTCGAGCAGCTGGACGAAGCGTTGGCCGACGCTGCCGGTCGCGCCGAGCAGCGCGACGGGGATGGGACGAGCGGGTGCGCGCATGGCGGGAGTCTAGCGAGTTCGTGACGCGCGCCGATGGCAAGCACCGATTTCGAAGACGTGCGCCGCGCGCCTCCAAGTGTCGCGTTCGCGCGGGCTTGGTGCGCCGCGAAAAAGTGCGCGCCGCGCGGGCCTACAGCGCGCCCGCGGGGCCTGTTAGAGTCCCGCGCCGCCCATGAAGAAGTTCCTCCGAGGCTTGAACCCCGAGCAGGCGAGCGCCGCCAGTACGATCGACGGACCGCTACTCGTGCTCGCCGGCGCCGGCACCGGCAAGACGCGGGTGATCACTGTGCGCATGGCGCACATGCTCAGCATCGGCATCGACCCGCGCTCGGTGCTCGCGATGACCTTCACGAACAAGGCCGCCGCGGAGATGCGCGCGCGCGTCGCGAAGCTCGTGGGCTCGAAGCCGGCGGAACTGCTCACCGTCGGCACCTTCCACTCCTTCTGCCTCAAGCTGCTGCGCGAGCACACGGCCGAGATCGGCTTCCCGAAGGGCTTCACGATCTGCGACGCCGCGGACCAGCTCTCGGCGCTCAAGGGCGCACTGCGCGAGCTGCGCATCCCCGAGGCGGCGATCCAGCCCTCGACGCTGCAGGCGCGCATCTCGCTGCTCAAGAACCGCCTCGTCTCCCCCGAGGAGTTCATGCAGCGGCCGGGCGACGAGACCGACGAGCTGATCGGTCGCGCCTTTCGCCGCTACCAGGACCACCTGCGGCGCTCGCGCAACCTCGACTTCGACGACCTGCTGCTCGAGGCACTGCGCCTCTTGCGCGAGAACGCCGCGGTGCGCGAGAAGATCCAGGAACGCTACCGCTTCCTGCTCGTCGACGAGTACCAGGACACGAACGGCCCGCAGTACGAGCTGGTGCGCATCATCGGCCTCCCCGAGCGCAACGTCTGCGTCGTCGGCGACGACGACCAGTCGATCTACTCGTGGCGCGGCGCGGACGTCTCGAAGATCCTCGGCTTCGAGCGCGACTACCCCGGCGCGAAGATCGTGCGGCTCGAGACGAACTACCGCTCGAGCCAGGAGATCCTCGACGCCGCGAACAAGATCATCCGCAACAACCCGTCGCGGCACGACAAGACGCTGCGCTCGCACCTCGGCCGCGGCGAGCTGATCCAGGCCGTGATGAGCCGAGACGAAACCGTCGAAGCCGAGTACGTCGTGCGCGACATCCTCGAGCGGACGAAGCGCAAGGAAGCGGCGCTCGGCGACTTCGCGATCCTCTTCCGCACGGCAGTGCAGCCGCGCACCTTCGAGGCCGAGCTGCGCGCGCGGAACCTGCCGTACGTGCTCGTCGGCGGCCAGAGCTTCTTCGACCGCAAGGAAGTGCGCGACGTGATGGCCTTCCTGAAGCTGATGGCGAACCCGCGCGACGAAGTCTCGCTCTTGCGCGTGATCAATTGCCCGCCGCGCGGCGTGGGCAAGTCGACGATCGACAAGGCGCTCGAGTTCGCGACCGAGAAGGGCATCGCCGTCGGCGAGGCCTTCGACCGCGCCGACGAGATCGAAGGCATCAACGCGAAGGCGGTCGAGGCCGTGCAGCGGCTGCGCGCGCGCTTGAACGCGCTGGCGCTCGGTTCGACGGGCAAGGACCTCGTCGCGCTCGTCGAGAAACTGCTCGCCACCGTCGCGTACCGCGACGAGGTCGACCGCTGCTACCCCGACGCGCCGACGCGCGAGACGCGCTGGAACAGCGCGCTCGAGGTCATGAACATGGCCGAGAACTTCGTGCGGCGCAGCAAGAAGCCGACGCTGAACAAGTTCCTCAACGAGATGAGCCTGTCGGGCGACGACGACAACTCGAAGGAACAAGCCGGCAAGCGCGACGCGGTCGTGCTGATGACGCTGCACGCCGCCAAGGGCCTCGAGTTTCCGCGCGTCTACCTCGTCGGACTCGAGGAGGGCATCCTCCCCCACGTCCGCGCGGTGCAGGAAGACGGTGTCGAGGAAGAGCGGCGCTTGATGTACGTCGGCATCACCCGCGCGCAGCAAGGCCTGACGCTCTCGTACACCGAGACGCGCGCGAAGCGCGGCTCGCGCATCCCGTCGCACCAGTCGCGCTTCCTCTACGAACTGCGCGGCGAAGCGCCGCCCGCGGACTGGATTCCGGCGGGCACGGCCGCGCACGAGGCGGACCGCATCCGGCAGGAAGCGCAGCGCGAGGCGAAGAAGACGACGCGCAAGAAGCGCAAGAAGACGACCCGCCGGCGGCGCGCGGCGCGCTGAGGCGCGGCCCCCGGGCCGCACTTGACCGGATCGGCCATTCCGCATCCACTGGGACCGTCCAGGCACTCGCCTCGGCACATCCTTCTCAGCCGGGACCAAGCCATGTCGCTCCGCACGATCATTGCCGTCGCCCTCGCCCTCTCGAGCTTCGCCCACGCACAGTGCCCCGACTGGGTGACGGACTTCGCGCCGGCCGGCGCGAGCGGTGAACTCGATGCGGTCCACGCGCACGACCAGGGCGACGGGAACGGCTTGCAGCTCTACGCGGCCGGCTTCTTCGGCGCGATCGACGACACGCTCGCGCTCGGCGTCGCGCGCTGGAACGGAACGGACTGGGCTCCGCTCGCGGGCGGCATCGAGGTCACGGTGCAGCGGCGCGTCGCGCGGCTCTCCTCGCTCGACTACGGCAGTGGCCCGCGGCTCGTCGCGGTCGGTCGCTTCGAGCGCGTCGACGGCGCACCCGCGCGCGGCGTCGCGGCGTGGGACGGCACGCAGTGGTCGACGCTCGGCGGCGGTCCGCCCGTCGGCGCGGGCGAGAGCATGGCGCTCGTCGGGGCGGAGGTCTACGACGCGGGCAGCGGTCCCGAGCTGTACGTCGCCGGCACGCTCTACCACGAAGACTTCACCGACCGTCCGTACCTCGCGCGCTGGAACGGCGCGACGTGGACGCGGGTCGTGAACGGCCCCACCGCGCCCGACTGCTTCGTGTGGACCTACTCGTGCGAGGACTTCGGCTTGAACAGCTTGGCTGTCTACGACAGCGGTTCGGGGCCCGAGCTGTACGTCGGCGGACGCTTCCCCTTCGTCGGCGCGACGCCCGCGAACACGCTGGGCAAGTTCGACGGCGCGACGTGGTCCGTCCCCGCGGGCTTCGGCGCGGGCGGCATCGACGGCGCAGTGCGCTCGATGCTCGTGAACGACGACGGTTCGGGTGACCGCTTGGTCCTGCAAGGCGCGTTCTCCTTCGCGCCGAACAGCTCGGTGATCGCGATCGGTCCGGCCGGCGCGGTGAGCGGGCTCGGCACCGGGCCGAGTCAGTTCGTCAGCATCATGGAGACGATGCGCGCGGCGTCGGGACGTCCCGGCGGCCTGTGGGTCTGTTCGAACCGCCCTGACTTGACGACGGGGCTGCTCGACATGTCGCACTGGGACGGCTCCGCCTGGACGAAGTACCAGATGCAGATGGGCTACCCCGTCGACATCCGCTGCTTCACGGACTTCGACCCGGGCACGGGCAACCAGCTGATCGTCGGCGGACGCTTCTTCCGACCGATCGTCGGCGTCGCCTCGGCGCACATCGCGCGCTGGGACGGCGGCGCTTGGAACCCGCTCGGCGTCGGCGGACTCGGCATCTCGAGCCTCTACTCGCCCGGCGACGGTTTCGTCTCCGCGCTGGAGGTCTACGACGACGGCAGCGGCCCCGCGCTCTACGTCGGCGGTGAGATCGTGACGAGCGGCGGCGAGCTCTTCGACAACCTCGTGCGCTGGGACGGCTCGAGCTGGACCGGCGTGCCCGGCTTCGTGCTGCCGTACCTGACGCACGTCGCGGCACTGCAGGCGTGCGACCTCGGTCAAGGACCGGTGCTGCTGATCGCGGGCGACTTGAAGCTCCCGAACACGAACCCGCGCGCGCTGACCGTCTGGGACGGCACGACGCTCGGCGGCTACCAGTCGACGACCTCGTCAGAAGGCGTGGGCATCGCGATGTTCGACGACGGCGGCGGCGCGAAGCCGTACGTCGCGCTCGACTTCTGCGTGCTGCGCATCGACGGCATGGACCAGAGCGTCTACGTCGGCGGGTCGGGCTTCCTGCACGCGATCGCGAGCTTCGACGACGGCTCGGGCGAGCAGCTCTACGTCGCGGGTCACATCAACACCTGGCAAGGTCTTCCCGTCACGAACATCGTGCGCTTCGACGGATCGACGTGGAGCGCTGTCGGCAGCGGACTCGGCGGCCCGACGACCTTCCAAGGAGAAGTGCAGGCACTCGCGATCTGGGACGACGGCAGCGGCCCGAAGCTCTACGCCGGCGGCACCTTCACGCAGTCCGGCGGGACGCCGATGAACGGCCTCGCGCGCTGGAACGGCGCGACGTGGCGGATCGTCGGCGGCGGAATCAGCGGCGAGAACCTGGAAGTCAGCGCGCTGGCGGTCTTCGACGACGGACGCGGCGACGGGCCGGTGCTGTACGTCGGCGGTCGATTCGAATCGGTCGGCGGGATGCCCGCGAACGGGCTCGCGCGCTGGAACGGCTCGAGCTGGGACACGACCGGGCTCGACGTCTTCGGCGTCACGCCGCGCATCCGCGCACTCGAAGCGGTCGACCTGCCGCAGCTCGGCGGTCGCGTGCTGACGGTCGGCGGCGACTTCGACGCGCTGGGCGGCGTCGCGGCGCAGCGCTTCGGCATCCTCGAGGCCTGCGACACGGTCGGCACGCCGATCTGCCTCGGCGACGGCAGTCTCGCGCCTTGTCCCTGCTCGAACGACTCGGCGCCCGGTGCGCTCGAAGGTTGTGCGAACAGTCAGGGGCACGGCGCGGTGCTCTCCGCCGACGGCACGACGCACGTCGCCACGGACGACCTGCAGTTCTTCGTGAGCGGCGCTCGTCCGAACCAACCCGGCGTGCTGATCCAAGGCGCGACGCAGGTCGTCACGCCCTTCCGCGACGGCATCCTCTGCACGGGCAACCCGACGGAACGTCTCGAGACGATCTTCACCGACGCGACCGGCGCCGGCGCGAGCGCGTCCTCGATCGTGACCGAAGGCGCCGTCTCGGTCGGTGACGCGCGCGTCTACCAGTTCTGGTACCGCGACCCGCAGCTCTCGCCTTGCGGGACCGGATCGAACTTCACGAGCGGGTTGTCGGTCGACTGGCAGTGAACCCCAGGCGGCGCGGTCGGCGGTATTCGTTCGCTCGTCACTCGCTGGGGACGCGAACGACGCACTCGTTGCCGGCCTCGATCTCGAACTCGGCGTCGAACTCGGGCAAGAAGTCCGCGGGTCGAATCGGATCGTCGCCCTCCTGCGAGCACCGCCAGTGCATCGCGTAGCGACCGACCGGGAGCGTTCCGATCTCGAGTCGACTCGACCGCCAGGCGGGTCCGAAGGCGCCCATGCGCGACTTCGGGGTTCCGCCCCGGATCAACGCCTGGCCCTCCTGCCGCGCGCGCTCCTCGTCGAGCGGACGAACGAAGAGGAAGTACTCCGCGACCTCGGGCAGCTCCGGCGCCGGAACGAACTCGAGGACCAGGGTCCCCATCTGCACCTCGACGACCAGCTCGTGCCGGTCGCCCGGCAAGAGCTCGATGCCCGCACTTCGTCCGAAGACGAAGTCGCCGCTCGAAACGACCGCGCAGACCCGACGTCCGGCCGGAGCGCGACCGGCTGCGACCCCACCGGCGTCGGTCGACCCTAGATCGGTCCGGCTCTGTTCGCGCGAGTCCTTGCCGTCGGCGTCGATCGGCTGCAGCTGGACGCGCATCCCGGGGAGCGGCTCGCCCGCGTACCGGACAGCCACGCGAACCTCGGCCGGCAGATCGCCACCGAGGTCGATCGACTCGACGCGCTGCTCCCCCGCCGCGAGCGTGAACTTGCGCTCCACGAACTCGAGCACGCGCCGCCCGTCGGGGAACAAGACGATCGAGATCTCGCCCGCCGCCAGTCCCGTGACATCGAAGCTGCCGTCGCTGCGCTCGATCTTTCCGCTGCCGCCGAACCCATCGCTCGCGACGTACTCGAGTCCGATCGGCGACTCGCCGCCCGGAAGCAGCACCGTACAGCGCAAGCTCGCTCCCGGATCGAGCGCGATGTCACCGAGCTCGTTCACGCTCCGCGCTTCGACGGCGATCGACTCGATCCGCTCGGGCGCGGTCGACGGCGAGCTCAGCGTGACGCGATAGGTGCCCGGCGCGAGGTCGTCCAGCTCGAAGCGTCCGTCGGCATCCGAAGTCGTCTTGCGCTCGTGGGCCGCCGCGCTGTCGACGTCGTAGTGCCAGGATCCTCCCCAGAAGTCCTCTTCGTCGACGACGCCGCCGACTTCGTTGGGGATGCGCCGCGGCCCCACCGTCACGCTCACGCCGGCCAGGGGCGCGGCTCCCGACGTCGCGCGCCCCGCGAGACGCGCGCCCGGTTCCAGCCGTACCGTCAGCAGATCGTCGCTGCCTTCGTCGACGTCGAGCGGTTGTTCCGTGCGCACGTAGCCCGGCGCACTCACCGTAACGACGCGCCCGGGAGCCGGCGTCGCGAGGACCTCGACGCGACCCTCGGCGTGGTCCGCCAGTTTCACGTCGTAGTCGCCGGCACGCGCGGCGAAGCGCGTGATCGGTCGATTCGTCACGCTGTCGAGCACGAGCAGGGTCAGGCGCGTCGCACGCTTCAGGACGATGCGCACGTCCTCGGTCCCGGGCTCGAAGATCGCCGTGGCATCGAAGTGCCCGCCCCACGCTTCGAAGTGGGGGTCGCGGTTGACCTCGAGCGCGTAGGGCTCGTCCTGCGGCAGATCGATCCGGAACGCGCCGCTTCCGTCGGTCCACGCTCCGGCACCCTGACCGAAGCCGACCGGCCAGCCGTAGACCCACACCTCGGGGAGCCCGGCGCCCGACTCGTCGACGACGACTCCCGAGATCGACGGCGCCTCTTCGAGGACGAAGTCGGGGCCGACGATCGATTCGCGCACGCGCACTTCGTCGACCGCGGCGACGGCCTGCGTCAGGAAGCCCTTGGCCTTCGCGGCGACGAGTGCGGGACCGGCGGGCAAGTGACCGAGTGCATAGCGTCCGGCGGCGTCCGTGCGCGTCGTGACCGAGTAGCCACCGGGGAACGACCCTTCCAGCACGACTTCGGCGCCCTCGATCGGCCGGCCGGCGAAGTCGGTCACGCGACCTTCGAGCACACCGGCGTGCGGCGCGACGAAAGTGCCGAGGTCGTTGTCGCCTTCCACCAAGCGCGGCTGGTTGCGACCACCGGCCGGGCCGAAGTCCCGTCCGATGATGCCGAGCCTCGGTTCGCTGTTCGCATGGATCATGACCCAGTCGCTCGTCGGGACCGGGACCTCGAACGCGAACTCACCGCGCTGGTCGGTCGCCGCCCACCAACCCGGGTACTTCCCGTACCAGGAATCGAGGAGCGGGACCTCGACCCCTGTTCGCCACACCTTCGAGTTGCTCGATAGAAGCACCTCCAAGCCCACGACGGGCTCGTCGTCCGAGTCGACGACTACGCCATGGACGCGTGCGCGCGGAACTCCATCGCCGATCCCCGGCTGTTCCACGGATGTCCGCTCGTCGCCCGCGTCCCGCGACGCGACCGACTCGAGCTCGTCGACCTCTTCGTCGCTCGACGCGGGCTGCGGCGCTTCGAGCTCGCTCTCCGGCAGCGGAGGCGACCCGGCTTCGAGCACCGCATCACGGTCCTCAGCGTCGTGGAGGAACGCGAACGCGAGTGCGAAGGCGATCGCGATGAGGACCGCGAAGATCGAGAGTTGTCGCATGGAGCTGCGCCGAGTCGGTGGAGGACGAACGCCGAGAGCCGCACCAACAGGCTAGCCTCGAGCGAGTTCCGCAGCGAAACCCACACACGAAGCGGCCGGCTCCCCCCCTCGAGGAGCCGGCCTTCAGGAGTCCGCGGCTTCGCGCCGCGTGCGGTCAGCGGTCGTCTTTCGGCCCGCTGCCCGGCTCTTCGGGGATCGGTTCGGTGAGTCGGTCGACCGCTTCCCGCGCGGCGGCCCGCACCTCTTGGTTCGCGTGCTTCATCAAGCGGATCAGCGTCGGGATCTCGTCCACCGCGCCGAGCGCGGCGAGGCCGCGGATCGAAGCGACGACGGTCGTCACGTCCTCGTCGCCGAGCATCGCGACGAGGTCCTGCACGGCTTGCTCGCGCTTCTCCGCGCCCGAGCTGTGGCGTCCGAGCCGCTCGCGCGCTTCCTGGTAGAGGCGGATGCGCTCGAGCGCGTCGAAGCACGCTTGGCGCACGTCCTCGTTCTCCGCGATGCCCACGCCCTCGAGCAGCACCTCGGCCGCCTTCGTCGGTCATGTACTGGCTGATCGTGAAGGCGGCGTCCTTCGCGAAGGCCTGGCGCGTCTCCTTGTAGCCGATCCAGGTCGGATTCAAGCAGTCGCGCAGGTCGGGCAGGTACTGCGGGTCCTTGAGCTTCGCGAGCACGCCGAGCGCCACGTCGCGCAGGTTCGTCTCCTTCAGCGCGTGCCGCAGCAGCGCCGGCTCGACTTCGCCGGGGATCGGTCCGATGTGGCGCAGGGCGTTGCCGGCGGGCGAGTACGAGGCGTCCAGCGTCAACCAGTTCGCGATCATCGCGCGGGAGACGTCGACGCCGCCCGGTTCGTCGGGGAGGTACTCGTCGGCGACTTCAGACGCGATCAAGCGCGGGATCTCCGGCGTCTGCACGATGCGCAAGTCCACGGCGTTGCGGTGTTCGCGGTCGATCCCGTAGGAGAGCCGTCGGAGCGCGTCGCGCAATCCGTGCTCCTTCAAGGTCACGTCGTCCCAGATCGGTTCGCTCAGGAACGCGATCAACTCGTCCGACGCCGACTCGGCCCGGTGTTGCATGCGCCAGGCGAAGGCGTAGGTCCGGACGACGCGATGAGCGCCTCGATCCCGCGAGAGCGAGAGCATCGCCGCCTCCAGCGCGGGTTCGTCACACTCCACGAACTTCATCATCAGCGGGCCGAGCTGGAAGTTCTCGACCGACGCGGCACCGGTCGCGTCGGGCTGGCCGGGGATCGCCGCGCTCGTCTTCAGGACGTACGCGAGTTCGTCCGCGGGCCACACCAGCTCCGCGGGGTCGTCCGACAAGCGCAACCGGTTGGCGATCGACCAAGCGATCGAACTCACGGCCCGCACGTCATGTTGCGCCGTCGCGTATCGCGCGGCGATCGCGAGACCGGGCACCGTCTGCATGAACTCGAACATCGGCCCGTTCGGCACGGGTGACCCGGTGAACGCCGGCTGCTGCTGGTTGCCCACGCGTGCCTCGAAGTACGGCAGCAGCGCGAGCAGCCGGCTCTTGTCCTCGCGCAAGAGGAACTGGACCTTCGAGTCCACCGCCTGCACGACCTCCTTGTCCGCATCGGCGGCGAGCGTCGCGTAGAGCGAGACGCGCGCGGCATCGTCCGCCACCTCGAGCCACGCGAGGGCGCCGCGCACCTTTGGTGAAGAGTCCCGCGCCAGCGCGGCGAGTTCCTCCGCAGTGAGCCGCGTCGGCTTCCCGCTCGCGGACTCCATGCGCACGGCCTCGAAGCGCACGTCCGCCACCGGATCGTCGAGCAGCGCGCGCAGCAGCGCGTACTCCCCCTCGTCCAGTGGACGGCGATCCTGGTTGCCGATGTCGAAGCGATCGAAGAGCGTCTTGCGGACGACTTCGTCCTCGTCGCCGACGACCACGCTCAGCTGCGCGGGCGAGACGAATTCGCGCAGCTGCGGACTGCAGAGGACCTTGGCGAGCTGGCGCCGGACTTCGACGTCGGGATCCGACATCACCTTGACCATCACGGCGATCCACGCGGTGCGTTCCTCGGGAGCGAGGTCCTGCAACTCATGCCGCCGATGCAGCTCCTCGCTGCGCGCCGCGAAGTACCGGCGGACCAGCGCGTCCTCTTGATCCACGGCTCCGACGAAGTCCACCGCCATCCGCGCGTTCGTCGCGGCGAAGGCGCGCACTTCGGCACGCGGGTCCACGAGCGCCTCCCGGATCAGCTGGCGCTCTCCGTCGGAGCGGAACCAACGGAAGGGCCCGTCCTCGGCCGGCGTGATCAGCGCGAAGTGCTCGTCGCGCCCGTCGAGCAAGAGCCCGCGCACGACGCGCTCCTGCGCCGGCGTCCAGGCGACGAACTCGGCGTTCCAACCCAGCAAGTCGCGCGTGTCCTCCCAGAGCGTCACGTCGGAGACGTAAGCGTCGAGGATCGACTGCCAGTCCGCGTTCTGCAGGTACGGCAGCGCCGCTTGCTTGCGGGCGTCGTACTGCTTGTTCTCGCTCCAGCTCGCCGCCTCTTGGTTCATGGCCCGCAACACCCGCTTGCGCCAGACGACGGACGGCACGTCGACCTGCCCCGCCATCAGCGCGAGCGCGCGCTTCGGCGCGACCTCCATCAACCAGGTCAGCGGATCGCGCTGCGGATCGGCGACCGCGCTCGCTTGCACGCCGTCGACCGACTGCAGAACCAGCTGCTCGAGCGCCGGCACCGCGGCCGTCCCCATCGCGCGCACGAGCCCGCCGTCGCCCTCTTGGATGTCGCGCCAGATCTCCTCGGTCACGTCCGAGGGCACGCTCGTCGCCGCGAGCTCGGGCGCGCGCTTGCGTCGGTCCAGCTCCGCCTGCGCGAGTTTGCGCATGCTGACGAGGCGCGCATCGGCGAGCCACTCGCGCTCCAGCTCGATCCACTCCTTCTTCGCCGGCGCGTACCACTCGTCCGCTTCGAGCGAGGAGGTCGAGCGCGGCGTCAACAGTCCCCCGGCCGTCGCGAGCGCGCGGTCAGGCGCGCGCTGCGCGAGCTGCACCTCGGCCAGGCGCTCCGTCGCGAGCACGACGACCTCGCGCTGCCCCTCGAAGGCCGGCGGCCCCATCGCGCGCAGCCGCAGCACGCTCAAGCGTCGCTCGGCCTCGGCGAAGTCGCGGTCGACCGTGACGAGCAGGTCGAGCTCGGCGAGTTGCACGCGATAGACCTCGCCGGGTGCCTTGCTGTCCAGCGCAGGACGCGGACCGACGTAGACGCAGGGAGTCGTCTGCTCGGCAGCCTCCTCGACCACCCGCTCCTCGCCGCCCTGCCACGCCTCCGCGCGCCCCCCGAACAAGATCGCCAGCAAGAGCGCGATCCACAGCCAGTTCCTGAACATCGGATTTCCCATCTGCTTCCCCCTCGGGTCCTGGGAGCGCTCGCTCCCGTTTCGTTCGTCCGAGGCCAGTGGACGACGAACCGACGGTCAGCTTGTCGCGCGCTCGTCGCGCGTCCGTCAACGGGTCGTCAACGCGCGCCCAAGTCGGGTTTCTGCAGGAACTTGTAGCCGACGCCGTGGACCGTCTGGAGGTGCGCGGGGCGCTCGGGATCGGCCTCCAGCTTGCGCCGCAGCTTGAGCACGTGCATGTCCACGGTGCGCGTCGAGGGGAACTCGTCGCGGCCCCAGACGCCGTCGAGGATGCGGTCGCGCTCGAGCACTTCGCCCTCGTGCTCGAGGAAGAAGCGCAGGAGGTCGAGTTCCTTGCGCGAGAGGCCGCGGCGCTCACCGCGGAAGGTCAGCGAGTAGCCCGCGAAGTCGACGACGACCTCGCCGAAGCGCGCCGAGCGCCGTTCGCCCGCGATGCCCGGCGCGCCGCCCGACTCGCGCGCGAGCAGGGCGCGCACGCGCAGCAACAGCTCGCGCATCGAGAAGGGCTTCACGACGTAGTCGTCCGCGCCGACCTCGAAGCCCTGGATGCGGTCCCACTCCTCGCCGCGCGCGGAGAGGATCACGACCGGCGCGGAGAGGCGATCGGCGCGCAGCGCGCTGAGCACGCCGAAGCCGTCCAGCTTCGGCAGCATCAGGTCCAGCAGCACGAGGTCCGGATCCTCGCGCAGCGCCGCGTCGCGCCCGGCGACGCCGTCGGCGGCTTCGAGCACGTCGAAACCCTCGGCGCGCAGCGCGTCGCAGAGCGCCATGCGCAGCGGTTCTTCGTCCTCGACGACCAGGATGCGTCCGGCGCTCATGCCGTTCCTTCCTCCACTTGTTCGGCTTCGAGCGGCACGCGCGCTTCGAAGCGCGCACCGCGTCCGTCTTCCCCGCTTCCGATCGAAACTCGCCCGCCGTGCGCCTCCACGAGCGCGCGCACGATCGCGAGTCCGAGCCCCGTTCCCGCCGGTCCCTCTCCGTCGTCGAGGCGGCGGAAGGGATCGAAGACCGCTTCGCGCTCCGCCGGCGGGATGCCGGGGCCGCGGTCCTCGACGACCAGCTCGAGCTCGCCGTCCGCGACGCGCGCCGCGAAGCGCACCTCGCCGCCGCCGTACTTCAGCGCGTTGTCGACGAGGTTGATCACCACGCGGCGCAGCGCGTCGCCGTCGATCCGGCCGTGCTCGCCGTGGAGCGCCGCGACGTCGACGCCGAGCGCGACGCCGTCGCGCGCGCCGCGGTCGAGCGCTTCGTCCGCGACGCTCGTCCCCCACGCACCCAGGTCGAGTTCCTCGCGCTCGAGCCGCGGACCGGCGCCGCGCTCGAGCCGCGAGAAGTCGAGCACGTCGCTGACGAGCCGCCGCAAGCGCTGCGCCTCGCGTCGGATGTTCGCGTGGTAGCGCCCTTGCGACGCCGGATCGCTGACGCGCCCTTCCTCGAGGTTCTCCGCCATCAGCAGGATCGACGCGAGCGGCGTGCGCAGCTCGTGGCTGACGTTCGCGATGAAGGTCGACTTCAGCTCGGCGAGGCGGCGTTCCCGCGCGAGCGCGCGCACGATCGCGAAGCTCGCGAGCAGGATGCTGGCAGCGGCGGCGAGCATGCTCCAGCGCAGGATCGACGCGAAGCGACCGGCCGCGCGCACTTCCGGCGGCAGCGCGCCGTTCGAGAGGTCGAGCCGCACGCGCAACCAGCCGCCGAGGAAGGAGTCGGCGAGCGCCAGGCTGCCGGGCGCGACTTCGACGACCCACTCGCCGTGCGCCGACTCGGGAGCGTCGCGCCGCAAGCGCTCGGCGAGCGCGTTGCCGAGGCCCGCGGGATCGACGAAGCTGCCGGTGCGCGCTCCGTCCGCGGCACCGCGCACCGCGAAGGGACCGGCGGGCGTCGCGTGGATCTCCCAGCGTCCGACGGCGAGCGGTTCGGGCAGCGGACCGACGACTTCGCGCAGGCCCGCGGCGATCCACGCGGAGCGCCGGCGCGCGAACGACTCGTCGACGCAGTTCGCCTCTGCACCGAGTTCCTCGACGCGCCGCGCGAGCGCTCCGAGCCGCGCGTTCTCCGAGACGACCGGCGGCGCCGTTCCGCCGAGCACGGCGACGAGCGGTTCCTCGCCCTCGAGCGCCAGCTCTCCCGCGCCCCACGCCGCGGAGAGGCGCGTCGCGATCGCGCAGCGGTCTTCCTGCGGCAACGCGCGCCCCGCGGCGAGTCCGCACGCGAGCAGCACGGGCAGTCCGCTCTCCGTCTCGGCGCCGCTCAACTCCGCGGACGCGAGCGACCACTGCTCGCGCACGACGTCCGTGCGTCCGTCCTTGCCGGCGAGCTGGATCGCGCGCAGCCGCGCGATGGCGCGTTGGCCGGCGGAGAGTTCCGCGTCCTGCAGCGCGCTCAGCAGCTGTTCGAGCGCCGCGCCGGTGTCCGTGTCGTAGATCTCGAGCACTTCCGCGGCCGCGAGCCGCGTGGCGAAGCGTCGCGAACCTCCGGCGGCTGCGGCTTCGACGGAGACCGCGGCGCGGCGCGTCGGCCGCGCGGCCTCGTCCGAGTTCCACGCGTAGCGGTCGCCGACCGGCGCGATCAGCTCGCCCTCCTCGAGCAGCTCGGTCCAAGCCGCGCTCACGCGACTCTTCGCCACGCGGTCGAAGGCCCGCTGCGCTTCGGCGCGCGCCGCCCCGCGTCGCCCCAGGGTCCGAAGGCGAAGGCGCCGAGCAGGAGAGCGAGCGCGACGCCGAGCCCGCCGACGAAGAGCTCGCGCCGCGCGGCACCGCCCTCCCCCCGCGACCCGGATCGGCTCTCCATCGGTCCCAGCCTACGCGCACGGCACGGGCGACTGTCAACGAGTCGTCAAGGCATCTGCGCGCGGGAAGCGCGTCGGCGCTACACTCCTCCGCCTCATGCGAAGGATCTGCGTCTTCACCGGGTCGAACCCCGGCGTCCGTCCCGCCTACCGCGCCGCCGCGGTCGCGCTCGGGGAACTGCTCGCCGCGCGCGGGATCGAGCTGGTCTACGGCGGCGCGCGCATCGGCCTGATGGGCGCCGTCGCCGACGCGACGATGGCCGCCGGCGGCAAGGCGATCGGCGTGATCCCCGAGGGCCTCAAGGCGAAGGAGGTCGCGCACGAGGGGCTCGACGAGCTGCACGTCGTCGCGTCGATGCACGAGCGCAAGGCGCTGATGGCCGAGCTCTCCGACGCCTTCATCGCGCTGCCCGGCGGCGTCGGCACCTTCGAGGAGACCTTCGAGATCCTGACCTGGTCCGTGCTCGGCATCCACGCGAAGCCGATCGGACTGCTCGACGTCGAGGGCTACTACGCGGGCCTCGTGCACTTCATCGAGCACAGCGTCGCGGAAGGCTTCTTCCACGCGCAGAACGCGGCGATGCTGCTGCGCGAGGAAGACCCGGCGCGCCTGCTGGCCGCCTTCGAAGCCTACCGGCCGGTCGTCGTGCAGAAGTGGATCGAGCTCGAGGAAGCGTGAGCGCGCTCAGGCGTTGACCGGTCGCTCGATCGGCCCGCCGCTCTTGCGCCACGCTTCGATGCCGCCGCGCAGGTCGACGAGTTGCTCCGCGCCCGCGGCCTCGATCAGGCTGGCGGCGATCAGCGAGCGGTAGCCGCCCGCGCACTGCAGCACGTAGGGACCCGCAGGGAGCTCGGCGAGGCGCTTCGGCAGCTCGTCGAGCGCGATGTGCATCGCGCCGGGCAGGTGACCCGCGTCCCACTCGCCGCAGGCGCGCACGTCGACGATCGGCAGCGTCTCGCCCACGCGCTGGCGCGCGAGCAGTTCTTCGCTGTCGACGCGCGTCGTGCGGCGCGCGAGGTCCGGGTGCGACGCCAGCGCGTCGGCGTAGTCCTCGACGTAGCCCGCGACCTCGTCGAAGCCGATGCGGCCGAGGCGCATCGCGCTCTCGTGTTCGCGTCCGGGACCGGCGAGGATCACGATCGGGCGCTCGGGGTCGAGCAGCGTGCCCGCCCAGCTCGCGTACTTGCCGCACAGGCCGACGTAGATCGCGCCGGCGAGGTGCGCGGAGGCGTACTCCTCGAGGTCGCGCGTGTCGAGCATCTGCGCGCCCTGCTCGCGCGCGAGCTCGAGCGCCTGTTCGAGGCTCAGCGGCCGCAAGCTGCGCGCGAGCATCGCGTCGAGGGTCGGACGCTCTTCGCGGTTGCGCTGCGCGTCGTGCGCGAAGTAGGCCGGCGCGTCGCGCAGCCCCGTCGTCACCTCGCGCACGAAGTCCGCCTTGCTCATCGGCTGCAGCGCGTAGTTGAGCGCGCGCTGCTCGCCGATCGTCGAGACGGTCTCGTTCGAGAGCGCCTTGCCGCACGCCGAGCCCGCGCCGTGACCGGGATAGACCTTCGTCGCGTCGGGCAGCGTGAGGATCGAGCGCTGCAGCGAGTCGTAGAGCATCTCCGCGAGCGCTTCGCGCGTGTAGCCGACCGACGACATCAGGTCGGGGCGGCCGACGTCGCCGATGAACAGCGTGTCGCCCGTCAGCACGCCTTGCGGCTCCTCCGCCGACTCGTCGAGGTCGTAGACGACGAGGCAGACGCTTTCCGGCGTGTGCCCCGGCGTCGAGCGCACTTCGAGACGCAGCGCGCCGAAGTCGAGCCGCTGGCCGTCCCGCAGCTCGTCGAAGTCGAAGTCCGCCTGCGCGCCCGGTCCGAGCGCGATGCGCGCGCCGGTGCGCTCGCGCAGCTCGATGTGACCCGCGACGAAGTCGGCGTGGAAGTGCGTCAGGACCACGAGCGCGATCTCGACGCGGTGGTGGGCCGCGCGTTCCAGATAGAGGTCGACGTCGCGCCGCGGGTCGACGACCACGGCCTTGCCGCTCGCCGGGTCGCAGAGGAAGTAGGAGGCCTGCGCGAGGCAGCCGAGGTAGTGCTGTTCGAGGATCATGAAGGGTGCTCCGGCCCCATCCTCGCCCTCACGTGGCTCGCGCGCATCCCCGATCGTCCGAAAGCCGCGCTTCTCGCTCGCTTCGCCGCTTCGAGAGCGGTACGAAGGGGCCGAGATGCTCCCTGGAAGACGAGGATTCCCGCCTCGTAGAGCTCGCTCGCATCGCCGGTACCGATGGTCCTGAGAAGGCCGACGCCCTGTTCGTCGCGCTCTATCAGGAACTCCATCGCAGGGCGCAGCAGAAGATGGCCGGCCAACCGTCCGATCACACGCTGCAACCAGCCGCGCTGGTCCACGAGGTCTACGTTCGTATCGCGGCCTACGAGTACACCGACCGCGAGCACTTCCTGGCCGTCGCCTCGAAGGCGATGCGCCGCGTCCTCGTCGACCACGCGCGCCGCGAGCCGGCCGACAAGCGCGACGGCTCCGCGACGCGCCTCGCGCTCGACGGATACATGGACCGCCTCGAGGCGCGGCCGGGCCGCACGATCGACGTGATCGCCTTCGAGGAGATCATGGAACAGCTGCACGCCCGCTCGCCCGAGTCCGCCCGCCTCGTCGAGCTGCGCTTCTTCGGCGGCCTGACGAACCGCGAGTGCGCGCACGTCCTCGGCATCCCCCTGCGCACGCTCGAGTCCCACTGGCACGCGACGCGCGCGTGGCTCGCGGCGCAGCTGCGGCCGGAGGAGTGAGGCGCCCGCCGCGCGACCAACGCGCGATGCGATCCGGACGTGAAGCAGCGCGGCCGCCCCTCGATCGAGGGACGGCCGCGCTGAAGGTTTGGAGCCAGATATCGGATTTGAACCGATGACCCCTGCTTTACGAAAGCAGTGCTCTACCGCTGAGCTAATCTGGCCTTGGTCTCGAGTTGTCGCGGCGAGAGCCGCTGCGTGGAGCGCCGGGGGGCGACTACTCGCTGAGCATCACGCGCGTCGCGGCGGCCAGCTGGGCGCGCTGCTCGGCGTCGAGTCGCATGCGTCCCGCAGCGGCCGCGGCGGCGCTGCGGACGGACAGACTAGCGTCGGATTGCATGACGTCCACCAGAGAGTTGAGCGCCGCGCCGTCGGCGGTCATCCCGGAGCGGGTCGCGATCTGACCGATCGCGCCGGCGGCGGCGATGCGCGCCTCGTCGGAACGGTCGGCCGAGCCGAGGATGCCCATCAGCGTGCCGACGGAGTCGGTTCCGGCGATCGCGCCGAGGCAGCCCATCGCGGGGATCGTCACGGCGTCGGGGCGCTCCATGGAGAGCATGGTGGTCAGCGTCGGGGCGACGCCGGAGAGGTCCGTCTTGCCGGCGCCGCGCGAGAGCATCTCGAGCACGCGGGCCGCGTCGGCGGCGAGCGCGTCGGCGCGCTCGCGGTCCTCGTTCATGCCGCCTTCGACGGCCGCCTCGACCGCGGCGACGTCGCCGAGCGCGACCGTGCCGGTGATCGTGTCACCGTAGGCCTCCGCCGCTTCCTCGCTGCCCATCAGCAGGATCGGCGTGGCGGCGAGCAGTTCGCTGCGGCGGATGTCGTCGACGACCTGCGCGGTGGTCAGGTCGTCCAGGCTGTCCGCGACGAGGATCACGTCCATGCCGGGGACTTGGTGCAGGGTGTGCAGCGCGGTGGTGCCGCGTTGCATCGGCATCGCCATGAAGCCGGCGCCTTCGAGCGCTCCGGCCATCTGGGCGGCGCGGTCGGCGTCGGAGTCGATCACCATCGCGATGCGGACGACCTCGCGGCCGGCGGCTTCGGCGAGGGCGGCGACCGTGTCACCGCTCGCGGCCTGGTTGTTCGCGTAGGCGAGCTGGCCGAGGGCCACGGCGGCCTCGGAGCGGATCGCGCCGTCGCCCTGGGCGAGCGCGGCCTGCATGCCGGGCGTCGGGCGGCCGGCGAGGTGGCCGAGGGCGCGCAGCAGCTGCGCGGCGGTCGAGGCGTCGCGGTCGGCGACGGACCACTGCAGCGCGAGGTCGAGCGCGTCGACGCCCGAGGAGTTCACCGCGAGGGCGGACTCGGCGAGGCGGTCGGAGCCTTCGACGTCGGCGCCGGCGGCGGCGCGCATCTCGAGTTCACCGAGCTGCGAGACGTAGGCGCGGGCGAGGCCGGCGCGCGCGTCGAGGCTGGTCGGGTCGACCATCAGTGCGTGCAGATAGGCCTGCTTCGCCAGTTCGTCGGCGTAGAGGTAGCGCGGGACTTCCGACTGCGCGAGCTCGCCGTCCTTCCAGGACCAGACGACGCGCGACCAGTCACCGGGGTTCAGGACGTTCGCGGCGCGGCGGTGGTAGTCGGCGCCGAGCTCGAGGAAGAGCGGCAGGGCGTCGCCGGTGGCGCCGACCTTCATGGCGCCTTCCTTGGCTGCCATGCGCACGCCTTCGTCGGCGTCGTGGGTCGCGAGGAAGCCGAGCGCGGCGCCGGCGCGCGGGTCGCCGAGGTAGCCGAGCACCAGACAGATGTTGCGGCGCAGGTAGGCGTCATCGGTGTGCAGGGCCGCCAGCAGCGGCAGCACGACGCTGCGGTCCATCTCGGTCAGCGCGTGCATCACGACGACGCGGCGGTCTTCGTTCACGGTGTCCGCGAGGTGGTGGATCATGTGCGGCACCGCGTACTCGCCGTGGTTCGCGGCGAGCTCGCGCTGCGCGCGGCGACGCTCGAGGACGTCATCGCTCTGGAGCTTCTGGATCAGGTCACGGATCGCGTCGGGATCGTCCGCGCGCTCTTCGTGACGGACCGAGGCGAGGTCGAGGAAGCGCTTCGCGACGAGCTCGTACTGGCCGCCCTTGACGAGCATGTCGACCCAGATCTCGTCGTCGGTGTCCTTCCACAGCTCGTAGGCGGCCTCGTGGTCGGGCTGCATCGCCAGGACGGCGGTGAACTTCTCCAGCGCGGCTTCTTCCTGGCCCTGCTTGAGGAGGTCGACGCCTTCGTTGAAGAGGTCCGTGACCTCGTCGACGAAGGGGGCCGCCTGCGCGGTGAGGGAGATCGCGGAGACGGCGGCGAGGAGACCGAGGGAGCGGCGCAGACCGGTCATGACGGGGCTTCCTGTGAGCGAGATGGGGATGAGGGGTCGGACGCCCGGGGTGCACTCCGCGGACTTCCTGAGGGGACCGGCGCCTCGGGGGAAGAGGCACTCGGGGACGCGGGATGATAGCGGGGGGGCGCAGGGGATCAAGCGCCGAACCGGGGCAGGCGGCCTGCGGGCCGTCCCACCACGCCCGCGGCGCACGCCGCCCCTACCCCCGGCCGCGCGCTCCGGCTACCGAGCGCCCGGGCTGATCTTGCCCAGGATGCGACCCGCCGCGGCGCCGGTCACGCCGGGGCGCGTCGACGGCTCGCCGAGGATCGCGCGCGCGCCGAGACCGGCGAAGACGAGCGCCTCGCGGGCGTCGGGGTCGAGGCCGCGGGCGGCGCTCGAGACGGCGTGCAGGCCGGTCTCGCGCTCGATCTCCCCCAGCAAGGCCGGGTTGTGGACGCCGCCGCCGGCGACGAGCAGCTCGCCGGGCCGTGCGGGCAGGAAGTCGAGCGCGCGGCGGATCGAGCGTCCGACGAAGCGCGTCGCGGTGGCGAGCCAGTCCTCGGGGGAGCGGCCGGACCCGCGCTCGAGAAGCTCGTCGACGAAGCGCGCGCCGAAGGTGTCGCGGCCGGTGCTCTTGGGCGGCGCCGCGGCGAGGAAAGGATGGGCGCAGAGCTCGGCGACCAGCGCTTCGTCCGCGGTGCCGGCGAGCGCGAGCGCGCCGTCGGTGTCGCAAGGCCGGTCGAGGAGGCGCCGGGTCAGTCCGTCGAGCAGGCTGCCGGCGGGACCCGTGTCGAAGGCGAGGCACTCGCCCGCGCGGCCGTACCAGCTGAGGTTCGCCATGCCGCCGAGGTTGAGGAGCAGCAGCGGGCGCGGTTCCTCCGCGAGCAGGAGGTCGTCGACGAGCGCGCTGAGCGGCGCGCCCTCGCCGCCCGCGGCCAGGTCGCGGCGGCGGAAGTCGGAGACCGTCGCGCAGCCGGCGGCCTCGGCGCAGAAGTCGCCGTCGCCGAGCTGCAGGCTCGCCTTGCCGTCCGCGGCGGCGCCGTCGTGGTGGTAGACGGTCTGGCCGTGGCTCGCGACGAGGTCGAGCGCGACGCCGTGGCGGTCCGCGACCGCGCGCGCCGCGGCGCCGAAGGCGAGTCCGAGGTCGCGGTCGAGCAGCGCGAGCTCGCGCGGTCCGAGCGGCGCGCCGTCGAGCGCGGCACGCACGCGCGCGCCGAGCGCGGCGTCGAAGGGCAGCGTCTCGAAGGCGAGCTGCGGCAGCGCGGCGAGGCGCGGTCCGCGTCGCTCGCGCGCACGCGCGGCCGCACCAGCACGACGTCGATGCCGTCCGCCGATGTCCCCGACAGCACGCCGGCGACGAGCGCCTCCCCCGCCTCCAATTTGCGCCTCAGGCTTTCCACGCCCGCAGCGTAATCTCTGCCCATGGCCGAGGACACGAGACAGCGCACCGTCATCCTGGTCGTCGACGACGACGGCGACATCCGCACGGCCCTCGAGATGCTGCTCGCCTACGAGGGCTACGAGGTCTGGACGGCGCGCAGCGGCGAGGAAGCCCTGGCGCGGCTCGAGCGCGAGCGCGGCGCCGGACGCGAGGCGGGCGTGGTGCTGACCGACGTGAAGATGCCGGGGATCGACGGCGTCGAGCTGCTCGGCGCGATCCGCGAGCGCCCCGAGCCCCCGCCGGTCGTGATGATCAGCGGGCACGCCGACGTGGCGACGGCGGTTGACGCGATGCAGCGCGGCGCGGCGAACTTCCTCGAGAAGCCGCTCGAGGAGAACCGCGTGCTCGTGACGATCCGCGCGGCGCTGCGCGAGCGGCAGTTGATCGCGGAGAACGCCGGGCTGCGGCGGCAGCTCGGCGGACGCTGGGAGCTGATCGGCGAGAGCCCCGCGATGCAGCGCCTGCGCGACCAGGTCGCGCACGTCGCGGCGTCGGAGGCGGCGGTGCTGATCACCGGCGAGAACGGCTCCGGCAAGGAAGTCGTCGCGCGCAACCTGCACCTCGCCGGCCCGCGCCGCGGCGGTCCGTTCGTGACCGTGAACTGCGCCGCGATCCCCGACGAGTTGATCGAGTCGGAGCTCTTCGGTCACGAGAAGGGCAGCTTCACCGGCGCGGTGGACCGTCGCATCGGACACTTCGAGGCGGCGCACGGCGGCACGCTGTTCCTCGACGAGATCGGCGACATGCCGCTCGCCGCGCAGGCGAAGGTCTTACGCGCGCTCGAGACGCACGAGGTGATGCGCGTAGGCGACAGCAAGACGATCGGCGTCGACATCCGCGTGATCGCGGCGACGAACGCGGACCTGGCGGCGGCGGTCGAGGAGAAGACCTTCCGCCTCGACCTGTTCTACCGCCTGAACGTCGTGCCCTTGCGCGTTCCGCCGCTGCGCGAGCGCCGCGAGGACGTGCCGCGGCTCGCGGAGCACTTCCTTGTGCAGCTCGCCGACCGCACCGGTCGCCGCCCGCGCTCGCTGAGCGCCGCCGCGCTGGAACGGCTCGCGAAGTTCGACTTCCCCGGCAACGTGCGCCAGCTGCGCAACTTGATCGAGGGCGCGGACGTCTTCGCGGACGGACCGGAGATCGGCATCGAGGAGCTCGAGCAGATCCTGGCGAACGGCCCCGCGATCTCGGCGCCGAGCGGCGCGAACGTGGCGAACTGCGAGGAGCCCTTCCACGCGGAGACCTTCGAGCAGTTCAAGGACTCGAGCGAGGCGCTGTTCTTCCGCCGCAAGCTCGACGAGAACGAGGGCAACGTGAAGCGCACGGCGGAGCGGCTCGGCATGCAGCGCAGTCACCTCTACAAGAAGCTCGACCGGTACGACTTGCGCGGTTGAACGGCGCGACGGCGCCGAGCCCTCCAACGCGAGCGGCCGCCCGGCGCGTGGTGCGTCGGGCGGCCGCTCGAGCGAGAAGACCGCAGGCAGTGCGGAGTCGCGTTACTCCTGCGGGATGCGCAGGACCATGCCCACGCGCACCGCGTCGGCGCGCGGCAGCTTGTCCATGTTCAGCGCGTGGATCTCTTGCCAGCGCGAGCCCTTGCCGAGCGTCTTCTTCGAGATCGTCCAGAGGCTGTCGCCTTCGCGCACGACGTACTGACCTGCAGCGGCGACGGGCTCGGCGGTCGTGCGGCCCGAGTTCTCCGCGTCGTCGCTCACCAGGACGAGGTCGTAGACCGGAACCAGGATCTCGTCGCCCTCGGCGAAGTAGGTGTGCCCTTCGTTGGAGCGCTGCAGCAGCGTGACGTAGTCGACGTGGCCGTAGAAGCGCTCCGCGAGCGCGGCGAAGCTGTCACCGAACTTCCATCGGTAGCTCATCAGGCCGTCGTCGCTCGTGCGCTGCAGACCGTCGAGGGTGATCAGCGGCGAGCCGGGCGGGATTCCGTCTTTGACGGTCGCCTTCGGCTTCTCGCCGATCGTCGAGCTCAGCAGCGCGTTCGGCTGCGCGGGCTGCGTCTCGGGCGACTCGACTTCCGAGGCCTCGGAACCGTGCGCGAGCGGCGCGCCGGCGTCGAGCGGGAGCTGCAGGTCCTCGGGGACCTCCACGCCGCGGGCCGGGTCGGCGCCCTGGCCGCGCTCCGTGGCGATGTCCGGACGGCGCGGTCCGACGCCCTCGAGGCTCTTGTCCATGCCGCGGGCGGTGAGCTCGGCGCCGCCGGCCGGCGGCACGTCCGGGACCCCCGCCTCGGAGCCGCCTTGGTCCAGGGACACGGCGAGGATCAGGACGACGCCCAGGAGGACGCTCAGGACGATGACTTTTTCGATGCGACCCATGGCGGCTCGTTCGGTGCAAGAGACTGCGAATCAAGGGCTTAGGACGCACCCGCAGGACCTGCGGCGCGGCCTCGACCAGGGCCCTTATCCGGTTCGCGGCAGGGCGAGTCAATGCCGGAGGCCCCCTTTTCCACCAGATGATGTGCCGTGAGATCCCCGCACACCGCATGCGGGGCCGCGCGGACAGCTCCGCGCCGCGCCGAAAGGGCGCCGCACGCTCTTCCGCGGGGGCGCCGCAGGCCGCAGGATGGCCCGCGCCCATGTCCGCCCCCCACGCCCTCCCTTCCCACGACGTGCACGGGATCCGCGACGGCCGGGGCGGGGACCCCCTGCCGCGGGTGCGCGACACGCGGAGTCGCTGGCTGCTGCTGATCGTGCTCGCGCTGCAGCTCTTCGCCTGGTCGCAGCTCGAGGGTTACCAGATCGCCGACTCCGTCGAGTACATGGAGCGCGCGAACTCCTTCGCGATCGGCGACGACATGGCGTTCACCGAGGTGCGCCGTTCGTTCGGTTTCTCGGCCCTGCTCGCGCCCTTCTTCTACCTCGCGCGCCTGCTCGGCACGCAGGACTTCGGCTGGGTCGTGGTGTGCTGCCGCTTGTTGCAGCTCACGCTCGGCCTCGCGCTGGTGCACGCGGTGCACCGCCTCGGCACGCGGCTCGGGGGACGCGACACCGGCTGGGTCGCGGGCTTCCTCGTCGGCGTCAACCCGATCTTCCTGCAGTACAGCGTCTCGCCGCTCTCGGGCATCGCGGCGGGCCTGTTCCTGGCACTGGGACTGAACGTCCTGCTCGACGCGGACTCGAAGAAGCGCTCGCTCTTCGGCGGACTGTGGCTCGGCGCGTCCGCGCTGATGGCGTACCAGAGCCTCGTCGTCGTCGCGCCCTTGATCGGGCTCGTCGTGCTGCGCAATCGGCGCCGCTTGTGGAAGCACTCCGCCTGCGTGCTCGGCGGCTTGACGCTCGCGCTCGGCTTCCAAGTCGTACTCGACAAGATCAGCTACGGCACCTGGGGCGTCAGCCTCTCGAACTACTTGATCGAGAACGTCGGCTCGGTGCTCGCGCGGCAGATGTGGGACCTCGGCTTCAAGGACACCGCCGCGTGGTTCTACGCGCGCGCGCAGGAGATCCGCGGCGACGTGATCACGCCCGACATGGAAGGCGGACCGCGACAGCTGCAGAGCAAGCTCTACTACCTGGTCGAGATCCAGCGGATGCTCGTCGTGCCGGTGCTCGCGCTCGGCGTCGTCGGCGTGATCCGCGCGCTGTTCAAGCCGAGCTGGTCGGCGTGGATCCTGATCCTGACCTTCGCGGCGAACGTCTGGGTGATGAGCTTCAAGGGCAGCAAGTCGTTCCGGCTGTGGCTGCCGCTGCTGCCGCTGATCGCGCCGATCTGCGCGCTCGGCTGGACGACGCTCGCGGGCGAGGCGCGCGGCGCGCGGCGCTTCGCGATGCAGCTCGCGCTGATCGCCGCGCTGGTGCTCGGCGTGCGCACGCTGAACGCGCTCAACACGCGCCAGTTCGGCGTCTTCTGGCAAGCCGCGGACTACGTCAACCGCGTCGTCGAGGCCGAGGTCGAGCGCGACGGTCCGCGCATGATCCGCTACAACGTGCCCGACGAACCGCGCGTCGTCTCCAGCTACCACTGGGCCGTCTTCGGACGCACCTCGCGCGAGGTGAAGCTGAAGAAGCTCCCCTACCCGCTCGACGTCTGGCGCGACGCGCTCGACCAGGACGAGCGCGACGAGATGTTCGACGTGCTCGGCACCGCCGACTGGTTCATCCTGCACACGCCGATCCTCGACCAGGGGCGCGACCTGCTCGAGGCCGTCAACGCGCACTTCGACGTCGTCGCGTGCTTCTGGAACCGCGACACGGAACCGGAGCTCGGCCCGGTCGTCGTGATGCGCAAGAAGGGCACCCTGCGCGTGCCGCGCTCGCTGTTCGAGGTGCAACAGCGCACCGAGGAGTTCGAGGCCTACCGGCACGACCGCGACCTCGACCGCCGCTCGCCGGAACGCACCGACTTCGTGCGCGTCGGCGGGCCCGGCGCGGGCGAGCGCGTCAGCTTCCTCGGCTGGACCTACGAGACGCTGGAGGGCGACGGATTCGGCTGGATCACCTACCACTGGGCGAGCTCGACCGGCGTCTCGGGGGACTACACGATCGTCGACCGCTTGACGACGCCGAGCGGCGTCTACGCCTGGGGCCTGCACCCCTGGCAGAACAACCACGAGCCGGCGCGCGGCGCGCTGCCGTTCTCCGAGTGGCGGCCCGGGACGCTGCTGCGCGAGAGCTACCTCGTCCAGGCGGGGCGCGACCCCTTCACCGTGGACTTCCAGCCGATGGGCGGCGCGTGGCGGCGAGGCGAACAACTCGTCGCGACGCTCTGGCTGAAGCTCGCGCGCTACGACGACGAAGGTCGCGTGATCGCCGTGCTCGAGCCGGCGCTGCCCGACGCGGAACGCCCGATCGACTTCGCGGGCGGCGAGCTGCTCTCGACGGAGGGTCGCGCCGCGGACGGACGCGAGCTGACGAGCGACGGACTGCTGAAGGCGGGCGCCTTCCTGCTGCCGATCCGGCCGAGCGACCGCTGGCCCGACGACGGCAGCCCCGACCCCGACTGACGCGCGCACGCAGCGTCGTCGCAGCGCTTCCGCGGCGAGGAGTCGCCGCGAGGCTTGAGCCCCGGGCGGACGGTCCGTATCTTGGGCGGGTACGCGGTGGAGAGATCGTTCGGGGCGCGCCCGCGCTCGTCCGATCAAGAGCCGCACTGCGTGCACGTGCTGGCCATCGAGTCCCGCCAGGGACGTCGGCCTTCGGCGTGGGAAGCGCCGGGGCGCCGAGCCGAACCGCCCCTCCGTCGTCCCCGTCCCCACCGCACGGCATGTTGCGAAGCCTGATTCTGCTGTTCGCCGGTCTGTTCCTCGCCGCCTGCGGCTCGACCGGCACGAGCGAGTACTCGAAGTCGGACATCACCGGCATCCCGATGACGATCAAGCTGATCGACTATCGCAGCGGGTTGACCGTCGGCCTGGTGAACGACTCGCACTCCGACCGCGTCACGGAGTACTCGAAGAGCGCCACGACGCCGGCATCAAGATCGCGTCGGACGAGATCGTCGCCACGACGATCGAGTACATCAAGGATCAGGGCTACGAGAAGTACGCGCTGCGCGGACTCGCGCCGCTGCGCAGCAACGCCTACAGCAAGTGTCTGGAGATCGACGACCCGCAAGGCGTGCGGTACATGGCGATCACCGACAACTCGAGCGACGACGAGAAGCTCGTGATGCAGAACAGCCTGATCCAGCTGATGAGCGTCTACAACCTCGTCTACGGAGCGCAGCGCGTCAGCAACCCGTCGGGGGCCGACCTCTTCTACGACAACCGCGACAAGCTGCACCAGAACAACTCGGGGAAGCAGAACCGCTGATGCGCACGGTCGGGTCGGATGCTGCCAGCGGGAACCACGGCCTCTCCGCCGCGGCCGTCATCCCCGCCCGCATCGGCTCGACTCGCCTCCCGCGCAAGATGATGCTCGCGGAGACCGGCACGCCGCTCTTCGTGCACACCGCACGTGCCGTCGCCGCCTGTCCGCGCATTGCGCGCGTCGTCGTCGCGACGGACAGCAGCGAGATCCTGGACGCCGCGGTCGAACACGGCGTCGAAGCGCGCATGACGCGCGCCGACCACCAGAGCGGCACGGACCGCGTGCACGAGTGCGTCGAAGGACTGCGGGCCGAGGACGGCGCGCGCTTCGACGTGGTGCTGAACGTGCAGGGCGACGAACCCGACATCGCGCCGGAGGACCTGGCGGCCCTGGTCGACTGCTTCACCGACGACGCCGTCGAGCTGGCGAGCCTCTGGGCGCCGATCGAGTCGGAGGCGGAGCTCGCCGCGCGCTCGGTGGTCAAGCTGGTGCTCGGCTCGAACGGCGACGCGCTCTACTTCTCGCGCGCGCCGATCCCCGACACCTCGCACGCGCGCAGCGACTCGGGCGAAACGCTCGCGCGCCGCCACATCGGCGTGTACGCCTTCCGCCCCGACGCGCTGGCGCGCTTCTGCGCCCTGCCGCACGGCGTGCTCGAGCGCGCCGAGAACCTCGAACAACTCCGCTGGCTCGAGGCCGGCGGTCGCCTGCGGGTGCTGCCCGCGTCGCGGCGACCGCGCGGCATCGACACCGCGGAGGAGTACGCGGACTTCGTCCGCCGCACCGCCCCCTCGTCCGATCCAAAGAGCGCACGATCCTGATGGTCAAGCACATCTTCGTCACCGGTGGAGTCGTCTCGAGCCTCGGCAAGGGACTGACCTCCGCAGCCCTCGGCATGATCCTCGAGCGCCGCGGCTTGAAGGTCTCGCTCCAGAAGCTCGACCCCTACATCAACGTCGACCCGGGCACGATGAGCCCGTACCAGCACGGCGAGGTCTACGTGACCGACGACGGCGCGGAGACGGACCTCGACCTCGGCCACTACGAGCGTTACACGCACGCCGTGCTGACCAAGTCGTCGAACTACACGACGGGCAAGATCTACTCGTCGGTGATCGCGAAGGAACGCCGTGGTGACTACCTCGGCCGCACCGTGCAAGTCATCCCGCACATCACCGACGCGATCAAGGAAGCGATCCACGACGGCGCGCCGGACGACGTCGACGTGGCGATCACCGAGATCGGCGGCACGGTCGGCGACATCGAGTCGCTGCCGTTCCTCGAAGCGGTGCGTCAGTTCGCGCTCGAGGCGCCGCAGGGCGACTGCCTGTTCGTGCACGTGACGCTGCTGCCCTACCTGCGCGCTTCCGGCGAGCTGAAGACGAAGCCGACGCAGCAGTCGGTCGGCAAGCTGCGCGAGATCGGCATCCAACCCGACATCCTCGTGTGCCGCACGGAAGTCGCGATGACGCGCGAGATGGGCCAGAAGATCAGCCTGTTCTGCAACGTGCGCCCCGAGTGCGTGATCCAGGAACGCGACGTCGAGTTCTCGATCTACGAGCTGCCCGTCGACCTCGTCGACGCGGGCCTCGACCGGCTGATCGCGGCGCGCCTCGGCCTCGACATCACGAACGCGACGGACCTCTCCGACTGGAAGGAAATGCTCGAGCGCATCAGGACGACCAAGCAGCGCTGCGAGATCGCCGTCGTCGGCAAGTACATCCAGCTGCACGACGCGTACAAGTCGATCTACGAGTCGCTCGACCACGGCGGCATCGCGTCGAACTGTGAGGTCGTGCTGCGCAAGGTCAGCGCCGAGGACGTGCACGTGAAGGGCACGAAGATCCTCGAGGGCGCCGACGGCATCCTGGTGCCAGGCGGCTTCGGCGAGCGCGGTCTCGAGGGCAAGATCGACGCGATCACCTACGCGCGAGAGAACAACATCCCCTTCTTCGGCATCTGCCTCGGCATGCAGTGCGCCGTGATCGAGTACGCGCGCAACGTGCTCGGCTTCGAGGGCGCGCACACCGCGGAACACTCGCCGCACACGCCGCACCCGGTGATCGCGCTGATGCCCGACCAGGAGAACGTCGACGACATGGGCGGCACGATGCGCCTCGGTGCGTACGACTGCACGCTGGTCGAGGGCAGCCTGGCGCACCAGCTCTACGGCAAGACGCAGATTTCCGAGCGCCACCGCCACCGCTTCGAGTTCAACGACGACTACCACGAGGCCTTCGAGAACTCCGCGATGCGTCTCTCTGGTCACAACGAGGGCCGCGGCCTGGTCGAGATCGTCGAGATCCCGGACCACCCCTTCTTCATGGGTGTGCAGTTCCACCCCGAGTTCAAGAGCAAGCCGCTCAAGCCGCACCCGATCTTCGCCGGCTTCGTGGCCGCCGCGCTCGCGCACGCGCAGGGCAACGGCGCGCCGAAGGCGAAGAAGGAGAGCATCGCGTGACCGACGACCAACTCACGGCCGCCGACCTGCCGCTGCCGGGGGCAGCTTCCGCCTGTTCATCACGCGCCTCTCGTACCAGGGCCTGATGTCGCTCGGGATCATCGAGAACCCGCTGACGAACACGAAGGCGATGAACCTGCCGAACGCGAAGATGCTGATCGAGGACCTCGAGATGATCCGCGACAAGACGCGCGGCAACCTCGAGGAGGACGAGGACGAACACCTCGCGAAGCTGATCAGCGACCTGCAGTCGGCGTACCGGCAGGTGCTGCAGAAGCAGCCGGCGGAGTAGTACGGCGCGTGCCCTGGGTAGAGCCGTGACGCTCCCGCTTCAGAAAGGGCCTGATTGAGCCCTTGCACCGCCCCCCCTACTCCCATGCTTCTGGTTTAGTTGCCATTCTGCTCGGCCAATCAAGGGAGAAGCCGATGGACGTAGAAGTCAAGAACAGCTCGCAGGAGACTCAGCAATACACGGTTCAATACGAGGACATCGACGGCAAACTCCATGTGGAGACGTTCAATCTGTCGGTGTCCGGCACCAAGAGCTTCAGCAAGGTGAAGGAAGGATCATGGAAGGTCATCAAGGTCGCCCCTGTTACGGCATGAAAGTCCTCGCTCTCGCAGCGCTTCTTGGAGTTCTCTCCGCTTGTCGCGCCCCTGAACGAGGCCGATATCAGGTCGAGACGACAATGGCGACCTCACCAGTGGTTCACCTGTGCGACACCTGGACAGGCAGGGTCTGGTACTACTCACGCCAGAACAAGTGGGAGCCGCTCACGCCTCTCGAAGAATCCGAGTAGGTAGTACCGAACCAGGTATAAATCCTCACCCCCCCATGAATCGGAGGCGCTTTCGCGCCTCCGATTCATGAGGATTTATACCTGGTTCGGTACTACCGGTACGCCGGAATCCCCGACACCTCGTGGCCGATCGCCAGCGTGTGGATGTCGTGCGTGCCCTCGTAGGTGATCACCGACTCGAGGTTGCACATGTGGCGGCCGGTGTGGAACTCGAGGCTGATGCCGTTCGCGCCGAGCATGTCGCGCACGGTGCGCGCGCACTCGAGCGCCATGTGCACGTTGTTGCGCTTCGCCATCGAGACCTGGCTGTGCGTCATCGTGCCCTCGTCCTTGAGGCGGCCGAGGCGCAGCATCATCAGCTGGCCCAGCGTGATCTGCGTCGCCATGTCGGCGAGCTTCTTCTGCGCGAGCTGCATGCCGGCGAGCGGCTTGCCGAAGACCTCGCGTTCCTTCGAGTAGGCGAGGCCTTCCGAGAAGCACGCTTCCGCGGCGCCGGTTGCGCCCACGCCAAACTGAATCAGGCCAA
This sequence comes from Planctomycetota bacterium, assembly GCA_020638835.1. Classification (GTDB taxonomy): domain Bacteria; phylum Planctomycetota; class UBA1135; order UBA1135; genus JACKHV01. Next base: position 1,236,085 of record JACKHV010000001.1, on the reverse strand, counting down.
CGTCCTAAGGACGGGACACACGCGGGAGGCGTGCTGGCGCCCCCGCCCACGTCTCGATTCTCGGGACCAATGAACGGTTCGGTTTTCTCGTCCGCGAACAGCTCGCTCTGGCCGGACCCGCCGACCGTGTACGGGGTTGTGGCCCTCGTGATTCGAAAAGTGCTCGATTCGGCCCTTGCCTTGCCCCCCCCCAATTCCGGTACCGTGTAGATCGTGCGCCCCGAGCCGATTTGTCGGGGCTGCGAACTGACTCACTTTCAACTTCCCTGGAAGGACAGCCTGATGTCTAGACTCCTAGTTCTCGCCTCGATCTTCTTCGCCACCGTACTGTTCCTCGCCACCTCCACCTTCGCCTCGCCGCAATCAAGCTCCTCTGGCCCCGGGAGCTGGCAGGTCGCCGACGGCGGCGCGACGACAATCGCGTCCAACATCACCAGCGCGAAGACCTACCAGGTAAGCAGCAAAGGCCCGGACCGCTTGGTGCAGGTACAAGTCTTCAACGAGAAGAACGAGTTGGTGAACTCCGTTGACCTGGAGAAGAACCGGTCGGTTGATGTCGGCGTTCCCAAAGGCGGCAGCTTGAAGGTCCTTGACTCGGACGCCAATGACCCGGATGCGAACAACACGGATGGAGCGTCCGGGGACTACAAGGTCCTCTACTAGCATCGAGCGACACGACACCTCACTCTCGATCATCTTGAGCGTTCAGTGAGGCGAAGCGAGCGAGGCCGAGAATCTTCGGCTTCGCTCGCAGCTTGACCGGGTACAGCATGCCGCTCATCGGGGATCTACCGATGCTCCGGCCGGAATCGCGAGAATGGATGACTATCGGTCGATATGCTGACGAGCGGCCCGTCGGCTCGTCGTGAGCGCAGACAGGTATGCGAGCCCAACATGCATGAACCCCGAACACCGTCAGCGCGTCCTGGGCTCCTAGTTGGAGCAGCGTTTGTCTCAGTCACGATTGCATTCATCGTCTGGCTGTTGTCGTCGAGCGATCAGCTCCCTGAATCTCTGTCGAGCGCTCCGAACTCGGTCGATGGCGCGGCCAACAGGACCGCTGACCATCAGTCGTCGGCAGTTTCGTCGGACAGGGCAGCACACGCCGCGCATGAGCCGACCGTAGAACCCGCTGCGACCGAAGCTGGGCTTCAATTCCTCTCTGTCGCGACGCGCGAGCCCGTCGCCGACGAGCCCTGGCTGATTCATGCGGCGAACATGGGGCATGAGGTTCCGCCGGTCGAAGCGCGCAGTGATGCGGACGGTCGAATCGCACTACCCGCGGGTTCTTGGCAAGTCGAGTCCCTCGAGAGCACCTGGCTGCCGCTCCAGTCCCCGATCGAGATCGAGGGATTGCAGTTCAAGACAGTCTGGGTGCAACGCCTGAGTCGGAGGTCGTTCTGCTTCGTTTCGCCATCAGGGGCGCCACTGCAGGGAGTGAGCGTGCAGTGGTTTCCGTGGCGCCCACGCAGAGAGATGTCTGACGGACAGCTTGAAGCACGCTGCCTTGCTCGCTCCAACGATGCCGGGGAGGCATTGATCGAAGACTGCGCATGCGAGAACGGTATGGCTGTTTGCCTACACCCCGAGTACGAGCGCGTTCTGCTGTCGCTGTGCGGAAAGCCTGATGGCGTCATCCACGTTGCGATGACTCCCGTCTCCCCGCCGCGCGCGTTGACGTTCGTCATGGGCCCGGAGCGCACTCCGGTGACGAATCTCGTGCTCTCCTCGCCCGCTGGATACGTACTGGCTTCGTCAGCAGCTGGAAGCTCGGAGGTCCTCGTTCCCTCGTGGGTGCTCTCGGACGAACCGATCCTCGTAGAGTCGCCGGCCACTCAACCGTGCTTGATTCGACTGGGTGCCTTGATCGGCGAGGAGGTGTTGCTTCCCGCGCGCAAGAGACTGAGCCTTCGAGTCCGCGGGGATCTGCGATGTGCTGGCGAGATTCGCGTTGCCCTGCGACAAGAACGATCGAGCGACGCGGTAGGCGTCGAGGCTCTGCTGCCCACTCACGCACTCGTCCTGGCGGACGGAGACAGCCGGGAGATCTCCGTCCCCGCAGGCACGGCCATCCGCGTCGTCGCAACGGATGCATGCGGCAACCTGGTGGACGAACACGTCGCTCCGGACGTCGAACTGGTTGATCTAGTACTTGGAGGGCGGACAGGTGAACAACTCGTCGTACGCGTGATCGATCGAGCAGGGAGATCTGTCTCGAAGGCCAGCGCGAACACGAGGCTCGGTAGCCGGGTCGAAGCCGATGATTCAGGACGCCTGTTGATCCCGATCACGCCCGACCTGGATTCGTTTGAGCTACACGCGAAGGGATTTTCGACGCTCACTCTCGTTCGATCCGAGTCCGGCTCCTCACTCGAGGGCACGGGCGAGTTGATCGTCACGCTGCGACCGGTCGTTTCCAATCGAGTGCTCGTGCAAGACTCGAACGCCGAGCCACTCTCCGGCATGCGCGTGATCATATGGCAGCCGATGGATGAGAGCGCAGTGCCACCCGGAAGCGCCTGGATCGTCCCACGCGTTGCCTCATCCATCGCGGGAACGACCGGTGGCGATGGTCAAGTCGTGATTCGTGGACTGCGAGTCGGTGAAGCCAAGATCGAGATCCGCCTCCCAACGGAATTGGGAACGGATGCTTACGAGCGCTCCTTGTATGGCACGCCAATGACGAGGGTGGAGGTGACGAAGGACGCGTTCCATGTCATGGATGCTCCGAATGTGGTCAATCTCGCTCTGGAGGTTCACAGCAGCGTCACAGGCAGGCCGGTACGAGGCTTCGAGCTGCGAAGCGCGCAGGCTGACGGCCCCAGGATCGAAGTATCGGGGGGCGTTTGGCAGGGCTGGGTGGCGCAGGATGTCGACCCACTTCAAGTCATCGTGGAGGGATTGGGGATCGAGCAGATCCGACTCGGTCCCGAGATCGCAGGACGACGGCAACGAGTCCTCGTTGGGGCCGGCCCCACCGCCCACGTGCGACTGACTGGGCTTCCGACCGATTCCATCGACTCGGTTGTGAATGTCATGATCATGCGCAACGAATCCGGCGGACTGGAACTCGAGAGGTCCGTAAGTCAGCAACTGGACGCGAACGGCGCGCTCGAAGTCGTCTTGGGAGGCACCGCTGATCCTTGGATCGGAATCAGTTCACTGGTCATCAAAGGTGAGTCGTTTCGCTTCGAGCCCGCGTTCCAAGCGGCGAATGCCGGCGCGACCCTGGAGTTCTCGGCGAGGAAAGCAACGCGATAGACGCCAGTACGGAACCAGGTATCAACCCGCACAGCAGGACCCGAGCGTCGAGCGTCAATTCGCTCCACGCTCGGGTCCTGCTGTACGGGTTGATACCTGGTTCCGTACTGGCGTCTTAACGATACGCCGGGATGCCCGACACCTCGTGGCCGATCGCCAGCGTGTGGATGTCGTGCGTGCCCTCGTAGGTGATCACCGACTCGAGGTTGCACATGTGGCGGCCGGTGTGGAACTCGAGGCTGATGCCGTTCGCGCCGAGCATGTCGCGCACGGTGCGCGCGCACTCGAGCGCCATGTGCACGTTGTTGCGCTTCGCCATCGAGACCTGGCTGTGCGTCATCGTGCCCTCGTCCTTGAGGCGGCCGAGGCGCAGCATCATCAGCTGGCCCAGCGTGATCTGCGTCGCCATGTCGGCGAGCTTCTTCTGCGCGAGCTGCATGCCGGCGAGCGGCTTGCCGAAGACCTCGCGTTCCTTCGAGTAGGCGAGGCCTTCCGAGAAGCACGCTTCCGCGGCGCCCGTCGCGCCCCAAGCGATGCCGTAGCGCGCCTGCGTCAGGCACTGCAGCGGGCCGCGCAAGCCCTTGATCTCGGGGAAGATCGCCGAGGCGGGCACGCGCACGTCCTCGAGCACGAGTTCCGAGGTCACCGAGGCGCGCAGCGAGAACTTGTGCTTCTGCTCCGGAGCGCTGAAGCCGGGAAGGTCGCACGGCACGACGAAGCCGCGCACTTCACCGTCGAGCTTCGCCCAGACGATCGCGACGTCGGACACCGTGCCGTTGGTGATCCACATCTTGCGGCCGTTGAGGACGTATCCGTCGCCGTCCTTCTTCGCGACCGTCGTCATGCCGCCGGGGTTCGAGCCGAAGTCGGGCTCGGTCAGACCGAAGCAACCGATCGCCTGGCCGGAAGCCAGCTTGGGCAACCACTCGCGCTTCTGTTCCTCGGTGCCGTAGGCGTAGATCGGCCACATGACCAAGCTGCCTTGCACGCTGACGAACGAGCGCAGGCCGGAGTCGCCGCGCTCGAGCTCGCGGCAGATCATGCCGTAGCAGACGTTGTTCAGACCGGCGCAGCCGTACTCCTCCGGCAGGTTGCTGCCGAAGACGCCCAGCTCGGCGAGCTCGGGCACGAGTTCCATCGGGAAGGTGCCGGCCTCGTAGTGCGCTTGCACGAGGGGCAGGAAGCGCTCGGAGACCCACGTGCGCACGGCGTCGCGCACCATGCGTTCGTCTTCGGTGAACTGATCCTCGAGGGCGAAGAAGTCGAGCTGCTTGTAGGGGTCCATGAAACAGGGCGTCGGAAATCCGACGAAGGGAGGGAGCGGGGCGGAAAGGGCTTGGATCGACGCGAAGGGTCGAGAATGATCGAGCATTCTAGCCTCGCCCTCCCCCGAATGGCCCCCTCCTCTGCCCCTTCCTGACAGGCCGCCGACCGATGAACGCTGTCCCCTGCGCCCTTTGCGGCTACGACGCCCCCGGCGAGGACTGCCCGCACTGCGGGCACGCGCCCGTCGGCAGGGGCCTGGGCAGGGCGTACTCGCGGAACGTCCGGGCCGTGCTCGACGGCGCCCTGGCCGTGCCGCGAGGCTTCGGGCTGCTGATGACGACGCGCGGGATCAAGCGCTGGCTGATCCCGCCGGTCGTGCTGACGAGCCTCGTCTTCCTGGCCCTCTTCATCGTGATCATGGGCTGGGTCGACGGCGTGGTCGAACACTGGATCGAGGCGAGCAAGCAGGAGCTGCCGACCGACGCCGGCTGGTGGGCCGACTCGCTGATCACGCTGCTCGAGTGGGGCGGCACGACCTTCACCGCGCGCACGGTCGGCTTCGTCGCGGTGGTCGTCACCTCCTCGCTCGTCGCGCTCTACACCTTCTCGGTCGCCTACGAAGCGATCGCCGGTCCCTTCCTCGACGAGATCCAGGGCAAGCTCGAGGAAGGTTGGTTCGGCCACAACCCGCGCAACCGCATCCAGCGCCCGACGGAGCTGCCGGTCGAGCGCTGCGTGAAGCTGACCGTCTTCGCCGGCATCCCCACGGTGATCCTCGGCTTCGCCTGGCTGCTCACCTCCGGTCCGATCGCGTGGGTGCTGCTGGCGCTCGCGCCCGGCTCCTTCGTCGTCGCCGCCGTGCGCGAGCGCGAGTACGGCGTGTGGTTGCGCTGGGTCGCCAAGGTCGAGAGCGCGACGCTGTGGGTCAGCATCAAGGCGTCGCTGCTCGCCCTGCTGATCCTCGCGCTCTTCTTCCCGCTGAAGTTCTTCTTCCCGCCCTTCGGCGTGATCCTCTTCTTCGCGATCGCGGGCTTCTCGACGGCGATCACCCTGCTCGACATCCCCTTCTCGCGCCGCCTGTGGTCCTTCCGCGACCGCCTGCGCTTCGTCTTCGGCAACGCCCTGCCGATGACCGCCTTCGGCCTGGTCTCGAGCCTCGTGTTCCTGATCCCCGTCATCGGCCCGATCGTGATGGTGCCGGCGGCGTCGATCGGGGGACTGTGGCTGGTGTGCCGCTTGGACAAGTCGGGGTTGCGGGCGAGGTAGGCGCGGCGCTCCGAGCGGGCGACCCCGGCGACTCCCCCCCTTGAAAGAATCGCCGGGTCGAGTCCAGAATCCCGCCATGTTCCCCGCCGCCCTGCGCGCACTCCTCGTCCTGTTCGTCGCCCTCGGTGCGCTGAGCGCTCCCCGGGCGGCGGCTTCGTGCGCCGGCGTCGCCGAGGCACGGACGACGCACACGGCGCGGCCGCTGGACGGGACGGGCGTCGGTCGGGACGCCGGCTGGAAGGAACTCGCCGTCTCGGCGGAGCCCGCTTCGGACGCACCGCTGGGGGCCGAAGACCACGACGACGCGGCGTGCCCCGTGGACGGCTCGCTCGCGGGCAGCCTGCGACCGGGGATCCGCGAGCGAGCGCTCGTTCCGCTGTGTCGGCGCGCGCTCGCGCCCGGTGAGCGACCGGCGTCGCTCGCCTACCTGCGCCTGAACGGGCACGTCCACGCGAACGGCGTGGGGACCTGACGAGCGGGTGAGCTCGCGCGCTGCCGCGTCCCGAGGACGCCCGTCGCGCGCCCCTCTCGTGCCTCCGTCGCGACCGCGCTCGGGGGCCGCGTCCCGTGCAGCTCACGGGTCGCTTCGAGCGCTCGCGGACCGCGCGCGCTCCCTCCTCCCCGCTCCGTTCCACCGCGGGCCTTCCATGCCCGCAGCTTCACGAAGGTCGACCTCACATGGCTGCTTTCTTCCGCTGGTTCTCGCGTCGCTCCGCCGCGACTTCCTCTCCCGCCGACGCCGCTCCCACCCGCGCCGACGTCCTCGAACAGGCCCGCGCGCTCGCGCGGGAGGGCAAGACGATGGAGGCCTCCTCGCTCTACTGGAAGGTCAAGCGCAAGCAACACACCGTCGCGAGCCTACTCGAGCACGCCGATCTCTTGTTCGAGCTCGGCGACGACTTCGGCGCCGCCGCGAAGGCGAGCGACGCACTCCAGCTCGAGCCCGGGAACTCGCACGCGCTGTCCATCCAAGCGCGCATTCGGGCGCACGACGGCGAAGACCGCTGACGCGCGAACCCGCTGTCGCGACGCGTCGCCCGCGAGGACGACGCGCCGCGCGGCTCAGCGCTCGATGCGCGAGAGCACCAGCTCCGTCAATCCCCGCAAGCGCGCTTCGCGGTCCACGTCGATGTGCGCGCCCGGGTCCCAGATCAACTCGCGCGGCTCGCCGGCCGCCTCGTAGAGCGCGTCGACGCAGGCGCGCGGGATGCGTTCGTCGTGTTCGGCGTTGACCATCACGAAGGGGCGCGGCGCGATGCGTCCGACCCAGCGCTCCGGGGCGATCGACGAAGCGTGCGCGAGCCGCGCGGCGAGGTTCGCGACGGCCCAGCGCGCGGGGCCGAAGGAGACGTGCGGCTCGAGCCCCTTCGCGATCATCGCCGTCGGGTCCCCGCCGCCGTGGATCGACCAGACGCGGCGCACGCGCGGGTCCATGGCACCCGCCACCACGGCGAAGGGCGCGCCGAGGCTCACGCCGACGAGCTCGATGCGCGAGGCGTCGACGAAGGGCTGCTCGACCAGGTGGTCGAGCGCGAGCATCACCGCGGCCGGCGTGTCGAGGATCGCGCGCCGTGCCTCGGCGACGTCCGCGAACAGGCCGAGGTCGGTTCCGATCTTGCGCAGCTCGGTCGGGTAGGAGAGCGCCGCGACGACCACGGGACGGTTCGCTTCGACGAGGCGCGCCGCGGCCTTGCCGGTGTTCAAGCCGCCGAGCAGCAGCACGAGCGGCGCGGGGTCCGTGACGCCCGCGGGACGGCGCACGAGCAGCTCGACCTCGAGCCCGCTCGACGAGAGCAGCAGCAGGTCCTGGTCGAGGTGGTCCCCCACGGCGAGCTCGGGGCCGGACGAGAAGCCCTCCAGCGTCCCGTGTCGTTCCAGGATGCGCGGGCTGCGGTCGAGCGAGAGCCAGAAGATCCACGCGACGAAGGCGACCGTGCCGAGCACCACGGCCCGGAGGCAGATCCGCGCGACCCTCCGACGCTTCGAGACGACGCCCTTTCCGCTCATCGGCGCGACGATAGCACGCGGAGCCCTCCGATCCCCGCGGCCCGCTGGTGTTCGCCGCGCGTCCGCGGCGTGTAGGATGCTAGGCTCGCCAGCCCCGAGACCCCGCGAAAGACCCTCGATCCTGTGAGCCGCACCCTCGTCACCAGCGCCCTGCCCTACGCCAACGGACCGATCCACTTCGGCCACGTCGCGGGCGCCTACCTGCCCGCCGACGTCTACGTGCGCACATTGCGCATGCAGGGCGAAGAAGTGCGCTTCATCTGCGGCACGGACGAGTACGGGACCGCGATCACCATCGACGCGGAGCGCGTCGGCGAGCCGCCCGCCGAGTACGTGAAGCGCTGGCACGGCGAGATCGCGCGCACCTTCGACCGCTTCGGGATCGAGTTCGACATCTTCTCGGGGACCTCGACCTGCCCCTACCACACCGAGTGGGCGCAGACCTTCTTCCGTCGGCTGCACGCGAACGGCTACCTGCAGGAGATGACGACGGATCAACTCTACAGCTCGAGCCAGGACCGCTTCCTCGCCGACCGCTACGTCGTGGGGACGTGCCCCAAGTGCGGCTTCGAGAACGCGCGCGGCGACGAATGCCCGAGCTGCGCCTCGAGTTTCGACGCGCTGGACCTGCTCGAGCCGCGCGGCAAGTTGGACGGAAAGCCGCTCGAGCGGCGCGCGACGAAGCACTGGTACCTCGACCTGCCGAAGCTGCGCGACGACCACATCGGCGCGTGGTTCGAGAGCCACGAGTGGAAGCCGAACGTGCGCAACTTCGTCGCGGCCATGTTCGCGGACCTGCGCCCGCGTCCGATCACGCGCGACCTCGACTGGGGCGTCCCGGTGCCCGAGGAGATCGCGGCCGGCGAGACGGGGAAGGTGCTCTACGTCTGGTTCGACGCTCCGATCGGCTACGTGTCGATGACCCAGGAGCTCGGCGAGCAGACGAACGAAGACGGCGCTGTCGATCGCTGGTGGCGGGCCCCCGAAACGCAACTGGTGCACTTCATCGGCAAGGACAACATCCCCTTCCACGCGCTGATCTTCCCGTCGATGCTCTACGGCATGAAGCAGGACTTCGTGCTCCCGCACGCGGTGCCCGCGAACGAGTTCTACAACCTGCAGGGGCGCAAGTTCTCGACCTCGGCCGGCTGGGTCGTCCCGATCGAGCCCTTCTTCGAGCAGTACGACGCCGAGGTCGCGCGCTTCCACCTGATCGCCAGCGCGCCGGAGAGCTCCGACAGTGAGTTCCGCTGGGAGGAGTTCCAGAAGACCGCGAACATCCTCGCCGACACCGTCGGCAACCTCGCGACGCGCGTGCTGCGATTCATCGACAAGCACTTCGACGGCGCGGTCCCGCCGCTCGCCGAAGCGCACCGCGCCGAGCTCGACGCCGAGATCCTCGAGAACTGCGGCGCGGTCGTCGACCCCGCCGCCTCGGTGCGAGAGTACCGCTTCCGCCGCGCGTCCGAGGAACTGCTCGCGAACGCCGCGGTGGCGAACGTCTTCGTCGATCGGCTCGCGCCGTGGACGCTGCGCAAGACGGACCCCGAGCGCGCGATGAGCGTGCTGAACACCTGCTGCGAGTGGATCGGCTGGATCGCGCGCTGGATGGTGCCGTTCATGCCGGGCAAGGCGCAGGCCCTGTGGGCGATGATCGGCCAGCCGGGCGCCGTCGCGGACCAAGCATGGCCGGGGCTGCCGCAAGCGGACTCGTGGCGCTCGCTCACGGCGGGCCAGAAGCTCGGCGAGGTGAGCGGACTGTTCGCGAAGCTCGACGACGAGACGGTCGCGCGCGAGATCGCGGCCCTCGAGGAGCGCGCGAGCGCGTCGGCCTGAGTTCCCGTCGACGCGCGTGCTCTGCAGCACGCACGAGTAGCGGACATCGAGCGGCGCGCGCGAACACTCCGCATGCAACGAGAAAGGCCCCCCGGCGCGAAGCCAGGAGGCCGTTCGTGGTTCTTGTCTCGTCTCGCGCCGCTCTAGACGGACTCTTTGAGGGCTTTGCCCACGCGGAATCCGACTCGGCGACCGGCCTCGATCTGGATCGGCTCCCCGGTTTGGGGGTTCCGTCCGACCCTGGCCTTGCGGGACTTCACCTCGAAGGTGCCGAAGCCGCTGAGCGTGACGCTCGAATCCGCCTGCAGGCCCTTCCGGATTCCGGCCAACACGGTGTCGACCAAGCGTGCCGCTTGCAGCTGCGACGTGCGCAGCTCATCAGCGACGTGGGCGACCAGATGGCTTTTGTTCACGGAGGACTCCCGGCAGGAAGACTAGCGGCGACGGGTGGTCTTGCGCTTGGCAGCCTTCTTGGCGACCTTCTTGCGAGAAGCCTTCTTCTTGCGAGTGGCCTTCTTCTTGCCGGCCTTCTTGGCGACCTTCTTGCGAGCGGCCTTCTTCTTGCCGGCCTTCTTGCGGGTAGCCTTCTTGGCGGCCTTCTTACGAGTCGCCTTCTTGGCGGCCTTCTTGCGCGTCGTCTTACGCTTGGCGGCCTTCCGCGTGGTCTTACGCTTGGCGGCCTTCTTGCGCGTCGTCTTGCGCTTGGTAGCTTTCTTAGCCATTAGGATTGTCTCCTTGGGGAAACGGTCCGAATTCGGATCGGAAGCGCCACGTGGGCGCACGAGCCACGACATCAACCGAGTCATCGGTGCGAAGCGGCCGCGACTTGCCATTCTTTCCGGTTCTCCGACTTGGTTTTCTGCTGCACGTAGTCATCCGAGCAGGTGCGGAGCAGCGACTCGGAGTGCGCTTCGGCGAGCGCTCGAGTTGCCGCACGCGGGACGTCGAGCGGAGTCGCGGGCAGCGCGTCGACGGAGCGCGAAGCGACGCGCGACGCTAGCGACAAGCCGCACCGGCGATCGCGCGTAAGTCACTGCGAACAGTGGACTTGGATTCTGAATTCGAGGCCTTCGAGGGCGCCGACAAGCGGTTCCGAAGTCCGCTCCGGCGCGCCGATCGCGCCGCGAAAACCGCCCGGCCGCGAGGCCCGGATTGAGCCCCGATCGAGGCCCGCGGCATTCCCGCGACTCGCCTCGAAAAGGGTGGGCCCGGGTCGGGGCGCGGGCGTCCCGATTTTGGCGTCCGAACGCCTTCTTCGGCGGTTCGAGGGAAAGTCGGAGTGCGATGCGAGAGCTGTCCCCGGGTCGCAAGATGGCTCGACGGGCCCTCGGAGCGAGCGTGAACTTGTCCACAAACTGCCCACAGGCCCCTCTCGGGCGCCCGCGCGGGCACGAAAGAGAGCCCCCGCCGGGTGGGCGAGGGCTCCTTGGACGTGATGCGGGTCTCGGGGCTCGCCGTCGGGCGAGCGGGATCTTCGCTGCGGGCGGCGCGGCCGACTCGGCTCGCGGCGCGGGGCTCAGCTCGCGGCGCTGACGCCCGGCTTCGTGACCCGACCGCTCTTCAGGCAGCGCGTGCAGATCTTGACCCGGCGGACCTCGCCGTCGACCAGCGCACGGACCTTCTGGATGTTCGGCTTGAAGGTGCGCTTGGTGCGACCGGTGATGCGGAGACCCACTCCGCCGGCCTTCTTGGGAAGACCACGGCGGGCGATCGTGCCGCCCGTGGCGGTGCCCTTGCAGCAGAATTCGCAGACGCGTGCCATCGTTCTCGTGCTCCGTGTGGTGTCGGGGGGTCGACCTTCGGGTCGTTCCCCGAGGAAGGCCGAAGAGGGTACCGAGTCCCGCCCCCCCTGGCAAGCCCGACGGGAGGCCTTTCCTGACGCTTTCGCAGCCTAGCGGGGCCCCGCGGCAGGGTCCAGCGCGCAGCGGCTCGAGGCGCCGCTCCCTCGGACGCGCGGACCCCCCGCGTCCTCGCGAGGGAGGGCTCGGGGGGTCCGGCGAGGAGCGGCGCGGCGCCGCTCCGCTTCGGCGCGCGCCTAGAACAGTTCGTCCAGGGCCGCCGCGGCGTTCGTCGAGAAGTCGGCCGCCAGCTCCGTGCCGTGGCCGCGGTCCTCGTCCGAGCGCTCGTTCAGCTCGGTGAAGAGCTGGGTCAGGCGCCCGAGGGTCTCCTGCACGTAGAAGCGCACGAGTCCGAGGTTCGAGCGGTCGTCGAACACGATCGCGAAGAGGGCGCGATCCCCCACCGCCGTGACCTGGATGCTCTCGCGCTCACCCTGGTGGAAGAGCGTCGCGAACTCGTCCTCGCCGAGCAGGTCGGCGAGCGCGTGGGTCGCGGCGAACGAACCCGCGATCAGCGCGGCGATCGAGTCGAGCGAGCCCTTGACCGCTTCGCCACGACGCGTGACGAGGTGGCCTTCGCGGTCGATCATCAGCGCGCAGCGCGCGCCGCTCAGCTCGAGGAAGACGTCGAGCTCCTGGTCGAAGCGCTCGATCTCGTCCTCGTAGAAGACCATCCGGTCCTGACGCAGCTTGTGATCTTTGGTCATGGCGGCCTCCTAGAAGAGAGAGAGGATGAAACTGCCGAGCACGGCACCGAGGCCGACCGAGGCGACGACGATGAGCGTCGTGACGACGGCGCTCTTCTTGGAGCTCTTCGACTGCGGCGTCGGGCGAGCGTTGCGGCTCGCGGGCGTCGCCGGGGTCGGGAAGCTGCGCGACGCCTTCGACGGACGCGCGGGAGCACTGCTCGCCTCCGGCTGCATGCGCTGCGCCTGCGAGGGCGCGTGTTGCGTCGGAGCCGGCGGGGCGGCGACCTGCTGCATCGCGGGCGCGGCCTGCATCTGCGGCTGCTGCATCTGCTGTTGTTGCATCTGCGGCTGTTGCATCTGCGGCTGCTGCATCTGCATCTGCGGCTGTTGCATCTGCGGCTGCTGCGGCTCGGGCGCGGTGTTCGCGCTCGGCAGCGGCGCGCCGAGGCTCAAGCCGCCGGTCGGCGCGTTCTGGCCCTGCGCCATTGCCGGAGCGGGCGTGCTCGGCGTGGGGTTCGACGTCTGGGTCGGCATGGCGTTCGGCTGCATCTGGATGCCGCCGGTGGACGCGGTCGGGTCCGGCTGCGAGGTGTTCATCGTCACCTTCGCCTTGGCCGCCGGATGGAAGCCGGTCTGCAGCAGGTTCTCCTTGGGAGCCGTCTGCGTCGGCGCGGCCGGTTGCGCGGCCGGTTGCGTCGGGGACGACGCGCCTGACTGCTGCTTGTGGATGTGGTCCAGCACGTTCGCGGCGAGCGCCTTGAGCGTCGGGAACACCCCTTGACCGGTGTGCGCCATGCCCTCGAAGCTCGGCACGCCGCGCGGGTTCAGCGCCGCTTCCAGGTCCTCGATGCTCATCGCGTCGGGCAGGTCGCGCTTGTTGTACTGGATGACCAGCGGAAGATCCGTCAGGTCACGCCCGTACTCGGCGAGGTTCTGCTCGAGGTTGCGCATCGACTCGAGGTTCTCCTCCATCATCGAAGCGGACGAGTCGGCGATGAAGATCACGCCGTCGACTCCCTGCAACACGAGCTTGCGCGTCGAGTTGTAGTACACCTGTCCGGGGACCGTGTAGATCTGGAAGCAGGTGCGCATGCCGGAGACCGTTCCGAGGTCGAGCGGCATGAAGTCGAAGAACAGGGTGCGATCCCCGTCCGTGCTGATGCTGGTGAGCTCGCCCTTGTTGTTCTGCGGGGCGCGCTGGTGGATGACCTCGAGGTTCGTCGTTTTCCCGGACATGCCGGGACCGTAGTAGACGACCTTCGCGTTCACTTGCTTCTGTGCGAAGTTGATCTGGACCATTGGCTATCTTTCCCCCGACGTTTCAGGGACTTCGTTCTGGGTTCGCACGTCGGTGCCGCTCTCGGTGTGATTGCGGCTGACTCCCGGGAAGAGCCCGGGGGGACCATCGTTCGTGTGCTCGGTTTCTCTGCCTCGTTGCTCCGTCTGCCCGCGGCGGCGGTTGCGCTCGAGTCGCGCGATCGCCGAGCCCAGAGGCAGACGCAGTTCGTCGATCACCACGCCGCGGTGCAGCAGCACGGTGAGGATCACGCGCTCGCAGTCCTGCATGACCAAGGTCCCGCGGGCGCAGCGCATGCTGATTCGTTTCGGCCGGTTCCAGGCCAGGGGGTCGACCGCGCGGTGCAGCTCGCCGTACCAGCCGGCGGCCAGACCGCAGAAGGCCTCGAGTTCCTCGGCGGTCTCGGCGCGATCGGCTTCCTCGGCGGAGCGGCCGGGATCGCCCTTCGCGGACGCGATCGGCACGCCGTCCTCGGAGATCAGCAGCGCGAGGCGTACGCCGGGGATGCGGGTCAGGGGATCCAGGACGTCCTTCACGACTGCTCCTCCAAGTTGGACTGCGCCGTGGCGGTCAGCTCGTCGAGCTTCGCAGTCTGTTTGTTCGTCGGACCGTCTTGGGTCCAGAGCGCGCTGGCGCCGGTCGAGCCAGGACGCGCGAGCAAGCTCCCGAAGTCGCCTTCGGCGCGGATCTCCTCGGGCTGTCCGAGACCGAGGCGGCGGGCGGCCGTGCGGCTCGCTTGGATCACCTCGCGCACGCCGCGAGCGGTGCGCTCCGCGGTCGCGCCGCGGGGTCCTTGGACCAGGGCGGTTCCGCCGCGCACGTAGAACGCGCCGCGCACGCCGTCCTGCGCCGCGAGCTCTTGCAGCATCGGACGCACGGAGCCGGACGTCGCGCGCCGCTCTGCTTCGGGGTCCTCGTCGGCGAGGCGGCCGCTGCGCTCGACGGCGCGCAGCGCCTGGTCGAAGTCGCCGCAGCGCTCCGCCAGCGCCATCACCGTGCGGAAGCGGGCTTCCAGCGCCGGATCGCCGGGCGAGAGTTCGAGCAGGCGCGCGATCGCAGAGCGTGCGTTCTGCCACGCGCCGGCGCGCGAGGTCAGGTCGAGGAGCAAGCGCAGCGGGCGCTTGTCGCCCGGCAGCAGCTCGATCGCCTCGTGGATCAGCTCGTGCGCGCGACGGCCGTCGTCACGGCGGCGGTCGGCGAAGAAGCGATCGCAACGCGCCATGGCGCGCATCAGCATCGCTTCGCCGTCCTCCGTCGCGAAGAACCACTCGTCAGCGACCTCTTCGGCGCGGGCGACGCGACCGCTCTCGAGGTGGATCTCGCAGAGTTCCTTCCAGAGCGCGGGGCGCGGTGAGACCTTCAGTTGAGCCTGCAGCTCGCGTGTGCGGTCCTCGCGGCGCAGCTGTCGCGCGCGCGCCAGGAGCCGCTTGAGCTCGGCGTTGTCGGGATAGGCTTCGAGTCCCTCGAGGCACACGCGCTCCACTTCGCCGAGCTTGCCGGCGGTGGCGTGCAGTTGGCCCAGGGCCAGGTAGTTGCGGGCGGAGGGCTCTTCCGAGAGCCGCTTGATCGCGGCCCGAGCCTTCCCGCTCGAGAGGATGCGCTTCAGCATCAGCGGTTTTCCTTCAGCCAGTCCTCGAGAGCGGCGATGTCCGCGAAGGTGCGGTCACGCTGGTCCCAGGTGGGAGATCCGAACTCGAGCGCACGTCGGAAGTGCGCCAAGGCCTGCTCGTAGTTGCCCCCTTCGACCGCTTTCACGCCTTCGAGCCGCGCGGCTTCGGCGATCGTGCGTCGTTCTTCCTGACGGCGGTTGTCCTCGCGCTGTCGCTGCGCGACCTGCGCTTCCAACGCGTCGGCGCGTTCGCGCAGCGCGCCGCGTTCCTCGAGCAGCGGGAACATGCCGATCCATGCCTTGTGCGTGTCGAGCATCTCGTCGATGCCGTTCATGCGCTCGCGGATCGCGGGCAGGTCGTCGACGGCCGCGACGGGCAGGGCGTCCGCCGCTTTGTCGAGCTGGACCTCGCGCACGACCAGTCCGGAGACGGCGGCCGAGAGCAGCACCAGCAGCACGGCGACGCGGTTGCGCTTCGTCGCCTTCTCGCGGCGCGTCGCTTCGCCGTAGCGCAGGTCCCGGATCATCCGGGCCACGTCGCGGCGCGACGAGTCGTGGAGCAGGATCTCCTGCAGCCAGGCAACGGCTTCCATCGGCCGTCCGGCCTGGACCTGTTCCTCGGCGTTGCGCATCAAGCGCTCGACGAGCTCGTCGATGTTGCCTTCGCGGCGCATCAGCGACGAGAGGTCGCGCTCGACCTCGCGCGAGTCGGGATCGTGCTTGAGCATCAGCTCGAGCAAGCTCCGCGCGCGATCGGACTCGCCGGCGTTCTCGAGCAGCACCGCCAGACGGCGGCCCTCCGAGGCCAGTGAGATCTTGTAGCGCTTGACGATCTGCGGATGCGCCAGGCCGAGGATCAGCAGCGCCTCGAGCCGGCGTGTGTTGCCCGGGTCCTCGCACAGGCTGTCGACCAACGCCTCGGCGAAGGTGGCGGCTGTCCGACGGTCGAATTCCTCCGCGGCGCGTTCCATCTGCTCACGCAGATCGCAGCCGCCGAGCTGTTGTCCGTCAGGGGGACTGGTCAGCGCGGCGACGACGTCGTCCACCAGCAGCTCGCGTTCAACGTTCATGGCACTCAATGCTCGATACCCCTTCCGGCCGGTTCTCCCCCTCCGAACTGGATCCGGGCTCGTTGCCCAGCGTGCGTATCGGGAGGCCCCGGAGCCGATCTGTAGGCGTTCCGGGGGGTCTCGCGGGAATCAGCGAAGGCCCGCCTCACGGCGACGTGAAGCGGGCCCTCGTGCGGGTCAGGTCCTGGCTCAGTAGGAGATCGGGAAGGAGAGCGCCCCAGCGGTGTTGCCGGCGCTGTCGGGCAAGCCGGCGGCGAGCTCGATGCTGTCGCCGTCCACGATCGGGGAGAGCAGGAGGACGTGCGCGTGGTCGTCCGAGATCATCTGCACGTCGATCACGGTCTGTCCGCCGGAGCAGGTCCAGTTGAAGATGTCGGTCGTCCAGATGGCGTCCACGTCCTCGTTGAAGAGCACGTCGACGTCGTAGCCGTTCGTGTCCTCTCGGAAGTTGACGAAGGAGGCGATGATCCCCGGAGGCGCCAAGTCACCGGTCACGGTGCCGCCCAAGATCACCGGGGTCGTCGACATGGCGTTCCCTGAGGCGTCCGTGACGTTCGCCACGCCGACGTTGATCGCCTGCGCGGCGTCGAGTTCGACGCCGTTCGCGAGCGCGATCGTGACGGTCATCGTGCCGCTCTCGTACCACGCGCTCGCGCCGACGAGGCTCTTGGCCGTGCCGTTGGTCACGCTGTAGTTGTTGAGATCGGTGGCCGTGCCCGGATCGACGGGTTCGTTGTAGACCACCGTCACGGTGTCGCCGCCGTTGCCTTCCACGCTCGCGCCTGCGACGGAGACGAGCAGCGGGGCGTTGGACTCGGAGACGGCGACGGTGCGCGTCAACGTACCCGTGGCGTTCTGGGCCAGGTCGGTCACGCTGAAGTCGATGTCGAAGCCCGCTGCCGGCTGCACGCCGAAGGTGACGCGGACCGTGCGGGGATCGATCATGGTCGCGGAGGTCGCGATCGAACCCGAGTTGTAGTCGTAGTTCGTGGCAGTCTCGGCGATCGTCTGGTCCAGTGCCTCGTTCACCGTGACGATGACCGAGTTCGCGACCAGCGGGTCGACGCGGACGTCGGAGACACCGCAGGTCGGCGCCGTGCTGTCGCCCGATGTGGCGACGGACGCTTCCGTGATCGGACCCGAGAGCTCGACGCCCTGCGCGGTGATCAGGCCGTCCACGACGATGTCGTAGCTGCGGCCGAAGTGGAAGCTGTCGGCGCTCTGCGAGTCGAGCGTGATCATCACGGTGCGGTCACCGTCGAAGTAGAAGCTCGCGTTCGAGAGGTCGGGCGTGTGCACGCCGTCGCTGACCGAGTAGTGCGAGGCGTCTTCCATCCCCCACGGGTTCATCGGGACGTCGAAGCGCACCTCGAGAGTGTCGTTGCGCTCACCCGAGATCGCGGTGATCGGCGTCGCGACGGCGTCGTGAGCCGGCTCGCTGGCGTCTTCCGCTGCGAGCGCGAGGTTGCCGGGCAGCGGGAACAGGTAGTTGCCCGCGAGGTCCGACACGCCCATCACGTGGATCGAGTCCGTCGGGTTGACGATGAATCCGTACGAGAGACGCACACCGAGTCCGTCGTCGAGCACCGTCGCCGCGACCGGGCGGCCGCGGAAGCTGGCGCCGCTCGTGTAGAGGTCGTAGCGCGAGCCCGCGCGGTTCGTGGTCGGGTCGTAGAGGTCGTCGAGACGCTCGCAGTGCTCGCTGAAGTACACCACGACGACGTCGGCGTCGGTCGTGTCGTACCAAGCGTAGTCGGCGTAGGGACGCTCGGTCTCGCCGGAGACGACACCGTCGAGGTCGACGGTGTTCACCGTGTTGCCGGCGATGTCGCGCATCGTGTCGACGGACACGCGAAAGCTGTCCGAGCCGTGCAGGTCGATGTCACCGCTGCCGTCGAAGACGAAGGCCGCGCGGCGCAGCGCCGTGTCGTAAGTGAGTGTGGTACCGGTGAGGTCCAGCGTCGTGCCGATGGGCGACTCGAAGCTCCAGTTGGCGAGATCGGAGGCCTCCGACGCGATCATGTCGTCGTCGAAGTACACGTAGAGCGTGTCGTTGTCGGGTCCCGCCACCGCGTTCGCGTTGGTGCTGATCGCGTTGGGGTCGTTGCTGTCGGTCGTGAAGACCGTCACACCCGTCTGGGCCGAAGCCATCACGGTTCCGGCGAGGTCCTCGAGGTTGTCGCATCCGATCGTGTAGTCGCCGGGGACGACGGCGCCGTCACAGACGAGACGCACGCTGTTGAGGTTCGGCAGCAGGGTCGCGCTGACGACGTTGAGGCCGCCCGAGATCGTCCAGTTCGCCGCGTTCTGCGCGGGGGTCGTCTCGAGGTCTTCGCTGAGGTTCACGTCCACGGTCACGCCGGTGGCGTCGATCGTGCGGTTCTGCAGCGCGAGGTAAGCGACGGGCGCGGTCGTGTCGCCGTCCGCGTTGCCGGTGGCCGCCGTGACGAAGCTCTCGCCGTCGACCTCGGTGATCCCGCCGGGCGTCAGGGTCCACGCGTCGCCGTTCTTCATGTCGAAGTCGAGGTCGATGCGCAGGTTCTTCGTCAGCAGGTCGTAGGTCAGAGTCTGGTTCGCCATCGTGACGGGGTTGCCGTCGACGACGAGCGTCCAGCTGGTCGGGTCTTCGCACTCGTCCTGGACGAGCGCCTGCGTGAACACGACGTCGATGTAGTCACCGCCGAGGTTCGCGACGGTCACGGCGTCCTCGGTCGTGTAGCCGTTCGCGACCGGCGAGGGCTGCGCGATCGCCGTGACGCCGCCGACGTACGCGTTGCCGTGCGCGTCGACGAGGTTCTGCAGGGTGACCGTGTCCGTGCCCGGGATCATCGGGCGCGAGAAGGTCACCTGAACGACGTTCTCCGTCGGCAGCGTGACGTTCGTCGCGATGTCGGGCAGCGCGATCGAGAAGTTGGACAGCGAGGTGCAGAACACCGGGTCCATCGCCTCGTCGAAGGTGTAGTCGACGACGCGGCCGAACTCGTCGGCCGTCAGGTTCTGATTCGCCGAAACGAGCGACGGCGCGGCCGCGTCACCGCTCGCCGTGCTGTTCTTCGCCGTGGTCGGGAGCGCGACGTCGGCGACGCTCGCCACGGTCGCGGCGGCGAAGCTGAACGTCGAGTGCAGGTTCGCGTTCGCGCCCAGCACGACCGTCATGACCTGCGTGTTCGGGTCGAGGTCGAGCACCGAACCCGTCATGTCGAGCGTCTGACCGCCGACCGACAGCGTCCAGTTCGTCGGGTTCTCGGCCTGCGTCTCGATGACGCGCGGGCCCGAGAAGGTCACCGTGAAGTTGTCGCCGCCGTGACCGGCCGTCATGTTCGCGGCGCTGACCGTGAAGTCGGGCGCGCTCGCGTTGCTGGTGCTCACGCCGGTCCAGGTGTCCGGAACGCCCGCGTAGCCGACGACGCGCACCTGGTGCGAAGGTGTCACGCGCTCGTCCCACACCACCGTGGCGACGTTGCCGCTGATCGTGACGGTCTGCGCCGTCTGGCCGCCGTTCGCCTCGAAGTTCGCCGCGATCGCGGCGGTCGGCGCGAAGCTGAAGCTGAAATCCGTCGTCATGCCGTCGGGGTCGACGGTCTGGTTCTGGACGGCACTCGTCAGGCCGGTGGGAGCCGGGGTGTCCGTTCCGCCGCTGCTGCAAGCCGCGATGGCGAACGAGAGGCTGCAGATGATCGTCCGCTGGATGCTCTTCCCTGAATTCATGGGGCGGGGTCCTGGTCTGTCTCGCTGTTGGGGATCCGCTGCGACAGACCACGTGAGCGGGCTGGGGACGCGCGGGAACCGAATGGGTGAAGCCACCGCGTGGGGGCGGTGCCGTCGCTCTGCTTTTCGGGAGTCCCCGCCCCCCGCCTTGAGTCCCCGCCCGGAACTGGCTGGCTTGCGTGTTGGTCTTCTCTCGATCGGCACCGCCAAGCCGTTGCCCCGGAAGGGCTTGCGCCGGCGCGGGGCGTGCGAACGCCCCCCGAACGCGCGAACGCCCGGACCTTCGTCCAGGCGTTCGTCGGAGAGGGAGCCTCGACGGCGGATCCCGCTCCTCACCCGCTCCAGGGCTGCCGGAGGGGACCAACACGGAACCCAGTCAGTTCCTACAGGAAGCTGGGGCGGACGAGGGTGGAACTGAACTCGAGCCCCCCCTCCGTGCGCCACGCCGCCTGGATCGTCGGCGACAGCCCCAGCAAGCGCTGCCCCGCCGGCAGCGGCACATCGAGCTCGGACACGTCGTCCTGGATCGATCCCGCGATCACGCGCAGGCCCTGGCGCGCGAGCGCGAGGCCGCCGCTGAAAGGCGTGTCCTGCTCGCGACCGATCAGGAACCACGCGGCGTTCGCGCCGGGAGTGCGGGCGGCGAGGTGCAGGCGGCCGCCGGGGCGCGGGGGTTCGAGGAGCTGGAGGTCGCGCTCGCCGGTGTCGTAGAGGCGCAGCTCGCCGGTGATGCCCATCTGGTTCGCGTGCAGGTGCTTCGCGGCGACGAGCACGCGGGTCCCCGACGCGTCGAGATCGAGGTGCAGCACACTGCCGGGCAAGTCGGCCTCGAGCACGGGTTGGTCCTGGTCGAGGTCGAGCAACACGAGCTCGGCGTCGCTGTCGCCGTCGCCCCACGATCCGCAGGCGACGCGTCGGCCGTCCGTGGAGACTTCGACCGCGGAGGGTGAGTTCTGCAGGCCGCCGGGAACTCCGGGTCGCAGCACCTCGCGCAGGCTCTGGCCGGTCGCGCCGTCGAAGACCTCGAAGCGCGCGTCGACGCCGGTCGTGGCGTCCCACCAACCGACGGCGATCACGCTCGCGTCGGCGGAGACGTCGACGACTTTCGCGAGCTCGGTCGGCGCGCCGGCGAGGAGCAAGCTCTCCTGGTAGCCCGTCGCCTGCGCGGTCAACACCTGCACGTTCCCGCCGCTGCCGACCACGAGGTGCGTTCCGTCGTGGTCGAAGGCGAGCGCCGGCGTCGCGGTGAACAGGCTGCGTTGTTCGAGCTGCTGCCCGTAGGCGTCGAGGATGCGCAGCGTCGTCCCCGTGACGACGGCGACGCGAGAACCGTCGGCGCTGATCGCCGCACTCTCGAGCGAAGTCGCGGGGTAGGTGAGGTAGCCGGCGAGGCCGCCGCTGTCGAGGTCGACGACGCAGACCGCCAGTTCAGGCACCTGACTGTTCCACTGCAGCACGAAGCCGTTCGTACCTTCCTCGTCGGTGAGGAAGAAGGCGGGACCGTTGGCCTGGAAGGCGAGGTCGAGCGTCCATTCCGGCGTGAAGGCGGCGCCGGTCGCGGCCGCGAGCGGGTCGTAGCGCGTGACGCGCGTCGCGCGCTCCGTCGGGTTCGCGCCGTAGGTCTGCTGCAGCACGAACAAGCCGTTGCGCGCGGTGCAGGTGGTGGCGCGCAGTGCGCCCGCGATCGGATCCTGCAGCAGGTCCTCGAAGAGCGGCTGCGACAGTCCGCGGGCGGCGCTGGACTCGAGGTCGACGCGCGGGGTCGCGCCGTTCGCGACGGACCAGCACAGCTGATCGTCCCCGGCGAAGCCGACCGAGGTCGGGATCCAGGCGTCGGAGAGGTGCGCGGGACGGATCCAGCGCAGGCCGGGCTCGAAGGGGTCCTGGGCTCCGGCGGAGGGCGCGGCGGCGAGGAGCGCGAGGGCGGCGAGGGCGGCGGAGTGGCGGCGTTGGAGCATGCAGGGCGAGAGCGGGCGAGTGCGAGGCCCCCCGTTGCGGCGCGGGGGTCGGTCCAATGAACCGTACCCCCGGATCCCGCCCCGGGCCGGGAGGCCCCGAAATCCGCCCGCGATCCCGCCGCTCCGCCCTTCCCGGGCCGCTCCCGCGCCGCCGCCCCTTGGAAGCTCCGGCCCTTTTCATTAAACTGTCAGCCTCGAAAACGTGGCTCGGGGAGAGATCCGGCGGAAGTGCCGGGCGCCGAAGGGGCAAGCGCGACGCGCGAAACTCTCAGGCAGAAGGACCCGGACCGCGAGACCACCTGAACCAACCGCCCCCGCGCTCGCCGTCCGCGCAGCAACCTCGGGGTCGGACCGAACAGGGGCGCCCGGGCCGCCGGCTCGCGCGCCCCTGTTTCGTCGTTGCGCCTCCCTCGTTCTCGCGTCTCTCGTCCGCCTTCGCAGCTCCGCCAGCGAGCCGACCCCATCCCGCCATGAAACAAACGCCGCTGCACGACACCCACCTCGCCCTGGAAGCCAAGCTCGTCGACTTCGGCGGCTGGCACATGCCGGTCCAGTACGGACCGATCCTCGACGAGGCGCGCTGCGTGCGCGAGCGTGCCGGCCTCTTCGACCTCGGCCACATGGGACGCATCAACGTGACGGGTCCCGACGCCGTCCGTTACCTCGACCGCCTCGCCACGAACTTCGTCGCGAAGATCCCGACGAACTCGATCCGCTACTCGCTGTTCTGCAAGGAAGACGGCGCGCCGATCGACGACCTGCTCGTCTACAAGGGCGAGGACGACGTGTACCTCGTCGTGAACGCGTCGAACACCGACGCGGTGCTCGACTGGATGCACGCCCACACGGACGGCTTCGACGTCGCGATCGACGACCAGACGGCGACGACGACGATGATCGCGCTGCAGGGTCCCGCGGCGCTCGAGGTGCTGAAGCAAGTCACGCAGGACACGGACCTCGACGCGCTCGGCTACTACAAGTTCACCTTCGGCACCGTCTGCGGCCTGAAGAACACGCGCATCAGCCGCACGGGCTACACCGGCGAGAACGGCTTCGAGCTGTACTTCGCGAACGGCGACGCGCGGAAGGTCTGGGACGGACTGATGACGGCGGGCAAGTCCGCCGGCGTGCAGCCGATCGGACTCGGTGCGCGCGACACGCTGCGACTCGAGGCCGGCATGCCGCTCTACGGACACGAGATCGACCCGGACCACAACCCGATCGAAGCCGGCTTGGCGTTCGGCATCTCGTTCAAGGACGAGAAGGGTGACTGGATCGGTCGCGACGCGCTCGCCAAGGTCGCCGCTGCGCCGAAGCGCGCGCTCGTCGGCTTCACGACGGACGGCAAGCGCGTGCCGCGCCAAGGCTACGCGCTGATGCGCGGCGACGAGACGCTCGGCGACGTCTGCTCGGGCGCGGTCTCCCCCACCCTCGACACGAACATCGGCACGGGCTACGTCCCGGTCGAGCTCGCCGTCCCCGGCACCGAGCTGGAGATGGACATCCGCGGCAAGCGACAGAGCGTGCGCGTCTGCGAACTGCCCTTCTACTCGCGGACCCGCAAGAAGAACTGAACACCCCTGTCCGTCCGGCCCGCGCGGACGAATCCCACCGAAACCCCGGAGGAGTGGCTCGCCACTCGACACCCATGCGCCCCGACGACCGCAAGTACCTGTCTTCTCACGAGTGGATCAAGATCGACGGTGACATCGGCACCATCGGCATCACCGACTTCGCCGTGCAGGAGCTCTGCAGCGGCAACGAGTCCGACCTCGTCTACTGCGACCTGCCCGAGGCCGGGCGCAGCGTCGAAGCCGGCGAGACCTTCGGCGAGATCGAGTCGGTGAAGGCCGTCGCCGACCTCAACGCGCCGCTCGGCGGTGAAGTGATCGAGGTCAACGCGGCGATCGAGGACCACCTGGAGATCCTGGCCGACGATCCGTGGGAACGCGGCTGGCTGATCAAGATCAAGCTCTCAGCCAAGACCTCGGACGCCCTGCTCGACGCCGCCGCGTACGAGGAAGTCGTCGCGCAGGAAGCCTGACCCCCCACGCCTCGGCAACCAACCCTTCCCCCGGGAGGCACTCATGCCCTTCATCCAGACTACCGACGCGGACCGCACCGAGATGCTCGCCGCCATCGGCGTGCGATCGATCGACGACTTGTTCGAGCAGATCCCCGCGGGTCTGCGCGTCAAGCAATCCATCGACGTACCCGAAGGCATCTCCGAGAACGAGCTGTGGGCCGAGCTGAACGAGCTCGCGTCCTGGAACTCGACCGCGGAGAAAGGGAGCTTCCTCGGAGCGGGGCTCTACCGCCACTACATCCCGACGGTCGTCGACAGCCTGCAGGGTCGCCACGAGTTCGTCACGGCCTACACGCCGTACCAACCCGAGGCCAGCCAGGGCACGCTCGTCGCGTTCTTCGAGTTCCAGTCGATGGTCGCGGAACTCTGCGGCATGGAGGTCGCCAACGCGTCGATGTACGACGGCTGCTCGGCGGTCGCGGAAGCGGTGCTGATGGCCTCGTCGATCACGCGCGGCAAGCAGCGCGTCGTGATGTCGGCCGGCCTGCACCCGCACAGCCTGCGCACGGTGAAGACGTACCTCGCCTGCTCGGACCTCGAGCTCGTCATCGCCCCGCTGGGCGCCGACGGCCGCACGAAATTCGACGGCCTGATCGACGACCGGACCTCCTCCGTCGTCGTGCAGTCGCCGAACTTCTTCGGCGCGCTCGAGGATCAGGGAGCGGTCGCGTCGGCGGCCAAGGCCGCGGGGGCGATCTCGATCGCTTCGGTCTACCCGATCGCACTGGGCCTGCTGCAGAGCCCGGGCGAAGCCGGCTTCGACATCGTCGTCGGTGACGGCCAGAGCCTCGGCGTCCCGACCGCGATGGGCGGCCCGAGCTTCGGCATCTTCGCCACGCGCAACGAGTACGTGCGCAAGATGCCCGGCCGCATCGTCGGGCAGACGGTGGACGGACAGGGACGCCGCGGCTTCGCGCTGACCTTCCAGACGCGTGAACAACACATCCGGCGCGAGAAGGCCACCAGCAACATCTGCACGAACAACGCGCTGATGGCGCTGCGCGGCGCGATCTACATGGCCGCGGCCGGTCCCGCGGGCTTGCGCGAAGTCGCGGAGCACTGCCTCGCGAAGGCGCAGTACGCCGCGGACGCGATCGACGCGCTGGAAGGCTTCGAGCGGCCGTACGCCGCGGCGGGCTACTTCAACGAGTTCCTCGTGCGCTGCCCCGTTCCCGCCAAGGGCGTGAACCGGGCGATCGACGCCGCCGGGATGATCGGCGGTCTCGCGATCTGCGAACACGTCAAGGGTGCTGACGAGCGCGACCTGCTGCTCGCCTTCACCGAGCTCACGACGCGCGAGCAGATCGACCTGCTCGTGAAGACCCTCTCCTCCATCTCCCAGACCGTGTCGGTGGGCTGAAGCCATGAACAAGGACCTCCTCCTCTACGAGAAGAGCCGCGCCGGTCGCCGCACTCTGCGCCTGGGCGAGCTCGACGTCCCCGCCGCCGACGTGAAGCGTCTGCCGAAGGGCTCGCTGCGCGAGAAGTTCGCGGTGCTGCCCGAAGTCGGCGAGCTCGAGCTCGTGCGCCACTACGTGCGCTTGTCGAAGAAGAACGTGTCGATCACCGACAGCTTCTATCCGCTCGGCTCGTGCACGATGAAGTACAACCCGGTGACCAACGAAGCCGCCGCCGGCATCGCGGGTTTCCGCCAGATCCACCCCTTCCAGGACGCGGGCCGCGTGCAAGGCGCCCTCGCGATCTGGAAGCGCCTCGAGAACTACCTCGCGGGCGTCACGGGTCTGCCCGCCGTCACGATCCACCCCGCGGCGGGCGCGCAAGGCGAACTCTGCGCGCTGCTCGTCGCGGGCGCGCACTTCGAGGCGAAGGGCGAGTCGCAGCGCAAGGTCGTGCTGATCCCCGACTCCGCGCACGGCACCAACCCCGCCTCGGCGGCGATCGCCGGCCTGAAGGCCGTCACGGTCAAGTCGGGCGACGACGGTCTGGTGGACCTCGCCGACCTGAAGTCGAAGCTCGGTGACGACACGGCGGTCTTCATGATCACGAACCCGTCGACGCTCGGCCTCTTCGAGACGCGCATCGCGGAGATCTGCGCGGCGGTGCACGCGGTCGGCGGCCTCGTCTACATGGACGGCGCCAACCTGAACGCGATCATGGGCGTCGCGCGCCCCGCCGACTTCGGCGTCGACATGATGCACATCAACCTGCACAAGACCTTCTCGACGCCGCACGGCGGCGGTGGTCCGGGTGCCGGCCCGATCTGCGTGATCGAGGAGCTGCGCAGGTTCCTGCCCGCGCCGCGCATCGTCGAGGACGCGAACGGCTACCGCCTGGACTACGACGCGCCCGACTCGATCGGCATGTTGCGCGGCTGGCCGGGCAACTGGGGCGTCGTACTGCGCGCGTACTGCTACATCCGCCGCCTCGGCCGCGAAGGTATCCGCCGCGCCGCCGAGAACGCCGTGCTCAACGCGAACTACCTGCGCGTGAAGCTCAACAAGACGTACCACGTGCCGTTCGACCGCATGTGCATGCACGAGTTCGTCTGCAACACGCGCCACCAGCGCCAGTACGGCATCCACGCCGTCGACATCGCGAAGCGCCTGATCGACCTCGGCTACCACCCGATGACGATCTACTTCCCGCTCGTCGTCAGCGAAGCGATGATGATCGAGCCGACGGAGACGGAGTGCAAAGAGACGCTCGACGCCTTCATCGAGGACATGCTGCTCATCGCGCAGGAGTGCGCCGACGATCCCGACAAGCTGCACGCCGCTCCGGTCACCACGCCGGTCGGTCGCCTCGACGAAGGGCGCGCGGTGAAGGACCCCGTGCTCTGCTACACCTGCGGCTGAGACGACGCGCGCCATGACCGAGTGGCGACGGATCGAGACCTTCGGAGCGCCTCCCGGCTTCAACATGGGGCTGGACGAGGCGCTCCTCCTCGATGAGGCGGCTCCGCCGACGCTGCGCCTCTACAGCTGGGAACCCGACACGCTGAGCCTCGGCTACTTCCAGCGCTTCGTCGACGTGCCCGGCACGTCGCAGGCGGGAGCCGTCGTGCGTCGCCTCACGGGTGGCGGCGCGATCCACCACACCGACGAACTCACCTTCTCGCTGACGACGAACGCGAGCGATCCCGTGTACCGCGGACCGGTCGCCGACTCGTACGCGCGCGTGCACGCCGCGATCGCGCAAGCCTTGCTCGAGTTCGGCGCGACGGCGGAGCTCGTCGGTGAAGTCCCCCTCGCGTCCGACGGCGAGGGCACCGGCATGTGCTTCCACAAGTCCACGCCGCTCGACCTCGCCTGGGGCGGACGCAAGGGCGTCGGTTCCGCGCAGCGCCGCACGCGCGGTCGCGTGCTGCACCACGGGTCGATCAAGCTGGGGACCTCCGCGCTCGAGGGCGCGATCGCCACGCTCGGCTCGAGCGCGGGCCGCCCCCTCGACCCGGCCGAGGTCGGCGACGCGCTGGTGCGGGCCCTCAGCGAGCAATTCGGCCTGCGCTTCACTCCCGCGGCGCCGACCGCCGCCGAGCGCCGCGCCGCCGAGGCGCTAGGACCGCGCTACCAGGACCCCGCCTTCCTGCACCGCCGCTGAGTCGGCCCGCGCCTGGCCGGCGCTCCGTGGTACGTCCGCCGGCGCGGACTGCGTACCCCAGAGAGGCCCTCCGCCCCCGGATCGCCCTCGGCCCCCCCGCGGGTCAGCGATCCCGCCCCCGTAGGCCCTCAGCGCCCCCCGAGCCCGATCCCCGATCCGAGCGGGGCTCCGTCAAAGTTTCCTGGAAACTTCCACGCCCTCTTCCCCAGGTCCTCGACGCCGAGCTAGGATCGAAGCTCGCCCCCCGAGAGTCACCTCCTCACGGAACCGATCATGAGCCAATACGACCGCCTCGCGACCGCCTCCGGCGCACTCCTCCTCCTCGGCCTGTTGGCCGGACCCTCCGCCGCGCAGTGCAGCGCCGCCGACTCCCTGGAGGACAACGACTCCTGCGCGAGCGCCGCCGTGATCGCGCCGGGCCTGCACGTGGGCCTCTCCTGCCAGGGACCGAACGCCGCGGGCGGCGTCGACCCCGACTACTACCGCGTCACGATCGGCGCCGGCGACACGCTGAGCATCGCGGTGCTGTTCGCCTCGCAGGCGACGACCGACCTCGACCTTCACCTCTACGATCCCTTCAGCCCGAACTGCGGTGACAAGGCGAGCGCCTTGCGCTCGAGCACCACGTCCACCGACGACGAGCTGCTGACCTGGACGAACACCACGGCGGGCACGCTCGACGCCATCATCGCCGTCACGCCGAAGGACGGGAGTCCGGTCATCTGCGCCACCTACTCCCTCGACGTCAACATCGGGCCGGATCCGTGCAGCCAGGGCGTCGCGGTCGACGACGTGCTCGAGCAGAACGACGCGTGCGGCTTCGGAACGGTGCTCGCCGGCAACGGCGCGTGGATCGACCTCTTCGTCTCCCCCAGCGACCTCGACTACTACACGGCGACGGTCCAGCCAGGCGAGATCTTCCAGGCCGAGATCAGCTACGACGCCGAAGTCGCCCAGCTCGGCATGGAACTGTTCGACGACCCGGGCTGCGCGAACCAGGTCGGTAGCGCCGGATGGGGCGGATACGACGCGCTGCAGTGGCGGAACTCGACCGCCGCCCCCGTCGACCTGACCTGGCGCGTGTTCGTCCAGCCCGGCGAGCGCTGCAACTTGTACGACATGAACCTGTCGGTTGCTCCGGACCCGTGCGTGCTCGGCGCGAACGACTCCTTCGCTCCCAACGCGAGCTGCGCGACCGCCCCGACGATCGCCGCCGGTCTCTACCCCGACCTCTACGTCTCGGGCTGGACGGCGGACTGCTTCAAGATCAGCGTCCCCGCGGGTGACGTGCTGAACGTCGACATCCACTACGTCTCCGGCTTCAACGAGGACCTCGGGATCCGGCTCTACGCGGACAGCGCCTGCTCGAACCAGCTCGACCACGACTTCTGGGGCGGCAACAACTCCGTCACGACCGGATCGGGCTCGCTCTCGGTGCAGGACTACTGGGTGCGCGTCGTGACGGGGCTGGGCTCCGGCTGCAACTCCTACGACCTCGTCGTTTCGATGACGCCCGACCCCTGTCTGACGGCGGTCGACGACGCGCTCGAGCCGAACGACTCGTGCGTCACGGCGGCGACCCTCACGCCGGGCGTCTACACGAACCTGCTCTGCACGGAGACCGACCCCGACTGCTACAAAATCGTGCTGCAACCCGGTGAGCGCATCATCACCGACCTCAGCTTCGCACAGAGCGGCGCGACCTTGAGCTCGTCGCTCCAGGATGCCCTGTGCGTCACGCTGCTCGACTACGGCGGCGCCGCCGACGGCTCGCACACGGAGTGGGCGAACTACGGCGGCCTACCCGTCGACGTCGTCCTGAAGGTCGAGGTCCAGGACGCCGCCGGCCGCTCCTGCGGCAACTACGATCTGATCGTGGACGTGATCGTCGATCCGTGCCTCAGCACGCCCGACGACGTGTACGAGGACAACGACGACTGCGCCAACGCCGTCGTGCTCCCCGAGGGTCTGCACCAGGACCTCTACGTGCACAAGGTCGACCCCGACTACTACCTCGTCAACGTGCTGCTCGGCGACACGCTCGACCTGACGCTCGACTACGACACCGCGGGTACCGACGTCCGCCTGCTGCTGTACGAGATCACGCCCACGAACGGCGGGACCTGCGGCGATGGCAGCAGCTACGAGGCGTTCGGCTTCGGCTCGGGACAGACGAGGAGCATATCGTGGCTCAACGACATCGCGAGCGGCACCTTCGTCGTCGCGGTCAGCGTCACCTCGTCCAGCAGCTCGGACTGCACGGGCTACTCCTTGGCGGTGTCCGGCGGCGGCCAACCCTTCGCCACGGCGATGTGTTTCGGCGACGGCATGACCGACGCGGGCCAAGGCTTCACCGGCTGCCCCTGCGCGAACAACAGCGCGGTCGGCGCGAAGGAAGGCTGCCTGAACAGCACGGGGCATGGTGCGACGATCGCCGCGACGGGCTCGAACGTCTTCGCCGCGGACGACCTCGGCTTCGAGATCGCTCAGGCACGCCCCAACCAGCCGAGCTTGCTCGTGCAAGGCTCCGCGCACGTCGCGATCCCGTTCAAGGACGGCATCCTCTGCATGGGCAACCCGACCGAGCGCGTCGAGGTCGTCATCCTCGACGCCGCGGGAGAAGGCTCCACGACGAGCTCGATCGTGACGGAAGGCAACATCGCCGGTCCGGGCATCACCCGCTACTACCAGGCGTGGTACCGCGACCCGCAGCTCAGCCCATGCGGCACGGGCTCGAACTTCACGCACGGGCTGCGCATCGACTGGATCTGAGCGCGGACCAGCGCTCTTCGATGGAGCGAGCGCCCGTCGGCTTCACGGCCGGCGGGCGCTCGCTGTCTTCGTCGCGCGTCGCGGTTCAGCGACCGGAGGTCGAAGCCCCGCGCGAGCCGTGGCCGGGGTGACGCACGATCTGACCCCCCACCATGTAGATCACGTCTTCGGCGATGTTCGTGACGTGGTCGGCGATGCGCTCGAGGGACGAGGAGATCGAGAGGATGGAGTTGGCGGGCTCCACCAGCTTCGGACTCTGCTTCATCTTCTCGCGCATGCTGAAGAACAGGTCGCGGTGGATACCGTCGATCGGGTCGTCGTCGACGCGGACCTTGCGCGCCATCTCGACGTCCCCGCGCGCGAAGGCGTCGAGTGCTCGGCGCAACAGGTTGATCACGAGCTCCGAGAGCTCGAACAGCTCGCCCGGCACCTGCGGATCGTCAGCGTCGTTCGCGTAGAGGTCGAGTACGCGCTTGGCGACCTTCGCCGCCAGGTCGCCGATGCGCTCCAGGTCGTTGTTGATCTTCAGGCACGCGGCGATGAAGCGCAGGTCCGTCGCGACGGGCTGGTGGATCGCCAGCACGCGGATCGCTTCTTCCTCGACCTCGATCTCCCGAGAGTCGATCTCGGCGTCTCCCTCGATCACGGACCGAGCGAGCTCTTTGTCCTTCTTCGCCAGCGACGCCGTCGCGCGCCGGATCGCCTGCTCCGCGAGGGTGCTGGCTTCGAGCAACCTGCGCTTCAGGAGCAACAGGTCGCGTTCCAAGTGAATCGTCATCGTTTGGTTACCTCGTGATGCCCCGAGGGCACCTACAAGCGGTTGCGCTCGCGCGCATCATCCGAAGCGGCCGGTGACGTAGTCTTCCGTCTCACGCAGCTTCGGCTGCATGAAGATCTCGCCCGTCGGTCCGTACTCGACCAGTCGGCCGAGGTACATGAAGGCGGTGTAGTCGCTGGTCCGCGACGCCTGCTGCATGTTGTGCGTCACCATCAGGATCGAGTAGTGACCGCGCAGCTGGTCGATCAGGTCCTCGATCTTGCCCGTGGCGATCGGGTCGAGCGCCGAGCAGGGTTCGTCGAGCAGCAGCACTTCCGGCTCGGCCGCGATGGCGCGCGCGATGCACAGGCGCTGCTGCTGGCCGCCGGACATGCGCAGCGCGTTCGAGTTCAAGCGGTCCTTGACCTCGTCCCACAGGCCCGCGCCCTTCAGGCTCAGCTCGCAGACCTCGTCGAGGAGGTTCTTGTCGCGCACGCCGTCGATGCGCAGCGAGTAGATCACGTTCTCGTAGATCGACATCGGGAACGGGTTGGGCTTCTGGAAGACCATCCCGATGCGCTTGCGCAGCTCGATCACGTCGACCTTGCGGCCGTAGATGGAGTCGCCGTTGAGCGTCATCTTGCCGTCGGTCTGCACGCCGTCGATCAAGTCGTTCATGCGGTTCACCGAGCGCAGCAAGGTCGACTTGCCGCAGCCCGACGGACCGATCAACGCGGTGACCTTGCCGCGCGGGACGCACATGCTCACGCCGAACAGCGCCTGCGTCGCGCCGTAGTGCAGGTCGAAGTCCTCGATCCCGACGACCGGGTCCTCGGCGGCGAGTTCCTCGTGCGTCTCCGTGACGAACGACTCTCCGCGCGAGATCGCTTCGAACACGCCGCCGATCGGGGCCGTGCCGCCGGTCGTAGCCGCCGTGCCCGGGTCGCGCGCGGGCAGCTTCCCGGAGGGATCCGAGTGTGGGGTCAGCTCTTCTTCCATCTTCGAGTTCTGGGTGAACATGATGTCATACCACCTGGGATCAGATGTGACTCGTGGAGAATCGGGCGCGCAGGCGAGAACGGACGCGGATCGCCACGACGTTCAACAGGACGATGATCGCGATCAGCAGCAGAGTGGTCGTGAAGACCATCGGCTTGGCGGCCTCGGAGTTCTGGCTCTGGAACCCGAGGTCGTAGATGTGGAAGCCCAGGTGCATGAAGCTGCGCTGGGCGTGGACGTACGGGAAGACCCCGTCGACCGGCAGCTCGGGAGCGAGCTTCACCGCGCCGACGAGCATCAGCGGCGCCACCTCACCGGCTCCGCGCGAGATCGCGAGGATCACGCCGGTCATGATGCCGGGCAGCGCGCGCGGTAGGACGATGCGTCGGATCGTCTGCCACTTGGTCGCGCCGCAGGCGTAGGACCCTTCGCGCATCGAGTTCGGCACCGCCGCGAGCGCCTCCTCGGTCGCGACGATCACGACCGGTAGGGTCAGCAGCGCGAGCGTCAGCGACGCCCACAGGATGCCGCCCTTGCCGAAGGTCGGGTTCGGCGCGTTCGCCTGGAAGAACAGCTCGTCGATCGAGACGCCCAGGAAGTAGCAGAAGAAGCCGAGGCCGAAGACGCCGAACACGATGCTCGGCACGCCGGCCAGGTTGTTCACGGCGATGCGCACGGCGCTGATCAGGAAGCCCTGCTTCGCGTACTCCTTCATGTACAGCGCCGCGAGCACGCCGAAGGGCACGACCATGATCGTCATGATCAGCGTCATCGCGATCGTGCCGAAGATCGCGGGGAAGACGCCGCCGGCGCTGTTGGCTTCGCGCGGCTCGTCGCTGAGGAACTCCCACCAGCGCGAGAAGTAGACGCCCACCGACTGCGCGAAGCTCAGTTGGTTCGCGGGGACGGCGCGCACGACGTCCGCGAGCGGCGTGGACTGCTCTTGTCCGTCCGCCGCCTGCATGATCAGCCGCACGCGGGCGTTCTCTTCGTTGAGGTGGTCGATCCGCGCCCGGACGAGCTCGTACCTGCGCGTGGCGTCCTCGACGACCTTCTTGTATTCGACCTCCTGCGCGGCCCACTCGGGCGAGTCCACCCCATGGCGCAGCTCGACCTCGCGCAGCGCGATGCGCGCCTCTTCGCTGAGCCGGTTCGTCGCGCCGACGTCGTGCTTCTCGAGGTCCTGGCGCTCGAGCTGTCGATCCACGGACTCGCCGTGGAGTTCGTTGAAGCGCTTCCAGATCTCCTCGGGCTGCGTGGCGACGGCCTCGCCGTCGACCTCCAGCGCTTTCGGGGTGCCGTAGAACGGACCGGCTTGCGTGCGTTCGAGCGCTTGGCGCCGCTCGACCATCAGCGCCCACTCGGGGTTCGACTCCGACGCGATCTGGTCGTCGGTGATCCAGCGGAAGTGCTCGCCGGTGAACTCGTAGTTGCCGACCCGGACCAGGCGCCGGCGGAGCTCGCGGCCGTCCTCGGTCGTGAACAACTCGTCGCGGGTGACCTCCCCCATCACCTGCGTGCCGTCGGTCAGCTCGAACTCGTGGATCGGCTGCGGCCAGAAGGTCGTGCTGCCCTTGAAGAAGCAGAGCAACAACAGCCCGACGATCGCGACGAGGCACATCGACAGGGATCCCGCCGTCGCCCAGACCATCGCGCCGCCCGTGTCGAGGGCGGACGTACGGCGCTTGCGACGCGGCGGGGCGGGCGGCGCGGGGGGACTCGCGGGCGGACTCTGTTCGAGCGTGAGGCTCATAGCTGATGCGCGCGCTTGCGGAAGTGCTGGCGGACCGATTCGGCGAGGGTGTTCACCACGAAGGTCATGGCGAACAGCGTCAGGGCGGCGAGGAACAGCGTGCGGTAGTGCGTGCTGTCCTTGACGGCCTCCGGCAGCTCGACGGCGATGTTCGCCGAGAGCGTGCGCAGACCGTTGAAGAGGTTCATCTCCATCACCGGCGTGTTACCGGTGGCCATCAGCACGATCATGGTCTCGCCGACGGCGCGTCCGAGGCCCACCATCAGCGCGGAGAAGATGCCGCTCGCCGCCGTCGGAACGACGACGCGAGCCGCCGTCTGCCAGCGCGTCGCGCCGGTGGCGAAGGACGCGAGGCGCAGGTGGTTCGGCACGCTCGACAGCGCGTCTTCGGACAGCGTGTAGATCACGGGGATGATCGCGAAACCCATCACGAAGCCGACGACCAGTGAGCTGCGCTGCACGTAGGTGCCGATCGGGCTCAATCCGCCGGCGGAGCGCAGGTCACCGCCCATCCAGGCGATCAGCGATCCCGCGATCCAGGCGCCCAGCAAGGTCAGCAGCGAGAGGAACAGGAAGATCCCGAGCCCCGCCGCCGCCGTGCGCGTGCGGCTCCACTCGACGCTCGCTTCGCGCAGCCGCGGCTCGACGAAGCGCCGGTTGGCGATGACCGCACCGACGCCGAAGACGGGCAGCAACAGGATCGTCCAACCCGGCGCGGCGCCGCCGACGCGTCCGTCGAGCCAAGCGAGGAGGTCGCCGCCAAAGAATCCGTCGGCGACGGGCGCCGAAAGCGCGCGCGCGAGCAGGATGCCGAGCGGCAGCGAGAGCACCGCGATCAGCAGTCTCGGCGTGCCTTGTAGTCTGAGCTCCACGGTCCGCGGCACGAAGCGCAGCAGCTGCCCGAGCAGCAAGAGCACCGCCGGCACGCAGAGGAAGCAGAGCAGGACGCCGAGCAGGTTGTCCTGCACGAAGGGCGCGAAGACCAGCGCGGCCAAGAAGCCGAGCACGACGCTGGGCAGACCGGCCATGATCTCGATCAGCGACTTCAGCGAAGCACGCGTCCTCGCCGCCAAGAACTCCGAGGAGTAGATCGCCGCGAGGATGGCGATCGGCGCGCCGAACAGCATCGAGTAGAAGGTCGCCTTCAGCGTGCCGTAGATCAGCGGCATCAGGCTGAGCTTGGGCTCGAACGAGTCCGTGCCTCCGGTCGACTGCCAGGTGTAGCCGGGCTCCGGATAGCCTTCGTACCAGACCTTGCCGAAGAGCGCGCCGAAGGTCGCCTCGGGGAAGGCGACGTCGAGCTGCCACACGGCGCTGCCCTGCGCGCCGAAGGCGACGGCCAGGTCTTCCTTCGGCGAGATCGCGGCCGCTTGCACGGGTTGGCGCGCGTCGGAGCGCGCGAGCACCTCGTTGGTCGTGACTTGCACCGCGGCGACGCGGCCGGCGGCGTCCCCCACCATCACGATGCGGGAGCGACCGGAGGAGGCGATGGTCGTGATCGCGTCGTCGAGGCAGTCGATCTCGTGCGCCTCGACGAGCGTGAGTCCGTCGTCGTCGCGCACGGGGAACCACGCGCGCAGCGTGCCGTGGTCGTCGCCGACGAGCAGCGTGGTGCTGCCGAGCAGGAAGTCCATCGCGGTGAGCTTCGCGCGCCCCGCGGTCAGCTCGACCGTCTCGATCAGCTTCGGCGCGTCCATGTCGCGCACGTCGTAGTGGCGGACCTGACCGTTCTCCCAGGCCAAGTAGGCCGACGCGCCGTTGCCGGAAAGCAGCAGGCGACTCGGACGAGCGTCGTCCCCCGTGACGGCCTCCGGTATCTGCGACGTCCGCACCTTGTAGGTCGTCTCGCCCGTCAGCAGGTTGCGCCGCGCGCGCAGACTGTAGACGCCGAGCGTTCCGTCGGCGGAGAAGGCGACGAGCTTCTCCTCACCGCCCGCGAGCTGCGAGCGGTCGACGAGCTGCAGCTCGACGCCCGGGTTCACTTCGATCGGCTCTCCGAGCGCCGCGTTCAGTCGGCTGACGCGGACGAGGCCCTTGGTGGGGAGCCACTCGTAGAAGGCTTCCTCGAAGACGCAGTGT
Source organism: Planctomycetota bacterium (assembly GCA_020638835.1). Taxonomy (GTDB): domain Bacteria; phylum Planctomycetota; class UBA1135; order UBA1135; genus JACKHV01. The sequence goes on along the minus strand of JACKHV010000001.1, from coordinate 1,200,273 downwards.
CCGTCCGCGCCCTTCGTCGCGAGCGCGCCCGCGGGGATCTCGTCCTCGGTCTCGAGCGACGACAGCACGCCGATCTCGCCGATCCGCGCCGTGCCGTCGCCGAAGCCGAGCACGATGCGCTCGGTGCCGGGTTCCATGGCGTGCGCCGTCGGTGCGCCCGCCGCGCCGGCGAGGTCCAACTCGGCAACTTCCGCGCCCTCGGCGACCGTCGTCAGGTAGAGGTGCCCGTCGTCCTGCAGCTTCCAGAGCAGGCGTCCGTACTCGTCCACGCCGCCGTGCAGCACCTCGTGCTGTTCGTCGCCCTTGTCGGCGGCGTGCACCGACGCGACGTCGAGCTTCGCGCTGCCGAAGAGCGGGACGGCGACCGAGAACAGGAAGACGAAGATCAGGCTCACCGCGATGATCGTCCCGACGCCGCCGAGTGTGATCGAAAGGCGCGCCGCACGTTCTGCGTAACGCGCACTCTTGCGCATCTCGCGACGACGTCGCGGGCGCGGCTCGGAAGTTCGGACTCGGTTCTCGGGAGTCATCGATCGGTTCCGTCAAGTGGGCCAGGGGTGCCGACCTCGTCGCGGTCGACACCCCCCGAGAATCATCGTTCGCCGCGACTCGCGGAGGCTATTGCTTGCCGACTTCCTTGGCGGGCTCGAAGACCTCGCCGACCGACTTCATCGCTTCCGCCGCGATCGTCGCGGTGATCGGGTAGTAGCCGTCCTTGACGACGTCTTGCTGACCTTCTTGGCTGTAGATGTAGCGGATGAACTCGCGTCGCAGCGGCTCGAGTTCGCTGCCGGGCTCGTAGTTGACGTAGGCGTAGAGGAAGCGCGCCAGCGGGTACTCCCCGGTGTAGGCGTACTTCGCTTCGGCAGGGACGAACTCCTCGCCCGCCGCGGCGGACAGAGCGATCGCGCGCACGTCGGCGGTCTTGTAGCCGATGCCGCTGTAGCCGATCGCGTACTTGTCGGCGGCGACGCCCTGGACCACGGCGGAGCTGCCGGGCTGCTCCTTGACGGAGTCCTTGAAGTCGCCCTTGAACAGCGCGTGTTCCTTGAAGTAGCCGTAGGTGCCCGAGGCTGAGTTGCGGCCGTAGAGGCTGATCGGTTTGCTGGCCCACTCGCCGGTCAGACCGAGGTCACCCCAGGTCATGATGTCCTTCGCGGCGCCGCCCTTGCGGGTCTTCGAGAAGATCGCGTCGACCTGCGCGAGGCTGAGTCCGGCGATCGGGTTGTCCTTGTGGACGTAGACCGCGAGCATGTCGATCGAGGTCGGAAGTGCGGTCGGCTTGTAGCCGAACTCCTTCTCGAAGAGGTCGATCTCCTTGTCCTTCATCATCCGGCTCATCGGGCCGAAGTTGGAGGAACCGGCGATCAGCGCCGGCGGCGCGGTCGAGGAACCCTTGCCCTCGATCTCGACCTGGACGTTCGGGTAGACGCTGCGGAAGCCTTCGGCCCACAGCGCCATCATGTTGTTCATCGTGTCGGAGCCGACACTCTTGATGTTTCCGGTGACGCCTTGAACGGGCGTGTAGTGCGGGAGCTGCTTGTCGAGCTTGACCTGTTGGGCCGCGAAGGCCGCGCCGCCGATCAACATGCCGAGGGCCGCGAGGCTCGCACCGCTCCTGAAGATGTTCTTCACTCTGCCGTCTCGTGTCTGGGGTTTCCGCCACCAGAGGTCGGTCACGGAGCGCGACCGCATCTGCCTTCGGTGAGCACGGACATCTGACCCCTCGATAGTGAAGAGAAGATGAAGACACCGAGAAGGAGGTCCCTGGCGCCGACCGGAGCTAAACCACTTCCGCATGAGGCACTAGGACGACAACGCGGCCCTCTCGGGCGTGCCTTCGAGAAGACCCGGCGCGCCGCACCGAGCGCGGCGCTGTTCCACCAGGCGCGCCTCCGTCGCGCCGGTCCGCGGGAGTCCGTGCCCCGCCCTCAGGAGGCGGCGGGCAGCTCTTCGAGGAAGCGGTAGCCGACGCGCCGGACCGTCGAGACCCGACCGGCCTGTTCGCCGAGCTTCTTGCGGATCGCCCGGATATGAACGTCGATGTTGCGCTCGATGACGACCGCGTTCTCGCCGATCACGCGGCTGACGAGGTGCGCGCGGGAGAAGACGCGGCCCGGGTGCGAGGCGAGGAAGTGCAGCAGGCGCAGCTCCGTCGCGGTGAACTCGGGCTCTTCTCCGTCGACGACGACCTGGTGGCGGCCGAGGTCCACGGTGAGGCCGGGGAACACGAGCCGCTCGCCCTTCAGCGACTCTTGCCGCGCGGGCCCGCGTCGCAACACCGCGCGCACGCGAGCGACCAGCTCCTTCGGCGAGAACGGCTTGGCGATGTAGTCATCCGCCCCCACGCCGAGGCCGAGGACGACGTCGCTCTCCTCGCTCTTCGCCGTCACCATGATGATCGGGATGTCCGAGGTGATCGGGTCCTGCTTGAGCAGGCGACACGCTTCCACGCCGTCGAGGCCGGGCAGCATCAGGTCGAGGAGGATCAGGGCCGGCGCTTCACGGCGCGCGGTGTCCACGCCCTTCGCGCCGTCGGCGCAGGTAATCACGCGGAAGCCCTCGCGGGCGAGGTTGTACTCGAGGATCTCCCGGATGTCCGGTTCGTCCTCGACGACGAGAATCTTGTCCATCTTGGCTCGGGGAAGGCAGGGGACCGGGTAGAGGCCCCGGGACCTTCCCTCGTTAGTATGAAGGACAGGTGAACGAAGTGGGAAGTCCTCCGACAACCCGCGACTTCGGCCCCCGAAGCCCGCTCGGAGGGGCCCCCGGTCCGACGATCCGCCTGTCCCCCTCCCGATGAACCCGCACCGCATCGTCCTCGCGGACAACCTCGAGTACCTGCGCGGCGTCCCCGACGGCGCGGCGAACCTCGTCTACATCGACCCGCCCTTCAACACCGGCAAGCGCCAGGAGCGACGCCGGCTTCGCACCGTACGCGACGAGGACGGCGACCGCGCTGGCTTCGGCGGCCGGCGCTACCGCACCGAGGAACTCGCGCGCTCCGGCTACGCCGACGACTTCGACGACTTCCAGGCCTTCCTCCGCCCGCGCCTCGAGGCCGCGCACCGCATCCTCGCGCCGACCGGCAGCTTCTTCCTGCACATCGACTACCGCGAGGTGCACTACTGCAAGGTCGCGCTCGACGAGGTCTTCGGTCGCGCGAGCTTCGTCAACGAGCTGATCTGGGCCTACGACTACGGCGCGCGCAGCAAGCGCAAGTGGCCCGCGAAGCACGACAACATCCTGTGGTACGCGAAGGACCCGACCGACTACACCTTCCACTACGACGCGATGGACCGCATCCCGTACATGGCGCCGGGACTCGTCACGAAGGAGAAGGCCGCGCGCGGAAAGACGCCGACCGACGTCTGGTGGCACACGATCGTGAGCCCGACCGCGAAGGAGAAGACCGGCTACGCGACGCAGAAACCGCTCGGCGTCCTCGAGCGCATCGTCAAGGTGCACTCGAACCCGGGCGACCTCGTCGTCGACTTCTTCGCCGGCAGCGGCACCACCGGCGAAGCCGCCGCACTGCACGACCGGCGCTTCCTCCTGATCGACTCGAATCCGGAAGCAGTACGCGTCATGCGGGCCCGCCTCGCGCGATTCGAGCCCGAAGTCCAGGTTCTCGCGAGCGGGTCCGATCCGCGCGGGCTGAGAGCGCTGTCGTCGCGAGGCCCCGCCTCCGACGCGCTCCACGAGCGGTGATTGCCGCTCTTTGGGCCAGCGCTGAGGCTCGTTGTCGGCTTCCTTCGCCGGTTGCGGACTCGCGCGGCTCGCGGCCAGGGTCGGCGAGCCACGCCGCCTACTCCGACGCCGGCAGCCAGACCGTGAACGCGCTGCCCTCGCCCTCACGGCTCTGCAGGTCGATTCGACCGCCGTGCGCGTTGACGAGGTGCTTCACGATGGCGAGGCCGAGCCCCGTGCCGCCGACGTCGCGCGAGCGCGCCTTGTCCACGCGGTAGAAGCGCTCGAAGACGCGCTGGCGATCCGCCTTCGGGATGCCGACGCCGGTGTCGGTCACGCGGAAGTAGACGCGGTCGCCCTCGCGGCCGCAGGCGATCGTCACCTTGCCTCCCGCGCGGTTGTACTTGACCGCGTTCTCGACGAGGTTGAAGGCGACCTGCACGAGCGCTTGGCGGTCGCCCAGCGCGAGGACCTGCTGATCCGCGGGCTGCAGCTCCAGCGTCACCTTGTTCGCCGCGAGCGAACTCTCGACGAGCCGCCCCGCTTCCGCGAGCACGCCGGAGAGCGCGACGGGTTCCTTGTCGATGCCGTCCGCCTGCGACTCGATGCGCGCGAGGCTCAACAAGTCCGACACGAGCGCGGACAGACGACGCACGTGGTGGTCGATCTTTCGCAGGAAGCGCTCGTTGTTCTCCTGGTCGTGCAGCGCGCCGTCGAGCAGCGTCTCGACGTACGCCTGGATCGAAGTCAACGGCGTCTTCAGTTCGTGGCTGACGTTCGCGACGAAGTCCCGGCGGACGTTCTCGAGCCGCCGCAGCGCCGTGACGTCGTGCAACACCGCGACGACGCCCGACGCGCCGCCGCCCATGAACGGGCTGGCCTGCGCGGAGAAGGTCAGCAGTTCGCCGCCGCGGATCACGGTCAGCTCCGACTGCACGAGGCCACGTTCGTCGCGCGCCCCCTCGAGCAGCTCGCCGAGCCCCGCGATGCGCACCGACTCCCAGACGTGTTGCCCTTCGAGGTCGCCGCCCGAGGGATCGAGCAGCTTGCGACCCGCGGCGTTGCAGAACAGCACGCGGTCCGACTCGTCCACGGCCACGACGCCCTCGACCATGCCGGCGAGCATCGCGCGCAGGCGCGCCTCGGACAGCGAGGCCTCGGCGAGGCGTCGCGTGATCTCCGAGCTCAAGCGGTGCAGCGCCGCGCCCAACATGCCGATCTCGTCGCGGCTGAACTCTTGGACGCGCGCCGAGTAGTCGCCCGCGACGAGCGCCTCGGCCACGTCCCGCACCTCGCGGATCGGCCGGCTGATGCGGCGCGCCACGAGCAGACCGACGACCCAGGCCAACACCGTTCCGAGGGTCGCGCCGATCACGGTCAGGCGCCGCAGTTCCTGGAGGTCGGAGAGGACCGCCGAGAGCGGAACGGAGGCGCGCGTGTAGCCGAGCAGCTGTCCTTCGTCGTCGTGCACGGCGCGCGCGACGTAGAGCAGTTCCTCGCGGATCGTCGTGCTGTAGCGCGCGACCACGCCGAAGTCCTGCGACTTCGCCTGGATGATCTCTTCGCGCCCGAGGTGCGACTCCATCTTCGAGGAGACCGAGTGCGAGTCCGCGATCACGCGGCCTTCCGCGTCGATCCACGTCAGGCGCATGCCGGTGCGCAGCGAGAGCTCGCGAGCGTGCGCGTCGTCGATCACGGCCGTGCGGTCGAGGAACGATTCGCCCATCAGCACCGCCGAGCGCTCGAGGCCGCGCTGCAGCTCGGCGTTCATCGTCGCTTCCATGCGCTGGTTGAGCAGCCAGCCGATGCAGGAAGCCGCCACGAGCACGACGCCCGCGAAGGCGGCGGCGAGTTTCCAGAAGAAGCCCGAACGACGACGCAGCGGAGCGTGGTGCGGCCGCACGCCGACGCGCGCCACGGGTACGCCGGCACCGAGGTCGTTCTCGGTCACTCGGTCGCCTCGCCGCAGTCAGCCTCGAGCCAGGCGCGCAGCGCCTCGAGCTCCTCGGGCAGTTCCGTGCTGAACGAGACGTCTTCGCCGGTCTCCGGGTGCACGAACGCGAGCTCGGCGGCATGCAGCGCCTGGCGTCCCGGGTCGGGGGCTTCCCGCGGCAGCGGCCGCTCGAGCGCGCCGCGCTTGCGGTAGATCGTGTCGCCGACGATCGGCAGGTCGACGGACGACAGGTGGACGCGGATCTGGTGCGTGCGACCCGTCTTCGGTTCGCAGCGCAAGTACGCGAAGCGGTCGTAGCGCTCGAGCACCTCGTAGAAGGTCTCGGCGGGGCGCCCCTCGCCCTCCGGAAGGATCGACTGGCGATCCGGTTGCCGGGGCGAGCGCCCGATCGGCGCCTCGATCCAGTCCGAGTCGAAGCGCGGCGTGCCATGGACCAGCGCCAGGTAGGTCTTGTTCACCTCGCGCTCGGCGAACTGGTGCATCAGGTCGCGCATCGATTCCTCGGTCCGTGCGATCACGACGAGCCCGCTGGTGTCGCGGTCGAGGCGGTGCACGATGCCGGGGCGGTCCTCCCCCTGCAGACTCGGCAGGTCGGGGTAGAGCGCGGCGGCGAGCTCGGCGAGGCTGACCTCCTCCGGCGCGGAGGGCGCGGAGTGCATCAAGAGCCCCGCGGGCTTGTTCACGACCACGATCGCGTCGTCCTCGTGGAGTACGTCGAGCTGCGCGGCGGCCTGCTGCGCGGAGACGGTGGCGCGCGCGGGAGCTTCGAGCACCTCGACGAGCTGGCCGGCCTCGAGACGCACGCCGGCCTTGGCCGCCGGAAGGCCCGCGACCAACACGGATCCGGCCTTGATCCACGACTGCAGCCGCGCGCGGGACTCGCCCGGGTAGCGCTCGACGAGCACGTGATCGAGCCGCTCTCCGGCGTGCTCCGCGGAAACCTTCCACGACTCGCGCTTCTGCGTGCCTGACATGCGCAAGAATCTAACGCTCGCGCCGGACCGCGCGGTACTGCGGGCGCGAAAAGCGACGCCGGGCTCGCTTGGATGCCGATCGAGGGATTGGTACAAGGGCGAGGTCTCCCGGAACTCCCTCCCGCGATCGACCGATGACCGAAGCCAAAGCCAGCGTGCTCCTCGTCGACGACGACGTGCGCACCCTCGAACTCCTCGGCGCGACCCTCGACCTGCAGGCTTTCGAGACGACGCTCTCTCACTCGCCGCAGGACGCGATCCGGCTGCTGGAGACGGTCCGCTTCGACGCGATCGTGACGGACGTGGTGTTCGACGGCTTCTCGGACGGCTCGAAGGTGCTCGCGGCCGCGCGCGACCGGCAACCGCACGCCGTCGTCGTCCTGATGACGGGCTACCCGCAGATCGACGACGCCGTCTCGGCGATCAAGGGCGGCGCGATCGATTACTTGCAGAAGCCGGTCGACCCGATCGTGCTCGGCGCGATGGTCCACCGCGCGTTGCGCGAGGCCAAGATGCGCGTGGCGGGCGACCAGCTCGAGTTCGTCGAACTCGTCGACATCATCTCGCAGATGGTCGCGAACACGATCGAGCGCGTCGACCCGTACACCGCTGGACACGGCGAGCGCACGCGCAAGTACTGCCGCATCCTCGGACAGCACTTCGGGCTCGAGCGCGCGACGCTCGAGCGCCTCGAGCTGGGCGCCATCGCCCACGACTACGGCAAGATCTACCTCGACGACCTGACCTTCCTGACGAAGCAGGGTCCGCTGACCGCCGAGGAGTACCGCGAGGTCCAGAAGCACCCTGCGCTCGGCGCGCAGAAGCTCGGCTCGCACCCGCATCTCGTGGAGGTCTGCCACTACGTCGCCGAACACCACGAGAAGTGGGACGGCACGGGCTACCCGCACCGCCGCAAGGGCGAGGAGATCAGCCTGCCCGGCCGCATCCTGGGCGTCGTCGAGGTCTTCGACAGCCTCTCGACGAAGCGCTCGTACAAGGACGTCTGGGCGCTGGACAAGACGCTCGACTTCTTCCGCGCGCAGCGCGGCCGAGCCTTCGACCCGGACGTGGTCGACGCCTTCGCGAGCATGCTCGAGGTCCACGGCGAGGAGTGGATGGCGCAGCCCCAGAAGGACCTGCAGGCGGCCGGATTGGGCGCGCAGGCCCCGGAGGCGTAGCGCTCCTGGCGGGCCCGCCCGCGCGCCGCTCCGGCGACCCTTGCCATGCCGCGACGGGGCCGTAACATCTGCCCCTCCGACGGATAGGGATACCCGTCTCCCGCATCGGCTCCCCTCGCCGATCCGCCCCGTCACCGCGCCCGTTCGGCCCGCCCCCGTGCCGACCCGATCCCGCCTCGAGGAGGTCTTCGTGCTCAACCCCGTCCTCGCGCTGCCCCTCGCGTTCAGCGCTCTCATCGCCGCCCAGCCCTCGCCGTCCGGAGCGGTCGCGGAGATGGATCCGCCGCCCGGCATGGTCCTGATCAAGGGCGGCCGCACGAAGATCGGCACTGACTTCAAGGACCTCAAGAAGCTGCTCGAGGAGCACCCCACGCTCCACGGCAACTACTCGTCATTCATCGCCGAGACGCCCGAGCACAACGTCACGGTCGAGGACTTCTTCTTGATGGTCAACGAGGTCACGAACGAGCAGTTCGAAGCCTTCGTGAAGGCGACCGGCGCTCGCGCTCCCCGACACTGGGCCGAGGACCAGGAGAACGAGGCCCGCGACGCCTTCCTGCGCGAGCAGGGCAAGGCGAAGCGCGACGCGCGGGAAGCCGGAGAGGCCCCGCCCCCGGACAAGATCTTCGACCCGAAGGAATGGTGGCGGGTCAACTGGGACAAGGTCGAGTGGACCTTGAAGGACGACCTCCGCGCGCGACCGGTCACGCACATCGACTACCAGGACGCGAAGAACTACGCGCGCTGGGCGGGCATGCGCCTGATCACCGAGTTCGAGTATCAGCGCGCGGTGCGCGGCGACGGCTCGCAGGTCTACCCCTGGGGCGACAAGTGGGAGGACGGGAAGTTCGCGGCGACGAACGAGATGAGCCGCGTCAAGGACGTCTTCCCCGTCGGCTCGTTCCCCGACGGCGCCAGCAAGGAAGGCGTGTTCGACCTCGCCGGCAACGTCTGGGAGTGGACCTCGTCGAGCTTCGAGCAGTACCCGGGCTTCAAGTACAAGCCGATGCAGGTCGGCAAGGGCGGCAACAAGGACGTCCTCGACAACCCGCCGAACTGGAACCCCGACTTCCGCGTGCTCGTCGGCGGCTCGATCCAGAACTCGCGCTTCGTCGCGCGCTGCACGACGCGCGCGGGCTTCGACCGTGAGCAGATCACGAACTCCCTCGGCTTCCGCTGCGGCGCCACGCCGACGCCGGGCCTGGACATGTCGTACACGCTGCTCGACGAGATCCCGCACTCGGTGCGCCCGGTGTCGCCGGACGAGAAGGTCGGCACCTTCCAGTTCGTGCCGACCGAGACGGTCGCCATGGACCGCTGGTCGACCAAGGAAGGCAAGGCCACGGTCCCCGGCTACGGCCTGATCAGCGGCTACGACTACGTGATCTTCACGCCGGTCGAGTTCGTCGTCGGCAACTCCTCGACGGACGTGCGCAACTACTCGCTGCGCGAGCAGCTCGCGCCGATGGGCTTCCTGAGCACGAACCAAGAGCTCGCCGAACCCGCGCTGCCGCCCGGCACCTACCTCGTCTCCTTCCGCGGCAAGGGCAAGACCAAGCACAAGCGCGCCGCGAAGCCCGACGAAGAACCGACCGGTCAGGAAGCGGGCCAGGAGGAGGAAGAAGAAGAGACGGGTCCCGAGCTGCTCGCCGACCTGATCGGTCTCGACACGAAGCTCGACAACTTCGTCTTCACGGACATGACGGGCACGCCCGTCGCCGCGATGCCCACCGAGGTCGTCGACTGGGGCAACCCCTCGAAGAGCACGCTCGCCAAGGTCATGAAGGACCTCGTGATCCCCGGCGAGAAGCCCAAGGACGAGCCGACGGTCATCCCGCAGGAGTGGCTCGAGGTGCGCCTCTTCATCCCCGGGCACAACTCGCGCAAAGGCTTCCGCTCGACGCTGCCGCTGCGCTTCAAGGACGGAGCGCTGACCGGCGACTGGCGCATGTAGCGCGCTCGGACGCTCGGGCGACGAACGCGAGCGGGGGCGGCCGGATCGGTCGCCCCCGCTCGTTTCGATCCACGCGTCGCGCGAGCGCGACAGCTAGCGGACCGCCCCCTTCTCGAAGCGCGTCGCGACGGTTTCCACGCCGTGGTCGTCGAGCACGAAGGAGACGGCGTGATCCTCGACGAGCTCGAACTTCAGCGTCATGTCCCGATCGGACTCGACGACGAAGTAGTGGTCGCCCTGGTTGAGCAGAGTCATCTCCCCCGCCACCGCGTCGTCCAGGACCAAGCGGCCTTCACCGGCGCGGATGATCAGCGAGGTGCAACCGATCTGGTAGGTGCCCAGGTAGGGTTTCATCTCCGCCGGCTCGAGCAGCAGGTCGACGATCGGTGCTTCGGGCGGCGCGATGACGAGCATCGCGAGATCGCTCAGCAAGCTCTCGGCGTCGAGGTCGTCGCCGCGACCGATCACGGACACGGTCAAGTCGTACTCCGGGAGGAAAGCGAGCGTCGCGCTGACGTCCCCGTCGACGCCGCCGGCGCGCACGCCGTGAATGCCGCCGATGCGGATCTGTCGCAGCCCCATGCCGAAGGCCGAGTGGGTCCCGTCGTTGAGGCGCGTCGGACTGATCATCTCGAGGTAGTCCTCCTCGCTGAACAGGTCGTGGTCGATCAGCGCGCGCTGGAAGCGCACGAGGTCGAGGACGGACGTCTCGATCCAGCGCGGGTCGAAGCGCACGGCGCGCTCCTGCACAATGTCGCTGGAGGCTTCACGCACCTCCGCGGACGGGTCCTCGACGACGCAGCGACTCGAGCCCATCTCCAGCGGCTCGAAGAGGCGCTTGGCGAGGATCTCCTCGATCGGGCGCTTGTCGATCCGCTCGAGCGTCGCCGCGAGCAGCAAGGTGTCCGTCGTGGTCGGCGCCACGCACTCGCCGGGCGAGGTGACGAGCGGCTGCTTGACGACTTCCTGGAGGCGCTTCCAGAGCACGTCGTCCGATGCGCCGTCGAGCGGATCCTGCGCGCCACAGTCGACGAAACCCGAGGTGTGTGCCAGGAGGTGCCGCACGTGGACGTGGCAGTCCTCTCCGACGAGGTCGGGGATCAGCTTCCCGAGCTCGTCGTCGAGCGCGAAGTCTCCGCGCGCGCAGCTCTGCACGACGAGCGCCGAGAGGAACGCATGCGCCATCGACGATGCGGCGAGCGACGCGTCCGCGGTCGCCATCTCCTTCGAGCGCTCGGCGCGCTTGCCGCGCGACGAAGTGAAGATCGGCTCGTCACCGACGGCGATGACGACCGCTGCCGCATCCCAAGCGCCGGGCTCCCAAGCCTGCTGACAGAGCGCTTCCGCCGCTTCCCGCAGGCCGTCCTCGGGAGTCACCGGAGGAGCCGCAGCGAGAGCCAGTCCGACGAACGAGGACGCGAGGAGTGCAGTGAACTGCGTCATGATGACCTCCTGGGGCGGTGTTCTGTGCGGGGATGAATCAGAGGTACCGCGAGGCGGACCCCCTTCCCCGAGTACCAGGATCCATTCGCGCTCGCCATCACCCCATACGCCGCTCGGAGTAGCCGACCGGCTCCAATCGTCGGATTCGCCCGATCTCGAGTCCGTCTCGTCCGGGATCTCGCGCTGCCCGGAAGATGCGCATAGGCTGACCCTGTCGCTCAGACCCGCAATCTGCCCACTTGTTTCCTGGAGGCCCCACGATGTCCGACCCTCGAACGATCCTCGTCTCGCTGGTGAGTCTCACCCTGTCGCAACAGGCCTTCGCCACCGATCTCGTCGTCGACGCCGCCGGGGGGCCCGGTGTCGATCACACGACCCTGTCCGCCGCCGTCGCGGCCGCACTGCCCGGTGACACGATCTTCGTTCGGAACGGCGTGTACCCCGAATCGATCTCGAGCCAGATCGGCCTGCGCATCGTTGGCGAAGGAACCGGCACGCGCCTCACCGGAGACTACGACTGGCACGATCTCGCGCCGGACGAAGAGCTCTGGATCGGTCACCTCGCGCTCGACGACCTCCGCCTGAACAACTGCCTCGCGCCCGTCGTGCTCGACGGCGTCACGATGGACAAGGACATCACCGGCTTCGGAGGCCCGCTGCACATCCGCGACTGCGTCGACGTGCGCGTCACGGACCTGGACCTCGAGTTCGATGAGATCGCCTACGAGGACACGCCTCCCCCAATCAACTACTTGGCCGCCGTGACGATCCTGGGCAGCTCGGTGGAGATCACCGGCAGCGTGATCGACGCGGGTCGCTGTCGCGCCTCGGACTTCTTCTGCATCGACGCGGTCTACGTCGGATTGTCGTCCCAAGTCGTGATCGGCTCCTCGATCATCGAGGGCGGCGACGCGAATGGTCCGCTGCACCCCGACTGCTTCGACTTCCCGGGCGCTTGCGAAGAAGCCATCACCTACGGCGGTGAAGCACTGCTCGCTCTCGGCGGATCGAACGTCCTCGTAATGGGCTCCGCGCCGAGTGACTATCTACAAGGCGGCCTATCGTTCAACTGGCCTCGAGTGGCCGCACTCTATTCACAAGAGAACTCACACATCACGGTCTCTGGACCGGACTTCAACGGCCTGCTGCCGCAGCTCGCCTCGATCGCCGACCCGCCCGCCCCCTACCTGGAACGCCGAGGCCCGGACGGCGGCGCTACGGACGGCGTGCTGCGCCTGCGAGCGGTCGCCGCGCCCTATTCGGCCGTCGTGCTGATGTCTGGAGCAAGGCCCGCTCGGATCTCGCGACCGGTCGTGGAAGAACCGCTCCTCCTGCTTCGCTCGCGAGTCGTGTACGTCGGCAACACAGGAGCCGACGGCTCTCTGGAGTTCGACGTCAGCTTGCCCGCGAATCTCGCACCCGGGGCGACGCTCGTCGCGCAGGCCCTCGTCACCGATCACGCGAACGGACGGCGACTGACCAACTCGCTGCCGTTCCTGGTCGACTAGTTCTTTCGCGGCGGCGAGGTCGACGCAGGCACCCCCGCGAGCGGCCCCCGTCGACCACGCCGGGTCGGGCCTAGAAGCCCGCCAGGTTCTCGCGGAGCATGGTGAGTTCGAGTTCGAGCTCGCTCATGCGGGTGCGCTCCGCCTCGACGACGTCGGGGTCGGCGTTCTGGACGAAGCGGTCGTTCGAGAGCTTGCCGGCGCACTGGGCGATGCCCTTCTCGAGCTTCTCCGCGCGCTTCTCGAGCTGCGACTTGAGCGCGTCGAAGTCGACGTCCTCGCCGAGCTGCACGAAGATCTGCACGCCGCCCGCCACGGCGGCGGCGGAGTTGTCGGGGCGCTCGCCGGTCTCGGCGACCTCGTAGCCCTCGAGCAGCGCGAGGGCGCGCACCGAGGGTGCGTGTTCCAGCAGCGCGGCGCGCTCGTGTTCGCGCGGGGCGACGAGCAACGCGGAGAGCGGCTTGCGCTCGCTCACGCCGGTCAACACGCGCATCTGGCGCACGGCTTGTACCGTGTCCTGGATCAGCGACATCTCGGTCACCGCTTGCTGGTCGGCGACGAGGCCCGCGCCGGTCGGCCACGCGGAGGTCATCAAGTAGTCCGGGTCAGTGTCGCCGAGCGCCTCACGCAGTGCCTTGTGCAAGACCTCGGTCATGTACGGCGTGAAGGGGTGCAGCAGCGCCAGCACGTCGCCCAGCACGCGCGCGAGGATGCGGCGCGCTGCGGGGCCGGTCGGGTCGTCGGCGCTGGTGAAGCGCGGCTTCGCGAGCTCGAGGTACCAGTCGCAGAAGTCGTTCCAGACGAAGCGGTAGAGCGCCATCGCCGCGTCGTTGAACGAGTAGGCCTCGAGGTCCGCCGTCACGCGCTCGATCGTCTCGGCGAGGCGCGCGAGGATCCAGCGGTCCTCGAGCCGCGCCGCGTCGCTCGAATCCCCCGCCTGCGTCTCGCCCGCGAGGTTCATCAGCACGAAGCGCGCCGCGTTCCAGACCTTGTTGCCGAAGCGCCAGCCCTGCTCGAACTTGTCGGGCGCGAGCTTGGTGTCCTGGCCCTCCTTCGTCAGCAGGATCAGCGAGTAGCGCACGGCGTCGGCGCCGTACTGCTCGATCATGTCGATCGGGTCGATGCCGTTACCGGCCGACTTCGACATGCGCTTGCCCTTCGCGTCGAGCACCGTGGCGTGGATGTTCACGGTGTCGAAGGGACAGCGCTGGTCCTCCGGCAGGTCGTCCATGAACTCGTAGCCGGCCATCACCATGCGAGCGACCCACAGGTAGATGATCTCGGACGCCGTCGAGAGGAACTGCGTCGGATAGTAGCGCGAGAGGTCCTCGGTCTTGTCGGGCCAACCGATCGTCGCGAAGGGCCACAGCCACGACGACGCCCAGGTGTCGAGCACGTCCTCGTCCTGGCCGACGATCGGCTTGCCGGTCTCGGGGTGCTTGGACCCGATCTCGAGGTCGGTGACGGACGCGATCCCAACGCCGTCCTCGTCGTACCAGACGGGGATGCGGTGTCCCCACCACAGCTGGCGCGAGATGCACCAGTCGTGCACGTTCTCGAGCCAGTTGAGGTAGACCTTCGACCAGCGCTCGGGGCGGAACTGCAGGCGGCCCGACTTCGCGGCGGCGATCGCCGGCCTCGCGAGCGGCTCCATCTTGACGAACCACTGTTCGCTGATCATCGGCTCGACGGGGCTCTTCGAGCGGTCCGACAGCGAGACGTTGTGCGTGATCTCCTCGACCTTCTCGAGCAGGCCGAGCTCCTCGAGTCCCTCGACGACGCCCTTGCGCGCGGCTTCGCGCGACAGGCCCGCGAAGGGCGCGCCGAACTCGTTCAGCCTGCCGTCCTTCTCGAGGATCGAGATCGTCGGCAGCTTGTGGCGCGCTCCGCGCTCGTAGTCCGCCGGGTCGTGACCGGGTGTGATCTTGACCGCGCCGGTGCCGAACTCGGGGTCGACCGACTCGTCGGCGACGATCGGGATCGGTCGGTCCTGGAACGGTAGGATGCAGTTCGTTCCGACGAGCTTGCCGTAGCGCGGATCATCGGGGTGCACCGCGACGCCCGTGTCGCCGAGCATCGTCTCGGGGCGCGTGGTCGCGACAGTCACGAACTCGCCGGGCGCGGCCTCGAGCGGGTACTTGATGTACCAGAGCTTGCCCTTGCGCGAGGCGTACTCGATCTCGTCGTCGCTGATCGCGGTCTGCAACACGCAGTCCCAATTGACGAGCCGCATGCCGCGGTAGATCAAGCCCTTCTTCCAGAGGCGCACGAAGGACTCGCGCACGGCGCGCGACATGTGTTCCTCCATCGTGAAGCGCGTGCGCGTCCAGTCGCACGAAGAGCCCAGGCGGCGGAACTGCTCGAGGATCCGCGAGCCGTACTCCTCCTTCCACTCCCAGACCTTCTCGAGGAAGGCCTCGCGCCCCATCTCTTCGCGCTTCTTGCCCTCTTCCTGGAAGAGCTTCTTCTCGACGACGGCCTGCGTCGCGATGCCGGCGTGGTCGGTGCCGGGCACCCACAAGGTCTCGTAGCCCTGCATGCGCCGGTGGCGGATCACGATGTCCTGCACCGTTCCGTTCAGCGCGTGGCCCATGTGCAACGCGCCGGTCACGTTCGGCGGCGGGATCATGACCGTGTAGCGCCGGTTCGCGCCCGTCGGGTCGGGCTTGGGTTGGAAGCAACCGGCGTCCTCCCAGGCCTGGTAGAGCGGCTGTTCGTGGTCGGCGGGCGTGTAGCGTGTGGGGAGTTCCATGGGGCAGCTCGGGCGACGGCGGGCTCCCTTGCGGAGCGTGCGGGGCCGAACACTTCAACGCGCCCGCCCGAGGGCGTCAAGCCGGGCGCAGCGCTTCGGCCGGAGAGCGCAGCGGAACGGCCAGCAGGGCCCGCGCGCGGCTCGCGTCGAGCGAGCAGTCGGCGGCGCGCGCCGGCACGAGGTCGAGCGCGGAGCGCGGCGCCGCGCGGACCAGGCGCAGGGCTTCCTCGCGCGGGATGCCTTGTGCCGCCAGGGCCGCGAGGCCCAGCTCGAGCCGCGTCATGCGCTGCGGCCCGGCGAGGTGCAGGACTCCCGTGGTCGCGTGGTCCAGCGCCAGCTCGACCAGCGCGGCCGCGGCATGCGAGACGTCGAGCGGCGTGCGCCACTCGTCGTCGAAGAGCGTCGGCCGCTCGCCCGCGTCGAGTGCCGCGAAGAGCGCGTCCGTCGCTCCCCGCCCCCGTCCCAGCGAGTCGCCATAGAGCAGCGGTAGCCGCACGGCGAGCGCGTCGCCGCCGAGCTCGAGCACGCGCTCCTCCGCCTCGCGCTTCGTCGCGCCGTAGACGCCGAGCGGCGCCGTGGCGCTCTCCTCGGTGAAGCCGCCCGCGGGCGGCGCCGCCGCGCCGAAGACCTGGTCGGTCGAGACGAGCACGAAGCGCGCGCCCGCCTCGCGCGACGCCGCCGCGAGCTCCACGCTCACGCCGACGTTCAGTCGCCGCGCGCGCTCCGGATCCGCCTCGCAGGCCGCCGCGCTGCCGAGCGCCGCGCAGTGGATCACGGCGCGCGGCGCGAGCGCGCGGACGAGTTCCGTCACGACCCCGCGCAGCTCGAGGTCCGCCGCGTGCCAGTGCTCGTCCGCGAGCTCACGCGGCGCGCGCTCGGGATCACGCGCGACGCAGGCCGCCGGCGCGCGACCGCGCAAGGCGAGCACGACCTGCGCGCCGAGGAAGCCGCTGGCACCGGTCACGAGCACGGGGGCGTTCGACATGCGCGGATTGTACGGGCCCGCGCTTCCCTCCACCCCGGCGTGCGAGGACACGAGCTGTTTTCGAGCGTCCCCGCCCTCCGACCGATCTACAATGAACGGGCATGGACGCACCGAATCCCGAGCGCAAGATCGTCACCAGGACGATCCGCCCCGGCGCCGGCGAACCGGCGGACCGCTCGTGGCGTGACGCTTCGATCGAAGAGCGGATCGAGGGCGTCTGGACGCTGACCAAGCTCTGCCTCGCCTGGAACTCGGAGGACGACGATGAACCGCGACTTCAGCGATCTGTTGTCCGCGTTCTGCGCCGAGCGCGTTGAGTTCCTCGTCGTCGGCGCCCACGCCCTCGCGGCCCACGGACACGTGCGTGCGACGAAAGACTTGGACGTCTGGGTGCGAGCCGATCGTGCGAACGCGCAGCGCGTCTTGAAGGCACTCGCGACCTTCGGCGCTCCGCTGCACGATCTCACGCTCGCCGACCTCGAAGGACCCGGACTCGTCTTCCAGATCGGCGTCGATCCGGTGCGCATCGACGTGCTCACTTCGATCGACGGCGTCTCGTTCGAGGAGGCGTGGCCGGACCGCGTCACGGCCAAGTTCGGCGCACTCGAAGTTCCCGTCATCTCGCGTGCTCACCTGATCACCAACAAGCGCACGACGGCTCGACTGCAGGACCTGGCCGACGTGGAGCGGCTCGAGGGCGAGTCGAGCTGAGGCTCACCTGAGCCTTTCCTCGCGGAACGACCGCCCGTTCCCGGCGCCCGCCGATTCCCGTACGCTCCCCCGATGGACCCGCTCGCCTCGCCGTCCTCCGCCGCTCCCGCCGCCGCGCATCGCGACGGCGCGGTCGAGGAGAGTTCCTACTGGGCGGAGGGCGACACGCTGGTGGTGAAGCGCGGTGCGCGGCTGCCGGATCGATGCTTGTTGTGCAACGAGCAGGCGGCGAGGCGGATCAAGCGCACGCTCAGCTGGAGTCCGCCGTGGCTGATGTTGCTGTTCGTGCTGATGGTGGCGCTCGTCAAGTTCGGACTGCTCCTGTTCTTGCTCGTCGCGGTCTGCTTCACGAAGCGCATGAGGCTGGAGCTGCCGCTGTGCAAGGACCACGCCAAGCGCTACCGGACCGGCGTGTGGTTGCGCCGTTCCGGCTACGCGCTGCTCGTGCTGCTGCTGGTCCTCGCCATCCAATACGCCGATCACAAGGACGTCATCGATCAGCGCACCGCCGAGCGCTCGCTGTTGATCCTCGTCGCTCTCGTGCTGTTCATGCTCTGGTTCGGCTCGCGGCTCTCCAAGCTCGTGCGGGTGAAGCGCATCACCGCCACGGAGTGCCGCCTCACTGCGAGCCCCGCCTTCCTCGAGGCGAGCCCCGACCACCCGTGGAGCGCGGAGGTCTAGCCGCGTGTCCTCCGGTACCGAGCGACCGCGCGCCCTCGTCGTCGCGAACCCGATCGCGGGGCGCGGCAAGGGCGAGCCGGCGGCGCGCGAGTTGGGCGCGGGGCTCGAGGCGGCGGGCTACGCGGTCACGCTGCACCTCACGCGCAATTCGGGCGACGGTTGCGAGGCGGCGGCGCTGCACGGGCGCGGGTGCGAGCTCGTCGTCTCGGTCGGCGGCGACGGCACGCTGCGCGAAGTGCTCGACGGACTCGGGCGAGTCGCGGCCGACCCGCGCGTCGCGGTGCTGCCCTTCGGCACGGCGAACGTGCTCGGGCGCGACCTCGGGCTGCCGCGCGAGGCGGCGGGACTGCTCGAGCTGATCGCGCGCGGGAACACGACCGCGCTCGACGTCGCCGACGTGAACGGCTCGCTCTCGTTCCTGTGCGTCGGCGTCGGGCCGGACGCGGAGATGGTCAAGGCCGTCGACGATGCGCGCGACGGGCCGATCCGCTTCCGCAACTACGTCTACTCGGTGCGCGCGCTGTTCCGCACGCCGCGCCGCCGGCACCTCGTCGTCACGCTCGACGGCGAGGAGCTGCCCGGCCGCTACGGCTTCGTGCTCGCCAGCAACATGATCCACTACGGCGGCTTGTTCCGGCTCGGCGCGGAGCGGCTGCTCGGCGACGGCAAGCTCGAGGTCTACCTGTTCGAGAAGGCGTCGATCCCGGCACTCGCGGTCTACGCGCTGCGCGCCTTTCTCGGCAAGCTGCCCGGCGGCAGCTGCACGATGCGGCGCGCGGCGGAGATCCGCGTCGCCTCCGACCCGCCCGCGCCCTGGCAGATCGACGGCGATCCGGGCGGCCTCACGCCGGTGCGGATCCGCATGACGGACCGCCGGGTGCGGCTCTGCGTGCCCTAGGCGGTCCCGAGTCGACGTTCCCGGTCGCGCGGCTGCTAGACTCTGCGCCATGAGCCAGAGCGCCCCCCGCTTCGCCGAGATCGCCGGTCGCCGCTTCGGCGGTGGCGAGTTGTTCGTCATCGCCGGACCGTGCGTCCTCGAGCGCCCCGAGCTGACGCGCGAGATCGCCACGCGCCTCGCCGAGGTCTGCGGCGAGCGCGGCGTGCCGCTGATCTTCAAGGCGAGCTTCGACAAGGCGAACCGCACGAGCATCGGATCCGGTCGCGGGCCGGGGATGGAAGAGGGACTCGAACAGCTCGCGGCGGCGCGCGACGAACACAAGCTGCCCGTGCTGACCGACGTGCACCTGCCGGACCAGTGCGCGCGCGCCGCGGAAGCGGTCGACGTGCTGCAGATCCCCGCCTTCCTCTGCCGGCAGACCGACCTGCTCGTCGCCGCCGCGGAGACCGGCAAGGCTGTGAACGTCAAGAAGGGCCAGTTCCTCGCGCCCTGGGACATGGCGAACGCGGCGAAGAAGGTGACCGACTCGGGGAACCCGAACGTGTTGCTCACCGAGCGCGGCTCGAGCTTCGGCTACGGACGGCTGGTCGTCGACATGTCGGGCTTCCGCCACCTCGCCGCCGCCGGGCACCCGGTCGTCTTCGACGCGACGCACTCGGTGCAGGAGCCGGGCGGGCTCGGCAAGACGACGGGCGGCGACCGCACCGCCGTGCCCGCGCTCGCGCGCGCCGCCGTGGCGACGGGGCAGGTCGACGGCCTGTTCTTCGAGGTGCACCCCGACCCCGACAGCTCGCCGAGCGACGGACCGAACATGATCCGGCTCGACGACTTCGCGAGCGTGCTGGACGGCGTGCTCGCGGTGCACCGCGCGGTGCGCTAGCGCGCGACGCCGTCGAAGGCTGCCGCGTCGAACTCGACGCCGAGTGCGTGCAAGATCGTCGGCAGCGCGTCGGCCGAGTCGGCGGGTTCCCAGATCGTCCCCGCCTCGAAGCCCGGCCCGAGGAACACCAGCGGGACGCGGCGGTCGTACGGATATGGCGTTCCGTGCGTCGTCCCGGTGGCGCGGTCGATCAGCGTCCACGGCACGACGCGGATCGCGACGTCGGGGCCGCGCGTCGGCGTCGTCGAGTTGCGCGCGAGCTCGAAGAAGGGGTCGCCATCGCGGCGGTCGGCGGCGAGCAGTTCGTCCGAGGTGAAGGCGCCCGCGATCCAGTCGACTTCGCGCAACAAGTAGTCCCGCGCGAACGCGCGCACGGCCGCGGCGTCGTGACCGGCGAGCTCGGTCGGATCGAGGTACGCGCCGCCGCCGCCGAGCGCGGCGCGGAAGTGCGTCCCGAAGCGTTCGTTCAGCGCCGCGCGCATGCCTTCGCGCGCCGCCTTGATCTGCTTCGCGACGAGCCGGCCGCCCGGCTCAAGCCGCGCGCGCCGCGCCTCGGGCAGCTCGAGGACGCCGTGGTCGGCGGAGAGGCTCGCGATCCAGCCGTCGGGTCCCAGGCGCTCGTCGAGCAGGTCGAACAAGCAGCCGAGCTCGCGGTCCGCGCGCAGCAGCACGTCCGTCGTCTCCGCCGAGTACGGACCGGTCAGGTGCCCGACCGTGTCGCAGGCGGTCAGCGAGATGCACAGCAGGTCGACCTGCTCGTCCCCTCCGAGGTCCTCGGCCACGACGGCGCGGCGCGCGAGCTCGAGCGTGTGCGCGTCGACCAGCGGCGAGATGTAGACGTAGTGACCGAGCTGTTCGATCTGCTTGCCGTTCGGTTCGTCCGAGAGCGGCGGCGCGGGGTGCGGGAAGACGCGCCCATTCGACGAGCACGACGCCTCCCCCTCCCGGTCGTCCGCCTCGGTGCCCGTTCCGACCAGCTCGTCGAGCGGGACCAGCGGTTCCCAGACGTAGCCGTCGCAGCGCTCGCGCCAACCGAGGTTCCACTCCGCGGCCCACGCGGGCAGCGCGTCGCCGTAGTGGTCGCTGGTCGTGAAGCCGCAGCGGTACTTGTCCCACCAGACCGCGGTGTCCGCGCCGCGACCGGCCATCAAGATCGAGGCGCGGTCCTTGCCGGAGATCGAGACCGTCTTCGCCCCGGACCAGCTGCGCTCGAACCAAGCGGCGGCACCGTCGACGAGCAGGTTGCGCGGCGAGACGCGGTAGTGCTTCGAGTCCGCCTCGAGCCCGAGGCGCGTGATCGGACGCGCGTCCTCGTCGCCGGCGCAGTAGGTCCAACCGCCGCGCTCCGCGTCGCGGAAATCGTTCGCGACGATGCCGTGCGTGCGCGGCCAGCAACCGGTGCCGTAGCTCGCGTGGCCGGGGCCCGTCTCGGTGCGCGAGTAGCCGAGCAGCGCGCGGCGGTGCACGCGCCCCTGGTTCGCGAAGCGAGCGAAGCCGCCGGTGAAGTGCGAGCGCAGCCGTTCGAGCTGCTCGGGGATCATCTGGTCCACCGCGATCATCACGACGAGCCGCGGACGCGCCGCTTCCGGCCCGGCGGGTTCCTGCGCGCCGACGCCGAGCGCCCACACGCCCGCGCAAGCGGCGAGCACGAGTCCGTTCACGCGCATCTCACGCCCCTTCGGCTTGGCGCTGCTTCATCGCGTCGGTCTGCGCGTGCCAGATCTTCCACGCGAAGAAGAGGCCGACCGCCGCGACGGGGATCATGGCGAGCGGCCAGTTGATCCAGTTGTCGGGGTCGGTGACGGGACCGACGAGCACCTTCTTCGGCTCGCCGGTGATCGCGTCGATCATTTGCTGCCCGGTCGCCGGGTCGAGCAGCGGCTCGAATTCCTCCTTCGGCAGGATCATCGCGTAGGTGAACGACATCGCCGCCGTGCCGAGATAGACGAATCCATCGATGATGCCGACCGCGGTGCCAACGTTGCGACGGCCGCCGAAGTCCATGCTGGCCGTGCCCGAGAGCATGCCGTGCACGCCGATCACGGCCATCGACATCACGACGACGAGCCAACCGACGACCGAGGTCTGGTAGACGAGGCACAGGACGACCCCACCGACCAGCATGACTCCGTACAGCAGCGCAGCGACGGGGCCGCGGCGGCTGTGGAAGACGCGGTCGGAGATGATCCCCGCAATCACGCCGCCGGTGACTCCCGCAACGCACAGCAGCATGCCCCAGTGCGCGTCCACGAAGTTGGCGAAGGTCACGTTGTCCGGGTCCTTTCGGAGCCCCAGCGCTGCATCCGTCTGCTTCGCGAAGATCTTGTACCACTGCATGATCGCCTGGCGCAGGAAGCCGCTGCAAAACTCGATCGCCGCGATCGTCATGATGATCGGGTTGCGCAGCATGAGTCCGAAGATCTGGGCCGCGGACAGCCGCTCTCCCTCGTCGCCCGAAGATGCATCGGCCGTGTCGAAGTCCTCCTGACCGGCTTCACCCGGAGTGTCGCGGACGAACAGCACGTCGAGCACCCAGAAGATCGCGAGCAGGATCGCCGGTGCGACGAACACCCACACCAGACCAGGATAGTCGAAGGCGCTGCCGCCCTCGGGGTGCCCTGCGTTGACGATCAGCGCACCCCAGTCGAACGCGAAGTAGATCCCGAGCGAGATCAGGATGCCGAAGATCCCGCCGAAGACGCCGCGCTCACGAACGTGGAACCACGACGCGTTGACCTTGACGATCGCGACCGCGCCGAAGCTCTGGAAGTACATGTTCGCGGCGTACAGCACGCTGAAGATCGCCGTCAGGTTCGGCGCGATCTGGTCGAAGCGTTCGCCGTGCCCTTGCAGCACGAAGTAACTCACCAGGCCCATCAAGGCGTTCGCGACCGCTGCACCCGCTGCGCCGATCAAGATGGCCTTGCGACCTCCGATGCGGTCCGTCAGAGGGCCGTTGATGACGAACGCGAAGCCGTAGACGATCGTGCCCAAGCCGAAGATCAGGCCGAAGTCGTGGTTGCCCATCAGGGCGCCGCCGCCGCCCGGAAGCGGCATGCTGCCGAGCACCGACTTGCTGACCGTCAGGTTGTAGCGCCCCATGTAGAGGAAGGCGTACGTCAACCCGAGCGGCAGCCAGTTCAGAACGCGACGCTTGCGGAAGCCCACCGAGTGCCCGAGGTCGATCTTCGGCAGCCGGTTGATCAGCAGCGTGACGACGACCAGTAGGATCAGGATCGGCAGGAATTCTTCGAACCACTGGGGCATGGCGGGGATCTCGGCCGGAGTGCGTGCGGGAGCCTGTCCACGACGTCGGGGGCGCCACGGAGGGCAAGAGGCTACGCCCCCCGCTCCGATCCGTGCAAGCAAAGCGCCCCCGGGCTATCCTCCGGCCGCCATGCCCCACTCGCCCCAAGAGAAGCTGCGCGAGGTCTTCCCGCGCATCACGGAGAGCCTCGCCGACGGCGCGCTCCCGATCGTGCTGTTCGACCTCGACTCGACGCTCTTCGAGACGGGCTCGCGCAACCTGCGCATCCTGCGCGAGTTCGCCGACGCCCAGCGCGGCGCGCACGCCGAGCTGCCGGAACTCGTCGCGGCCCTGACCGTCGACGACATGGGCTGGAACGTGCACGAGTGCCTCAGCCGGCGCGGCGTGGAGGACGCGGCCCTGCTGCAGGCGCTGCGCGGCTTCTGGTTCGAGCGCTTCTTCACGGACGAGTACGTGAAGACGGACCTGCCCGCCCCGGGCTCGGTCGAGTTCGTGAACCACTGCCACCAGGCCGGCGCGATGATCTACTACCTCTCCGGGCGCCACGTCGGCGGCATGGAGACCGGTACGGTGCAGGCGCTGACCGACCACGGCTTCCCCTTCTGGCGCGGGCGCTGCGCGATCCACCTGAAGCCGTCCTTCGACATGGCCGACCGCGCCTTCAAGGACGAGGCCGTGGCCGACATCCGCTCGTACAAGGGGCGCGTCGTGGCGAGCTTCGAGAACGAGCCGGGCAACGCGAACCTCTTCCTCGAGGCCTTCCCGGGCGCACTGCACTTCCTGCTCGACACGGTGACCTCTCCGGAGCCCGAGCCGCCCGCGCCCGAGCTCGTCGTGGTCCCCGACTTCCGGACGCACTGAGCGCGCGGCGGCGCCGGCCGGAGGAGCCACCGGGGGGCCGTCCGCGAGCCCTTCGGAACTTGAGCGAATCGCCCGATTCCGAGTGCGATTTTCGGGCCATTTCGGGGCCCGCACGGGGCATTTCGCTGGCACTCAACCCATTGCCAAGAAGCGACTTACGCCACCGAACGGCGGACTTCGCACAAAAAGCAATCTCCTGACTTGCCCCGCCGCGATCCGGCAGTATTCTCCGCCGCCCTCACGATGACGCGACAAGGGCAAACCGGCCGCGAGGCTGGGGCGCAAAGCCACGGGTCCCCTTGGGACAGCCGAGCTACCGAACGTCGTCGATCCGCACCCGGACGTCATCCGAGGGGCACCCCGGAGCCAACAGGTTCCGCTCTCGGTATCGACGTGTGGGTCGGAGTCGTTCTCGCGTCTCCCTCCCGCGCTCCCGCTCCCGGCCTCGCGTCGGGGGCGGGAGAGCGTCCCTCCCGCCTGCGGTGCCCGAGTCTCCGAGCGAACGCCGCCCGAAGAGACGATGAACCGAGCAGTCGACAGGATCCAGCGTGAGTGGTTGCCCGCGGCAAGCGATGCCCGCGCCACCCGAGGATCGTCGTCGCCGCGCCTCTGCCACGGCGTTCGCCCCTATCAACGACGCACTCGCCTAGCTTCGCGTGCGTCGGTGAGCCCGCTGTCAGGTCGTGGGGACCTGTCGGCGTGCAGCGCGGGCTCGTTCGCGAGTTCGCAACCGGTGGCGCCGGTCGTGGGGACGATCGGCAGCCGGCCCTTGGAAGGGAAGGAAGATGTCTTCGTGCTCACCTCTCATGATGCCGCGAAGACGCGCAACGGTTCGATGGGGAAGTCGACCGTGCGCGGAAGGAGGAGCAGGCTCGTGGTCCCCGTGGGGACTGGGACCGCGCGCTGTCGAGGGAGGAGACGTGCACCGCTCGCGCTTGTGGGGACGAATGCGACGGACGCACCGCTGGATGTCGGATGGACTCGTCCATCGCGACCCGTGGTAGGCGGCGCCTAGCCGCCTGAGTGGGAAGCCACGGTGTCCGCTCTCTTCGGAGGGACATCTCGCATGCGAGGGCATGAGGCCGCGCCTCATGCCCTCGCTCTATTCCTTCACTCTTCCAAGTGCACGCGGAAGCGATCCTGCAGGCGCTCGATCAGCTTCGCGTGGATCTTGCAGACGCGCGACTCGCTGAGGTTCGTCAGTTCGCCGATCTCGCGCATCGGCAGGCCTTCCCAGTAGCGCAGGTAGAGCACGCGGTACTCCTGCTCCGTCAGGCGCTGGGTGACGAGCGAGAGCACTTCGTCCTGCGTCAGGCGCTCGTGGGGCGCCGCGGAGTTGCGGTCGGGGACGATGTCGAGCGGCATCGCCGTGTCTTCGTCGCCGTCGTCGAGCACCATGTTGCCCGCGGGCGTGCCGGGCAGCGCGACGCCGAAGACCTGCTGGTAGGTCTCGAGGTCCATGCCCATCTCGCGCGCGACGTCGTCGTCGACCGGTTCGCGACCGAGCTCGCCGCGCAGGCGCTCGAGACAGCGCTTCTGGGCCTCGAGCTTCTGACGCCACGGACGCGGCAGCCAGTCCTGGGCGCGCAGCTCGTCCAAGAGGGCGCCCTTGACCCGCAGCTCGCAGTAGGACTCGAACCGAACCCCTCGTTCCGGATCGAAGCCGGCGATGGCCGACATCAGACCGACGTTGGCGGCGATGTCGAGGTCACCGCGGTCGACGCTGCGCGGCAAGCGCATGCCGAAACGGCGCGCGATCTCGCGCACGAAGCCCAGGTAGTTCTCGACGAGCGCGTTGCGCGTCTCGTCGCAGGGATCGATGCGGTAGAGCGCCCACAGGCGCTGCACGTGCAAGTCGTCGTCGCGGCGCGTCTTTGGCGCGGCGTCGACGGTCGGCTTCAAGGCCTCGGTGCCCGAGTCTGTGCTGGCTTCGAACAAGGTGAGTGCGGGAACTCGCTCGGAGTTCTTCCTCCTGATACCGGAAAGCCGCGCCTGTTCAACAAGCAACGCGTCGCCGGACGTCGAAGTCGTGCCGTCGCGCGCGCGTCTTCGCGCACGACTCGCGTGCAATCACCGGAATGCTGCGCGAGTTCGGCACTCTGCATGCACCGCGACAGAGTTGGGAACGCGCCGATTTTTTTTGTGCTTTTCCGTGCTGGCGCGCGCGTCGAGTCCCTCAAGCACCGTCCATCTCGTGCGGCGCGACGTCGGCGGCGTAGCCGAGCGACGACATGACGAGCGCTTCGGCGTCCCGCATGCGGGCGCGGTCTTCCGGGTCGATGTCGTCGAAGCCGACGAGGTGCAGGGTGCCGTGCACGCAGTAGAGAGCGAGCTCGCGCGCCGGTTCGACGCCGCGCCGCCCCGCCACCTCGCGCGCCCGGTCGACGCTGACGTAGACCTCGCCCCAGGGGTCGCCGTCCTCCTCGTCCCCCTCCCCCAGCTCGAACGCGATCACGTCGGTCGGCGTCGGATCGTCGAGGAAGCGACCGTGCAGCTCGGTCAACGTGGGTTCGTCGACGAGCACGACGTCCACCGTTCGGCCGGACACGCCGCCGTGTTCCAGCGCCGCGCGGACCGCCGCGCGGATCGCCTCGTCGGAGAGTTCGTCCGCCGGCACTTCGCGGTGGACGCGCACGCTCATGCGCCGGTCCTCGAAGGCGGACGCGAGGCCTTCTTCTGTTCCTCGAGCGCGGCGCGCCGTTCCTCGGAGGGCTGCGAGAGGTCGAGCGGGTTCGGCTTGCCCTTCGGGAAAGTCGGGCGCTGGTGGTAGATCGCGAGCAGCACGCGCAGGAAGGCGCGCTCGATCAGCGCGAGGTCCTTCAGCGTCATCGCGCACTCGTCGAACTGGCGCTGCATCAGGCGCTTGAAGGCCACCTCGTGCACCATCTCCTCCAGCCGCGCGCGCGTCGGATCGGGCATCTGTCGGCTGATCGCCTCGACGGCGTCTGCCATCATCACGATCGCCGTCTCGATGCGCTGCGGCTTCGGACCGGGGTAGCGGAAGGAGTCTTCGCTGACGTTCTCCTCGCCGCGCAGCTTGCGCGCCGCGTGGTAGAAGTACTCGATGCAGAGCGTACCGTGGTGTTCCGGCATGAAGTCGAGGATCGCTTCGGGCAGCCCGTAGTAGCGCCCCAACTCGACGCCGTCGCGAGGGTGCGCGGAGATGATCAGCATGCTCATCTCGGGCGTCAGTTCCTTGTGACGCGCGCGCGCCTCGGGCGAGTTCTCCGCGAAGTAGTCGACCTTGTTCAGTTTGCCGACGTCGTGGTACAGCGCGCCGACGCGCGCGAGCAGCGCGTCGGCCCCCACTTCCTCCGCCGCGGCCTCGGAGAGCAGGCCGACGATGTACGAGTGGTGGAAGGTGCCGGGCGCCTCGAGCAGCAGCTTGCGCAGCAGCGGTTGTTCGTGCGTGTTGCCGAGCTCGAGCAAGCTGATCGCCGTGGTGACGCGGAACAGCAGCTCGATCGCGGGCAGCGAACCCGACACGAGCAAGCCGCTGACCAGCGCGTGCAGGCCGAGGCACAAGAGCATCCAGAAGCTGTGCGGCGTGAAGATCGACGACGACCACATCAGCATGAAGGTCCCCGCGACGACCATCTGCGCCAGGCCGACGACCAGGCCGACCTTGACGAGCGTCGAGCGGCGCTTGACGTGTTCCGCGGAGAGCGCCGCGACCGTCGCGCCGGTGAGAGCCACGGCGAGCCCCGAGAGGTCGACGAGCCCGCGCTCGGAGTGCAGCGCGACGTACAGCCCGAGTTGCGCGCCGATGAAGGCGGTGCACTCGAGGCTGAAGCGGCGGCTCCAGACCAGCGCGATGACGAGCGCGATCAGCGACAGCGGCAGGAAGGCCGCGTACTCGAGGCCGAAGAACAGGTCGAAGGCGCGCGTCAGCGCGACCGGCAGCACGAGCAGGCCGGCGAGCGCCATGACGCGCGGCACGGAGCGCAGCACGTCGAGGCGGAAGTCGACGAGGTAGCGCTGGAAGAGCGCGACCGCGACGGTGACCAGTCCGACGAGCCCGCACCAGCCGCTCAGATCGAGGTTCGCCCCGTTGCCGATCGACGCGCTGACGGCGACGACCGCCGCGACGGCGATCGCGATCTTTTCGCCCGCCTGTGGCAGGGTGACGCGTTGCCGCGTCGACGCGGCGGCCTTCGCCTTCTCGGGCGAGACCCGCCGCAGCGTTCCGCGGCCGCCTTCCCCGCCGATCCAGCGGGCGAGCGGATTCACCGCGCGCCCCCCTCGCGGTCGGGCTCGCGGTCCGTCTCACGTTCCCCTTCGCGCTCGCCCTTGCGCGCCGGCTTCGGGGAGAGCTTCGGCGGCGCTTCGTAGGCCCGCACGATCTTCTCGACCAGCGGGTGGCGCACGATGTCCTTGCCGGTGAAGTCCATGAAGCCGACTTCCTGGTAGCCGCGCAGTCGCGCGACGACGTCGACCAGCCCGCTGCGCTCGCGGTCCGGCAGGTCGTTCTGCGTCGGGTCGCCGGTGACCACCATGCGCGAACCTTCGCCGAGTCGCGTCAGGAACATCTTCATCTGGCCGACCGTGGTGTTCTGCCCCTCGTCGAGGATCACGAAGGCGTTCGACAGCGTGCGACCGCGCATGAACGCGAGCGGCGCGACTTCGATCACACCGGTCTCCTCGAGGCGCATCACGTCCTCGAAGCCGATCATCTCGTTCAGCGCGTCGTAGATCGGGCGCATGTACGGGTTGAGCTTCGCCTGCACGTCGCCGGGCAGGAAGCCGAGGCGTTCGCCGGCCTCGACCACGGGGCGCGTGATCACGAGGCGTCGGCACTCGCCGCCGCGCAGCGCGCGAACCGCCGCGGCGACGGCCAGGTACGTCTTGCCCGTACCGGCGACGCCGAGGCCGAAGACGAGGTCCTTCTTCTCGATCAGCTCGAGGTAGATGCGCTGGTTCTCGCTGCGCGGCTGCACGGGCCGCGCCTTGATGTGCCCGGTGCGCACCGGCGGACCGCCGCCGTAGCCGCCGCCGAGGACTCGCGGTCCCCCGCCGAGGCTGCGCGGTCCGCCGCGCGCCGCGTCGGGGCGCTCGTCGCCGCGTCGGATCGGAGCCGGTCCGTTCGTGCTCGGCGTCTCTTCCTTCGGCTTGCCGAGCAGGATCTCCTCGATCTCGCGCACCGCGAGCTCGCGCCCCTTGCGCGACTTGCCGAGCAGGTGTTCGATCCGGGCCCGCGCGACTTGCACGTCCTCGACCTGTCCCTTGATCCGCAGGTTGCCGTTGCGCGTGAAGAGCTCGATGTCGAGCGACTGTCGCAGGAGCTTCGCGTAGCGGTCGTAGGGCCCCAGCACGAGGACGGCCTCGTCGTGGGAGCGCAGCGGGATGATGACTTCGTTCAACGGCTTGTCGTGTGTTCTGGCGGCGGCGCGGAGCGCACGGGGCTCCGCGACGGGGGATCGCCGCCGCGCGAGGCGCTGCGACGAGCGTCATCCTACCCGCTCGTCGCGGCGGGCTGTCAACGGGTGCGGCTGCGGTCCGGGCGTCGAGCTGCGGAGCCTCGCGAGCCGCGGCCAAGTCCCGCCGCGGCAACGACTAACGCCGCCGCGAGCGCGACCTCACGAGCTCAGCCCGCCGCGAAGAGCAGCGGCCAGGCGACCAGCGCGACCGGCACGCTGAGCAGCAAGCTGTCCGTCAGGTCGAGGAAGCCGCCCGAGGGGCCGAAGAGCGCGCCGGAGTCCTTCACACTGGCGGAGCGCTTCGCCTTCGACTCGAGCAGGTCGCCCGCCTGGCTCGCGAGGTTCACGACGCCGCCGGCGAGCACGCCGCCGAGGTAGCCGCAGGGCGCCGCGGGCAGCAGCCCCCACCACACGCACGCCGCGCCGAACGCGCAGGCCGCGACGAGCGAGCCGACGCAGCCCGCCGTCGTCTTGCCGGGCGAGAGCTTCGGGAAGGGGTGCGACTTGCCGATCGCGGATCCGACGTAGTAGCCGAAGACGTCGCCGATCTTCGAGAGCAGCAGCAGCGCGCCGAGGCCCTGCACGCCGAGCCAGCGGTCGACGTAGGCGAGCGCCGGCAGCGCGGGCACGGCCCACAGCGCGACGCCGATCGGCAGCAGGCTGTCGAGCGCGCTCGTCGTGCGCCCCCACGGCAGGAAGCGCTGCAGCACCAGCTCGTAGAAGAGGACCAGCGCGACCATCGCGCCGCCGACGAGCAGTTCGTTCTCCACGCCGGAGATGCCGTCGATCCACTCGACTTGCTGCGCCTCGCTGAACAGCAGGAAGGCCGCCGCCACGCCGACGACGACCGCGACGGCGCGGAAGAGTCCGAACGGTCCGCACGGGACGCGCCGCAAGGGGGTGAGCAGGCAGGCGGTGAAGCCGGCCGCCAGGTAGTCCATCCACCAGCGCTCCGGCAGCTGTCCGACGAAGTCGGCGCCGCGGTAGACGAGTCGCACCCAGTGCGCGAGGCACACCGCGGCGAAGGCTGCGGCGAGCGGCACGATCCAGCCGCGTCCGCCGAACTTCCCCATGCGCGACAGCTCGAGCGCGCCGCCCGCCGCCATCAGCAGGCCGAAGAGCGGCACCGCGACGTACTGCGTGTCGACCGCCGCGATCCACAGCAGGGCCGCGACCGCGGCGGCGAGTCCCGCGCCCACGAAGGTGCGCTTCTTGATCTTGGCGGCTTTGGTCGGGTCCATCGAGTGGTGGTGCGGGGTGTGCGCTCGTGCCTGGCTCGATTCTGCCCGATTCGACCCGTGGGCTACTGGTTGCGCAGGCGTCCCGATCGAATCGGGCGGAATCGTGCCTGGCACGGTATCCGGTGGGAGCGGTCAGCGCATCGCCAAGCGTTCCATCACGTCCAAGTGGCGGTCTGCCGGCATGGAACGCGAGTACGGTGCCAGGCACGCTTCCGCACGATTCGATGGGCTGCCGATGGCGCGGCCGACGACACGGGTCGAATCGTGCAGAAGCGAGCCAGCGTACGGTGCCAGGCACGCTTCCGCACGATTCGATCGGCGGCCGAAGGCGCGGCCGACGATTCGGGTCGAATCGTGCAGAAGCGAGCCAGGCACCTCACGCGCTGCGTTCGGTCTGCTTGGTGCTCGACTCGGGATCGGGGGCGTCCTGGATCAGGCCGCCGTACTTGCGCTGGCGGCCGGCGTAGGCGCGCAGGGCTTCCATCAGCTGCGGGCGGCGGAACTCGGGCCAGCAGACGTCGGTGACGTGGAACTCCGCGTAGGAGATCTGCCACAGGAGGAAGTTCGAGATGCGCATCTCGCCCGCGGTGCGGATCAAGAGGTCCGGGTCGGGCGTGTCCGGGTCGTAGAGGTAGTCGCGCAGCGTCTCCTCGTCGATCGAGGCGGGGTCGAGCCGGCCGGCGCGCGCGTCCTCCGCGATGCGCTGGATGCCGTCGGCGATCTCCGAGCGGCTGCCGTAGCTGAGCGCGAGGCGCAGCACCATCCCGCGGTTGTCACGCGTCAGCTCTTCCGTCTCGCGCAGCGCGCGCAACGAATCGGTCGGCAGGTCGTCGAGGCGGCCGATGCAGGAGAGCCGCACGTCGTTGTCCATCAGCGTCGGACGCTCCTCGACCATGAACTGCTGCAGCAAGTCCATCAAGTAGCGGATCTCGGTGCGCGGACGCTTCCAGTTCTCGACGCTGAAGGCGTAGAGCGTGAGGCTCTTCACCCCCATCTCGGCGCAGGCGGTGGTCGTCTCGCGCACGGACGCGATGCCTTCCTTGTGGCCGAGCACGCGGCGCAGGGCGCGGCGCTGCGCCCAGCGTCCGTTGCCGTCCATGATGATCGCGATGTGCTCGGGGAAGGGTCCCCCGAGGTCGGGTCGCTGGATCTTCTTGGGAGCGCGCTCGGACAAGGCGTGGACTCGCTCAGCTCGCGACGAAGAGGCCGCGCGGGATGACTTGTTCGCGGTCGGGGCCGACGGACAGCAGCACGATCGGGACGCCGACGAGCTGCTCGAGCCACTCGACGTAGTCGCGCGCGCGCTGCGGGAGGTCCTCGTACTTGCGCACGGCCGTCAGATCCTCGGTCCAGCCGGGACGCGACTCGTAGATCGCTTGCACGCTGCCGAGGTCGACGAGGTCGGCGGGGTAGTCCTCGCGCTCCTCGCCGCCGACGCGGTAGCGCGTCGCGACCGAGATCTCCTCGAAGCCCGAGAGGACGTCGAGGTTCGTGACGACGAGCCCGTCCGCGCCGCACAGCTCGAGGCCGTAGCGCACGGCGACGGCATCGAACCAGCCGCAGCGCCGCGGGCGACCGGTCGTCGCGCCGTACTCGTTGCCCGCGTCGCGGATGCGCTTACCGATCGGGTCGGCCTGTTCGCTCGGGAAAGGGCCTTCACCGACGCGCGTGCAGTAGGCCTTCGCGATGCCGTAGGCCGTCTCGATCTGCTTCGCGGGGAAGCCGGCGCCGGCGGGGATGCCGTTCGTGCCCGTGTTCGACGAGGTCACGAAGGGATAGGTGCCGTGGTCGATGTCGAGCATCACGCCCTGGGCGCCTTCGAACAGCACGCGCTTGCCCGCGTTGTAGGCGCGGCGCACTTCGGCGCCGGTGTCGCCGACGAAGGGCGCGAGCCGCTTTCCCAGCGCGAGGTAGATCGCGAGTTGTTCGTCGAAGTCGAGCCCGCTCTCGCCGTGGACCTTCTCCATCAACGCGTTCTTCTCGGCGAGCGCCGCGCGCAGGCGGTTCGCGCAGTGGTCCGGCTCGAGCAGATCGCCGATGCGCAGCCCGGTGCGCGCGGCCTTGTCCGCGTACGACGGACCGATGCCGCGCCCGGTGGTGCCGATGCGGCCGTCTCCGCGCCAGCGCTCGGAGTAGCGGTCCATCAGCTTGTGGTGCTCGAAGATCACCTGGGCGTTCGAGGAGAGGCGCAGGTTCTCACCGTTGACCTCGACGCCGCGCTCGAGCAGACCGTCGATCTCCTCCAGCAGCTTCGCGGGGTCGACGGCGACGCCGTTGCCGATCACGTTGACGCGGCCCGCGTGCAGGATGCCCGAGGGGATCAGGTGCAGGACGTACTTCTGGCCGCCGACGACGACCGTGTGGCCGGCGTTGGCGCCGCCCTGGTAGCGGACGACGACGTCGACGTCCTGCGAGAGGAGGTCGATGATCTTCCCTTTGCCCTCGTCGCCCCACTGGGCTCCGAAGACGCTGACAGACGACATGGTTCGAGTTCGCTCGGGGTGCTGGCGACGGGCGACCGCGGGCGCGGCCTTGCCCAAGGGGTGATTCTCGCGAGCGAGGAGTCTCGGGGGAACGCCGAGGGCGGAATTCTAGCGGTCCGCGTCCGCAGCGCGCCGAAGGGCGCCGAATCCGCCCCCTCCCGGCGTCTCGAGCTCGAGTTCGCCGCCGGCGGTGAGGTCGATCGAGAAGGGCGCGCGCAGGCGTCGGTCGCCGCGCGATCCGGCCTCGCGCACGCGAGCCGAACCGGGCGCGCCGGGCTCGCCGCCTGCGAGGCCCCACGGCCCACGCCGCTGGCGCTCGGCGATCCACGAGAGCCGGACGTCCTCCAGGAAGCGCAAGCGGCGCCGCACGCCGTCGCCGCCGGGCGCCGCGCCCGCGCCGCCCGATCCGCGCCGCACCGTCGTCGACACGACGCGCAGCGGCAGCTCGTTCTCGAGCGCCTCGATCGGCGTGTTGCGCGTGTTCGTCATGTGCGTCTGCAAGGCGTGGGCGCCGGCACCGGCCGGACCTCCGCCCGCCCCGCCCGCGATCGTCTCGTAGTAGGCGAAGCGACCGTCCGCCGCGCCGAAGCTGAGGTTCGACATCGTCCCCGCGCTGGCGGCGGGGATGCGGTCCGGCAGGACCTGCGCGAGCGCGCCCAGCACGACGTCGACGAGCCGCTGCGAGGTCTCGACGTTCCCCGCCGCGACGGGCGCGGGGTAGCGCGCGTCGACCAGGGAGCCGGCTTCGGTGACGACGTCGACGCGACGCAGGATGCCTTCGTTGGTCGGCGTGCCGGGCGGCAACATCAAGCGCAGGCAGTAGAAGACCGCCGAGACGGCGACGGCGCGCGTCGTGTTGACGGCTCCGTCGCGCTGCGCGTCGGTGCCGCGGAAGTCGGCGACGAGCCGGTCGCCGCGCTTCTCGAGGCGCAAGCGGATCATCGCGGGCTTCGCGCCTGCGCCCTCGAGTTCGTCCTCGAAGCCCCACTCGCCGTCGGGGAGCCCGGCGAGCAGCGCGCCAGTCAACTCGTCCGTCCAGTCGAGCAGCTGCGCGGCGCGGCGGGTGAGTTCGGCGCCGCCGTGGTCCGCGGCGAGCGCGAGGAGACGCGACGCTCCCACGCGGTTCGCGGCCCACTGCGCGAGCAGGTCGCCGCGGCGTTCACGCCCCACGCGCATGTTCGCCAGCAGCAGAGCGAGCAGCTCGCGGTCGACCTCGCCGCCGCGCACGATGCGCACCGGCGGGATGCGCAGGCCTTCGCCGTGCACGTCGCGCGCCGGTGCCATCGAGCCGGGGTGTGCTCCGCCGACGTCGGCGTGGTGCGCGCGGTTCGCGCAGTAGAAGCGCGGCCGGTCCTCGCCGGGCAGGTACACCGGCGAGACGAGCGTCAGGTCGGGCAGGTGCGTTCCGCCCGCGAAAGGATCGTTGAGCAGTACGGCGTCGCCGGGTCCGGGAACACCCGCTTCGATCACCGCGCGCACCGAGAGCGGCGCGGCGCCGAGGTGCACGGGCAGGTGCGCCGCCTGCGCGATCATGCGCCCGTCGCCGTCGAACAACGCGCAGGAGAAGTCGCGCCGTTCCTTGATGTTGGGCGAGAAGGCGGAGCGCATCAGGCTCTCGCCCATCTCCTCGGCGGCAGCCGCGAAGAGGTGGTGGAACACCTCGACGCGCAAGCGGTCCGGCGCGCTCAACGGACTAGCGGTCCTCTTCGGGGTAGTCGAGCACCTCGTACGGCGACGAGGGCAGGATCTCCCACGGCACGATCGGCGTGACGACGACCTCGTCCTCGACCTGGTGGCGCCAGACGACGGAGCGAACGACGCGCTTCAGCGCGGGGCTGTCCTCTTCCTGCCGCGCCGCGTCGCGCGGGTCCATTCCGGTCTCCGCGTCCTCGTTCGCCGAGGTCGGGCGACGCGCCGTGATGATGATCGAGAAGGTCGAGCTCTTCGTGGTGAGGAGTTCCTTGATGCGCGCCTGCAGCTCGCCGTCGAAGTCGCCCCAGCTGCGCATCTCGACGAGGTCTTCGGTCGTGCCGAAGAACTGCAGCTCGAGCTCCTCCTCGCCGAACTCGTCGTAGATCGGCTCGCGGCGCTCGCCGTCCTCGTCCTTCATCGCCTCCTCGTCCTCGAGGTTGCGGTGTTCGATCACCTCGTCCCAGAAGGCGGGGTTCACCACGCGATCGTCGAACAGGGACTTCAGCACGACGGGCGGAGCGGTGTTCACGTTCACGGCGTAGCCGCCGGTCGTCTCGTCGCTCGACGAAGAACCACCCGTGGTCGGCGCGTCGGACTCGGGCGCGCCCTCGTCGCTGGTCGGCGCGGTGGAACCGTCCGAACCGCCGCTGCCGGAGTACAGGCGCGGCGAGCTCCAGACCGTCAGGAACGACTCGATCGAGTGCACGATCACGTCGTTCTCGTCGCGGAAGTCCATGAAGAGCACCTCGGGGATCTCTTCGTGGCTCAGGAACTCGCGCATCCCCAGCGGGAAGCCGCGGCGTTCGTCCTCGCTGCTGTCGGAGAGCAAGTGCGGGCGCGGCAGGAGCTGCGTGTCGCGCTCGAGCATGTGCCGGCGCATCACTTCCGCCATCTCCTGCGCGTCGGCGAGCGAGACGTCGAACTCGGTCCCTTCGCGGAACAGGTCGAGCACGCGCACGACGCGCTGGAAGGCTTCCTCCGCGCGCTCCTCGTCCACGGCGAGCATGTTCAGCACGTTGATCTTGGAGTCTTCGTCCTGGATCAGGATCCGCAGGCTGATCTGGTTGAGCTCCGTGCGCTCCGGCGGGAAGTCGGCCTTCTTGTCGGCGGGCACTTCCTGCGAGTCCCCTTCTTCGCCGCTGCTACCCAGGTCGCCGATGTCCGGGACCGCCGGGGCGCCGCTGTCCCCGCCGCCGTCGGCCTCGGCGTCGGCGGCCCCGTCGTCCCTCAGCTGGATGCGGGCCTGCATCATCGCCGACTCGATCGCGAGGTCCATGCGCGCGAGCGTCAGGTCGTTCCGCGCGACGCGCGCGTCGGTCATCGTTCCGATGCTGATCTGCGTCACGATGGTGACGACGACGATCAGCACCATGAAGGAGAGCAAGAGGACGGACCCCTGCTTGGCGGGGTCGGCGGACTTCGAGCGGAGGAGCTTCATGGGGAGCGTGATGGACGCACGGATCGGCCGCGGCTTCCCGTGCCTGGCTCGATTATGCCGGATTCGACCCGGTGGGTCCCGTTCCCCTGCGCGTCCACGAATCCGGCAGAATCGTGCCTGGCACGGTATTTCCTACGGCCGGCTCAGAAGTCGCGGTTCAGGTCGCTGCCGCCCAGCACGCGCGGCCGGATGAAGAACAGCACCTGCGCCTTCTCCGTCGAGGTGAAGCGCGACTTGAACAGGTAGCCGAGCAGCGGGATGTCGCCCAGCAGCGGGATCTTCTTCTCGTCCTCGACGTTCCGCTCGGTGATCAGGCCGCCGAGGATCACGGCCTGGCCGGGCTTCAGGTAGACGAGGGTCTCGGCCTTCCGCGAGGCGAGGGTGGGCAGCGAGATCTGGTCGCCGGCGGCGGTCGAGGCCGCGACGGTGCTCGCCGTCTGCAGCGACGCCTCGACGCTGATCTCCAGGCTGACCGTGCCCGTGCCGACCAGGCGCGGCACGACGAAGAGGCGCACGCCGACCTCCTGGTAGTCGAGCGCCGTGTTGAAGCCGCCGGAGTTCGTGATCGACGTGATCTTGAGGTACGGGATCTTCTCGATCGCCTCGATGTTGGCCTTGCCGCCCTCGCGCACCGCGACCTTCGGCCGCGAGATGATCGACACGTTCTCGTACTTCGAGAGCGCCTCGAGCACCATGTTGTAGGTGACGCCGTCCTGCACGGTTCCGACCGTCGCGAGGAACTGGTTCGCGCCGACCTGGTTCGGGAAGTTCCACGTCAGGTCGCGCACCAAGGTGCTGCCGGGGAAGTCGACGATCGGCGTGCTGTCGTTGACCGGACCGACGCCGAGGTCGAGGCTGTCGTTCGTGACCCACTCGACGATCTTCGCCTCGATCTCGATCTGCGGCGGACCGCCCGCGAAGATGTCGATGAAGAACTCTACGTCACTGAGCAACGCCTGGCTCGCCGTGACGATCAGCCAGTCGGACAGCGTGATGCCCTGACCGGCATCGGGACTGCTCGAGCGCAGGTTGTTCGAGATGAACTCCTGGTCGAAGCCCGCGCGCAGGTCGAGCCGCACCGTCGCGGGGCCCTGCGGACCGGTGGCCGAGTCGTAGATCGTGAAGTCGCCGTACTCCGTGATCAGGTCGACCATCTTCTGCCCCATGCCCGGGCGCATCGGATAGGGCTTGGTGATCAGGCCCGTGTCGTCGTGCACCTGGATGCGCGAGCCGAACTCCTGGTAGGGGTTCTGCACCACGGGGATCGCGGGTAGCTCCTGCTCTTGCGCCTCTTCGGCCGCGCGGGCCGCCGCGAGTTCCTCGGGCGTCGAGCCCATCTCGGGATCGACGTCGCGGTAGGGGTCGCCCATCGCTTCGTCGACCGGGGACATCGTGCCCGCGTCCTGGATCAGCCGGCGGAACTCCTCCATCGAGAGCGGTTCCTGGTCGATGCCCCTCGGCGCTGGCGCCTCAGGCTCGTTGGAGCGGCACCCCGCCTGCGTGAGGCAGAGCGCGACGCTGAGCAGCGGGCTGAGGGCGACGGGGAGGGAGCGCATGAGCGGGGTCGCCGGCGGGCGCGTCCGGCAAAGAGAAGAGCGGAGACCTTTGCGGTCCCCGCTCCTTGTATCGGTTCGCGAGGCGAAGTCCAACACAGCGTGGACGGGGCCCCGTGCCTCGATGGCTGTCCGCGTTCCAGTCTCGCGACGGAACCGCGTGGTTCCGGGCTTCCGGCCCGGGCGGCGTGCCGGTCTAGAGTTGGGCGCGCACGGCCTCGGTGATGTCCGGCACCGACTGACCCGAGCGGCTCGTGATCTTCTTCCAGACGCTGCAGTGGCTCTTGTCCGTCATGACCGACTTGGCGGCCTTGCGGACGCGGTCGACCCCCTTGTTGTGGAGGATCTGACCCTCGGGCGAATCCTTGTCGATGCCCTTCTTCTTCATCTCCTTCAGCTCGGCGGTGTCGCTGAGCAAGGAGTCGTAGGAGACCTTCGCCGGGTTGGAGATCTGGCGGGCGTCCGAGACGCCGCAGACGTTGTCTCCGCTCGAGACGATCCAGTCGGTCCCCAGGGTGCTGCTCGTGGGTGCGCCGGCGGAGGCTTCTCCCCCGCTGACGGGCGCCGCCGCCATCAACGGCAGGACGAGCAGCGCCGGCAATGTCCAAGTTGCGATTCTCACGTTTCTATCCCTCTGCTTCAGCTGGCCACGCACCGAGTTGGAACGATCCTTCCGGACGCACACGCCACGCCAGCGACACCCTCGATATTGAGGAATCCTGACGCTTGCGGGTAAGGCTTTCCTGCCTTTTCGCCCCCGAGCCCCGTTTTCGGGGGGCTGGGAGTGGGTGGACGTTCCCTGCTCGGGCCTCTCTCGCGGTCGATCCCCTCTGGCGGCGCGTCCCGGCGGACGCCCCGCGCTCACTCGAAAGTCGAGCGCCTCCGCCGTGGGGACGGAAGCGCGCGCCGGGCCGGGTTCGTTCTCGCGGACCCTTCCCACTCCCCTCCATCGGCAGAACTCGCGTTCTCGATAACGGCGATCCGACCGCTTTCTCGGTCCTGCGCCGGTCGACGCGCCGGGAACGTACCGTGCCTGGCTCGCTTGCGCCGGCATCCGTCCGGACCGCCGGCCACGCCGGACCGTCGGGGATGCCGGCGCAAGCGTGCCTGGCACGGTACGTTCCCCGACGGTCCCCGCGTCGACGACCGAGGGCCGCTCCCCTCTGTGGGGAGCGGCCCTCGTGGGTCGCGAAGTCGGGTCAGCCGGGTCATCGCGGGGCCGAGCCGTACCGTGCCAGGCACGATTCCGTCAGCATCCCCGGCGGTCCGGCGCGGCCGGCGGTCCGGACGGATGCTGTCGTAATCGAGCCAGGCACGGTCCGTCGCGGCCGGCGGTTCGGACGCGGTCAGTTCGCGCTGCCGGTGGTCTGCTGCTGCAGCGCCTTGATCGACACCTTCACCTTGCCGCGGTCGTCGACGTTGATCACGACGACGTCCACTTCCTCGTCCATCTGCACGACGTCCGTGACCTTGTCGACGTAGCCGTCGGCGAGCTCGGAGATGTGGCAGAGGCCTTCGACGCCGGGCAGGATCTCGATGAAGGCACCGAAGTCACGGATGCTCTTCACCTTGCCGCGGTACTTGGTGCCGATCTTCGGCGTCTCGCACATGCCTTGGATCGCCGCGACGCAGGCCTTGACCTTCTCCGACTCGTTGCCGAAGACCTGCACGTTGCCGTCGTCGTCCATGATCGAGATGCGCACGCCGTAGTCGGCCTGCAGCGCCTTGATCGTCTTGCCGCCGGGGCCGATCAGGAAGCCGATCTTCTCGCCGGGGATCTTGATCGACTCGAAGCGCGGGGCGTAGTTCGAGATGTCAGCGTTCGGACGCGGCACGGCTTCCAGCATCTTGCGCAGGATGTGTTTGCGACCGGCGTTCGCTTGCGCGAGCGCGTTCTCGAGCAGGCCGCGCGAGACACCCTTGATCTTGATGTCCATCTGCAGCGCGGTGATGCCGAGGCCCGAACCGGCGACCTTGAAGTCCATGTCGCCGTTGTGGTCCTCGGAGCCGAGGATGTCGGACAGGATCGCGGTCTGGTTGCCCTCTTGGACGAGGCCCATCGCGATGCCGGCGACCGGCTGCGAGATCGGCACGCCCGCGAGCATCATCGCGAGGCAGCCGCCGCAGACCGAAGCCATCGAGGACGAGCCGTTCGACTCGGTGATCTGCGAGCCGATGCGGATCGTGTACGGGAAGCGTTCCTTCGCCGGGAGGACGGCCTGCAGCGCGCGCTCGGCGAGCATCCCGTGACCGATCTCACGACGTCCCGGGCCCATGATGCGGCGGGTCTCGCCGACGCTGTAGGGCGGGAAGGTGTAGTGCAGGTAGAAGCGCTTCTTGTACTCGGTCTCGAGGCCGTCGATGATCTGTTCGTCGTCCGGCGTGCCGAGCGTGCAGCTCGCGATCGCCTGCGTCTCGCCGCGCGTGAACAGCACGCAACCGTGCTGGCGCTCGACGAAGTTCGGGACGATCGAGATGTCGCGGATCTCGTCGTGGCCGCGGCCGTCGACGCGCTTGCCGGACAGGATGCAGTCGCGCTCGACTTCGCCCTTGAGGTCGTGGAAGAACTCCTTGATCGCCTTGACGGTCGACTTCAGGTCGTCCTCGGCGACGCCGCGGGTGAGCTGCTCGACGCACTCGTTGCGCACTTCGCTGCAAGCCGCGTCGCGCGTGTGCTTGCCTTCGGTGCGGATGGCCGACATCAGCTTCGACTTGTACTCCCAAACGCGGGCCTTCATGGCCTCGTCGACGGCGGGAGCCTTGAACTCCATGATCGGCTTGCCCGCCTTGGCGAACAGCTCGTCGATCATCTCGCAGATCTCGCGGATGATGTGGTCCGCCATCTCGAGGGCGTCGATCATCTCGGACTCGGTGAGCTCGAGCGCTTCGGCCTCGACCATCGACAG
The DNA here is from genome assembly GCA_020638835.1 of Planctomycetota bacterium. Taxonomy (GTDB): domain Bacteria; phylum Planctomycetota; class UBA1135; order UBA1135; genus JACKHV01. The sequence goes on along the minus strand of JACKHV010000001.1, from coordinate 1,159,809 downwards.
GCCGTTCATGTGGCCGGCGACGACGAGGTTCAAGCGCGACTCGCCGCGCAGGCGTTCGTCCGCGGGGAAGGCGACGAGCTTGCCGTCGAGGTGGCCGATGCGGGCCGCGCCCATGGCGCACTCGAAGGGCAGGCCGGAGATGCGGATCGCGGCGAAGGACGCGATCATCGAGATCACGTCGGTGTTGTGCACGCCGTCGTAGCCGAGCGTGTGCGACATCACCTGGACTTCCTGGCGGAAGCCTTCGGCGAACATCGGGCGGATCGAGCGATCCGTCAGACGCATCGTCAGGATCTCCTTCGTCGTCGGACGACCTTCACGCTTGAAGAAGCCGCCGGGGATCTTGCCCGCCGCCTCGGTCTTCTCGCGGTAGTCGACGACGAGCGGGAAGAAGTCGATGTCGTCGCGGCCGGCACCGGTGGTGACGGCGGCGAAGCACGAGCTTCCTTCCATGTGGCAGATCACGCTGCCGTGAGCTTGACGAGCGACTTGGCCCGTCTCGAGCACGATGCGCTTGCCGGCGATCGTGCGTTCGACGCGAATGGGATTCATGGTCATCTTGTTTCTTTCCTCTGACAACAACGGGGCCCGACCCGCATGGTCGGCCGCCCCAGCGCCTCGACCCGGAACGCGCGCGGTGCGTCGCCCGGGCGCCGGGCGCCCAGAAATGAAACCGCCCGCGCACTGGCGCGGGCGGGGGGCTCCCTATCCACGGACTCGCGTGAGGCGAGTCGCGGCGAGAGCACAGGGGTTGGTCTCGTACCGCTCGGCGGAAGCGGAGCGGATCGTGAGTCGGCGCGTCGAACAGCAGGCCGCGCGCGCACCGAGGGCGGCGCGCGACGCGACGGGTTCGAAGTGACCGGACTCCACGATGACTAGCGGCGCAGACCGAGGCGCTGGATGATGGACGTGTAGCGGTCCGGATCCGAGTTGCGCAGGTACTTCAGGAACTTGCTGCGCTGCCCCACCATCGTGAGCAGGCCGCGACGCGTCGCGAAGTCCTTCTTGTGCACCTTCAGGTGCTCGGTCAGGTTCTTGATGTGCTCGGTGAGGACGGCGATCTGGACCTCGGGGGATCCGGTGTCGCCTTCGTTGCGAGCGTATTCCTTGATCAGTTCTTTCTTGCGATCGGCTGCAATGGCCATGGCGTGTCCTTCTAGTGCATGGCGCCCGCTCGGACTTGCCCGCAGACCAGGGGAAGGTCCCCAGTGAACGGGTGCACCGGTTTCGCCCGTCGGGCGAGTCAGACCGGTCCCGGACCGCCGCGGCGGTCCGTTCGAGCGTCTCGCCGCGAACGGCGAGCGAAATCTCCGAGCGGCCCGGGGCCGTTCGGCGCGCAATAGGGTAGCGAGTGCGGCCCCCGCGTCAACGCCCTTGGCCGCCGGCGCGAGGCGAACTTCCGCCCCGGGCACCGCAGGACCCGGCCCGGCGCGGAGTCGCCCTTCGGCGGCTCAGGGCTTGGCCGTGTGGGCCGGCATGACCTCGAGCAGGTCGTCGGCGATCTGTTCGCAGACCTGGCGCAGCAGGATCGCCTCGGTCGCCGCGACGTCCATCTCTTGGCGCAGCGAGTAGCGGCGCTCCAGGCGGCTGCCCCACAGCTCACGGCCGGCGTAGCCGGCGTCGAGCATCCAAGCCTCGACCTCGACGACCAGCACGCCCTGGGTGTCCCACTGGCTGCGGTCCCACTCCTTGACGACGACCTGCAAGGTCGCGTCCTCCCCCAGCAGGCTGGCACCGGCGGAGGCTTCGCGGGTGTTCGCGTCGACGTAGGGAAGGGCGAGCGGGCTGTAGCGGCGCTTCACGAGCGCCTTGGAGAAGCCGGCGCGCAGCGCTTCCACGGGGATGTCCTGGGCGGTGCTCTCGTTGATCACCTCGGCGATCACGACGTCCCGGACGTCGCGCGTCTCGAGCTCGCCCTGGTGCACGACCGTGACGTGCGCGCCGGGGCGATCGGCCAGGTTGTTGCAGGCGGTGAGAGCCAGTCCGATCAGCAGGGCGGGAACGAGGGTCGTGATCTTCGAAGTCATGGTGGGGAACTCCTCCGGGGCTGGGCGGAGTGTAGCGACCCTCCGCCTCGCACCCCAACAGGCGCGACACGAATTCCCCGGTTCCAAGCCGGATCCGCGGCGGATCGGCGGGTTCAGGGCTGACTGAACAGCACCGGAGCGGAGACGCTGCGACGGTCCCACTGGCGCTGCACGTCGGTCCACAGGAACTCGGTCGGGTCGAAGCCGCCGTAGGTCAGCGAGCCGGGCGTGTCCGGCAGGGCGTAGGCGGCGACGGTCGCGGCGAGCGCTCCGTCGGCGAGCGGCACGCCCCCACCGAGCGCGATGTCCGGCAGGTGGATCGTGACGGTCGGACCGTTCGAGTCCGGCGGGTCGAGGCGCCAAGCGCGCCAGGAGCGACCCGTGCCGTCAGCGATGGTGGCCTGGTAGAGGCCCGGTCGCCCGAGCGCGTCGGGGATCACGTCCGCGAAGTCGAGGTCGAAGCTCGGGCCGCCGGTGTTCGCGACCGGCGCGCTGATCGTCGGCACCGCGGACAGGGCGAGGCTGCCCGACAAGAAGCTGAAGCGCGAGCGCACGCCCGAGCGGTTGCCGGAGGTGTCGGTGATCTCCGCGCCGAAGAACAGGTCCCGCTCGATCGCGTCCGACTCGACGAGGCTGCCGAGCTGGTCACCGCCGCCCGACAGGATGCCGTCGACGGCGCCGGGGTAGGCCCCGCGCAGGTTCCAGACGTTGCCGCCCTGGTCGAAGCCGAGCGCCGCGCCGACCTGGGGCGCGTCGGGCAGGCCGGGCGCGAGCGCCTCGATCGTGGCGACGGGGGCTCCGGTGAGGTTGCCGAGGTCGACGCCGACCGCGCCCGCGAGCGCCAGGCTCTGCGCCGGCGCGTCGATCGCGCGGTCCTCCGCCGGGGTCGAGATGTCGGAGAGCAGGGAACCGGCGACGAGCTCGACGAACTCGGGCGAACCGGGCTCGAGTCCCGGCCGCGGCGTGAACCAACCGAATCCGCGCAGGAAGCTCTCCGCGCTGTAGACGTTCTCCGCGGCGGGCGTCAGCGTCGAGAGTTGCACGAGCGCGCCGAGCCGACGGCTCGAGACGGGATACGGACTGAAGGTGCAGGCCGTCTCCTCGGTGAACGGGTTGAAGAAGCAGCTGGTCGCGTCCTGCCGCGGGTCGAGCGGGAACGGGACGCGCGAGTCGACGACGCCGTTCTCGAGCAGCGAGATCTCCTCGTAGTCCGCGAAGATCCCCGTGTTCACCACGGAGGTCGCGATGGTCGAGAGGTGCAGCGGGACGTCGAGGCGCGACGTCGGCACGCCGTGGAAGCTGAACAGGTCGTAGCCCGCGCCGTCGACCGACACGATCGTCTCGCCCACCGTCGCCGAGCTGAGCGTCGCGCGACCTTGCACGTCCGTCGTCGCCGTGGCGACCGCGGTGTAGACGCCGCCGTCGTCCTGGTGCGTCAGGACCAACGCGCCGGCGACGGGGAGCAGCGTCGACGCGTCGAAGACCGTGACCGTCACGTCCGGTCCGGGGAGCGCCGCACCCGGGCCGGAAGCGCCGAGCTGCGTGAACGGAACGACCGCGACGGGCGCCGCGTTGAGCGCCTTGTCGTAGAGCGTGATCATCGCCGTCGCGGGGAGGTCCATGACGTCGATCACGCCGAGCGGCGCCGTGCGCGCGATGAACGCGCCGGTGGCCGCGTCGTAGGAAGCGACATCGGGCAGCGTGCCGTTGGTGTACTGCACGAGGCCGATCTGCGCGCGCACTTCGACCGAGCGCAGCTCTTCGTCGGAGACACCGTTGACCACGAGATCGCGCAGATCCGAGCGGTATTCGCTGATCTGGTCGCCGTAGTGGCCGAGCGAAAGGAGCTTCGGCGCGGTCGTGTCGAGCACCGGATCGACCTTCGCGGATCCGGTCGGGTCGACGTCGAGCACGCGCACCGGCGTGCGCACGCCGGACGCGACTTGCGCGAACGCGATGTTCACGCTGCCGTCCTGGAACACGCCGCTGACCGGCGCGAGCGACGCGGCGAGCATCAGCTCCGCTTCGCCGAGCAGGACCGTGACCGTTCCGTCGCTGAGCGGGAAGGTGCGCAGCAGCGCGTTGTTGCGCGGCAGGCCTTCGGAGTCGGGTTGCAGGTCGCGGCCGACCAGGTAGATCTCGAGCACGTCGCCGGCGGCGGCGGGCAACGCGAGGTCGACTTGCAGCGAGAGCGGCGTCGTCCCGTCGAGGTTCGCGATGCCGATCGCGTCGGTCGGCGTCGACAGGATCTGCGCGGCGGAAGGCGGCGGCGTCGTCGCCGTCGTGAAGCCGACCGTGCGCGCGGCCATCACACCGCCGTCGTTGTCCTTGATCGTCGGCCCGCCGCCGTCGTTCGAGAGCGCGAGGTCGACGCGTGCCTGGTTGCCGAGCGGCAGTCGGTCGCCGAGCGCGTTCTGCGCGCGCCAGGTGAACACGCGCGGTTCCGGCACGAAGCCGCCGCTGCCGTTCGAGACCTGCAGCGGGAGCGGTCCCGTGTTCGTCGGCGGCGCGGCGCCCTCGACGGTCACGCGAAAGGTCGTCGCGTTGACCGTGGTCGTCTGCAGCGGCCGGTCGAAGACGGCGACGATCGTCGTGATCGCGCTCGCGCCGGTCGAAGCGTCGGCAGGGAAGCTCGCGATCAGGCGCGGCTGCACGGGCGGCGAGCTCGAGACCGTGAAGGTCCCGAGGATGCGATCCGTCGGCGCGCGCAGCGTCTGTCCGGTGCGGTCGTACGCCTGTCCGTCCTCGGCGTAGAGCACTTCGTAGCTGGTGCCCTCGGTCAGCGGCAGCCCGGTGAGGATCGCGAGCCGGCCGTCGCCGGTCAGCGTCGCGTTGAGCGGGATCGCGGCGAAGCCGTCGACCTCCATGATCTCGAAGGCGCCGTCGAGGCTGTCCGCGTTCATCGACTCCGAGAACTCGAGCACGATCGGCGTCGAGGGGTGCGCGTCCGCCGTCGGGAGGAAGCGCACCACCGAAGGCGCGGTGGGCTGCGTCCAGTCACCGGTCCGCAGCTGCGTCGCCGACTGGCTGCCGAGGCCGCCGCTCGTGTTCCGGTCGATGCAGCCGCCCTCACCGAAGACGCAGGCGACGTTGTCGCAGCCGGGGACGGCGAGCAACGCGAGGACGGCGACGACGAGGGCCGCGGCGGCCTGGAAACGATGCGTCACGGCGCGAGCGAAGGGGGTCGGGAAGTGCATGCGGGGCGCTGGATCTGCTGGGCGTGCGCGAGCGGGACGACTCCGACGACGCACGGCACGCCATCTTCCCGCTCCGGAGCGCTCGGAAAAGGGACCGCCCCGGAATTCGTGGCGCGGAGGCCGCCGGGGCGCGGTAGATCGAGCAGGTCGGGCGGCTATGATCCCCCCTTCCGCCCGCACTCTCCAGCCCAGCGCCGCATGCACGCACCGCGTCTCCTGCCGCTCCTCATCCTGCTCGCCGCCTGCCGGAACTCGCCCGAGACGCCCCCGGTCGAGTCCCACCCCGCGACCCCCGAGGAGGTCGCCACCCAGCTGATCACGGAGGGCCGCCTCGAGGAGGCCCACGAGCTGCTCGCCGAGCAGCTGGCCGACGACGCCCTGGCCGCGGCCGAAGCGAAGCTCGCGTCCGGCGACGTGCGCGGCGCGCGCGAAGCGCTGGACCAGGCGCTCGAGCTGGTCGACGCGAACGCCCGCAGCGAGCGACTGCGCGCCGAGATCGAGTCCGTCCTTTTCACGGAGGCGGTCGCGGACGGACGCAAGATCCTGGAGGACGGCGATCCGCGCGACGCGATGCTGCCGCTGGACGAAGCCGTCCAGATCTCCCCCTCCGATCCCGAGCTGCGCTTCCTGCGCGGCTGCGCGACGCTGCGCATCGGCATCGAGAACGCTGACGAGTTCCTGTTCCAGGACGCGCTGACGAACTTCCGCCGCGCGGCGCGCTCCGGCGAACGACCGGCCGGCTGGTACGGCACGGCGCTCGCCGAGTACCAGCTCTTCTCCGACGGCGACCCGGCGCGCATCTCGCGCGCGCTCGCTGCGGTGCGCCGCGGTGACGCGACGCGCGAGACGTCGAGCGCGGACGAAGCGCTGTTGCCCGAGGCGCCCGAGCGCACGGCGTGCAAGGTCTCGATGTGGGCGTCGAGCCTGGCCGGCAAGGGCCAACTGGTCGACGAAGATCCCGCCGCGCTGCGCGCCGAGTGGCTGCAACACGCCGGCGACCTGATCGGGATCGCGCCGGAGGATCCGTGGGCCTGGAACCAGGCGGCGACCGCCTACGAGTGGGACGGGAAGCTCGCCGAAGCGCGCGACGCCGCCCGCCGCGGCTTGGCGCACGCGCCGGAGGACGCCGACCTGCACACGACGCTCACGCGCACCGCGCGCGCGCTCGGCGGCGAGGCCGCGGTGCTCGAGGTCTACGCCGGACTCGTCGCCGAGTTCCCCGAGTCCCCCGCCTGCCGCTGGAACCACGGCCTCGCCGCCTTCGAGACCGGCGTCGCGGGTCTCGAGGCCGGACCGTCCGACCAGTCGCTGCCGTTCGAGACGGCCGAAGCCGCCTTCCGCGCCGCGCGCGAGCTCGACCCCGCGCTCGAGACCGAAGCGATCGGCTACGAAGTCGTCGCGCGCGACGGGCTCGGCTGGAGCCACTACCACGCCGGCCGCCTCGACGCGGCGCGCGACGCCTTCCTCTCGATGGAGGACTTGATCGAAGGCGGACTGCGTTGGCGCCTCGAAGGTCGCTTGCCGAACGGCATGCGCGGCCTCGAGTACGTCGTCTTCGGCTACAGCCAGCGCTGGCTCGACGAGTCGCTCGACGCGGAAGCGCGCTTCCGAAGCCTGGAGAAGGCCGCGAACCTCTCGAGCACGCTGCACGAGTACGACCCCGAGAACGGCGGCCTCGCGAACAACGCGGGCTTCTTCCACCGCGACGCCGGCGTCGCGCAGAACGACGCCGCGAAGTCGATCGTGGCGCGCGTCACCGCGGAAGGTGGTCCGACTGGCGAACAGCGCGACGCGCAGCTGCAACGCGCGCGCGAGCTCGTGCGCCGCGCCGAGGAACACATGCAGGCGTCGTACCGCGCCTACCTCGAAGCCGCGCGCTTGATGCCCGGAGACGCGCGCACGGTGAACGACTGCGCGCTGGTGCAGGTCTACTACTTGCGCGACGACCCGGACACGGCGGAGCGCTTCCTGATGGACGCCGTCGACGCGGGCAAGGCCCAGCTGCAGGCCGAGGGCCTCACCGAGGAACAGATCTACGGCATCGAGAACGCGATCGGCGACGCGTACCAGAACCTCGGTTACCTCGAGCTCTCGGTGCGCAAGAACCCCTTGATCGCCCAGGGTTGGCTGGAGAAGAGCCTCGAGATCGGTCCCGATCCGCGCCCCTTCATCGAGTCCCAGCTGCTGCCCCACTGCAAGCGCCTGCTCGCCGACGACTTGAGTGACGAAGAGATCGAGGCCGCCTACGGCTGGCCCGTTCAAGTCCCCGACTGATCCCTCCCGGGACACCCCTCATGAAACGACTGATCCTCGCCGCGGCGCTCGCGCTGCCCGGCGCCGCCTCCTTCGCCGCTCCGACCTTCGGGGCGGCTCTCTTCGTCCAGGGCATCGCCGCCGAGGAGATCACCGCCGGTCGCGCGCTGCTCGACACCGACCCGCGCAAGGCGCTCGAACACTTCGAGCGCGCGCTCGAGCTGCAGCCCGGCAACGCCGTCGAGCGCTGGGTGATCCGCGGCTGGATCGCCGTCGGGCGCACGAACGACGCCCTCGACCGCATCGAAGAGCTGCGCGACGCCGGCGCGGACCAAGCGCTGTGCGACTACCTCTTCGGATACTCCTTCGCCGGCAAGGCGGCGCAGCACGTCGCGGAAGGCACCGGCGGCCTCGCGGCGATGAACTACGGCGACGCGGTGACGTACTTCCAGTCCGCGCTCGAGAAGGACCCCGCGACCTACGCGGACGCGTGGTACGCGCTCGCCGACGCGGCGTGGTGGGCCGCGCAGCTCGACGTCGCGCGCGACGCGGCGCAGCACGCGCTCGAGCAAGAAGGTGCGGGTGCGCGCGAGCAGTTCGTGCTCGGCAAGGTCGCGTTCAGCCAGTACTCCGCGCTCTCGCAGGACGAGGCGCAGAAGGACCTCGCGCAGGCGCACTGGCAGACGGCGCTCGACGCCTTCAGCGCGGCGATCGCTGCGCTCGGGAAGCCGACCGCGCCCGCGGACCGCGTGCTGCTCGCGAACGCGTCGCTGCAGCGGGCCTACGTGCTCGTCTGGGGCCAGCGCGCCGCGGACGCGCAGGAGGACTACACGCGCGCGATGTCGTACGACCCGACGATCGTCGACTTCGCCGCGGCGCTCGAGCAGCTCGGCGACGAGAAGTTCCTCGCCGCGCTGAACGAGGCATCGGCGCGCTACGAGAAGCTCTACGGCAAGCGCACGGTGTCCGACGCGACGATGCTCTGGTGGCTCGGTTGGGCGCGCAACGCGGCGAAGGACTACGCCGGCGCGGAGGAAGCGATGCTCGCCGCCGTGCAGAAGTGGCCCGCCTACTCGAACGCTTGGTGGACGATCGCCTCGGCGCGCTACAGCCGCCAGGACTTCGACGGCGCGGTGGACGCGATCTTCACCTTCCAGCAGGCCGACGCCGAGGGCTTGATCGGCACCGTGCAGTCGAACCCGGCGCGCAACCTGGCCCTGCTCGAAGGCATGGTCGCCTACTACGCCAGCAACTACGAGCAGTCGCGCGATGCCGAGAAAGCCTCGCGCGCGGCGCGTCTCGCGTTGATCCAGGCCGAAGCCTCGCCCGAGCACTCACCCTACTGGAACAACGCGGGGCTCTTCTTCCGCGACGCGGGCGACTACCTCAAGGCCAAGCCCGACGAAGAGAGCCAGGCGCTCGCGAAGCAGTACCACGAGTCGTCCTACGAGAACTACTCGCGCGCGCTCGCTCTCGAGCCCGCCAACCCGATCTACCTCAACGACACGGCCGTGATCCTGCACTACTGCCTCGACCGCGACCTCGAGCTCGCGCTCGACATGTACAAGCGCGCGACGTCTTGCGCCGAGGAACAGCTGAAGCGCACCGACCTGAAGTCGGGCTCGCGCCCGGGCATCGAGATCGCGCTGCGCGACAGCAAGAACAACGCGCGCCTGCTCGAGAAGAAGATCGAGAAGCGCAAGCGCGAGAAGGAAGAGGAAGAGGAGAAGGACCCGCCGACGGACGGCTGATCCTCCGGTGACTCCCCCGCGATCCCGCGGGCACGCGAAGCTCGAGAGGGCCGGCGCCGAGCGTCGGCCCTCTTCGCGTTGTCCGGGCCCGAGAATCGAACGCGCTGAGGTGCCGTCCTAGACTGCTCACCATGAACCTCCCCTTCCGCATCCAGTCCGCGCCCGGCGACGAGCCGGTGATCGCGGTCGACGGCGCCTGGGGCGCGCCGGGTCTGAACCTCTCGCACTGGCCGGGCCACACGACGCCGGAAGCGCTGCGGCACGAGCTGTCGACCGGCTGCGCGCTCGCCTTCGCGCGGCTCGATCCGGCGCAGCGCGCGGACCTCTCGCGCGGCTGCGTCGCCGTCGCGAACAACCACGCCGACACGGACGGAATCTGCGCCGCCTTCGCCGTGCTGTTCCCCGAGCGCGCGCTCGAGCTCGAGGACGAGCTGCTCGCCGCGGCCGCCGCCGGCGACTTCTTCCGACCGCGTGACGAACGCGCGCTGCAGGTCGACCTGTGCGTCGGCGCCGCGGTGGACGCGGAGCGCTCGCCGTGGGCGGAGGACTTCCGCGGCATGCGCGATGCGGAGCGCTGGGAAGCCGCCTACCGGCGCTGCTTCGAGGTCCTGCCCGACTGGCTCACCGGTGACCTCGAGCCGTGGCGCGCGCTGTGGGAGGACGGCCTCGCCGACTACCGCGCGGACCGCGACGACCTCGCGGCGGCGACCTACGAGGAACTCGTGCACTTCGAGCTCGAGATCCACACGGCAGCGCCCGACGTGCGCTCGAGCCGCGCCGGCGCGACCGCCTTCGACCCCGGTCGACACGCGCTCTTCACCGGGACCGCGACCGACCGCGTGCTCGTCGTCGGCCCGGGCGCCGAGGGCACGACCTACCGCTTGATCGTCAACACGACGAGCTGGTCCGACGTCCCCGGTCGCTCGAATCCGCCGCGTCCCGACCTCGCGGCGCTGGCCGCGCGCCTCGACGAGCTCGAGGCGGAGGCCGGCGCACCGAAGCACGCGTGGCGCGCGCAGTCCGTCACCGGCGCCGCGCCCGAGCTGTGGTACGGCGCGCCGGACCTCGAGTCCTTCGCCGAGCACAACCCGGTGCTGCGTCGCAGCCGCCTGTCGCCGGAAGTCGTCCGCCGCGAGGTGATCGAGGCGCTGCGCGCGGTCTGGGTCTTCCCGGATTGACGCGTGATCGCGGCCCGCGGCTTTCGCGCGCGCGCGCGAGTCGGCAAGATCGCCCTCGATGAGCCCGCAGCGCCCAGCCGAGACCATCGCCGCCGTCGACCTCGGGTCGAACTCCTTCCACATGGTCGTCGCGCGGCTCGTCGACGACCTGCCGATGCCGGTCGACCGCTTGCGCGAGCGCGTCGCGCTCGCCGCGGGGCTCGACGAGAAGGGTCGCATCTCCAAGGAAGCGCAACAGCGCGCCGTCGAGTGCCTCGAGCGCTTCGGGCAACGGCTGCGCGACCACCACTCCTCCGAGGTCCGCGCCGTCGCGACGAACACGCTTCGCCGCGCGTCGAAGCCGGAGGAGTTCCTCGCGCGCCTCGAAGCCGCGCTCGGGCACCGCATCGACGTGATCGACGGATCCGAGGAAGCGCGCCTGATCTACCTCGGCGTCGCCAACGACCTCGCCGACGACACGGACCGGCGGCTCGTGATCGACATCGGCGGCGGCAGCACCGAGTTCATCGTCGGCGAGCGCGCCGAGCCCCTGCGCCTCCACAGCCTGCCGATGGGCTGCATCGCGTACGCGCGGCGGTTCTTCGGTGCAGGCCGCATCGACGACGCGTCCTTCGCGAAGGCCGAAGCGGCGGCGCGGCTCGAGCTGCGCCCCTACAAGCGGCAGCTGCGCGACATGGGTTGGGACGACTGCATCGGATCGTCGGGCACGAACGCCGCGATCGAGAGGCTGCTGGTCGGCTTCGGCCGCGCGCAGGACGGCTTCACGCTCGAGGACCTGAAGTTCCTGCGCGCCGAGCTGGTGAAGCGCGGCTCGCCGCAGAAGCTCGACACGCTGACCGAGCTCGGCGAGGACCGCCGCGACGTGATCGCGCCGGGGCTCGCGATCCTGATCGGCGCCTTCGAGAGCCTGCGGATCAAGCGCATGCACATCTCGCGCAGCGCGCTCCGCGAAGGCGTGCTGCACGACCTGGTCGGGCGCCTGCACCACGCCGACGTGCGCGACGCGTCGGTGCGCAACCTGATGCAGCAGTACCGCGTCGACGAGGGGCAGGCCGAGCGCGTGAAGCGCACGGCCGAGTTCTTGTTCGAAGCCGCGCGCAAGCCGTGGAAGCTCGGCGTCTACGAACACCAGCTCGTCGACTGGGCGTGCAGCCTGCACGAGATCGGGCTCTACATCTCGCTGCGGCGTCACAACCAGCACAGCGCCTACCTCGCCGAGAACAGCGTGATGCCCGGCTTCTCGCGCAGCACGCAGGAGACGCTCGCGTTCCTCCTACGCGCGCAGCGCGGCAAGGCGCTCCCGGAACTCTGGGAACGCCAGACCGCGGCCAAGCGGCACATGGCGGTGTTGCTGCGCCTCGCCGTGCGCCTCTCGCGCGGCCGCAGCACGCGCCCGCTCGACCTGCGCGGCGCGGAGATCGACGGCATGAACGTCTTCCTCGTCTTCGAGCCGGGTTGGATGGAGCGTCACCCGATGACGCGGGCGGACCTCGAGAAGGAGGTCAAGCAGCTCTCCGGCGTCGGCTACCGGCTGTCGATCTCCGAGGCGCCGTAGCGCGGACTAGCGCAGCTCGTTCAGGATGTAGTCCTGCGCGGAGACTTCCGTCGCGCCGGCCTTGGGCGCCGCGCGCGTGTAGCTGCCGTCCGACTGCAGGAGCCACACGCCGGCATCGCGCTCGAGGTAGATCTCCAAGCACTCCTCGACGACGCGCTTCTTCAGCTTCGGGTCCTCGATCGGGAAGGCGGTCTCGACGCGTCGGTACAGGTTGCGCGGCATCCAGTCGGCGCTGGCGCAGTACAGGGTCTCTTCGCCGCCGGCGTAGAAGTAGAAGACGCGCGAGTGCTCGAGGAAGCGGCCGATCACCGAGCGGACGCGGATGTTCTCGGAGATGCCGGGGATGCCCGGGCGCAGGCAACACACGCCGCGCACGATCAACTCGATCCGCACGCCGGCCTGGCTGGCGCGGTACAGCTCGCGGATCATGATCGGGTCGCTGATGCTGTTGACCTTGACGACGATGCGGGCCTTCTCGCCGCGCCGCGCGGCCTCGGCTTCCTTGCGGATCAGCAGCGCGAGCTGCTTGTGCAGCGAGAACGGCGACTGCAGCAGCTTCTTGAGCTTCGGCACGCGACCGAGCCCTGTCATCTGCTGGAACAGCTTGTGCACGTCCTCCGCGATCACCGGATCGCAGGTCAGCAAGCCGATGTCGGTGTACGCCGTCGCCGTCTTGCTGTGGTAGTTGCCCGTGCCGAGGTGCACGTAGCGGTGCAGGCGTTCGCCCTCGCGCCGAACGACCATCAGCATCTTGGCGTGCGCCTTGTAGCCGACGATGCCGTACACGACGTTCGCGCCGACCTCCTGCAGGCGCTTGGCGAGGTCGATGTTCGCCTCTTCGTCGAAGCGCGCGCGCAGCTCGATGATCGCGGTCACTTCCTTGCCCGCGCGAGCCGCTTGGATCAGCGCGTCGACGAGCAACGAGTTCCGGTCGGTCCGATACAGCGTCTGCTTGATCGCCACGACGTGCGGATCGGTGGCCGCCTGCCGCACGAACTTGATCACGGGGCGGAACGCGTCGAAGGGGTGGTGCAGCAGGACGTCGCCGCGCCGGATGGTCGAGAACATCCCGGGCGCCGTCGAGTCCGCCGCGAGCTTGCGCGGGCGGAACGGCCGGAACTTGAGGTCGGGCCGATCGACGAGCGCGTAGAGCGCCGCCAGCCGGTGCAGGTTGACCGGGCCGTCGACGGTGTACAGGTCGCTGGGCTGCAGCTCGCAGCGGCGCAGCAAGTAGTGGCGGTCCTCCTCGGGCAGGTCCTCGGTGACCTCGAGGCGCACCGCCGCGCCGAACTTGCGGCTCGGGAGCTCGCCCTTCAGCGCGTTGAGCAGGTCGTCGATCTCTTCCTCGTCCACCCACAGGTCGCTGTTGCGCGTGACGCGGAACTGGTAGCAACCCGTCGGCTTCATGCCGGGGAACAACACGTCGACGTGTGCGTGGATCACCGACGACAGCAGGACGAACTCGTGCTGTCCGTCGGCGAGTTCCTCGGGGATCTCGATCACGCGCGGAAGGCTGCGCGGCACCTGCAGCACGGCCGTGTCGCTCGTCCGCCCGAAGGCGTCCTTGCCCGTCAGCGTCAGGAAGAAGCACAGCCCCTTGTTGAGCACCATCGGGAAGGGGTGCGCCGGGTCGAGGCTGAGCGGCGTCAGCACGGGGTAGACCTCGCGTTTGAAGTACTTCTCGACCCAGGTGCGCTGCGCCTTGTTCAGCTCCGTGCGCCGCAGGATGCGGATGCCCTCCGCTTCGAGCTCGGGGAGCAAGATCTCGTTGAGGAAGCGGTACTGCTCCCCGACGAGCTGGTGCGCGCGCTCCGAGATCAGCTTCATCGCGGCCTGCGGACTGAGTCCGTCGGCGTCGGCGCGCGAGACGCCGTACGCGATCTGTTCCTTCACGCCCGCTGCGCGGATCTCGAAGAACTCGTCGAGGTTCGTCGAGCAGATCGTGAGGAAGCGCAAGCGCTCGAGCAGCGGCTGGCTGGTGTCGCGCGCCTGCTCGAGCACGCGCTGGTTGAACTCGAGCAGCGACAGCTCGCGGTTCAGGTACAGCGCGGGATCGTTCAAGCCGAGTGCGTCGGCGCCCGCGTCGTCGGGCCGCGGATACTCTTGGGGCAGCGTCATGGTGGGTCGGGCCGCTCGTTGGCGCGGGACCGGGAGGGCCTGAATCTACCCTCAAGAGGTCGACAGGATGCGGCCCCGGCTGGAGGGCCCGACGCCTTCACGAGGCCTTGACGGCCGCTTCGCCGCTCGCCGCGCGCTCCGATTCCCGCGCGAGAGCCGAAGCGGGGTCCTCGGGGGCGCGGTCGCGCCGGCGCGGGCGCAGGAAGATCAGCGCCAACAGGACCGCCCCGCCGCCGGCGACGAAGAGCCCGCGCAGCCCGAGGTGTCGCTCGAGGTAACCGCCCGCCCAGGCCGAGGTCGCCATGGCGAGCGTCCGCGCACCGAACAGCACGCCGAACGCCCCACCGCGTCGTTCCTCGGGCACCGCGTCGCCCGCCAGCCCGTACGAGCTCGGCGACGCGCCCGCCAGGCCGAAGCCGAGGGCGAGCTGCAGCACGACGAGCGACGCGAAGCCCCACGCCAGCGAGTGCCCGCAGAGCGCCAGCGCCGAGATCGACGCGCAGATCGCCAGCGCGCGTCCGTGTCCGTGCGCGTCGCTCCACGAGCCCCAGCCGCGCAGGGTGAGCGTGCTGGCGAGCGCCATCAGCGTCGCGAGCAGACCCGTGTTGCGCACCGCGCCCTCTTCCCCCACGACGTCGCGGACGAAGATCTCCATCAGCGGCTTCGAGGCGCCGTACGAGAACGTCAGCACGAACAGCAGGATCACCGTGTTGCGCACGTCGTGGTTCGTCATCACGTCGCGCAGGTCGCGTAAGGTGCCCCGCAACACGCCGGCGACGCCGACTTCACCGACGACCGCGCGCTGCGCGACATCGGGCTCGCTCGCGAAGCGCAGGATCACGACGGCTCCAACCAGGGCCGCGGCGGCGACGGACAGGAACAGCGGCGCCATGCCGACCTGCGAGCCGAAGGTCGCGCCGATCAACGGACCGGCCATCGCGCCGATCGCCACGGACACCTGCAAGGAACCGGTGATGCGCCCCTGCTTGCCGGGCGGCGCCGAGAAGCTCACGAGCGTGATGCTCGGGGCCATGAAGCCCGAGAACATGCCTTGGCCGAGGCGCAGCAGGAACAGGTGCTCGGGCCGCTTCGCGAGCGACATCAAGCCGACGAACACCGTCAGGCCGAGCAGGGCGCGCACGACCATCAGCTTGCGTCCGAAGCGATCGCCAAGCGCACCCCAGATGGGCGTCATGAAGGCGGCCGAGAAGGGCGCCGCGCCGAAGATCAGGCCGGACCACAGCGCGACGTCCGCGCGATCCGCGACGCCGAGCCGCTCGACGTGGCTCGGGAAGAACGGCAGGAAGCTCTGCATCCCGGCGGCCGCCACGAAGTTGGCGAACCACACCGCCCAGAACGTCCGCTGCCAATTGCTCATCGAGGCGCGGCAGTCTAGCGCGCGCGCCGCGCGGGCCGTCCGGGAGCGTGCCGGATATTCGCGACGATCAAGCGCGGCGCAGGACGCGGTCGGGGCGCTCGACGCCTGCCGGATCGCAGCCGTCCGACAGGCGACCGCGGACCTCGTCCGCGGCCTTCTCCTGCGCGGAGAAGTGCGCCACCAGGCCGGGGTCGAACTGCGTGCCCGCGTGCTCCTGGATGTAGGCGAGCGCCTCGCGGTGCAACCACGCCGCCTTGTACGGGCGGGCGGTCGTCAGCGCGTCGTAGACGTCCGCGATCGCGAGGATGCGCGCGGAAAGCGGGATCGCCTCGCCGACGAGGCCCTGCGGGTAGCCCGAGCCGTCCCACTTCTCGTGGTGGCACGCCGCGATGTCGCGCCCCATCTCGAGGAAGCCCTGGCTGCGACCGGATTGGATGACCGACTCGAGCGTCTGCGCGCCGATCTGCGCGTGCGTCTTCATGATCTCCCACTCGGACGCGGTCAGGCGACCCGGCTTCATCAGGATCGAGTCGGGGATGCCGACCTTTCCGATGTCGTGCAGCGGCGCCGAAGCGACGATGTCCGCGACGAAGGTGTCGTCGATCTCGCGGGCGTACCGGGGCTCGGTGCGCGCCGCCTCGGCGATCAGCTGGCAGTACATGCTGACGCGGTCGAGGTGCTGGCCCGTCTCGTTGTCGCGTTGCTCGGAGAGCCGCGCGAGCGCAACGATCGTCGCGTACTGAGCCTCGTCGCGCTCGACGCGCCGCATCTCGTTCCGCACGGCGACGGCAGTGGACGAAGCGACGGAGATCAGGAAGTCCTCGTCCATCGCGGAGAGGCGCGTCCCGCGCGGGTCGAAGCAGTCGACGACGAGCTGTCCGACCGGGCCGTCCTGGGTCTCGAGCGTCTGGCAGCGCATCTCCGCCGACATCTCCGGTCCGCGGCTCTCCTCGATGCCGACGCGCTCGCGGTCCCAGATCTGTACGTGGACGCCGCGGCCGCCGAGCGTAGCGTGCAGCGTCTCGACGGCGAGCAGCGCGATCCCGTGCAGGGTCGAGGCCTTGTTCAGCTCGACCGCGAAGCCGTGCAGCCGGCGCAGGTAGTCCGTCTGGCTGAGCACGCGGTCCTCGAGCACGAGGTTGAAGCTGCGCAGCGACTCGCAGGAGAAGCGCAGCTCCCCCGCCTCGAGGTCGCGGTCCATCTCGCGTCCCGACGCTTCGAAGGCGGCGTCGAGCGCGGCGCAGAGTTGGTCGTAGCTCGCCGGCTTCGTCAGGAAGCGGAACACGGCACCCTCGTGCAACGAACGCACGGCCACGTCGAGCTCGGCGACGCCGGTCAGCATGATGTTGACCGTGCGCGGCGAGCGCGCCTTGACGCGCTGGAGGAACTCCACGCCGCCCGCGCCGGGAAGGTCGTAGTCGGAGAGCACGACGCGCGGGCAGAGGCCTTCGTCCATCAGCGCTTCCGCTTCCTCGGCGCTCGACGCGACGCTCACGCGGTAGTGGCGGGACAACAGCGCCGCGAGTCCGTCGCGCACGGCGACCACGTCCTCGACGATCAGCACGCTGCGCTCGTGCGGCCAGGTGTTCGGGGTATCGATCATGTCTGTCGTCTCGGGCTCAGCCGCGCGCACCGGTCTCCGAGTGGGGTCGGAAGTCCGTTCCGGCCGCGCGTCCGGCCTGCTCCTCCGGCGGGAGGGATCGGACGAGCGCTGCGCCTGCTGAGGGCGAAGGCCGAAGAACTTTCGCGCCGGACCGAGATCGGCCGTCCCGAAGCGCCGGCGCGGCGGCGGATCCGGAAAGGACTTCCGGCCGGCCGCGATCCCGCGGCGTCAGTTGCGGTAACTCTGGATCGGCGCCGGCATGCGGCCGCCTCGCGCGTGGAAGATCGAGCAGCCGAAGCGGCCCGGATCCTGCACGATCGCCGTGCCGAGCAAGCCGCCCCACTCGACCGTCTCGCCGGGCCCCTTGCCGGGGACCGGGATGATGCGCACGGCGGTGGTCTTGTTGTTGACCATGCCGATCGCCATTTCGTCGGCGATGATGCCGGTCAGCACGTCGACCGGCGTGTCGCCGGGGACGGCGACCATGTCGAGGCCGACCGAGCAGACGGTCGTCATCGCCTCGAGCTTCGCGAGCGAGAGCGCGCCGTCGCGCACCGCGTCGATCATGCCCTGGTCCTCGGAGACCGGGATGAACGCGCCGGAGAGTCCGCCGACGGACGACGACGCCATCGCGCCGCCCTTCTTCACCGCGTCGGTGAGCAGCGCCAGCGCCGCGGTCGTGCCGGGGGCGCCGGTGCGGTCGACGCCCATCAGCTCGAGGATGTCGGAGACCGAGTCGCCGACCGCCGGCGTCGGCGCAAGCGAGATGTCGACGATGCCGAAGCTCGTGCCGAGGCGCGAGGCGGCTTCGCGCCCGACGAGCTCGCCCATGCGCGTGATCTTGAACGCGGTGCGCTTGATCGTTTCGGCGACGGCGAGCAGGTCGGCCTCGGGACCGAGCCGCTCGAGCGCGGAGCGCACGACGCCGGGACCGGACACGCCGACGTTGAGCACCGTCTCCGCCTCGCCGACACCGATGTGCGCGCCGGCGACGAAGGGATTGTCCTCGACGACGTTGCAGAAGCAGACGAGCTTCGCGCAGCCGAGTCCGCCGGTGTCGACGGTCAGCGCGGCCGTGTCGAGCACGACCTGGCTGAAGCGCGCGATCGCGTCCATGTTCAGGCCGGACTTGGTCGAGCCAAGTGAGATCGACGAGCAGACGTGGTCCGTCTCGGCGAGCGCTTGCGGGATCGAGGCGAACAGCGCGTCGTCGGCGCGCGTGAAGCCCTTGTGCACGTAGGACGAGAAGCCGCCGATGTAGTCGACGCCGACTTCCTTGGCCGCGGCGTCGAGCGCGCGGGCGAGCGGCACCAGGTCGTGCGAGCCGGACGCGGCGGCCACCCACGAGACCGGCGTCACCGCGATGCGCTTGTTGATGATCGGGATGCCGTAGTCGTCGGAGATCGACTGCGCGACCTCGACCAGGCGCCGCGCGTGGTGCACGACCTTGGTGTAGACCTTCTCGCAGGTCGACTCGAGATCCGGGTCCGCGCAGTCGAACAGGCTGATGCCGAGCGTCGTCGTGCGGATGTCGAGCGTCTCGAGCGCGACCATTCGCACGGTCTCGAGGATCTCTTGTTCGGTGAAGCCCATGGAGCGTCGTTCGTCGTCGGGGCCGCGGCGCTAGACGCGGTGCATGAAGCGGAAGACGCGTTCGTGCATCACGCTGACGGCGTAGTCGCCCTCGTGACCGAGCGCCTCGAGCTCGCGCTTCACGTCGCCGAAGTTGCCGGAGCCGGACAGTTCGACGACGAAGACCATGTGGAAGTACTGGTCGACCATCTTCTGCGAGATGTCGTTCACGTTGCCGCCGAGCGCGGCGATCGCGGCCGAGACCTCGGCCAGCACACCGGGACGGTTGCAGCCGACGACGGTCACGATCAGCCCGCGCCCCTTCAACGCGCCTTCCGGCTCGGGGATCTGCCGCAGCTTCGTCACGGCGCGCGACGCGTCGGGGCCGCGGTCGGGTTGCGGTTCCGCGTAGCTGCCTCCGGCGCCGCGGATCGTGATGCCGGACTGGCGCGCGACTTCGAGCGCCTGCGGCGTGACGACCGTCTCCGCGTCCACCACGATCTCGTTGCCCGCCGCGCGGCGGACGTCCTCGGCGGTCAAGAAGCGACGGGTCATGAGAGGTGTTCCTGTGCGGAATCAGTGCCGAAGGGAACGGGACCGGCTTCGGTGAGCAAGCTGACGCGCGCGCGGCCGTTCACGACCTGCACGACGTAGGTGCCGTCGCGCTCGAGCATGCCGTGCCAGAGGCATTCGCGCGTCTTCGCGGCGGGCTTCGCGCCGCAGTTCTTCGCCGGCGCGGAGCCGTGTTGCACGCGGATGCCGCGCGCGAACGCAGCGTCGAGGGCGGCGGGCGTCGCGATCGTGCCGGCGTCGAGGCGCAACACCCCTCCCGGCGCCATCTTGCGCACGTCTTCCTCGGTGATCAGCTGCTTGCCGGCCATGACGACGATCCGCCGTTAGAGATGACGGACGAGGTCGGGGTGCGGCTTCGGGATGACGACTTCGCGCGCGAGCAGGCCGCGCTCCGACGCCATGCGCGCACCGGCCGCGACCGACGAACGCACGTCGGAGACTTCGCCGGTCAGCGTGAAGTAGCTCTTGCCGCCGAGCCCGTTCGCGATGCGCAGCTCCAGCATGTCGACGGTCGCGGTCTTCAGCGCGACGTCAGCGGCGCTGACGGCGGCGGCGACCGTCGTCGTCTCGATCACGCCGAGCGCGTCGAGCGTGCCGTTGATCGAGCCGGTGCGGCGCAGGCCGAGCTCGACCTGCGGGTGCACTTGCGGGATCAGCAGCTGGTCGACGAGGTCCGCGCCGGCGAGGTCCGCGCCGCGGCGCACCGCCGAGGCCAGGTCGTCGACGCTGCCCGTGAACAAGATCACGTACTTGCCCGGCTGCACCGGTTCGCTGAAGAGCAGCGTGACGTTCGACTCCCACAGCAGGGCGTCGGCGACCTCGATGCCGCGCGCGACGGAGTTCAGCTCGAGGAGTCCGATCGACGGGCCCATCTCCGGGCCGTCGTTGAACTCGGGGTTCTTGTCGTTGCGATTCATAGCTTCACGCTCCTCGATCCTTCGAGAGTCGTTCGATCAGGCGCCGCCGGCGGCGGGGCCCGTGTCCAGCTCGGCCACCGTGCCCACGGTGCGGCCGTCTTCGAGTTCCATGCGGTCCACGATCCCGACGACGGCCGTCTGGAACCCGATGTCGTGGCCCTTGCCGATCGCGTGGCGCGCGGCGCGTCCGAAGACGACGAGCACGCGTTCGCCGATGCCGGCGCCGATCGTGTCGGCGGCGACCATCGTCTCCGCGGAGTCCTTGCCGTCCGTCGTGACGGGGCGCACGACGAGCAGGCGCAGCCCTTCGAGGGTCGCGTCCTTCTTCGTGGACCAGACGGTTCCGACGACGCTGGCGACGAGCATCAGGCGGACTCCCCGCTGAGGCGCGACTTGGCGCCGCGCCAGTGTTCCGGCGCGCCGGGCACGTCGAAGTCGTCGACGATGCCGACGATCGCGGCCTCGAGCGCGAAGTCTCCGTCACCGCCGCAGGCGACGCGCGCCGCCTTGCCGAAGGCCACGAGGACGTGTTCACCGATGCCCGCGCCGACGGGATCCGCGGCGACGACGGGCTTGACCATCGGCGCGGCGGGATCGCGGCGCTCGTCGAGCGGCTCGACGACCAGCAAGCGCTTGCCCGCGAGGTCGCTGACCTTGTCGGTGGCCCAGACCTGGCCGACGACGCGTCCGAGGAACATCAGGCGCCCTCCGGGTTCTTGCGGCCGGGCACGGCGTCGAGCGCGCGGCGCACCGCCTTCACGGCGGCGTCGATCTCCGCGTCCGTTCCGGCGAGCCGCAGGCGACCCACGGCGCCGTTGTTCTCGAGGTCGACGAGCCGGATCGGCGCGGCCTTCTCGGCCTCGTTCGCCGCGAGCAGCACGTACACCGCCGGCGCGACCTCGAGCGTGTAGAGCGTGTCGTCCCCCAGCACGAGCATTCCCGAGCGCGTGCGGTTGATCAGTGCCGCTTGGTGGCTGTCGAGCTTGCGGATCACTTCGTCCGTCAGACAGCACGGCTTGTAGCCGCCGTCCGAAGTCGTGCCGAGTTCGCCGAGGATGCAGTCGGCGGCGCGCCGCACCTGCCCCTGGTCGCCGCCGTGCACTTCGAGCGTGCCGTACGAGCGCTCGGTGATCAGCGCGCCCGGCTTCACGTCGCAGCTCTTCAGCGCGACGTCCATCAGCCGGTTCACGACGATGCCGGGCTGCACTTCCAGCCAGAACGCGGTCTCACCGGCGACCGGGAAGTAGCCGTCCGTGTTCGCGGCGATCGCTGCCGCGAACTGGGGCTGCATCTGGTCGACGAGGACCGCGCCGCGCAGATCGGCGTTCGTCTTGACGGGACTCAAGCGGGCTCCTCACGTCGCGCGCGCGCCTCGAGCGAGGTCGCGCGCCGCGGACGTCCGGGAACAGCGAGGGCTCAGTTGCCCTCGGGCTGCTTCGGCAGGTACTGCTCGAGGTCGACGGCCGGGCGCGGGATGACGTGCGTCGAGACGAGCTCGCCCACGCGACGCGCGGCGGCGGCGCCCGACTCGACGGCGGCCTTCACGGCGCCGACTTCACCACGCACCATGACGGTCACGAGACCTCCGCCGGAGATCTCCTTGCCGAGCAGGGTGACCTTCGCGGCCTTCACCATGGCATCGGCGGCCTCGATGGCGCCGACGAAGCCCTTCGTCTCGATCATGCCCAAGGCGATGTTGCTGTCCATTGCGGTAACTCGTTGCGTTCAGGAGAGGGTTGCGTTCGGAGCGGAGCGCGCGTGCGCTCGGCTGTGATCTGTGTGCGCGCGGGGTCAGGCGGTGCAGGCGCCCGTCGTCACCGAGTGGTGCGGGCAGCCCTTGCACGGACCGAGCGGACAACCGGCACCGGCGCCGGCGATGAGGCGTTGGATGTCGCCGGACGAGAGCGATCCGCCGGCGTAGGGACCGGCGGTGCGCGTCGCGGACGCGCCGGAGGCGGACGGAACGTGCGCGGCGGGAGCGGGGCGCGGCGCGGGGGCCGGCGTCGACTTCGCGGCGGGGCGCGGCGCGACCGTCGCGGCTGCATTCGGACGCGTGAAGACCGGCGCGCTCTTCGGCGCGACTTTCGCGGCGGCTTGCACCTTCGGCGCGTTCGCGGGAGGCGCGGGCGGCACGTGTTTCTTGACCGACTGGTGCGTCGCGTTGCCGGTCCACGCGGGCGCGGCGGGAGCACCGGCGACGGCGGGACGCACGGCACCGCCGAGCGCGGGATCGCCGGGCAGCCCGGATCCGCGCGGCGCGGCTTCTCCACCCAGCGCGGCGGCGCGGGCGTGGTCGCGCACGGCGCGTTCTTCCCAGTCGCGCGTCGGCGCGGCGGCGCGCTTGACGTTGATCAGGTGGCGCGCGGTGATGTTGTCCGAGGTGATGTTGCCCGCCTGCGGACCGCAGCCGAGGCTGACGGACGGATCGAGCGAGGTCGAGTAGCCGACGGCGCCCTGCGAGGTCGGCCCGTTGACGATGATGCGGTTCGCCGGCTTCTCGAGCATGAACTGCTCGAGCACGGCTTGGTCGCGGCAGTGGATGCCCATCGTGTGGCCGAGACCGCCGAACTTCAGCACGTCCCAGCAGGTCTTGCAGCCCTCTTCCCAACCGTCGACGAGGTGCACCGACAGCACGGGGCAGAGGATCTCGATCGAGAGCGGCCAGTCGGTGCCGACGCCGCCCTGGTGCGCGAGCAGGATCGTCGTCTCGACCGGAACCTCGAAGCCCGCGGCGCGCGCGATCTTCCAGGGGTCCTGTCCGACGACGTCGGCGTTCATCATGCCGCCCTTGTTGCAGTGGCGGCCGAGCAGCTGCGTCTCGCTCTCGTTGCAGAGGTACGCGCCGCGCGCCTGCAGCTCCTTCAGCAAGCGGTCGGCGATCGGCGCGTCGAGTACGAGCGCCTGTTCCGAGCAGCAGAAGGTCGCGTTGTCGAAGCTCTGCGAGGAGACGACGATGCGCGCGACTTCCTTGGGGTCGGCGGAGCGGTCGACGTAGAGCGGCACGTTGCCGGGACCGACGCCGTAGGCGGGGCGCCCCGACGAGTACGCGGCGTGCACGAGCCCTTCACCTCCCGTCGCGAGGATGATCGCGACGTCGCGGTGCTTCATCAGCGCGCCCGTCGATTCGATCGTCGGGTTCGACAGCGCGATGACGAGGTCGGGCGGCCCGCCGGCGCGCTCGATCGCGCGGCGCAGCACTTCGACGGTCTCGCCGATGCAGCGGCGCGCGCGCGGATGGGGCGAGATCACGATCGAGTTGCGTCCCTTGACGCTGATGATCGCCTTGAACAGCGCCGTCGACGTCGGGTTCGTCGTCGGAACGATGCCGGCGATCACGCCGGACGCCGTGGCGACTTCGACCAGCCCCTTGCGCTCGTCGCGCGAGATCACGCCGACCGTCTTCTCGTCCTTGATCGACGCCCACGTGCCTTCCGATCCGAAGAGGTTCTTCAGGATCTTGTAGTGCACGCGGCCGATGCCCGTCTCCTCGACCGCGAGGCGCGCGAGATCCGCGGCGGCGGCGACGCCGGCTTGCACCATCGCCTCGCAGAGGCGGTCGGTCTGCGCCTGGGTGTACGACGAGATCGCCTTGCAAGCCTCCTTGGCTCGCCGGACGGCGTCGCGCATCTCTTGCAGCGCGCGGAGATCGGGATCGAGGTCACGCATCGGTGCACGGGTTCGGCGGCGAGGACGCAGCTACGTCCGCGCGCAAGCCCGACAGGGACCGTCTACTTGTTCGCGGTGACCTTGCGCAGCGGCGGCAGGATCGACCAGACCTGCTCGTGCGGGCGCGGGATCACGTGCACGGAGACGAGCTCGCCCACGCGGCGCGCGGCGGCGGCGCCGGCGTCGGTGGCGGCCTTGACCGCGCCCACCTCGCCCGTGACGAACATCGTCACGAAGCCGGCGGTGACCTTCTCCTTGCCGAAGAGCTCGACCATGGCCGTCTTGACCATGGCGTCACCGGCTTCGATCGAACCCACGAGACCCTTGGTCTCGACCATTCCCAGAGCGACAGGCTTCATCCGGGGCGTCTCTTTCCGATTGCGGGGGTGGCGCAAGTGTGCTGCGCCCGAGGGGAGCTCCCGGGGCCCGGGAGCGTGGAGCGCGACGCCAGGGGACCGACCGGGTCCCTCGTCGCGCGGCGCAGGAGTCTAGAGAGGTGCCGGGGGGAAGTCCACGGGATGCGTGCGCGCGGACGGCGCGATCGACTCCTCTTGTCCCGTTGCAGCTCGCTTGCGACCCGCTTGAGCGGAAGACGCGAGCGGCCGGCCGGGCGCGAATCCGCGCTCGACCGGCCGCTCCCCCGCGCCCGATCAGTTCCAGTCGACGATCAGGCCGTTCGAGGTGTTCGACCCCGTCCCGCAGGGGCTGACGCCGCCCGGGTCGCGGTACCACAGCTGGTAGTAGCGCGTCATGCCGGGACCGACCGCGCCCGCGTCCGCGATCGAGCCCACGGTCGAGCCCGCCCCGTTCGCGTCGGTCAGCACGACCTCGATGCGCTCAGTGGGATTGCCCATGCAGAGCACCCCGTCGCGGAAGGCGAGGCGCATGCTCGAGGCGCCTTGCACGACCATGCTCGGCTGGTTCGGAATCGCGTCGAAGAAGCCGAGCACGAGGTCGTCCGCGGCGACGCTCGCCGAACCGCTCGCGGAGAGGACGGCGCCGAAGCCGGTCGAGTTCGCGCAGCCCGCACCGCTGCCGATCGGCGACTCGTTGCCGCAGGGACACGCCTGCGGGTTGCCGTCACCGATGCAGAAGGGTTGCGCGGGTTCCCCGATCGCCGCGGCGATGCGTGCGTCGAGCGAGGCCGAGAGGATCGACTTCGTGTTCGCGTAGGCCGACACGCCCGCGAGGTTCGTGTACTGCTGCGGATCCCCGCCCTGCGCGACGGGGCGCATGTCGTACAGCTCCTCCGTGCCGTTCGAGTAGCGCATGTACGCCCAGTCCGGCGTGCGCAGCAGGTATCCGTTCGAGACGCGCGACATCGCAGAGTAGCGGACGTTCGCGGCCGTACCGTGCAGGATCGGAGCGAGCGAAACGCCTTGGCAGCGCTCGGGCACGTCGAGGCCGGCGAGGTCCGCCAGCGTCGGATAGAAGTCGAGCGACTCCGCTAGGGCGTTGGTGCGTCCCGCGACGATGCCCGGGCCGGCGATGATCAGCGGCACGCGCGCCGACTCCTCGTGCAGGCTCAGCTTCTGCCACATCGTGTGCTCGCCGAGGTGGTAGCCGTGGTCGGACGTGAACACGACGACCGTGTCGTCCGTGAGCTCGAGTTCGTCGAGCTTGTCGAGCACGCGCCCAACTTGCTCGTCCATGAAGCTCACGCTCGCGTAGTACGCCTGCAGCACATTGCGACGATCCGTGTCGTTGTTCGGACCGCGCGTGGGCTCGTTCCAGAAGACGCCGGCGCTCGGGATGTCGAGCAGGTCGCCGGGGATCACCGCGGCGAGCGACAGCAGCAGCGGGTCGTAGAGGTCGAAGAAGCTCGACGGCGTGACGAGCGGCACGTGCGGACGCACGAAGCCGACACCCAGGAAGAACGGCGTGCTCTGCAGGTTGGCGAGATTCGCCTCGGCCGCGGTCGCCGCGAGGAAATCGGCCTGTTCCGTGCCGTCCGTGCTCGCGTTGATGGTGACGAAGGCGGCGCCGAAGCCCGTGCCGGCCACGTAGTCGACCGACTCGTTGGTGTAGTGACCGATGACGCCCGGCGTCTGGTACTCGGGGCTCTGCACGTTGAAGATCGAGTTCCAAGACGGCGCGTGGTCCGGTCCCGACGTCCCGTCGTGGATGTCGCCCGGGACGCGCATGTGGTAGATCTTGCTGATCCGCCGCGAGGTGTACCCGTTCAGGCGGAAGTGCTCCGGCAAGGTCGCATGCGAACCGAGCGCGGCATCGAAGTTCGAGTAGCCGCCTCCCTCTTGCTGGATGCGGTCGGTGTACCAGCCGGTCATCATCGACGCGCGCGACGCGTCGCAGACCGGGTACTGGCAGTAGGCGTTCTCGAACACCATGCCGCGCGCTGCGAGCGCGTTCAGGTTCGGCGTCTGTACTTCGCTGTTGCCGTAGACCTCGAGCGCACTGGCGGTCAGGTCGTCGGCGATCAGGAACAGTACGTTCGGGCCGTCCGGACCGCTGTTCGCCGTGCCGCGCTCCACGCGCAGACCGTCGATGTGAAGGTTGCCGGTGCCTTGTCCGCCGGGGCTCGCCGCGGGGCGGAAGCGGATCTCGAGCGACGTCGTGGCCGTGACCTGTCCGTCGAAGTCGAACCATTCGAAGCCACCGTCGCCGAACACGTTGTCGAGCAACGAAGCTCCGAAGGCTTGCGGCGCGCCGCCGTCGACGACGACCTCCATCGAATAGGTCGCGGGCGCGCCCGCGCCGTTGCGCCAGGTCGAGATCGAGATGCGCGACACGTCGACCGGACCGGAAGTCGGCGTGATCACGAAGCTGAAGTAGTTGTCGTTGACGCCGTCGTTGTTCGCCCCGCAGCTCGAGAGGACGTCGCCGTCCCACTTCTGCAGGTTCAGCTCCCCCATCGGTACGTAGGTTCCGGAGCTGTGCTGCAAGCCGGTCGGGTTGCAGGCGTTCCCCAGCCACGCGGAGCGCGAGACGATTCCCGAGCAAGTCACGTCCGGGTGCGTCACCGCGTTGCCCGACGCGAGCAGCGTCGCGCCGATCCCGGTCGCGACGGAGCCCCCGGACGCCGGGTTCACCGCAGTGCTGAAGTCCCAGTCCACGAGCACGTCCGCGGTCGCCGCACTCGAGGTCAGGGCGAAGAGCGCCAGCGTTCGGGCAGTCGATCCGATCGAGATCATGGTGTTTGGCTGCGGGCTCGTGAGGGGAAGGGACGAGACGAGGGGCGCACCGTGCGCCGTCGGCGAATGGTGCGCCCCTCATCCATCAGGAGACAGAATCAGTTCCAGTCGACCTCGAGGCCGCTCGAGAAGTTCGAGCCGGTGCCGCACGGACTGACGCCGCCGGGGTTGCGGTACCACTGTTGGTAGTAGCGCGTGATGCCGGGGGTGATGTTGCCGTTCGTCACGATCGAGCTCGAGGTCGAGCCATCGCCGGCCGCGTCGAGGAACACGACTTCGACGCGCTCGGTCGGGTTGCCCATGCAGAGGATGCCGTCCTTGAAGGGCACGTTGGTGAGCACCGCACCCTGGACCAGCATGCTGGTCTGGTTCGGGATCGCCTGCGAGACGTGGAAGACGAGGTCGTCGCTCACGACCGAGCTGCTGCCGGAGGCCGAGAGGATCGCGCCGAAGCCCAGCGAGTTCTTGCAGCCTTCGCCCGCGCCGGGGGTCGACTCGTTCAGGCAGGGACACGCGCCGTTCGATCCGTCACCGACACAGATCGTCTGGAAGGGCGGCGAGGTACCGAGCACGGCCCAGCCGTCGATGTGGATGTTGCCCGTGCCGGCGGTACTGAACACGCCGTCGGCCGGCGCGAAGCGCACCTCGACCGTCGTCGCGCCGGTGATGGAACCCGTGAAGGAGAACCACTCGAAGGGACCGCCGGAGTTCGGCGTGTCGATCGGCGTGCCGAAGGGCACGGCCGGGGCGCCGTCGACGGAGACTTCCATCGCGAGCTTCGAGGGCGCGCCGGCGGCGTTGCGCCAGAGCGAGATCTGGATCTCGTCGATGTTCAGCGACGGTCCGCCCGCGCTGAGCGTGAAGGAGATGTAGTTGTCGTTCACGCCGTTGTTGTTGACACCGCAGGTCGTGTAGACGTCGCCGTCCCACTTCTGCAGGTTCAGCTCGCCGGTCGCGACGAAGTTGCCGCCGCTCCACTCGTGGCCGGTCGGGTTGCAGGGATCGCCTTCCCAGATCGAGTGCGTGAAGATGTCGGTCGAGGAGATGCCGCCGGCCGTCGTCACTTCGGAGCTCGCCAGCAGGGACGAGCCGAGCGCGACCGGAACCGGACCGGCGCCCACGAAGGGGTTCATCGCGTTGGTGAAGTCCCACTCCGCGAGCGTCACTTGCGGCGGAGGAACGATTCCCGTGTCTTCCACGACCCAGCCGTTGATGTGCAGGTTGCCCGTGCCGGCGGTGCTGGTGAAGCCGTCCGCGGGGACGAAGCGCACCTCGACGGTCGTCGCGCCGCTCACCGAGCCGCTGAAGACGAACCAATTGAACGTGCCGGTCGTCGTGTCGTCGATCGTCGAACCGAACGAGACGGCCGGTGCTCCGTCGACGGACACCTCGACGGCCATGTTCGAGGGCGCGCCAGCACCGTTGCGCGAGCTCGACACCGAGATGCGGTCGAAGTCGATCGTCGGGCCAGCGGCGGAGAGGGTGAAGGAGAGATAGTTGTCGTTGACGCCGTCGTTGTTGATGCCGCAGGAGGTGATGATGTCGCCATCCCACTTCTGCAGGTTCAGCTCACCGGTCGGGACGTAGCCGCCCGGGCTGTGCTGGAGACCCGCGGGGGCGCACGCGTCGCCCTCCCAGATCGAGTGCACGAAGATGTCCGTGCAGGAGACGCCGGCGGCCGTCGTCACTTCGCTCGAGGCGAGGACGGACGTACCCGGAGCGACTTGCACCGGCGAACCGGGCGTGCTGGCGGGGTTGGCCGCGTTCGTGAAGTCCCAGTCGGCGATGGTCGTCTGGGCGAGTGCGGCGCTCGGGAAGGCGGCCGTCGCGACGAATCCCGCGCAGACGGACCGGAGGAGGGTGTGCTTCGACATGGCTTGGAAGTCTCCTGAGTGGTGTGCTGGTCGATCCGGGCCCTGAACGTTCACCCGGAACCTCGAGGAGGGACGGGCCTCTGGCCGCGGTCCGGCTCCTCGCTCCACCTGGAATCTCCCACGTATCCAACGGCCTCGATACCTGGGAAACTTCCCAGGAGCGCACGGAAACAGGTGTGAACGAGCGTTCGGCCGAGATCACGATTCCTAGAACGAGAGCGGCGGACCGGCGCGTCTCCGCGCCGATCCGCCGCAGGCTGACCCCGTCCGACTCAGATCCAGTCGATCCGGATTCCGTTGGTGAAGTTCGAGCCGCTGCCGCAGGGACTGACCGAGGGATCGCGATACCACTGCTGGTAGTAGCGGGTCTGCCCCGGGAGCACGTTGCCGCTGGTCACCAGCGAACCGACCGTCGAGCCCGAGCCCGAGCCGTCGAGCATCACGGCCTCGACGCGGCGGGTCCAGCTGCCCATGCAGAGGATGCCGTCCTTGAAGGGCAGCGCGATCGGCGCCGCGCCTTGCACGAGCATGCTGGGCTGATTCGCGATCGCCTGGTTCGTCATGAATACGAGGTCGTCGTTCGCGACGAGCGTGCTGCCGCTGGCGGAGAGGATCGCGCCGATGCCGCCGGAGTGGTTGCAACCCTCCCCGGAGCCGGATGCCGACTCGTTACCACAGGGGCAGGGACCGGCGGAGACGCCGTTGCCGAGGCAGAAAGTCTCGAACTCCGGCACGCTGCCGAGCACGACCCAGCCGTCGATGTGCAGGTTGCCGGTGCCGGCGGAACTGTTCACCCCGTCCGCGGGAGCGAAGCGCACTTCCACCGTCGTGGCGTTCGCGACGGAGCCCGTGAAGGTGAACCAGGAGTACGCGCCGATGGTCGCCGTGTCGATCGCCGCGCCGAAGGGCACCGCGCTTGCGCCGTCGACCGAGACCATCATCTGGAGCTTCGAGGGCGCGCCCGCACCGTTGCGATAGAGCGAGATCGAGACCTCGTCGACGCTGAAGGAGGAACCGCCGGCGCTCAGCTCGAACGCCAAGTAGTTGTCGTCCACGCCGTCGCTGTTCACGCCGCAGGTCGAGTTGACGTCCCCGTCCCACTTCTGCAGGTTGACCTCTCCGGGGACGACTCCGCCCCCACCGCTCCACTCGAGGCCGGTCGGGTTGCAGGGGTTCCCCAGCCAGATCGATCCGGTGGTGATGTCGGTCGACGAGATTCCGGGCGCGGTCGTCACGTCGCCGCTCGGGATGATCGTGGTTCCGGGCGCGATCGGGATCGGCGTCCCCGCGAAGGGGTTCACGGAGTTCGCGAAGCTCCAGTCGGCGAGCGTGATCTGCGGCGGAGGCGTCACGCCGGAGTCCTCGACGACCCAGCCGTCGATGTGCAGGTTGCCGGTTCCCGCGGTGCTGAACGCACCGTCGGCGGGGACGAAGCGCACTTCGACGGTCGTCGCGCCGCTCACCGAGCCGTTGAACACGAACCAGGCGTAGCTGCCCGTCGAGCTCTCGTCGACCGCCGCGCCGAAGGGAACGGCGGGCGCTCCGTCGACGGAGACTTCCATCGCGAGCTTCGAGGGCGCGCCCGCGCCGTTGCGGAAGCACGAGATGGAGACCTGGTCGAAGCTGATCGTCGGACCGGCGGCGGAGAGCTCGAAGGAGATGTAGTTGTCGTTCACCCCGTCGTTGTTGATGCCACAGCTCGTCGTGACGTCACCGTCCCACTTCTGCAGGTTGAGCTCGCCGGTCGGCACGAAGCCGCCGGGGCTGTGCTGGAGGCCGGCGGGTCCGCAGGCGTCGCCTTCCCAGATCGAGTGCGCGACGATGTCCGTACAGGACACGCCGGCGGACGTCGTCACCTCGCTCGAAGCGAGGATCGATGTGCCCGGCGGGATCTGGATGGGCACGCCGGGCGTGCTGGCGGGGTTGACGGCGTTCGTGAAGTCCCAATCGGCGACGGTCGTCTGCGCGACGGCGCCGGAGGCGAGACCGACGGTCATGGCGACACCCGCGCAGAGGGTCCGGATGATGGTGTGATTCGACATGTGGCGAGATCTTGTGGTGGTGTGCAGGATCGATCCGGGCTCTCCGTGGGTCACCCGCGATCTCGGGGAAGGGCGCGGCGAGCGCGCACCCGAAGAGCCAGTTCGGATTCAAGCCTCCCACCGAATCCGCCACGCGGATACCTGGGAAACTTCCCTGGCCCGTCGAAGCTGCTCGAACGTCGAGAGATGCGAGCGATGCGTTTCGCTCGATCGGCCGGGACCGGCGCTTCCGCCACGCACGCCTCGCGGCGCCGGCCGACACGGGCTCTCAGAGCGGGCTGATGCCGCGCTTCAGCGCGTAGGAGATCAGCTCCGCGCTGCTCTCCACGCCGAGTCGCTCCATCGCCTTGTACTTGTGGTACTCGACCGTGCGCCGCGAGAGCCGCAGGCGCGCGGCGATCTCCTTCGCGGCGAGGCCCTCGACGAGCAAGCGGACGATCTCCACTTGGCGCGGCGTGAGCTCGTGGCTCGGTTCCGGTGCCGATGCGAGCGCGCGTTCGACTTCCTCGCGCAGCTCCGCGGCGACGTAGGTTCCGCCGGCGTTCACCGCCCCCAAGGCGCGCAGCACTTCGTCCGCCCCGCCGTACTTCAGCAGATACGCAGCCGCTCCGGCGCGCATCGCGCTGACCGCGAGGTGGACGTCGCGGTGCATCGTCAGCAACACGACGCGCACGGCGGAGTGCGACTCGCCGAGCTCGCGCACGCACTCGAGTCCGTTCAGCTCGGGCATCGAGACGTCGGCGACGACGATGTCGGGCTTCAGCTCCTCGACGGCCTCGAGCAGCTCGCGTCCATCCTCGACGATCCGCAGCACGTCGTACGACTCGCCGAGCAAGCCGCTGATGCCCTCGGCGAACAGGCGGTGGTCGTCCGCCAAGATCAAGCGCGGTCCGCTCATCGATCGAGCCCCTCGAGTACCACGGTGAACACGACCTCCGTTCCGCAATCGGGCGCAGTGGTGACGGTCAAGTCGCCCCCCACCGACGCCGCGCGCTCGCGCATCGTGACAAGGCCGAGACCCTGCTTGCCGCCGGACTCCAGGTCGAATCCGGCGCCGTCGTCGCTGACGCGGAGGACGAATCGATCTCCGTCCACCTCGGTCTTGACCCGGACCGTGGACGCTCCTGCGTGTTTTTCGGCGTTGTGCATCGACTCCTGCGCGATCCGCACCGCCGCGACGGCGACGTCCTGGGGGACTTCGTCCGACGCGACCGCGTCTTCGAGGAGTGTCGTCAGCGGAGCGCGGCGCTGCAAGGCGTCGCACTCCTGCCGCAGCGCCTCGCCCATGCCCAAGGTGACGAGTCCCATCGGGTGCAGGCGCCGCGAGAGCATCTGCACGTCCCCTGCCAGCTGTTGCGCGCGCTGGACGAGCGGTCGCAGGCCGTTCTCTCCGCCGTCCGGCGCCGCGCGGAGGCGACGCTCGATGAGCTCCATCTGGATCGCGAGCGCCGCGATGCGCTGGCAGACGTCGTCGTGAAGCTCAGCCGAGATCGTGCGCAACTGGTCTTCCTGCTGCGAGAGCAGTAGGCGCGACAGGCGTCGCAGTTCCTCGCGGCTGCGTCCCAGCGCCAAGCGCGCGGCGTCGCGGCCGCGGTAGAGCTCGCGCAGGCGCTCGGCGTGCGCGCGCACGCGCCGCAGCCGCAGCGCGCCGAACACGAAGGCGACGATGCCGAGAGCGAGCGCGGAGAGCACGCGGAAGGTCCACGTCTCGTGGAAGCGCGCGGGGACACTGATCGACCGACTCACGATGTCGCTCCACGGTCCCGAACCGTTGCGCGCGCGCAGCTGCAGCTCGTAGTCGCCCGGCGGCAGGAAGGAGAACTCGAGCTCACGGCGGCCGCGCGCGTTGATCCAGCGCTCCTCGAGGTCGACGAGCCGGTACTGGACCTGCACCCGCTCGGGCCAGGTGAAGCCGAGCGCGGCGAATTCGACGAGCAGTTCGCGCTGCGGCGAGAGATCGACGCCCTCGACGACGAGCCTCGGAGGCGTGTCGTCGAGCCGCAGTGCCGCCGGATCGACCACGGAGAGCCCGGACACGTTCGGCATCCACAGGCGTCCCTCCGCATCCTTCGCCGCGGAGGGTTGGTTTCCCCCGCTCGCTTCGCGCGCCCCTTCTCCGGTGGTGAAGGAAATGCAGTCGACGAGGTTCCGCTCGCCGCGTGCGACCGCATCCAACGCGCTGCGCTCGACCGTGAACGGACCGCGGTTCGAGTTGAACCACAGGCGACCGACGTCGTCCTCGAGGATGCTCGAGAGGAAGTCGTCGTGCAGCCCCGTCTCGCGGGTGAACGACGCGACGCGTCCGTCCTCGACCCGGCTCAAGCCTCCACCGTAGGTCGCGACCCAGAGCACGTCGCGCTCGTCGCGGTACACGGCACGCACGGCGCCGGGCGCCAGTCCATCCGCGGACGTCAACCATTCGATGTGCGCACCGTCTCGACTCATGCGCGCCAAGCCGACCTGTGTTCCAATCCACAGCGCCTCGTCCTCGGCCGCTCGAATGCAGTACACGTCTTCGATCGCGTCGGGCCGCACCTCGACGAAGGCATCCGCATCGAAGCGATAGAGTCGACGGGAGCCGGCCCAGAGCACGTCGTCAGCGTCGACGAAGAGCGCGTGGTGATCCGCGCTCGCTCCACGCGGCATCGGGAACTCCGCACGGTCGTCGCCGCGCAAGCGTGCGATTCGATCGACACCGCCCAGCCACAGTGTATCGCTCCGGTCGTACAGCGCCGCGGTCAGGTCGAACGCGAACTCTTCGCGCTCGCGGTGGTCGCCCGCGATCGTCGTCAGGAACTCGCGCTGCACGACGGCGAGCGTTCCGTCGCTCGCGAAGGCGACGGACCAGACGTCCCCGTCCTCCAGGCCCAGCATCGCGCCGACCTCGCTGACGATGCTAGGCCGGATCATCCGCAGGCCGTTGCCCGACCCGGTGCACCACAGGTTCCCGCGCGCGTCGGCGAAGAGGACGTTGTACCCGCTGTCCTCACGAACGCGCTCGAGTCGGCCGGCGCTGTAGCGCATGAGCCCCGTGCCCGCGCCGATCCAGACTTCACCCTCACGCCCGAGCGCGAGCTGACGGATGCCGTCGCCGGCGGCGGTCAACTTCTCGAAGCTCGTGTTCGTCGCGTCCGTTGCACGCCAGAGTCCACGCCAGTTGCCGCCCCAAAGGCGCCCCTCGCGGTCCTCCGTCATCGTCACGAACGGCCGGCCCGGCGTCGACGTGACGTCGCCGAGCACGCGCTCGACGCCGGCCTCGATCTCGACGAGGCCGTCCTCCACCGTCGTGACCCACAGCGTTCCGTCCCGCGCGAAGTGCACGCCGCGCACCTCGCCCGCGCGCACGAACTCGATCGCGGTACCCGTGATCCGACCGAGCCCCGCCGTCGAGTGCACCCACGCCCCTCCGTCCGCGTCGTTCGAGACGATCAAGCTCCCGCCAGGGAACTCGAAGTGTTCGAAGCGGTCGTCCGCGTAGCGCAACAAACCGACGCGCTGCCCTACGGTCCACACACCGCCCTCGCGGTCGACGGCGACGCTGGAGAAGCGACTGACGAGCAGGTCGGGGCGGTTGCCGACGTAGTAGTCGTGGAAGTGGACGCCGTCGAAGCGCGCGAGTCCGCCGAAGGTCGAGATCCAGAAGTAGCCGTCGGCGTCCTGGGCGATGCCGGTCACCGAGTCCTGCGGCAAGCCCTGCTCCATGGTCCACACCGACTCGGCGTAGGTGCGCGGGACTTCGAGCCGACGTGCGGACGCCGGCGCGCCGAGCGCGAGCAGAGCGAGGCCGGGAGCGAGGCGTTCGAGGCGGAAGTGCACGCGGCGGAGTCTAGCCAGCCGCCCGTGCCCGCCGTCGACCGGCCTCGGCGAAGCCGGCCGCACGGAAGGCGGGACGAAGCGGGCCCGTCCGCCCGCTTCGTCCCGCGGATCGCCCGCGAGGCGCGGATTTTCGAGGCAGGGAGGCTTGACGGGGGCCGGGACGCTTCGCATCTTTATTCGCCATCGAAGGCATAAGTATCCATCGACACCCCTCCAGCGCCTCCCGACCCATGACCGACCCCCGCGAAGCACGCCGCCGCACCATCCTCGAGCTGGTCGCCCGCGGCCCGATCCGGAACCAGGCCGAGCTCGGCGACCTGCTCAAGGCGCAGGGGCACCCCGCCACCCAGGCCACGATTTCGCGCGACCTGCGGGACCTCGGCCTGCGCAAGGGCCCGCTCGGCTACGAGCTGCCGACCGGCCTCTCGCCCGACGTGCCGACCCCCGTCGCCGAGTGCGCGCGCGCGGTGCACGCCTGGCTGGACAGCGTCGTCGCGGTGCAGAACCAGCTCGTGCTGCGCACGCCCCCCGGCGGCGCGCAGGCGCTCGCGTCCGCGATCGACCGCACCGACCTGCCCGGCGTGCTCGGCACGATCGCCGGTGACGACACGATCCTCGTCATCGCCCCCGACTCCGACCACGCGACCCAGCTCGCCGAGGACTTCGAATCGTGGATGTTCTGACCTCGTCGAAGCGCATCGCCGTCGTCGGCGCGACCGGCTACGCGGGCGGTGAGCTGTGCAAGCTCGTCGCCGCGCACGGCGGGATGCAGCTCGCGTCCGCCATGTCGGCGCGCAGCGAAGGCGGCGCGCGCGTCGCCCGCACACCGGGCGAGGTGAACGTCGACGCGTACACGCCCGAGTTGTTCGCCGAGCTCGACGGCGTGTTCGTCTGCGCGCCCCACGGCGCGTCGGCTCCCGTCGTGCTCGCCGCGCTGGAAGCCGGCGCTGCGGTCGTCGACCTGTCGGCGGACTTCCGCCTCTCCGACCCGTCGGTCTACGAGTCGACCTACGGCCTGCCCCACCCCGCGCCCGAGCTGCTCTCCGAAGCGGTCTACGGCCTCACCGAACACGCGCGCGACGCGGTGGCGGCGACGCGCCTCGTCGCGAACCCCGGCTGCTACCCGACCTCGATCCTGCTGCCGCTCCTGCCGCTCTTCGAGCACGGCCTGGTCTCGCGCGAGTCGTTGATCGTCGCGGACAGCAAGTCGGGCCTCTCCGGCGCCGGCAAGGGCGCGAGCGACCGCACGCACTTCGGCAACGTGCACGAGAACTTCCTCGCCTACGGCGTCGGAACGCACCGCCACACGCCCGAGATCCACCAGCACGCGGGGACCGACTCGATCCGCTTCGTCCCCCACCTGCTGCCGGTCGAGCGCGGCATCCTCTCGACGATCTACGTGCAGTCCGCGGGCGGCGTGGACGCGGAAGCGATCCGCTCGTGCCTCTCCGAACGCTACGCGGACGAACCCTTCGTGCACGTGCGCCGGACCGGCCTGCCCGAGCTGAAGGACGTGCAGCGCACGAACCGCTGCGACATGGCGGTCTGCGACGCGGACGGCACCGTCGTGATCGTCTCGGTCCTCGACAACCTCTTGAAGGGCGCCGCCGGACAGGCGCTGCAGAACATGAACTTGATGCTCGGTCTCCCCGAGGCGGAGGGCGTTCCGTGCGTCTGATGGTCAAGGTCGGCGGCGCTCAGCTCGAGACGCCGGACGGTCGGAAGTCCTTCGCGGCCAGCGTCGCGGCGGCGCGCGCGGCGGGTCACGAAGTGATCGTCGTGCACGGCGGCGGCGCGCAGCTCAAGGAACTCTCCGAGCGCGTCGGACTCCAGGAAGTGCGCCACGAAGGTCTGCGCGTCACCTGCGCCGAGACGAGCGAGCTCGCGCTCTGCGTGCTCGGCGGCTCGGTGAACAAGACGCTCGTGCGCGCTCTCGAGGACGGCGGTGTTCCGTCGATCGGCCTGACCGGCGCGGACGGTTCCGTCTTCCGCGTCCGCAAGCACGCGCCGAAGGGCGTCGACCTCGGCTACGTCGGCGAGGTCGAAGTCGTCGACCCGAAGCTCGTCGACGCGCTGCTCGCGGCCGGCTTCATGCCCGTGCTGTCCAGCGTGGCGCCGCTCGCCGCGGGCCAGGCGGGCGACGCGTCGCGTTTCTACAACGTGAACGCCGACAGCGCGGCGGGAGCGCTCGCGGCCGCGCTTGCCGTCGACGTGCTGCTCTTCCTCACGGACGTCCCGGCGGTGCGCGACGGCGCGGGTCGCTCGCTCGCGCTGGTCGACCCGGCGAACGCGCAGGACCTGATCGCCTCCGGCGCGCTGCAGGGCGGCATGTTGCCGAAGGTGCGCGCCGCGCTCGACGCGATCGAGTCGCGCCCGAGCTGCATCGTGAAGATCGCGCCCGCGGCCGGCACGAACGCCGTGCTCGAAGCGCTCGACAAGACCGTCGGAACGAGCATCGCCGCCGCGGTGCAGGAGCTCTGCTAGTGGACGAACACCTGATGCACACCTACGCGCGCTCCGAGACGGCTTTCGCTCGGGGAGCGGGCGCGTTGCTCTTCGACGCGGAGGGCAAGTCGTGGATCGACGCGCTCGGCGGCATCGCCGTCAACGCGCTCGGGCACGGGCACCCGCGCCTCGTCACCGCGATCGCCGACCAGGCGGCCGCGCTGATCCACACCTCGAACCTCTACCGCCAGCCGTGGGGCGAGCAGGTCGCGCTGCGACTCGCGCGCCTCTCCGGCATGAACGCCGCCTTCTTCTCGAACAGCGGCTCCGAGGCGAACGAGACGGCGCTCAAGATCGCGCGCAAGTACCAACAGCAGCAAGGTCGCTCCGACCGCGCCGCATTCGTCGCACTCGAACAGTCGTTCCACGGCCGCACGACCGGCGCCGTCGCGGTGACGCACAACCCGAAGTACCGCGAGCCCTTCGGCCCGCTGATCGGTCCCGTGTACTTCGTGCCGCCGAACGACGTCGACGCGCTGCGCAAGGCTTTCGAGAGCGAGCCGTGCGCCATGATCCTCGAGCCGATCCAAGGCGAAGGCGGCCTGCGGGTGCTCGACGAGGCCTTCCTCGTCGCCGCGCGCGAGCTGTGCGACGCGACGGACACCGTGTTGATCCACGACGAAGTGCAGTGCGGCTCCGGTCGCACCGGCCGCTTCCTCGCGTCGCAGTGGTCCGCCGCGCAACCCGACCTCGTAACGCTCGCGAAGCCGATCGCCGGCGGCCTGCCGATGTCGGTCGTGCTCGCGGCCGAGAAGCTCGAGGGCGTGCTCGTGCCCGGCGACCACGGCTCGACCTTCGGCGGCGGTCCGCTCGCGTCGCGCGCCGCGCTCGTGTTCCTCGAGGAGCTCGAGAAAGGCTTGCTCGACACCGTGCAAGCGCGCGGCGAGCAGCTGCGCGACGGGCTCGAAGCGCTCGCTGCGAAGCACCCGCTGGTGGTCGAGCGCCGCGGACGCGGCCTGATCCAGGGCCTGAAGCTCGAGCGCGGCGCGTCCGACGTCGTGCGCGAGTGCTTCGCGAACGGGCTCGTCGCCGCGACCGCGGGCGGCGAAGTCATCCGCCTGCTCCCGCCCTACGTCATCACCGAACAACAACTGTCCAGCGCGCTCGAGATCCTCGACGCGGTCCTCACCAAGATCGAAGCCTGACATGACTGCACTCGCCACCACCTCCCTGCCCTGCAAGGACTTCCTGTCCCTCGACGAGTTCGAAGCCGAGCACCTCGAGCTGATCTTCGACGTCGCCGCCAAGCTCAAGGCCGGCCGCGACGAGTACACCGACCTGCTGCGCGGCAAGCGCCTCGCGATGATCTTCGAGAAGGACAGCCTGCGCACGCGCTTCACCTTCGACATCGGCATGACCGACATGGGCGGCACGGCGGTCTTCCTCGACCACCGCGACGCGCGCCTCGGCAGCCGCGAGTCGGTGAAGGACATGGCGCGCAACCTGGAGCGCTGGGTCGACGTGATCGTCGCGCGGACCTACAAGCAGCGCGCGATCGAGGAGTTGGCCGCGAACTGCGAGATCCCCGTGATCAACGGCCTCTCCGACCACTCGCACCCCTGCCAGGCGCTGACGGACTACTTCACGCTGACCGAGAAGTTCGGCGACCTGAAGGGCAAGACGCTCTGCTACGTCGGTGACGGCAACAACACCTGCCACTCGCTGATGGTCGCGGGGACGAAGCTCGGCGTGAACGTCGTCGTCTGCACGCCGGAAGGCTACGAGCCCGATCCCGAGGTCACCGCGCAGTGCGCGACCTGGGCGCGGCAGTCGGGTGGTTCGATCACCGTCACGCCCTCGGTCGACGAAGCCGTCAAGGGCGCGCACGTGATCTACACCGACGTCTGGGCGTCGATGGGCCAGGAGGACGAGATCGAAGAGCGCGCCGCGATCTTCAACGACTACCAGGTCGACGAAGAGATGATGGAGCTCGCCGATCCCGGCGCGTACTTCCTGCACTGTCTGCCGGCACACCGCGGCGCGGAAGTGTCCGCGGGCGTGATGGACGGCCCGCAGTCGATCGTCTACGACAACGCGGAGAACCGACTCCACGTGCAGAAGGCGATCATGGCCCTCCTCCTCGGCGCCTGGAACTAGCGAACTCGCGACATGACGAAGAAGAAAGTCGTCCTCGCCTACTCCGGCGGCCTGGACACCTCCGTGATCATCCCGTGGCTCGAAGAGAACCACGGACTCGAAGTGCACGCCTTCGCCGGCGACGTCGGTCAGGGCGCGTCCGAGCTCGAAGGGCTCGAGGACAAGGCCGCCGCGACGGGAGCCGCGTCGTGCAAGGTCGCCGACTTGCGCGAGGAGTTCCTCACCGACTGCGTCTGGCCGTGCCTGCGCGCGCTCGCCGTCTACGAGGGTCGTTACTTGCTCGGCACCTCGATGGCGCGCCCCGTGCTCGCCAAGGGCCAGGTCGACTACGCGAAGCAGATCGGCGCACACTACCTCGCGCACGGCTGCACCGGCAAGGGCAACGACCAGGTGCGCTTCGAGCTCGCCTATCAAGCGCTCGCGCCCGAGATGGGCATCATCGCGCCGTGGCGCGACTGGCACATCAAGAGCCGCGAGGACGCGATCGACTACGCCGCGGAGAAGGGCATCCCGATCACCGCGAGCAAGGAGAAGATCTGGTCGCGCGACCGCAACCTGTGGCACATCAGTCACGAAGGCGGCGCGCTCGAGGATCCCGGCGCCGCGCCGCCGGAAGAAGTCTTCATGCTGACGACTTCGCCCAAGCTCGCGCCGCAGGAGTCCGTGATCTGCGAGCTCGGCTTCGAAGGCGGCGTTCCGACCAGCCTGAACGGCGAAGCGCTCTCCCCCGTCGAGCTCGTCGAGAAGCTGAACGCGCTCGGCGGCACGCACGGCGTCGGTCGCGTCGACATCACCGAGAACCGCCTCGTCGGCATGAAGTCGCGCGGCGTCTACGAGACGCCCGGCGGCACGATCGTCTACGAGGCGCTGCGCAGCCTGCGCTCGATCACGCTCGAGCGCGACACGATGCGCCAGGCCGAGAAGCTCTCGATCGACTACGCCGACCTCGTCTACACCGGCCGCTGGTTCCACCCGCTGCGCCGCGCGCTCGACGCCTTCTTCACCGAGTCCGCGAAGCCGGTCACCGGCATCGCGCGCGTCGAGCTCTACAAGGGCACGGCGACGACGATCGGCGTCGAGAGCGAGAACAGCCTCTACTCGGAAGAACTCGCCACCTTCGGCGCGGGCGGCAGCTACGCACAGAAGGACAGCGAGGGCTTCGTGAAGCTCTACGGTCTTCCCGGAAAGGTCGCCGCCATGGTCGGCGCGCGGAGCCGCTCGTGACCAAGAAGCTCTGGGGAGGCCGCTTCGAAGGCGGCCTCGACCCCTTCTTCGAGGCGTTCAACCGCAGCCTCGGCTTCGACTGCCGGCTGCTCGCGCAGGACGTCGCGGGCAGCCGTGCCTGGGCGGCGGCGCTGTCCAAGGCGGGCGTGCTGACCAAGGACGAGCGCGCGCAGCTCGACGCCGGCCTCAAGGCCGTGCTCGCGAAGGTCGAGGCGAAGCCCGCGCTGCTCGCGAAGTCGTCGGCGGAGGACGTCCACTCCTTCGTCGAGGACGCGCTGCGTACGGAAGTCGGCGACTTGGCGAAGAAGCTGCACACCGGGCGCTCGCGCAACGACCAGGTCGCGACCGATCTGCGCCTGTGGGTGCGCGAGACGGGTGCGGAGCTCGTCGCCCACGTCGAGGCGCTGATCGCCGCGCTGGTCGAGAAGGCCGACGCGCACTTCGACGCGCCGATCCCCGGCTACACGCACCTGCAACGCGCCCAGCCGATCACGATCGGTCACCACCTGCTCGCCTACGTCGAGATGTTCGCCCGCGACCGCGAGCGCCTGCTCGACGCGCTGTCGCGCATGGACGTCAGCCCGCTCGGCTGCGGCGCGCTCGCCGGCACGGCATTTCCGGTCGACCGCGATGCGCTCGCGGCGCACCTCGGCTTCGAATCGGCGGCGCACAACAGCCTCGACGCCGTCAGCGACCGCGACTTCGTCTGCGAGCTGCTGTTCGTCGCGAGCCTCGCGATGGTGCACCTCTCGCGCCTCGCCGAGGACTGGATCTTCTTCGCCAGCCAAGAGGCGGGCTTCATCGAGTTCAGCGACGCCGTCGCGACCGGCTCGAGCTTGATGCCGCAGAAGAAGAACCCTGACGCCATGGAACTGCTGCGCGGCAAGTGCGGCCGCGTGATCGGCGACCTGCAGACCGTGCTCGTCACGCTGAAGGGCCTGCCGCTCGCGTACGACAAGGACCTGCAGGAGGACAAGGAAGCGCTGTTCGACGGCCTCGACACCTTCGGCAGCTGCCTGCGCGTCGCCGTCACCGCGGTGCGGCACGCGAGCTTCCGCCTCGAGCACTGCGAGAACGAAGCTTCTCTCGGATATCTCAACGCGACGGATCTCGCGGACTTGCTCGTCCAACAGGGCGTTCCGTTCCGCGACGCGCACGAGCGCGCGGGCAGCGCCGTTCGCGCGGCGCTCGAGATCGGCGTAGAGCTCGAAGAACTGCCGCAAGAGATTCTCACCA
Organism: Planctomycetota bacterium; assembly: GCA_020638835.1. GTDB lineage: Bacteria > Planctomycetota > UBA1135 > UBA1135 > JACKHV01. The sequence goes on along the minus strand of JACKHV010000001.1, from coordinate 1,118,075 downwards.
CGATCTGCGGCAAGCTCGACGTGGATCTGCGCACCGAGTTGTCGGTGCGCCGCGTCCTGTCGCGTCGCGCGGCCCTGGGAGGCACCGCGCCGTCGCGCGTCGCCGCCGAAGTCTCTCGCTGGAAAGATCGCCTCGACTCATGGCAACACTGATCCGCAAAGCGCGCGTCGCCGATTCCGCCTCGATCCTCGAGCTCGTCAACGCGCTCGCGAAGAAGGAAGTCATGCTTCCCCGTTCGCCGGCGTCCGTGATCGAGAACCTGCGCGACTTCATCGTCATCGAGGAGGACGGTCAGTTCCTCGGCTGCGCCGCGCTGCACATCGTCTGGTCGGACCACGCCGAGATCCGCTCGATCGCGGTCAAGGACCATGCGCAGGGCCGCGGCCTCGGCAAGCAGATGGCGGAGTTCCTGATCACCGAAGCGAAGAGCCTCGGCATCGCGCGCGTCATCGCGTTCACCTACGTCCCCGGATTCTTCGAGCGCCTGAAGTTCGAGCGCGTCGAGCACGCCTCGCTCCCACACAAGGTGTTCGGCGACTGCTTGAACTGCCCCAAGTTCCACGCGTGCGACGAGATCGCCATGCGCCTCGTGCTCTCCGACGAAGCGGAGATCCACTTGCGCGGACCGCTGTCGGTCCCGCTCAGCGCCCTGCCGTCGCCGCGTTCGGCGGGAGCCGCCCTGTGACGACGACGCCCCTTCCGCGCGGCTTCCGCGCCGCGGGGATCGCCGCCGGCATCAAGAAGCGCGGGGGACACGACTTCGCGCTCGTCGCGCTCGAGGAGGCCGGCCCCGCCGCCGCGCTCTTCACGCGCAACCAGCTCGTTGGAGCGCACGTCACGGTCTGCCGCGAACACCTCGCCCAGTCCGGCGGCCGCGTGCGCGCGCTGCTCGTCAACTCGGGCAACGCGAACTGCGCGACCGGCACGGCGGGCGTCGACGACGCACACCGCCTGGCCGAGGCCATCGCCGAGCGCCTCGAGTGCCCCGCGCACGAGGTGCTCGTGATGAGCACCGGCGTGATCGGCGCGCGCCTGCCGCTCGCCAAGATGCTCGACGCCGTGCCGCAGCTGTTCGACGCGCTGTCCGCGGACGGCGCGCAGGACTTCAACCGCGCGATCATGACGACCGACACGACCGAGAAGCGCGCGACGCGCAAGCTCGGCGAGACGAGCCTCGTCGGCGTCGCGAAGGGCTCGGGCATGATCCACCCCGACATGGCGACGATGCTCGCCTACCTCTTCACCGACGCCGCGCTCGGAGACGACGCGCACGAACTGCTCAGCGCCGCGAACCGCAAGAGCTTCCAGCGCATGACCGTCGACGGCGACACCTCCCCGAACGACACCGTGCTGCTCTGGTCGAGCGAGCGAGCCGGCCCGACCGCGCTGCTCGGCGATGCCCTGAACTCGATCAGCGGCGAGCTCGCGCGCCTGATCGCGAAGGACGGCGAGGGCGCGACGCGCCTGATCACCGTTCGCGTCTCCGGCGCGCCGACCGAGGACGCCGCCGCGCTCGTCGGCCGCGTGATCGCGACGAGCCCCCTGGTGAAGACCGCCGTCGCCGGACGCGATCCGAACTGGGGCCGCATCCTGAGCGCCGCCGGACGCGCTGGCATCCCCTTCCCGGCCGAGCGCGCGCTCGTCAAAGTCGGCAGCTCCGTCGTCTTCGCCGACGGCCGCCCGCACCCCGCGAACGAGGGCGCCGCCGCGCGCTACCTCGCCGACGAGGCCGAAGTGATGCTCTCGATCGACCTCGCCGCCGGCACCGCGACCGCCGACGTCTGGACCTGCGACTTGACGGCGGAGTACGTGTCGATCAACGCGGACTATCGGACGTAGTGCGGCGCCGGCGCGGCGCGCCCGAGCGATCGGCTAAGCTGCGCGCATGCGGCGCCCCTGCTCCGTCCTCGCGACCGTCGCGTTCCTCGCCGTCGCCACCTGGCTGATCCTCGCGCTGCGCAAGTCCGGACGCCCGAATTCCGTCGTCGTGCTCGTCGTCGTCGACACGCTGCGCGCCGACACGGCGTATGCGGAGCGACTCGCCGGCGAGGTCAACCCGTGGGCGGACGCATCGAGTCACGGGTGCGCACGCTTCACCCGCGCCTACTCGAGCGCCGGTTGGACGCTGCCGTCGGTCGCGTCCTTGCTGACCGGCGTCGACCCGGAGGTCCACCACGCACACGGCAAGGCCACCTTGCTCGCACCGCTCAGCCCGGACGTGACGACGCTGGCGGAGAGCTTCCGGGCTCAGGGCTTCCGCACCGTCGCGGTGACGAACGCCGCCTTCCTCAGCCCTTCACTCGGACTCGACCGCGGCTTCGACGTCTACGACCACGAGCACGCCTACAACCGCACCCTGCGCCGCGCGGAGGAGACCGTGGTCCGCGCGATCCGCTACGCCGAGGAGGCGCGCAGCGAAGACCTCTTCCTGTTCGTGCACATCTTCGACCCGCACCTCGATTACGACCCGGTCGAGCTGAGCGACGCGAGCACGCCTCCCGTCACCCTCGCCGAGCTGCGCGCGCTCGAGGAACAGGGCGGCCCGAGCCCCGACGAACTCCGCCGCGTGCGCACCCTCTACGAACGCGAAGCCCTCGCCGCGCTGCAAGCGACGCATCGCCTGTGGGATCACTTCCTCCAGAGCGGGCGCTTCCACGACCTGCTCTTCGCCATGACCGCCGACCACGGTGAGGAGTTCTACGAGCACGAGGCCTTCGAGCACGGTCACGGCCTGCACACCGAACTGACGCACGTGCCGCTCTGGATCTCGCGCGACAAGCTCGCGCCCGGCGACTTGGACCACAGCGGCGTCGTCTCGACGCGCGACCTGGGTCGCCTCCTCCTCGAGTCCCTCGAGCTCGACGTACCGACGAGATTCCACGCCTCGACCTCCGACTGGAACGACGAGGGAGGCGGCACAGCCTACTCCGCAACGACCCTCTACGGCCCCGACCGCATTGCGCTGCGCACCGACACCCACGCCGCCATCCTCGAACTCCACTCGGACGCGCCGGCGACGGGCACCACCTACGACCTCCGCACCGACCCCACCGAACAGCGCCCCCTCCCACTCGACCCCGAGCTCCTCCGAACCCTCCTCGACCGCCGCCGCGCGAGCCGCACCGCCGGCCAACGGACCCGCCGCCTCGACTGGCTCGACCTCGGCCCGACCTCTCACGCCGAACGCGAAGCGACCCTTCGCAGCCTCGAGTCCCTCGGCTACACCGACTCGACCCGCTTGCCTTCTGAAGACTGACCAACCGCTCTCAGCCGAAGGCCGGTCGGAGTTCTCCTCTGGAGCCAAACGGTCGACGCCAGTCTTGATCCGTCGGCCGCGCGAAGTCGTGGTTCGTTCTTCTTCGCGCCTCGGCGTGAGCTGCCCGGGGGTTGCAGGTTGCTGGCGCGTCGCGCGGGAGTGTGTAGCTGTTGAAACCCCGCCCAGCTCGGCCAGGGGCCGATAGACGCTCGCTCCGCGCTAGTCCGCGTCCTCGCTCTTCGGCTTGGGCTTCTTGCCTAGCAGCCGGTCCAGCGCCGCCTCTGCGTCCGCCTCGTCGATCACCAGGCGCTCAGGCTTGGGACCGCGCTTCTTGGGCTCGGGCTTGGATTCAGGGTCCTGGGGCTCTCTTGCCGATGTCATGCTGTTATCCTAGAACGTCTGCGCCCCCGTGTGGGTTGGACAGGGTGAGATGTGACGCTGTGGGGTGCCCCCGGCGGGACTCGAACCCGCAAGGCCGTGAGAAGCCGCTCCGCTGCAAACGGAGTGTGTAGTCCAATTCCACCACGGGGGCTTCGCGTTCTCAGCTCTGCACCGACTCCAGGGCTTCCAGTTCTTCCAGGTCTGGCGTGAAGTCGAATCCAAGCTGGATTGGCTGCTTCGGCGCGGCGTTGTCGTTGTAGCTGTCAACGTCGCTCTTGAGTTGGCGACAGTCGCCGACAATTTGCTGCCGTCGCTGCTGGAACGCGATCTCCATGTGCTCTCGGTTGGCGGTTCTGATGTCCGCCCATAGGGTCCGCTGCTCTGGCCCTTCACCGATTCGCGCCGCGTGCTTTGCCCTAACACGCCTTCCTTGCTGGTCAGTGAAGTACTCCTCGCGCATCGCCCTAGCAAGTTCCTCGGCGCACTGAGCAAGAAGGGATGCGTGACTAGGCATCCACTCCTTCTTGGCTAGGGCCCAAGCGGCGATCTCCTTTCGAGTCGCGGGCCATTTCTGACCAGCAGCGCGATATCGATCCACGATCGCCTGTAGCTGTTCTGCGTGTGTGCTCACCTTGGCGCTCCTGGGGCCATGTGCCCCCATCCATCGGTTAGGGCGGAGTCTGTGATGTACTCACGGACCTTCACATGAAGTCTCGCCATGTTCTTCCACGGGATCTCGCCTCGATGCTTGAGCTGCCCAAGCACGATCGCAGGATGCGTCCGGCACTTGGCGGCAAACCCGAGGATCTTCTTTTGAGAGTAGAGGGGGCGCACCCGTCGGATGAAGTCCGTGAGGGCATCTTGCGGAACGAGTCCGCTGACGGTCTCGGTGTCAGCCTCTACTTCGATGTCACTCCAGTCCTCTCTGTCGGAGTCAGGCCCTGCCAGGTCAATGTCAAGTCCTGAGGCGCGCTTACCCTGTCTGACGTGTGCAAGCTCATGGAAGAGCGTGTGCCAGAAGTAGTCGATCCGGTCATAGCGCATCGACAGCCCAACCACCGGCGACTTGGGGTCAAGCCACAACGTGGCTCCATCGATACGGCTACCCGATGTGTGCTCGACAACCACGAGCCTCACTCCGGCGTCAGCTAGCAGTCTGGGGACGAGCCGGACGTTCTCCGCATCCGGGATGAGTGCCTTGAGCTGCTCCATCGCGGACCGCAAGCGAGCCGCAGAGTAGCGGTTCGCGTTGACCATCGACCCAAGCTGGGCGACACGAACAAACCAGACTTGCTGAGCGGGTGTCCACTCGCGCGCCCATGATCCCTTGGCGCGAGCCGCCGCCAAGATCGTCGGGTCGTCATCAGTGCTGTCGATGCCGAGGAAGCAAAGCAGGTCGCGCTCCAGCGCATCAACATCGTTCGATTGACGCAGCCAGCCTCTTCGCACCATCTCCTTGACGGGGGCTTTCTCGTAGAGCCGAGCCCTTCGAGAGACATCGCCACCGCCTGTAGCAATGCGTGAGAGCCGATACCTTGACTCTAGGTTGAGCCAAACCTGAGCGGAGTCAGGATCGCCTTCGCCAAAGGCGGCACCCAGGCTAGCGGCTGTCTCTGGGGTGATGGATCGCTTGCCAGACAGGATCTCGCTGACGAGCTTAGGCGACTTGCCGATGATCTCGGCCAAGTCGGCCTGCGACCATCCGCGCTCCAGCATCTCGTCCTTGATGAACTCCCCAGGCGGGAATACATCGACGTACTGGGTGTCTGCTTCGGTGTTCGTCATAACTAGTGGTAGTCCGTGATCTCGATGACCGTGGCGGTCTCTGGTGTGCCCTCTTGAAGCTCGACAATGAGCCTCCACTTAGCGTTCAGCCTTAGTGAGTGTTGATGCTTCCTGTCTCCTTTGAGCTTCTCTAGCCGCATCGACTTGAACGTGGACCGGAACGATGCCGTGCTCGGCGACTCCTGGAGGGCTTGCGCGCACTTCAAGAGGGCGCGAACAACCTCGATCGGGTAGCTGCCGTCTCCGCGCCTCTCCTGCACGATGCGCTCGATTCGTCGGTCTCTGAACTCCACGTTCATCGACAGGGGATGCTAGCACCCTGAACAGCTCTCGTCAAGTGCGCCACGCGGATGGCGCCTCAAGAAATTCTCGGGTCAGCCTTGCAACAACTATCGTATTTGGTACGGTGGTGCCATGAAGCGCGCCCAAAGCCCCATCCTCGAAGCCCTCCGCATCGCAGCGAACGACGACGCCGAGGCCCTTCGGTTCCTCGAAGCCCGCCGCTGGGGAGACGCCCCGGCCTGCCCGCTGTGCGGCGACCTGGACGTGTACCAGATGGCCGACGCGAAGACCGGCGAGCGCAACAAGGACGGACGCTGGCGCTGCCGGGGCTGCAAGCGCATGTACACCGTCCGCACCGGAACCGTCATGGCCGAGAGCCGCCTGCCGCTTCGCGTGTGGTGCTACGCCTTCTGGAAGGCATGCAGCTCGAAGAAGGGCGTCAGCGCGAAGCAGATCGAGCGCGAGTGTGAGATCAGCTACAAGAGCGCGCTGTTCGTCATGCACCGCATCCGTGCAGGCGTTGCAGACCTCAACCCGCCGAAGCTCTCCGGCACGGTCGAGGCCGACGAAACCTACGTCGGCGGCAAGCCCCGCAACCGCCGCAAGGGCATGCAGGGGCAGCACGACAAGACGCCGGTTATCGGCGCGGTCGAACGTGGCGGCGAGATCCGCTTTCGCGTGATGGAGCGCGTGACCGCCGCAGGGCTCAAGGCCGCACTTCGCGAGCACGTCGAGCAGGACGCGCGCCTGCACACGGACGAGAGCAGCGCATACACGAAGCTGGGACGCGAGTACGGCGGCGGGCACCACACCGTCAACCACTCCAAGCGCGAGTACGCGCGCGGCGAGGTTCACACGAACACGATCGAAGGCGCGTTCTCACTCATCAAGCGTGGCATGTACGGCACCTTCCACTCGGTGAGCAAGAAGCACCTGCACCGCTACATGAGCGAGTTCGAGTTCCGCTACAACACGCGCAAGCTAGACGACGGCCAGCGGGTCGCGGCAGAGATCAAGCGGAGCGAGGGCAAACGGCTGACCTACGCGGAGCAGGTTAGCCAACCCGGAGCTTGAGCCACTTGAACAGGCTAAACGGGCGGGGGATCGGCTCCCACTCCGTGTCGCGCTGCTTGTAGAACTGGTCCACGGCCTTTGAGGCGGCCTCGCGCACAGCGTCAAACGCGCCGCCGTTCGTGGAGCGCGCCGCGCTCTGAGTCTCGCTGACCTGGGGCTCCGGAGTGTTCTTCTGGTTGGCCATGACTGCTTGGCTCTAGAGGATCAAGAAGTAGAGGATCGCGGCTACGATGAATGTACCAAATGCCTGCGAGACGGACTCAAGCGCCGACTGGAGGCGTGTGTTAGTGCGCTCGTTGGCCTTGTGCAACTCGTGAGCCGCCAGAAGAGTCCTGCTGATCGCGATCGACTTGGCCATCGCATCTGAGCAGCCGATGAACTCGTCCACCGCCTGCTCTGCTTTCGCACGATCAGCGTCTACGGGGACCGGGTTTAGGCCCTCAGAAACGGACCGATGAGAGCCGTCGTACGACGCCGGGCGAACGGGCAAGGCCCTGATAAGAACCTGCGCGACGTGGTAGACCGTGATGATGGAGAGCAAGAAGCATCCCCACCCCCTCAGCTCGCTGCGCGCCATCGAGGCAAAGACCACCTGAGAGGGCTCGGCCAGGGCGCCGGATAGGGCAGTGGCAGCGAGCGGGATGCCGACGATGAGTGCCTTCCGCGTCGCGTGACGCCTCGCGTTCTCTTCCTCGGCCCTCCAGGCTGCGCGTGCATGCTCAAGGTGGGGCTCAAAGGTCCGGCTCGGTGCGATAGTCATGGCTTCTCTCCCGCTACCGTCATACCGCCGAACGGCCAGCCAGGGCAAGCGAACCCCGGCCGCCCCTTTCAACAACTACACACTCCCCGCGTCGCGTGCCGCAGAACTCCTTCGCGCCTTCGCGGGAAACTCGGGGCTTCCACCGCGCAGAACCGCCGACTCAGTAACTACGGAACGCGTCGCGGTCGAGGGCGGCCTCGTGGTTCGCGGCGCAGCCGAGGGCCAAGCCCAGGGCGGCGAAGCTCGCGAGGAGGGACGAGCCGCCGGTCGAGAGCAGCGGCAGCGTCAGGCCGGTGAGTGGAAGGAGGCCCAGGTTCACGGCTGAGTGGATGAATACGTGCGAGCCGAAGTAGAGCGCGACTCCGCCGAGTACGAGGCGCGCGTGGCGGTCGCGGAGGCCGACGGCCGTCTGCATCATGCCGAGCACGAAGAGCGTGTAGAGCACGAGCATGCCCGTCGCGCCCCACCAGCCTCCCTCTTCGGCGATCACGGCGATGATCGAGTCGGACTCACGCTCGGGCAGGATCCCCGCCTGGTTCGCGATGCCCTGTCCGAGCCCGCGTCCCGCCAAGCCGCCGTTCCCGATCGAGACGCGCGCGTGGTACGCGTGGAAGGCCGGGCCCCGGCGGCCTTCGATCAGGTCTTGCGGGAAGTAACTCTGCGTCCAAGTGTCGATGCGCTCGAGCTGGTACTCGCGCACGCCGAACTCGAAGTGCACCGCCGCGATGGCGACGAGCGCCACGCCCGCGATCGCCGTCGAGAGCACTTTCCCCGACGCTCCGGCGAGGTACAGCATGCCCAGCGTCACCGGCACGATCGTCAGGGCGGTGCCGAGGTCGGGCTGCAGCGCGACCAGCACCATCGGCACGAACGCCAGCGAGAGCGGCAGCACCCAGTCCTTGAAGCGCGTCAGCCGGTTGCGGTAGAGCGCGCCGGCGAGCGCCAGGATCAGCGCGACCTTCATGAACTCGGACGGCTGCAGGTCGAAGATGCGCGTCTCGATCCAGCGCTTCGCCTGGTTGCGCTCGAGCCCGATGAAGGGCACGAGCAACAGCAAGGTGAGACATGCGCCGTAGACCCACGACCAGCGTCGGCGCAACCAACGCGGCCGGACGAGGAAGGCGGCGATCAGGACGGGCAGCGAGACGAGCAGCTTCTGCACGTGACCGCGGAAGGAGATCCCCACGCCGCCCTCGGCGTCGCTCATCGCGCGCTGGAACGACAAACCGATCGCCAGCAGGGCCATGCCGAGCAGCAGCACGTGCCACGGCACCTTCGACCAACGCATGCCGCGGATGCGGATCGGCAGGCGTCCGCCGGCCTCCTCGCGCGCCGTCGCGGTCGCGGGCAGGTGCTTCACCGCGCGCCTCCCGCGAGGAACTCGGCGATCTCCGGGCGGTGCATGAACTGCTCCGCGACGAAGATCGCGTTCTTGCCGGAGGTCACGCCGACGTCGTGCAGGTAGACCACGAGGATCGCCTGCGGGTCCTCGGCCGGGAACCAGCCCGCGACCCAGGTGTGCTTGCGCATGCTGGGCGGGTGGCTCGGGTTGACCAGCTGCAGCGACGCGAGCACGTCCGCGTTCATCGGCCGGAAGTCGGCACTGCCGGTCTTCGCGGCCATCGAGAAGCCGAGGTCACTGCGCTTGAGCGCCGCCTTCTTCGCGCTGCCGCGCTCGCAGACGTCGACCAGGGCTTCGCGGATCAGCCGCCGCGTGCTTGGCGAGAGCTCGAGGTGCCTCGACGCCTTCGGCACGAGTTCATCCCCCACCTGGCGCACCATTCGCAGCTCGGGCAGCTCGCCCGTCGCGAGACCCGCGAAGGCGCGCGCCATCTGCAGCGGCGTCGCGTCCATCGGATTCAAGCCGTTTCCGGCGGCGAGGCGATCGCGCCGGATCAGTTCCTGCCGCGGCGGGTCACGGTGCAAGCCGGCGATGCGGTAGTCTTCGTAGTACCCGCGGCGGCCGTCGACGTTGATCCCGGTCGGTTCGTCGAGCCCGTAGAAGTGCACGAGTTCAAGGAACTCGTCGCGATTCTGGTAGAGCTCGCCGACCTGCGCGAAGTAGGAGTTGCAAGACTCCCGCAGCGCGTCGTGGAGCACGACGTCGCCGTGGCCGTAGGTGCTGTGGCAGTGCAGCCCGCCGTAGCCGGCGCCCGTGCCGTCGTCGTCGGCGCAGCGGAAGACCTGCGTCGGCGTCAAGCCGTGTGTCTCCAGCGCGTGCGCGGCGATCAGCGGCTTGAAGATCGAGCCGGGCGGCTGACCGGTCGGGATGCGCAGCGTGCGGTCGATCACGTTCTCGCGCTGGCCGCTGCGACCCGGCAGCTTCGGCTGCACCTCGCGCGGCGCGGAGGCGGCGGCGAGCACTTCGCCGTCCGGCGTGATCAGAACGATCGCGCCCACCGGGCTCCCGAACCACGCGTCGTCGCGGTCCATGGGGATGTCGGGCGGCAGCTTCGGGTGCAGGATCACGTCCTGCGCGGCGCGCTGCAGCGCGACGTCGAGCGTCAGCTCGAGGTCCTTGCCGTGCTCCGGTTCCTTGGTGAACACGCGCTTCGGATCGCCGCGACGTTCCTGCAGACCTTCACGCTCGCGGTAGCCGTTGCGCCCGCGCAGCTGGTCGTCGTACAGCAGCTCGGCGCCCGAGCGGCCGCGCTGTTCGTCCGCGCGGTAGATCTCGCGCGCCAGCCCGGCGATCGCTTCGCGCAGGACTTCGTTGCGCGCCGTCGTGCGCTGGAGCGAGCGCAGCTCGTGCAGTAGCTCCGCCTGTCCGACGGACTCGGTCAGCGTCGAGTGCCGCACGCCGCCGACCTGGAACTGAGCGAGCGGCACGTCGCCGTCCCACATGATCAGCGACTTGCGGCGCGGGACGTCGCGCACCTGGAAGCCGGCGAAGCGACCCGGGAAGCGGCTGATCTTCTGCACGACCTCGATGCGCGGCGCGTCGTCGACGACCACGACGCGGCTGCCGCGGTCGCGCACGGCGTAGTTGCGCCGATCCGCGGCGCGCTCGAGCGCCGTCTCGCGGAACGCGAACGGCACGCGCGCGCCATCCACTTCGGCGTTCGCGCCGGCCTCCTTCAAGCGCTCGACCGCGAGCCACTGGAACAGCTCGAGCCAGCCTTCCTGGAAGGCGAGCGGCAACAGCTCGCGATCGGCGAGGCGCTGCGCACGCGCGTCGTCGGACTCGCGATCCCGCGTCTCTTCGTCCGCGTCGACGTAGGCGGTGACGAGGCGCTCGCGCCACTCGGACGGCGAGGTCGGCGCGTGCCACTTCTCGCTCGTCCCCGGCGGAGCCCAGACCGCGACCGGCGCGTTCGGCGTGAATCCGAAGGCCGCGAAGGTGGCGAGGCTGTCGACTTCGTCGCGCGCGCGCTCGGCGCGCCACTCGGGATCCTGGAACGGCAAGCCGGGCGTCGCGGTCTCTTCGGGCCACGGCGCGCGCAGCACGTCCGGCAGCTCGTCGAGCACCGCGCAGCGCTCGAGCCGCCACCACGGCAGTTGTCCGTCGCGCAAGCGCCGCTGGCGTTCGTCGCGCTTCAAGTCGGCGGGTTCGTAGCGCCGCGCGGCTTCGTCGAGGAAGCGTCCGAGCGCGTCGCCGGGGCCGAGTCCGAGCGACTCGAGGTCCGACTGGATCCACGCGGCGGGCGCGTGGAACGAACGCTGATTGGCGAGCCAACGCGCGTGCGGACCGTCGAGCCAACGCGCGAGGCGCTCCGGTTCCCAGCCCTGCAGGTCGGCGATCCACGCGAGGTCGAACCACTGCGTCAACACTTCGGGCGGCAGGACGCCGACGGGGAAGCCCGCCGCGGCGCGGAACAGGTCGCTCGCGACGTCGTCCTCGATCGCTTCGCGGTGCCGCTGCAGGAGATCGAGCAGGCCGTCGCGCCCGCGGTAGTCCGCGCGCCGTTCTTCGTCGACGCTCAGCTGGCGCGCGAACTCGGCGAGGTCCAGCGTGCTCGCGAGCCCGTCGAGGTCGCGGAGCGCCTGTTCCATGCGCGCGCGGAAGTGCGGCAGGCTCTCGCGCTCCCCCTCGCGGTACTTCTGACCCAGCTCGAAGTAGCTGCGCCGGTCGTCGCCCTTGCGCACGGCGCGCTTCACCGCGTTCCACTCGCGGCGGTCGAGTCCGAGTAGGCGTCCGATGTAGAAGCGCAGGTTGCCGGCGCGCGTGCGGCGACGTTCGTCGTCCGCATTCGTCGCGGCGGGCACGCCGAAAGTCGACAGCGCACCGCCGCGCTCGAAGGCGTCCACGTCGCGCGGCGTGAGCAGCACGAGGCGCTGCGCCTCGCCCTCGAGCAGGCGCGCCGCGTCCTTCAGGCCGACCGCGTGTCCGTGAACGTCGGACAGCGCGTGCGCGACCTGCCCGAGCACGTGCTCGCGGCGGAAGGACCTGTACACGAACTCGAGCCGGTAGACCGACTCGTCCTGCGCCAGCACGACGCCGTTCCGGTCGCGGATCTCGCCGCGCAGGTACGGGAGCACTTCGTTCTCGCGCGAGAGGTTCGCCGCCTCGCGGGCCCAGACGTCATGTTCGAGCACTTGCACCTGGAACAGCCGCGCGACGAGCACGACGAGCAGGATCGTGCACGCGGCCATCAGCGGACCGAAGCGACGCAGGCTCACCGCTCGCTCCTGCGCAGCTCGGAGAGGCCGGGGAGTCGCAACAGGACGCCGCCGAGCACGAGCGCGGCGAGCGCGCTGGACACGGCGAGCACCGCGGCGCTGACGGCGTCGACCGCTTCGACCTCGATGCCGCGCACGTCACGGACCTCGGCGAACCACAGCACGGCGACGACGGCGCCGAAGCCGGAGAGGAATGCGCGCCACAGCGGCCCTTCCAGGTGCATCGCGCGGCGCGAACCGACGCCGAGCGCGCCGACGGCCAGCGTCAGGAAGAACACCGACTGCGGCGGATCGAGCGAGAAGGCGATTCGCGCGAGCGCCGCGATCAGCGCCAGCGGCAGTAGGTCGGCGCGGCGCACGACGAGCGCCATCGAGACGAGGAAGACGAGGTTCAGGTCGGGCGGGGGGAAGCGGTAAGCCGGGCTCTCGCCGAGTCGCGACTGCAGCGCGGTCAGCCACGTCATCCAGATCGCCAGCAGCAGCCAGGCGAGCGTGCGCGAGTTGTTCCTCATGCGCCGGGCCCCCCCGCGAGCTCGCGCGCGAGGTCGGTGTCGGAGCGCCACATCCAGAACTCGCGCAGCTCGCGAACCTCGGCCTCCTGACGCACGCGCAGCTCGTGTTCGCCGCGCGAGCCGGGCAGCTCGACTTCGCCGATCAACAAGCCGCGCGGGACGCCGGGTTGGCCGGATCCGGTGTAGAGCCACGCGCGGCGCGGCGGCGCGGTGCCGAGCGGGTCGAGCGCGACGCGCGCGAACCAGCGCATGCGGACCTCGCGCGTCACGGGATCGCGGCCGAGGCTGACGAGCTGTCCGATCGCGCGCGGTTCGTCCTCGCCCTCGAGGCGCGCGAGCACGTGCAGCGCGAGCCCGGGATCGCCGAGCGTGCGCACGCCGGACGAGAGTCCTTCGACGACGTCGATGCGGCCGACGAAGTGCGCGCCGTACGAGACGGCCAGTCCGCGCCGCGCGCCTTGCAGCGCGCCGACGGCGAGCAGGATGCCTTCGCGGTCGAGCTCGACCTGCGCCGGCCCGAGCGAGCGCACCGCCGTCCAGCGTCGGCCCTCGAAGGTCTCGAGCCGCATCGGCACGACCTCGAGCTCGCCCGCGGTCGGCGGCGTGACGACGAGCACTTGGTGCAGACCGGACTCGTAGTCGAGCCCCGGCAGGATGCGCAGCGACGGCTGCGGATCGTCGGGGTTCGGGCTCTCCAGCTCGCCGAGCAAGAAGCCCTCGGCCAGGCGGCGCGCGACGTTGCCGGACTCGTCACCGGGCAGCGCCGGTTCGTGCACGCGCACTTCGCCGTTCACGACGCGCCGCCGGCTCGGTGTGCGTACGCCTAGCGCGATCTCGCCGCTCGCGCGCTGCCCGGCTTCCTGTGCCTCGCCGGCGAGGCCGCCCGCGACGAGTCGGCAGGCGAGTTCGCCGGTCTCGCGGTGCTCCGGGATCACTTCTGCGCCGACGCGGAAGTCGCGGCCGGTGATCAGCTCGACCTTCGCGTTCCCGGGGTGGTGTCCGTCGAGCGACGCGACGCGGCCGACGTAGTGTTCGCCGATCACGACCGGTTGGCCGACGGCGACGCCGACGATCGTCGCGAGTCGCACGTCGATCGTGTCGAGGTCACCGGAGCCGGAGCGCGCAACTTCCGCGTGCACGAAACGACGGCCGGCCGTCAGCTCGGCGCGCTGCGGCATGACCCACTGCTGCTCGCGCGCGAGCGCTTGGTCCGACCACTCGCGCGCCAGCGCGCCCTTGGCGAAGAGGTTCTCCGCGGCGGCGTGTGCTTCGCCGGAGCGCAGCAGGTCGACAGGCGCGGCGATCTCGGCGAAGAGTCGCGAGGGCGTCGCGGCGTAGGCGAACAGCCGATCGAGCAGCTCGTTCGGACGCAGCGACGCGATCCCCAGGACTCCGAGCAGGAACCACGTCAGGGACCGCGATCGAGTCCAGACACCCGATCGAAGGCTCAACCCGCGCTCAATCCTCTTCGTCGGCGGCGAGGACGCGTGAGAAGACGTCCAGCTTGTCGAGGAAGATTCCGGTGCCGCGCGCGACAGCCGTCAGCGGGTCGTCCGCGACGCGCGCGGGGATGCCGAGGAACTCCGCGACGGCGTCGGCGATGCCGTAGAGCAACGCGCCGCCGCCGACCATCGTGATGCCGGTGTCGACGAGGTCCGCCGAGATCTCGGGCGGCGCTTCCTCGAGGATGCCGCGCACCGAGTCGCAGATCTGTCGCACGGGGTACGTCAGGGCTTCGCGCACCTCGATCGAGGTGACCGTCGTCCGACGCGGGAGGCCGGACACGGAGTCGCGCCCCTTCACCTCCATCGAGAGTTCCTGTTCCATCGGGAAGGCGGACCCGATGGTGAGCTTGATGCGTTCGGCGGTCTGTTCGCCGATCAGCAGGTTGTGGTGGCGGCGCAGGTGTTGGACGATCGCTTCGTCCATGTCGTCGCCCGCGACGCGCAGCGAGGTCGAGACGACCGCGCCGGCCAGCGAGAGCACCGCGACCTCGGTCGTGCCGCCGCCGATGTCGACGACGAGCGAACCGCGCGCTTCGGTGACGGGCAGGTCACAACCGATGCCGGCCGCCATCGGTTCGTCGATCAAGTACACGCGGCGCGCACCGGCGCGTTCCGCGGAGTGGATCACGGCGCGGCGTTCGACCGCCGTGATGCCGACGGGCACCGCGATGACGACCTGCGGCTTCACCCAGTGCCGACCTTCGTGCACCTTGGTGATGAAGTAGCGCATCATCTTCTCGGTGACGTCGAAGTCGGCGATCACGCCGTGCTTCAAGGGGCGGATCGCCTCGATCGAGCCGGGCGTCTTGCCGAGCATGGCCTTCGCCGTGTTGCCGACGGCCATGCCGTCGAGCAGGACTTCCCCCGTCTCCTTCTTCACGGCCACGACGCTGGGCTCGTTGAGGATGATGCCGCGCCCGCGGACGCAGACGAGGGTGTTGGCCGTCCCGAGGTCGATACCCATATCGACCGAGAAGCGGCCCAACGCCCATTCCAGGGGCTTGAAGACGTTGGCCATGGAGTTCCGGCGCGCGGGTGGGTCCGGTACCGGGGGGCGCGACGCGCGTTCCCCCTCGCAACCCGCGGGCTGCCCCCGAGTCTACAGGTGCGAAGGGGGCGTTCAAGCACGGGAACCGCGCGAGAATCGCCCGTCCCCGCGGTCTTTTCGGGCGAGCGCGCTACGACGCGTCGCGGTCCGCACGGCGCGCTCACGAACGCGGCTGCGCGGCGCTCTCCGAGAATGGAGCGAGGGCCGTCCTCCTCGTCGGAGAACGGCCCTCGGCGTTCGTTCGTCGCGTGCGCCCTAGTTGGCGGGAGCTTCGTACGAGCCCTTGAAGAAGAGCCCGTCGCCGTACTGCGTGCCACGGAAGTGGTCCGTCATCAGGAAGGCGGCGAGGATCAGGATCCCCGTCATGATCGCGATGCCGTCGTCGATGCCGAGCCCCTTGGACTCCTCGACGACCTCGACCTCGGCGGCGGCCGGAGCGGCCTTCTTGCGCGAGGTGGCCTTCGCTCCGCGTCCGCCGCTGGAGCGGGCCGGGGCGGCTTTCTTTCGACTGCGTGCCATGTCTGGTCCTTGCTGTCTCGAGGCCTAGAGGCGCGTCGCGGCCTTGTCGCCTTGACCGATGCGCTTCCCGTCGACGGGCTGGGTGACGATCGCCGTGCAGGTGTTCTCACGGACGTTCTCGACGCGGACGCGGCCCTTGTAGTCGGCACCGTTGTAGATGTCGAAGGTGTAGCCGCGCTCGACCTTGTCGGCCGAGCCCTTGTTGATCGCGACGAGGCCGGGCTCGACGTCGTACAGGGCTTCGATCACGACGCCGTTGATCAGCGGCATCGCCAGCAGGCTGCCGACTTCGACGCCGGTCGCGTCGACGAGGACGGCGAGCTCGGTGTTCTTGTTGTCGAGTTCCTTCTGGAGCGCGACGAGGTCGGCGTTCTTGTCCTTGAGCTGGCTGTTCAGCGCGGCGATCTGGGCGCGGAGGTCGGCGACCTGCGTCTCGGCGGCCTGCTTGGCGGCGAGCGCCTCGGACTTCGCGTTGTCGGCGGCGTTCGCGCGCTCGACGGCTTCCAGTTGCGCGGCCGAAGCGGCGTCGCGGCTCGAGTTGGCAGACTCGAGCGAGTTCGAGATGCGGCCCAGGTCGGCCTGCATCACGTCGTTCGCCTGGTCCTTCGCCTCGACTTCACGCGTCAGGCGCGCGGCGTCGTTCTTCGCGTTCTCGAGCTGGTCGTTCAGCGAGCTGGCGCGGGACTCGGCGGAAGTCTTCGCGGCGAGCGCGGCCGACTTCTCGCCCTCGAGGCGTTCCACGTCCGCGGCGCGCGCACCGACTTCCTCTTCGTACTTGATGCGGAAGCTGTCGGCCTTCGAGAGAGCCATCGACGCCCACGAGAGGAAGAGGGCCGCCAGGACCAAGTTGAGAACGCTGAAAATCCGTCCGATGGGGCTCATGTGCTGAGGGGGTGTGGGATGGGTGCTGGGGACAGGGAAGGCACTCGCCGACAGCGCGCGGGCGGGACGAGTGGGCGCTGAGTTGTAGAGGCGGGCTGGCCGGCGCGACGACCGTGCACCGGTCGTGACGACGAACGCCTTGCGGGGAGGAGAGCTCGGGGGTCCACGGGGGCCTCCGGAGATGCCCTGCTCAAGGCTTCCCGAGGGGTGGGGAAGCCGATCGCGAGGCGATCTCAGTGCCGTTTCCTAGATCGAGGGCGCGAGTCTAGGGAGGGCCAGAGGGGCTGTCAAGCGAGGCTGGGGCCCCCGCTGGACGCCCGCTCTAACCCTTGTCGCCGGCGGAGTAACGCTTCGCGAAGGCCCCGATTCCGGCCAGCAGGAAGGCGAGCAGACAGGCCCCGAGGCGCAGCGCGCGGAAGTGGTTCGCGATGGGCGGAACGCCCTCCCCCGCGGCCGGCACGGGGACCTCGACGAGCAGCGCGCCGCGGACCATGCGGTCCTCGCCGTCCACCACCAGCCGCGCGAGCTCGGCACCCGAAGGATCGTAGGCCGCCGAGACGCCGCCGTTCGTCGCGCGGACCAGCGTCCGGCCGCTCATCACCGCGGCGCAGCGGCTGAACGCGATCATCTGGTCGTACTCCTGCGAGCGCTGGAACCAGGCCTCGTTCGACACGATCACGTGGAAGTCGACCGGCTCGCGCGCGACCGGGTCGAGGTAGACGTCGACGAAGGCGTTGTCGAAGCAGGCCGAGGCGGCGATGCGCCAGCGGTCCCCCTCGGCGGTGTCGAGCGGCAGCACGCTGGTGCGCTCGCCCGCGAGGAAGTCGGGCACGTAACCGGCGAGGTCGTAGATCACGTCCCGCACGAGTTGGAAGCGCTCCGCGCCGAGCATCGTCTCGCCGCCGGGCGCGAGGTGTTGCTTCACGCTGACGCCGGCGAGCTTCCCGCCCGGATTCCAGAGCGCGATCGCGTTCTGGCGGCGCAGCTTGCCCTCGTGCGCCACGAAGCGTTCGGCGCCGGAGAGGAAGGCCGTGCGATCGGACAGCGTCCTGCCGTAGAGCCCGAACTCGACGCGGTCGTCGCCGATGCGATCGAAGAGCTCCAACCAGCGCCACAACGGCTCTTCACCCAACCCGTGCCACGGAGCGACCTCGAGCGGTGTGTCGTTCCCCGCCGCGGCCGCCTCGGCGACCAGGCGGCGCAGATCCGGATCGACGAGCCAGACGCCGAGCATCGTCTCCCCCCAACAGACCAGCTCCGGCTGCGGGTCGAGATCCGCCAGCGCTTCGGCGGTGAGGCGCACTTGTTCCTCGAACAGCTCGTTGGAGTTGACCGCGGCCTGCTTGCGCTTCTGCTCGAAGCCCGGCTGCACGAGCAGCACGCGCGGCCCCGCTTCCGTCCGCGGCGCGGGCACGAGGCGCGCGACGAGCGGCGCGAGGACGAGCGGCAGCAGCGCGAGCGCCGGACCCTTCCGGCCCCAGCGCGGCTGCATCACGCCGCGGCGCGCGAGCCACAGCTCCGCGAGCGCTCCGGCGGCGGCGACGCCGCAGAAGCCGAGCCCGACGACACCGAAGACGCGCGCGCTGCCGAGCCAGTCGGGCAGCGTGTGGAAGTAGTGGCCGGCGCGCAGCCAGCCCATGCCGAAGGGCGGCGGGACGACGGCGCGCAGCGTCTCCGCGCCGATCCACCCCAGTCCGGCGGCGAGTCCGAGCGGCATCAGGCGGTGCAGCTTGCGCAGCAACACGCCGCCGAGCAGCCCGTAGGCGCCGGCGCCGAGGAAGACGTAGGGCAGCGTCGGCCAGAACACGTAGCCGATCCAGGTCAACTGCAGCCCGAGGAAGACCGACGCCGTCAAGTACTCGACGAGCTTGGCGCGCGGTCCGGGCCGCGAGACGGCGGCGGCCCACAGCGCGAAGCCGAGGAGGCCCAGCGCGGATCCGCCGCTGGTGACGAAGCCGGGTCCGCCGAGCAGGTAGATCGACCAACCCGCGACGAGCAGCAGCAGGCGCGGCCGGACGGCGAGCGGCGGCGGTCCGTTCGGCGCGGGGGGGCAGCCGGGCCCGACCGCCGCCTGACGTTCTATATGTGCGAGGGTCATCGAGCGCGTCAGCCGAGGGGTCGCAGGTCGACCAGCGCGCCGGTCTCGAAGGTCGCGTTGGCGGGCACGATCGCCAGCGCTCCGGCGCGCGAGAGTCCGACGAGGTCCGCCGAGCCCTTCCAGCGCACGGGGCGCGCCTCGGGCACCCCGTCGGAGCCGGGAGCGAGCTCGACGGGCAGGTTCTGCTGGCGGTCCATCGCGCGCGGCGGCGCGGCGCACCAGCGCGCGCGCGTGATGCGCGGTGCCTGCTCGCGCTCGTCCGCACCGCCGAGCTTCGCGAGCGCGGGCCGCACGAAGACTTCGTGACCGACGAGGCACGAGACGGGGTTGCCGGGCAGCCCGAAGACGAGCTTGTCGAACAGCGCGCCGAACCAGACGGGCTTGCCGGGCTTGATCGCGACCTTGTGGAAGATCTCCTCGACGCCGCACTCCTTCAGCGCGCTGCCGACGAAGTCGTACTCACCCATCGAGACGCCGCCGGTCGAGATCAGCACGTCGCCCTTCTCGAGCGCCTCGGCGAAGGCTTCGCGCAGCGAGAGCGGATCGTCGGGAACGACGCCGCACACGCGCACTTCGGCACCTGCCGCGCGCACCATCGCGGCGAGGTGCAGCGTGTTGCCTTCGCGGATCTGACCCGGTCCGGGCTTCTCCGACGGCTTCACCAGCTCGTCGCCGGTGGTCAGGATCGAGACGCGCGGACGACGCCAGACCTGCACGGGATCACAGCCGACGCTGGCGAGCAGCGAGAGATCGCGCGCGGCGAGACGGCGGCCCGGCGCGAGCACGCACTCGCCGGCGCGGATGTCCTCGCCGCGGTGACAGACGTGCTGCCCCGCTTCGGGATCGTCGGTCAGCACGACGTGATCGCCGTCGCGGCGCGATTTCTCCACCATCACGACCGCGTCGCAGTCGGGCGGGAGCTCGCCGCCGGTGTAGATCGCCACGCACTCGCCCGGTCCGACCGGCCCGGTCCAGGGTTCACCGGCGCGCGACTCGCCGATCCGACGAAGTCGCGACTCTCCCGAAACCTCCGCGCTGCGCACGGCGTAGCCGTCCATGGCGCTCTTCTCGAAGGGCGGCAGGTCGATGTCCGAGAGGACCTCGCGCGCGAGCACGCGTCCCGCCGCTTCCGAGAGAGGCACCGCTTCTCGCTCTCGCGCCGCGGTCGCGCGTTCTAGAATGATCGAAACAGCCTCCTCGGGGGTGCGCATGGGCGGCAGTGTAGCGCCGCCGCTCACGCGGTTCCCCGTCGCCGTCCCCAACAATCCGCTCCCGCTCATCGGCTCCCCCATGTCCTCTCGCACCCTCACGCTGCTGCTGGCGGCACCTCTCCTCTTCGCCGCGTGCAGCGTCGAAGTCGGGACCGACGCCGATGCGGCCGAGACTCCCGGAGCCGTCAAGCGCCGCGAACCGACGCGCGTCCGCGTCCTTCCGGCCGTCCGCCGCGAGATGGTCGCCGCGCTCGAGACGACCACGAACCTCGCGAGCGAGCGCCGCGTCACGATCTCGCCGCGCATCGGCGGCGAAGTGATCGAAGTACTCGCCGAGGAGGGCGACGCGGTCGAACCCGGCGCCGTGCTCGCGAAGCTCGACCCACGCGAGGTCCACGTCGCGCTGCGCGAGGCCGAAGTCGCCGTCTCCGAGTCCGCGCATGCCGTCGCGCGCGCCGAGGTGATGATCCGCGAGGCGGAAGCGCGCATCGAAGGCTCGCGCTTCGCCTTCGAGAACGCGAAGGCTGTGTTCGAGCGCAACGAGGGCGAGAACCTGATCTCCGCGCAGGACCTCGACCAGCTCGAGCTGAACCGCGACACCGCGCGCAGCGAGCTGGAACAAGCGCAGCTCGCGCTCGAGACCGCGCGCATCGACGCGCAGACGGCCGAGACGAACCACGCCAAGGCGGAACTGGAGCTGGAGCGCGCTCAGCTCAACGAGTCCTTCACCGAGCTGCGCGCGCCGATCCGCGGGACGATCGCGAAGCGCGCGGTGCGCGTCGGCGACCAATTGACGATGGCGAGCGAAGCGTTCGTGCTCGTCGACCTCGACGACCTGCGCGCGGAGTTCTTCCGTCCGCAGCGCGAGCTCGCTCTGTTCACCGGTCACGTCGACGACGACGGCCACCCCACCCGCGCGACGCTGTCCGTGACGGTCCGCGCCGAAGCGCTGCCCGGCTACGAGTTCGACGGCCGCATCCTGCGCGTCTCGCCCGACATCGACCCCGAATCCGGCTCGTTCCGCGTGACGGTGGACGTCGACGCGGTCCAGCACGGCGTGCGCTTGCTTCCGGGCATGCTCGTGCGCCTCTACGTCGTGACGCAACGCCACCCGAACGCGCTGGTCGTCTCGAAGCGCGCGCTGCGCCGCGAGGGCGAGACCAGCGTCGTCTTCGCCGTGCGCAACGGCCGCGCCGCGCGCGTCGTCGTGGACGAAGCTTTCTCCGACGACGACTACGTCGAGGTGCTCCCGCACGACGGCTTCACGCTCGAGGCCGGTGAGGACGTCGTGATCGTCGGCAACCGCGACCTCGAGGACGGCGACGAGGTGCAAGTGACGCGCGTAGCCGCGGTCGAGACGACGCACGGCGCCAAGCACGAGGACGCCACGCTGCGCAGCGAGGACGAAGCGCCCGCCGACGATGACACGACGGAGGCGACCCTGCCGGACGACGCGTCGCTGGACGTTCCGCAGGACGACTCCGAGGCCGCGGACGCCGACCAGCAGGACGAGTGAGCGAAGCGACGCAGTCCTCCACGAGCGATGCCGCCCGGCGCGGCGGGCTCGCCTTCGTCACGTCGCGCCCGGTCGCGATCACGATGTTCATGATCGCCATCGCGGTCTTCGGACTCGTGTCGCTCAAGCGGCTGCCGATGGACCTGCTGCCGGAGATCAGCTACCCGACGCTCACCGTGCGCACCGCATGGCCCGGCGCGGCTCCCGAAGACATCGAGGATCGCGTGTCGGTGCGCATCCAGGAATCGCTCGCGACGCTGCCGAACCTGGTGCGCACGAGCTCGGTCAGCCGCGCGGGCTACTCGGACGTCGTGCTCGAGTACCAGTGGGGCGCGGACATGACCTTCGCGGTGCAGGACGTGCGCGACAAGCTCGACAGCTTGTTCCTGCCGTCCGGCTCCGAGCGCCCGATCATCCTGCGCTACGACCCGAACCTCGACCCGACGCTGCGCATCGGCGTCAGCGCGCCCCCCGGCGCGGCGCGCGGCACGGACTCCGAACTGATCCAGCTGCGTTGGATCGCGGAGAACAAGCTGAAGCGCGAGCTCGAGACGATGGCCGGCGTCGCGGCGGTGCAGGTACGCGGCGGCCTCGAGGAAGAGGTCCGCGTGCGCGTCGACCCGAAGAAGCTCGAAGCGCGCTCGATCGACCTCTCCAGCATTGCGCAGCGTCTCGCGGCCGAGAACCTGAACGCATCGGGCGGGGCGATCCTCGAGGGCTCCACGAGCTTCCTCGTGCGCACGCTGAACGAGTTCGAGGACCTCACCGACATCGAGCAGCTGCCGATCGTGCGTCGCGGCGAGACGTCGGTGCGCCTTGGCGAGGTCGCGACGGTCGAGCGCACCTACAAGAAGCGCGAGGTGGTGACGCGGCTCGGCGACTCCGAAGCCGTCGAGATCGCCGTCTACCGCGAGGCGGGCGCGAACATCGTCGAAGTCGCGGACAACGTGAAGCTCGCGATCTTCGGCACGGACGAGCAGCGCGCTCACACGGCAGAACTCGTCGAGAAGGGCGAAGACCGCGCCGGCGGCGGCCGCTTCGAGGACCGCGGCAAGGAGAACTACTTGGCGTGGCGCCTGCGCCGCGAGGCGACGATCGAGGTACTCTCCGACCAGTCGAACTTCATCCGCTCGGCGATCGACGACGTGCGCTCGTCGGCGATCATCGGCGCCGTGCTCGCGGTCGTCGTGATGTGGTTCTTCCTGCGCCGGCTGTCGACGACGGTCATCGTCGCGCTCGCGATCCCGATCTCGGTGATCGTGACCTTCGCACCGATGTTCCGCGCGGGAGTGTCGCTCAACATCATGTCGCTGGGTGGCCTCGCGCTCGGCATCGGTATGCTCGTCGACAACGCGATCGTCGTGCTCGAGTCGATCACGCGCTGCCGCGAGGAAGGCGACGGCTTGAGGGACGCCGCGCTGCGCGGCGTGCGCGAGGTCTCGGGCGCGATCGTCGCCTCGACGCTGACGACCGTCGCCGTCTTCGCCCCCATCGTCTTCGTGCACGGCATCGCTGGGCAGATCTTCGGCGACCAGGCGCTGACCGTCGTGTCGTCGCTGCTCGTCTCGCTGCTCGTCGCGGTGCTCTTCATCCCGATGCTCGCCTCGCGGCCGTTCCTGGCCGGCGGACTCCCCGCCGCGGCGACGGCGCGCCCGCCGCTGCCGTACGCGGGGCTCGCGTGGTCGTGGTCGACGGGCGTCGCCGACGTGCTGACGGTCGTCGGCCGGGCGGTGCTGTGGATCCTCGCCGGCGCGACGATGGTCGGGCTCTACCTCTTCGGGCTGATCGGGCGCGTCGTGTACTGGGCGACGTGGCCGTTCCGCGCGCTGTTCGACCTCGGCTGGGGCGCGCTGGAACGCGGCTACCCGCTGGCGCTGCGCGCGTCCCTGCGGCATCCGATCGTCGTGCTGCTCGCGACCGGCGTGCTCGGCTGGGCGGCCTTCGCGCGCGTCGGAGACCTCGGGCTCGAGCTGCTGCCCGAGATCCACCAGGGCGAGTTCACCGCGCACGTCGGACTCTCGGTGGACAGTCCGCTCGCCAACACGGACCGCGTGTTGCGCGACCTCGCCCGAGAGGTCGGTGCGCTCGACGAAGTCGCGCTGACCGCGCTGATCACCGGCGTCGAAGCGGACACGCTCACGCGCGACATCGAGGGCGAACACACCGGGCGCATGACGGTGCGCCTCGCGCCGGGGACGGACGCCGCCGGCGAGGACGAAGTGCTCACGCGCGTGCGACGCATCCTCGAGTCGCACCCCGAAGTGCGCTCCGTCGACGTCTCGCGCCCGACGCCCTTCGTGATCGACGCACCGCTCGCCGTCGAGGTGACCGGCCACGACCTCGACCGCATGGGCGAGATCGCGAGCGAGGTGGAGGCGCGCATCTCGGCGCTCCGCGACCTGACCGACGTGCGCTCGACGATGCGCGTCGGCCACCCCGAGGCGCGCGTCGTCTTCGACCGCGAGAAGACGCTCGAGTACGGCCTCGACCTCGGCACGGTCTCGAACCTGCTGCGCAGCCAGCTGCTCGGCGAGGTCTCGACGCGCCTCACCGACGGCGACGACCGCATCGACATCCGCGTGCAGGGCGACGAGGCCTACCTGGCGACGCTCGAAGAAGTGCTCGAGCTGTCGGTCAACCCGGAGTCCCCGCGCCCGCTGCCGCTCTCCAGCGTCGCGCGCGTCGAACTCGTGCGCGGCCCCGCCGAGATCCGCCGCATCGGCAACAGCCGCGCCGTCGTCGTCTCGGCCAGCGGGACAGGCCTCGACCTCGGCGGCCTCAACGCGGAGATCGAGGACTCGCTCGCGGGCCTCGAGACGCCCGACGACATCTTCGTCGAGCTCGGCGGTCAGAAGCGCGAACTCGACGCCGGCCGCACCAGCATGATCGCCGCGCTGCTGCTCGCGATCTTCCTGGTCTACGTCGTGATGGCCAGTCAGTTCGAGTCGCTCGTGCAGCCCTTGATCATCATGCTGACCGTGCCGCTCGCCGGCGTCGGCGTGGTGTTCACGCTCGACCTGCTCGGCATCCCGCTGTCGGTGATCGTGTTCATCGGCGCGATCCTGCTGGCGGGCATCGTGGTGAACAACGCGATCGTGCTCGTCGACCGCATCAACCAGCAACGGCGCGCGGGCATGCCGCTCCACGAGTCGATCGAGGAAGCCGGCCGCGCGCGCCTGCGCCCGATCCTGATGACGACGCTGACGACGGCGCTCGGCCTGCTGCCGCTGACCGGTTGGCTCGACGGCCTGCCGCTGCTCGACCAACTGGCGACCGGCGCCGGCTCCGAGATCCGCGCGCCGATGGCGATCACCGTGATCGCCGGCCTGGCGAGCTCGACGGCGCTCACGCTGGTCTTGATCCCCGTCGTCTATTCGATCGTCTACCGCCAGGCGCACCGCGGGGAGGTCGCGCCTTGAACGCGCCGCGCGGCTTCTACCGACTCGCCGTCGACCGGCCCGTAGGACTGTTCGTCGCCTTCCTGACGCTGCTCGTCGTCGGCGTGATCGCCTACGTGCGCATCCCGCTCGAGATGATGCCCAGCGGGCTATCCAGCAACGAACTCTACGTCTGGATCAGCCACCCCGGCGCCAGCGCGCAGGAGAACGAGCGCGAAGTCGTGCGCCCGATCGAGGACCAGATCCGCACGCTGTCCGGAATCGCGCACGTCTACTCGAACGCGGAGAGCGACGAGGCCGGCATCGAAGTCGTCTACGACTCGGGCGTCGACATGGCGCTCGCCAAGGCCGAGCTGCGCGACCGCCTCGAGCGCGTGCGCCCCACGCTGCCCGACACGGTCAACCGCATCTTCGTCTGGTCGTGGAGCCAGTCCGAGCTGCCGCTGATGTGGTTCGCCGTCACCTACGACAGTCAAGGCCCCGACACCGACTATCTGGTCGACACCGTCGTGCAGCGCAGGCTCGAGGCCGTCGACGGCGTCACGCGCGTGCAGATCTACGGCATGCTCGACGACGCGATCGAGGTGCGGCTCGACGAGGAGAAGGTCAAGGCGTCGCGGCTCGACGTGGGCGAACTGATCGGGCGCCTGGCGCGCGACAACTTCACGCAGCCGCTCGGTCAAGTCGACGACGGCGGTCAGCGCGTGCTCCTGCGCTCCGACATGCGCTTCAAGGACCTGGAGGAGGTCGAGGACTTCCCCATCGGCAACGGCCAACGCATCTCCGACGTCGGCCGCGTCGTGCGCTCGAAGGGCGTGCGCGACCGGCTCTCGCGCATCAACGGCCGCTTCGCGTACTTCGGCGAGATCCGCCGCGAGAACCAAGCGAACGTCGTCGACGTCTCGCACCGCGTGAAGCAGGCGCTCGACGAGCTGGAACGCGACCCCGCGACGCGCGGCAAGCTCGCCTTCCACGTGCTCTTCGCGCAGGGCGATTTCATCGAGTCCTCGCTCTCGCAGCTGCGCTCGACCGCGCTGTGGGGCGGCGCGCTGGCAGCCGCCGTGCTGTTGCTCTTCTTGCGTCGCGTGCGCGTCACGCTGGTCGTCGCGCTGTCGATCCCCGTCTCCGCACTGCTCTCGCTGGCCTACGTCTACTACACGGGCGGTTCGTTCAACATCCTCACGATGACCGGCATCACGCTGGGCATCGGCATGCTCGTCGACAACTCGGTCGTGGTGATCGAGAACATCGTGCGGCTGCACAACGAAGGCCTCGACGCGCGCTTTGCGGCGAGCACCGGCGTCCGCGACGTCGGCCTCGCGGTCTCGCTCGCGACGCTGACGACGGTCGTCGTATTCCTTCCGCTGATCTTCATGACCTCGAACCCGCAGATGCGGATCATGTTCGGGTCGCTGGGATTGCCGCTGTGCGCCTCGCTGCTGTTCAGCTTGATGGTCGCGCTCGTCTTCCTGCCGGTCGTCACGGCGCGCATCATCGGTCCGCGCGCCGCGGCGGCGTCCAAGCTCGCCGGGGCACTCGCGCCGATCGCGCGCGTGCCCGTGCGCAGCGTGACCTGGCTGCTCGACGGACTGCGGCACCCGCTGCACCTCGCGCTGTGCGCGGCTCACCACGTCGAGCGCGCCGCCCTGCGCGTGCTCGCCCCGCTGCGCTGGCCGCTGGCGGCCGGGCTCGTAGCCTTCGCCGTGTGGCGTGCCGTGCAGTGGTCCGGCGCCGCCGCCGCGCTGGGCGAGTATCCGGGCGCGAAGGCCTTCGGCGAGCAGTCGAAGGGCGTCGCCGGGACGGTCGTGTTCGCGGCGCTGGTCGGTGCCGGCGTGCTTGTCGTCGGCGTGCCGCGTTGGCGTCGCGCGGCGCTCGCTCCGCCAGTCCGCTCGGCCGATTCGCTCGCGGGGATCGACTCCTTCGTCGACCTGCTGATCGCGTCGAACCGTGCGCTGCTCTCCTGGACGCTGCTCCACCGCATCCAAGCCTCCGCGCTCGCGACGCTCGCCGTCTTCTCCGTCGCGATCCCGATGTCGAAGCTCGAGATCGCCGCCTTCGGCGAGGACGAGAGCCGCGCGCGCATGGAAGTCCACGTCGAGCTGGAAGACAACTTCACGCTGCGCGAAGCCAGCGAGGAGTTCCGCCGCTACGAGCACCTCTTCGACGAACACAAGGACGACTGGGGCTTCGAAGACCACTCCGTGCGCTTCGACGACGACAGCGGGCGCTTCACGCTCTACTGGGCACAGGCGCTCAAGAGCGATGAGTACGACCGCGTCCGGCGCGACCTGATGGCGGTCTGGCCGACGGTCCCGGGCCACACGACGCGCTTCTACGGCGACGAGTCGATCGACACTCGCTCGAAGACGATGGTCACCTTCCGCCTGCAGGGCCCGGAGCCCGACGAGCTCGAG
Source organism: Planctomycetota bacterium (assembly GCA_020638835.1). GTDB lineage: Bacteria > Planctomycetota > UBA1135 > UBA1135 > JACKHV01. Next base: position 1,090,814 of record JACKHV010000001.1, on the reverse strand, counting down.
CGCCTGGGTCTCGAGGCGATGGACCTGCTCGCGACGGTCGACGGCCTCACCGACCTGACCTCGCCGCTGCAGGGCACGCCGCCGCAAGTGCGCGTCAAGCTCGACTCCGAACAGGCGTGGAGCCTCGGCGTGACCGCCGACATCGCGCTGCAGAACATCGCCTGGGCGCTGCGCGGATTCGCGCTGCCGCGCTACCACGAGCCGGGCCGCGAGATCCCCTTCTTCATCGGCTACGACGAGGAACAGACCGCCGGCCTCGACACGCTGCGCAACCTCGAGATCTACACGCAGTCCGGCGCGCCGGCGCTGGGCAGCTTCGCCGCGCTCGAGTTCGGCCAGGGCCAACAGTCGATCCGCCGCGTCGACGGACAGATCAGCTTCTCGATCCAGGGCCGCGTCGAAGAGGCGTCGCGCCAGCGCGAGGTCTCGGAGACGGGGCTCGCGCTGCTGCGCGGCATGGAGTTCCCGCGCGGCTTCTCCGTCGCCGAGGACGAGTCGGTCGAGAACCGTCAGGCGAAGGAGATGGAGGAACTGAAGATGGCGATGCGCCTCTCGGTCGTGCTCGTCTTCTTGCTGATGGGCATCCTCTTCGAGTCGGTGCTGCTGCCCTTCTCCGTCCTCTTCACGATCCCCTTCGCGATCGTCGGAGCGCTCTGGACGCTGCTCCTCACCGGCACCGTGCTCGACTCGATCGGCTGGATCGGCGTGATCATCCTGATCGGCGTCGTCGTGAACAACGGCATCGTCCTGATCGACCGCATCCACCGCCTACGCCTGGAAGGCGTCGAACGCGCCGAAGCCGTCGTCGAAGGCAGCGCCTCTCGCGTGCGCCCGATCCTGATGACGGCGATGACGACGATCTTCGGCCTCCTGCCGATGACCGTCGCCGAGCCGCCCTCCGACGGCATCGACTACCGCGCCCTCGCCACCTGCGTCGCCGGCGGCCTGGCCTTCAGCACCTTCTTCACCCTCTGGGTCGTCCCGCTCGCCTACACCCTGATGGACGACCTCGGCCACGCTCTCGCCCGCCACCGCAGCTGGGTCCTCGGCACCGTCGGCTCCCGCAGGACCACGAGCACCAAGCCCGTCGAAAGCACCTGATCCGAGCGCTCGCCGTCCAAGTGAAGCGTCCGGGCAGCCTCGGCCGCACGCGCGGACATCGGAGAAGCTCACGCGAAGGCGCGAAAGACCGAACTCCAACCGCAGGCGAGTCGGACCCGAGTGAAGCGAACCTCGACGCGCAACCCGGCACCGAAACCAACGGACCGTCCGACGACAACGCGGCCTCCGGCCGCGCTTCTCTCGAACCGCTCTCGGCCGAAGGCCGTCCTGCGGCTGGAAGCCAAGGCCGGCGGTCGCTTCTCCCTCTGATCCGTCGGCCGCGCCGAACCTTGATTCGTTCTTCTCCCTTTCCCCGGTGTTCTTCGTGGGAGGCGAACTGACCGTGCCGAGAGCTCTCAGCTGCCTGGAACGCACTTGCGCAAGAAGCGCAACGAGAGAGTTCGAGCCGAAGGCGCGGTCGATCTACCTCGCACGAAGTTCACGAAGGAAAGGAAGAAGGACGAACCACGCGCATGCGAGTTCGAGCCGTAGAGAAGAGACCCTAGGGCGGCCAGATTGGCGCGCCGGAGGCTGCTGACCATCCGACGGCTTCGCGGCCTGCGGCCGCGAACGGCCCGTAGCTCTCTTGGCCGAATGCCGGCAGGCGTTTGGCTCTGGAGGCAAGCGGTCGACTCCGCTTCTGATCCGTCGGCCGCGCAGGGTCGTGGTTCGTTCTTCTTCGCGCCTTGGCGTGAGCTGCCCGGGGGCGGCAGGTTGCTCCTCGCGTCGCGTGCCGCAGAACCCCCTTCGCGACCTTCGCGGGAAACCAGGGGCTCGACAGCTCGGGCGGCCGCCCCCCCTAACCCTCCGACTCGCCCGCGCGACAGGGTCCGGGGAGGTGCCTGGAGAACTCGGGAATCGAGGCTCACAGTGCGCCGCGGCTTGCCTCGAGGGACCTGGGCCGGGATGATCGGCGCGCGAGGCCTCAGTCGGGCGCCCCTCACGGCCGATCCAGTGGCATCCATCGTCCCATGCGTTCCCCCCAGGCTTCCTCGGCGCTCCGGCGCCTCTCGATCGTGATCCCCGTCTATCGCGGCGAGCAGAGCGTCGGGCCGTTGTGTGAGCGCTTGGCGGAGCACCTCGGCGGGGTCTACGAGCTCGAGATCGTCCTCGTCAACGACGGCAGCCCCGACGACTCGGCCGCGGTCTGCCGGAAGCTCGCGGACGAGAACGCGCACATCGTCTTCCTCGACCTCGCGCGCAACTTCGGCGAACACAACGCCGTCATGGCCGGCCTCGCCCACGCCTCCGGCGAAGGCGCCGTGATCATGGACGACGACTTCCAGAACCCGCCGTCCGAGGTGATCAAGCTCGTCGAGCGGCTCGACCAGGGCGTCGACGTCGTCTTCTCGCGCTACGACGTGAAGCGGCACCACTGGTTCCGGAACCTCGGCAGTTCCTTCAACAACGCCGTCGCCTCGGTGATGCTCAAGAAGCCGCGCGACCTCTACCTGTCGTCCTTCAAGGCGCTGAACCGCTTCACGATCGACGAGATCACGCGCTACACGGGCCCCTACCCCTACGTCGACGGCCTGATCCTGCGCACGACGCGCAACTACGACACGGTGCTCGTGCGACACGACGAGCGCGAGGAAGGCCGGTCTTCGTACACGCTGCGCAAGCTCGTGCGGCTGTGGCTCAACATGTTCACCAACTTCTCGATCCTGCCGCTGCGCGTCGCGTCGATCGCGGGGCTGTCGTTCGCAGCGATCGGGTTGGTGTTGGCGGTGGCGTTCGCGATCGAGCGCCTGAACAATCCCGACATGGCCGCCGGCTGGGCGTCGCTGATCTGCACGCTGCTGATCGTCGCGGGCGTGCAGCTGTTCGCGCTCGGCATGATCGGTGAATACCTCGGACGCCTGTTCCTGAAGGACAACGGCAGCCCGCAGTACGTCGTGCGCAGGAGCTACAACGTGCGCGAGCCCGGAGGCGACGCGTGAACCTCGCCGACCACTACCGCGGTCGCAAGGTGCTCGTCACCGGCGGCCTGGGCTTCATCGGCAGCAACCTCGCGATCGAGCTCGAGCGCCTCGGCGCCGACGTCACGATCCTCGACTGCCTGATCCCCGAGCACGGCGGCAACCGCTTCAACATCGCACCGATCGATGGCCGCGTGTCCGTGAACATCTCGGACATGCGCGACGCGAACTCGCTGAACGTGCTCGTCGAGGGCATGGACGACGTCTTCCACCTCGCCGGTCAGGTCAGCCACGGCGACTCGATGCGCGACCCGCAGCTCGACCTCGGCGTGAACTGCATCTCGACGATCAACCTCGTCGAAGCGTGCCGTCACCACGCGCCCGAGGCCGTGCTCGTCTACACCTCGACGCGCCAGGTCTACGGCCGGCCCGAGTCGCTGCCCGTGCGCGAGGACCACCCGACCGTTCCGGTCGACGTGAACGGCATCAACAAGCTCGCCGCGGAGTACTACCACCGGCTGTACGACCGCACCTACGGGCTGCGCTCGGTCGTGCTGCGCCTGACGAACACCTTCGGGCCGCGCCAACAGATCCGCTCGGACCGCCAGGGCTTCATCGGAATCTTCATCCGCCAGGCGCTGCGCGGCGAACGCCTGCGCCTGTTCGGCACCGGTGAACAGCGGCGCGACTTCAACTACGTCGACGACGTGACGGACGCGCTGCTGCGCGCCGCGGCGAACGAGGCGTGCCACGGCGGCACCTTCAACCTCGGGGCGCCGCGCCACTACTCGCTGCTCGAGTTCGTCGCGGCGCTCGCGAAGCACACGCAGGTCGAGTACGAGCTGGTCCCCTTCCCCGACGACAAGAAGATCATCGACATCGGCGACTACTACGGCGACTGGTCGGCCTTCGCCGACGCGTCGGGCTGGGCGCCGGAAGTCGACCTCGACGAAGGCATCCAGCGCACCGTCGAACACTACCTCGCGCACCCGGACGTCTACTGGCGATGATCCCCGTCTTCGACTACCTCGAACAACACGCCGCGCTCGAGGACGAGATCCTCGCGGCGGCGAAGCGCGTCTTCGCGTCGGGCCGCTTGATGCTCGGCAGCGAGCTGGCCGCCTTCGAGACGGGCTTCGCGAATTGGCTCGGGTGCGACGGCCACGGCGCCGTCGGCGTCGCGAACGGCACCGACGCGCTCGAGGTCTGCCTGCGCGCGCTGAACGTCGGCGCCGGCGACGAGGTGATCACGGTCGCGAACACCGCGGTGCCGACGGTCTCGGCGATCCGTCGCGCCGGCGCGACGCCGGTCCTCTGCGACGTCGATCCGCACACGGCGTTGATGGACCTCGAGCAGGTCCCCGCTCTGCTCACCGACCGCACGCGCGCGGTGATCCCGGTGCACCTCTACGGCAACGCCGTCAACGTTCCGCGCCTCGTCGCGCAGGTCGAGCCGCGCGGCGTCGCCGTCGTCGAGGACTGCGCGCAGTCCCACGGCGCGCGCTTCGAGGGCCGCATGACCGGCACGATGGGCGACGCCGCGGCCTTCAGCTTCTACCCGACGAAGAACCTCGGCGCGTACGGGGACGGCGGCCTGTGCATCGCGCGCGACGACGAGATCGCCGACCGCATGCGCCGCATCCGCATGTACGGATTCGATGGCGCGCCGATCGCGCTGCTCGACGGCGTGAACAGCCGCCTCGACGAGGTCCAGGCCGCGATCCTCTCCGTCAAGCTCCCCCACCTCGCGAGCTGGGTCGAGCGCCGTCGCGCGCTCGCGCAGCGTTACCTCGCGCAGCTGCCGGACGGCGCCGTCCCCTTCGCGACCGATCCGCGCGCGCAACACGCGTACCACCTCTTCGTCGTACAGGTCGACGACCGCGACGGCGTGCGCGCGCGGCTGCTCGAGCGCGGCGTGGGGACCGGCGTGCACTACCCCGCCGCGATCCACCGCATGCCGGCCTACCGCGACCTCGACGCGTCGGACCTCCCGCACACCGAGGCGCTGACGGAACGCGTGCTGTCGCTGCCGCTCTACCCCGAGCTCCGTGAAGAGTCCGTCGACCACGTCGTCCACGCCCTCGCCGAAGCCCTCTGAGCTCGAGGAACTGAAGCGCCTCACGCGCTTCGTCCTCGTCGGCGGCTTCAACACGGCGTGCATGTACGCGCTCTTCGTGCTGCTCGTCGCGCTCGGCGTGCACCACGCCCTGGCGCTCGTCGCGGACTACGCGGGCGGCTTGTTGCTCGGCTACGCGCTGAACCGCGGCTGGACCTTCGCCGACCGCGACGGCGTCCCCGGCAGCCGCGCGCGTTACTTCGCCGTCTACCTGTTGATCTACGGCGTGAACGCTGGCCTGCTCGAGGTCGGCGTGCGCGGCCTGCACCTCGCGCCCGCGCTCGCGCAGCTGCCCGCACTCGCGATCGCCACCGGGACGAGTTACCTGCTACAGCGCGTGTGGGTCTTCCGCCCTCACTGAGCGATGGAACGCGAGCAGTACGAGATCATGCGTCGCGCTGAGGACCGCCACTGGTGGTACCGCGGCATGGCGCGCGTGACGGACGGACTGCTGCGCGCTCGCGTCGGCGAGTCGGAGTCGCGCGAGGTGCTCGACGCGGGTTGCGGCACCGGCGCGAACCTCGAGCTGCTCGCTCCCTACGGACGGGTGACGGGCCTCGACTTCTCCGAGGACGCGCTGGAACACTGCCGCGCGCGCGGCGCCGAGCGGCTGGTGCGGGCGTCGGTGACCGAGCTGCCCTTCGAATCCGCGAGCTTCGACCTGGTGCTGTCGTGCGACGTGCTCAGCGAAGTCGGCGCGCCGGACGACGTGCGCGGCCTCGCCGAGTTCGCGCGCGTCCTGCGCCCCGGCGGCAAGCTGCTCTTGCGCCTGCCGGCCTACGCGTGGCTCGGCGGCGGACGCCACGACCGCGCGGTCCTGACGCGGCACCGCTACGGCAAGGCGGAGCTGCGCGCGAAGCTCGGGGCCGCGGGCTTCGAGGTCGAGGTGCTCTCGCACGTGAACGCGTTGCTCTTCCCGCTCGCGGCCTGCGTGCGCGGCCTCGAGCGTGTCCTGCCCGACCGCGAAGCGCGCGCCGAGACCTCCCTGCCCGCCGGTCCCGTCAACGCACTCTTCAGTGCGTTGCTCGGCGCCGAGGCTCCGCTCGTGCGCGGCGCCGGTCTGCCCTTCGGACTGACCTTGATCAGCCTGGCGACGAAGCGCGGCGACGCAGGCAGCTGAACACCGCGGCCGCGCCGAAGAGCACGAAGGCGAGCTGCGGGATCCAGGCGTAGCGGACGGCGGGTTCGTAGCGGAATTCGACCCGCGCCGGTCCACGCTCGACGCGCACGCCGAGCAGCGCGAGCGCGGGAGATCCGAACAGGGACTCGCCGATCGCAATCACCTCCGACGGCCGCCCGTCGACCACGGCTCTCCAGTTCGGGTGGTACGCCGCACTGACGATCAGCAGGCCGGGCTCGCAGGACTCGGCGACGAGCTGGTCGGTCCGGCCGCGATCGAGCGCGATGGACTTGCTCCGATCGCGCAGCAGCCCGGGTTCGAACTGGTAGCCGACGCTCGAGTCGTAGAAGAACTCTCCTTGCGGCAGGAGCGTGGCGCCGTTGCCGGAGCGCTCGGCCTCGGTCACCCGCACCGGACCGAAGCGCGCGACCTCCACGCCCATCGCCTTGCCGAGCGGGACGGTCGAGAGGTAGTGCGTCACGTTCGCGTCTACGAGCTCGCCCTGCGCGACGATGGCCGTCCCCGCGACGTTCAGGAAGCGCCGGTTGTAGCCTGCCTCCAGGTTGCCTCCGAGCTTCGCGGCCCAGTGCGCGAAGCCGCGGTCCTGCAGGGAGTAGTAGCTGTGGATGCTCGCGAGGCCGAAGAGCATCTCCTGGTTCGGGTTGAGCAGGAAGCCCTTGCGCGGACCGATCCACGCGAAGCGCGAGCCGTCGGCGAGCCGGTCGCGCAGGTCGCGCACGAGCGCCGAGTCGGTCGAGATCTCCGCGCGCGGTCGCGTGACGAGCAGCGAACGTCCGTGGTGGAAGACGACGAGCAGCGCGAAGGGCAGCAAGGTCCAGCAGCGCGGCTTGTACGCGAAGACGCACGCGCCGATCCCCGCCGCCGCGGCGAGGCCCATGTAGAAGCGGTCGAGCTCGACGCCGAGTTGCTGCACCCAGACGAGGCACAGCACGGCTGGCACGGCGGCGAGGAAGGGCGACCACTTCGGCAGCGCGCCGCGCAGCAAGGCGTCGGTGACGAGCGCGCTGAGCACCGCGGCCGGCAACAACGCCCCCGCGATCGGCGGCAGGTCGGAGAACGACAGGCCGAGCCAGTCGACGCCGAGCTGGTAGAAGGCCGCGGAGTGGTTCGCGACCATCGCCAGCAGGAAGCACGCCATCCACCACGGCGCGTCCCTGCGCTGCTTCACGACGAGCGGCGCGAGGAACAGCAGCCCGACGTAGAAGGGCGAGAAGAGATAGCCGCGGAAGATGCCGAGCCAGCGCGAGAAGTCGGGGCTGTAGGGATGCCCGCCGACGAAGATGTCGTAGCTGCGCAGCAGCGACAGCCACAGGTCGCGCGGTTCCATCACCTTCGTGACAGCGGCGAGCGCGAGTTCGTCGGTGACGTCGGCGCGCACGGAGCGCGAGAGTTCGGTGTAGAGGTCGGCGAGCACGGGCAGCGACGCAACGAAGCCGACCACCGCGAGCCCCGCCAGCGCCGCGACCGCGCCGGCGCGCACGGCGAGCCCCTCGCGCTCCTTCCACACGCGCCACAGCACGAAGCCGGCGATGCTCCACCCGAGCATCATGGTGTGCTGCGGATATCCCGACAGCAGCAGGCTGTGCACCGCGAAGACGATCGCGCCGCGGTTCCAGACGCTCGGCCGCCGCAGGTAGCGCTCGATCCCCCACAGTACGCCGAACACCCAGCAGAAGTCCCACGGCAGCATCGGCAGCGTCTGCCAGCCGACCGCGAAGGGGCCGACCGACAGGCTCAGCGCACCGACCAGCGCGGCGAGCGGGTGCAGGGCGCGCTCGGTCAGGAATCCGTAGGCCGCGAGCGCCGCGCCGGAGACCGCGAGCAGCGCCATCCAGCTGTAGAAGCGGAACGGGTCGCGCGTGAACATCGACACCGCGTTCCCGACGATCCACGCGCGCCCGGTCGCGAAGTGCTGCATCAGCGGGCGCCCGAGCTGGTTGTGCGGGTTCCAGGTCGCGATCCACGACTCGTGGTCGTCCGCCAGCGCGTGCGCGAGCTCGGGGATGTACGCCGTGCTCTGGTCGTCGAGGCGGTGCGTCGAGCGGTACTCCGACTCGACGTGACCCGGCTCACGGCTCGCTCCGCTCTCGACCGCGTTGTCGTGCGGGTAGATCACGTGGCCGAGGAAGACGACCGGCGCGAAGTACGCCAGCAGGATCGCGACGAGCAGCGCCAGGCCGCGCCGGCGGGTCCAGAACTCGGGCGCGGAGTCGGTCGGGTTCGTGCGGGCCTCGGCGGTCATGGACGGGCGAATCCTAGCGTCTTCACGCAGCCGATCCCCAGCCTCGAACGCACATGCCCGGGCCCCCTTCCCCGCCACCCGTCTTTCGCGAGCGGCCGGGTGGTAGGGTGCCTGGGGGCGAGCTAGACTCTTCGCCCTGATTGCGCGCCGGCCGTCCGGTTCGACCCCGCGGACCTCCTCCCGACCCGATCCTTGAGAACGCCGACATGGCCACCGACTCCGGCAAGGACGCTCGCCCGCGTCTCCAGCGCCCCGGCGCGAAGATCGCCTTCGTGGTCAGCACCTTCCACCACGAGCTGACGAGCGCGATGCACGCGTCGGCCGTGCGCGAGTTGGTGGCGTCGGGACTCTCGGAAGCGGACCTGCCCATGGTGACGGTGCCCGGCGCCTTCGAGCTGCCGATCGTCGCGCGGCGCTTCGCCCGTCGCCCCGAGATCGACGCGGTGATCTGCCTCGGCGTCGTGCTCAAGGGCGAGACGACCCACGACGTCTACGTCGCGCAGGGCGCCACCGACGGCATCCGCCAGGTGATGCTCGAGACCGACACGCCGGTGCTGCTCGGCGTGTTGACGTGCAACACCGTCGAACAAGCCCGCGCGCGCGCGCTGGCGCCCGAGGACGGCGGCGTGCAGGACAAGGGTCGCGAGCTCGCCGCCGGCGCGATCGAAGTCCTCGCCGCGCTGGACGCCGCCCTCGACCCCGACCAACGCCCTCTCGGCTTCTGATCCCTCGAGCCCCCCCCCGCAGAGAACGCGAACAGGAACCCCACCCGTGAAGAAGCGCACCCGAGCCCGCGAGCTGGCCCTCCAGTTCCTCTACCAACACGACCTCGTCGCGATGCCCGTCGAGAAGGCGGACGATTTCCTGCGCGAGGAGGAGAAGGACGTCGAGACGCGCCGCTTCGCGAAGCGGCTGCTGGAGGGCACGCTCGAGCACCAGACCGAGCTGGACGAAGTGATCCAGTCGGTGGCGCAGAACTGGAACATCTCGCGCATGGCGGTCATCGACCGCAACGTGCTGCGCCTCGCGACGCACGAGCTGCTGCACTGCACGGACATCCCGCCGAAGGTCGCGATCAACGAAGCGATCGAGATCGGCAAGCGCTACTCGACGCAGAACTCCGGCGCGTTCATCAACGGCATCCTCGACAAGATCATGAACCGCACCGCCGGCAAGGCGAAGTCCGGCGCGGCGGGCGAGGGCGCGGAGGACTGATCGATGGGCTTGCTCGACCGCCTGAAGCAGCGCCTCTCGAAGACGCGCGAGAAGCTCTCCGACGGCCTCTCCGCGCTCTTCCGCGGCGGACGCCCGATCGACGACCAGCTGCTCGGCGAGCTCGAGGAGTTGCTCTACACCGCCGATCTCGGCCCGATCGCGACCGAGCTCGTCGAAGACCTCGCGCGCATGCACAAGCGCGGCGAGCTGAAGGGCGAGGATGACGTGCGCGAACACCTGCGCTCCACGCTGCTCGCGCGCCTCGACCAGGCCGGCGGTGAATACGACCCGCCCGCCGACCCGACCGTGATCCTGATCGTCGGCGTGAACGGCTCGGGCAAGACCACCTCGATCGCGAAGCTCGCGCACCGCTTCCAGAACCAGGGCAAGTCGGTGCTGCTCGCGGCGGGCGACACCTTCCGCGCTGCTGCCGCGGACCAGCTCGAGATCTGGGCGCAGCGCAACGGCGCGCAGATCGTGCGCGCGCACAAGGACGGCGCCGACCCCGCCTCGATCGCCTTCGACGCGGTGGATGCGGCGCTGGCGCGTGGGACCGACGTCGTGATCGTCGACACCGCGGGTCGCCTGCACACGCAGAAGAACCTGATGGACGAGCTGAACAAGGTCCGCCGCGTGATCGAGAAGCGCCTGCCCGGCGCGCCGCACGAGACGTGGCTCGTGCTCGACGCGACGAACGGCCAGAACGCGATCCAGCAGGCGCGCGAGTTCACCGCCGCCGTCGAGGTGACGGGCCTGGTGCTCGCGAAGCTCGACGGCACGGCGCGCGGCGGCGCGGTCTTCGGCATCAAGGACGCGCTGAACCTGCCGGTGCGCTACATCGGCACCGGCGAGAGCCTCGAGCTGCTCGAAGCATTCGACCCGGAGGCCTACGTCGACGCGCTGCTCGGGAAGCACCTCGGAACCCGCACGTCTCAAGGCGCGTGACCCAAGGACGCCACGACCTGCTCGGACGCGCGCTCGCCGTCCTCCTCTGCCTGCCGGCCGTCCTGCTGGTGCTGCCGTTCGGCCCGCTCGCAGGCGACGCGTTCGTCACCGAGCTCTCCGGCACGGCTTGGACCGCGCTGCTGCTGCTGCCCGCGGCCGCGCTCGCCGTGTTCAGCCCGCGCGGCCGTGCGACGGGGCTCTTCCTGCTGCTCGCCTACTGGCTGTGGTCGGCCTTCAGCGCCACGCGCGGCGACCGGACCGACTCGCTCGAGACGGATCGCGCGTTGATGCTCCTCGCCGCCTGTGGCGTCGCGACGATCGCCGGCGCGGGCTTGAACACCGCCGGGCGTCGCGCGCTCGCTGCGACGGTGATGCTGCTGTCGCTCGTCGCGAGCCTCGCGACGCTGCACCTCCGCTACGAGAACGGCGACTGGGCCGGCCCGCTCGGCAACTCGGGCGAGACGGCGCTCGCGCTGCTGCCCGGCGCGATCGTCGGCGGTTGGTACGCGCTGCGCGGCGACGGATGGTGGCGCATCACCGGCGGCCTCACGCTCGCGCTGGCCTTCGTGATCCTCGCGGCCGCGCCGTCGATCGCCGCGCTCGGCGCGCTCGCGGCGGGACTGGCGTGCGGCTTGTTCATGGGCACGCGACGCCGCGCGCTCTTCGCGCTCGCGACGGGCTTCGTCCTCGCCGGCTTCGTGTGGGTCGCCTTCCTGCGCCCCACCGGCGTACCCGGCGCGCCGAGCACGGCGCAACAGAGCGTCGGCAGCGCGAGCGGCCTGAGCGTGCGCGCGATGGTCGTGCCGCCCGCGCTCGGACTCGTCGCGTCGGATCCCGTCTTCGGCGTCGGACCGGGACAGTTCGCCGCGCGCTTCGCGGAAGTCCGCGACCCGGAGGAGATCGAGCGCTCGACGCACGGCCGCAAGCTCTCGAACGAGACCGAGGTCGAGCACCCGCACAGCGACCTGTTGCTCGCCCTCGTCGAGTCGGGCGTGCTCGGCGGGCTCGCGTTCGCGGCCTTCCTCGCCGTGGCGGCGTGGGCCGCGCTGCGCTCGCTGCTCGCCTCCGCGCAACGGAACGCCGCGTCGACGGACGACGAACGCGCGCCGCTCGCCGCCGCCGTGCTCGGCGTGCTGATCGTCGGCTCCGTCTGGTACCCGCTCACCTACCTCGCCGCGTCCGCCGTGCCGGCCTTCGCGATGATCGGCGCGCTGATCGGCGGACCGCCCGCCGACGCGACCTCGCGCACGCGGCGCAGCCTGCCGCTCGCCGCCGCGGTCCTGCTCGCGCTCTTCGTCCCGCGCGCGAAGGCGATCGCGGACCACGGCCGCGCGCTCGCGCAGCTCACTCCGGACTCGACCGAGGCGGATTGGGACCGCCGGCTCGGCGCCGCGCAGAGCGCGTGCCCCGACTCGGTCACCGCCTTGTCGCTGCGGGCCTCCTTCCTGCGGCAGGGCGGGCGCCCCGACTCCGTGCAACGCGACGTCTGGCTGCGGGCGCTCGCGCTGCGCCCCTTCCGCTTCGAGAGCTTGATGAGCCTCGGCAACGTCGAGCTGCGCCTCGGGAACCCGCTCGCCGCCCGCGAGTGGTTCGCGCGCGCCCGCGCCGTCGACCCCTACCACCCGACGCTGCTGCGCAACATCGCGCGCCTCGAGTACAACCTCGACGACCTCGACGCCGCGACCTCCGCGCTCGACGACCTCGCGGCGAAGGACCGCCTCGATCCGCTCTGGCTGCTCGGCCTCGGCACCGAGCTGCTGCTCGACGGTCGCTTGCGCGCGGGACAACACGCGCTCGCGCGCGCCGACTCGCGCTTCACGAACCTGACCGGCGAGACGTGCAAGGCGCTCGAGCTCGAGTACCGCCAGCAGGGCCACCAACAGGTCGGCGAAGCCTTCGAGACGCTCGGCCACACCTTGTGGGCGCGCGAGCAAGCACAGGCCGGCGACTTCGACACCTGCCGTCGCAGCCTGCGCCAAGCGCTGCGCTCCCCGCGCCTCTACCACCCGCCGGAAGGTCCGATCCGCCTGCGCATGGAACTGGCGGCGGCGCTCTACCGCTCGAACCAGCCGCACGAAGCGCGCGAGATCATGGAGTCGATCTCCCCCACCCCACGCGACTGGCTCGAGCTGCCCGACTGGGCGGGCGAGACGCTGCTCGAGCAAGGTTGGATGGCGACCGCAGCGCGCTAGCGCGTCCGTCCCGAGATCGCGCTCCTGCTCCGGCCAAGAACCGCGTGACCGTCGGATGGCGCTGCTTCGGGCGCGCCGAGCTGGCCGCCCTAGGATCTCTTCTCCAGGGCTCGAACTCGCCTGCGCGTGGTTCGGCGTGGCCGACGGATCAGAGGGAGGAGTCGACCGCTTGCTCTGGCTTCCAGCCGAAGGACGGCCTTCGGCCGAGGGAGTTCGGATTGGTGCCGGTGCGCGGTACGCGGTACGCGGAAACCGGGAACTGGTGGTCAGCGGCGTGCGCGGAAGGTCGCGACGAGGAGCAAGGTGAGTCCGATGGCGGCGAGCCAGCGGGCGTGGTGGCGGGTTGCGGGTCGGTAGTAGAACTCGACGTCGTGGGTGCCGGCGGTGAGGTGTACGCCGCGGAAGAGGGTGTTCACGCGCAGGAGTTCGCGCGCTTCGCCGTCGACGTGGACTTCCCAGCCGGGGAAGTGTTGCGCGGTGTGCAGGAAGAGGCCGTCGCCGTCGAGTTCGACTTTGAAGCGAACGAGCTCGGGGTGGGAGGCGGTGGTTTCGACGTGGCTCGTGGTGAAGGGTCGGTCGAGGGTGATCAGTTGGTCGTCCTCGACGCAGGCTTCGCGGAGCGGATCGAAGTTCGCGAAGCGCGGTGCGAGGTCGGTGCGCGGTACGACGTGCGGGACGCAGAAGGCGAGCGGCAAAGGGTCGTCGGGTACGGCGACGTAGACTTCGGCTTCGCGTGCGGTGTGCTTCGGTCCGGCGACGAGCGACCAGCCGGGAGGCGCGTCGGGCGTATGCAGGAGCAGTGCGCCGACGCCGAGCAGACGGAAGGCCGGTGAGTCGAAAGCCGCGTGTTCCGCGTCCCAGTCGAGGCGCGGATCGGCGCCGGGTCGGAGGGCGGCGGTGCGGTAGGCGTCGAAGCTCGCGGGGACGAGTGCGTCGTCGCCATCGAGCGTCGCGAGTCCGGCGACGAGCGGCGTGCTCGCGGGCAGGATGCCCGGCGCGGCGAACACGCGTCGATCGCCGAGCACTTCGGTGAGTACTGTCTCCGTGCGCGTCGCGGGGAAGCACTCGTCACGGGGCACGAGTGGGTTCGCGCCGCGGCCGAACCAGACGCCCTGGACGAGCGCGAGCGCGGCGAGCCACCAGGCGGTCGCGGTGCTGCGCGGTAGGCGGAGGAGGACCAGCGTCGCGGCGACGATCACGAAGCTCACGAGCGAGACGCCGCGCTTGCGCGCGATGAGCGTGCGAGCGATGCGTCGTTCGCCGACGAGCGGTCGGTCGGCGTCGGCGGAGAGCAGGCGCAAGGTGAAGAGGTGCTCGCCCTCCTCGAAGCTCTCCACGGCGAGCGGACCCGTGTCGAACGAGTTCCAGCCCTGTGCATCGCGCGTCAGGTCGAGGTTCAGGCGCCGCGCACCGGACGCGCGCGGACGTCCGCGTTCATCGAGGCGCTCGACGACCAGCTCCAAGGACTCGGCGGGCAAGCCCGGGTGCAAGGCGCCCGCCACGCGCAGGTCGCCGCCGTTGACGCGCGGTGCGGGAAGCTGTTCGAGTCGCACGAGTTCGATCGGCGGATCGAGCGGCACGAGTCCCGCCAGCAAGGGTCGCGCGCCGCCCGCGAAGGTCGCGAGCAGAGCGCAACCTGCGCAGGCGTAGACCGCCGCGTGCCGAGCCCACTTCGGCGCGGTCTCGAGCGCGCCTGCGGCGGCGAGCGAGAGGAGCAGTGCCGCGACGGGCGCCGCGTGCGACGGATCGGCGAGGCCGAGGAGCGGGAGGAAGTGCCAGAGCTCGACGAAGCCGGGCGCATTCAGCGCGAGCGCGAAAGAGAGCACGCCGAGCAGCGTCACGAGCTCGAAGCGCGCGTGCCGCGCCGCGCCTCCGAAGCACGCCGCGAAGGCCGACGCGAGGACGGGGAACGCGACCCACGCGCCCGCCGTCTCGAGGAAGCTCGACGCGCCGCCGTAGCCCGACGCGTCCTGCGGCCGTCCGTAGAGGTCGGGCCAGAAGGCGAGCGCCGCGCGGTCACCGAGTCCGCGCTTCGCGAGCGCGTAGCCGAGTCCGACGACGACGAGCGCGACGAGGATCGGCGCGGGCTTCCCCCCCGCCAGCTCGCGCAGCCGCAACACGACGCCGACGGCGATCAGCACGGCGCCGAGCGCGATCCAGTCGGGCATGCTGCGCGGCGCTCGCGCGCCCCACGCGGCGGACTGCGCGAGGGCCTCGAAGAAGGGAACGAACAAGGGCGCGGCGCAGAGCACGGCCGCGGCGATCGCAGCCAGACCCGCGCGCGCCGCGGCGCGATCGACCGCGCCGACGTGCAGGCACCAAGCTCCGGCGAACAGTCCGCCGAAGAGCGCCGTCCCCGGCTGACCGCCGACGATCGCGAGCCACATGGCGCCGAAGGTGATCAACACTCCGCGTCGGTCGACGCGCGCGGCGAGGCGTTCGACGCCGTAGAGCACCCACGGCAGGAAGGGCGCGACGTGTCCTTGGGGGAGGTGCAACCAGAGTACCTGCGCGCCCGAGAGACCGTAGCCCAGCGCGGCGAGCGCCGCCGACGCGCGCGAGAGTCCGAGCGTGCGCGCGAGGCACCACGCGCCGAGCATGGCGGCCGCGACGCGCATCCACGCCAGCCACGCGAAGCCGCGGTCGAACAGCTCGCGCCCGCCGATCCGGTCGAGCAGCACGAGAAAGCCGACCTGCGGGTCGAGCGCGCCCCAGCGCGGATCGGCGGCTTCGGGGGCTCCCGCGTGCATGTCGCCGTTCCAGAGCGGCGGTTCGCCGGCGTTCCAGCGGCGTGTGAGTTCGCGGTAGTGCGGGTAGAGCGCGAGGCCTTGGGTGGCGAGCTCGGGGTCGCGCGGCGCTTCGACCGCGTTCCACGGCGCGTGCGTCGTCGCCGTGTCGACCGCGAAGTGCACGTGGTCCGGGGCGAAGGGCGCGCGCCCGATCACCGCCAGGGCGATGCATGCCGCGACGAAGACCACGAGTGCCGTGCGCACGAAGGGAGGGGCCTTGCGGGCGCCGATCATGAGGTTGGTGTAACAAGAGCGCCGCGACAGACCGAGGGCCTTTCCACTGGAGCGGAGCGGACCGCGCGCTCTCGGACGGCGTCCGGGAATCGGACACGCGCGATCGAGAGCGTGCGACTTCGCGCGAAACGACCTGTGCGCGCCCCGCACGCCGTGCGCTCTCCGAACATTTTCGCAGGCCGGACGAAAACCGCCCTCTCACGGTCGCGTAGTGGCCTGCGACGCACCGATCCGTCCTGTGGCAGGGAGCCGGATCGATCCACCCCAGATCCCCAGCATTCATCCCTCATGATCATGAGCGAATTCGGCAGCGCCACGGCAGGCATGCAGACCGGACGAGTCCTCGTCGTAGAAGACGAAGAGAGTCTCGCCCTCGGCATTCGCGACGCACTGCGACACGAAGGTTACTCCGTCGACGTGGTCCACGACGGCATCGACGGACTCGAAGCCATCCGACAGGGTCAGCACGACCTGATCGTGCTCGACATCATGCTGCCGGGCATGAACGGGCTCGACGTGCTGCGAACACTCCGCAAGGAGAACCGCGACGTCCGCACGCTGATCCTCACCGCCCGCGCCGAAGAGTCGGAGGTCGTCCAAGGCCTCGACGCCGGCGCGGACGACTACATGAAGAAGCCCTTCTCGCCGCGCGAGCTCGTCGCGCGGGTGTCGGCGCAGTTCCGACGCCGCGAGATGGACTCGACCTCCTCCGCGAAGGTCGACCTGCCCGGAGGCACGACGGTCGACCTCGACCGCCTCGAGGTCTTCCGCGGTGACGAGGTCACCGCCCTGACGCCGCGCGAGGGCGACATCCTGCGCTACTTGATCGAGCACCGCGACCGCGTCGTGACGCGGGACGACCTGCTCGTCGACGTCTGGCACTACTCGAACGGCAAGGTCGAGACGCGCACCGTCGACATCCACATCGTCGGGCTGCGCCGCAAGATCGAACCCGATCCGTCGACGCCCCAGCTGATCCAGACGGTCCGCGGCCGCGGCTACCGCTGGTACGACAACTGATCGTCGCGCACCGCGCACGAGGTACCACTCTCCGATCCGGCCGGTGCGAGGGCGCCGGCCGGTTCGCTGGACGGACGTGACGGAGTCGGTACCTTGGGCTCCGACTCCATGGGCCGCTCCAAACGACGCACCGCGCTGATCCTCTACTGCTTGTTGCTCGTGCTGCCGACGGCGGTGCTGGCGACGCTGCACTGGTACCAGCTGCGTTGGGACGCGCGCGAGACCTTGGAGGCGATGCCCGCCGAGGCGCGGCACGCGGCGACGCGCCTCGGTGACGCGCTGCGCGCGCGGCTGCACACGCTGCTCGAGTCGGAGGATCGGCGGCCCTGGTACCACTACCGGCCGATGTACGCGCCGCCCGGCTCGCTCGGCGCCGAGATCCCCTTCCTCCCCTCGCCGTTCACGATCGAGCCGCCCGTCGAAGGCGTGCTGTGTCGCTTCTCGTACGACTTCGACGAGGGCGCCGAGGCGCCGCTGCGCTACCTCGAATCGGAGGGCGCGCCGACGCCCGACCACGACCGGCTGCACCAGGTTGCACGCGACCTCGTCGGACGCGAGTGGCGCAACTCCTTCCTGCGCGGTACGTCGCCGCGCTCCGACCTGCGGCGCGAGGAATTCCCGCTCGCGGTCGCGGTGATCAACAGCCTCGAGGATCCGCTCCCGTGCATCGCGAACGAGCTCGCCGCGCTGCGCGAACTGCAAGGTCAGCAGATCGCCGTGCGCACCTTCGGCTTCCACCTGCAGCTCTCGCGCGAGACGGACGGCACGCCCTTCCTGTACGCGACGCGTCGCGTGTGGATCGAGCCGCGGCCCGAGCTCGCTGAACTGCCGACGTGCCTGTCCGAGCTCGCGGGCGGCGCGACCTTCGTCGACGGCTTCTTCCTCGACCCGCTGTGGCTGCTCGAGTCGCTCCCCGCGGCGATGGCGGAGCAGGTCCTGGGCGGTTCGCAGATGTTGCTCGCGCCCGACAGCCCGGCGGTCATGCCCGGCGGCGACCTCGAAGTCGTGCGCCTGCACCCCGTCGAGGAGCTGCAGATCGAGACCGTCGACCCCGCCGACCGCTACTACTCATCGATGCAGGTCGTGATCAGTACGGCGCGCATGAAGGACCACTTCCGCGGGCAGATGCTGCGCTTCTTCGGCGTCGCCGCGATGCTGTCGTGCTCGCTCGGCACGGGCCTTTGGTTGTTGCTCGCGAGCGTGCGGCGCGACCTCGAACACGCCCGCCGCACGGAGAACTTCGTCTCGGCCGTGACGCACGAGCTGCGCACACCCGTCGCGGCGATCCGCCTCTACGCGGAGATGCTGCGCGACGGCTGGGTCGCGGAACCGGACCGACAGAACGAGTACCACGAGCGCATCGTCAGCGAGACGCAGCGGCTCGAAACGATGGTCGAGCGGGTGCTCGAGAAGGGTCGCCTCGTCCCCGGCCGCGAGAAGGCGCGCGACGGCGACCTCTCCGAAGCGGTCGCCGAGCTGTGCGCCGAGTTCGAATCGACGGGCGCGCGCGACCTCGTCTGGGAGCTGGAGGAGGGACTGCCCGACGTCCGGCTCGACGACGAAGCCCTGCACTCGATCCTGACGAACCTGGTCGAGAACGCGCGTAAGTACGCGCCCGTCCCGCTCGGCTCGCCCGACGAGGAGAAGATCCGGATCACCACCCGGCTCGAGGACGGCCGCCCGGTGCTCGAGGTCTCCGACCGCGGACCCGGCATCCCCGACGCCGAGAAGCAGCGCGTGCTGCGCGCCTTCTACCGCATCGGCAACGAGGCGACGCGCTCCAGCCGGGGCACGGGCCTCGGCCTGCACCTCGTCGACCTCCAGGCGCGTGCGCTGGGCGGCGGGGTGACGATCCTCGACCGCGCGGGCGGCGGCGCGACCTTCCGCGTGCACTTCCAGAAGAGCCGCGCGAAGGGCTGAACCGCGGCCGCCGTTCGCTACCTTGAGGGCGATGGAAGTCCTCGTCCTCGGCGCCGGCCTCGCCGGTCTGGCAGCGGCCTTCGAGCTGACCAAGCTGGGCCACGAGGTGCGCGTCGTCGAATCCGGCTCCGAGGTCGGCGGCATGGCGTCGAGCTGGAAGGTCGGCCCGTTCTGGCTCGACCACGGACCGCACCGCTTCCACAGCCGTGACGCGCGCCTCGTCGAGCACGTCTACGAAGTGCTCGACGGCGACGTCGTCATCCGCCGGCGCCAGTCGCGCATCCACCTGCGCGGCCGGTACTTCGACTACCCGCTGAAGTTCGGCAACGTCGTGCAGGGCTTGCCGAGCGGCTTGCTCGCGCGCGCAGGCTTCGACTACCTCGTCGCGCGCACCAAGGAACTCGTGCGCCCGACCGAGGACGCGAACTTCGAGCGCTGGGTCAAGAAGCGCTTCGGCGACACGCTCTACGAGCTGTTCTTCGGCACGTACACCGAGAAGACCTGGGGCATCCCGTGCGACCACATCAGCGCGGACTGGGCGGCGCAGCGCATCGCGCAGCGCAGCTTGCTCGACACGGTCGTGAAGACCCTGCGTCCGCCGAAGGGCGGCGCGGTGCGCAGCCTCGCGGACGAATTCTACTACCCGGCGCACGGCGGCATCGGCGAATTCGCGCGCCGCTACGCGGGGAAGATCGTCGACGCCGGCGGAACGATCGAACTCGACGCGCCGGTCAGCTCGCTCGTCGTGCGCGAAGGCCGCGTGCTCGGCGCGCGGGCCGCGGACGGACGCGAGCTCGTGGCGGACCACACGCTGTGCACGATCCCGCTCCCGCGCTTGATGTCCGCTGCGGAGTCGGGCGCTCCCGAGTCGGTGCGTTCCGCCGCGGACGGCCTCGACTACGTCGCGATCCTCTTCGTCTACCTCGAGGTCGACACGCCCTCGGTCTCCCCCGACCACTGGATCTACCTGCCCGAGCGGCACCTGCGCGTCCACCGCGTCTCCGAGTTCAAGAACTTCAGCGACGCCGCCGCGCCCGGAGACCGCACGGCGATCTGCTGCGAGATCACTTGCCGCGTCGGCGACGCGACGTGGAACCTCGACCTCGCCGGCGCCGCGCAGGTCGCAGAACTCGACCTGGTGGCTTCGGGACTCGTCGAGCTGGGCAGCACGCGCCCGCTCGACCTGCGCCGGCTCGCGCACGCCTACCCCGTCTACGAGGTCGGCTACCAGGACCGGCTGCGTCCGCTGCTGTCGCACGCGAAGTCGCTCGACGGCTTCACGAGCACCGGGCGGCAAGGCCTGTTCCGCTACAACAACATGGACCACTCGATCGCGATGGGCCGCAAGGCCGCGCGCGGCATCCACCGCGGCCGCGACGCACGCGCCGAGGAAGTCGCCGCGGGTCAGGAGTACTTCGGATGAGCGCCGCGCTCGAGTCCGCCGTGCTCGACCCCGCCTGCGCGCTGTGCGGTTCGCGCGAACGTCGCACCAGGTTCAAGGAGGGCGAGCACGCGATCGTGACCTGCACGGAGTGCGACCTGACCTACGTCACGCCGCGCATGACCGCCGAGTTGCTGCTGTCCGCGGTCTACGACGCCGACTACTGGCACTCGGCGCGTCCGCGCGAGCGGGGTTACGCCGACTACCTCGCCGACCGCGCGCTGCACGAGCGCACCTTCCGCCGACGCTGGCGCGGCATCCGCCGTCACGCGCCGCGCACCGGCCGCGCGCTCGACCTGGGCTGCGCCGACGGCGCCTTCCTCGCCGTGCTGCGCGAGGTCGGTTGGCAGGTACAAGGCGTCGAGCCCACCGCGATGGCCGCCGCCGCGCGCGAGCGCCTCGGGGACGACGCAATCCTGCAGGTCCCGATCGAGCTGCTGCGGCTGCCGGACGCGCACTACGACCTGATCACGCTGTGGGACGTGCTGGAACACCTCCCCGATCCCGTCGCCTGCCTGAAGTCGGCGCGCGAGTGGCTACGGCCCGACGGGCTGCTCGTGCTCGAGACGCAGGACGTGCGCTCGTTCGCCGCGCGCGTCTTCGGCCGTCGCTGGCACCACTACAAGCACGCGGAGCACCTCCACCACTTCCACGCGGACACGCTGAAGCGCGCGCTCCGCGAGTCGGGCTTCGAGATCGTCGAGCGCCGGCGCGGACTTGCGGGCAAGCACGTGCGCGGTTCCTTCGTCGCCGAGCGCGCCGCCCGCGTCTCCCCCGCGCTGTCGCGCGCGCTGCACCGCTTGCTGCCCGCGGATCGCGCGCTGTACGTCAATCTGTTCGACGAGCTGATCGTCACGGCGCGGCCGCGCTGATGCACGCGCACGCCTTCGACCAGTTCGTGGCGCTCGAGCGCGATCACTGGTGGTTCCGCGGGCGCCGCGTCGTCTACCTCGACGTGCTGCGGCGTGCGCTGCGCACGCGGCCCCGCCTCGCGCTCGACCTGGGCGCGGGCGCGGGCGGTTGGCTTGCCGCGCTCGGCGAGCTCGCGGACCGCGTCGTCGCGCTCGAGCGCGACGAACAGATCGCGCGGATCGCGCGCGGACGCGGTGGAGCGCAGCTCGTCGTGGGCTCGGCGAACCGACTCCCGCTGGCCGACGGGTCCTGCGAGCTGGTGACGGCCTTCGACGTGATCGAGCACCTCTCCGACGACGTCGGCGCCCTGCGCGAAGTGCGTCGCGTGCTCGCGCCGGACGGCCTCTGCGCGCTCTCGGTGCCCGCGCACCAGTGGCTCTACAGCAACAACGACCGCGTCTCGCACCACCAGCGCCGCTACTCGAAGCGCGCCCTAACGCGCACGATCGAGGCCTCCGGCCTGCGCGTCGAGCGCGTGACCTACACGAACGCGCTGTTGTTCCCGCTGATCGCGCCGACCGTGCTCGGCATCAAGGCGCTCGAGCGCGCCGGCCTGCTGGGCGCGGACCCGGAGCACACCAACCTCAGCCTCGTCCCGCGCGGACCGCTGAACGGGCTCTGCTACCGCGCCTTCGCGGCGGAACGGCACGTCAACCGCCGCTGCGACCTGCCGTTCGGGCACTCGCTGCTGGCGCTCGCGCGCCGCGGGTGACTCACGCGCTGCGGCGCGGGCGCGGGCTGCCCTGCAGCTTCCACTCCCAACCCTTGCCGCGCAGCATCCACAGCGCGGTGCGCGCCAGGATCTCGACATCTCGGCGCAAGCTCGGGCGGCAGGTCACCGCTTCGTTCGCGGCGAGCTTCGCGGCGTAAGCCTCGCGGCAACGCCCGGTGTAGCCCTGCGTGATCTGCGCCCAGCCGGTGACGCCGGGGCGGATGCGCAGGCGCTCGACGAAGGCCGGCACCTCGCGCGCGGCCCAGGCCTCGATCTCGACCATCTCCGGTCGCGGACCGATGATGCCCATCTCGCCGCGCAGGATGTTCACGAGCTGCGGCAGCTCGTCGAGGTGCGCGTTGCGCAGGAAGCGGCCGAAGCGCGTCACGCGCAGGCGGTCGCCGCCACTCGACCAGGAGTGCAGCGCACCGCGGCGCGCGTCCCGCATCGTGCGGAACTTGTACATGCGGAAGACCTCGCCGCGGTAACCGACGCGCTCCTGCGTGAAGAACACCTTGCGCGGGTCGCGGAAGATGAAGAGGTTCGCGAGCACGACGCAGGCAGCCGGGATCGCCGCGAGCGGCAGCAGCGCGAACACCGTAGCGACGTCGAGCGCTCGACGTCCGTAGCGTGCATACATACCGGTCGGCGAGATCGCATCCCAGTCGACCGCGGCCACGGCGCGGCGCAGTTGCTCGATCTGGTCGAGCTTGACCGGATGCGGCGCGGAGACCGTTTGCGTGACGGTGGCGGCGCGCGGCGAAGGCGCGGGCTGGAGCAGCGCCTCGGCCGGCGCGCTGGATCGGACAGGGGTCATGCTGAAGGCTCGGGTCGCGGTATGCCGGTCGGATTCCGCTTCGAGGCCCTCTATCGAGGTTTCCGGGGGGCCTGCTGGAGGCCGAAAACTGCGTCGATACGGGACTGACCGTTCGTTCCCGAGACCGGTCCGGAAGCGGGACCGCGGGGCCGCGGATGCACCTCTCTCCTAAGGGTCCCGGCGGGAGACGACGAAGCAGGAAGACGAGCCAGCGCCCTCTCCTCACCGCCCCCCCGGCGCGGAGGGAGGACGCGTCGACGCATGTCCATCCCTCATCGCACACTTCTGCCCGACGCCGGCGAGCGCTCCTGCGCGCTGCCCGGAACCGATTCGTCCGACGCGCGGCGCGCGGGGCACTTGGTGCGCAGCCTCGGAGGCCAGCTCGGCAGCCAAGCGCTGCTGGCCGCGGTCGGGATGGCCGCGCTCCCCCTGCTCGCGCGCAACCTCGGCCCCGGTCGCTACGCGAACTTCTCGCTCGCGATCGCGATCCTCGGGCTCGCGAGCCAGCTCGACGTTGTGCGCCCGCGCTTCGTGCGCAGCTTCGCGCGCGGCGAAGTCGACCGGGAGGAGCTCTCCACGCTGTGGACGGTCGACCTGCTGCTCGTCGCAGGCCTCGCGACGCTCGTCGCGACGCTCGGACTGGGAGCGAGCGCGGCGCTGCCGATCGGCGTCGGCGC
The DNA here is from genome assembly GCA_020638835.1 of Planctomycetota bacterium. GTDB lineage: Bacteria > Planctomycetota > UBA1135 > UBA1135 > JACKHV01. The sequence goes on along the minus strand of JACKHV010000001.1, from coordinate 1,067,421 downwards.
GCTGTGCTTCGCGGGAGCCTCGCGCGAGTTCGCGCTGCTCTCGGCGCGCGGACGCGTCGGAACGGCGACGGCCGTGCGCAACCTCGGTTGGGCCGCGGCGACGCTCGGCGCCGTGCTCGTCACCAGCTTGCAGCCCGCCGGGTGGACCTGGCTCTGGTGTTTCCCCACCGCGAACCTCGGCATCCTCGTCACCTACCGCGCGCTGCTCGGCGGCCTGGGCGAACCGGTGCGTGCGCTGCCCGGCGTCGGCTTCGACCGCGCGGCGTGGTCGCGCCTCGTGCGCGAAGTGCGCGACTTGCTCGGACACGGTCTCTCGGTGCTCGTGCTCGGATCGGCTGACAAGCTGATCCTCGAGCGCCGCGCGACGGACGCGACGACGAGCGGCGCGTACATGGGCCAGTACGACCTCGCCGTGAAGGTGCACGTGATCAGCACGGCGCTGGGCGCGACGCTCTACCCGCAGCTCAGCCGCGCGATCCAGGTCGAAGGACGCGAAGCCGCGGCGCACTGCTTCCTCGACTTCGCCTCGAAGGTCGCGGTCGCGTACTTCGTCGGCCTGGCCCTGATGATCGCCTTCCACGAGGACCTGGTGCGCGTCGTTCTCGGCCCCGACTTCGCCCCGGCCGCCCCGCTCTTCGCGTGGATGCTGCCGGGCGTATTCCTCGCGCACTTCGGCTTCCTGTTCACGCCGTGGCAGCGCGCGCGCGGCGACTTCGCGAGCCAGCGCCGCGCCTACGGCACCGGCGCGTTCGTGATGCTCGTCGTCGGCGTGATCGCGATCCCGCGCTTCGGCGCGCCGGGCGCGGTCGCGACCTACCTCGCCGCACGCGCCGCCGAGTGCCTGCTGCTGCTCGGCGAGCGCCGCAGCCTAGGGCTCGAGCACCGCCCCACCGCGCGCCTCGCCTGCGCCGCGGCGATGGCCGCCGCGCTCTTCGCGCTCGCCTGGTACCGCACGGGAGGGCTCGCGCTCTAGCGCCATGGAGACGCAACGCCTCATGCTCGCCGCGCTGCTGTGGTTCGTCTGCGGACTCGGCGTCGTGCTGCTGCGACGCCGCTCGCCGCTGCACCCCATGACGCTCGCCATCGTCACCACGGGGCTGATCGGCAGCTTCTACCCGGTGCTCTCGATCTGGATCGAGACGCGCTCTTGGCGGCATGCGATCGACGCGCCGCCGGAGCTGATCGTCGACGTGCAGATCGAGTTCCTCATCTACGCGATCGCGCTGCTCGCGAGCTTCCTGCTGTTCCGCGGACGCGCCGGTCGCGCGGCGAAGACGTACGAACGGACCACTGAACCGAGCTCTGCGTACCTGCATCACCGCGAGCGCCTCGTGCCCTTCGGACTCGTCGCGTCGGGCCTCGCGCTCTACGGCCTCTACGTCGTCCAGGTCGGCCTCGGCTCGCTGATGGACCGCGACAACTTCGCGCTGAAGTACCAGCTGTCCGACGGGCTCGGGCCCTTGGTGCTCGGACTGCACCTCGCGATCGTCGGCTGCTTCTGGGCGGAAGCGTCGGAGCAGCTCGGTCGCGTCGCGAAGCGCGCGTACCGCCTCGTCGCGCTCTGCATCGTGGCCTGGTCCGTCGCCGTCATCGCGCAGCGCACCAACGCGGTGATCGTCGCGCTCGGCTACGCGGCGATCCACTGCCGGCGCAGCGGACTGGAGCTGCGGCGCATCCGCCCTCTACTCGTCGTCGGCTGCCTGGCGCTGTACGCGTCCGTCGAGGCGTTCAGCATCGTGCGCGCGACCTGGAAGGAAGGCCTCGACCAGTCGCTCGGTGCGCTGGCGGAGCTCAGCGACGCGCGCGGAACCGCGCTGGGCGCGCTGATCGGCGGCTCGGAACTCTCGCACCCCGTCTTCACCTCGCTCGAGCTGATGCAGACCGAGGACGCGGGCGCGCTCGGTGGCAGCAGCTACCTCGCGGCGCCGGCCACGCTCGTCCCCAAGTCCATCGCGCCGCAGCGGCCGAACACGCTCGCGCTCGACTTCGTCGCTGAGAACTACCCGGCGATGGCGGCGCGTGGCGGCGGCGCGGCCTTCTCGCACCTCGCGGAAGCGTGGTGGAACTTCGGCGCCGGGCTGGGCGCCGCGCTGCTCGGCGCGGTCGCGGGACTCTTGCACGCGCTGTGGGACCGCGCGAACGCACGCCGACCGTGGAGCCTGCTTGCGATGCTCACACCCTACTACAGCTCGCACGTCGCGATCCTCCACCGCTACGAACTGGCGACCTTCTTGAAGCAGACGCTGTCGGTGACCCTGCCCGCGCTCTGCGCGCTCGTCGCCGCGCACTTGATCTGGACGGGGACGGGGCGCTCGACGCATGCCGTCCGCCGCGTCGCGCCGCGCGCTCAAGGAGAGCCGAGTTGAAGCCCGCGACGCTCGCTCCCCCCACGCGCTTGCTGCTCGTCGGTCCGCTGCCGATCGCGGAGGACGTGATCGGCGGGACCAAGGTCTTGTTCGCCGAGCTCGTCGCCGGGTTCGAGCGCTCGCCGCGCTTCGAGACGACGGTCGTGAACACTTCGCGGCCGTTGCGCGGCAAGCGCGCAGCGCTGCGACGACTGCTCGACGCCGCCGCCTTCGTCCGCGTGCTGGCGAGGCTCTGGCGCGAGTGTCCGCGCCAGGACGTCGTCCTGTTCAACGTGTCCTCGCGCGGCCTGATCGCCTCGGGTCCTTTCGTCTGGGCGCTCTGCCGCCTGCGCCGAACACCGCTCGTCGTGCGCTTGTTCGGCGGAGACTTCGCGCAGCGCTTCGACGCCGCGTCCGGGTTGCGGCGCACACTGCTCCGACGGACGGTGCTGCGCTGCGACAAGCTGCTCGTCGAGACCGACGGCCTGCGCGAGCGCTTCCGCGACGCGGACCGCGTCGAGCGCTATCCGAATACGCGCGACCTGCCCGAGACGCCGCGCGTTCCGCGCGAGGAAGGCCGCGGCCTGCGCTTCCTCTTCCTCGGACAGATCTGGCACGAGAAGGGCTTCCTCCACGCGCTCGAAGCGTCCGACCGCCTCGAGACCGCGGCGACGGTGGAGTTCTACGGACCGCTGATGCCCGGCGCCTGCGAAGCGATCTTCGACGCGCACCCGCGCGCGAACTGGCACGGCTCGGTCGAACCGGAAGCCGTACCGGGACTGCTCGCGCGGCACGACGTGCTGCTCTTCCCCACGCGCTACACGACGGAGGGGATGCCCGGCGTCGTGCTCGAGGCGATGCAGGCCGGCCTGCCCGTGATCGCGAGCCGGTGGCCCGCAGCGCACGAGATGATCGAGGACGGCGTCGACGGCTTGCTCGTCGAGGTCGGTTCGACGGAGTCGCTCGCGCAGGCGATGCGCGTGCTCGAGCGCTCGGAGGAGCTGCGCGAGAAGCTCGCGCTGCGCGCGCGCGACACGGGCGATCGCTACAGACACGCGGCGTGGCAAGCGCGGCTCGAGCGCTGGCTCGACGAGCTGGTCGGTCGCGCCCCCGAGCTGCGTTCGACGCGGACCGAGCACCGGGAGGTCGCCTGATGTGCGGCATCTCCGGCAGCTTCGACCCGCGCGGAGGCGTGCGGCGCGAAGACTTGTTGCGCATGGCGCGCGCGCAGGCGCACCGCGGCCCCGACGGCGAAGGCGCGTGGATCGCGCCCGACGCGCGGCTCGGCTTCTCGCACGTGCGCCTCTCGATCGTGGACCTCACGGCCGACGCCGCGCAGCCCATGAGCACCGCGGACGGCGCGGCGACGCTGTGCTTCAACGGCGAGATCTACAACCACGCCGAGCTGCGCCTCGAGCTCGAAGCCGCCGGCGTGCGCTTCGTCACCGACCACTCGGACACCGAGGTGCTGCTGCACGCGCTGCGGCACTGGGGCGTCGACGCGGCGCTCGAGCGCCTGAACGGGATGTTCGCGTTCGCGTACACCGAGCGCGCGGCGCATCGCCTCTGGTTGGTCCGCGACCGCCTGGGCATCAAGCCGCTCTACCACGCCGCCCTGCCCGGCGGCGGGCTCGCCTTCGCGTCCGAGGCCAAGGCGTTGTTCACGCACCCCGCGCTCGACGCACGGCTCGACCACCGCAGCTTCCGCCACTACCTCTCGTTCCGCGCCGTCCCCGCGCCCGCGACCTTGTTCGAGGGCGTGGAACAGCTCGGCGCCGGTGAGTTGCTCGAGCTCAACCTCGCGGATGGTTCGACGCGTCGCCGCCGCTGGTGGGACGTGCTCGACAACGCCGCGACTCCCCCGCCCACGGAGGCCGCGGCCCACGACCGCCTGGAAGAACTGCTCGCTTCGTCGGTCGACCTGCGCTCGCTCGCCGACGTGCCGGTCGGACTGTTCCTGTCGGGCGGCGTCGACTCCGCGTACTTGCTCGAGTGCCTCGCCGAGCGGCGCAGCCGACCGTCGACCTTCACGCTCACCTATCCCGGCCAGGCGTACTACGACGAGGGCAGCGCGGCGCTGTCGCGTGCGCGGTCCGCGCGCGCCATCCACCACGAGGTCGCCCTTGGCCCCGAGGACTACGCCGACGCCTTGGCGCGCGTCGCCTGGCACCAGGACGAACCGATCGCGGCACCGGTCTGCACCTCCGTCTACGCGCTGTCGCGCGCGGCGCGTTCGGAAAGCGTCCCCGTGATCCTCGCGGGAGAGGGCGCCGACGAGCTGTTCGTCGGCTACAGCAACTGGATCCGGCTGCGCGACGCGGAGCGCTGGAACCGGCGCGTCCCCGACGTGCCCGGTCGCATGCTGCGCCGTGGCGCGCGGGCCGCGTGCAGCCCGTTCCTCTCCTGGCTCGCTCCCGAGCGCGAAGTGCTACGCCGCGCGGCCAGCGGCGAACCGCTGTTCCAGGGCGGCGCCCTCGACTTCGGCGAGTCGGCGAAGTCGCGCTTGATCGGCCCCGCCGTCGGCGCGGGCGACGCGGACACCTACGCGGAGGTGATCGCGCCGCTGCGCGCGGATTTCCTGGCGCGACGCGATGCCGACGACCTCACGGCGTGGATGAGCTACGTCGACCTGCGCTTCCGCCTGCCGCAGCTGATGCTGCCGCGGCTCGACAAGATGGGCATGGCCTTCGGCGTCGAAGGCCGCGTGCCGTTCCTCGACCACCGCGTCGCCGAGGTGACCTTCGGTCTGCCCGCCGCGTGGCGCGGCGGCGTCGGCAAGGAACCGAAGGCTCTCTTCAAGCGCGTCGCCGAGCGCAAGCTGCCGCGCGCGTTCGTCCGCGCCCGCAAGCGCGGGTTCCAGGCGCCCGTCAAGGAGTGGAAGCTCGGTTCCTTCGGCCAACGCGCGCTGCCCGCACTGACCGCCTTCGCCGACCGCACCGGCTTGTTCGAGACCCGCGCGCTCGCCTCGCTGCTCGCGGAGGGCGGCGACCGCCTTTGGTTCAGCCTCTTCAACTTCGTGCTGTGGCACGGGCTGTACCTCGAGAACCCCGTCTCCGACCTCCTGCCGGAACTCGACGACCTGCGCCCGAGGACGCACGCGGCGGCATGACGACCACGGAGACCATCACAGTCGACGTGCAGCGCCCCGTGGTGGTCTGCGGCGTGGGACGCTCGGGCACGAGCTTGCTCCAGAGCATGCTCAACGCGCACCCCGAGCTGTGCTTCCCGCCCGAGACGCACTTCTTCCGGCGCTACGTCGCGGATGCGGGCGTCCGTCGTCGCTACCAGCGGCTCGGGACCAACGCGCTGCAGGCGGCGCTCTTCTCGGACGCCGACTTCGCGCGCGCCGGGCTCGACGCGGCCGTCCTGCTGCAGCCCGAGAGCGGGCGCGGCCTGGACACCGCGCGCGTCTTCCGTCGCTTGCTGCAGCGCGTCGCCGCGAGGTCCGGCAAGACGCGCATCGGCGACAAGGACCCGCGCAGCCTCGACCACCTCGCCGCCTGGAAGCGCGAGTTCCCCGCGGCGCGCGTCGTGCACGTCATCCGCGATCCGCGCGACGTATTGCTCTCGCGCACGAAGGCGGCGTGGAGCGCCGGTCGTCCGTGGTGGGCGCACGTGATGATCTGCAAGGAACAGCTGCGCCGCGGGCGCAAGCTCGGCCGGCGCCTGTTCGGCGAAGCGTACCTCGAGGTGCGCTACGAACAGCTGATCGCCGATCCGGACGCCGTGCTGCGGCGCATCTGCGAGCACGTCGACCTCGAGTTCGACGCGCGCATGCTCGAGTTCGGCGAGTCCGCCAAGCAACTCGTCGACCAGCGCGAGCTCGCGTGGAAGAAGGAGACGCTCGGCCCGCTGCTGACGAACAACATGGAGAAGTGGCGCACGGGGCTGTCCGCCTTCCAGGTGCGCATGACCGAGCGCGTGGCGCGGGAGTGCTTCCGCGAGCTCGGGTACGTCGAGGACCAGGGTCGCGCCGCGCTGCGTTTCCCCGAGCAAGTGGCGCTGCACTGCGCGCCTCTCTTGCGCCTCTTCGCCGCCGCGGCCTTCGACCTGCGCCGCGCGCTGGGGAGGGCCTGAGCCGTGCACGACCACGAATACGCCGCGAACCGGATGGAGCACCACCTCACCCCTCGCGACCTCGGAGAGCGCCGCGTGCTCGCCGCGGAAGGCGACGTATTGTACGCCGCGCGCGGCTTCACGCTCGAGCACTCGCTCGACGGCGGCCTGAACTTCGCGCCGCTCGCGAAGGTCCGGGCCGGCGCCGCCGAGCGCTTGATGTCGTCGAGCTCGCTGACGCGCCGCTTCTTCCGCACCGGCTTCCACGGCTTGCTCCCGCTCGGCGGCGGCGCCTTCGCGGCGATCGTGCGCGGCCGGTTGCTGCACCTCGCGGCGGGCGCGACCGAGTTCACGACTTCGCACCCCGTCACGCGCGGCACGCGCCCGCTGAACCTCTGCCGCAGCGCTTCCGGCCGCGTGTGGTTCGGCGAGTACTGGAACAACGCCGAGCGCGCCGAAGTGCACGTCTACGTCTCGGAGGACGGACGACGCTTCGACGTCGCGCGCTCCTTCCCCGCGGGCAGCATCCGCCACGTCCACGGCATCCACGCCGATCCGCACCGCGGAGGCATGTGGGTGCTGACCGGAGACGACGGCCCCGAAGTCGGCCTGTGGTGGACCGACGACGAGTTCGAGACGCTCGAGCCGGTCCTGCGCGGCGAACAGCGCGCACGCGGGGTGTCGATCCTCTGCACGCCCGAGGGCCTCGTGCTGCCAACGGACACGCCACAAGAACGCAACCACGTGCAGTTCTTCGATCCGCGCACGGGTCGCCTCGACGCGCTCGCATCGCTGCCCGGCAGCTGCTTCGCCGCCGCCTCGAGTCGCGGCATGCACTACCTCTCGACCGCCGTCGAGAAGAGCTCCGTGAACACCGACGCGCGCGTCGCGCTGTTCGCGAGCCTCGACGGCTTCGACTGGCGCCCGGTGGCACGCTTCGAGCGCGACCTCGCGCTGCTCGACGACCGCCGCGGCTACCTGCAATACCCGACCCTGCTGCTCGCCGCCGGCGACAGCCGCCTCCCCTACTTGTTCGCCACCGCGCAGTCGATCCGCGGCCGTCACGGCCGCTTGCTGCGCTGGTCGGAGTCCGACGTCCGTGAAGTGCTGAGCGACCCCGACGCGCTCGCTGCCTGAGGAACCACGATGAGCCTCGTCAAGTGGATGGACCGCACCCTCTACCCCGCGCACGGAGAGCGCTGGGACGACCGGATCCTGCGAGAGCGGATCCTCGAGAGCATCGACGACGACCACGACCTGCTCGACCTCGGCGCCGGGGCGGGTCGCGTCGCGGAGATGAACTTCAAGGGCCTCGTCGCCAGCGTGTGCGGCATCGACGTCGACGAGCGCGTGATGGCGAATCCGCACCTCGACGAGGGCCGCATCGGCCGCGGCGAGGTGATCCCGTACGCCGACGAGTGCTTCGACGTGGTCGTCGCGGACAACGTACTCGAGCACCTCGAGCGCCCGCGCGAGGTCTTCCGCGAGGTCGCGCGCGTGCTGCGTCCCGGCGGCCGCTTCATCGCCAAGACGCCGAACAAGCGGCACTACATGCCGACCATCGCGCGCCTCACCTCCACGCGCTTCCACCAGTTCGTGAACCGGCTGCGCGGTCGCGACGAGGCCGACACCTTCCCGACGCGCTACCTCGCGAACACGCCCGCCGACGTTCGTCGCTGGGCCGAGGGCGCGGGTCTCACAGTGAAGCGCGTCGAGCTGATCGAAGGTCGTCCGGAGTACTTGCGCTGGAACGCGCTGACCTACTCGGTCGGGACGCTGTACGAGCGCGCCGTGAACCTGCTGCCGTTCCTCGCGCGCTGGCGCGTGTTGATGGTCGTCGAGCTCGAGAAGCCCGCGCGCCCGGCGCGGAATCGGAGGGCCGCGTGAACCGCGCGCTGCTCTACGCCCGCACGATCCCGACGCTGCGCCCGACGCAGATCATCGGACGCTTGTGGCGGGTCGTCCACAAGCCGCGCATCGACGCGTCGCCCGCGCCGCGGCGCCGCGCCGACGTGAACTGGACCGTGGGACCGCGCCGCGAACGCTCGCTCGTCGGTCGCGATCGCGTGCGGCTCCTCGGACGCGAGCGCGAGATCGCCGGCGCGGACGATTGGAACGACGCACGCGAGTCGAAGCTCTGGCTCTACCAGCTGCACTACCACGACGACCTCGTCGCCGAGGACGCGGCGGAGCGCGCGGCGTGGCACGATCGCTGGATCGGGCGCTGGATCCAGGAGAACCCGCCCGGTGAGGGCAACGGCTGGGAGCCCTATCCGCTGTCGATCCGCGTCGTGCGCTGGATCCAGTGGGCGCTCACCGGCGGTCGCATCTCGCCGGAAGCCGTGCACAGCCTCGCGGTGCAGACGCGCTACCTGCGCGACAGCCTCGAGCACCACTTGCTCGGCAACCACCTGTTCGCGAACGCGAAGGCGATCGTCTTCGCGGGCCTGTTCTTCGAGGGTCGCGAGGCAGACGCTTGGCTGCAGCGCGGCACCGAGCTCGTCGCGCGCGAGCTGCGCGAACAAGTGCTCGCGGACGGCGGACACTTCGAGCGCAGCCCGATGTACCACTGCCTGTTCCTCGAGGACCTGCTCGACCTCTCGAACCTGATCCGCGGGCTCGAGCACGCGCTCCCCGCGCGGCGCCGCGGGCTGCCCGACGAGCTGAACGAGACGATCGGCCGCATGCGGCGCTGGATGCGCGCGATGCTGCACCCCGACGGCGCGATCCCCTTCTTCAACGACGCGGCCTTCGGCATGGCGCCCGAGTCGAGCGAGCTCGAGGCCTACGCGCGTCGGCTCGAGTTCGGCCCCGGCATCGCGCCCGGCGACGGCGTGATCGAGCTCGCTGAGTCCGGCTACGTGCGGCTCCAGAGCGGCGCAGCCTTCGTGATCTGCGACGTCGGCGAGCTGGGACCGCGCTACCTGCTCGGCCACGCGCACGCGGACACGCTGTCCTTCGAGGCCTCCTTCTTCGGCGAGCGCTGGTTCGTGAACTCGGGGACCTCGCTGTACGGCGAGAGCGCCGAGCGCGTGCGCCAGCGCGGTACCGCCGCGCACAACACGGTCGAGGTGGACGGGGCGGACAGCTCCGAGGTCTGGAGCGGCTTCCGCGTCGCGCGCCGCGCCAAGCCCTTCGACCTCTCGATCACCGACGAGGCGCGCGTCCTGACCGTGCGCTGTTCGCACGACGGCTACGAGCGCCTGCCCGGTCGCGTTCGCCACTCGCGCGAGTGGCGACTCGACGACGGCTCGCTCTCGATCGTCGACCGCCTCGCGGGCGAGTACACGAGCGCGCGCTGCGCCCTGCACGTGCACCCCGACGTGCGCATCGAGCGCGCCGGCGCCGAGCTGCGTCGCGGTCCGCTCGCGGTGCGCCTCGAACAGACCGGCGGCCGCCTGCGCTGCGAGGACGGCACCTGGCACCCGAGCTTCGGCCGCACGGTGCCCAACCTCTGCCTGCGCACGACGCTGCAGTCCCCCACGCTGCACACGCGCCTCAGCTGGTGAGCCCATGCACGTCCTCTTCCTGACCGACAACTTCCCGCCGGAGACGAACGCTCCCGCGACGCGCACGCACGAGCACGCGCGGCGCTGGGTGCGCGCGGGTCACCGCGTGACGGTCGTGACGGGGGCGCCGAACTTCCCGGCGGGCAAGCTGCACCACGGCTGGCGGAACCGCTGGTTCGCGCGCGAGGAGCTGGACGGGATCCAGGTCATCCGCGTCAAGACCTTCATCAGCGCCAACCGAGGCACCTTGCTGCGCACGCTCGACTACCTGTCGTTCATGGTGGCGGGCTTCCTCGGCGCGCTCGTCCCACGCCGGCCCGACGTGGTCGTGGCGACCTCGCCGCAGTTCTTCACCGCCGTCGCGGGTTGGGCCGTCGCCGCGCTTCGCCGCAAGCGCTTCGTCTTCGAGCTGCGCGACCTATGGCCCGCCTCGATCGAAGCGGTCGGCGCGCTGCGCCAAAGCCGCTGCCTGCGCGCGATGGAGCGCGTGGAGCTCTTCCTCTACCGACGCGCCTGGCGCATCGTCGCCGTCACGAACGCCTTCCGCGACGACCTGATCGCGCGCGGCGTCGACGGTTCGAAGATCGCCGTCGTCACGAACGGCGTCGACCTCGACTCGTACGTGCCGCGCGACCGCGACGCCGACACGGCGCGCCGCTACGGCGTGGAAGGACGCACCGTCATCGGTTACCTCGGCACGCACGGCATGGCGCACGCGCTGGAGAAGGTGCTCGACGCGGCGGAGGCGCTGCGCGACCGCGACGACGTCCACTTCCTGTTCGTCGGCGACGGAGCGGCGAAGCGCGAGCTGGTCACCGAGCGCGAGCGACGCGGACTCGACAACGTGAGCTTCCACGCGCCCGTCGCGAAGGACGCGATGCCGGCGCTGTGGAGCCTCTGCGACGTCGCGCTCGTGCACCTCAAGGACACGCCCGTCTTCGAGACGGTCATCCCGTCGAAGATCTTCGAAGCCATGGGATCGGGTCGCACGATCCTGTTCGCCGGTCCCGCCGGTGAAGCGTCGCGGATCCTCGAGGACGCGGACTGCGGCCTCTGCGTCCCCGCGGAGGACTCCGCCGCCCTCGCCGCGGCCGTGCGCCGACTCGCGGACGACCCCGCCGAACGCTCGAGCCTCGCGACCAACGCGCACCGCGCCGCGCCGCGCTACGGTCGCGACGCCTTGGCCGCGCGGATGCTCGAGGTGCTGGGCGGCGGCCCGCTCGAGGCCGCGACCGAGACTGCCCCGCGCGCATCGCACATCGCCGCGCCGGTGGACCCGCCGCCGGCCCTGCCGGCGCCCCCGCAGGCACCTCGACGAGCTTCCGGCGCTCCGCGCGAACCCGCCTGATGCGCTCGCCGATCGCGGATGAGGTCCGCGTGAATGCCCTCCTCACACGGGGGTAGGATGGCGGCATGTCCGGAGCCCCACACCCCGAGTCGACTCGACGGTCCAGGCTGCGCTTCTCCCGCACCGAGCAGGCGCTGCTCGCATACGCCGTCTTCGGCGGGGCCGCGTGGATGCTCGTCTTCTTCGACGGCACGCGCGGCGGCGTCGCGAACGGCCTGATCGCCTTCCTCGCCGCCGGCATGGCGCTGGCCTTCGTGGCGAGTCGGTTCGAGAACACTGCGCACGAGCGCCGCCGCTTCGGAGACGGAGACGACGCGCCGCATCCCGCGCCGCACGCGTCGCACGAGCGCGAGAAGCCGCCGGTGAACGCCGGACTGGTGTGGACTCGCCGCGCCGCCGTGGCGATGTGCGCGGTGGGCTTGGTGCACGTGGCGTCGCAGCCCCACGCGCTGGAGCGACTGCGTCATCCCCGCAGCGCCTTCGAGGCCTTCTTCGGCCTCTTCGTGATCGTGATCGGCGTCGCCTTTGTGCTGCTGATCGACCGCAAGCAACAGGCCGACTCGACGCGCTGGCTCGAGGGGCGCCAGGCGGCGCGCCAAGCCGAGCCTCCAGAACGCGCGCTGTCGCCGCTCCACCTCGAGGAGCGCCGGGGAGCGGCGCACCACGCGCGCGAGCGCGAGACGCCTTCGGGTCTGCGGCGCGTGCTCGGCGTCGGCGTGATCGTGTTCGGAGTGATCGGACTGCCCCTCTCCCTGGCCCTCTTCGACGCCGGCGGCATCGTCGTGTACACGGGCGGCATCCTCGCTCTCCTCGCGCTCATCAACTTGGTCGAGAGCCGCGCGGTCCCCGGTCTGCGCGTCTCCACGAGCGAGGCCGACCGACGCCGCGCCCACGACGACATCCGACGCTCGAAGGGTTGGTGGGCTGCGCATCCACCGCGCGTGCTCCGCCACATGCGCGTGGCCTTCATCGCGCTCGTCGTGCTCGGCGCGATCACGTGCGTCGTCATGCCGCTCTTGAACGGCGAGAGCTCCGCGGACCGCTACCCGCCCGCGGCCATCTTCGTCTCGGGCCTCCTGATCGGCCTCGCGGTCCTCGGCCTGGCGGAACGGGATCAGCTGCAGCGCGAGCGCGAGTGGATCGACGAGCGACAGGCGGAACATGAGCGGCGCGCGGCACACTGACGACGACCTGCCCGAGCAGCGCGCGAGCCGACGCCGGCACTTCGGCCTCGACCGCGGGCTGCTGTGGCTGATCTGGTTCACCCTGGCCGTCGGGGTCGCCTGTTACGTGCACGTCTACGACGGGACGATGCGCGGGTTCCTCAACTCCTTCGCGATCCTCTTCGGGAGCGTTGCCCTCGTCGTCGTCGTGATGAACCGCCTGGAGGCGCTGCGGGAAGCGCGCGCTGCGATGTCTGCGCACCCGGAAGAAGTCCGTGCGCACCGCGCCGCTCGCGAGCGTCCGTCGGTCGCTCCGAAGCTGCGCCTGCTTCGCTGGCTCGTCCTGATCGGCACCCCGACCTTCGTCGCCGGATTGGCGTTCGCCTGCGAGGCGGTCGTGGATGAGACGCACGAGCGTGCCTACATGAAGATCACGTTCATCCTGGCCGTGCTCTCGATGATCTGCGGCGCCGCCATGCTCTCCACGATCAACCGGCGCATCCAAGTGGACAGCGACCGCTGGCGCGCGGCGCGCCGCAACGAACGCCACCCCGAGCTGGTCGCGGCCGAGCGCCGTGCCGCGCTACCCGGAACCCCGCTCACGCTCGACGAGGAGTCCCACGACGTCGTCCGGCGCAAGAACTTCGAAGGCTCCCGCCTCCGTCGACGCCCCCCGGAGCGCGCGCGGATCCACGCGACGCTCGAGTGGACACTCGTCGTCTTCCTCGCGGTGGGCTTGCCGAGCGCGATCTACCTGCTCGGTCCGGCCCAAGGTCTCTTCTCCTTCGTCGCGATCGCCTTCGTCCTGATGGCGATCACGAACCGCGTCGACACCTGGGCGTCCGAGAAGATCTGGACGCCGGGCAACCCCGAGGCCGAGCAGCGCCGGTTGCAGCGCATCGAGAACGGCAGCGGCTGGTGGGCTTCCGAACCACCGCGCTTGTTGCGCAACATGCGACGGATCTTCCTGACCCTCGTCGTGACCGGCTTCTTCGTCTGCCTGGTGTGGCCGTACCTGCGCGGCTGGGCGCCGGACGAGAAGTACCCCTACGCCGCCGTCTACGTCGGGGGCTTCGTCTTCGGCCTGGCGCTGCTGGCGACCGCCGAACGCCACCAGATCCGGCTCGAGCGCGAGTGGCTGAAGCAGCGACGGGCAGAGCGCTCGGTCGGCTGATCGAGCGCTGAGTCGGAGTCCGCGACGAACGTCAGCGCGGGCCCGACCACTTGAGCCAGACGATGTCTCCGCCGCTCCCACCGCGTCCGCCGCGGCGGCCGGGGAGCGAGTCGCCTCCCTTGCCGCCCTTGCCGACGACCGTGATCGGCTCCGGCCTCACCAGGAACTCGGGTTCGAGACCCGCGGCCAGGAGCTGCTCGTCCGTCGGGTCGTCTCCGCGAAGGTGGATGCAGCCGGCGTCGGCGCCGTCGGCCAGCGGGCCGGACGAGCCGGGATCTCCGGCAGTGATGCGGCCGTAGATGCCGCAGATCGGCGCACTGAGTGAAATACTCGAACCGTCACCGCCGCGCTGCCCGACGCACTCCGCGAGTTCCATCCCGGCGAAGCTGCGCCCCTTCGCGCCGCGGATCGGTCCGAGCAGGAAGATCGAGCCCTCGCTCGACAGGTGCAGTTCGGGCGCGTCTGCTACCGCGTCGTTCAGCGTGCGGTCGCGCAGCACCAGGTCGCCTTCGATCAGGATGCGCTTGCGAGCGTGAATGCTGAAGTCGTCGTCGACGAACACGCGACAACCGGGCGGCACATGGAAGCTCTCGACGGTCATCCAGCCGGACAAGCGTTCCTCGTGCGAGGCCACGTAGTCGCCGGTCGGCCGCGCAGGCGTCTCGCTCGGCGGCGACGCTCCCTGGTCCTGTGCCACGGAAAGCAGGGTCGCGATGAAGAGCGAGCAGGCGAGCAAACGGTGATCGAACATGGGGGCTCCTCCGGGGCAGTCGGACGCGAGGACGCCGATGTTCGGCGGAGGCCGGCGGGAACGCAAGGCGCGATCCCGAGCCCGCGCTCAGCGCCGCCGTTCGTCCAGCCACGCCGCCAGCAATTCCGGAGCGGACTCGGCGGGCAGGGTGTCGAGGATGCGTGCCTTCGAGCCGCGCAGGTGCGCCAGCGACAAGCGGCGCTCCTCGCGCAGCGCGAGCGCCGCGACGCGTTCCGAGGGGCGCACCATGTCGACGCCGGACGCGGCGCGGCGGATCGCGGGGTCGTCGAGGGAGGCGAACAGCAGGCGGTGTCGCTTCGATCCGGAGGACAGTGCGGCGCGTTGGCGCGGCGCTTCGTAGGGGTCGGCGACCTCCGAGAGGACGAGCACGAGCGCGCGGCGGTGGTGCAGACCGGAGAGCTCGCGCAGGGCGCGCGAAAGGTCGCTCTCCAGCGCGGAAGGCTGCGCGGCGTAGACGGCGCGGCGCAGGCGCTCGAAGTGGCGCATCCCCTTCTCGGCCGGGAGGTACTCGTGCAAGCGCTCGTCGAAGAGCGCGATGCCGACGCGGTCCTGCGACTGCAGCGCGACGGCGGAGAGTTGCAGCGCGGCGTCGAGCGCGTGGTCGAGCTTGCTCCAGCCGCGCGCGGAACCGACCGAGGTCGTCGCTCCCATGCGTCGACCGGTGTCGACCAGGATCAACAGTTCCTGACCGCGCTCCTCGATGTAGTCCTTGACGATCGGCGTCCCGCGCCGGGCGAAGGCCTTGTGGTCGACTTGACGCGGGTCATCGCCCGGCACGTACTCGCGCAGCGCGTCGAACTCGCGCTGTCCCCCGCGTCGTCGCATGCGGCGCACGCCGAGGTCGAACCAACGCTCGCTCGCCGCGAGGCGCAACACGTTGTCCAGGCCGAGCATCGCCGGCTCCACGTCGAGCGGTTGCCGCGCTTCGATCGACGACTGCCGCCAGATCAGGCCGAGCGGGCCTTGCAGGCGAATGCGCAGGTTCCCGAAGGCGTGGCGTCCGCGCACCCGTCCGCGGAATCTGCGCGTCATGACGAGCGGCTTGCGCTCGGGCAGCACGCCCTCGTTCGGAAGGTCGTCGTCCTGCGCGTCGGCGCACTCGAGCTCGGCGTCGTGTTCTTCCTGCACGGCGATCGTGAGCCCGTCGGCGACGCCCGGACCGAACCACAGTGCGCGCTCGAACTCGCGGTCCAGTCCGGCGCGGCGCGGGATGCGGCGCCGCACGTCGAGCTCGGACGGCGGCGGCGTCATCAGGAAGTCGACGCCGAGCAGGAACAGCAGCGCGAGGTCCGCGAACCAGACGAATGGCGCGACCACCGGCGCGAGCACGGCGATCAAGCTGCACAGCACGAGCACGAGGCCCAGCCGCGTCGTTCGGCGCGTCGGGATCAGCGCGGTACCTCGATCGAGTCGAGGATCGAGCGCAGGACGGCGTCGGTCGATCCGCCTTCGACTTCCTCGGCGGGCTCGAGCAGCACGCGGTGGCGCAGCGCCGGGAGGAACACGCGCTTGATGTCGTCGGGCAGCACGTAGGCACGTCCTTCGGCGAGCGCCAGCGCCTTCGCGGCGCGCAGCAGCATCACGCCGGCGCGCGGCGAGGCCCCGACTTGCAGCGCGGCGTGCGAGCGCGTGGCGTTCAAGAGCTGTACGACGTAGGCGGGCAAGTCCTCGCGCACGTCGATCGAGCGCGCCTCGGCGGACAGCTCGGCCAAGCAGTCGGGCGAGCAGACAGCCTGGACACCGAGGTCCGTCGGTGACGCCGTCGATTGGCGGGCGTGGACGTCCTGCAGCAGGCGCGCTTCGACCTCCGCGTCGGGGTAACCGACGAGCACCTTGAAGAGGAAGCGGTCGAGCTGCGCCTCGGGCAAGGGGTAGGTTCCCTCGTGCTCGATCGGGTTCTGCGTCGCGAAGACGAGGAACGGACGCGGCAGCTCGTGTCGTTCACCGTCGATCGTGATCGCGCCCTCCTGCATCGCTTCGAGCAAGGCGGCCTGCGTCTTCGCCGGCGCGCGGTTGATCTCGTCGCAAAGCAGCACGTTCGCGAAGATCGGCCCGGGCTTGAACTCGAACTGTCCCTTGTCGGGCCGGTAGATACCCGTTCCGGTCACGTCGCTCGGCATCAGGTCGGGCGTGAACTGGATCCGCGAGTAGCGTCCGCCGAGGGCCGCGGCGATCGAGCGCACGAGCAGCGTCTTGGCGACGCCCGGCGGACCTTCGAGCAAGCAGTGGCCTTCCGCGAGCGCCGCCACCAAGCAGGCCCGCAGCTCGTCCTCCATGCCGACCACCGCGTGCGCCACGGCGCCGCGCATCTCTTCGATCCAACCCATGCGAGGGACTTCCTCGAGCGGAGGCGTGTTCGGTGCTTCCTCGAGCGGAGGCGTGTTCTCATCCATGTCGTTACCGGGGGTTGCGCCCCGCTCCAGCGTGGGTCTCGCGGCGGAGAGAAGCTTCCACCGCACGTTCGATCTCGAGCAGCTCGGCCGCCCAGTCGTTCAGTTCCTTGCGCCGCGTGGGCAGCTTGCCCGACAGCACTTCGTTCCAGCGCGCACTCGAGCCCGCGTCCGGTGCGCGATCGACGGAGAGCGCGAGGAGTCGTTCCGATCGCCCGTCCACCTCCTCGCGGTGCAGGCGGCGCGCCAGCCGCTTGAGTACGCCGGCCCGCAGCCTCTCGGCCACGTCGACTGGTCGGCGCGCGCGGTCGAGCAGGCGCGCGCCGGACTGCACGCGGAGGAACGGATGCACCTCGTCGCGCGTGCGCGGGTCGCGCGGGAAGCGCCAGGCCCAGATCGAGGCCGTTACAGACAGCGTGATCCACAGCAGCAAGGTCCAGCCGAGCGGCGCGACGCGTCCGCGGAAGGTTATGCTCAGGAAGCCGGGCGGCGAGTGCACGCCGCGCGCGAACTCGTCGAACAACACAGTTCGGTCGCCGCCGACCATCCCGACGAGCGCGAGCAGCAAATAGGCGTGGTCGCGCTGGCCGATCGCGGAGTTGCGCCAGAGGTCCGTGTCGCCGACGAGCAGCAGCGCGCCGTCGCCGACGGGATAGAGCGTCGCGAAGGGTTCGCCTTCCGCTCCCGCGAGCACGACGGTCCCGGGATCGCCGTCGACCGTCCGCGGGAGGCCTAGGCAGCTCTCGAGGTTCGCGTCGAAGGGCTCCCCCGCCCGGCTCTCGAGCGACGCGAAGGGCGTCGGCGCGTCGAAGCGGTCCTCGTCGACGTCGAGCCCGACCTCGTCGCGCAGCCAATCCGCGGCGCGCACGTCGACGATCGCGCGGCCGCCGCTCTCCATGAAGTGCAGGTAGTGCGCGCCGCTGCGCGGGTCGCGCTCGGAGCGCTCACCAGTTGCCGCCTCCGACTCCACCACGTCCTCGCCGACGAGCAGCAAGGCGTCGACCTGCGCGAGGCTGCCCGGCGCCTGTTGCCACGAGAGCACGCGGTGCCCCGCGTCCTGCAGCAGCTGCCACGCCGCGCGGCGCCCTTCGTCCTCGGAGGACAGCGCGCCGCCGTCGTCCTTCGGCGTGTACCCCGCGATGCTCGCCGCGACGACGAGCGCGAACAGGCACAGACCCGCGAAGACGACGAGCCGTTGCCACAGTCCGCTGCGCCTCATACGCGGCCCTCCAGCAAGCGGTCGCAGAACTCGCGGAACTCGACGACTTCTTCGCGGCCGCTCGGCAGGTGTCCGAAGCTGTGCGCGTCGAGCCGGTGGACGACGGGGCGCAGCGACTGCTCGACCTTGCGGCTGGGCATACCGCGCTCGAGCAGCTCGCGGTTCGTCCAGGCATCGCGGTAGTCGAGGTCGCCGCGCTCGCCGAGACCGACGACCAGGGCGAAGAAGTCGAGCCGCAGCGCTTCGATCCAGTCGCCGGCGATTTCCGCCGCGCGGGCGCGGGCCCGCAGCGCCTCGACGCGCGACGCGACGCGCTCGCGCACGGTCCCGCCGACGCGCACGTCGTGGCGCCGACCCGCGAAGTAGCGCGAGACGAGCACGGCGATCAGAACGACGACGACCGTGATGATCAGCGCGAAGAGCAGCACCTGGAAGTCGAAGGGCGATGATCCGCCGCCCTCGGAGGTGATCGGATCGCGCTGGAAGGCGTCATCGCGCCAGCGGAAGTAGGCGTCGAGCAGCTCGGAGAACCAGTTGCGGTTCGCGTTGACGAAGCCCTCGCTCTGCAGGATCTCCTGGACGCTGTCCCGGGCCTGTGCCGCGGCGTCCGCCTTGCCGCCGCCGTCGTAGATGCGCTCGATCCAAGCGCGGCTCGTCTCGTCGAGCCCTTGCGCTCCGCCTCCCGTGAGCGCGTCCTCGACCTGCTGCCGCGCGCGATCCTGGAGGAAGCTCACCGCGCGAGCTCCGTGGCGAAGCCCGCTTCGAGGCGGCGGCGCAGATCGAGCCCTTCGCGCCGCGCGAGCAGGTCGAGCTGGAAGCGTCCGAACACCGCCGCGCCGAGCGCCGTGCCGAGCCCCATCAGGTAGGCCGCGATCGGCTCGAGCAAGTAGTCGGTGGACGAGAGGTCCATGCCGAGGAGGTCGCCGATCGCCTGTGCCAAGGACGCGTCGGCCATCGCGCTCGCCATGCCCAGCGGGATCGACGCGAGCAGAGTCACGCAGGCCAGCAGTCCCAGCCACTCACCAAGCCGGTCCGACTTGCGCGTCAGCACCCACGAGCGCGCGACGGCGCGCAGCGGACCCACGCGTTCGTAGCACGCGGCGGTGGTCGCGTACGTCAGTCGGAATCCGAGGTAGAAGCCGAGTGGGAAGATCACCACCAGGCCCGCCGCGACGATCAGGCCGACGAGCAGTGACGTGAACGCACCGCTCCAGAGGTTCGCGCCGCGCAACGCCGCGAAGCCGCGCCGCTTGGCCCAGCCCTCCTGGAATCCTGCGACGCCGAGCACCGCCGACACACCCACCAGCAGCGACCCGAGCAGCGTGAGCAGCGCGAGCATCACCATCGACATCCACAACAGCTTCGGCATTTCGTCGTCCGCCGAGGGGCCCGCGAAGTAGGCCGCACGCATGACGAAGGTCGTCAGGAGCGTCAAGGAGCCCGAGGCGAGCGACAGCATCAAGAAGTTGTCGCGGAGCAGCTCCAAGCCTTGGTCGAGGACCTGCCCGAAGGTGCTGGGCCCCGGCAGCTGTTCCGGTTCGTCGACGTACTCGAACTCCTGCGTGGCCTCTCTGCGACCGAGCTTGACGAAGCCTTCGCCGGAGTCGAACGAGTCGGTCATCGATCAGAGGTTGCCGAGGCTGATCGCGTCCGTCGGGCAGTTGCGCGCGCAGGCGTGGTCGCGCGTGCACTCGTAGTTCGCCAGCTTGCGGACCGTCGCGCGCTCGGCACCCGCCCAGAAGGCGTCGGTCTCGCAGACCATCTCGCACATGCCGCAGCCGATGCAGCGCGCCGGGTCGATGTGGATGCTGACGAAGTCGCGCGGCTGCGCGGGGCAGGTGAGCCCTTCGATGATCGTGTCGCCGGGCACTAGGTTGCGCGTCGCGGCGTGCGAGGTCAGCACGCGCAGCGCTTCGTCCTCGCCGCGCCGGACGACGTCGGCGACGTCCGTGAAGTCGAAGCGCGAGAGGTGACCGACCTTGGGCTGGATCAGCACCGTCTGGTAGTCGACGTGCATGTGCAGCGAGTGCTCGACGAGCACCTCCTCGACGATCTCGAAGGCGCGGTACATCGTCGACAGCACGCGCGACTTGTAGTCGGGCGTCTTGAAGGTCGACTTGATCGAGAGGTCGACGGCGATGATCAGGTCGGCGCCGAGCGTCTTCGCGAAGCGCAACGGAACGGCGTCGACGATGCCGCCGTCCATGTAGTGGAAGCCGTCGTGCTCGTACGGCTCGAAGACGCCGGGCAGCGAGCAGGAGGCGTAGACGCCGTCCTCGAGCGGAACGTCGTCGAAGCCCGGCGTGCCGAAGAACACGTTGCCGCCGTTCTCGAGCCGCACGGCGTTGCAGAAGAACGGCACTTCGAGCTCGTCGAAGCCGCGCTGGGGCAGGATCTCGCTCAAACGTTCCTTGAAGGTCTCGCCGCGGTACATCGACGGCGCGCGCGTGCCCTTCAACAACAACTTGACGAGGTTCAGCTGGAAGTAGTCTTCCTTCGAGACCTTCTCGAGGATCTTCTCCATCTCCTCGATCTCGCGCCCGCCGGCAGCCATCGCACCGACCAGCGAACCGATCGAGGTGCCGACGATCGCGTCGTACTGAATGCCGAGGGTGCGCATCGCGCGCAGCACGCCGATGTGGGCCATGCCGCGCATCCCGCCGCCGCCGAGCACGAGCACCGTGCGCGGCCTCCGCCCGATGCCCCGACCAGGCATGCGCAGATCGGTGACGGGCCCCTCTCTCTTGGTGTCGTCGCTCAAGCTGGTCCTTTCTGGAGGGCCCATTGGATGGTCTTCGACGCGCGAAGTCCACGCCCCCGCGGCTCCTCGGAGCGAAGCGCGCGGGACCGGTGGGTCCGGGCTTGTGCCGAGCCGACGCTTCCCGCAGTTTTGGGCGCCCCATGCCGCCCGACCAACGCTGGAACCGCTTCGCGAATGCGGACGAAGAAGTGCTGCGCCGCGCGCAGTCCGCCGCACTGACGCGCTTCGTGCGCGAGGAGCTCGCGCCCTTCTCGAAGCACTACGGCTCGCTGTTCGAGCGCGTGGGTTTCGACCCGCGCCGCGGCGTCACGCCGGCCGACCTCGCGACGCTGCCTGCGACCGAGCCGCGTGAGCTGCTGCGCGCGCAAGGGCTCGACGCGCACCGCGCCGAATTCTTGTTGCGGCCGACGCCGGCGAAGATCAAGGCGGCGTGGTCCTTCGGACGCAAGCTGGCGCTGGGGCTCGGCGGCGAGCGCGCGCGGGAACAGCTCGTGCGCACCTACGCGCCCTGCTTCCGCACGCGCGAGCGCGTCGAGGACGACTGGCTCTTCGTGGAACACACGCGCTACGACCTCGAAGTGCTCGGCGAGCACGGCGCGCGCGCCTTCGGATTCCTCGGCCTCGACCGCCCGGGCAAGCGACTGCTCTCGCTCTCGCGCCCGGGCCCTGGAATCGAACACTGGGCCTTCCTGCAGGGCGGCTGGCAGAGCGGGACGGTCACGGCGCACGACCTGGACCTCTCGGAACCGGGCCTCGTCGAGGACTTCGCGCCCACCGCGCTCGCCGGCCCCGCCGCCGACGTGCTCGCGCTGCTCGAAGGCGCGCGCGAGCGCCGCCTCGACCTCGGCGCCCTCGAACTCTGCCTGCTTTGTGGCACCGGCATCCCGACCGAAGACAAGCGCCGCGCGGCCGACGCCCTCACCTCGCTCGGCGCCACCGAACCGATCGTCTGCCGCGCGTTCACCCACGGCCTCGCGCGGGCGCTCTTCGTCGAGCCGCCGGCCGACGTCGACGCGGACCCCGGGTTCATCGTCTCGCCCGACCTGTGCTACTTCGAGCTCGTGGAACCGGGCACCAACGAACCCGCCGCGAGCGACGCCGGCGGCGAACTGCTCCTCTCGAGCGTCGCCTCCCGCGGCACTTCCGTCCTGCGCTACCGCACCGGCCTCCAAGTCGACCGCCCCCTCGACTGGTCCCGCTGCCCCTGGTCCGGCCTCGGCCTCCCGCGCCTCCCCTCCGGTCTCTGCGAACGAACCTGAGTCCTGCGCACGCGGCCGCAGGCCGCGAGGCCGTCGGATGGCCAGCTGCCTCCGGCGCGCAAGGCTGACCGCCCTAGGATCGCTTCTCCCGGATCGAGTTCGCCTGCGGTCGGATCTTGGTCTTTCGCGCCTTCGCGTGAGCTGCCCAGGAATCGCGGATTCCATGCGCGACCCCGGCCGGCAGGTCCTTTCGTGAATTCGCGCGAGTCTCTCTCTCTTCCGCACGAAGAGTGGGTAGCTCGACTCGCCTGCCAGGGCTCGTCGCGTGTTCAGGTGGAGGGTTGCTCCAGATGACGGCGGCTTCCGGGGTGTCGGCGTTGATTCGCGGGGGCCGGGGCGGGACGATGCGGCTCTCGGGAACCGACGGAGATCATGGAATCGATGCAAGCACAGCGAGGAGGGCCGCGGATCGTCATTGCGGCCGGGTTGCGGGCGCCGCAGGCCAAGGCCGGCGGGGCGTACGCGGCGGAGGATGCGGGGCACCTCGGGGCGCGCGTCGCGCGGGAATTGATCGCGCGCACGGGAATCGATCCGGCGCAGCTCGACGAGGTGATCCTCGGCTGCGTCGGGCAGCCCTTCGACCAGGCCAATGTCGCGCGGGTGATCGCGATCCGCGCCGGTGTTCCGCAAGCGGTTCCGGCACGCACCGTGGCGCGCAACTGCGCGTCCGGCATGGAGTCGGTGACCTCGGCCGTGGCCGAGATCCGCGCGGGGCACGGTGACCTCTACTTGTGCGGCGGGGTCGAGGTCATGTCGGCCTACCCGCTGGCCTTCGGGCACAAGATGACGAAGCTCTTCGGCAAGCTCGCTGCCGCGAGATCGCCGATCGCGAAGGCCAAAGCGCTGGCCGCGTTCCGGCCGAGCTTCCTCGCGCCGCGCGTCGCGCTGATGGAAGGCCTCACGGATCCGACCTGCGGCATGATCATGGGGCTCACGGCGGAGCGCCTCGCGCTCGACTTCGGCATCACGCGCGCCGAAGCGGACGAGTACGCGATGAACAGCCACCTGCGCGCGGAGCGCGCGCGCGATGCGGGGCGCTTCGACGCCGAGCTGCTCCCCCACCTGCCGCTCGGCTCGCGCGAAGGCGCGCGCTCACTCACCGCCGACGACGGCATCCGCGACGGGCAGTCGATGGAAGCGCTCGGCAAGCTGAAGCCGTACTTCGACAAGCCGGACGGCATCGTCACGGTCGGCAACTCGTGCGGCATCACCGACGGCGCGACGATGTTGATCGTCACGACGGAGGACCGCGCGCGGGCGCTCGGCCTGCAACCGCTCGCGACGATCCGCAGCTTCGCGTGGGCCGGTCTCGACCCGTCGCGCATGGGGCTCGGTCCGGTGTACTCCTCCGCGATCGCGCTCGAGCGCGCCGGCTGCACGCTCGCCGACATGGAAGTCGTCGAGCTGAACGAAGCCTTCGCGGCGCAAGTCATCGCGTGCCAGCGCGCGTTCGACAGCACCGACTTCGCGACGAAGCACCTCGGTCGCTCCGCCGCGCTCGGCGAGCTCGACCTCGCGCGCACGAACATGAACGGCGGCGCGATCGCGATCGGTCACCCGGTCGGCGCGACCGGCGCGCGCCTGTTGCTCACGACGGCGCACGAGCTGGCGGTGTCCGACGCGACGCTCGGGCTCGCGACGCTCTGCATCGGCGGCGGTCAAGGCGGGGCCGTGGTGCTCGAAAGGAACGCGGCATGAGCCTCTTCGACGGACTCCCGATGCCCGCGGACGCTCCGGCGCCCGGCAAGTGCGTGCGCATCGAACGGCCCGAACCGGGCCTCGCGGTGATCGTGCTCGACGCGCCGCATCGCTCGGCGACGGTGCTCGACCTGCCGCTCCTGCGCGACCTCGATCAAGCGCTGTCGAAGCTCGAGGACCAGCGCGACCTGCGCGCGCTGATCTTCACCGGCCGCGACCCGCTGAACTTCGCCGTCGGCGCGGACGTCGACGCGATGGCGGAAGTCACCGACCCGGCGCTCGTCTCGCGCTTGATCGCGGCCGGACAAGACATCTACAGCCGCATCGCGGCGCTGCCCAAGCGACAAGGCTTGCCCGTGCGCACCGTTGCCGCCGTCGGAGGCCCGGTGCCTGGCGGAGCGTACGAGCTCTCGCTCGCCTGCGAACGCATCGTGCTCGCGCGCGACCCGAAGTCGCGCATCGGCCTGCCCGAAGTGAAGCTCGGCATCCTGCCCGCTTGGGGCGGATGCACGCGCTTGCCGAAGCGCGTCGGCGTGCCGTCCGCGCTCGACATGATCCTGAACGGCAAGCTGCTCGACGCCGAACGCGCGTACCGCGGCGGCTACGTCGACCGCATCGTTCCGCCCGAGCGCTTGATGGAGGTCGCGGCCGACGTCGCGCTCGGACGCAAGCCGTGCAAGCGGCGCTCGCGCGGCGTGTGGCGCTGGCTGATCGACCGCAACCCGCTCGCGCTCTACGTGATCGGCAACAAGGCGCGCGACGGCGTGATGAAGGCGACCGGCGGGCGCTACCCCGCCGCGCTCGAGGCGCTCGACGTCGTCGTCAAGTCGACGAACCGCAAGGCGCAAGACAGCTTCCGCGCCGAACGCGAGGCCGCCGCGACGCTCGCCATCGGCTCGGTCTGCAAGCACCTGATCGGCGTCTTCCACGGCATGGAAGGCGCGAAGAAGCTCGCCAAGCTGCCGGACGGTTCCAAGCCGGCGTCCGTCGAACGCGGCGTCGTCGTCGGCGCCGGCGTGATGGGCGGCGCGATCGCTTCGGTGATGGCGGAGAAGGGCGTGCACGTGCGCCTCTCCGACCTCTCGGACGAGTCGCTCGACACGGCGCTCGTCGTGCACCAACAAGAGCTCTCCAAGAAGCTGAAGCGCCGCCGCATGCAGCGCTTCGAGCACGATCGCGCGATCGATCAACTCGATCCGACGCGCGGCTTGGTCGGCGTCTCGCAAGCGGACGTCGCGATCGAGGCCGTCGCCGAGCGCATGGACGTCAAGCACGCCGTCTTCGGCGAGCTCGCCGAGAAGCTTCCGAGCGATGCGCTGTTGCTCACGAACACCTCGAGCCTCTCGGTCGACGAGATCTTCGCGAACACGCCGAATCCGTCGCGCTGCGCGGGCATGCACTTCTTCAACCCGGTGCGGAAGATGCCGCTGGTCGAGATCATCCGCGGTGCGCAGACGTCCGACGAGACCGTCGCGCGCGTCGCCGCGCTCGCCCTGCGCATGGGCAAGACGCCGGTCGTCGTGAAGGACGTCGCGGGCTTCCTCGTCAACCGCTTGCTCGGCCCCTACCTCGACGAGGCGCTGCGCATGTACGCGGGCGGCGCGTCCATCGAAGCCGTCGACGCCGCGGCGAAGGCCTTCGGCATGCCGATGGGCCCCTTCGAGCTGCTCGACGAGGTCGGCCTCGACATCGCTTCGCACGCCGCGGTCTCGCTGCACGAAGCATACGGCGTGCGCATGACGCCCTCGACCGCGATCGAGGGCCTGCTCGCCGCGAAGCGCCTCGGCAAGAAGACCGGCGGGGGCTTCTACAAGCACTCGGGGCATGGGCGCAAGGCGACGAAGGAGTTGGCGACCGATCTCGACCAACTCGCCGCGCGCTCAAGCACCGAACTCGCGACCCTCTCCGAGGGCGACATCGTCGACCGCCTCATCCTCGCGATGCTGAACGAGGCCGCGCGCGCGCTCGACGAACAAGTCGTCGCGACCGAAGCAGACCTCGACCTCGCCACCGTCTTCGGCATGGGCTTCCCCCCCTTCCGCGGCGGCCTGCTCACCTGGGCGCGCGAGACGGGCGTCGAGGACCTGCGCCGGCGCTGCGACGCCTTGCTGGCGAAGCACGACATCCAGCAACGCGAGGGCGGCGTGGAGCGCTTCAGGCCGGCGGGGTTCTTGGTGTCGCAACGCTCGTAGCGTCACGCCCGCTCAACTGATCCACTCGAGTCCGAGGTCCTCTACGACCCACTCGCCATCGACCTCGCTCACGCGCAGGCGATTCGAGTAGGCCGCGAGCGGGCCGGCATGCATGCCCGCCGTGGTTTCGGCCGTCCGTTCGTCGATCCACTCGATGTAGTTCACGATGAGCACGGTGCCGCGCACCCCGTCCCGATCGAAGTACTCGCCTTCCCTCTCGCGCGCCTCGCTGTACGGAAGCAGGAGGTCCGGCCTCCCGCTCAAGGCCGCGAAGACCGCGGGCGAGGGATCGGTGCGCCGGAAGAGCGAGAGGAAAGCCGGTTGCGGAACGGACGTGGGGAAGGGGCTCCCCTCCGCCTCGATCCCTTCACGACCTGCTTGCTCGAACTCCTCTTCTTCCTCGTCGCCCCCATCGAGCAACCAACGGAAGACGGCAACGCGCACGGCATCTCGGCGTCGCTGATCGGGGTTGCGCGGGAATGATCCCTCGGACCGTGACGGAGGACGCATGTTCTAGCCCGAACTGCCGTCGCGACGCTCACCAGGAGTCCCCGGCGCAACCGAGGACGAAGGCTCGCAGAGCAGTTCCGGCGGCGCGCCAGGACTGCTCGTGTCCCACGAGTACGCGGCAACGACCCGCGGCTCGTTCAGGGAAACGAAGACCGCGACCAGCTTCGCGGACACGTCGGGAATCCAAGTCTCCGCACCCGCTGGGCGCCATCGCCACTCGCGCGCTTGGATGTGTCCCGTCCCAGTGCCGACCATCGTGTCCAGCACGGTCTCGTCGTCGTTCTCGGTGTAGAAGATGCACACCCGGTGCAAGGCGTGTGTGTCCAGCAGCCCCCGCATGTGCAGGGTGAACTCCGAAAGATTGTTTTCGACCTCGAGCGCAAGGTCGAGGCGATACCTCCCCTGCCAGACGCAATCGCGCCACTTGCCGGGGCTGGTCGCCGCGACCAAGTCGATCCTCTGCCACTCGAAGCCGAAGAGGCGAGTGAGGCCGTCGGGACTCTGCTTGTTCTCGTCGGAGTCGTAGCCGAGACGGTTCATTGTGTCCTGGAGGACACAGTCTTCGCGGGTCGACTTCCCCTCCGAATGGCGCACGCCCAGCATTCGGTTGGTGCGGTAGCCAGGAGACTCTCGCCAGAGATCCGCGTCCAGAGCATGGGAGCTGCTCGGACTTCTAAGGCTGTTGTCCAGCTCTTCGAGGAATCGCGTGAGCTGCAGTAGTTCGCGTGCTTCCCCTAGAGGGTCCGGAACTGCGTCGTTCACCTCAACGCCTCCTCCAGCGCAGTCCCCTGATCCGTCTTCTCGTCGCGGTACTTCACGATCAGCGCGCAAGCCTGATTGAGCCCTCGCTCCCGCCCCCACTGCGACGACACCGGACGCGTGCCCGGTAGCACGACCGCGTTCGCCGGGATCTCGAGCGGCGCGGCGCGGGTGCCGCGCAGCTCGCGTTCGTGGACGAGGTCGAAGACGGGGGTCGAGGCGGTGAGCTGCAGGCCGCCGGCGATCACCGCGCCGCGGCGGATCAGGACGCCCTCGTAGATCCCCGCGCCGCCGCCGATGAAGGCGCCGTCTTCGATGATCACGGGCCGCGCGCCGGGCGGTTCGAGGACGCCGCCGATCTGCGCGGCGGCGGAGACGTGGACGCGCTCGCCGATCTGCGCGCACGAACCGATCAGCGCGTGGCTGTCGACCATCGTGCCCGCGCCGACGAAGGCGCCGAGGTTGACGTACATCGGCGGCATGCAGACGACGCCGGGGCCGAGGTGCGCGCCGCGTCGCACGGCCGAACCGCCGGGGACGATGCGCACGTTGGACGCGGCGTCGAAGCGGCGCACGTCGAGCGGTTGCTTGTCGCGGAACAGTCCCGGCTCGCCCTCGAGTCCCTTGGGCACGATCGAGCTCGTGCGGAAGAGCTGGAGGATCGCGTCCTTGACCCAGGTGTTCACGATCCAGTCGCCGGAGGCGGTCCGCTCCGCGACGCGCACGATTCCGGCTTCGAGGGCGTCGAGCAGCTCGGCGCCGCGCAGGTTCATCTGTTCCATGCTCTCCTTCATCAGCGCGTAGCACCTGAGGTCGGGCGCCTCGGCTCCCGTTCTGGGCTCGGCGCGCGAACGGATCGAGAACCCCTCGGGCGTGGAGTCCAACTCGAGACGGTCGTCAAGAGTGGCCGAGATGCGCCCGGCATCGACGTCGTCCAAGCCGAGTCCGTGCACTCGAATCTCGCGCCAAGGACCGAGGTCGTCGTAGAAGCCGTGGTGATCCTGGATCTCTTCGAGTGAATCGTACAGCCCGTCGAGGAGCCTCGCGTTCGGTTCGCAGATCGAGAGCTGGTACGGGGACTTGATCGTCTCGACGTTCGTGCGGACCAGGCGCAAGTTGTGCGCCGTTCCGAGCAACCAGACGTGCGCGTCTCTCTGCAACTCGGTCAGGTCGCCCTCGAACTCCGGTTCGAGGACCAGGTGGACGACACACGTTCGCATGAGAGGTCGATGGATGCTCGAGGTCTACAGCTTGGCTACGGCCAACAGGCGCGTCGCGAGCCGTTCGTACTCGAGCGCCGCGTCCACCAGCGCCTGCTTCGAGACCTTCTCGCCGGCGGTGTGCGCGTCGAGGATCGCGCCGGGGCCGAAGAGGATCGGCTTGCCCCAGGACGGCATGTGCGGCGCGTCGGTGCCGAAGGCGACGACCTTCGACTCCGCGCCCTCGGGGACGTGGAAGGCGACGGGCGCGTAGGCCTTGTACTGCGCCTCGAGCTCGACGTGCGGGCCGAGCAAGGAACGCAGGCGCGCTTCGACGACGGCCGGTTCTTCGACGGTGCGGATCAGCACTTCGGCTTCCGCCTTGCCGGCGACGACGTTCGCCGCGACGCCGCCCGTGATCTGTCCGACGTTGAGCGTGCCCTTGCCGAAGAGCGCGTGCTCGCCCCACTCGGCGGTGATCAGCGCCTGCAAGCTCGCGACGAGTTCGTGCACCGCCGACGGGCCGACGTCCTGCGACGAGTGCCCGCGCACGCCGTGCGCGCAGAGGTGCGCCTTGTAGATGCCCTTGTGCCCGGCGACGTAGGTCAGGTCGGTCGGTTCGCCGATGACGACGTGCTCGGGGCACCACGGATCGGCGAGGTGGCGGTCGGCGAAGGCCGCGCCGATCGAGTCGGTCTCCTCGCCGACGGTGAACAGGAAGCCGAAGTCGGTGACGCCGGCCTTGAGCAGGCGACGGCCCGCCTCTAGCATCGCGACCGCTTGCCCCTTCGCGTCGCACGAACCGCGGCCGTAGACGAAGTCCGCGTCCGTGCGCGAGCCGAAGAAGGGCGGCACCGTGTCGAGGTGCGTGCAGAACACGAGGCGCGGCGCACCGGCGCGCGCGAGCAGGTTGGAGCGTCCGGGCTGGACCTCCTGCAGCTCGCAGTCGAAGCCTTCGGCGGAGAGGGCGCGCGCGAGGGCGTCGGCATAGTCCGCTTCGCCGCCGGTGACGGACGGGATCTCGATCCAGTCGACGAGGGCGCGGGTGAGGTGCTCCATGGCGAAGGAGTGTAACCTCACGCCTCCCCGAGGCCCGAATCCACACGCCATGAACCGACGCGCGCTGAAGCTCTCCCTCGCCGCCCTGCCCCTCCTCGCCCTCGCCGCCGCGGCGTCCACCAGCGCGCCCTTCGAGGCCGGGCCCTACCGCGCGGAGGACGAGCAGGACGTGCAGGCGCGCTACGAGCTCGTCGCCGCCTCCGAGGACCGCGCCGCGATGGTGGCGCTGTGGCGCGACCAGCCGGACATGGCGCTCGTCACCTTCGACGCGGACCTCGAGCGCAGCCTGTCGCTGTGGGAAGCCTCGCCGGAGAAGCCGCCGACCGAGGAGATCGCCAAGCTGCACCGGCGCGCGCTGTTCGCGGCCCGCGCGGCGAGCGAAGCGCTCGGCACGCCGATCTTCGCCGACTACGCCGCCTCCTTCGTGAGCTGGGACGACCAGCAGAAGCGCGACTTCCGCGACGGACAGAAGATCGTCGGCGCGTCGCGCAAGGCGCTCGAGGAGGGCGAGGCGGGTCGCGCGGTCGAGCTGGCGATGAACGGGATCGCGCGCACGTCCTACCTCGGCGACTGGTGGGGCCTCGCGATGTCGCACGCGGCGCGCGGGCGCGCCATGCAGGCGTCGAGCTCGTTCGGACACGCGTTGACCGCCTACTCGCAGGCGCGCCAGCTCTATCACGATCTGCACCTCACGCGTTCCGAGCTGGCGAACCTCAGGTACATGATCAACATGTTGCTGCTGCTCGAGAACTGGCCGCGCGCCGAGGTCGCGTGCGAGGACGCGCTGCGCCTGGCGCGCGAGAGCGGAGCCGAGGAGAGCGTCGCGCAGGAGCTGGAGGGCTCGCTGGCGCGCGTTCGCGAAGCGCTGCGCGTCAAGTAGGGCCGGAATGCACCGAAACCGCCAGGTGGAGCCTGACGGTTTCGGCGACTCGAGAAGAGTCGGATCCCCAGCGCAGCTTTCGCTGCGGGTGAGTCAGCGGGATGCGGGCGAGGAACGAACGCGGGATCTCGTTTTTCTGATGGTCGCGCCCAGAGGGGCGCGTGACCGGCCGTGGCTCGAATCGTTCGAGGGGTGAAAGCACCGAACCCGCCGTGAGGGGGCCCCCGGCGGGTTCGGCGACTCCCGAAGAGTCGGATCCCCAGCGCAGCTTTCGCTGCACGCTCGAAGCCAGGGGTCGCGAAGAAGCGAACGCGAGATCCCGGGCCTTTTCGGAGCGCTGCGAGCAGGTCGGCTCTCCACAAAAAAAACCGCCGAGCCCGGGGAGTGCGGAGGGCTCGGCGATTCGAAGAGAGAGTGGATCTGGGCACCATCAAGCGCCACGCGGGAGTGAGCCGGGGCTCGCGGCGAACCGAACGCGGAGAGTACCGTGCCGCAACTCTTTGCGCCTCTAGCGCGCCGAGACGCCGGCAGAGCCGGCGTCTCGGCGCGCTAGAGGCGCAAACAGTTGCGGCACGGTACTCTCCTACTCCGGCGCCTTGAGCGTGACCAGCGGTGCGCCCGCCGCGACCGCCTCCCCCGCCGCGACGTGCAGCTTCTCGACCACGGCGGGCGCCGTCGCCTCGATCTCGTTCTGCATCTTCATCGCCTCGAGGATCAGGAGCGGCTGGCCCGCCTCGACCGAGTCCCCCACGGCGACGAGCAGCTCGACGACGACGCCCGGCATGACCGCCTTGATCAAGCCGCCGTGCTTCGCCGCTTCGCGCGCGGCGGCGTGGGCGGCGCGTTCGCGTTCGTCCTCGATCTCGATGTCGTAGACGTGACCCGCGATCGTCACCGCGACGCGCGTGTCGTCGCCTTCGACGGAGACCGCGTACGACTTGCCGCCCGACAGGAGGTGCGCCTGCCCGAGCTGGTCGACCTCGTGATAGTCGGTGTCGAGGACCTCGCCGTCGACTTCGACCGTCAGCACACCGAGGCGCTCGGTCAGCACGACTTCGTGTTCCGTGCCGTTGACGTTGACGTAGTACTTCATTGGGAGCGGCGGATGTGGTCGGTCAGCGAACCGCGGTGGCGTTGCGTCCATCCGCGGCGCGAGGCAGCGTCGGGAGCGAGAGCTTGGCGCTGTGCCTCGTTGCGACGGTGCAGCGCGGCGGCCGCGGCGGCGAGGATCGAGAGTCCCCCGCGCGCCTTCGAGAGGTCGAGCGACTCGAGGAACTTCGTGTCGAAGTCGCCGGAGATGAACCTCGGCTCCTCCAGGACGGCCATCGCGGCCGGGGCGCTGGTGCGGACGCCGCCGACGTTGAGTTCCTCCAGCGCGCGCTTCATGCGCGCGATGGCCACGGTGCGGTCGGGACCCCAGACGATGATCTTGGCGAGCATCGGGTCGTAGTTCAGGCCGACGACGAGCCCGCGGTAGAGGCACGAGTCGATGCGCACCCAAGGACCGCCGGGCAGGCGCAGGTTGCGAACTGTTCCGGTCGAGGGCAGGAAGCCCGCGGGCACGTCCTCGGCGTTGATGCGCACCTCGATCGAGTGGCCGCGCATGCGGATCGCCGACTGGTCGTAGCCGAGTTCCTGGCCCGCCGCGACGCGCAGCTGTTCGTGCACGAGGTCGACGCCGGTCACCATCTCGGTGATCGGGTGCTCGACCTGCAGGCGCGTGTTCATCTCGAGGAAGTAGAACTCGCCGTCCATGTAGAGGAACTCGACGGTGCCGGCGCCGCGATAGCTCACGGCGCGCCCCGCTTGCAGCGCGACTTCGCCCATGCGCGCGCGCAGCTCGTCGGTGATCACGACGGACGGGCACTCCTCGAGCAGCTTCTGGTGGCGGCGCTGGATCGAGCACTCGCGTTCGCCGAAGTGCACGCCGTTGCCGTGCGCGTCGAACATCACCTGCACTTCGATGTGCCGGCCGCGGTCCAAGTAGCGCTCCATGTAGAGGCGACCGTCGCCGAAGGAGGAGACAGCTTCTCCCGAGGCTTGGCGGAAGGCCGACTTCATCTCGGACGGCTCGCGCACCACGCGGATGCCCTTGCCGCCGCCACCCGCCGCGGCCTTGATCGCGATCGGGTAGCCGATCTCCTGTGCGATGACGACCGCGGCTTCCGCGTCGTCGATCGGGTCGACGATGCCGGGCACGACCGGGACGCCCGCGGCTTGCATGGCGCGGCGCGACTCGATCTTGTCCCCCATCACCTCGATCGCGGAGGCGGGGGGACCGATCCACGCGAGGCCGGCGGCTTCGACGGCGCGCGCGAAGTTCGCGTTCTCCGACAGGAAGCCGTAGCCCGGGTGGATCGCCTGCGCGCCGGTCGCCTTCGCGGCGGCGAGGATCTTGTCGGCGACGAGGTAGCTCTCCGACGGCAGGTTGCCGCAGAGCGGCACGGCGACGTGCGCCATGCGCGTGTGCACCGCGTTGCGGTCGAAGTCGGAGTAGACGGCGACCGTCTCCATCCCCAGCTCGCGCGCCGTGCGGATCACGCGCAGCGCAATCTCGCCGCGGTTGGCGATCAGGATGCGGTCGAACAGCGGCTTGGCACTCACAGCGGAACGTTCCCGTGCTTGCGGACCGGCTTCTCCTCGTGCTTGCCCTTCAGCAGGTTCAGCGAGCGAATCAGGTACGGGCGCGTCTTGCGCGCTTCGATCACGTCGTCGACGAAGCCGCGGCCGGCGGCGAAGTACGGGTTGTTGAAGGTCTCCTCGTACTCGTCGGTGCGCTGCTTCTCGAGCGCGACCGGGTCCTTCGCCGCTTGGATCTCGCGGCGGTGGATGATCTTCGCGGCGCCGGCGGCGCCCATCACGGCGACCATCGCGCCGGGCCACGCGATGTTCACGTCGGCGCGGATGTGCTTCGAGCCCATCACGTCGTACGCGCCGCCGTAGGCCTTGCGCGTGATGACGGTCAGCTTGGGCACGGTCGCCTCGCAGTAGGCGTAGAGCAGCTTCGCGCCGTGGCGGATGATGCCGCCGTACTCCTGATCGGTGCCGGGCAGGAAGCCGGGGACGTCCTCGAAGGTGACGATCGGGATGTTGAACGCGTCGCAGAAGCGGATGAAGCGCGCGCCCTTCACCGAGGCGTCGATGTCGAGGCAGCCCGCGAGCACCGCCGGTTGGTTCGCGACGACGCCGACGACGTGGCCGCCGAGGCGCGCGAAGCCTACGAGCAAGTTGCGCGCGAAGCCCTCCTGGACCTCCATGAACGAGTCTTCGTCCACCACGCGACGGATCACGCCCTTCATGTCGTAGGGCTTCGACGAGTCCTCGGGGACGAGTTCGTCCAGCGCGACCTCTTCGCGGTCCGACGGGTCGTCGGTCGGGACGAAAGGCGGGTCCTCCGCGTTGTTCAGCGGCAGGTACGAGAGCAGCTTGCGCAGCAGCATCATGCACGACTTGCCGTCGGGCGAGACGAAGTGCGCGACGCCCGACTTCTCCATGTGCACCGACGCGCCGCCGAGTTCTTCCGACGTGACGACTTCGTGCGTCACCGTCTTGACCACGTCCGGACCCGTGATGTGCATGTACGAGGTCTGGTCGACCATCGCGATGAAGTCCGTGATCGCGGGGCTGTACACCGCGCCGCCAGCGCACGGGCCGACGATCGCGCTGAGCTGCGGCACGACGCCCGAAGCTCGCGTGTTGCGCCAGAAGATCTCCGCGTAGCCGCCGAGGCTCGCCACGCCTTCCTGGATGCGCGCGCCGCCCGAGTCGTTCAGGCCGACGATCGGCACGCCGACCTTCGTCGCCATGTCCATCACCTTGCAGATCTTCTCGGCGTGCGATTCCGACAGCGAGCCGCCGAACACCGTGAAGTCCTGGCTGAAGAGGTAGACGGGGCGCCCGTCGACGGTTCCGTGACCGGTCACGACGCCGTCGCCGAGGATCTTCTCCTCCTGCATGCCGAAGTCGGTGCAGCGGTGCGTGACGAAGCGGTCGAGTTCCACGAACGAGCCTTCGTCGAGGAACAGGTCGATGCGCTCGCGCGCGGTGAGCTTGCCCTTCGCGTGTTGCGCCGCGATGCGCTTCTCGCCGCCGCCGACCAGCGTGGCTTCGCGCATGCGGTGCAGGCGCTCGAGGGGAGTTTCGTGGGTCATCTTCGGTGCTCGCCGCTCGCGCGGCGCTCGGGTTCGAGGATCAGTGCCCCGCGGGTTCTTCGACGAGTTCCATCAGGACCCCGCCGGTCGCCTTGGGGTGGACGAACGCGATTCGGGTGCCGTGCGCGCCGGGCCGCGGCGCTTCGTCGATCATGCGCAGACCGCGCGCCATCAGCGTCTCGATCGCCTGCGCGACGTCGTCGACGCGGAAGGCGAGGTGGTGCAGCCCGCCGCCGCGCTTCGCCAGGAAGGAGGTGACGGGCGAGTCGTCGGCCGCCGGCTCGACCAGCTCGATGCGCTGGTCCCCCGCCATGCAGACGAGCACGTTCACCTTCTGATCGGCGACGTACTCGGGTTCGCCGGCGGTCATGCCGAGGCCTTCGTAGCTCGGGCGCGCGTCCGCGATCGACGGCACGACGATCGCGACGTGGTGCAAGCCGCGGACGACGCCGCGCAGCGCTTCGGGGGTGCCCATCAGAAGCCCTCCGGGCCGCGGTACTTGCCGAACAGGCCCTCGAGCAGGCCGCAGACCTCGCCGAGCGTGGCGTAGCGGTCGACCGCCTCGAGGATCGGGTGCATCAGGTTCGTGCCGTCCTTCGCCGCGCGCTCGATCGCGCCGAGCGACGCCCGCACGGCCGAGTCGTCGCGTTCCTCGCGGATCGCGGCGAGGTCGTCGAGCACCTGGTCGCGCGCGGAGTCGTCGGGCCGGAAGATCTCGGGCGGCGCTTCGTCGGTGCGGTACTCGTTGACGCCGACGATGATGCGTTCCCCGCGCTCCACTTCGCGTTGCCACTGCATGGCGGACCGATGGATCTCACGCTGGACGAAGCCGCGTTCGATCGCCTCGACGCTGCCGCCCATCTCGTCGATCTCGGCGATCAACTTCAGCGCGCGCGCTTCGACATCGTCCGTCAGCGCTTCGATGTACGGCGCGCCGCCGAGCGGATCGATCACGTCCGCGACGCCCGATTCCTGCGCGATGATCTGTTGGGTGCGCAGCGCGAGCTGCACGGACGACTCCGTGGGCAACGACAGCGCTTCATCCCGGCTGTTGGTGTGCAGCGACTGCGTCCCGCCGAGCACCGCTGCGAGCGCCTGGATCGTCACGCGCACCGCGTTGTTGTCCGGTTGTTGGCTGGTCAGCATCGAGCCGGCGGTCTGCGTGTGGAAGCGCAGCATCCAGCTCTTCTGGTCCCGCGCCCCGAACTCCTCACGCATCATCCGCGCCCAGATGCGGCGCGCGGCGCGGAACTTCGCCACTTCCTCGAAGAGGTCGTTGTGCGCGTTGAAGAAGAACGAGAGCCGCGGCGCGAAGGTGTCGACGTCGAGCCCGGCGGCCATCGCGGCGCGCACGTAGCTCTTCGCGTTCGAGAAGGTGAACGCCAGTTCCTGCACGGCCGTCGAGCCCGCCTCGCGGATGTGGTAGCCCGAGATGCTGATCGTGTTCCAACTGGGCACTTCTTGCGCGCAGAACGCCATCAGGTCGGTCGTCAGGCGCATCGAAGGTCCGACGGGGAAGCGGTAGTTCCCGCGCGCCGCGTACTCCTTCAGGATGTCGTTCTGCACCGTGCCGCGCAGCGCCTTCGAGTCGACGCCCTGGCGCCGCGCCAGCGCGACGTAGCCGGCGAGCAGGAAGCACGCGGTCGCGTTGATCGTCATCGACGTCGAGACCTGGTCGAGGCGGATGCCGTCGAACAGGAACTCCATGTCGCGCAGCGAGTTGATCGGCACGCCGACGCGCCCCACCTCCGGCCGCGCGAGCGGGTCGTCCGAGTCGTAGCCGATCTGCGTCGGCAGGTCGAAGGCCGTCGAGAGCCCCGTCTGCCCGCGCTCCAGCAGGAGGTGGAAGCGCTTGTTCGTCTCCCGCGCGCTGGTGAAGCCGGCGTACTGGCGCATCGTCCACAGCCGCCCGCGGTACATCGTGGGCTGCACGCCGCGCGTGAACGGGTACTCGCCGGGGGCTCCGCCCGGGCTGGGTCCGTAGAGCGGCTCGCGCGCGATCCCGCTGCTCGTCTCGAAGGCCTCGCGCCGCTCGCCGAAGCGCGCCGCGGCGGGCCCAAAGGTCCGCTCCCGCCACGCCGCATTCGGGTCCGGGGGGCTCTGGATCGTCTCGTCGGTCATGCTGCGCTCCGCCATCGGGGGCGGGGATTCTAGCGGGTCGGAGGGCCGAGCGCGCCGGATTCGCCGTCAGGAGCCCCTCGCGGACCGACGCGCCGCCCCGCGGCGACAAGTCCCGCGGTCCGCAGAAACTCCCGGGGCCTCCCGCGCGTAGCCAAGGCGAGTTCCGACAGCTCCTGGACCGCGCTCGATGCGACCGGAGAATGGAACGCTCGACCGCGCGCCGCGCCGTGCCCCCCAGCCCAGGCTCCCCCATGCAACGCCTCCTCGTCCCCCTCGTCGTGCTCCTCGTCCTCGCCGCCGGCGGAGCGTACTGGATGAACCGACCGTCGACGGACGACGTCGCGGTGCTCGAAGCGGAGGACGACGGCCCGCTCGCGCTCGAGCCGGACGCCGGAGAGCTGAACGCACCGCGGGCGAAGGAAGCGCTCGCGGCGAGCGCGACGGCGGGCGAACAGCGCGCAGCGGCGGACCGCGAGTCGGTGGGATCCGGCGAGTGGGTCGAAGGCACGGTCGTCGTGCCGCTCGGCGCGCCGGCGGAAGACCTCGGCGTGTGGGTGCTCGCGCGGCGTCGCGGACTCGACGCGGGCGAGTGGGACGACGTGTTGCTCGAACAGCCCGCCGACCTGCGCCGCGTCCCCGTCGAGAACGGCTACTTCCGCTTCCGGCAGAGCGTCGAGGGCGCGTCGCGCTTGTGGCTCGACTCGCGCTACTTGTACTTGGAACAGTCGGAGCTCTCGCAGGGCACCGACGCGCTGCGCCTCGAGCCGAAGCTCGGCGCGGCGCTCGAGGTCACCGGCGTGCGGCCGGCGGGCGCGACTTCCGACGAGCGGCTCGAGGGCATCCTCGTCGAGCTGGTCGGCATGCCGCGCGGACGCGGCGGGATGTGGGGCGGCCGCTTGAACGAGCGCAAGGTGATGCTCGACGCGGAAGGGCGCGCGGTCTTCGGCGGGCTCTCGACGGAGAACGGCTGGATCGTGCGCTCGTCGCCCGAGCACTGGGCTTCCTTCAGCAAGCTCGGCATCGAGCTCGAGGCGGGTCAGCTGGGCGGCTGCGACCTCGAGTACAAGCTCGGCGCACGCATCACCGGCCACGTGATCGACGAGCGCGGCGCTCCGGTCGCGGACGCCGAAGTCGCGTGGGAGTCGGCGAACCGCTTCGCGATGATGGGCGAGACGCGCGAGCCGGCGAAGTCCGACGCGAAGGGTGCGTACCGCCTGCAAGGCGTGCGGCCCGGCAAGGGCTCCGTGCGCGCGACGGCGGACGGCTTCGTCGCGGGGCGCGTCGACGACCTCGACGTGCAGGACGGCGACGTGCGCGCCGGCGTCGACGTCGTGCTCTCGAGCGGGCTCTCGATCTCCGGCACGGTGCGGACCTCGGACGGATCCGCCGCCGCCGGTGCGACGCTCGTCGCGAAGCGCGCGGCCCGGGCTGCCGGCGGCCCGCCGCGCTGGCGCGGCATGGACGAACCGCAGGAGTACAGCGCGACCGCCGGCGCGGACGGCGCCTTCCGCGTCGCGGGCCTCGTCGAAGGCGACTACCAAGTCACCGCGGAGTGGACGCGCGAGGACGGCAAGACGTGGCGCGACACGGCGGTCGAGGTCGCGGCCGGCACCGCGGACCTCGCGCTCGTCGTCGCGGAACCCGAAGGGCTCACGATGCGCGTCGTCGACGCGGGCGGCGCGCCGGTGCTCGGCGCGAAGGTCTCCGTGAAAGAAGCGTCGGACGAACCCGACTTCGCGGGGATGTTCGGCGGCAGGAACCTGGTCCTGGAGCCCGAGCAGCCCGCGCCCGAGGGCGACGAGAACGGGCGCTACTTCGTCGAGGGCATCTGGCGCGGGCGCTGGACCGTGAGCGTCGCGAAGCAGGGCCTGATCCAGGAAGTCGACCCGCTGGAGGTCTTCGCGGACGGCGAGGAAGTGCTCGTGCGCATGCTTCCCGCCGCAATGCTCTCCGGCACGGTCGTCGACCCCGACGGCAACGCGGTGCGCGGCGCGACCGTCAGCTTGCGCGATCCGTCGACGGCCGCTTCGACGCCTTGGGGCATGAGCTTCGGCGGCGAGGAACAGACGGCGTTCTCGAAGGCCGACGGCTCGTTCACGCTCGAAGGCGTCGCTCCGGGCAGCTACGAGCTCTTCGCGACGGAAGCGAGCTGGGCGCCGAGCGGGGCGCGCGGCATGGAGCTGCGCGCGGGCGACCAGCAGACCGCGCTCGTCCTCGAGCTGCGCCGCGGCGGAACGATCCACGGCGTGATCTACGACAAGGAAGGTCGACCGGAGTCGGGCCGCTCGATCATGGCCTTCACGCAGAGCGGCAATGGACGCCCGCCGGGCAACACGACCAGCGACGAGCGCGGCGAGTTCACGCTCGAACGCCTGCAACCCGGCACCTACCAGGTCATGGCGCAGCCCGACATGGGCAAGGTGCAAGCGGAGATGGAGAAGACCGACAACCCCTCCCCCGCCAGCTTCATGAAGATGATGGAGATGACCTCGGCGACGGTCGTCGACGGTGAAGTCACCGAAGTCGTGCTCGGCGCGCCGCCGGAGGCTCCGGTGCGCATCTTTGGACGCGTCACGAAGTCCGGCGCGCCCGTCGACGGCGGCATGGTCACGGTGATGCGCGAGGGCGGTTCGGTGCTCGACAACTTCGAGCCCGCCGACGTGAAGAAGGACGGCACCTACGAGCTCGAGATCGACGGCGCCGGACGCGCGACCGTGATCTACACGCGCGCCGGCTTCGGCCGCTCGGGCAGCGAGTTCCCCGTCGTGATCCCCGAGCGCACCGAGTTCCGACTGGACCTCGCGCTGCCCGGCGGATCGATCGCGGGTCAGTTGCTCGGAAAGGACGGCGGTCCGCTGCCGGAGATGATGGTCAGCCTCGAGCGCAAGACGGGGCTGCCGACGGTCACCGGCATGGGCATGGGCAACATGGAGCGCACCGACGAGGAAGGGCGCTTCGTGTTCGAGGACCTCGAGCCCGGCGTCTACGACTTGCGCGCGGGCGGTGCCAACTTCCTCGGCGGCGGCGGTGACTTCGCCGCGACCGTCGTGCCCGACATCGAGGTGAAGGAAGGCGAGCCGACGCCCGAGCTGCGCGTGCGACTCGGCAAGGCCGGCGAGGTCGCGGGGCGCGTGACCGGCCCCGACGGCGAACCGCGCTCCGGCGTGGCGCTCTACGTGCGCGACGCGTCGGGGGCCTTGCTCGCGCGCGTCAGCTCCGTCAGCACGGACGCGAACGGCCGCTTCCTCTACAAGGGCCTGCCGGCCGGCGAGGTCTGGGTCGAAGCGCGCGGCCGCGACGCCGCCGCCGATCCGGTGCGCGTGACGGTGCGCGAGGACGAGCGCACGGAGGTCGACCTCGGACTCACCGACTCGACGACGCTGATCGTGCGCGCCGAGGACGCGGACGGCAATCCGGTGCGCATGCGCCTGTCGGTGACGGACGAAGCCGGGCGCGAGGTCTCCGGCTTGCGCTCGATGGCGAGCTTCCAGGAGAACATGGCGCGCGGGCTGGACACGACGGAACGCCGCGTCGGGCCGCTCGCACCCGGCAAGTACGAGGTCGTCGGCACCGACGACGAGGGCCGCGAGAAGCGCCGCTCGGTGACGCTCAAGGGGCAGAAGGAACGCATCCTGCGGCTGAGGTTCGGGGAGGAGTGAGGGTGATGGAGGAGGAGGAGGCGACCGTACGGTGCCGCACGACTTGTTGCGGCCGGACGACAGGTTTTCACCAGGCGCCTGGTGAAAACCTGTCGTCCGGCCGCAACAAGTCGTGCGGCACCGTACGGTCGCCTCCTCCTCCTCACCCTGCTCGCCATCCCCAGCTGCGCCCGCAAGACCCCTCCGCCCAACGTCCTCGTCATCGTCGTCGACACGCTGCGCGCGGACCGCGTCGTGGCGCAGGGTGATCGCATCACCACCCCGCGACTCGACGAGTTCGCGAACGAAGCCCTGCGCTTCACCCACCTCCAGAGCCCGCGCGCGAAGACCACGCCCGCCGTCGCGAGCCTGCTCACCGGGCTCTACCCCCACGACCACGGCGTGCGCGACCTCACCACGCCGCTGCCGCACGGCACGCGCACGCTCGCGCACGGCTTGAAGGAAGCCGGCTGGCGCACGGGCGCGATCGTCGGCAACTACGTACTCAAGGACGAGCTCTCGGGGCTCGCCGACGGCTTCGACCTGTGGGTCGAGGACATGCCCGAGCTGCAGGGCGTCCCGCCCGAGGACGTGCCGCAGCGCGGCGCCGTCTCGCTGACCGACGGCGCGCTCTTCGCGCTCGGACTCGCCGATCGACCGGCCGAGAGCGCCGGCCCCGAGCGGCCGTTCGTGCGCGAAGGCAAGCCGTGGTTCCTGTACTTGCACTACATGGATCCACACGGTCTCTACGCGCCGCCGCCGGAACACGATGTGTTCACGAGCACCGAACCGCGCTGGATCCCGCCGTCGTCCGAACCGCGCGCGGACGGTACGGGCGGACAGTGGATCGCGGAGTACAACCTGCTGCCCTCCGATCGCGACGCGGACGGTCGCGTCGACGCGGCGCGCGTGATCGACCGCTACGACGGCGAAGTGCACGCCGTCGACGCCGAGATCGGGCGCCTGCTCGACGTGCTGCGCGCGAGCGGCGAGCTCGAGAACACGCTCGTGCTGATCGTCGCCGACCACGGCGAGAGCCTCGGCGAACACGACTACTGGTTCGAGCACGGACGCTACGCCTACGAGGCGACGTGCCGCGTGCCCGGCATCCTGCGCGTCCCGGACGCGCTCGCGCACGGCGATCCCGTCGGCGTGCGGGACGGCGACCTCTCGCTGTGCGACCTCGCGCCGACGATCCTCGACCTGCTGCGCCTGCCGCGCCTGTCCCCCGCCGGCGACGGTCCGCGCGGAACCTCGCGCACGCGCCTGCTCGAGCTGGACGAAGCGCCGCGCCCGGTGTTCTGCGAAAAGGTCGAGCGCGCCGAGAAGTCGCAAGCCGTGCAAACCAAGGCCGCGCGCATCGGCGACTGGAAGTTCCTGCGGCGCTACACGCACCTCCCCGACCTCGAGCGGCCCGGACACGACCGCCTGGTGCTGCTCAGCGAAGAACTCTTCGACCTGGCGAACGACCCGCTCGAGGCGTTCGACCTGTCGCAGGCGCCGCCGCCCGACGCGCCGATCGACCGGCTGCGCGCGGAGCTGTTGCGCTTCTCCACCGCCGACGAGCACTTCGAGCGGCTCGCGCGCGAGCTGCAGGATCGCCGCGAACAGCTCGGTCGCGACGATCCCGAGACCTTGCGCATCTTCCGCGCACTCGGCTACTGAGCGCCGGCTACTCGCCGGGCACGGTCAGCTGGACCTCGAGGCGCCAGTCGGCCTCGGGTGACTCGCAGCGGATGTTGCACGCGATCACCGCGGCCCCCAGCTCCGAGCGCAGCGGCGTCCAGCGGTCCGGGCTCGGGCGCTCGCCCACCCAGTGATTCTCCGCGGCGAGCCGCGAGAAGTCCTGCGAGATCGACGCCGTGTTCGAGTCCTTCGTGAGCGGCAGCGACAGCTTCAAGCGGCCTGGCTGCTTCAAGTGTTCGTGGTAGGTCGTCGCCGTCAGGTCGATCCGTGCTGCGCCCTTGGCGAGCTGCGGCTCGACGAGCCGGATCCACTTCGGCGCTTCCTCGCAGGTCGTCACCTCGCCCCACAGGCCGAAGCCGAGACGCAGGTTCAGC
Source organism: Planctomycetota bacterium (assembly GCA_020638835.1). GTDB lineage: Bacteria > Planctomycetota > UBA1135 > UBA1135 > JACKHV01. The sequence continues at coordinate 1,025,158 of JACKHV010000001.1, read as the reverse complement.
GCGGTCGTGTGCTCGATGAAGAGCTGCGCGGCGGCGTCCTTCGCCGAGTCCGCCTCGGAGTAGCGCACCTGGACGCCGGCTTCGGTGAGCCGCGTTGCGAGCAGATCGGCGAGCTCGTGCGCCGAGGTGCCTTGCGCGAGGTGCGCGTGCAGGTCGTGTCGTCGCAGCTCCGTGTCGTGCCAGACGTCGACCTCGACCTGCACGAAGGCGCCGCCGGCTTCCGAGAGCTCACCGTGCAAGCTGAGCTGCACGAGACCCTCCGCGGCGGCGGCGGGAGCGAGGGCGACGAGGAACGCGAGGGCGAGCGGACGCAGGCAGCGCGTGAGGGCGGGCATGGCTTCTTCCTTCCGGATCGGCGGACGGGTTCGCCACAGGCTACTCGCGGCGCGCCCTTCGGACGAAGCGCGAGCGGACCTCTTCCCCGGAGGGCGGAAGAAGCGGCGCGCGGGAGCCGTCGCGAGTGCCGTCGAAGCGCGCCGTCGCGCGGGCTCGCGGCGGGCGCGGGAGGCCGCGCGGCACGCGAGGGAGGTGGTTACCCCGCCAGGACTCGAACCTGGAATGACTGGACCAAAACCAGTTGTGTTGCCAATTACACCACGGGGTAAAGGCCGGAATCCCCTGAGCGGGGCTCCGAAGGCGCGACAAGATAGCAGCGACCTCTGCCCGGGAAAAGCCCTCGCGCGCTCGAAGCGGAGGAATTTGGGGGCCGCGCCGGGCTCAGGCTCGCGCCAGCTCGCGTGCGGCGCGATAGAGCAGGACGAGCGCTTCCTGCGCCGCCCACTCGCGCACGAACTCGCGCCCCCGGGCCGGGTAGTGCCGCGTCAGCGTCGTCAGCGCACCGCGCGCGGAGAGGCCGAAACAGACCGTTCCGACGGGCTTCTCGGGCGTCCCGCCGTCCGGTCCGGCGATGCCGCTGACGGCGACGGCGAGGTCGGTTCCCGCGCGTTCCGCAGCGCCGGCCGCCATGCGCCCGGCGACGTCTTCGCTGACCGCGCCGGCGGACTCGATCAGCTCGGGAGGAACGCCGAGCGCGTTCGTCTTGGACGCGTTCGAGTAGGTCACGAAGCCTTGCAGGAAGCTTGCCGACACGCCGGCTTCGCGCGTCAGCAGCTCGGCGACGAGCCCGCCGGTGCAGGACTCGGCGGTCGCGACGGTCAGGCCGTGCTCGATCACGAAGCGCGCGAGCGCGGGGGCGATCGAGTCCTCGCGCCCTTCGTGCAGCACCCACTCCGCGAAGCGTTCCGCGAACTCGGCGCGGCGCGCGTCGAGGATCGCGGTCGCTTCCGACGGACGCGCGGCGCGCGCCTCGAACTTGACCTGCAACATGCCGCGCCCGGCGAGCACGCCCATGCGCGGGTTCGCGCCGCGTTCCATCCAGTCCCCCGCCATGTCGGAGAACACCGACTCGGAGAGGCCGTGCAGCAGGAACTTGGTGCCCGCGCGCGCGCCTTCGCGCTCGCGTCCGGCGAGCCACGGCTCGAGCGCCGTCGCGTAGACGGTTTGCATCTCGCGCGGCGGCCCGGGCAGCACGACGAGCATGCCGCCGCGCACGGGGACGCGGAAGCCGGGCGCGGTGCCGACCGGATTCGGCAGCGCGACGGCGCCTTCGGGCATCAACGCCTGCCGCTCGTTCGAAGCGGCCATCTCGCGGCCGCGGCTCTCGAAGAACGCACGGATCACTGCGAGCGACTCGTCGTCGCGCACCAGCCCGCGCCCGGCCGCGCGCGCCGCCGCGTGCCGCGTCACGTCGTCGAGCGTCGGTCCGAGCCCGCCGGTCGTGACGACGAGTTCGCGCGTCTCACAGAGCTCGGCCAGAGCGTCGGCCAGCGCGTCCTCGTCGTCGCCGATGAGCCGCAGCTCGTCGCACAAGAGGTCGTGTTCCGCGAGGCGCTCGGCGAGCCAGGAGAGGTTCGCGTCGCGCTGTTCGCCGCGCACCAGCTCGTCCCCCACGGCGACCAGCGCCGCGCGCCCGCGCCGCGGATCAGCGGGATTCGTCACGACGGGTCCGCCTCCGCTTCGGAGTCGCCGTTCAGCTCGCGCGGCCCGGCGGCGAGCGCCAGCAGGCGTCCCACCTCGAACAGCACGACCATCGGCGCCGCCATCATGATCTGCGTCATCGGATCCGGCGGCGTCAGGATCGCGGCGAAGATCAGCGCGCCGACCAGGAAGTGGCCGCGGTAGCTCGCGTAGCGGTTCGCGTCGACGATGCCCGTGCGCGACAGCATCAGCATCACGATCGGCAGCAGGAAGACGAGGCCCAGCCCGAGCGAGAGGCTCTGCAGGAACAGGAAGTAGCTCGAGATCTCGCCGTCGAACTGCAGCTGTTCCAGCGACATCGCCGGCAGCGCGTAGTAGGCGTACGGAACCATGTAGAAGTACCCGAACAGCACGCCGGTGACGAACAGGCCGGCAGCGAACGGGAAGGTGCGGTAGACGGCGCGCCGTTCCGAGGGGTAGAGCCCCGCGGCGACGAACTGCCACATCTGCCAGATCACGTAGGGCCCGGCGACCGCGAGCGCGAAGTACAGGCAGCAGCGCAGGATGAAGAAGATCCCCGCGCTGGCGCTGTCGGCGCGCGGGTCGGTGCGCAGCGGTACGAGCGGCCGCATGTCGTTCGGGTCGTCGGTGACGAAGTAGCGCGTGCGCGGCGCGCCCTCGTCCGCCTGCCAGCGCTCGAGCTGGATCTGCGCCCAGTCCTCCTCGAGGTTCGCGACGGCCTGGTGGTACGGGCGGAGCACGACGGCGACGATCGGCTCGTAGAAGACGTAGGCCGCCGCGAGGACGAGGCCGAGCGCGATCACGGAACGCATCAAGCGCACCCGCAGCTCGTCGAGGTGCTCGCCGAGCGTCATACGCGACGCTTCGACCGGATCGTTCTCTTCGCTCACTTCCATCGCGATGCGTCCGACACGAGAGGACGGGCGGGCACCTCGCGGCGCCCGCCCGTCATGATGCTCTGCGCGGGCCGTCCGGAGGAAGACCCGGCGCGCCGAAAGCCGATCAGACGTTGCTCTTGCGGAAGTACTCGATGACTTGCTTGAGCGGGACGATCTGGACGCCGTCGGCGATCGCCTTCTTGTACTCCTCGAGCTCGGAGGGCTGGATCGGCTCTTCGAGCGGCTCGCCGTCCTCGTCGAAGTACAGCTCGGCGCCGACGATCAGGTAGTCCGTCGTCTTGTCGACCGAGGGCTGGATGTTGACGCGGATCTCGCTGAGCAGCGCGGCGAGTTCCTTCTCGTTGTAGGTGCCCGAGAAGCGACCGACGAAGACCGCGTTGCGCACGCCTTGCGGGTCGTACAGCGGGTTGAAGATCACGTCGCCGGGGACCGGCGGGTTGAAGCGGTCGGCCTGCTCGTAGAGGCGCACTTCGGCCATGTCGGCCTCGACCCGCGTCACTTCGGCCATCGCCTTGAACTCGCCGGAGCGGCCGGGGCGGCCGTCGACGATGCGGAAGCGCATGCCGCGGAAGAGGCGGTCGTTCTTGCCGAGGTCGATCCACGCCAGGTTGAGCGCTTCGTCGACTTCGAGGACCAGGCCGTCGGCCTGCTCGGGCTCGCGCAGGAAGGCGAGCTTGTTGCCCATCTCCTGGAGGCGCACGGTCTTGGCGGCGAGTTCCGCGGTGTGGCGGCGCTGCTGGTCGTCCATCTCGTTGCGCAGCTGCGTGATGCGCGACTCGGCGGTGCCGAGGCCCGAGCGCACCGTGGCGAGTTCCGCCTCGAGGTCCGCCTGACGGCTGGCCGACTGCTGGCGCAGGTCGGTCAGCTCACGGTTCAGGTCCGAGATCGTCGAGTCCTTCTCGGCGGCGAGCGTGGACTGGGCGGCGGCCTTCGCATTGACGTCGGCGCGCAGGGTCGCGATCTCGGACTCGAGCTCGGCGATGCGGCGCACGCGGGCGCGGTAGACCGGGACCGACTCGCGCAGGACCTGCTGGGCGGTCGTCAGCGTGCTGTCGAGGCCGAAGGCGTCGCGCGTCGCGGCGATGTCGGTGACGGCGGTCGGCACGTCGGTGCGCGAGCCCTCGTCGGTCTCGTCGTACCAGCCGAAGGCTTCCTTGACGCTGCGCTGCCAGCGGACCTCGGTGTCGAACTTCCCGACCGCGGCGTCGCGGGCCTGGAAGGCGGCATCCCGCTCGAGGCGCATGTTCTCGGTGTCCTTGTTCGAGGCGATCGCGAGGCCGATGCCGATGAAGGCGAAGACCAGCACGGCGATGAACCAGACGACGTTGACGCGCGCGGCGCCGCGGCGGGCAGTGTGAGTCATACGAGGGGTCCTCTGGGGGTCCAGAAGTCTCGGAGGGGATGGGGATTGCGGCGCTCTGGGGGAAGAGCGGCCCGACGGGCTGAGGGGAACCGCGCGACGACTCGCGGGCGCCCCGGAGGGTCGCGGCGAGGACGCGCGGCGCATGTTGATACCCGACCGGGACGCCGTGCGTCCAGGGGAAACCGGACGCCTTGACCCCCCCGCGGGGTGCCGTAACCTGTGCCCCGCGCCCGGAGCGCGCGGAGCCGCCGGAGCGCGAGCACCCCGGGCCCCGAGCTACCGCCCCCGGCCGCGCCGGTTTCTCGAACTCAGGGCCCCTTGAACAGTCTCCCTCCCCGCCGCGGCGGTCCGACGATCGGCGTGCTCGGCGGCATCGCCTCCGGGAAGTCGCTGGCGGCACGCCTCTTGGCCGGTTCCGACGGCGTCGTGATCGACGCGGACCGGCACGCGCGGGCCGCGCTGCAGTCGCCGGAGTTGGGAGCGCGGCTTGTCGAGGCCTTCGGAGCAGGCGTCCTGGGGCCGGACGGCGCCCCGGACCGCGCCGCGATCGCCGAGCGGGTCTTCCGCGATCCCGAGGCGAAGCGCCGGCTCGAGAGCTGGATCCATCCGTCCGTCCGTGCCAGGATGAGGGCCGAGCTGGACGATGCGCGCGCCGCCGGGCGCGGCCCCATCGTCCTCGACGTCCCCCTGCTGCTCGAGAACGACGCCCACCACGGCCTCGTCCAAGAGTGCGACTTCCTGGTCTACGTGGACTCGGAGCCCGACGTGCGCGACGCGCGCGCCGTGGCGAACCGAGGCTGGGAACCCGGCGAAGTGGCGCGCAGGGAATCCACGCAGCTCCCGCAGTCCGCGAAGCGTGCCCGCGCGCGCTACGTGATCGACAACCGCGGCGAGCCTTCCGAACTCGAGTCCGCGGTCCGCGAGATCCTCGCGGCCGAAGGGCTGCGCCGCTAGCGCGCTCCCCGGACTCGCTCGACTCCACCCCACCGACGGACGCACTCATGGCGGTCGCCCACAAGAAGCGGCAGAAGTTCAAGCGACAGTTCCAGAAGAAGGGCTACCAGGCCCCCCAGCAGGGCCAGGACGGCCCGGTGCGCCTCGACTACGACGCGCTGCCGGCAGACCTCGACGAAGCCGCGCTGAAGGAACACGTCGCGACGCTCCCCAAGCCCACGCGCAAGACGAAGGCGAAGGCGACGGAACTCTCCGAGCTGCACGAGCTCTCGGTCGCCGAGCTCGTCGAGCTCGCGAACAAGTCGAAGGCCCTCGAGAACGACACGCGCAACCGGCGTGACGTGACCTGGGCGATCTGCAAGACGCGCCTCTACGGGCACGTCCCGGTGGTCGCGGAAGGCCTGCTCGAGGTCGTCGCCGAAGGGCACGCCTTCCTGCGCTTCCCGCACAACGACTACACCGCCAGCCAGGAGGACGTCTACGTCCCGCCCTCGCTGGTGAGGGAGTACCAGCTCGAAGGCGGCATGACCGTGCGCGGCGAGCTGCGCGCGCCGACCGCCGAAGAGAAGTACCTCTGCCTCCAGACCGTCGAGGCGATCGACGGCGACGAGCCCGCGGCGCTCGAGACGCGCGTTCCGTTCAAGGAACTCGTTCCGATCTACCCGGAGCAGCGCATCATCCTCGAAGGCGCCGACGACAACCCGCTCGAGATGCGCATCGTCGACCTGATCACGCCGATCGGGCGCGGTCAGCGCGGCCTGATCGTCGCGCCGCCGCGCACCGGCAAGACCGTGCTGCTGCACATGCTGGCGAAGTCGATCGTGGTCAACGCGCCCGACGCGCACCTGATCGTGCTGCTGCTCGACGAGCGCCCCGAGGAAGTCACCGACTTCCAGCGCTCGGTCCCCGGCGACAAGCACGAAGTCATCTCCTCGACCTTCGACGAACCCGCGTGGCGCCACATCCAGGTCGCCGAACGCGTCATCGAGAAGGCGAAGTCGATGGTCGAAGCCGGTCGCCACGTGGTGATCCTGCTCGACTCGATCACGCGCCTCGCGCGCGCCTGCAACATCGAGGCGCCGTCGAACGGCAAGCTGCTCTCCGGCGGCATCGAGGCCACCGCGCTGCAGATGCCGAAGCGCTTCTTCGGCGCCGCGCGCAACATCGAGGGCGGCGGTTCGCTGACGATCCTCGGCACGGCGCTGATCGAGACCGGCTCGAAGATGGACGAAGTGATCTTCGAGGAGTTCAAGGGCACCGGCAACATGGAGATCGTGCTGGAACGCCGCCTCTCCGACCGCCGCATCTTCCCCGCGATCGACATCAACCGCTCGGGCACGCGGAAGGAAGAACTGCTCTTCGAGGAAGAAGAGATGCGCCGCGTCTGGATGCTGCGCAAGGTCCTCAACGAGCTCGACCCGGTCGAGGCGATGGAGATGCTGATCCAGAAGATGCGCAAGACGCAGGTCAACGGCGAGTTCCTGCTCTCCATCGGATCCTGACGCCTTGCGCCTCGCGCTCGTCACCAAGCGCTTCGACCTGATCGGCGGGTCGGAGCGCTACGCCGGGGCCGTCGCGCGCGGCCTGGCGGAGCGCGGGCACGAGGTGCACGTCTACTGCGCGGCGGGTGAGCAGGACGCTGATGCGGCGCGTACCTGCCTGCCGGCGCTCGGCGCGGACCGTCCGACGCGCGGCGAGTGCGACGCGCTGCGCGCCGCAGTGCGCGGACAGGCCGCTGACGTCGTCTACCTGCTCTCCTCGCTCGCGCCGCGCGCCTTCGACGCGCTCGCCTCCGCCGCGCCGCTCGTGCGCCACGTGCAGGACCACACGCTGTTCTGCCCCGGCATGAACAAGGTGCACGAGGACGGCACGAACTGCCGCGAAGCGCTCGGACTGCGCTGCCTCGAGCGCTACTACCTCGGCGCTGGCTGCTCGGGCTTCAAGCGCGACGGCGGCCTCGCGCTGCGCCGTCCGCTCGCGACGCTCGCCGCGCGCCTCGACGACGTCGCGCGCCACGGTCGCGCGGCGGGTCTCGTCTGCGCGTCGCGGTACATGCGCGACCAGCTGGTCCTCGCCGGCTGCGCGCCGGATCGCGTGCACACGATCCCCTACTTCACACGCTCGTCGAGCGAAGAGCTGCCGGCCGAGGCGCTCGACGCGGACCTCGCGGCCTTCCTCGAGCACGACGATCCGCTCGTCTTCTGCCCCGCGCGCCTGACGCTGCCCGACAAGGGCGTCGACTACCTGATCACGGCGCTCGGCGCGCTCGCGCAGCCGTTCCGCTGCGTGGTCGCCGGCGAAGGGCCCGCGCGCGAGTGGCTCGAGCGCAAGGCGCGCGACGAAGGGCTCGCGGACCGCGTGCGCTTCGCGGGCTGGCAGGGTCCCGGCGCGGTCGAGACGCTCTACCGCCGCGCGCGCGTCGTCGCCTTCCCGTCGGTCTGGGACGAACCCTTCGGCCTCGTCGGGCTCGAAGCCGCCGCGCACGCGAATCCCGTCGTCGCCTTCGAGGTCGGCGGCGTCGTCGACTGGCTCGCCGACGGCGAGACGGGTTCCTGCGTGCGGAACCGCGACGCCGCGGCCTTCGCGAGCGCGCTCGACGCGTACCTCGGCGACGCGCAGCTCGCGGACCGGGTCGGCGCGAGAGCGCGCGACCACGTCGCGTCGGCCTTCTCGCGCGACGCGCACCTTTGCCGCCTCGAGGCGGTGCTCGCGAACGCGGTCTGATCCGCGCTCAGCGGAGCGGCGCGAGGCCCGCGTCGCTCGCGCGCCGCAGCTCGTCGAAGCCGGCGACGGGCGGCGGCAGCTCGTTGCGCGCCGCGAGCGCCGCGTCGAGTTCCTGCAGCGCGAGGCACAGCCAGATGATCGACTCGCGGTCCTCGCGCGCGGCGGCCGCGAACAGGCGCGCGCGCAAGCCGTCCAAGTGTTCGCGCATGCGCGCCGCGTCGTCGACGTGCTTCCACGTGAAGAGCAGGCGGTTCTTCTCGATCGCCGCGCGCACGATCGAGCGCGGCACGGCGCGCCCGATCGTCCCGCGGTGGTGGTGCTCGACGACGCTCGACGGACAGACGACGACGCGGCGACCGGCGCGCCACGCGCGCCAAGAGCGGTCGACGTCCTCGAAGTAGAAGGGCACGAACAAGGGATCGAGCGCGCCTTCGCCGACGAGGTCCGCGCGGCGCCAGAGCGACGCGCCGCCGAGCGCGAAGGCGGCGGGCAGCGGCGGCGCGGCGTCGCCGGCCTCGAAGGCGTGATCCGCCAGCTCCAGCAGCGGGAAGCCGCGCTTCCAGGCGAGCCGCGAGAGCGACTCCTCGCTCGCGCGCTCCCCGCCGAGCAGCACGTAGGGCGCAGCGGCGGCCGTGTCCGGATCCGCGAGCGCCGCGACGAGCGGCTCGAGGAAGCCCGCGCGCGGCCGCACGTCGGGGTTCATCAGGAAGACGAGTTCGCAGCGCGCGGCCCGGACGCCGGACGCGACCGCTTCGGCGAAGCCGCCGTTCTCCGCGCGCTCGACGACGCGCGCGCCGGGCGCGTGTTCCGCCGCCCACTCGACGAGGCCGCCCGCGCCGTCGTCGACGACGATCAGCTCGTCGCCGGCCGCGCGGCGCTCGAGTTCCGCGAGCACGGCGGGCAAGTGCGCCGCGAGCAGGTCGCGGTCGTCGTAGCTCGGCACGACCACGCTGACGGAACGCTTCACACCGATCCCCCTTCCGACCAGTCGCGCGCGCGGCGCAGTGCGGCGGCACCGAGCAGCTTCGCCAGGCCGCGCGAGGCTTCGCCGGAGGCTTGCGCCATCTCGTCGGCGCGCCAGGCGAGTTCGCGCGTGCGGCGCGAGAGTTCGGAGCGCGCGGCGGTGAGCGCCGCGGGCAGCTTCGCGTCCTCGGCGACGTCCGCGCCGAGCGCGCGTGCGAAGGCGACGAGCTCGCCGCGCAGGAAGCGCAGGTGCGCATCGCGGTCCGACAGCTCCGACGAAGCCCGGCGCAAGTCGGCGGAGAGCCCGTCGGCGCGCGACTCCAGCGCCGCAGCGCGTCGTTCTGCGTCGTACGAGCTCGCGCGCAACCAGTCGCGTTCGGCCTCGAGAGCCTGCAGGGTGCTCTGGAGATCGCTCAGCGCGTGCTGCGCCTCCGCGAGGTGCGCTGCGCGGTCCGCGAGCGAGTCGCGCAGCCAGTCGCGTTCCTCGAGCTCGGCGCGGCGATCGGCGTTGACCGCTTCGACGTCAGCGCGCAGCTGGTCGGACTGTTCGCGCAGCCGGTCGGAAGCTCCGCGCAGCCAGTCGGACTCGCGCTCCAACACCTCGACGCGCTCGGCGAGCCAGTCGGCGCGTTCCTCGGCAGCCTCGCGTCCGACGCGTGCCTCGTCCGACGCGGCTTCGGCGGCGCGCACGGCAGCGTCGCGGGCTTCGAGCTGTTCCGCCGTCCAGTCGCGCTCGCGCTCGAGGTCGCGCAAGTGTTCTTCGCGCCAGGCGAGCCGCGCCTCGCGCTCGCGCAGCTGTTCCTCGCGCCACGCCAGCGCGCCTTCGAGGGTCGACACCTCGCCGTCGCGTTGGTCGGCGACGGACGCGTTCCACGCGGCGTGGCGCGCGGCTTCGGCGAGCGCCTCGCGGGGACCGTCGGGCGACTCGAGCGCTCCGGCGAGCGCCGCTCCGCTGCGGCCGCTCGCGTGGGGCGCGACGGCGCGCGCGAGTCGGTCGACGCCGTCGAAGGCCCGCGCGACGAGTTCGCGCAACGGCGTGCGCTCGAGCGCGGAGACGCGCACGGCGAAGTCGTGCAAGTGGTGCGGCAGCGCGGAGCGCCGACGCTCGCGTTCTCCGCGCGCGCGGTCGACGAGCCCGCCGAAGAGCGCTTCCCAGCGCGCGGCCTCCGCCTCGACCGAGAGCGGCGCGGGGATCGAGCGGCGCAGCGCTTCGAAGCGCTCGCGATCCGTCGCCAGGTCGCGCATCGCGTCCGCGAGCGCGCGCGCGTCGCCGGCGCGCACGAGCACGCCGCCGCCCTTCGCGAGGCTCTCGGGCAGCGGCCCGATCTCGGAAGCGATCACGGGCACGCCCGCGGCGAAGGCCTCGCGGATCACGAAGGGCGCGTTCTCGGGCCAGATCGACGGCACGAGCAGGCAGTCGAGTTCGGCGAGCAAGCGCGGCAGGTCGGCTGATGCGAACGCGCCGCTGCACTGCGCCCCGAGGTCCGCGGCGCGCGCTTGCAGCGTGCGCGTCTCGAGGCCCTCGCCCTCGCCGCGCAAGGCGAGCCGCACGTCCGTGACGCCTTCGGCGCGGAGCAGTGCGAAGGCGTCGATCGCGACGTGCGCGCCCTTGTGTGGCCGGAGCCCGCCGAGCACGCCGAAGCGCAGTGGTTCGCCGTCGCGCCGCTCGCGCGTGTCGCGCAGGCGCCGCAGGTCGCGCGCGTCGATGCCGCAGGGCACGATGCGATCCACCCGCACGCCGCCGGCGCGCAGCAGCTCGCCGAGTCCTTCACTCGACGCGCAGAAGAGGTCGGCAGCCGCGAAGGCGCCGCACCACTCGTCGGTCTCCTGCGCGAGCTCGCGCTCCTGGCGCGCGTGTTCGGCGGCGCGTTCGCCGGTCAGCTCGCCGTCGAGCAGCTCGGCCAGCTCGTCGGCGAGCCGCGCGGGCAACCAGTCAGGGAGCACGACCGCGCCGTGCTCGCCCGTCGCGAGCGAGCGCTCGAGGCAGGCGCGACCGAGGGCGTTGCGAGCCAAGGCGTCGGCGGTCGGGCGACCGTCGGACTCGAGCGGGAGCGGCGCGCCGTCGGTGCGCAGCAGCAAGTGGTCGAGCGAGATCGCGAGCGGATCGTGCGCTTGGACGACGAGCGGGATGCCGCGCTCGCGCGCCGCGTGCAAGCCGGCGGGGCCGACGCGCAGCGCGTGTTCGACGTGCAGCACGTCGGGCTTCTCGCGGTCGAGGAAGCGCGCGAAGGCTTCCGCCGCGCCGCGCACGATCCGACGCCCGCGCTCGTCCTGCGCCGGCACGTTCACGGCGAGCCGCGTGACCGCGATGCCTTCCGCGAGCACGACGCGCTCCTGCGAGAGGTGCGGCCGCGCCGGGTCGGCGACCTGCGTGAAGCACTCGACGGCGTGCCCCCTCCCCGCGAACGCCCGCGCCAGCGCGAGCGCGTGCACTTCCACGCCCGTGCAGTGCTCGGGCGGGAGGCCGTGGACGAGGAGGGCGATGCGCATGCGGGTTCGAGTGTCAGTTCATGAACGCGCCGCCGTTGATGTCGAGCGCTTGTCCCGTGACGCCGTGCGCGTCGGCGCTGCACAGCCACGCGATCATGCCGGCGACTTCCTCCGGCTTGCCCATGCGTCCGAGCGGCACGTCCTGCATGGCGACATCGTGCGCTTCCCGGAAGCTGATGCCCATGCCCTGCGCCATGCCTTGCAGGCCTTCCCGCGCCATCTCGGTGTCGACCCAGCCCGGGCAGACCGCGTTGACCTGCACCTCGTCGGGCGCGAGTTCCATGGCGAGCGCGCGGACCAGCCCGAGCAGCGCCGCCTTCGAGGCGCAGTAGCCGGTGTAACCCGGCACGCCGATGCGGGCGAGGATCGACGAGACGACGACCAGGTGGCGCCGCTCGGGGCCCGGCTCCAGCCGCGCTTCGGCCGCGCGCAGCGTGTGGTAGGTGCCGACAAGGTTCGTCGCGACGAGGTCGTCGAAGCGGTCGCCGTCACCGGGCTCGTTCGGACCGCCGACGCCGCTGTTCGCGATCGCGGCGTGGAGCGGGCCGCGCGCTTCGCAAGCCGCGTCGACCGCCGCACGCGTCGCCGCGCCGTCGCGGATGTCGCAGCCGTGCACACCGACCTCGCTCTCCCCCTCCGCGCCGATCGCCTCCGCCGTCTCCTCGAGCCGCGCGACGTCCCGCGCGAGCAACGACAGGCGCGCCCCCTCGCGCGCGAAGCGCCGCGCGATCGCGCGCCCGATCCCGGTCCCCGCGCCCGTGATCAACACGTGGCGCCCTGCGAAGCGTCGTTCGGTCATGCGCGACATTCTGGAGCCGACTCGCGGCACCTCGCTCGCCTTTTTCTCATAAGCAGCAGGGCCGACACGAGGTGCCGGCCCTGCTGCCTGTTGGTGAGCGACGGACTCCCGTCCGTTCGGCTCAGTGACCTTCTTGCCGCTCGAGCCAGCGCTCGCAGTCGATCGCGGCCATGCAGCCCGTTCCCGCGGCCGTCACGGCCTGGCGATAGGTCTTGTCCATCACGTCGCCGGCGGCGAAGACGCCCTCGACCGAGGTGTAGGTGCCCTTGGTGACCTTGATGTAGCCGACCTCGTCCATCTCGAGCTGGCCCTGGAAGACCTGCGAGTTGGGGGTGTGGCCGATCGCCATGAAGACGCCGTCGCAGGGCATCTCGGAGGTCTCGCCGGACTGCGTGTCCTCGAGCGTGACGCTCTTCACCTTGCCGTTGTCACCGGCGTGGATCTCGTTGATCTTCTTGAAGAGCAGCCAGTCGATCTTGGGGTTCGCCTTCGCGCGGTCGACCATGATCTTGGAGGCGCGGAAGACGTCGCGGCGGTGCACGATCGTGACCTTCTTCGCGAATCGGGTGAGGAAGTTCGCTTCCTCCATCGCGCTGTCGCCGGCGCCGACGACCAGCACCTCCTTCTCCTTGAAGAAGGCGCCGTCGCAAGTCGCGCAGGCGGAGACGCCGTGGCCCATCAGCCGCGACTCGCTCTCCAGTCCGAGCAGCTTGGCGCTCGCGCCGGTCGACACGATCACGCTCTTCGCCTTGACCTCGTTGAAGTCCGTCTTGATCGTGAACGGGCGCTTGGAGAAGTCGACTTCCGTCACCTGCTCGAAGCGGATGTCGGTGCCCATTCGCTCGGCCTGCTTCTGGAAGTCCTCCATCATCTTCGGACCCATCACGCCCTCCGGATAGCCGGGGTAGTTCTCGACGTCCGTGGTGATGGTGAGCTGTCCGCCCGGCTGCATGCCCTGGAAGAGCACGGGCTTCAGGTTGGCGCGGGCGGTGTAGATCGCGGCGGTGTAGCCCGAGGGGCCGGAGCCGATGATGACGACGTCGTGGACTTCGGTCATGGTCGCAAGGGGGGTCTGGGGAAGAAGCGGGCGACGATTCTAGGCCGCCGGCGCCGGATTGCGAGTCCGCAGGCGGTCGGCGCGTGCCTGGCGGCGGATGCCCCGGGGAGCGCACCGCTCTACGTGCGCTCGGTGCCCTTCGGACCGCGCCATGCCTTCCACCAGCGGCGCATCCGGCGCCGGTGGGCGCGCGGGGTCTCGGCGTAGAGGCGCAGGCCCAGCCGTCGGCAGCGCGCGCGGATGCGTTCGCGCTCGGCGTCGAGCTCGCGAACCAGGTCGTCGAGCTGCTCGCCGCCGCCGAGCTGGATCAGCTCGCCGCGCAGGACGTGCAGGTCGTGCTCGCGACCCAGCTCCTCGCCGAGATCGTCGAACGCCTTGCGACGCGCGCGCATCGGACCCTTCCAGATGCCGCGCAGCAGTTCGGTCTGGTAGAGCGCGTACTTGGCGAGCTTGCGCCACTCGTGGAAGCGTTCCGCGGTCGGCTGCTCGTAGGCGCGCGCGAAGGCCGCACGGCCGCGCACGTAGGTGTCGCACGCGCCTTCGCCGACCAGCTCGAAGCCGGCGCCGCGCGGCTTCCAGCGGCCGATCGACTCCCAAGCCTCGACGAGCAACGGGCGGATCGCCTCGAGCGCCGCGCCCGGGTCCGCTAGCGATTCCCCGGCATGCAGGTGCAGCGCGAGTTGCACGCGTAGTCCGGCGGCTCGCGCGAGCGACTGCGGCTCGTCCCCAACCAGCAGGTCGAAGCTCTCCAGCACGACCCGCGCGTCGCGCGCTTGCCCGGCCGAGCGGGCGAGGTCGCGGTAGCGCGCGTTCTCCGCCGCGTAGACCGACTTCTTCAGGCCCGGCCGCGCGGCTCGCAAGAGCGCCCGCATGCGCTTGCACGCCTTGCGCACCTCGTGGACGCGGCGGTCCGGGAGCAGCGCGACGTCGTCGACCTGCGAGCTGACTCTCGCGACGAGATCCTCGGCGATCCGGATGATCGCGTCGAAGGCGGCTTCGTGCTCGAGGATGCGGTATGCCATGCTGTCGTTCGTCCCTGGTGATCTCGAGTCTCCCAGGATAGTCGCCTTCCACGAACCTGCCAGGAGTCCATGTCGGTGAGCCACCGCGAACTCGAGCAAGCACGACGCAGCTGGGACGAGACGTGGCGCACGCACCTGCGCGCGCTCGCCGCGTCGATCCGCGCCGCCGTTCGCGAATCGGCGATGAAGCGCGAGCAGGCGTCGCGCCCGCTGCGGCAGGGTGCGGGAGACCTGACCTACGCGATCGACGAGGGCACGGAACGCGCCGCGACGCGCTGGATGCAGGAACTCGCGCGCGTCGAGCCCTTCTCGCTGTTCACGGAGGACGAGGGCTGGCGGCACGCGGGCGCCACGGCGGCGTCCTTCGCGCACGGCGGACCGCGCGTCGTGCTCGACCCGATCGACGGGACGCGGAACCTGATGCTCGACCTGCGCTCGGCGTGGACGGAAGTCGCGTGGTGCGCGGGAGGACCGGCGGAACCGCGCTCGACCGACGTCGCGGCGTCCCTGCTCTCCGAGCTTCCCGACGCACGCGCCGGAGAGTACCGCGTCCTCGAGGCGGGGCCCGCGGGACCCCCGACGCTCGAACTGCGCTCCGTCGCGGACGACCAGCTGCTCGCGCGGGAGGACCTCGTCTCCGACCCGCACGACGATCAACTCGAGCACCGCGTGCTGTCGTTCTTCCGCTACGAACCGCGCTGGCGCCCGCGCATCGCGCGCATCGAGGCGGACTTCTTCGAAGGGCTCGCCGCGTGCGAGGGCATCGACCCACGCCACTGCTTCGACGACCAGTACATCTCCAACGCCGGTCAGCTCGCGCTGCTTGCGCTCGGGCAGTACCGCTTCGTCTGCGACCTGCGCGCCTTCCTCGCCGCGCGGCACGGCGAACCGGCCGTCACGTCGAAGCCGTACGACCTGGCCGGCGCCGTGCACCTCGCGCGCGCGGCGGGGTGCGTCGTCGAGGCTCCCGACGGTTCGCCGCTCGACTTCCCGCTCGACGCGACGACGCCCGTCTCGTACGTCGGCTACGCGAACGAGGCGATCGCGCGCCGGCTGCGGCCGCACCTGCAGCGCGCGCTGGGCCGCGAAGCGTGACGGTCAGCCGACGTCGCGCGAGACGTCGAAGCGCTGGATCAGCATCCCGCCGAAGAGGCAGAGCACCCAGTCGGCGACGAGGAACATCGGCGCGGCGACGCCCGCCACGGTGAAGATCTTCGCCGTCTCGCCCCAGTGCAGCATTTCCTCCGCGACCCACACGACGAGGATGCTGACCACGCCGATCGCGGCGAGCACCAGCCCGAAGAGGATCATGCGCAGGAAGAACAGCACCAGCGCGCGGCCGGTGTGGTGCAGCGTGCCCTCCTGGCCGGGGACGAAGCGCACGGGCTTGAACAGGAACACCAGGTTGTCGACGGCCATCCACGCGAAGGCGATGAACGGCAGGACCAGCAGCGCGGCGGCGATGATCGGGTGCCACAGGTCGAGCAGCGCGGCGCGCACGACGATCGCGAAAGCGACGAAGCTCGAGATCGTCACGACCTGCGGCACGAGGATCGCGGCGAAGAGCTTCGGCGGGGCGAGCGGCCAGCTCTTGATGCGTTCCATGCGGTCGAGTTCGCCGCGGAAGTCGACGCGCAGGCCGCCGGAGAGGTACAGCACGGCGAGCACTGCGATGAACAGCGGCGCGCCCATGCGCGAGGCTTCGGGGTCGGACGCCATCGCCATCGTGATCACCACGCTGACCATGCCGACGACGAAGATCGAGGCGAACAGCCCGCGCCGACCCTTGCGCAGGATCTCGGTCGCCTTGACCCAGGCGACGGCGCCGAACGCGCCGCGGCCGAAGAACCAAGGCACGCGCTTCGACGCGACGGTCTTGTCCACCGTGCCCGAGCTGAACACGCCGCCGCGCTTCACGTTCGCGAGCTTCTTGGCGATCGTCTCCGAGGTCTCGAGCGAGTGTTCGCGGAAGTCGATCGGAAGCCGCGCAGTGACCTCGAACAGCACGAGGTAGATCGTCAGGCAGACGGTGCCCCACAGCGCGAAGGCCTGCGGCGACTCGGCCGTGATCAGCGAGGCTTGCGGGTAGAACGGCAGCGTCAGCGTCCGGACGACCGGGTGCTCGAGCAGCGCCGTCACCGTCGCGACCGGATCGTGCAGGTCGAGCATGTCGCCGAGGAAGCGTTCGCCCATGACCAAGGTCATGACGAGCATCCAGATGCCGACGCCCCCCACGATCGCCACGAGCTTCGCGAGCCGCGGCTTGAAGACGTGTCCGAAGCGCCCCGCCGCGTCGGCGAGCAGCAACGAAATCGCTTGGCGCACGACGACGAGCGTCAGAAGCGCCAGCAGCGTGCCGACGAAGCCGTAGAGCGGCACGGGCGCGCGTCGCATCATGATCAGGCCGAAGATCACGCCGCCGAGCATCGTGCGCCAGGCGTCGGTCTTCATGCGGTAGCGCACCAGGTCGGTGCGCCGCACGGGCGCGGCGAACAGCGCCTCGATCTCGCTCTTCGGCAGGTACAGCCCGCGCACGTTCGCCGCGCTGGAGAGGCTGACGACGGTGAAGAACGCCATCACCGCCTGCATCATCGGACGCAGCTCGATCTGCATGTCGCGGAAGGGTGACGAGCCGTCGTCCCCCTGCCCGCTCATGTAGATCGAGAAGATCCAGAGTACGACGACGCCGCCGCCGAGCGCCATGAACAGCAGGCCGGACAGCGACCGCATGCGCTTCCAGGTCTTGCGCAGCGCGCCGCGGAACTTGAGACGCGCGAGCGTGCGGAGTGCGGGATCGCCTCCGATCACTCGACGGCTCCCGGCTCGGAGCGCGGTTCGGGTGCGGGTTCGCGCCAGTCACCCGTCGCGGCGAGGAAGATGTCCTCGAGGCTGCTGCCTTCTTCCGCCGAAAGGTGGACGCGCGCTTCCGAGAGCGTGCCCATGAACACGCGCTTGCCGCGGTCGATGATCAGCAGGCGGGCCGACAGCTCCTCGATCAGTTCGAGCAGGTGCGACGACAACACGACGGCCGTGCCCTCCGCTGCGAGCTCGCGGATCGCGCGCTTCGCGGAGCGGATGCCGCGCGGGTCGAGGCCCGAGAGCGGTTCGTCCATCAGCACGACGCGCGGACGCGGCAGCCACGCCTGACAGAAGGCGAGCTTCTGGCGCATGCCGCGCGAGAGCTCCGAGCCCATCGCCTTCGACTTCTCGGTCAGCTCGAAGCGCTCGATCAGCGCCTCCGCGCGCGGACGCCAGTCCTTCATGCGGTAGAGCTTCGCGGTGAACTCGAGGTGTTCCATCACCGTCAGGCTCTCGAACGGTTCGGGGTTGTCAGGCACCCAGGCGAGCCCCTTCTTGGCCTCGACCTCGTCGGTCTCGAGGTCGTGTCCGCCGATCGCGACCTTGCCCTGCTGCAGCGGCAGGATGCCGGCGACCGAGCGCAGCGTCGTCGTCTTGCCCGCGCCGTTCGGCCCGACCAGTCCGAGGATCTCGCCGGCGAAGACCTCGAAGGAGAGGTCGTCGACCGCGAGCGTCCCGTCGAAGCGCCGGCTGAGTCCTTGCACGGACAAGGCCGGCTCCCGGTGTGCGAGGTGGTCCGTCTCCATCGTCGTTCAACCGATCCGCCGCGCGACTTCCGCGGCCACTCGAGAAGTCGTGTGCGTCCCGCCCATGTCGGGCGTCAAGATCTCTCCGGCCGCCACCGTCTCGTGCACGGCGCGCTCGAGGCGCTGCGCGGCTTCCGACTCGCCGACGTGTTCGAGCAACATCACGGTGCTCGCGAGCATCCCGATCGGGTTCGCCCGACCGGTGCCGGCGAGGTCCGGTGCGGATCCGTGGATCGGTTCGAAGAGCGCGAAGTCCGCGCCCAGGTTCGCCGACGGCGCGCAGCCGAGGCCGCCGACGAGCTGCGCCGCGAGGTCGGAGACGATATCGCCGAACAGGTTCGACGAGACGACGACGTCCTGGTCCTGCGGGGCGCGCACGAGGTCCATCGCGAAGGCGTCGACGTTCGCCTCGCGCAGCTCGAGCTCGGGATACTCGGCGGCGAGTTCCCGCGCGATGCGCACCATCATCCCCGAGGTCTCGCGCAGCACGTTCGGCTTCTCGACGACGGTGACACGGCGCCGTCCGCGTTGCCGCGCGAGGTCGAAGGCCGCGCGCAGGATGCGCGTGCAGCCCGCGCGAGTCGTGACGCGCAGCGACAGCGCGACGTCCTCGGCCGCCAGTTCCGCGAAGGGCGCCCAGCGCGGGTGTTCCTCGAGGACGGTGCGCAGCCCGTCCGGCAGCGGGTGATACTCGAGGCCCGCGTAGAGGTCCTCGGTGTTCTCGCGCAGGACGAGAATGTCGACGTCGTCGCGCGCGTTGAGCGGGTTTCCGGGGATCGCCTTCGCCGGGCGCAGGTTGACCGCCAGGCGGAACTCCTGGCGCAGCCGGACGATCGGGCTGCGGTAGACGATTCCGCGTCCGCGCAGCTCCGGCGCGAGCTCGGCCTCCGCCTCCGCGGCGGGCTTCGAGGTGATCGCGCCGAACAGCGCCACCGGCAGCTCGCGCAGCGCGGTGAAGCTGCGGGGCGGCAAGGGATCGCCCTCGCGACACCAACACTCCCAGCCCACGTCGACGGGGACGGCCTCGTAGTCGACGCCGAGCGCGTCGAGAGCGAGACGCGCGGCCTCGATCACGTCTCTACCGATGCCGTCTCCGGGCATCCAGGCGATGCGGTGTCTCGCCATCCGTCGGGGGCCTGCCTCAGCTCGTCCTTGGTGATCGCTTTGATCCCGCCGTTCGCGGCGAGCCGCACAGGTTAGCGGCGCGCGGCGGCGACTGCCACGCACGAGGGGCGGGAAGCGGCGGCCGCGCGCGACTAGAATGCCCGCACCATGACCACTCACCGCCTCGTCGGCCACCGCGGCCATCCCGCGCGCTTCCCCGAGAACTCGATCGCCGGGCTGCAGTCCGCCGCGGAGGCCGGGGCGCGCTTCGTCGAGATCGACTTGCAGTGCTCAGCGGACGACACGCTGTGGTTGTTCCACGATCCGGGTACGCTGCGCCTCACCGGGACACCCGGTTCGATCGAGGAGACGTCGGACGAGCACCTCGCCGGCATGCAGCTGCTCGCGCCGCCCGGTGGGTCTCGCGAACCGCTCGCGAGGCTGACCGACTTCGCCGCCTGGCTCGCGGCGGCGCCGCCCGACTTGTTCGCCTTCGTCGAGGTGAAGCCCGAAGTCGTCGCGCGATTGGGCGCGGCGGCGGCGCTCGCGAAGGTGCTCGCTGACCTCGGCGACGCGGCCGGGCGCTGCGCGATCATCTCCTTCACCCTGTCCCTGCTCGCCGAGACGCGCGCGAGCTGTTCCCTACCGATCGCACCGATCCTCGAGCGCTGGGACCAGATCGAGACCGACGAACTGACGAGCCTCGAGCCCGAGTTCGTCTTCGTGAGTCTGAGGCACGTGCCGCCGGGACCCCTTCCCCGCCTGGGCTGGGACTGGATCGTCTACGAGACGGTCGACCCGCGCGTCGCGAGCGACTTGCTCCAGCGCGGCGCGCGGCTCATCGAGACCTTCGACTACCCGCGAATGAACGCGGCGCTGGAGGCCGGCGCGTGACGACGGCGGACTACGACCTGGTCGTCGTCGGCGGAGGCATCCACGGCGCGGGTGTGCTGCAGGCAGCCGCGGCGCGCGGCCTGCGGTGCCTCCTGATCGAGTCGCGCGAGCCCGCGTCGGGGACCTCGAGCAAGTCGAGCAAGCTGATCCACGGCGGACTGCGCTACCTGGAGAGCGGCGACTTCGGGCTCGTGCGCGAGTCGCTGACGGAGCGCGCGATCCTGCTGCACACGGCGCCGCACCTCGTGCGCCTCGTGCCCTTCTTCATCCCGGTCTACCGCGCGACCTCACGCGCGCCGTGGATGATCCGCGCGGGCTTGACGCTGTACGCGCTGCTCGGGAACTTGCGCCCCGCCGCGCGCTTCGAGAGCCTGCCGCGCGAGCGTTGGGGCGAGCTCGACGGGCTCACGACCGACGGCTTGCGCGCGGTGTTCCGCTACTACGACGGACAGACGGACGACGCTGCGCTGACTCGCGCGGTGATCGCGTCGGCGCTCGAGCTGGGCGCGCAGCTTGCGATGCCCGCGGACTTCAACGGAGCGACGCGCGAGTCGCACGGCTACCGCGTGCGCTTCGGCCACACGAGCGGGGAACGCGAAGCCACGACCTCCACGCTCGTCAACGCCGGCGGGCCCTGGGTCGAGGACGTGCGGCGCCGCGTCACGCCCGAGCCGCCCGGTCGCGACGTCGACCTCGTCGGCGGGACGCACATCGAACTCCCCGGCACGCTCGAGCGCGGCATCTACTACACCGAGGCGCCGCGCGACCGCCGCGCCGTGTTCCACATGCCTTGGAAGGGTCACACGCTCGTCGGAACGACCGAGCGCGTGTACGACGCGGACCCGCGCAAGCTCGAGCCGACCGCGGCGGAGGTCGACTACCTGCGCGAGACCTTCGCTCACCACTTCCCCGTGCGCAGCACGGAGGTGCTCGCGTCATGGTCCGGCTTGCGCGTGCTCCCCCACGCCGAGGGCGCGGCCTTCGCGCGCTCGCGCGAGACGATCCTGATGCCGGACAACCGCTGCGTCCCGCGGCTGCTCGGGATCTACGGCGGCAAGCTGACCGGCTATCGGGCCACGGCCGAGAAGGTGCTGCACCGACTGACGGGGGTCCTGCCGGTCGCGGAGCGCCGAGCCGACACGCGCACGCTGCGCCTGCCGCCCGACCCGGGAGCCGACGCGTTGCGCGCGCGGGCCGCAGCGGACGCGTGATACGATGACCCGGAGCCCTCTCGCGCGCGTCGCGGGGGCTCGTGCTCATGGAACACGACGCCGAGAGCCGCTCCCCCCACGCGGCCCCCCCCGCCGGATCGACCGATCTGCCGCCCGACTCCTCGCCGAGGCGCCCGGGGGTGGAGTGGTTGCTGATCGTCGCCTTCGCGGCGTGCATCATCACGCCGCTCGTCGTGCAGGCGACGGGCCTCGGCGGAGAGGACGTGATCGCGTCGCGCGAGCGCCGCGTGCCGGCACCGCCGCCGAAGCTCCCTCGCAACCTCGAGTCCTGGGCGAAGTTCCCGCGCGCGACCGAGGACTGGTACGCGGAGCGCTTCGGGCTGCGCAACCAGCTGCTCACGGCGCAGCACTGGATGAAGCTCGAGCTGTTCGACGAGACGCCGGTCGAGCGCGTCGTCATCGGACGCGACGACTGGTTGTTCACGAACAGCTCCGACGCGCTGGACTGCAACCGCGGGACGCGCCCGTTCACGGCCGAACAGCTGCGCGACTGGCGCGAGTCGCTGAAAGCCCGCCGCGACTGGCTCGCCTCGAAAGGCATCGACTACGCGCTGGTCCTCGTCCCCGGCAAGGCCGCGGTCTACACGGAACAGGTCCCGCGACAGTACGAGCGGCGCGGGCCGAGTCGTCGCGAACAGTTCCTCGAGGAACTGCGTCAGGAGGACGACCTGCTGGTGGTCGACCTGCTCCCCGCGCTGCAGGCGGAGCGCGACGACGACACGGCCGACGACCACGTCTACTACCCGCTCGGCATGCACTGGACGGCGCGCGGCGCGCTCGTCGCCAACGCCGCAATCGTGCAGGCGCTCCCGCCGCGTCACCAGGGTCGGCCGCCCGCGACGCGTGAAGACATGGAGAAGCGCTACAGCACGGGCGGCGACGACTTCTCGCACCAGTTCCTCGTGTCGGGGCGCTTCCAGCAGGGCGAGTACTACTTCGTGCCGGCGGGCCAGATCCCGTCGCACGTCGCGGGCGGCTCGAACGGCGAACCGGACTTCGACCTGCCGACCTGGATCAGCTCCGAAACAGGGCTCACGCGGGCGCTCGTCGTGCGCGATTCCTTCGGCAACATGATCATGCCGTTCCTCGCGCAGCAGTTCTCGCGCCTGAACGAGGTCACTTCGCTCAACTTCAGCCCGGCGCTCGTCGAGGAGCTGCACCCCGACGTCGTGATCGAGCTGTTCGTCGACCACACGCTCGGCTACCACCTGCCCCAGCAACAGCGCGTCTTCGACCGCGAAGCGCTGCGCGAGGCTTTCGAGGCGTCTCAGGAAGTCCTGCTCGCGCCGGTGGGCGAAGGAGACGCGCCCGAGCTCGTCGGCCTGCGCGGGACGCAAGTCGGCAAGACGAAGCGCGGGACGCGCATCGCAACGGACGGCTCGGGCTCGGTAACGCTGCCTCCCTTCACGTGGACCGCGGACCAGGACGTGGTGCTCGCGCTCGACATCTCCGCGCCCGCGCCCACCTTCCTGTCGCTCTACTACCCGCTGGAAGGCGTCAACGCGTATCGCGAGAAGCAAGCGACGGACGTGCCGATCCACCCCGGTCGTCAGACGATCTACGTCGCGCTGCCGCCGCCGGTCGCACCCGGCCCCATCGCGCTGCTGCCCGGACGCACGGGCGGTGACTACATGATCCACGACGTGGAGGCGCGCGTCGTCACGCCGTAGCACGCTCGATGGTCTTCAGCACGCCCGTCTTCCTGTTCCTCTTCCTGCCGCTCTGCCTGGCGATCTACTTCGCCGTGCCGTGGCGCTGGAGGAACGTCGCGCTGCTCGTCGCGAGCTTGATCTTCTACGCCTGGGGCGAGCCGAAGGCCGTGGCGGTGATGCTCGTCTCGATCGCGGCGAACTACGCCTTCGGCCTGCGGATCGAGCGGCTGCGCGGCGCGGGTGCGTCCGAGGGCAAGCTGCGCCGCGTCGTCGCGCTGTCGGTCGCGACGAACCTCGGGCTGCTCGTCGCCTTCAAGTACTCGAACTGGATCTGGGCGCAGGCGCAGGCGCTGCTCGTCGGCGTCGGCGTCGAAGCCGCGGCCGGCTGGGAGCTGCGCGAGATCCCGCTCCCCGTGGGCATCTCGTTCTTCACGTTCCAGGCGATGTCGTACGTGATCGACGTCTACCGCCGCCAGGGCGAGGTCCAGCGCAAGCCGGTCGACTTCGCGCTCTACGTCGCGCTGTTCCCCCAACTGATCGCCGGCCCGATCGTGCGCTACCGCGACGTCGCGCGGCAGATCGCGCAGCGCAGCGTCGCGCGCGCGGACTTCGCCGAAGGCATCCGCCGCTTGCTGATCGGCCTCGGCAAGAAGGTGCTGATCGCCGACGTCGTCGCCGCCACCGCGGACCAGATCTTCAACAACGTCCCGCAGGACCAGCTGAACGCGCCGGTCGCCTGGCTCGCGACGGTCTGCTACACGCTGCAGATCTACTTCGACTTCTCGGGCTACTCCGACATGGCGATCGGCCTCTCGCGCATGTTCGGCTTCCACCTGCTCGAGAACTTCCGCTGGCCGTACGTGTCGCGCTCGATCACCGAGTTCTGGCGCCGCTGGCACATCTCGCTCTCCAGCTGGTACCGCGACTACCTCTACATCCCGCTGGGCGGCAATCGGCTCGGCGCGGGCCGCACCTACCTGAACCTGCTCGTCGTGTTCTTCCTGTGCGGCCTGTGGCACGGCGCGAGCTGGTCGTTCGTAGTCTGGGGCCTGTTCCACGGCGCGTTCCTGATCCTCGAGCGCGCGGGACTCTCGCGCCTGCTCCAGCGCCTGCCCACTCTCCTCCGGCGCGCCTACTTGCTGCTCGCCGTGATGGTCGGATGGGTGTTCTTCCGCGTCGAGACCTTGAGCGGCGCCCTGACGCACCTCGAGGCCATGTTCGGTTTCGGCTCGCAGGCCGGCCTGCAGCACGTGAACCTCTACCTCGACCGCGAGCTGGCGCTGGCCATGGCGCTCGGCCTGCTCGGCTCGACGCCCTGGGTCGCCGCGCTGTGGAGTTGGCGCGAGCGCCTCGACGCCCGCGGCGCCTCGCGCGGCCTGCGCCTCTCCTACGACCTGACCGAGTCCGTCGCGCTGCTGCTCGTGCTCGTGCTCGTCGCGATCCAGGTCTCGGCGGAACGGTACAGTCCGTTCATCTACTTCCGGTTCTAGCGCGCCATCCGCAACAACTCGGCGATCGTCTTCTCGATGCCCGTCGCGGCCTCGTCGATGTTCCCCGCCAGCATGTACGCCGGCGTCGTGATCAGCCGGTGTTCCTCGTCGACGCGGAACTCGTCGACGGGGCAGGTGAGGTGCTTGCCGCCCATGCCCTCGATGCCGGCCGCGGCGTCGGCGGCGTTGCCGATCGTGACGCTCGAACGGATCCCGGCGTCGCGGCAGATCGCGGCGAGCGTCGCGGGGGCGATGCACAGCGCGGCGATCGGCTTCTTGGCCTTCAGCATCGCGGTGACGAGCTTCTCGACGTCCGGCTGGACCTTCGCGTCGGAGCCCGCGACCGCGAAGTCGCAGAGATTCTTCGCCGCGCCGAAGCCGCCGGGCATGACGAGGGCGTCGAGGTCGTCCGCGGAGACCTCCGCGACGTCCTCGATCTCACCGCGGGCGATGCGCGCGCTCTCGGTGAGCACGTTGCGCGTCTCGCCCGTCACCTCGCCCGTGAGGTGATTCACCACGTGCAGTTGATCGACGTTCGGCGCCATGCAGACGACCTCGGCGCCCGCGCGCGAGAGCGCCAGCAGGGTCAACACGGACTCGTGGATCTCGGCGCCGTCGTAGACGCCGCAGCCGCTCAGGATCACTCCGACTCTCACCATCTCGCACCTCCGTTCGTGCACCGACGAGTGGACCGGCACACATCTTCGGGACCCGCGACGCACGGCGCAACGCCGCGTCGAAAGCCGTGCGCCGCACCCGCGACTTGGCCCGCGCGCCCGGCTACCCTGCGGGCATGAAGCTGATCGGCCCCCCCGAGCGCCCCGAGGGACTCGAGTTCGTCGCCGCGCCGCCGCCCGACGCGCCGGTCACGGCGCCGGGGACGCGCGTGGTCCTCGTGCGCCACGCGGAAGTCGCGGACGAAGTCGTCGCGGTGGCCTACGGCGCGCTCGACGTCGACCTCTCGCCCGCGGGAACCGAAGCAACCAGGCGACTCGGTGCTGCCTTCGCAGGACAGAAGGTCGACCGCGTGATCTCGTCCGACTTGCGCCGTGCGCTCGAGATGGGCCGCGCGATCGCCGCGGGCAGCGGCGCGGAGTTGATCGTCACGCCGGCCCTGCGCGAAGTCGACCGCGGCCGCTGGCAAGGCATCCCGCGCCGGGACTTCATCGCCAACTGGGAAGCCGACGCCAAGACCTATTGGCGCGACCCGTGGAACTGGAAGTCGCACGGCGGCGACAGCGACGCGGACCTCTGGAAGCGCGGAGGCGCGGCGCTCGTCGACGGCCTGATCGCGGTGAACGGCGGCACGCTGGTCGTGACGGCGCACACCAACTTGATCCGCGTCATGCTCGGCGTGCTGCTGCGCGTGCCGACGCCGCTGAACTACGCCTTCGAGACCGGTCCCGCGCACTTGCACCTGCTGACCTTCGACGGCGAAGCGTGGGTGCACAGCGAGCGGAACCTGGCGAGCCCTCCACCCGCCTGATCCGACGTGCGCGTCCTCTTCGTCACGCCGAGCCTGCCGTGGCCGCTCGACCAGGGCGCGCGCATCCGCGCGGCGGAGCTGATCCGCGCGCTACCGCACCACGTCGAGGTCGACCTCGCGTGGATCGCGCGTCCCGACGAACCCGAGGTCCCCGCGGAGCTGCGAACTCGTTGTCGCACGACGCGCCGCTTCGAGCGCTCGCGACCGAGCTGGCTCGAGCGCCTCGCCTGGCCGCGCGCCGCGCGCTGGTTCCACTCGAAGGAACTCACCGCCGCACTCGCCGCGCCGCTCGCAGGCGTCGACCTCGTGCACCTCGACGAACCGGCGCTGCTCCCCCACTGGACGCAACACGCGCGCACCGCGGCTTGCCTGCAGCACCACAAGCTCGAGTCGGTGCTCGCCGACGCGCTCGCGGACGCGGACGCGCGCCGCGGACGTTCGGCGACGGCCGGCAGGCTCGATGCCGAACGCTGGCGGCGCCTCGAACTCGACGCGATGGTGCGAGTTCCGCACCAGCTCGTCTGCGCCGCGGAGGACGCCGCGCGCCTGCGGAAGCGCTTCCCGGACTGCGACCCCGTGGTGGTCGAGAACGGCGTCGACCCGCGTTGGTTCGCGCCGCGCGACACGCCGCGCGATCCCGACCGCCTGCTGTTCCTCGGCTCGCTCGACTACGGCCCGAACCAGGACGGGCTGCGCGCCTTCCTGCGCGAGTGTTGGCCCGCGCTGCGCGAGGCGCGCCCGGCGCTGCGGCTCGCGCTCGTCGGCCGCGGCAGCGCGCCCGAACTCGAAGCGTCCTGCGCCTTCGACCCGCGCGTCGAGTGGATCGGTCATGTCGACGACGTGCGACCGTGGTTGGCGCGCTGCGGCGCGCTGATCGTGCCGCTCGCGATCGGCGGCGGGACGCGCATCAAGCTCGCGTGCGCGCTCGCCATGCGCACGCCGGTCGTCACGACGGCCGTCGGCGCGGAGGGCTTGGAGCTGCAGGACGGCGTGCACGTGCGCCGCGCCGAGCTCGGCCCGCAGTTCACACGCGCGACGCTCGCCGCGTTGGACGCGGGGACGGACGACCCGATCGCGGACGCGGGGCGCGAGCGCGTGCTCGAGCGCTACACCTGGGACCGACTCGCCACGCGCCTCGCGGACGCGTGGAAGTCGTTCACCTGAGTCAGCGCGGATGCTCTTCGCGCCGCGCGGCCGCCGCCAGCGTGATGCGGTAGTGTTGCTCGAGGTCGTCCGCCATCTCGCTGAGCTCGCGCACGCGCGGCGGCGGGAATTCGGGCGACGGTTCGTTCAAGCGCTCGGTCAGGATGCGCGTCCACGCCGACGGATCGGCCGGAGGCAGGAAGTGCACGTCGCCGCCGCCCGCGCGCAGCTCGAGCAGGCCGCCGACGGCGCACGCGAAAACGGTCAAGCCCACCGCCTGCGCTTCCCGCGCCGAGAGTCCCGACGGTTCTTCCCACAAGCTCGGCACCGCGACCGCGTCGAGCTTCGCGAGCAGCGCGGGCAGGTCCTGGCGTCGGTACGGACCGAGCACGCGCAACGCAGCAGAGTTCTCCGCCATGCGCATGAGCAGCTCGACGTAGGAGTCGTCGCCGTGGTACGCGGCGAGCGGACCGTGCACTTCGAGCCGCCAGCCGGCGACGCGCGCGTCGAGGAAGGCCTGCGCGAACTCGACGACGCCCTTCGAGGGTTGCACGGCGCCGAGCACGCCGACGACGCGCTCGTGGTCCTTCGGCCGCTCCATGCGACGCAGCTCGACTTCGGCGGCCAGCTCCGTCGCGCGCACGCCGTTCGGCACGGGGTGCACGCCGTCGAGGCCGTGGCGCGCGTAGCGCAGCGCGAGGCTCTCGGAGCACGCGATGCGGTGGTCGGCGCGGCGCACGAGTTCGACCGCGAAGGACGTGCGGTGCAGGCACGCCGTCTCGTCGTCGGCGACGAGCTCGTCCGTCGGCCCGAAGGCCGGTGCGCCCTGCGACGGCAAGAGGTGCGGCCAAGTCCGCGCGACGCAGTCCGCGCAGCGCAGCGGCGACGGCCCGGGACACGCCGTGTCACCTGCGTGCCAGAGCTGCCCGCGCGGACAGAGCGGCCAGTGGTCGTGCAAGTGGAACAGCACGGCCGCGCCCGCGCCCTGCATCGCGGGGACGATGCCGAGGCCGAAGCCCGTCGCGTGGTGCACGTGGACGAGCGGCAGGCTCTCGTGACGCACCCACTCGGCCGCGATGTGCTCCATGCGCTCGTTGCGGACCTGCCGAGCCAGGCGGTCGTGGTCGCCGTAGGCGTAGGCGATGCGGTCGACGACGACGCCGCCGCGCACGTCGCGGTACTGCGAGAAGTCCTCGCCGCGCTCGGCGCTTCCGTCGAGGCACAGCACGCGCAGCTCGTGTCCGCGCGCGGCGAACTCGACGGCCAGGTCGTGCGCGAGCGTCTCGACGCCGCCCACCGACGGCGGCCAGCCGTGACAGAGCACGCCCAAGCGCCGCGGCAGGTCCGTCACGACGCCGCCTTGGCCGTCTCCCTCGCGGGGAGCGCGCCCTGCTCGAGGACCAGGCGGTAGAGCGACTCCACGCGCGCGAGGTGTTCGTCGTGCGTCGAGGCGGGATCCGCCGCCGGCCGCACGCGATCGCGGATCGCCTGCCCCATCGCGTCGGCGAGCGCGCGGGCGTCCGCCGGCGGGACGAGCGCGCCGTGCTTGCCGTCCTCCAGCACCTCGCGCACGCCGGGCACGTCACTCGCGATGACCCAGCGTCCGGCGGCGCGCGCTTGCAGCACGGTGAGCGGCGCGTTCTCGCGCCACTCCGACGGCACGAGCACGACGTCGGTCGACTCGAGCACGTCCGGAGCCGAGAGCGGCTCGAAGGGTCCGTGGTCGGTGACGCGCCGCGGCAGGGCACCTCCGACGCACTGTTCCGCGTAGCGCTTCTGGCGCGCGAAGCTGCCGTTGCCGTAGAGCTCGACGGTCCACGGTTCGACCGACTCGGGCAGGCGCGACGAGAGCAAACGCACGGCTTCGAGCAGGGTGGCGAGGCCCTTGTGCGGCATGTACTGCGACATGAAGGTGAAGCGCAGCGCGTCGCGGCGCGCGCGCGGTTCCTTCGACGACGCGAAGTCGGACTCGTCGAGGCCGTAGGTCATGCGTGTCACGCGGTCCGCGGGCAGGTCGAGCGCGTCGCAGGCTTCCGCCGCCGTTCCGGTCGGCAGGATCCAGTGGTCGACGGCGCGTGCGCACTGCGCGATCGTCCGCCGGCGCTCCGCGATGTCGCGGGCCGTCACGACGCGGCCGAGCCCGCCGAGCGCCGCCGCGCCGCGCACGCAGGCGCGCTTCCAGAAGAGCGCAGGCAGCGACGCGTCCCAGCGGCCCGGCTCACGCACGCAGCGCGCGCAACGATCGTCGTCGCTCGGACCGCCGCACTCCGCCTGCTGCCAGTCGACGAACTGACCGCGGTGACAGAGCAGTCCGAAGTCGGTGACCGTCACGACGGTCCGCACGCCGCGCGCGCGAGCGACCTCGGGCAGCCGCGCCGACAGCCCCCAGAGGAGGTGCGTGAAGTGCACGACGTCGTAGCCGCGCGCGTCGAGCAGCTCGCCGAAGATCCGTTCGACGTCCGCGTTGCGGTAGCTGTCGACGAAGCGCTTCCGGCGGTCGCCCTCGTTCGACAGCTCGTGCACGGGGATCCCATAGCGCTGGACGGTCGTCAGCGTGTAGCGCGGACGGTCGCCGCTGCGCTCGGGGTGCAGGACCTCGACCTCGACGCCGCGCCCGGCCAGGCCCGTGGCCAGCTGGTGCGAGTAGAACTCGGTCCCCCACTGACCGCTGGGAGGGAAGCCGTTGCAGACGACGAGGACGCGCAAGGGCCGCTCTCAGACGTCGCCGGTGAAGCGCAGGCGTTCGACCGGCACGCCGGCGGCGAGGTGCGACTGGACGATCTCCGCCACGTCGTCCGGCGTGACCTTGCGGTACCAGACGTTGTCGGGGTAGACGACCATGTTGATGCCTTGCTCGCACGGGCCGAGGCAGGTGCAGCCGCTGACGCGCACCTTCTCGACGAGCGGTCCGCCGTGCTCGAGCAGCGCGAACTGCAAGCGGTCGATCACTTCGCGCGAGCCCCCGGCTCCGCAGGAGGCGCCGGTGACGGGCGGACGGTTCGCGATGCAGACGAAGACGTGCTTCTCGGGGATGTTCATGAGCGCTGCGTGAGGCCTCTTGGGATGCGCCGATCCTACGCCTCCCGACGCGCCGCTCAAGGCGCAGGAGTCGGGATCGACACCATCCCTCGACGAAGCTCAGCGCTCGAGCGCGAACACGTCGCGCGACGGCACCCACACCGAGCGCCCGTCGGGGCCGCGCAGGCGGGTCCAGCCGGGGAGTTCGTCGAGACGCTTCCAGTGCGTGCCGGCGGGCAGTCGTTCCAGGCGCTCGGCGCTCTCGCGGGGCTCCGGGCGCGCGGCGGCGCCGTTCGGGTTGGTCACGAGCACGGGGTCGGAGTCCGCCGTCCACGCGGCGTAGATGCACGGCGTGCAGGCGAACAGCCAGAGCGCTGCGCAAGCGAGGGCGGCGCGGCGCCACGCGCGGCTGCCGCGCAAGGCTTCGCCGAGCAGCGTGACGACGAGCGGCAGCAACGCGACGAGCGCGAGCCAGCGCGCTTCGTCCTCGGTGAACGCGCTCAGCGCGCGCTCGGTCGTCGAGGCGAGGTCGCCGCGGTCGAGCGGAGACCAGCCGGCCTCGCTGCGCGCGAAGTCGAGCTTGTCGCGCGTCTCGGCGTCGCGCGGACGCAAGCGCAGCGAGGCCTCGAACCACGCCGCGGCCTGCGCCCAGTCGTCCTGACGCGCCGCGCAGTTGCCGAGGTTCGCCATCAAGCGCGCCCGTTCGCCGTCGCCGGCGTGCGGCGCGCCCTGGTCGAGGGCACCGGTCGCGGCGTCGAGCGCGTCGTTCCACAGCGCGGCGGCCGCGGCGTAGTCCTCGGCGCGGTAGGCGCCTGTCGCTCGAGCGTCGAGTTCCGACTGCGGCGCGGCGTGCGCGCCCGAGACGAGCAACGCGCAGAGCGCGATCCACTGCAGCACGAGGCGCTTCACAGCAGACATCCTTGCAGCTCGCGGGCGAGGCCTTCGATGCGGTCCCGCTCGAGCGCGGCGTTCGAGCCCGCCCAGACGCTCTCGTCGATGTCGCGCACCAGCGCCGCAGCGCGCTGCGCGGTGTCGCGCTTCTGCACGTCGCCGTTCGCGTCGGCGTGTTCCTCGAACCACGCGAGCATCGGACGGCCCTCCCACGCCTCGGGCGACTCGCCGGTGCGCGCGCCGAGGAAGCGACGGAAGGCCAGGGACTGGTCGGACGCCGTGCGCGCCTGATTCAGCTCGCGACGCAGCCGACGGAGCGCGGTGCGTCTCGCGCGCGCGGCGGGCGCGTCGGGATCGCCCGCGCGACGCACGCCGGTGCGCAGCGCGAACCACCCGCCCAGCATCAGCGCCGGCACGGCGATCAACGTCGTGTCCGACGGTCCCGCGGGCCCGTCCGGACCCTCGGGCTCGGTCTGCACGTCGCCGATGTCGAGCACCGGACCGGTCGACGTCTCGCCGCTGAGCCCGACGGCGCCGGGCAGCGCGCGCACGCGGATCGCGATCGGCTCGGTGTCGACGGAGGTGTACTGCTCGGTCTGCGTGTCGAAGACCCACAGCGGAAGCGGCGGGATCTCCTCGATGTCGGAGCGCACCGGGGCGAGGTCGTAGACGACGCGACGACGGTCGCCGAGGAACTCGTCGGTGCGCCCGTAGACGCGGAAGCCGTCGAAGGCCTCGAGCCGCGCGGGATCCGGCGCGGTGAAGAACTCGAGGTTGGCGGGTCCGGACCACTCGACGCCGAACTTGATCGACTCGCCGACGTCCACCGAGCGGCGGTCGACCGACTGCCCGACGAAGAAGCGCCCGACGCCGCCCGAGAAGTCGAAGGGCTGGCCGTCGGTCGGCAGCGCGCGCACCTCGATCGACGTCTCCGGCAAGCCCACGTAGTTCGTGTTCTTGCGCTCGGAGAACATGCGCTGCTCGACCATGCCGAACTCGAGAAAGCTCTGCGGCAGCTCGATCGCGCCCGAACGCGTCGCGATGTAGCGTCGGTCGAGCTCGAGCAGCCGCATCGACTTGTCCCCGACCTTCTGTTCGCCGAGGTCCTGCACGCGCACGCGCTGGCGGTTGTTCAGGTAGACCTCGACCGGATTGGCCAGCTTGTCGGCCGGGTCGGGCGCCTCGATCGCGTTCGGCAGCTCGTCCCACCACGGCAGCATCAGATTCGCGTGGTTCACGCTGGTGCGCACGTCCCAGCCGAAGCGCAGGCGCAGCCGGAAGGATTCGCCCTCGTAGATGCGATCCGGCAGGTCGATCCACTCCATGTACCCGAGTTCTTCGCCCTGCAGGTCGCGCTTCACCGTGAGGCTCAGCTCGCGCGTCTTGACGCGCTCTCCGTCGACCTCGAGCTCGATCGGCGGGATCACGTAGTCGCCCTCTTCGATCGGGTCGTAGACGACTACCCAGCGGATGCTGGTCGAGACGGTCCGGCGCCCGTTGATCCACGACTCGCGGCGTTCGTGGCTCGGGCGCGAGATGCCGGCGAGCTTCAAGCCCGGCACTTCCGGGATGTCGACGACGCGCGCGTCTTCGACGTCTTGCGCGTGCAGGTTGACGCGCACGCCGGTACCCAGCCGCACGAGGCCGCTGGAGAGCTGCGCCGTAACCTTCGGTCCGTCCGCTTGCGCGGCGCTCGGCAGCGCGAGGCCCAGCCCGGCGATCCACGCCAGGCAGCAGAGGGCCAACACGAGTCGTCTCGTGGTCTTCATCACCAATCCTTGTCCACGCCCCGCGATCCGCGCTGGCGGCGCATCTCGCGCAGGGCTTCGGCTTCCTTCTCGTGCTCGGCGAGGCGGTTCAGGAGGCGCTGCAGCTCTTCCTGGCTGAGGTGCACTTCCTGCGGCTCGGCTTCCTGCTGCTGTTCCTCGCCCTGCTGTTCGTCCTGCGAGTCCTGGCCGTCCTGCGCGTCCTCGGGCTGCTGTTCCTCTTCGCCCTGCTGCTGGTCCTGCTGCTGCTCGTCGCTCGACTGCTGCTGGTCCTGCTGGTCCTGGTTCTGCTCGCCGTCCTGTTGCTGGTCCTGTTGCTGGTCTTGTTGTTGATCCTGCTGCTGGTCCTGCTGCTGCTGTTGTTGCTGCTGTTCCTCGCGCTGCCGCTCGAGCTCGTCGAGCTCGCGCAAGCGGCGCTGGATCAGCTCGACGTTCGCGCGCGTGTCGGCGTCGCGCCAGTCGAGCTTCAGGCGGTCGACGTAACGCGAGCGCGCTTCGAGGTAGGCGGCCTTCGCCAGCTCGAGCGGGTCGGGCGGTTGCTCGTCCGGAGCCGCCGCGTTCGGCGGCTTGGGAGCGGGCGGCGTGCCGCCGAGCTCGGGGATCTGCGCGCGCCATTCCTCGCCCTCGAGCAGTGGAAGCAGCGCCAAGTCGTAGGCGGCGGCGTCGCGCAGCTCGCCCGCGGGCGCCACGGCGAGCGCGCGGCCGAAGTCGCGTTCCGCCGTGCGGTGTTCTTCCGGCGCGAGCGAGACCAGGCCCCGCTCGAGCAGCACGAGCGCGCGCTCCGGCTCGGGGCGCCCGTTCCAGCCGAGCGGCTCGGTCCACGAGCTGGTCGCATCGAGCAAGCCGCGCACGAAGTCGCCGCCCTCGTTCCACCACTCGAGCCGCTTGCTCGCCACACCGCGCGGCGCGAGCAGCACGTCGGCCGCGACGCGCGCGGCCTGCACTTCACCGGACTCCGCGAGCTCGCGAACCGTGCCGATGCCGTCCGACAGCGTCCCGGTCTGCAGCTCCTGCACGGGGACCTTCGCGAGCAGATCGGCGACTTCCGCCGCGTCGGGCGCGGGCGGCGCGTCCTGCATCGCGACGGCATCCGGAGCCTGCGCCGACGCGAGCGTCGAAGCGGCCGCCAGCGCGGCGAGGAACGCGAGCTTCACGGACGTGGGCTTCATGCATCACCTCCCGCGCGCCGGCGCGTCGAGCGGCGTTCGCGCAGCCCGCTCTCCAGCAACATGCAGCCGAGCGCGAGCACCAGCGGCCACTGGAAGCGGTCGTGCGGGACGCGCAGCTTGCCGGCCCACAGCTCCCGCGTGTCGAGCTTGGTGATGCGCTTCTCGTAGAGCTCCTCGAGCGGCAGCACGGCGTCACTGATCGACAGGTAGTCGCCGCCGGTCGCTTCGGCGATCTGGCGCAGCGTCGAGCCGTCGAGCGTCGAGACGACTTCCGAGCCCGTCTCGTCGCGCACGAAGCCGCGTTGTTCATCGGGGATCTTTCCGCCGGCCTCCGTGCCCATGCCGACGACGTAGACGCGGATGCCCTTGTCCGCCGCGGTGCGCGCCACTTCGAGTCCGTGGCCTTCGAGGTCCTCGCCGTCGGTGATCAACACGATCGCTTCGTGCGCGCCGGAGCGGCCGTCGAAGAGCGAGACGGCGCGCTCGAGCGCCGCGCCGATGTTCGTGCCGCCGACGAGGTTGTCGCGCGGAGAGAGCGTGTCGACGAACTGCTCGAGCGTGCGCCGGTCGTGCGTCAAGGGCGCGACCTCGCGCACGTCGCCGGCGAAGGCCAGCAGTCCGACGCGGTCGCCTTCGAGCCGCTGCAGCAGACCGCGCACCTCGCGCTTGGCCCGCGTCAGGCGGTCGGGGCGCACGTCTTGCACGAGCATCGAGCGCGAGGTGTCGACGACCACGACGACGTCGTGTCCGGCGCGCTCGACTTCCTGCAGGCTGTATCCGCGCACCGGGCCGGTCAGCGCGAAGGCGCCGAGCAGCAGCGCGATCGCCGCCAACACGACGCGCAAGCGCGCGCGCCCGAGAGAGAGCCCGGGGAACAGCCGCTGGACTCGTCGCGCGTCTGCCCAGCGCAGCAGCTCGCGCCGGCGCAGCACCAGCCCGAACACGCCGGCCGCCAGCAGCAGCGGCGCCGCGAGCATCGCGACCGTCCACGCGGGACGCAGCAGGTCGAAGCCGAGCAGCTGGCTCACGTCATCCTCCGCAGGAAGGTCGAGCCGAGCAACCACGCGAGCGCGTAGCAGGCGAGGCCGTAGCCGAGCAGCTTCGGATACAAGTCGTACTGGTCGATCGAGCGCTCTTCCTCGCGCGGCGTGCGCTCGAGTTCTTCGATCGTCGCGTAGGCGTCCTCGAGGCCCTTCTGGTCCTTGGCGCGGAAGAAGCGCCCGCCGGTCTCCGTCGCGATGCGCTGCAGCTCGTCGGCTTGCACGCGATCCGCGTCGCGGAAGCCGAAGCCGGTCTGCACGTAGCGCGCGGCGTAGACGGTGTAGATCCGGATCCCCTCCTCCGCCGCCATCGGTGCGGTCTCGAGCGGTTCGATCGCGTGGACCGTCTCCTCGCCGTCGGAGAGCAGCACGATGACCTTCGACTTCGCGTCGGTCTCGCGCAGCACCGCGACGGCCTTGGCGAGCGCCATGCCGATCGCCGTGCCGTCCTCCGGCGTGTTGCCCGTCGCCGGTTCGATGCCGTCGACGAAGCCGCGCACCGCGTCGACGTCGAGCGTGAACGGGCAGAGGATCTGCGGGTAGCGCGCGAAGCTGAACACCGCGACGCGGTCGGCGTTGCCTTCGCGATCGGTCATGCGGCGCGTCGCGAAATCCGAGACGACTTGCTGCACGACTTCGAGGCGCGTGCGGCCGCGGTCGACGCGGCCCTCGTAGTCGAGGTCCTGCAGCGTCATCGAGGACGAGCGGTCGATCACGACGGCGATGTCGACGCCTTCGGAGACCGACGTCGTGCGCACGTCACCGCGCAGCGGCCGCGCGAGCGCGATCACGACGAGGCTGAGCGCGACGCCCTGCAGCAAGACGGACAGGAAGCCGAGGCGCTGCGCGAGGCTGGCTTCGCCCAGCCGGCCGGGGACCGCGGGAACTCGTCCGCGCGCGCGGGCGCGGCGGCTGCGGCCGTACCACAGCGCGAGCCACGCGACAGGCAAGAGCGCGAGGAACAGCGGATCGGAGAGCGACAGGTCGCCCCACAGCTCGAGGCGGCCTTCGGCGGCGGTCAGCGTCTCCGTCGCGTTCTGCAGCAGCAGGAAGATCACGCGGACTCCTCCTGCTTCGGCACGAGCTCGAGCGCTTCGTGCTTCAGGCCTTCGATCGCGAAGCGCGTCGGCGTGCGGCCGCCGAAGCGCACGGCTTCGCAGGTCTCGAGCAGCTTCGCGAGGCGCTCGTGGAGCTCCGCGTCGGCGACGAAGGCGGCGAGCCACTCTTCGTCGGTGAGGCCGCGACGTTCCTGACCGGCGCGCTCGTCGAAGCCGCCGCGCAAGTGTTCGCGCAGCGCGCGGCAGAACTCGTCGGGCGGCAGCTCGAGGTCGAGCGCGGCGAGGCGGTCGCGCGCGGGCGGGATCGGTGCTTCCGCGGCGACGCGCGGACGGCGCGCGAAGCGGTACGCGAGCACGAGCGCCGCGATCCCGACGGGCAGCAGCAGGAACCACAGCGGCGAGACGTAGCGCGACTCGGCGTCCGCGGCGGGCAGCGTCGCGCGCGCGGGCGGACGCGGCGCGTCCTCGCCCTCGAGCAGCGCGGTGCCGATCGCGATTTCGCGCGTGGAGTCCGCGCAAGTCTGCGCGACGCCCTCGATCTCGCACATCACCGGCGGCGCGGGGACGCTGTGCGCGCCCGACTCGAGCGCGGCCATGGTCCACGCGACGGTGGTCGTGCTGCCGGGTGAGCCGTTCGCCGCGTGTCGGCTCGTGAGCAGCTTCGGTTCATCGAGCAGGAACCAGCCGTCGTCGGGCAGCAGCGCCTCGAGGTCCACGTTGACCTTCGTGCCGCCGGGGTGGTTCACGACGAGCTCGCAACGGACCGGCTGGCCGATCTCGGCTTCGCGCGCCTCGACGCGGAAGTCGCAGTCCAGCCCGATCGGCGTCTGCGCGAGCGCGAGCAGTGCGGCGGCGAAGAGCATCAGACGACCCTCCCCCCGTAGCGCGCCTGGCGGCGGCGGAAGAAGTCGATCAGCGGGTTCGCGAGGTCGCGGTCCGTGCGCAGCTCGAGCGCGTCGACGCGGGCGCGCGAGAAGACGCGGTCGAGGCCCGTGCGGCGTTCCCGCGCAGCTTGCTCCCAGGCTTCGCGTTGCGCGCGCGATCCCGCGTCGACCGTCCGGCGCGCGTTCGACTCGATGCCGGCCAGCTCGACGCGGCCGGAGTTCGGCAGAGCTTCCTCGAGCGGGTCGATCACGCGCACGGCGATCACGTCGTGGCGCAGCGCGAGGCTGGCGAGCGAGTCGCCCCAGAAGTCCGCGGACGCGCCGCCTTCGACCTGCGACGTCGTCGGCGCGTCGAGCGCTTGGTCGAGGAAGTCGGAGATGAGGAACACGATGCCGCGCCGGCGCAGCGTGCGCAGGCCGTGGTCGAGCACGACCGAGAGGTCGCCGCCGCGGCCGGTCGAGGGCGCGGCGAGCACTTCGCGGATCACGCGCAGCCCGTGGCGCCCGCCCTTCTTCGGCTCGAGGTGCAGGCCCGCGTCGTGCCCGAAGAGCGTGAGCCCGACCTGGTCCTGGCTCTTGATCGCGGTGAAGGCGATCAGCGCGGCGAACTGCGCCGCCGCTTCGCGCTTCGAGAGACCGCGCGAGCCGAAGTCCATCGAGCTGGAGGTGTCGACGAGCAGGTGCAGCGTCAGCTCGCGCTCCTCCTGGAAGGTCTTGATGTAGGGTTCGCCCGCGCGCGCCGTGACGTTCCAGTCGATCGAGCGCACTTCGTCGCCCGGTTGGTACGGCCGCACTTCCGCGAACTCGAGCCCGGTGCCGCGGAAGGTCGAGCGGTAGCCGCCCGACAGCGCGGTGTTGACGAGCTTGTGCGTGCGGATCTGGATCTCCTGCACGCGCGCCATCAGCTCGGGCGCGAGCGTGCCGGAGCCCTCCGCGGGGCGCTCGTCGACGGTTCGGGGCCGCGTGGACATGGACCTGCGCCGCGCTCAGGGAACCGGGACGGTCTCCAGCACGCGCGCGACGAGCGCGTCGGAGTCGAGCCCTTCCGCTTCCGCTTCGTAGGTCGGCACGATGCGGTGGCGCAGCACCTCGTGCGCGACGGCCTTGATGTCGGCGGGCGTGACGTAGCCGCGGCCTTCGAGCAGCGCGTGCGCGCGCGAAGCCAGCGCCAGCCAGATCGTCGCGCGCGGCGAGCCGCCGTACTGGATGCGGTGCGCGAGTTCGCCGAGCCCGTAGTCCGCGGGGCGGCGCGTCGCCTGCACCAAGTCGATCACGTAGCGCTTCAGCCGGTCGTCGATCGCGACCTGGTCGACGAGCAGGCGTGCTTCGGCGACTTGTTCCAGGCGCACGACCTGCTTGACCTCACCGGTCGGCCGCGTGCGCGCGTTGCGCTCCAAGATCTCGAGTTCCTCCTCCGGCGAGGGGTAGTCGACGATCACCTTCAGCGCGAAGCGGTCGAGCTGGGCTTCGGGCAGCGGATAGGTGCCTTCCTGCTCGAGCGGGTTCTGCGTCGCGAGCACCAGGAAGGGCTCGGGCAGCCGGAAGGTCTCGCCGCCGATCGAGACCTGGCGCTCCTGCATCGCCTCGAGCAACGCCGACTGCACCTTGGCCGGCGCGCGGTTCACCTCGTCCGCGAGCACGAAGTTCGCGAAGATCGGACCCTTGCGCACCGTGAAGTTGCCGTCCTTCACGTTGTAGATCTCCGTGCCGACGAGGTCCGACGGCAGCAGGTCGGGCGTGAACTGCAGGCGCGAGAACTCCCCCGCCACGCCCTTCGCCAGACTGGACACGGCGAGCGACTTCGCCAGACCGGGCACCCCCTCGAGCAGCACGTGGCCGCTGGTCAAGAGGCCGAGCAACAGGCTGCGCACCAGACTGCGCTGGCCGACGATCACGTCGGAGAGGGAGTGTTCGAGGTCGCGGATCCAGGCGCTCTTGCGCTCGATCTCGTCGGCGGGGAGCAGGGCGGAGAGGGCGTCGCTCATCGGGCGGGAGACGATCGATCAGGGGGGTCGAGACGGGTCGGAGAGAGCTCGCGCGTACGCGGAGGGCCCCTCGGCGTTGGCCCGAAGGGGCAGCATTCTAGCGGGGCGGGTGGCGCGAAGCCCGTCGGGGTCGGGCGTTCCTCGCCGCCCGTGGGCTCCGACGCTAGGTCGCGCACGGCCGACCGCTACACTCCCCCCGCATGACGCCGATCGCCGCCCTGATCCAGCTCGCGCGCACTTTCGGACCCGAAGCGGCTCGCGAGAAAGCGCGTCTGTTGGACGAGGTCGCGGCGCTACGGCGGTGTTCGGTGCGCGAGCTCGTGAAGCTGCAGGACGCGGTCGGCTTCCTGCTCGCCTACCCCGACGACGCGCGGGTGCGGCGCGGGGCGGAGCGGGTGTCGGCGCGGCTCGCGGAGTGGGCGGCGGCGCAGGTGCGCGCGGGGCGCGGGGGGGCGCTGGAGGAGTCGGGGCTCGCCGGTACGAGCTGTCGGCGGCGCTTGTCGTTCGAGTTGGCGCGTTGGGTCGCGGAGCGCGTCGGGGCGGAGCTCGAGGTCGACTGGGACGAGCTCGAGGATCCGGGGAAGCTGCACGACGTGCTCTGTGCGCTGGTGCTCGCGTCGGAGTCGCCGGCGCTCGACGACGTCGAGATCGGGGTGCGCGAGTGGCTCACGGGTCGGGCGCGCGGCGGGCGGTCGGGGCTGGCGGTGCTGCTCGACGATTTCGCGTCGCTCGCGCTGACGTCGGAGCAACGCGCCGCGCTGTTCGAGACCTGCGAGGTCCCGCTGCGGCTCGACGACGCGGGTGCGGCGCGCGGGCGCACCGAGTTGCGCTTGCCGCCGGGGCGCGTGCATTACCAGAAGGAGGCGATCCCGCGCGACCGCCGGCCGCTGCCGCCGCTGATCCGGCGCGAGCTGCGCGCGGTGCGCCGGCTGCCGCTCGGGGAAGCGCGCGAACGGCTCGCGACGGTCAAGCTCGCGATGCTGAACCGCGACCTCGAGATCTACCCGCTGACGCACGCCGACGAGCGCGATGTGCGGGTGATCGCGTGCGGGCGCGGCGTGGAGATCACGCTCGTCGGCGTGCTGCCGGAACAGCGCTGCGCCTTCGAGGCGCTCTTCTACTACCTCGTCACGAAGAACGGCGTCCCGATCGCCTACGGCCCCGCCAGCCCCTTCCTCGGCTCGTGCGAGATGGGCATCAACTTCTTCGAGGAGTTCCGCGGCGCGGAGGCGCGCTTCGTCTACACGCAAGTGATGCGCGTGCTGCACCACCTGCTCGGCGTGCACGACTTCTACGTGACGCCCTACGGCATGGGGAAGGGCAACGCGGCCGCGCTCGCCACGGGCGCGTTCTGGTTCTACCGCAAGCTCGGCTTCGCGACCTCGAATCCGGAGGTGGAAGCGCTCGCGCGAGCGGAAGAGGATCGGATGCGCGCGCGGCCGGGGTACCGCAGCGACGCGCGCACGTTGCGGCGGCTCGCGGCGACGGCGGTGCACCTCGAGCTGGAGCGCGGGAGCGAAGCGCGCTTCGACTCGAGCGCCTTGGCCCGCGCGGTGACGCGCGCGTTCGACGCCGCTCCGGAACGCTCGCGGGACGAGTACGCGCGACGCTGCTCGAACGAGGTGGCGCGCCGGCTCGGACTGCGCGGACTCTCCGAGTGGACGGCGGACGAACGGCGCGCGCTCGAGCGCGTGGCGCCGGCGCTCGCGCTGATCGACGAGCTCGCCGCCTGGACGGTGCGCGAGAAGCGCGCGCTCATCGGCATCGTGCGCGCGAAGGCCGGGCGGCCCGAGGATCGCGCCGCGCTCGCGCTGATCGCGCACACGCGCCTCGCGAAGGCGCTGCGCCGCCTCTGCGAGCGGTCGGCGGACTGACGGAGTCCCGCTCCGGTGACGCCGCGGTCCCGCACGGCTCGGACCGGGGCCACGCGACCGCGTGACTCGTGCCGCGCCGCTTCCCGCGCGCATGGGCAGCGCCGACCCGGGTCCCTACCGGATGGTCGAGCGCGATCCCGGGGCACAGGATCCCCGGGGGCTCGGAGGACGAAGTTCGGCGTTCCGCCGGCGTGCGCGCCCTTCGTACTTCCCTCCGGACCTCTTTCGACCCCTCCCCTTGGGCCGCCCCGGCCCCGGAGACTTCGCATGCAACACGTCCCCCGCCTCCTGCCCCTCGCCCTCGCCGCTTCCGTCGCCGCCGGCGGCCTCGCTTCCGCCCAGTCGACGATCACCCCCCTCGTCGAGCAGGGCGACGCCGTCCCGGGCGTCGGGCTCGTGACGAGCATCGAACGCAGCGCCGTGAACAACAGCGGCGAGTGGGCCGTCGTCGTCGACACCGACAACCAGAGTTCCGCGCTCGACCTCGTCGTCCTGCGGAACGGCAGCCTGATCATGCAGGAAGGCGTGATCAACTCCGGATTCGACTCGCCCGTCGGCGGCTGGTTCTACGACGTGCGCCAGCTCGAACTGAACGACGCAGGGGAGTTGCTCGCCGTGTTGCGCGGAAACCGCAGCGACTTGACGCCCGTCGATCTGGCGGTCGTCGCCGGCCGGGCGATCGTCGAGACCGACGTGACGCCCGCGCCCTCCGACGTCCCTGCGACGTACACGCACTGGAGCGCCATCCAGATGGCGTGGATGAACAACAGCGGGCAGCTCTTGGTCTCCGGCTCGGTGAACGACGGGCCCGGCGGCACGAACAGCGCACGGCTGCTGGCGCGCTTCGAGCTCGACGGCCTCGGCGGCTTCACGAGCCAGACGACGCTCGCCTACGCGTCGCAGCTGCTCCCCGGCCACGACGCGTACGTGCAGTACCCCGGCAACGCGCTGACGAGCTGCGCGCTGAACGACGCGGGGAAAGTGCTGTGGCTCGTCGACGACGAGGACACGTCGCTGGCGGGCGGCGCGAACGGCTGCTGCGATACGTGGTACCACCTCGACGCGACGCCGCTGATCCGCGAAGGGGCGCCCACGGGCCTCGGCACGGACAACTGGAACAGCTTCCACAGCTCGAGCGTCGCGCTCGGCGCGAGCGGCCAGTGGGCCGGGCGCTTCTACACGGACGAACCATCGCCCGCGAACTACGCGCTCGTGAAGAACGGCACGACGCTGATGCACCGCTCCGGCGACGTCGTCCCGGGCGTCGACGGCAGCCCGACGATCACGCAGTTCGCCGGCCGCGTCTCGATGACGAGCGACGACCAGGTCATCTGGCAGTGCACGTGGCCCGGCCCCGGCACGGCGATCTTCCGCGACGACGAAGTGCTCGTGCAGAAGAACGTCACGACCACGGGCGGCGACCTGATCGTGAACATCCCGAGCAACCTCTGGGAGCGCAGCGTCAGCAACGATGGCACCTTCATCACGCAGGAAATGACGGTGGCGCGGGCCGGCGGCAACAAAGTCGGCTGCTACTTGATCTCGCTCTCTCCGGTCGCCGCGACGCTGTGCGTCGGTGACGGCAGCGACGGCATCTGCCCGTGCGCGAACCTCTCGGCGCCCGGCAGCGGCGAAGGCTGCGCGAGCTCGCTCGGTCACGGTGCGCTGCTGACGGCGCTCGGAACCTCGCAGGTCGCGCGCGACGACTTGCGCTTCCTCGTCACGCAGGGCCGCCCGAACCAGCCGAGCATGCTCGTGCAGGGCAGCTCGCAGGTCGCGCCGATGCCCTTCAAGGACGGCCTCCTGTGCCTCGGGAATCCGACGGAACGCGTCGAGATCGTGATCCTCGACGGCGACGGCGCGGGGAGCACCACGGGCTCGATCGTGACCGGCGGCGGCGTGAGCCCGGGCGAGACGCGCTACTACCAGCAGTGGTACCGCGACCCCGGCGGCGTCAGCCCGTGCGGGTTCGGATCGAACTTCTCCAACGCGCTGCAGATCGACTGGATCTAGCCCCTGCCGGGCCCCCGCGAGCTCCGGCTCGCGTACGGAACGGGCGGTCGCGTTCAGCCGAACGCGGCCGGTCGAGTCGTTCGGGCGACGAATCCGCCCCCCACGGTCGATTCCGTGCAAAAACCTCATGCGGGCGGACTCGGCGATATGCAATCGCATATGCGCCTCAGTGCTCCGGAGGCTCCCTCGCGGTCGCCGCATGGCTCCGCGCGCATAGAAACGGCGTGCCACCCGGGTCCATACCCGACTCGTCGCACCCGCCGGAGCGGAGCAAGCTTCATGGAGATTCAGTAGTAGCGGCGACGGCCGCGCCCGGTCCCCCGGGTCACCAACGGGGTGGCGGCCGCGAGGCCTCTCCACCCTCGGGCGCTCGCCCGGCCGCTCAGGAGAACCAAGACCACAAGGAACATGAGAACCATGAACAAGTCCCTCGCCATCTTCGGCGTCGCCGCGCTCGCGGCCTCGACCGCCCAGGCGCAGTTCACCACCCAGGTGGTGCTCAAGTCGGGCGACAACCTCGGTGCCTACGGCACGATCATCGACGGCGGCGGCTTCGGCAACGAAGCCAGCGTGGTCCAGACCTGCGACGTCAACGACTCCGGCAACTGGGTCGCCGAAGTGCGCAGCAACGACGGCGTCTCGAACAACGACCTGATCATGCGTGACGGCACCGTGATCCTCTACCACGACTCCGACCTCGGTCTCCCGACCGGCTGGAACTACGAGTATGTGGACAACCTGTTGCTGAACAACAACAACGAGCTCTACATCACGATGGACGCGACGGACACGCTCGCGGTCCAGAAGACGATCGTCTGGAAGGACGGCGCCATCATCATGGAAGAGGGCGTCACGCCCTGCACGCTCGCCGATG
Source organism: Planctomycetota bacterium (assembly GCA_020638835.1). Classification (GTDB taxonomy): domain Bacteria; phylum Planctomycetota; class UBA1135; order UBA1135; genus JACKHV01. The sequence goes on along the minus strand of JACKHV010000001.1, from coordinate 981,711 downwards.
AGGCCGCGGGTGCGGTCTGGGCCAACATCTCCGAGATCCAGATCAACGACTCCAACCAGATGCTCCTGGTCGGCAACAGCGATCTCGACTCCAACACCTGCATCGCGCTGATCGAGTTCGACGCCTCCAACGCGATCGTCTCGCAGACCCTGATCGGACGCCGCGGTCAACTGCACCCCGCCTCCGGCTCCGCCGCGGAGACGATCAACGTGCTCCCCAGCAACCACCTCTACATGTCGCTGAACAACGTGGGCGACTACATGTGGTTCGTCGACGACAACAACCCGACCAACGCGCTGGACAGCTACATCTACAAGAACTCGACGGTGGTCGCCCACGAGAGCGACTCCTCGCCGAACGCCGCGACCTACGCTCACCTGAGCTCCGCTGAGGTCCACGTCCGCGACAACGGTGACTATGTGATGGTCACCAACACGACCGCGCCGTCGAACGCGAACTACATCATCGTCCAGAACATCGGCGGCGTGGAGTCGGTCTTCATCGCCGAAGGCGATGCGCCTCCCGGAATCGCCGGCGGTCCCTTCGCTCTGACCGCCATGTCGAACGGTCCCTGCCGCATCTCCACCAGCGGTGACATCTTCTGGTGGGGCGACTGGGACGACGCGGACACCACCAAGGACACCGCCGTCTTCCGCGGCAACACGCCGATCCTCCAGGAAGGCGTCTCGATCGTCGACGGCCTGCTCGTCTTCGACGTCGACAACGGTGAGCGCGACATGAGCGACAACGGTCGCTACATCGTCCAGGACTGCGGCCTGATCGACACGAACCAGGCCGGCCTGGTCCTCGTCTCCTTCTCTCCGGAGACCGCGAGTCTCTGCTTCGGCGACGGCGTCTCCGCCGGTCCCTGCCCCTGCATCAACGAGTCGACCGTCGGCGCGGGTGAGGGTTGCAAGAACTCCCTCGGCTACGGCGCGATCCTGACCGCCAGCGGCTCCGCCGTGGTCGCGAACGACGACATCGTCTTCACCACGACGCAAGCGATCCCCGGTCAGACCAGCCTCCTGGTCCAAGGCAACGCGCTGCAGACGCTGCCCTTCAAGGACGGCATCCTCTGCATGGGCAACCCGACCGAACGCGTCGAAGTCGTCACGCTCGACGGCTCGGGCGCCGGTTCGACGGTCGGCTCGGTCGTCACGAACGGCAACGTGCTCCCCGGCCAGACGCGTTACTACCAGCAGTGGTACCGCAACCCCGGCGGCGTCAGCCCCTGCGGGACCGGCTCGAACTTCACCAACGCGCTCCAGATCGACTGGCTGTAGTGAGCTGAAGCAGACCGGCTCCCCTCGAGCCGGCTGATCCAAGGCGAGCGGCATCTCCTGCGGGAGGTGCCGCTCACCGCGTTCCTAGTCGAAGTCGAGCACGAGTTCGCGCGCGCCGGCTTCGAGCTCGAAGATGCGCGTCTCGAAGCCGAAGCGGTCATCGCGCGCGAGCAGTCGCAGCTCGGCCTCGGGCGCGGCTTGAAGCTCGAAGCGTCCGTGCTCGTCGCAACGCGCGCTGAGCACGCCCGCGACGCCGACCTCCTCGGCGAACACCAGCGCGTGGGCGAGGCCTTCCCCGTCCGATCCACGCACGATTCCGCTGATCGTCGCTCCGCAGACGGCCGAGAGTCGGACGCGGCGCGGTTCGTCGCGCAGGTCGTGCTCGAGCGCCACGGCGAGCGGCACGTGCTCTCCGCCCGGAGCGGGACCGATGCGATACCAACCGTGCTGTAGGTCGGGCAGCTCGAAGCGGCCCTCGGCGTCGGTGACCAGCTCGCGCAGCGGCGTGTCGTGGTCGTCGGCGGAGAGGTGGCGCGGACGGCGACGTTCGAACGGGCCGTCGTCGTTCGCGAGCAACCACAGGCGCACGCCGGCGAGCGGCTCGCCCTCGGGCCCGTAGAGTCGACCGAGCCGATCGCGGCCGCGGTCGACGATCCAGCCGACGGAGAGCCGATCTTGCGGTCCGATCACGAGCGGCCAGCGGATCTCGCGCAGCAGACGTTCGTCCGCGTGGATCGTCGCGCGCAGGGCGCGGTCGGCAGGGAGGTCGGAGAAGCGGCAGACACCGGTCCGGTCGGTCAGCCCGGACCACTCTTCCTCGACGAGGCCGGCGAGCGGACTCGGCGCGGAGGCCGCGACGTCCGCGGCGCGCAGCACGACGCGCGCGCCGGGCAGCCTGCCGCCGCGCTCGTCGTAGATCGCGACCTCGAGCCGTGCGACGCGATCGAGCTCGAAGCGCGCCGCGCTCGCGGGGGTCGCGTGGAGTTCGTCGAGCTCGAAGCCGAGGCGCCGGTAGCCATCCGCGAGGAGCGCGTAGGTTCCCGCCTCGAAGGGGATGCGGAAGCGCCCTTCCGCGTCGGTCCGCGCGACCTCGCCCCTCGACGGCCCTCGCACCTGCACTCCCAAGAGCGGCTCACCCGTCGCCCGGGCGACGACCAAGCCGTGGAAAGCCGCCTCCTTCCCCACCTCGCCGGCTGCGCCCGAGGCGACGGCCGGCGGCGCGCTCCCGGCCCCGACGAAGAGGGCGGAGCAGCACACGGACAGGCAGAGGAGGGACGCCTGGAACGCGCTCCGGGCGCTAGAGTGGAAGTGCGACGCCATGCTCGGGTCGGTCATCGTACCAGCCCCCGCGCGGCGTCCCCGAGCGACACGGCAAAAGCGCTCTTCGCGCGGAACCGAACCCTGGGCGCCCTGTTTCCCTCGCCGCGGGTCCCCCCTCGCCCACTCGAACTCCCACTCCGATCACGCCATGAAGAAAACGCTCGGGACTTCGTTCCTGCTCTTCGCCTGCGCCGCCGGCGCCCTGGCCCAAGGCGGTCCTCCGCCTCCGCCGCCGCCCCCTCCGCCGGTTCCGCCCCCCGGCCCCGGTCCCGTGACCGTCCCCGTTCCTCCGCAGAACCCGATCACCGTCGAGAAGGCCGCGCTCGGCAAGGTGCTCTTCTGGGACGAGCAACTCTCCTCCACCGGTCTGACCGCCTGCGGCACCTGCCACATCTCGTCGGCCGGCGGCGGTGACCCGCGCGTCGCCGATCCCACGATCTTCTCGACCAACCCCGGACCCGACGGAGTCTTCGGGACCTTCGACGACGTGCAGGCGTCTCCCGGCGTCCCGCGCTCGGCAGCCGACGGCAGCTACGTCTTCGACACGAGCTACGGCCTGAACATCCAGGTCACGCCGCGCAAGGCGCCCTCCTCGATGAACGCCGGCGCGACGCCCAGCCTGTTCTGGGACGGCCGCGCGCAAGGCCCCTTCGCCGACCCGGTGACCGGCACGGTGCTGATCCCGCTCGGCGCAGCGCTCGAGAACCAAGCGCTGGGTCCGCCGCTCTCCGAGGCCGAGATGGGCCACGAGTTCCGCGACTGGACCGAAGCGCTCGCGAAGCTCCAAGTCGTGAAGCCGCTCGACCTCGCGTCGGACGTTCCGCTCGCGCTCGAGCAGTGGATCGCCGGCCGCAGCTACCCCGAGCTCTTCCAGGAGGTCTTCGGTGACAGCACGCTGACCGCCGGTCGCGTCGCGATGGCGATCGCCACCTACGAGCGCACGCTGCTCAGCGATCAGACGCCCGACGACGCCTTCCGCAACGGCAACCCGGCCGCGCTCTCGCCCCTCGAGGCGCAGGGTCGCCAGCTGTTCTACGGTCCGATCGGCTGCGGCAACTGCCACAGCGGCGTGTACTTCTCGGACAACGTCTTCCACTACATCGGCGTGCGGCCGCAGGGCGAGGACCAGGGACGCTTCAACGTGACCGGCGTCGCCGGCGACCGCGGCGCGATGCGCACGCCCGGCCTGCGCAACGTCGGCCTGCGCGGCCCCTACTTCCACAACGGCAGCGCGGCGACCCTCGAGGAAGTCGTGGCCTTCTACAACCGCGGCGGCGACTTCAACGGTCCGAACAAGTCCCCGCTGATCCGTCCGCTCGGCCTGACGCTGCAGCAACAGCAGGCGATCGTGGCGTACCTGCGCACGGGCCTCACGGATCCGCGCGTCGCGCAGGAACTGCCGCCCTTCGACCGCGTGACCTTGTTCACCGAGGACCCCACGCTGGGCGGCACGACCTACGGCGCGGGCACGTCCGGCTCCGGCGGTGAGACGCCGCGCATGATCTGCTACGAAGCGCCTTCACTCGGCAACCCGAACTTCACGCTCGCCGTGGACCGGGCCCTGGGCGGCGCGAACGCCATGCTGTTGGTCTCGACCCGCAGCATGCCGGGCGGCGTTCCCTTCGGCGGGGCGACGAGCTTCGTCTCGACCAGCACCGGCCGACAACGCCTGTTCTCGGCGGGTCAGCTCCAGGGCATCGGCAACGGACAGGGCTACGGCTCGCTGAGCCTGGCGCTCCCGGCCTCGGCCTTCTACGACGGCGTCGAGCTCTACGCGCAGTGGTTCGTGGTCGATCCCGGCGCGACGAACGGCGTGGCCGCGAGCGAAGCCGTCCGCTTCACCCTCTACTGATTCCACGAACCGCCCGTTTCCGACGAGGCGGGGATGGATCGCAACGCGGGAGGTCCGACACTGTGCGGACCTCCCGCTTCCGATGGAGCCCAAGATGCAGTCAACCTTCTTCGCCGCAGCCGCCGCGTCCGCGCTCGCGGCTCTCGCCTGGTCCCCCGCTCCCGCTCCGCGCGTCGCCGACATCCAGTGGCGAGCCTCGCAGGAGGCCGCGCTGGAGGAAGCCAAGGCCTCGAACCGCGTCCTGTTCCTCGCGGTCAACATGGACGGCGAGCGCGCGAACGACGAGCTCGCGAACAAGACCTACGGCGAGAAGTCGATCGTCGGGCTCTCGCTGCTCACCGTGAACCTGGTGGCGTCGGCCTTCGAGCACTCGAGCGGCAAGTGCTCACGCTTCCACGGCATCACCTGCGCCGACCACATGGCCTGCGACGTCTGGGCGCGCGAGTCGATCCTGCAGAAGGACGAGGAGGGCTTCGTCATCGCCCCGCAGCACGTCTGGCTGGCGCCGACCGGCGAGGTGCTGCTGTCGGTCCCCTACGCCGTCACCGAGGGCGAGCTCGAGTGGTGCTTCGGAACGGCGATCGCGATGAACGACCCGAGCGCCGAGATCATGCTCTCGAGCAAGGCGCGCGCGCCGCGGCGGCTCGTCAAGGGGGGCGTCGCGAAGCCCGACACGGTCGGACCGGCGGGCGCCGGCGCGCTGACGCGCGACGAAGTGCTCGCGCTGATCGAAGAGGTGAAGCGCGGGATGAACCAAGAGCAGCGGGCGCGCGCCGTGAACCGCATCATGACCGCGGACGAACCCGAAGCGATCGAGTTCGTGCGCACGGAACTGCGCTCCGGCGGCGGGAACGCGCGCGGCGGTGGCGGCCGCGGCGGCGGTGGTCGGGGTGGTGGCGGCGGCGGAGGTCGCAACTCCGAGGACCGACGACCCGCGCACCTGCGCACGATGGGCACCGTCTCGCCCAGCAGCTACTGGGAAGTCGCGGTCGAGTACGTCGACGACTCGATCCTCGAAGTGCGCGCCGAGGCAGTCGTCGCGCTCGAGATGCTCGCCTCCCCCGACTCCGTGCGCGACCTGCAGGCCGCGCTGAAGAAGGAGAAGGACGACACGGTGCGCAAGAACATCCTGCGCGCGCTCGGCACGGCCGGGGCGACGGACAAGAAGGTCCACGCGCTGCTCGAGAAGGCGGTGCTGAAGGAGAAGGACGAGATCATCCGGCGCAACGCGACCCTCGCGCTCGGTTCGCTCGCGCAGTCGCCGAGCGTCGACGCGCTCCTGACCGACATCCTCCAGGACGAGGAACGGACGCACCGCGAACGCGCCGCCGCGGTCTGCGCGATGGCGCTGACGCGACGCTCCGAGTGGCTCGAGCTGCTGCGTCCCGCCCTGCGCGCGGCGCAGGCCGCGGAAGCCGGCGAGACGCCCGAGGGCGAACCCGAGGGCTTCGTGCCGACCGACGACTTGCTCGCCGCGCTGCAAGCCGCCGTGCAGCTGCTCGAAGGCGGAGACCTGTCCGTGTTGAAGGACGCCGTATCGGCCGCGGGCCGGGACACGATCCCGCGCGAGCGTTGGTTCGGCCGCGAGCGACGTCGCTGACGCCGCTCCCCCTCCGCGTCGTGCCGCCGGTCCACGGCGACGCACGAGCTCACTGCTCGCCGAGGTCCTCGTGGATCGACAGCGGCAGCGTCTCCGAGAGCTGCGACTCCGCGCCAAGCCCCGGATCCGGTCGTTCCTCGAACGAGCCGCGCTTGCGGAAGGTCTCGGCGTACGCGAGCACCTTGCGCGCGTACGCGAGCACCGACGAGTCCCCGGCGGCCTCGCGTTCCGCGTGCCAGGCTTCGTAGCTGCCCGCTTCGCGGATCCACTCCGCGAGCCGGCCGCGCCCGGCGTTGTAGGCAACGAGCGCGCGCTCGACGTCGTTCTCCTCGTGTTTCAGCGTCCACGCGAAGTGCCGCGCGCCGAGCCGCAGGTTCAGCGCCGCATCGGTCAGCAGTTGTTCACGCGTCGGTTCCGGCAGCCGCAGCTTCTTCGCCGCGTCACCCGCGGCGGAAGGCATCAGCTGCATCAGCCCCATCGCGCCGACCTTCGAGACGGCGTCGACGTGCCCGGAACTCTCCGCCGCCACGATCCCCGCGATCAGGTTCGGATCCAGGCCTTGTTCGTGCGCGGCCGCGAGGATCGGCTCACGCAAGCTCTCCACGCGCGCCAGGAGCACAGGGTCGATCCCGATGCGCCACAACCTGCGCGCCGTCTCCCGGGAGCCGGGGCTCCAACAGAGCGTCACACCCACCGCACCGACGAGCACGAGGAAGGCCGCCACCATGCCCTTGAGCACGGAGCGCCGGTTGGCGGGTGCGTCTCGCGTCAGGAGTCCCAGTGTTGCTCCACCCCCACGCGAAGCTCTTCGACCCAGGCCGCGCGCTCTTCGTCGCCCGGCGGAATGCGACCGAGGTCCTTGCCGACCATGCGCGACAGCTCGCGGCGCGCGCGTTCGGCGAGGAAGTCCTCGGAACGGTCGAGCAGCCCGACGAGGAACAGCGCGCCCGCGCGCGTGCCCTTGCCGGTCAGCGCATCGCGACCGGGCGTGTCCAGCTCGCGACGTTCCGCGGCGGCGTAGAGCCACGCGATCGCGTCGTCGTGGCGCACTTCTTCCCACCAGCCCGCGTAGAGCGCGGGAACGTCCTCGCCCTTGCGGAAGTCGACGCACGACAAGACGGCCGCCTCGAAGGCGAGTCGGTCGTCCGCGGCGTCGTCCGAGAGCAGCGAGAGCAGCGGTTCCATCGCGGCCGGATCGCACTGGTAGGCGAGCAGCAGCGTCGCCTCGGTGTGCGAGCGGTGGCGCGGCGAGTTCATCACGCGCACGAGTTCGCGGCGCGCCGCGTCGCCCATGCGGGTCAGACCGCGTCGAGCCGGGGCGTAGACTTGCGACTCGCGACCTTGGCCGAGCATCGAGACGAGCAGGGACGCCGACTCGGGGTCGGCCAGCTCGGCGAGGCCTTCCGCCGCGGCGAGGCGCACGTCCTTCTCCGCGTCGGCGCTGGCGAGAACGAGCGGCTCGAGCACGTACTCGCCGCCCAGCATGCCGATCGCGCGCAGGGCCGCGCAGCGCACGCGCGTGGCGCCGACGCGCGCACGGATCAGGAGCTCGTTGCGACCGGCTTCGACCTTACCGCGACCCAGCGCGAGGCAGGCAGCCGCCTCGACACCGGAGTCCGAGTCCTCGAGCAACGCCATCAGGAGCGCCGCATCCTCGGGCGTCGGGTCCTTCGACAGTTCGTTCGCCGCGACGGCGCGCAGGATCGGACGCGGGTCGGCGGCGAGTCCGTTCACGAACTCGGGTCCGGCCGCGCCGGCCACGCGCGACATCTCCTCGATCGCGTCGAGGTCGAAGCGCGCTTCGAGCAGGTCGACGATGCGCGTCGCGGTCTCGGCGTCGAGGACTTCGCGCTCCGAGCGGGCTGCCAGCAGGCACAGGTCGACGAGATCCCGCGCGCGCTGCGCCAGGAAGCCCTCCTCGCGCAGCAGGTCCATGAAGGCCAAGAGGTCGCCCGGCTCGCGCGCGGACTCGAGCTCGTAGATCGACTGCAGCTCGGCGATGGCGCCGCCGCGCTGCGAGGGACGCAGGTCGCGGATCGAGGTCAGCACGAGCGACTTCAGGCGCAGCGCGCGTTCCGTCTCGGTGTGGTCGCCGGACCACCATCCGCTCTCGACCTCCCAGAACGCACGCTCGTTCTCGTAGGTCGCGAGGTCGGGGTAGCGTTGCCAGCGGTTCCTGTGCTGCAGGTCGTTCATCGCGGCGCTCAGCTTCTCGAACCACGGTTCGCTCTGGTCCGGAGCGAAGGTGAAGCGCTTGCCGCGACCGTCGACGAGCAACTCGGCCGAGCGCGTGTGCACTTGGATGCCCGAACCGCGGGTCCCGGGCAGGCGGTCGGGCGTCAGGATCTGTTCGCGGTCGAGCAGCGCGACGAGGTCCGCGCACTCCGCGTGCGTGAGGCGCACGAGTTCACCGACGCCCACGCGTTCGCGCGCCGCGCCGGCGTCCGCGTCGGGACCGATCAAGCAGAACACGCCGATCTGACCGCCGAGCGAGCTGCGGTAGTGCGCCTCGATCGAGCCGACCTTCTCCTCGGGGATGCGCAGCCATGCGCGGCGCGCGTAGAAGGTGGCGCGGTTCTGCAGCCACCAGTCCACCCACTCTGGTCCGTTCGTGCCGAAGTCCTCGCCGGTGATCAGGCGCAGGCGGCGCAGTGCGCGCGGCTGCAGCGCGCTGAAGTCGGCGTGGAACTCGCGACCGGTGATCACGTCGATCAGGCGGCTCGTCACCTCGCCGTCGAGCCACTCCGACCGCGACGGGTGCGGGCTGCGGAAGCCGATGCCGGCCAGCGCGGTGGCGCAAGCGCCGTGCACGAAGACGTCGCGCGTCTCGAGGCCGCGCAGGAGCACTTCGACGTGCGTCTCGTCGAGGATCGGTTGCAGCAGCAGGTCTTCGCGTTCGACCAGCGCCAGCAGCGCGTAGGCGTTCTCGCGCAGGATCCAGCGGTCGTTGAACGCGCGCGAGAGCAGCTCGAGCTCGATCTCACGACCGGGGCGCGTCGCCAGTGCCGTGATGACCTTGTTCGTCACGCGCGCGGACGAGTCCGTCAGGCTCTCGAGCAGCATCGGCATGACGGCGGGGTCGTCGATGCTGCCGAGGATCTCGACCGTGTTCAGGCGCGTCTGCGTGCGGCGCGAGTGCAGCGCGCGTTCGAGCAGCGTCAGGATCTCGGTGGAGTCCATCGTCTCGACCTGACGGCGGATGTGCTTCAGCGCCGTGCTGCGCAGCGGGTTCAGCTTGTGGTCGAGCAGGTCGACGAGCAGCATCGGCGTCGCGTGCACCGGGTCCTTCTCGACGAGCTCGTCGAGCACGATGGACGCCGCACGCACCGGGATGTCTCGTTGCAGGCGGTCGACGATGCGTTCGGAGTCCTCCGCGGTGCCGATGCGCAGCAGCACGCGGGCCGCCAGCACGACGCGCGAGGCGTCGTCCGACTGCAGCGCGACGCGCGACACGGCCGCGCCCTCTTCACCGAGGTTCACGAGGCTCTCGACGGCCTGGTCGACGAGCGAACCCGTCGTCTCGCGCGTCTCGGAGATCTGTTGGTAGATGAACTCCGCCTGTCCCTGCTGCGCGGGCACGCGTCCCGTCCCCGGCGCGACCGGCCGCAGGGGTTCGGTCGTGGCCGGCGCCGGGTTGGCGGGCCGACCGGTCGAGGGCAGCTCGAGTCCGCCGTCGCCGCTGCGCGTGCTGCTGTCGCCGACCATCTGCAGGCGGTCGCGCTTGCAGACCGAACACCAGGAGGTGAAGCCCCCCGTCTCGTGCGGGCGCGACCGGTCCGCGCCGTAGTTGCGCGCGCTGCAGACCGTGCAGACGAGGTGCGGCGCGAGCGAGCCGCGCCCGCTGTTCTCGCCCCCGACCGCTCCGGGGCCGTCGGCGTCGTCGCGCTTGCCGGTGAGGTCGACCTTGACGAGGTGGCGGCGCTCGCGCTGGCAGGTGCGTTGCGGGCAGAAGGCGAAGAAGCCGCCGTCGGGGTGCGGCTTGTCGCGCGTCGCCTCGGGGTTCTCCGCGCCGCAGACCGTGCAGACCAGCACCGGAGCCTTGGCCGGCTCCTGGTCGCCGGACTTCTCGCCCTGGCCGGTCGCGGGCGCGGGGGCCGGCGCGGGAGCGGGGGTCCGCCGCTTGGGGAGGTCGAGCTGGGCGGAAGCGGGCGCGGCGAGCCAAGCCGCGAAGAGCAAGGCGGCGCAGGTGCGCAGCGCCGTCGAGAGGTGCTGGGGCATGGAGCTTTCGGGCGACGGAGATCTCGGGGCGGGCGGGGTCCGACCTACCCCACGAGGGCCGCACAGGATACTCGATCCTCCGCCGCGCGGTGCCAAGAGCCGCGGTCCGGGACCCCGGAACGCCGATTGTCACCGGTCCGGGCCAAGTGGAGCGCGCCTACTCCCCGAAGAGCTCGCAGTACTCGCAGCTGCAGGCGGGGTCGACCCAGATCGCGCTGCCGTCGGTCGTCGTCGTGGTGTAGCCGAGGGCGGCGACCTGGTCGATCCGGGCCGCGTCGTTCGCCTGGTCGTGCCGGTCCCAACCGGTCGGGGCCTGTTGGTCGAGCCAGGCGAGGATCAAGCCGCGCAGGCGACTCGCGCGTTCCACGTTGTCGTGCGCCACGTCGCGCAGCGGATCGCCGCCGGGTCGCAGGTCGTAGAGCTCGACCGAGTGCTCGGGCTTCGGATCGTCCATGCCCCGCACGCGCCACGCGCCGAGCTGCAGGATGCACATCCACCCCCCCATCTCGACGGACGCCGACTTGGCCTCGGAGGCGAGCGCGAAGCGCGGCGTGTCGCGCGGCGGTTCGTGTTCGACGTGCCTCAGCATCGACTCGCCCGGGAACTCGACCGCTCGGAGTCCGGCGAGGTCGAGCAGCGTCCGACCGATGTCGAGGTGTTGCACCGGTCCCGTGACGCGATGTCCGACGGGGACGCCGGGGCCGGCGATCAGCAGCGGGACGTGCAGGTTCTTCGGGAAGAGACCGGCGTGGTCCCACCAGATCGCGTACTCGCCGAGACACTCGCCGTGGTCCGCGGTGACGGCGATCACGCCTTCGCCGATGCGCGGGATCGAGAACACGTGCGCGAGGACCGCGTCGGTGTAGGTGACCTCCGACTTGTAGTTCGCGTCCATGTAGCTCGGATCGCGCAGCGTCGTCATCTCCTCGGTCATCGCGCCGCGCGGGAAGGGCGGGTCCGGCAGCGCCGGGTCGTAGGGATCCCGCCCCTCGGGGTAGTACAGCGCGAGGTAGCCGTTGTCCTCGTCGTAGGGCCGGTGCACGTCGAAGAGGTGCAGCCAGACGAACAGGTTCCGGTCGGGCACCTCCGCGGCCAGTTCCTCGAGGCGTCGGGCCGTCTCGGCGCCGTCCCAGGTCGCCGAAGCGGGACAGGCCATCGCGTCGAAGCCCTGTCCGAGTCCGGACCACGCGTCCTGCAGCTGCGGGCCGGAGACCGCCGCGAGCGTGGCCCATCCGGCGTCTCGGAAGCTCTCGGCGATGGTCCGCGCCTCCTCGCTCACCGCGCTCATGTTGTCGAGCACGAGGGTGTCGCGCGGCGAGACCGCCGTGAGCAACGCGACGTGCGAAGGAACGGTGATGTTCGTCGAGGAGTAGCAGTCGTCGAAGATCACGCCGCGCGCGCCGAGGGCGTCGAGCGCGGGCGTCTTGACGTCCACCGAACCGGTGATGCCGGCGACGTGGTCGGCGCGGTGCGTGTCCGAGGTCACGAAGAGCACCGTGCGCGTCCGCGCCTCGGGGGTGTAGACCGTCGGCGTCGAGAGCAGAGCGTAGTCGACGAGCTGCGAGTCCGAGAGCAGGCGGAACTCCGCGCGCACACGCTTACCGGCGAGCGGCGAGAGGTCGAGTTCGGCGCGCTGCCAACTCGCCCCCTTGCGACCCTTCACGTCGACCGGCCACGCGTGTTCGACGGTCTCACCGTCGCCAGTGACGCGAACCGCGAGGCGCAGCGGGTGATCCGGCAGCGTGAGTCCGGCGGCCGGAGCCATGTGGAAGCTCAAGCGACCGCGCGCGGGGACGTCGAGCTCGACGGAGCGCGGGTTGTCGGTCGCGAGCACCGCGCCTTCACGAGCCGTGTCGTCGACGACGGGTCGACCACGCGAGCCGATGATCTCTTCGGCCAAGCACTCCCACGGGCGCTGGTGGAGCTCGATGTCCCAACAGCGCGCCCAGCGCGATCCGCCCGCGAAGCGCAGCACGAGCGCGTCCGGCTTCAGCTCGATGTGACGAAGGGCCGGGACGTCGATGCGGATCTCCTGCGGGAAGTTGCTGCCGATCACGAGCGAGTACGGCGTGCGCGTCAGCACGCGCCCCTTCGAGAGCAGGTCGACGCTGACGGACGAGTGCTTGCGCAGGAGCAGCTTGCAGGCGACCTGGTTGAACTCCGTTTGGTCGGGATCGAGCGGGATCTGCAGCGTCTTCGCCACGAGCGAGCCCAGCACGACGACGCGCTGGCCCCCCTCCTCCTCCGGCCGCGTCTCGAGTCGTTGCCGCTCGGCCTCGTAGGTCCACGGCGCGAGTCCTTCGGGCACCTCGAGGCGCGTGACGAGACGGCTCTCTCCCGTGCGCCACTCCCGCTCCGCGACGGTCGCCGCGCGCACGGCGCCCTCCTCGACTCCACGGTCCTCTCCGCACGCGGCGAAGAGGCCGCAGAGCACGAGGATCGCGGCGCGGCGGCGCGTCGACGAGATCCGGTCAGTCGGAGGGCGCATCAGGAGAGGGTACCGCGTTGCGCCCCTTTCGCAGGCGCAAGTTCAGGATCTCGACGACCAGCGAGAACGCCATCGCGAAGTAGACGTAGCCCTTGTCGATCTCCTGCCCGAAGCCCTCGGCGACGAGCATCACGCCGATCAAGATCAGGAAGGAGAGCGCCAGCATCTGCGTCGTCGGGTGCTTTTGCACGAAGCGCGAGACCGGCTCGGCGAACAGGATCATCACGCCGACCGCCGCGACGACGGCGGCGATCATCACGGCGAGGTGCTTCGCCATGCCGACCGCGGTGATCACGGAGTCGAGCGAGAAGATCAGGTCGAGCGCGACGACCTGCACCAACACCGCGGCGAGCCCGTGCGCGGCGCGGCGCACGACGACCTGGTGCTCGTGCCCGGCCTCCTCGAGCTTCTCGTGGATCTCGAAGGTCGCCTTGCCGATCAGGAAGAGCCCGCCGCCGAGCAGGATCATGTCGCGTCCCGAGATCTCCTGCCCGAGCACCCCGAAGAGCGGCTCGGTGAGTCCGATCACCCAACCGACGACGCACAAGAGCAAGATGCGCATGCCCATCGCCAGCAACAAGCCGATGCGGCGCGCGCGCGGTTGCTGTTCCTCGGGCAGCTTCCCGGTGACGATCGTCAGGAAGACGATGTTGTCGATGCCGAGCACGATCTCGAGCAGCGCGAGCGCGAGGAGGGCGACGAAGTTCTCGAGCGTCAGGAGTTCAGCCATCGGAGGTCGACTTTCGGAGCGGAGTGCGGGCGTCGGCGCGCGCCGGCGGTGGTATCAGGGAACGTGCAGCGTGTTCACGACCTTGCTGCCGTTCGCGAGCCGATCGGCCAGCTCGGGTCGCGCCGCAAGCAGGTCGCGCGCGGCGACGACGAGGTCGAGGTCGCCCTCGAAGCCCGCGCCGGCCTCGCCGGACTGACGCAGGCCGCCGAGCTCGCCCATGCCGCGACGCGCCAGGTCCTCCTCGGCCAGCGCGAAGCCGTCGTCGCAGCGCTCGAGGAGTTCGAGCCGATCCGCCGCGACGGGCTTGCCGAACAGCAAGCACCACGCTGCCGCCGAGCCGCGACCGACCCGACCGCGCAGCTGGTGCAGCTGCGCGAGGCCGAGGCGGTCGGCGTCCTCGACGACGATCACCGTCGCCTCGGGGACGTCGACGCCGACTTCGATCACGGTCGTCGCGACGAGCACGTTCGCCGCACCGCTGCGAAAGCGCGCGAGGCGGCGCTCGCGGTCGGCGGAGTCCATTCGGCCGTGGACGAGCTCGACGCCGTAGCGCGCGAGTTCCGACTGTTGCCAGCGCTCGAAGGCGCGCTCGGCGCCGACGTCCTCGTCCTCGCCGATGCGCGGCGAGACCCAGTAGATCCGCTCGCCGGCCGCGAGGCGTTCGCCGAGGAAGTCGCGCAAGCGCGTGCCGTCTCCCTCGCGCAGCCAGCGCGTCGTGCGTGGTCCGCGTCCCGGCGGACGCTCGTCGAGCAGGCTCACCTCGAGCTCTCCGTACAGAGTGTGAGCCAGGGTGCGCGGGATCGGCGTCGCGGTCATCAGCAAGAGGTGCGCGCCGTCGCCCTTGTCGAGCAGGCGCCCGCGCTGCGCGACGCCGAAACGGTGCTGTTCGTCGATCACGACGAGCGCGAGCTCGCGGAAGCGCACGCGCGGATGGAACAGCGCGTGCGTTCCGACGAGCGCGTCGAGTTCGCCGCGCTCGAGCGCCGCGAGCAAGCGCGAGCGCTCACGCGCCGGCGTCGATCCGGTGAGGAGCGCCAGGCGCCGCCCCGCCGCCGCGAAGGCGGGCGCGAGCGCGACGGCGTGTTGTTCCGCGAGCAGCTCCGTCGGCGCGAGGAAGGCGGTCTGCCCGCCGCTCTCCGCGACGACGAGCGCCGCGAGCACGGCGACCGCCGTCTTGCCGGACCCCACGTCGCCCTGCAACAAGCGGCGCATCGGACGCCGCGCGGCGAGGTCGGCGCGCAGCTCGGCGAACACGCGCTGCTGCGCGCCCGTCAGCTCGAAGGGGAAGGCTCGGCGCAGTCGCGACGCGACGTCGTCGTCCACGAGGCACACGCGCGCGCCCTCTCCCCTCCCGCTGCGCGCGCGGCGCGCCGAGCGCGCTTGGGCGGCGAGCAGCCCGTCGAAGAGCGCGCGGCGCCGCGCGGACTCGAAGTCCCGCGGGTCGCGCGGGTCCAGGAGGCGCGCGGGAACCTCGTCGATGCGCGCCATGCCGTGTTCGGCGAGGAAGTCCGCGGGCAGCGATTCCTCGAGCAGCTCGCCGTGGCTCTCGACGGTCCGCGCGACGAGCTTGCGCACGAGTTCCGCACCCAAGCCGTCGGCCTGCGGGTAGAGGCTGCGCCAGCCGCCGGCGGGCGGCAGCGGCGAGTCGTCCGTGTGCAGCTTCGGCGCGATGAACACGGGGCCCTTCGCGCTCGACTGCACGCGGCCCCAAACCTCGCAGACCTGCTCGTCCTGGAAGCGCTCGCGCTGCCACGACTGGTTGTAGTAGACCAGGTCGACGCGTCCGGTGTCGTCGATCAAGCGCACGGTCAGCGAGTTGCGCTTGCCGAAGCGTCGGAACGAGCGCTGCTGCACCGTGCCGACGACGCGCACCATCTCGCCGAGGTGGTCGTTCAGCTCGCCGATCGCCACGCGCGTGCCGGTCGACTCGAGCCGGCGCGGAAGCAGCAGCAACAAATCGCGCAGGTCGTCGACGCCCATGCGCGAGAAGGCCTCGGCGCGCGCGGGCCCGACGCCCTCGAGCACGGTGAGCGGCGGCGCTCCTTCCATCACTCCGCGTCCCGGCCGCCGGCGAGGATGCGCTTCACGTCGGCTTCCGCCGCGCGACCGACAGCGCGGTCACCGCGCGGGTCCGCTTCGGCGCCCGCCCCAAAGCCCGTCAGCGCGATGCCACCGAAGCGCGCGAGTCGCTCCGACGCGTTCTCGAGCGCGCCCGCGAGTCCCGCGTAGAGGCGGGCTTGTTCGGCCTCGTCCGGCGCGCCGGAAGCGAGCGTCGCGTCGCGCCACGCGAACTCGGAAGCCGGCAGTCCCGTCGCGAGCACGACGTACGGCTTGCCGCTCTCTTCCGCGAAGCGGTCCATCAGCGAGAGTTGACCGTACAGCAGGCGCTTCAAGTCACGCGCGTCGACGTCGTCCGGACCTCCCGCACTGAGCGCGGGGAACCACGCGAAGGTGTAGAGGTCGAACGCGTCCCAGAAGGCGAGGCGCCCCGCTTCCTTCGGCCAGTCGGCGAGGTACGCCACGCGGCCCGCGAAGCGCGTGCGCGCGACCTGCGCCAACCGTCGCCAACCGTCGCGTTTGACGTCGAGCACTTCCTGCGGGAGGCCGGTCCGATCCTCGAGCTCGGTGCGCGTCGCGTCCCAGAGCCCTTCGCCCACGCAGAGGACGTCGGCGCGCAGCAGCTCCGCGAGCAGCGCGCTGTGCTCGATCGTCGCGGCGTATTCGTCGAAGAACTCCGTCCACTCGTCGGCGGTCGTGCGCTTGCGGCGCGCGGACTCTTGGCCGCTGTCTGAATCGAGGAGCCGCGGCCGCAGCGCCAGGTGCGCGAGCCCGGCGTCGCGCGCGCGCACGAGCAGCGCCGCGAGCAGCGCGTCGCCCTGTCGGCTGCGCCCGCGCGCGGTTCCGCGCTCGCCGATGCGCTCGGGAAGCGATTCCTGCGCGGTGAAGGTCAGCGAGATCGACAGCGCGTTCGCGCCGTAGTTCCCCGCGAGGTCCACGTCGAGCGCGAGCGGCGCGGAGGACAGGAGCGGCACCGTCGGCGGCTCGACGACGATCCCGCGCAGCTCGGGGAGTGCGCCGAAGCGCGCGGCGAGCGGCGCGAGTTCCGACGTCGTCGCGCCGGGCTCGGCGGTCCGCACGCCGGTCCACAGCGCGCGCAGGCCGTCGAAGTCACCGGCTCCCGCGAGCTGCACGAAGTGTTGCGCCAGAGCCGCGGCCGAAGCCAGCGGGCTCGAGCCCCCTTCTCGCGGCCACTCTTCGAGCGCTCGCCCCCATACGGCGCCGGACGCGGCGATGCCCAAAGCGAGTTCCGTGCGCGCATCGACCGGCGGCCCCCACTGCTGCCGCGCGACGCCGCGCGCGAGCGCCGCGCCGGCGTCGTGCGGGAGCCCAGGGACAAGCAGCGCGGCCGCGACGTGCCCCGTCGGGTCGACGGTGCCGAGTTCGTCGAGTCCGCCGAGCTGCGCGTAGTCGTCCGCGCGACCCAGCAGGTCGAGGTGCATCGGCGTCGGTCCGGCGCCGCACCACGCGTGCGCGCGTTCGAGCGTGGCGACGCACTCTTGCAAGTAGGTGTCGGCGCGTCGGGCTTCGACGCCGGGGCCGAGCACGACGCGGAGTTGGTGGATCGAATCCGAGCGGAGCAGGTCGTCTCCGAGCGGGTGGCGCGTGAATTCGCGACGCAAGGCGGTGCGGGCCGCGCCGACGGCTTCGCGCGCGTGCTCTTCCAAGGAGCCGTCTCGCGCGAGGCGCGCGGTGAACTCCGTCTCGCGGTCGAGGACGAGGCGCAGACTGGGATGGCGCGACAGCGGTCGCGCTTCCGCCACCCAGGCGCGCACGATTTCCGCGTCGCCGAGGTAGAGCGCGACGGGCGCGCCGGCGTGCTCGGGATCCTCGAAGCAGGCGATCAGCAGGTCGTCCGCGCCGTCGAAGTCGTGACCGGCGAGCCGCAGGCCGTCCGCCGTATGCCCGACGCCGAGGCGCTCGAGCCAAGGCCCGGCGATCGCGTCGTCGAAGCCGGCCGCGATCAGGCGCCCGCCGGAGCTGCAGCCGCGGGTCGCGCGTTCGGCGAGTGCGGCGAGGTCGGGATCCGGGGCTTCGATGCGCAGCTCGAGGCCCGCGGCGCGACGCCGGACCTCGGTCCAGTCGCGCGCTTCGCGGCCGCAGCTCGCCGCGCCGAGCGCGAGTGCGGCGACCAGCGCGGCGCGCAGCCGGCTCGCGGGCGTCGTGGGACGGTTCGGGGTGGCGGGACGGAGGTGGTGCACGGATCGGGGGCGGCTCGGCGCGGTTCCCCGCCACTATGCCCGTCCGCCCGCACCCAGCTCAAGCGCGGCGGCGCGGGATGAGGCGGTTCCGCGGCGCGCCCCATCCCAAACCCCCACCCGCCACGGGGGAGACCAGCGCGAGCTCCGGGGAGTTCGCGGCGACTCGTCGACTTCTACCTAGCGCGCACGCTCACCGCGTGTACGTGATCGCGAGCGCGTGCGAGAAGTTCGATCCGGTGCCGCACGGGCTAACGCCCCCGGGGTCGCGATACCACATCTGGTACCAGCGCGTGTCCCCCGCGGAGACGTTTCCGTTCGTGATGATCGACGAACTCGTCGTCGCGACGCCGAAGCTGTCCAGGAACACGACCTCGACGCGCTCGGTGGGGTTGCCCGTGCAGAGGATGCCGTCCTTGAACCAGACCTGCTGGAAGCTCGCACCCTGCAGCAGCATGCCGGGCTGGTTCGGGCGCCCCTGCGAGACCGTGAAGGAGATGTCGTCGGCCGACACGCTCGGCGATCCGGAAACACCCAAGGTCGCGCCGTAGCCGACCGAGTTGAGACAACCTTCCCCGGCACCGAAGTTCGACTGGTTGCCGCACGGACACGGCCCCGCCGAGAAGCCGTCTCCGAAGCAGAGCGCAGTGCCGGGCGGCGGAATGCTCACGACGAGATCGTAGCTGTTGCACTCGAGGTCGCCGGGCGGGTAGATGTCCACCAACACGTAGTAGGACATCGTACCGCCGCTCGAGTTGGTCGCGGAAACGGACTCGTTGTCCGTCACGCTCGAGCTGATTGCGATCCACCCCGACGAAGTCCCGCAAGTCATGTTCGAGACCGAGGCTTGATCGTAGAGCCGCATGTCGACGTCTCCTCCGGCATGGCTGAACAGCGCGTCCACGAGCAGCGTTGCGCCGTTCGGAACGTCGATCTTCCACATGTCCTGGCGAGGGAAGCCGAACGCTTGGAGTCCGAGATAGGTCCCCGGAGTCAGCGGGGCGGCGGTGCTGCAGAGTTGATTCGGTGCGTACACGTCGTCCGGCGTCGAGAAGCACGGACTGGACTGGGAAGTGACGATCAGACTGTAGGACTGGCAGTTCGGTTGGGGAGTCGGACGGAAGACACGGAGCATGATCGACTGGAGTACTCCGCTCGTGTTGGTGTAGACGAGAACATGCCCGTCCGAAGGTCCTTGGCCGATCTGCGCCAAGGAGAGGACGCAGGTCCCGTTCACGTCGTAGAGCCACACGTCGATGTCTCCGTCGACATTCGAGAAGTAGCAGCCGATGGTCAACCGCTCGTTGTGCGCTACCGTCCGGAAGAAGAAGTCCTCGTCGACCCCATCCTTGATGTTGAGGGAGTTCGTCTGACCGTTGGTCAGCAACGAGGGATTCCAACAGTCGTCATTCGGCTCGAGGAAGTCGTCCCCGGGACAGAGCTGAGCCGCGGAGGTGCTGCTCAGCAGCCAGGTCGAGAAGACGGCGAGAAGACACCGAACAATGTTCGAGAACCGCATGTGGATCGCTACTCCTCGGTAGCCAGGCGACGGGAACTCCTCGGGGGAGCCGTGCTGCGGTCCTCGCTCTGCGAGCGAGATCGGTGTTCGCCTGCCCATGAGCAGGCGCGACAACGGCCACGACCTGACGGACCCCGACCGAGACAGACGTGAATCTGTCCTGGCGGAGGGATTTCCGCCAGAGGGGGCTCGAGGGGGTCCCGTGCCGCCCTGGGTCCCGGTGCCGATCGAGGGACGAATCCTCCGCGCCGCCCCATCCCAAACCCCCACCCGCCTCGGGGGACCGCGGTGCGTGCGCTGCGGTTCGATCCGCCTGGCGCCGCGGAAGGTGCCGTTCCCGCGGGTGATTTTCGCCACCACTCGTACTACGGCCCCGCCTCACCCGCTTAACCTCGCCCCCCCCATGGACCCCCTGCTCCTCTTCCTGCTCGCGTCGCTCGGCGCGTGGATCGCCGCGCCCTGGGGACCGGGCCACCACCTCGAGTTCGCCGAACGCGTGCTGCGTCGCAAGCGCGAGCTGTTGCCGGCCGCCGTGGCCGACCTGCTCGAGGCGGAGCGCGACGCCTACTTCTACGGCAACATCGCGGCGGACATCATCAACTTCAAAGGCTTCGGCGGTTCGTACAACCACTGTCACCGCTGGAGCATCATCGAGGAGATGCGCGAGCTCGCGGACTCACGGCGCCAAGCCGCGTTCATCCTGGGATACCTGTCCCACCTCGCCGCCGACACGATCGCGCACAACCACTTCGTCCCCTACCACCTCGCGCGCTATGCGCGGACGAAGGGTCTCGGCCACCTTTACTGGGAGATGAACGCGGATCGCTTCGTGAACGAGGCGCGCTGGTCGATCATCCCGCGCCTGAAGGACCTCGGGAACCTCTCGGAGTTCGACCAGCTCGTGAACCGCACGGTGCCGAAGAAGGCGCTGCCGATGCGCACGAACAAGATGATCTTCAACCACGTCCTGCTCGTCTCCGAGCGCGACGCGTACCGCAAGGGCATGGCGCGCCTGCATCCGCTCGACAACGTGAAGCTCGACAAGGGCTTCCTCGCCAAGTTCCAACGCGCCGCGGTCGATCGCATCCGCCTCGCCCTGCACCCTTCGGGTCTGAAGAAGCTCGCGAACGTCGATCCGAACGGCAAGGACGCGCAGAAGCAAGCGCTCGCACTACGTCGCTCGATCGTCCACCGTTGGGCGCCGGGCTCCATGCGCCAAGAACACTCCGCCGAGCTGGCCGCGCCCTTCCTCGAGGGCATGGAGTCGCCGCCGCCGGTGCGCGCGGTCGGTTGATTCGCGGCCTGCTTTCGTTGCACGAGCGTGACAGTTCGCGGGCCGCGGCACGGCTAGACTGGACGCATGCTCGGGAAACTGCGCGCATCTGTCTTCGCCTCGGCAACGCTCGGACTCAGCTTCGCGCTCACGTGCAGCAGTGCCTCGAAGTCTCACGACGGCCCGCCGCCTTTCGCCGACTCGACCGAATCAGCACCGAGCATCCTGCGCGAGTGGACCGGCTTGCACTCTGCGGTCGCCGAGCGGCAGTGTGAGCTGATCGAAGACGGCACAGCCTGGAGAGACGCTTGGATGCGCACGGACCGCGCCTCGAGCGAGTTGCCCCCCGTCGACTTCGCGCGCGAACACATCGTCGCCGTCTTCCACGGCACGGATCGCGTGCACAGCTTCGGAGGCTCGACCCTGCAGCGCGAAGGCGAGTCGCTCGTCCTGCAGTACAGCCTGTTCACGACGAGCGGCGTGCTCTCACCCATCACGCAGCCCTTCGGCTTCTTCTCTGTCTCGCGCGCGGACACGCCGATCCGCGTCCGGCGTCACCACTCGCACGGTCCCGGTCCTCCGGAACTCGAAGAGCTCGGCACTCTGTTTCCCTCTGCGCTGGACGAATGAGCCGCACCGGCTGACGTAAGCGCGCCCATGCCCCTCGATGAACTCCCCGGCTGCTTCGACGCCGGCTTCGAGCTGGTCGAGCTCACCTGCAAGATCGCCGGCCTCTACACCGCGTTGCTCGGCGGCGCCGCTTGCGTCTACGGGACGATCGACGCCTCGCTCCACGACAAGTGGGTGATCGCCGTGATCTCGGTCACCGCCCTCGGACTCGCCGCCGGCTGGCTCGTCGACCTGCTCTCCCGTCTCCTCGTCCTGCCGCTCTTGCGGACGGCCGGAATCGACACGGAGCCCTTCCACATCCGGCTCCTGGCGGGCGCTCCCGCGGCCGCCGCGGCGATCGTGCTCTTCGCGATCTACGGCTGAACGCGAGCGGCCGCCAAGGATCGATGAGCGCGGCGCTCAGAGCGGCGCGTTCCCCTCGGGCCCGCCGTACTGCGGCAACTCGTCCGTGATCGGACACCACTGCGGCGCGCGATCGGCGTACGCGTGCACGGTCGGCATTCCCGGCACTGCATCGAGCGCCGCCACCGCCACGTGCACTTCTCCCGCCCAGCGCTCGCCGGCGAACAAGAGCTGCGTGCCGCAACGCGAACAGAAGCGCCGCGTCGATCCCGTGTCGGACTGCGTGAAGCACGCGAGCCGCCCGCATGGATCGACGATCGAGAGCGCCTCTTCCGCATAACCCGCAAAGGTCACGAATCCCGCGCCGTGCGCCTTGCGGCAGTTCGCGCAGTGACAGTGCGCCACGAAGCGCGGTTCGCCGCGCAGCTCGAGGCGCACGTCGCCGCACAGGCAGGATCCCGTCGTGACGGTCATGCATCGAGTCCCTTCAGTCCATCGCGGCCTCGGGGCAGCTCAGGCTCTTGCTGTACATCCCCGAGCGGTCGAAGCAGCACGCGCGCCGCTTGCCCTTCGCCAACATGTCGCAGGCGGTGGCGATGCGCTTGACGCGCGTCTCCGCCCGCTTGCCAGACGTGATCCAGTGGATCCAGTCGCGGCGCGCGAGCGGCGTGATGTCCGCCCAAGTCGCCTTCGCGGCCGCGGACGCCGCGAGCGCCTTGCGCAGGTCGGCGGGCACCTTGGGCTCCGGTTCCTTCGCCACCGGCGCGAGCTCCAACGCAACGACGTCGCCCGGCTCCGCCCCGGCCGCCTCGCGCAGCTTGCGCTCCACCTTCAACCAGTGGCTCCCCTTGCCGTCGGGTTCGAGCGTCGCGCGGAAGGAGGCACCGTTCAGCGTGCCTTCGACCGAGACCATGCTGCGCGAGGGCAACTTCGCGCTCGCCTTCGCCGGCAGCACGAGGAAGGTCCACGCGACCTTCCGGCCCGCGACGACGGGTCGATGGAGTGTGCATCGGCACGTGACCTTGGTCGCCTTGCTGCTCATCGCGGAGGCCCGAGTGTAGCAGCGCTCGTGCGCGTCGAGACGCGATGGACATGGCCCGCCATCGAGCGCGATGCGCGGAGGGAAGCGGCTAGGCGCGGCACCGCGCATCGAGTGGACCGCGGAGATCTGCGAAGGCGCCGCGAACCGGGCGCCGTCGACGCGGTCCTCCCTCGTGGCGCCCCCCCCTCCCCGACCCTCCATTCCGCGACATCAATGATAGATATTGACAGAATTCCACAGCCCGATCAGGCTGCAGCCATGGCCGATCCGATCTCGCTCACCAGCATGACCGTCTCGCTCCCGGCCGCGCAGAAGTCCTTCGTCCAGGAGCGCGCCGCGGCGACCGGCTGCAGCACGCCCAGCGAGTACATCCGGCGCCTGATCCACGCGGACCGCGTGGCCACGGAACGCGAAGCGCTCGAGAAGCTGGTCCTCGAGGGCCTCGGCAGCCCCGCGCGCGAGATGACCTCCGACGACTGGGATCGACTGCGCGCCCAGCTGCGCCGGTCGGTCGCGGATCGCGGCGAAGCCTCCTGACGCGAGCGTGCCGCGCGCACTGATCTGGCGCCGGCGAGCGGGCGAGGAGTCGCACTAGCGGACCCGGACGATCTCCCCCCGCTGCAAGAGGAGCGACTTGCGGTCCACCTCGACGTCGCCCGCGCGGAAGACGATCTCACTCGCCTCGTCGCCGACCTCGATCGTCGGCAGCGCGTCGCGCTGCTTCAGCGAACCGGTCGAGGCGAGGATGTCGCGGTCGGTGTAGATCGCCTGGAAGCGAATCCGCGTGCCCTCCTCGTCGAGGATTTCGAAGGAGGTCGCGCCCGGCGCGACGTCGGCGTCGAGCTGGAAGCGCAGGCGCAGCGACACGACGAAGGTCAGGTCGAGCGCGTTGTCGGGATCGAGTTCGAACTCGGTCTCCTCGATGCCGCTGCCGCGCACGACGAACTTGGTGTTGCCGAAGGGGACGCGATGGAGGAGGAACGCGCCGTCCGCGCCCGTCTTGCCGAGTTCGACCCGCGACGTGTAGGTCGTAGAGTCTGCGGACTCGAACTGCGCGACCATGGAACACAACTCCGCTCCAGTCACGCCTCGGCCGCGGCGATCGAGCACTCGGCCGGTCAGCTCGGAGATCAGGATCGAACGATCCATCACCACGCGCAGTACGTGAGACCCGATCGGCACGTCGTCGATGCGTACCGACTCCGCTCTGCCGACTCCCTCGAACACCAGGTCGTATTGCTCGTGGAACAGTCCGTCGAGCACGAAGCGACCGTCCGAGTCAGTCTGCGCCCAGCCCTCCCAGCTCGACGAGAGGCGCCCCTACAGAGGCCGCATCGAGCCCGGATAGCGCTGACTGTTCACCGGATGGACGAGGACTCCCGCGAGTCCGCGGCCGCCATCCCCCACCACGCGACCTTCGATCGACCCGGTCGCGGCACCGAGCTGAAGGACCAGCTCGCAGCACGATTCGGGATCGCGCTCGACGCGCGCGGCCAGATCCTCGATCACGGCGGGCGTGAAGCCCTGCTGATAGGCGAGCAGTACGGAGCTCGCGTCGAGAGAGTCGACCTCGAAGTGGAACTTGCCCTGATCGTCCGTCATCGACTCTCGACCATCGAGCACGATCGGCGAGTGGATCACCGGCTGACCTTCCTGGTCGATCACACGGCCTGCGATCCGCTCGCGCTCGGGTAGCCGCTTCAGTTCGACTTCGAGCTCGCTCGGGTCCGACGCGCTGATCGTGTGTGTCCGCGTCTCGAAGCGCTGTGCGTCGAAGCGCACCGACGTGCCGGGGACGATCGGCATGCGTGCGATCGTGAAGCGGCCCGCGGCATCGGTCTCAGCCGCCCAGGCCGAGCGCAGCGGTTCCTCGTCCTCGAGGATCAAGGGAAAGCCGGGTAGGCGACCCGGGCGGAGGTAGGACATGACTCGCACGCCCTCGACCGGTTGGCCGCGCTCGTCCGTGACGCGTCCACGAAGCTCCGCGAGCGGCGCGAGGACGAAGATTTGTTCCAGCTGACCGCCCGCGACTTGCAGGTTCCCGCGAGACAGGAGCGCATTGTCCGAGTCCGCCGCAGTCCACTGCCCGCCCTCGAACGCCAAGTCGACCGCGATGCGCCCGGCGCCGTCCGTGGCGACACTGTACACGCCGACATCTTCACCGGCGATCAAGCGCACGAAGTCCTGCGGGTCGTCCAGGCCTGGAAGGCGATCCGAGACGGCCTCGGGGTCGGATCGCAGCGCTTCGAGCTCTTCCGGCCTGAACGCGAACTCGCGCCCTCCGACGAGGAACCGGCCTTCGCGATACCGCGGGCGCCCGGGATCGGCGATCAGCAGCTCGACGCCGGCGAGCGAGCGACCCGCGAGGTCGACGACGCGGCCGGCGTAGCGATGCAGTTCGAGCGGGGCGGCGTTCGACACCGCGGTCGCAGCGACTCGTAGGTCTTCGCGTGAGTCCGCGACGACGTCCGCAGTCGGCTGCGCGATCGTCGCCGTCACGTCGTGCTCCGCGCTCAGCACATCCGCGTCGCGCTCCGCAACCTCCAGCGTCGCGCCCGGCTCCACCTCCCGTCCGATCCACGCCGCGAACAACGAAACCACGACTGCAGCGGGCAACACGTACTTGCACAACATGACGATTCCTCCGGTCTTCAGCAGGAGAGAACCACTCGTCGTGAGCGCGGTGCGGTCGGCGCACAGCGGCAGGAAGGCGAAGGCCCAGGCCTCGCGGTCGCCGTACTCGGCGTCGAGTTCGCCGCGCAGCTTGGCGAGCCCGCGCTCGAGGTGGGTGCGCACCGTGTTCACGGGGCGGCCCAGTCGCGTCGCGATCTCGCGCGGCGGCAGCTCCTCGAAGTAGCGCAGGAGCAGCGTCGTGCGGTACGGCTCGTCGAGCGCGAGCACGGCGTCGGTCATCCGGCGCACGAGGCGCGCCTTGGCGATGACGTCGACGGTGTCGGGCAGGGCTTCGAGCCGCGCGGCGACCCGTTCGCGCCGCCGGCGTCGCGACTCCCCTCGACCGAGCTTGCGCACGGCGTTGCGCGCGACCGCCGCGAGCCAAGCCCGCGGGTCGACGTCCGCGCGCGGCGGCCGCTCGAGCACGGCGGCCCAGGTCTCCTGCACCGCGTCGTCGGCCCGCGCGGGGTCGAAGACGAGGCCGCCGACCAGCCGCCGCACCCAGTCCGAGTGGGCAAGCAGGTCTTCGATCGGGAGCTCTACCGGGGAGTTCTGCATGGTTCTCGGGGGGGAGGTCCCGCCGGGGCCGGATTCGACTCACGGATTCTGCAGGAAAGCGCCGGAGAACGGACGGCGGGTCCGGAACCGCGGTTCATGACACGGAGAGGGCTCGCGCATCCGCGCCGCGCCGCCGATACTGGGGTCACATCAGGAACGGCCCGCCTCCGAGCGGACCTGCCAACCTGGCGCGGGGCGCCGAGGTGGCTTGACCTCGAGTCGAGGTCGATGTGCTCGTCCTTCCGGACGGGAATCCCAGCTCCGACCGAGCCCATCGGCTCGGGTTCCTGGTGTGTGACTTCGACCTATCACACACCGATGCAACGACAACTCTCCATCCGCATCGACGCGGAGAACCTCGACCACCACCTGTGGAACAACTACGGCGTCTGGTGGATCCACTACACGGTGCACGAGAACGGTCTGCGGGTGCGGCGCGTGCGCTGTTCGCTCGGGACGCGCGATCGAGCGGAAGCGCGACGGATGCGCGACGCGATATTCGCGACGCTCGGTCCGCGCCAGCCGAGCGGAGGACGAGCATGAGTTCCGCGGACGACGACGAGCTCCGCGGGTTGCTCACTCGCCTGGCGCGTTCCAGCGGCGCCGGCGCGCGGCGCAGCTTCCCGCACGCTTCGCTGCGGCTCGGCCCCGGCTTCGGTTGCAGCCGCGCGATCCGGCTGTCGCGCGACGCGGGTCGCTGGCCGGAGGAACTCGACGCGCCGGAGTTCCGCGTGCAGGACCCCGAGCCCGAGCGCCCGATCCCGCATCTCGGCGCGCCGCTGGGAACGGCGCGCGAGGCGGCCGTCCTCGAACGCCTCGCGCTGGTCGCCGCGGCGACCGGGGTGCTCGTGTTCGTCGCCTTCTCGCCGGCGCGGGGGGTCCTGATCTCTCCCGACGGCCGGTTGGAGCCGCGCGACGAGCGCGCGGAACGCCGCCTCGAGCGCCGGCGACTACGGGCGCGGGAACGGGAGCAGCGCCCGGCGCGACGCGCCCGGGCCGAGCGCCGTCGGGCGGCCCTCGCGGCGCTGCGCGGCGAGCTGGCGCCCTCGGGAGCTGCCCGGCGAGCCCCTTGACGCCACACCGCCCTCGGGTAGCCATCTGATCGACCATGAACGAAGCCGCCACCGACCGCCTGCTCGCCGCCCACGCGGGGCGGAGGCGGATGCTCGACCTCCTGATGGAGGCGCCGGGCATCAGCGTCAAGGCGCTCGCCTCGCACTTCCCGATCAGCCGCGTCGCGGTGCTCAAGCACGTGCAGCTGCTCGAGGAGGCCGAGCTGGTGATCACGAAGAAGCGCGGCCGCACGCGGCACCTCTACTTCAACCCGGTGCCGATCCAGCTGCTGCGCGATCGATGGACGACGCACTACAGCGCGTTCTTCTCCGAGCGCGTCGCCGACCTCGAGTCGCGCGTCGAGAGCCGCGCCGTGCTCGAACAGGAGAACAAGCGTGCCTGAAACTCCCCCCGCCGTGTTCCGCGTCTGGATCGACGCCACGCCCGAAGCCGTGTGGCACGAGATCACGCGCACCGACGAACCGATCGCGGCCTTCTTCAACAACCGCATGCACTTGTCGGGCGCGTTGCAGCCGGGGTCGCGTCTCGCGATGCGCACGGGCAGCGGCAAGTGGACCGGCGTGGTCGGTGAGATCCTCGAGGTCGTGCCGCTCGTGAAGTTCGCGCACACCTTCAAGTTCACGGCCTACGACGACCCCGAGTGCACGGTGATCTACGAGCTCGAGCCGAAGGACGGCGGCGTTCAGTTCACGCTGACGGCCCTGAACCTGCCCGTCGGGACGAAGACGGGCAAGAACATGAGTTCGGGCGGCAAGCTGATCGTGAACACGCTCAAGACGTCGCTCGAGACGGGACGGCCGAGCTTCGGCATTCGCGTCTTGTACGGGCTCTTCAAGCTGCTCGAACCGATCTCGCCGAAGCGCTGCAAGAGCGAACTGTGGCCGCTGTGACGCGGCGAACCTCCTCCCCGACACCGACAAGAACCGAATAGGAAGCACCGATGGCAAGTCCCGAAGAGATGGCCGCCGCGATGGTCGCCAACCTGAAAGCGAAGACCGGCAAGACGCTCGCTCAGTGGGTGAAGATCGCGAAGGCCAGCAAGCTCGAGAAGCACGGTCTGATCGTCAGGCACTTGAAGAGCGAGCACGGCTTGACGCACGGTTACGCTTCCTTGGTCTCGCGCGAAGCCCTGCAGTCCACGGCCGCGCACATGGACGACGAATACCTGCTCGCCGCGCAGTACGCCGGGAAGAAGTCCGCGCTGAAGCCGATCTACGACGCGCTGATCGCGGCCGCCTCCAAGCTCGGCAAGGACGTCGAGGTGTCGCCGAAGAAGGCGTACGTCAGCTTGCGACGGAACAAGCAATTCGCGCTGATCCAGCCGTCGACCGCGACGCGCGTGGACCTCGGCCTGAACCTATCGGGCGAACCGGTGACCGAGCGCCTCGAGGCGTCCGGCAGCTTCAGCGGGATGTGCTCGCACCGCGTGCGGCTCACGAGCCCGAAGGACGTCGACGCGGCGGTGAAGCGCTGGTTGCAGCAGGCGTACGCGGCGAGCTGACGGTCCAGGAACCGGACGCCCATCCAAGATCCGGCGGGCACTTTTTCTTTAGACAAACGATGCGCTCCTCCGAAAATGGGCGCGCCGAGGTCGGGGGGCCGCCGGCAGCATCGAGAAGGAAGGAGAGGAGGGCGTCCCGGATGGCCGGCGCGCCCCCTGTGGAGCAGTGGAGCGGGATGCGCCCTCGGCGGAGAGGGACGGCACCGCGCTTGCTCCGCACGCTGAGTGACCTGGGCCCTGCTGATCACCCTCGTCCTCGTCTTGGGGATTGCACTCGTCGCGTTGATCGCTCAACGCGCCGAGTTGCGTCGTACCCACGAGGGCCTGGAAGAGCGCTCTCGAGCGCGCGAACGCGGCAGCCACGCCGCGCGCCTCCAGTATCCCGTGCCCGACCTCGCGAAGTGCATCGGCTGCGGCACCTGCGTCGCCGCCTGCCCCGAGGAAGGCGTGCTGCAAGTCATCCACGGCCAAGCGGTCGTGGTGCACGGCGCGCGCTGCGTCGGTCACGGCGTCTGCGCGAAAGAGTGCCCCGTCGGCGCGATCGCGCTGACCTTCGGCGACCTGACCGAGCGCCGGGACTTGCCCGCGCTGACGCCGGACTTCGAGGCGGTCGGAAGCCCGGGCCTCTACCTGGCGGGTGAAGTCACCGGCTTCAGCCTGATCCGCACGGCGATCACGCACGGCGTGGCGGTCGCGCGCGCGGCGTCGGAGCGGGTGCGTTCGTCGGACGTCACCCCCACATCCGACGTGCTCGACCTCGCGATCGTCGGCGCGGGTCCCGCGGGGCTCGCCTGCGCGCTCGAAGCGAAGCGCCTCGGCCTGCGCGCCGTGATCCTCGAGCAAGAACGGCTCGGCGGAACCGTGACGTCCTATCCGCGCCGCAAGCTGGTCATGACGCAGCCGGTCGAGCTGCCGCTCCACGGCAAGCTCACGCGCACGACCTACTCCAAGGAAGAACTGCTCGAGCTGTGGGAAGAGGTCGTGCGCGAGCACGAGATCGAGATCCTCACCCAGTGCAACTTCACAGGCCTCGACCGCTCGCCGGACGGCAACTTCCTGGTCTACTCGAGCCGCGGCACGCTCGAGGCGCGCAACGTCTGCATCGCGATCGGGCGGCGCGGCACGCCGCGCAAGCTGGGCGTGCGCGGCGAGGAGTCGTCGAAGGTCGCCTACAGCTTGATGGACGCGCAGTCCTACACGAACCGCCGCATCCTGGTCGTCGGCGGCGGCGACAGCGCGATCGAGGCGGCGCTGGGCCTCGCGGAGCAGACAGGCAACCAGGTCACGCTCTCCTACCGCCGCGCGCACTTCAACCGCCTCAAGCTGCGCAACGAGGAACGTGTGCACGAGGCGATCCGTGCGGGACACCTCGAGTGCCTCTTCGAGTCGCAAGTGCGCTCGATCGAGTCGGGCGAGGTCGAGCTCGAGCTCGGCGTCGGCGACACGCTGCAAGTCGTGCGCATCCCGAACGACGACGTGTTCGTCTTCGCCGGCGGCCTGGCGCCCTTCCCGCTGCTCGAGAGCTGCGGCGTTTCGTTCGACCCCGCGGACCGCCCGCCGGCCGAAGCCCTGTCCGACCGCGGCAACAGCCTGGTCAAGGTGCTCGGCGCGGCGCTGATCCTCGCGCTCGCCGTGCTCGGCTGGATCGTCGCCTACGGTTCCTACTACGACCTCTCCCCCGCCCAACGACTGGGCGCCGAAGCGCACGACCTGCTGCGCCCCGGCGGCGGCCTGGGCCTCGCCTTCGGCATCGTCGGCGCGTCGCTGATCGCGATCAACCTCGCCTATCTGCCTCGTCGCTCGCCGTCGATCCGTTTCCAGTTGGGATCGCTGCAGCACTGGATGAGCGCACACGTGCTCTCCGGCATCCTCGCGCTCGTCGCCGTGATCGCGCACTCCGCGCTGCAACCGAAGCACACCGTCGGCGGACACGCGCTGGCGGGCCTCGCCTTCCTCGTCGCGACCGGCGCGATCGGCCGCTACTTCTACTCCTTCGTGCCCCACGCGGCGAATGGCCGCGAGCTGCAGATCGACGAGGTGCGCGCGCGACTCGCCGGCTTGACCGCCGAGTGGGATCGCGAGAAGTCCCACTTCGGTGACCGCGTGCGCCGCGAGATCGACCGACTCGTGCAGAGCGGCCAGTGGAAGTCCGGCTTGTTCCAGCGCGTGCTGTTGCTCGTCACGGGTGAACGCCGCCTGCGACGCACGCTGCGCCGGATCGAGCGCGACGCGGTCCAGGAAGGCCTCGCCGGCGATCAAGTCTCCGAGCTGCTCGTGCTCGCGCGCCGCGCGTACCGCGAAGCGCTCGTCGCCGCGCACTTCGAGGACCTGCGCAGTCTGATCGCCTCATGGCGCTACTTCCACCGCTGGGTCGCGCTGCTGATGGTGGCGCTCGTCGTGATCCACATCGTCACCGCGCTGCAGTACGGCAGCGCGTTCGAGGGCGGGAACTGATGCGGTTGCGCGACCCGAAGATCTGGCTGGCGTCGGTCAGCCTCGTGCTCGTCACCTTCCTGGTGGTGGTCGACCTCGAGCACACCTCCCCCGGCCCGCTGTCCGCCGCGCACGTCGGCATCGAAGACATCGACGAGCGTTCCTGCGAGCTGTGCCACGGTGAGGGCGACGTCTCGCTCGCCGACGCGTGCAACGCATGCCACGAACCGATCGCGGAACAGCTCGCGAGCGGCGACGGCTTCCACGGCGCGCTCGAGGGCGCCGCGAGCTGCGGCCGCTGCCACGCCGAGCACCATGGCGACGAGCTGCTGCTGGCCGGTCCGCTCGCCTTCAAGCTGGCCGGCTTCGACCCGCGCGAGACCTACGCGCACGAGAGCCTCGCGTTCACGCTGACCGGCAAGCACCAATACCTCGACTGCGCCGCGTGCCACGAGCGCGCCGACGTCGCCGTCCTCGCGGCGGGCGAACGCCGCTTCATCGGCGCCTCGCAGGACTGTGCGTCCTGTCACGAGGATCCGCACGAGGGCCGCATGGTGAAGAGCTGCGAGTCGTGCCACGGACAGGCGAAGCCCTTCACCGACTTGGACGGCTTCGTGCACACCGAGGACTTCCCGCTGACCGGCGTGCACGCGCTCGAGAGCTGCACGGACTGCCACGCGCCGAACACCGACCACGCCGTCGAAGCACTCGGCGGTCACGACGCGCCGCCGGCGCGCGACTGCGCGGCCTGCCACGAACAGCCGCACACCGATCCGTTCATCCGCTCCGTCGCCGCGCTGCTCGAAGTGAGTGCCGGCGCGAGCTGCGAGTCGTGCCACACGCTCGACCGGCCGACCTTCGCGGAAGCCGACCTCGACGCGACGGAACGCCTGCACGCGGCCAGCGGCTTCGCGCTCGAGCTTCCGCACGAACAACTCGACTGCTCGAGCTGCCACGACCCGTCCGTGCTCGCCGGGCGCGACACGCAGCGCTCGGCCGACGAGTGCGCGGCCTGCCATGACAGCCCGCACGGCGAGCAGTTCGACACGGGCCCCTTCGCGCAGCTCGACTGCCTGGGTTGTCATGCGCGCGTCGAGTTCACGCCGTCGCTCTTCGACGCGGCACTGCACGCGCAGACCGCCTTCCCCCTGCTCGACTCGCACGCCGGGCCGGCTTGCACCGAGTGCCACCTGGTCCCCGCGGGCGGTTCCCTCGGAGCGCTGGAGTTCGCCGCGACGTCGAGCGAGTGCGTCGCCTGCCACGACGACGCGCACACAGGCGCCTTCGCGCGCCCCGCGCTCGGCTCGCGCGCCACCGACGACTGCGGCGCCTGCCACGCGACGACGCACTTCGCCGACGTGGTCCCCGCGTCCTTCGACCACGGCGTCTGGACGATCTTCGACCTCGACGGAGCCCACGCGGATGCGTCCTGCGAGGCGTGTCATGAGCGCTCGGCGCAGCCCGACGCCCTCGGGCGCCGCTTCGGCCGGGTCGAGGCGCTCTTCGGCAAGCCGACCACCGACTGCGCCACCTGCCACGCGAACGTCCACGTCGGCGCGATGACCACGCGCAGCACGAGCTGCTCGGACTGCCACGACACGCAGCACTTCTCGGACGTCGACCGCGCCGCCTTCGACCACGCCGGCGCGACGGACTTCGCGCTGGTCGGCGCGCACGCCCGCGCGACCTGCGAACAGTGCCACGCGCCGCGCCCGGAACCGGACCTGAACCGCCGCGCCTTCGGGCTCGCCTCCGAGACCTTCGAGAAGCCGCTCGGCAACTGCGCGAGCTGCCACGAGGACGTGCACAAGGGACGCTTCGACCGCTACGGCTTGCCGACGCGCGTCGACGGCGCGACGAGCTGCGCGCGCTGCCACGACGAGGAGAGCTTCCGCGGCTCGGGCAGCGAGGGCTTCGACCACGCGCTGTGGACCAAGTTCCCGCTCGAGGGAGCGCACGCCACGGCGAGCTGCGAGTCGTGCCACGAGAACGCGGACCGCACGCAGCGCTACATCTCGCCGCCCAAGGACTGCGCGTCGTGCCACGAGGACTCGCACTACGGCCAGTTCGGCGGCGCCCAGGAGAACGCCTGCGAGCGCTGCCACGCCTCCAGCGCGAGCTTCGCGGAGCTCGTCTTCGACCACCAGACGGACTCGCGCTTCGCACTGGACGCCGAACACCGCGCGCTCGACTGCGCCGCGTGCCACAAGCCGTGGCCGCTGGCGAACGGCGGTGAAGCGGTCCGCTATATGCCCCTGGGCGTCGAGTGCGCCGACTGCCACCTCGGAGGCACGCCGCGATGAGACGCCCGTTCCGATCCAACCTCGCGCTGCTCGCTACCCTGCTGATCGCCGCGCCGAGCCTCGCCACCGAGACCGCGCAGGACTCGCTCGAGCGCATCGCGGTCGAGGTGACCAGCTCGAACGGTCCGGTGCTCGTCGTCAACCGCGGAGCGAGCTCGGGCATCCGCAAGGGCGACAGCGTCGTGATCCGGCGCATCGGCCTGCCCGACGTCGTCGGCACGGTGACGCGCGTCGAGAAGAACGAGTGCTTCGTCGAGCTCGAGGACCTCGACCTCGAAGTCGGCGCCGCGGTCGGCCTGCCGGGCGAAGTGCTCGTGCCGCAAGGTCGCGCGATCCCCGACGGCGCGGCATCCGACGTACCCGAGCACCCGCCGTGGCAGGAACCGGTCGATGGTTGGGCGCCCGGCAGGCCGTTGCTCGCGCCCGCGACGAGTCCGGAGGCGGAAGATCGGCCCGCCGAGCTGGACGGCCGCCTGTACACACGCGCCCAGTACACCGACGACCGCCTCGGCGACCGCACCTACGCGCGCTTCTGGACGGGCGTGGACCTCGACTGGTCGAACCCCTTCGAGCAAGGCGGCGAGATCCGCTTCAAGGGCGACGTCTCCTACCGCGACTACATGACCGGTTCGAACACCGCGGACGAGACGCTGACGCGCATCCAGCGGCTCTCGTACACGCTCGGAGGTCGCTATGGCGATCAGAACCGCGTCGAGTTCGGCCGCTTCCTC
This sequence comes from Planctomycetota bacterium, assembly GCA_020638835.1. Taxonomy (GTDB): domain Bacteria; phylum Planctomycetota; class UBA1135; order UBA1135; genus JACKHV01. The sequence continues at coordinate 947,885 of JACKHV010000001.1, read as the reverse complement.
TCGACGGTCTTCCCGCAGTTCGGCCTGATCGACGGCGTCGAGTACATCCGCCGCTTCGAGGGCGGCAGCCAGCTCGGCGGCAGCGTCGGCTTCCTGCCCGACTACACCGACGACCTGGCGGCGACCGACGACCTCTCGACGGCGATCTTCTACCGCTGGGTCGAGAGCCCGGCGGAGAAGGTGGCGCTCAGCATCGGCTACCAGAAGACGTGGCACGCCGGTACGGCGGACCGCGACCTGCTGGCGAGCAACGCGCAGTGGATCATCTCTCCCGACACGAGCCTGCGTGCGTCCGTGCTCGTCGACTACTACGACGGCACGGCGCAGCTCGAGTCCAAGGGCTTCGAGCTGACCGAGCTGCACGCTTCGCTGAACCAACGCCTCGGCAGCGGGGCGGGCGCGGGCCTCTACGTCTCCTACCTCGACTGGCCCGAGCTGCTGAAGGACGAGTTCCCCACGCCGCTGCCGTCGACGATCGCCGACCAGAAGGTCAAGCGCGGCGGCGCGAACGCCTGGACGCGCGTCGCGGACGGCGTGACGCTCTACGGGCGCTTCGACCTGTGGACCGACGACGCGAACTCGGGGAACTTCGCGGACCTGCGCGCCGACCTGCGCGACGTGCTCTACCAGGGCAGCAACTTCTCCGTCGGCGCGTACCAGACGCAAGCGTCGTTCAGCGACGGCATCGGCGGCCGCGTGCTGCACACGCACTGGTTCGGCCAGAACAGCCTGCGCCTCGGCTACGATGCCGTGCAGTACACGCAGGACGGCTTCATCGGCGGGCAGAGCCGGCTGCTCCAGCGCCGCATCGCCCTCGGCCTCGACTCGCGGCTCACCGACGACGTCGACCTGACCGCCGACGCCGAGCAACGCTTCGGCGACGAACAGGACGCCTACACGCTCGGTCTGCGCATCAATTGGCGCTTCTAGGACGAAGACATGAGTACCGAACGAAAGCTCTCGGCCTCGCAGCGCGCCACCCGCGTCCTCAGCGTGATCGCGCTCTGCAGCCTCGTCATCGCCTGCATCGCCGGAACGCCGCAGGACACGCAGCCGCGTCAAGGTTGGTGGATCGGCAACGGCATCGTCGTCCCCCACGACAGCTTCCCGGCCGACTGCCGCCTGTGCCACGTCGAAGGCAGCTGGAACGAGATCCGCGACGACTTCGAGTACGACCACTTGAAGGAGACCGGCTACGCGCTCGAGGGCGCGCATGGCGAGGCGAAGTGCCTGCGCTGTCACAACGACCGCGGTCCGGTGCAGATGTTCGAGCAACGCGGCTGTTGGGGCTGCCACCAGGACGTGCACCGCGGCAACTTCGGCGCGAACTGCACGAGCTGCCACACGCCCGAGTCGTGGATCGTCCAGGAAGCGGTCATCGAGCACAACCGCACGCGCTTCCCGCTGGTCGGCTCGCACGCATCCGTGCAGTGCTGGGCCTGCCACCCCGGCGGCGAAGTCGGGAACTGGTCGCGCGTCGACGTCGAGTGCATCACCTGCCACGCGGACGACCTGCAGACCGCGACGAGCCCCGATCACCAGGCGAACGGTTGGGTGCAAGGTTGCGACCGCTGCCACATCCCGACGACCTGGGACGGCGCCGGCTTCAACCACGCCTCCTTCCCGCTGACCGGCGCCCACCGCAGCGCGGACTGCGTCGCCTGCCACGTCGGTGACGTGTTCACCGGGATCCCGACCACCTGCTTCGGCTGTCACGACCAGGACTACCAGAACGCCGACGACCACGTCGCACAGAACTTCCCCACGACCTGCGAGTCGTGCCACAACACGAGCCACTGGGACGGCGCCGACTTCAACCACGCCGCGATCAGCGCTTCGTGCTCGAACTGCCACCTCCCCGACTACCAAGGCGCGAGCGACCCGGACCACGCCGCGAACGACTTCGCGCTGACGTGCGAGTTGTGCCACGACACGAACAACTGGCAGGGAGCGATGTTCAGCCACAAGGGCATCACGACCGGATGCGCGAACTGCCACGCCGACGACTTCCAGGGCGCGAACGACCCGGACCACGTCGGCAACGACTTCCCGCTGACGTGCGAGCTGTGCCACGACACGAACAACTGGGAAGGCGCCATGTTCAGCCACCGCGGCATCAGCACGAACTGCGCCAGCTGCCACGCGGACGACTACCAGTCCGCGACGGACCCGAACCACGTCTCCCTGAACATCTCGATGAGCTGCGAGCTCTGCCACGAGACGAACCAATGGGAGGGTGCGGTCTTCTCGCACGTCGGCATCACGTCCGGCTGCGCGAACTGCCACCTCGACGACTACTCCGTGGCCTTCGATCCGCCTCACGCCGCGGGGACGATCCCGACGACCTGTGAATCTTGCCACGACCCCCATTCGTGGAACGACGCGGCCTTTTCCCACTCCGGGCTGACGGCCTCGTGCACCGTCTGTCACGGAGACAAGTTCGACTTGGTCGGCGTGAGGCAGCCCGATCACGTCGCTGCCGGCATCAGCAACACGAACTGCGGCCAGTGCCACTCGACGAACATGTGGAGCCCCGTCAACATGAGTCACGTCGGCATCTTCACGAACTGCAACGTCTGCCATCTGGCCGAGTACAACGCGACCTCCGAACCGAACCACATCGCCGCGGGCTTCCCGACGATCTGCGAGACGTGCCACTCGACGAACGACTGGGAACCGGCGAGCTTCACGCACCAGTTCCCGATCGAGAGCGGCGACCACTCAGGCTACGACTGCGCTGACTGCCACCTGCAGCCGCGCAACTACCGCGTCTTCTCCTGCACGCACTGCCACGCGCACCGGCAGTCGGAGATGGACGACGAGCACGATCCGGACGAAGTGCCCGGCTACTCCTGGAACAGCCAGGCCTGCTACAGCTGCCACCCGAACGGCCAAGAGGACTGAGCGGGCGCCGGTTGCCCCCTCTCCGCCGCGCGCGTATCGTCGCGCGCGATGGAGACGGAACAGCTCGAGATCCGCTGCGACGACTGCGGCGCGACGCTCACGATGCCCGCGCATCGCTTCGCGGCCGTCTGTCCGTTCTGCGCGTCGCCGTCCGTCGTCGACCGACCGGCCGGTGAGTCGAGCGCCCGCCGCGAACCGCCGGACTTCATCCTCGGCTTCGTGATCGACCGCGCCGAGGCGGAGCGGCGCGTGAAGGCCTGGATCGGACGCTCGCGCTTCTTCGCGCCTTCCGCGCTGAAGCAGGCGAAGGTGCACTCGGTCGAAGGCATCTACCTGCCGGTCTGGCTCTACGGCTGCATCGCGCACTCGCAGTACGAGGCGCGCATCGGCGAGGACTACACGACGACCGAGTCGTACACGACGACCGACTCGAAGGGCCGCACCGTCCACCGCACGCGCACGGTCACCAAGACCGAGTGGCGCGAGCTCTCTGGAACCCACGCGAGCTACGTGCTCGACGTGCTCGTCACGGCCTCGAAGGGCCTCGACAACGCGGAGCTCGAGACGATCGAGCCCTTCGACCTGCGCGCGATGCGGCGCTACGACCCCGCGATCGTCTCCGGCTGGGCGGCGGAGGAGGCGACGCTCTCGCGCGACGAAGGGCACGAGCTCGCGCGAAGCGAGGCGCTCGAGTTCATCGAGGACCGCATCGAGGACTTCCTGCCCGGGGACTCGTCGTCGCTGCAACACTTCGACAGCCGGCTCAGCTCCGAGGACACGGACCTCGTGCTGCTGCCGATCTGGGTCTTCGCGGCGCGCTACGGCCCGAACGCCGAGAGCCTGCGCATCCTGATCAACGGCCAGACGGGCGAGGTGCAGGGCAAGGTGCCGCGCTCGATCGTCAAGATCGTCGCGGGCTCGCTGCTCGGCCTGCTGGCCGTCGCGCTGATCTTCCTGCTCGGTCTCTTCGCGCTCGGCGTGATCGGGAGCTTCCTGTGACCCAACGCGCCGTCTGCTCACGCTGTGAGAGCCCGCTCGAGGCCGGCGACCTGCGCTGTGCGATCTGCGGTCGCGCGGCGGAGGAGCACGCGCGCAGCGTCGCGCGCGCGTCGATCCAGGTACTGCGCTGCGAGAGCTGCGGCGCCGCCGTCTCGTACGACGCGAAGGTCGGCGCGCCCAACTGCAGCTTCTGCGACTCCGTCATGCGACTCGAGGAGCTTGTCGACCCGGTCGAACAGACCGAAGGCTACGCCCCTTTCCGCGTCACGCGCGACGAGGCGCGCGCAGCTCTCGCGGCTTGGCTGAAACGGCAAGGCTTCTTCCGCCCGGCCGACCTCGCACAGCGCGCCCGACTCGAGTCGATCAAGGCGATCTACTGGGTCGCGTGGGTCTGCGACGCGCGCGCCTACGTGACCTGGACGGCGGACTCGAACGAGGGCGCGTGGCGCTCGGCGTGGGCGCCGCACTCCGGCGCGGTGCAGCTCGCGTTCGACGACGTGCTCGTCTCGGCCTCGCGCGGCCTACGCGAAGAGGAAGTCCGCGCGCTGGCGCCCTACGTGGACTTGAAGGCCGTCGCGGCGGAACCCTCGGTCCTCTCCGACGGCACGCCCGTCGCGCTCGAGACCTTCGACGTCCAGCGCTCCGGCGCGCGCCGCCGCATCGTCTCGGCGATCCATCGCTCGGCGGCGCACGTCGTCGAGCGCGACCACGTGCCCGGCACGCGCTTCCGCGAAGTGCATACCTCCGCGCTGCTCGAATCGCTCGAGACGCGCCGCCTCGCGCTGCCGGCCTGGGTCTTCGCCTACCGCTACGAGGACCGCCTCTACCGCGCCGTCGTGTCGGGCGGGGACGCGCGCGGCATCACGGGCAAGCTGCCCTTCTCGCTCGCGCGCCTGTTCCTCGTGATCGGCGCCGTGATCCTCGCGGGTCTCGCCGCGCTCACGCTGCTGCCGATCCTGCTGCGCTTCTTCCTGGGCTAGGAAACAGCGCAGCGTGGACGGCGGCGATCAGTCGTCGAGCTTGTACCCGTCGTGACCGGCCTTCTTCGTCGCATTGAGTTCCTCGTAGCCGGACTCGAGCGCCGCGCTGTCGCCGTTCAGCGTCGCGGTCTGCATGCCGAGGATCGTCTGCAGCAGCTTCGCCATCTCCGACTTGTAGCCGATGTTGTGCAGCTCGAGCGCCTTGCCCGTCACGCCTTCCGGCGCTGCGGGGGTCTGGCCCAGGGCGGTCAACGCCGCACCTTCCATCGAGTGCAGCGCCTCCATCAGCTTCGCCTCGTTCGCTACGGGGTCGCCCATCAGCTTCTTGACCGAGCGCTGCGCGCCCTTCAGCGTCTCCATCGCCTCGTGCAGCGCGGAGTCGTGGTGGTCGTCGACGGCGACGTTCGCGCGCGGAGTCGACTCGGCGGCGGCCGCGGTGAACATCGGGACGGTAGCGGTCAGCGCGAGCAGCGCGCAGGCGGGGAGCAGGCTCGGGATTCTCATCGTCGTTCTCAGGTCGTCGGGGGTCTTCGTCCTCGCGGTCGGAGTCGTCGCCGGATTCCGGGGGAGAACCCGCCGGATCGGTGCGCCGACTACGGCGCGCGACGACAAAGTGTAGCCTCGGCCCTCTCCCGATCTGCGACGGGATCATGAAGACGGGAGCAGCGCACTGTGAACCTGCGCGGACCCGCTCACTTCGCTCGGCGAAACACGACGAAGCGGGAGCGACTCCGATCGCTCGGAGCCGCTCCCAACAGTCGGCGGCCATTCACGGCCCGGCGTCCCGGACCGGTGGGACCGCCGCGGCCTCCTCCTCTTGAGTTGCGTCGCGCGCGCGGAGGAGGGCCAAGTCGTCGTCCGGGAGCCCCGGGCCGTCGATCCACGAGAGAGAGCCGAGCGGATCGACGTCGGGACTGCGGACGTCTGCGCGAGTTCTGGAGAGGGATCAGGAGAGGGTTCTTGAGGAGCGGAGCGTTGCAGATGGCCCCGTGGGGCCCGCTCCGCCTTCGAGTACGAGAGCGACCCGGCGCACCGAACCCCGCACCGCGAAAATCGGAATCCGCGGCGAGGGGCCCGGACGGCGAAGCCCCGCCAACTCCCGAGCGTCAGGACGCCTCCGCCAGCTCGCCGTACACGTTCTTCCGCAGGATCGCCGACGCGCAGAGCGCCGCGCCCGAGAGCGCGCCCGTGACGCCGAACACGCCGACGTCGTTCCCGGTCAGGTAGAGCTTCCGGATCGGCGTGCGCGGGCCGAGCGGCGCGTAGCGATAGCGCTCGGGCGTGTGCCCGAGGCCGTAGACCTCGCCGTGCGCGTGGTTCGTGAAGTGCCGGGTCGAGAGCGGCGTGGAGAGCTCGGCGTGCACGACGTGACCGCGAGCTCCGGGGACGTGTCGGTACAGCGCTTCGGTCAAGCGCTCGGTGAGGCGCGCCTTGAAGGCGTCGTAGTCCGCGCCGCGCTCACCCCATCGCGTGGCTTCCCAGCGCGAGAACCAGTCGAAGGGAACGAAGGCGAGGACGTCCACCGTCGCGTGTCCGGGGTGACGTTCCTCGAAGCTCGGGTCCTTCGCCGAGGAGAAGGAGAAGTACAGCGGCAGCGGCGCTTCCGGATCGTCGACGAGCCGTTTCCAGTTCGCGTCGTGATCGCGAGTCGGGTGCACCCACAGGTTCGCCTTGGGGAGTCCGGCCTCGGCGCTAGACTCGTCGAGTCCCACGTAGAGGCAGACGTGACCCGGAGAAGGCGGCAGCTGCGCGATCCCGTCGCGCACGACCTTCGTCGCGGACTCGTCGCCGACGAGTTGCTCATAGGTCGTGACCGCTCCGGCGTCGCTGATCACCGTGTCGGCGAGCAGCTCGCGACCGTCCGCCATGCGCACGCCGCGCGCGCGTCCGTCCGCGACCAGGACCTCTTGCACGTCCGCGGAGACGACCACCGCGCCGCCCTCGCGCTCGATCACCGGCAGGATCGACTCCGCGATCCGGCCCGCGCCGCCCACCGGGAAGCCCGCGCCATCGAAGTAGTGCTCGGCCATCGTCGCGTGCGCGCCGAAGCTGCTGAGGCTCGGCGGCGCGCCGTAGTCGCCCCACTGGCCGGTCAGGACGCCGATCAGTTCCTCGTCGAGCGTGAACCCGCGCAACACGTCCAGCGTCGTCCTGCCGCCACGGCGCAGGAACGGCGCGCGCATCAGCGGTCCGACCGTCGCGCGCAGCAGCGGCGGCAGCAGCTTCTCGGCGAAGTAGAGCGCGCTCCAGCGGTTCGACGACCACGTCGCCGCCAGGTACTCGTCGATCGCCCGCGCTTCGCTCGGGAAGCGACGCTGCATGCTCTCGCGCCAGCGCTCGCGCCCGCGGGGGAACTCGTAGCGCTCCTGCCCGATGAGGAACTCGTCGTACACGTCCCCCACCGAAGCCCACTCGAGCCGACCTTCGGTCAGGAAGTCCCACCACTTCAGCAGCGGCGATTCGGGGTCGACGACGCCGCCGACGTAGTGCACGCCCACGTCCCACTCGAAGCCGGGCCGCGTGAACGCGTGCGTGAATCCGCCGGCGACGTAGTGCCGCTCGAGCACCAGCACGCGGCGCTTCGCGAGCTTGGCGAGCATCGCCGCCACGCCCAGGCCGCCGATCCCCGAACCGACGACGATCGCGTCGTAGCGATCCTCGAGCGTAGCGCGCTTGTAGGAAGGTGACCTGCTCATGATCTTCCTCCGAGCTGAGACCGACCCGCCATCCTATCCGCGCGGCGCACACGGCGCCGAGGGCAGCGCGGCGTACTGCGCCTGCCGTTTGTGCGTAGTTCGATCGCGGGTGATCGCCCCGGTCCAGCGCGGGCTCTCGAGCGCGACGCGGGCGCGGCGCGGAGCCTCGCGATCTCGACGCCGCGAGCGACGAGGAGCTTGCGCCCCGCTATCCTCTCGCGCGATGGAAGACCTGCTCTTCGAGCTCCAGCGCGCGGGCGCCGTCGCCGCCTCCCTGCTGTGCATGACCGGCGCGCCGGACGGCTCGCTGTTCGTCGGCAGCGAGGAGCGCGGCGTGATGCGCGTCGTCGACGCGGACGGAGACGGCTTCTTCGAGCAGACCGAGCCCTTCGCGCCCGACTTCCGCGACGTGCAGGGGCTGCTGGCGGAGGAAGACGCCGCCTTCGTCGTCGGTCGGCGCAGCGCGGGGTCGAAGCCCGAGTTGGGCCTCTGGCGCCTCTCCGCCGACGGCGCCGACGCGCGCCTCCTCGTGCCCTTCGCGAACGGCGACGAGCACGGACCGCACGGCGTACTGCGCGGCCCCGATGGGGCGCTCTACCTCGCCTACGGCGACTTGACGCGCCCCACGAGCGCGCCAGCCGCGCCGCTGCCGCCGGAGCAGCCGCGCCTGCTGCCGCCGCTCGAGGATCCCTCCGGCTACGCGGCGCGCGCGGCGTGGCCGTTCGGCGGCGTGCTGCGCGTCGACGACGCGCGCGGTGCGTGGACGCAGTACGCGTACGGGATGCGCAACCCCTACGACCTCGCCTTCGACGCGGAGGGCGAACTGTTCACCGTCGACGCGGACATGGAGTGGGACGTCGGCTGGTGCGGCTTCCGCCCCGTGCGCGCGTGCGCGGTCGTCGAAGGCGGCGACCACGGCTGGCGCACCGGGAGCGATCCGCTGCCCGCATGGTGTCCGGAGTTGGTGCCGCCGATCGCGCTGCTCGACCGCGCTTCCCCTACGGGCGTGTTGCACGCGTCGGCGCTGCGCTGGCCGCGCGCGATGCAGTCGACGCTCGTCGTCGGAGACTGGCTGAAGGGCCGCGTGCTGGGCGTCGCGCTCGAGCCGGACGGCGCCGGCTGGACGGGCGAGAGCCGCGTGCTGTACCAGTCCGCGGTGCCGCTCCCGATCACCGACCTCGTCGCGGACGCGAACGGCGAGCTGTTGCTCTGCACCGGCGGTCGCGGCCAGCGCGGCGGACTGTTCCGCTTGCACTACACCGGCGTCGTCGACGCGGACGAGCCGCCGGTCGTCGACGAGCGCGCGGCGGCGCTGCGCGCGGAACGGCGCGCGCTCGAGGATCCGGAGGTCGCGGCGCCGACACCGCATGAAGTCTACGCCCCCACCGACGACCGCTGGCTCGCGCGTGCACGGCTCGCGCGCGCGGCGACGATGCCGACGCCGGAGCACGCGTCGGAGGAGCTGAAGCAGGGCGGCGCGCGCATCCGCTCGTGGATCGCGCGCTCGCAGAGCGGCAAGGCGCGGCGCGGCGTGCGGCGCATCGGTCCGGTGCTCGTCGCGCCCGCGGGCGTTCGGCGCGGCGAAGCCCTGCGCGCACTCGAACTCGCGACCGCCTGCGGCATGACGATCGACGCCGAGGACCACGCGTTGCTCGTCGACTTCGCGCGCGACGTGATGGCGGACTCGAACGCGGACCACGCGGCGTCGGCCGCTTGCTTGCTCGCCGCGCTCGCGCCGACCGGAGCCGCGGGCGCATTGCTCGACGAGCTCGAGCGGACCGACTCGCGCGAGACGGCGCTGCAGCGCGCACGCTGCCTGGCCGCGCTCGCGCCGGCGCTCGCGCTCGAAGAACGCGCGCGTTTCCTGTCGTTCTGCGCGGAAGCCTCCGGCTGGACCGGCGGCTCGAGCTTACACGGCTGGATCCAGGCGCTGTACGACGCCGCGATCGACACAGCGAGCGACGCGGACCTCGCGCAGCTCGCCGAGCAGGGAGCGCTCGACGCGCGCGGCGTCGCGACCGCGATCGCGCGTCGTCCGGCGGCGACGGCCGAGCTGTTGCCGGAGCTGCGCGACGGCTTCGAGCGCATCGCGCGCGACGCGGAGCCCGCGATCGCCGCGTCCCGCCGCCGCGACGTGCTGCGCGCGCTCGGCGCGGAGCCCGACGCTCGACTCGCGCCGTGGCTGCGCGCGTTGACGACGGAAGAGCCACCGGTCGCGCGCGCGGCGCTCGTGCTGCTCGCCGCTTGCCGGCAGGACGACGACGAAGCGCTCTGCCTGCAAGGCTTGCTGGCCGGCAGCTACGAGGTGCGCGAAGCGTGCGCCGAGTACTTCCTCGCGCGCGAGCCGGTCGACTTCGACGCAGAGACGGCGCGCGCGATGCTCGACGGCGCCGGTCGCCGCGGCGCGCGCAACGGCCGCCCGATGCTGCTCGTGCTCGCGCACTGGACCGGGCGTCACGCCCCCGCGTCGGACTCCGCGGGCTGGCCGCTCGCGCTCGAGGAGTGGCGTCGCTGGTTCGGCGAGCGCTTCCCGGACTACGACCCGCCCGCGCCCAGTCCGGACCAAGGACCGCGCTGGACCATCGAACGACAACTCGCCTTCCTCCAGCGCAGCGCGGAACGACCGAGTTCGGCGGCGCGCGGTTCCTTCGTCTTCGAGCGCTCGGGTTGCGGCGCGTGCCACGCGCTCGGTGGGCGCGGCGCGGACGGCACCGGCTACGGACCCGACCTCGACGGCGTCGGACTGCGCCTCGACACGCTCGGACTGTTGAACGCGATCGGCGATCCGTCGCGCGACGTTCCCGAGCGCTGGGCGGCGGTCCGCGCGGTCCTCTCGGGCGGCACCTCGGTCGAGGGTCGCCTGTTGCGCGAGGACGCGGAGCACGTCGTGCTGCTCTCGCCCCTCGGGCTCGAGCGGCGCATCGACCGCACGCAGCTCGAGGCGCTCGAGCCGACCGAGCGCTCGCCGATGCCGGACGGGCTGCTCGACGCGCTGAGCCTCGAGGAGCTGAAGGACCTGCTCGCTTTCCTGCGCGCCGACGGCGTCGTCGACGCGGCGGGCGTGGACGAGCCGCGCTGGTTGCCGCTGCTCGAGGGCAAGCAGCTCGCGCGCTGGGAGGGCGACGGCGCGCACTGGACCTTCGCGGACGGCGTGCTGTCGGGCACGGCCGAACAGCTTCCGCGCAATGAGTACCTGATGCACGCGACGGACTTCGGCGACTTCGAGCTGGAGTTCGACGTCTGCGCGCCGCGCGCCAACAGCGGACTGCAGTACCGCTCCGTGCTCGAGGACGGCGCGGACGACCCGATAGGATACCAGGCCGACGTCGGACAGAAGTACTGGGGTTCGCTCTACGCCACGGACGGTCGCGGACTGCTCGCGGAGCCCGAGGTCGAGCTGCGTCGCGAGGTCGTCGACGCCGAGGGCTGGAACCACGTCCACCTGCGCATCGAAGGCGACCGCCACCGCATCGAGGTGAACGGCGCGCTGATGGTCGACGTGCGTGACGAAGCGCACGGCGCCGGTCGCTTGGGCCTGCAGCTGCACCGCGACATGACGATGCGCGTCTGGTTCGCGAACCTGCGCATCAGGCCGCTGCGCTGAGGCAGCGGCCCGCGCGTCGCGTCAGATCGCGTAGTAGACCATCGCGAAGGAGATCACGCCGTCCGCGTTCAGGTCGCCGGCCATCGCTTCGTCGACGACGAAGGTGCCGCCCATCGCGCCCGTGATCGCGCCGGGTTCGACCGTTGCCTTCCCGGGGATCGCGTTCAGCTCGATGATGTACTGGCTGAGGCCGTCGGAGAGCCGCGAGCGCAGCATCACGAAGTCGTCGGGCGTGCCGTCGCCGTTCCAGTCGCGCGCATCCTCGGCCTCGCTGACTCGAAAGAATCCCCAGCCGTTCTGGAAGCTGATGCCGGCGTTCAGCTTCTGCACCGCCGCGGCGTAGCCGGGGAAGGCGAGGCGTTGCGGGGTGCCGGTGAACTGCGCGAAGGTCGCGACGCTGTCCAACATGTCACCGTCGTTGTTCAAGTCGACGCCGTTCGAGAGCTCATCGTAGGCGACGCCGAGGCGCGAGCGGTCCGAGCTGGGCCCCATCCAACTAGCGGCGGCGTAGGACGAGGTCGACGTGCCGTGGTCGTTCGTCCAGACGACGCCGAGCGCGGGGTCGAGCCACAGCACCACGTCGAGGTCCTGGAACCCGTCGTCGTTCAGGTCGCGGCGGTCCGCGGCCTCGTCGACGGCGATGACCCACGCGCTGCCGAGCTCGCCGACGCCTTGCAGACCTCCCGCGAGCCGCGCGACCGCGTAGTAGTTGTTCACCGTGCCGGGCGGCAGCACGGGAGTGCCGAACGCCGTCCAGCGGAAGACGTCGTCGTCGAGGTCGCCGTCGCCGTTCAGGTCGCAGGTCCCCTGCTGTCCTTCGTCGGAGATCACGCCGACCCAGCCCGGTTGCATGACGATGCGGTCCGTCGCGATCAGGCCCGTGTTGATCGGCGGATTCGTGAGCGGGTCGTCGTCCCAGGAGCGGAAGTCGATCAGCGTCAGGATCGTGTCGAGGGTGTCCGTGTCCTCGAAGCCGATGCAGTGCGTCGGCTTCCACGAAGCCGGCAGGGCCGCGGGAACGCTGGCGGGGTTGTTCAGGTTGACCGCGCCCTGCGCCGTCTCGTCGACGACGAAGCCGACCTGCCAGTCGTGCGTACCGACGGAGAGCGCGCGGCGGCCCGCCGTGTCGGACGGCATCGCGCGCAGCGTGTTGCGCAGCGGAAACTCGTAGCCGCCCATCACGACGGTTCCGCGGCCGTCGAGCAGCGCCAGGACGCTGGTGTCGGTCGAGTCCAAGTCGCCGTTCAGGTCGCGTCCCTCCGCCGTCTCGTCCAGCGCGAGGAACACGAGTTCCTCGTCCGCGCCGAGCAGCTTCGGCGTCAGGCCGGCCGCCGCGTCGTTCGTCATCACCTGGTGCAAGGTGTTCGGGAGCGACTCGTGGATGCCGAAGACGGTACTGGTGTTCGCCATCACGGCGACGTCGCGCTGGCTGACGAACAACCACTCGCCGGCCGAGATCAGGTCGGCTCCCGTGTCTTCGCGCAACACCGCCAAGTAGACCGGCGTGCCCGCCGCGACCGGGTCGTACATGAGCAACACGCGGTCGTCCATCATCGTGTCGCCGTCCCAGTCGCGTCCGTCCTGCGCCTCGTCGACGACGAGGAACAGCGTGGCGCCGAGCCACGCGAAGTCGCGCACGGCCACGCCGACGTTCGTCGCGATACCCGTCGTCAGGTTCACGGCCTGCACGACCGAGTCGATCGGGTTGCCGTTGCCGTTCAGGTCCGTACCGCCCGCGCCGGAGGTCGCTTCATCGGCCGCGAACGCCGCCCAGCCGGTGCCGAAGCTCGACTTCACGTCGGCGGCGACCGAGTAGGTCGAAACCTGGACCGTCAAGGTCGGGTTGGCGCTGCTGCCGCCGCCGGATCCGCCGCAAGCGGCGAGCGGGAGGAGCGCGGCGGCGAGGACGAACGAACGAGAGCTGGTGCTGATCTTCATCGAGTCGAGAGGAGACGGTCTGTCGGTTGGGGCGAACACTCTACCCGGCGCGCGCCCGCGGTGACGTGAGAGGCTGGAAAAGGACGGCGCAGCGCGGAATCATGGCGCGCGTGTCGATCCTGCTCGCCTACGCCCCCCACGCCGACACCTTCGGCTACTCGATGCCGCCGCCGGGGCTGTTGCGACTCGGTGCCGCGCTGGAAGCGGCAGGGCTCGACGTGCGACTCGACGACCTCGCCTTCGCGCTGTCGAGCGGCGCGCTGCCGGAGGGCGACGAGCTGGCGCGCGCGGCGGCCGAGCGGCTGCACGAGACTGGCGCGGACGTGATCGGCTTGTCGGTGATGGGCGCGACGCTGCCGATCGCGCTCGCGATCCTGGACGAGCTGCGCGCGCTCGGTTCGACGGCGCGACGCATCCTCGGCGGGCCGGGAACGACCGGCGTCGACGCCGCGCTGATCGAGCGCTTCCCGGCCGTCGACGCGGTCGTGCGCGGCGAAGCGGAGCGCGGCTTGCCCGAGCTGCTCGCGGCGTGGTCGCGCGTAAACGACGCGACCGGCGTCGCGGGCGTCACGTGGCGCGACACGACCGGGGCGGTGCGACGCGAACCGGACCGCGAAGGTCTGCGCGACCTCGGCGAGCTTCCGCGACCCGCGTGGCACCTGCTGCCCCCACTCGCCGCTTACAAGCGCGTCACCGGCGAGGCAGACGGCCTGGTGCCCGTCGACTCGGGGCGCGGCTGCGTCTACGACTGTTCCTTCTGCACGATTGGGCGCCACTGGAACCGGCGCTCGCGCACACTGCCGGCGGCGCGGCTCGTCGACGAGGTGTTCGAAGCCGCCGCGCTCGACTCCGCGCGCAACGTCTACCTGTGCCACGACATCTTCGGCGCCGACCGCGCACACGCGCTCGAGTTCTGCGACGGCATGCTGCGGCGCGGCGCAAGCGTCCCGTGGGAGTGCCGTGCGCGCGTCGACCACCTCGACGCCGAGCTGCTCGAGCGCATGGCCGCGGCGGGTTGCTACCGCGTGCTGCTCGGCATCGAGTCAGCCGCGAGCTCCGTGCGCGAGCGCTGCGAGAAGCGCATGGCCGCCGACACGCCGGTACTCGAGCGCGTCGCGGACTGCGCGCGCCTCGGCATCACGCCGATCCTCTCGTTCATCCTCGGACTGCCGGGTGAAGGCGACGCGGAACTCGCGCAGACGCTCGATCTGGCCGCCGACGCGTCCCTGCGCGCGGGGCTCAATCTGTCGTTCCACCTCGTCAACCCGCAGCCCGGCTGCGGACTGGGCGAGGAGTTCGGTGCGGTCTCGCGGCCCGTCGACGGCGTCGCGCCCGACATGGCGCTCGGCGCGGGACACAGCGCCGCCGAGCGCACGCTGATCGACGCGCACCCCGACCTCTTCTCGAGCTGGGCGCTGTTGCCGATGCCGCTCGAACAGCTCGAAGAGCTGGCGTGGATGCGCGATACGCTGCCCGACTTGCTGCAGCGCTATCCGCGCACTTGGGCGCTGCTGCGACGCGCGCTGGGCGTCGACTCGCTCGAGCTCGCACGGCGCTTCCGCGCGGACGGTCGCAGCTTCGCGGGGTTCGCGCTGCTGCAACGCGTGCCGTTCGCGAGCGCGGCGCTCTACTGGGAACAAGCGCTGGTGCGATCCGCCGCGCGCGGCGAGTTGCAGGTCGCCGACGCACCGCGCGTGCTCGGCGAGCTCGTCGCGCTGCCCCTGGACGTGCCGGAGTCGATCCAGAGCATGCTGCGCGACGAGTCGCCGAAGACTCCGTCGCGCGAGACGCACCTCTTCGTGCGCGCGACACCGCGCGGCGTGCTCTCGCAGCGCGTCGGCCCCGACGTCGCGCGCGTGCTCGCGCTGCTCGACGGCCGCCGCACGCTCACCGAACTCGAATCACAGGCGCCGGGCATCGGCGCTGCACTCCACAGCCTCGCGGACGCAGGCCTCGTCGGACTGCCGACGGCACTGGAATCGACACCATGACCGACTCCTTCCCCATCACGCTCGCCTTCCCGCCGCAAGGTCACTTCACGCAGCCGTACCTCGCGCTGCCGTGCATCCAGGCGTGGCTCAAACAACAAGGCTTCGACGACGTCGAGCTGCGCGACTTGTCGATCGAGGCGTACGACCACTTCTTGTCGAAGCCGCAGCTCGAGCGCGCGGCGCGCCTGGTCGAGGAACGCTTGCCGCTCGCGAGCTTCCAATCGAGCGGACCACTCCCCTTCGAGCGCATGGACGCCTTCCGCGCCGCCGCCGAGTCAGCGGTCAGCGCAGAGGCCGTGATCGAACGCGTCGAAGACGCCAAGCGCATCGTGCGCTCCGAGCGCGCCTTCGAGATGGACGCCTACGTGCCGGCCGTGCGCACGCTCTACCACGGCCTGCGCTTGGTCAGCGCCGCGCACTTCCCGTCGAAGCTGACGCCGCACAACTTCACGATGGGCTACGCCAACGACCGCTCGGCGGAAGTGCTCGCGGCGACCGTCGATGAGGAACAGAACCCCTTCATCGCGTTCTTCCGCGAACGCGTATTGCCCGGGCTCGTCGCGCGCGAGCCGCGCGTGCTCGGTCTGTCGGTGATCTACGGCAGCCAACTGATCCCCGCGCTGACGCTCGGCCGCCTGGTCAAGGAAGCACTGCCGGACTGCCACGTGACGGCGGGCGGCGGTTTCCTCGCGTACATCGGCGAAAAGCTGATGAACGCGTCCGGTGTCGACGTGTGCATCGACTCGACCATCTTCCACGAGGGCGAGGCGCCGATGGAGGCGCTGTGCAAGGCGCTGCGCGACGGCACCGACCTGCACGACGTCGGCTCGCTGATGTGGATCGACCGCTCGGGCGCGACGCCGCGCGCGGTGCGCAACCTCGGCATGCACCCGATCAAGCTCGACGACGCGCCGGTGCCCGACTTCACCGGCATCCCCTTCGAGCTCTACTTCTCGCCGGAGACGGTGATCCCCTACGACATCAACCGCGGCTGCTACTACGGCGAGTGCGCGTTCTGCACGCTTCCGACCGTGATCGGTCCCGGCTATCGCACGCGCTCGGCGAAGTCGATCGTCGACCACGTGCTCGCGCTGAAGGAACGCACCGGCGCGCGCAACGTGAACCTCATCACGGACTGCATGCCGCCCGGCATGATCCGCGACCTGCCGCAGGAACTGATCGACCGCGACGCGGACATCCGCTGGTGGTGCGACGCGCGCGTCGAACCGAAGGCCTACGACGAGGAAGGCGCGAAGCTGCTCTACGCGTCCGGCTGCCGCAAGCTGCTGTTCGGCTTCGAGACCGCCACGCCGCGCCTCTTGAAGCTGATGAAGAAGGGCCAGAGCTTGAAGTCGACCGTCGACGTCGCGACGAACTGCGCGAACGCCGGCATCAGCGTCACCTTCTACGCGATGGTCGGCTTCCCGACCGAGACGCGCGAAGAAGCGCGCGCGACGCTCGACTTCCTGCGCGAGCACGCCGGCGTCGTGCGCGAGGTCTCGCTGCAGACCTTCCACATCGACGAGGTCGCGCAGACCTATCGCGAGCCCGAGTTGTTCGGCATCGAGATCCGCGACGACCCGGACGCGGACTTGCAGCTCTACCACGACTACGTCGCGAAGCAGGGCATGACGCAGGAAGAGGCCGCCGAGATGTTCGAGGAGATGATGCGGGGCTTCGCCGAGTTCCTGCCGCTCTTCGCCGGCGACACGATCCTCTACTTCATGCAGAAGTCGCACTACTTCCTGCACCTCGCGCGCGGCGCGACGCCGGAGTCCTTCGAGGCCGAGTGCCGCGCGCGCACCGCAGCGCGCGAGTCGCGCACAGCGCAGCCCGAGCTCGCAGTGAGCGACGGCTTGCGCCTCCTCGAGCTGCCTTACGGCTACAACGAAGTGCGCCGCACGCTCGCCACGCCGCTCGCGCGCGCCGTGCGCCCCGACTTCCTCACCGGCCGCTTCGACGCACACGCCGCCGAGACCGCCGCCGCGCGCCTCGCCCCTGTCGCGCCGCGCCGCCGCGTGCTCGCCTACGACGGCTACGCCGCCGAGTTCTGCGAGCTCAGCCCCGACGGCGCCCGCGCGCTCGACGCCCTGCGCGAAGCGGGATCGCTCGGCGCCCTGCTCGACTCGATCGATCCGGCGCTCGACGCGCACGGCGCGGCGCGCGCGAAGCTCGAGGGCTTCGCGGCGGAGCTGCATCGATTGGGGATCTTGACGACTGCGAGAGCGATATCCCTCACGAACTAGTCGCTCAGGGAGACGGCGTTCGGGCGATCAGGCCCGCCAGGAGGGCGGCGCCGCCGATACCAAAGGCGAGCAACGCGTGAGTGGTGAGATCGATCGGGATCGAACCGATGCAGCCGCACGAGGAGACCGGAACGTCGAGCAGCAAGAGACCGAGTAGAACTGCTAGGAACCCGATCGCCAGCAACACCGACAGGTCGAGGCCGACGCGCCACGATCGAGACACCAACAGGCAGGCGGTCGAGAGCTCCACGACGCTGACGCAGTGCCTGAGCCAATCCGAGCGGAGGAGCTCTTCGAATCCGCTCCCAGAGTGCGAATGGCTGTCCTCACCCAGGAACAACTTCGCAGCGGCCGCCGCGACGAACACGAGTGCGAGGGTGACCCTTGTGGTCGTGATCAGTGCGTCGCGAGTGCCCATCTTCACGGCGCCGCGAAGCGAATCACCGCAGCCTCTCCGGATCGACCCGGAATCGACAGCTCGACCCAGTCCTCGCTCGTCGAGAGCGCAGGCGTGTACATCGTGAAGCGATACTGCCCTGGTGGCAGACCTTGCAGAATGAAGGGCGGGCTCTCGAAACTGACGAAGGTACTCGCCGGTGAGCTCATCCGATGGACCTCGAGACCGAGCTCTCCACGGTAGGGCTCCGTATCAGACTTCACGTCGAAGTTCACCGAGCAGAGACCCGAGATGTCCACCGTCACGTCCACCTGTTGCTCCCCGTCGATGTGTAAGGAGACTGGAGCATCGTCCTTCGCGCTGTTGAACGCGCCGTGCTTCGTGGTGAGATACAACAAGTAGTCACCTTCCGGCACTCCGTCGATGCGGATCACGTCGTCGTCAAGACTCGCGAGAGGACGAGTGAACGTCCGGCCCGTGTCAGTGGTCTTGAGCACGAGATCGCCGACTCCTCCTCGGATCGGCGCACGTGTCCTCGGCTGCGGCGAGTCGCCGTGGAGGATGGTCACGTTCAACCGACCCCACGCCGACGCCGCAGGACTGAGTTCCAAGCGGACCTCTGCGAGGTCGCCGGACACGGGCGGAAGCTCGACGTTCCCGTCGAAGCGATGGTATCCCGCGAGGTGACCCGAGAATCGAATCGGTCCCAAGGCAGGAGGCTCGCTCGGCGCATCGGTCCAGAAGAGCCAGACGTAACGATCCGACCAAAGCCGGCTGGTCTGCTCAGAGCTCAGGCCGCTGAGAGCGCCCTCCAAGGAATCGGTGGCGAGTCCACGCCACTCGCGTTCGGGCCAGGTCCACTGCGGACCGGGAAGCGCCCAGAGATCCTCGGATGTGCGGAGCGGCCCACCTCCCTGGCTCACGACTCGAACGACTGCGCCGAACAGCTGGCGCACTTCGATCGTGACGCCCGTCTCTCCGGCGAGCACCCCGTCGACCCTCCTGGGAAGTACGACTCCCTCGCCTGCAACCGCCAGCGTGTACTTCTCCCCGCGTTGCAGCCCGGACAGCTCGAAGGCGCCCGTTCGATCCACGCGACTGATATGCAACCCGGGCCACTTGCGTGTCAGCCAACTCGCGACTTGCGACTTGGGGGGCGCAGATCCGTCCGCGTACGCCAGGACCAGCGGCCTTTTCGATGTCGGTAGTCCCCTCACGTCGACGACCTGACCCGTGATCACGGCCTCGCGCATCAGCGCTACGACGAGTTCCGGGGGCGCCGCGTCTCCGATCGATTCGGTCGCCGTTGCGTAACCGTCTTGCGCGACCGTGAGGATTTCGACTCGGCCACTGATCGTGAGCAGACCGTCATCGTCGGTTTCACCGAGTGGGCTCTGGACTCCAGGAACTTCACTCGACCACACGGATGCTCCGGCGACCGCTGCTCCTGACTCGGCATCGATGACGCGCAGAACGGCGAGGCGCTGTTCTTTCCCACTCGATACCGGTGCACCCGAGGCCGAAGCAGCCGCGGCTTCACGACGGTCCGACACCTCGAGCTTGCGGGCCGCCGGCGCAACCACGGTTGCACTCGCCGTGGGTTCTGCTCGACGCAACGCTCTCGCCTCTCCCCTTCGATCGGTGAACAGCACGCACGCGAACAACAGCACCAGCAGGACTGAGCCGGCGCAGACGAACCACGTTCGACGCGCGGGCATCAGGTCCCTCTGGGCAGGATGCGTCGCGAGTGCTCCGATCCAGGTGCTTCGCGCACCGATCGTGCCTCCTGGCTCACTCGCCTACACATGCGCCGACCCGCTCCGTCTCCGAGGGAGAGAGCAACGAACACGGCGGCGGCTCGCAGTGATCCGAGGCCAGCGTCTGGCCCTTGCAGAATCCGTTGCTACTCGGAAGCCCGGTCTGGCTGTCTACGGTCGCATAACAACAGATCGGGGTGTCGGGATTCGTGTTCGGATCGTTCGGACATCCGCAGTACGTGAAGTAGGCACCCGGAACGCCTCCGCTCCCCGTGGAGCAGGGTCGGTTCCCGTTCGCGCCACAGCCAGATCCGGTGCACGCGATCACCCAGGCAGGCGTTCCACCGACGTACTTGGCGGACCCCTTGCAGGCGTCCGAGTTTCCGAAGAGCAGCGGAGAGGCCGCGGCGGAGACGGCGGCCAAGAGAACCAAGAGCAGTGCGCACAACAGCGCGACGTTCATGAGCGAGCGCATGGGTGTCCTCGGGTTCGAGCGGCCCCTGTGCGGGAAGCGAGGGCCAGCGGATCGGATGAGTGACTACAGTACCCCCCCCTGCGTCCCCCACAAGGGCCTTGCTGAGTTCAGAAGTCCCCTCGCCTGGGCCAGCGAGCCTCGCGCCTCCTGAATTCGGCGCCCATCCGGTAGAATGAGACTCTCACCAGGAGGAGAGATGAGCGAACGCAAGCAGTCCAAGGCGGAGCCGCCGGCGGAAGAGCGCGCCAAGGCCCAAAAAGGCACCACGATCGACCGCCCGGGGGGCGGCCTCGACTTCTCGAAGCTCGATCTGTCGGTCGAGACGGTCGACGAGCGCATCAGCCCCAGCGAGACGAACGTCTTCGACAAGTAGGCCCTGTGGGGCCCGCGAGGCGCTGTGGGGCGCCGGACGCCCCTATTAATGGTCCGCCCCGCGCGGCGGCCCGCGCGCGAGGATTCGCGCGACTTCGGGCGTAACTCGCCGCCTCCCAAGGACTTCTGTTCCTGCATGCGACAGCGCGCCGCCCTCACCCTGTGCCTCCTCGCTCTGCTGCCGGTCGTCTCGGGCGGTGTCGCGCGGGCGGCGGGCGACCCGCCCGGGCACCAGGAGGTCTCGAAGGACCCGGTCGCCGACCTGCGGCAGCTGACCGCGGGGCTCGCCGACTCGCTCGTGCCGAACCCGAACGAGGTCCTCTCGGCCGAGATCCTCTTCCACGACCTGCGCCTCTACTGGTCGGCCCAGGAGAACCGGCAGGGCGAGATCGCCGCTGCCTGCGCGGAGTGGGTCGGCACGATCACCCTGCGCGAGGCCGCCGGACGCAGCGGGATGCTCGAGGCGAACTCGGCGCAGCGCACGGTCGAGTGGTTCGGGCCCCGGCTCGACGACGAGCTGGTCGGCTGGATCGGCCGCGAGCTGGCGCTCGTCTCGAAGGGCGGCAGCGTCGCGCTGCGCGCCGGAGCCTGCCGGATGCTCACCGCGAGCCAGCGGCCCGGCGCCCGCATGGCGCTCTTCGCCGCGACCCGCGACCCGGAGCGGCTCGTGCGCGACACGGCGCTCGGCGGCCTCGTCGGGCGCGACGACCAAGCGGTGCACACGCTGCTGATCGACCTGCTCGCGGACGCCGAAGCCGGGAAGCTCGAGATCCGTAAGGGCTTGGTGGAAGAGCACTTCCGTTCGGCGCGCATCGAGCGCACGGACGCCGCCTTCGCCCGCGTGCTGACCTACGTGCGGCGGCGACTCGTCGCGGAGGACTGGCGCCGCGCCTCGCGCGCGATCTCGGTCGGCCGCTGCCTCGAGCACCGCGTGATGCTCGGGCCGCTGATCGAATCCCTGCCGGTCTGGATGGAGCGCGGCGAGGCCGGCTTGCAGGCGAAGCGCATCCAGGGCGACCTCTTGGACGAGCTGCAGCGGCGCACCGGACGCAAGCTCGGCCTGCATCCCGAGCGTTGGCGGGTGCTGCTCGAAGCGGTGCGCCGGGGCGAGCTGGACCTCGACGCGGCGGCCGCGGACGGCTCGCGCCCCTACAGCGAAGCCAACTTCTTCGGCCTGCGTCCGTGGACCGACCGCGTGGTGTTCGTGATCGATCGCTCGGGATCGATGGCCTACCCCTTCAGCGCGAACCCCGACGACAAGACGGCCGAGAGCCGCCACGAGGCCGCGATCGCCCAGCTGGTCGCGTTCCTGCAGGAACTCGGGCCGCTGACGAAGTTCGACGTCGTGCTCTTCTCGAGCGACGCGCAGCGCTGGCGCAAGCAACTCGTTCCGGTGACGCCTGAGAACCTGCGCTCCGTCGCGAGCTGGGCGATTGCGGCCGACACGGGCGGCGGGACGCACTTGCGCGCCGGGATCGAGCTCGCCGCGGAGCGGAAGCGCGACGGCACGCTCGACCTCGCGGCGCTGGAAGCGGACACCGTGATCGTCTTGTGCGACGGCGACACGGACGAGGGCCCGAGCTGGGTTTCGGGCTTCCTGCAACGGGTGAACGACGAGGCGCGGCTGCGCTTCCACGCCGTGCAGATCGGCGGGTCCGGCGACGGCACGCTGCGCGCCTTGTGCGAGGGCTCGGACGGCGACTGGTTGCGCGTCGACGGTTGAGCGCAGCGCGCCGCTCCAGGCGCTGAGTACGACATCGGGCGTACGCCCCGTTTTGCCCCGCGGAGGGCCTTGTTTCCTTCCCCGATCGCGGCCACGCGGCTATCCTCTTCGCCCATGTTTCCGGGCCGAGCCGCCCGGTCCGTGCCTGCGCCGGGCGGCTGCATGGTCCCCTCGCGCTCCGAAAGCGGCCCCCCTCCCGCGCTTCCTCGAGGGATCCACTCGAGCCTCCGTCATGCTGACGAACTACGCCCCCGTCCTGATCCTGCTCGGGATCGCCGTCGCGTTCGCGGCCGGCAACCTGATCATCAGCGACCTGCTCGGACGCAAGCGTCTGAACTCCGAGAAGGCGACCGCCTACGAGTGCGGCATGGACGCCGTCGGCAGCGCGCGCATCCGCCTGTCGATCCACTTCTACCTGGTGGCGGTGCTGTTCATCCTGTTCGACGTCGAGGCGATCTTCCTGATCCTCTGGGCGACGAACGCGAAGGCCTTCGCGGCCGCGGGCGTCGGGAGTTTCGTGTTCATGGAGATCACCGCCTTCGTCGCGGTGCTCGCCGTCGCGCTCGCCTACGTGTGGCGCAAAGGAGGCCTGACGTGGGATCGCTGAAGCCCGCCGACGCGAACCAGAACAAGGGCGGCTTCCTCGCGACGCGCGCGGACGCCCTGGTGAACTGGGGACGCAAGAACAGCCTGTGGCCGATGCCGCTCGGCCTCTCGTGCTGCGGCATCGAGATGATGTCGATGCTCGGCCCGCGCTTCGACCTCGCGCGCTTCGGTGCGGAAGCCGCGCGCTTCACGCCGCGCCAGTGCGACTTGATGATCGTCGCCGGCACGCTGACCTGGAAGATGGCGGAGGCCGCGCGCACGATCTACGACCAGATGCCCGAGCCCAAGTGGGTCATCGCGATGGGCGTCTGCTCGTCGTCGGGCGGCATGTACGACTCCTACTCGGTCGTGCAGGGCGTCGACATGATCCTGCCGGTCGACGTCTACGTCCCCGGCTGCCCGCCGCGCCCGGACGCGGTGATCGACGCGATCCTCAAGCTGCAGACGCGCATCGAGCGCGAGACGCCGGTGCGCGACTTGCTCGCCACGCCCGTCACCGAGGGCTGGGAAGAGGGCACGGGACGCTTCAAGCGCCAGCCGAACAAGTCCAACCCGACGCGCCGCGACGGCGAAGTCGCCGAAGCCGAGGTGGAGGCCGCCCAGTGACCGTCATGGAACGACTCGCGACCGCCCTCGCCGGCATCGCGCACGAGGTCGAGACGCCCGCCGACGGCACACCGTGCCTGCGCGTGGCGCACGACGGGGTCCGCCCGCTGATGCAGGCGCTGAAGACAGGCGGCGGCTTCGAGACGAACACCTTCGTCACGGCCGTGGACCGCGAACCAGCGGAACCGCGCTTCGAGGTCGTCTGGGAGTTCCTCTCGGTGAAGCACAACGACCGCGTGCGCGTGCGCATGCTCTCGAACGACGAGTACCCGAAGGTGCCGACGATCATCGACCTGTGGCCCGGCGCCGCCTTCTTCGAGCGCGAGTGCTACGACATGTTCGGCGTGCGCTTCGAGGGTCACGCGAACCTGCGCCGGCTGCTCATGCCGCAGGCGTACGAACACCACCCGCTGCGCAAGGAGTTCCCGCACCAAGGGATCGAGCCGGACAAGCTCTATCGCGAGTGGGACAGGAAGCGCCGCACGCAGGGAGGCCAGCCCTCATGACCGAGACACGAGTCTTCGAGTACACGCGCGGCCAGGTCGACGAGGACGACCCGCTGCACGGCGAAGTGATGCGGGTCAACATGGGGCCGCAACACCCCGCGACCCACGGCGTGCTGCGCCTCGTCGTCGACCTGGACGGCGAGACGATGTGCAAGGTCGACCCCGACGTCGGCTACCTGCACCGCGGCAAGGAGAAGACCTGCGAGAGCCTCGGCTGGCGCAAGTTCTTCGTGCACACCGACCGCCTCGACTACGTCCAGCCGCTGACGAACAACATCGCCTACGCGATGTCGCTCGAGAAGCTCGCCGGCCTCGAGGTGCCCGAGCGCGGCCAGACGATCCGCGTGCTCCTGATGGAGCTCAACCGGATCATGGCGCACCTGATCTACATCGGCACCTCGTCGATCGACCTCGGCGCCGTCGGCATCTTCTTCTACGCCTTCGTGCAGCGCGAACAGCTGTACGACATCCTCGACGCCTACACCGGCCACCGCATGAACAACACGTACGTCCGCATGGGCGGCGTGTACGCGGACATCGACGAGGACGTCGCGAAGCAGATCGAGGCCTTCCTCGACCAGTTCCCCGCGAAGGTCGACGAGCTGGCGAACCTGCTCGAGCGCAACCGCATCTTCTACGACCGCACGCGCGGCGTGGGCACGATCAGCGCGGCGGACGCGCTGGCGATGTCACTCAGCGGCCCGAACCTGCGCGGCAGCGGCGTCGAGTTCGACCTGCGCAAGCAACAGCCCTACTGCGGCTACGAGTCGTACTACTTCGACGTCCCGGTCGGAACGGTCGGCGACTGCTACGACCGCTACCTCGTCCGCATGGAAGAGATGCGCCAGTCGTGCCGCATCGCGCAGCAAGCGCTGCAACGCCTCAAGGAGAACCGCGGCGGCGACTTCATCGCGCGCGACCGGCACTACGTGCTGCCTCCCAAGGCCGACGTTCACACGTCGATGGAAGAACTCATCCACCAGTTCAAGATCGTCACGGACATGCGCCTGCCGAAGGGCGAGGCGTACTCCGCGGTCGAGTCGAGCAAGGGCGAGTTGGGCTTCTACATCGTCTCCGACGGCACGAGCGACCCCGTTCGCTGCCACGTTCGCGCGCCCGGACTCGTCAACGTCCAGGCCATCCCGATGCTCGCCGAAGGCCGCCTCCTGTCCGACATGGTGGCGATCATCGGCAGCTTGGACTTCGTGATGGGCGAGGTAGATCGCTGATGGCACTGCCCGAAACACTGGTCGCCGAGTTCGACCGCATGGTGCAGAAGTACCCCGAGCGTCGCTCGGCACTGATCCCCGCGATCCACCGCTGCCAGGAAGAACTCGGCGGTTGGGTCTCCCCCGAGACGATGGAGGACCTCGCCGCCTACTTCGGCCTGGAACCCGTCGACGTCTACGGCGTGGTGACCTTCTACCCGATGTTCCGCACGAAGCCGCCCGGCAAGCACGTCGTCAGCGTCTGCCACAACATCTCGTGCGACTTGCGCGGCGCGGAAGGCATCCTCGCCAAGGTCTGCGAGGTCACCGGCGCGAAGGTCGGCGGCACCTCCGCCGACGGCAAGTTCACCGTCGAGCGCGTCGAGTGCCAGGGCGCGTGCGCGAACGCGCCGATGTTCGACCTCGACGGCGTCTACCACGAGGACCTCGACGACGCGAAGGTCGCGAAGATCCTGGGAGGTCTCCAGTGAGCCCGCACCCCACCTACTTGCTCGACCGCGCGCGGCTCGCCGACTCGCACACGCTGAAGGTGGCGCGCGAGAACGGCGCGTACGCCGCCTTCGAGAAGATCCTGAACGACAAGCCGGATCCGAAGGAAGTCACCGAAGTCGTCAAGACCTCCGGACTGCGCGGCCGCGGCGGCGCGGGCTTCCCCACCGGTCTCAAGTGGTCGTTCATGCCCGACGCGTCGAAGGACTCGCGTCCGCGCTACATGGCGGTCAACGCCGACGAGTCGGAACCCGGCACCTGCAAGGACCGCGTGCTGCTGCGCGAGGATCCGCACGGTCTGCTCGAAGGCTGCTTGATCGCGGGATACGCGATGGGCCTCGACGCGGTCTACATCTACGTGCGCGGCGAGTACCGCCTCCCCTACCGCCGCATGCAGGACGCAATCGACGAAGCGCGCGCCGCCGGTCTGATCGGCAAGAACATCCTGGGCAAGGGCTTCGACCTCGAGATCCACATGCACCAGGGCGCGGGCGCCTACATCTGCGGTGAAGAGACCGGCTTGATGGAGTCGCTCGAGGGCAAGCGCGGCCACCCGCGCCCGAAGCCGCCCTTCCCCGCCGGCTTCGGCCTCTGGGGCAAGCCGACGACCGTCAACAACGTCGAGTCGATCTTCAACGTGCCGTTCATCATGACGCACGGCGCGGCGTGGTTCCGCGGCTTCGGCACCGAGAAGAGCCCGGGCAACTTCCTGTGCGGCATCTCCGGCCACGTCGCGAAGCCCGGCGTCTACGAAGTGCCGCTCGGCATCACCGCGCGCGAGATCCTCGAGCAGTACGCCGGCGGCGTCTGGAAGGGTCGCAAGCTCAAGGGTTGGTTCCCCGGCGGATCGTCGACCGGCATCGTGCCCGCCGACCTGATCGACACGCCGATGGACCACGACTCGATCAAGGGCATCGGTTCGATGTTCGGAACCGGCGCGATGATCATGCTCGACGAGACGGCGTGCGTCGTCCGTGCGTCGGAAGTGCTCGCGCGCTTCTACGACCACGAGTCGTGCGGCCAGTGCAGCCAGTGCCGCGAAGGCACGCAGTGGCTCAACCAGATCTTCCACCGCATCGAGAACGGTCAAGGAACGATGGCCGACGTCGACCTGCTCGAGTCGCTCTCGCGCGGCATGACGCCGGGCAAGACGATCTGCGCGTTGTCCGACGCCGCCGCCATCCCGACGCTCGCGGTGATCAAGCACTTCAGGGACGAGATCGTGGAACACATCCATAAGGGCTGCTGCCCGCTGAAGGGCGGATCGGGCCGTGCGCCCGCCGCGGATCGCACGGAGGTCCACGCGTGACCAAGATCATCCTGAACGGGCGCGAGGTCGAAGCGGACCCGAAGAAGCCGCTGATCGCCGCGTGCCACGCGAACGACGCGGAAGTGCCGCACTACTGCTACCACGCCGGTCTCACGCCGGTCGGCTCGTGCCGCATGTGCCAGGTCGAGGTGAAGCAGGGTGAGATGCCTCCGCGCGTCGTCGCCGCCTGCCGCACACCCGTCGCCGAAGGCATGATCGTCGACACGGAGAGCCCGAAGGCGCACGAGACGCGCCGCGAGTGCCTCGAGTTCCTGCTCAAGAACCACCCGCTCGACTGCCCGATCTGCGACAAGGCCGGCGAGTGCATGCTGCAGGACTTCACCTTCGACGAAGGTCAAGCCGCCGCGCGCACCGACGAACCCCGCCGCAAGCTCGAGAAGCGCAAGGACCTGGGCGACGTCATCGTGCTCGACCAGGAACGCTGCATCCTCTGCAGCCGCTGCGTGCGCTTCTTCGACGAGGTCACCGGCAAGATGCAGCTCGTGATCGCCGACCGCGGCGCGCACAGCGTCGTCGAGACCTTCGCGGACCGTCCGCTGACCGGCAACTACCAGGGCAACGTCGCCGACCTCTGCCCCGTCGGCGCGCTCACGCTGAAGCCCTTCCGCTTCAAGGCGCGCGTCTGGAACCTGTTCAAGAAAGCGTCGACCTGCGGCGAGTGCAGCCGCGGCTGCTCGATCACGACCGAGGTGCTGCGCGGCGACGAAGTGAAGCGCTTCCGCCCGCGCTACAACGCCGACGTGAACACCTGGTGGATGTGCGACACGGGTCGCTTCGCCTTCGAGCACCCGAACCGCGCCGACCGGCTCGCCGGCGGCCAACGACGCGGTTACGCCGACAGCGAACTGATCTCGACGGAAGAGGCGCTCGACCAGCTCGCCGACGCGCTCGGCGAACACCGCGCCCCGGTCGTGATCGCGTCGCCCTTCCTCACCGTCGAGGAAGGCGCGGAACTGCTCGAGCTCTGCAAGCAACTCGGCTCGGAAGCGCGCTTCCTCTCGCCGGCGCCGAACGAGCTCGGCGACGAGATCCTGCACACGGGCGATCCCTGCCCGAACCGCCGCGGCCTGACCGAGCTGGGCTTCGCGCCCGTCGAGGCGGCCGAAGCGCTCGAGCTGCTCGCCGCGTCGAAGGCCGCGCTGCTCGTCGGTGAACGCATCGGCGAGCTCGTCGGCACGGAAGGCCTCGCGGGGCTCCCGACGTCGCTGCAGCTCTACGTGTTCGACACGAACGCCTGCCTCGCGCCCGCCGCGCAGCTCTCGATCGGCGTCCCGGACCACACCGAGCGCCTCGGCACGTGGGTCAACGTCGACGGACACCGCGGCAAGATCAGCGCGGCGCGCTCCGCGCCCGCCGGCGTGCGCCCGCTCACCTCCAGCCTGCAAACCCTGCGCGCGTCGATCGCCGGCGCGGAGGTCACGGCCTGATGTCGATGATCCTGATCTGGCTGCTCATCACCGTCGCCTGCTACGGCGCCGTGATCGGCACCGCCGCGCTGATGACCTTCGCCGAGCGCAAGGTCTCCGCCGCGATGCAGTACCGCTACGGCCCGAACCGCGTCGGACCCTTTGGCCTGCTGCAGCCGCTCGCCGACGGCGTGAAGTTCATCTTCAAGGAAGAGGTCATTCCCGCCGGGGCGAACCCGTGGATCTTCAAGCTGGCGCCGATCCTGACCGCGCTGCCCGCGATGCTCGCGATCGCGGTGATCCCCTTCACCGGGGTGATCGGCACCTTCGAAGGCACGGAAGTGCTCGGTTCGATCGCGAACCCCGAGATCGGCATCCTCTACGTGCTGGCGGTCACGGGCGTCGGCGTCTACGGCGCGATCCTCGGCGGCTGGGCCTCGAACTCGAAGTACTCACTGCTCGGCGGCCTGCGCGCGTCGGCCCAGATGGTCAGCTACGAGCTGTCACTGATCCTCGCCGTGCTCGCCGTCGTCGCCACGACCGGCTCGCTGAACCTGCACGAAATCGTCGCCGGCCAATCCGGCTGGTTCGGCTGGAACGTCTTCTCGCAACCGCTCGCTTTCGTGCTGTTCCTCGTCTGCAGCTACGCGGAGACGAACCGCCACCCCTTCGACTTCGCCGAGTGCGAACCGGAGCTGGTCGGCGGCTTCCACACCGAGTACTCCTCGATGAAGTTCGCGATGTTCTTCATCGGCGAGTACACCGCGATGGTCGTGATGGCCTGCCTCACGACGACGCTGTTCTTCGGCGGCTACCTCGTGCCCTTCTGGGCCGACGCGCCGTGGTGGATGGGACTGATCGCGTTCGGCGCGAAGACCAGCTTCTTCCTGCTGCTGTTCATCTGGGTGCGCTGGACGCTCCCCCGCTTCCGCTACGACCAGCTGATGCACCTCGGCTGGAAGGTCCTCTTCCCGCTGGCGCTGATCAACATCTTCGTCACGGGCCTCGTGATCTCGTTCGGACCGGGAGCCAACTGATATGGTCGTCGTCGAACGCAAAGAACTCAGCTTCCTCGAGCGCATCTACTTCCCCGCGATCTTGAAGGGACTCAAGATCACGATGTCGAAGATGTTCGCGCCGCGCTTCACGCGCCAGTACCCGGAAGAACCGCTTCCGACCAACGAGGTCACGCGCGGCCAACCGCGCCTCGCGGTCAACCCGGACGACACGATCCGCTGCGTGTCGTGCGGCCTCTGCGAAGCCGCCTGCCCGGCCTACGCGATCACGATCGACGGTCACGAGACCGAGCGCTTCATCGAGCGCGAACCCGAGCGGTTCGACATCGACATGCTGCGCTGCATCCTCTGCGGCTTCTGCGAAGAGGCCTGCCCGAAGGACGCGATCTACATGAGCAATGAGCTCGAGCTGGCCGACTTCTCGCGCGCCGCGCTCGTCTACGACATCGAGAAGCTGAAGCGTCCCGTCAGCGCCCTCCAGGACCGCATCGACTACGTCAAGAAGATCAACGACCGGTGGCAAACCTCCTCTTCTACTTGATGAGCGTGGGAGCGATCCTCTGCTCCCTCGTCGTCGTCAGTGCCAGGAACCCCGTGGTCAGCGTGTTGTCGCTGCTCGGATCGTTCGTGTGCCTCGCCGTGATCTACCTGCTCGCCGGCTTCCAGTTCATGGCCGCCGCGCAGCTCCTGGTCTACGCCGGCGCGATCATGGTGCTGTTCCTGTTCGTGATCATGCTGCTCAACCTCGGCAACTCCGCCGAGGAGAGCGGTCCGCTCGACCGAGCACTGCTGCGCGCGCGCCGCATGCCGGTCGTCCTGGCGATCGGCGCCGCGGTCTTCCTGCTGACCTTGTTCGGCATCGAGACGCAGCAGACGGTGATGGCCGCCGATCCCGAGCTCGTGGAGCGCGGCGTCTCCAGCCTCTCCGGCCTCGCCGAGCTGATGTTCAGCACCTACCTACTGCCCTTCGAGGCGGCGTCGGTGCTGCTGCTCGCCGCGACGATCGCGGTGATCGTGCTCGCGAAGCGCGGCCGTACGCAACTCGTCGCCGACACGCGGACGGAGGTGACGCCGTGACCGTCCCGAACGAACACCTGCTGTTCCTCGCCGCGATCCTGTTCGCGATCGGAGTCTGCGGCTTCTTCGTCCGCCGCAACTCGATCATGGTGCTGCTCAGCGTCGAGCTGATGCTCAACGCGGCGAACCTGACCTTCCTCGCCGGCAGCCGCATGCACTCGACCGCCGCGAGGCCCGAGCTCAGCGGCCCGATCTTCGCGATCTTCGTGATCCTGGTGGCCGCCGTCGAAGCCGGCGTCGGCCTCGCCCTCGTCATCGCTCTGTTCCGCCGCAAGCAGACGGTTTCGCTCGACCAACTCAACGAGCTCGGAGACTGACCCCGTGGAAGTTGCCTCCTACCTCTGGTTGATCCCGCTGCTGCCGCTCCTGGGCGCCGGAATCTGCGGAGCCCTGCACCTCGCGACGCTGAAGGCGCGCAAGGCGAACCCCGACGCGAGCGGCCCCTCCGGCCTCGCTCCCTGGGTCGCCTCGGCCGCGATGGCCGGCGCGCTGGTCTTCTCGATCGTCGCGTTCCTCGCCATCTGCCCGTGCGACGAGAACGTCACCAAGGACGGTGACGCGATCGAGTCGCTGCGCAGCTCGACCTGGACCTGGATCTCGGTCGGCACGCTGCACTTCGACCTGACGATGTGGCTCGACCGCCTGTCGTCCGTCATGACGCTCGTCGTCACCGGCGTCGGCCTGCTGATCCACGTCTACGCCGCGGGCTACATGAAGGGCGACAAGGGCTACGCGAAGTTCTTCGCGTACCTGAACCTCTTCTGCTTCGCGATGCTGATGCTCGTGCTCAGCTCGAACCTGCTGGGCCTGTTCATCGGCTGGGAGGGCGTCGGACTCTGCTCCTACCTGCTGATCGGCTTCTGGTACGAGAAGGGCTGGCCGGCCGAAGCGGGACAGAAGGCCTTCGTGGTGAACCGCATCGGCGACGCCTTCTTCCTCGTCGGATCGTTCATCCTGATCTCGGTCTTCGGCACGCTCGAGATGCAGGACATCGGAGCGCAGGTGCCGGCGATGATCGACGCGCACGGCGGCATGCTGGCGCTCGCCGCGCTGCTGCTGTTCGGCGGCGCGTGCGGCAAGTCCGCGCAGCTGCCGCTCTTCGTCTGGCTGCCCGACGCCATGGCCGGCCCGACACCGGTCTCCGCGCTGATCCACGCCGCGACGATGGTCACCTCGGGCGTCTACATGATCGTCCGCCTGAACCCGCTCTACGCGGCGTCGCCCGGCGTGCTGCTCTTCATCGGCTGCATCGCCGCCGCGACGGCCTTCATCGCCGGCACGACGGCGCTCGTGCAACGCGACCTGAAGAAGGTCCTCGCCTACTCGACCGTCTCGCAGCTCGGCTACATGTTCCTCGGCATCGCCGCCGGAGCCTGGGGCGCCGCGATCTTCCACCTCGTCACGCACGCCTTCTTCAAGGCCCTGCTCTTCCTCGGCGCGGGATCGGTGATCCACGGCATGCACGAGGAACAGGACATGCACAAGATGGGCGGCCTGCGCAAACACATGCCGCGCACCTTCGTGACCTTCGTCGCCGGCGCGGCGGCGCTCTCCGGCCTGCCGCTGATGTCGGGCTTCTTCTCGAAGGACGAGATCCTCGCGAAGAACTTCGCGCTGGGCGGCCCGAACTACCTGCTCTGGATGGTCGGCGTCGTCACGGCGGCGATCACCGCCTACTACACCTGGCGGATGGTCGCGCTGACCTTCTTCGGCGAAGAGCGCTTCGACGCGAAGCACGTGCACCCGCACGAGTCGCCGCTCGTCATGACGGGCCCGCTGATGGTGCTCGCGGTGCTGTCGATCGTCGGCGGCGCGGTGCTCGGTCTGCCGCACGTGTTCGGTCTCTGGCACCACTTGCTGGACGGCTGGCTCGAGCCGGTCGTGCTGCCGGGCAACGAGATCCTCTCGGCGCAAACTCACATGCACATGCCGCTGCACCTCAGCGCGCTGTGGGAGTGGATCCTCCTCGCGCTCGGCTCCGGCGTCGCGCTCTTTTTCGCGCACAAGGGCTTCCACGACCACAAGCGCGGCCTCGCGATGGACGAGTCGGTGCAAGGCGCCTTCCCCGTCGCCCACGCCAAGCTGATGGACGCCTGGACGATCGACTCGACCTACTCGCGCGTCATCGTCCAACCGGTCAAGCTGCTCGCCTTCGTCATCGCCGTGATCGTCGACCAGTTCGCGATCGACGGCCTCGTCAACGGCGCGGGCCGCCTGGCGAGTGACCTGGGCCGCCGCGGCAAGCGCCTCGTCGACGGCACCGTCTCCTGCTACGGCCTGTGGATCGGCGCCGCCGCCGTGATCCTGGCGCTCACCTGGTTCTGGAGGGGCAACTGATCATGCTGCTCGACCTGCTGATCTTCCTGCCGCTCGTCGGCGCGCTCGCGGTCGGCTTCACGCCCCGCGGCGCGGTGAGCCTGCAGCGCGGCATCGCGCTGCTCACGACGCTCGTCGTCGCGGTGCTCAGCCTCGTCGTCTGGGGCTCGCACGACCTCGCGAGCCTCGCCGTCGACAAGGCCTGGTTCACGCTGCCCGGCTCGCAGATCGACGTCGGTTACCGCCTCGGCGTCGACGGCATCTCGCTGCTGATGGTCGTGCTGACCGGCGTGCTGATGCCGATCGTGATCCTCTCGACCTTCGGTCACATCACCGAACGAGTGAAGGAGTTCATGATCTGGGTCCTCGTCATGCAGATGGGCATGATGGGCGTCTTCCTCGCCACGGACCTGGTGCTGTTCTACTTCTTCTGGGAGATCGGCCTCGTCCCGCTGTACTTCATGGTCGGCATCTGGGGCGGCAAGCGACGCCTCTACGCGACGCTGAAGTTCTTCCTCTACACCTTCGCGGGCTCGGTCGTGATGCTGATCGCGGCGATCGCGCTGGTGTACAAAGCGCAGTCGACGGACATCGCGGCCATCACGGACTCGATGGCGGCGCTCGGCGTGTCGGACACGATCTGGTTGTTCGCGGCCTTCACGCTCGCCTTCGCGATCAAGGTGCCCGTGCTGCCGTTCCACACCTGGCTGCCCGACGCGCACACGGAAGCGCCGACCTCCGGCTCGGTGATCCTCGCCGGCGTGCTGCTGAAGATGGGCACCTACGGCTTCCTGCGCTTCAGCATCGCGATGTTCCCCGCCGCCGCGGTCGCTGCCTCGCCGTACATGATGGCGCTCGGCGCGATCGGCATCGTCTACGGCGCCTTCCTCGCGATGGCGCAGACGGACATCAAGCGGCTCGTCGCCTGCTCCTCGGTCAGCCACCTCGGCTACGTCGTGCTCGGCCTCTTCGCGCTGACGCGCGTCGGCCTGGCCGGCAGCTTGATCCAGATGGTGAACCACGGCCTCTCGACGGGCCTGTTGTTCCTCCTGGTCGGCATGATCTACGAGCGGCGCCACACGCGGCAGCTCGACCAGTACGGCGGCATCGCCTCGGTCATGCCGATCTACGCGATCTTCTGGACGATCGCCGTGCTGTCCTCGGTCGGCCTGCCGGGCCTGAACGGCTTCGTCGGCGAGTACCTGATCCTGCTCGGCGCCTTCGAGGCCATCCCCTTCTGGGCCGTGGTCAGCGTGACCGGCGTGATCTTCGGCGCGATCTACCTGCTGATGGCGACGCGCAAGCTGCTCTACGGACCGGTGGTGCACGAGGCGAACCGCAAGCTCACCGACCTGAACCTGCGCGAGATCGGCCTGATGGTGCCGGTCGTCGTGCTGATCGTCTGGATCGGCGTCAAGCCGAGCTACTTCCTGGACCGCACCGAAGCCTCGGTCGCGACCATCGTCGAGCGCCTCGACCAGGCCCGCGACGGCATGCAGACCGCGCAACTTCCCGCCGTGAAAGGCGGTGAGAGCCGATGACCCCCGAAGCACTCGAAGCGCTGCTGCACGGCAGCTTCGCCGGCATCGGCGCGATGGTCGCCGTCACGCTCGGCATCCTGTTGCTGCTGCTCGCCGAGATCCTGCCCGGCGCGGCGAAGCTGAAGCCGGTGTTGTTCGTCGCCACGCTGGTGGTCGCCTTCCTCGGCGAGCTTCAGCTCCTCGGCGAGCCGGCCGGTCCGGTGCTGGGCGGCAGCTACATCGCGAACCAAGCCGCGGCGGCCTGGGGACTCGTGTTCCTCTCCGCCACGGCCGTCGCGTGGGTCTTCGGCCGCGGCTACTACACGCTCGAGAAGCCCTTCCAGGGCGAGCACGACGTGCTCATGCTCAGCTCGCTGCTCGGCATGATGCTGATGTCGGGCGCCGGCGACCTGATCACCTTCTTCATCGGCCTCGAGCTGCTCTCGGTCCCGCTCTACGCGCTGTGCGGCTTCCGTCGTGCGCGCAACGACTCGGTCGAGGCGGGCCTGAAGTACTTCTTGCTCGGCGCCTTCGGCTCGGCGCTGTTCCTGTACGGCGCGGCGCTCGTCTACGCCGGCGCGGGTTCGGTCTCGCTCACCACGCTCAGCCAAGTCGGCGCCTCCGACTCGCTCTCGCTGATCGGCCTCGCGCTGATCGCGTCCGCGCTGCTCTTCAAGGCCGGCGTGTTCCCCTTCCACTTCTGGATCCCGGACGTCTACCAGGGCGCTCCGACGCCGGTGACGACCTTCATGGCGACGGGGACGAAGGCCGCAGCCTTCGCCTTCCTGCTCAACATGGCGTTCCTGCTGCCGCCGGCCGCCGCGAGCTCGCTGGCGTGGATCGCGCTGCTGACGATCGCGATCGGCAACCTCGGCGCGCTCGTCTCGCGCGACTTGAAGCGCATGCTCGCGCTGTCCGGCGTCGCGCACGCCGGCATCCTGCTGCTCGCCGTCGTCAGCTACCTCAAGTCCGGCGACGTCGAGCTCGCGGAGGAGTCCGCGATCTACTACATGGCCGCCTACGTCTTCTCGGCCGGCGGCGCCTTCGGCCTGCTCGCGCTGCTCGAGTCGAAGGGCGACGAGGCCACGACGCTCGACTCGATCAAGGGCCTCGGCTCGCGGCGCCCGGGCATCGCGGCCGCGATGACGGTCTTCATGCTGTCGCTCGGCGGCATCCCGGCGACCGGCGGCTTCCTCGGCAAGTACTTCGTCTTCAGCTCGCTCGTCGTGAAGGCGGACATGGTCGGCGTCGCGCTGATCGCGATCCTGCTCTCGGTGATCGCGCTCGGTTACTACCTGCGCGTGATCATCGCGATGTGGATGGAAGCCGAGACCGAGGACGCCGCGCAGCTCAGCGAACCGAAGCGCCTCGGCGGAGCGGCGGCCGCGGTCTGCGTCGCGATGGTGCTCTGGCTCGGAGTCCTGCCCGACTTCTTCCTGGGCTTGATGCGCTGATCCCTGCTCCCACGAACGAAGAGGCCGCCGGGGTACACGCCCCGGCGGCCTCTTCTCGCTTCGCGTACGCGCCGCCCCCCGCGGCACGCGCTCAACTCGGATCTTCGAACTCGACGGCCCACCCGCGCCGGCCGCCTTGGATGCGCTCGCAGCGCACGAGCTGTCCGGTGTACTGCTTCGTCTCGCCGTCCTCGCCCTGGACGCTCACCGTGACGCGCAGGTCGCCGTCGGTGAAGAACAGGATGCCGGTCTTCGAGAGGTTGTCCGAGATGCCGTCGAGCTGCGTCGTCGTGAGCTGCACGCTCACCGGGCTCTTCGTCTCGCGGCGCGGCGCACGGCGACGATCGCTCGTGTGCGTGCCCTTGGGGTCGGGTGTGATCATCGGGTTCGACTGAGGGGGGTTGTCGATCGGAGGACCGCGGGGGTGCGGCCCGACCTGCCCTCATCGACGCGAGCGGCGCGGTGGCTTGAAGCGGGGCACCGAGTCGACCCGCCACCCTCGCACCTTGCATGGAATCCACCCCACTGCATGCTCTCGCGACCCGCCGCGCCGCTCACTCAAGCCGCGTTCTCGCGGGGACTTGGGGTGGAACGACCGGTCGACGCGGGCGCTGACCCCGTTCGGAGAGCGCCCTCGCGCGCTCCACCTGAGACCTCGTCCCCGCTCAGCCCAAGATCCCGCGCAACCCGTCCGCCAGCGCGCCGATCGGCTCGATCGGGAGCGTGGAGGTCTCGCCCGTCGCGAGCTGCTTCACCTGCGCCGTGCCCGAGCGCCACTCGTCCTCGCCGAGGATCAGGGCCAGCTCGTGGCCGCGCTTGTCGGCGTACTTGAGCTGCGCGCCGAGCTTCTTGGGGTCGGGGTAGAACTCGACGGCCAGGCCTTCGCGGCGCAGGGCGGTGACGAGGCGCAGGTAGTCGTCGCGGCGGTCCTCGGCGAAGAAGGGCACGAGGATGCGCGCGGTCGTGTTGCGCGTCGGGAGCTTGCCGAGGTGTTCGAGCGCGCCGAAGAGGCGATCGAGTCCGAGCGAGGCGCCGACGCCCGGCAGCTCCTGCTTCGTGTAGAGGTTCGCGAGCTCGTCGTAGCGACCGCCGGAGCTGATGCTGCCGATCTCGGGCAGTGCGTCGAGGAAGGTCTCGTAGACGGTGCCGGTGTAGTAGTCGAGTCCGCGCGCGATCGAGACGTCGAGGCGCGCGCGGCCCTCGGTCACGCCGGCGGCTGCGAGGCCGCCGAACAGCTCGCGCAGCTCCGCGACGCCGCGCTCACCGATCTCGGATCCAGCGACGAGCGGCTCGAGCTGCGCGATCACCGCCTCGGTGTCGCCCTCGAGCGCCGCGAACGCCAAGACCTTCGCACACTGATCTGGCGACGCACCGGCGGTCTTCTGCAGCTCCGCGCTGACCTTCTCGGGGCCGATCTTGGCGAGCTTGTCGAGCGCGCGCAGCACTTCGGCCGAGCGCTCGGACAGTCCGAGCCGCTCGAGCAAGCCGCTGAGCACCTTGCGATTGTTCAGGTGGATCGTGAACTCCCCCACGTCGAGCGCGACGAGC
Source organism: Planctomycetota bacterium (assembly GCA_020638835.1). Taxonomy (GTDB): domain Bacteria; phylum Planctomycetota; class UBA1135; order UBA1135; genus JACKHV01. The sequence continues at coordinate 910,700 of JACKHV010000001.1, read as the reverse complement.
AAGTCGTGGATGACGAGCGCCGTCTCGATGTCGGCGGTCATGCTCGTCGTGCCGACCGTGTCGAAGTCGCACTGCACGAACTCGCGGTAGCGACCGCGCTGTGGGTTCTCGCCGCGCCAGACGGGCGCGATGTGATAGCGCTTGAAGGGCGTGCCGAGTTCACCGGCGTACTGCGCGACGTAGCGCGCGAGCGGCACGGTGAGGTCGAAGCGCATCGCGACCTTGCGGCCGCCGGCGTCCTCGAAGCGGAACATCTGCTTGTCCGACTCCTCGCCGCCCTTGCCGGTCAGGATCTCCTCGTACTCGAGCGCCGGGGTGTCGATCGGCACGAAGCCGTAGCTCTGGAACACGCCGCGCGCGGTCTCCATCATCGCCTCGCGCGGGATGGCCGCGGTCGGCAGGTAGTCGCGGAAGCCCTTCAGGGTGCGGGGCTGGATCAACTGACGCTTCTCGGACATGGTTCGGCTCGCTGGGATCGCGGGGCCCGGATGATAGGGCCGGGCGCGGCGAGTGCGCCCCGAAAACCGGAGCCTCCCGCCCTTGTTCGCCGGCGCGGTTCGCGCGTCAGGCGCTCTTGCCCCAGAGCATGCGGGCGCGCCGAAGGCAGGGTTCGAGCTCGGCCTCCTTGTAGCCCAGCAGCTCGCGCGGGCCCGCGGGGATCCACCGTTCGTGGTCCTCGATCGCGAGGTCGCGGCGCGCGGCGTGCACGATCGCGTCGCAGTACGCGACGTGCGCGACGAGCGGATCCTGCGCGGCGACGCCGTCCAGGTCGTGGTGGAACTCTGCCGCGCGCGCGGCGCTCTCGGGGAGGCTCCAGCGCTTCGCGACGAGCGCGCCGACGGCGACGTGGCTGATGCCGAGCACCGCTTCCTCCGCGGCCACGACGTCCTCGCCGGTCGCCTCCACCTTCTTGCGCAGCTTCGAGAAGCGTGAGCCGAAGTGGTCGACGAGCACGAACTCGCCGATGTCGTGCAGCAGGCCGCACAGCTGCAGGTCTTCGTACGACGCACCGCCGAGGCTGCGCCGCGGCAGGTCCATCGCCACGCGCGACGCGACGACGGAGCGCTTCCACACGTCGCGCGGGTCGAAGTCCGGGATGTCCTCGAGGTTGCGGAAGAGATCCAACACGAGCGCTTGCATGACCATGCTCTTCAGCGAGCGCATGCCGAGCACGGACGCGGCGTGCTCGATCGACTCCACGGGAACGCGCAGGCCGAAGTAGGCGCTGTTCGCGATGCGCAGCGCCTTCGCGGCGAGCGGCGGGTCGAGCGCGATCTGTCCGCCGATCTCCGACATGCGGACGTCGCCGCGATCGATCAGCTCGTTCAGGCGAACGATGACCTCCGGCAGCGAGGGGATGTTCAGCTTGCCGGCGAGGCGCTCGTGGAGGGATCGGGTGTCCATGTGCCGCCCAGAATCTAGCGCTCGCGCCCCCCGAAACGCACGGCTCTGTCCCGGACAGCCCCGGTGCGGGTTGGAACGCCCGATCGAGGGGGTCGCAGACCACTCCGGGAACCACCCGCCTAACGCGAAGATCCCGCGGCGCGGTCAGTCGACGTGGAGGCGCACGACGGCGAGCGCGGCGCGCCCCGCCTCGTCGTACGGCTCGACGAGTTCGCGGTCGAGCCCGAGCGTCTCGGTGCCCAGCAGCCGGTGCAAGAACGGCAGCTCGCGGTCGTAGCGCCGCTCGAGGTCGTCCACATCGGTCGGGCGCAGACAGACCACGCGCACGCCGAGGGATCGCGCGACGTCGCGGAGCTCGTCCGCGTCTTCGACGGTCCACAGGGCCTCGCCGCGCGGATCGTCCGCGCCGCCGCTGACGCGGCCTCCCGCGGAGAGCACCGGTCGGCGCGCGTGCACGAGGACCGCGGGCGCCAGGGCGGGCGGCGCCGCCACGCACCACGCGAGCACCGCACGCGACGAGTTCCACGGTCCGGCGCTGGGAGTGCTCGTGCGCAGTTCCCGCAGCGCGTGCGCGACGCGGGCGTCGGTCGCGCGGCGCGCTTCCGCCGCGTGCCGCGACATCCACGACCCCGTGAGGTCGGCGACGAGCACGGCCGCGAGCGCGGCGAGCAGCCAGCGCCGACTCGGACGTCCGACGGGCCAGATCGCGGCGGCGACGAGCACCGTCCCCGCGACGCCGGCGAAGAGCGCGCCGCGCTCGTCCAGGCTCGCGGCGACCCACGCGACCGGGAACACACAGCACCACGCGCGCAGCCCCGCGCCGCGTCGGTCGCGCAGGCAGCAGACGAAAGCGATGGCGAAGAGCAACGCCCACGCCGGCGGGAACGCGACCATGCGCGGTGCCGGGAGCCCGGGCACCAGCACGACGATCGACACGGCGGCGACGAGCAGCGCGAGCGTCGCGACGCGCCGAGTCGACCCGCGCGCCTCGAGGCGTCGCGAGATCGGCGGCCAGAAGGCCGGCGCGAACGGCAGTGCGGCCAGCAGCAGCGCGAGCGGGGCCGTGCGCGCGAACCGGCCGACGGGACCGTCCGGACCCGGCTGTTGCCACGGACCGCCGACGGCCGGCAGCGCAGCGACGCACGTGATCGAGACGATCAGCAGGAGCGCTTCGCGTGCACGCGCGCGCCGCGCCTCGCCGTCCGCGGTCGCGTAGAGCTCGACGCCGAGCAGCACGACGAGCGGTGCGATCGCGGCAAGCGCGAGCGGAGAGCTCGCGAGCCCCACGCCGAGGACGAGGCCCGCGAGCATGGCGGACTGCAAGCGGTCGAGCAGCTCCCCCTCGCGCCGCAGCAGCGGCACCGCGACGCTCAGACCGAGGATCGAGAACAGTGCCGACCAAGCACCGAGCGGCAGGCGTCCCGCCTCGAGCGCGAGCACGAAGGGCGCGCCGATCGCGAGCTGCGCGGCGGCGGAGAGCGCGCGCACCTTCGCCGACGGGCCTCCGAGTCGCGCGACGGCGCGGTGCGCTACGAGCACGAGCAGCAGACCGAGCAAGGGACCGACGTGGCGCAGCACGTCGGCGAGGCGGGCTTCGTCGAGCGGCGCTCCCGAGGCGGAACCCGTCGCGCCGTCGAGCCAGAGCCAAGCCCCACCGGTGAGCGCCGCGACGAAGACCGGCGGGTCGACGACGTCGCCGCCCGAGGGGAAGCGCGCGGCGCGGTCGAACTGCGCGACGCGCCCGGAGGCGAGCGCGAGCTGCACGCGCCGCAGGTTCCAAGCCCCCTCGGCCTCGACGAAGCGCTCGACGCCCGGACGCGGCGGCGCGCCGCCCTCGGGCCGCGGACCTTCGCGCACGATCAGCGCGAAGAGCAGCAGCAGCGCGAGGATCGGAGCCGTGAAGCGAGCGGAACGCACGCCGCTCGTGATCAGAGGCTTCCGTCCATCCAGCGCCCGAGCAGCTCGGGGGCCTCGAGCTCGGTCAGGATCGCGGGACCGCGTCGCCGGATCCACCAGCGCTCGAACTCGCCGGAGGCTTCGTCCGGTTCCTGGCGCTGCGCGGCGCCTGTCGACTGTCCGTGCGCGAGGCCGAGCACGGGCGCGGCGAGCATCATCCGCACGCCCTTCGCGACCGTCGGCGAGGAGTGCACGAGCACGCGGCCCACCGACTTCGGCGGCAACTCGCGCAGCTGTGCGGGCAGCAGCACGGCCGCGTCGCCGGCAGCGACGAAGGTGATGCCTTCGACGCCTTGATCGTGCAGCGCGGCGACCACGGACGCGAGGCGCGCGCGGCAGTCGGAGTCTCCCGTGTAGGCGAGCGAGACGACGAAGCTGTGCCGGTCCTCGGCGAACTTGGCCCAGCGCGATTCGAGCGCGCCGGCGAAGACGGCGGACTCGTCGCGGCGCCCGTCGGTGAGCATCAGCACGGCACCGCGCACCTCACCGCGCGGCGTGATCCCCCACGCTCCCAGCGCATCGCCTTCGCCGAATGAGACCCAACCGAAAGCGTGGTTCCAGTCGCTTCCGCCCGGCAGGCCGAAGTGCGCGAGGCGCTCGGTGAGGTCCGCCGCCGCGGTCGTGCGCACGCCGAAATCCTGCAGCCGAGTCCAGTCGTGCCACAGAACGCGGTGCGGTTCCGTGCGCGAGCCGTCACCGCCGGCCTGGAGCACGTTGCGCGCGTCGTCGAAGGCGGCGACGCAGGGCACGGACACGCCGGCGGCGCGCAGCTCGCGTTCGCCGACGATCAAGGTGGGTGCGAGCTTCCAGCTCGAGGCCTCGCTGACGGGCGGGCGGATGTAGAGCTCGAGTCCCGCCCCGAAGGCGTCAGCCGTGAACGCCTCGGTGCGCGCGCGGTAGCGGCTGCCGTCCGGCGCGATCCAGTCCAGCCCGAGCACGAACTCGCGCGGGACCGGCGTCTCGTAGAGCGACTCGACGTGCACGGTGATCGGTTCCCCCTTGCCGCCATCGCGAACGGCGAAGAGTCCGGGCACCGGACGCAGGTCGAGCGCGTGGAGGAAGTCCGCGTCGAGGTCGGGGCCCACGCCGCCGTCGCGCCCGACGAGCACGCCTTCGGCCGCGGTCAACGTCGACAGCGCGGGGAGCCACGCGACGTGGTTCGCCGCGCGGTCGGCCTCGAAGAGCTGCAGCACCGCTTCGCGCGCGCTCTCCCCCGCCTCGGCGAAGAGATCGCGCAGCCGGGACTCGCGCTCGAAGCGCGCCGCTTCGGCTTGCAGCGGACGGTACAGCTCGAAAGAGTCCTCTTGCGCGGCGTGCGCAGTCACCGATGCGAGCAGCGCGGCGGCGAGCAGGGATGCAGGGCGGAAGGTGGTCATCAGCGGGTCGGGTAGGTCTCGAGCACCCAGGCCTTCCAGAGTTCCTCGAACTCCAGGATCGAGATGCCGAAGGTGTCCTGCAGAGCATCGCGCGTCTCGCGCCGTTCTCGAAGCTGAATCAGGAGCTTGTTCAGCGCCTTGCCGTCTTTCTGCATCAGATAGTCGACGTAGCTGAAGGCGAGCGCGTGTTCGTCGGGCGTCAGCTCGGTCGTCTGCTTCTGCATCACGGACGACATCGAGGCTTGCTTGCCCAGCGCGACGAGCTTGCGCACGCCGACCTTGAACTTGCCGCCCTTGAAGTCGCGCTTGGTGTTCTGTTCCTCGTAGCAGTAGTTGCGACAGGTCCCGCTCAGCTCGTACTCGAACCAGTGCGCGACGCCGGCGTCCGCCCAGCCCTTGCGGTCGTTCCCGATCCAGTAGCTCGGGCGTTGGTGCGACAGCAGGAGGTGCGCGACGTTGTGCACGAGGCTCTGGTGCAGCGCTTCGTCGTCCTTGAAGTTCTGCTTCGCGCCGCAGGTGCTGTAGCGCGGCTTGCCGCCGTAGAGCTTCACGCCGACGGACGACGTCGAGCCGCAGAGTCGCGCTGACGCGTCTTCCTGGTCCATCGGCCACCACCAGATCGCGACGAGTGCCTTCTCCGCGAAGTCCCCCTCGCGCGCACCGAGCTTCTCGAGGTAGAGGTCGAACAGCCGTTCCATGCGCTCGATCGTCAGGTGCAGCATCTCGTGCGGAGACTTGCGCACCTTGTCGACCTTCATGTCCTTCATCTCCCAGATGACGATGAAGTGCTCGGACTCGGCGTAGCGCACCTTCTTGCCGAGTTCCTTCTCGAGCCAGGCGTTCTTCTCGCCGCGGCGCACGATGTCGGCGCGGCGCTTCTCGAGGCCGGACTGGACCGAATCGTTGTCGCAGAAGGGGCAGTCGACGTAGCCCGTCCCGCCGCAGGTGGCGCAGTCCGCGACTTCGCTGCAGAAGAGCACGCTTTCCTCGAGCGCACACTCGTGCTTCTCGTGCTCGGGGCACGGCTCGCGTCCTTCGGAGCGGCACTTCTTGCAGACCGGCCCTTCGTCGTCGTCGTCCTGAACGGACGCGGCGGGGTGCGTCGACGCGCGTTGCGGGACCGCCGAGGCGGACCAGAAGGTCAACAGGCCCGCGAGGGCGAGGATCGGAAGGCGGCGCGGCTTGCAGGTCACGGAAGTTCTCATCGAGCTGCAACTCCTGGGCTGGGGGGGCCGCGCGCCAGTCTACCCGATCGCGGTCCGCGCTCGGTCGAGAACCAAGCGGCCCGCCTTGAACACCTTCCGTACGGGGTTCCAACCGAACTCGTAGGTGAGGAACGCGAGGCCGTCGAGCTGCAGCACCGCGACGTCCGCCTGCTTGCCGACCTCCAAGCTGCCCAGGCGTTCGCCGCGTCCGAGCGAGACCGCGGCGTTGAGCGTCGCCGCCGTGAGCGTCTCGCCCGCGCTCATCCCGTAGCGCAGCGCGGCCCACGTGAGCACTTCCGGCATCGACTGCGTGTAGCACGACCCGGGGTTGAAGTCCGTCGCCAGCGCGGGAGCGAGCCCGCCCTGGATCATGCGGCGCGCCGGCGCTTCCTGCTCGACGCGCAGGAAGAGCGGCACGAGCGGACAGAGCACCGGGATCACGCCGGCGGCGGCGAGCGCCTCGATGCCTTCGGGCGAGACGCACTCCAAGTGGTCGGCGCTCGCCGCGCCGAGCTCGGCGGCGAGCTGCGCTCCCCCGCCGGAAGTCAGCTGATCGACGTGCATGCGAATGCCGAGCCCGAGCTCGCGCCCGCGTTGCATCAGGCGACGCGACTGTTCGAGGTTGTAGACGTGCGACTCGGTGAACACATCGCAGTACTCGGCGAGGCCCGACTCGGCGACGGCGGGCAGCATCTCCTCGTACAAGAGGTCCACGTACTCCGACTTGCGCTCGCGAAAATCGAGCGGGAAGTCGTGTGCGCCGAGGAAGGTCGGAACGAGTTCGACCGCGTGCAGCTTGTTCGCCGCGGCGATCACGCGCAGACACTTCAGCTCGTCCTCGTGCGACAGCCCGTACCCCGTCTTCGCCTCGACGGTGGTCGTGCCGAGCGCCAAGAAGCGATCGAGGCGCGGCAGCAGCTTGGCGAGGAGTTGTTCCTCCGAGGCCGCGCGCACACCGCGCACGCTCGAGACGATCCCGCCGCCGGCTTGGCTGATCTCGACGTAGGTCTTGCCCGCGACGCGCATCTCGAACTCGTCTTCCCGCGTCCCGTCGAAGACCGGATGCGTGTGCGAGTCGACGAAGCCGGGGATCGCGAGTCCGCCCTCGGCGTCCACCTCGCGCGCTGCCTGCCACTCCGCGCGCACCTCGGCCTCCGGACCGACGGCGGCGATCCGTTCGCCGACGACTGCGATCGCCGCGCCCTTCACGCGCTTCGTCGCAGCGAGGGCCGCGCCGCTCCGGGCGGTACGGCCCTCTGGAGTGGCGAGTTCGCCGATGTTCGTGATCAGGAGGTCCGCGCTCTGCATGGCGAGAGGTTAGCAGGTGCGACCTGTCCCCCGCCAAGTCGACGCGGGGCGGCGGCGGTCCCGGTCGCCCGCGCGCGGCCGCCTGAGATCCTCGAGAGGTCCGCGCGCGGACGGCGCAGCGTGACCTGGCGCGAGCGTCGTCTTAGATCCGACTCGACACCGCTCTCACCACGGACGGCTTCCCTCTACCCTGCTCCCAGCATGACTGCCATCGCTCCTACTCGACACTTCTCCGCACGCATCGGCAGCGCGCTCATCGTGCTCAGCAGTGCGGCCTTCGCCCAGCAGCCCACCCTCGAGCGCTTCGTCTTCTCCGGCTCCGACATCACCTACGCACGCGGCATCGATGCGCAGGGGCGCGTGGTCGGCTCCCACTCGTCGACGGGCGGCAAGCACGGATACCTGCGTGACGCGAACGGCGCGATGACGACCGTCGACTGGCCGGGAGCGAGCATCACCTCCTTCGAGGGCATGAGCGAGGGAGGAGTGGCCGTGGCGTACGTCGTCGGCGGAGCCGGCATCCCCGGTCCCGCGGAGTACACGAACGGAGGCTGGTCCGCCCTGCAGGCCTTGCCCTTCTCGACCAGCTTCCTCCAGGGCGCGAACGATGCGGGTGTGCGCGTCGGATACCTCGTCGGGACGGACGCGAGCCACCACGGCCTGCTGTACGTGAACGACACGCCGCTCGTCTTCGACTTCCCCGGCGCGCACGCGACCGAGCTGGCCGACGTCGATGCGCAGGGGCGCATCCTCGGCAATTACCGCCCCGACGACGTGAGTCCTTGGCGCGGATTCCTGCACGACCCCTTGGCGGGGACGTGGCGGGACATCGAGCGACCGGGCTTCGCCGAGATGCGCGTGCGCGGCATGAACGACCTGGGCGACATCGTCGGCGAAGTGCTGCCCATGGGCGGCGGGCAGCGTCGCGCCGCGCTGTTCTCCGACGGCCAGTGGTCCGACCTCGAGCTTTTCGGCGTGCTCGGCGAGAGCCGCGCGGCGGACGTCGCGAACGACGGCCGAATCTGCGGTGACTACTACGGACGCTTCCGCGGCGCGGACGCCGTGCTGGGCTTCCTGCTGGACCCGAACGGCGACGGCCCGGCGACTTTCTGCGACTCCACCGTGAACTCGAGCGGCTCCGCGGCGCAGATCCACTTCGCGGGTTCCACGAGCATCGCGGCGAACGATCTCGAGCTCGAGGCCGGACCCGCGCCGGCGAACACGCCGGGCGTGTTCTTCTACGGCTCGAGCACGACGCTCACGCCCTTCGGCGACGGCTTCCTGTGCGTCGGCACGCCGCACCAGCGCGTGGGCCCCGCGCCGACCGACCCGTCGGGCTTCGCCTGGCGGCCGTTCGACGCGAACGAACCGCACGCCGCGCTCGGGCCGGTGACGGCCGGCTCGACCTGGTACTTCCAGTACTGGTTCCGCGACCCCGCCGCGGGCGGCGCAGGCTTCAACACGAGCCGCGCGCTGGAGGTCGAGTTCACGCCGTAGCGGCGCAGGACTGCTCGCGGCGCACGCGAGGCGGAACTGGCGAGGGGCGCACGATCGACGTCGTGCGCCCCTCGCTGCGTTCGCGGAACGAAGCGCTCCGCCGCCGATCAACCGGCCAGGCGGGCCGCATCGACTTCGGTCGATCCGGCGGCGGTCTCGTCCACCCCCATCGAGCGCGCCATCTTCGCCTGGATGCGCTTGCGCGCGCGGAACATGATCATCTTCATGTTCGACATGCCGACGCCGAGCAGCTCGCAGCACTCCTTGTAGGAGCGCTCTTCGACCTCGACCAGCTCGAGCGCGCGCTTGTCGCGACGGCTCAGGCCGGCGTAGGCCTCGAGGTAGTGACCGAGGAAGATCAGCCACGCGGCGCGCAGCGCGCGCTGGTCCTCGATCGACTGCAGCTGGCTGCTCGGGCCCGGGCGCAGGTCGGCGGGTTCCTGCAGATCCTCGGGGAAGGCTTGCAGTGAGGTCGCGCGGGATCCGCTCATCGCACGGCGCACGATGTTGCGGGCGATGGCGCCGATCCAGACCTGGAAGGAGCTCGCGCGCTCATCGCGGAAGGAGCCCGCGTAGCGGTAGACGTTGATGAACACGTCCTGCACCAGGTCGACGGGATCGAGGCGCCGCGCGCCCCCGCGCAGCTCGCGGGAGATCGACGAAACGAGGCGGGCGGCGGTGAAGCCGTGGAGGGCTTCGAAGTCCGCCGCCTGTCGTTCGTCGCGGAAGAGGGCGAGGAGGGCCGTCTCGAGGCGTGCCCGGAAGGTCGCGCCGTCCTCCTCGGCGAGGGGCGTGAGCACCACGCCGCGCCGCCGGAGTCGGGTGCGCGTCGCGGTGGGGATCTCGAGGGCGGGCGAGGCGTCGAGGCGCACGATGGTGGCGAGCGGGGTGGAGTTCACGCGCCCCCCTTCGCACGTCGCGTGCCAGTGCCCGGCGCGCCCCTCGGGGCCCGCGGCCCGCTTCGGGCGTTCCGCGGGCGAAACACACCCTCGCCCGTGCTACGAGTCCGGAACAGGCGCGGTGCGCGCCCTTTTCGCCCCGGAACTCCCCGCCGGCCCCCCTGGCGGCTACATTCCTATGGGGTCCTTCCCCCTCGACCGATCCTGAACAGCCCAGCGCTCCCTTTGATCTTCTTTCTCGCGGCGGCCGAGACGCCCACCTCCCTGCCCCCATCTCACTGGCTCCAGGACGACTGGACGGCGCTCGGAATCGCCTGCCTGCTGCTCCTCTTGTCCGGCAGCCTCGCCCTGCTCCGCGCCTCCCTGGCCCGCTCGCACCGCGCGCGCGTCCTCGCGATCACTCCGGAGGGAGAGTCGCGCAACCGCCTGGAGACGCTGCTCGCGCGGGCCGACTCGCTGATCACCAGCGCGAGCCTGCTGAAGAAGAGCTGTGACCTCGTCTTCATCGTGCTCGTGCTCGACGCCTTCGCGCGGCGCGACATGCCGCACTGGTTGGAGGTGATCGGAGCGCTGGTCGTCGCCGTGCCGGTGATCTTCCTGTTCACCGAGTCGCTCCCCGCGATCATCGCGCGACGCCACGGTGACGCGATGCTCGTGCGCGCGCTGCCCGTCTTCCACCTCGTGCAGTTGCCGCTGTTCGGCGTCGTCGCCGCGCTCGAGTGGTCGCGTCGCGCGCTGATGCGCATGTTCGGCATCGAAGAAGATCCGCGCACGTCGCGCGAGCTCGTCGAAGGCCTGCGCGACGTCGTCGAGGACGCCGGCCGCAAGGACGGGCTGGACGACGTCGAGCGCGAGCTGATCGAGAACGTGATCGAGTTCGGCGCGGTCGACGTCGCCGCGGTGATGACGCCGCGCACCGAGGTCCACGGGATCGAGGTCTCCGAGGGCCTGCGCGCGGCGATCGCGCTCGCGGCGCTCGAGGGCCACAGTCGCATCCCGGTCTACCGCGACACGATCGACACGATCATCGGGTCGATCTCCGCGCGCGGCGTGGTCGGCATGCTCGCCTCGGAAGACCTCGAGACCGCGAAGCTCGAGGACTACCTGCAGCCCGCGTACTTCGTGCCGGAGACCAAGTCGGTCGCCGAGCTCCTCAAGGAGTTCCGCCAAGCGCGCCAGAAGATGGCGATCGTGCTCGACGAGTACGGCGGAACCGCGGGGCTCGTCACGCTCGGCGACGTGCTCGGCGAGATCGTCGGCGAGATCCAGGAGAGCTTCGACCACGAAGAACCCGACGAGGTCCGCCACGTCGCGCCCGGCGTCACCGACGTCGACGCGAGCCTGCACGTCTCCGACGTCAACGAAGCGCTCGGGCTCGAGCTGCCGGAAGAAGCTGACTTCGAGACGCTCGGCGGCTTCGTGCTGTCGGAACTCGGCCACTTCCCGAAGTCAGGCCAACGCTTCGAGTGGAAGGGCGTGCAGTTCGAGGTGCGAGAAGCGTCCGACCGCCGCGTGATCACCGTGCGCGTGACGCGGGAAGTGAACGACGCGAACGATCGCGAACCGAAGCAGCTCTCGCAGCGCGCGGGTTGAGTCGAGCCGCGCCGCGCGTCGACGAGGGTCCGAGCTTCATTCCCAGGCGATCGCGACCGCGTTCGTGAAGTTCGACCCCGTCCCGCACACCGACACCTGCGGATCGCGGAACCACGCCTGGTAGTACCGCAGCTGCCCGGGCCCTGGGATCGCACCTTCCGTCACGACCGAGACTCCGCCCGTCTCCGCGCGCCCCGCCGCGTCGAGCGTTCCCCGCAGGATGCGCAACGACGGAGATCCCGCGCACAGCACGCCGTCCTTGAACGGCAGCGCGATCGAGTTGCGCCCTTGGAGCAGCATGAACGGCTGGTTCGCGCGGGCCTGCTCGACGCGCAGCTCGAGGTTGTCGTGCGCGACGATCGCCGATCCGCTCGTCCGCAGCCGCGCCCCGCGCCCCGTCGAGTTGCGGCAGCCCTCGTCGTCGCCGAACAGCGTCGTGTTGGAGCACGGACAACCGGCCGCGTCGCCAGTGCAGAACAACGCGCCGGGGGTGACGAGCAGGTTCTCGATCCAGTACAGCCCGTCGGTCGGAACCTGTCCCCGAACGAGCAGATCCACGTCGCCGTCGCCGTCCGCGTCGTCCGTCAGCAACTGCTGCACGTGCAGCGCGCCGAGGTCGACCGGCGGAAGGAAGCTCAGCGGCCCGGATCGCTCGAAGTACCAGGTGCCGGGGCTGCCGTGGTCTCCGGCGACGAGGTCGAGGTCTCCGTCTCCGTCGAAGTCGGTCGGCGTCGTGGTCCGAGTGATCGGAGCGCCGCTCGCGACGAGCTGTTCGCCGCCGAAGGCAGCTCCTCCCGCGTTCATGCGTCGCACGAGCGTGCCGACCGAGCCGGCGGTCTTCGCCGCCAGGAAGTCGGCGTCGCCGTCCGCGTCCAGGTCGACGAAGCGAGCTCCGTACGAGTACCAGTCGGACGTCAGCGTCGAGCCCGGTGCGAAGCCGGTCGTCCCCAGATTGTCGAACCAGCGGACGCCGTCCGGACCGAAGCGCACGAGGTCGAGATCTCCGTCCCCGTCGAGGTCGTACTCGGCGGCGAACCAGGTCTCCCAGGCTTCGTCCGGATCGACGAAGGCGCAGCTCGGGATCGGCGGCGCCGTCGGGACGGGCAGGTCCGTCCCGCGCACTTCTCCGCCGGCGGGGATCTGGACGTCGAGTCCTGACGAGGCGAAGGCGACGAGGTCGCGGTCCCCGTCGCCGTCGGGGTCGGCGGGCAGCAGCACGATCTGCGGGTAGTCGGCGCAGATCGGGAGGATCTGCCGCGGCCCGAACGTGCCTCCGCCGAGGTTCGGGGCGACCCACACGGCGTACCCGTCGGGGAAGAAGTGATCGATGTACTGCACCGACCACTCGACGTCGAGGTCACCGTCCGCGTCGACGTCGAGCGCGAGCAGCGAGTGCAGCTGTTGGAAGCTCGTGGGACCCGAGGGTTGCCAGATCGACTGCGCCGCGGCGTAAGCGCCGCCGTCGAGGTTCCGGCGCCAGACGAGCGCGCCGCCCGAGCTGCGCGAGACCAAGTCGTTCCGTCCGTCGCCGTCCAGGTCGCCGAGCACGACGGGACCGGGCTCGTAGTCCGTGGAGAGGGGGCGCGGAGGCGCGAACTCTCCGGCGAGCGCGGGCGAGGCCGTAGCACACGTCGCGATCCAGCACGCGAGAGCCGCCGTCCGGCGGCTCCGGTCGACGCGCGGAGCGAGCGGTCGCGACCCGCGAGTCGTCGAAGGATCTTGCGTGGGTCTCATGCTGCAGCGCCCCCGATGCGAGTGTAGCGGGTCCTGGGCGAGCGCGGGCCTGCTCCAGTGCTCCTGCAGCCCGCGCCGGCGCCGCGCGGGTCCCCGAAAACCGCCTCCTCGATTGAAGGCGACCCGGGTCCCGGCGATCCTCCTCCCGTGCCCACCGACCGCGCCCTCGTCCTGCGTCGCTTCCCGTACTCCGAGTCCTCGCTCGTGGTGCGGGCACTCTCGCGCGAGCACGGACGCGTGCACCTGCTCGCGCGCGGCGCGTACCGGATGCACTCGCGCTACTTCGGCGTGCTCGACCTCTTCGACGAGCTCGAGCTCGAGTGGCGCCAGAGTCCGCGCCGCGAGCTGGCCGAGCTGCGCCGTGGAGACGTGACGCGCCGGCGGCGGGCGCTGCGCGAGGACCTGCCGCGCTACCGCGCCGCGGTGGCGATGCTCGAGCTGGCGGACCTCGGTTCGCGCCCGGGGAGGCCCGATCCCGAGCTCTACGAGCTGCTCTCCGCCTGCCTGGACCGCCTCGGCGACGCCGACCGGCCGCCGGACGCCGCGCTCGTTGTCTTCGAACTGGGCTTTCTGCAGAATCACGGCCTCGCACCCGCGCTCGCCCGCTGCGCGGCATGCGACAGGAACGCCCCGCCGACCAGCACGGACCGCTCGCGCGCCCACTTCTCCGCCGGCTCGGGAGGCCGCCTGTGCGCGTCCTGCGCCGAGGAGTCGCGCGCCGCGGGCCGCCGGGTCGGCACGATGCCGATCGACGTGTTGCAGGACGGAGAGGCGCTGCTCGTCGATCTGCGCGCGCACCGGCTCCCGCCCGAGGACGCCATCACCGACCCCGACCGTCTCGTTGCGCTCCGCGACCTCGCCGAGCGCTTCCTCGACTACCATCTCGACTCGACCCCCAAGGCCAGCCGCGCGTTCCTCGCGACCCCCAACCGCAACGCGAAACCCTGACCCATGCCGCGACGCCTCCGCCACACCGTGCTGCTGCTCGCCGTCCTCGCCGGCGGCTGCAAGAGCGTGCCGCTGATCAGCCGCGACGGCGTCCCCGTCTCGATCGACGCGGACGAGATCCCGCGCGCGATCCAGGAAGCGGAACTCGCGCTCGTCGAGGACCGCCCGATGCAGGCGCTGAACTGGATGCGCGCCGCGAACGAGGTCGAGGGCATGTCGACCTCCGAGAAGGAACGCGTGCAGTCGCTGACCGAGAAGGCCGCGGACCGTCTGATCAAGGCCGAGGCTCACGAGAACGGCAACACCGACCTCCTGCTCGAGCTGCTCGACATGAACCTGCCGCGGCAGATCGCGGTCAGCGCCGGCATGCGCGCGGCGGAGTTGCAGGTCGACCGCGGCGAGCTGAAGAGCGCGTACAAGACGATCCGCAAGGTCGACAAGCTCTACCCGACGCATCACGAACGCTCGACCGCGGCGGCGCTGCTCGCGGAACTCGGCATCCGGCTCTCGTACGACGAAGGCGGCTTCCTGTTCTTCACCGACAACTCGGACGACGGCATGGCGGCGCTCGAGTACTTCGTCATGAACTACCCCGCGCGCCCGCGCGGCGACGAAGCGTACCGCCGCCTCGCCGACATGTACGAGGAACAGGAGAAGTGGGCGCTGGCGATCGAACGGCACGAGGAACTGATCCTCGAGCACCCGGACAGCGTGCTCGTCCCCGAGTCGAAGGCCTTGGTCCCCCACCTGCGGCTGCGCGCCGTGACGAGCCCCGAGTACGACCGCGGCGCCGTCTTCCAAGCGCGGCGCGAGCTGGAGGACTGGTTGCGCGACCACTCCGGTCACCCCTTCGAGGACTTCGTGCGCGCCGACCTCGCCGATGCGCGCCGGCGCCTCTCGGAGAGCGACCTTGGGATCGCGCGCTTCTACGCGAAGATCGACAACGACTGGGGCGCGCGCCACCACGCCGCCCGCGCGCTCGAGGAGGCCCGCGCCGCGGGTGACCGCGAACGCATCGCCGAGGCCGAGCGGATCCTCGAGGCGCACGGCGGCGGCGTCGCGGCGCGATGAACGGCCTCGCGCGTCGCTTGCTGCTGTGCCTGCCGCTCCTGCTGCTCGGAGCGGCGAGCTGCGGCTACAGCTCGGGACTGCGAGCCCCCGAGGGCTACCAGTCCGTCGGCGTCGCGATCTTCGCGAACGACTCGAAGGTCCCCGACCTCGAGCGCGACCTGCACCGCTTCGTCTCGACGAGCGTGCGCGACGCCGTCGAGGCGCCGCTCACCTCCCCCCAGCTGGCCGACGTGGTGATCGAGGGCCGCATCCTGGACTACGCCCACTTCGGCGGCATCCGCGGTCCGAACAACGAGCTGCTCGAGACCGGGGTCTCGATCTCCGTCGAGTCGTGGCTGGTCGACCGCGCGACCGGAGAACGGATCGGCGAGGCGGTGTATTCCGGCCAGACGGTGGGCTACACGACCGTCGAATTCGGCGGAGAAGAGCGGTCCAAGGATCGTTCGCTCGCGTACCTGGCCGAGGGCCTGGTCCTCGAGCTCTTCGCCCGACACAGCCACTGATCCGCGCCGCGGCCTTCTTCCGCCTCCGGCGCTCGATTTCGAGCGAAGACCACGAGAACCCCTGACTAGAACCCCCGGCGGCGCCGTAGTCCGCCGCCCGAGACCCGCCGATCCGGCTCCGCGCCGCCGGGGCGGGCTTTCCCCCCCCCGATCGAGGACAGCGGAGCCCCCAGTTGCTCCAATGGGCCCCGCGCCGCGCGCGCCCTCCGGTGCCCGCTCGCCACCGCCGATAGAGAAGCTGATGTCTGAACCCAAGATGCCCCCCCCGGAGAAGAACCGGAAGAACCGCTCGTTCGGGTCCTTCCTGCTGTTCCTCCTGGTGCTCGTCACCGTGCTGTTCACCTTCCGCGGTGACCACTTCGGCCGCAAGAAGCTGAGCCAGGACCAGTTCTGGTGGTCGTTCTACCGGGGCGAGGTCGCCGAGGTGAACATCGGCGAGAAGTCGGTCAGCGGCCGGCTCAAGAACGACACCTTCTACGAGGTGCCCTTCCGCGACATGGAAGGCAAGGAGGAGATCCTCCACGCGAACAACGGCATCCGCAACCGCAAGAAGATCAGCGAAGCCGGTCTGCGCCGCGGCATCGAGGCCGGCGACTACCGCCCGACCTACCTCGTCCAACTGATCGCGACCGAGGCGAAGAAGTCGCAGGCGACGCAAGAGGGCGGCGCGCCCGCCGGGCCCTCGGAGAGCCTCGAGAATTCGACGGCGACGCTGGTCCTCGTCGACGCGAACGCGCTCGGCTCGCGCCAGACGGCGGCGCTCGGGTATCCGCTCGAGAAGGAGCCGGGGTCCTACTGGCTGCAGCTCGACGAAGTCAAGGACTACACCGGCCTGACCGCCATGGTCGCAGCCTCCGGCGCCGAAGTCGAGCGCCGTCACCTGAGCCTCGGCGAAGGAACGAACGCGCAGTTCGAGAGCGGCCTGCTCTCTTCCATGCTGCTGATCTGGGCGCCGTGGGTCCTGATTCTCGTCTTCTTCTTCATCTTCATGCGCCAGATGCGCTCGCAGGGCGGCGCCGGCGGCGTGATGAGCTTCGGGCGCAGCCGCGCGCAGCTCTACACGAAGGAGAACCACACGAACGTCACCTTCGAGGACGTGGCCGGCAACGTCGAGGCCAAGTCCGAAGTGCGCGAGGTCGTCGAGTTCCTGAAGAACCCCGGGCGCTTCACGCGCATCGGCGGGCGCATCCCGCGCGGCATCCTGCTGGTCGGCTCGCCCGGCTGCGGCAAGACGCTGCTCGCCAAGGCGATCGCCGGCGAAGCGGAAGTGCCCTTCTACTCGATCTCGGGCTCCGACTTCGTCGAGATGTTCGTCGGCGTCGGCGCCTCGCGCGTGCGCGACCTGTTCAAGCAGGCGCGCGACAACTCGCCCTGCATCATCTTCCTCGACGAGATCGACGCCGTCGGTCGCCGTCGCGGTAGCGGCATGGGCGGCGGCCACGACGAACGGGAACAGACGCTGAACGCGATCCTCGTCGAGATGGACGGCTTCGGCACGGACGAAGGCATCATCGTCATCGCGGCCACGAACCGCCCCGACGTGTTGGACCCCGCGCTGCTGCGCCCCGGCCGCTTCGACCGCGAAGTCACGATCGACCTGCCCGACGCCGAAGCGCGCGAGCAGATCCTCGCCGTGCACATCAAGAAGGTCAAAGCGTCCTCGGACATCAACCTCAGCGTGCTGGCGCGTTCGACGCCCGGCTACTCGGGCGCCGACCTCGCCGCGACGGTCAACGAAGCCGCGATCATGGCCGTCCTCGACAAGCAGGACGAGGTCAAGATGGAACACCTGGAAGAGGCGCGCGACAAAGTGCGCTACGGCCGCAAGAAACTGTCGGCCAAGCTCCAGGAGGACGACCGTCGCATCACGGCGTACCACGAGTCCGGGCACGCGGTGGTCGCGCTCGAGCTCGAGGACACCGACGACCCGCACAAGGTCACGATCGTCCCGCGCGGTCGCGCGCTCGGCGCCACGATGATGGTGCCCGAGAAGGAGAGCTACCACATGCAGAAGCGGCGCCTGCTCGCTCAGCTCGCGGTGCTCTTCGGCGGACGCGCGGCGGAAGAGGTCTTCTGCGGCGACATCTCGGCCGGCGCGTCGGACGACATCCGCCGCGCGACGGAACTCGCGCGCACGATGATCACGGAGCTCGGCATGAGCGACAAGATCGGTCCAATCAACTACGCCGAGCGCCAGGGCTCCGACTTCCTGGGCACGGAACTGCTCTCGGGCAAGTGGCACTCGGAAGAGACCGCGCGCGAGATCGACGCCGAGGTGAAGACCTACCTCTCGAAAGCCTACGAGCGCGCGATCTCGATCGTCCGCGAACAGTCCGAGGTCGTGCTGCGCATGGCCGACGCGCTGATGCGCTACGAGACGCTCGACGCGGCCGAGATGAAGGCGCTGCTCGCCGGCGCCGAAGTCGACAGCCTGCGGCCCGGGCAGAAGGAGGAGGAGTCCACTCCCCCGGCCGCCCCCGCCCCCGCCAAGCCCGAACCCAAGAAGGGCGGCGACGAACTGGCCGGCGGCCTGCCCGGCGAAGCCGGCTTCTCACCCGCCTGACGGATCGCACCGTGCAGGCCGAGACCCCCGACTCGCGGCGGATCCTCAGTCCACTCGCACTCCGCCTGGGCCCGCGCGCACTCCCTGCGCGCGGGCCCTCGCGGATCCCGCGCGGCGGCGAGTCCTACGCCTTCGCCCTCGACGCGCGCGGCCTGCGCGACGCGGCGCCGGGACTCGCCTCGCTCCCCGGCGCGCAGGTCGAACCCTTCGCGACCCGCGGCGGTGCCAGCGCGCAGCAGGTGACCCTGCTCGTGCCGCACAACTCGCTCGAGGCTGCGGCCACGGCCGGCGACGAAGCCGCGCTCCTGCTGCTCGACGTGCGCGCCGCCGTCGCCCTGCCGTCGCCCGCTCCGCGGCTGATGGGAGTGGTGAACGTCACGCCGGACAGCTTCTCGGACGGCGGGCGCTTCCTCGACCCCGCCGCGGCCGTCGCACACGGCTTGCGGCTCCTCGCGGAGGGCGCCGCGCTGCTCGACGTCGGCGGCGAGTCGACGCGTCCCGGCGCCGCGGAGGTCCCGCTGCGGGACGAACTCGAGCGCGTGATCCCCGTCGTGCGCGGGCTCGTCGAAGCCGGCGCCGCGGTCTCGATCGACACGCGCAAGTCCGGCGTCGCCGAGGCCGCGCTCGACGCGGGCGCCCAGGTGGTCAACGACGTCAGCGCCGGCCGCCACGACTCGCGCCTCCTCGAGCTGGTCGCCGAGCGCGAGGTGCCGCTGATCGCGATGCACATGCGCGGCGAGCCGGCGACCATGCAGGTCTCCCCCCGCTACGACGACCCGGTCGGAGAAGTCTGCGAAGACCTGCGCGAGCGCGCAGCAGCCTGTTTGAAGGCGGGCATCCGGCCTTCTAAGATCATCCTCGATCCCGGCATCGGCTTCGGCAAATCGGTCCACCACAACCTGGCGCTGCTCTCGCGCCTGGTCGAGCTGCGATCCCTCGGTCTCCCGCTCTGCTTGGGCGTTTCACGCAAGTCGTTCATCAGTCACGTGACGGGAGCGGCGACAAGCGAGGACTGGCGACAGGGTCGCTCGATCGACAGGCCCGAAGGACGCGTCGGAGGGACGGCGGCAGCGGTCGCTTTCTGCGTTCTCGGCGGTGCGGATTGGCTCCGCGTGCACGATGTGTCGATCATGTCCGAGGCGGCCGCGGTCGCCCACGCCATCGCCCGGGGACTCCCGCCCACTCCACCGAACTGAACCGTGACAGCCTCCTTCGCCATCCAGGCCCTGGTCCTCACCCTGGGGATCTACGCGTTCTTGCGCTTCCTGCGCACGACGCGCGGCAGCGGCGTGCTGAACGGACTCGTGATCGCCGGCCTGGTGGTGATCGTCGGCTTGTGGGGTCTCGCGGACTTCTTCCAGCTCGAGGAGTTCCAGTACATCGTCCAGGGCATCACGCCCTTCCTGGCGGTGATCCTGGCGATCCTGTTCCAGCCGGAGCTGCGGCGCGCGATGATCCGGCTCGGCGAGCGCAACCAGCTCGCGAACCTGTTCAACTCGGGTCAGCACGAGTCGGTCGTCGAAGTCGCTCAAGCCGCGATCGCGATGGCCGCGCGTCGCCACGGCGCGCTGATCGCCTTCCAGCGCGAGTCCGCGCTCGACGCCTACACGCAGAACGCGGTACAGGTGGACGCGGAAGTGAACCGCCTGCTGCTCGAGAACCTCTTCCACCCCGGCAGCGCGCTGCACGACGGTGCGGTCGTGATCACTGGTGACCGCGTGTCCGCCGCTGCCTGCCTGTTCCCGCTGACCGAGAACGTGGAGATCTCGAAGTCGACCGGCACGCGGCACCGCGCGGCGCTCGGACTGACGGAAGAGACCGACGCGGTCACGCTGATCGTCTCGGAGGAGACCGGGAACATCTCGATCTGCCAGCGCGGCCAGATGGAACGCGACATCCCTCCGGCCCGCATCGAGGAACGGCTGCGTCACTACCTCGGTTACGCCGAGCGCGAGAAGTCGGGCGGACGACGCAGCACGGGGGCGAACCTGATGTCCGCGCTGCGCTCGTTCTTCACGCAGGACCTGCTGCGCAAGGGCGCCGCGGCCGCGATGGCCTTCGCGATCCTCTACCTCGTGCACCAGGACATCCTCGAGGACAAGACCTTCTCGATGACGGTGCGCTCGGACGGCATCCGCGGCGCGAACGTGCTCAGCGTGCAGATGCCCAGTGAACAGCACCACCTCGCCGCTCCGGTGTCGGGACGCGTCGTCGAGGTGCAAGTGCGCGCGACGCGCTCCGAACTCGCGCGCCTCAATTTCAGCCTCGCGGGCTCGCTCGCGCTCTCCGACGACACGATCGGCAGCGGCCCCTTCCCCCTGGACCAGGTCCAGTGGACCAACACGGCGACCGGTGAGTCGCTCGAGCTCGATGCGAGCTGGAAGAACGACCCGCTGACGCTGACGGTCGAGCGCTACGCGGAACAGACCTTCAAGCTACTGCCGGAGAACCTCGACCTCGACGACTCGACGATCGACGCGCGCTATCGCGTCGACCGCGACGGCATCGTGTTCACGCCCTCGGAGATCACGCTCGTCGGCCCGCAGGACGCGCTCGACGCCCTGCTGGGCGGCGGCATGCCGCTGCGCTTCCAGCGCAAGGTGATCGGGCCGAAGGACCGCGACGCGAAGCGCTTCTACCTCAGCCTCTCGGACGAGCTCATCGCGGCGTCGCTGAGACTCGCGGACACGCGCACGCCCGAGGCGCTGGTGCCGATCATCCCGGACCGCCGCGACCTCGGCTTCATCCAGCTCGAGATCACCAAGGTCAAGCTCGACCCGAACTCGACGGTCAACCCCGACGACTGGGCGATCCCGCCCGTCTCGGAGATCGCGCGCTTCCGCTTCGCGACGGAAGGCATCTTCAACGTCGGCGACGATCCCGGCACGCCCGCCTTCGCACAGCGCGCCAACGCGGTCCAGGAGTTCGTCGAACGCCACTTGCACGCAATGGTCGACGTCTCGGGCCTCGACTCGAGCGGCAGCAAGACGGCCCGCGTGATCTGGATCTGGCCGCCCAGCCACATCGACTGGTGGTCCGAGTTCGCGAACTACATCGGCGAGGAGAACCTCGACCCCGAGGCCGCGATCCTGCTCGAGCTCGAGAGCGAACCCGAGATCCGCCTCACCCACGTCGGCGAGTGATCACGCGCAGCGGAACGACCATGAGTGAACGCATCTTCGGCACGGACGGCATCCGCGGACGCAGCTTCGAAGGCTGGCTCACGGTCGAACGCGTCGAAGCGCTCGGTCGCGCGGTGGGTATCGTGCTCGGTCGTCACCCCGAGGCCGGGACCAGCCGCCGCGCGCTGATCGGACACGACGGGCGCGCCTCCGGTCGGATCTTCGTGGACGCGCTCAGCCGCGGACTGGCCGCGGCGGGCATGCAAGCCGTCTCGGCCGACCTGGTCACCACGCCCGCGCTCGCCTGGACGACGCGCGCCGGCGACTTCGTCTGCGGCGCGATGGTCAGCGCCTCGCACAACCCAGCGAGCGACAACGGCATCAAGGTCTTCTCCGGCTCCGGCGGCAAGCTGTCGGACGAGCTCGAGGCCGAGATCGAGGCCGAGCTGCTCGGGCACCCGAACGGCGTCGCGCAAGGCCCCGACGCGCTGCTCGCGCCCGAGCTTGCCGAGGACTACGTCCACGCGCTGCTGCGCGGCGCCGGCGAAGGGCTCGACCTCACCGGCATGGTCGTCGCGCTCGACTCGGCGCACGGCGGCGGCGCGACGATCGCTCCGCGCGTACTGCGCGAACTCGGCGCGACGCTGCACTCGATCGGCGACAGCCCCGACGGCGAGAACATCAACGACGGCGTGGGCTCGACGCACCCCGAGGCGCTGCAGGCCGCCGTCCTGGCGCAGGGTGCTGCGCTCGGTATCGCGCTCGACGGCGACGGCGACCGCTGCATCCTCGTCGACGAGCGCGGCGAGATCGTGCACGGCGACGGGATCCTCACGTTGCTGGCGCGCCGCGCTATGGAGCTCGGCGAGCTGCCGGACCCGCGCATCGTCGCGACCGTGATGAGCAACCGGGGACTGCACCGGGCGCTGCGCGAAGTCGGCGTCAGCGTCCTCACCGTCGGCGTCGGCGACCGGCGCGTCGTCGAAGGTCTGCGCGCGGAACGCCTGCGCCTCGGCGGCGAACAGTCCGGGCACATCGTCTTCGGCGCGGACCACCACTTCATCGGCGACGGCCTGTACTGCGCCCTGCGCGTGTTGCGCGTCATGCGCGAGACGGGCCGCTCGCTCTCCGAGCTGGCGTCGCCGTACCAACCGTTCCCGCAGGTGCTGCTCAACGTGCGGGTCGACCGCAAGCCGGTGCTCGAGGAGATCGAGACGGTCGCGGCCCTGCTCGAAGAACTCGGCACCGAGCTCGGCGAGGACGGACGCATCCTGCTGCGCTACTCGGGCACGGAACCGCTCGCCCGCGTGATGGTCGAAGGGCCGGACGCGGACCGCATCCAGACGATGGCCCAGGCGCTCGCCGATCTGATCGCCCGCGAACTCGGCGCGGCCGACGCGCGATGATCGACGTCGCGCTCGAGACGTCCACGCGCCGGCCCTCGGTGGCCGCGCGGCGCGGAGACTGCTTGCTCGAGCGACAGCTCGAGCGCGACGGCGCGCACGCCAGCGACCTGCTGCCCTCGCTCGAGCGCTTGCTCCGCGAGCTCGACGCGAAGCCCGCCGACATCACCCGCGTCTTCGTCGGCATCGGCCCCGGCAGCTACACCGGCCTCCGCGTCGGTGTCGCGACCGCCCAGGGCCTGGCGCGCGGCGCGAACGCGACGCTCACCGGCGTACCCTCGGGCGAAGCGCTCGCCTTCGCCGAGTGCGCCCCGGACGAAGAACTCGCCCAGCTGCTCGACGCACGCTCGCGCGAGCTCTACTTCGCGCACTACGCACGCCGCGGCGACGACGTCGAGGCACTCATCGCCCCGCGCGTCGTCACCCCGGACGAGCTCCGTACCCTGCTCCCCCCCGGCATCCGCATCCTGGGCGACGCAACCTGCGCCGACGCCGCCGGACTCAGCCCCGAGGAACGCGCGCGCCTCGCCACCGACCAAGTCCCCCACGCCGGCGCCCTCCTCCGCCTCGGCACCTCGCGCCTCAGCGTAGGTCGCGCGGACACCAAGCTCGAAACCGTCCTCCCCCTCTACCTCCGCCCCTTCGCCGCGAAGGTACGCAAGCGCTAGCGCAGCACGGTCCGGTGCCGAGATCAACGGACCATCCGACGACAACGCGGCCCGTCCGCGCACGCCTCGGACCGCCCTCGGCCGAATGCCGTCCTTCGACGGGGAGCCGAAGCTAGCGGTCGACTCCTCCCACTGATCCGCCGGCCGCGCCTAGCAGTGGCCCGTTCTTCTTCCTTTCCTTCGTGTGCTTCGTGGGAGGCCAACTGACCGTGCCGGGGGCTTTCAGCTGCCGGAGGCGCGCTCGAGAAAGAACCGCAACGAGAGGGTTCGAGCCGCAGGCCGGTCAGAGAACTCCCTCGAAGTTCACGAAGGAAAGGAAGAAGGGGGCTCGACCGCGCCGAACCCTCACATCCGCTCCAGCGGCCCGGCTACGCCGGAAGGGGCTAGGCGCGGCGGGCGGCTTGGACGGCGGTGACGAGGTCTTTGGCGCGGTCGGGGTCGACGTCGCGGCGCCAATCGCCGTGCTGCTTGGTGCTGGAACCGATGATGAGGCCGTCGCTGGCGGCGACGAAGTCCGAGGCGTTCGCGGGGGTGACGCCGCTTCCGACGAGGACGGGGGCGTCGCCGACGGCTTTCCGGACGGCGGCGAGGTCGTCAGGGTCGGCGGCGGAGCCTGTGGCGACGCCCGTGACGATCACCCCGTCGGCACCGCAGAAAAATGCGGCGCGGGCCGTCTCGTCCAAGGGAACGTCGGCGGTCAAAGCGTGGGCGCTGTGCTTCTTCTTGACGTCGGCGAAGACGGCGAGGTGGTCCCCGCCGATCGCGCGGCGGTAGCGTAGGAGCTTCCCGGCGGCCGCTTCGTCGAGCAGGCCTTCGTCGGCGACACTCGCGAAGACGAAGCCCTCGACCCGCACGAAGTCGGCACTCGCAGCGAGCGCGACGGCGAGCGCCGCCTCGTTCGCGCCCGCCAAGACCTGCACGCCGAGCGGAACCCGCTGCGCGACGTCGCGCACGGCGAGCGTGACGCGCGTCAGCGCGGAGACGATCTCGGGACCGACGGCGCCGCGCAAGTACGGACGGTCGTGCATGTTCTCCACGATCAACGCTTCGAAGCCCGCGTCGACCAAGCAGCGCGCGTCGCGCACGGCGCGCTCCACGACGACGTCGAGCGAGTCGACCGCGTACGGCGTGCCGGGCAGTGCCTGCACGTGCACCATTCCGATCAACGTCCCGCGCTGCTCGAAGATCCGTCGCTTCGTGTCCATGGCCGCATCTTCCGCGAAGCGTGCGCCGGGGCGCAAGCACCGAAAGCGCTCCAATCGCCGGTTGGGCCTCGAACGTGGCACTTCCGGCGTTCGCAGGCCGACTGCGCCCCGAACGCGAACGACCCCGCACGCCGTGGCGTACGAGGTCGCTTGTGACTTCGAGTTCGCCGGAGCGAGCTCGAGGCGTTTCCTACAGGTCGTGCGGACGGAGGGTCCGACGGTTGTTGTTCATCGCGCGCGCTTCGGCGTTCGCGATCATGCCGCGAACGGCGGCGTCGAGGGCAGCGTAGAACTCGCCCGAGACGTTGATCGAAGCCGCAGCCTTGGTCCGGCTCTTGCTGATGATCAGATCACCAGTGGCCTTCTTGGCTCCGCGACGTCCGGCCTTCTTGGAAGCTTTCTTCTTGGTCACCTTCTTACGGGCGGCCTTCTTGGCAGTTCTTCTCGCCATGTGCTTGTTGGGGTTTTCCCCGATCGGCGGGGTAGTCGGTGGTGGGATCACCAGGACAGTGAACTCGTTGACGCACGTGAGAGGATGGCTGCGCGCGAGGGGCGTGTCAAAGGGCACGCCATCGGATTCGAGCGTTTTTTTCGGGATTCGGCGCCCATCTCGGGCATCTCGGATCTGCGGCGAAGCGCACTTCTCAGACGTGCAACCCGTTGGATCGGAGCCGACGGCGGGATAGGCTCCGCATCGTGAACGCCAACCGAGTGTGGGCCGAGATCGATCTCGACGCGCTGACGCACAACCTGCGTGTGATCCGACGTCACGCGGGTCCGGGCGTGCGTCTGATGCTCGTCGTGAAAGCGGACGCGTACGGTCACGGCGCGGTCGCGGTCGCCCACCACGCGGTGCGCTGCGGTGTCACCGCGCTCGGAGTCGGGACATCGCACGAAGCTCTCGAACTGCGCGCCGCCGGCCTGCGCGTCCCGATCCTGGTCCTCGGGACGATCCTGCAAGAGGAGTCCGCGGCGCTCCTGCGGCACGGTGTCGAGATCGGGATCCACGCCTCGGACCGCGTCGCGCAGCTCGACCGCCTGGGTCGGCGGCTGCGCTTGAAGGCGCGCGTCCACCTCAACGTCGATACCGGAATGGGCCGTCTCGGCGTGCTTCCAGGGCAGGCTCCGCGCCTGCTGGAGGCCATCCAGGCCGCTCCCTGCGTCGAACTCGCCGGCCTGATGACGCACATCAGTTCCCCGCGCGGCGGCCTCGCGCCGGGCACGAACGACCAGATCGAGGCCTTCCTCGAGGTGTTGCGCTGCGCCGAACGCCTCGGACTGCAACCGGAGTCGACGCACGTCGCGAACTCCGCCACGCTGTTCACCGGCGTGCGCGGCCCCTTCGACACCGTCCGCCCCGGCATCAGCGCCTACGGCATCCTGCCGGCGGAACTGCCCGGCGCCGCCGAGCTGCTGCCGGTGATGAGCCTGCGCTCCAGCGTCGTCTTCCTGAAGGACCTGCCGGTCGGCGCGCCCGTCGGCTACGACAGCGCGTGGACGGCGCAGCGCCCGACGCGCATCGCGACCTTGCCGATCGGTTACAACGACGGTCTCCCCTGGCGCCTCAGCGGCAAGGGAGAAGCGCTGATCCGCGGACACAGCGCCCCCATCCTCGGGCGCATCTCGATGGACTACACGACGATCGACGTGACCGACATCCCCGGGGTGAAGGTCGGCGACGCGGCGACCTTCCTCGGCCGCGACGGCGATCAGTGCATCCCCGTCGAGGAACTCGCGCGCCGCGCGGGGACCATCCCGTACGAGATCACCTGCTCGATCGGCAAGCGCGTGCAACGCGTGCCGGTCGGGGGCGGACTGACCACGCCGCCGCTCCTCTCCTCGGATCCCGGACCCCTGCCCCTCTCGCACTGATCGCCCGCGGGTCGTCGGCACGCCATGCAGAGCCTGCGCAAGCTGATGACGCTCCTGCGATTCCTCGGCTGGGTCGTGCTCGTCCTCGTGCTCGGCATCCAGTTCGTCGAGCGCAGCGGCCTGACGACGCGCTGGGCGGAGGACTGGCTCGAGTCGCGGCTCGGCCCGCTCGGCGCGCAGCTCGAGCTCGGCGAGGTCGACGTGCACTGGCTCGAGCCGGCGGTCGTGGTCCGCGACTTCACGCTCGAGGACCGCGGTGAATTGCTCGCCGCCGACGAGCTGCGCCTGACCCTCGGGCTCTCGGACGAAGGCGTGCCTACCGTCGACTACGTCGAAGTGCAGGGCGGTCGCGTGCGCTACGGACCGGCGCTCGTGCACAGCCTGCGTGGTCTGTTCGACCTCGCGCCGCGCGGGATGCAGCCGCCGGGGAGGTCCGCGGGGCCGCGCCCGCTGCCGTCGGTGCGCGTGCGCGACCTGGCGCTCTCGCTCGAGGTGCCGGACGGTGGGTCCGTCGCGCTCGGCGAACTGGCGCTCGACCTCGACGCGCGCAGCACCGAGGACGCGAACCTGCGCGGCCGCTTCCGGCTGCCCGCGCGCAAGGGACATCGCACGCCCGAGATTCGCATGCGCGGCCGTTCCGAAGCGGGGGGCCGGCTGTACGTCGAGAGCTGGGGCGACCGCCTCGACCTCGCTGCGTGGGAGGTTCCGAAGCTCCCGATCCTCGAACCCTTCGCGCAACTCGAAGCGCGCGGAACGCTCTCGGTGTCGTCGACCGGCGCGGTCAGCTTGACGGGGCACGAGGACCCGCGCGCCGAGCTGCGGCTCTCGCTGTCGGGCGGCGCCGTGCGCTTGCCGTTCGAGGACCACCGCATCGAAGAAGCGGACGTCGAGCTCGCGCTCGCCTACACGCCGAAAGCCGACGAACGCCTCTGGTCGCGCGCGGCCTGGGCCGGCCGCGGCGAGCTCAGCGGGGTCTGGGAAGGCCACCCGTTCCAGGGCGGCCTGCGGCTCGGCGCCTGGGCGACGCCGGGCAGGCTCTTCGAGCAGTGGACCGAGCTCGAGTCGCTCCCGATCGGCGACCCGTTGCTCGAGTTGCTCGGACGTCCGCCCGAACTCGAAACCGTCGCGAGTTCCGTCGACGCGAACGGCCACGCCAAGATCACCGTGGCGCTGCGCTGCTACGACAGCTGGTCGCCGCCCGAGGATCCGCTGCCGCACGTCGAGACGATCGCCGTCTTCTCCGACTCCGGCGACGTCGCGGCGCGCTGGATGGGGTGGCCGCGCCACGACGGCGGACGACCGATCGGCTTCCCGATGCCCGCGGAGGTCGACCACGCGAAGGGCGTGTTCGCGCGCTCTCCGCGGCTCGCGCGCCGAAACTACTTCGGACTCACGGTCGACGGTCACCACAAGGGCGGGCCGGTCGACCTGCAGGTCTACAGCTGGTCGCCGCGGGTCGACATGTCGCCGCTCGCGCCGGGCTACGGCTTGCCGGAGCTGGACCTCTTGATCGAGAGCAGCGGGCTCACGATCGACGAGGAACTGCGCGTGGCCATCGCCGAGCTCGGGGACATCGAACCCGCGATCGAAGCGTGGAACGACTACGCCCCGGTCGGCGGCGTGGCCGCAGGTCAGCTGCGTCTCGCCGGACGCGCCGAGTTCCCCCATCCGATCACGAGCCTCAACGTCCAGCTGCGCGGTGTCGACCTCACGCCGCGCTTGTTCCCGGCGCAGCTGAAGGCGGTGGACGGCGAGCTCGAGGTGCTCTCCAACGGCGACGACGAGGTCGCGGTGCGCTTCGACGCGGAAGGCGGGTTGGTCGGAGGATCGCGCGCGCACCTGCAAGGACGGCTGCGCGCTCCCTCGGGCATCGACGTCGAGTCGATCTCGGACGCCTTCGAGGTAGCGCAGCTGCGCGCGGAGGACATCGACTTCGACGGCCCGGTGCGCGAGCTGATCGACGAGCGCCTCCCCGGCGTCGGTGCCGTGCTGAAGGACTACGAACCGCACGGTTCCGCCGACCTCTTCGCCACGCTCCTGCGCCCGCCCGGCGCGGCGCACCGCGAGTTCGAGTTCCGCATCAACCCGCGCGGACCCGTCGACGTGACGCCGATGGCTTTCCCGGTGCGCGCCGCAGGCGTGCGCGGACGCGTGTTCGTCGCCGCGCGCGCGCCCATCGGTCCGGACGCGCCGGAACCGACCGTCGCCACGCGCGTCGTCGCGCTGCGCGGCGAGTGGCCCAGCCACATCACGGTCAGCTTCCGGGGCGACTTCCCCGCGGACGCGCTCGGCGCGTTCGAAGTGCGCGGCGCGGGGCTGCGCCTGTTCGCGCGCGACGAGAACGGCGTGAGGCCGACGGCCTTCCTCAAACAGCTCGACCGCGAGATCTCCGGGCCGGACGGCAGCGGCCTCGTCGAGACCGCCGAGCTCGAGTCGATCAGTCTGCTCGGCAGCGTCGACTTCGAGTCGATCGTGCAGCTCACCGAATCCGCTGCCGACTCCGCACCGGGGGTCCACCGCTTCTACCTGCGGGGCGGTGAGTTCGCCGCCGGCGAGTCGCTGCGGCTCGACGACATCCGCGGGCACTTCGACGTCGAGGGCGGCGTCGTGCGCGGCGGCGACGTCGGCGCGCTGCTCGCGGGCACGCAGGTCACGGCGGACGACTTCACGCTGCACGCCAGGGACGGTGGCTTCGCGCTGGAGACGGACTTCCGCGCGGCGAGCGTGCCGCTCGACCCGGAACACCTCGCGATCCTGCTCGACGAAGGCACGCGCAAGGCGCTGTTCGAAGACCTCTCGTTCCGCGGACGGCTCGACGTTCCCGCGGGGCGCCTCGCGTTCACCAGCTCGACGGACGGTCGGCGCGAGACGCGATTGTCGGGCGACGTGCGGTTGTCCGACTGCTTCCTCGACCTCGGCCTGCCGCTCAACGTGCGCTCGGCGCGCGGCCACGTCGAGAACCTCGTGCTCGACGAGGGCGGCGTGCGCGGCTTCGGGCGCATCGAGGACCTCTACGGACAGATCGCGGAGCGCGAACTCGGGCCGGCCGCGATGCTCGTGAGCTACCACGGCTCGCGCCTCACGATCGACGAGCTCGACGGCACCTTCGAGCGCGGTCGTGTGCGCGGCCTCGTCGAGACGCCCGCACCTGGCTCGCGGCCCGCCACCGTGCTCGCCGTCGACCTGATCGAACCCTTCCCCTTCCTGCTCGCGCTCGAGCTCGAGCACGTGAACGTCGCGAAGCTGCTCGAAGGCGTCTTCGCGTCGAACATCGCCGACCGCGGCGACCTGAACGCGCGCCTGCGCCTCTCGGGACGCCTCGACGATCCGCTGTCGCTCGAAGGCAGCGGCGGCGGAGAGCTGACGGACACGCGCCTGTGGTCCGTGCCGGTCTTCCGCGACCTCTTCTCGCAGCTCGGCTACGACGCGACCGCCGTCTTCGACAGCATGTCGTGCGAGTTCCAGATGAAGGACGGCTCGGTCGACGTGGACCAGGTCGACATCCACAGTCCGCTCTTCAGCCTCCAGGGTGACGGGACGCTCGACCTCGACGGCAGCATGAAGATGGACCTCGAGCTGCGCTACGCGCTCGTCGACAAGGTCCCGCTGATCACGCGACTCGTCTACCTGGTGCAGAACACCTTGCTCGAGGTCGCGATCCGCGGCGACCTCTCTCGACCGCAGGTGTTCCTGCGCGGCGCGCTGACGCGACTGTTCCAGGACGTCGACGGCGCGGATCGCGGCTTGCCGATCCCGCGGCAGAGCGGCTTGCCGACCCGATTCTGAGGCGACTCCGGCGACCCGCCGGCGCTACACTCCGGCCCATGGTCGACGAAGCCCTGTACGCCGTCGTGATGGCCGGCGGTGTCGGAACGCGGTTCTGGCCGGCGAGCCGGCGCGCGCGCCCCAAGCAACTGCTCTCGATCGCCGGTGAGCGCTCGATGCTGGCGCAGACGATCGAGCGGCTCGGAGGGCTGGTCGCGCCGCGGAACGTGCTCGTCGTGACCTCGGCCGAACTCGCCGACGCCGTGCGCGAAGCCGTGCCGGAACTGCCGCCCGAGAACGTGATCCTCGAGCCGCAAGGGCGCAACACCGCGCCCTGCGTCGCGCTCGCCGCCTTCGAGATCGAGCGCCGCGACCCGAGTTCCGTGCAGATCGTCGTGCCCGCCGACCACGTGATCGAGCCGGCCGACCGCTTCCGTTCCGCGCTCGCGGCCGCCGTGCGTGAAGCGCGCGGAGGGCGCCTCGTGACGCTCGGCATCGAACCCACCCACCCCGCGACCGGCTACGGCTACATCAAGAAGGGCGCGCGCCGCGACGGAGACGCGCAGTGGCCCGTGCACGAAGTGCTCTCCTTCGTCGAGAAGCCCGACTCGGCGCGCGCGCGTGAGTTCCAGGAGAGCGGCGACTACCTCTGGAACGGCGGCATCTTCGTCTGGGAGACGCGCGCGATCCTCTCAGCTTTGCGCGCGCACGCGACGGGCATCTACGACGCGCTCTCGGGCGTCACCGGCGGCGAAGAACTCGCGCGCGCCTACGCGAAGCTCGAGCCGGCGCCGATCGACGTCGCGGTGATGGAGCGCGCGACGAACGTCAGCGTCGTCCCCGTCGACTTCACCTGGAACGACGTCGGCGCGTGGCCCAGCCTCGCCGAGGTCGTGCCCGCCGACAGCTCGGGCAACCACGTGAGCGGCGGGGTGCGCCTCGTCGCGCGCGACGCGACGGACTGCATCGTCTACGGCGACGACGACGCGCTCGTCGCGCTGGTCGGCGTCGAAGGCCTCGTCGTCGTACAGAGCGGCAAGACCGTGCTCGTCTGCCCCCGCGACCGCGCGCAAGAGGTCAGGGCGATCGTCGCGCAGCTCGAGAACGAAGCCCCCGACGAACTCTAGCTCCCGCTCGACGCATGAAAGGCCCCGTCCTCGCCGTCGACCACGGCACGAAGCGCACCGGATTCGCGACGACGGATCCGCTGCGCATCGCGACGCGGCCGCTCGAGGTCTGGAAGGGCCCCGGCGACTCTCCGCAGCTCGTCGAGTACACGGTCGCACTGGCGCGCGAGCGCGAAGCGACGCACCTGATCGTCGGATTCCCCCTGCACATGGACGGCGCCGAGGGCGGCCGCGCGAAGGACGTGCAGACCTTCGTGGACGCGCTCGCGAAGGCGCTGCCGGGCGTCAAGATCGTCAAGCAGGACGAACGTCTGTCGACGAAGGCCGCCGAAGCGCTGCTCAAGGAAGCGGGACACTTCGGCGACGAGCGCAAGGCGCGCCGCGACTCATGGAGCGCGCTGGTGATCCTGCGCGACTGGATCGAGTCCGGCGAGCCTGAGTGAAGTACGGTACCGCGTTCGTTTTTCCAAAATAGCGGCGCGTCGGTCGCGGTCGCCTCCGGCGACCGCGACCGACGCGCCGCTATTTTGGAAAAACGAACGCGGTACCGTACTTCACTGCAGCGTCGCGTCGAGCCAGTCCGCGACCTGCTTGCACGCGTCGGCCGCGCACGCCTCGTGGAACAGGCTGTGGCCCGCGCCGTCGAAAGTGACGACCTTCGCGCCCTGTTGCTTCCAGCTCTCGATGCGTTCCGGCGAACCGAGCGCGTCGTGCGTGCCCTGCAGCACGAGGGAGGGCACGTCGATGCGGATCGCGTTCGCGAGGTGTTCCGCGATCGCGCGACGTGCTTCGGCGGCGGCGCGGCGCGTCAGCGTGGTGTGGTTGAGCGAGTCGGCCGACCACGCCGCGGCGACGTCGCGGTCGACGCTGATCGAGTCGGCCGTGTAACCCGTTTCACCGGCGTCGGTCGGCTGTTCCTTTCCGAAGAAGCGCGAGAGTCCGCGCTTGGCGGCGGGTTCGACGAAGGGCGGCTCGAAGACGGGCGCGACGAGCGCGAGCGCGGCGATGCGGCCGGGGCCCTCCTCGACGTAGCTCGCGGCGAAGGCGGCGCCGAGGCCGACGCCGAGCAGGACCTTCGGCGCGTCGGGCAGGCGGTACGCGAGGTGGTTCTGCACCTCGTCGAGGTCGCGCATCACTTCGCGCAGGCCCGCGGAGTGACCGCGCTCGCCTTCGCTCTTGCCGTGACCGCGCAAGTCGGGGAGCGCCACCGCCCAGCCGCGGTCGGCGAGGACTTCCGCAAGTCGTTGGTAGCGGCTGCCGTGTTCCCCCGCGTCGTGGACGATGGTGACGACGCCGCGCGGTTCGCCGTCCGCGGCGACTTCCGCGACGTGGAACAGCACGAGGCCTTCGCTCTTGTGCGAGAGGCCCGCGCCGACTTCGCCGTGTTCGTCGGACTCGCGGAGCTCGAGGAAGGTGTGGACCGCTTCGCGCTTGCTCATCGAGTCCATCAGCGCGCGACGTAGGTGCCGCCGTTCTGCTCGGCGAGGCTGCGCATCAGGTACGCGTCCTGCGCGCCGGACAGGCCGATCGTGTGGATCACGATTCCGGCCGACTGGTTGCGGTCGCGCACGTAGGCGAGGATCTCCTCCGGATCGATCGTCAGACCGACCGACGGGCGCCCGTCGGACAGGAAGAAGATCGTGTCGATCTTCGGCGAGGTCCAGCCGTCGCCGGACTCGGCTCCCGCCATGTCGAAGGCCGTCGCGAGCGCGCCGTAGATGTTCGTGCCGCCGACCGCGTCGAGGTCTTCGACGTAGCGCATCGCTTCCGAGCGCGACTCGCCCGTCATCGAGAGCAGGTCGTCCTGCCACGACCAGACGTCGCTCGCGTAGAAGATGATGTTGAACACGGCGCCGTCGCCGATGCCGCCGAGCGCGCGCTTCAATGCGTCCTTCGCGGCTTCGAGGCGTGACTGTTCGCCGGCGCGCGGCAGATCGGGTTCGCGCCCGTTGCCCGTGTCGTCGTCCGGGTTGTTGCGCGGCACCATCGCGAAGTCCATCGAACCCGACAGGTCGAGCACGAAGAGCACGCGTTCCGAGTCGGTCCGAATGCCGAAGAAGGTCAGTCCGAGCGCTTCCTTCGCTTCCTCGCTGGCTTGTTCCTCGATCTCCGAGATCGGCGGGACCACGAAGGTCTCCTTGTTCTCTTCCCACCAGCGGCGCCAGAGCGGCACGTTCGAGCGGTAGTTCTGCCCGGTCAGCGAGGTGAGCGCTTCCTGGTAGTCCGTCTTCGTGCGCCCCGGTTCGCGTTCGATGCCGTCGATCAGCGCGGGGATCGCGTCGCGCACACGCAGCTTGGCGAGCGCCAGCGCGGTGCTGCGCTTCACGTACCAGCTCTCGTCCGCTAGCAGCGTCGAGAGGCCGAACTCGACCCACGTCTCGTCGCCCGCGGCGGCGAGCGCTTCCACCATCGCGGCGCGCGCGGCGGCGTCCTTCTCGGCGAGCAGTTGGTCGCGCAGCGCGGCGTTCACACCCTCGCTGTGCGCGTGCCCGAGCAGCGCGATCGTGTAGTTGCGCGCGCCGTCCTTGCCCTTCTTCTGCGCCTTGATCAGCGCCTGCGTCGACTTGTCGAGCACCGCGCCCTCTTCGCGCGCGAGCGCACGCCCGCCGGCTTCCGCGGCGACCTCGCACAGGTAGGCGAGGTGCAGCACCGCGACTTGCACGCCGGTGGCTTCCGCCTTGGCGCGCTCGTACTGCGGGCCGGAGGAGGAGAAGCCGCCGCTGTCGCGCGCTTCCTTCTGCATGCGGGCCTCGAGCTTGCGCACGTCGGCCATCAGCTTGGGCAGCTTCTTCTTGAGCTTCGCGGACTCCTTGGTCAGGTCGGCGATCAGATCGGCCATGCTGACGGCCGTGCCTTCCGAGCCGACGTAGCCGAGCAGGTCGACGGACGCCATGCGATCTTCGACGCCGGTCCCTTCCGCCTCGAGCGCCTTCCACGCGTCCTTCTCGAGGCCCTTGCGCTTCGACGCGGGGATCGCGGTGAGCAGCGCGCGCGAGCCTTCGACGAGCGCCTCTTGCCAGGGCGTGTACTCCTCGACCTCCTTCTCGGCCTTCGAGAGCTTGTCGCGCAGCTCGCGCAGCTTCTCGCGCTGCGTGCTGAGCGAGGCCTCGAGGCTCTTGTCGTTCTCGGCGCGCTTCTCGAGCGACTCGACCAGCTGTTCCTTGCGCTCGATGCTGTAGCGGGCCTTGAAGGCCTCGTCGTGCGCGTTGCGCAGCTTGATGTTGACGCGCGCGAACTCTTGCGAGACGGCCGGCATCGCCTTGGGGTCGGCGGTGTCGACGAGCGCCTGCAGCGCGGACTTGCGCTCGGAGAGCGTGCCGCTCGCGCCGGCGCTGGCGAGCGCCTTCGAGAGCTGTTCGACGTCCTGCAGCGTCGCGGTCGGTGCGGCCGGATGCGCCGGTTCGAAGGCGTTCGAGTCCGGGACGAGAGCGGCGCCGAGCGTCGCGCAGAGGACGAGTCCGAGGAGGTGGTTTCGCTTCATGACCCAGAGATCCTACTGACCCGCGGAGCGCGTGCTACCATGCGCGCGGTACGAGTGGGCCAGACGACCGCTCCGTGGGCCCTCGGGCGTCGCGGGGAGGAAAGTCCGGGCTCCGCGAGTCAGGGTGGTTGCTAACGACAACCGGCCGCGAGGCTAGGGAAAGTGCAACAGAGAGCAGACCGCCAACCCCCGCTCCGGCGGGGCGGCAAGGGTGAAAGGGTGCGGTAAGAGCGCACCGCGTTCTCGGTGACGAGGACGGCACGGCAAACCCCACCCGGAGAAAGACCATGTAGGGGGAGCGCACCGGCGACGACTCGCGTCGATGCTCCCCGGGTAGGTCGTTCGAGGCCGAGTGCGAGCTCGGTCCCAGAGAAATGGTCGTCGCCTCTTTCGGGAGGAACAGAACCCGGCTTATCGGCCCACTCGTACCTTCCCTCTTCGGGGATCCGCATCTGTGGCTTGACGTGCCCACAACCACGACATGTTGTGGTCGGTTCACGCGGAACACGCAGGATCTTGACAGATTTCGGGTCCCTGCTACGATCCGGACCCCGCGCTCGCCGGCGCGTCTCCACCGCGGATCGCAGCTCTCGCGACCACGACTCGCCGGCGTCCGTCGTCGTCCGTTCCGCCGCTCCTCTTCCCACCTCCGCGCGCCCATGGAGTTCGTGTTCGTCGTCCCCCGGGAGCTGGTCCTGCCCAGCTTCTACCCCCACGGTCTGGTCGCCTTCGGCGACGAGGACGGCGAGATCCGACACGAGTCCTTCGCGCGAGCCGTGCGCGAACACGGCTTCTTCTGCGAGCGCGCCTACGCGGAACACGCGCCGCACTTGAAGCAGATCATCCCCTACGGCGTGGTCGTGTCGGGCGGCGACGTGCTGCTGCTCAAGCGCCTCTCGAAGGGCGGCGAGAAGCGCCTTCACGACAAGCTGTCGATCGGCGTCGGCGGACACATCAATCCTTGCGACGATGCAGCGGGCCGCGACGGCCTGCTCGACGCCGCAACCCAGCGCGAGCTCGCCGAAGAGCTCGCCTTCGATCACATCGCTTCCGTGCGCTCGGTCGGCATCCTGAACGACGACTCCAACCCGGTGGGCGCCGTCCACCTCGGCTTGGTCCAAGTCGTCCACATCGACGGACCCGTGTCGATTCGCGAGACCGACCAGCTCGAAGGCGAGCTCGTCAGTCCGTCACAACTGCGCTCCCGCCTCGCGGAGGGCGCTGACTTCGAGACCTGGTCGAGCCTGCTCGTACCCGAACTCGAGGCCTTCCTCCCTCAAACCTCGGCCACTCTCCTCTAGCATCCCCCCCGCAGCCGGAAGGTCCACAACCCAGATGAGCACTCCCAAGAAGAGTCGGGAACTGGTTCCCGAGAAGATCTACGACATGCTCCTGAACGCGCGCACAGCCGACAAGGTCGTGATGCACTTCAAGGACGGGCGCATCATCGGAGGTGCGCTGATCTTCAATCCCTTCAAAGGGACCGGACGCTTGATCAACATCGAGCAAGAACTGTCGGTCGACTTCGCCGTCGACGACATCCGCGACCTCAAGCTCTCCGCCAAAGGCGCGAGCGTCTGAGCCTCGCGTGACGCACAGGAACGCCCCGCCCGCGCCTCGACGCGGGCGGGGCGTTCTCGCATGTTAGGGCGTGCTGCTACCGCTGAATCCGCCGCGACTCTGCTGGAAACCACCCGATGCTGATTGCCGCCCTGCTGATCTCGACGCTCGCCACGACCTCCGTTCCGGACGCCGAGGAGCTGCACTACCTGAGTGTTCTGGTCGAGGATCCACGCACCGGCGCACTGATCGAAGCGGCGGAGATCGTGAGCGCCGTTGGGGACGAGGTGCGTGAGCACTACGTCGTCTTGCCGGAGGTCCACGAGTCGGAGCTCGTCCCGAGGCTCGTGCCGTTCGACGGCGAGGTGGAGCTCTATCTGTGGAGTGCGAGTCGAGTGAAGCGGTTGAGCGCGCAACTGAGCTACATCGATCACGATCCGTCGGAGCAGCTCGTCGAGAGCGATGGGAATCTGCTGTTGCTCTCCGACATGCGCCTCCCATGGAAGGTCTCCTACCAGGCCTACGAGTCCGCGGTCGGCCACTTCGATCTGGACTTGATCCCCGAACTGGCTCGACTGGATGGAAGTCGCGCGCTGAGGGACGATATCCCCGTCGCCTCGCGAAGCCCGAGCATCGAGCTGGAGACACTCCCGCCGAGCGAAAACCTCGATGCGCATCGACGTGAGCTTGCTTGGATCGCCCTGTACGGACTCGACGGCCGGAAGGGTCGGAGCGCTCCCGGCTGCTACCAAGCGCTGCACAGCGAGCGTTGGAACAAATCCTACTGGTCTCTGACGGGGTGTGATCAGCTGATCCTGGCCGCGACTGCGGACGTGCATCTCAAGCGTCGCGTACCGACGAACGCATACGCGCAGCTCGAGTTCTCGCCTTCGACCTTCATGCGGGGCTCGGTGCAAGCGCAGCTCGAAGACCTCCACCAGTGGGCGGCCGACCCCGAGCAAGCGATTCGCCTCCGTGGAGACGTTCCGGCACCTCCCGACGAGGAACTCTCACGCACCTGGGTGGCTGTCATTCGAATCGAGCCAGAATCTGCCGGCAAGTCGCTGTCTGCGACCAGAAGGGCCAGCGTGCGACATGGGGATTCGAAAAGTCGCTTTGCGGATGAAGCGAGATTCGCGCGTCTCGGGATGGTCCACATGGAAGGACCCCGATGGCAACTCGACATCCGCCCCACCATGGGCCCCGGCGCAGCGTGGGGAGACGTCGACGGTGACGGCCTCGTCGACCTGTACCTGGTGCAGGGCGGCGGGCGCGAGGGCTCTGCGGTGCCGCGCAACCGCTTGTACAAGAACCGGGGAGGTGGGAACTTCATCGACGTCACCGAGTCCTCGCAAACCGGCGACCAAGGTGCCGGCATGGGTGCGCTCTTCTGCGACCTCGACTCCGACGGCGACTTGGATCTCTACGTCGCGAACTACGGTCGCGATGTGCTCTACTGGAACGACGGCAAGGGCGTCTTCACGAAGGCTGCAGACGGAGTCCTCCCCGACCTCGACCTGTGGTCCGCGGGCGTCGCGGCGGCGGACTACGACAAGGACGGCGATCTCGACCTCTACGTCACGAGCTACCTCGACTACGACGAGTCGAAGATGCCGCCGCTGGACGAGCTCGAGCGCTACCAGCGCGAAGACCCCGTCGCGATGCTGCCCTTCGCCTTCCCCGGCCAGCGCAACGTCTTCCTGCGCAGCGATCTGCAAGAGGACGGCTCACGCGTCTTCAGCGACGTCACCGAAGAACTCGGACTGCTCGACGTGCAGGGCCGCGGCATGCAGGCGATCTTCTGGGACTTCGACCAGGACGGCGACGACGACCTCTACGTCGCGAACGACGTCAGCTACAACACGCTCTTCCGCAACGAGGGCGACGGCAGCTTCCGCGACGTGACCTTCCTCGTCGGACTCGACGACCCGCGCGGCGGCATGGGGCTCACCGTCGGCGACGTCGACCGCGACGGCGACGAGGACCTCTTCCTGACCAACTGGCAGCTCGAGGCGAACGCGCTCTACCAGAACAACCTGATCAACCGCGCGGGCCGCAAGCTGCACACGGGCACCTTCGCCGACCACACCGTGCAGTCACGCCTCGGCCCCGCGGGCATCGGCGTGACGAGCTGGGGTTGCGAGCTGTTCGACGCCGACAACGACGGCGACCTCGACCTCTTCGTGGCGAACGGTTACACGAGCCCCGACTACGAGAGCACCGGCATCTGCGTCGGCCAGCCGAACCACTTCTTCCTGAACGACGGACGCGGCCGCTTCACCGAAGCCTTCGAGGAAGGCGGCGCCGCCCTGGCCGAACGACTCCCCTCGCGCGGCGCCGTGGCCTGCGACTACGACCAGGACGGCCTGCTCGACCTCCTCGTCACCGCGAACAACTCACGCGTGCAGCTCCTCCACAACCGAGGCAAATCCCTGGGCCACTGGCTCACCCTGCGCCTCGCCGGATCCAACGGAAACACCCACGCGATCGGGGCGCGCGTCGAAGCCCACTGCGGCGACGACGCCTTCATCGCCTCCCTGCGCGCCGGAACCGGCTACCTGACCGGCAACGCTCCCGAACTCCACCTCGGCCTGGGCGCTCACCAACAAGTCGACGAACTCACCATCCACTGGCCCTCCGGCCGCACGACGACCCACCGCGACTTGACCACTGACCGCGTGCTCACGATCGAAGAGCCCGACTGAGCCGTAGCCCCGCAGGGCGGGAAGAAAGATACGGAGCGCAGTCGAGTCGCGGCGCGGCCGACGCGGGAGTTCACGCGAGAGCGCGAGGGGACTCTGCGGCAAGAGACGCTAGAGGCGACGTGCACCCCCCCGGGCAGCTCACGCGAAGGCGCGAAAGAACGAGCTCGAACCGCAGGCGAGTTCGAGCCGGGAGAGGGAATCCTCGACGGCCAGCCTTGCGCGCCGGAGGCAGCTGACCATTCGACGGCTTCGCGGCCTGCGGCCGCGAACGGCCCGTGCCTCTCTCGACCGAAGGCTGGCGAGCGTTTGGCTCTGGAGGCAAGCGGTCGACTTCTCTTCCGACTCGTCGACCGCGCGGAGTCGTGGTTCGTTCTTCTTCGCGCCTTCTCGTGAACTGCCCGGGGGCTGCACGTTGCTTCTAGCGTCGCGTGCCGCAGATCCCCCTTCGCGACCATCGTGGGAAACTACGGGTTCGACCCCGCATGCGGCCGGAACCGCCCGCGCCGCTCACAAGAGCGCGGGCGTCCGGCCGGTGAGTGCTAGTCCTCCGGATACGGCGTCATCTCCGGCTCGAGGTCGACGTGCACCGCATCCGCCAGCCGGTTGATGTAGTTGAAGTACGCCACCACCTGGATCGCCGAGTGGATCATCACATCGTCGAAGCCCGCGGCGCGCAGTGGTTCGAGGTCCGCCTCGGTCATCTCGGACGGGCGCAAGGTCAGCTTCTCCGCGTAGGCACAGAGCACCTGTTGCGCCGGCGTGAGGGCGGCGGTGCGCCAGTCGTCCTGCACGGCGGCGATGAGGGCTTCGCGTTCGGCTGTTTTCATGTTCGGGAGCTCGACACGGAGATCCCCGGCGTGCGCCTGCGTTCAGTAGTGGCAGTGGTTCGCGCGCGAAGTGACGACGGCGAGCAACTCGGCGTCCACGCGCGAGAGGCCCTGTGCGTCGAACATCACCTCGCGGTAGAGCCCGAGCGACGCCTTCTGGATGCGCGGCGCGAGGCTCATCGTCTTGACGATCTGATAGACGCGCCCGGCGCGCCGGATCGCCGCCTCGTAGGCGCGGGCCAGGGCGCCGCGGGCCTCCTCTTCGGGAATCGTGCGGATCCACATGGTGACGAGCTTACGAAGTCCCCGCCCGTGCGGGCAGCTCCCCCACGCCTGCTACTCGATCAAGTCGACCCAGGTCTGCAGCGCCGCCGCGTGCCGCCGCTTCTGGGCGGACAGCTCGGCGCAGTGGCGCGCGGCGTCGAGTTCGCCGATCCGCGCGAGCACGTGCGCGTAGCGCGCGTACCAACGCGACACGGAGCGCTCCGCTTCCATGCAGACGCGCAAGGCGAAGCGCGGGCCGTACAGGCGCGCGCTGAGCGAGAGCATGCGCGCCGCGAGGAGTCGGCGCAGGCTCTTGCGCCGCGGGTTCCCGCCCAGCGCGCGCATCACGTCGCGCAGACGCGCGATCTGGCGCAGCTCGTCGCGGTAGAAGGCTTGCAGCAGCGGGCGCAGGCTCTCGTCGCCGGTGCGACGCGCCAAACGGCGGTAGGTGGCGAGCGCGCCCAGCTCGGCGAGCAAGGCTTCGCGCATGTCGGCGAGGACGATCGCCCGAGGTCCCCGCTGCGCAGCCACGGTCAGTCGGCGAGGTCCTGCGCGACGTCCTCGATCAGTCGTCGCTCGCGCGGATCCGCAGAGACGCGGTAGAGCGCCGACAGCCGCGGGTGCGCCGCGGTCTCGTTCAAGGCGCCGAGCGCACGGATCACGTCCTGGCGCAGGTGGAAGTTCGACACGTCGAGCATCTCGATCAGCTGCTGGCGCACTTCGGGCTCGACGCGCGGCATGCGTCCGAGCGCGCGCACGGCAACCTTGCGGACGTTCGGGTGCCGGTCCGCGGAGAAGGCGCGATCGACCATCAACGGCATGGCGCGCGGATCCTCGAGCGTGCTGAGCACGTCGAGCAGGTCCGCTTCCAGCACCGCGTGCGGCGACGGCGTCTCCAGTCGACCCAACACCCAGCTGAACGCGTCTTCGGGACCGGCCGAGGCGCGCAGCCCCGCAGCCGCCGCCATCACCTTCCAGCTGTAGCCCGCGTAGAAGGTCTCTTCCGCGAACTTCGCCAGCTGCGGGTCGCGGCCGAAGGCGTAGAGGCTCTTCAGCGCGGCGACGCGCACGTCGGCGGAGGCGTCGCGCTTCACGCCGTCGATCAACGCACCGCGTTCGGACGAGCCCTTGCCGGTAGCGAGCGCCTTCGCCGCCGCGACGCGCACGCGGTCGATCGGGTCGTTCGCGAGCTGCGCTGCGATCACGCGCGACATGCGTCCGCGCGCCGCTTCGTCCGTCTCGGTCGCGATCGCCATCGAGAGCACCTGCAGCGCTTCGCGTCGGCCGCTGGGGTTCGCGCAGTTCGCGGCGAGGTCCATCCAGACCTGCGCCGGACGCGTGATCTCGATCTGCTTCGGGATCCAGTCGTTCGGGTCGAGGCGCACCCAGCGCGGTTCGGTCGGCGCGTCGAAGCGGAAGACCTGTCGCCGCTCGGTGAGCTCGAGGAGCTCGACGCGCGTCTCGTCCTCGAAGCGCACTTCGACCTCGACCGGCAGGTGGAAGACCGCGGGCGTGCGACCGCCGTCCTCCTGCAGCTGCTCGACGACCACGTTCAGCTCGCCGTTCGCCCAGCTCGAGTCGAAGCGGAACACGGGGAAGCCCGCGGAGAAGAACCACTCGTCGAAGAGCGGACCGAGGTCCCGGTCCGTGAATCCCTGCAGCGCGACGCGCAGGTCGTCCGTGCGCACGCCGCGGCCTTGGTTCTCGGTGACGTAGCGACGCACGCCGGCGAAGAAGGCGTCGTCGCCGAGCACGCCGCGCAGGAGGTGCAGCCGCGCCGCGCCGCCCTGGTAGGTGTGGCCTCCGAAGAAGAGGTCCATCGGGTCGCGGTAGACGTCGTGGACCGTCGGACGTCGGTTCGCGCCGACGTCCTGCGAGGTGTAGCTGTCCTGCACGTCGCGCATGCGGATCTGGAACGACTCGCGCCCTTCCTGCGCCTCGAACCACAGTTCCGTGCAGTAGGTCGCGAAGCCCTCGTTCAGCCAGATGTGCGACCACTCGCGGCAGGTGAGCAGGTCGCCGAACCACTGGTGCGCCGCTTCGTGCACGACGAGACCGATCGAGCCGCGGTCGCGGTGACCGCGCGCGTCGGTCAGCGTCTCGCAAGTGAGCGTCGTCGCCGAGATGTTCTCCATCCCGCCGAACGGGAAGTCGTCGACGCACGCCTGCGAGTACTTCGCGTAGGGAAAGCGCAGGCCGGCGAAGTCGCTGAGGAACGCGAGCACTTCGGGCGTGCGTTCGAAGGACGCCGGGATGAAGTCGGCGTAGACCTCCGGCGCGAGGTACAAGAGCGGCACGCCCTCCCACTCGTCCGTCTGCACGACGAAGTCGCCCGCGACCAAGGTCGTCAAGTAGGTCGGGTGCGGCGTTGCCATGCGCCAGTGTTCGAAGCGCCGCGCGCCGGCGAGTTCGCCCTGATCCACGAGTTCGCCCGCGCAGACGGACGTCCACTCCGCGGGCATCTCGACGCGGATCTCGCTCGTCGCGCGGTCGGCGGGGTAGTCGAAGCACGGGAACCACGCGCGCGAGGCTTCGCACTCGCCCTGCGTGAACACGTGACGCGCGGGCGCGGGGCCGTCGCCGACGAACCACAGGCCTGCGCGCGGTGTGCCGCTGTACTCGATCGCGAGTTCGAGCCGCTCGCCGGCGTCCAAGGCGTCCGCGAGCATGACGAAGAGGGTCGCGCCGTCGTGCACGAACCCGAGCTCGTTTCCGGCCCGGTCGCGGACGTTCTCGACGCTGAGCCCCTCCAGGTCGAGGCTGAGCTCCGCGACGCCGGACTGCACGGCGATCATGCTCACGCGGCAGGTGCCCGCGATGGTGCGCGCTGCCGGGTCGAGCGCAACGTCCAGCGCGTAGTGCTCGACGTCGACCGGCTCCGTGCGCGGTGTGTGGCGCCGGGAGATCGTCGGTGCGTCGAGCGTGCGCGAACCCGTGCTGCCGCAGGCGACGGCGGCGATCGGGAGCAGGCAGAGGAACAGTTCGGCGGCTGAGAATCGTCGCATGGGGGGCGGGATCTTACCAAAGCACCGGACCGGCACGGCTTGCACCCAGCGACGTCGATGCGACAGACTGCGGGCCGTGGACTTCCTCTTGGAGTGCGTCGGCTTCCCGCCCGACCAGGACCTCGGCGAGCTGATCGAACTCGCACACGAACGCGGCGAGTCGGTGCCCTGGCGCGGCCCCGAGGGCGAGCACCTCTCGATCCCGCTCGCCGACGGGATCGAGCTGCGCTTCGACCGCGAGGAGGACAGCGACCACTGGAGCTTGCTCCCCTTCTACCGCGAACAACAACGCCTCCGCGTCGCGGTGCAGAGCGTCCGCTCGCTCGAGGACTCCCCCTTCGACGCGCTCCTCACCGGCTGGGCCGCGCCGACGCGCGCCGCCTTCCAGGACGAGTGGTGCGCCCCCGGCGCGTACTTGCTCAGCTGCTGGCTGACGGACGCGCGCCGCTTGCCGAAGAGCCTCCTGCCGGGGCGCGTCCTCTCCGTCGGCATCGCGGGTTTCGCGCTCGAAGTCGACTTCGTGGGGCCGAACTCGGAAGCGCCGGACGAGTCCGTCTACGACCTGGAGGGCGGCGCGCGACTCGAGCCGCTCAGCGGCCCGAACGCCCCCGGCGGATGCATGGAGGCGTCGCTGCGCGTGATGAGCATCCGGCACGCGCGCAATCCGATCACCGAGCTGCCGGTGATGCTGCTCGAGTGCGACGCACCCGAGCGCAGCCTGCACGTCTTCGTCAGCCCGTGGCAACTCGAACGCGACGGCCTGCGCATGCCGCGCCCGGGCTGGCGCATCGAAGGCAGCTTCCTCTTCCTCGGCCGCATCACCGGCGGCCTCCCCGGCCCCGCGAGCAGCGCCCGCCGCCACTTCGGCTGACGCTGACGAAGACGAACGCC
The DNA here is from genome assembly GCA_020638835.1 of Planctomycetota bacterium. GTDB lineage: Bacteria > Planctomycetota > UBA1135 > UBA1135 > JACKHV01. The sequence goes on along the minus strand of JACKHV010000001.1, from coordinate 866,748 downwards.
CACGAATCCCACCGACCGAGCGATGACCACGAGCGACTCGACACAAGGCAGTACCGGGAGCGTGATCTCGGCTCTCGCGAGCTTCTTCATCCCCGGCCTCGGCCAACTGCTCCAAGCCCGCCTGCTGCGAGCCGCCTTCTTCTTCGTCACCGTCGGCGTGCTCTACTGGTCCATCGTCGGCTGGCCCTTCGGCGCCCTCGTGCACCTCTGGGCGATCGTCGACGCGGCGACCTTCAAGCCCCGCTAGCCGTCGAGGAACGCTCCTTCGGCTCGAAGTCGCCGGAGAGTCGTTCGTTCTCGTTCGCGACTTCGCGCGCGCTGTGCTGGATGGCGCGGGCGGCTCCAGCCGCTCGTGCGGTCGAGCCCTCAGTTTCCCACGAAGGTCGCAGAGGGGATTCTGCGGCACGCGACGCGCAAGCAACTTGCCGCCCCCGGGCAGCTCACGACAAGGCGCGAAGAAGAACGAACCACGATCCCGCGCGGTCGACGGATCAGAAGCGGCGTCGACCGTTTGCCTCCAAAGTGCCCCCCCTGCCGGCCTTCGGCCGAGAGAGTTACGGGCCGTTCGCGGCCGCAGGCCGCGAAGCCGTCGGATGGTCTGCTGCCTCCGGCGCGCCGAAGATTCGTAAGGGCACTCAGCTGTCGGTTCGAACTCGCCTGCGCGTGGTTCGTCCTTCTTCGTTTCCCTTCGTGAACTTCGTGGGAGGCTTCTTGGAGCGCGCCTTCGGCTCGAGCCTCGTCGGTGCGGTTCTTGCGCAAGCTCGGCTTCCAGCCTGAGGACGGCCTTCGGCCGAGAGAAGGAACGGGCTACTTCGCGCCGGCGGGCTCGGGTTGTTCGGACTCGGCGGGGGTCGGGAGTTCGACGGTGACGTCGAGTTGCGCGAGCATCGCCGCCGCGTCTTCGGCGTTGATTCCGGCGAAGCTGGTGAAGGTCACGCGGCGGGCGGGGAGGTCGAGTCGGAGGTTGGTTCCGGCGGGGTCGCCGAGGGCGTCGACGACGGCGCGGATGCGGAGTTCGGCGAATGCGAGGGCGTCGTGGAACTCTTGGGCGTCGGCCTCGGTGTCCCAGACCGTCGAGAGTTGCAGGACCTTCGCGTCGTCCTTGGTGAGCAGGACGACTTCGTCGCCGCCCCAGCCTTCGGCGGCGGCGTTGGTGTAGCGCAGGCTCAGGAGCGAGCGCGGGTTGGTCAGGTCCGGGCCGGCGAGGGCGGCTGCGTCGTCGACCAGGATCGCGAGGGTCAGCTCGCCGAGCGTCGTGCGCCCGCGTTCCGTCCAGCCCTCCGGCGCGACGCCGTGCGTGACGCGTTGCGGTTCGTCGCGCGCGTCCTTCGACCAGTACTTCTCCGGGTGCAGGATCTGTTCGCTCGAGCGCGGCGGGTTCTCGAAGGCCTCGGCGATCGTGCGGCCTTGGCTCGCTTCCTTGCGCAGCTCGCGACGGCGGATGCGGTAGCCCTTGTCGAGGAAGTCGTTGCCCGCGAGGTACGCGCCGAGCAGCGGCTTCCACAGGTAGGCCGGCGCGCCGGCGAGCTGTTCGGTTCCAAGGCTCGCCTTCTCCAGGTCCGCCGGGCTCAAGGTGCCGGCGTTGCGCAGCACCCAGCGCGTGCTGACGAGCTGCGCGCTGCCCTCGCACAGCGCTTGGTAGGCGAAGAGTGCGTCGGCCGAGTTCACGCGGCCGCGCATGCCGGCGTCGAGGTCGAAGAGCTGGTCGTCCAGCGCGTGCACGAGTTCGTGCGAGAGGATCACGCGCGCCAAGCCACCGGTGTAGCTCTCCATCAAGTAGAAGGTGTCCGCGCCCGGGTCGTAGAAGCCGCCGACCTGGCTCTCGAGCAGCTCGTAGGTCGTCGCGAGCAGATCCATGTCCGCGGGGATCAGACCGAGCAGCTTCGCCTCCAAGCCGTCGGCCGCCCACTGCTCCTCCGTGGTGAAGGCTTCGACGCGCTCCTTCGCGTGCTCGAGGAAGCCCGCCCCGTCGGTGACCCGCACGGTGACCGGGCGCCGGAAGGTGTCGCCGCGCAGCTCCTCGAGGTCGAGGCGGATCTCTTCGGTGACCCGCTCCAGCTCGGCCTGCGACCAGACGTCGGCGGAGTCGGTGCCGGATTCCTGGGGGGCGGCGAGCGCGAGGGCGACGAGGGCGGCTTGGATCGACATGGAGAGCATCCTGCGAGTTGCGTGGGACGGGCCGGATGATTGCACGAGAGGCGCCGCCTTTCCCGCCCACTCCGCCGCAATTGCACTCAAAGGGCGTGCTTGGCACGATCTGCCGCCCACGGCTCGTCCCTCCCCAGCCCAGGACCTCTCCATGCGCGAAGCTCGGCGCCGACTGCTCCCTCTCGTCCTCTCGATCGCGGCGCCCCTGCTCCTGCTGGTGCTCGGTGCGAACTCCGCGAGCGCCCGGGAGGCGACGGACGCGCAGCCGATGGCGGAGACCGCGAGGGAGGCCGAGCCGTCCGGGCCCGGCTTGCTCGACAAGGTCGACCACGCGACGGGGACGCTGAACGGCTGGATCGGGTCGGTGTTCTTCTACGACGTCGGCGGCAAGACGCACACCTCGGTCGCCGACGGCGTCGCGGACGAAGCGCAGGTGAGCGTGCTCGTCGACTCGCTGTTCCAGGACGCCTCCTTCGACGTCGAGGTGGCCGCGGTCCAGCTCGAGCTGCCCGCCGGGACGACGGAGGATCGGCGCGCCGCGCTCGAGTCCGCTCTGCGCGCCGCTTGGTCCGCGAAGACCGGAACGAGCGTCGAGGACAGCTCGCAGAGCATGGCCGTCAAGGTCGCTGCGGGACCCGCGGGCGCCGGCGGCAAGACAACGCTCTCGGCGAAGCGCGCCGGCATCCCGCTCACCGTGCTGTGGCTGATCCTCGGCGCGGTCTACTTCACCTTCCGCATGGGTTTCATCAACCTGCGCGGCTTCAAGCACGCCATCAAGGTCGTGCAGGGCAAGTACGACAACCCCGAGAGCCACGGCGCCGGCGAAGTCAGCCACTTCCAGGCGCTCGCCTCCGCGCTCTCCGCGACGGTCGGCCTCGGCAACATCGCCGGCGTCGCGATCGCGATCAGCCTCGGCGGGCCGGGCGCGACCTTCTGGATGATCGCCGCGGGTTTCCTCGGCATGTCGTCGAAGTTCGTCGAGTGCTCGCTCGGACAGAAGTTCCGTCAAGTGCGTCCCGACGGCCGCGTGATGGGCGGCGCGATGTACTACTTGTCGAACGGCTTGAAGGAGAAGGGCCTCGGCGGACTCGGCAAGTTCCTCGCCGTCTTCTTCGCGATCCTCTGCATCGGCGGTTCCTTCGGCGGCGGCAACACCTTCCAGGTCAACCAGTCGCTCAACGCGTTGAAGGGCTCGGTCTCCTTCCTGTCGCCCAAGGCGACGCCGATCGTCGAGTCCTTCGCGACGGCCGCCGGACCGAACAACTGGATCTACGGCCTGATCATGGCCGTGCTCGTCGGCATCGTGATCCTCGGCGGCATCCAGCGCATCGCGGCCACGGCCGAGAAGATCGTGCCGCTGATGTGCGGCGTCTACGTGCTCGGCGCGCTGTACGTGCTGTTCAAGAACACCGCGCACATCCCGGACGCGCTCGGAACGATCTTCGCCGGCGCATTCAGCGCGAAGGCGATGTACGGCGGCTTCCTCGGCGTGCTCGTGCAGGGCTTCAAGCGCGCGGCCTTCTCGAACGAGGCCGGCGTCGGCTCGGCGGCCATCGCGCACTCCGCGGCGAAGACGCCCTATCCCGTCCGCGAAGGCATCGTCGCACTGCTCGAGCCCTTCATCGACACGATCGTCGTCTGCACGATGACCGCTCTCGTGATCGTGATCACCGGGGCCTACGCCTCGCCCGACTACGCCGAGTTCCGCGCGAACGCGGACGGCGCCGGCCTGACCGCCGCGGCCTTCTCGCACGAGATGCCGTGGTTCCCGATGGTCCTCTCGGCCGCCGTGATGCTGTTCGCCTTCTCGACCATGATCTCCTGGTCGTACTACGGCGAGCGCTGCTGGGCCTACCTGTTCGGCGACGGTTCCTCGATCATCTACCGCCTGCTGTTCCTGGCCTGCACCTTTGCCGGTTCGATCGTGACCTCGATGAACGTACTCGAGTTCGGCGACCTGATGATCCTGGGCATGGCCTTCCCGAACATCCTGGGCGTCCTCATCCTGTCCGGCGGCGTGAAGAACGACCTGGACGACTACATGGGCAAGCTGAAGAGCGGCGAGATCCGCCAGTACAAATGACCACCCCCGCCATGACCGACGCCCCGATCCCGCCCGTCGACCTCGTCGCCGAACGTGCCCAGCTGGGCTCGGCGCTCGACGAAGCCGTGCTGAAGACCCTGCACTCGGGCACCTACGTGTTGGGCCCGGAAGTCGCCGCCTTCGAGCGCGACTTCGCGCAGGCGCACCGCGCGAAGCACGGCGTCGCGGTGGGCTCCGGCACCGACGCACTGATCCTCGCGCTGAAGGCGCTCGGCGTGGAACCGGGCGACCACGTCGTCACCAGCCCGTTCACCTTCTTCGCCAGCGCGGGCTCGATCGCGTGGATCGGCGCGAAGCCGGTGCTCGCCGACATCGACCCCGCGACGGGCCTGATGGACGTCGACGCCGCCCGCGCCGCGTGCGACTCGAAGACGACCTGCGTGCTGCCGGTGCACATCTACGGCCAGCTCGTCGACCTGAAGGCGTACCGCAAGCTCGCCGACGAGAAGGGCATCAAGCTGCTCGAGGACGCCGCGCAAGCGCACGCCGCGGAACGCGACGGACTGCGCGCGGGCGAGGTCGGCGACGCCGCGGCCTTCTCCTTCTACCCCACGAAGAACCTCGGCACGGCCGGCGAAGGCGGCGCGATCCTCTGCAACGACGACGCGGTGCTGACGACGCTGCAGCGCCTTCGCGACCACGGCAGCTCCGCGAAGTACCAGCACGCGATGGTCGGCACGAACTCGCGCCTGCACGCGATGCACGCGGCGATCCTCAACGTGAAGCTGCCCTACCTAGAGGACTGGAACCAGAAGCGTCGCGCGAACGCGAAGCGCTACGACGAACTCTTCGCCGGCTCCGACGTCGTTCGCCCGCTCACCGTCGCGCCCGGCTCGACGCACGCCTACCACCAGTACGGCGTCCGCGTCTCCGGCGACGGTGCGCGCGACCGCGTGCTGTCCGGTCTGCACGAGCGCAAGATCTTCGCGGCGATCCACTATCCGCGCCCGGTGCACCTGCAGGAAGCGGCGGCGTCGTGGGGCTACGGCCCGGGCGACTTCCCGCACGCGGAGCAGCTCTCGAACGAGATCCTCTGCCTGCCGATCCATCCCTTCCTGACGCCGGAGCAGCTCGAGCGGGTCGCTTCCAGCGTGCTCGAGCTCGCTTCCTGAGGCCCTGACGCGGCTTTTGCTTCGGTCCGGTCCCGCGCGCGCCCGATCTGTCCTAGCAGCCCGACCGAGAGGTCATTCGGCGCCATGACGACATCATCCACCCCGGTGCGGCACCTGAAAGCCTCGCCGAATCCACCGATTCGCCTGCGTTTCCAGGCACCGCACCGGGGCGGATGCTGCCGCCCCGGCATCCGAAGCACTTCTTCGGGCGGGCTGCTAGGCTGATCCCCGTCATGCGCTTCGCCCTCCCCGTCGCCCTCGGCCTGCTCGTCCTCGGCAGCGCCCTCCCCGCTTCCCAGGGCCGCGGAGGCGATCTGTTCGGGCCGCCCGACCGCGGCGGACGCAGCGGCGGTCGCGACGCGGGCGGCGCCGGACGCGACCAGCGCGGAGGCCGCGAACCGCTCGCGCCCGAGCTGGTCGAGCTCGGCGCGGCCTACTTCAACATCGCCGACTACAACGGTGACGGCTGGATCAGCTACCGTGAGGGACGCGAGAGCCTGAGCCTCGACCGCGACCGCTTCGCGCGCATCGACACGGACTCCGACGGCCGTATCGACGCCCGCGAGTTCCAGGAGCTGTTCGAGATGACCGTGCGCAAGGTCGGCGAGTTCCCGCCGCCGAAGCCCGACCCCGAGGGAGGTCCCGTCGAGCTCCCCGAGTTCGACTCGGCGGCCTTCGCGCGCGGCGCCGACTTCCAACCGGCGGCCAGCGTCGAGGAACTCTTCGGCCGCTCCGAGCTGCGCACGCTCGAGGACGGCGCCACGCGCCAGCCCCCCTTCATCGCGGGGCCGATCCCGCACTTCCGGCGGCTCGACCTCGACCTCGACGGCGAGATCACGAACACGGACCTCGACGAGCTCTTGCGGCCGATGCAGGTGCAGACCCGCATCCGCGCCGTCATCGCGATCATGGACACCGACGAGTCCGGCGGCATCTCGCGCGCCGAGTTCGACGCGGCCATGGCCGACCCGCGCTGAGCGCCCGGCTCAGCCGTGCAGAACCTCGAGGTCCAAGAGGCGCGGCCCGCCGTTCTCGTCCGCGGCCGCGTACTGACCTGGCGCGGTCAGGCTGACGCCGGCGAAGCGGCCGTCGAGTCCGAGCACGTAGAAGCGCAGGCTGAAGGTCGGCGTGCCGTTCGCGTCGACGAGGCTCGGCTGCCAGCGCGCGGCGCGGCGCGCCTGGTTCGTGACGCGGCGCAGGACTTCCATGCCCGCGTCGAGCGGTGACTTGCCGGCGCGCAGCATCTCGACGGCGGTGTGGCTGCCGCTGCAGAGGATCGCCGCCTCGCCACGGCCCGTCGCACCTGCACTGCCGGCCTCGGCGTCGCAGTACAGCCCCGCGCCGAGGATCGGCGAGTCCCCCACGCGACCGGGGATCTTCCAGGCGAGGCCGGAAGTCGTCGTCGTGCATCCCACGCGGCCGTCCGTGGACAGCGCGGAGCAGTGGATCGTGCCGGTCGGCCGATCGGCGCCGAAGAGGTCGAGTCCGGCAACGGGCTTACCGTCGACCGTCTTGCCGCGCAGCACGTGCTCGGGCGTCTTCGGCGCGGGAGGCAGGCGGTCGTCCTGGTCGGACATCGTCTCCTTCCACTCCATCCACAGCTGTCGCGCCGGTTCGAGCAGCAGTTCGGTGTGCGGGTGGCCGTGCGCGCGCGCGAAGTCGTAGGCGCCGCGGCCGACGATCATGCAGTGGTCGGTGCGCTCCATCACGAGCCGCGCGACTTCGCAGGGGTGCAGGATGTTCTCGATGCAAGCGACGGCGCCCGAGTTGTGCGTCTCGCCGTCCATCACCGCCGCGTCGAGTTGCACGACGCCGTCCTCGTTCGGCAGTCCGCCCAGTCCGACGGAGAGGTCGTCGGGGTCGGCCTCGGTGACCTTCACCACCTCGATCGCGACGTCGAGCGGCGCGCCGCCCGCGACGAGTTCGTCGTAGTGGAGGCGCATGCCGGCGATCGCGTTCGCGCTGCCGACGAGTACGGGGCCGCCTTGCGCCGCGGCCGACGTCGCTCCGCGCGCGGGCGAAGTCTGGCATCCGAGCGCCGCGGCGCCGGCGGCGAGTCCGAGGAACGAGCGGCGGTCGAGTTCGCCTGACGAGCGGGGTCGAAGTCGGGTCATCGGGTGTTTCGTCGTGTCGTCGGGGGGGTGGACGACTCAGTCGTCCTCGGACGGAGCGGCGCAGAAGTCGTCGAACCAGGCGCCCACGCCGTCGCACCACGTGTTCCAGAGCGTCTCGGCTTCGGTCGAACCCACGGCGCGCGCGGAGGCGACGCGCATCTCGCGCTCGAGTTCGAGGCTGCCGCGGTAGCGTTCGAGGTCGGCCGGCTTCGGATCGGCGAGCGCCAGCGCGCAGGACATCACAGCGGTCGACATGCGCCGCAGCTCCGCGGAGTCGAGCATCTCCATGCGGTCGAGTCCGGTGTGGTACGTGAAGTCGGTGAAGTGCCAGAAGAGCACGGCGGGGATGTCGTACGAGATGAACACGTCGTGGTCGCTGCCGCCTTCCCACGGGTTCTCGGCGGTCTTCCACGCGCCTTCGACGCCGGCGACGTCGCGCAGCGCACAGCGCGCGACGACCGCGACGCCGTTCGGCACCAGGTCTTCCGCGGTCACGTTGCCGGCGCCCCACGCGGTGTGCGCGTCCGGCGGAAGCGTGTGCAATGCGCCGGGGTCGGGCGTGCGCTCGAGCAGCGGAACGGCGCCGGTCGCCGCGGTCGACTGTCCGAGCATGTCGGCGGAGATGCCGGCGACGACGGTGCGCGAGGTGTCCTTCAGGAAGATCGCCGACTGGCGCATCTCGTCGCCGAAGACGAACGCGAGGCTGCGCGACGGGCGCTCCAGCTCGCCCGTGCGGATCGCGCGCGCGAGCGCGCCGGCCGACTCACAGAGCCCCGCGACGCCGCTCGCGTTGTCCCCCGCTCCCGGTTCTTGCACGTGGCTCACCACGGCGACGCATTCGTCCGGCCGCTCGGAGCCGACGACCTCCGCGACGAGCGTGCGCAGCGGTCGCACCTCGAGCGAGACCTCCGCGCGGAACGAGACCTCGAGCGAGCCTTGGATCTGAAGCAGGCCCGCGAGCAGTTGTTGCGTCCGGCGACTGACCTTGCCGACCGGCGTCTCCGTCCCCGCGGCGACGCTCTGGAACTGGATCGCGTCGAGGTGACGGTCGCCGCCCGTCGGGTCGACCGTGAAGTCGAAGACCGCGGACGACAGCACGGCGACCGCGCCCTTGCGCCGCGCGGCGTCGATCGTGCGGCGGTTCAGGTCGTCGGTCGTCACGAGGATCGAGCCTTCGACGACGTCGTCGAGCGAGAGCGCGAGCGGACCGCGCACGTCCGCCGAGGGCGCGTGGATCGGCAGCATCACGCGATCCGTGTCGCTCGCATGGCGGAAGCGGTGCAGCGGCAGCGGCGGACAGCCGGGCAGGTGCACCTCGAAGCTGCCCGAGCGCGGCGTCCACGCGGGCGTGATCATCGGCGTCTCGATGAAGCGCAGGCTGAAGCCCTCGGCGTCGCCGTAGCCGGCGGTCCCGAGTTCGCGCGCGACGCGGTCGAGCACCTTGTCGTAGCCCTCGCCGCCCGGCGTGCGGTAGTAGCCGTCGATGTAGCTCGCGAGGTCCATCGCGCGGTCCGTGCGGAATCCGCGATGCAGCGCGGCAGCGAAGCGTGCCGGGCCGGATTCGCCGGGGGCCACGGTCGGGCCCGCGTGGTCCGCGGTCTCCAACAGCACCGCGTGCGGGGAGGCTTCCGGCTCGCCCGCGTCCGCGCTCAGGTAGAGCGGCGCCGCGAGGACCGCACAGAGGATCGAGTTGCGCATCATGCCGGGGTGTGCGGTGGACCCGCGTGGGGATTCCGTGCGGGAGGCGCGGCGCGGGGCCGATCTTCCACCGACGCCGGCGGAGCAGCCCTCGGCACTCGCTCAGTACCCTTCCTCGCCTCCCTCGAAGATCGCTTCCTCGGCGTCGAACTGCGACTCTTCGAGGCCCTCGGAGGCGTCGATCGGCAGCGCGGCGTCCGCGGGGAGATCGATGCCGAGGCAGTGCGCGCGGAACCAAGCCTGTGTGCCGAGCGACCACTGCATCCACGCCTCGGCCACCAACGGACGATCCGCCGCGGTCGCGGCTTCGACGCGCAGTCGCTTCTCGAAGACCATGCTCTGCAAGTAGCGGTCGAGGTCCGTCGGTCGCGGGTCGGCCATGGCGAGGCCCGTGGCGAGCGCGGCGATGCTCATGCGCTGCAGCTCGTCGCCGTCGACCATCTCGTAGCGGTCGAGGCTCGTGTGGAAGGTGAAGTCGGGGAAGTGCCAGAGCAGCACCGTCGGGATGCCGGCCTTGATCAGGTTGTCGTGGTCCGTGCCGCCTTCCCACGGGTTCTCGAAGGTCTCCCACGTGCCGCCGACGTGACGCGAGACGTCGACGAGCGCGCAGCGCGCGACGACCGAGATGCCGTTCGGCACGAGCCACTCGGGATCGACGTCGCCCGCGCCCCACAGCGTGTGCTGGTCGGGCGCGATGACGGCGACGGCGCCGGGATCGGGGTAGCGCTCGAGCAGCGGCAGCGCGCCGGTGCGCGTGCGCGAGTTGCCGACCATCACCGCGTTGATCGCCGCGATCGGCTTGCGGTGCGTGCGCTCGAGCCAGACGCGGCTCTCCTCGAACTCCATGCCCCAGACGAAGACCACGGAGCGCGAGAGTCGTTCGACGTGGCCACTGCGGATCGCTTCGATCAGCACGAGCGCGTTCTCGAGCTGGCCGGCGGCGCCGCTGGCGTTGTCCGAGGCACCGGGTTCTTGCACGTGGCTCAGCAGCAGCACGGCTTCGTCCACCGGCTCGCGGCCGACGAGCGTCGCGACGAGCGTGCGCACGGTCGGCTCACCGAACTCGACTTCGGCCTCCAGCTTGACCCGCACCTTGCCGCGCGCGATCTGCTCGGACTCGACGAGCTCGTACGAGCGCTGCGAGACCTGCATCACCGGCATGTCCGTGCCGGGGTCGACTTCGCGGTACTGGATCGCGTCGAGGTGACGATTGCCGTGCGTGAAGTCCTCGTTGTAGCCGGCGAGCGCGGCGGAGACGACGGCGGCGGCGCCCTTGGCCTTCGCGCGCTGGACCAGGTCCGCGCGCAGCGCGGTGCGCGTGAACAGGATCTCGCCCTCGCTCAGCTCGTCGAGGCTGAACGCGACGGTCCCCGTGACGTCGCAGCTCGGCGCGTTGCGCGGCAGCATCACGCGGTCGACGTCGTGCCGTTGTTCGAAGGCGTGCAGCTCGCGCTCGCCGCCTTCCTCGAGCTGGACCGCGATGCGCGCCTTCACGGGGCGCCACGACGGACCGGGCAGCTCACTCTCGAGCCACTCGAGCTCGAAGCGCGCGTTCTCGCCGTAGCCGGCGGCGCTGAGCTGTTCCGCGAAGTGGTCGAGCACTTCGTCGTAGTCGCGACTGCCGGGCGTGCGCACGCGGCGGTCGAGGAACGCGACGTTGTCCATCGCGCGCGTCTGGTCGAAGCGGTCGTAGAGCTTCTCGACGAAGCGGTACGGCCCGGCTTCCTGCAGGTCGACGCGCGGCCCACGGTGGCTCAGCTCGGCGGGCTCCTCCTCTCCGTTCCAGCCCGGGAGGTCCTCGGGCTCGGGCAGCCCCGGCGAGCTGTTGCAGGCGACGATCGCGCAGACCGCCAGCGCGGTCGGCAGGAGGAGTCGGGCAGGGCTTGGCAGTCGGATCATCTCGAGCCTGCCCCGCGTTCGCGGGACGCGTCTAGTCCTGGAGGTACTTGTCGAGGAACAACGCCAGCCGAGTCCGCGCCTCCGGCGAGATCCGATCCGGCGCGGTCATGATCGCATTGCGCAGGGCGTCGTCGCAAGAGGTGCGCTCCAGCGCGGCCGCCTGGGGCGCCGCGGCGCGGATCAGGCGCTTCGCGCCCTCCACGTTCTTGTGCATGATCTGGATCACGGCTTCGACGGAGACGTCGTCGTGGCTGTCGTGCCAGCAGTCGTAGTCGGTCGCCATCGCGATCGTCGCGTAGCTGATCTCCGCCTCGCGCGCGAGCCGCGCTTCCTGCAGGTTGGTCATGCCGATCACGTCGACGCCCCACGTGCGGTAGAGCTTCGACTCGGCGCGCGTCGAGAACTGCGGACCTTCCATGTTCACGTAGGTGCCGCCGTCGTGGACGCGGACGCCGATGCTGCTCGCGGCCTTCAGCAGGATCTGCCGCAGCTCCTCGCAGATCGGATCGGCGAACATCACGTGCGCCACGCAGCCGTCCTCGAAGAAGGTGTCGGCGCGGTGGCGCGTGCGGTCGATGAACTGGTCGATCAGCACGAAGTGACCGGGTTCGATGTCCTCGCGCATCGAGCCGACGGCGGACACGGAGAGGATGCGGCCGACGCCGAGCTTCTTCATCCCCCACAGGTTCGCGCGGAAGTTGATCTCGCTCGGGTTGTAGCGGTGACCGCGACCGTGGCGCGGGAGGAAGACCATCGAGACGCCGTCGAGCACGCCGGTGACGTACGCGTCCGAGGGAGCGCCGAAGGGCGTCGAGAGGCTGACCTCACGAACGTCCTCGAGGCCTTCCATGTCGTACAGGCCCGATCCACCGATCACTCCGACTACGTGTCCGTTGCTCATGTCTGCTGCTGGTCGCTCGTGCGCTCGCGCGCGGCTCGTGGGGCGCCGGCTCGGCGCGAGGAAGAGTCACGCGGCCCCCGATGAGGGAGCCGCGCCGTTCGAGAAGGGGCTCAGTCGTCCTGTCGCTCGGAGCGATCGCGGTCGAGGCGCGGACGCTCGCCGCGGGCACGACGTCGGTCGTCTTCGGCGACGTAGCGCTTGAACTTGCCCGGTTCTTCGTGGCGCCAGCCGCGATTCCCGCGCGCGTCCCCGCGGGCTCCGCGCTCGTCGCGCCCCTGGTAGCGGCCGCCGCCGAAGCCGCTGGAGGAGCGACCTCCGCCGCCCTCGCGCCGCCCGCGGTATCCGCCGCCCTGGCCGCCTTCGCGGCGCGCTCCGCCGTATCCGCCGCCCTGGCCGCCTTCGCGGCGCGCTCCGCCGTAGCCGCCGCCCTGGCCGCCTTCGCGGCGCGCTCCGCCGTAGCCGCCGCCCTGTCCGCCTTCGCGGCGCGGTCCGCCATAGCCGCCGCCCTGGCCGCCGTAGCCGCCGGAGGAGCGCTCGGAGCGCCCGCGGTAGCCGACGCCCGAGTCGCGCCCGCCGCGGTCGTCCCGGTCCTCGCGTCCGCGGTAGCCGCCGCGGCCGCCCCGCTCGTCGCTCGCGTCGCTGGAAGCTGGCCGCGCCGCGTCGCGCGGCTGGTCGTCGCGTCCGCGCTGCTGGTAGCCGCCCGCTCCCTCGCGCCCGCGCTGCTGGTATCCGCCGCGGTCGTCGCGCTCGCGCTGCTGGTAGCCGCCGCGGTCGTCGCGCCCGCGGAAGTCCCGGCGCTCGCGGCGGTCGTCGCGACCGTAGCCGCCCTGACCGGCGCCGCGTTCGTCGCGGCCGCGGTAGCCACCGTGTCCGCCGTGTCCGCCGACGAAGCCTCCGCGCTCCTCGCGCTCGCGGTAGCCGCCCTGCTCGCGTCCGCCGCGCTCCTCGCGACCGCGGTAGTCGCTCGAGGCGGCCGCGTCGTAGCGTCCGCGTCCGCCTCCGTCGCGCCGGCCGTCGCCGCGCCACGGACCGCTCGCGCGCCCGCGGCCGCCGCCCTTGGAACCCGAGCCGTAGCCGCCGCGCGCTTCGCTGCGTCCGCTGTACTGACGCCCCGGTCGTCCGCCGCGCTGGTCGTCGCGGCGCCCGCCGGGCGCGCCCTGGTTGCGGCCGTGTCGATCGTCGCGCGTCGGCGCGCCGTCGTAGGCGGAGAGCGCGCCCTGACGCCACGGATCGACGACGCCGCGCACCGGTTGCGCGAGCAGCGCGCGAATCACGAGCGTCGCGTAGGCCCCGCGCGGCAGGCGGAAGGCGAGGTCCGCCACCGCACGCCCACGGCGCGAGTCGACGTCGTCGGGCATCTCGAGCTCGAGCTCCTCCGGCTTGACGAACAGCTCGCGCGGCTCGCCCTTGAGCAGGAAGCCGGGCACGCCGTCGATCGCGAACTGGTCGACCGTCATGCCCTCGTGCTGCAGCACGCGTTCGAACAACGAGCGCACCGCGGGATCCTCGATGTTGTCGAGTCGTTCGCCGGGCAGCGGGATCTCGCGCACGTCGTCCGCGAGGCGGTGTGGGAAGACGAGCGCGCCCTCGATCGCGTTCGAGACGCACGCGCCGCCCTCGCCCGCCATCTCGGCGAGATAGAGCGCGACGGCGCGGTTCCAGACGTGCGACTGCCACGCGAACAGGTGGATCAGGCGCAGGCGCGTCGACAGGCGGTGGAAGGCGCCGGTGAAGTCCTGCGGGTCGCGCTTCAAGTGCGCGAAGAGCGACTGGTGCTGGTGGAACTTGATCGCGATCTCGCGGCACTCCTGCCAGTCGCCCCAGTGCTTGCGCAGCGCCGCCTTGAAGCCGCCGGTGCGCGCGTCGTCGAAGGTCGAGGGCGCGGCGACGAAGGCCTCGAGCGCCTGTTCCGCGCGCCCGAGCATCAGGTCCTTCGCGATCCAACCCTGTCCGTGGCGCAGGTTGCCGAAGCGTTGGTCGTCGAAGTAGTTCGGCGCTCCATCGCGCTTCACCGACTCGAGGTTCTCGCGCAAGCGTCCCAGGTCGCGCGAGTCGAGGTCGCGCAGGCGGATGCGGAAGGCGTTCCCGAGGCTGTGTTCCGACGCGTAGGGCTCGTTCGCGTAACCGATGCGCTCGAACTTCAGGTCGGGATCGTTGAACTTGAGCGACTTCTTGCCGGGCACGCTCATGTACTGCGTCGTCACGCCTTGGCGGTCCTTGAGCCCGGCCATCGACACGTCGGCGGGCTCGAGCCCCAGCTCGCGCGCGAGGACTTCGGCGGCTTGCAGCGAAGTGAGCTTCTTCTTGGTGACGTGGAACACGGTGTGTTCGCCGTTCGGCTGCAAGTAGCCGTCGGCGAGGATCTCGTCCACGCGGAAGTCGTTGGGGCGGGTCTTGAGTTTCATCGTCGGAAGGGTCGGACCTTCGCCAGCTGCGTGAGCAGCCGCTCGAAGTCCTTCGGCAGGTCGGAGACGACTTCGCGGACTGCGCCTTCGGGCGCGCCGGGGGCGAGATCGGGGAAGCGCAAGGTGTGCGCGTGCAGGGTGAGGCGGTTCATCAGCGGCAGCTCTTCGCGTCCGCGCTTCGGCCGGTAGCCGCGCTTGAACTCGGAGAGCGCGATCGCCGTACGACGTCCGTAGAGCGGGTCGACGACGAGCGGGAAGCCGGCGGCGGCGAGGTGCACGCGGATCTGGTGCGTGCGTCCGGTGAGCGGCGCGGCGCGCATCAAGGTGTAGCCCTGGAAGCGGCGCTCGACGCGGATCACGGTGCGCGACGGTTTCCCGCCGGACTCGCTGACGCGCATCTTGCCGGACTTCTTGCGGTCGGCGGCGATCTGCCAGTCGAGCAGTTGTTCCTCGCCGTCCGCGAGCGGGTGCTCGCCTTCGACGAGCGCGAGGTAGCTCTTCTGCACGCGACCGTCGCCGAAGGCTTCGCGCAGCGCGCGCTCGGCCTCGATGGTCTTCGCGACGAGCAAGCAGCCCGTCGTGTCCTTGTCGATGCGGTGCACGAGGCGCGGACGGAACTCGAGCGGAGCCTTGCCGTCCGAACCCGAGCGCTCGAGCGCCAGCTGCAGCAACGCGCCGGAGACGCAACCGGCCTCGCGCGCCCAACGCTCCGGTTCGACCGCCACGCCGTCAGGCTTGTCGACGACCATCACGGCGTCGTCCTCGTGCAGCACCGTCAGCGTCTTCGGCGGCGGCGCGGGCGCGGGCGGCGCGTCCTCGACGTCGAAGCCGATCGAGATCACCTGGTCGATCTTCAAGCGCTGCGAGACGCGGCCGGGCTGGCCGTCCACGAGCACACTCCCCTCCCGGACCTGACGGCGCAGGAAGCCCTTGTTCAGGAGCGGGTACTGCAGGCTCAAGAACTCGTCGAGTTCGATCCCGCTGCGCTCGGAGGGGACGAGAAGGTGTTGCTGCACGGCACGTGCGACCGGCGCCTGGCCGGCCGTCGGTCTCAGGAGCTCGGGACGCTCAGCCGTCGACGAGCCCGGCGTAGGCTTCCTTCTTGAGGGAGCCCACGTACGGGAGGTTGCGGTAGCGTCCCGCGAAGTCGAGGCCGTAGCCCACGACGAAGAGGTCCTCCACCTCGAACGCGCGGAAGTCGGCGTCGTACTCGACAGCGCGTCGCGCCGGTTTGTCGAGGAACACGCAGCTCCGCACCTCGGCGGCGCCGCGCTTCATCAACTCGCCCTTGAGGCGCGAGAGCGTCTTGCCCGTGTCGAGGATGTCGTCCACCAGCAAGAGGCGCTTGCCGCGGATCTCGCCTTCCGCCGGGAAGAAGTTGAGGTCGAGCTGGCCGGAGGTCGTGCCGTCGCCGTAGCTCGAGGCCGACACGAAGGCCAGCTCGAGCGGGATCGGCATGCGCCGGATCAGGTCGGAAGCGAAGACGCAGGACCCCTTCAGGACCGAGACCACGGTGAACTCGGTGCCGCGGTAGGCCTCGGTCACCTGCTTGGCGACCTTGTCGATCCCGGCGATGATCTGCTGCTCGTCGAGGAGCACTTTCTCGATGTCGTCGTGCACGTCAGGCTCGGGCGGGGGCGCGGCGGGGACCGGGGACCGGCGGCGGGGTGCCGCGGGGCTTCGGAGCGGTCCGGAGGAAGCCGGAGAGGATATCACGGCGCCCCGGATTCGACCAGCCGAGGGCCGTTCCACGGCCGGCGCGGCGTGCCGAAAGGGGTCCGCGCGCAGGAAAGGGTGGCGCGGGCCGCGAACCGAGAGTTCAATGTTCGGTCTAGAAGTCCTGAAGGGACGTCTTCCGGCGGGCACGAACGGCCGCGGCGCAATCGTCGCGAGTCGCTCTCCCGCGCCTCGAGATTCGTTTCCGAGCGCCACTTCGGTGTCCTGGGAACAAAGCTGTCGCGTTCCTGCAATCGTTCATTGAGCCGGGGCACGACCTGTTCGAGGTTTCGACTCGTCCCCCGAGCTCCGTTCCACGCGCGGCGACGCGCGCGGCTCCGACCCCACCCGCGGTCCGTCCGCAAGACCCCCGAACCCGCGCTCCGGCTCCACAGCTGCCCGAGCGAGCCCCCCGACCTCCATGACCAAGCGCAAGTACACCCGCCGTACCGAACAAGAACGGATCTCCGAGCTCGAAGACAAGATCCGCGTGATCCGCGACCGGATGGAGAGCAAGAAGCGCAAGGACTCCGCGGTCCTCAAGGAACTGCCCAAGGTGAAGCGCGCCCTGAACAAGTTCGCGCAGCTCGCGGTCGACCACAACCGCCACGACCTGGCGAACTCCTGCGTCGCCTTCCTCGCCGGTCTCGACCGCGCCGCGCGCGAGGCGCCGGCGGGCTCGCGCCAGACGCAGCCCCAGGACAGCGAGCGCTGAGCGCTCGAGGCGAGGCGGGCTGTCGCGGCCCGCGTTCGTCGTCCCCCACCGAACGCGCAGCGCCGCGCGGCATCGAGCCGCGCGGCGCTGCTGCAGTTCGTGAGCAGCGAGTCGCTCAGTCCTTCTTCGAGTGGAAGTCCTCGGGGAAGGCGCCCGGATCCTTGAGCGGGTTCTCGCCCCAGTAGCCCATCGTGTTGAAGATCACGATGTCGCCGAGATAGGCGAATTGGTAGACGGGGATGATGTGGAAGCCGATGAACACGACTTCACCGACCCAGTGTTGTTCGGAGAGGTTCGCGTTCCAGTTGGTGATGCTGTCGTGCGCGCGGTTGGGGCCGAGGCAGCTGGTGAACAGTCCGGCGGCGCAGAGGCCCGCGATGAGGAGTTGCTTCATCGGATGGTGCAGATGGGGTGAATGCGAAGCGTCCGGGCCGAATCGCCGCGGACTGACCCTGGCATGCTGACGTCCGAAGCGGTACGAATCCACGCCTCGCCGGCGCGGCGGGGTCCCATGCACCGCCACCCCGACATCGAACTGCTCTCGAGCGAGGTCCTGCACGAGGGCCGGATCTTCCGGCTCCTGAAAGAATCGGTGCGTCTGCCCTCGGGACTGCGGCAGGACATCGACGTCGTGGACCACCCCGGCGCCGTCGCGATCGCCGCGCTCGACGACGAGGGACGGCTGCTGCTCGTCCGCCAGTACCGGCACGCGCTCGGCGACTGGATCGTCGAGCTGCCGGCGGGGCGGCGCGAAGAAGGCGAGGATCCACTGGTCTCCGCGCAGCGCGAGCTCGAGGAGGAGACGGGCCACCGCGCCGCGCGCTGGTCGCACCTGCGCGAGATCTATCCGGCGCCCGGCTTCTGCTCGGAGCGCATCCAGCTCTACCTCGCCGAAGACCTCGAGGCCGTCCCCGGCGGCGGGCTCGACCACGACGCCGACGAGGAGTTGGAAGTGCTGCGCATGAGCCCCGCCGAAGTACTCGCCGGGAAGCTGAAGGACGGGAAGACGCTGGCCGCGGCCGCGCTGCTCGTCGATCGCGCGTAGAGCGGCGCGCCGACGAGGCGCCGGAAGCCGCCCTGCCCCGGACGGCGCTCGAGGTCGGGGCCGTAGTGCAGCAGCGCGCCGGGTGCCGCGATCAACGCGCCGTCACCGAAGGCGAGCCCGCCGCTCGCGCCGAGCAGCTCGGGATCGTCGAGCACGCGCACGCGCCGGCCGCTCGGGGAGAGCGAGCCGAGGCGCGCGCGGTCCGCGTCGACGACGAGTGCGCCGCACTCCAGCCAGATCACGAACTCGTCCGCCGCGAGCGGAGCTCGCCACGTCTCGCGCAGCGCGCGGTCGAAGCGCACGGCTCGACGTCCCCCACCCTCGAAGACCGCGCCCAGGCCGTCGGACAGGACTTGCAGCGCGTCTACGGTGCCGCATCGCGTTGCGAGGCGCGTGAGTCGCCCATCCTCGAGGATCCACAGGCTTCCTAAGGCGTCGCCCGCGAAGTCGCCGTCGAGCGCGGTCCAGCACCACGCCGCGCCGACGAGCTCGACCTCCGCGGAGCGCGACCAGCGCACCCAGCGGCGCGAGGCACCCTCGGCCTCGATCCACTGCACGCCGCCGCCCGCGCACCGCGCGAGTCGATCGACACCAGGCGCGGCGTGGCGCTGCGCGACCTCGCCGCTCGCCTCGAGCAGCAGCACCTCGCGTGGCGCGTCCGCGCGCGGCTCCGTCGCCCGCAGCACCCAGTACGCGCCTTCGCCGGCCGGCAGCGCGTCGAGCGGCCAGCGCACGCGCCGCGCGTCGACCGGATAGAGCCCTTCGTCGAGCCGGTGGAGCCCCGTGTCGCGGTCGACGACCGTCACGGACGCGCGACCCGCAACGTGCTCTCGCCCGAGCGGGACGCCGACGAGCAGCAGCCCGAGGCCGAGCAAGCATCCCGCGGCGAGACAGAAGAACAGCGAGCTCGAGCGCGGCGCGTCCACACGAGGTCAGACCACCGCGCGCCGCCGCGGTTCGCGCCCGACTACTGCTGCGCCGCGGCCTTGCGGAACGAGTTCCAGATCAGGAACGCGAAGGTGCCGAAGATGCCGATCACGACCGAGAGCATCAGCAGGATCGAGTAGTTCAGCCCGTTCGAGAAGCCTTGGTTACCGGAAGCGACCGCTTCCTTGCAGCTGTCTCAGGTGAAGCCGGTCGGCGCGAGCAGCGCCAGCGCCAGGAGCGGGGCTCCGAGGCGCAGCAGGCTTCGCAGGATCCGTGCGGGTCGCATGGCGTCGATTCTACTGCGCCGGCGGATTGAAGGGGTAGAGCATCAGGTAGACCACGACGCCGGAGACCGAGACGTAGAGCCACAGCGGGAAGGTCCAGTGCGCCAGGCGCTTGTGGGCTTCCCAGCGTTCCTTGTGCGCGAGCCACAGCGTGCGCAGCACCATCGGCAGGTTCACGATCGCTCCGACGACGTGCGGGATCAGGATCGCGAAGAAGTAGAAGCCGCGCTTCCAGCCGGTGCCGTTGTAGGGCACGGTCCCGCCCTGCTCGCCGACCGTGACAAAGTGGTAGTAGAGGTAGCAGGCGAGGAAGGCCGCCGAGACGACGAAGGCGGCGCGCATCAAGTTCGCGTGGGCGAGCTTGCGGCGCTGCTTGATCGCGACGATGCCGGCGAGGAGCAGGGCCGCGGCGGTGCCGTTGAGGCAGGCGTTGACGAGCGGCAGGCGCGAGCGACCCGTGACGGGCGCGACGCCGCCGCCGGCGAGCCACTTCGCGCGCGCGACGGCCGCGGCGACGCCCGCCGGGGACTCGCCGTCGTAGTAGCCGCGGATCACGCCCTCGGCGTCGACGACCACGAGCTTCGTCGCGTGCGTGACGCGCAGCGCGGCGATCTCGTCCATGTTCGTCTCGACGCCGAGCACGAAGCTCTGTTGCATCAAGTCGTAGGTCGCCTGCGCGGGACCGGTGAGGAACCACCAGTCGTCGGCGTCGGCGCCGAAGCGCTCGGCGTAGTCCGCGAGGACCTGCGGCGTGTCGTGGTTCGGGTCGACGCTGATCGAGACGAGGCGCACGCCGGAGTCGGCGAGTTGGTCCTGCGCCGCGCGCATGTTCGTCGAGAGCTTCGGGCAGGGTCCGGAGCACTGCGTGAAGAAGAAGCCGACGATCCAGACCTCGCCGCGCAGGTCCGCGTTCGTGATCGTGCGCCCGCTGCGCTCGACGAAGGAGAAGTCCGAGACCTCGCGGAAGCGCGCGGGCGAGTCGGGCGCGGCGTCGATGCGTGCGTCGTCCTGCGGCGCCGCCTGCGCGGCCCCGCCGAGCACGGCGAGCGCGAGGCACAGCAGCGCGAGGAGGCGCGGAAGCGGGCTCTGGAGCGCGTTCATGGCCGAAGAGTGTACCGGCGGAACGCGATCACGGCAGCCCGCGGGGTGTGCGGACTGCCGTGAGTCGTGCGGGGCCCGCGGTGGAGCCGGCGCGGCGTGTGCGATCAGTGGTGACCGCCGCCGGAGCCGCCGCCGTGGGCGCCCTTGATCTCACGACTCAGTTCGGCGCGTTCCGTCTGGTTCAACTCGACGATCTCGCCGCTGTCTTCCTGCCCCGCGAGCGGGTCGAGCTGCGTCGTCAGTGGGTAGACCAGCAGGTCGTTCCTCGAGGTGTCGGGCATGTTCGCGAAGACGACGATCATCATCAGCGGGATGGTCGGCACCATCAGGCCCTTCACGATCCAGCCCTCGAACTTCATGTGCATGAAGAAGGAGAAGATCAGGTGGCCCTTCATGTAGGCGAAGACCAGCAGGCCGCCCCAGTGCGCCCAGGTCGGGAAGGGAATGAACGCCCAGCCCACCTCCAGCGCGGTCAGGATGAACAGGATGATGAAGATCTTGTTCGTGTTGAATCCGTGGGTCTCACTCATGGCAGTGTCCTTGGGGCGCGTGCCCTACATCAGGTAGACGATGGTGAAGAGCAGCACCCAGACCAGGTCGACGAAGTGCCAGTAGAGACCTGCGAGCTCGACGCGCACGTAGTTCTGGGGCGTGTAGCTTCCGCGGACCGCGCCGATCCAGACGCAGAACAGCCAGATGACGCCCACGCAAACGTGGATGCCGTGGAAGCCGGTCATCGCGTAGAAGGTCGACCAGAAGAGGTCGCGGTTCGGCAGGTAGCCTTCGTGGATCAGAACGGTGTACTCGTAGACCTGCACGCCCACGAAGACCGAGCCGCCGAGGATCGTGAAGCCGAGCCACTTGACGAGTCCGCCCTTGTCGCCCTTCTGGATCGCGTCCAGCGCGCGCACCATCATCCAGGAGCTGGTGATCAGCAGGAAGGTGTTCGCGGCCGTGATGTCGACGGCGAGCAGTTCTTTCGGGTGCGGCCACGCCGGCGACCCCATGCGGATCACCAGGTACGAGCCGATCAGACCGGTGAAGAACATCACCTCGGTCGCCAGGAACAGCCAGATCGCGAACTTGCCGCGGTCGACGGGCGGACCGCTGTCGTAGTCGTAGATCGGGTGGTGGTGCGCCGGAGCGTCCACTTCGGGATCGTAGGCTTGGATCGATGAACTCATGGGGATCTCAGTTCACGGCGGCGGCTCGCACCGCCGGGTCGCAGAGGATCAGGGTCAGTAGAGCGGGCAGGTAGACGAGGGACGTCCACAGGAGCTGACGGGCGCGCGGCCGCGTCTGCCTGGACATGAAGCGGAAGGACGCGATGACGTACGCCATGCCGAAGAGCAGCGCGCCGGCGATGTACACCGGACCCGCGTCGCCCCACACGCCGGGCAGCATCGAGATGGGCAGCAGGCACAGGCTGTAGACGAGCGCTTGGCGTCCGGCGATCGACTCCCCGCCTTCGACGCCGGGCAGCATCTGCATGCCGGCGCGCTTGTACTGGTCGCGGTACATCCACGCGATCGACATGAAGTGCGGGAACTGCCAGGCGAAGACGATCGCGAACAGTGAGATCGCCCAGTTGCCCAGCGCGCCCGAGACGGCGACGTAGCCGATCAGCGGCGGCGCGGCGCCGGGCAGCGCGCCGACGACGGTGTTCAGCGTGCTGACGCGCTTGAGCGGCGTGTAGACGGCGACGTAGGCGAACAGGCTCGCGAGGCTGAGCATCGCGGCAAGCGGGTTGAAGCGCACCCACAGGCCCGCGGTCGACGCGACGCCGAGCAGCGCGGCGACGAGGATCGCGTTGCGCACCGAGATGCGGCCCGCGACGAGCGGCCGATCCTTGGTGCGATCCATGAGGCGGTCGGTGTCGCGCTCGAGGACCTGGTTCAGCGTTCCGCCGCTGGCCGCGCTGGCGGTGATCCACAGCGCCGCTTCGATCGCGTTCATGATCGAGCCGCCGCGGCCTTCCGCGAGCAGCGCGCCGACGAAGGCCGCGAAGCTGACGAGCGACGCGAGGCGCAGCTTGGTGAGCTGGACCCAGTCGTAGAGGCGGCTCGCGAGCGTCGGATCGCCGAGCTCGCCGGTGCGGACCTTCACGTCGCTCACAGCGCGTCTCCGATCGGAGCGGCGGTCGCACCGGGCGCGGCGGCGCCGGCTGGCCGGGAGACCAGGCGACGCGACCACAGCGCCGCGGAGAGCACCTGCGACAGCAACAGCGCTCCGAACAGCACGTGCAGCGTCGGGACGAGCGAGTCGTGGACGTGCACGGCTTGCGGGCCGGCGAAGATCCAGATCACGGCGTAGGACGACAGGCCGAGCGCGAGCTGGATGCCGAGCAGCCAGCCGAGGCGCGTCGCGAGGCCCGAGAGCGCGGAGCGGTCGTGTCCGCCGGGGACGCCTTGCTTCGCCGTGGCGCGCAGTGCGCGGATCAAGGCGACGACGGCACCGGTCGCGACGAGCACGAGCGTGACGTGCACGACGAGCGCTTCGGTCGACTCGAGCGGCGGCTGGTAGGTTCCGCCGTGGCGCAGGCCGTGGCGCAGCAGCGCTCCCAGCGTGATCGCGGCGTAGACCGCGACGACGGCGAAGCTCGAGCGCCGTTGCACCGAGCGCGCGAGCTTGCACGGACGGCGGTCGGCGGCGATCCAGCGCGGCGAGAGGACGGTGGCCGCGGCGACGATCAGCGCGAAGGTGAGCTGACCGAAGGCGCCGTGCAGGAAGGCGAGCTGCGGGCTGTTCTCGAGCACGCGGAAGCCGCCGAGCGAGCCTTGCAAGACGATCGCGCCGAGCGTGACGGCGCCGGCGATGATCGCTCCTCGCCTTCCGTCGCGCTTCCAAGCGAAGTAGAGCGTCGCGATCGCGAGCAGGCCGACGAGCGCGCCGATCAAGCGGTGCACGTGCTCGTAGAACTTGCCCGTGCTGTGGAGCCAGTCCCCCACCGGATAGAACAGCAGGAAGTGGTCACCCTTGCCGCGGTCGACGATCCACCAGCCGTCGACGGCCATGCCGGCGCCGATGCCGGTGACCGTCCCGCCGAACAGCAGCAGGAACACGGCGGCCACCGCCGTGGCGATCGCCAGGCGGTGGGCCGCTCTCGAGTTCTGCTGCACTCTCATGCGGGGAGGACGCGGGTCGAAGGCGCGCGGGCGTCAGGCCTTCGCGGGTTTCGCGCCGATGTCGCGCGACTGCATGAGGTAATCCTCTTCGACGAGCGGCGAGGCGTACTCGTAGGGGCCGCAGTGCACGGCGAGCTCGTGGTCGAAGTTGCCGTGGCCGGGCGGCGAGGGCGCGTCCCACTCGAGCGTCGTGGCCTTCCACGGGTTGCGTCCGACTCGCTTGCCCCAGAACATCGAGTGGAAGAAGTTGAAGACGAAGAAGATCTGCCAAGTGAACAGGCAGAACGCACAGATCGAGATGATCTGGTTCAGCGGCTGCAGGTGCGCGAAGGCCTCGTAGTCGTACGGGTCCGCGGTGCGACGCATCAGGCCGGCGATGCCGAGCTGGTGCATCAGGTAGAAGACGCCGTTGGTGAAGATGAACGATCCGATGAAGTGGACCTTGCCCAATGTCTCGTTCATCATTCGCCCGAACATCTTCGGGAACCAGTGGTAGATGCCGGCGAAGATCGCGAACACCGAGCCGCCGAACACCACGTAGTGGAAGTGCGCGACGACGATGTAGGTGTCGTGGATGTAGATGTCGACGGGCGTCGCCGCCATCCAGATGCCTGACAGACCGCCGATGATGAACATCGCGACGAAGCCGAGCGCGTTGAGCATGGCCGTCGTCAAGTGGATGCGCGAGCCCCAGAGCGTTCCGAGCCAGTTGAACACCTTCACGGCGGACGGCAGCGCGATCATGATCGTCGAGACCATGAAGGTCATGCCGAGCGCGGGGTTCATGCCCGAGGCGAACATGTGGTGACCCCAGACGATGAAGCCGAGGCCGGCGATCGCCGACATCGAGTAGACCATCGGCTTGTAGCCGAAGATCGGCTTGCGCGCGTGCGTCGCGATCACGTCCGAGGCGAGGCCCATCGCCGGCACGACCATGATGTACACGGCCGGGTGGCTGTAGAACCAGAACAGGTGCTGCCAGAGCAGCGGCTGCCCGCCCGCGGCGGCGCCGGCGGCTTCCGAGTTGAACTGGTTCACGACGAGGTTGGTCGGCGTGAAGAAGCCCGTGTCGACGACGCGGTCGAGCAGCTGCAGGATCGACGCCGCGGTGAGCACCGGCAACGCGAAGAGCTGGAGCAGCGCCGCGATCAGCAGCGACCAGATCGTGAGCGGCATGCGCATCAGCGTCATGCCGGGCGCGCGCATCTTGACGATCGTCGTCACGTAGTTGACCGCGCCGGTCATCGACGAGACGCCCGACCAGGTCAGAGCGAGCAGCCAGAGCGTCTGGCCTTGGCCCGATCCGGGCGCCGCGGTCTCGATCGTCGAGAGCGGCGGGTAGGCCGTCCAGCCGCTCGACGCACCGCCGCCTTCGACGAAGAAGGACGCGATCGCGAAGCCGATACCGGGCACCATTGCCCAGTAACCGATCATGTTCAGCTTCGGGAACGCCATGTCCGGCGCGCCGATCATGAGCGGGATCAGGAAGTTACCGAAGGCTCCCGTCAGCAACGGAATGATCACGAAGAAGATCATGATCGTTCCATGCATCGTGAAGAGCATGGTGTAGAACTCCGGCGAGATGACCTTGCCGGTCTCGGGGAACAGCAGCTTCCCGACGATCGGCATCTCGGTCCAAGGCCACGCCAGTTGCCAGCGGATGGCCATCGCCATCAAGCCGCCGACGAGGAACATCACCAGGCCGGTCAGCATGAACTGGATGCCGATCACCTTGTGGTCCGTCGAGAAGATGTACTTCCGCCAGAAGCCGAGGTGGTGGTGATCGTGAGAGACGCGGACCGTGCCGGGGGCCCCCATGCCGGGGTGCACGCTCGAGGATGAAGAAGACATCGGGACTATTCCTCGATTCCGTTGCTCATGAACTGCGCCTGTTGGTCAGCGACCCAGGCGTCGTACTCCGCGCGCGGTAGCGCGCGCACCTTACCGGCCATCTTGTAGTGACCCCATCCGCAGAGCTCCATGCAGATGAGCTCGTAGTCGCCCGGCCTGTCCTCGTCGACCTGGAACCAGACGGGGATCGCCATGCCCGGCATCGCGTCCTGCTTCAGGCGGAACTGCGGCACCGAGAAGGAGTGGATCACGTCGCGCGAGCGCAGGATGAACTTCACGGGCTCACCCGCGGGGACGACGAAGTCGTGCGCCGACTCGAAGTCGTCCATCGTGCCGAGCACGCCGTCCGCGCCGGGATACTGGAAGCGCCAGTCGAACTGGCTGGCCCACGCGACCGCGACCGGTTCGCCGTCGGGGAAGGCGCTGGGGAAGCGGATGTTCGCCCACGCCCCCATCTGCGCGAAGGCGATGACGAGCAGCAGCCCGGCGGGAACCGCGGTCCACAGCATCTCGAGCTTGTGGCTGCCGTGCGTGAAGTGCGCCTTGCTCGGGTCCTTCTTCGAGAAGCGCCAGACGCAATAGATCAGCACGACCTCAGTCAGGATGAAGAAGAACGTCACCATCCAGAGGATCAGCTTGAACAGCGCGTCGATGTCCGGGCCGAAGGAGGAGACGTGGGGAGGCAGCCACGCGCCGAAGGACTCCGCCGCCTGGAAGGACCAAACGCCGAAGACCAAGAGTGCCAGGAAGAGGAGTGTCGCCAGGAAACGCATGCGTTCACCGGGAGGGGACCAGAGGGATGGGGAAGAACGTGAGTCGCGCGGCGACTCGAGCCGAGGTGCGGGCGCGCACCTCGTGGGCGGACCGAATCTACCGGCCCGGCCTCAGTGGGTGGACTCTTCGCCGTGCTCCGCGGGAGCGTGGCCGGAGTGTTCGGAGTGTTCGGAGGCGGAGTCGTCGCGCGCGACGAGGCGTTGCGGGAGCAAACCGATGCCGTCGTGCTTCTCGGACAGCGAGCGAACGAAGTGGACGAGCGCCCACATGTCCTCGTCGGACAGCAGCGGGTTGCCCTCCGCGTCCTTCGACTCGCCGATCGCGGGCATCGGCGTTCCGTTGATGCCGGCGTAGATGCGGCGGTAGATGTCGATCGGGCGGCGGCCGAAGCGGAAGACGCCTTCCTCGAGGTTGCGCGGCACGATCGTGTGACCCCAGTCGTCCGAGTACGTCGCCTTCTTCTCGATCATGCCGGTCCACGGGCTGCGAACCGGTTCACCCGTCGCTTCGTCGAGCACGTCGGCGAAGGCCGCGGACCCGTTGCCGCGTCCGCCCCAGCTGTGGCCGTGTTCGTCGATGCCGGCCTGGCCGTGGCAGCTGAAGCAGTTGCCCTTGTTGGGATCGTTGAACAGCTCGGCGCCGCGGTGCAGCAGTTCCGGCGTTGGCGCCGGGATCGGACCGTCGAAGGTGATCAGCTTCTCGTCCTGGCCGGACCAGCGCCCCCAGACGTCGTTGTAGGTCTCGAGGACCATGTCGGTCGTCAGCGCCTCGTCCGAGACCATGTTCGCCGCGAGCAGCATCTCCGTCTCGCCGCGCATCGAGAGCAGCTGGACGTAGTCGACGAGGCCGTGCAGTTCCGCGTCGGAGAAGCGCCGGAAGTTCGGCATCGCCGTCGAGTAGATGCCCTGCGCGAGGGTGTTGAAGAGGTCTTCGCGGCGCGGACGCGCCTTGTCCTTCAGCGCGGTGTACTTGAAGATGCCGCGGCGGTAGTCGCGCGGCAGCGGGTTCAGGAAGCGCGCGGTCGGGCCGTCGGCGCCGCCTTCGTTGCCGTGGCAGTGCAGGCACTGCTGGCGGTAGAGTTCGGCCGAGTCGGCGAAGGAGGGGTAGTACTCCTCGAAGGTCAGCTTCGCGTCGTCCTTGAAGGCAGCGACGTCGTCGGCGCTGGGTTCCTCGCCGAGGCTCGCGTAGAGGTCGGCCCACAGCTTCGCGAGCAGGTTCCCTCGCGGGATGTCCGCGAGGGCTTTCTCGACGCCGTCGAAGTTGCCCGCCTCGATCTCGGCGATCACGCCGGCGAAGCGTTGCCGGTTGCCTTCGACGATCGCCGCGAACTCCGCGTCCGTGACGGAACCGCTGCCGTTGTCGCCCACCGCGTAGTTGGGCCAGTTCGGGTTGAAGCCGTCGTCCAACCACTCGTTCGTGACGAGGTAGCCCGGCGCGGCGGGCGTTCCGAAGAGCATCTCGAGCGCGCCCAGCACTTGGCCTTCTTCGCGCGCGCGGAACCCCGCGTCTTCGAGTTCCTTGACGACGCTCTCGCTGAGCTTGTAGTGGCGGGCGGCCGCGTGCGGCTGATCGCTGCAGCTCCAGCCCAGGAAGCTCGCGGCGCAGACGATGGCCGTCCCGAGACGGCGTTGACTCTTGCAGTTCATGGAGATCACTCCTCGACGGACCGCTCCTACCGCGGCGGCGGCGAGTCCACGAGAAGGGCGTGGAGCGCACCGTGAAGCGATCGCGGGGGGGGACCTTAAGAGAGGGAACCCGGCGGGGATGGAGCCGAGTGGTGCGACGAGTGTGCAGGGGTGTGAAGGCAAGTCAAGCTGGGAGCGGATCGGCGCGGCGCCCTTTTTGGATCCGGCTCGGAATTGCGAGAGATCTGGCGATCTTGATATCTCTTGGTTGCTCCCCCTAGGGACCGAGACCGACTCGCGCGGGAGATCGTTCGCGGCGAGCTCGGCGAGCCTGCATCGAAGTCCCGCGCGAGCACTCGATGCGCGAGTCGCACCGACTATCATCCTGCGCCCGAAGCGCGCGCACCGCGCGCTTCCAAACCCTCGCTCGACGTGAACGCCTCCCCCCTGCTCGCGCTGCACGAAGCGGCCGGTGCGCGCCTCCTGCCCGCCGGAACGCCTGCTCCCCTCCTGACCTACGGCGACGTGCCCGGCGAGTACCGGGCGGCGCGCGAGTCCGCGGTGCTGTTCGACGAGTGCGATCGCGGCGCGGTGCGGGTGGACGGGGCCGAAGCTCCGGAGTTCCTGCACCGCCTGCTCGCGAACCGCGTGCTGGACCTCGTGCCGGGACAGGGCGTGCGCAACATGCTGCTCAGCCCGCAAGGCAAGGTGCGCTTCTTGTTCGACGTCGCACGCACCGAGGCGGGCTTCACGCTCTCGACGGCTCCCGGCGACGCGCCGCGCCTGGTGCAAGCGCTCGACATGTTCCTGTTCGCCGAGGCGATCGAGCTCGCGGACGTCTCCGAAGCGCACGCGCCGCTCTGCCTCGTCGGTCCGCGCGCGACCGAGGTGCTCGAGAAGGCGCTCGGCGTCGCGGCTCCGACGGAGCGATACGCGTCGGTCGACTGCGAACGGGACGGCACGGCGATCCGCGTCACGCACGTCGAGCGCTTCGGCTCCGACGCTTGGCGCGTCGACGCCGGCGCGGCCGGTGTCCAGCCAGTCTGGAAGGCGCTCATGACCACGGGCGCACGCCCGGCGGGACGCGTCGTCGCCGACTCGCTGCGCGCGGAAGCGTGCGCCGCGGAGGCCGGCGTCGACATCGACGACACGGTCTACCCGCAGGAAGCGCGACTCGAGTCCGCGTTCAGCCTCGAAAAGGGCTGTTACATCGGGCAGGAGGTCGTGGCGAAGATCGACACCTACGGCGGCTTGAACAAGCGCCTCGTCTGCCTGCGCGTGAGCCACGACGATCCCGTCGCGCCGGGCACGCAGCTCGAGCGCCACGACGAACAGAAGGACGAGTGGCGCGCGCTCGGCGTCGTGACGAGCTGGGCGTACTCATTCGAACTCGACGGCGGCATCGTGCTCGCCTACGTGAAGCGCCGGCACCAAGCCGTCGGCACGGAGTTCCGGCTGAACGACGGCTCGGGCACGGCGACGGTCGTCGCGTCGCCGGTGCGGCCGGACGCGTTGCCGGTCAGCGGCGAGTTCGAGTGACGATGGTGCGGACTCTGGTACCGGACCGGGTCCGTTAGTACGGAACCAGGTTCCTTTCCTCACACCCGCGCGGAGATCACAGCGCCTTGGCGCTGCGATCTCCGCGCGGGTGTGAGGAAAGGAACCTGGTTCCGTACCAACGCGCGCGGCGCGACTACTCCTGCGCCTGGAACGCCGCCGGCGTCCCGCGGTGTTCCGTCAGCTCGACCTGCACGTCGAGCGTGAACAGACCGCCGACCGGCACCTCGCCCTCGATCATCACGGGCACGCCGGTGAGCGCTTCGGCCCAGATGTGGATCTCGCCGCGGATGCCGAAGATGCCGGAGAAGCCGCGGTCGCCCGGGTCCTCGCCTTCGGGGAGCGTCGTCTCGAGCAGGATCTCCCTGCACTCGAAGCGGCCGGCCTTCGTGTTCAGCGCCTTGGTCCCGCCGGGACGCAGCGTGACGTTCCAGAGGCGCGTCTTGTCGAGCATCGGAACCGTCGTCTCCTCGAGGCCCTCGACGAGCAGCGTGCGCGAGAGGTAGATCGCGCCGAGCATGTCGACGGTGTTCGGCGGCACGTCGCGCGTCTGGATCTCCTTCCAGACGCGGTGCTCGCCGCGCTTGCACTTCTTGCAGTGGTGGTCCTTCCCCCACGGCAAGGTCGACGAGACGACGTGTTCGGGGCGCTCGCAACCTTCGCAGTGTCCGTCGTCCTGGAAGGTCGAGATGGTCTTCCCGTCGCGCTCACCGATCTTGATCTCGCGCTTGCGGTTCTCGGTGCCGGTCTGCGTGTCGCGGTGGAAGATGCGCGGGAAGTCCACCGGCTGGTAGGTGGTCTTGAGCTCGTGGTCGAGCTCGTAGCCGAGGTGTCCGCCGCGCGCGTTGCTCCGCAGCCAACCGCTCTGCTGTTCGCCCCCGACCTGCGCACCGGGAATCGGCAACCCGGCACGATAGGGCTCGATTCCGCTCGTGAGCGTGACCGTACCGACGTTCACGTCGCCGATGCCCAGGTCGACGAGCACGCGGAACTCGAGTTCCTCGGCGGCCGGGATACGCAGCGGGAGCTGCCCCTCGCCGCGCTCGATCAGCAGGCTCTCCTCGGGCAGCTGCGAGGCCCGCGAGGCGGAGGCTTCCGTCGGCTTCCCGTCGTTCCCCGAGACGGCGGAGCCCGTCGACGAACCGTCCGCCTGGAAGCCGACGGTCAAGGGGAACAACAGGACGGGCAGGAGCAGTTCGCGGATCATGGCGTGCGGAACGTGGCCGGAGGTTCGGTCTCTTGGAAGTACGAAAGACCGGAGGCGAAGTCCCGCGCGCAGATCATTCTTTCTGCGAACGACGCCGTTCGAGGCGATCCTCGGCTTCCAAGGCCGCGACCCTCGCCGGCGGTAGTCCCTCTTGCACGGCGCGGTCGAGCACCGCGAGCGTCGCGACGGCGACGCGCTCGCCGATCGAACCGACGGGTTCGCGGCGTCCCTCGAGGTGGAAGATCGCGCCGCGGATCAGCGCGCCCGCGTTCACGATGAAGTCCGGCACGAACAGAATGCCGCGCTCGTGCAGCCGGTCGCCGTGTTCGGGCCGGGCAAGGATGTTGTTCGCCGCGCCGGCGACCACGCGACAGCGCAGCCTCGCGAGCGAGAGGTCGTGGACGATGCCGCCCATCGCGCAGGGCGAGAAGACGTCGCACTCGACGTCCAGCTCGTGGCTGGGGTCGACGAGCTCGATGCCCAGCTCGTCCGCGACGCGCTCCGCGCGGTCCCCGTCGATGTCGGAAGCGACAACGGACGCTCCGACCCGCACGAGGTGCCGCGCCAAGCGCTCCCCGACCTCGCCGAGTCCCTGCACGACGACGGTGCGCCGCGACCAGTCCTCGTCGCCGTCGAGCAAGCGCAGCGCGGTGCCCATCCCTGCGAAGACACCGACGGCGGTCGACTCGGGCAGCTCGCCCGGGCCCGACTCGTCCGGGCGCGTCACGTAGCCGGTCTCGGAGGCGATCCAGCCCAGCTCGCGCGCGCCGGTGCCGACGTCCGGCCCGGTGTAGAAGCGCCCGCCGAGGCGCTCGACCTCGCGGCCGATGTACTTGTAGGCCTGCTCCCAGTCGACCCCCGGGAGGTCCAGGGCGACGAGCTTGCCGCCGCCCGCCGGCAGTTCCGCGAGCGCCGTCTTGTGCGACATGGCCGAGGCGAGGCGCAGGCAGTCGCGCAGGGCTTCCCGCTCGTCGCGGTAGTGCCAGCGCCGGACGCCGCCGAAGGCCGGCCCCGCGGAGGTGTCGTGCAAGCCCAGGAACGCCCGCAGACCGGACTTGCGGTCGTGCAGCGCGATGACTTGCTCGAAGCCCTCGCGGGCCATGGCGTCGAGGACGTGGATCTCCATCGGCGTGGTCCTGCGGCCCGAGTTGGCTCGCCGCAGCGCATTCCGTCATTGTACCCTGCCTCCGCGACCCGGAGGTCCGCCGAAGCCCCGCAGCTTTCAGGGAAGACCGGGAGCGCGAGCGCGTCCCCCTCCCGCACCCCGACGAAACGACGACCCCATGCGCGCGAAGCCCCTGCTCCTCCTGCTCCTCCTCGCCGCCTGCAGCTCCACGCGCAAGGCCGAGGAACTGAACGCCGAACCCTACACGCCGATCGAGACGACCAGCCCGCAGGACAAGAGCATCGGCCTGTTCCTGTCGGAACTCTCGAGCTGGCTGCAAGCCTGGACGACCAAGACCGTCTCCGCCTCGACCCGCGAAGACCGCAGCAAGCAGGACCTGCTCGAGCTGCACCTGATGCAGAAGGTCAACGAGCGCCGGCTGGAACTGATCACCGAGCTGCAGAGCGGTCCGCCGCAGAACCGCATCGTCGCGGCCGGCGCGCTCGGCTTCTCGGGCAACCCCGACGTGCTCAGCCCGCTGATCGCGGCGCTCGACGACCAGAACCCAAAGGTGGTGACGAACGCGCTGATGTCGCTCGGCGTGCTGCAGTCCCGCGACACGCCCACCGCCCCGCTGTGCGAGATCCTCAGCACGGCGCCGGAGTCCGCGCACCGCTGGGGGGCCGCGAACGCGCTGCTCAACGTCCTGCAGGCCGGCGCCTACGACGAGACGGACTGCGCGCGGGGCAGTGCGCGGATCGGCCTGACGGACGAGGAACCGATGGTGCGCTCGCAGTGCGCGCTGATCCTCGCGCAGCTCGTCGACGCGGACTCGTTGACCGAGATCTCCGGCCTGCTCTACGATCGCTACCCGCTCGTCGCCTCGGCCGCCGCGCGCGCGATCGGCTACATCGGCACCAAGGACTCGCACGCGAAGGGCCACGCCGCGCACCTGCTCTTCGACGCGCTCGCCAGCTCGCCGAAGAACCGCCAGATGCTGATCCTCGACGACCTCGCCGCCCTTTCGGGCCGCAACTACGAGCTCGACCTCGAGAAGTGGCGCGAGTGGGTCGACCGCATGCCCGTCGAGTGAGTCCGCGTCCTATGATGGAGTGCGATGCGCTGCGCCCTCCTGTGCCTGCTGCTCCTCCTGCCCGTCGCGCGGGTCCAGGACGCTGATCCGGCGAAGCCCGCGGACGAGGCGCCGATCGTCTTCGCGCCGCGCGCGCCGATCGCGGGGATGCGGCTCGTGACGGCCACCTCGACGCTGCGCTTCGAGGGTCTCGAGGACCGCCCGCACCGGCTGGTCGCGAACTACCTCTTCCCGGACCGCGCGCGCTGGAGCCTGCGCGCGATCGGCGAGGAGCGCGAGCGTGGCGCGCGCCTCCTGCGCTACCGCGCGGGCGAGCGCTACTTCGCTCTCGCGCCGGGCGAAGTCGCCTCGGACGAGTTGGAAGGTCGCGAAGCGCACCAAGCCCTGCTGCAGTTCGAGCTGCGCCGCGCCGCCCTGCTCTGGCCGGACGGCTTCGCGTGGGAGCCGGACGGCGCCGCGCGCGTCGCGCAGGTCGTCGGGCACGGCACCCTGCGCGCGGAGTTCGCCGCCGACGCGCTCGCGTCCGCGCGCCCCATCCGCTTCTCCAGCGCGTACGAGGACGGCGAGCCCTGCGAGCGCTTCGAAGCCGTGCGCTGGCGATCCGACGCGCGCTGGCCCGCCGGCTTCGAGCTGTGGCTCGGCGACCGGCGTGTCTGGACGGAAGAACTGACGGCGGTCGAGCATCGCGGCGACCTGCTCGACTGCTTCTTCGTGCCGCCCGACCGGCGAGCGGAAGGCCCCGCCCGGCTCGGCAAGACGGAGCTCCGGCACCACGACCTCCCCGCGCGCGCCGTGCGGCGGATCGCCCTGGACGCGCCGTCGCCCGACGTCGTCGCCTGTCGCGAGCAAGCCCTCGCGGCCGCCCTCGAGTGGACCGCCGAGCTGCGCGAGGGCGGCAGCGCGCGCGCGGCCGAGGCCGGGCTCGAGCTCGACGCCGACGGCCGCGTCCGCGCCCTAGTGCTGCGCGTCGACGCCCCCGACGAGGTGCCGCCCGGCTGGCGCGCCGAGCTGGTCGCCGACGGCCCGGCCCTCGTGCGCGAGCTGGAGGCCTTCGGCCAGCTGGACCGGGGCGTCCTGCGCCGGCTCGCCGAGAGCCGGCCGGTGGGTGCCAGAGCGGGCGATTTCGAGCTACGCTGGGACGAGGCGGGCGGCGCGCGCGTGCTGCTGCCCCTGCTCCCCGCGGACGAGTGACCCCGCCGGCCGACCTCTTCGGAGGACACCGGGCGGGGCGAAGGGCCCCTCACGGCCCCGGAGCGCGGCCCGCGGCCGGGCATTCCGCTTGCTGAAGAGGGTCTCCAGCCGACCCACGCCCTTCGGGGCCGGAGAATTCGCGATGCCGTTCCGACGCCTGTCCCTCGCCCTCAGCTTGATCCTCGGTCTCTGCCTCTGCGCGGACCTGGCCTCGGCCACCCAGCGCGGCGCCTCCCGGGGGGGTGGGCGCGGCTCCACACCGACGCGGTCGAGCGGCGGGGGACAGGGCGTCGGCGGTTCGCGTCCGGTCTCCCGGCCTTCGCCGAGCCCGGTCTCGCGGCCTTCGAGCCCGGTCTCGCGCCCCAGCTCGACGCCGACTTCCCGCCCGAGCTCGACGCCCGTCTCGCGACCCAGCACGCCCTCCCCCGTCTCGCGCCCGTCGGCCGGTCCGACCTCCCGTCCAACCGCCGCGCCGCGCGCCGACTCACCCCTGGGCCGCTCCACCGGCAGCTCGCGCACCAGCGGCGGTTCCCTGGTCGACCGCTCGAGCGGCAGCTCGCGGGCGACCGGCTCGGCGCGCCCCGGCGCCGACTCCTCGCGCGACCTCTCGCCGCCGACCGGGCGCGCCGACGGCCTGACCGGCAGCATCCGCGACGCGCTCTCCGGCTCGCGTCCGACCACCGAGCGCAGCACGCCGCTCGGTCGCGACAACTCCGGCGGCGGAGACCTGCGCGGCCGCACGACCTACGGACGGCCCAGCACCGACGCCCGAGACCGCGACCCGATCGTGGACTTGCGCCCCGCTTCTTCGCCGGAGCCGACGCGCGTGCGCTTCCCCCGCAGCTACGACGCGGGTGAACGCGAACGCCACGCGCAGGACGTGCGCACCGAGCGCGCGGAAGCCCTCGACCGCGACCGCTTGTACGCCGCACGCATCGCCGGCCGCGACGCCGCCGTGCGCTCCGCGCGCGACTCGCGCACGCGGACGAGCCGCGACCTCACGGAACGCGCGGACCGCTCGCGCACCACGAGGCGCGAAAGCGGTGACGCAACGCGCGACCGCAACGACACGACGCGCTCCCGCACGAACGCCGCGTCGCCCGACCGCGCCCGGCTCTCCGAGCGCCGCGTCGAACGCGCGCGCGCCGATCGAGAGCAACGCGCTGAGCGCGCCAGCGAAGCGCGGCGTGACGCGCGCCAGGCAGCCCGCAAGACGCAGATCGAGAAGGACGCCCGCCAAGCGGCGCGCCGCAGCGAGATCGCCAAGGACGCCCGCGACGCCTACCGCGCCAAGGCCAAGGCCGACCCCGTCTTCGCCGAACGCGTCCGCTCCGAAGCCAAGGCCTCGCAGGTCGCGACCGAGCTCGCGCTGAACGTCGGCATCGGGCTCGGCATCAACCTGGGGGGCGGCTGGTCCGCCGACATCGGCATCTACTCCGGCAACAGCTACTGGGACGACTGCTACCGCCCGTCGTGGTGCACGTACCCGTCGTACTACTCCTGCTACAGCGGCTGGGCGTGGAACGCGTGCTGGTGGTGGTACCGCCCGTACTACCACTACTACTACCCTTCGTATTGCTACGCCGGATGGTGGTACCCGTGGAGCTACGGCTACTGGGGCTCGACGGTCTGCCGCACGGAAGTCGTCTACGTCCAAGAAGAGACGGTCCCGGCCGACGGCGGCGGCGAGGTCGTCGCGGGCGGCGGCGCCGCGGGTGAGCCCGCGGTCGCAGGGGCCGGCGACGCCCTGCGTCGCTCCGCGGACCGCTACCTGCAACTCGGCGACGACGCCTTCCAGCTCGGACAGTACGGACGCGCCGTGCACTACTACGCCAAGGCGATCGAGCTGTCGCCCGACGACGGCGTGCTGTACCTGGTGCTCTCCGACGCGCTCTTCGCGACGGGTGACTACCACTACGCCGCCTACGCGCTGCGTCGCGCCTTCGAGCTCGAGCCCGAGCTCGCGGACATGCAGTTCGACAAGCGCGACCTCTACACCGACCCGCACGAGTTCGAGAAACAACTCGCGCAGCTCGAGCTGTACCTCGACGACCACTTCCTCGACGAGGACGCTCGCTTGCTGCTCGCGGCGAACTACTACTTCGGCGGCGCCCCCGAGCGCGCGCTGGAGTTCCTCGAGGATCCCTTCAGCGTGGAAGTCAGCGAGAGCCCGACGGGCGCGCTGTTGCGCTCCGCGGCGCAGGCCGCGGTCGAGCGCGCGCGCTGAACTAGAGGACGACCTCGCGCGGCCCCAGGTCGCCGTGGAACACCTCGAGCTTCGGGGTCCTCCCGAAGGCTCGCCGGAAGCCGGCATCGAGCGCGGCGCGGAGGTCCTCCTCGGCGCCGCGCTCGAGCAAGATGACGCTGCAGCCGCCGAATCCCGCGCCCGTCAGGCGCGAACCGAGCACGCCCGGGACGCTCGTCGCGTCTTCGACGAGCCGGTCGAGTTCGGCGCACGAGACCTCGAAGGAGTCGCGCAGTGAAGCGTGCGCTTCGGTCATCGCGCCGCCGAAACCGGCGGCGTCGCCGGCGAGCAAGGCGGCGCGCGCTTCGAAGGTGCGCTCGACCTCGCGCAGCACGTGCTCGGCGCGCATCGCCACGTTGGGCGCCAGCGAACCGCGGTGTTCCTCGAGCACGGCCGGCGGGACGTCGCGCAAACAAGTCGCACCGAGCGCGTGCGCGGCGAGTTGTTCGAAGGCGCGCCCGCACTCCGCGACGCGCTCGTTGAACGCGCCTTCCGCGAGCTCGCGTCGTACTCCGGTGTCGGCGACCGCGAGTGAGAGGTGCGAGAAGTCGAGCGGCAGGTGTTCCCAGCTGCGGTCCTTGCAGTCGAGCCACAAGATGTGACCGGGACGCGCGAGTCCGACCGCGTAGGGATCCATGATGCCGCACTGCACGCCGACGAACTCGCGCTCGGCTTCGAGCGCGCTCGCGACGCGCTCGAGCGGCGCCTCTTCGAGTTCCCACAGCGCGTCCAGCACCGTGGCCGTGCCCACGCAGATCGACGCCGAGGACGACAGACCCGCACCCACCGGCAAGTTGCCGCCGAAGAGGATCTCGACGCCGCCGAGGTCATCGCGCCCGACGGCGCGCTGACGCGCCAGCGTGCTGCGCAGGACTCCGAGCGGGTAGTCCGCCCAGCTCCCGGTGCGCTCGTCGGGCAGCTCGTCGAGCGAGAAGGCCTGGCGTCCCGCCTCGCGCAGCGACGCGAAGACCACGCGCCGATCCGCGCGCGGACGCGCCGCGAGGAAGGTGCCGCGGTCGATCGCCGTCGGCATCACCGGGCCGCCGTTGTAGTCGAGGTGCGCCCCCATGAGGTTCACGCGCCCGGGCGCGAAGAACAGCCGGGGCGGCCCGCCGGCGCGGAAGCTCGTCTCGAAGGCCCGCGCGTGACCCTCGAGCGCCGCGGCGTGCCGTTCTTCGTCCAGGGGGGCGGAGGCGCTGACCATCCGCTCAAGGATACGAGGCCCCGCGTCGAAGACCAACGCGGGCTCCCCCAGGCGGTGGACGGCCCCCACCGCCCCGACTACCCTCAGCCACATGCTCGTCCCCCGACTCCTCCTCGCGATTCTCTGCTGCTCGGCCGCGACCTCGTGCGCGACGCTCGAGTTCACCCGCGACACCGAGAGCTCGGGTACCTTCGAAGCGACGGGCAAGGCCTTCACCCTGCTGTCGGTCGACTTCCCGACGGGCGCGATGATCCAGGCGCGCGAGAACGTCTCCGACGCGAATCTGCCGAACATGAAGGTCACCTACGCGCGGGTCGTACCCGACTGGGGCGGCTTCAACTGGGTGCTCGACATCATCAGCTTCCGCTACGCGAAGCTCGAGGGCACCTGGGGCTTCGTCGAGAAGTGATGGCGCGTGCGTCCGCGCCCGAGCGGACGTAAGAGGTGCGTCGCATTCGAGGCGGTCGAGCTCTTCTGGCGACTCCCGGCGACACCTCCCGCGGCGGCGCAGGTATCCTCTTGCGCCCCATGAGTCGCCAGACCGCATCGCCGACCGACCTGGAGTCCCTGCTCCGCCTCCACGACGCCGCCTTCGGGCGCGCGAACCGTGAGTCGAGGCTGGTCGGCGCGCTGGCGCTCGGACACCCCGCCTTCCGCGAGGACCTGCACGTCAGCGTCGCGGACGAGGCGACCGGCGAACCGCTCGCGGCGGCCCTCGTCCTGCCGCGCCGCATCGAGCTGCGCGGCGCGCCGCTCAGCGTCGGCGTGCTGGCGCCCTGGGGCGTCTCGCCGGCGCACCGCGAGCAAGGCTTCGGCAAGCGCGTGATCGAGCTCGCCGCCGAGCGTTCGCGCGAGTTGGGCCTCGCCGCGCTGGTCACGATCGGGGACCCGGACTACCTCGGCCCGCTGGGCTTCGGCTCGGCCTTCGACCTCCACTCCGTGCACGCGACGGCGGAGCGCTTGCCTGCCGAGTCCGCGGCGGACGAGTGGCGCGGCCTCGTCGGTGAAGACCTGCCGCGTCTCGTCGCGCTCTACGACAGGGCGCGCAGCGGCGTCTCCGGCACGGAACATCGCGATGCCTGCGTGCCCGACTGGGAAGCGCACGCCGCGGAGAGCTACGCGCTCGTCCACGCGCCGGAAGGGAGAGTTCTCGCGTACGTGCGCTTCCGCGTGCGCGAAGAGCTCGAGGTCAGCGAGTGCGCCACGGCGGACGCACGCGGCGTCGACGCGTGCTTGCGCTTGTTCGCCAGGCTGGCGCGCGAGCACGGACGCGCGAGCTTGCTGGTGCACGCCGCGCCGACGCAGCCCGTCGCGATCGCGCTCGCGGCGCGAGGTTGCGTCCAGGAACGCAACCGCTTCGACGGCGCCGCGCAGCTGCGCGTGCTCGCGTGGCCCGAAGTGCTCGGGGCGTTGCGGGCCTGGTGGTCGAGCGCGATCGGCGACGCGTCCGTCGCGCTCGGGATCGACGGGCGCTGTTTGGTGCTCGACGCCGAAGGCGCGCGTTGGGTCGACGACGCGCCGGCGAACCAGGTCGTGCTTCCGGGTGGCTGGGCACCCGGACTGCTGACCGGACAGCGCACGGCGCGCGAGCTGTGGCTCGAGCTCGGCGAGTGCGCGATGCTGGACGAGGAGACGCGCCGCGCGCTCGACGCACTGTTCACGGACGCGCCGGCGCACTGGTCCTACGCGCCCGTCTACGAGCTCGCGGACGAGTAGTCAGCGCTCGCGCTGGACGATCACGAAGCCGAGCGTCGTCGACCGCGGCTCGGACCACTCGCCGGGCTCGAGCAGGAAGGCCGCGCTCAAGAAAGTCGGAAGTCCCGGGCTGCGTCGGTGCACCCAGCCGAGGTCGCCCGCGCGTTCCTTGCCGCCCGGGTCCTCGTCGAAGTTCGCAGCCAGCTCGGCGAAGGACCGACCCTCCGCGAGCAATCCGCGCAAGCTCTGCGCGAGACCACGCGCGTCCTCGATCGAACGCTCGCTCCCGCCACCCTCGGCGACGGCGTGCCGGATCAGGATCGTGCGCAGCCTGGCGAAGTTGGACTCCCACAGCGCGGCTTCGTAGCCGGCAGGATCCTCGCGCAGCAGGAAATGCAGGCCGACCGGCGACTCGATCGGTCCCGTCCACTGACCGACCCGCAGGTCGAAGGCGGCGGCCTTGAGCAGCACGTCGCGCGGTCCACGCTCGAAGACCGACAGGCGACCCTCGCGCGCCGCGGACTCCTTGTCGTCCGACAACTCGGTCGCGAGCGCGCCGAAGTCCTCGCCGGCCTCCAGGCGTCGAGCGACTTCGGCGGCGCGCGCGCGAGACGCATCGCTCAGTCCGTCGACGCGGATCGCGCGCACCGCGGCG
Source organism: Planctomycetota bacterium (assembly GCA_020638835.1). Taxonomy (GTDB): domain Bacteria; phylum Planctomycetota; class UBA1135; order UBA1135; genus JACKHV01. The sequence goes on along the minus strand of JACKHV010000001.1, from coordinate 827,252 downwards.
CGCGTGTCGATGCGCTGCAGCAACAGCACGCCGCCCGGCGTCTCGATCGGTCCGCTGTGCGCGCCGAGTTCCGCCGTGAAGAGGAAGCGGTCGAGCTCCGGCGCCAGCGCGCCTTGCACGAAGCTGCCGAGGATCGCCGCGCCGGGGCCGCCGCTCGAGTAGCGGTCGGCGAGCATGCCGAAGTCCGCGCCGCCGTCGAGGTGACGTTCGAGGTCCGCCGCGAGTTCGAGCGCCTGTTCCGCCGTGCGTCCCGGGCGGCGGGCGAGCCCCTCGACGTCGTCGTGCACGATGAGGATGTGCTGCAACGAGCGCAGCTCGGGCGGTTCCTCCTCGAGGTGCAGCGGGGCGAAGAGCAGGGAGCCTTGGAGGCAGAGCGTCGCGATCAACATGGTGTTCGGTGGCTAAGGCGTGGCGGCCGTCGTTCTCGGGGGCACGTCGAGCAGGCCCATCTCGCGCAGCGCGGACTCCAGTACCTCGGGGAACGGCCGCGGTTTCCAGCCGAGTTCCTCGCGGGCGCGCTGCGCGTCGGCGCGCCAGTGGACGCCGATCATGCGCATCGACTGCGGCGTGAGTCGGTCTTGCGGCTTCGACCGGTCGATGAGGTCCACGCCGCGGCAGAGCAGCTTCCACGCGGGCGTAGGGACGGCGCAGACCGGCGGCGCGGCGCGCGCGAGCTGCGCGACGAGCGCGAGGAGTTCCTTCAAGCGGTAGTTCGACTCGCAGAGCAGGTAGCGTCGTCCGCGCCGACCGCGCGTCAGCGCGAGCACCACGCCGTCGGCGGCGTCGTCGACGCCGAGGACCGCGACGCCCCCCGGCGGCGCGACGCGCACCTTCCCCGCCGCGGCCTTGCGCAGGAAGTAGGCGGAGTTGGAGGACTGCGACGCGGGCCCGAAGATCGCGCCGGGGTTCACGACGACCACGTCGAGCTCCGACGCGGCCGCGAGCGCTTGTTCTTCCGACTCACGCTTCGTGTCGACGTAGTCCACGCCGAGCCGCGCTCCGTTGAAGGCCTGGTCCTCCGTCGACACCGCGTCGCCCTCCGCGAAGCCGACGGCGACGATCGACGACGTGTGCAGGAAGCGTCGGACGCCGAAGGCCATCGACGCGGACAGCAGCCGGCGCGTGCCATCGACGTTCACTTGCCGCGCGAGCTTGGTGTCTCCGGTGCGGTAGCTGATCAACGCCGCCATGTGCACGACGTCGAGCGGGTCGCCGTTCGCGAACTCGTGCGCCGAGGCGAGCGCCTTGCGCAGGCTCGCGTCGTTCGCGAGGTCGCCCTCGTGCCACACGACGGGCAGACCCGCCAGGACCGAGCGGTCGGACCCCTGTCGCGCCAACGCGTGCACGCGCCATCCGCGAGCGACGAGGTCGCGCGCGACGCGGCGTCCGAGGAAACCGGTCGCACCGGTCAAGAAGGCCTGGCTCATGCGGATGGCTCGAGGATCGGGAGTTCGACGACGGCGGTCGTGCCGTGTCCGTCCGTGCGCGGCTCGAGAGCGAGGTCTCCGCCGAGCTCGGTGACGATGCGCTTGCAGATCGCGAGCCCAAGCCCGGTGCCGTGTGTGCGCGTGGTGAAGTAGGGCTCGAACAAGCGCTCGCGAGTCTCCGGCGTCAGTCCGACTCCATCGTCGGTCAGCTCGATCCGCAAGCGGCCGCTGTGCGGCGTGAAGCGCGCGCGCAGCTCGCCGCCGTTCGGCATCGCCTCGAGCGCGTTCTGCACGAGGTTGACGAAGACGCGCTGCAGCTCGGCGGGATCGGCGAAGACGGTCGCGGTCTCGCCTTCGACGTGCAGGCGTACACCGAGGTCCTTCGCCCACGCCGCGTTCAGCGCGAAGACCTCCTCGAGGACGGCGCGCGGGTCGATCACGCGCGGCTCGGGTTGTTGTTCGCCGGCGAAGGCGTGGAAGTCGCCCGCGATGCGGCGCATCACCTCGACCTGGCGCTGGACCATCTCGGTGGTGCGCTCGAGGATCGACTCGAACTCGGGGCTGCCCTCGTCGTGCGCGCGCTTCAACAGCGTTACGGACAGCTGGATCGGCGTGAGCGGGTTCTTGATCTCGTGCGCGACTTGGCGCGCCATCTCGCGCCACGCGGCTTCCTTCTCGGCCTGGATCAGGCGCGTGCGGTTCGCGCGCAGTTCCTGAGTCATGTTGTTGAAGGCTTCCGCGAGCTGCCCGAGCTCGTCCTTCGACGCGACGTCGATGCGCGCGTCGAGGTCGCCGCCCGCGACGCGGCGCGTGTGCCGTTCGAGCTCGAGGATCGGCCGCGTGGTGCGCCGCGCGATGAAGACCGTCACGAGCACGACGACGCCGAGCACCAGCACGCTGGCCTTGATCAACACGCGCCGCATCTCGCCGACGGCGGCGTAAATGTCGTCGTTGTCGATGCCGATGCCGACAACCCAACCGAGACCGCCCTCGCTGATCGGCGCGCAGTGCTTGAAGGCGGCGTTCTTCCACTCGCCGCGGAATTGGTACTCGGGATACATCCCCCACTCCGCCGCGGCTGCCGCGCGCGTCAGCTGCGGGAGGTCGATCGGCGGCTGCGACACGCGCTGACCGTAGAGCGCGGTGACCTTGTGCCCGAGGATCGTGTCCGCGTCGGCCTTCCAGAGCCACGCGTAGCTGGACGCGTAGATGTCCGACCCGATCAGCCCGCGCAGCCCCGAGCTCTCCGGGTTCTTCGAGTCCAGGATCCCGTGCTGGATGTGTTCCCAGTTGAAGAGCGCGTAAACGACGCCGGTCGGCGCGGCGCCTTCGACCGGCACGACCGGCGCTGCGATGCCGACGGCGTACTCGGACGGCTGCACCTCCGCGTCCTCCGGCTCGGGGTAGAGGAGCGCGGGACGGTGCTGGTCGACGAGCACGATCTCGCCGGCCAGCGCGCGGTGGAACCAGTCTTCCTGGTTGAAGTCGTGCGCGGCGAGCGCCGTGCGCCGGTCCTTCGGCCACGGCTCGCCGAAGCGCGTCACCGTGTTCGACACGACGGAACGGCCCTCGGTGTCGACCGCCACCAGCAGGTCGAAGTCGGTGCTCTTCTCGATGTAGCGGTTGATGCGGTCCTCGACCTGCAGGTTCAGGACTTCGCCGTCGAGCTTGCTGAGCGCGTACTCGACGTTCGGGTCCTCGGCCCACAGCTCGACGTCGAGCCGCCGCTCGCGCAGTTCCTCGTCGACGCGCGTGGCGAGGTCTTCCGCCATGCTGAGCATGAAGTAGCGCACGACGTCCCACGACTGGCGGCTGCCGATGCGCTGGTCCACGTACCAGGTGAAGCCGAGGAAGGGGATCACGACCGCGGCGAGCACGGTCAACACCCACTTGGTCGATATGCGGCGGATCATCCGCGCGTATCCTAGCAGCCCGTGGCACCCCCCACCCGCATCCTGATCGTCCGCCTGTCGCACCTCGGCGACGTGATCCACGCGCTGCCCGTGTTCCACGCACTGCGCGCCGCGCACCCGGATGCACGGATCGCGTGGGTCGTGCAACCGGAGTTCGCCGGACTGCTGAAGGACCTCGAGGGACTCGACGAGTGCATCCCCTTCGAACGGCGCGGCGGTGCGACGGCGTGGCTCCGTCTGCACGCGCGGCTCGCAGCCTTCGGCGCGGACTGGGCGATCGACGCGCAGGGCAACTGGAAGAGCGCGATGGTCGCGCTGGCGAGCGGAGCCGCGCGGCGCAGTGGCTCGCACCGAGCCGACTGGCGGGAACGCAGCGCCGCGACTTCCGCGAACGACCGCGCACCGCGCTGCGTCCGCGGACCGCACGCGGTGGACCGCATGCTGACGCTCGCCGAACACGTGGCGCCCGGAGTTCCACTCCCGAGCGGACCGCACCTCGCCGTGTCGCCGGAGGTGCTCGCGGAAGGCAGGACGCAGCTCGACGAGCGCCTCGCCTCGCGAGCCGCGCCGTCGATCCTCGCGCTGGGCCGCTCGGGCGATCCGCGCGCGTGGCCGGAATCGCACGTCGCCGACTGCGCGACCGAGCTGGTGCGCGCCGGCGCTCCCGTGCTGATCGTCTCGGGCCCCGCGGAGTCCGACACCGGCGCACGACTCGCCGCGTCCCTGCGCGTCCCCGGTGTCGCGCACTGGGTCGAGCAGCGAGGACTGACGCAGCTCGCGGGACTCTTCGCGGCGGCGGCGGAGCGCGGCGGCACGCTGCTGGCGAGCGACTCGGGCCCCGCCCACCTGGCCGCCGCCGTCGGACTCCCCGTGATCTGCCTCTCCGGCCCGCAGGACGCCGCGCGCACCGGACCCTGGCCGGTCCCGGGCCCGGCGAGCCCCCACCGCGTGCTGCGCGCCGAGCTCGAGCCCGACTGCGCCCCTTGCTTCGCGCGAACGTGTTCCCACCCCCAGGGCCCCGTCTGCATGTCGGGAATCGATCCATACCGTGCCGCACGACTTGTTGCGCCCTGACCACCGCTTCGTGCCGCACACGCGTCCCGGCCTCGGGACCGCGACGCTGCAGCACGGCTCACCGCGTGCGGGCTACCGCTTCGAGCCCCGCAGCGGTCGCTCTCGGCTGACCCCAGCTTCGAATTCGTGCGGCGCGAAGCGGTGGAGGGGCCGCAACAAGTCGTGCGGCACGGTACGACGAGCTACACTCCGCCGGAACGGAGCCCCCCTGTGCGCATGATCCACTACTTCGCCATCCTCACCGGACTGGCGACGATCCTCCTGCTGCTCGCCACCGTCGCGGGCCTCGCCGGATCACAGAACCACCTCTACCTCGGTCTGTCCGCCGCGATCACGGCCGGCGCGACGCACTCGCTCGTGATCCTGTTCTCGATCATCGCGGGCCGAGTGCTGCGCGAAGCGATCCGCGCGCGGAACCTGAGCGATGAACTGCTCACCGACCTGAATCAGTTCTTCGCGAAGAAAGCCGCCTACCCCGCCGCGCTCGTCGCGGTACTGATCACGGCGACGGCGGCCGTGCTGGGCTTCGGCAACCGCGCCTTCGGACTTCCGCCGGAAGTGCACATGATCGCGGGCCTCGTCGCGCTCGCCGTGAACCTGTGGGCCTTCAGCGTCGAGGGCCGCGCGTTGCTCGCCAACCAGGGCGTGCTCGACCGAGCCGCCGCGCAGCTGGACGCGCTGGACCGCGCCGCGCAGGACGCGGGCGAGGCGGAGGACCTGGTCGAGCCCGAGCCGGTCAACACGAAGCGCATCGGCTGGACGCTGACGATCGGGGCATGGCTGCCGTACCTCTACCAGGTCTTGATCCTCTGGAAGGGCGACTTCAGCCGCGTCAGCATCCACCCCTGGCTCGAGGGATCGTTGCTGGGGATCTGGCTCTTGTGGCTGGCCTCGCGCGAGTCGCAACGCGCCCGCACGGCCGAGTGACCGCTACTGCGGCTCGCTGAGCTGACGCTCGAGTTCCGCGATGCGGTCCTCGACGTCCTTGTACTCGGGCCACATGTCGCGCGATGCCTTGAAGAGGCGCAGCTTGATCTCAGGGTCGGGCTCGGCTTCCGCCTCGGCGTAGTAGCGCGGCGCCTTCTCGATGTAGTCCTCGAGCGTTCCCTTCCGGGCGAGCGCGTCCTTGTAGTACTCGAACTCGTCGATCAACGCCGAGTAGGCGGCGATCGCGCGGCGGTACTTGTAGTCCTTCTCGAGATCGAGCGCCGTCTGATACATGTGCTCGACGCGCGCGGTGTCGATGTCCGCCAGGATGCCTTCGAAGTGCTCGTCCTGCAGGTCGCTGAGCTCCATCCCGCGCGCGACGACTTCGCGCGCCTTGTCGAATTCGCCCCGCAGGACCTTCATCTGCGCGTCGCGCAGCAGCGTGGCGGCGCGCGACTCGCGATCCATGCGATCGAAGCCTTCCTTGGCCGCCGCGTTGTTCTCGTCGAGGCTGAGGCACAGGCGGTACTCGTTGCGCGCGGCGTCGAACAGCGCGCGTTGTTCCAAGCTCAGCGCGACGGCAGCACGCTCGTCGGCGAGGTAGGACTCGACCTGACCGCGCCGCTTGTTGACGCGCTCCGGCGGTTCTTCCTGGTACTTGCCGACGGCGGCGAAGCTGCGGCGCGAGCGCTCGAGCCAGTAGTCGTGCAGCGTGCGCACGCCTTGGTTGTAGTAGTCTTCCGCGAGTCCCGCGCGGTAGTTGATCTGCAAGGTCGCCTCGACCATGCCGCGCACGGCGCTGGCGTGGCCGGGCGTGTGCTGGAGCGCCACCTCGTAAGCGCTGACCGCGGCCTCGAGGTTGCCCGCGGCGTGCAGCTGCAGCGCGCGCTCCAGCCAACGCTCCGACAGCTTCTCGTGCGTCTTATCGATCCACGCCCGGATCGTCGGTTCCTGCGGGTCGATCTCGGCCGCCTGCTCGAAGAACACGAGCGCTTCGTCGTCGAGGTCCTCGAAGGTGGCTCGCCGCCCCTGCTCCATCAGGTAGGCCACCGTCGCCTGCTTGTACCGGTCCTCGTAGCGCTGCTTCCCGGGGTGCGCGTCGTAGTCCTTCTTGGAGAGCTCGACGGCCTTGGCGTACTCGCCGTGCAGGATCAGGTCGGCGACAGGGTCCTTGCTGCGGGGCTTGGTCTCGGTGCTCTGGCAGGCGGCGAGCAGGCCGGCGGCGGCGAGGACGGTGAGCAGTCTGGGCTTCATGGGCGGGCTTCTCGGGGAGCGGGGCGCGCTGTGGACGAGCGTCGGTCGCGGTTCTTCCCCGCGGGGCGGCATTCCGGCGGGACGGCGTTCGGAGCGCCGCTCGACCCTCCGCGCCGGGGCAGGATAGCGCCGGGGGGGCCGCCGATCCAAGGCGGACGAGCGCCCGGGCGCACCCCGCGGAGCGCCCTCAGGTCGCGATCGAGTCGTAGAGCACGACCCCCACGCTGCCGAACAGGATCACCGGCGCCCAGCTCGCGACCAAGGGGTCGAGGTCGCCCTGGATCCCGAGATTCCGGAAGACGAAGTCGAAGCCGAAGAAGAAGACGCAGAGCAGCAGGCCCTTGGCGAGGCCCTCCGCGCCGCTGCCGCGGTCGTGCCGGAGCAGCAACGGGACGCCGATCAACAGCAGCACGAGGTTCGCCAGCGGGAAGGTCAGATGGTACTGGAGCAGGGTCTGGTAGACGACGCTGTCCGGGTCCCGGTGCGCGAGGCTGAGCGCTTCGGCGAAGGACAGCTCGAGCGGGTTCTCGAGGTTGCGCTGGAAGGTCAACGCCATCTCGGGGGTGAACTCGAAGCCGTCGAGCCACTCGATCGACTCGCGCGTGCGCGACTCCTGGCCGACGATCTTCTGAACGCCGTTCTCGAGGCGCCACGCGGGGCCGTCGGCTCGCTGCGTCCAGACGGCGCGGTCGGCTTCGATGCTGATCGTGCCGCGATCGTCGCGCAACACCGCGCGCAGGTCCCGGATCTCCGAGACGGGTGGATCGCCGGCGGCGGGACGGTACTCGCCGAGCCGCACGACGGACCCGTTCAGGTCGCGGAGCCAGAGCTTCTCGTAGACGCGCTCGTAGCTCTTCTGCGTCAGCGTGTACCGGATCGCGTCGCGCTTCGGCACGAGCGAGACGGCCATCCACTCGCGCAGACCGAAGACGAAGCACGCCACGACCAGCCCGCCGAGGAAGACCGGGAGCAGCGCGCGGCGGGCGCTGATCCCGGCCGCGAGGCACGCCTCGATCTCGTTCGTCTTCATCAGGCGCACGACGGTGAACATGCCCGCGGTGAGCGTGACGAAGGGCGCCGACTGCAGGAACAGGAACGGGACGTTGAGCGCGTAGAAGCGCAGGATCGTCGACGTCGCGACCTTCGTCCCGTCCGGCCAGGGCTGCAGGTAGCGGTCGAGGTTCGAGGCCATGTCCATCACGAAGAACAGGCCCAACACGACGAGCAACGACGTCGCGTAGGAGCTGATGAAGATCGACGTGACGTAACGGTCGAGGCGCCCGAGCGGGGCGAAGCGGCGCTGGGTGATCATCGGCGGAAGGCCTTCCGGATCAGCCAGAAGCCGCCGACCGCGCAGATCAGCAGCGGTCCCCAGGTGCCGGCCCAGGTCGGGATGACCTGGTCGAAGATCAGTTCCTTGCCGAGACGCAGCGCGAGCACCCAGTACATCACGGCGTATCCGACGCTGACGGCGAGAGCCGCGAGCTGCGTGCCGCGCCGCATCAGGATCCCGGTGCCGGTCCCGATGAACACGAACATCAGGCAGGTCAGAGAGCTCGTGACGCGGTCGTGGAACTCGTAGCTGTAGCGGTGGTAGCGCTCCGGCTCGATCGTCTCGCCGTTCGGTGTCACGTGGTCGCGGAGCGCGATCAGCAGGTCCTTGGTTCTCAGGTACCGCGCATCGACGAAGAACTGCGGCTGCGTCTGCACGATGCTGTCCAGCGGGACGGCGACCGAGATGAATGCCTTGTGGAGCTCGGCGCTGTCGTGCACCCCCTGCACGCCGCGCATCTCCACGCTCATGTGCGTGTCGGTGAAGTCGAAGCTGACTTCGTCGGCGAGCACCGTCATCCCGCTGTGGCCCTCGAAGGGCGGCAGCTCGATGAAGGCGTCGAAGAACACGTCGCCCTCGCGGAAGGGCGCGAAGAGGTAGAAGTCCTCGAACTGCACCTCCGTGCGGCCCGGCGCGAGGTTCTTGACCATGTCCACGACGGCGTCCTGCTGGAAGGTCTTGATGCGGACCTTCAACCACGGGAGGTACTCCGTGTTCATGAACAGGATCAAGCTCGAGACCGCCACGCCCATCAGGAGCGCGGGGCGCAGCATGCGCGCCGGGTTGATGCCCGCCATGCGGATCGCCGTCCACTCGTTCTCCGCGGCCAGCCGCCCGTAGGTCGCGACGACCGACAACAGGAAGGCGATCGGGAGCATGAACGGCACGAACTCGGCCGCCGCCATCGGCAGGAAGCGCAGCACGGTCGCGGTGCCGACGCCCGCCAGCTTGTGCACCGCCCCCACCGCCAAGCCGGGCAGCGCGATGAACAGCATGCCTCCGGCCGCGATCGAGAACGACGTGGCGATCTGTCTCAGGATGTAGCGATTCAGCAGCATGGCCCGGGGGGCGCAGATTCTCCCCCGGGGCCGCGTGGAGTCCAATTGCCGAGCCGTGAATCCCTGCTGTCGGCGGTCGTCCGCGGCCTCCACGAAGCTCTCTGCGCCGCGTATGCTCTCTCCCGATGCTCCCCGGCGAGAAGCTCCTCAAGCGCGGCCTGCACCGCAGCGTCTGGCTGTCGGCCTGCGGCGGGACCGTGATCAAGCGCTTCCGATCCGACAGCGTCTGGCGCCGCGCGACCGACGGACGGCGCGCGCGACGCGAGGCACGCATGCTGGCGCGGCTCGCGGAACTCGACCTGGCCGTCCCGCGGCTGGTCGCGCTGCAGCGCTCGAGCGCCGGTTGGGAAGTGCATAGCGCCGCCATCGCCGAGGCGCGCTCGCTCGAAGAGTTGCTCGGGAGCGGCCCGGACTCGACGCTCGCGAACCCGAAGAGCTTGGGCGCGGCCCTCGCGCGCTTCCACACGAACGGATTCCTGCACGGCGACCTGCACCCGGGCAACCTGCTCGCGACGCGCTCCGCCGAGTGGTTCCTGATCGACGTCTCGCGCGGTCGCATCCGCACGCCGCTGCCGCGCGGCGCCGCGCTCGACGAACTCGCCGGGCTGCTCGCCGCGATCCGCGAACGCACGACGCCCGCGTGGCGCGCCGAGCTGTGGCGCGCGTGGCGCGACGGGACCGGGGCAACGCACGACGCGTCCGACGACTGCGAGTGGCGGCAGCTCGAGCTCGTCGCGCGCCGCGCACGCCACCGCTCCGTGCTCGTGCACCAGGACCGCTGGCTGCGTCCGAGCAGTCGGCTGCGAGAGCTGGAAGTCGGCGGCGAGTCGTGGCTCGTCGCTCGGCGGGCCGAAGAGCCCGAAGAGCTGCTGCGTTCCCTCGTGTGTTCCGAGCTCAGCACGCCGTCGCACGTCGCTTCGGCGCGCAGGCGCGCGGCACTGATCAGCGGCCCCGACGCGGAGCGCCAATGGCGCAACGCCGCGCGCGCCGGCGAACACGGACTGCCGGGGCTGCGAACGATCGCGTGGTGCCGCGCGCGGTCGCTGGCCGTGCTGGAAGCGCTGCAACCCGGCGGGCCGCGCGAACTGCGCGCGAGCGACGGCGAGTCCGCGGCCCTCTTCGACGCGCTCGCCGACCGCGGACTGTGGACTCCGGCGCCGCCGCTCGTCGAGCGCGCCGCGGACGGGCGCCTGGTGCTCTCGCCGGCGCACGACTTGCCGGCGAACTTCCGTCCCGCGCCCGACGGCGCGACGCCGGCGGCCTGGTTCGACGCACCGCGCTCCGCGGAGCACGCGAAGTGACGGACCCGCTGCGACGGCGAGTGCGCGCGCGGGCGCTGCGTGCGCTGACGGCGAGCACGGCGCTACTGCCGCCCGGCCTGGTCCGCGTCGGACTCGCGCCCTTCGCGGGTCTCGCACGCTTCTCGGCGCTCGAGCGGCGCGCGCTCGACAACCTCCGCATCGCGTACGGCGACGAGCTGTCTCCGCGCGAACGCGCGCGCATCGCCGCCGGCGCGCGCCACCACGCGCGCGAGCTGGCCGAGCACTGGTTGCGCCTCGCGCGCAGCCGGCCGCCGGAAGCAGGCACGGGCGGCGACTGGATCGAGGACCTCGTCGAGGAGGACGACAGCGTCGAGCGGATCGATGAAGTGCTCGCCGCCGGGCGCGGCGCGATCATCGTCACGGCACACCTCGGCGACTGGGAACTGCTCTGCGCGCGGCTGCGACGGCGCGGTTACGCGGGCGCGGTGATCGGTCTGAAGAAGCGGCGCGACCCCGTCGCCGACTGGTTGATCGACATGCGACGCGCGTACGGCGTGACGACGCTCGCGCAGGACTCGTCGCCGCGCGAAGTGCTGCGCGTGCTGCAGGCCGGCGGCACGGTCGGACTGCTCTGCGACCTCGAAGTGCGCCGCCTGGCCGGCGAGTTCGTTCCCTTCTTCGGTCGGCCCGCACTGACCATGACGGCGCCGGCGGCGCTCGCGCGCGCACACCGCCTTCCCCTGATCCCGGTGCGCTGCGTGAAGCCGCGCGGATCGGCGATCTACCGCCTGTCGGTGGACGAGCCGCTCGAGCTGGACGCGTCGATGGACAAGAAGGCCGCGACCGTCGACTTGATGGCGCGCGTCAACGAGCGCTTCGAGGCCTGGATCCGCGAGACCCCTGAGCAGTGGGCCTGGCACCAGGCCCGCTGGCGCACGCGTCCCGGCGAGCTCGAGGCGACGCCCCTCCACGCGCGCTGAGCGGCGGATCCTCGCGCTCCCCGCCCACCTGCGTCAGAATCTCCCCCGATGCACGTCGCCTTCCTGCACAGCGCGCTGAACTTCTCGGGCACGACGGAGCGGCTGCTCGCGGCGGCGCGAGCCTCGGCCGATCACGGCGCGCGCGTCAGCGTGCTGAGCCCGGGCGGCTCGCGCGCCGCCGCCTTCGGCTGCGACGGCATCGAGACCGTGCCCGCCGAAGTGCACGCGAGTTCCGTCCGCGCGCCCTTCCAGTTCTGGCGCACGCGCAGGTTGCTGCGCGGACTCGCGCCGGACCTGCTGCACGTCACCGACCAACGCCTCGCGCCCTTCGCGGCCGAACTCTCGCGCGCACTGCACCTGCCGTGGATGCTCGAGCTGAACCGTCCCGCGCAACGCGCACTGGTGGACCCGAGCGCCCTGCTGCGCGCCGTTGTCGTGCCGTGCGAAACGTCGATCGAGTCGGCGGTCAACCGCGGCCGCGTTCCCCGCGCGTTGCTCTACGTCCTGCGGCACGGACCCGCGCTCGAGCTGGACCGCGCCTCGCGGACCTTCGACGAGATCGAGCGTCCGTGCGTCGGCTGCGTCGGCCTGCTCGACGAGGACCACGGCACGGAAGTCTTCCTCGAAGCGGCGCGCCGACTCACGCGGTCCGGTCGGACGCTGCGCTTCCTCGTGCTCGGCGAAGGGCCGCGCGAAGACCACTTGCGCCGTCGTGTGCGCCAGCTCGAGCTCACCGAACAGGTCACGATCGCGGCGCCCGCGCTCGACGACGCGCGCAACGCGCTGCGCGAGTTCGACATCCACGTCTCGTGCACCCTCGAGGGCGGGCCCGGCTGGCTCGCGTGCCAGGCGCTCGGCATGGGGATCCCTTCGATCTTCTCGAGCGTGCACGCCTCGTACCAGCTGATCGAGGACAAGCGCACCGGCCTGATCGTCGAGCGCGCCGACCCGGCGAAGCTCGCGGGCCAGATCGACGTCCTGCTCGAGAATCCGCGCGCCGCCTGCCAGCTCGGTTCGCGCGCCCGCGCGCGCCTGCTCGAGGCGGACGACGCCGTGCGCTTCTCCGAAGGCATCGCGCGCCTCCACGAGCGCGCGCTCGCGTCCGCCGCGACCAGCCCCGCGTGAACGCGAGACGGCGCCGCCCGTGAGAGCAGCGCCGTCTCGACGATCCGTCGCACTTCGAGCTAGAGCAGCCCTTCGCGCTCCGCGACTTCCCGCACGTAGCGGTTCTTGACGATCACGTCGAAGTCCTCCGGCGCGGACTTCTTGAACGACCGCAGCCACTCGGGGAAGCCGCCGAGCTTGGTGATCTCCGCCGCGACCTGGTTCTCCATCTCCTCGTCCCCCCACCACTTCAAGTGGTAGACGAAGTGCGCCATCGCCTTGCCGGTCTCGCCCTTCTCCCAGCGGTAGCGGATCTCCTGCATGCGGTCGACCTGGTGCGCCTGGCGCTCGGCGAGTTTCTCGTCGCGCAGCGCCAGCGCGGCTTCGCGGTCGCCGCCCTCGGCGTACTCGAGAAACTCGTCGATCGCCTTGAAGACCTGGTCGTAGCGCCGGCCGGTCGCGGTCCACGTGCACGTCTCGACTTCGTACTGCAGGTCCTCGAGCGTGCGCGGCTCGTCCATCTGCGCCATCTCGGCGAAGCGGGCCTCGTAGCGATTGACCCAGTCGATCTCGGGGTGGTCGGGGTAGAGCTTGCGGAACTCCTGGCAGCGCATCACGAAGACGCGGGCCCGCGCGCGGTTGGCGAGGTTGCCGGCGAGGCGCTGGTCGACGAACTTCTTGAGCTTCGCGTCGAGCACCTGCGTCGCGCGGTCCAACACGCCCTGGCGCGTGGATGCCTTCCCGGATTCGGCGATCACGGCGCGCAGTTCGCGAGCCTTCTGCTTCTGGGCGTCGGTCGCCTGGTCGGCGACCCCGTCGAACTTGTCGAGCGCGGTCTCGGCGGCGAGGTACTGCGCCTTGTTGATCGCGGTGACCGCGTCCGCGAGCTGCGCGCCGGGATCGAAGGAGGCCGTGTTCGAGGCGTCGAAGAAGGCCTTCACGCCGAAGACGATGCCGACCGCGCCGCCCAGGAGCAGCAGCATCAGCACCCAGGTCGGCATGCCGGCCTTCACTTCACGACGGCGCGCGGTGACGCGTTCCGGGCGGTCGCCGGTGTCGGCGTCGCGCGACGTGGTCTTCCGCGCCGGGCCGCGGGATCCGGCGCGAGGCGCGGGACGCGTGGAGGGCGCCGCTTGCTTGCGCACCGCAGGACGCTTCGCACCGCCGGCCGCCGCGGAAGCGCTCTCGCCCTCGTCCGCATGGAGCTCGAAGGTCGCGTCGCCGATCGTGAAGCTGCACTCGGCGGGGAGCTCGACGCGCTCGGCGACGGGGCGCCCGTTCATGCGCGGAGGTTCGGCGCCGGCGCTGGTCGAGAGGACCGCGCGCCCACCCTTGATCACCAACGTCGCGTGGAGCTCTTCCACGCCGGGCGACGTCAGGGTCAGCGTGCAGCCTTCACCGCTTCCGACCGTGAGCTTGCCTTCTTTGAAGCGGAAGGCGCGGCGCGCGCCGCCTTCCTCGAGGATCAGTTTGGCCATCGGACTAGAGTTCGGAGGTGAAGGAAGTCCCGGTCCCGTAGTTCTGGGTCCAGTAGACGCCGGCGAGCGCGCTGGCCATCTCCTGGTGGGATGCAGTGAGGATGTTGCGGTGGTGGCCGCTCGACTGCAACCAACCAAGGTGCGCATCCACGGGTCCGGAGCGTCCCATGCTGCAGTTCTCGCTGGCGCCCTGGGTGTAACCGACCAGTTGCATGCGGTCGAAGGGCGTGCGGCGATTCGGATCGCCGGCCTCGTAGTGGCCGAAATCACCGGTCTCCGACATGTAGTCGGAGTGCATCTGCGCCGCGTCCTGGAGCAGCGGGTTCCAGGCCAGCGCGCGGCGCCCGAACATGCGGCGGTAGTCGTTCGTCACCGTGACCTGCTCTCGCTCGCTCGCATTCGCGGCCCGCGAGGGGTCCTCGGCCTGGAGCTTGTCCCACAGGCGCTCGTTGAAGGCCGCGACCTGGGCGTCGCGCTCGAAGCGCTGCCGTTCCCCCTCGTTCCACGCGAAGGTGTGCAGGGTGATCGACTTCGCCTGAAGGTCGATGTGGAAGACCCACCCGGGGAGTTCCGGCGGCAGGCTCAGCGACGCGCCCACGCGCTTCGCCGTCGCCATGCACCAGTTCAGCTCGTCGAGGCTCGACTCGAGGCCGCTCGACGGCTTCGCCGACTTCGGGTTGTCCCAGACCTCGCGCACGGCCTCGACCAGCTCGTCGACGCGGCGCTGCACGGCGGGATAGAGGCGCGCCTTCTGCGGCGGGCACTCCGGCGGACGGTACGGATAGAAGTACTCTTCCTCGTCGAAGATCAGCGCGAGCGCCGTCTCGCGCGCGGCGTCGAGTTCGCGACGCTGTTCCGCGAGCTTCTCGAACTTCTTCAGCGCTGGATCGCGCTGCAGGTCGACGGCGGCGATCCGAAAGCGTTCTTCGAGCGCCGCGACGACGACGCCGCGCGCCGCCACGCCGTGCGCCAGAAGTGCCTCGAGCGCTTCCTCGCGCTTCTCGCCCTTCGCCCGCACCAGCGCGGTCTCGTACTTCTCGAGCGCGAGGCGCAATGCCTTGTCGTCGGCCTCCGCGGACGAGATCCAGCGCTTCTCGAGGTAGACGTAGCCGCCCGCGGGGATCGGTTCGCCCCTCCTCCGCGCGAGCAGCGACCAGGCGTCGAACTCGTCGATCGCGCCGGCGCCCAGCAGCACGGCGAGTTCGGACTCGACGGCGCCGAAGTCGCCTTGCGCGAAGGCCTCGGCGAGCAGGCCCACGCGGCCCTTGTCGCCGAGCTTCGCGAGCTCCACCGCGCGGCGGAACCAGCCGAGCTCGACGTCGCGCCACGGAATCTGCTTCCCGCCGCGCTCGATGCCCTCGAAGCCGATCGAGTCGGCGAGCGACGCGCGGAAAGCGTCCGGCGCTACGGCGAAGGCGTCCTGCAGCGCTTGGCGCAGCGCGAGCCGCTTCTCCACCCAACGCGCGCGCCCCATGTAGTTGTCGCGGTCGTCGCCCGGGCCGGCCTTCAAGCCTGCCTCGGTCCACAGGTCGAGCGCCTGCGCCAGCTCGCCGACGCGCTCGTAAGCGCCGGCCTGGATGTGCAGCGGAGCGTCGGAGCGGAACTCGCGCTCGGGGAGCGCGCCGGGGTCGGACGCCTCCGCCAGCGCGATCAGTTCCAAGCGGTCGCGCAGCTCGTCGAGCTCCGTGAACAGGCGTTCGGTGTCGCCGCCGCGCGGGAAGCGCTGGGCCTCGGCCTGGAGCGCGGCGAGTGCCGCGGCGAGGCCGTCGTTCGCTTCCAAGTCGCGCGAGGTGGCGAGCAGCGCTTCCGCTTCCTCGCGCGCGCCCTCGCGAGCCTGCAGGCGCAGGCGGCGCAGCTCGGCGGCGGCGCCGTCGTCCGGCGCGGCGACCATGTCGAGCGCCGCCAGCGCGATGCGCCACTCGTGCGTCGCGATCGCTTCGCGCACGTCGTCGTAGACGCCGTCGAGCACGGCGAGCTGTTCGCCGTCGCCCTCCACGATCGCTTCCTCGAGCGACTGACCGTGCAGCTCGCGTGCGCCGCGCTTGGCTTGCGAGACGAAGTACTCGGCGCGTTCGTGCGACGAGCCGCGCTTCTCCTCCGCGACGCGGTCGTGCGCGCTGCTGACCGCGGACTCCACCCACGACTTCGCGATCGGGTCGAAGTCCGTCGAGGCGAGCAGGTCCTCCAAGGTGACGAGCGCCTCGTCGGCGGGCACCGCGTCCGTCCCGTCGATCGCCGCGCGCAGCGCCGCGCGCTTCTCGCGCACGAGGGCGATGCGTTGGCGCAAGCGCTCGGCGTCGGGACCGTTGTTGCCGGCGAGGTAGCTCTCGGCGACTTCCAGGTTGCCGAGGCCGATCTGGTGCTCGGCGCGGGAGACGTCCTTGCCGCCGGAGCAGGCGACGAGCACGAGGAGTGAGCAGACGAGGAGCGCGGAACGGGACATCGGACGCTGCGGCTTTGGACCAAGGAAGAGCCGGAGGGGGCCGGCCTGAGGGGGGGCAAGCCTATACCCTCGGGCGCGTGGTGCGGGGACAGTTCCTGGCCCGGCTTCGCGCGCTCGCGAGGGAGACGGCGGTCGGAGCCGTCAGGGCGCCCGGAACTCCTGCACGAGGAACATTCCCGCGGCCCACTCGCGGGTGGGCGCCGCGCCGAACTCCCCCGCCACCGCGGGGTCGTAGAGCTTGCGGAAGACGAAGACGGCCTGGCCGGGGGTGCGCGCCTCGAGCAGCGCGCGGACGCCGTCCGCGTCCAGCGCGCGGTGGGCCGCGTCGGGGTAGCCGAGGCCGTAGGTCAGCTCGCTCTGGCTGCCGAGGGCGAAGGCGTCGGCGCGCCGCAGGGTCCACGTCACGGCGTGCACCATGTTCGTGTCGGTCACGACGACGTCCGCAGCCTGCACGAAGGGCGTCGCTTCCGCGAGGACGGCGCCGGGCAGCTTCTTCTCGATCGTGCGCGCCGGCAGCGCGAAGGACGAGGCGACCATCAACCCGACGGGACCGACGGCGAACCACGCGAGCTTCCAGTCGAGGACCGCGCTGCGCGCCGCCTTGAAGGCCGTGAAGGACCAGAACGCGAGTGCGACCGTGAGCGCGGCGAGTTCCCAGCCCTGTTCGGCCCGGAACGGCGGCTTCGAGAGCCTGCCGTTCACGATCGGGAAGGCGACGGCGCAGAGTCCCATGACGAGCGCGATCAGCAGCGCGCCGCGGTCGAAGGCCTTCCGGCGACCGAGCGCGAGCGCTCGCGACGTGCCCGTGGCGACGAGCAACGCGAGCGGCGGGACCAGCGGCAACACGTAGGTCGGGAGCTTGCCGCGCGAGGCGGAGAAGAACGCGAGGCCGGCGAGGACCCAGATGACGAGGAAGCGCAGGAACGAGCGCTCGCTCGCGCCACGCTCGGCACCGCGCGTGAGGCTCAGGCCGACGGCGGTCGTGGGAATCAGCAGCGACCAGGGGAACAGGCCGCCGAGGAGCACGGGGACGTAGAACCAGAAGGGTTCGGCGTGGTGCGCGCCCTCCCCCGCGAAGCGCTTGATGTGTTCCTCGAAGAAGAAGTAGCGCCAGAAGTCCGGCTCACGCAGCGCGATCGCGATGCTCCACGGCGCGACGACGAGCGCGATGGCGCCGAGCGGCAGCCAGATGTCACGCCACAGTCGCGACCAGCGCCGCTCGACGGTCAGCAGCACGACCGCGACGACGCCCGGCACGGCGAAGGCGAGGAAGCCCTTGGCGAGGAACGCCAGCCCGGCGGCGGCGCCGCAGGCGAACAGGGCGCGCCGCGCGCGGCGGCGATCTTCGCAGGTGCACCATTCGTAGAGCGCGAGCAGCGTCGCCGCGAGGAGTAGGCTCAGCAAGCTGTCGATCACGCCCAGCGAGCCGATGGCGAAGACGAGCAGCGAGCCGGCCCAGACCAAGGCGCCCCAGGCGCCGGCGTCGCGACCGATCCCTGCACGACGCGCGGCGCGGACCAGCAGCCAGCCGACGAGCGCGACGGAGAGCGCGCCGGTCAAACGCACCGCGAAGGCCGTCGTCCCGAAGACGGAGATCGCCGCGCCGGTCGCCCAGTACAAGAGCGGGGGTTTCTCGAAGTAGCGCACGCCGTCGAGCCGCGGGACGATCCAGTCGCCGCTCGCGACCATCTCGCGCGCGAGTTCGCCGTAGCGCGGCTCGTCGGGGATGAACAGCGGTCGGAAGCAGATCGGCACGAAGTAGCCGGCGAGCAGCAGCGCGGCCGCGAACGCCCACGCCTTGTGCGACCGTCGCACCACGCCGGCTTCAGAGTTCGACACCGGCTCCCTGCACGCAGAGCCATCCCTCGCGCCCCGCGAGTTCGGCGCGGTCGATCGACGCGAGCGGGATCTCCGGCGCTTCGCGCACGAGCTCACCGAGCGTGGTGACGCGCACGCCGCGCTCGAGGGCCCGGTCGAGGAAGTCGCACCACATCGCGTGCTTCGAGATGCCCTCGACCTCGGCGTGGATCGTCAGCACGTCCACACCGCTGCCGCCGATCTCGTCGAGCAGGAGTTCGTTGTAGTTCTCGTCCGTCACGCCGTGGCGCCCGATCCATTCGTCGTAGGTCGGGAGCGTCACGGGCACCTGCGGCGCGAGCGGCACGCCGTCGACGACGGGACGGAAGATCTCCGTGCCGCGACAGTCGCTGTTGTACTCGAAGCCCAGGTCCTGCTTCTCGAGCAGCACGCGCTCGTCGCACTTCCAGCCGGCGACCGCCGAGCAGGTCGGAGGGTGCCCGAGGATCGAAGCGAGCGCGTCGACGCCGCGCACCAGGCTCTCGCGGATCGCGGCGCTGTCCATCTGCTCGAGGCGCGCCTGCCAGGCGTGGTGGTCCCACGCGTGCAGACCGATCTCGTGGCCTTCGGCGGCGGTGCGCGCGATCACCTCACCGAGGCGCGCGGCGATCGGCGGACCGGGCCAGAGCGTGCCGCGCAGCACGATGTCCCAGCCGTAGAGCCCGGCCGCGTTCGAGCGCAGCATCTTGGCGAGGAAGGTCGGGCGCAGCAGCCGCCACAGGTGACGGCCCATGTTGTCGGGACCGACCGAGAAGAAGAAGCTGGCGTGCAGGCCGCGGTCGCGCAGCGAGTCGAGCAAGGCGGGCACGCCGTCGCGCGTGCCGCGGAAGGTGTCGACGTCGACGCGCAGCCCGAGTCGAGGCGCTCCGGTCTCCGGTCCGCTCATGACCTCTCGAGTCAGTCGGCGCTGACCGCCGACGTCTTGCGCCGTCGACTCGCGGCGGAACCAGTTGGTTCCTGGCCCAGCTCCTGGCGCAGGAAGAAGTCGAGCGTCACGGCGACGGACTCGCCGAAGCCGACCTTCGGTTCCCAGTCGATGTAGCGCTTCGCGTTGCGAATGCTCGGACGGCGGTGTTGCACGTCTTGGTAGCCCTTGCCGTAGTACACGCCGCTCTCGACCTCGCGGAAGCCGGCGAAGGGCGGGAACTGGTCGCGCAGCGGGTGCTTCTCGAACTCCTCGACGACGCGCTCGGCGAGCTCGCGGATGCTGAACTCGTCGTCCGGGTTGCCGATGTTGATGATCTTGCCGTCGCAGCGATTGCCCTTGTTCTCGATGATGCGGAACAGGGCTTCGATGCCGTCGGAGACGTCCGTGAAGCAGCGGCGCTGTTCGCCGCCGTCGACCAGCTGGATCGGCGTGCCCTCGACGAGGTTCAGGATCAGCTGCGTGATCGCGCGCGACGAGCCGACGCGCGCCGAGTTGAGGCTGTCGAGGCGGGGGCCGATCCAGTTGAACGGGCGGAACAGCGTGAAGGGCAGGCCTTCTTTTTGTCCGTACGCCCAGATGACGCGGTCCAGCAGCTGCTTGGAGCAGGAGTAGATCCAGCGCTGCATGTTGATCGGGCCGAGCACGAGGTTCGACGAGTCCTCGTCGAACTCCGCTTCCTCGCACATGCCGTAGACCTCGGAGGTCGAGGGGAAGATCACGCGCTTGCCGTACTTCGCGCAGTAGCGGATGACGCGCAGGTTCTCCTCGAAGTCGAGCTCGAACACGCGCAGCGGGTTGCGCACGTACTCGATCGGCGTGGCGATCGCGACGAGCGGGACGACGACATCGCACTTCTTGATGTGGTACTCGATCCACTCGCGGTGGATGGAGATGTCGCCCTCGTGGAAGTGGAAGTCTTCGCGGTCGCGCAGGTGCGTGATCTTGTCGGCGGTGAGGTCCATGCCGTGCACGACATAGTCACCGCTGTCGAGCAGGCGTTCGCTGAGGAAGCCGCCGATGAAGCCGTTCACGCCCATGATCAGCACGTGGCGCTTGCGCGGCTTCTCGTCGGGCTTGCGGTCGAGCGAGCCGAAGCGCATGCCTTCCGCGAGCAACAGGTCGTTCGCGAGCTGGTTGCCGGTGAGCGGGATGCCGCCTTCGACCTGGCCGGACTCGACGCGCAGCGCGCCCTTGCCGCAGGCGATCGTGAGCGGTTCGTGCGAGAGCACGGTGCCCGGTTCCACGCCGGAGCGTCCGGCGACCTCGGTCACCTTCCAGAACAGGATCTTGCGGCCGCCGACCTGCGAGAACGCGCCGGGCCACGGTCGCGTCACCGCGCGCACGAGGTTCCGGACCTCGCGCGCCGAGCGCGTCCAGTCGATTCGGCCGTCCGCCGGAGTGCGCCGTCCGAAGTACGACGCCTTCGAGGTGTCCTGGGGCGTCGCGAGCGCGTCGCCGGCGGCCAGCGACGGCAACGTGTCGCGCAGCAAGCGCGCGGCGGCGTCGCAGAGCTTCGCGCTCAGCGTCAACGCCGTGTCGTCGTCCGCGATGGCGACGGGTGCCTGCGCGAAGATGTCGCCGGCGTCGGCCTTGGCGGTCATGTGGTGCAGCGTGACGCCCGTCTCGGTCTCGCCGTTCACGAGCACCCAGTTGAGCGGAGCCCGGCCACGGTACTTCGGGAGCAGCGAACCGTGCAGGTTCAGCGCGTAGCGACCCGCCGTGTCGAGCAGCTCCTGCGAGAGCATGTCGCGGTAGTAGCTCGAGAACAGGAAGTCGGGCTTCATCGCACGGATGCGTTCCACCCACAGCGGGTGGTTCACGTCGTCCGGAGCGTAGGTCGGGATCCCGTGCTCCCCCGCCAGCTCGGCGAGCGACCGGAACCAGTGGTTCTCGTTCGGATCGTCGGCGTGCGTGAAGACCGCGACGACGTCGAAGCCCTGCTCGAGGAGCGCTTCGAGGGCGACACAGCCCATGTTGTGGTAGCCGAAGAGTACGGTTCTCATGACTTGATCACGCGGACGTCCGCGGGTTCGGGTGTGAGGGGTCTCGAGGGAGTCGCACGCGGAACCTCGCCGGCGCGCCCACGCGTGGTGCGGCGGACGAGGTACCAGGGGGCGGAGTGCGACTCGTAGATGCGGCCGATGTACTCGCCGAGCAGTCCGAGGGCGGTGAACTGCGCTCCGATGAACACGAACAGGGCCGCGAAGAGCGTGAAGGTGCCGTCCACCGCCCACTCGGGGCCGAGGAACAGTCGCAGGCCGAGCAGCAGCACGCCGAGGCCGAAGCCCGCGACGGCCATCAAGCCGCCGAGGATGGTGAGCGCGCGCAGCGGCCAGGTCGTCATCGATGTGACGAGATCGAACTGCAGGCGGATCAGCTTCCAGAAGTTGTAGCGCGACTCGCCGGCGTCGCGCGCGGCATGCGCGACCTCGACCTCCGCCGTGCGGTTGGCGAAGGAGTTGGCGAGCACCGGGATGAAGGTCCCGTGCTTGCCGTACTGGAGCATCGCGTCGACGATGCCGCGGCGGTACGCGCGCAGCATGCAGCCGTAGTCGTGCATGTCGACGCCGGTCGAGGCGCGCACGCTGCGGTTGATCAAGCGCGAGGACATCCGGCGGAAGAACGAGTCTTGTCGGTTCGCACGGACGCTGCCGACGACGTCGTAGCCCTCGTCCATCTTGACGACGAGCTTCGGGATCTCCTCGGGCGGGTTCTGCAGGTCCGCGTCGAGCGTCACGACGACGTCACCGCGCGACTCCGCGAGTCCGGCCATCACGGCCGCGTGTTGTCCGAAGTTGCGCGTCAGCAGAACGCCGACCACCTCGCCCGGATACTCGAGCGCGGCGGACTCGATCATGCGCGCCGAGTCGTCGCGGCTGCCGTCGTCCACGAGGATCAGCTCGAACGGACGCGCGAGCCCGCGCAGGCTGTCGAGCGTGCGGCGGACCAGCTCCTCGATGTTCGCTTCCTCGCAGTAGACGGGGATGACGACGGAGACGAGCCCGGTGCCTTTCTCGCCGCGCGACGCGCTGCCGTCGGCGTTCATCGGTTCGACCCCACGGCGTGTCCGCTCGACACTTTGCGGATCGCGTCGACGACGCGGTCGACGTCGGCGAGCTCCATGTCCGGGAACAGCGGCAGCGAGCAGATGCGCTCGGAGTTCCACTCGGTGTTCGGAAGGGAGACGCCGCGCGTCTTCTCCCACTCGCGGTAGTAGCGCTGCGTGTGCGCGGCGAGGAAGTGGATGCCGGTGCCGATGCCGAGCTGCTTGAGCTCGGCCATGAACTCCGTGCGGCCGAAGGCGGGGTCGTCGGAGAGGACGCGCACGACGAAGAGGTGCCAGGCGTGCGCTTGGTCGTGCGCGGGGAAGCCCAGCGGTGCGACGCCGGGAACGTCCGCGAGCAGCTCGAGGTAGCGCTCGGCCAGGCGGTGTCGCTTCTCGTTCACTTCGGCGATGCGGTCGAGTTGACGCAGGCCGAGCACGGCGAGCGTGTCCGGGAGGTTGTACTTGAAGCCCGGTTCCTGGACCTGGGCCTGCGGCGCGCGTCCCTGCGTCTCGCGGTCGAAGGTGTCCGCGCCGAGGCCGTGGAACTTGAGGCGGCGCACGCGCTCGAGGAAGTCGGCGTCGTCGGAGACGATCATCCCACCCTCGGCCGTGGTCAGGTTCTTGATCGCGTGGAAGGAGAAGATCGCCGTCCCGCGCGAGCCGATCGGCGCGCCCTTGTAGTAGGAACCCAGCGCGTGGGCCGCGTCCTCGACCAGCGCGATGCCGCGCGCCGCGCACTCCTCGCGCAGCGGGTCGAGGTCGACCGTCGAGCCGGCGTAGTGCACGGGGACGACCAGCTTGGTGCGCGGCGTCAACGCCGCGACGTAGTCGTCCGCGGTCGGCATCAGCGTGTCGCGGTCCACGTCGACGAAGACGGGGCGCGCACCGCTGAGCGCGATCAGGTTGACCGTCGAGACCCAGGTCATCGACGGCGTGACCACCGCGTCACCGGGACCGATGTCGAGCGCGTGCAGCGCGACGTGCATGCCGCCGGTCGCCGAGGAGACCGCGACGGCCCCGGGGGCTCCCACGTGCTCCGCGAAGCGTCGCTC
This sequence comes from Planctomycetota bacterium, assembly GCA_020638835.1. Lineage (GTDB taxonomy): Bacteria > Planctomycetota > UBA1135 > UBA1135 > JACKHV01. The sequence goes on along the minus strand of JACKHV010000001.1, from coordinate 804,116 downwards.
GAACTCGGCGCACTTCGGGCCCGTGGTGATCCAGCCCGAGCGCAGCACGTCCGCGACGGCGGCGATGTCGTCCTCGGTCAGGGACGGCCGGGAGAAAGGGAGGAACTCGTGGCTCATGCGAGGGGGGCAGGCGCGGCGGGTCGAGGGGGGTGGGAGGCTCGGGCCCATCCTATACGAGTTCCCTTAATACCCGCCGCCCGTTTCGTCCCCTAGTGCCCCTGGCTCTACTCAGCTTCCGCTCAGCCCGGCTCGCCGAGGAGGCGCGGCGAGAGGTCCTCGCGGCGGATCGTGCCGTCCGCGAAGACGGCGGCGCGGCGCAGCTCGTTCTCGAGCTCCCGCACGTTCCCCGGCCAGGACCACTGTTCGAGCGCTTCGAGCGCTTCCTCGGAGATGTCGACTTCGCGGCCGATCTCGCCGGTCACGGACTTCACGAGGTGCCGCGCGAGCAGGCGCACGTCGCCCTTGCGTTCGCGCAGCGGCGGCAGCTCGATCGTCACGACGTTGAGCCGGAAGTAGAGGTCCTCGCGGAAGCCGCCCGTCTTGCACATCGCGACGAGGTCGCGGTGCGTGGCGGCGACGATACGGACGTCGACCTTGGTGGTCTTGTTCGAGCCGACCGGGCGCACCTCCCCTTCCTGCAGGACGCGCAGCAGCTTCGCCTGCATCTCGAGCGGCATGTCGCCGATCTCGTCGAGGAAGAGCGTGCCGCCGTTCGCCGCGACGAAGTGGCCGGGCCGGTCGGCGACAGCGCCGGTGAAGGAGCCGCGCTTGTGCCCGAAGAGCTCGCTCTCGAGCAGGTTCGGGGGCACCGCGGCGCAGTTCTCCGCCAGGAACGGCTTGCCCTTGCGACGGCTCTGTTCGTGCAGCGCGCGGGCGACGAGTTCCTTGCCGGAACCGGTCTCGCCGTGGATCAACACGGAGACGTCGCTGGGCGCGACGCGCTCGATCAGGTCGAAGACGGCGCGCATCGGCGGGCTCGCGCCGATCAAGCCGAAGCGGCCGGTCTCACCGGCGTCACGCGGTGTCGCGGCGACTTCCGTCAGCGTGCGCCAACGCGCGCGGAGCGCGTCCAGCGAGCCGGCTTCACGCGCCTCCGCGACGAGCTGCGCGAGGCGGTCCTCCAGCGAGTTCACGTCGCTCAACGGACGACCTTCAGGTTCGCGTACTGCAGCAGGAGCTGCTTGTTGCCGTGTTGGACGAAGCGCACCGTCGCGCGTGCGTTGATGCCGGAGCCCTGCAGCGCTTCGATCGTGCCGCGCCCGAAGTGGTCGTGGTCGACGCGCAGGCCGACCTGCAGCGCGCTGTAGTCCTCGCTCGGTGCCTCGAAGACGCCGAGGGCTTGCGACTCCTCCGCGTCCGGATCGAAGCCCTCGAGCAGTTCGGGAGGGATCTCCTCGAGGAAGCGCGACGGCAGCGTCGAGGTCGTCTGACCGAAGTGCAGGCGGTACTGCGCGTTGGTCAGGAACAGCCGATCCTGCGCGCGCGTCATTCCGACGTAGAACAGGCGTCGTTCCTCTTCGAGCCCCGTGTCGCCGTCGCCTTCGCTCAGCGCGCGGAAGTGCGGCAGGATCTCCTCCTCGACGCCCGCGATGAACACGACGGGGAACTCGAGGCCTTTCGCGGCGTGCAGGGTCATCAGCGTGACCTTCTCGGTCGACTCCTCCATCCCGTCGACCTCGCTGACGAGCGCGATGTCTTCGAGGAAGCCGCGCAGCTTGGCGTCGGGGTGCAGGCGGTCGTACTCCTCGGCGTGCGTGCGCATCTCGTCGACGTTCGCTTGGCGCTCGTCGAGGCGTTCGTCGTCCATCTGGCGCAGCCACTCGCCTTCGTCGATCTCGTCGAGCACGAGCTCGAGCGCGCTGGCCGCGGGCAGGTCGCGCGCGCCCTCTAGGCGGCCGAGCAGCTCGCCGAAGGCCTCGAGGCCCTTGCGACCGCGACCTCGGATCTCGGAGAGCGCTTCGGACGACCGCGCCGCGCGCGTGAGCGGCACGCGACGGTCCGCCGCCCAGGACGCGAGTCGTTCGAGGCTGGTGTCCCCCACGCCGCGCTTCGGCGAGTTCACGACGCGCCGGAAGGCGACGTCGTCGGCGGGGTTCACGATCAGCTTCAGGTAGGCGACGAGGTCGCGCACTTCGCGGCGAGCGTAGAACTCGACGCCGCCGACGACCTGGTACGGGATCTTCGCGAGGCGCAGTTGCGTCTCGAGCGCGCGCTGCATGAAGTTGACGCGGTAGAACACGGCGACGTCCGAGGGCTTGCGACCCTCCGCGACGAGCGCGCGGATCTGCCGCGCGATCTCGGCGGCCTCGTCGTTCTCGTCGCCGCACTCGAGCACGGCGATCTTCTCGCCCTCCTCGCGCTCCGACCAGATCTCCTTCGCCTTGCGCCCCGTGTTCTTGCGGATCACGCCGTTCGCCGCGGCGAGGATGTTGCCCGTCGAGCGGTAGTTCTGCTCGAGCTTGACGATCTTCGGCGCGCCGAAGTCCTGTTCGAAGTCGAGGATGTTGCGGATGTCGGCCCCGCGCCAGGCGTAGATCGACTGGTCGGGATCACCGCAGACGGCGAGGTTGCCGTGCGTGCTCGAGAGGTGCTTCGTCAGCCGGTACTGGACGCGGTTCGTGTCCTGGTACTCGTCGACCATCACGTGGCGGAAGCGACTGGAGTAGGCGTCGCGCACGCCGGGGTGCTCGTCGAACAGCTCGAGCACCTTGAGCAAGAGGTCGTCGAAGTCGAGCGCGTTGCTGGAGCGCATCGCTTCCTCGTAGCGCGCGAAGACGCGCGCCAGGACCTCGTCCTCCATGCCGTCGGTGCCGTCGAGCAGCGCGGCGGGTTCCTCGACGACCAGGTTCTTGCGGTTGCTGATCCAGCCACCGACGGCGCCCGGGCGGAACTGCTTCACGTCGTAGCCGCAGTCCTTGATCAGGGTCTTCAGCAGCAGCGTGCGGTCGGCCGTGTCGTGGATCGAGAAGTCGCGCGTGTAGCCCTTGCCGAGCACCTCGATCTCGCGCCGCAGGATGCGCGCGCACATCGAGTGGAAGGTGCTGATCCAAGCGCCGCGGATCGGCATCAGGGACTCGACCCGCTCGCGCATTTCCCGGGCGGCCTTGTTCGTGAAGGTGATCGCGAGGATCTCCTCGGGGTGCACCCCGGCCCGCTGCACCAGCCAAGCGATCCGACGCGTGACCACGCGGGTCTTGCCCGAGCCCGGTCCGGCCAGGATCAGCAGGGGTCCCCGTTCGTGCACGACCGCCTCGCGCTGGGGTTCGTTGAGGCCCTCGAGCAGCTCGCGGGAGGGGTCCGGCCCCCCTTCGCTCGGCCTCGCCTGCGTGTCGCGCACGTCCATCCAGTTCACCATCTCGCGGAGCATTCTAAGCGCCCCGCCGCCCGATCCCTCACCTTGCCCGGCGCATCTCGCGCGACGGGAGAGCTTCTCGGCCCGCTCGTCGCGCGGAGTCGGAGCAGCGTGCCGCTCGGAATTCCGCCGCGGGTTCAAGCGCGAGCCGGAGGCCGCCCGATACGGGCGGTGACTCCGAGGCGGCCGGTGAGATCACCGCCTGCCGGACGAGTCCTCCGGGCCTCCGGCCCCGGCCGTGAGCGGCCCACCCACATGTTCGGACTCGGGAAGCAGAAAGACATGTCCGCGGAACAGCCCGCGGAAGCCCCTCAGCGGGAGAAGTCTGCGCAGCCGCAGCAAGCCGGCGGCCAGCGCCTGAACCTCGTGGGCCGCGACCAGTTCGCGCGCGCGGTCGCCGCCGCCGTGCGGCACGGCATCGAGACGCACTTCCGCGGGGCGCCGCCCGAGCACATCGAGGCCGCGATCTCCACCGCGAAGAGCAGCATGGTCCACCTGCTGCGCAAGGACTCGAAGGCCGTGCGCGGTCTGCCGAAGGCCGCCTTCCTCAAGGAAGTGCAGGAGTCCAAGGCGAAGATCGAGGCCCAGCGCGAGGCGGCTCGCCGGGAGCTCGAGCAGATGCTCGGCCAACTCGGGTCGCGCCGCGAGGAAGTCGGGCAGATGAAGGCGAGCCTCATCGAGGAGTCGCGCATCTCCGGCATGGAGCAGGACTACGAGCTCGGCCAGCGCATCTCGTCGCTCTTCGACGGCGCGGGGAACAGCCCGGAGCTCGAGGCGATCCGCAAGCAAGTCACCGCGCTCATGATGCAGCAGATGCACGCCGAGCGCGAGAAGGTCATCGAAGCGCAGCTCGCCGAGCACCGCCGCGAAGTGACCAAGTTCGAGCGCCGCATCACGAAGCTGACGAGTTCGCTCGAGCTGACGGAAGAGGAGCTCAAGAAGATCGCCGCGGCCAAGGGCATCGACCTCGGCGTGGCATCGATCTACCGCGACGTGCAAGGCCTCTGCGCCGCCGACGCGGACTACGAGACCAAGAAGGAGCTGATGTCGAGCATCTTCGCCGCGAACATGGCCCTGCAGAAGGGCACACAAGTCGCGACGTGATGCTGGACGAGTGAGGCACAGCGACCCGGACGCGAGAACCCGGGTCGATGACACATGGACACCACAGGGCAACGGGAGACCGATCCAATGACCGACACGGATGTGATGGAGTCGACGGAGACGAACGACTTCGAGAAGACGAACAACAACGACACGAAGGACCAAGGCGTCCTCTACCTCGGCATCGACCTCGGTACCTCGCGTACCTCGGTGACGGCCTCGAACGGCGAGCGCGTGACGATCAGCTCGTGGGTCGGTTACCCGAAGGACGTGGTCAGCCGCAAGCTGCTCCAGAAAGACGTCCTGTTCGGTGACGAAGCCCTCGAGAAGCGTCTCTCGCTGAACCTGTACCGTCCGCTCGCCCAGGGCGTGCTGAAGTACAACGAGGACGGCGAAGAGGACTACGAAGGCAACCTCAAGGCCGCGAAGGATCTGATCCGTCAGGCGATCCGCCAGGCCAAGCCGCGCAAGGACGAGCTCGTCTACGCCGTGATCGGTTGCCCTGCCGAGGCCTCGATCCACAACCGCGAAGCGATCCTCGAGGCCGCCCGCGAGTCGGTGGACTCGGTGATGCTCTGCTCGGAGCCCTTCTCGGTCGCCTACGGCCTCGACATGCTCGACGACGTGCTCGTCATCGACATCGGCGCCGGCACGACGGACCTCTGCCGGATGCACGGCACGATGCCCGACGAGTCGGACCAGATCACGCTGACCTTCGCCGGTGACTGCATCGACACGCGCCTCTCCGAACTGCTCAAGGAGCGCTATCCCGAAGCGCAGTTCACGACGCAGATGGTGAAGTCGATCAAGGAGCGCTTCGGCGCGGTCGGCGAGTTGCTGGACGCCTGCGTCGTCGACCTTCCGGTCAACGGCAAGCCGACGCCCTTCGACATCACCAACGAGATCCGCGAAGCCTGCCACACGATCGTTCCGCCGATCGTCGAGGGCCTCGGCAAGCTCGTCAGCAGCTTCGACCCCGAGTTCCAGCACAAGCTGAAGAACCGCGTGCTGCTCGCCGGCGGCGGATCGCAGATCAAGGGACTCGACAAGGCGATCACCGCCGAGATGCACCGCATGCTCGGTAGCGGCAACGTGATCCGCACGGAAGAGCCGATGTACGGCGGTGCGAACGGCGCGCTCAAGATCGCGCACGACATGCCCGCCGAGTACTGGGAACAGCTGAAGTAGTCGCGGTACGGAACCAGGTTCCTTTCCACACAGCAGGAGGTTCGCGCACCGGCGCGAACCTCCTGCTGTATGGAAAGGAACCTGGTTCCGTACCGCCGGTGGTTCCGTACGCTGCGCGCATGCCGCCCGGCCGCCACGCACCCACGCTCCTCCTGCTGCTCGGCGTGGCGGCGATCTCGACGGGCTCGATCTTCCTGCGCCTGGCCGAGGCGCCCTCCGCCGGCGAGGCCTTCTGGCGCTGCGCGCTGGCGACGCTCTGCCTGCTGCCGTTCGCCTCGCGGACCCTGCTCGCCGACTGGCGGGCGCTGAGCCCGGGTGGGAAGCGGGCGGGACTGCTCGCCGGCCTGCTCCTCGCGGGGCACTTCGCGGCCTGGATCGAGTCCCTGGCCTGGACCAGCGTCGCGCAGAGCGTGCTGCTCGTCTCCACCACCCCCCTGTGGGTCGCCCTCCTGGCCCCTGTCGTCACGGGTGACCGGCTGACGCGGCTCGCCCGCTGGGGCCTCCTCGCGGCCCTGCTCGGCACGGCCGCCATGCACCTCGAGGCCCCGCGGGGCGCCCGCGACCCCCTGTGGGGCGGCTTCCTGGCCCTGGTCGGCGCCTGGTGCGCCAGCGGATACCTGCTGATCGGCCGCCGCCTGCGCCGCGAGCTGCCCCTCTTCTCCTACAGCGTGATCTGCTACGGCAGCGCCGCGCTCACTCTCCTCGCCCTGAACCTCTCCACCGGCAGTCCTCTGACGGGCTACTCCGGGGCGACCTGGGGCTGGCTGGCCCTGGCCGCCCTGATCCCGCAAGGAGTGGGCCACACCACCCTCAACTGGGCCCTGAGGCACGCCGGGGCGCCCCTGGTCTCGGTCAGCCTGCTCGGCGAGCCCGCCGCCGCAACCCTGCTGGCCTGGGTGTTCCTGGGAGAGCGACCGACCGAGGTCCTGATTCTGGGAGGACCAATCGTTCTATTCGGGATCTGGCTGAGCTCTCGGGGGGAGTCGCAACGTCCAAGCGCGTAGATTGCGACGGCGGACCCCCCTCACCACGATTCCAGCTTCAGCAGACCGCCGCCCCGTCTCTCTCCCGAAATGGGTCAACGCTCCCCGGACTTTGGATCAAGTCGCCGGGGGCGTGGGCTCCGAAAAAGGAGCGCGGGGATTTAGCATGGGGCGGTCCGGACTCGGTCCTCTTGAGTCGCGCAAGCGATCAAGGCCCCCCACTCGAGAAGACGGACAAGGAAGCGGGAATGATCTGGAACACGAACGGTAGGATTCTGCATTTCGCATGCACCGCGCTCGTTCTGAGCCAAGCGGCTCAGGCGAACGGCGCGCAGCCGGGACTCGTGTGGTCCTACGAGATGCCGAACGAGACCTACAGCAACTACTCGGTGTCGATCGGCGACGGGGGGTCGCAGGTCTTCACGGACACGGGGAAGTCGACGCGCTACACGCGCCTGTTCTCCTCGACGGAGACCGGCACCGTCGCGCCGCAGTGGGAAGCCAGTAGCGCAGACCACGCCTACTACCAGCTCGTCGCGTCGGCCGAGACCAACGACCGCCACTTCACGCTGTACCAGAAGGACGATCCGGCGGGCTCGAACGATCGCTTCGCGACCCTGGAAGCATATCGCTCGAACAGCTCCCAGCCGGCCTGGAGCTACGGCTTCCCCGTTCCGATCTACAACCACGACCGGATGATGGTCGAGTGTTCCCGAGACGGCTCGGTCGTCGCCGTGGTGATCGAGAACGTCTACAACTCCGGCGAAGAGGTCTACATCTTCGACGGCACCGGCGGCCAGCCGCTTCACTTCCAGGCCAACATGGCCGGCTGGTTCAAGTACGGCCGCCTGTCCGACGACGGCTCGACGCTCTACTTGAACAGCGAGTCGCGTGTGAAGCTGTTCGACACGAGCACGGGCAACGAGCTGCACTCGATGACCGTCTTCGGCGGAACCTACACCGGCCACGCGATCTCGGCGGACGGCCGCGTCTTCGCCTTCTCGCGCGGTGGCGGAGCCGTCGCGTACTCGCGCGACGCGAGTGGCGTCTACGCGCTCGACACGAACATTACGGGGAGTTCGACCGAGTACGTGAACAGCCTAGCGCTGTCTTCGAACGGTGAAGTCCTCGTGCTCGGATTCTCCGACGCGGTCCTCAATCGCGCTCGCGTCCAGGTCGTGCGCCGTACTCCTACGAGCACGACAGGGACCACCCTGCTCGATCAGTCGTACCAGGGCTCGCTCGCGTCCGGCTCCTACACGAACTGGCCGCGCGACATCTCCATGTCCGCGAGCGGCGATCGCTTCGCGGTCGCGTTCACGGGCGACGGTCTGATCGGCACGAACACGCCGGAACTCGTCGTGTTCGAACGACAGTGGTCCGGGCTCGCCAGCTCCCCCTATCAGGTGCTCGAGGACTGGAACTGCGTCGGCTCGCGGATGGAACTCGACCTCTCCGCGGACGGCAACCACCTCGCGGTCAGCGGACGCGACACGCACGCTTCCAGCAGTTTCGGCACCAAGGTGATCGAGTACTACCACTTGGGTGCCGACCTCATGCTGACCGGCACGCCGCGTCCCGGACAGGAGTTGACGGTCGAGTTCCACGCCACCACGGGACCTCGCGCGTATCTGCTCGTGACGGACCGTGCGTACGAGAACCCGATCATGACGAGCGCCGGCCCGCTGCTGCTCGATCGCTCCAACGGCCTCACCGTGTTCGAGCTCGACAACGTCGGGGTCGACGGGATCGCCCGGGGACAGTTCCTGCTCGACACCCAGGACTACCAAGCCGGCGACAGGCTCTACTTCCAGGCGTACAGCGCCGGTCCCCGGCGTCTGTGCCGGACCATGCAGTCACTGACCCTGCTGCCCTGAGCCCGCGCTCGGGTCGCGAGGCGAGTCGCGCGCAGCGACCGTGCACGAAGGCCTCCCGCACGATGCGGGGGGCCTTCGCTCTTGGATGGCAGGTGCCGGACCTCGGGCACGGAACGCGTTCCCCGTGCAGCGACCATCCCACGCCGGGAGACGCTCCCCCCACTCGGCGGAGCGCAGCGGGCCGGCGCAAGAGTCGCGTGCGGTGCGCGCCGTCGCCACACGAACGAACAAGAGCGAGGCCCGAGGGTTGTCGCCCTCGGGCCTCGCTCCAGGAAGGATGCGAACCGGCTTACCCGTGGGAGCAGGCCGACTCGACTCGATTCACTGATTGTCGCCGTTCACGGGGTTCGGATCGCCGTCCCCGAACAGGCCGCGCGGCAGCAGCGCGCCGTTGCTCTGGCGTCCGCACTCGAAGGGCAGGTCGGCCGCCATGAAGATGCCGACGCGCTCGACCAGGACGGCGTAGAACGCCGGCTGAACGATGGTCTCCTGCTGCGAGTCCGCGAAGCAGGCGTCGATGCAGATCCAGCCCGACTCACGACGGTCGGCCGCGCCCAGAATCTCGTTCGGGTCGTGGTCGGTCGTGCGCAGGAAGGAGTTGCGGAAGGTGCCGCGCACCTCGACCAGCGTCGGTTTCTCCCAGCAGTAGAAGGTGTACTCGCCGGAGAAGGCTTCTTCGTTGTCGTTGTAGACGTCGAAGCAGAGCGTGGTCGTGAAGTCTTGACCACCGGAGAGACCGATCAGGATCAGGTGACTGTTGATCGGAGTTCCGTCGCCCAGCGCGTCCAGACCCTGGCCCATGAAGCGGGGGATCGTGATCGTGTCGGGCGAGTGGTCGTACTCGAGACCGTCGAGGTCGCGCACTTCGTCGCCGTCGAGGTCGGTGTTGGTACCGTCCGGCGTCATGCCGAGGAAGGCGATCGGGTTGACCTGGTAGTCGAACACCTCGATGCCGCTGATCACCATCGCGCTGCCGATCAGGCCGTTGTGGGTGATCGGATCACCGTCGGAGTTCTTCGCGAAGGCGTAGAAGTAGCCCTGCTCCATGTTCGGGTTCACGAAGTTCGTGATCGCCGTGAAGGTGTCGCAGGGGGTCAGGGTAATCGTGGTGTTGAACTCGCTGCAGTCCTCGTGGTCGATGAACACGAACTCGACGTCGACGTCGTCACCGAGCGAGTCGCAGTCCGCGTTCGTGACCGTGATCAGCGTCATGTCGCCGTCGCGGTTGTCGAACTCGGGGAAGAGCAGGAGGCTGCCGGGCTTGCGGTAGTGCGGCGAGGGTTCGTCGCAGTCGCAGCCGGAGGGGTCGCAGTCGATGCACTCGTCAGGAGTCGAGACGCAGTAGGTGTAGACGACCTCGACCTTGACGGTCGTGTTGTTGTTGTAGGCCTTGCAGATCGCGCCGCAGGGCGAGGAGTCCGAGTCGTTGGCCTGCGTGGAAAGGTCCCAGGTGATCACGCCGCCGCCGGTCCAGGCGGCGAGGTCGGCCCCGTCCGACTCGCAGAGGCAAGCCTCGGCGGAGACCGGCGTGAACATCTCTTGGTACTCCCAGAGGTTCTGCGCGGGGCAGGTCGAGGAAGCGGCGATGGAGAGCGGCGCCAGACCGCCGACTTGCAACGACAGGGGCAGTGCTGGCGTGCCGATCGCGCCGTTCGCGCCCAACTCGACGTCGACGGTGAAGTCCCACGTGACCTGGCAGCCGGTCGTGAGGTTGCGGTTGTTGAACGCGACGTCACCTTCCAAATCGCCGGAGAGGCGCACCTGCGCGTTGAGCAGGGTGACCGTCGAGCCAGGGGGATACAGCGCTTCGATCGCGGCCTGGTCGAACTGCTTCACCGAGAGCTGCGGGAGCCCCCCGCCACCGACGAAGCAAGGCGCCTGGCAAGGACCGAACTCGTCGGTGTAGTCAGGGTCGCCGAGCACCGTGGTGTGGAGCGTCGTGGTCGCGTCCGGGACCGTCGGGCAGGTGTTCACCGGCGGACAGTTCGTTCCGCTGGTGCAGAGCTGCGCGTCGGCGGAAGCAGCGAAAAGCACGAATGCCGGGGCGGCGCCCGCGGCGAGTTTCCAGATGTTCATTCCCAGTTGTCCTCCTCCGGAGTCTCCCGTGAAGAGGGGCAATGCAGCGCGTTGTGCGACGCGCGATCGGCCCCCTCCGATCTCCGAATCCTTCCTTAGTTGTGAGACCCGCCGTCCTTCTCGGTTCCCCTCCTTCTCGGTTCCGTCAGCGCCGTCGGGAGGCGTCGCGTAGAAGGAGCCGGAACAAGGATCTGGGGCGGGATTTCGGGCTGATCGTCTCACGCGCCCGCAGCAGCGTCAAGCCGAGTCGGGGCTTTCCGAACTCCTACCGATTCCCAAAGCGGAGCGCTCGTTGGGACACAACGCTGTCGCATTCGAGGAACATGCGCGCGCAGCATTTTGCAACTTCCATGAATGAAGCGGTGGAACAAGAGAAGCCTCGCGCTCTGACCGCTGCGCTGACCATGGAGCGTCGTCCACGGAGCGTTCGAAAGCGTGCGTGCTCGGCGCGACCCGATTTGCAACTTCGTGCAAGGTCAACGTGTCGAGCTTCTCTCCCCGAACAGCGTCAGGACCCCGGCGCGCCCGTTCCTCTCTTCGCACAGCTCGACGATTCCGTTCGCGAAAGCACTCGCCAGCTCCCCCGCCTCGAGACACCAACGCTCGCTCGGACGATCGCCGACGCGGTCCTTGGTGAAGGTCGCTAGCAGCAACCGGCCTCCGGCTCGCAAGTGCGCGGACAAACGGGTGAACAAGGCGCGATCGAGGTAGTTCACGACGAGGATCAAGTCCGCCGGGGGCAAGCCGCGCGCCCACTCCTCCGACTCCAGGTCCGCGAGCCGCGTCGCGACCTGCAAGCCTTCGGCGCGGGCGTGCCGCGAGACTTGCTCGAGCGCTTCGGCGCTGCTGTCGACCGCCGTCACCTCGTAGCCGCGGCGCGCGAGCTCGAGCGCGTGGCGTCCACGGCCCGCCGCGAGGTCGAGTGCGCGTCGTCCCTCGCCGGGCCCGAGCCGATCGAGTGCTTCCGACACGAAGGGGTCCACGCCCCCGACCTCGTCGTGCCTGCGCAGTTGGTGTTTCGCGTCCCAGTCGCTCGCGTCGCTCATCGACTCCGCCCGCACCGCTTATACTCCCCGCCGATGCAGAGCGCACGAGACTCCATGCAGGTCGAAGACCGCTGGCAGAGCGCGAAGGACGCGGCGCACTACGCGGACGCGCGCTTCAGCGGCGCCCAGGCGGATCGTGACCTGCAGCTGGTGACGCGCTTGATCGAGCGCTTCGACGGCGGGCGTGCGACGCGCAGCATCCTCGACGTGCCGGCCGGCACGGGGCGCCTGCACGACGGACTCGCGCACTTGTCGAAGCTGGTGTGCGGCGTCGACGTCTCCCCCGCCATGCTCGAGCGCAGCGCGTACCGGCGCGCGAGCCGCGGCCTCGTCGCCGACGCGCGCGCGCTGCCGTTCCGCGACGGAGCCTTCGACGTCGTCGTGTCCTGCCGCTTGCTGCACCACCTCGAGGAAGCGCAGCTGACCGAGGTCGTCGCTGAGCTGCTGCGCGTCTCCGACCGACTCGTCGTCGCGTCCTTCTGGGACGCCGCCTGTTGGACCGAGACGCGCAAGCGCCTGGGGCTCCGCGTGCGCACCGACGCGCGGCGTGCTATCTCGCGGCAACGGCTCGCGTTGCTGGTCGAGCGCGCCGGCGGACGGGTCTTGGGTCACGCTTCTTCGTTCCGCTTCTTCTCGCCGCAGACCTTCGTCGCGCTGCGCTAGCGCCTTGTCGGAGATCGAGCGCAACACGCCGGACGGACGCTGGCGGATCTTCGGCTGGAGACAGGCCGAGATGGAAGCAGCCGCGCGGCTCGGAAGCCGGCTCGCGCGCGACGATCGCGTCGTCGGCGAGTTCCGCGAATTCGGCGACGAGCGCGTGTACTTGAAGGGCTCACCACTCGCGCGTCGGCCCGCGCTGCGCCACACGCTGCGACAACTCCTGCTGCGCGTTCCCCCGCCGCGCCTCGCGGAGTACATGAACCTCTCGTGGATGACGGAGCGCCACTTCCAGTGCCCGCTGCCGCTCGCCGGTGGAGCGCTGTGGCGCGGCGGGCGTCCGTGCTACCAGTTCCTGATCACGCGCGAAGTGCCGGACGCCGTCGGCATGCGCGAGTTCCTGAGCCGGCCGGACGAACGGCGTCACGAAGTGCTCGCGGAGTTCGCGCGAGAACTCGCGCGCCTGCACGCGCTGCGCTTCGTGCACCGCGACCTCTATCCGCGCAACCTCTTGGTCGTGCCGCCGCGCGCGGGGCGCAGCGTCGTCTTCCTCGACGCGTGGCGCGGAGGCGAGCGCCTGCAGAGCCGCGGCTACGCCCACGACCTGGGTTGCTTCTTCCTCTCCGCAGCGGAGTGGCTCGACCCCGCGGAACAGTCCGCCTTCCTCGCGACCTACGCCGCGGAGCGCGCGGCGCAAGCTCGTCCCGTCACCGCGGGCTGGCTCGAAGACGTCGTGCGCGCGCGCGAGAAGGAGTGGAACAAGCTCGAGCGCGATCCCGCGCGGCGACGCGGACGCGAACTACCGCCGCGCGAGTGGCGCCCGCCGGCGACGACTCAGACCGCGTAGCGACTCTCACGCCCGGGCGCGGCGCGCTCGAGCTGCGCGCGCAACTCCGCGTGGCGCTCCGGCGGGACCTCCAAGGCGTCCCACAAGCGGCCGGGCAACCGGAAGCGCAGGTGGTCGCCGGAGAGGCGCCACTCCTCGAGATCTTGGAAGCGCGCACTGGTCCAGCCGCTGATCACCCCCGTCGGACCGAGCGCACGACTCGAAGCGCGCGGGCTCAGCGCGGAGACGAACATCCCGAGCACGAACAGGGCACCCACGGCCCCCACGAGGGAGAAGTTCCACTCGGAGGGCGTGAGCATGAGGGCCCAATACGCGAGCGGCGCGAGCCACAGCAAGGCCAGCCAGAGCGTCCCTGCCCCCCCACCCAAGGGAACCCTCGCGCCGGTGCGCCGCGCTGCACGGATTCGCACCGCGGCGACGTAACCGTCGACGAGCAAGACCTCCAGCAGGGCGATCACCAGGATCCAGTTCAAGTCGGTCTCGGACAGCATGATTCGGGTCTCCGGCGCGAGAGCGTACCCTACCGCCCGTCCCCCGGAACCGATCGACCGACATGAAGTCCGCACACACCCTACTCGTCCTCTCCCTCGTCGTCCTCGGCACGGCTTGCCGCTCCACCGACAGCGGGCGCGTCGAACAACTCGAACCCTCGCGCAGCTCGAGCATCGAACGAGCCGCCGAGCTGATGGCGGACGCCGACGTCGTCTACCTCGGCGAGGAACACGACAACGACGTCGGACACTCGATGCAGCTCGCGTTCACGGAGGAGCTCTTTCGCCGCCGGCCCGGGCTGATCGTCTCGATGGAGCAGTTCGAGGCCGACGTGCAAGTCTTCCTCGACGCCTACTTGGCCGGCGAGCTGGACGAGGAGACCTTCCTCGCCTTCTCGCGGCCGTGGCCGAACTACCCCGAGCACTACCGCCCGGTCATCGAGTGGGCGAAGCGAAGCGGCGTGCCCGTCGTCGCGGCGAACGTGCCGCGGCGCTACGCGCGCACCGTCGCCTACCAAGGGCTCGGCTCGACCGACTACTCCTTGTGGACGCCGTGGTCCGTCCACACCGACGAACCGCCCTACCTGGCGCGCTTCATGGTCGCGATGGGCGGCAACGTGCACGACGCGCCGAACTCGAGCCTGCTGCGCTGGTTCGCGGCGCAGTGCATCAAGGACGACATGATGGCGCAGAGCATCGTCGAGGCCCTCGACCGCGCCCAAAGCGAAGGCGTCGACGCGCCGCTCGTCGTGCACTGGTGCGGCCGCTTCCACTCCGACTACGGGTTGGGCACCGTCTCGCGCGTCGCCCTGCGCCGTCCGAACCTCGACCAGCGCGTCGTCTCGATGGTCTCCGGAAAGGAAGACGGTCGTCCGGCTCCCGACGGCCTGGTGCTCGGCGACTTCGTGATGCGCGTGCCCGACCAGGACTGACGCGCGGACGAGCCCGGAAGCGGGCGCTAGTAGAAGTAGGTGCGAGCCGACTCGCGGATCTGCTGCAGCGAGTCCGCGTGGTGCACTTCCCGATCCATCAGCTTGATCTCGTCGCTGTCGCGCGGGAGCCAGATCGAGGAGCCGCTGCCGACGCGGTAGTCCGGCACGCCTTCGACGCGCGGGTCGACGTCGACCTCGCCCTCGAGGCAGCAGACGCACGTCCCGCGCTCGCCCATCAGGTCGACGCCGATCGCTTGACCGCGCAGCACGAAGGTGCCGTCGAGCGTCTCGATGGCGACCTTGCGGCGGAACTCGGGCTTGGCGGAGACGCGCAGGGCGCCGTCGCGCAGCTCGAGCGAGAGCGCGGTGTCGTTCGACTTCGGATCGAGGACCACGAAGTCGGTCCCTGGGTCGGCTTCCACGAGCAGGCCGCCCTCGTAGCGGAAGAGCACCTTCTCGCCGTCCCGGTCGACGCGGCAGCTGCCGCGCACTCGGAGCAGTCGATCCAGCTCCTCCGCGGTGGGCTCGGACACGGTCACGCCGTCGACGGCGATCGGTCCGCCGCCGAGCTTCTCCCAGCCCTCGTCCTTCCCGAAGAGCTCGGGGATCAGCAGGGCGGCGATCAGCGCCGCAGCCGCGAGCGGCAGGAAGCGGAGCAACTTGCCGCGCTCACCGGCGGCGACCGGAACCGGAGCGGCGGACGAGAGGAAGGCGGCGCGGCAACGCGCGCGGAAGTCGTCGTTCGCCGGAGGCACGTCCCAGTCCGCGAGCGCCGCTTCCACCATCGTGTCGCTGCAGCGGATCTCGCCGGCGACGAACTCGCCGCGGAGCTTGGATCGGAACTCGGGTCGGGGATCGGGCGTGGTCATGGAGTCGAGGGCCTCGCGCAGCTCGCGGGGCAGTTCGGGGTCGAAGGGCGGATCGGATGCCGGGGTCATGCGACTCCCCCCCCGGGAAGACCGAGCGTTCCGCCCAGCCGCTTGCGCAGTTCCTCGAGCGCGCGCGAGTAGCGCTTGCGAACCGCGGTCTCGTTGCGATCTACGATGCGGCCGATCGCTTCGAAACTCATCTGTTCGAAATAGCGCAGGATCAGCGTCGTGCGCATGCCTTCGGGCAGCTCGTCGACCGCCGCGGCGATCTGTTCGGAAAGTTCCTTGTTCTCCAGGCTGCGCGTCGGCGTCGGCAGCTTCGAGACCGCCCAGTGCTGCCGCTCCTCCTCGTCGATCGTGATCTCGCGCTGCACCGTCTGGTGACTGCGGCTGCGCCAGTAGTCGCGCACCTTGTTCGTCGCGATGGTGAACACCCAGGGCGCGAGGGCGCGCGTCGGGTCGTAGCTGGGGAACGCCTTGTGCAGGTGCAGGAAGATGTCCTGCGTCAGGTCCTCGGCGAGGTGGTCCTTGCGGACCATGCGGCGGACGAAGGCGTAGATGCGGTCGAAGAAGGCTTCGTAGAACCGACTGAGCGCGTCTTCGTCCAGGGTGGGAAGGCGATCGAGGACCTCCTGCGGCAGTTCGGGGTCGCTCGTCCGGGTCGTCTGGCTCATCGCCTCATCTCTCACGATCTCGTCGCCCTGGGTCAACACGCGGCGCTGCTCCGCGGATCGCCGCGCGGCGTGACGCGAAAGCCGCGAAAAAGACGGCTGCCTGAGCGCCCCGCGCTCGGACATCGTGCGGCGAGTGTAGCTCGTCGACGTCGCGAAGGCCGCTCCTTCGCTTGACCGCGCGGGGGTGCCCCGTGAGGATCTCCGCATGCAACGGCCCCGCCCCTCGCTCCGCTCCGCCGCGCTCGCGCTGCTCGTCCCCCTCGCCCTCGCCGCCTGCTGGGCGCGCGAGCCGGGCCAGCCGTCGGGCGACGCGATCGTGCTGAACCTGCCGATCCGGGCCGCCGGGCCGGGCTCCCTCGACCCGGTGCGCGGCTCGACGACCTACGACAACGAGGCGTGCTCGCTCGTCTACGAGACGCTGCTGCAATACAAGTATCTGTCGCGCCCGCTGGCGCTCGAGCCGCTCCTGCTGACCGAGATGCCCGCCGTCACCGAAGACGGCCTGACCTGGCGCTTCGAGCTGCGTGACGACGTCCACTTCCAGACGGACGCGTGCTTCGAGAGCCCGGAGAACCTCGAGGGCAAGGGCCGGCGGATGGTCGCGGAGGACGTGATCTACTCCTGGAAGCGCCTCGCCGACAAGTCGATCGACACGAAGAGCTGGTGGCTGGTCGAGAACACGATCAAGGGCTTCGACGCCTGGCGCGACGAGCGCTGCGCGCTGCAGGATGCGGCGCAGGACGAGGACTTCGACTTCTACGCCTCGGATGTTCCGGGCCTGCGCGTCACGGGTGAGTTCACCTTCGAGGTCGAGCTCACCGAGCCCGTCAGCCGCTTCGCCTACGTCCTCGCGATGTTCCAGCTCTCGGTCGTGCCGCGCGAGGCGGTCGAGTTCTACGGCGAGCGCTTCCCGCGCCACCCGGTCGGCTCGGGTCCCTTCGTGCTGACCAAGTGGCGCAACTCGCTGAGCCTCACCTTCGACCGGAACCCCGACTACCACCCGGACTACTACCCCACCGAGTGGACAGAGGAGGACGAGGAGCGCGGGTTGCACCTCGACGCCGGCAAGCGCTTGCCGCTCGCCGACCGCGTCGTCTTCCGTTGCTACGTCCAGGACCAGCCGATGTGGCTCGACTTCCGCTCCGGCGTCCTCGACTACGCGCAGATCCCCGCCGAGAACTTCGTCGACGCGATCGACAAGCGCACGCAGACCCTGCGCCCCGAGTACGCGGAAGACGGCCTGACCTACCACCCGGTCCCGCTGCTCGACTTCATCTTCCGCGGCTTCAACTGCGACGCGAAGACGAGCGAGTACCTCGGCGGCTACACGGACAGCGCGCGCAAGCTGCGCCAGGCGATCAGCCTCGCGACGGACTTCGAGGAGTTCAACGAGACCTTCTACAACGGGCAGAACATCGTCTACGACGGCATGATCCCGCCCGGCCTCGCCGGCCACCCGGAAGGGCACCGCACGCCGGCGGCGTACACGGGTCCCGACCTCGATCGCGCGCGACGCCTGCTGGCTGAGGCCGGCTACCCGGAAGGCAAGGGCTTGCCGGTGCTCGACTACTACATCTCGCAGTCCGCGAACAGCCAGGAGCAGTCCGAGATGACGCGGCGCCAGCTCGCGGCCATCGGCATCAAGATCAACCCGATCCTGCTCGAGTTCGCGCAGCTGATCGACGCGATCGACAAGCGCACGGCGCCGATGTTCTCCTTCGCCTGGGGCTCCGACTATCCGGACGGCGAGAACAACCTCGCGCTGTTCTACGGCCCCAACCAGTCGCCGGGCTCGAACCACTACAACTACGAGAACGCTGAGTACGACCGCCTGTACGAACGCATCCGCACGATGCTGCCGTCACCGGAGCGCGACGCCTTGTACGAGCAGATGCGCGACATGGTGCTCGAGGACGCGGCCTTCATCGGCTCGATGGCGCGCACGCGCAACTACCTCGGCACCTCGCGTCTCAGGAACTTCAAGCCGACCGAGGACTTCTGGAACTGGCCGAAGTACTTGACGCTCGAGACCCCCGCCGGCCCCGCCGACTGATCGCCCATGTGGACCTTCATCCTGCGCCGGCTGCTGTACAACGTGCCGGTCTACCTCGGCATCCTCGCGCTCCTGATGGGTGCGCTGCGGGTCAACGACCCGATCTCCGGCAAGCTCGGCAAGAACCCCGACCCCAGCGACTACCTGGCTCTCGAACAGCGTTACGGGCTCGATCAGCCCTTCGCCGTGCAGTACGTGAAGCTGCTCGGTGACGTCGTCACGCTCGACTTCACGGACGTCGAGAGCTGGACGAACGACGGGCTCTTCGTAGGCGAGATGCTCGCCGAGTCGATCGTGCCGAGCCTCGCGATCACGGTACCCGCGCTGTGCCTGACGAGCGTGCTCGCGATCTCGATCGCGATCATCTCCGCCTTCTTCCGCGGCAGGCCGGTCGACAAGACCTTGATGGTGCTCGCCGTGGTCGGGATGAGCGTCTCCTTCCTCGTCTACGTCATCTTCGGGCAGTACTGGTTCGCTTACCTGCTCGGGAGAGGCTCGGGCCTGAGCTACTTCGCGATCGGCGGCTACGAGTCGGGCCTCGCCAACTGGCCCTACTACTGCCTGCTTCCGGTCTTGATCAGCACGTTCGTCGCGATGGGCTACGACACGCGCTTCTACCGCGCGGTGATGGTCGAGGAATCCGGACGCGACTACATCACGACGGCGAAGGCGAAGGGCGCGACCAAGACCAAGATCATGTTCGTGCACATGCTGAAGAACGCGATGATCCCGATCATCACGCGCATCATGACGACGCTGCCGTTCCTCGTGATGGGCTCGCTGCTGCTCGAGGTCTACTTCAACATCCCGGGCATGGGGCGTGTGCTGTACAAGGCGATCCAGGAGCAGGACTTCCCCGTCGTGCAGACCTTCGTGGCCATCTTCGCCGCGCTGTTCATCCTCTCGAACATCCTGACGGACGTGCTCTACGCGCTCGTCGACCCCCGCGTGCGACTCTCCTGATGGCCAAGTTCATGCAACAGCGCGGCGTCAAGAAGCTGCTGAAGGACCGGCTCGCCGTCGTTTCGATGTGGGTCATCGGCGCGTACCTCTTGGTCGCGCTCGGCGTGCTCGTCGGGAACCTCTTCACGGAAGGCGGGCTGAAGTCCGAGACCGAGCTCCGCATCGGTCCCGACAACGTCCCCGGCGCCTGGGCGACGCAGTCCGCGGAAGCACGCCTGCGCGACGCGACCTTCTACCTCGACAGCATCAAGAAGGCCTCGCGCGGCTCCGATCCCGCCGCCGCCTACGCCGCGCTCGAGTGGGGCTCGGATCGCTTGCCCGCGTGGAAGCCGGATCGCATCGAATCGGAGATCATCGAGCCCGCGGACGAGATCTCGACGGCGCTCGCGGACCACCGCGAGCTCGAAGGCAACGTCGAAGCCCTCGCGCTGCTCGACCGGCTCGAACAGGTCGTGCGCGCGCGCATCGGCGCATCACACGACGAGTCCGGGAACGCACAGCGCAGCGCGGGCCAGTCGTTCCGCATGCTGCTGGGCACCGACCGCCAGGGCCGCTCGATCCTGGTGCGCGCGATCTACTCGACGAAGGTCGCCGTGCAGATCGGCGTCGTCTCCGCGCTGATCTCCGTGCTGATCGGCACGATCCTCGGCGCGGCCGCCGGGTACTTCGGCGGCGTGGTCGACGTGATCGTCGTCTGGCTCTACTCGACCTTCTCGTCGATCCCGTGGATCGTGCTGCTCATGGTGCTCGCGTCCGCCTTCCGCGGCGGCGACTGGGACGGCACCCTGATCCCCGTCTACGCCGCCTTCTGCCTGAGTTTCTGGATCTCGCCCTGCCGCGTCGTGCGCGGCGAGGTGATGAAGCTCAAGGAACTCGAGTACGTGCAGGCCGCCTCGGCGATCGGATTCGGGCGCGCGCGCATCCTGTTCAAGCACGTCATCCCGAACACGGCGCACCTGATGTTCATCAACTTCTCGTTGCTGTTCATCGGCGCGATCAAGGCGGAGGTGATCCTCTCCTTCCTCGGCCTCGGCGTGAAGAACGAGCCGAGCTGGGGCGTGATGATCAACCACGCCAAGGCGGAGGTGCTGAATGGCTTCTTCTGGCAGATCGGCACCGCGACGGTGTTCATGGTGATCCTGGTGCTGGCCTTCAACACGCTGTCCGACGCCCTGCAGGACGCCTTCGACCCCAAGCACGTCTGAGATGAATTCCTCCCACCTCACGACCCGCGCGGCGCGCGAAGGCAGCGCTCCCGGTTCCGGCAAGCCGGTGCTGGAAGTCGAACACCTCTCGACCTGCTTCAAGACCGACCAAGGCGTCGTCACGGCGATCGACGACGTGTCGTTCGAGCTCTACGCCGGCGAGACCCTGGGCATCGTCGGCGAGTCCGGCTCCGGCAAGACCGTCACGAGCAAGTCGATCATGCGGCTGCTCTCGGAACACCTCTCCTTCCAGAAGGAAGGCTCCGTCGTGCGCTTCGAGGGCAAGAACCTCGTCACGGCGACCGAGGACGAGATGCGCAACGTGCGCGGCGCGCGCATCGCGATGATCTTCCAGGAACCGATGACCAGCCTGAACCCCGTGTTCACGATCGGCTGGCAGCTCGACGAGGCGCTCAAGTACCACACGAAGCTGAACCGTGCGGAGCGCAAGCAGCGCGCGATCGAGATGCTCGAGCTGGTCGAGATGCCCAACGCGAAGCGCCGCTTCGACGAGTACCCCCACCAGCTGTCGGGCGGCATGCGCCAGCGCGTGATGATCGCGATGGCGCTCTGCTGCGAACCGGACATCCTGATCGCCGACGAACCGACCACCGCGCTCGACGTGACGATCCAGGCGCAGATCTTGCGCCTGATGGACGAGCTGAAGTCGAAGCTCAACACCGCGATCATGCTGATCACGCACGACCTCGGCGTCGTCGCGCAGACCTGCGACCGCGTGCTCGTGATGTACGCCGGCCGCGTCGTCGAGTCCGCGCCGATCGCGCAGCTGTTCGACGCGCCGCGGCACCCCTACACCAAGGCGCTGCTCAGCTCGATCCCCAAGTCGGGCCGCCGCGAGCACGGCAAGCGCCTCCCCACCATCGAGGGCCTCGTCCCCAGTCTCTTCCACCTGCCGCCCGGTTGCCGCTTCGCCGCGCGTTGCGCCTACCGCGACGCCCACTGCGACGCCGTCGAGCCCGAGCTGACGGACGCCGGCCCGCGTCGCGAAGTGCGCTGCCACTACCCCCTCGAAGCGCCGGAGGCGAACTGATGTCGCTGCTGCAGGTCGACGGCTTGGAGATGCACTTCCCGGTGCGCGGCGGAGTCCTGAACCGCGTGGTCTCGCACGTCCACGCGGTCAACGGCGTCTCGTTCGAGGTGCGGCGCGGCGAGACGCTCGGCGTGGTCGGTGAGTCCGGTTGCGGCAAGTCCACGCTGGGCAAGTGCCTCGTGCGACTGCACGAACCGACAGGCGGCAGCTTCCGATACGACGGTGTCGAGTACGCGCACTCGAACCACGGCGAGCTGATGGACTATCGCAGTCGCGTGCAGATGATCTTCCAAGATCCATACTCCTCGCTGAACCCGCGCCTGACCATCCGCGACTGCCTGCGCGAGGTGATCCTGTTCCACGGGACCAACTACGTCGAGCGCAAGGGCGTGCGCGAACCGATCGGCGCGGACGAACTGATCCTCGAGCTCGTCGAAAAGGTCGGTCTGCGCGCCGACGCCGTCGACAAGTACCCGCACGAGTTCTCCGGCGGCCAGCGCCAGCGCATCGGCATCGCACGCGCGCTCGCCTGCAAGCCCGAGTTCCTGATCGCCGACGAACCCGTCTCCGCGCTCGACGTCTCGATCCAGGCGCAGGTCCTGAACCTCTTGATGGACCTCAAGGACGAGTTCGGCCTGACGCTGATCTTCATCAGCCACGACCTCAAAGTCATCGAGCACTTCTGCGACCGCGTGCTCGTCATGTACCTCGGCAACGTCGTCGAAGAGATCCCCTGCGAGGAGCTGCACGCGTCCGCGCAGCACCCTTACACGCGGGCGCTGCTCGGCGCGAACCCGATCAACCACCCTTCCGAGAAGCGCGAGCTGACCGTGCTCGAGGGCGACGTCCCGTCCCCCTTCGACTTGCCGAAAGGCTGCGCATTCGCGGGCCGTTGCCCGATCGCCGAGCCGCGCTGCCGCGAGTCGCGGCCACCGCTGGAGCGCAAGTCGTCCGGCCACCGCGCCGCGTGCTTCTTGGTCGGCTGATCCGCGTCGGGGTCAATCCACTCTCGATTCGAGACGTGCGACTCCGCTGTCTTCGAGCGGCGCGGACTTGCGCAAAGCTCTCACGCACTGGATCCTCTCGCGCCCCAGTTGCTCCCCCTCAGCCAGTCAGCCAACCCAAGGACCCCGTGATGCGTCACCTGAAACTCGTTACCGCTTCCTTCGTCGTCGTCGCCGTCAGCGCGATCTCCGTCGCCGCCGTTCGTCCCGCGCTGCTCTTCCCGCAAGAGATGCCCAAGCCGACCGAGCAGCACAAGATGCTCATGAAGAGCGTCGGCACCTGGGAAGGCACGCTGACCATGTCGATGCCCGGCATGCCGACCGAAGGCGTCGCCGCGAAGGAAGTCGTCACCGCCTTCGGCCCCTTCTGGACCACCTCGCACTTCACCTGCGACTTCATGGGCATGCCCTTCGAGGGCTCTGGCCTGATGGGCTACGACCCCAACAAAGAGAAGTACCTCGGCACGTGGATCGACAACATGTCGCCCGCGCTCGCGGTGATGGAAGGCGAGCTGGACGAGGAGTCCGGCAAGCTCACCATGCACTACGAGGCCATCAACATGATGACCGGCGAGATGACGCCGCACAGCAACGTCATGACGATGGGCGAGAACTCCTACACCCTCGAGTTCTACATGGGCGAGGGCGACGAGGCGATGCACACGATGACGATCGAGATGAAGCGCAAGATGGAGAAGAAGTAGCCTCTCCGCGCTCCGTACCTCTTCGGCGGCGGTGCTCCTCTCGCGAGGGGCGCCGCCGCCGCTCGTTCACGGTACAGTGCTCGCCACCCGACCACTGCCCCATGGCTGACATCGAGAAGACCCGCTCCGAGAACGTCGAAGGAGACTTCTTCGTCGACTCGACCTGCATCGACTGCGACGCCTGTCGCTGGATCGCGCCCGAGACCTTCGACAGCGCAGGAGACATGTCGCGCGTGCACGCGCAACCGACCTCGCCCGCGGCTGCCTTCCGCGCGCTGCAAGCGCTCGTCGCCTGCCCGACCTCCTCGATCGGCGCGCTCTGTGACCACGATGTGCGCGCCGCTGCGGCGAGCTTCCCCGAGCCGATCGAGCCCGGCGAGACGCGCATCCACCACTGCGGCTATCACCACCGCAACACCTTCGGCGCGGCGAGCTACCTGATCGTCCGGGAGGCGGGCAACGTGCTGGTCGACTCGCCGCGTTTCGCGAAGCCCCTCGTGCGACGCATCGAGGAACTCGGCGGCGTCGCGCTGCTGTTCCTCACCCACCGCGACGACGTCGGCGACCACGAGCGCTTCGCGGAGCACTTCGGCTGCGAGCGCGTCCTGCACGCGCGCGACGTGCGCCCTTCGACGCGCTCGGTCGAACGGCTGCTGGAGGGCGACGACCCGATCGCGCTCGCGCCCGACCTGCGCGTGATCCCGACGCCCGGTCACACCCCGGGCTCGGCCTGCCTGATCCTCGACGACGAGACGCTCTTCTCGGGCGACCACGTCGCCTGGAGCCCCCGCGCGCAGCGCGTCCACGCCTTCCGGGACGCCTGTTGGTACGACTGGAACGTCCAGATCGAATCGATGCGCCGCCTCGCGCGCGAACGCTTCACGCGCATCCTCCCCGGCCACGGCAGGCGCTGCCGCTTCGAGCCGGACGCGATGCGTCGCCGCATGAAGGCCTGCATCGAGTGGATGGAGAGTGTTCGATAGACGCTTCATCGCGCCGGATGGCCGCGACCACGTCCGCGTTCTCGGGCGAACTCCTTCGCACGAGCCACGCGTGGACGGTTCAATGACCGCCCCATGACCGAATCCGCCGCCGAGAACGCACCAACTCCCCTCGCCCCCCCCACGCGCGGCAACCTGCTGCTGCGCTTCGCGTGCGGAGGTCTCCTCGCCGTTCTCGCGTTGTGGCTTCCGGTCGATCGACTCATCTGGTCCCGCGCGACGGCAGAGAACGGTGTGTTCGAAGACGCGATCGTCTTCGCGGAAGGCGAGCAGTTGACGCACGCAGTGGATGCGGGCGGCGGCGACGGGGCGGTCACGGCGCGGCGGCGCACCGTGCAGTGTCGGTACGCGGACGGTCGCGAGACGCTGAGCTTCATCGACGAGAGCGGCTTGATGCCGGGTGATGCTGTGCCGGTCGCCTACTTGCCGAGCGAGCCACAGCGCGCGGTGCGCGCCGAGCCGGGGACGAGTGCCTTCGGGCTCTACTTCGCGACGCAGAGCTGGATCG
Organism: Planctomycetota bacterium; assembly: GCA_020638835.1. Classification (GTDB taxonomy): domain Bacteria; phylum Planctomycetota; class UBA1135; order UBA1135; genus JACKHV01. The sequence goes on along the minus strand of JACKHV010000001.1, from coordinate 779,531 downwards.
TCGACGCGGCGCTGTGGCCGATCGGCTTGGTGCTCGCACTCGCCTCGCTCGCGAATCTCGCCGCGATGGCGCGCACGCCGCGCCGCTGAACGAGAGGCCCGCGGGGGATCGCTCCGCCGCGGGCCCCGCTGAGTGGTCCGTCGTCGGGAGCGCTCAGTCCATCATCGGCACGTCCACGCCGCGCTCCTTCGCGCACGCGATCGCCTCGTCGTAACCCGCGTCGACGTGGCGGATGACGCCCATGCCGGGATCGTTGGTCAGCACGCGGTCGAGGGCCTGCGCGGCTTCCGCGGTGCCGTCCGCGACGACCACCTGGCCGGCGTGCAGCGAGTAGCCCATGCCGACGCCCCCGCCGTGGTGGAAGGAGACCCACGACGCGCCGGAGGCGACGTTGAGCATGCAGTTCAGCAGCGGCCAGTCGGCGACGGCGTCGGTGCCGTCCTTCATGGCTTCCGTCTCCCGGTTCGGGCTGGCGACGGAACCGCAGTCGAGGTGGTCGCGCCCGATCACGATCGGGGCCTTCACCTTGCCCGTGCGCACCGCTTCGTTGAAAGCCGCGCCCGCCTTGGCGCGCTCGCCGTAGCCGAGCCAGCAGATGCGCGTCGGCAGGCCTTGGAAGGCGACGCGTTCGCCGGCCATCTCGATCCAGCGCTTCAAAGCGCGGTCCTCGGGGAAGAGGTCGAGGATGATCCGGTCCGTGACCGCGATGTCGGCGGGATCGCCGGACAGCGCGCCCCAGCGGAACGGGCCCTTGCCCTCGCAGAACAGCGGGCGGATGTACTTCGGCACGAAGCCGTCGAACTCGAAGGCGTTCTCGAGGCCGGCTTGCTCGGCGTGGCCGCGCAGGTTGTTGCCGTAGTCGAAGGTGTCGGCGCCGCGCTTCTGCAGCTCGTTCATCGCGAGCACGTGGTCCTTCATCGTGCGGAAGGACTCGGCCTCGTAGCGCGCAGGATCGGACTTGCGCAGCGCGAGCGCTTCCTCGAGCGACATGCCGTTCGGCACGTAGCCGAAGAGCGGGTCGTGCGCCGACGTCTGGTCGGTCAGCACGTCCGGCGTGACGTCGCGCTCGATCAAGCGGTGCAACAGATCGACGGCGTTGCAGACGACGCCGATCGACTTCGCGACGCCCTGTTCCTTCCACTCGAGCGCCTGGTCGATGGCGGCGTCGATGTCCTCCATCATCACGTCGCAGTAGCGGGTCTCGAGCCGCTTCTCGATGCGCTTCGGGTCGACGTCGGCGGCGAGGCAGGTCGCTTCGTTCATCGTCGCGGCCAGCGGTTGCGCGCCGCCCATGCCGCCGAGTCCGCCCGTCACGACGAGCTTCCTCTTCAGGCTTCCGCCGAAGTGGCGCTGCGCCGAGGCCGCGAAGGTCTCGTAGGTGCCTTGCAGGATCCCCTGCGTGCCGATGTAGATCCACGACCCGGCGGTCATCTGGCCGTACATCATCTTCCCGGCGGCCTCGAGCTCGCGGAAGTGTTCCCAGGTCGCCCACTTGCCGACGAGGTTCGAGTTCGCGATGAGCACGCGCGGCGAGGCCTCCGTCGTGCGGAACACGCCGACCGGCTTGCCTGACTGCACCAGCAAGGTCTCGTCCGGCTCGAGGCGTTGCAGCGTCGCGACGATCGCCTGGAAGCTCTCCCAGTCGCGCGCGGCCTTGCCGTTGCCGCCGTACACGATCAGCTGGTCGGCGTCCTCGGCCACCTCGGGGTCGAGGTTGTTCATCAGCATGCGCATGGCCGCTTCCGCCGCCCACGTCTTGCACGTCTTCTCGGGACCGCGCGGCGCGCGCTGCGGTCCGGTCTTGATGTGGTCGAAACGTCCCATGTCGTCGATCTCGTCAGTCGGGTTCGCGGAGTGGTGAGGGTGCGGTTCAGGCGTCGAGCGGTCCGACGGCGGCCTCCACGGCCGCGACCAGGGCGCCGGATGCGATCAGCTCGCGCGCGGCTTCGATGTCCGGTTGCAGGAAGCGGTCGTGCGTCAGCGCCTTGACCGTCTTGCGCAGCGCGCGGTGCGCGGCGTCAGCGCCGGTGCCGGCGGTCAGCTCGGTGTGGAACTCGCGGCCCTGCGCCGCGCACAGCAGTTCGATCGCAAGCACGTTCTCGACGTTGTCGAGGATCTGCCGCCCCTTGCGCGCCGCCGTCACGCCCATCGAGACGTGGTCTTCCTGGTTCGCGCTGGTCGGCACGGTGTCGACCGACGCGGGGTGCGCGAGCACCTTGTTCTCGCTGGCGAGTGCCGCCGCGGCGACCTGCGCGATCATCATGCCGGAGTTCAGACCGGGCTTCGGCGTCAAGAAGGCGGGCAGCCCCGAGAGGTCGGGGTTCACCAGCTGCTCGATGCGGCGCTCGGAGATGTTCGCGATGGTGCACGCGGCCATGCCGAGGTAGTCGAGCACCATCGACACCGGCTGACCGTGGAACTGGCCCGCGGAGACGGTCTCGCCGGTCTCCGGGAAGATCACGGGGTTGTCGGTGACGGCGTTGATCTCGCACGAGAGCACGTCGCCGACGTGCGCGATCGCCGTCTTGTACGAACCGTGCACCTGCGGGATGCAACGCAGCGAGTACGGGTCCTGCACGCGGTCGCAGTCCGCGTGGCTGGCGAGCACGCCCGAGCCCTCGAGCAACTTGCGCAGGTTGGCGCTCGTGCGTCGGTGACCTTCGTTGCCCTTGAGCGTCGCGAGGCGGTCGTCGAAGGGCTTCAGGCTGCCGAGCAGCGCTTCGAGCGAGAGGCTCGCGATCACGTCCGCCGCCTTCGACAGGTTCAGCGCGCGCAAGTAAGAGCGCACGCCGACGGCCTTCATGATCTCCGTGCCGTTGATCAGCGCGAGGCCCTCCTTCGCCTGCAGCACGATCGGTTCTTCGCCGACGTCCTTCAGCGCCGCCTTCGCGGTCTTCGTCTTGCCGCCGATGCGCGCCTTACCGTACCCCATGTACGTCGCGGCCATCGTCGAGAGCGGCGCCAAGTCGCCGGACGCTCCCACCGAGCCCTGTTGCGGAACGACCGGCGTGAAGCCCTTGTTGAAGAGGCGCACCAATGCATCGACGAGCGAGTCGCGCACGCCCGAGTGTCCGCGCACGAGGCCGTTGAGGCGCAGCACTTGCGCGATCCGCACCTCTTCGTCGAGCATCGGTTCCCCGACGCCGCAGCAGTGCGAGAGCACGAGGTTCTTCTGCAGCGTCTCGAGGTCCTCGGTCGCGATCGCGACGCTCTTCAGCTTGCCGAAGCCCGTCGTCAGGCCGTAGACGACGTCCCCCGCCGCGACGTGGTCCTCGACCAGCTTGCGCGCGCGCTTCACGGCGGCCTTCGCGTCCTTCGTGACGCTGACGGTGAGGGCGGCACCCCGCGCGAGCGGAGCGAGATCGTCGAGGGACAGCGAGCGGCCGTCCAGGCGGAGCGTGGGCACGGGAGGGGTCTCCGAGGGGCAGAGGGGCGATTCGAGGCCGGAGAGTCTACACCGAAGCCTCGCGCGCCGGTGCCCGGCGGCCCGCCCCTATTCGCCCTCGCCCGGTCGTTCCAGCTGCGGCAGGCCGATGTAGAAGGCCGCGCCGACCTGGACCGTGATCGGGACCTCGTCGAACAGCCGCGTGCGACCGAAGCGCGCCGTCAGCTTCCAGTCGCCTTCCATCAAGCCGGGGACACGCAGGTGTTCGCCGGGCTGGATCGCGGTCATGCCCTGCGGCGTGCCGTCGATCATCAAGTCGACGCGCAGCGGCAGCTCGCGGTCGGAGATCTCGATCAGCAGCTCGCGGTTGCCTTCGCGCGCCGAGTCGAGCTCGAGTTCGACCTCCGTCGTGCCCGGGCGCAGCACCTGGCCGGCCCACAGCTTGCCGTCGAAGGACGTCGCGGTGATGTACTTGACCTCCGTCGCGTCGCCGAAGAGCCCGATGCGGAAGTTGCCGAAGTCGTCGGTCTTCACGGCCTGCACGCCGGGCGGCAGGCTCTGCATGACTTGCGACTCGAGGTAAGCCGCCGACTCGCCCAGGTAGTTGAGCATCGCCCGCGTGCGGTCCGGAGCTTCGACGCGCACGATCGCACGCGCGACCGGCGCGCCGTCGTGAGTGACCTTGCCCGCGAGCATCGGTGCCGGTTCCAGGTGGATCGTCAGCGGCGTCGCCTGGCCGGACTTCACGATCGCCGTCGCGATGCGCGGCTTCGCGTTGGCGCCGGCGTGGAACACGAGCGCGCGCACTTCGCCGGGCGGCAGGCCGTCGATGACCGTGGACGTCCCCGGCTCGATCGAGATCGGGTTGCGGCGGTGCCACGCGAAGCTCGACTGCGCCATCATCGGGTTGGCGGGCATCAGGTAGAGCTGCGCCGGGCCGGTGGCGCCGATCTTCTCGACGACGTAGACCTCGAGCGATCCGGCTTCCTGCAGCACGAAGCGGTGCGTTCCCAGCGGAACCGTGGTGCCCGACATCAAGCTGAGCTTGGTGCGCAGCGTCGCGTAGCCTTCCTTCTCGACCGTCACAACCATGTCGCCGTGGCTGCCCGCGATGCCGGCGACCTGGAAGCGACCGAAGTCGTTCGTCTGCGCCGGCACGCCGTCCATGCGCACCGTCGCGCCCTCGACCGGCTTGCCCGTCTGGTCGTACACCTCGCCGTTCACCGTCGAGAGTCGGCCGTAGCCGATGTTGAGCCGCGTCTCGCGGTCGTTGCGCAGGATCATCTCGCGCAGCGAACCGGGGATGCCCGGACCGGTGACTTCGACGACGCTCAAGCCGGGATAGAGGTCGTTCGCTCCGAAGCGACCGCCCGCGTCGCAGTCGAGCACACGGCCTTCGTTCGCGCCGGAGACGAAGCGCACGCTGCCGCGCACGACCGAGTTCCCCTCGTTCCACAAGCCGCCGACCAACGCGGACGACGCGCCGCTGCCGAGCGCTTGCGATCCTTCCGCGTGCAGCCAACCGGCGGGACGCACGAGGTCGAGGAAGATCTCGAGCGTCGTGTCGTACGCCGAGGCCGGCAAGGGTTCGGCCGGCGCGGGAAGTCCGTCCGTGTTCTCCGTGCGCACGCCGAGCGGCGTCGAGCTCGCGACATCCTCCGTCGTGACGAGCGTGCCGTCGGACTCGAGCACGACGTTCGCGTTCCCGCCGGCGTCACCGCCGACGAACCAGGCGACGCCCAGGCCGACGCACAGGAGGCAGGTGATGATCGCGAGGAAGAGGACGGGTCGTCGCATGCGGGATCGAGCGGGAGGGGCGCGGGGCAGAGAGTATCCACTTCGCCCCCTCGCAGTTGCCGTTCCAGGCCCTCGAATTCAGAATGCCGCGATGACTGCCCCGCAAGCGGCGGCCCCCGCGGCCGGCAGCGTGCTGCTCGCCCTGCCCCTGCTCCTCGCGCCGTGCGGCGGCAGCTCACCCGCGGAGAGCGAAGCCGCACTCGTCCCGGCCGCCGCCGACGCGGAACGCACGGACGCGATTCCGCTCCCGGCGCTGCGCGCGCGACTCGAGCTGCCGGTCACGGGCAAGCCCGAGGGCGTGCTGCTGCGCGACCTCGACCGCGACGGGCGCGCCGAGCTGGTCGCGGTCTCGCGCGAGCCGGGCGTGCTGACGGTCTGGACGCGGCCGCCTTCCGGCTGGGACCTGCTTCCGCCGCGCGTCGAGCTCGCGATCGGCGACTACGCGCTCGGTCCGCTCGCCTTCCCGCGCGTCGAGCGCGACGCGGTGCTCGTCGCGTCGCGTTCCGATCCGAGCCTCGCGCTCGTCGACGCGCTCGGCGTCGAGGGTCCGCGCGAACTCGCGCGCGTCGAGCTCGCCGCCGCGCCGCGCGCGATCGCCGTCGGCACGCTCGCCGGTGACGCGCAGGCGAGCGCGCTGTGCGTCGACCGCGAAGGCACGCTCCACGTCTGGAGCGGCGTTGGCTCAGCGCTCGACTTCGCCGGCTTCACTTCGCAAGCCAGCGCGCTCTGCCTGACGGGGGACGGCAAGCGACTCGCCGTCGCCGACCGCACCGCGCACGAAGTCCGCTTCTTCGAGTACGCCGACGGCCGCTTCACGCTGGCGCGCACTGTCACGCTCGACGGCATCCCGCGCGACGTCGCGGAAGCCGACGTCGACGGCGACGGCGAGCTCGAGTTCCTCGTCGCGGGCGGCGACGACCACCTCTGGACGATCGAAGCCGACGAAGGCGCGCCGATCACCGTGCGCGACACGGGCGACGTCCCGCTGCGCCTCGAAGTCGTCGCCGCGCGAGAGCCGAACGCGCCGGACGACGTTTTGTTGCTGCCGTTCTACCGCCTACAGGTGATGCACTACGTCGCCGGCGAAGCCGAGCCGCAGCGCACGACCTACGCCGGACAGACGCCGTGGGACATCTCGAGCGGCGACTGGAACGGCGACGGCGCGCGCGAAGTCGTCGTCGCGAACCGCGACGCACACCGCGTCAGCGTGGTCTTCGCCGACCAGCACGGCGCGTGGCGCACGGATCGCCGCATCGCGACGGGACGCGGACCCGACGTGGTCGTCGGCGGACGCTTCACACCGCACGGCGATATGCGCCTCGCGGCCTTCTGCGCGCTCGACGGCACGCTGCGCCTGCACGACCCCGCGACCGGCGCGCTCGCCGCGGATCCGATCGCGGTCGGTGCCGGCGCGACGAACCCGCGACTCGTGCCGCCGGGACTGCGAACTCAGGGCGAGGAACTCGTCTGGACCGTCGCGCACGCCGCAGCGGACGGGCGAACGCGCGCGTGGTTGTCGGCGCTCGACGCGACGGACTCCGGACTCGAAGCGGCGCTGCACTGCGAACTCGCAGCGAGCGCGTCCGACCTGCTCGTCGTCGACACCTACGCCGGCCCCGAGCTGTGGGTCGCCGACGACCATGCCTCCCGCCTGCACCGCTACGACGCCGGCTGCGAACCGCGCGGCGAGATCGCACCGGGCTCACCCCCGCTCTCGCCGGTCGCGCTCGCGAAGTGGAGGGAGTCCGGCGCCGCGCGCGTCGTCGCCGCGTGCCGCGGCGCGGGGAACGACGCGCAGCTCTACGTCTACTCGGAGACGACGACCCTCTGGACCGAGGCGCCTCCGATCAGCGCACCGCTGATCCCGATCGACGTCGAAGCCGCCGACGTGAACGGCGACGGCGCGATCGACCTCTGCCTGCTCGGCAAGCCGCGCGAAGGCGACGGACCCGGCGCGGTGATCGTGTTCTTGCGTGAAGGCGACGACTGGCGCGAGACGCCGGCGATCGAAACCGGCCTGCGTCCCTACGCGCTGGCGAGTGCCGACCTCGACGGCGACGGCCGCGCGGACCTCGTCGTCAGCGCGCAGAACAGCCACCAGCTGAACCTCTACTTCGGCCGCAAAGACCGCCGGCATCCGCTCGAGCGCAGCGCCGACCTCGGCGCCGGGACCGGTTCGCTCGGCTTGTGGATCGGCGACTTGGACGGCGACGGGACGCCCGAGATCGTCGCGGCGAACGCGTTCAGCAACGACCTGTCGGTGATGTACTGAACCAGGTACAAATCCTCACCCCCCTGGGCAGTCAGGAGCGGCCCTTCGGCCGCTCCTGACTGCCCAGGGGGGTGAGGATTTGTACCTGGTTCAGTACACCACGGCCGTGCGCGGCTCCCACTCGCCGTCGCGGGCGGACCAGGCGCGGCGGGTGAGTGAGAAGAAGCGGCGCTCGACCAGCTTGCCATGCTTCGCGACCTTGGCCGCTCCGGCGGGATCCTCGGTGTAACCGCGTTTCTCGAGCACGCGCGCGCTCGCGTCGTTGCCGACGAAGACCGTCGCGTAGTGCAACATCGACTCAGCGTGCCGGAAGCCGAGCCAGTCGACGAGGCGCAGCGCTTCGGAAGCGAAGCCGCGTCCCCAGGCGTCGGAGCGGATCCAGTAGCCGATGTCGCCCTGGTGCTCGTGGCCCTCGTAGCGCAGGCCGATCGCGCCGAGGAAGGCGCCGGCGGTGAGGTCCTCGACGGCGAAGTGGTAGTTCGCGCCGTCCGAGAAGTCGCTGCGCCAGTGCGCGTAGCCGTCGGCGAGCTCGGAGACGACGGAAGGGCCGTCCCAGATCAGCCAGTCGAGGATCTCCGGATGCCCGTGCAGCAGGGCGAAAGCGGCGGGTGCGTCGTCACCGCGGATCGGTCGCACGCGGACGAGCTCGCCCTCGAGCAGCACGGTGCGCAAGCGACGCTGCGTCAACGCGACTCATCCCCGAGCTGGTGCAACATCTCGACCATGCCGGCCGCGAGCCGCACTCCCCCGCCCGCGGGGTTCGCGCCGGCGCGCTCGGTGCGCGTCGAGAGGTAACCGTACTCGCGCTTGTAGTGGTCGCGCGACGAGCGGAAGACCGACGTGAAGAGCGCGCGTTGTTCGTCCGTGGCGAGGTCGAGGTCGTCCTCGTAGACGAAGGCGAGACCCTCGACCAGGTTGCGCGCGATGCCCGGCAGGTCGCCGACCTCGAGGTACGCCTTCGGGTCGAACTGGTAGATCGTCACGTCGCCCCACGTGCCGTCCGAGTATTGCTGGCCGCGGTAGTGGTTGCGCGCGGCGAGGTAGAGCAGCTCGCGCACTTCCGGCTTCAAGCTCGGCTCGAGCGCCGCGACGTCGCGCAGGATCTTCCAGCAGCGCACCTGGTCCGCTGCGATGTTGCCGCCGAGCTGCAGCGCGTCGCGCCAGATCGGCAGGTAGTGCCGCGCGCCGCCCTCCGCGACGTTGCGGAAGGCCGGTTCACCCGGGTGCGCTTCCCACGCCTTCACGGCGCGCGCGGCGTAGTGGCCGAAGTTGTCGTCGAAGCCGGGGTCGATCGCGTCCCAGGTGCCGGGCCACGAGTGCGTGAACTCGAACTGCGCGAAGGCGTCGCGCGCCGCGGCCGTGTAGCGGTCGTCGCCGGTCAGCGCGCCGAGCCGCGCGAGCTCGCAGGGCACGTCGAGGCGTCGCAGCGGCGGGTAGGAGGTGTTCGGTTCGCCGTCGCGCGGGCGGTAGCGCGCCGCGATCTCGCCGTCGGGCAGCACGCCTCGCGCGAGCACGACCTCACCGATGCGCACGGCTTGCTCGAGCGCGCGTTCGCGCCACGCTTCCGGCCCCTCTTCCGCGATGTCGAGCAGGTGCCCCATCGCGTACGCGACCTCGCGCGGCGTCTCGTCGTCGGCGATGTCGCGCTCGACGTTCCAGACGCGCGGCAGGCCCGTTTCGGGATGGAAGGCGAGCTCGAAGAGGTCCTGCAGGTACGCCTCGTAGCGCGCGCGCCACTCCGCGTCCTCGTGCACCGCGAGCGCGCGACCGAGCAGCGCGTAGAAGGGATGCGCGCCGCCTTCGAGGTGCATCAAGCTCGCGCCGGTCTTGCAGTCGAAGACCGTCGAGAGGAAGGCCGTCTCGCGCGGGCCGACGCGGTCGAGGCCACGCTCGAACCAGTTGTCGAAGATCCACTCGAGCTCGGTGACGAGTTCGGTGCGCAAGCCATCTCGCGTCGTCCAAGGCAAGTCCGCATACGCGTGGCAGTATCCGACCTCGGACGGGTGAGGGCCGTCCGCCGCCTCGAGTCGGATCGTCAAGCGCGGCGTCAACTCACCCTCCTTCCAGCCCTCGAGGTCACGCATGACGAAGCGCGTCTCGAAGGCCGGGATGGCGATCGCATCTCCTGGAGGATGGTTCTCCGCGAAGTGACGGATTCGTCGGCGCAGCTCGCGACCCGTGTCGTCCCGCACGATGAACCAGACGTTGACCGCCATGCAGTCGAACTGAAGGGAGTCCACCGAACCGGGAGGAAGCGCGATCGGCTGTTCGATCGCCGATCCGGGTTCCAGCCGGAGACGTCCGTAGTGCGTTTCGACGATGTTCGGCGCTTCGATCTCGCGCAGCGTCGCGGTGCCGCTGGAGACCGTCCACCACGGGATGCGATCGGGCGCGACCTTCGAAGCAGGAGCCTCGAACGCGCTGTTGTCGAGCAGATCCACCCACCCCCCGAGGTCCGCGAGGCGCCTATCGAACGAGTCTTGCGCCGCCGCGGACGGCAGAGAGCTGAAGAGTGCAAGGCACAGGACGAGCGCCGTCATCGCGGCAACCTCAAGCGCGCGCCCGCCGCGAGGTGCAGCTCGTCGACGTGACCGACAACGGGCGTCGCGCCCTCGCTCAGGCAGTGCACGTGCGACGCGCGGCCATGGTGCGTCAGAACGCCTTCGGCACCTTGCGCGTAGATGCCGAGCAGCTGGAGCGTCCGGCCTTGGATGCGCGCGCGGTGCGGCATGTGCTCGGGCGGCGGCGGAGGCTGTGCGAAGGGACACGCGCCGTTCAGGACGTGCAGCTCGAGGTCGACTACGGTTCCGTCGAGCAGGAAGACGAACGGACGATCCGTGTCGACGCCCGCGCGGCGCGCTTCATCGGCGACGGCGGTCTCGAGCGCGGCCAGGCCGTCGAGCTCGGGCAGGCGGACCTCGGTCCACTCGTCGACCTGCGCGAGCACGAGCAAGGTCGCGCGTTCCCCCGGCTGCGCGCGCCGCGCGGGTTCGAGTGTGCCGTCCGCTGCGGAGCGCGAGACCCACGCTTCGCCGTCGCGCACCAGCACCTCGCCGGCGAGCCCTTCCAGCGCGCCGAGGCCGAAGTCGCCCGGGCGGCACTCCGCTTCGAGCTCGACGCGCCCCTCCACCTCGCCGCCGCGCAGCACGCGGCGCAGCTCGCCCCAGCTGCGCAGTTCCGGGTCGGCGCTCGTCGCGGCGCAGCCCGCCAGTGCGGGCAGCAACAGGGCGAGCGCGGTCCTTGTCCGGAACAGGTCGTCGAGGATCTTCATGCGGGGCTCTGGGACGCGAGGCGCACAGTCTTCGCACGTCGGAGGCTGCGCGATCGGGGACTCCCCGCTATCCTATTCGCCCCGAACGCCACGATCACGGGCCGAATCCGGCCCGCCGCGACCCTCGAATCGGCTCCTCGGAGCCCGCCAGGCCATGACCGACACCACCTACACCATCGTCGAACTGCTCGGAGACGGCATCTCCGCCGAGCTCTCGGAGAGCGTCCACCGCATCGCGGAGAGCCTGCCCTTCCGGCTGGTCTTCGTGCCGGTCGACCTGTCGGATCGCGCGCGCGCGATGGCAGGCATGGAGATCTACGACGACGCGGTGGCGCTGATGCTCGAGCACGGCACCTCGATCAAGTACCCGACGGCGACGACGCGCGAGTCCCCGAACAAGGTTCTCCGCGACCGCTGCAAGTTCGCGGTGATCCACCGCCCGGTCAGCACGATCCCGGGCATCGAGAACAACTTCACGAAGACGCTCGACATCGACGTCGTGCGCATCGCGACGGGCGGCACCTACGAGGACGCCGGCCGGCGCGTCGGCCCCGACACGGCGGTCAGCCTGCGCGTCATCTCGCGCGGCCCCTGCAAGCACGCGTCGCGCTTCGCGTTCAAGCTCGCGATGCAGCGCGGCAAGGGCGTCGTCTCCACCTCGAAGTGGACGATCCAGAAGGAGACCGACGGCCTGTTCGAGGAGGTCGCGGACCGTGTGGCGCAGGACTACCCGACGATCCCCTACCGCCGCGAGCTGTTCGACGCGCTGCTCGCGGGCCTGATCATGAACCCGGATCGCTACGGCGTGATCGTCACGCCGAACGAGTACGGTGACTTCCTTTCGGACACGGCGTGCGGCCTGATCGGCTCGATCGGCCTCGGCGACAGCGCGAGCTACGCCTTCGACGACGACGGACAGATCACGACGGCGATGTTCGACCCGGCGGGCGGCACGGCGCCCGACATCGCGGGCAAGGACCTCGCGAACCCGACGGCGGCGCTGCTCGCGATGGCGAACATGCTGCGCCACCTCGGCGAAGTGAAGGCGGGCGCGGCGCTGAAGGCGTCCCTGCTCGCGGCCCTCGCGGACGGCGAGAAGACGCGCGACATCGGCGGTTCGCTCGGGACGCGCGCGTTCACCGAAGTCGTGGCGAAGCGCCTGGAGTCGGCGCTCGCGAACGCTTAGCCGAATCGAGAGCGTACCGTGCCGTAACTGATTGGGCCGCGATAGCCGGTCCCGGCCCTTTGGTCCGGGACCGGCTATCGCGGCCCAATCAGTTACGGCACGGTACGCTCTCGATTCGGCTACGCCGGCGTCAACGGCCCGCCAGCGCCTCCGGGCCCCAGGTGTCCTCGATCAAGCCCGTCGCTTCGTCGAAGCGGTCGATCGGCACGGCCACCGTCAGCAGTCCCTCGGCCGAAGATCCTTGCAGCACCTCGAGCATCTCGACGCGGTCGGAAGCGCCGATCACCACGGGGATGCCCGCTTCCTCGAGGAGCTGTCGACCGAGCTCCATCTCCTGACGATTCTTCGCGTGGAACAGGATCGTGAAGTCTTTGCCACTCGCCATCGCGGATCTCCTCCTCGGGGTTGGAAGGGCGCGGTACGCCAGCACCGATTCTCGTCGCGGAACCGGACTTTGCGCAAGGACTCGTCGAGCGAGGTCGTATCTTCCCTGCCATGACCGCGCAGCAGAGCCATGACGCGATGCACGGCGCCGGCGTGCTGCGGCGCGTCTGGCGCGGCACCGGCATGCTCGTCGCCGGTCGCGTGTGGGGCGTGCTCTGCACGCTGACGACCTTCGCGCTGCTCGCGGCCGAGCTGCCGGACGGCGAGTTCGGCCGCTACACCTACTACCTCGCCGTCTTCGCGCTGCTCGACAGCATGGTCGACTTCGGAACCGGCGCCGCGGCGGTCCAGCGCACGTCGGAGCGGCCCGAGACGATCGGCGCCGTCCTGCGTACCGCGCGGCGCCTGCGCACGATCGCGGCGATGATCGGGGTGCTGCTCGTCGGCGGCGGCGCGCTGTGGTTCGACGAGCCAGGAGCCGGCTGGATCCTCCTCGCGAGCCTCTACCCGCTGACGCACCCGCTCGAGCTCTCCGCTACGGTCTTCAAGAACCGCATCTCGCTCGGGCTCCCCGTGATCGCGCGCGCGGTCGGCAACACGGCGAGCTTGCTGATCGTCGTCGTCCTCTTGCAGTTCGACGTCCGCGACCCCGCGCGCATCCTGACGGGCGTCGCGCTCGGCAGCACCTTCGGCAACCTCGGACAACACCTCGCCGCGCGCAAGCACCTGCCCGCAGGTGAGATCGACCCCGCGCCGCTGCGCGACTTCCTGCGCCTCTCGCTGCCGCTCGGGCTCGCCGCGCTCTGTCAGCAGGCGTACTTCTACGTCGACAACCTGTTCATCCGTCCGATCGCCGGCGACGCCGCGACGGGGTACTACAACCTCGCCGTCCGCATCATGTCGGTCGGCATCATGGTTGCCGTGCTCGCCTCGCAGGTCTCGCTGCCGTGGCTCACGCGCGAGTACGGGCGCGGCGCGCTTTGGAACGCGATCGAGCGGCTCTCGCAACCGCTGTTCGCGCTCGCCGGCTTCGGCGCGGGGCTCGCAGCGCCGTGGGCGTCGCCGATCCTACGCCTCTTCGGCGAGGAATTCGTCGCGGCAGCGGACAGCCTGCGCTGGTTGCTCGGCGCGACCGTCGTCGTCTACCTGGGCTCGAGTTTCCTGACCGCGGTGATCGCGTCGGGGCGCGGCACCGCCCAGCTCAAGATCGCGATGCTCGGGCTCGCGACGAACCTCGTCGGCAACGCGTGGCTCGTCCCGCTGCGCGGCATCGAAGGCGCGGCGATCGCGACCTTCGCCACGGAGTCCGTCGTCGCGCTGGCGGCGCTCGGAGTGCTCGCGCGCGCCGGCATCGCGGAAGTGCTCTCGCCGCGCGGTTGGCTGTGGACGGGCGGACTGCTCGCGTTCATCGCGGGTTGGGGCTTCTCGTCGTACCTGCCTCTCGGTCCGCTGTTCGAGTCGCTCGCGGGAGTACGCGGATGAGGGTCGGCATCGACTACCGCAGCGCCCTCGTGAACCGCGAAGGCATCGGGCGCTACACGCGCGAGCTGGTGCGCGGGATGGTCGAGCTCGGATTCGACCAACACCTCGGACTGTTCGGCTACACCTTGGCCGGCTCGCGCTTCTCGCGCGTCGAGCTGGGCCTCGCGAATTCGCGTGCCGAGCTGCTGCGCCTGCGCCTGCCGTCGAAGGCGGTGCCGTGGCTGCTGCGCAAGACCGGCAAGGGCGTAGACGACCTCGTTGGCGGCTGCGAGGTCTATCACCACACGCAGCCGAACTTGCTGCACGTCCGCGAGGCGCTCGAGGTCGTCACGATCTTCGACTGCATCTACATGCTCGACGCGGGCTACATGGACCCGGCCGCCGCCGAACGCATGACACGCGTCGCTCGCGAGCAGGTCGAGCGCGCGCGCCTGATCCTCGTTCCGTCGAAGTTCGTCGGCGCGGAGGTCGTGATGTCCTTCGGCGTCTACCCCTCGCGCATCGCGGTCACACCGCTGGGCTGCGACCACGTCGTGCGCGGCCTGCCCGCCGGCGGCTTCCCGCCCGTGAAGGATCCGTACATCCTCACGGTCAGCCGCGTCGACGCGCGCAAGAACCACCTGCGCATGCTGCAGGCCTTCGAGCGCCTCGTCGCCGACGGCTTCGACCAGCGCTGGATCGTCGCCGGTCCTCCCGGCTACGGACACGAGGAGTTCGCGAAGGCGCTCGATCGCTCCCCGGCGCGCGACCACGTCGAGTGGCGCCGCGACGTCCCCGACAGCGAACTCCCCCGCCTCTACTCCGGCGCCGCCGTGTTCTGGTTCGTGACCTTGAACGAGGGCTACGGCCTGCCGCCCGTCGAAGCGATGGCGTGCGGCGCGCCGGTGATCACGTCCTGCGTCACGTCCTTGCCGGAAGTCACCGACGGCGCGGCGCTGCTCGTGGAACCCACCGACGTCGACGAGATCTTCGCCGCGACGAAGCGCGTGTTGACCGAGGCCGAGCTCGCGTCCGAGCTGCGCGCGCTGGGCAAGAACCGCGCGCGCCGGCTGACATGGCGCGAGTGCGCGAAGGAGACGCTCGCGGCCTATCGCCAGGCGAAGACGCCGGCGGCCGACGAGGACCGGCTGTTCCGATCGCTGTGAAGAGCGGCGAGGCGCTCGCGCGACGGTCCGGGGCGGACATCGATGTGGAAACCGCGAACGAGCAGCGCGTCGCTCACGAGGCGCGCAGGATCGAGATCTCCGCGACGAACCGCGCGCAGCCGCAGGCGACCCTAGTCGTCGAGCCGCTTGCGCCAGTCCGGTTCGGACGAGCGCGGCGGGAAGGGCTGGCGCGAGGTCACTTCGAGGTGGTTCCCCTCGAGCTCGACGGCGAGCAGCTGCCACTCGCCATCTTCACTCCCGAGCGCGTAGAGCCGGAACACGTCGCGCGGGTCGAAAGCCGTCGCCACGACGTCGATTCCGGTGTCGAGGTGACGGCCCGCGCCGGTCTCGCGGTCGACGACGGTCAAGCGCTCGTGAGGGCCGTCGTCCAGCTCGCGACCGGAGCGCGCGGCTTCGCGGTCCGAATGCCATGCGTAGGCGAACCGACGTCCGTCGACGGAGAAGGCGGGCGCGACGACGCGCGACTCGAACAGCTTCGGCCGTCGATCCACGCCTTCGAGGCGGAAGAGCCCCCACTCGTGCTCGTCGCCCGAGCGGCGTTCGCCGAGCAGGACCGGCGTGTCGTCCGCGGGATCGACGAGCAGCACGGAAGCGCGCTCGAATCCCGTCAGCGTCAGATTGCCCATCGAGCCGTCCTCGAGCCGCAGCAGCGCGGTGCCGATGTGGCGGCCCTCCGACTCGTTCGCGTCGAAGCGCAGCGCGAGGCAGTACCCCTCGTCGAGCGGGACGAAGCCGCCGAGGATCACGTCCTTGGTCTCGAACAGCTTCTCGCGGCCGCCGTCCCGCGCCACGCGCCACAGCCGCGAGAGCTGCACGACCTCCGGCGTGTTGCGCGTGCCGCCCACGACCACGTCACCGGTCATGACGAGCACGTCGTCGCCGTCGAAGGCGAGCGCCGGAAGCGCGCCGAAGTCGGTGTACGCCACGTCGTACCAGTCAGCGAGCAGGTCTGCGGCGCCGAAGGTCTGTTGACCGATGCGCACCAGTCCGCGCGGTTCCCCTCGCTCGCGCACATGAACCGCGGCTTCGTGCCGCGAGTCGACGATCTGCGACAGGGTCGTCGAGGTGTCGACCGTCGACTTGCACGCGGACGCGCAGAGGACCAGCGGCAACAACGAGCGGTGCGTGAGCTTCATGTTCGCGATTCCTGGCTCAGTGAGGAACGGTAGTGTCGACGCTCGCGCGCCCTACGTCGACGCGCGTGCTGTAGTAGGTGTTGCCGTTCCCGAGGTCGCCGGGGTCGGTCACGGTGAGCGCGTTCAGTCCGAGCCCTTCGCGCGTGTCGCGCGCGCGGAACAAGCCGTCGATGAGCACCATGCCGCGCGCGACGCCGGAGTCGAGGCGCAGGGCGAGCGTCAGCGAAGCGCGCGGGTTCGAGAGCCGCACCGCGTCGCCGGCGGCGAGCCCCAGTTCGCCCGCGTCCGCGGGGTGCAGCGCGCAGGTCGGCGCGCCGATGCGCGCGAGGTGCCGCGGCGAGTGCAGGTAGGTCGAGTTGTGGCTGTGCTCGCTGGGCGCGCAGTGTAGCTGGAAGCGGCCTTCTTCACGCGGTTCGTCGCCGGCGGACCAGCTCGGCAGGAGCGGACCGCCGAGTTCCTCGGCGCGCGCGCTGACGAGCTCGAGCTTGCCGGACGGCGTCCCGCGCTCGCGCCCGGGCGTCCCCTCCAGCTTGACCGGCTCGCCCGCCGCGAAGCGCGCACGGCCGTCATCGTCGAGGCGTTCGTTCGCCAGCGCCGCGAGCTCGTCGAGCAGCTCGTCCTCGGTCTTAGTCCAGGCTTCGGCCGGCAGCCCGAGCGCGCGAGCGATGCGCGAGAAGGCCTCGACGTTGCCGCAAGCCTCGCCGGGCGGCGACAGGATGCGCCGCGTGTGCTGCATCCGGCGGTGGCCGTACGAGAAGTAGAGGTCGGACTGCTCGAGGAAGCTCGCCGCCGGCAGCACGACGTCGGCCAGCTCCGCGGTCTCGGTGAGGAACAGCTCGTGCACGACGAGGAAGCAGTCGTCGCGCCGCAAGCCGCGGCGCACCGCGGACGATCCGGGGAGCGTCACGGCCGGGTTGTGCCCCCACACGAAGACCGCGCCAAAGTCACCGGCTTCGAGCGCGTGCCCGAGCGCCACCTGCGCTACGACGCGGTCGCGAGCGTCCGCGGGGCGCAGGTCCTTGCGCGTGATGTGCGCGACGACTTCGGGGAACACGTCCCCGCTCTCGAAGTGGAAGGACTGCTCGAGCCCGTGCACGGCGATCAAGCTGCACAGCGCGCGCATCGCGTTCGCGCCCTGGAAGCGCCGCGACCAGCCGATGCCGGCCTTCGTCCAGGCGCGCGCCTTGGTCAGCAAGTCGTGCAGCTCGCGCGCGTCGGACTCGTCGATGCCGCAGATCGCGGCGGCTTCGGCAAGCGTGGGCGCGCCCTGGAGGCTCGCCTCGAACTCGTCGAGCCCGTGGCAGTCTCTCTCGCGCGCTGCACGATCGACGGCGCCGGTCGCGAAGGCCTCGCGCGCGAGCGCGAGCAGCAGCGCGGCGTCGGTTCCGGGCCGCAGCAGGATCGCGCGGCCGCCCCAGCGCTCGACGCGCTGCACGGTCTGCGTCCGGTAGACGTCGACGACGACGACCGGCTTGCCGGCAGCGCACAACGCCTTCACGCGCGGCAGGCTGTGCTGCAATGTGCGCGCGACGTCGCAACCCCAGACGATCAGAGCGGGCGCGCGCTCGAGGTCCTCGAGATCGAAGCCGATCGCGTTGCCGAACACGAGTCCGTGCCCGCAGAGCGCCTCGCCGTCGCAGATGCCGCCGTCGTGGAAGGTCGCGCCAAGCGCGTTCATCACGCGCTCGGGGAACTTGCGCGCGAGCCGACCCATGTTGCCGGCGTAGCCGAGAGCGAGGATGCGTTCCGGCGGCATCGGCGCGACGCGTTCGCGGATCCGCTCGAGCGCTTCGTCCCACGTCGCCTCGACCAAGCGGTCGTCGCGGCGCACGAGCGGCGTCAGCAGGCGTTCCGGCGAGGTCTGGACGTCCTGGAAGATCGCCGTCTTGCCGCACAGGTGTCCGGCCGAGTAGCCGTGACCCGGATCGCCGACGAGCTTGACCAGCGCGCCCGACGCGTCGACTTCCGCGAGCATCCCGCAGGCGTCCGGGCAGTCGAGCGGGCAAGTCGTCCGGTGGATCGTCATGGCGCGGCGCAGAGCTTACCAAGCGTCGGCCGGGGCGCGCGCGGCTCGTCCGCCGGACTCAGTCCGCCTCGTTCCGGAGCACTTCCTCGGCCCGCTCGACGTCGAAGCTCGGACGGCGGCGCAGCTCGTCGGCGATCTCGGCCAGGTAGCCGCGCTTCACGAACACGAGCTGATCCTCCTGGTCGAACGCGAGCACGTAGCCGCGCAGGCGGTTGTCGATCTGGCTGAACTGGAAGGACGGGTCGGCCGGTGACTTCGTCGGGATGCTAAGCTGCACGCTCAGGGTGCGCGAGTCGAACCAGCCCCAGGCGAGCGCGACGTGGCCGCGCGGCAGTTCCCAGACGTAGAGCGGCGCACCCAAGCCGTAGAGCGCTTCCGTCATCGAGCTGGCGCCGATCTGGAAGTGCGTCGTGCGCGACTCGTCGATCGGTTGGTGCAGCGACGACCGGTTCCACTGCAGCGAGACGCACCCGACGGAGCACGCAGCCGCGACGAGGGCCGCGAGCGAGAGCCGCTTCACCGCGCGGCGCTCCCGCCCGAGCCAGCGGGGATCGAGGCCGTGTCGGCCGACTCGTCGTTCGGCTTCGACGCGGCAACGGATTCGGGGTAATCCCGGCTCTGCCACGGCATCTGGTACTGCGAGCCGCCGGCCTGGAAGGTGCTGCCGACGTTCGTCAGTAGGTCGTTCTCGTCGAAGAACACCCAGACGCGGTCGGTGCGTGCGTCGGTGTCGATCAAGGTGACGACGATGACGCTGAAGCCGGCGCGCTTGGCGCGGACGTGGTCGTAGCGCCACGCCGAGCGGAAGCCGAGCTGCACCACCTCGGAGGGCGCGCCGAGGATCTCGGCGACTTCGGTCGCGGTCGTGCGACCGGGTTCGAGTTGGTCGACCAGTTCCGCGGACAGCGGGACGTTGGTCGTCTCGCGCGAGACGAAGCAGGAGCTGAAGCAGGCGAGCGCGAGCGTGCAGACGGCGAGGCGGGTGAGCTGGATCATGATGATTGGTGGAGTCGGTCTCGGCACTCTGCCGTTTCCACCACCAGTTGTTCGAGTCGCATCCACCACTTTTCGGTCGAGCGTTCCCGCACGCAGGCGCGCACGACCTCGTGGTCGGTGGGTTTCTCGTGAAGACGCGCCAGGCGCCCGCGCAGGGCGCCGGTCCACGCGGGGCGTTCCTCGAGCGGCGCGACGACTTCCCCCGCCGCGATCGTCCGGATCGCGTCGCGCGACCCCACGCGGTCGGAGACGAGCACGGGCGTTCCCGCCGCGAGCGCCTCGAGCACGACCAGCGGACACGGGTCGCGGCGGCTGGGCAGCACGAGCAGATCCGACCCGGCGGCGAGATCCCGTCCGTCCAGCTCCTCGAACATCGCGACGCGGTCCGCACCGAGGCCGAGCCGCAGCGCGTACGCACGCCAGGGCGCGAGCTCGCGCGGCCCCGCGACGACGAGCCGCCAGCGACGCTCCAGCAAAGGCACGAGCGACTCGAGCAGGATGTCGAGCCCCTTCAGTTCCGCGTTGCGCCCCACGAAGCTGATCAGCGGCGCGTCGTCGCGGAAGGCACACTTCGCGAACAGCTTCTCGCGCGCGCGTCGACGCAAGCGCGGATGGTGACGGTCGAGGTCGACGCCGTTCGGCACGACGACGAGGCGGTTCGCGCTCTCGGGGTAGTGCCGGGCGAACTCCTCGCGCACGGTCTCGCTGACGCAGATCACCTTGCGTGCGCCCTGCGTGACGACTTGCCGCTCGAGCTCGAGGAACACGCGGTGCCGCCCGCGCGCCGGCTTGTCCGCGAGGCGCAGCGTCTCGGCGTGCGATCCACCGTGCGGCCAGTAGAGGTCGACGCGCGGCAGGTGTCGCACGCCGATCGTGACCTGCGCGCCGAGTTCGTCCGCCGCCTGCAGCATGCGCTCGCCCAGGCTGCGTTCGCGCGCGCCGCGCGTCAGGCCGCTCGGCTGCACGGCGTGGAAGTGACCTGGCGCCGGTTCCGTCGCGAGCGGGCCACGCTCGCCGATCGCGTGCACCTCGTGGCCGCGGAGCTCGAGGTGCGCCGCGAAGCCGGCCAACGCGGACTCGGCGCCGCCGCGGCTCGGTTGCCAGCGATCGATCAGGAAGGCGACCCGCAGCCGCGAGCCCGCGCCTCTTCCGACGTTCTCCACGCGCTCCATCGTATCCGCGCGGGAGGATCGTGCCCGAGTTCGTCCGCTACTCGGTCTTCACCCACTCGAAACGCATCCCGTCCCGCAGGACGTGCATGCGCAGACCGGTCGCGGCCGGAACCTCGCCCTTCTTCACGGGAAGGACCTCGGCGTCCCGCGCATCCAGCACAACGACGTTGTGCGCGCCGATCACCTCGAGTTCTGCGCCGCGGACCAAGACTCCGGTCGATTCGCCGAGCGCGACCCCCAGGCGGTCCGGATGCGAGAGGACGGCCTCCACGAAGCGGTTCCAGCGCTCGCGCCGCAGGAAGTGTTGGTCCACGGTAACGCCGGGCCAGAGCCCGAGGCCCGCGGCGAGGTCGGTCGCCCCCGCCTCGAGGCGCACCGGCACGGCCTTTCCGGTGATCATCCACTCGGGCGCCGCCGCCGCCCCGGCGCTGGTCCCGCCGACCAGGGCGCCTCGCGCGTGGCGATCGCGCAGCTCGCCGAGCAGGTCCGCGGCGGTGAGCGCCTCCACGAGCCGCGACTGGTCGCCGCCGGGCATCCAGATCAGGTCGGCGCGGCGGATCGCGCGGCGGGCGGCGTCCGGGTCGGAGAGCTCGAGCCGCGTCACGTCCCGCGCGCCCGCTTCGCGCCACATCTCGATGCTGCCGAGGCCCGCGTCGGGATCGGCGGAGCTCTGCGGAACGATCAGCACGACCGCATCGGCGCCGCCGGTGAGCTCGAGCGCGCGCGCGCAGAAGACGGGCAAGGTGGTGCCTCCGCCGACCAGCAGCAGCGGGCCGGGTTCGCTGCGTCGCTCCGCCGATGCGGCCCAGGCGAGCGCGATGAGGAAGGGCAGCGCGACGAGCGCGAGGACGAGGCGCACGCGGCGCGGACGGCGGAGCGGCATGCACGCGAGTGAAAGGCTCGCGCCGCGCCGAGGCAAGCACACTGGACAGACTTCGCCGCGCGTTCCACGATCCGGGCCATGCACGTCCCCCCCCGGCCGAGCGTCCGCGAACTGCACGGACTCCCGCTGCGCGTGTTCGTCGTCGACTCGGCGCCGGAGCTCGCCGCGCTGCTCGCACGGGAGCTGGTCGACGTCGTACGCGGAGAGCTCGCAGCGAACCGCGATCCCGTGCTCGGCCTTGCGACCGGCCGCACGCCGCTCGCGCTCTACGCCGAGTTCGCGCGCCTCGTCGCGGAAGAACGCCTCGACCTCTCACGGCTCACGAGCTTCCACCTGGACGAGTACTTGGGCCTCCCCCGCGACCACCCGGCGAGCTTCCGCGCGCGGATGCGCGAGGTGCTCTACCGACGCATCGGTCACCCCGACGAGCGCGCGAAGTTCCCGGTCGAGTGTGACCGCACGGAAGGACTCGACGGAGCCTGCGCCGACTACGAACGCGCGATCGTCGAGTCGGGCGGCATTGCCTGGCAGTTGCTCGGGATCGGGCTCAACGGCCACGTCGCCTTCAACGAGCCGGGCGCGACGGCCGACTCACGCACGCGCGTCGTGCAGCTGTCCGAGTCGACGCGGCGAGCGAATCGGCCGGACTTCGGACCGGGCGAGGAGGTTCCGCGCCGCGCGGTGACGGTGGGTATCGCCACGATCCGGGACGCGCGTCGCCTGCGCCTCGTCGCACTGGGACGGTCGAAGGCTCGGATCGTGCGCGAGTTGCTGCATTCGCTGGTGAGTTCAGCCATTCCCGCGACGCTGTTGCGCGAGCATTCGGGCGCCGAGCTGTGGTGCGACGCGGCGGCCGCCGGCGAGCTCCATCGCGACTAGTGGCGCACGGGCTGCACGAGCGACGCCTGGGCGCCGAACAGCGGGTACTCGATCATGACGCGCGCGTGCCGGAACTCGCGGGAGTCGTAGCCCAAGTGACCGAAGAGGTCGCGCATCAACGGCACGTAGTTCGGCGCTTCGGGCAGCCGCAGGTGCTGCGAACCGTAGCCGGTGATGCTCACGGTCTCGTGCGTCTCGATCCGATCGAGCGAGCGCTCGAGCTGCGCCGGACGTGCTGCTTCCTCGCCGATCGACCAGTTCATCATCAGCCAGGGCTCCTTCTCGGAGACGAGTTCGCGATGAACGAGCGTATCGATCACCAGCTTGTGGATCGGGAAGGACACGACGGAGTAGAAGTACGGCTCGCCCGTCCCCTCCAGATTCTCGAGCAGCTCGAGGCCACACGGATGGTGGTGAGCGATCCAGTAGTCGACCGTCGACTCCGCACCGAAGGTCTCGTCCGCCAGGCTGAAGCGCGCGCGCTTGCCGAGCTTGTGCACCTGTACGGTGGCGGGCCGGTTGACGCAGTACTTGTCGAGCGCACCGAGGCCGAAGGGGCCGGTCCCCTTGCGCTTGCGCAGGCGCATCGCGTCCTCGACGCTCTCGAGGTCGATCTCGAGCGCGCCGACCTCGACGAGCACGCCCGGGCGATGGCGCTGCACGCCGAGCGAACCTTGGATCACGGTGAGGTCGATGCCGTCGCGCGCGTCGGAGAGCGCCATCACGGCGGAGAGCACCTCGATCTCCTGCTGCGCTCCCTTGAGCTCGATGGCCGCTCGGAACATCGCTTGGCGGCGGCGCATCTCGAACTCGCGCCGCGACTCGGGTACCCAGGTCGAGAGGATCGAAGCGAACTCCGCGCGTCCTCCTGAGTGCATCAGGATCAGCTCGCCGAAGGCGTCGATCGCCTTCGCCGCTCGCTCGCCCAGCTTCTCGTCGCCTCCGGCGCGCACGGCAGCGTTCACGCAGCGCCGCAGCGGCTGCGGACCGGGCAGCTGGATCAGCGTGCCGAGCGGGTTCGGATTGGTCGCGCCGCGCAGCAGGCGCCCGGTGGTGAGCACCGTCTGACCCAGGACGTCCGCCAACGCCTGCGGACGCCAGTTCTGCTCGGGCATGCTGGCGAGCAGGTCGTGCAGGCTGGAGGCGAGTTGCCGACCGACCTCCTCGGAGCGCTGGCGCAGCTGCTCGGACTTGGTGCGATCGGCGCGGGCGTGGTCGGTCATGGGCCGCCAGGGATAGAAGATGGCGAGGGATCGGTCCAGGGACTCCGGGGGACAATCTGGACCGCGTGGGACCGCTTTTCGGCCGCCGGGGCGCGACCCAGCGTTCCAGAACGCCGCCCGCACCGCCCCCCGGATTGCCGAGCGCGGCGAACGGGGCTGGAGATCGGACACCCCGATCGCCGATCTTCGGACCTGCTGGTATCTTTATTGAGCCGCCACCGCGCCATGCCACGCCCACTCGACACGCACAAGCCCTACGCCCGCCGGCGTGCCTGGACGCTGCTCGGCGTGCACCTCCTGTTCGCGGCACACATCGCGCACTGGAAGCTGTCCGGCCGCACGCTGGCGCCGCTCGAGCTGAACGAGCTGATGGTCACGCTCGAGCTCGGCGTCGTCACCGCCGGCTTCGCCTTCATGGTGCTCGTGCTGCTCAGCGTGCTGCTGTTCGGCCGCTTCTTCTGTTCGTGGGGCTGCCACATCCTCGCGCTGCAGGACGGCTCGCAGTGGATCCTCGACAAGCTGCGCATCCGTCCGAAGCCGCTGCGCTCGCGCACACTGCTGCTCGTGCCCGTCGGCGCGACGCTGTACATGTTCCTGTGGCCGCAACTCTCGCGCCTCGCGGCGGGCGATCCGCTGCCCGATCTGCGCATGCACGACGACGGAAAGCCGTGGGCGTCGTTCGTGACGCACGACTTCTGGCGCAACCTCCCCCCCGTCGGCATCGCGCTGCTGACCTTCTTCGTGGTCGGCTTCGCCGTGACGCTGCTGCTCGGCTCGCGGTCCTTCTGCGCGTACGGCTGTCCATACGGCGCGCTGTTCCGCATCGCCGACCGGATCACGCCGGGACGCATCAAGCGCGTCGGCGACTGTTCGTCCTGCGGGCGCTGCACGGCCGCGTGCAGTTCCGGCATCGAGGTGCACGACGAGCTCGAGGCCTACGGCACCGTGGTCAGCTCATCGTGCTTGCGCGACCTCGACTGCGTCGCGGCCTGTCCGAGCGGCGCGGTCGGCTTCGGACTCGCCAAGCCGACGCTCTTCCGCAAACTCGACAAGGGCCGACCGCGCAAGCCGTGGACCCTGAGCTGGCCCGAGGAGCTCGCAGCGGCGGTCGTGTTCCTCGTCGGACTGCTCGTCTTCCGCGGGCTCTACGGGCGCGTGCCGTTCTTGATGTCCTTGTCGCTGGGCGGCTTGCTCGCGTGGTTCACCATCGCGACGTGGCGGTCACTGCGCGCGCCGCACGCAGCCTTCGGGCCGTGGCGCCTCAAGATGAACGGCAAGTGGACGCGCGCGGGGAAGGTCGCGCTCCCGCTCGCCGCGCTCGTCTTCGCCTGGGTCGGGCACAGCGCCTGGGTGCGCGTGCACGAACGCCGCGCCGACCAGGCGTTCGACCTGGCGATGGGGCCCCAGCTCGATCCCACCGAGCGCGTGTTGCGCGCTCGCGAGGCCGCGTCGCGCCTGAACGAGCTGCGCGCGATCAGCCCGCTGCCGCCCGCGAACACCGACCTGCGGCTCGGACAGCTGCACTTGTTGGCGGCCGCACCCGGCGGCGAACGACCGCTGGCTCGCGCCGTGGATCGGGACCCCGACTCGGCCTGGCTGCGCCTGTTGCTCGCGCGCGCGCAGCTGCTCGCGGGTCACGAGGCGGAGGCGACTTCCACCGTCCGTCGCTCCCTGGAGCTCGGCGCCCGACCGCACCACGAGGTCGCGAGCTCCGACTGGGTCCCCGCCCTGCTCGCGGAGCTGCACGGCGAGTGCGCGCGCAGCCTGTGGGCGCTCGACCGACGCGGTGACGCGCTGAACCACGCGCGCGCGGCCGCGGCGCTGCGTCCGAACGACGCCGACTTGCGCTGCGAAGTCGGCAGCTTGTTGCTCGCCGCGGGTCGGATCGAAGAAGGTTCCGCGGAGCTGCGCGCGGCGCTCGCGATCGATCCGCAGCACGCGGAGGCGCGCGAACGCCTCATTGCGACCGGAGAGCTTTGAGTCGTCCCGCGCCCAGCCTGTCGCGGCCGGGGTACGAAGTTCCCAAGGCGACGAGGAGACCGCGGGTAGCTCATCTCCAGCAGTCGAATCGGCTCGGAATCCCGTGCCGGTCCAACCAAGCTCGGAAGCTCGTGTCGGAACCGAACCGCTCCGCGATCAGTCGCAGCGCGATCTCCCCCACACGGTCAGCGGGCACGGTCCGCCAGTACTCGTAGTCCCAGTCTCCGAAGAACTTCTCGGCAAGCGGGCCGCTGTCGCAACCATCCATGACGAGCTCGCCGGAGCTGCGCAATTCGACGGCGAGAGAGCGACGATCCCCCTTCTCGTCCTCGGTCTCGTAGATGACGACTCTGGTGACCGGCTCGTTCTCCATGGCATGGTCCCTATCTCAGAGAGAAACTCGCTCTCAAGTCGCCTTCGCCTCACCTAGCCCTCGATCAGCGCGATCAAGCGGTCGACGGCTTCGTCCACGAAGTCGGGGTGTTCCGCGTGCAGGTCGCGCACGACGATCTCGATCGACGACGGCAGCTGCGCCCGGATCTCCTCGAGGAACGCCTGGTCGCCGCGCGGGTCGCGCAGGGGCCCGCCTTCGGCGCCGTAGCAGCTCGTCCCGGCCGCCGGCATCATGAAGCACGCCCTGCCGCGCGTCTTCGACAGGCGCCGAGCGACCTCGCGCGCGACGGAGCGCAGTTCTTCCTCGTCGAGGCGCGGCGCGAGGATGACCGGGTTGTGGAAGACGACCTTGTGGTCCTTCCAGCGCTCGGGCACCTGGTTCGGTTCGACGAGCAGTCCGATGTGTTCGAGTCCGCCGGGGCAGATCACCTGCGGCAGGCCGAGCTCGCCGGCGACGGTCAAGCGTTCCGCGCCGCCCGCGCGCAGGCCTTGGAACAGCTCGTCGGCGATCTCGCCGAGTGCGTAGTCGAAGACGGCCGTGATCAGGCCTTCCTTCATCATCTGCTCCATCGCGCGGCCGCCGGAGCCGACGGCGTGGAACACGATCACTTCGTAGCCGGCGGCTTGGAAGCGCTCGATCGCGCGCATCGCGCCCTGCGTCAGGACGCCGAGGTTCGTCATGCCGATCACCGGCTTGCCGGACTCGCGCACGTCGAGCTTCACGCGGCTGATCGCCATGCCGTACGCCGCGCCCGCCGCGTTCGCGAGCATCTTGCGCGTGATCGGGTTCAGGCCGAGCAGGTCGCCCACGCTGAACATCATGGTGACGTCCTTGATGCCGACGAAGGCGGAGGTGTCGCCCGAGGCGACGGTCGAGAGCATCACCTTGGACAGACCGTACGGCAGCTGCTGCATGACGGCGGTGCAGTTCGACGTGCCCTGCGTGCCGCCGAGGCCGATCACGGCGTCGAGTTCGCCGGCAGCGAGGCGTTCCTGCAGCAACTTGGTCGCGCCCGCGACCATCACCGGCGACGCTTCCTGGCGCGTTGGGGCCTTGCGCAGCTTGGCGAGCGACTTCCCGCCCGCCTCCGCCACCGCGGCGTTCGTCACGTCGGGGCGCGTTCCGGGTTCCCCCACCACGCCCATGTCGATCACGAGCGCGCGGCCGCCGAGCGCCTCGACCTCGCCGCGCAGGTAGCCGACTTCTTGGCCCTTCGTGTCGAGCGTGGCGAGGATCGCGATGGTCGGCTTCATGTCGTCAGTCTCGCGTCGGGAAGCCGAGCGCGCGGAACTCCTGGGCGGTCGCGAGCACGGCGCGCTCGATCGGCAGCCGCTCCGTGGACGATCCGGTCCAGAAGCCGTGGCCGCTGGTGTGGTTCAGCATGTACTGGCCGTCCTCGGGGTTCTCGAGCGCGGCGCCGTGCGCGATCAGGATCACGTCGGGGTGCACTTCGCGCACGCGTCGGTACGCCTCCTCGGTGCGGCGCGCGGTCTCCTCGATCGTCTCGCCCGTGTCGTAGCCGCGCTCGCCGCCCTTCGTGGTCCCCGCGTGGTAGCAGAAGATGTCGGGCTTCGCCTCGGCGTTGAGCCGCAGGCTGTCCTCCATGTCGAACGCGAGCCCGATCGTGACCATCTCCATCTCGCGCGCGAGCTTCAGCATCTCGATCTCGTTGTCGAAGGTGATGCCGGACTGCACGAGCACCTTGTAGATGTTCGAGTCCTTGTCGACGTAGCTGATCGAGGGACCGATGTTCGAGACCGACGGCGCGCCCATGTCCTTCACGCGCTGGATCACGGTGCGCATGTCGCGCAGCGGATCGTTCGCGTTGAGGCACGCGCAAACGAAGGCGTCCCCGGTCATCGCGGGCAGGATGTCCTGTTCCGTGTAGTCGAGCGTCTGCTGGTTCGAGTCGAGGATCGGCCACATCATCGACATCGTTCCCATCCCGTTCGCGCGCAGCCGCGCGCCGGAGAAGGTGTTCACGCAGTCGACGCCGGCCTTCTCGAGCAGCTTCGCGACGAGGCCCGAGCCTGCGCTCGAGATCATGATCGGCTGGCGGTTCGCGACCTTGGCGCGGAGCTTCGCGAGGACGGCCTCGCGGGTGGTGCGGGGGACGATCATGGACGCGGAAGCTACCCGATGCGCTCGCCCGCGCTCAAGCGGTACGCTGTGCCGCATGCTCACGAAGACCTTGTTCGTCGCTGCCGCGCTCGTTCCCCTCTCCATCGACGCGAGCGCAGGGTCCGACCCCTGGGTCGACTACCCCGGCGGCGAAGGGCCCGGCGCGGGCAAGCACATCGTGCTCGTCTCGGGCGACGAGGAGTACCGCTCCGAAGAAGCGCTCCCCCAGCTCGGCAAGATCCTCAGCGTGCGACACGGCTTCCGCTGCACCGTGCTCTTCGCCGTCGACCCCGAGACCGGTGAGATCGATCCCGACAACCAGCGCAACATCCCCGGGCTCGCGATGCTCGACGACGCGGACATGCTCGTACTCTTCACGCGCTTCCGTCAGCTGCCCGACGACGACATGAAGCACATCGTCGACTTCGTCGAGTCGGGCAAGCCGATCCTCGGCATCCGCACCGCGACGCACGCCTTCGCGTACCCAGACGACTCGACGAGCCGCTACGCGCGCTGGCGCTGGAACGACGCGGAGTGGGAAGGCGGCTTCGGCAAGCAGGTGCTAGGCGAGACTTGGGTGAACCACCACGGTCACCACGGCGTCGAGTCGACGCGCGGCGTCGTCGTCGAAGCAGCGGCGAAGCACCCGATCCTGCGCGGCGTCGACGACGTCTGGGGTCCGACCGACGTCTACGGCGTGCGCGAGCTGCCCCCGGACGCGATCGTGCTGCTCGAGGGCGCGGTGCTGTCGGGCATGAGCCCCGAGGACCCGCCGGTCGAGGGAGAGAAGAACACGCCGCGCGAGCCACTCGTCTGGCTGCGTGAGCGCCAGCTCGAGGGTGAGCGCAAGCAGCGCGTCGTCGCCTCGACGATCGGCGCGGCGACGGACTGCGCGAGCGAGGGCGTGCGACGCGTCTTCGTCAACGCGTGCTACTGGGGCGTCGGGCTCGAGGAGAAGATCCCCGAGCGCAGCGACGTGACGATCGTCGGCGAGTACGAGCCGACCGCGTTCGGTTTCGGCGGGTACGTCAAGGGCGTGCGGCCCGCGGATCACGCCCTGGCGAAGTGAGGTGGGAGGTACCGAACCAGGTAGAAATCCTCACCCCCCAGCGAGCGCCTCTGGCGCTCGCTGGGGGGTGAGGATTTCTACCTGGTTCGGTACCTCCCACCTCACTTCGCCGACGCCAAGCTGCGCAAGTACGCGACGAGGTCGACGATCTCCGCCCGCGTGAACGTCGACAACAAGCCCGTCGGCATCGTCGAAACGCTCGACACCCGCCGCTCCTCGATCTCCGCCAACGGCAGAATCAGCGTGTCGTCGCGGTACGGATCGTCGCGCACGTAGACGTTCTCCCCGTCCTCCTCGACCGGCTGACCGGCGATGATTTCGCCGTCGACAGTCCGAAAAACCTCCGACTCGTAGCCTTCGAGGATCACGCGCGACGGCTCGAGGATCTGCGTGAGCAAGTCCTCCGGCGCGTACTTGCCGACGACCTCGACGAGCGTCGGCCCGGTCTTGCCGCCTTCGTCGCCGACGGTGTGACAGCTCAGGCAAGACGCCGCCTCGAAGACGGCGCGGCCGCGCTCGGCGGAAGCGCGCGTGAGTTGACCCTCCATGCCGTCGAAGTCGGCGGGCATCCAGTTCTTGACGAAGGCGCGCGTCGGCGCCGCGGTCTCGCTCTCGACACCGCCGTCAATGGGCAGCGCCGTCGGTTCGTCCAGCTCAGCGACCACGCGCATCGTGCCGTTCATTCGGATCCAGTGCCCGGGGAAGGTGCAGACGTACGGATAGTCCCCCACCTCCGCGGGCGCGGTGAAGCGCAAGGTGAAGGACTCGCCGGGTTGTTGCAGTCCCGTCGCGTGCAACACCTCGTCGAGCTCCGGAACGAAGCCGAGGTCCCACGCGTCGTCGCGCGACGCCATCGCTTCCGCCGCGGTGCCCACCTTGACCAGCGCGCCGGGTGAAGTGATCACCAGGTTGTGCGGCATGATGTCGACGTTGCTGAACACCAGCTCGACCGGACGGCCGGCGGCGACGGTGAACTCGTCGCGGTCGTAGAGCAGCGTGTCGGGTCGCGGGCGGATCACGACGACCTGCGGACCGCGGCCTCGTCGCGCGGCATACAGCTCGAGCGCCTCCGCTTCGGGAAGCGCGTCGATCAAGTCGTCCGCCAGCGAGAGGCTCGCGCGGCCGGCGACGGTCTCGAACTCGGCGTCCGGCGCGGAGTCGAAGTAGCGCACCAGGCGCTCGGCGACCGCGGCGCGCGCATCTTCGGCCCACTCGAACGGCGGAACGCTCGCCAGGCCCGTGACGACGGCTCCGCGCAGCTCATCGTCGTCGTAGTGCGCGAGCAGCGCGCGGATCGACGCATCGTGTTGCGCGTCGAGCGCGGGCAAGTTGCGAGCCGCCGCGCGACGCAGGCGCAGCGAAGGACTCGACAACTCGACGCGCGTCCGCGCTTCGCGCATCTCCCCCGCCTGCCACTCGAAGGTCGTGCGCCGCTCCGCGTCGAGCACGCGCACGAGGCAGTGGTCGAGGCGGCTCAGGAACTGACCGTCGTTGTCGAGCCGGTTCCAGAGCGCGATCGCGTCGATCGGATGTTCCGCGCCGAGATCGACTTCCCACCACGTATCGGGTTGATCTTCGACCGTGTGCGTCTGCCCGCCGTCGGCCCAGAATCCGCTGGTGATGCCGTCGATCCCGCGCGACGCGACGCCGCCCCACGCTTCCGACGACTGCGTGGCAGTGCCTTCGCGCGCGACGTTCGTTCCGCCGGAGAAGACTTCGACCTCGGCGAGCGTCAAGGTACCGACCACGTCCGGCAAGTCGACGCGCACGAAGCGGCCGACCGTGCGGTCGACCTGCGGCGCCGTGCTGCGCAACGCTTGCGGGGGACCGTTGAGCAAGGCCGTCACGCGCGGCTGCAGCTGCGCCGCGAGTTCGTCGTCCTGCAACCACGGCACCGCTTCGACGAGGTCCGTGAGCTTGTCGATCGACTGCGACGCTTCCTGCCACGCCGCGTCGACGGAACCGGTCGCGACGATCTGCGCCGCCGTCGCCAGTCGACGCGTCGATGCGCGCTGCGCGTGCTTGGCGAGATCCTGCATCAGGAACGCCAGCTCGTCCGTGTCGGACTCGGGCAACAGCGGGATCACCTTGAACAGCTCGGTCAGAAGGTGATCGGTGTGCCCGTGATCGCCGTGATCCGCGCGCCGGATCGCACCGCCGAGCGCGCGCGCGGGGCTCTGGCCGCGGAGGGCGCCGAGTTCCTGCGCGAAGCCCAGGTACTCCTCGGACGAATGACCGCAGCGCGCGAGTTGTTCGGCGTAACGCTGTTCCGACGGGAGCACTTGGTCGAGCTCACTGTCGCTCAGCAGCGACAACGCATAGGCCAGGCCGGCCGGGTCGTCCTGGGCGAACGTCTTCCGATCGGGCGCGGCGCGTGCCCAGGTCGCATCGGCCCGAAGGGCCTCGCGCATCGTGCGCTCGAGCGCGGTCAGGGTCTCCTTCAACGCGTACTGCTGGAAGCGGTCGACCATGAACCGTCCCTGGAAGCGCAGCGCCAGCTCGGCCGCGCGCGGATCGTCGAAGAAGCTGAGCGCGACGATCGCCTCGAGCTGCACGCGGAGCGATTCGTCCGCGAGCAAGTGCTCGAGCATGGTGAGCGGCTCGGAAGCCCTGTGCTTGCCCCGCTCTCCGCGGGTCAGCGGGTCGGAAGCGCCGTACTTCTGCCGCATGTTGCGCAGGACGCGCGTCGCGGCCGCGCGGGCGCGCGGGTCGTCGGCGTGCAGGAGACGAACGAGCAACGCGTGGTCCAGCACGTCGTGTTGCACTTGCAGCCAGAGCGCCTCGAGCAAGTGATGCTCGAACTCCGGCTCGGTCGTCTCGACGTGCGCCGCGAAGTCGCGCGCCGCGGCGACGACCTCGTCCGTGTCGCGCCCCGACAGCTCGATGCGCGCCCGGTAGCGTTCGCGATCGCTCTCGTGCTTCAGCCGCGCGACGACCTCGGGCGTCGACAGCTCGGGCAGCGACACGACTGCCTGCAGCGGACGGTCCGGACACGAGATGCGGTACACGCGGCCGTGCGACTGGTCGCGGCTGGGGTCGCGCAGGTGGTGCTGCATGTGCCCGATCAGCGGGTTCTGCCAGTCGAGGAAGTAGACGGCGCCGTCGGGACCGACCTCGATGTCGACGGGGCGGAAGTTCGGATCGGTGCTCTGCACGAGCGGCGTGACCTCTTCCGCGCTGAAGCCGGAACCGTCGTCCGCGAGCTCGTACTGGAAAATCCCCTGGAAGCCGATCACGTTCGCGATCAGGTAGTTGCCGCGGTTCTCCTCCGGGAAGTGCGTGCCCGAGATGATCTCGGTCGCCGCGGCGGGACGGCTGCGCTGGCGGAAGAACGGGAAGTAGCCCGAGTGCTTCTGTGGCGCGTCGAGGTGCCCCGTGAACGGCAGCGCCCAGTAGTTCACGTTGCCCGTGCCGTCGGTCACGAAGTCCTGACCCCAGCGGTCGAAGACGTGCCCGTGCGGATTGGCGAAGTCGTATGGGATGTAGCGCTCGACGCGCCACGTGCGCGGATGGAAGCGCCACACGCAACTGTTCGTGTTGCGCACCGGGCCGTAGATCGACTCGACCTGCGACATGTGGAAGGTGCCCTCCTGGAAGTAGAGCGCGCCGTCCGGGCCGAGCACGAAGCTGTTCGCCGCGTGGTGCGTGTCGGCGGAACTGAGGCCGTGCAGGATGCGCTCGCGCGTGTCCGCCACGTCGTCGCCGTCGGTGTCCTTCAAGAAGAGCAGGTCCGGCGCGTTCGCGACGATCACGCCGCCGTTCCAGAACTCGAAGCCGGTCGGGTTGTGCAGGTCGCCCGCGAAGGTCTTGCAGACGTCCGCGCGGCCGTCGCCGTCGGTGTCTTCGAGGATCAACAGCTTGTCGTCCATCGGCTCGCCGGGCTTCCAGTGCGGATAGGTCCGCCACGCCGCGACCCACAGACGACCGCGCGTGTCCCACGCCATCTGCACCGGGTTGGCGAGCTCGGGGAACTGCTGTTCGTCGGCGAACAAGTTGACGGCCATGCCTTCGGGCAGCGTCATCGACGCGATCGCGCCTTCGCCGCTTTCGAACTCGTACGCACCGTCGGGACCGGGCCCGGGACGGTTCGTCGGGACGGGGATCTGGTCGGGGATCGGCGGAAGGTCGGCGGGGATCTCCTCACCGCGCGCAATCGCGTGGATGACACGATCCATGCGATCGGTCATCGCGTCGAGCACCACGAGTTCCTGCTGCAGCACCTCGTAGTTCGTCTGGTCGTTCTCGTACGCGAGCGACGAACGACCACCGTAGACGTTGTAGCCGTCGGTCGCGCGGTAGCGATTGAACCAGTAGAGGTTCTTCTCGAGGACGGCGGTGCGGATCGCTTCGAGGCGCGCGGGATCCTCCTCGGGCGCGGGCACGCCGGTGATGCCTTCGAAGAGCGTGCGCGAGAGCAGCTCGTTGCCGCGGTCGGTCAGGTGGATGCCGTTGATCGTGAGTTGATCGGGATTGGCGCTGTACAGGCGCTTGCTCGCAGCACGGGCCGCGATCAAGGGGACACCGCAGCGAGCCGCCACTTCGGCCATCTCGCGCTGAACGCCGTACAAGCCGGGACTGTTCAAGCCGGGACCCAAGCGGGTCGAATCGTCTTTCTGATCGAAAGCGATCGGCTCGACCAGGACGAGCCGCGGCGCGCTCTCGCCGTTGTAGCGCTGCGCCCTCGTGTGCTCGATGAAGCGCTCCAGGTCGGAGCGGAACTCGGGGAGCCCCTCCTCCCCCGAGAACGACTCGTTGAACCCGTAACACGCGATGATCACGTCCGCCTTGCAGCGCGTCAGCCACTCGTCCTGCGTCCCGAAGCCCGCCGTCCTCTGCCGCACCGTCAGCTCGTCGGCCGAGAAGCCCAGGTTGCGCACCGTCAGCTCGAGCTCGGGGAAGGCCGCCTGCAGCCGCGCCTCGAACCAACCGTGGTGCTGCATGCGCTCCGCGAAGGCGTTGCCGATCAGGCAGATCCGGTCGCCCTGGCGCAGCTCGAGCTGCGCAGCGCCGCGCGGGCCGAGCGAGACGACGAATGACAGGATCGCGAGCGCACGGAGGACGAGAGCGGACTGTGACATGCGGACAGCTTACGCGGCGAAGAACGTACCGTGCCGCAACTGATTCGACCGCGATCGCCGCCCCCGGGGCCGGGGGCGGCGATCGCGGTCGAATCAGTTGCGGCACGGTACGTTCTTCCAACGAGAGGCGTAGGATCACGGCATGAAGCTCGCCACGCTCTTCGTCCTGCCCTTCGCGCTCGCGCTCCTCCCCCGCGCCGAGCACACCGCGGTCGAACTGGAACGCGCCCGCCCGCTGGGCTTCGGGACGCCCTACTGGGAACGGCAGACCCGGGAGCTCGCCGAGCGCGCCGCGCAGGGTTGGCCCGGCTTGCCCCCGAGCGTCGCCGCGCGGCTCGCGAGCTTCGAGGGCGAGATGCTCTCGCCCGTCGCCCTCGGGCGGTGCAACACGCCGTCAGGACTCGAGCTGTGGATCCTCGAGCAGGACCACTCAGGCGCCGGCTTCCCGAATCCATGGCGCTGCTTCCTGCGCGACCCGCGCACGAACGCGCTCACGCCGCAGACGATCACGGTCAGCAACCGCTGGATCGAGAGCGAGACCCCGCGTGTGCGCTTCGTCGACCTGGACGACGACGGGCGCGACGAGCTGGCCTTCCGTCAGTTCGAGCACAACGGGACGATGGCGGACGACGACGTCGAGCTCTACTTCCGCGTCCGGGACGACCTCGCGCTCGACCTCTGCCTCGAGCAACGCACGGACATCCGCGACCTCTACTCCGAGAACGAGAGCGGCGCGATCCGTTCGCAGCTGATGCTCACGGACGGTGGCGATCTCGTCGCCTACGTCTGGCACGAGAGTCCGCGGATGGGCGTCCCGCGCGTTCCGATCGGTCGCGTCTGCTTCGCAACCGGCCCGGACGGCGTCTTCGCGATCGCGGCGACCCAGTCGCTCCTGCGCGACGACGAGCGCGAACAGCGCTACGACTTCGCGCCGGCGTACTGCTTCGGAAGGACGGACACCCGCTACCGCTCACGCGAGTTCCCGCGCTCGGTGCCCAAGGTGCGCTGAGTGCGCGCACGCTCCGGTCTCGCGCTGCTCGCGGTCTGCGTGCTGGCGCTCGGCTTCGCGGTCAGGCGGCAGGCGTCGCGTACCGACTCCGACTCGCTCGACGCGGCGACGCAGACCGAGGCGCAGTCGTCCTCGTCCGTGCTCGCGCCGCCGAAGGAAGCTTCGGAGCCCGAGCGCCGCGAAGTGCTCGGCGCAGCGCGCGACGAACTGCTCGCGGATTCACCCGCGCCGCCGCTCGAAAACGCCGCTGACGCCCCGCCCGAACCCTTGACCGTCACCGCGCGCCTCACGCACCCCGTCGCCGGACTCGGCGACGACGAGTTCATGCTCTACGCGGTCGACCCCGCGCAACCGCTCGTGCCCTACGCCGGCGTTCCGATGCGACTCGACCGCGCGACGGCGATCCCGATCCCCGCCGGCGTCGAGTTCGTCGACCTCCAACTCACCGGCGGACAGCTGATCCTCGATCCGCAGCCGCGCGTGCGGAACCCCGCGGGCAAGCAGCTCGAGCTGACCCTCGACGTCAGCGGATCGCTCGTCGTGCGCGTGCTCGAACCCTGGCTCGACGCGCCCGACCTGATGGTCTACGCCGCGGAGTCCGACCGCCGCGACATCTGGAGGGAGGTGATGGAAGGCCGCGGGAAGGCGCCGGACGCGCGCGGCGAGTGTCGCTTCGACGACTTGCGGCCCGGCTACTACCTGGTCCAGGTCGAGAACAGCGCGACGAAGGAGGCCGGTGCGCTGAAGCGCATGGTCCGCGTCCCCGCCGGAGCGACGGCGAGCTTGGAGCTCGGCGGACCGGATCCCGCGGCGCTCGTGCTCGAAGGAATCGTGCGCCGAGGAACGCGGCCCCTCGTGGGTGCGGAGGTGAGCGCCGGTTCGTTCGAGCGCGTCTACGGAGCTAAGTCGGTGACGGACGACTCCGGCCGCTTCGAGCTCTCGCTCCCCGGCCCCGGTCGCTACGAGTTCCGCGTCGGCGGGCACACGGAGTTCCGCGACGTCGACGTGCTCGGGACGACGCAGGAGTTCGTGCTGCCGGACGAGAGCCTGTGCGTGGTCGTCGTCGACGCCGCGGGCGATCCGGTCCCCGGAGTGATCGTGTCGCTCGCGACTCTGATCGAGCAGGGCGCGGACCCGGGTGCGCGAGAGACGCGCGTCGCGGTCACCATGAACACGGGCAGCCTGTGCTTCGACGGACTGCGCGCGGGGCGGTACGCGGTGATGATCGGAGACGATGTCATGTTCCGCGGCGAGGGCGAGCAGTTCCCGCCGCAGCGCATCGAGGTCGAGGTGCCGACGCGCGGGCCTGTGCGAATCGTCCTCCAGGAGCCGAACGCGCTCGTCGGCATCGTGGAGGGCGGCTCGACAGAACGCGGCATCGGCGTCTACTTGCGGCCGATCGCCGCACCGAACTCCGGCTGGCAGTGGTACGCGGGCACGGGACGCGGCGGCCGCTTCGAGGCGAGCCCGATCGCCGCGGGCGAATACGAGCTGCTCGCCCTCAGTCTGAACGGCGATTCGCTGGTCGCCTCGCGCGTCGAGCGCGTGCAGGTCCCCCGCGCCGCGTCGGAACCGCTGCGCATCGAGACCCACCCGGGCACGCGCCTCGCCGTCGAAGCGCGCGACGTCGACGGAACGCCGCTGCGCATCCGGCTCGCGCTTCGGACCGACGACGGCATGCTCTGGCCCTCGGACGGCATGCACTCTCAACCGTCGAACCGCCAGACGAGCCTGCCCGTCCCGCCGGGCGACTACGACGCCTACGGCCACACGCCGGACGGGATCGAGCTGCACACCCGCGTGACCGTCGACGGCTCGCTGTCCGTGCAGCGCGTCGTGCTGACGCGCTAGCGGTTGCGCTGCGAGCGAAGGGCGCAAGATCGTGCGACTCCGCCTGGCGCGAGCGTGTCGGAGCTTCCTCCGCCGCGACGCTTCGATGCGGGCGCTCGTTCGGATAGTGTCGCGACATGAAACTCACTCTTCTCCTCGCCTTGCCCTTCGCGCTCGCACTCGTCCCCCGCGCCGAACACTCCGCCGTGGAACCAGAACACCGGCGTCCGATCGGCTTCGGGACGCCGATCTGGCATTGGAGTACGCCCGACCCCGCCCTGCGTGAAACACGAGGGTTGCCCGAGCTGCCGACCGCCGTGGTGGAGCGACTCGAGAGCTTCGAGCATGTGCACTACGAAGCGACCTGGCTCGGCCAGTGCTTCACGCCGACGGGACTCGAGTTGTGGATCCTGGGGCAACGGTGCAAGCCCGGCATCGGGCCGGACTTCTGGCATTGCTTCTTGCGCGATCCGCGCACGGGCACGCTGACCCCACAGTCCATCATGCTGGACAACACGATGCTGGGTCGTGAGAAACCACGCGTGCGCTTCATCGATCTCGACGACGACGGCCATGACGAACTCGCGTTTCGTCAGTTCGAGCACAACGGGACGATGGTGAACAACGACCTGGAGCTGTACTACCGAGTCGGGGACGATCTGAGCTTGGATCGCTGCTTGGTGCAGCGCATCGAGATCCTCGATTTGTACTCCAAGGGCGAGTCCGGATCGGTCCGTTCGCGGTTGATGAGGACCGACTCCGGGGGACTCGAAGCGGACGTCTGGCGCGAGAACCCCGGCTACGGCGTACCGCGAGTGCCGATCGGGACTCTGCGATTCGGGCGCGGGGCGGACGGTGCTTTCGAGGTGATCGCCAGCAATTCGCTCTTGCTCGACGATGAACGCGAGCAGCGCTACGACTTCGCGATCCGCTACGCCTTCGACGAGTCGATCAACAGCGGCACGGGACGTGAACGCCTTCCTGCCTGGGTCGACCTACGTTGATGAGAACGTACCGTGCCGTAACTGATTCGACCGCGATCGCCGCTCGCGGCCTGGATGGCCGTGAGCGGCGATCGCGGTCGAATCAGTTACGGCACGGTACGTTCCTGTAGAGTCTCCCCCCCCATGCGCGTCGGCTTCGACACTTCCCCCCTCGTCCGCCCTTTCCCGCCCGGTATCGTGCGTCTCGTGCGGTCGGCGGTCGAAGCCTTGGAGGAGCGTGGGCGGCTCGAAGTCGTGCGGCTCGAGCCGCGGCCGGAGGAGCCGCTCTCGCGCTGGCGCGGCGCGCTCGGTTCGCGTGTGGAGCGCGATCGTCTGCACGGCATCCACTCCTTCCTGTCCGCCTTCCCGCGCGGCGGTTCCGGGCGTCGCGTGCAGACGATCCACGAGCTGCCGTGGCGGCACGGGTGCAAGGAGAACGCGGATTGGAGGCACAAGGCGTGGGCCGCTTTCGGTCCGCTGTTCGCCGACCGCGTCGTGACCGCGACCGAGTTCACCGCGCGCGACCTGCGGCGGCGTGTGCTGCCGGGCGCGAACAAGCTGCGCGTGCTCCCATGGGGCGTCGGCGAGGAGTTCTGTGAGGAACCGCCGGCCGGCGTCGTCGACGAAGTGCTGCTCGGCAAGTATCGCATCCCCGAGGGTCCGTTCCTGATCGCGCCCGGGGCGGTGCGCGCGAAGAAGCGCCTCGCGCTCTGCGTCCGCGGCCTCGCGCGACTGCACGCGACGGGCGGACCGAAGGCGAACTTGATCGTCAGCGGCGAACACACCGCGGACTTGCGCAGCGACTTGGGTCTGGTGCAGAAGCTCGGACTCTCGCGCTTCGTGTCGACGCCCGGCACGATCCCGGAAGCGGACTGGCCCGGCTTGTTGCGGCTCGCGTCCGGCGTCTGCGTGCTGTCGGCGTCGGAAGGCTTCGCGCTGCCCGTGCTCGAAGCGCTCGGCTGCGGCACGCCCGTCGTCGTTCCCGCGGACAGCGCGCAGGCGGAAGTCGGCGGGCCGGGCGCGATCCGCGTCGACGCGCAGGACGCCGACTCGGTGGCCGACGGCATGCGCCGCGCGATCGAGGGGCGCGAGGCGCTGCGCTACGTCTTGCCGGATCGCGCGCGCGAGTTCCCGTGGTCGCGCACCGCGGAAGGCATCGAGGCGGTGTGGGAGGAACTCGCGTGAGCGAACCGCTGCGCGTGCTGCTCGCCGGCGCCGTGCTCGGCCAACCCGCCGGCGGCGTGCGCCGTCACAACGCAGAGCTGTTGCCGATCCTCGCGCGCCGGCTCGCGTCGGAAGGCGGGCGGCTCGACGTGCTCGCCGGCATGGGCGGCGTGGCCTTCGACTTGCCGCCGGAAGCGCGCGTGCTCGAGTCCGAGGTGCCCGCCGGCCCGCCGATCCTGCGCGCCGTCACCGAAGGTCGCGCGATCCGCCACCGCTTGTTCGAGGCGCAGGAAGCCGGCGAAGCCTACGACTTGGTGCACACCGCGCACTTCCCCGTGCCGCGGCAACTCGGCGTTCCGCTCGTCGTCACCGTGCACGACCTGCGCGCGCTCTCGCTGGAACACACGCCGCTCTCGCGCCGCTTGATCGCGGGGCGCGTCTACGGCCAAGCGCTGCGCCACGCGGCTGGCGTGATCGCGGTCAGCCGCACCGTGCGCGAGGAGCTGATCGAGCGCTTCCAGCTGCCCGTGGAACGCGTACACCTCGTCCACAACGCTGCGGACCACTTCAAGCCGCTGCCACGGCGGCCGCGCGCCGACGCGCCGCTGCTGCACCTCGGTCACTTGGAGCCGCGCAAGAACCTCTCGCTGCTGATCCGCGCGATCGCGGCGGATCCGAGCTTGCCGCAGCTCGTGCTCGCGGGCGCGGCGAAGGGCGACGAGAAGGAACGGCTCACGGCGCTCGCGGTCGAGCTCGGCGTCGAGAAACGCGTACACCTCTTCGGTCCCTACGACGAAGGCGAGCTGCCCGACCTGCTCGCGACCTGCGCGGCGCTCGTCGTCCCGTCGAAGCTCGAAGGCTTCGGTATCCCCGTGCTCGAGGCGCAACGCGCGAGCGTTCCCGTCGCCATCTCGCGCGCCGGCGCGCTCACCGAAGTCGCCGGACGCGAAGCACCCAGCTTCGACCCCGGCGATCCGAAGGCGTGCGCCGCGGCGATCCGCTCCGCGTTGCAGTCGACGCCCGAACAGCTCGCGACCGCGCGCGTGCGCGCCGAGCGCTGGACGTGGAAGGCGGCGGCCGAGGCTTGGTACGACGCGTGGCAGGCGTCCCGACGCATCGCACATGACGTCGACTGATCACGCACGCGGTCGCCCGACGACCGGGCTCCTTGCGGCGGGCTGCGCGCTCTTCGCGATGACGCTCGCCTGGCTCGCGACGCGAGGACCGGTACTCGTCGACTCCGGGATCTTCGCGTCGTGCGGATGGCACGTGCTGCAGGGCAAGGCGCTGTACCTCGAGGCGTGGGACTCCAAGCCGCCGGGGATCACACTGCTCGACGGACTCGCGCTCGCCGTGGGCGGACGCGAGATCGAGAGCGTGCGCACGATGGAGCTGCTGTTCGGAGCCGCCGCGGCGCTGTGCGTGTTCCGCATCGCGCTGGTCGCGCTACGCTCGCGAGCCGTCGCGACCGCATCCGCGCTGCTGTTCGCGGCGCAGTTCTACAGCGGCAAGGTCTTCCAAGGCGGCAACCTGACCGAGGAGTACGCCTCCGTCTTCGCGCTCGCCGGCGTGCTCGGTGCGGTCGAGGCGGGAGCACGCGCGGGCCGCGCGCGCCTCGTCGCAGTCGCCGGCGCGGGCTTCTCCTTCGGCCTCGCCGCGCTCACCAAGGAACCCTTCGCGCTGTCCGCACTCCCGTGGCTCGCCTTCGTCCTGCTCGCTCCGCGCGCCGAGGGCGAACCGCGCGCGGCGTTGCGCGTCGCCGGCATCTGGATCGTCGCCGGCCTCGTCCCGCTCGCGGCGGTGCTCACGTGGCTCGCCTCGCGCGGCGCCGCGGCCGCGTGGTGGGACTCGATCACCTACCACTTCGTCGCGACGGCGTGGGATCCTGATGCGCCGCGCCTCGACGCGAACCGCGCGGCGTCGGCGAGCTTGCTCGAGCGCGTCGTGACGAACTGGCGCCCGGCCTGGGACCACGTGCTGCGCCGTGTGCCGATCACGTCACTCGCCGCACTTCTCGGGCTGTACGCGCTCGGCTCGCGCGAGTTCCTGTGCCGCACGCGCTGGTTCCCCGTGCCGGTGCTCGCGATGCTCGCCGCGGACTACCTCGGCACGCTCGTCTCGCCGCGGCAATACGGGCACTACTACATGCAGCTCGTCGGCTCGTTCGTACTGCTCGCGGCCTGTGGGCTCGGCTTCGTCGCGTGGAAGCTCGAGGGTCTGCGCGCGAAGCTGCCCGCCGCGTCGAAGCGCCTGGGGCTCGTCGTCGCGGTCGTCGCGCTCGCCGCGGTCGCCTTCGGCGTCGTGCGCGAGGACTTGGTCGGGCGCTTCCGCGCCAAGTTCGCCGCGGCGCGCGAATTCCGCTCCAGCGCGATCGCGACCGCGATCCTCGCCGAAGCCCGCCCCGGCGACACGCTCTGGGCGACCTCGGGCAACAACTCGCGCTACTACCTCGAGACCGGCCTGCTCTCCCCCACGCGCTACTTGTTCGTCTTCGACCACGTGTTCGTCGACTCGTGGCTCGACACCGGCGCGGAGAAGCTCGCGCGCGTGCGCGCGGACCTCGCGGAGGCGCCGCCGCGCTTCGTGATCGTCGCGGAGGGCGACGCGGGCTTCCTCGAGCACACCGAGTTCTTCGACTGGATCACGCGGGACTACGTCCGCACGGACGTCGTCGACGACGACCCGAACACTCGCGGTCACGTGGCGCGCTTGTTCGTGCGCCGCGAGGGACGTCAGTGACCCGCGGGACGCGGCGGGTACCACTCACAGCGACGCGCTTCGCGGTCGAAGACCAGCAACGGGCGCTGTCGGTCGCGCAAGAAGGCCTCGAGCGTCGCCGGCTCGATGTGTTGCTGTTCCGAGCTGGTCCAGGTCTCGAAGGTCCGCATCGTGATCCAGCTGCCGCCGACGCCCGCGCGCCGGATCGCCGGCGTCAGACCCCAGTTGAAGACCGGTAGGTCCTGCTCCGCGCCCCAGTAGGCGGGCGCGTCGACGAGCGTGATCGCGGCGTCCGTGCCGAGCGCTTCGCGAGCGTGCGCCGCGTCGGCGAGGACCTGCTCGACGACGTGACCGGCCTCGCGGCAGTCGCGCAGGTCGACGTAGTGGTCGCGGCTCCAGAACACGACGAGCGCCAACACGCCGAGAACGAGCCTGCGCTGCCGCTCGGGTCGACCGAGGTTCGCTTGGAAGCCGAGCCCGAGCGCGACGGCGACGAGCGCAGCCGCGAAGTACGCGTAGCGCAGCACGAAGCCGACCGAGATCACCGGCAGCACGAGGTCCGCTGCGGCGCCGAGCAGCAGCACGCGGCCGAGCGGAGCGGACTTGACGACGATCCACACGAAGCCGGCTACGGCGCTGAACACGACCGCACCGCCGACCAGCGTCCCGAGCGTTCCGTGCTCACCGCGCAGTCCGTCGACGCCGAGCACGCGGATCCACTCGGGCGCGAGCGCCAGGCCGGCGCGCACGCCGTTCGCCGCGATCGCCGCGAGCTGCTTCAGCCCGTGGTGACGACCTTCGCGCAGCGCGCCGACGTAGACCGCGAACGCGATCGAAGTCGCCAGCCCCGCCAGGATCCACGGATCGCGCAGCGACTGCCGCAGTCCGCCGAACCAGGTGGTTCCCGGCTCGCGGCCGCGCTGCGTCGCGGCGAGCAGCAGGTAGAGCACCGGCAGGAGCATCGCGCTCTGGTGGAAGGCGAGCGCGACGATCAGCGCCGCCAGCGCGAGGAGCGCGGCGATCGCGCCGCCCCGCGACAAGTAGCGCTGCATGCAGAGGAGCCCGAGCAGCATGAAGGTCGCTCGACCGGGTCCGCTGATCGCGTCGACCCACACGAGGCTGCGCGCGGACGGGAAGGCCAGGAAGACGACGACGGTCACGAGGCACGCGTTGCGCGAGCCGCCGAAGGCGCGCACGAGTTGCATGACGAGCACCGCGTTGACGAAGTGCAGGCCGTAGGTGACGACGCGCGCGATCGCCGGATCGTCGAGACCGGTCGCGGTGAGGAACTGGAAGAACGCCCACTGCAGCGGACGGAAGGGCG
This sequence comes from Planctomycetota bacterium, assembly GCA_020638835.1. Taxonomy (GTDB): domain Bacteria; phylum Planctomycetota; class UBA1135; order UBA1135; genus JACKHV01. The sequence goes on along the minus strand of JACKHV010000001.1, from coordinate 736,603 downwards.
TCAGATCGGCGCCGAAGCTCGCGAACCACCCGTGCAACCGCGCACCGCGCTCGAGGTGGATGTAGGACTCCGAGAAGAACGGGAGTCCCGCGACCGTCGCCCAGGTGCTGACCACCGCGATCAACGCGAAGACGGTTCCGACCGTCAACGGGTGCCCCTTCGAGCGCTTGGGCGAGAAACTCGCGCCGAGCAGCGCCGTCAGCACGCCGACGCCGAGCTGCCCCGTCGCGAACCAGTACGAGACTCCGCCGAGCGGCGTCTTGCCGGAGATCAGCCCGCCCGCGATCACCGCGAAGTGCACCAGCGCCGCGACGACGAGCAGCCCGCCCGCGAGCATCACGAGCCGCGACGGCGCGCCCGGGTCCGACAAGAATCCGTCGCGAGCCAGCGCGAGCATCTTGCGCATGCTGTACTTCGTCTCGCCGGCCGCGCGCTCGGGCGCATCGAACTCGACGAAGCTGCGCGAGAGCCCGGTGCGCGCGACCGCGCCGCGCAAGAAGAAGCGCGGGTCGTCGAGGTCGACGCGCCCGAGCGCGGCGCGCGAGACGAGGCGGAAGTCGGGGCTGGAGGGTTCGAGCGGCGTCTCCGCCAGCCAGTTGTGTAGGCGATAGAAGAGGAAGGTGCCGACGCGCTTCTTCAGCGAGAGTTCGCCGACGTCGGTGCGCCGCGTCGAGACGACGTGGTCGCCCGCTCGCCAGCGTCGTACGAACTCCTCGATCAGCGCCGGCGGGTGCTGCAGGTCGCAGTCGAGCGTCACGATCGCGTCGCCGCGCGCGGCGCGCAGGCCCTCGCGCAGCGCTTCGGCCTGGCCGCGGTTCTCCTGCAGCGCGACGGGTCGCACGCGCGGGTCGCGCGCCGCGAGCTCGTGGATCACGCGCAGCGTTCCGTCGGAGCTGCCGTCGTCGACGAGCAAGATCTCGGCGTCGAGCCGGTCGAGTCCGTCGAGGACCCGCGCCAGCTCGGCGTGGAAGCGCTCGAGGACCTGCTCCTCGTTGAAGCACGGCGCGACGATGGAGAGCAGGGTGCGAGACATTCGGCGACGGCGGGAAGGCGATGCGTCGGTCGGAGGATATATCATCTTCCCCGGCTTCGAGCCTCGAGCCGACCGCGACTCCCCCGCACCGCGCGCAAGAACTTGCCCGAGAAACCCCAGAGTTCACGCCTGCCCGTCGATACGCTGACGATCGCCGCGTTGCTCCTCTGCGCCGCGGCCTTCGCGCACCTCCGTCAGCCGCAGCAGCTGGTGGAGCTGGTGCAGCGCCTGCCCGGCACGATCGAGCGCCCGCTGCTCGCGCCGGTCACCTACCTCGCGCTGCTCCTGATCCTGGTCGCGGAACGCGTTGCTCCCGCCGTGCCGCGGCAGCGCAGCCTCAACGCCGGCGCCCTGCAGGACCTCGCGTACTTCTTCCTGCTGACGCCGGCCGCGATCATCCTCGTGTTCATCTGGCTGCGCGAACTCGACGAGCTCTTCCGCACGCACCTCTGGTTCCTCGTGCTCGACGTCGGCGACGGACTGCCCTGGGTCCTGCTCGTCGTGCTCTCGGTGCTGATCGGCGACTTCCTCGCGTGGTTCCACCACTGGCTGCGCCACAAGGTCCCGCTGTTCTGGAAGTTCCACGCCGTGCACCACGCGCAGCGCGAGCTGAACGCCTTCACCGACGCCCGCTTCCACCCGCTCGACCTGCTCGTCGCGCAGACCGTCGCCTTCCTGCCGTTCTTCGTGCTCGGCGGGCAGCTGAAGGACCGCGTCGGCGACGCGGCGCTGATCGCGCTCTTCCTGACGTGGCTGCCGCGCTTCTACCACGCGAACGTGCGCGGTCGCTTCGGTCCGTTGCGCTACGTCTTCGTCACGCCGCAGTCGCACCGCGTGCACCACTCGGCGCTGCCCGAGCACGCGGACAGGAACTTCGGCGTGATCTTCAGCGTCTGGGACCGCCTGTTCCGCACGCACTGCGACGCCGACGTCTACCCGCCGACCGGCGTCGAGGATCCGCGCGTCGGTGCGGATCAGAACGTCGCGCCGCTCGCGGTCGTGCGCTCGATCTGGGCGGACATGGTCTATCCGTTCCGCCGCACGCAGCGCTAGGAGTCCCACACTCGTGACGCAGGCTCCTAGTCGAAGGCGACGACCGTCGTCTCGCCGTCCGCGACCTGCACGAGGCGCGACTCGAGCGTGCGCCAACGCAGCGGAGAGATCGAGCCGTCGCGCTCGACCAGCTCGACGAGCGCCGATCCGACGGGCACGCGGAAGCGATGCGCCCCCGGTCCGAGCTTGGAGAACTCGGGGACCGTGACTTCGCCGACATGGACACGCGGGAAGACGTTCGTCCGGCCGCCGAGCGTGACGCGCAGCTCGCCCGCAGGACCGACCGGCACCTCGACGTGGTCCACGCGTTCGCCTTCACCGACCTCGACGCCGCGGCGGATCCCGACGCGACCGTCCGTCGACTCGACGATCAAGTCGTAGTGCCCCGGACCCAGCGCGCCGAAGCGGAAGCGCGGTCCGCCGCGGCCTTCGTCGAGCACGGCCGCCTTGGTCCCGCTCTGATGGATCGCGGCGAAGCCGTCCAGCGTGGACTTGGTGAGCGGGTCGACGATCGAACCGGTCACGACCGCGCCCTCGAGCAGCCGCAGCTCGAGGTCGTCGACCGGCGCGATGACGAGCACGGGCTCCGAGGCGATCTCCGTCGAACCCGCCGGATGCGCCGCGACCTCGTACTCGCGCGGCACGAGCGGACCGATCGAGAAGTTGCCCTGGCCGTCGGACTCGTCGTAGGCGCTCACGTCGTCCAGCCGCGCGACGACGAAGGCGGAGCGCGACGCTTTCCCGTCGACTCCGATCACGCGGCCCCGGACGTAGGCCGCAGGGTAGGCGACCAAGTCGGGGACCCGCAGCTCGCCGCCCGAGAGCGACACGGCGTGGCCCTCCGACGCGAACTGCGGAATCGGTTCGTTGTCGTACACGACGGGAAGGCCCACCACGTACTCCGCCGCTTTGAGTCCGGCGATGCGATACTCGCCCTCCTCGTCGGTGTCGGCCCGCGCGGACAGGTTATCCGGCGCTTCGTGGAAGAACTCGGGTCGCGAACCGAGGCGCAGCTCGACGGCGACATCGGCCAGCGCGTTCCCCGTGCCGTCGACGACGCGCCCGACGACGCTGCAGCTCGGCGCGAGGTCCCACTCCACGATCCGCCGCTCCCCGGGCTCGAGCTGGAGCGGCTCGACCTGCAAGCGCCCGCCGGCCTTGCGCCCTGCGACCCAACTCGCGTAGAGCGGAATCTGCGGCGGAAGGCCATCGAACGCGAAGTGTCCTGCTTCGTCGATCGGCTCTCTCCACTGCCGTGACTCCCCGCCTGCCTTCTCGTCGCGGATCCCTTGCAGCAGGAAGACGTCGCTGGTCGCCAGGATCAGTTCGTGCGCGGCGCCGCGCGGAAGCCCGAGCACGCGCCCGCTGAGCGCCGCCGCGCGCGAGAGTTCGACCACCACGACGGCGTCCGCGTCCAGCTTGCGCTGATCGATGCCGACGAGCGCAAGCGCGTAGCTCTCCGCCGTCACCTCGAGCACCGCGCGCCGATCGAGTCGATCGCGGTCGCAACTCGCGTCCCCCGCGGCGTCGGCCACGAGCGGAGACTCGTCCTCGCGCATCCCGCGCGGCGTGAGCACGGCGCCGGCGACGGGGAGCCCGTCGGCGCGGTCGACGACGCGGAAGCGGAGCGCGTCGGGTGCGGCGAGGCTCGTCGGCGCACTACCGTTTCCCGCGCTCGACCGACCGAGCCTCTCGAGAGCGGCACTCCGCGCGGAGGAGGCGTCCGAAGCGGTGCGCAAGTCTCCCGGCCTCAGCTCACCGGCCGAGGACGAGTCCGTCGATTCCGGCGCGCCCGGCTCGAGCAGTCTCCGTTCCGTCCCGGAGCCGCCTCGCCAGAGCAACCACGCGAGGCTCGCGACGACCGCGAGCGAAGCGAGCAGGAGAGTTCTGCGCATGGACCGAGCTGACCGGATCACTCCGCGAGTTGCAACTCCGACGACACGCCGGCGATGAGCTCCAGCTCCTCGGATGCCACCTGTTCCCACTGCATGACTCCGGCGTCGTCCAGGCCGAGTCCCCGCTCGTACGAACGCAGCTCCAGTCGAGTGGGACCGGCGGGCAAGCTCCACGCGACCGTTTCGCCGGGAGCGAGCCTCGCGCTCGCGAGCAGCATGCCGCCTTGGAGGCAATCGAGGCGCACGAGCGCCGACTCTCCGGAGTACGTCACCTCGAGCTCGGACGCGGGATCGAGGCGGAGTTCCACGCTCGTCTCCTCGCCGCCGCGTGCCCGGACTTCTCCCACGACGGCGCAGCGTGAGCCGGAGGCTTGCGCACGGACGAGGTAGCGACCCGGACGGAGCCCCGCGACGGTGTGTGTCGCGCGCGCCGCACGCGAGCGGAAACCGTCGTACTCCGCATCGTCCAAGGCGGCGACGAACACGTCGCCGTCGACCGCTTCTCCGGACACGCCGTCGAAGAGCGACAGCTTCAGGCTCCCGGCCTCCACGAACCTCAGCTCGATGTCGCGATCCCCGGCCGATACGCGCAGCGGAGGCGGCGCGGCGTACTGCTTCGGGGCCGTTCTTCTCACGCGCAGCCAGTAGTCTCCCGCGGCCAGCCCGGAGAACTCGAAGCTGCCGTCCGGTTCCGCAAGACCGAAGCGACCGCCGCCCGAGGTCGGATTCAGATCCAACTGGACCTCCCCCGCGGGGAGCCCGCTCGGCAGAAGTACGCGGCCGGAAACGGACGAACTGACGGCGAAGGTCAGGGTCAGCTCGGCGCGCGGCTGCTCATCCGTGAGGCGCACTTCGCCGTACGCACGGAGGACGAGTCCGCGATCGTCGCGAGTCGAGTCGAACACGCGGTAGGCGCCGAGCGGCAGCGCCTCGAATCGGAACCGCCCCAGCGAGTCGGAGACCGTGTAGCACTCGGGGCAGTCGCGGTCGCTCTGCAACGCGAACAGCGCGCGCGAGTGCCGCACGAGCTGCAAGCCGGCGAGCGCTCCGCCGGACTCGTCGACGCACACGCCCTCGATGATGCCCGGCCCGACGAGACTCCACTCGAGCTCGCGTCGTTCGCCGGAGGCGAGTACCAACCACCCGAGTCCGCGGACCCCGCCGCGCCGTCGACGCACGCCGACGTCGAGAGCACAGCCGCCAGTGAGTCCTTCGAGGTCGAAGTTTCCTGACGCGTCGAGTTCGGCGCTCCACATCCCGATGGTCCCGCCCGTCGACGAGTCGAGATCGAACCCGGACGCGCCCTGTCGGTTCGAGACCACCAACTCGTCGCCGGCCTCAACCCCCAGCACGCGGCCGAAGATCGAAGCGTGTCGACTCAGCTCGACGACGCGCGGCTCCTTTGCGCTCCCCAGGCCGCCGTCGAGGCGGAACGAGCGCGGAACGTACTGCGGATGTTCGAGAACCAAGAGCCGGTGCTCGACGCGCAGCAGCGTGCATGAGACCCGGCCGTCTTCACTCGTCGTGCCGAAGGGCTCGAGTATCTCGCGCGGACGAGATACGTCGTTGCGGTGGACTCCGACTCTGAAGTCACGCAGCTCGACACCGGAGACCGGCGTGTCGAAGTCGGCGTCGAGGACGAGCAGGTGTAGGGTGACCGTCTCCGGAGCTTCGGCAGCGATCGGCTGGACGTCCCCTACCAGCAGCGGTTCCCTGTCGGGCTCGACGCCGGCGCGCTGCGTTTTCCGGTTCGACTCGGGCAGCTCCCCGCTCCGCGGAGGCGCTTCCTTCCACGCCCGAGGCACTTCGAGCGTCACCGACTCCCTCTCCGATCCTGTGGCCCACCACCCGACGAGCGTCGCGGCCACGGCGACCGCGAGCAGCGCGCCGATGACACGTCCCCTCACTCGAGCACCACCTCGAGCTCTTCGTCCGCGATCACTTCCACGACGCGCCGAGCATACACCTCGCGTTCCTCCGGCTGCGTGGACCAATCGCCCGACGTCGCCTCGACGACGATCGTGCCGAGCGGCGCGCGGCACTCGAAGAGCCCGCCGGGACGCACCGTGTCGCTCGCCAGCTCGACGTCGCCCGACATCACGCGCAGCTGCACGGAGGTCCGCGTGCCGGCGTAGCGGCAGCGCAGGCTGCTCGCTTCCCCGACGGGGATCTCGAGGTCGCTCAGGATCTCGCCCGCGTCGAGCCGCACGTCGCGGAGAACGCCGACGCGGCCGTCGTTCGACTCCGCGACGAGGTGATAGGTCCCCGCGGCGAGTCCGTCGTAGTCGAAGGAGGAGTGCCCGCCCTGCACCGAGGTGGCGATCCGACCCATGCCGAAGGAACGCTGGATCGACGTCTTGCCGCGCACCTTCTCGCCGGTCCGCGCGTCGACGATCTTGCCCTCGATCTTCCCGCCGACCTGCAGCCGGATCTCGATGCCGGACGCCGGAGCGTCGACGGTCACCGCGGGCGGAGCCGAGACGCCTTCGTGGTGGAAGAGCACGAAGCTGGCGAGCTGGTGCTCGCCCGCGAGCAAGGGACCGAGCTCGAACTCGCCGCCGGTCGCGGTGGTCGTGTTCGCGGACGGACCGTCGGCGCGCGTCGCGAAGACGTGGACGGCCTCGGCGCCCTCGCCGCTCGGCAGGACGACGCGCCCGCGCAAGTACACGCCGCGGTGCACGGCGAGCTCGACGTCGGGAGTGGGCGCGTCCTGCACGACCGTGGCCGCAACCGCCAGCGCGGCGCCGCGTTGCGCGAAGTCGGTCTGCTCCTGCTTGCCGAGCCCGACGAGGTAGTCGCCCTCCGTCAGGCCGCGGAAGACGAAGCGGCCGTCGCCGTCCGAGCGTTCCTTCTGCAACGGCACCGCGTAGGGCGTGAAGCTCTTCGGATCGACGCCCGCGACCAACCAGACGTCGACGCCTCGCATCGGCGCTCCGACCGCGTCGACGACGGTCCCCGCGACGCCGCCGAGCTTGCGCAGGTCCCAGACGTGCTCGTAGACCTCGCCGGCGCGAAGCTGCAACGTGTCCGCCTGCACGGTCACGGCCTCGTCCTCCGCGAGTGCGAACTTCAGCTCGAGCAGCACGTCGGGTGGGAGGTCGATCAGCTCGAAGGCTCCGGCCTCGTCGAGCCGACACGACCGGAACTCGCCCGAGCCCCTGAAGAACATCTCGTCGGGAGGCTGCGTGATCAGCGAACAGTGCACCAAGATCGAAGCGACGGCGCCGGCCGGATCCTCGAGCCCGAGCACCTTCCCGCGCACCGTCGCGCCCCTGTCGAGCTTGACGACGAAGGGGTCGTCCTCCTGCTCACGGCGCGTCTCGTTCGGCACGCACACCGGTCCGTAGCCGCCCGCGTGCACCGTCGTGGTGTCGTGCTCGTCCGGCTCGACGCGCACCACCGCGCGTCCGTCGGGGTCGGTGAGCACGAAGTGCGGCGGTTCGCCGATCGTCTCCGTCGCGTCGGCGTGGGTCGAGCGGATGGCCGCCAGCTTCCTCCACGCGTCTTCCATCGCCACGGTCGCGCCCTCGACCGGCAAGCCCGTCTCACGCTCGACGACGCGCAGGTGCCACTCGCGCGCTTCGCGAGGAGCGTAGAGCGTGACGGTGCGCTCTTCCCCGCTCGCGAGGGCGGCGACTGCGAGCGTCGTGTCCGCCTCTGGCGCGAACACCTCGCCGGCGGGCGGCGCGGTGTCGTCGAGCCGCACGAAGGCGCGCAGCTCGCGCCCGGTCGGCACGCGGAAGCGCGCCTCGCCCTCGCGGTTCGTCAGCACGCCGACTCCGACGCGCCCCGTGCTCGGCGTCTCCGACTTGAATGCCTCCACGCGCTGTTCACGCGCTTCGCCGAAGTCGAGGTAGACGCCCTTCCCGCGCACCGGCGCCTCGCTCCCTTCGCGCAGCACGCGCACGGTCAAGACGGCTTCGTCGACGAGCGCTTCGCGTTCTTCCTCGACGACCGACGACGCATGCGGCGCCGCCGCGCTCTCGCCGTCGATTCGTTCCACCGGCGCCGCGAGCTCCCCGACCTCGGGCGCCGCCTCGTCCGCCTGCGCCTCGCGCTCGAGCACCTCCCACTGCTCCGCCCCCCCGTCGCTGCTCCACAGCCAGTAGCCGAACAGCGCGGCGAAGGCGAGAGCGACGAGGACGGCGAGGGTGCGCAAGGTGCCTGGCTCCTTTCTGCAGGATTCGCGCGGTGTGTCGGCCGCGCCTTGGGTGCTCTGCGAATCGTGCGGAATGGTGCCTGGCACCGTACCCGCGGGGATGGAAGCGGCGCTACATCGCCCCCGCCGCGCGGAACGCCAGCACGAACAAGCCGGCGAAGAGCACCAGTGCGACGAAGAGCGCGGCGAGTCGCACCCACGCCGGGTACTGCGCGAGGTCGGCGGACAGGAATCCGCCGCGCGTCTCGACGCGGTGGTACTGGAGCGCCTTGCGGGCGGGATCCTGCGCGCCGCCGGGCTGCGCCGCGGGGGCGATGCCGGCGCGGGCGGCGGCGGAGGGCGGGCCGGGGGCGCGGCGGGGCGCGGTGCGGAGCGCGCGGGCGGCGCTGCGGGCGCGGACGCGCGGAGTCGCGGCGCGTCCTCGAGCTCGATCTCGTCCGGCTCCTCGAGCGTGATCTCGTCGGGCTCCTCGAGCGCGAGCTCCTCGCTCGCGGCGGCGCGCGGCGCGGGGGCGGCGACCGGGGTCTCGTCGGCGAACTCGAAGTCGTCCTCGATCACCTCGGGCGCGAGCTCGGGCGCTTCCCGCACGAGGGTGTCCTCGAGGCCGCTGGGCAAGTCCGCCGCCGGTTCCGCGGTCTCCGTCGCGTCGGTCGGTTCACCGGGCGCGAAGCGCAGGCGCAGCTCGAGGTCGCCGAGCCGGAACTCGGTGCCGTCCTCGACGAACAGCTTCTTGACGCGCTCACCGTTCAGGAAGAGCCCGTTGCGCGAGCCGAGGTCGACGACGCGCCAGCCGGCGCGCTTCAGCTCGACCCGCGCGTGGCGGCGGCTGACCGAGAGGTGGCGCAGGACCGCGTCGCAGTCGTCGGCGCGGCCCAACACCGCGCCGTCGTCGACTTCGATCTGTCGCCCGATCTCGGGCCCCGAGAGCACGTAGAGGGTCGGCATCGCGGGAGGATTCTACGGGCGCAGGCCGCGCGAGGCACTCGGGAAGCGGAAGTCGGCGGGGCCGTCGCGCGGGCGACAGGCCCCCGGTGATGCGCCGTGCTTCCCTTGCAGAGAGCCCTCGGGATCATCCCCGGTCCGCCGAATCCACCCAGCGGCGGACCTGTCCCGAGGAGCTCTGCCGGATCACCGTCCGGTGGAGAGCCGGCTCGCGTGGCTCTCCGGCAGTCTGTGGGACGCCGCTTCGGGGCGGTCAAGCCTCACCGCGCGAGAAGCTGCGGCGCGGCTCGCGAGCAGCCCGCCTGAAGAAGTGCTTCGGATGCCGAGGCGACAGCATCCGCCTCGGTGCGGTGCCTGGAAACGCAGGCGAATCAGTGGATTCGGCGAGGCTTTCAGGTGCCGCACCGAGGTGGATGATGTCGTCACGGCGCCGGATGACTTCTTCAGGTGGGCTGCTAGGCCTCGGCGAGGCCCTCGCGGATCGCGTAGCGCGCGAGTTCGACGCGGTCGTGGATGTCGAGCTTGCGCATCACGGAGGTCGTGTGGTGCTCGACGGTCTTGACCGAAATGTGCATCGTCTTCGCGATTTCCTTCTTGGAGAGCCCCCGCGCCAGGTAACGCAGGACCTCGACCTCGCGGTTCGTCAGCGAGCTGGAACGCGTCTCCGCCTCCGCCGTCAGCTTGTTGCTGCCGTCCTCGCAGACGATGCGCGAGCGCACCTGCGGCGAGAAGTAGGAGCCCCCCGCCGCGACCTCGCGCAGCGCGTCGAAGAGGAAGCTCGGCGGGTCGCCCTTCACCACGTAGCCGCTGGCGCCGACCTGCAGCGCCTGCTCGATGTAGTGGTCGTGGAAGAAGGCCGAGAGGAAGATGACCTTGAGGTCGGGCTGGCTCGCGCGCATCTGCGCAACGGCACCGAAGCAGATCATCCCCGGCATGTCGATGTCCATCACGACGATGTCGGGCGCGAACTCGCCGACCACCTCGAGCGCTTCGTCGGCGCTGCTCGCCTCGCCGACCACTTCGAAGGCGTCGTCGCGGTCCAGCATGCCCTTCAAGGCCGAGCGCACGAGTTCGTGGTCGTCGACGAGCAGGATCTTCTGGGATTCGGTCATGCGAGCTCCGGACTTGGTGACGAGCGGTCCGCGGGGCGGGCCGCGGCCGTCCCCCATCATGCAGGAAGCGCCGCGTCGGAGTCACTGCAAACCGGCGCGGCCGCGCGACGAGTCGTTCCGAATCGGCTCAGGGCCGCAGCGGACCGCGCTCGAGCGCGATGCGCGTCAGGCGCTCGATGCGCGGCGCGATCGCCTCGGGGCGCGCCCGCGCCTTGAAGGCGACGCGGCCCCCCACGGTCAGGACGGGCACGACCGAGCCGAAGCGCGCGACGAGCGCGAGGTCCGAGTCCACGTCGACGCGCGCGAGGTCGCGCGCCGCCGTCGGCACGGCCGCGCGCAGCTCGCGCTCGAGCTCGTCGCACAACGGACACGCGCCGCGGACGTAGAGCACGAGCTCGGCCGCGGGCGCGGCGCGTCGGAAGGGCCGGAACATCGCGGCATTCTGCGCCCGCGACGCGTTGCGCCGCCAGTGGCCGAGGTGCGGAACCGCGCGGGGCGTTAGACTGCGCGGCCGATGGGACGCCTGACGAAGAGAGTGTTGCTGCCCCTGCTGCTCGGCGGCGTGGTGATCTTCGCATGCGTCGCGAGCTCGAGCGACGACTCGTCGGGCGACGGCTCGTCGAGCGCGGGGAGCTCGAAGGAAGGCAGCCTGCAGCGGCGCCTGACCTACTTCCCCGTCGAGGAGTTGGCGATGACGCCGGCGCAGGCGGGCCTGGACGGCTGGGACGTCACGCTGACGACGGACGACGGCCTCGAGCTGGCGGCGTGGTGGTTCCCTGCGCCGAACGCACGCGGCGCGGTGATCCTGTGCCACGGCAACGGCGGCAACCGCTCGTACGCGCTGCCGCTCGCGCAGCGCTTCCTGAAGCGCGGCTTCTGCGTCCTGAACTACGACTACCGCGGCTACGGCGGGAATCCCGGTACGCCGTCGGAGAACGGCTTGCGCGCCGATGCGCGCGCGGCGTTCGACTACGTCGAGAAACGCGCCTTCGATCCGTCGCGCGTGCTCGTGCACGGACACTCGCTGGGTTGCGCCGTCGCGATCGCGCTCGCCGCCGAGCGTCCCGTCGGAGCGGTGATCGTGGAGAACGGCTTCACCTCGCTCGCCGACATCGGTTCCGAAGCCTACTCGTGGCTGCCGGCGCGCGCGCTCGTCGGGAACACGTGGAACAACGTCGAGCGCATCGAACAAGTCGAGGCGCCGATCTTCGTCGCGCACGCGCGCGACGACGAGATGATCGACGGCGCGCACTCGGAGCGACTCGCGGAGCTCGCGGGCGCCCTGTTGTACGAGTACCCCGGCGACCACAACTCGAGCTGCCTGTTCCGCTCGGAAACGCCGGAGCTCGACGCCTTCCTCGACGAACACTTCCCGGTGGAGGGCCCTCGATGACGCTCGCCGTCGACGCGCGCGGCATCGCGAAGGACTACCCGACGCACCTCGGGCTGCGACGCGCGCGCGTGCTCGTGGACCTCGACCTGCAAGTCGAGGCGGGCGGCGTGCTCGGGCTCGTCGGACCGAACGGATCCGGCAAGAGCACGCTGCTGCGCATGCTCGCGGGCGTCGACTTCCCGAGCGCCGGCGAGCTGCACGTGCTGGGCGGATCGCCCGCGGACGCGAAGGTGCGCGCGCGCGTCGGCTACCTGCCGGAAGGATCGCCCTATCCGCTCGAGCTGAGCGCGCGCGCGTGCCTCGCGCTCTTCGCCTCGCTCGCCGGACTGCCGCGCGACGCGTCGCGCGAGCGCGCCGAGGAACTGCTCACACTCGTCGGACTCGCCGACGCGGCGACGCGGCCGCTGCGCCGCTACTCGCGCGGCATGCTGCGCCGCTTCGGGCTCGCGCAGGCGTGGCTGCACGACCCCGAGCTGATCCTGCTCGACGAACCGACCGCGGGGCTCGACGCGATCGGCTTCGGCGCGCTCGACGAGCTGCTCGAGCGCGCGCGCACGCGGCACGCGACCGTGGTGCTGTGCACGCACTTCCTCGGCGACCTGCACGCGCGTTGCGACTCGCTCGCCGTGCTGCTGGGCGGACGCGTCGCGGCGCGCGGCACGCCGCAGGAAGTGCTGGGCAAGCCCGGGCACTGGACCCTCGAGGTCGAAGATCTGTCGGAGGCCGCGCTCGACCAGGTCGCCGCGCGCGTGAGCGAGCTCGGCGGTCGCCTCGTGCGCCGCGAAGCCTCGGGGCGCGCGCTGGTCGAGGTCTACCGCTCGGGGTCGACTCAGTCGCGGTCGTAGCGGTTCAGGCGATCCTCGATCGTCTGCAGCAACGCCTCGCCGCGCACGCGCGCACTCAAGGCATCGCGATCGTAGTAGATCACCTTCGCCTCGGTCCGCTCCGCGTCGAGCCACAGCAGGTCGACGCGCACGACGTCGGTGCGGATCTTCGCCGTGCCGCCTTCCGGCCGCTGGTCGCGCGGGACGGCGACGCCGGTCTCGTGGATCGCCGCGACGGTCTCGCGCCAGGCGCGGTCGAGGGAAGCGCGTAGCTCCCGCACGACTTGCCCTTCCGTGCCGTCGGGCGCGTCGTCCGGCGCCAGACAAGCGGTCGCGGCGAGCAGCGTGCAGACGAGCAGGGCGAGGGTGCGGAGCGCGGGCATCCGCGCAGGTTAGTCGACGCGGCCGGCTGCGCGAAGCGTCGGCTGCGCGCGCTGGTTAGGCTGTGCGCATGTTCCGAGGCCTCGCCCTCCTCCACCTCCGTCGCGGACTGCGACCTTGGATGTTCGTCGCGCTCGGCGCGCTCGCGGCCTTGGTGCTAACGAGCGATCCGCCGCGTGCGTTGGTCGGGGAGTCGATGCCGGCGGGCGCGTGGCGGAGGCGCGAGCTGTGGTCGGTCGCCTTGCTCGTCTGCTGGCCGGCGGCGCTCTTGCACGCGGCGAGCCTGGTGCCGAGGTGGCGCGCGGGCGAACTCGACTGGCTCGCGCCGCGCGTGTCCGGCCTCGGCCGCGCGCTCGCGGCGAGTTGGTGCGGCACCCTCGCGGCGATGCTGAGCGCGGTCCTGCTCGTCGCCGCGCTCGCCGAGGCGACGAGCGGCCCGGCACCTGCGCTCGTCGACCGCGGCTTCCGTGCCGGCGTTGAGCTCGAAGCGGCGAATCCGCGCTCGTCGCGCCGCTGGTCCGTCGAGCTGCCCGCGACCGACCCCGGCTCGCGCCTCGCGGTCGACGTCGCACCGCGCGTGTACCGCGGGCCCACCGTCGACGCGCTGCTGACGGTCGAGCGCGGCGACGCGCGGACACTCTGGACCGGTCGCGTCGGCCGCGCGCAGGAAGTCCTGCTCGACTTGCCTCCGGGCGAGGGTCCGGCGGTGCTGACGCTCGAGTGCGTGTCGGACGGCGCGGCGTTGTCCGCCCCGCAAGTCGGCGCGCGACTCTGGGCTCGCGCGGAACGACTCGACGGCGCGAGCGGTCTCTTCGGTCGCGTCGCGCTCGCGGCCGCGCTGTCGCTCGCGCTCGCGCTCGGCTTCGGCGCGTGGGTCAGCGCGGCGAGCGCGCTGTTCGCGGTCGGAGCGCTGTGGACCGTCGTCTGGCTCGGCGACGCGCCGTGGCCGCTCCCGGCCTCCGACTTGTTCGCCGTGCTCGACGACCTCGGGCGCGGCCGCGCGGCCGGGTCGGTTCCGCTCGCCGCATGGTGGATCACGCTGGCGGGCTGCGTCGTCGGCGTCGGACTCGCGCGCGTCGGCCTGGCGCGCCAGCGGAGGTCGGCATGAGCGGTCGCGGCGTGCTGTTGCTCGTCGGCGGCGCCGTCCTGAGCCTCGCCGGGCTCTGGCGCGAACCTCCGCGCGAACGGACCGGCTTCCTGGGACCGGTCGCCAGCCTCGCGGCGAGCGTCGAGTGGGTGCGCTTCGAGTCGGCGCTCTCGCGCGGCCGCACCGACCTCGCCTACGAGCGCGCCGAGCACGCGCTCGAGCTCGACCCCGCCTCCACCGAGGGCTGGGCCTTCTTCGCGAGCCACCTGGTCTTCGACCGCGGCTCGGCGGAGGTCGAGCCCGACCCGGAGCAGCGCTGGGAATGGATCCGCGCCGGCCTCGAGGTGCTGGAGCGCGGCGAGGCGACGGCCCGCGAACCCGCGCGGCTGGTGCTCTACCGCGGCCTGGTGCACGCCGCGCTGGCCGACTCGGGCGGTTCCTTCGCCTACTCGGCCGAGGAACACGCGGAGCGGGCGCGGACCCTCTTCGCGGAGGCGGGCGCCATGGGCCTCGACCTCGGCGCGGAGCTCTCGCGGAGCTTCGAGCACGACCACGAGCACTGATTCCCGCCGCCTTCCGGCGTCCGCGAGCCGCATTGCGGCGATTCAGTGGGAGCGAAGACCCGCGCTCAGTACCCTCTTCCCCCCGTGGACCTGCTCCTCCTCGACACCTCCCTCCAAGAATGGGCGCGCGGCCTGTTCGAGAACTCCCACTACTTGGGGCCGTTCTTGGTGTTGCTGCTGTGCGGCATCGGCTTGCCGCTGCCCGAGGAGGTGACGTTGATCGGCTCGGGCATCTTGCTGCACCAGGGCAAGGTCGAGTTCTTGCCGATCACGCTCGTCTGCTCGGCCGCCATCCTGATCGGCGACTCGATCCCCTACTGGGTCGGACGGCACTACGGCATGAGCGCCGTGAAGTGGCCGATCGTGCGCAAGGTGCTGCACCCCGAGCGCTTCACGCTGCTGAAGCGCCGCTTCCGCCAACACGGCAACTGGGTCGTCTTCACCTTCCGCTTCCTGCCGGGCATCCGCATCCCCGGGTACTTCACCGCGGGCACGTTGAAGATGAAGTACCCGCGCTTCCTGCTGCTCGACGGAGTCGGCGTCGCCATCTCGGTGCCGGTCTCGATCTGGCTCGGGAAGATCTTCGGGAGCTCGATCAAGGAACTCGAGGGACAGATGAGCAACCTGTCCCTCGTCCTGGGCTTCGGCCTGGTCAGCCTGCTGCTGATCCTCTACGCCCGCCACCGGCTGCGGAAGCGGGAGCAGGAGCTGGCCCGGCTCGCCGCCGAGGACAGCCTGACCGACGCGGACGACCCGGCCTGAAAGGGCGTAGCGGCGGGACTTCCGGGCCCGGGCCGGAGAGCCGCGCCGGCGCGGGTTGACGGGGCCACCGCCCTTATTATCCTGCTTGGCCCGAATTCGCTTCGGGGCCCCGCGCCGCACCCTCGGCGCAGCGGCCGGCGAGCCTCGGCCGGAACGCGGTGGATCCACCACCACGCACAGCTCGTGCGTGCACCACGCGTTCCGGATCGCGCCGGAGCACCGCTCCCCCTCTTTCATCCCCAGCGCTCTCGCAAGAGCACCAGAAGAGACACATGAACGATCCGATCTACCTCGCACTCGGCGCGGCTGCGCTCGCCGTCGTGTTCGCCCTCGTCAAGTTCGCGGGCATCATGAAGCAGGACGCCGGCAGCCAGAAGATGCAGGACATCTCGAAGCTGATCCAAGACGGCGCGGCCGCCTTCCTGAAGGCCGAGTACAAGTGGTTGGCGATCTTCGTCGTCGTCGTCGCTGGTGCGATCGCGGCCTCGGGGAACTTCGAGGGTCTCGGTCCGAAGACGGCGATCGCCTTCGTCGGCGGCGCGCTCGCCTCCGGCATCGCGGGCTACTTCGGCATGCACACGGCCACCCGCGCCGCGGTGCGCACGACGCAAGCCGCGACGCACAGCCTGCAGGCCGCGCTCGGCGTGTCGTTCAGCTCGGGCGTCGTGATGGGCATGTGCGTGGTCGGCCTCGGCCTGCTGGGTGTCGCGCTGTTCACGATGATCTACGGCGGAGGCGCGCCGCTCGACGACACGGTCCTGAAGCAGGTGCTCGGCTTCAGCTTCGGAGCCTCGTCGATCGCGCTCTTCGCGCGCGTCGGCGGCGGCATCTTCACCAAGGCCGCTGACGTCGGCGCCGACCTCGTCGGCAAGGTCGAGGCGGGCATCCCCGAGGACGACCCCCGCAACCCCGGCACGATCGCGGACAACGTCGGCGACAACGTCGGTGACGTCGCGGGCATGGGCGCGGACCTCTTCGAGTCGTACGTCGGCTCGATCGTCGCGGCGATGACGCTCGGCGTGTTCATGGGCGGCGAGGACGCTTCCGCGCTCGCGATGCTCCCGCTGCTGATCGCCGCGGTCGGCATCATCGCCTCGATGATCGGCACCTTCTTCGTGAAGGCCAGCGACGAACACCACCTGCACTCCGCGCTCTTCCGCGGCCTGATCGTCGCGTCGGTCCTCGTCATCGGCGCCGCGTGGTACCTGACCAACCAGCACTTCACGTTCACCGGCGCGATCTCCGGCATGAACATCTTCTGGGCGATCGTCGCGGGCCTCGTCGCCGGCGTCGCGGTCGGCAAGGTCACCGAGTACTACACCGCGATGGAGGCGAAACCCGCCCAGTACATCGCGAAGCAGTCGCAGACCGGCTCCGCCACGAACATCATCCACGGCCTCGCGACCGGCATGGAGTCGGTGGCGATCCCGGTGCTGCTGATCTGCGGCGCGATCTACCTCTCCTACGAGATGGCCGAGGTGTACGGCGTCGCGATCGCGGCGGTCGGCATGCTGTCGACGCTCGGCATCTCGCTCGGCGTCGACGCCTACGGCCCGGTGGCGGACAACGCCGGCGGCATGGCCGAGATGTCGGAACTGCCCCCGGAAGTCCGCAAGCGCACGGACGCGCTCGACGCCTGCGGCAACACCACGGCCGCCATCGGCAAGGGCTTCGCGATCGGCTCGGCCGCGCTCACCGCGCTCGCGCTGTTCAACGCGTTCTGCTTCGGCGCCGGTAAGCCGGGCGCGGACGGTGCGATCACGCCGCTGATTCTGAACATCAACAGCACGCCCGTAATGATCGGCCTGCTGATCGGCGGCTTCCTGCCCTTCCTCTTCAGCGCCATGACGATGCGCGCGGTCGGTCGTGCCGCCAACCTGATGGTCGACGAGATCCGCCGCCAGTTCCGCGAGATCCCCGGCATCCTCGAGGGCAAGGCGAAGCCCGACGCGGCGCGTTGCGTCGAGATCTCGACCGCCGGCTCGCTGAAGCAGATGATCCTCCCCGGCGCGCTCGCGATCGCGGCCCCGATCATCGTCGGCATCTGGAACGTCGAGGCGCTCGGAGGCATGCTCGCCGGCGCGCTCGTCACCGGCGTGATGATGGCCATCTTCATGGCCAACGCCGGCGGCGCGTGGGACAACGCGAAGAAGTTCATCGAGAACGGCGCCGAAGGCGGCAAGGGTTCCGAGGCCCACAAGGCCGCGGTCGTCGGCGACACGGTCGGTGACCCCTTCAAGGACACCTCCGGCCCCTCGCTGAACATCCTCGTCAAGCTGATGACCGTCGTGGCCCTCGTCTTCCTGCCCTGGTTCCTCGGTTGAGCGCCACGCTCCTGGAGCAGATCGCCATCGATTCGAAGCAACTAGCGGCCGTCGCGGCCTGGTTGGCCGACGAGAAGAAGGCCGAGGACGTTCGTGTCTACTACGTGGGCGACGTCCTCAAGGTCGCGGACTACTTCGTCGTGGTCACCGGCCTGAACCGCCCGCACGTCAAGGCGATACTCCAAGAGCTCCACGTTCGCATCAAGGCCGCCGGCGAGAAGCACTCGCGCACCGAAGGCGGCGATGACTGCTGGTGGGTGCTGCTCGACTACGGCGACGTCGTCGTGCACATCCTCCAGCAAGAAGCCCGCGAGTACTACGACCTCGACCGCCTCTACCAAGAGTGCCCCCAGCTCGACTGGACCAAGGTCGAACGTCCGGAGATCCCGCCCGCTCCCGTGAAGCGCGCGCCGAGCTTCGACTGAGTTCACTCGCGCGCTCGATCGCACCCGCGGCCCTCTCCCCCGTCTTCGCGCGTGGGAGGGGGCCGCGGTTCTGCGTGGCGAGGCGGCGCGAGCGGCGGTCGACCGTGCGCCCGCTCGAAACGCCGGCGCGCCGCAACGCGTGATCAGAGCGCCGCGGCCGAGCGCGGTGCGGCGTCCAAGTCGATGGCGCGATACCGCCGTCTCCAACCGTGCGAGAGCTTCCACCCGCCCCGCACCACCACCTCGCCCGCGCCGCCCGCCTCCCGCTCCGGCGGCCTCCCCGCCCAACCGTCGAAGTAGCACCCCGACGAGAACACGTCCGGCTCGCCCACCACGCCGCACGGGTCGTACAGCGTGCCGTGCTTCAAATGGTTGTTCAGCACGTACACCAGCGCGTTGCGCACCTCGCGCAACGACTTCAACACCCGATCATGGAAGCGCTCGCGCAACACCCTTCCTGTGCGACGCCAGATCCCGTTCAGCGCCCGCGCGATCCGCGAGTTCAGCCCCTTCATCCCGTTCGACAGCGCCGACTTGCTGTCCGCTTCGATGATGAAGTGCACGTGATCGCGCTGGATCGAGTAGTGCACGATGCGGAAGTCCGCCCGCTGCGCGTCCCGGATGCAGCACGTCACCGCCCGCGCCTCGAGCCACTCGCGCAACCACGGCAAGCCCTGCGCCAACTTGATCGTCACGATGCGCGGGTCGTGCCGCGACACCCGCTCGCGCGCCGCGTGCGCCACACCGCTCTTGCGCTTCGGCCGCCCGGCCCCCTTGCGGCGACCTCCGTGCGTGCGCGGTTCGGGGAACTCGAAGTCGGTCTGTTGCTGTATGCGGCGCACACTACTTAGAACGATGCGCGCGGCGTGAAGTTCGCGATAAGTGCCGGATTCTTGCGCTATTCGCCGAATGGACGCACAACCGAGAATCCGTGTCCGGGAGGTTTCGGTCGTTGGAATCGGCGTTCGTCGTTCCGCGTTGGTTCTCGGACTTTGGTCGTCGGTCACGGCTGACGCCGCGCTTCGCTCGAGCTCCGCCAAGGGCTCCGCTCCGCGCGGCTCGCTGGGCGCTTGGCGTGACGCGGCATCGGTCGCTTGCCGGCCGCCGATGCCATCGCACGACAACACCGCCGTTATCAAGTTCGAGACGCGCCGCACCCGACCCCGCTGACGTGAAAGCGAGCCCCGCGAGCGGAGCCCTTGGCGGAGCTCGAGCGAGCGGGGCGGCACCGCGACGACCAACGACCAATGACCAATGGCCAACGACCGACCGCCGACGACTGACGATCAACGGACGACGACCAACTCCCGAGGTCGTCTGCCGGCCAGTGCGTCGACTTCAGGTTGCGGCGATCACCGGCGCTGACTTGTCGCTTTCTGACCGCGATCATCACCGCCACTGCGTGGTCGCCTTCAGCTCGCAACCCTCGCCGTCACTTGGTGCTCGTCTTCAGATCGCGGCATTCGCTGTCGCTCACTCGGCACTCGTCGTTGGCCGGTGATCGTTGATCCTTGGTCACGGCTGACGCCGCGCTTCGCTCGAGCTCCGCCAAGGGCTCCGCTCCGCGCGGCTCGCTGAGCGCTGGGCGTGTCGCGGCATTCGTGTCTTGCCGGTCGCCGATGCGCTCGCACGACGACACCGCCGTTATCAAGTTCGAGACGCGCCGGCCTCGACCCCGCTGACGTGAAAGCGAGCCCCGCGAGCGGAGCCCTTGGCGGAGCTCGAGCGAGCGGGGCGGCACCGCGACGACCAATGGCCAATGACCAACGACCAAGGACTGACTACCGGCGACTGCTACCGACGAGCATCGAACGACGACCGACTCTCGAGATCGTCTCCGGCCAGCGCGTCGCCTTCTATCGCGGCGATCACCGGCTATCGCGGCGATCACCGGCGCTGAGTTCTTGCCTTCAAGTCGCGGCCATCACCAGTCGCTGACTGGTCGCCTTCAGCTCGCGACCCTCGCCGTCACTTTGTGCTCGTCTCCAGATCGCGGCACTCGCCTTCGCTCACTCGGCATTCCTTGTTGGCCGGTGATCGTTGATCCTTGGTCACGGCTGACGCCGCGCTTCGCTCGAGCTCCGCCAAGGGCTCCGCTCCGCGCGGCTCGCTGAGCGCTGGGCGTGTCGCGGCATTCGTGTCTTGCCGGTCGCCGATGCGCTCGCGCGACAGCACCGCCGTTATCAAGTTCGAGACTCCCCGGCCTCGTCCCCGCTGACGTGAAAGCGAGCCCCGCGAGCGGAGCCCTTGGCGGAGCTCGAGCGAGCGGGGCGGCACCGCGACGACCAACGACCAACGACCAATGACTAATCGCCCAACGACCGACCGCCGACGACTGACGAGCAACGAACGACGACCAACTCCCGAGATCGTCTGCCGGCCAGTGCGTCGACTTCAGGTCGCGGCGATCGCCGGCGCTGATTTGTCGCTTTCTGACCGCGATCATCACCGTCACTGCGTGGTCGCCTTCAGCTCGCGACCCTCGCCGTCGCTGAGTGCTCGCCTTCAGTGCGCGACGCTCGTCGTCGCTGGCTCGGCACTCGTCGTTGGCCGGTGATCGTTGATCCTTGATCACGGCTGACGCCGCGCTTCGCTCGAGCTCCGCCAAGGGCTCCGCTCCGCGCGGCTCGCTGGGCGCTTGGCGTGACGCGGCATTCGTGTCTTGTAGGTCGCCGATGCGACCGCACAACAACACCGCCGTTATCAAGTTCGAGACGCGTCGCATCCGACCCCGCTGACGTGAAAGCGAGCCCCGCGAGCGGAGCCCTTGGCGGAGCTCGAGCGAGCGGGGCGGCGCTGCAACGAGCGGCGCGACGGCCCCCACCCGACTCGAAGCTCGCCCCCACGAACACCACCGTGACGCGATGCCCCGCACTCGTAAGTCCTGCGTCTCACGGCACATCACAGGGCGGCAGGATCCCCCCCGCGGCGGCTCCGGAGCCCTCATCGGGTCGATACCCGAGTGTCCGATCGGCGCATCCGGTGTGGAATGGGTGTCCTCGCGGTGGAGACGCCGCGGGGACGATCGGTCGAACGCACTTCTCTCGGAGCCTCTCGAATGAACCTCACTCGCACCATGCGCGCGTTCGGCGCGCTGCTCGTCGCGCTCGGATTCGCTGCCGACGCGTCGGCCCAGTCCCTCGCTTCCTGCGGAACCGTCGAGCTCGGCGGTCCCTGCGTGCTGTGGCGCGCGGACGTCGACGGCGTCCAGTACCAGCTCGGCAGCTCGCCGTCGAACAACTACGGCTTGCTCGACCCCGCGACCGGCAACTTCCTGAACCCCGGCGATCGGGTGTTCATCACGGGAGATCCCGCCGGCTGCCCGAGCTTCTGCTTCACCTTCTGTCTGAACAACGCCGTGATCAGCTACTGCCCGCCGCCCGATCCGAGCACGCCCTTCTGCTTCGGTGACGGGTCGAGCGGCTCTTGCCCCTGCGCGAACGAGTCGCCCGTCGGCGCGGGCGAGGGCTGCAAGAACTCGCAAGGCCACGGCGCGATTCTCAGCGCGCTGGGCACGGACGTCGTGGCGAACGACGACCTCGTGTTCAGCTTCACGCAGGCTCGCCCGAGCCAGCCCGGCATGCTCGTGCAAGGCGCGACGACGACCGCGGTGCCCTTCAAGGACGGCGTGCTCTGCATGGGCAACCCGACCGAGCGCATCGAAGTGATCTTCACCGACGCGAACGGCGAAGGTTCCAGTGCCTCCTCGATCGTCACCGAGGGCGCGATCGCCCCGGGCCAGACGCGCTACTACCAGTTCTGGTACCGCGACCCGCAGCTGTCGCCGTGCGGCTTCGGCTCGAACTTCACGCAGGGCCTCGAGATCAGCTGGGTCTGAGCCCTACCGACTCCCGCAGCGCGAACGGGCGCGGATCACTGCGGTGATCCGCGCCCATTCTTGTTGAGCCTCACCGGGCCAAGGCGATCAAACCGGCCCCGACGGCGGGTCGAACACGATCGTCAGCTGCGAGCCGTAGATCGGGTACTCGACCCGACAGCGGTAGATCCGGAAGACGTCGCGGTCCCAGTCGAGGCGCTCGAAGACCTCGCCCACGAGCTCGCGCTGCTTCGGCACTTCGCCGGCGAAGACCTCGTCGGTGCGCAAGCGGCGCAGGTCCTCAACGGTGTCGAACTGGTCGACGTCGCGCGAGCTGTCGTTCGGGTCGGCGATCCCGCTGCCGTGAGTGTCGTAGATGAACAGCTCGGGCTCGGAGTTCGGGTAGACGTCGCGGTGCACGTAGACGTCGAAGACGAGCAGCTTGACCGGCGTCGAGACCTCGGCGAAGACGTAGCTCTTGCGGTTCTCGGCGGCGGGGACGTAGCGGCGGATCTCGCGACGGTTCACCTCCGCGAGCACGACGTCGACGGTCGAGCGCGGTCCGAAGCCCGAGTCCCCCAGGGTGTACTGCACGTCGTCGCCGTGACGCGACGCGACGAGCGGGGCCGGCGGCGCGTGGCAGAACTGGTCGAGCCGCACGTCGTCGATGTCGCTGATCGGCGCTCCGGAGAGGTCGGCGGGTCGACGCTCCGCCGCGTCGTGCTCGACACGGCGCGTCACGAACTTCACCGTCGTGCCGGGGCGCAGCCGCTGCACGCCGTACTGTCCGAGCACCCAGACGACGTCCAGGTGTTGCCCGTCGTCGGATGGCGCCAAGAGAACCGACGAGAAGTCGACGTCCGCGCAGACGCCTTTCAGCTGGCTCATCGCCTTGAAGGCGCTCTGCTTGCGGCGCAACTCGAACTCCTGACGTGCTTCGGGCAACCAGGCGGACAACATCGCGCCGAGGGAGGAGCGGTCGCCGGCCTCGGTGCGGATCAGGTTCTCGAAGTCGGAGACCGCGGACTCGCCGGCGTCGACGAGCGGCGCCCCCACGCCTTTGCGCTTCGCGGCGCGCAGGAGCCGCCGGATCGGCTCGGGGCCGGGCGCGCGATGCACGACCGAGATCGGGTCCGTGCTACGTACCGCCTTCAGCAGGCGACTGGTGAGGACCTTGTCGAGAGCGAGCGCCGTCGCCAGGGCCTGGGGGCCGTGGGGCGCGCCGGGTAGGGCGTCGAGGACCGCCGAGAGGCAGTCCGACAGCGTGCTGCCCGTCTCGCGGACGCGCTGCTCGAGGTGGCTACCGGGCAGAACGGGGGTTTTCGTGCGCTTCATGGCTGTGGGAGACCTAGGAGGGGCGACCTGTGCTCTCAAAGTAGCGCATGGCAGGGTCTTGCGCCAAGCCAATCGTCTCCCAAAAGTTTCCTGGAAACTCCCTGGACGCATCTCGTAGTCACTGGCAGGATACACCTCGTCGGACCTGGTCCGGCGACACCACCTCTCTTCTCCCCGGCGTCCCCTGCTGCGCCGGAGCCACGCAAAGGAATCTCCCGCGATGAATCTGCTCCACACTCTTCGCATCGGCGTCGTCGCCCTCGTCGCCGCCATGACCGCCCAGTCCGCGCAAGCCCAGAGCGTCCCCTACGACGGATGCGGCACCATGGTGCAGGGCTACATGTGCCTGAAGTACGTCGATGACAACACCGGCCAGACCTTCCTGGACTTCGTCGGCGTCTTCAACGGCCTCAACGCCGGTGACCAAGTGCACGTGGTCGGCTCGTACGACCCGAACGTCTTCTCGATCTGCTTCGGCGTGATCGACGGCGCCTTCGACAGCCTGACCTCCATCGGCCCCTGCGGCCCGACGAGCGTCGGCACTCCCTTCTGCTTCGGCGACGGCACGTCGGGCGCCTGCCCCTGCGCCAACGAGTCCGCCGTCGGTGCGGGCGAAGGCTGCAACAGCTCGCTCGGCTTCGGCGCGATCCTCTCCGCCACCGGCTCCGGTACCGTCGCCGGTGACGACACCGTCTTCACCGTCACGCAGGGCCGTCCCGCGCAGACCAGTATGCTGATCCAAGGTCAGCAGCAGCAGAACATCCCGTTCAAGGACGGCATCCTCTGCATGGGCAACCCGACCTACCGCCTCGAGCCGATCACGCTCGACGCCGCCGGCTCGGGCTCGAGCACGGTCTCGATCGCCACCGAGGGCCAGGTCATCGCCGGACAGACCCGCTACTACCAGCTCTGGTTCCGTGATCCCGGCGGAGTCAGCCCCTGCGGCACCGGTTCGAACCTGACGAACGGCCTCCAGGTCGACTGGATGTAGTCAGCTCTGTTCCTGCTCTCGGCGAGGGGGATCGATCCGCGAGGGTCGGTCCCCCTCGCCCTTTTCGTGGCCGGTCGAGCTCTCGACGGACGGCTCCGCCAAGCCCCCGGGGGCACCACGCAGAGCTACGGCGAGGGCCTGACAGAAGTCCTACGCAGTGGCGCTTTTCCGGGAGATCCGCCGTCTATCGGACTCCATGGCCGGAGGTAGAATCGGCGGTCCCCCCCCGAGCTCCCTTTACCGATCGACCACGACATCTCGTGCTGGAGACTCTTCCATGAATCGTTCGCTCACCGGGCCGCTCACACGGTCCTTCGCTCTGGGCTTGTTCCTGACGCCGGCCGCGCTGGCGCAGAACATCGAGGTGATCTACAGCAAGATCTACTCGAGCTCCACTTCCGACACGCCTTGGACGCTCGACCTCGCCGGCGCACCCGCTCCGTCGAAGTGGCGCGCCATGGAGGACTTCACCGTGAGCCACGACGGTTCGCAGTGGGTCTTGAAGGGCCGCAACCAACTCGGCTCCGACCTCGAGACGATGCTCGTCCTCAACGGCGCGTCGGCGAGTCCGCTGGCGGCCGAGAACCTCGCGCAAGAGGGTCAGCAGGTTCCCACCGACGCGGTCGGAACGCTCTGGGACTTCTTCGACTCGGACAGCCCGGTCTCCTTCGACTCGGCCGGCAACATCGGCATGAGCGCCCGCGCGAAAGGCCCGCCGCTCAACTTCCGCGAGCGCGTCCTGAAGCGCGACACGCTCGGCAACTGGACGATCGTGCTGAACGAGAGCGACCCGCTCACGGGCCTCATCGACACAGGCGGCGCCGCCGGTGACGAAGGCCTCGGCAACTCGGTCTCCGGCGTGCACCTGCTCGACGACGGCCGCATCGGCTACATCGTCACGCCGATCCAGAACTGCCACTCGTCGAACTACCCCGCCTTCCTGTACGACAGCGTCGGCTTCCTGCAGTGCAACAACGTGGCCTCCGCCCTGAACACGGGCGAGCTGTGGGACGGCATGGACTTGAGCGACACCGGCGGTACTCCGGACGGCCTGACGTACTGGCAGCAGGGTGACACCGACAACACGGACACGACGATCGACGACATCCTCGCGATCAACAACGTCGTCGTGATCCGCGAGAACACGATCATCGCGGGCAGCACGGTCACGGCGGTCGACGTCTTCCAGACGGCGATGGCCGCGAGCGGCGACTGGGTCTCGCGCGGCGACGACCCGGCCAGCGACGACTGGCTCGTGTTGAACGGCACGGTCATCGCGAAGACCGGTGACTCGGTCGAAGGCGGCACCGAAGCCTACTCGGCCAGCTTCCTCGCCTGCGCCGTCAACTCGAACGGCGACTGGGCGCTGATCGCGGAGACCGACAACGCGGACCCCGCGGCCAACCAAGTGCTCGTCGTCAACGGCCGCGTGATCGCTCGCGAAGGCGACCCGATCGACCTCGACGGCAACGGCCTGTTCGACGACAGCGTCTTCCTCGGTGACGGCACGCCGACCTCGGCCGCCTTCAACGCGAACGACCTCGCCATCACGGACGACGGCATGGTGTACTTCATCGCGAAGCTGAACGACGGTGCGGGCAACGACCTGAACGACGCCGGCTTCGGCGGCCCCGACGCCTTCGTGCGCATCCAGGCCCCGAACTGGAACGTCGAGAACGTCCTCTGCTTCGGTGACGGCGCATCCGCCGGTCCTTGCCCCTGCGGCAACGAGTCGGCCGTCGGCGCGAACGAGGGTTGCAATCACTCGCTCGGCTACGGCGCCGTCCTGACGATGTGGGGCTCGAACAGCGTCGCGAACGACGACGCCGTGTTCACCACGACGCAAGGCATCGCCAACCAGACCAGCCTGCTGGTCCAGGGCAACGCGCTGCAGATGCTGCCCTTCAAGGACGGCATCCTCTGCATGGGCAACCCGACCGAGCGCGTCGAAGTCGTCACGCTCAACGCCTCGGGCTCGGGCTCGACGGTGGGTTCGATCGTCACGAACGGCAACCTGGTTCCCGGCCTGACGCGCTACTACCAGCAGTGGTACCGCAACCCCGGCGGAGTGAGCCCCTGCGGCAGCGGTTCGAACTTCACGAACGGACTGCAGGTCGACTGGATCTAGGTCCTACCCCGCAGGTCGCTCCTCGCGAGCGACAGCGAAACTCCAGGCACCGCCGGTCCCCGCGACCGGCGGTGCTTCGTTTCGGGAGAACTCGGCCGCGCGCGGATCGGGCCCCACGGATCGCGGACTTCCGGGTAGGCTGATCCTCGCACGTCCGCTCCAGCCTCCTACAACCCGACTCTGATCATGCGTCAAGTCTCTCACAGGCTCTCAGCGGCTTCGTGCCTTCCGTGGCTCCTCGCGCTCTCCTCGACCGCCCTCGCGCAGACCTGGGAATCCGGGCCGAGCTTCCCCGACACCACGACCGGTCGCACCGGACTCGTCGCGGTCGTCCACCAAGGCAGTATCCTCGCGCTCGGCGGCGCGCCCTGGCGCTCCGAGAACGACGCCGGTGGACCGCTCGAGCGCGCGACCGCGCACGTGCTCGCGAGCGGCGCGTCGAGCTGGACGCTCGCCAAGGAATTCGACGGCGAGTTCGACGCGCTGGGAGTCGGAGTCGACGCGTTCGGTCGCGTCGTGGTCTTCGGTCCGACGCAGATCGGGAACGACACCGGATCGAATCGCACGTGGGTCTACGACACGGTGCTCGGGACCGAAGCCGCTCCCTCCCTCGCGCTGCGCAACTACGACCAGGCGCACATCTCCTTCGCCGCGGACGAGTTCGGACAGCTCTACGCGATCGGCGGCGGACCGGGCGCGGACGGCGGCAACGTGACGTTCGTCGAGCGCTACGACGCCGCGCTCGACGCATGGCAGGTTCGCGCACCCCTGCCGAGCGCGCGCGCGCACGGCGCCGCGGTCTACGACGGGTTGGGACACGTCCTGCTGTTCGGCGGCTACACCGCGGACGGTTCGACGCGCAGCTCGTCCGTCTACTCCTACGACGTCTTCGCCGACAGCTGGTCGCTCGTCGCGAACCTGCCGGATCCGGGGACGGGCGACGCGGGCTTCAGCAATCAGGCCGCGGTGCTCGGCGCAGACGCGAAGGTCTACGTGCTGGGCGGACTGAACGGAACGACGGGCGCCGGCACGCCTTCGGCGAAGGTCTTCGTCTTCGACCCCGCGACGCTCGCGTTCAGCATGGGGCCCGACATGAGCGAAGCGCGCTACGACTTCGGCGCGGCGCTGACCGAGGACGAGTACATCTGGGCGCTCGGAGGCTCGAACGCCACGGCGAACGGGACGCACACGACGGAGCGGCTGCGGACCTACGCGGACTGCAATCAGAACGGCGTGCACGACGAACTCGAGCTCGACTCCGACGGCGACGGACTGATCGACGACTGCGACAACTGCCCGTCTACGGCGAACCCCGACCAGCTCGACTCGGACGACGACGGCGTCGGCGACGTGTGCGACAACTGCGTCGCGTTCGCCAATCCGTCGCAGCAGGACAGCGACGGGGACGGCCAGGGCGACGTCTGCGACTCGACGGCGATCCCGGTCTACGACGTCTACGAGCTGCCGAAGCTCCCGACCGAGTCGAGCAGTGTCGTCTACGACGTGAACAACGCCGGCATCGTGGTCGGCGGTTGGTACGACACGAGCACCGGCCAGTACCGCGGCTTCTGGTTCGACGGCGTGAAGCACGACATCGGCCCCGGTCGAGCCGTTGCGATCAGCGACAGCGGCTTCGTCGCGGGCTACCACACGACCGCGTGGCGCTACGAGATCGCCACGGACACGCTCGTCCCGATCCCGACGCTCGGCGGCCCTACGGCGACCGCGGCGGGCGTCAACGAGCTCGGCGAGGTCACCGGCCAGTCCGACCTCCCGAGCGAGCCGGACCACGCCTACCTGTTCGACGCGAGCGGCGTCGTGCACGACCTCGGCTCGCTGAGCCTCGACTACTCCAAGGCGTACGACTTGAACTCGGCGGGCGTCGTCGTCGGCGAGGTCCTGGCCGGAGCCTTCGGCGACCAGTGGGCGATCCCGTTCCGCTACGACAGCGCAGCGGTCACGCCGGTCATGGAACAGCTCACCGGCAGCTACGTCTCGGGGAGCGCGTGGGCGATCAACGACGCGGGACACGCGGCGGGTTGGAGGTCGTTCGTCGACGACTCGTGGGGCGACACCTTCATCCACAACGGGACGAACATGACGATCCTGCCCGACATCCCCGGCAAGGCGCACTCGATCCCCACCGACATCAACGAGCTGGACCAGGTCTGCGGCTACGCCTTCGGTGAGTGGATCTACCTGCCCTGCTGCGGCTCGCTGTGGAGCAACGCGATCGACGTCGCCTACCACTGGGACGGCACGCAGATGCAGCGGCTCGACGAGCTCGTGCACGCGGGGCTCGGCTGGTCGCTGAAGAAGGCGACCGGCCTGAACGACGCGGGGTGGATCGTCGGCGACGGCGTGCGAGCCGGCAGTTCGCGCCCGTTCCTACTCGTGCCCGTCGGCACCTTCCCCGGCGTGCCCTTCTGCTTCGGTGACGGGACGTCGGGCGCATGCCCCTGCGGCAACGCGTCGGTCGTCGGCGCGGGCGAAGGCTGCGCGAACTCGACCGGTCGCGGCGCGCGCCTGACCGCGCGCGGGACCGAGAGCGCGGCCGCGGACGACTTGCGCTTCTTCTTCGACGGAGCGCGGGCGAGCCAGCCCGGCATGCTCGTGCAGGGCGCGAGACTGCAGGCGGTCCCCTTCAAGGACGGAATCCTGTGCCTCGGGAACCCGACCGAGCGACTCGAGGTGATCTTCACCGACGCGAACGGCTGCGGTGCCAGCTCGTCGTCGATCGCCGCCGGCGGAGGGGCCGCGCCCGGTCAGGCGCGTCACTACCAGTTCTGGTACCGCGATCCCGCGCTGTCGCCCTGCGGCAGCGGCTCGAACCTCTCCAACGGACTCGAGATCGCCTGGATGTAGGCGACCGCTCGCCTCCGCGAACCAGAGCGCCCCGCCCTTCGACCCTCCGGAGAGCGGGGCGCTTCCGTGCGCGGAGGGCTCGCCCGGGCGAACCGAAGGAACGATCGGTCCGCCGGGATCCCGCCGCGTAGGGGCCTCCTCGGGGCTCCAGAGGGGGTCGGCGCGGCCCACGAGGCTCCGGATCCGCAGCCGGTATCAGCGCCCCCGACTCCCTCGAAGGCCATAAAATGGGGTGTTCACCCGGATATGCGGCCCGGACGCATACGCCTAGGCTCGTACGTGGATCAGGAGCCCGCGGACTCTCCGGGGGCCACGCTTCACCACAAGACTCAAGGAACAGTTCATGCGCTTCACCACCTCCCTCCGCCGCCTCGCGGCGACTGCCGCCCTGGGCCTGGTCGCCTCCATGGGCTTCGCCCCCGCCGCGCAGGCCGAAGACCTCGGCTGCGGCACCGTCAACTGGGACTACTTCTTCATCTGCAAGGTGTGGACCCAGGACTCGAGCGGCTGGAACTACCAGCTGCAGAACGACATCAGCCCGATCACCGGCCTCCCGATGGACATCGGCGAGCAGTTCAACGTCGAAGGCACCGTGCCGCTCTTCTGCGCGACCTTCTGCGACATCATCGCGTGCGCGAACAGCAACACGAACACGCTCTGCGGTCCGGCCGCGCTCGGCACCGCCTTCTGCTTCGGCGACGGCACCTCGGGCGCCTGCCCCTGCCTGAACGAGTCCACGCTCGGCGCGGGCGAAGGCTGCAAGAGCTCGCTCGGCTTCGGCGCGATCCTCACCGCCACCGGCTCCGGCACGGTCGCCGGCGACGACGCGGTGTTCACCGTCACGCAAGCCCGCCCCACGCAGACCAGCATGCTGATCCAAGGTCAGCAGGTGCAGACGCTGCCCTTCAAGGACGGCATCCTCTGCATGGGCAACCCGACCTACCGTCTCGAGGTGATCACCACCGACGCGAACGGCGAAGGCTCGAGCAGCTCGTCCATCGTCACCGAGGGCAACGTGCTCCCCGGCCAGACCCGTCAGTACCAGCTCTGGTTCCGTGACCCCGGCGGCGTCAGCCCCTGCGGCACCGGCTCGAACTTCACGAACGCTCTGCAGATCGCCTGGAGCTGATCCCGGCCGACTTCTCGTGACACGCGCGGGCGTGGATCGCTGCGGCGGTCCGCGCCCGCTCTCATCAGAGCGCGGACCACGAACGGGGTGTTCACCCGAGATTCTCGGAGCGCGCGCTTTCGTAGACTGACGAGCGTCGGTGATAGGGAAGCCGACGTGATGATCCTGCGCGGTGTCTGCCAGCGCCGCAGTCGCTCTCGAGCAGCCCCCGCTGCAGCGAACGGAGCGTTGGATCGGGAATCTGCTGTTACTCCTGACTCAGAAGGCGCGATCGGTCCTGACCGGTCGCGCCTTCTCCGTTGCGGAAGATCGTCGAGGATTCAGGACCGCTGCACGAGACGCGACTCGTACACGACGACACGCTCCATTCGGTCAATGGACCCCGAGAATGGGGTCCATACCCGAATGACGGCGCCCGCAGATTCCCCTTAGTCTGTTCCGCAGTCAGCACGCCCGCCCTCGACGCTCGAGGGCCGCCTTCCTCCAGAAGAATCGCAATCCAGGTACACGCATGCGCATCACCAGCACACTCCTCGGCCTCGCTGCCCTGGCGGCCGTCTCCCCGCTCGCTTCGGCCGGCTCCGTCTCCGTCGTCGCCGGCGGCGTCGTCGAGTTCGGCAGCCTCAACGCCGGACCCCTCGCCGGTCTGCCCCCCGGCAGCCCCGTGATCGTCTCCTTCGAAGTCACTACGCCCGGCACCCCGTGGGCCCCCGCCCCCGCCGACGGCTACCAGTACACGATCGACCCGAGCACCTTCACGATCACCTCGGGTGCCAACGTCGTGGACATGAGCACCGGCAGCGGCAGCCTCGTCCTGATCGATGGCTTCCCCGTCTCCGACCGCCTGCAGATCAACGCCTCCGGTCTGCCCAGCGGCTACAACTACTCCTTCGACGTCGGCTTCACGGGCCCGACCTTCAGCTCGCTCGACATCACCCAGCAGTACGGCTACTACGACTGGGCGACGCTCACCAGCTACAGCCTGAACATCACCGGCGCCGGCTACATGGCGATCCAGTTCGACGGCGTCACCATCGCCCCCGGCTCGGTCGGCAGCGGCTTCTGCTACGGCGACGGCGTCTCCGCCGGTCTCTGCCCCTGCTCGAACGAGTCGACCGTCGGCGCGGGTGAGGGCTGCAAGAGCTCGCTCGGCTACGGCGCGATCCTCAGCGCGACCGGATCGGACTCCGTCGCGAACGACGACGCGGTGTTCCACATCGCGCAAGGCGTGCCGAACCAGACGAGCATGCTGATCCAGGGCCAGACCTCGCAGATGCTGCCCTTCAAGGACGGTATCCTCTGCATGGGCAACCCCACCGACCGCCTCGAGCCCATCACGCTCGACGCCTCCGGCGAAGGCATGAGCACCACCTCGATCGTCACGGCGGGCAACCTGCTCCCCGGCCAGACCCGCTACTACCAGGTCTGGTTCCGTGACCCCGGCGGCGTCAGCCCCTGCGGCAACGGCTCGAACCTGACCAACGGCCTCGAGGTCACCTGGCTGTAGTCGGTTCCAGTGAGAGAACGAGCGGGCGCCGGTCGCGAACAGCGACCGGCGCCTTCGCTCTTTCGTGGGAGCGCGAGTTCGACGAAGGGCGCGCGGAGCGCATGGCGGGAATCGACGCCTGCGTCTAGAAGGAACTCGGTTGCAGTCGTCGCGCCGGCGACGTCTCGCTCGCGCGGGACTGCCTTGATGGAGGAGCGCCATGTTCGCTCGAAGCCTTCTTGCAGCCTTCCGTCGCACTTGCGTCCGTCTCTCCGCTCTCTGCTTCCTCGCCGCGGGTGCGTCCGCGCAGGCATTCATCGACGACTGCGGCACGGTCGAGTCGGACGGGTTCTTCTGCCTGCTCTGGCGCGCCGATTCCAGCGGGCTTCTGTACCGCTTGTCGGACCCGACGAACCCGATCACGAACCAGCAGATGCAGGTCGGTGACCACTTCCGCGTGGTCGGTCAGATACAGAGCATCTGCTCCCACAACTGCTGGGTGATCGTCGACGGCTGCCTCACGACCTACTACAGCTACGCCTGCGGTCCCATCTCGCTAGGGCTAGTGCACTGTCCCGGCGACGGTTCGTACGGGCCGTGTCCCTGCGGGAACGAGGCACCGGTCGGTTCCGGCGAAGGCTGCGTCAACAGCCAGGGGCACGGGGGTCTGCTGACGGCGCAGGGGTCGCGCGTACTCGCGAATGCCGACATCGTCTTTCACGTCTCACAGGTCCGTCCGCACCGGCCCGGCGTCCTGTTTCAGAGCACCTGGGTCACGAACATCCCCTTCTACGACGGTCGGCTCTGCGTCGCGACTCCACAGGTTCGCCTGCAAGTGCTCTTCGCGGACGCCAACGGCGAGGCTGATAGCACGGCTCCGATCGCCGTGGTCGGAGGCTTGGTTCCTGGCGTGAATTGGTACTACCAGTATTGGTATCGCGATCCCGTGCTCAGCCCCTGTGGGACCGGATCGAATCTGACCAACGGATTGGTCATCGGCTGGCTGTAGTCGGTTCCAGCTGGAGAAGGGACGGGCGTCGGTCTGCCGGCCGCGCTCGGTGCCAGTGCCCCTTCCAGCGGACCCGGTCGAGTGACGACGAAGTGGGTTTCCGAGAACCCAGACGTGAGGCAAGCTCTCCAAGGTCGCGGCCCGTGCTCCGGCACTTCGCCGGCGCGCGCGCGGCCCCTTCTCGGAGATCCACGCCATGCTCGGTCGATCGATTCGCTCTCGTTTCGTCGCTCTCGCTCTGTTCGTCACCTGCGGCTTCGGCGTCGCGGAGGAAGCCCACGCGCAAGTCCTCCTCAACGAGTGCGGCACCGTCGAGTTCGACGGGTTCACCTGCCTCGTCTGGCGCTCGAACGTGAGCGGACTCGTGTATCAGCTGCAGAACGACGTCAGCCCGCTGACCAACCTGCCGATGCAGATCGGCGAGGTCTTCCGCGTGGTCGGCAACGTGCAGACCTTCTGCGCGACCTTCTGCGCCATCGACGCGTGCATCGTCAGCAACATGAACTACCCGTGCGTCCTGCCGCCGCTGGGCTCGGAGTACTGCTGGGGCGAAGGCTCGTCTGGCTCCTGCCCGTGCGGGAACAACTCGGCGCTCTTCCTGGGCGAAGGCTGCATGAACAGCCAAGGCTACGGCGCGCGCTTGACGGCGGTCGGTTCGGGGACGGTGGCCGCGGACGACGCGGTCTTCAGCTTCGTGCAAGCGCGCCCGAACCAGCCAGGCATGCTGATCCAAGGCGCGACGAACACGTTGATCCCCTTCAAGGACGGCTTGCTCTGCGTCGGCAACCCGACCGAGCGCCTCGAGGTGCTCTTCGCGGACGCCGCCGGCTCCGGCTCCAGCACGACCTCGATCGTCACGGCGGGCAACGTGCTCCCCGGACAGACGCGCCGGTACCAGTACTGGTACCGCGACCCGCAGATCAGCCCCTGCGGCACCGGCTCGAACTTCACCGAAGCGCTGACGATCCAGTGGCAGTGAGCGCCCGCCGGCGCGCGCTCCGCGAGGATCGCCGCCGGCGCCCGCTCCGGCCTCGGTCCGCGCCCCGCGGGAGGGCCCTCGTATCCCGACTTCGAGTCGCCTAGAGTTCTCACCACTCGCGCCCCGATAAGGAGGAGGACGACATGGTGGACTGGCAGGACTGGAACGAAGCGGCCTTCGAGCGCGCCCGCGAGCGCGGCGCCCCGGTCCTGCTGTTCGTCAAGGCTTCCTGGTGCCGTTGGTGCCGCGAGCTCGAGCAGAAGGTGCTGACCGATCCGCGCGTCGAGGCGTTGATCGAGGCGAACTTCATCCCGATCAGCATCGACAAGGACCGCCGTCCCGACCTCGAGGCACGCTACACCAAGGGCGGTTGGCCGACGCTCGCGTACCTCGACGACAACGGCGAGCTGCTCTCGGCGGACAACTACATGGAGGCGGAGGAGCTTGCGGGTCGACTCCAGCTGATCGCCGAGTACTACCGGACGAACCGCGAAGCGATCCGCAGCCGCCTCGCCGCCGAGCGCGCCGCGCAACGCGCTGCCGAGGAAGAACCCGTCCGCCGCTCGCTCGCCGCGCTCGGAGAACGTCGCCCCAAGCTCGGCCTCGAGATCGTCGAGTCCGTCGCGGAGACGGTCATCAAGACCGCCGACCCGGTGCATGGCGGCTGGGGCAGTCGTCACAAGTTCCCGCACCCCGAAGCGATCGACTTCGCGCTCGTGCGCTGGTCGCAGACCGGTGACGCGCGCCTCTTGGACCTCGTGCGCCGCACCTTGCGGCACATGCAGGAGGGACAGATCCACGACAAGGTGGAAGGCGGCTTCTACCGCTACGCCACGCAGCCGGACTGGAGCGTCCCGCACCACGAGAAGATGCTCGACTCGAACGCGCAGCGGCTCTTCGCGTACCTCGAGGCGTACCAGACGACGGGTGAGGAGAGCTTCCGACGCACGGCCCTCGGCATCCTCGAGTGGATGCGCTCCACGCTGCTCGACGAGAGCACGGGCGCGTTCTACGGTAGTCAGGACGCAGATCCGACGTACGCGAACAAGTCGACGATCGCCGCGCGTCGCGCCGCCGGTCCGCCGTCGATCGACAAGACGATCTTCGCCAACTGGAACGCGATCGCCGTCTCCGCGCTGTTCAAGGCCTCGAGCGTGCTCGGCGACGAGCGCTACTCGGAGATGGCGCTCGAGACGCTCGACTTCATGCTGCGAGAGCTCTACGACGACAAGCTCGGCATGTACCACTACTGGGACGGCCGTCCGCACCTGCTGGGCCTGCTCGGCGACCAGGCGTACACCCTGCGCGCGTTGATCGACGCCGTGCAGTTCTCGAGCGAGAACCGCTTCCTCGACGTCGCGCGCGACCTCGCCTCGATCACGATCGAGCGCTACAGGAGCCCGTCAGGCTCGTTCTTCGACACGCACTACGATCCCAGCGCATCGGGCGAGCTGCGGCGACGCAACCGCTCGATCCTCGAGAACTCGGTGATCGCCGAAGCTCTGCTGCGCCTCGCGCACTTCACGCACGACAAGGACTACGAGGACGCCGGTCGCGAGGCGCTCGAGTCCTTCGCGGTCGACTACAAGCGCTACGGACACTTCGTCGCCGGCTACGCGCGCGCCGTCGACCTGCTGCTGCACCCGCCGGTGCATGTGACGATCGTCGGCTCGACGCACGACTCGAAGACGCACGCGCTCGCGAAGGCCGCGCTGAAGCCCTACGTGGCGTCGCGCATCGTGCAGATCGTCGACCCCGGCGTGGACAAGGACTTGCTCGAGCGCTTCGGGCTCGAACCGCACGCGGAAGGGCCGCGCGCCTACGTGCACCAGGACCGCGAGAGCTACGCGGAGACGTCCGATCCCGCGCGCCTGCCCGCGCTGATGATGCGCACGCCGCAGCTCTGAGCGCGCGACGCGCCTTGCAGCCGCTCGGCCGCGCGCGCAGACTGGCGCGCCGATGGTGCAGCCCGCGACTCAGCGACCCGGTCGACTCCTCGCCGAGCGGGTCGCTTCCGTTCCCCTCGCGCGCCTGGAACGCCTGTGCGTGATCCTGCTCGTCGTCGCCGCGCTCCTGCCGCGCCTACGCGACGTCGGCGAGGAATTCGACCGCGGCGTCGACGGAGAGCGCGGTGCGCAGTTCGCCGTGGCGGCGCTGAACTACCAGCGCGGCGAAGCCGCGGGCGCCTACCCCGTGCTGAACCTCGAACCTGCGCCGCGGCCGGAACAGCGGCTGGTCGACACGAGCGAGCCACCTCTGGTTGCGCTCGTCGCGTGGAACGCCCTGCGGCTGCTCGGCCCGGCGGGTTGGGACAGCGCTTGGCGTGACGGTGCGCCGCCCCGCGGTGTCGAGCTGCCGTTGAGAGTGCCCTTCGTCGCGGCGCAGCTCCTCGCGCTGCTCTTGCTGCACTCCGTCGCGCGCGAAGCGTACGGCCCGGCAGTCGCTCTGCTCGGCCTGGCGCTCGCGGGAGCGTCCGCCGTCGGCATCCAGTTCGCCGGGCTCGCCGACGGCGCGGGTCCGGGACTCGCGATGACGCTGCTCGTCGTGCACTTCACGCTGCGTTGGATCCGCCGCGCGCAACGCGCAGACCTGGCGCTCGCCGGGGCTTCGACGGCCCTCGCCGCGGGCGTGTCATTCGGTTCGTTCGCGTTCTTGCCGGGGTTGTGGTTCGTCGCGTGGCGACGCCTCGGTAGCAGGCGAGCGCTGAGCTTCGTGAGCCTCACCGCTGCGTGCACGCTCGTCCCGCTGCTGCTCCACCTCTTCGCCGCGCGCGCCGCGCTCGAGCACTCGCTCACGCCGCCGCATGTCGGGACCCTCGGCCAACTGCGCGAGATCTTCACGCCGCCAGGACTGGACCGACTCGGCGTCTGGGTGGTCGATGAGTGGCAGCACGCGGTCACGGCGCACGGCGCGGTCATCGTCGTCGTGGCGCTCTCTGCGTTCTCCTTGCGCTCCCTCCGCGCGCTCTTCCCGCGCCTCGGCGAGCAGCTCGCGGCGCTCGAACACCCGCAGCGCACGGAGCGCGAGCTCCCGTTGCTCGGCGTGCTGTTCGTCGGCGCCGCGCTCGTGCAGTTCGCCTTCGACGGAGCGTCGAGTGCTTCGCGTGAGAGCCTGCAGCTGTGGTGGATCCCGGCCTTCAGCGTCGGCGGCGCGCTCGCGCTGCACCAGCTCGGCGGCCCGCTGCTGCGGCTGCGCGCGGGGCTTTCGCCGCTCGCACTGCTGACGCTCGCCATCGCACTCCCCGGGCTCGGCGTGCAAGCGGCGTGGCGCGCGCGCACGCGCGGTGCGGACCAGTCCGTGCCGATGCCGAGCGCGACTGGCGCGTGGCTCGCCGAGGCGACGCCGCCCGGCAGCCTGGTGCTGTACGACCGCCGATCCGGCCCGAACCGCGCCGTCGGCTTCTACGCGTGGCGCACGCTGTGGCCGACGGGCGCGCTCGACGCGGAGCGCGCGGCGCAGGTCGCGACGGCGCTGGGACTCGGCGACGGACCGCGCTTCTGGTTGTCGACGACGCCGGACGGCGCGCCGTCGCGACTGACGACGCGCGAGCCCCTGCGCGCCGACGCGAGCCTTCGGCTGTGGCGCCTCGACGACTCAGCGACCGAAGACTTCTAGCAAGCCTCCGGCGAGCTTCTGGTACAGCTCCGAGGTCGCGCGCACGTCGCGCAAGCAGTACTCGCCGATGTCCTCGATGCGTCCCTCGCGGTACGCGCGGCCGACTTGCGAGCCGTCGATCGAACCCTTCGGGCTGTCGACGTCGAAGCGGCGGCACCAGTAGTCGAGGCTGAAGCGGTCACGCGTCGCGCCCTGGAAGGTCAGCACGTCCATCAAGTCCGTGTGCTGTTCGAGCGCGTAACGGTTCGGTACCAAGTTGCGCGACGGAACGATGCCGAGCTGCGCGGACCGCACCATCAACACGGGACCGTCGTAACCGCGACCGTTGTACGTCACGAGGCGCGGCAGCGGCCGGCGCGCGCCGGCGCGGTCGACGGCCTTCCAGAAGGCAGTGAGCAGCTGCGCCTCGGTGCCGCGCAGGATCTTCGAGCGCGCAACCTTCTCCCAGGGCTTCGGCTCCGCGTGTTCCTGCTCGCCTTCGAGCAGCAGCATGCCGCGGTCTTCCTCGACGAGCCACATGGCGATCGCGATCACCTTGCCGAGGCCCGGGTAGAGCGCGAGGCGTTCGGGCACCGCGTCGCGACGCGCGGGGTCGTGCTCGCGCTCACGCAGGTATCCGCGCGTGACTTCGTCGACCTCGTCCCACAGGAATCCGGCGACCTCGATGTCGAAGACCAGGGTGCTCATGCACCCGAGGCTAACGCGCGACGCCCGCTCCCCGCACGCGCAATCCGCGGCGCTCGATCAGGCGGCGACAGGACGCGGCCGAGGACGCACGAGGCGCGAACCGAGGGCGAGCAGCGCGAAGAACAGCACGCTGCGCAGCACGTCACCGGCGTCCGGAGGGCCGGGGACGACGACCG
The DNA here is from genome assembly GCA_020638835.1 of Planctomycetota bacterium. Lineage (GTDB taxonomy): Bacteria > Planctomycetota > UBA1135 > UBA1135 > JACKHV01. The sequence continues at coordinate 698,433 of JACKHV010000001.1, read as the reverse complement.
CCTGGCAGCCTCCCCCGCCGCCGTCGGCTCCGCTCGTCGTGAACGCCGCGGGGACCACGGAAGCCTGACCCGTCGAAGTCGTCTCCGCGAGCACGGAGAGCGGCGCGTTGAAGCCCACCTGCGGCGTGCGCACGGCGAGCTGCGTGCTGCTCACCACGCGCACTTCGGGCGCCTCGAAGCCGCCGAGCCCTGTCTCTGGATCGGCTCCGAAGACGACGCGCGTGTCGGCGGCGAAGTTCGCGCCGTCGATGCGGATCTCCTCGCCGCCCGTCGCGGAACCGCCGCCGGGGTCGATGCGGAACACGTCGGGATCGGGAGGCGAGACGTAGCTGAAGTCCGCCGTCGCGATCGCGCCGCCGGGATTCGCGACGCGCAGCTCGTAGGGACCGCCGGCGACGCCCGGCTGCGTCAACAGTTGGATCGTCCGCGAGTCGACGACCGCGACGGTCGACTGCAGCACGCCGCCGATCCAGACGGTCGTGTCGCCGGTGAACTCCTGCCCCTTGATCGTGACGAGCGTCCCGCCCGCGTCGTCGCCGGCGCTCGGGAACACGCTCGAGACCTGCGGGATCGTCGTGAACTGATAGGCGGACGCGAGGCGCCCTTCCACGCCGGTCGGGTCGATCACGACGACGTCCCAGGTGCCCGGAGCGCTCGGACGCGTCGTCAGGTCGAGCTGTCCCGGACTGATCAGGCTGCAACCGCCCGGCACGCCTTCCTCGTAGATCTCGCCGGCGATCACGACGCGGCAACCGGCGCGGAAGTTCGCGCCGAAGATCGAGAGCGGCGCGCTGCTGCTCTTGTCCTGCTGGGCGGGACTGACGGCGGCGACGCTCGGATCGGGCGGCGTGATCTCGACGGCAGCCGGCAGCACGCTGACGTCGCCGGAGGAGTTCGTCACCGTCAGATCGAAGTGCCCGGGCGCTTCGGACCCCCCGACGTCGAGGCGGAAGCTGACCGAAGAGTAGGACCACGCGAGGACCTGCACGACGACGTCGGGGTCGGACGCGGTCAAGGTCGAGCCCGGCGCGAGCCCGCTGCCGGTCAGCGTGTGGTTGGTGAGCGCTCCGCGCGTCGCGCGCAGCGGTAGGCGGTCGCTGCTGGTGCCGAGGTTGAGGCCGACGTCGGAACCGACGGTCAAGCTGCCGACCGCCTGCGCCTGACCGCTGCTCAGCGTGAACGGACCCGCCGCCCTTGGCTCGAAGTTCGTCACCACGACATGGCCCGGCGAGAGGTTCCCGCCCGAGACGGGAGCGTCGAGCGGCAGCGCGACGAGCGTGTAGGTGCCGGCGTCGAAGCCTCCGATCGCGAAGTTGCCCGCGCTGTCGGCGACCGTCCCGCCGCACGTGCGGCCCGCTGCATCGCGCGCGACGACTTGCGCGCCCGGTACGCCGGTTCCGTCGGACTCGCGAACGACGGATCCACTGAAAGACGCGTGCGATCCGCTCGGGTAGATGGCGCGCAGTGCTTGCTCGTCGTCGCGCGACAGGCTGCGGTGCAGGATCACGCGCGGGTCGACGTAGGGATAGAGCGAAGACCCGGCCTGTCCCGAGTGATCGAGGCCCAAGAGATGTCCGAGCTCGTGCGTCGCGACGTCCTGGACGTCGTAGTAGCCGAACTCGCCGCTCGTCGTGAAGCCGCAGCCCTGGCCGTTGAACAGAACGTCGGCGTCGGTGATCAAGCCGTTCGACAGGAACCAGACGGGCGTGATCGCGACGGTGCTCGAGCCAAGCGGGAAGTAGCCGGACTGGTTGGACTCGTCGAAGCGCAGCACGTGGTGCGCGCTGCTCGCGTAGTCGCCGAGCGCCATGTTCGTCGGGTTCGTGTCCTCGACGAGCCGAGCCGACGTTCCCTCGACCGCGTTCCAGCTGTCGATCGCGTTGCGCAGCGCGGTCACGTGGCTGTCGTCGTCGATGTCGTCGGAGCCGGTGGAGTGGATCACGACGGAGATCGCGCTCGGTGACGCCCAGCGCAGCGGCGCACCGTTCGACGGGTTGATCAGGCGCAGGTACGACTGACCGAGCGCTCCGACGCCGAGGATCGCGGCGCACAGCGAAGCGCGCCGCAGCAACGAGTGGCTCATCGTGCGCGCTCCTCGAGCGGCGCTTGGAACTCCGCGGCGCGACGGTGGTCCGCGGCCGCGCGCAGGGTGGCGACGGTCTCCGCGTAGCCCAGCACCTCCCAGCCGTCCGACTCGCGGTGCGCGCCGGTCGAGGGCGAGAACTTGGTCAAGCTCGCGGGTTCGCGTGCCAGCACGCGCTCGCCCGAGAGGTCGGTGAACAGGCTCAGCTTGCCTTGCGCGAGCCCCACCGGAACGCGCACGCCGGTCGAGCCGGGCGCGCTCAGGAACAAGATCAGTTCTTCACCCGCGCGGAACTGCGGCATGCCCGGGAGCAACAAGCCGCGACCGTCGGGCAGCACGCCGCCGGGGATGCGCACGACGCGCTCCGCGACCTCCTCGCCGACGAAGTGTCGGTCCACGAACAGGCGCAGCTCGGTCTCGATGCGACCCTCGGGCGTCTCGACGCAGCGCAGCGAGTCGACGCGGCCCTCGAACACGAGGTCGGAGCTCCGCGTGAGGCCCTCCAGGTCGAGCTCGACTGCGGTACCGGCATCGACCGTCCAGGGAGCGAGCCGAACGAGGGGAGCGACGCATCCGAGGACGGACGCGAGCAGGAAAGTCCTTCGCATGGTGGAGAATCCGGGCGCTGGGGAAGGCGGGGAACGCGGCGTGGGGAGGCCGCAGACCTCGCTTTCGACGGCTCGAGGAGCTCGTCTGAAGTCCAGTCGGAACTCCTCGCGTGCCGCGCGAGCGGAGCGGACGAGATCCGGGGATCGGATCAAGCCGGCCCCCCCGCGCTTCCCGATAGAGACGAGCCGGACCGCGGAGTCTCTGCGACCCGGTCTCCCCCCCCACACCCCCTCGCCCCGCTCCCCATGGTGAACGTCCCGGCCAAGCAGCTGATCAAGGACAACCTGAACATCCCGACGCTGCCGAAGGTGCTCGTGCGCGTCGGGCAACTGCTCGACGACCCCGAGTGCGGTACGCGCGACATCGGCGAGGTCGTCTCGCGCGACGCGCCGCTCGCCGCGCGTGTCCTGCGCATCGCGAACAGCGCGTTCTACGGCTTGCGCGAGCGCTGCCTCTCGACCGAAGCCGCCTGCTCCGTGCTCGGACTGCGTGTGCTGCGCAACGTCGTGATGCAGGCCGCGGTGATCCAGCGCTTCGAACACTTGCGCAACAAGGGCTTCGACCTCGACGGCATGTGGCGTCACTCGATCCTGACGGCGCAGACGAGCGCGTTCCTCGCGCGCCGCAGCCGTCGCGGCCTGGACCTCGAACCCGAGGAGTTCCACGCCTGCGGACTGCTTCACGACATCGGCAAGGTCGTGATGCTCGACAGCCTGGGGAACGACTACCTCGAGTGCTTCAACCAGGCGCGCACGCTCGGCGACCGGCTGCACCACGCGGAACAGCGCCGCTTCGGCTTCGCGCACACCGACGTCGGCGCGATGCTCGCGGTGCGCTGGGGACTCCCGACCGCGGCCGTCTCGGCGATCCAGTTCCACCACGGTCCGCTCGAGAACCTGCGCGACGACCCGGTCGCCGCGCTGGTGGCGAACGCCAACCTGCTCGCGCACCGCGTGGCCGACGGCGACTTCGTGGCGGCGGAGGCCACGATCGACCAGGAGACCGCGGACTTCCTCGAGCTCGAGCGTCGCGACGTCTTCGAGATCGTGGACTTCGCGGCCGAGGCGCTCGGTCAGATCGAGGTCTGAGTCCGACCCGAACGGCCGACCTGGGATAAGTTTGGGCGTGGGGCGAGGGCTCCCCGCCCCCAGACCCCAGCCATGGAAGCCGAAGCACTGATCGAGAACCTCTGCCGCCGCCACGGCGCCGCCCCCGAGGCGGGCGCCCAGCTGCTGCCCCTCGTCCGCTGGGCGCTCCAGAGTTCCGGAGAGACCCGTGAGAGGGTCTTGGAGCTGGTCGAGCGCACGCTGCGCCTGCGGACCGAACGGGCCCAGCAGGAGGCCGCGGACGACGCCGTCCTGCACGCCGTCGCCCGCGTCCTGCACGGCTGGACGCCCTCACAGGGCATCCTGGACCTCGGCGGCTCGGCCGCCTGAGCCGGGGCCTCTCCGGGCTCAGCGGCCCCGTTGATTCAGCTCGCGGCGCAGGGCTTCGACCTCGCGGCGCAGCTCGTGGAGCTCACGGCGCAGGTCCTCGAGCTCCGAGCGCGCGCCGTCCATGCGCGGGTCGACGCGGAGCTCGCGCTCCATGCGCTGCTCCTGCTCGGCGCGCATCCGGTCGCGTTGGCGCTGAGCGCGTTCCATGCGCAGCTCGCGGCGGCGGTCCTGTTCCTGACGCTTGCGAGCTTCCGGTCGCTGCGGACCGGTGCCCGCGTCACCGCGCGGCTCGGGCGTGACTTCGCGACCGTTGATCCAGATGCGGCGGTCGACGCGCACTTCCGGCGGAGCGCCGGTGTGGAGTTCGATCAGCTTGCGCAGCTCGTCGAGCTCGACCTGTTTCTGCGTGCCGTCGACCTCGACCCGGCGCGCGTCGGCGTCGCCCTCGACCTCTTCGAGCTCCTCGACGACCTGCCAGCGCGGCGCGCCGGCGTCCTGAGGCTGCGCGGGGCGCAGCACGACCTCGAGGCGCTTGCGCCAGCCGTCCCGGTCGACCATCAAGCTGACCGTGTCGCCCGCGTGCTTCGAGCGCACGATCTCGATCAGCTGAGCGCTCGTCGTGACGCGCTGGTCGTCGACGGCGAGGATGCGGTCGCCGGGTTGCAGACCGGCGGCTTCGGCTCCGCCGCCTTGCACGAGCGCGCGGACACCCGCTCCCGGCGCGTCGCCGTCGGCTCCGAGGTAGACGCCGATCTGCCCGCGCTGGTCGGGAGCCTGAGGTTCGGCCGGTTGCAGCGGCTCGGCGGGCTCGGCGGGCGCCAGGAGGACGCTCCGCACACGGACCGGCGCCGGGGCCTGGTTCGGAGCGGGTTCCTGCGCGAAGGCGGCGGCGAGCGGCAGGGAGAGGAGCGCGAGGAGACGGATCGGGAGCGTGGTTCTCATGGGATGACTCGCTTCTGGGGCCGGTAGCAGCTGCCCCAGCCTACGCGGAGTCCGCCCCGAGGTTGGTCGTCGCCTGCCGGGACTTCGCTCGGGCTCCCACACGAGCGCGGCCCGCGCCCCCTGAGAGGGACGCGGGCCGCGCCGAGCGTGATCGCGAGGTCGACTAGCGACGACGGCGGCCGCCGCCGCCCTTCTTCTCCTCGCCCATCTTGATCTCGACCGCCTCGGACTTGCCGTCGGCGCCGATCACGATGGTGGCCTTGCCCTTGCCGAGGGTCTCGTGCCAGACCTTCGCGGTGTACTCACCGGGCGGCAGGCCGGGGATCTCGAAGCTGCCGTCGGCCTTGGTGGTCGCGGCGTAGGGCGTGTCGGAGACGAACAGATAGCAGCTCATCCAGGGGTGAATGTCGCACTTCACCTCGATCGACTCGGCCTTCTCGAGCTTCTGCTCTTCGCTGGCGCCCGCGGCGATCGTCTTGTTGAACGCCGGGTTCTTCGTCGAGTAGGTGTGCACGTTGTGCGAGATCGTGTCCGAGTTGTGGTACTTGGCGGTCGCACCCATCGGAACCAGCAGGATGTGCGGCTCGTAGCGGCACTGGATCTGGTCGAGCTTGATCGGCTCTTCCGGGACCTTCAGCTTGGCGCCCTCGACGTCGATCGTGATCACGACGTTGGCGATGCCGCCTTCCTTCGAGATCAGCAGGGTGCGGTTCGTCTTGTCGGTGTGCCCGCCTTCGACGCAGCCTTGCTCCTGCTTCTCGGAGATGACGAGGTCCTTGACCTCGGGGCGCTCTTCACCTTCCCAGACGACCTTGCCGGTCGCGGTGCCTTGGACTTCGTCCTCGGCGAGCGGGTTCGCGTGCTCGAGGTAGTTCGCGCGCGGAGCGGTCTGCGCCGAGGGCGCGCAGCAGTTCGGGGTCTCGTGTTCGTGTTGTTCGTCGCCGAGGTTGGCGGCGGTCGCGGCCCCCGCGACGAGCAGCACGCTGAACAGGCTCAAAGTCTTCATCGTTCCAGTCTCCGTCAGTTCTTGTTCTCGGCCGGGATGCGGTCGAGGTTGTACAGCCAATCCATGACCGCTTGGATCTGGTCGGCGTTCGTGGATTCGGGGTAGGTCTCCTGATATCCCGCCGGATCACCGGCGAAGTTCGCGGGCATGGCGGTACCAGGATAGATCAGGCTGGGGTTCCAGAGCCAATCGTGGACCCAGTCCTCGCGCAGGCGCTCCCGCGCGTTCGCCAGATCCGGGGCCCAGGCGATCGGAGTGCCCTGCTGCTCGGGCGCGAGTCCCGAGTGCCAGTGGCACTGGTAGCAGTTGACGTCGGTCACGGCCAACTGTTGGCCGATGGACAGAAGATCGTGGTTCTTGGAGAGGTGCGAGGGCGAGCGGCGCGCGACTTCCTCATAGCGCGGGTCGACGGGACCGTGCCAGCGGAAGCCGGAGGCCGCGCCGAAGGCCTTGACCTTCGGGAAGCCCGACTCGATCGCCGGGGCGGAACCCGCCTCGATGCCCTCGACGGTCTGCACGGAGATCTTCGCGCCGGTCGCGACGTCGCTGATCGTCACGCCCGCGCCGCCGGTCATCTGGTTGGACAGCTCGGGCCACGGGATGCCGGGGTCCTCGAAGCTCTCCTTGCGCTCGATGCCGAGCGCGAGGCGCATCGTCTTCGCGTAGTTCTCCGGGTACTCCTCGCTCGCGAGATAGGCGAAGTAGTCGGCCACGGCCTCCGCTTCGCCGTCCTTGAAGGCGAAGGTCGGCATCTTCACGCGCATCTGACGACGGAGCGGCACCGGGTCCTTCAGGAAGGAGTAGAACCACTCGCGCTGCAGCTTGAAGCCCTCGTTCCAGAGCACGGGCGGAGCGAAGGTCCAGCGGATCTTGTCGTACTGCTCTTCGAAGTACGGGCGCAGCTGGCCGTCGACGTCCTCGACCTCGCCGTTCTCACCGAGGTTCCAGCCGTAGTAGGCGTCCTCCTCGCTCTCCGCCTCCGCGTCGTACATCTCGATGCCGCGGAAGTAGTAGCTCGTCAGCGTGCGCACGAAGTCGCCGCCCTTGGGAGCCCTCACCGAGACGATCCGATCGCGCGGGTAGAAGATCGCCGCGCCGGGCACGCCGAAGCCGGGTTCCGGCTCTAGCAGGCGCACGCCGACCTCTTCGATCTCCTCGTCGTACCACTCCTGGTAGGCGGCGAGAGCATCGTCGAGCGCCGCGAGGTCGCGCTGCACCGGAGGCATCGTGTCGTCACCGAGCGCGAGGAGCTCGGCGGACAGGACGTGCGGGTTGCCGTCCTCGCCGATCACTTCGACCTGTCCCGGCTCGAGCTGGTGGCAGGCCTCGCAGTTCATGCGGCGCACGACGCGCATGCCGTCGTTCATCGCCTGCTGGCCCGCCGTCGGCACCATTTTCGCGCGCTGGACTTCGTCGTCGACGAGGCCCACCACGAAGGTGATCAGCGCTTCGACCTGTTCGTCGTCGAAGGCGAAATACGGCATGCGCAGCTTCTCGGTCGGGTTCTTGGTCTTCTCGCGGTCGAAGATGCGCGGGTTGTGCAGCTTCTCGCGGAGCCAGTGTTCCCGGTAGGTCTTGTACTGCTCGCGGTGGTCGAGCGACCAGCCGAACTGTTTCTCGAAGATCGAGGGCAGCACGCCCCAGTCGAGCTTGTCGACGGTCTTCGAGCCCCAGTTGGAGAGTTCGGTTCCGATCGGGTTGGCGTCCTCGTAGCCCGTCACCTCGTGGCAGCTGAAGCAGCCTTGGCTGGAGACGAACTTCTCGCCGACCGCGATGCGCAGCGTCTCGGCGTCGTTCCAGGGGAACTCGGGGTTCTGGCCGGCGAAGCGCGCTTCGAGTTCGTCGCGACCGAGGCGCGAGAAGAACCAACGCGCTTGTTCGCGCAGCGTCTCGACGTCCGTCGGCGACTCCTTCACTTCCCAGCCGTCCGGGACGTCGTGGAAGTGACCGTCGGGATCCTCCGTCATGTACGCCGTGATGTCGGCGGCGTCCTGGTCGGAGAGGCGCAGGTTGGGCATGCGCGTCTCGGGCCAGTACGCGGCGGGATCCTTGATCCAGGCGTAGATCCACTCAGGTGTGGTCTTGGTCGCGACGCCGCGCAGGTTGGGACCATGGACGTTCGTCGCGTTCGGCTCGAACGCGAGGTCCTTGGTCATCAGTTCCTCGCCCTCGAAGCCCGAGAGGTTGTGGCACGCGAGGCAGCCCGACACGCGGAAGACTTCGCGACCGCGCTCGGCGTCACCTGCGACGGGGATCGCCGGGAGCGGTTGGCTCTGGTCCTGTGAGTAGAGGAAGGACGTGATCGAGGCCACCGCGGTGTCGTTCCACTGCTGGCCGAGGATGGGTTCGCCTTCGGACCACTTCGACACGACGACCACGTCTTCGGGGCCGTAGTTCTCGAGGTGGAAGATCTGCGGCATCCACGTCGTCGGACGGAAGGCCTTGGGGTTCGCGACCCAGGACGCGACCCAGTCGCGCTGCAGCTTGCTGGCGAGTCGCTTGAGCGTCGGCGCCGGTTTGCGCTTGGTCGGGAACCAGTCGACCTTGTGGCAGGCGTAGCAGCCGTAGCGCTCGAAGGTCTCGTAACCCTTGCTGACCGTCGGCGCGTCGTCCGCGATCAGGTCCATGGTCGTCTTGTGGCACTGCACGCAGCTGGCTTCGGTCTTGTCGACCGTCAGCATCGGGTAGTCCCAGTGGTGCTGCTTGTGCCAGTGGTACTCCTCGTGCCACTCCTCGCCCCACTCCTCCGACTTGGGGTCGCCCATCGGGCGGTGGTCGACGCGCGTGAACTGCAGCGCTTCCCCGCCTCCGCGGTGGCAGATCGTGCAACCGATCTTCGACTTGGGGTGCGGCGACTTGGCGGTCAAGAAGAGATCGAGGCGCGGGTGCGACAGGTAGGGTTGCGCGAGCGGCGTCTCCGCGTCGAGGCCGACGCCGCCTTCCTCGTAACCCTCGAGGTCGATCGCCTGGTGACATGTCTGGCACATGTCGATGCGCTTCTTCTTCGTGAAGTTCAGCTCGAAGGTGAGGTCGTCGAGCACGACCTTCTCGACCTTGTTCTTCGGGTCGATGAAGTCGAGGCCGGGGAAGTCACGGATGAAGTTCGCGACCTGCTCGGGGGCCTGCGAGGGCGCCAGCTTCTCGAGCTTCTTGCGGACGAGCTCGAGGTCCTTGGTCGCCTTCTTCATCTCCGACTCGATCGCGGTGACGGCGGCTTCCGCCTGCTTGATCTCGTCCTCCTTGGCGGAGACGGCGAAGTCGGCGGCTTCCTTGAGGCCGGCGAGCTCGTTGGAGATGCGTTCCTTCTCGTCGAGTTCCTCGACGCCGTAGCCCGGGTCCCCCGCTTCGACGCGGTGTTCCTCGACCTGCCAGCGCGCCCAGTTGTACTCCTGCTTCGCCTTCTTCGCGGCTTCCGACTTCGTGAAGCGATCGCCCTTCAGGTCGGCGAGTTCGGACTTCAGCTCGGCGAGGCGGTTCTTGTAGTCGCCGGACGCCGACAGCTTGCTGTCGAGTTCCGCCTGCAGCTGCGTCTCTTCCGCTTGCGCCGCCTGCATGTCCGCCTCGCGGAGCCGCGTCTCGGCGCGGGTCACCTCGATCTCGCGGAACTCCTTCTGAAAGCGCTTCCAGGGCGCGTTCCAGTCGTCGACCACCATCCAAACGGACGCGATCAGGAGCAACACGCTCGAGATCGTGAACCAGAGGTTCAAGCGAGGGACGGAGTAGTGGGTATCGCCGCGATCAGCCATGGGGCTTCCAAGAAGTGTGGAGGGGAGCTCTAGAGCGCTTCGTCCGAGCGGATCGTCAGATGTTGAAGAACCACTCGGGGATGCCGACGATGTACTTCAGGTCGATCGTCCACCGCAGCAGCATCTTGATCGGGATCAGACCGAACCAGAGCAGCAGGTGCATCATCAGGTGGTAGCGCACGAGGTGCCGACGCTCGCCGTCGAACAGCTTCGCCATCAGCGGCTTCTGCAGGATCACCGGCAACACCGCGAAGTAGCCCAGCAGCAGGACGATGCCGGGCAGCTCGCGCACCAGCGGATCCGCCGGTGCCTTCGAGTTGCCCATCAGGTCGAACCAGAAGTACGTCGACAGGTCGACGTTCACCATCGGCGGCAACTTGTGCAGGTCCCAGTACTCGAAGGGTCCGAAGAAGGACCAGTTCGGACCGCGCAGGAAGGTGCCGAGGATCACGAACGAGACCCAGAAGAGCAGGAAGCCCACCCAGAAGAAGCTGACCGCGAAGCGGCGTTCCTCGAAGGTGTAGTAGCCATTGCCCTTGGGGTTCATGTCGATGTAAGGGATCGCGCACAGTCCGACGATGATGAAGCTCGGCAGCAACACGCCGGCGAGCCACGGGTCGAAGTAGACGAGCAGTTCCTGGAGTCCCAGGAAGTACCACGGCGCTTTCGACGGGTTGGGCGTCCGCGCTTGCGCGGCAGGCTCCTCGATGGGCGCGCCGATCTTGATCGACCAGACGACCAGCAGAGCGAGGAACAGCACCATGCAGATCAGCTCGACGTAGACGAGGTCCGGCCAGGTGAAGACCTTCTGCTTGCCGGTCTCGCCCTCGAGCGTCGGCAGTCCCTTCTTCGTCCGCTCATCGTTGATGTACGCGCGGTGCAGGCTCAGCCAGCTGAAGTACACGACCGACGCCAGCAGGATGAGGATCGGGACGTTGTCGGGCTTGGTGATGATCCGGTTGAAGTTCGGATCGTCCCAGGCCCAGACGAAGAAGGCCGTGCCGATCGCGAAGAAGGCGACGATCACCGACGTCTTCGAGAAGATGGCGCGGAACTTCAGGATGGCGAAGATCGCCAACACCGAGAGCGAGAAGTAGAGCGTCGGCTGGGTCAGCCAGTCGACGAAGTGCTTGATCTGTTCACCCATGAATCAGTCCGTGCGGCGTCTAGGGGTCCGGTCCAGCCTCTCGTTAGAGCGGGCCGGAGATGCCGCCGTCCTTACGGACGCGCCAGAAGTGGATGGCCATCAGCGTTGCCGCCGCGAGCGGGATACCGACGCAGTGCAGCACGTAGAAGCGAAGCAGCGCGCCCTCACCGACGAAGCGACCGGCTAGCAAACCGAAGCGCACGTCGTCGCCGGCGTGAATGAAGTTCAGGCCTCCGAAGCTGATCAGAGACGCGCCCGGGCCCTCGTGACCGAGGAAGGGCGTCGCGCGGGCCATGTTCGTGCCCACCGTGATGGCCCACACCGCCAGCTGGTCCCAGGGGAGCAGGTAGCCGGTGAAGGAGAGCAGCAGGGTCAGCACGAGCAGGATCACGCCGACGTTCCAGTTGAACTCCCGCGGCGGTTTGTACGAGCCGGTCAGGAACACGCGGTACATGTGCAGCCAGACCGTGATCACCATCATGTGCGCGGACCAGCGGTGCAGCTCGCGCATGATGCCGATCGGCACGTGCTCGCGCAGGGCCATGATGTCCTGGTAGGCGAGGTCCGCCGTCGGGCGGTAGTAGAACATCAGCAGCAGTCCCGTGATCGTCTCGATCAGGAACAGGAAGAACGTCAGCCCGCCCATGCACCAGGTGTAGGAGAGCTGGATGCCGCTGCGCCGAACCTTCACCGGGTGGAGGTGGAGGAAGAAGTTCGACAGGACGGCGAGCGTCCGGTTGCGCGGCGTGTCCGGATAGCCGTGGCGGAAGACGGACTTCCACAGCTGCGTGTTCTGGACGTAGTCGGTGAGTTTGCCCATGGAGCCTCTGGGAACCTGCGAGTCGACGCGTGCGCCGATGCGGGGAGGGGGATCTCGTTCGAGGGGGTAGGTGCGGTTCGCGGAGCGGCCGGTCGGGATGGACGACGCGGCCGGATGGCTGGGAACCGGTCAGCTCGCGCGCAACCGGTCGGAAGTCGTGGAGCTCGTCAGGCGGCGTAGAAGAGGTAGGCACCGTCCATGGTCCACTGCCCCTTCTCCTCCTGGAACTTCTGGTTCTTGTCGACGACGATCTGGCCGTCCTCGGCGAGGAAGATGCGGTAGCGCTCGAGCGGTCGCGGCGCGGGTCCCTCGACGTTCACGCCCGTCTTGATGAAGCCGCTGCCGTGGCACGGGCACTTGAACTTCTCGTCCGAGGGCAACCAATTCGGCGTGCAGCCGAGGTGCGTGCAGACGGTCGAGAGCGCGTAGAAGCCGGTGACTTCCCGGACGAGCCAGACCGCGTACTCAGCCTTGAAGCGTTCGTCGACCTGGCCGACGGCGTACTCCGCGGGGAAGCCCGCCTTGAACTCCTGCGGAGGCTCGTAGAGCACGTTCGGGAAGAGGAAGCGCACCGCCGCGCCGAGCAGTCCGGCGCTGGCCGCAGCGAAGGCCGCCCAGCCCAGTCCGAGCAGGGAGAGGAAACCGCGCCGCGAGACCTCGCCGCGCAGCGGCATCCGGTTCAGGGCCGGCGCCGCCTGTTCCGACGATTCGGTCGCGTTCTCCGATGCGTTCTTGTCGTTGCTCACATTGTCCTCCAAGCGGGAGGAGGGGCGACGCGGACGGACAGCCCTCGACTCCTCCGCACAACTGGGTGCCGACCGGCATCCCCGATCCGTGACGAACGCGGCGCGTCGCCCCGGAAACGGAGGGGACGGGGAGGGTCGGATCCCGTTTCGGTCCGCGCAGGATGGCGCAAGGCCCGCGCGAAGGCAAGCGCGCTCATGCCGCGCTCAGCGCTCCTGGACAGCCTGGTGGCCCTCGAGCGCCTGCGCCGCCACCCTGCGGACTTCCAGGTCTTCATCTCCACTAGCGAGCGAGCGGAGCAACTCCGCGTCCTCGGGTCGGCCGAGGCGACCGAGCATCGCGACCGCCGTCATGCGGATGTTCCGCGGAGCATCGGCGTCCCGGTAGCGCGTGGGATGGCGCTCGCGCTCCCCCGCGATCGTCGCGGGATCGATCAGTTCGAGCAGCACTTCGGCCGCGCGCGGGTCCGACTTGCCGGCCAGCGCGATCGCGGCGTTGGCGCGCACCTCCAGCTCGCCGTCGACGAGCCCGGCGACGAGCGCCTCGTCGGCCGTGGCATCGTCGAGGCGCGAGAGCAGCATCATCGCGAAGACGCGCATCGCGCGGTCGTCGTCCGTCGCGAGCTCCAGCGCGGTGTCGAGCGCGCGCGGATCCCCCGCCAGCGCGAGGCTCATCAGCGCGTTGCGCCGCAGGACGCCCTCGGGGTCGTCCGCCTCGCCGAGCTCGAGGAACTCGGCCATGTACTCGCCGGCGCGCTCGTCCCCCTCGAGCAGGAGCAGCGCGGCGACCACGTAGCGGATCTGGTAGTCCCCCTCCTGGTCGAGCGACTGCCAGGCCTGCTCCAGCTTCGGCACGAGGTCGGGGCCGGTCTCCCAGGGCTCGGGTTGCCCCAGCTCGACCGCCTGCCGGTTCTCGTGCATCTTCTGCGTCAGCTTGAAGATCGCCTGCGTGCGCTCGTTCGCGCCGCCGTGCACGGCCGTGTCGAGGTCGGCCGCGATCGTCGACTCGGAGCCCACGATGCCGCCGAAGGCGAGGAACACGAGGACCAGCACGACGACGATCAACGCCGGCACGAGGACCAGCGGGACCCACAGGTTGCGGTAGGGCGAGGAGGTCGTCGGCGCGTCGCCTTGCGGTGCCGGAGTGTTGGATTCGGTGCTCATGGTGGCGCGCCGAGTGTAGACCCGGCGCGCGACCGACGCCAATCCGACGAAGTCCGCAGCTTCGCGCCGGGGGGGCTGCCGCGCGGCGCGTGGAGCGGGGCTCAGCCCAGCTTGGGCGCGACCGCGAAGTCGGAGAGCCGCGCCGCGGACGGCATCTCCCCCACCAGCGGACGCACGTAGTCGAGGAAGGACGCGTCGATGTCGCAGTGCCCCTTGAGGAAGCCGGGGTCGAGGTCGCGGGTCTCGCGCGCGACGTCCTTCAGCTCCGCGACCTCGAAGGCCGCGGCGTAGTCCGAACCCGTGCCGACGCGACGGATCACGACGGAGCCGTGCGGGCGCTCGCCCGAGGTCGCGACGCGCACTGCGGTGCGACCGACTTCGCGCGCCTCGCGCGCGTCCACGTCGGAGCGGTATCCGGCGAACGAGCGCTGCAAGTAGCCGAAGGTGTCGGCGCGCACGCGCAGCTTCGAGCCGAGCTTCGCCTTGATCTCGCCCGCGAGGAAGTCGCCGAGTGCGCCGGTTCCCGACAGCTGCACGTTGCCGTGCGAGTCCTTCTCCGCGCTCTCGATCAGCAGCTCGCCGCCGGGCCCGTGGACGCCCTCCGAGACCGCGATCAGGCAGCGCCCGTGCTTCGTGTACATGCGGTCGACGTCGCCGATGAACTGCTCGATCGTCAGCGTGTTCTCGGGCACGTAGATCAGGTGCGGGCCGTCGTCCTCGTGCTCGCGCGCGAGCAGGCTGGCCGCGGTCAGCCAGCCCGCGTGGCGGCCCATCACGACGTCCACCTTGATGCCGGGGAGGCTGCGGTTGTCCTGGTTGTCGCCCATGAAGGCCGACGCGACGAACTTCGCCGCCGATCCGTATCCCGGGCAGTGGTCCGTGACGCGCAGGTCGTTGTCGATCGTCTTGGGGACGTGGAACAGTCGGACCTCGTAGCCCTCCGACACGGCGATCTCGTTGAGGATGTGGGCGGTCTCCGCCGAGTCGTTGCCGCCGATGTAGAAGAAGTAGCGCACGTCGTGCGCTTGCAGGACCCGCAGCACGCGCTCGCACTCCTCGCGCGTCGGCTTCTTGCGCACGGAGCGCAGCGCGGCGCAGGGCGTGAGCGCGACGCGCTCGAGCGTCTCGCGCGACTCGCGGCCCAGGTCGATCAGCTGCTCGCCGAGCACGCCGGCGATGCCGTGCACCGCGCCGTAGACGTTCTTCACCGCGTCCGAGGCCGTGCAGGCTTCGATCACGCCGACGAGGCTTTCGTTGATGACGCAGGTGGGGCCACCGGACTGGCCGATCAGAGCATTGCCGACGAGCTTGGACATGGCGGGAGTTCGCTGGGGTTCGGGGGAGGCGGGCGGACTGGAAGCTACGCGGAGAGCGGCGAATTGCAACGCTCGCGCACCTCGTCGAGCGCGCGCGCCGCAGCCCTCGCGCGGGTGCCCGCGACGTCGCGCAGGCGGGCGACAGGGAAAGCGCAAAAGCGCTTGCCCCGCTTGGACGAGCCGCTACAATCCGCCGCCCTGCCGGCCCGCGAGGGCCTTCGAGACCCGATCAAGTGCCCGGGTGGCGGAATTGGCAGACGCGCAAGACTAAGGATCTTGTGGGATAATATCCCGTGCTGGTTCGACTCCAGTTCCGGGCACCATTACGAGGGCGGCCGCTACCCAGCCGGGTGGCGGCCGCCCTGCTTCATGGAGCGCGCTCGCGACGCGCGGATCAGTCGATCGGGGTGACGACGCGCAGGCTGAGGTCGATCGTCTTCGGCGTGAAGTTCACGCGCAGCAGGCTGGCCGTGACCGCCTCGGAGTACTCGATCTTGCGCAGCGTCTCCTGCTGCAGCGCGGGGACCTGCTCGGCGTAGATCCGTTCCTTCAGCTCGTCGAGCTTCGGGTCGACGATCGCGTCGACCTGCGACTGCACCGCCGTGCTCAGCGAACCCTGTTGCTCGCCGGGGAACTGCTCGCGCAGGACCTGGGCCTCGACCTTCGCGCGCTCGAGCCGCCAGTCGATCACGATCGAGTCCTCGGCCCAGCGCCGGCTCATCGTACGCAGCGTCCCCGCGGCCTTGCGCGGGTCGGCCCAGACCGTGAGCTGCGCCTTCGGCAGCGAGTCGTCGAGCAGCGCCGCGAAGTCGACGCGGTCCGTGAGCCGCGGATAGGACGGTGCGCCCTGCGTGCTGGTCTTCAGCAAGTGGTTCAGCATGTAGACCGAGTTGCTGACGATGCAGATGCCGTCCGGCGTACTCTGCGTCACGATCACGCCCGTTCCCGGGATCGCGGGCGAGGTGTACTCGTACTGCGTGTAGCCGCCGATCTTGTTGCGGTAGAAGCCCGAGCTGTGCTCCGGCTTGATCGGCTGCAGGCCGATGCGCGTGCCCATGTGGCCGATGGTGTTGCGCAGTTCCTCGATCTTGTCGGGCTGCTCCATCCACGTCAGCAAGGCGACGGCGAACACCGGCTGCCCGTCGTTCGGCGGGTCGTTCTCGCTGATCGGGTAGTCGTTCACGCGCACGATCACGGCGAAGCGGCTCTTCAGCGAGGTGTCGAGTTCGTCGATCAGCGTCTGCAGCTCCGGGTACTTGCCGGACTGCTTGAGCGCGTCCGCCACGAGGTCGCGCGCCGCCGGTTCCATCACGTCGAAGGTCGTGCTGAGGAGGTCGCCGGGGCGGGCCTTGCCGTAGATCAACAGCGCCGTGTCCTCGGGCACGTACGGGAGGATGCGCTCGTGCAGCTCGCCCTGGTCCGCGCCGTTGATGCGGTAGTTCTGCGTCTGCATGCCCGACATCAGCTCGCTCGAGAGCTCGCCGTGCAGGTCGACGTTGAGTCCGCCGTCGAACGACAGCATGCCCACCACGCGGTTCAACATGCCCGAGCGGAAGAAGCGGGCGAGGAAGCGGGCCGTGGGATCCTGGCCCTTGTCGTCGGGCCAGTCGCCGCCCTTGCCGAACTTCTCGAAGGCCGCGCGCGTGTTCACGAAGAACTCGACTTCGTCCGCTTCACGCGAGCGCGGCGCGTTCGCGATGTGGTCGGCGTAGAGCGCGCGCTGCAGGAACGAGTCCTGGAACTGGTGGACCTGGTTCTCGAAGGCGGTGTCCAGCCACTGCTTGCTGGTCGCGACGATCGCGACGTCCTTGATGCGCGCGAGGAACAACGGGCGCGGAAGTCCTCCGCCGGAGACGCTGACGAACTCGCCCGCCGACTCGACGGTGAAGCCTTGCTGCGCCATCGGGTTCAGGCTCGGGAAGGCGAGGCCTTCGATCAGCAACTTGCCGACCCAGTTCACCGTGGCGTAGGCCGCCCAGTCCGACTGCGCGAGGTCGGGACCCGCGAAGCGCCCCGCGATCGCGAGGTCGCGTCCGCCGACGACGTCGAGCACTTCCATGCCGAGCGGGATCTGGTCGTTGATCGTGCGCAGCTCGGTGACCACGCCTTGCAGTCCGAGCTGCTGGTAGAACTCCGCCGACTCCGGCGAGCCCTTCCAGGTCGCGTACGCCGGCGACTTGGACAGCCGCTCCTCCACCGCCAGCTCGGGGAACTCGTCGAAGAGATCCGCGAGGTCCGCGCGCGCCACGTAGAAGTCGACATCGCGAGGCGCGAGCGCGGAGACGTCGACGCCGAGGCGACCCTCGAAGGGATTGAAGAAGAAGGTCGAGAACGCGAAGTAGCCGGCGAAGGCGACGACGAAGCCGACGACCAGGAAGATGCGCAGTAGGCGGGACTTGCGACTCATGGACGCGCTGGGACGGTCAGGGGAACGGGCGAGGGCGAACGGGGCGTCGGAGTATGACGGATGCCGCTCCCGGGTTCAGGCGCGGATCCGGAGGAAGACGCCGGTGGACCCGCGCGACGCCGCGGGCGCGAGCGCGAGCGCCTCGCTCGGCGCTGCCGTGGCGTGCGACGCGGGCCGCGCATGGCGGATCGGGCGAGCCGTGAGGGAGTACGGCCGCGGGTCCGACGACGCGAGGGTCGGTCTCTTCCCGGCGTCTCGATTCGTGCAACTCGTCTTCGAGATCCGCGCCCGACGCCCCGGCCTCCGAGCATCGGGGGCCCTCGTCGGCACGCGAGCTTGCATCGGCCCACGGAGGCAGCAGAATCGGCCCCGTGAAAGCCAACTCCCGCGTCGCCGCCATTCCGCTCTCCGAGACGATCGCCCTCGACACGAGGGCGAAGGAACTGATCGCGGCCGGCCGTGACGTCCTGAACCTCTCGGCCGGAGAACCCGACTTCGACGCCCCCCAGGTCGTCCGCGACGCCGCGCGCGCCGCCGTCGACGGTGGACAAGTTCGTTACACGCCCGCGCCGGGCCGCAAGAACCTGCGCGACGCGATCGCGAAGCACCTGCAGGACACGCGCGGAGTTGCTTTCACCGGCGACGAAGTGATCGTCTGCCACAGCGCGAAGCACGCGCTCTCCGGCAGCCTGCTCGGACTGATCGACCCGGGCGACGAAGTGCTGCTCTGCCTGCCCGCCTGGGTCAGCTACGTCGAGCAGATCAAGTTCGCGGGCGGCACGCCCGTCGGCGCGAAGCCGCGCGACGACATGGGACCCGACTGGGACGCCCTCGAGGCGGCCGTCACGCCGCGCACCAAGGGCATCATCTGGAACAGCCCCTCCAACCCGTCCGGCTACGTCGCGACGCGCGCCGAGACCGAACGGCTCGTCGCCTTCGCCGAGCGGCACGACCTCTGGATCCTCTCCGACGAGATCTACCGACGCCTGACCTACGGCGACGCCGAGTCGGTCAGCCCCGTCGAGTTCGGCGACGCGGCGCGCGCGCGCACCGTGATCGTCGACGGCGCGAGCAAGGCCTACGCGATGACGGGCTACCGCATCGGCTTCCTCGCGGCGCCCGCCGACTTCGCCGGCGCGATCGGCCGTCTGCACAGTCAGCTGACCGGGTCCCCGAACGCGATCTCGCAGGACGCGTACCTCGCCGCGCTGCGCGAGGAGCCCGCCGAGGTGCCCGGTCGCGTCGCCGAGTTCGAACGACGCCGCGACGCGATCGTCGGCGGACTCCGCGAGCTGGGGCTCGATGTGCCCGAGCCGCGCGGCGCGTTCTACGTGTTTCCCCGCGTGACGCCTTTCCTCGACGAACGGATGAGCGCGGGATTCTGCGAAGACCTGCTCGAGACCGAAGGGCTCGCGATCGTCCCCGGCAGCGCCTTCGGCATGCCGGAGTACGTGCGCTTCTCGTACGCGGCTGCGCTCGAGACGCTGCAGGACGCCGTGGCCCGGATGGGGCGCTTCTTGGCGCCGCGGCGCTAGTCCGCGCCGGGGACCGCCCCGCCCCCCCCCACCCCCACCCTCCCCTCCCTGCCGGAGCTCCGGCCCGCGTGCGCACGCGGAAGCGGACGGCCGACCCGCAAGGTGCCGCCCCCAACCTCGGGGGCGGATCGGCTTGCTCGCTGTCCTCCAGGAAACACCCGCGAGGTCGCGCCGTCCGAAGAAGAAGACCGGGGCGTCGCGCGATGGTTCGCGGCGAACTCGAAGAAATTGCGGCGCGAGCTCGGCTCGAGGGCGCGCCGCCGACGGGAAGGGCTCGCGAATCCGCCGCGGCTCAGCGCCGCGTGCCGACGGGAAGGCCGCGGAACTCGTCGAACATCCGCTGCAGCGGGAGCGGCAGCTCGTCCGTGGTCCGCTCCTGCGACTGGACTCCCGGGTTCTCGACTCCGATCCGCGCCCGATCCGGCCCGCTCTCCAGCGCCAAGAAGGCGCGGTGCTCGCCGAAGGGCATCAAGTCGTCGGCGATGCGGTCGGCACCGATCGCGAACCAGCCACTCGGTCCGACGTACGGCTCCACCTCGCGACGGAAGCGTTGGGCCAAGGCGTGCCGCTCCGCGCTGAAGGCTTCGATCTCGAGCACCACGCAGTCTTCGCAGCCGGCGAAGACGCCCTCGCGGCCGAGCAGTTCGGCCTGGGAGGATGCGACCCGGCGCGCGCCGGCGCGCTCCAGCTCGAGGTAGTCCGCCCAGAGCTCGCGCACGCTCTTCTCGAGCTGAGCTCGCGCCTGCAGGTCGACGCCCTGCGCCTCGAGCACCGAGGCGACGAGCTCGGGTCGTCCGTCGCGCCACTCGAGGGCCGCGGACTCGAAGGGCCGCGGGCCGGTCGGCAGGTTCGCGACGCGGCGCAGGTTCGCGAAAGCGTCGGGGACGAGCTCGACGGGTCGCGGTGTGCCGTACTGCGCTTCGAGGTCGGCGATGCGCTCGGCCTCGTTGAACGGACCCTTCGGGGCGAGGAACAGGAAGCCGAGGGCGGCGACGAAGAAGAGCCCCAGCGGGAGCACGAGGCAGCCGATCAGCGCCCAGGCCCAGCCGGGCGTCTTGCGCCGCTCGCCGTGGCGGCCGTGGACGACGTGGGCGCGGTGGTCGTGCCGCTCGCCGTGACTGCCGGCGCGTCGCGACGAGTCGGACGAGCGCCTGGCGGCATCTGCCTGCGCGCCGACTCCTTGCTGCGCGCCGGCGCCGGCCTGCGTGCCGGCGGTCGCGCCGAGCGTCGCCCCCGCGACCGAGCCGACCGCCGCACCGGCGAGCCCCGCGGCCAACGCGGCGGAGCGTCCGCTCGAGACGGACTGCACGTCGGTGCGCACGTCGTCGGCGCGCTGGTAGCGGCGCTCGGGCTCGCGCGCGAGCGAGCGCAGGACGACCTCGTCGAGCCGCACGTCGACGGCGACGGTCGCGGAGGGCGGCGGGAAGGCACCGACGGGGACTTCGCCGGTGAGCAGCTCGTAGAACACGACGCCCAGCGAGTAGATGTCCGCGCGGTGGTCGACGGACAGCGGCCGTCGGATCTGTTCCGGAGCCATGTAGTGCAGCGTGCCCATCGCCTGGTCGCTGCGCGTGAGCAGAGCGGCGTCGTTGCCGAGGCAGACCAGCTTCGCGAGGCCGAAGTCGGCGATCTTCACGCGACCCCGCGCGTCGACGAGGATGTTCTCGGGCTTGATGTCGCGGTGCACGACGCCCTTGTCGTGTGCGTACTGCAGCGCTTCGCAGACCTGCGAGACGATCGAGAGCGCTTCGGCGGGCCGGACTTCACCCGCACGGATCAGCTGGCGAAGGTTCAGTCCGTCGACGAACTCCATCAAGAGGTAGTACCGCCGCCCTTGTCGACCGGCGTCGTGGACGCGGACGATGCACGGATGGTCGAGCTGCGCGAGCACGCGCGCTTCGCGCTCGAAGCGCTCGGCGAAGGCCGGATCCTCACCGACCTCGTCGGGCAGGATCTTCAGCGCGACCAAGCGGTCGAGCCCCGTCTGCCGCGCCTTGTAGACGGCCCCCATCCCGCCGCGGCCGATCAGCGCGAGTAGCTCGAGCGCGGGGAACTCCCGCGCCAGCTCGGCGAGCGGAGGCGGTTCCCAAGCGCGCGGGCCGGGCCGTTCGCTCTCGATCCCGACCTTCATCAGGCACTTCGGGCAGAGGCCCGAGATCCGGCCGGTCATCGGCAGGCTGGTTCCGCACTTCTCGCAGGTCGTCATCTCGCTCATGGTTCGCTCCGGGGCTCGGGGTTCACCCCGAGGTGCAGCGAATTCCGCCAGAGGTTACACGCGACCCCGGAGAAAACCGGAGCGCTACCCGCGCGGTCGGCCCTCACCCCAGTGCGTCGAAGAGGCGCAGGAGTTCCTCGTCCGCCTCGGCGGGGTCGCTGAGCGTGTCGGCGACCGCGTCGCGCAGGAGCTCGCGGAAGCGGGCGCGCGCGCGAGAAACCGCCGTCTTCAGCGCGCCCTCGGTCATGCCGAGCCGCGCGGCCTGGTCGGCGCGGGACTCGCGCGCGACGCCGCCTCCGAGCTCGGCCGCCACGAGCTCGAAGAGCGCGCCGCGCTCGCGTTCCAGCAGCTCGGCCCTCAAGCGCTCGAGCGCGCCGTCGAGCACGGTGAACGCCCAGTCCCGCTCGAAGAGGTCCGCCGGCGAGCGCTCCGCCGCGAGGTCGCGTTCGAAGCGCACGTCGGCGTCCGCCCAGTCGATCGCGATCGTCACGTGCGAGCCGCCGCGCTTCTCCGCGTTCGCGCGGCGGTGTTCGTTCGCCATGTGGTGGCGCAGCGCGCCGGCGAGGAACGCGCGGAAGCGTCCGCGCTCGGGGTCGGCCGTCGCGAAGTCGTCGCGCTCGAGCAGGCGCGTGAAGAACGACTGGATCGTGTCCTCGGCGGCCTCGCGCGAACGCCCGCTGCGGCGCGCGAAGGCGTAGAGCGGGTACCAGTAGTCGCGGCAGAGCTCTTCGAGCGACGCGCGCGCGGCTTCGTCGCCGCGTCCGGCGGAACGGACGAGGCTCCAGCGCGTCGTGTGGAAGTGGGCCTGGCCGCTGGTCGACATGCGCGCAGGATAGCGCGACTCGCGTGCTCGTGCCGAGGCCGCGCGCTCAGGCACGGGCGTCGAGCGGCAGCTCGAGGCGGAAGCAGGCGCCGGAGTCCGTGCGCTCGAGCCGGAGGTCTCCGCCCAGCTCGCGCGCCAGCCCGAGGCACAGCGCGAGACCCAGGCCGATGCCGGGGTTCTCGTCCTCCGCGGCGACGCGGCCGCGGTCGAAGGCGTGGAAGATCCGTCCGCGCACCTTCTCCGGGACGCCGGGCCCGTCGTCGATCACGCGCAGCACGGCGAGCGAGTCCTCGACGGAGACGGTCAGCTGCACGCGCGGCGGCGCGGCGCCGTGTCCGTACTTGCACGCGTTGTCGACCAGGTTGAAGAGGATCTGGCCGATCGCGCTCGCGTCCGTCGTCACGCGCGCCTGCGGCGGAGCCAGCAAGTCCAGTGCGAAGGTCCCACCCGCCTCGTGAACGCGACGCTCGAGCGCGTCGACGTGACGGTCGACGAGCTGCGAGAGCCCCGAGGACTCGCGCGCGGGTCGCGTGCGTCCCTCCTCGAGGCGCGCGTACGCCAGGACGTTCTCGACCAGCACCGAGAGGCGGTCGGCTTCCGCTTGCAGCGTCTGCAAGTACGTCTTGCGGTGCGCTTCGTCCGTGATCACGTCGCCCGCGAGCATCTCGGTGTACATCCGGAAGGTGGTGAGGGGAGTGCGCAGCTCGTGCGTCACCGAGGACGCGAAGCGCGTGCGGCGGTCGGCGTAGGCGAGCCCCGCGCGCAGCGAGAACCCGAGCCCGGCGAGCGTCGCGAGCGCGGCGAACCAGAGCAATCCGACGGTCGTGCGCGCGGGCGTCATGCCGCGCAGGACCGGCGCGGGCGGCGCCGATAGAACGAGTTCCGCCGGCACGGCGGCCAAGCGTCGCCCCTCTTTCCCTTCGAAGCTCGCGCGGGGTTGCAGCGCGACCTCGCAGCCCGGGAAGAGGTCCGCGATCTCGAGCATCATCGCGTCGCGCAAGCTCGGCCAGTGCGCGGAGAAGCCCTGCACGAACGGAACCTCGCCGACCTTCACGTTGCGCAAGAAGCACAGCTGCACCGGGTCGGTCGGCTTCGCGTCGGGCAACCAGACGGGCAGGAACGGCCCGAGTTCGAGCGCTCCGGACTCGGGTTGCCCGTCGAAGGCGTACCAGCCCGACTGCGGGACTTCGACCAGGCGCTGCGCGCTCGGATTCGGCCCGGGCATCGTTTGCTGCTTCATCCACTGCTGTCCGAGCTTGCGAACCTCTTCCGCGTCGTCGTTCAGACCGTTGACGACGTTGAAGTTCTTCAGCACGCGGCGCTGGTAGTCGGACCCCTCCATGCGCGCTTGCAGCTCGTCCTTCTGCTCGGTGACGCCCCACTCCATCTGGTTCGCCTCGGCGACGACCTGCGCGGGATTGGTCGTCGACTCGTCCGGCAGCGCAACCAGCGCGTTGTTCCAGTCGGTCGCGACGCAACCCATCGCCATTACGGCAGTTTCGAGCGGGAGGCGCTTACGCAGTTCGAGGAGCAGCGCCTGCTTCGCACCGATCGTCTCGGGGTTGACCATGCTCGCTTGCGCGAGGTCGAGCTGGTTGCCGCTGGGCACCTGCGGCGAGCTCCAGTCGCCGGACGCGTCGACGAGGAAGTGCAGCGGGAAGTAGCGCGACTCGAAGGTCAGGAGCGGCGACGGGCTGAAGACTTCGCCTGGCTGGATGCGGTTGAGCAGGCGCGTGTACGCGCGGTCGTGCGGGACGAACGCTAGGTACTCGAAGTACGGCCGGGCCGACTCCCGGGCGAGCAACGGCGCGATCCAGGAGTCCATGCGCGTCAGCGCGAGGCGCACGGCTTGCTCGCGCTCGGTCTCGGCGCGCGCTGTCAGCTTCTCCTGCTCGAAGTCGAGCAGGACGCGGCTGAGCCAACCGAGTCCGGCGCAGGCGAGGACCGCGCCGAGCCAGTAGACGCGCCACCAGTAGCCGCGGCGCCATCTCACTGTTCGGCCACCTCCGCGTCCTCTGCGAGCATGTAACCCTTGGCTCGCACGGTGACGATCAGCTTGTTCGCTCCCCCTTGTTCGCCGAGCTTCTCGCGCAGACGCGCGACGTGCATGTCGATCGTGCGCGTCTCGATGCCGCGCGTGTCGAGGCCCCAGACGCGCTGCAGCAACTCCTCGCGTGCGACGGCTCGACCGCGGTGTCGCGCGAGGTAGCGCAGGATGTCGGCTTCGCGTTCGGAGAGCTGTCGCGGCGCGGAACCGTTGCGCACTTCGCGGCGCTCGAGGTCGATCTCGAGGTCTGCGATGACGATCGTGCGCACGCCGGTGGGTCGCTCCGCCGAGCGGCGCAACACGGCCTCGACGCGCGCGAGCAGCTCGCTCGAGCTGAACGGCTTGACCACGTAGTCGTCCGCGCCGGAGCGCAGACCACGCACACGATCCTCCTCGGCGCCGCGCGCGGTGACCATGATCACGGGGAGCGTCGGTCGGCTGTCGCGCAGCTCGGTCAAGAGCTCGAAGCCGGTGCGCCCCGGCAGCGCGACGTCGAGCAGGACCAGCTCGAGGTCCGTACCGCGCAAGATGCGCTGCGCTTCCAGGCCGTCTCCCGTCTCGATCACCTGGTAACCCGCGAAGCGCAGGCTGTCGGTCAAGCCGCGACGGATCGCGGGATCGTCTTCGACGACGAGGACTACGGGCTTGGAGGCGCTCATGCTTCGAGGTGCAGTGTAGCGCCGCCGTCTGCGATCAGGCGGCGGCGCGCTTCGCAATCAACAGTCGAGCAAGCCGATCGGCTGGATCGCCTCGGCCTGCTGGACCTCCTCGACCTGTTGCACCTCTTCGCCTTCGGGAGCGGCCTCGGGCGCCTGCGGCGGAGCGAGCGTCGGAGCGGCGTTGTTGGTCGCGGCACCGTGCGTCGCCTGCGTGCTCGCGGGGACGATCGTCTGCTGCGGGAGCCGCGAGGACTGCACGCCGCCCTGTTGCGGCGCGACCGGAACGCGCGCGTTGCCCGTAGCGGGCGCGGCTTGCGGCGCGGCGCCTTCGACCTGCGGCGTGCTCTCCACGTGCGGCACGACTGCCGGCGCGGGGAACTCGAAGCCCTTCTGCGAGACCTGCGTGCGGATCGCAGTGCGCAGCTGGTGGTCGAAGGAGTTGCTCTCGTCGAGCGCGAGCCGTTGCATCTCGGCCTGCAGCCACACCTGACGCTGCGCGCCGACCTCGGCGATCTGCTGCTGGATCTCGGCGCGCTTCCTCGCCGTCGCGTCGATGTGGGCCTGGCGCTCCTCGAGCGTCATCGCGCGCATGTCTTCGGGCAGCTGCTCGTCCGGGATGGCCGCCAGGTCGAAGCCCTCCTGCTTGCTCGCGTCGACGAGGTCCCAGCCGCAGACGTAGAGCGCGCCGTTCTTGCACATGGCGCGGTTCGCGGCGGCGTCGTTGTTCATGCTGATCGCGTTGACGTCCTGCGCCGTCTGGTTGACCCAGGCGGCCTCACCGTTCTCTCCGAAGGGCAGGTAGGTCGGGTTGACCGAGCCGGTCAGCGCGACGAGTTGTTCGTCGAAGGGCGTGTCGATCGCCAGCGTGCCGTTCTGATGGTCGATCGTCGCGAAGTGACCGTCCGCGCGCATCGACACTTCCTTCCAAAGGGGCGCCTCGGCGTCGGCCGGGTTTCCGCAGTAGATCGAGTTGACCATGATGCCGTTCTTGATCGCCGCCGCGCACGCGTCGCGGAACGAGACGACCGAGTCCTGGTCGGCCGACTCGTTGCCGGCGACGACGGCGAGCTTGAGGGCGTACGGATCCTGGCTCCAGTTCAGCTTGCCGGTCGCGACGCTCAGCACGCGCCCGACGAGCTCGGTCCCGCCGTTCGTCTGCAGCGCGAACAGCTGCTGCGAGATCAGATCGAGGTCACCGGTCAGCTCGCTGTCGACGCGCACCCAGCCGTTCTCCGCGTCGTGGCCGTCGTTCCCGTAGGTGAGCAGCGCCACGCGCAGCTCAGGAGCGGGCTCGGCGAGCGCCAGGTCGTTCACGATGGACCACAGGCGTTGCTTCGCGCTGTCGATCAGGCCGTCCATACTGCCGCTCGTGTCGAGGCAGATGGCGAGGTCGATCACGCGGCTCTGCAGCGGCGGACGCACGGGCACGTTCTGGACGATCGGCGAGTCGGTGCTGAACTCCACCACCGTCGCGTACTCGCCGGCGCGCAGGATGCCGGGTCCGAACTGCGCCGCGGTGGCGGGCAGCGCGAGCGCCGTCAGGATGAGGGATGCAGTCGTGAGTTGGAATCGGTTCATCAGGTTCCCCCAGTGGTCATGAGCGCCGCGCGGCGCCCGCGGTATTTGTGTTCTAGTTCGCGTCGTTCCGGATCAGGACGTTCTCGTCGCCGACCTGGATCAGGATCTCACCGTCGAGCGAGAGCAGGCCCTGCCGGCCTTCCCGCACGAGTTGTTCGAGGAGCTTCGTGTGTTCCTCGCTGCCGAAGGCGCAAGTCGCCGTCGGCTCGAGCGCGATCTGCGCTTCGATCAGGTTCGAGTCGATCCAGCGCGCACCCTGCTTGAAGAAGGCGCGGTCGCAGATCTGCTGCACGCTCGAGAAGCTGGTCTTCGTCTCGTTGTCGACCCAGAAGGCGTTGCCGTAGTCGAGCTTCGCTTGCTGCTTGCGGTCGTTGAAGTTGCGGCCCTGCTGCACGGCGGACTCGCCGAAGCGGTTCAGCACAGCGAGGTCGTTGAGCTCGACGTTGCACGCCGAGATCAGGCCGCCCCACGAACCGAGGTCGGTGCCCTCGGTCGCCAGGAAGGACGTGTACTCCGACAGGATCCCGAAGCGCGTCGAGAGGCGCAGGATCTCCTCGGAGAGCTCGAGGTAGCGCGGATCCTGGAAGATGCCCGCGCCGTTCGCGGCCAAGGGGTTCGCGGTGATCGCCGCACCGGCCTGGCGGATCTGGTCGGCCAGGAAGGCGATGCGGCGCGCGGCCCACAGGCGCGGCACGAAGGCATTCTTCGTGCTCGCGTGGTCGAGTCCGAAGCGGAAGGCGAAGGTGCGCTTCTCGCCGAGGAAGTTGCCGGTCAGCTTGAAGCGCAGCGGGCGCTCCTCGCGGTACTGACCGAGCAGCACGAGGTGGTCGCCCTCGAAGAGGTCGGGCAGACGCTCGGGCAACAGCTCGCGCACGAGACGCGTGTCGATGTCGCCGTTCTCGTCGACGACTTCCAGCTCGAGGTCTGCGAGCACCGGCCCGTAGAGTTCTTGGTAGACCTTCGCGACCTTCAGCTCGACGTCCTCGCCAGGCAACACGTAGGTGCTGGTGGCGCGCGTCGTGTCGGAGATGCGGTCGAGCAGCGGGACGTTCACGTCCTCGCCGACGCCGAAGGTGAAGATGCGGCGCCCGGCCTGGTTCGCGGCGGCGACCATCTCGCGGATCTCGATCTCGGAGGTGCGCCCCACCGTCGGCAAGCCGTCGGTCAGGAACAGCGTGATCGGCAGGTAGCCGGGGCGGACGGGCTGACGCAGCACTTCGAGCAGCGCGTCATGGATGTTCGTTCCGCCGGTCGGCCGCAGCGACGCCAGGTACTCGCGCGCTTGGGCGCGGTTCTTTCCGATGGCGGCGATGGTGCGCGGGGCGAAGCTCGCCACCTGGCTCGAGTAGTCGACGATGTTGAAGGTCTCGTCCTCCGCGAGGCCTTCGATGACCTGCAGGGCCGCCTTCTTCGCCTGGTCGAGCTTCTCGCCCGCCATCGAACCGGAGCGGTCGAGCACGATCGTCACGTCGCGCAGGATCTTGCGGTCGGCGTCGGCGATGCTCGCGGGGAGTCCCGCCATCAGCAGGAAGTAACCGCCGCCGACGGTCGGGTCGGGGTAGGCGACGAGCGAAGCGCTGACGCCGCTGCCCTCGATCAAGTAGCTCAGGCGGAAGGCGCCGGGGTCGAGCACGCTCGAGAGGCGCGTGCGCAGCAGCGTGCGCTTCGGCGTCTGCTCGAGGACTTCGATCTCGTGGCTCGGCGAGTACGTCATCGAGACGGGACGCCCTTCGGTGATCGAGACCTGCACGCGCCACGGCACGCGGCCCGCGAGCGACTCGGAGCGCGGCAGGACGTAGTCGACGCGGTCGCCGTCCATCGTCAGGAGTTCGTCGTAGGAGAGCTGCAAGCGCTGCCGCCCGCCGGCCTCGACCGGGAAGACGCTGGTGCGGATCAGCTGGTATCCCGCGAACTCGAGCAGCGCCGGGTCCTTGATGCGGGCGACGATCTCGTCGTACGTGCGGCGCGCCTCGGCGGCGGGCAAGAGGCGCGCAGTCGGCTCGGCGGCCGAACCGTCGAACAGGAAGGAGTTCACCGCGGCGCCGTTCGGAACGGGCAGCAGCAGGACGGCTTCCGCGCGCTGGTTGCCGGGGTTGTAGAGGAAGACGTCGAGCGTCGTGCGCGCCGTGCGCTCGCGGATCTCGACGGCGGCCTCGACGCGCTCGACGGTCAGCGGACGCTCGCGGTGGTCCACGACGAATCCGCGACTCTGCGGGACGACTACGTGGTTCCAGCCGTCGAACAGCTCCGCAACGATCGCCTCTTCCGTCCCTCCCTGCGGAAGGGTCGCGGCGAGCGATGCGCCCCCCAGCGCGATCGAGCCCGCCGCGATACCCAACTTCATCCGCCGGATGCTCCGTGCAACCCAGCCCCATGCCGCGTGTGTGATCTGCATCGCTTCCTGCCTTTCGGACCCCCCTCGGGCCACGTGCGAATCTACGACCGGATCGGCCTCGAGCTTGGTAACGCGTCAGTAACGCAGCGGCCGCGGCGGGCGCTCCGAGGCCACGGACGACGCCGCCGAGCACGTCCCTGCCCCGCTCCGCCGCGCAGCGGTTACCCTCGAAGAGGCTCCCGGCCCGACGCTCCATGACCCACCCGACGCTCGCACGCACATCCATCCTGCTCGCCGCGGCTCTGCTCGCGCCGCTCTCGCACGCCGGCGAGCTGTGGCGCATCGACGAGGACGGCGCGGAGACGCGCACGCTCGCGGCGGCGCTGGAGTGCGCGCGCGACGGCGACGTGCTGCTCTTCGGTCGCGGCCTGCACCAGGTCGACGCCCTGCTGGGCGAACGCACGCTCACGCTCGCCGGCGAACCGGGCGCGCGCCTCTCGGGGAACCTCACGATCACGGGCGACGACGCGGCGGTCAGCGTGCGGCTCGTCGGCCTCGAGCTCGACGCGCCGTCGTGGTCGGGCGAAGCCGCGCTCGAAGTGCACCACTTCGCGGGACAGGTCTGGCTGCAGGACTGCGCGCTGCGCGGAGGCGATCCCTACGACGCTCCGTTCCCGCCGCTCGCCGCCGCCGGTGAAGCGCTGCGCCTCGTCAACGCCGCCGACGTCGTGATCCGAGGCTGTGAATTGGACGGCGGGACCGCGCCGCCGACGGAGGAGAGCGGACCGCAACCCACGCCCGGTTGCGCGGCGCTCTCGTGCGTCGCGTCGCGCGTCGCGATCTTCGACAGCGTGCTGCGCGGAGGCGACGGCGGCTCCGACGACTTCGGCCTCACCGAGTGGGCCGGCGAAGGCGGACCCGCGTTGTTCCAGCGCGCCGGGAGTCGCAGCTACTTGTGGCGCACGCGCCTCTACGGCGGCGACGGCGGCTACGGTCTGCTCAGCATGGACGGCCTCGGCGGCACCGGACTGCACACGGAAGGCTGGTCGGTCGAAGGACACGCGCTGCGAATCGACGGCGGCGACGGGTCGAGCCGCGGCGTCGGCGTCTACCAAGACGGCGGCAGCATGCGCGAGGACGACGCGTGGCCGCGCGAGCTGATCGTGACGAACCCGAACCGCGACGACGCTTCGCTGACCGTCATGGCGCGCGGCGTGCCTGGCGAGTCGGTCAGTCTCGAGCTGTCGCGCGACGCGCTGTGGCCGACGCGCGCGCTGCGCCCCGACTCCGTGCCGGTCATGCTCGGACCGCTCTCGAACGAGGTTCCGCTCGGGCTGATCCCGCCCTCGGGCATCCTCCTGCGCCGCTTCCCCACCGGTTCTCTGCCGGCGGGTCGTTGCGCGACGATCTTCGCGCAGCTGCGCCACGAGACGCAGGCGGGCGTCGTTCGCGGTCCCGCGCAGCTGCTCGTGATGATCGACGCGCCGGAGTGAGAGCGGCTACGGCATGCGCGCGGTGAGCGCGTCGACCTGATCGGGGTTCGAGATGCTGACGCCGAGGTCGTTCAGGATCCCGTCCGCGACGCTGTAGACCAATCCGTGCAAGCGCAGCTCGTGCCCGCGCTCCCACGCTCGCCGCACGGTGTCGAGCTTGGTTAGGTTCATGACCTGCGTCGCGACGCTCCACTCGCACAGCTGCACGGTGCGTTGGATCGGGCTGAGCGGTTCGAGTTCGTTTTGGTGACGACCCGCGAGTTCGCGCAGCGGACCGATCCACTCGGCGGCTATGCCATCGATGCCGCCGTCCAGCGCGGCGCGCACGCCGCCGCAGTCGCGGTGCCCGCAGACGACGATGTCGTTCACCTGCAGCACGTCGACCGCGTACTGCAGCGCCGCCAAGCAGTTCTTGTCGGTCGCCGTCACGAGGTTCGCGACGTTGCGGTGCACGAAGATCGAGCCGGCGTCGAGCCCGCAGATCTGCGTCGCCGGGACGCGGCTGTCGGCGCAACCGATCCAGAAGTAGTGCGGCGACTGCCCCGACGCCAAGCGGTCGAAGAAGGTCGGGTCCGCTTCGTGCGTCTGTGCGGCCCAGGCGCGGTTGCCGTCGAGCAGGGTTTCGAGGGGGTTCATGCGGACCAGTCGTCGGTGGCCGGGGATGCGATCCGGTTCGAGGGCCGAGAAGGTAGCAGGATACGGCGCGCAGGAGGAGATACCGTGCCGTAGGCGATAGCGATACCGTGCCGTGCTCGTTTGCGCCGCGATCGGCCGGGGACGAAGGTACGGTCCGGCGCCCGGGCCGATCGCGGCGCAAACGAGCACGGCACGGTATCTCCTCTAGCCGTCGATCAACGACATGTGCAGCACCAGGAAATCCGCGTCCGCGCCAACACCGCCGAGCACTGTGTACTCGTCGGCGGTCAGGCTGGCGCTCGTCGCGAACTGTCGCGTCACGCGCGCCGTCCCGTCGATCCGGGTGATGTCGAAGCGGCAGCTCGCGAAGTTCAGGCGGCGGCTCTCGACGTCGTAGGTCCCCGGGTCGAACTGCATGCGGTACTCGGCGGAGGCCGTCGCGTCCGTCATGCCCATGTCCGCCGTGACGTCGCTGCGCACCATCGCGAAGGAGACCAGCTCGAACTGCTCGTAGGGCACGAGCTGCTTCAAGCTCTCGGTGACCTCCGTCGGCACGCGCGGGTCGTTCCCGCCGTCGACGCCGCGGATCAGGTACGAGCGGAGCAGCACTTGTTGCCGCGGCACGTCGAGGCGCTCGAGCAGCGCGAAGATCTCTTCGATGCGCTCATCGGTGTCGCGCACGACGATGGCGCCCCGCGTCTGGATGAACGAGATGTTGTCGCTCGAGACCGCCATCCCGATCACGTACGCCTGGTCGGTCTGCTGAATCTGGCGGAAGAGCGGGCGCAGCGCGACGCGCGCGTCCTCCATCGTCAGGTGCTTCAACGCGTACTCGCGCACGCGCAGCGCCTGCACCCGCGACTCGGAGCGCGCCGTCTCGTCGAGCTGCCCGAGCAGCTCGAGGGCGCGCGCCATGTGCGGGTTCGGACCGGAGACGACGATCGCCGAGTCGAGCGGCACGAAGCGCACGTTGCGCGACTGCGCGTCCTCGGAGACGAGTCCCTCGATGAACAGCCGCTCGCACGTCTGCGCCAGTTCGTAGGGCGAGCTGTACTTCGGCGTGAAGATCGCCACGGGGACGTCCCAGCTGCCCTCCGGTTCCTGGGCGACGGCGGCGGGACTGCTGCTCGTCGCGGGCGCGGGGTCGGGGAGCTTCGCCGGAACGGCGAACAAGAGCGGCAACAACAAGGGCAAGTGCGTCAGTGCAGTCATTTCGAGTCCTCTTCCGAGTTCGCCGCGGGTCGCGCGGCCGGTTCCAGTGGTTCGATGGTCGTGCGGCTCCATCCGCCGAGCACGAGTCGCACGCGACCGTGACGGAGCTCGAGCTCGCCGTCGTCGAGCGTGCGCGCCCGGACGCCTTCTGTGAGCGTCCTCACACGAGGGTCGGCGAGTTGCGCGGCGAGTTCGACGGGTGCGGGGTGTTCGTGCGCCGCGAGCTGTTCCTCGTGGCGCGGCGCGCGCCGCACGGAGTGGCTCGCCACGATCGTCAGCGCGACCAACAGCGAAGCCGCGGCGGCCAGCACGGCGCGGTCGCGCCAGCGCCGCACGGTGCCCCGATGCCGCAGCGCGAGACGGAACGAGTCCGCGTCCGGCTCCGGCGTCTCGACGCGCTTCCACAGCGCGCTCAGGTCGTCGACCAAGGCGTCGGTCGCGGGATCGCGATCGGGCGCGGGCGGACGCACGTCCTTCCACGCGTCGCGCAAGGCGTCGAGCGGATCGCGGTCAACCATCGCGTCCCTCCCGAGCGGCGAGCGGCCGCGGGTCGAGCCGGTCCCCCAGCAGGTCGCGCAGGCGTCGACGCGCGAGCGTGAGCAGCGAGCGCACCGAGCTTTCGCCGATCTCGAGCACCGCGGCGACGTGCGCCGTCGAGTGCCCCTCGAGCTCGCGCAGCACGAAGGCCGCGCGCTCGCGCTCCGGAAGCGCTTCGAGCGCGACTCGCAACACGCGCTGCACGTCGCTGCGCTCGAGCGGCGCGCTCGAGGCGGGCGCCAGTTCAAGCGCGCGCGGTCCCCCCGCTCCCGCCTCCGCGTGCCGCCGCGACGCTCGCCGACGCGCGCGGTCGCGACACAGGTTCAGCACCAGCGTGTCGCGCCACGCGCGGTACGAGCGCGGCCGTTCGCCGCCGGTCAACTTGTCGTGGAGTTGGAGCATCGCGTCCTGAGCCAGGTCGTCCGCCTCCGCCCGCTCACCGAGCAGGCCGAAGGCGAGGCGCCAGACGGCCGGATGGTCGCGCCGGTACCAGCGATCGATCGCGTGCGGATCACCGGCGATGACGCCGGCCAGGTCGTCCGCGTCGTGCTGCTGGCTGTCTTCCATCCGTCACCCCGATGACGCGCCCCGCTCCGCGAGCGCTGAGGCGAATCCGGGGAATCAGCCCAGCCCCAGCTCCTCGACGCCCTCTTCGTCGTGCCCCAGGAGGTGGCCGAGCTCGTGATAGAGCGTGATCCGCGCCTCCTCCTCCAACTCCTCGATCGACGACACACTGCGCTCGAGATTCCGCTGGAAGACGTAGATCATCGAAGTCGGTAACAGGTGGCCGTCCGCGGCACGGTCGAGCTGCGTGGCGCCGACGAAGAGGCCGAGGATGTCGGGCGGCGTCTCGAGCTCGAAGCCCGGCGCGCACAGCTCGTGCTCGGGGAAGGGTGCGACGACGAGCTCGGCGCCTTCCAGCGTCTCGCGGTAGACGAGCGGCAGCGCGGCGATCGCGCGCTCGAGCACGCCGTCGAACTCCTCGTCGGAGAGCGACTCGGCGAGCAGCGCCGACTCCGGATCGAGTTCGGCGAGTTGTTCGTCGTAGTGCGCGGCGAGCGCGTCGTCCCCGGCGAGCTCGGCGAGCCGCGCCAGTCGGTCCAGCACCTCGGCGCAGGGGTCGACCGCCAACAGGGCCTCGAAGCCGACGCGCGCGGCGTCGAGGCGCCAGCAGCGGAAGTCGAACTCCGCGGCGAGCTGCAGCAGGTCGGGATCGTCGGCTTCGAGCCCTGCGCGAGCGCGCTCCAGAGCCTCGCGGCAGGCGCGCTCCTCGGCGAGCTCGAGCCGCGCCTGGGCTTCGCAGAGCGCCACTTCGGGGTCCCGCGCGTCGAGTCCGCGCAGGGCTTCGAGGGCCTCGACCGGCCGACCCTGGTCGAGGAGCCGCGCGGCGGCGTCGAGCTCGGAGGCTTCGCGCATCACCGGATCCTCCCAGGCCCGGGGCGGCGGGTAAAGGGCAACGCGTCCGGCCGGTGCCGCGGCGCAAAGTCTCCGGCGCGCCGGTCCGTTTTCTCGGCCGGGGGACTTGCGGCCGTTTGAGTCAAACGTACGATTCAAACAACTGTTCGATCCATTCATGAGCTCCCCCGACACCAAGCAGCGCATCCTCGACACGGCCGAACGGCTCTTCGCCGACAAGGGCTTCGCCGAGACCTCGCTCCGCACGCTGACCCAAGAGGCGCAGGTGAACCTCGCCGCGGTCCACTACCACTTCGGCTCGAAAGAACGCCTCTTCGCCGAGATCCTGGGCCGCATCGTCGCGCCCGTGAACGCGGAGCGCATGCGACGCTTCGACGCGCTACGGGCGGGCGGCGAGGGACTGCGGCTCGAGGCCGTCATCGAGGCCTTCCTCGCGCCGGCGATCGAGTTCACCTCCGACGACAGCGTGCGCGCGCGCCACCTGCGCCAGCTGATCAGCCGCATGCAGATGCACCGCGAGTCGATGCACGACGAGCTGCTCGCCATCTTCGGCGAAGTCGTCAACCGCTTCAGCGGACTGCTGCTGCAGTCGCTCCCGCACCTCGACCCGGCGACTCTCTGCTGGCGCATTCACTTCCTGATCGGGTCGATGTGCTTCACCTTCAACGACCCGAAGGGCATCGAACAGCTCTCGCGCGGACTCTGCCGCGTCGACGACGGTCCGTCATTCCTCGACCAGATGGTCGCGGCCTTCGCGGGCGCCTTCCGCGCACCGGCTCCGGAGAACGCGGTCCAGACACCCAGCCGGCCCTTCGCATGATCCCCCACTGCTCGCCGCGCGCGTGGCTCGCCTTGCTCCCTCTCGGCCTCGCCGCCTGCGCGATCACGCCGCCCGAACGCAGCTACGAGATCGACTCCGCGGAGACTCCCGCGGAGTGGAGCGCCGAGGGCGTGCCCGGCGACGTCGACCTCGAGGCTTGGTGGCGTCAGTTCGGCGACGAAGACCTGGCCACGCAAGTCGAGCTCGCGCTCGAACACAACCGCGACCTCGCCGCCGCCGCTGCGCGCGTGCATGCCGCCGAGGCGCAAGCGCGCATCGCCGGCGCCGCGCTGAAGCCCTCGCTCGACGCGGGAGTGGACGCGCGCCGCTCGCGCCAGAACTACATCGGCTTCCCGATCCCCGGCGGTGGCGGCGACGTGCTCTCTTCGACGTCGCAGACCCTCGGCGTCTCACTCGACCTGGCGTGGGAACTCGACCTGTGGGGACGGCTCGCCGCCGGCGAACGCGCCGCGCTCGAGGACTACGAGGCGACACGCGCGGACTACGCGGGCGCACAGCTCTCGATCGCCGGACAGACGGCGAAGGCGTGGCTCGCGCTCGCCGAAGCGCGCCTGCAGCTGAAGCTCGCCGAGGAGACCGTGCAGAGCTTCCGCCGGAACACGGAGTTCGTGCGCCGCCGGTATGAACAAGGTCGCATCGAGCCTCTCGAGCTCCGCCTCGCGGAGAACAACCTCGCGGGCGCCGAGTCGCTGCTCTACTTCCGCGCCGAGCAGATCGAACGCGTCGCGCGCCAGCTTCAGATCTTGACCGGCGTCTACCCCGACGGCGTCGTCGAAGCGGACGAGCTGCCGGGTGATCCGGCGGCGATCCCCGCGGGCGTCCCGTCCGACCTGCTGCGCCGCCGCCCCGACCTCGCGTCGGCGGAAGCCCGACTCGCCGCGGCCGACTACCGCCTGTGGGAAGCGCGCAAGGCGTTGTGGCCTTCGATCCGCCTGACCGCGTCCGCGGGGCGCACGAGCGCGGAGCTCGAAGATCTACTCAAGGAGTCCTTCGACGTCTGGAGCCTCGCCGGCGGCATCGTGCAACCGATCTTCGACGGCGGACGGCTGCGCGCCGCGATCGACGCGGCCGATGCGCGCGCACGCGAAGCGCTCGCGAACTACGGCCAGCGCTCGCTCGTCGCCTTCGGCGAGGTCGAGACCGCGCTCTCGACGCAAGAACACATGGAGGGCCGCGAAGAGGCGCTCGAGCGCGCCGCGCAGCAAGCCGAGGCGGCGCAAGCGCTCGCCGAGCGCCAGTACCAGGCGGGCACGACGAACCTGCTCGCCGTCCTCGAGTCGCAACGCCGCGCGTTGAACGCGCGCGCCGAACAGATCACCTCGCGCCGCGAGCGCTTGGACAACCGCATCGACCTCTATCTGGCACTCGGCGGCGGATTCGACGCCGACGCGCAGGCAGACACCGTACCTCCGTCAGCGGACGCTCGCTGAACCGCGCCTGGCAGGCACCCCACGTCATGAACAAGGTCCGACTGACCCTCCAGATCGTCCTCCCGCTGGTGATCCTCTACCTCGGCTTCCTGGCCATGAGCGGCCTCGCGAGCCAGAAGAAGTCCGCCGAGACCGTTGCAGCCGTCGTTCCGCCGCCGCTCGTCGCGGCGATCGCCGTCGAGCGTTCGCGCGAGCTGCTGACCGTTGAGACGCAAGGCACCGTCGTGCCGCGCACCGAGAGCAACCTCGTCGCCGAGGTCTCGGGGCGCCTGCTCTACGTCTCGCCGAACCTGGTCAACGGCGGCTTCG
Source organism: Planctomycetota bacterium (assembly GCA_020638835.1). GTDB lineage: Bacteria > Planctomycetota > UBA1135 > UBA1135 > JACKHV01. The sequence goes on along the minus strand of JACKHV010000001.1, from coordinate 661,948 downwards.
TCGAAGCCGGCGAGACGCTGATCCGCATCGACGCTCGCGACTACGAGCTCGCCGTCGCGCAGGCGAAGCTGACCGTGGCGCAGTCGGAGCGCCGGCTCGAGGAAGAACGCGCCGACGCGGCCGTCGCGCGCGAGGAGTGGGAAGCGCTCGGCAAGGGCGAACCGTCGGCGCTCACGCTTCGCGAACCGCAAGTCGCCGAGGCCCTGGCGAGCGTCGACGCGGCGCGCGCCGCGCTCGAGAAGGCGAAGCTCGACCTGGAGCGCACCGATCTCGTCGCGCCCTTCCCGGCGCGTGTGCGCGAGAAGCTCGTCGACCTCGGCGAGTTCGTGACGCGCGGACAGACGCTCGCGACCGGCTACGGCATCGACTTCGCCGAAGTCCGCCTGCCGCTGCCCGACGCCGAGCTCGCTTTCCTCGACCTGCCGATCGGAACGGCGAGCTCCGCGAGCGACGGACCGCGCGTGACGCTGTGGGCCGACTTCGCCGGGCAACGCCGGACGTGGCAGGGTCGCATCGTGCGAACCGAAGGCGAGATCGATCCCCGCACGCGCATGATCGTGGCCGTCGCCGAGGTGGCCGATCCGTACGGCATGTCCGGCGAGCAGCAAGGTGCGCCGCTCTCCGTCGGCATGTTCGTGCACGCCGACATCCTGGGCCGTGCGCTCGAGGACGTCGTCGTCGTACCGCGCACGGCGATGCGCGACGGCGACACGCTGTACACGGTCGACGCCGAGAACCGCTTGCACGTGCGCGCGGTCGAGATCGCGCGCAGCGGTCGCTCCGAAGTGCTGGTCGGTGACGGACTTCCGGACGACGAACGCGTCGTCGTCTCGCCGATCGAGATCGTCACCGAAGGCATGCTGGTCCGCGTCGAAGGCGACCCGGATCCGGCGGCAGCCCCTCCCGAGCTCGAGGCGCAGGACGACGAAGACGTCCCGCACGACGAACAGTCCGCCGGCTTCTAGGGCGAACGCGATGAAGAACTTCGTCTCCTGGTTCGCGCAGAACTCGGTCGCCGCCAACCTCGTCATGGTGATCCTCCTCGTCGGAGGCGCGCTGACGACGACGGCGATCAAAATGGAACTCTTCCCCGAGTTCTCGATGGACATGATCTCGGTCTCCGTCGCCTACCCGGGCGCCGCACCGGAGGAAGTCGAGGAGTCGGTCTGCGTGCGCATCGAGGAAGAGGTGCACAACCTCGACGGCGTGAAGAAGGTCTCGTCGACCGCGAGCGAGAACTCCGGCACGGTGATGATCGAAGTCCTGCCGGGCTACGACGTGCGCAAGGTGCTCGACGACGTGAAGACGCGCGTCGACGCGATCGAGACCTTCCCGGAGAACGCCGAGAAGCCGGTGATCCAAGAGCTCCTGATGCGCAATCAGGTGATCTTCGTCGCGATCGCCGGGGACGCGAGCGAGACGAGCTTGAAGCGCCTCGGCGAGAAGGTGCGCGACGAGATCAACACGATCGACGGCATCAGCCAGGTGCAGCTGACGTCCGCGCGGCCGTACGAGATCTCGATCGAGGTCTCCGAAGACGCGATGCGTCGCTACGGCCTGAGCTTCGACGACGTCGCGATGGCCGTACGACGCGGCTCGCTCGACCTCTCGGGCGGCTCGGTGCGAACCGACAGCGGCGAGGTGCTGCTGCGCACGAAGGGCCAGGCGTACCGCGGCGTGGAGTTCGAGGACGTCCCGTTGATCTCCGCCGCCGACGGCACGCGCATTCGGCTCGGCGACGTCGCGCAAGTCGTCGACGGCTTCGCGCAGACCGACCAGGCCGCGCGCTTCAACGGCAAGCCCGCCGTACTGGTGCAGGTCTTCCGCGTCGGCGACGAGAACGCGCTCGAGGTCTCGGACGGCGTGAAGGACTACGTCGCCAAGGCGCAGGCGCGCATGCCGGAAGGCATCAAGCTCACGACCTGGGCGGACGCGGGCGTGTTCCTCGAAGGACGCCTCGAGCTGCTCACGCGCAACGGCCTGCAAGGACTCGCCCTGGTCTTCCTGGTGCTCGCGCTCTTCCTGCGCTTCCGCCTCGCCTTCTGGGTGACGCTCGGCATCCCGATCTCGTTCATGGGCGCGCTGTGGGTGATGCCCGAGCTCGGCCAGTCGATCAACATGCTGACGCTCTTCGGCTTCATCCTGGTGCTCGGCATCATCGTCGACGACGCGATCGTCGTCGGCGAGAGCATTTTCAGCCACCAAAAAGCGGAGGGTGCGAGCGTCGAAGCGGCGATCAAAGGCGCGCAACGCGTCGCCGTGCCGGTGACCTTCGCCGTGTTGACGACGATCGTCGCCTTCGTGCCGATGCTCGGCCTGCCGGGGATGATGGGCAAGTTCTTCAAAGTCATCCCGATGGTGGTGATCCCGACGCTCGTCTTCTCGTGGATCGAGTCGAAGGTGGTGCTGCCCGCGCACCTCGCGCACAGCTCGAAGCGCATCGACAAGCTGTCCACCTACCCGCCCTTCTCGTGGTGGGTCGCCTTCCAAGGCTTCTTCGAGCACGGCCTCGAGTGGTGGGCCCGGCACGTCTACCAACCCTCGCTCGACTTCTGCCTGCGCTGGCGCTACGCGACGATCGCGGTCTCGATCACGACGCTGTTCGTGCTCGTCGGACTCGTGCGCGGCGACTTCGTGAAGTGGGTGTTCTTCAACAAGATCGAGGGCGACATCGTCTCGGCGCAGCTGACCATGCCGCTCGGCACGAGCGTCGACGCGACCGAGCGCGCCGTCTCGCAGATCGAGGCGGCCGCGAAGGTCCTGCAAGACGAGCTGCAGTCGCAGCAGCCCGAAGGCGCGCCCGCGATCGTGAAGAACTACCTCACGGCGATCGGCGAGCAACCGTTCCGCGAACAGCAGTCGAACCGCGGCTTCGCGGGCGCGGGCGGCTTCTCCGCGGCGCACCTCGGCGAGGTGACGATGGAGCTGATCGGCGCCGAACAGCGCACGATCGGCGCGGAGGCGATCGCCAACCGCTGGCGCGAGCTGACCGGTCCGATCCCCGGCGCGGTGGAGTTGATCTTCAGCTCCGACGTGATGAGCGCGGGCGACGCGATCAACATCCAGTTCGCCGGCAACGACGTCGACGAGCTGCGCAGCGTCGCGGACGAGTTCAAGGCGATCCTCGGCAACTACGAGGGCGTCTACGACATCGCCGACTCCTTCCGCGGCGGCAAGCAGGAGCTGCGCCTCGAGATCCTGCCCTCGGCGGAAGCGCTCGGCCTGACGCTGCAGGACCTCGCGCGCCAAGTGCGCCAAGGTTTCTACGGCGAGGAAGCGCAGCGCATCCAGCGCGGCAAGGACGACGTCAAGGTCATGGTCCGGTACCCCGAGGCCGACCGCGACACCCTGCACGGCCTCGAGACGATGCGCGTCCGCACGCCGATGGGCGACGAGGTGCCCTTCTCGACCGTCGCCCGCGCGACCCTCGACCGCGGCTACGCGACGATCCACCGCACGGACCGCAAGCGCACCGTCTCCGTCACCGCGGCTGTCGACAACGACTTGACGAGCGCGAACAAGGTGCTCGAGGGCGCGCTCGGCGAACAGATGGACGCCCTGCTCGCGACGCATCCGGGAGTGAAGTTCTCGCGCGAGGGCGAGAACCGCGAGGAGGCGGACACGATCAAGAGCATGATGATCATGGGCCTGCTCGCGCTCTTCGCGATCTACGCGCTGATGGCAGTGCCGTTCAAGAGCTACGTGCAACCGCTGATCGTCATGTCGGCGATCCCTTTCGGCATCGTCGGAGCGATCGTCGGCCACCTGATCATGGGCGTCGACCTCTCGGTGCTCTCGATGTGCGGCATCCTCGCGCTGGCGGGCGTCGTGGTGAACGACAGCCTCGTGCTGGTCGACTTCGTCAACCAACGCCGCGAAGAGGGCCTCGCGATCATCGACGCCGCGCGCGTCGCGGGCACGGAACGCTTCCGCCCGATCCTGCTCACCTCGCTCACGACCTTCGCGGGCCTGACGCCGCTGATGCTCGAGAAGAGCGTGCAAGCCCAGTTCCTCGTCCCGATGGCGATCTCGCTGGCCTTCGGCGTGATCTTCGCGACGGCGATCACGCTGATCATCGTGCCCGCCGGCTACTTGATGCTGGACGACATCTCGCGCGGCTTGCGCTTCCTTTTCGGAGGTCCGTGGAAGACCGACCCTCAACCCTCGTCCGACCTCCCCGGCGCCTCCTTCCCCGTCCACGGCACCGCCGCAGACGTCACGAACTGATCCGCCCGACGACCAGCACGCACGACTGTCTCCTGATGTGCGGCGCCCATCCGCTCCGGCGGGTGGGCGCCGTTCTTGTCGGAAGCGCGCTTCCGAGGTCGAGCAGCCCACGAGCACCAGAGACCACCCGCACGGTCGACGGAGAGGTTCCACGCGAAAGCGCGAAAGGACTCTGCGGCACGCGACGCTAGAAGCAACCTGCAGCTCCCCGGCAGCTCACGCGAAGGCGCGAAAGACCGAGCTCCACCCGCAGGCGAGTTCGAGCAAAGACCTGGGATCCTAGGGCACCCAACCCGGCGCCGAGACCAACGGACGATCCGACGACAACGCAGCCTCCGGCCGCGCACCGATCGAACCGCGCGCGGTCGAAAGCCGTCCTTCGGCTGGAAGCCAAGGCTGGCGGTCGACTCCTTCTTCTGGTTCGTCGGCCGCGCGGGGTCGTGGTTCGTTCTTCCTCGGGCCTTGTCGTCAGCCGCCCGGGGGATGCACGTTGCTTCTAGCGTCGCGTGCCGCAGAGCCCCCTTCGCGACCTTCGGGGGAAACTCTGGCTCGACCGCGCGAGCGGCCGCAGCCGCCCGCGCCGTCGCTCCCCACTTTCGCGCGAAGGCGAAGCACACTGCGCGGGGACACTCCCATGCTCCGGCGTGGAGCGTGGATGCGGGGCGCGGTTAGACTGGGCGGGTCCCTTCCCCTCGAGGAACCCCATGACGTTCTCCCCCCTTTTCCGGCCGCGGGCCACGCTCGCGGCCGCGTTGCTGGCCGGTGTCTCGTTCGCGTGGCACTCGTCGCAAGACGTCGCGCGTGAAGAGCGCGGCTGGTCGGTCACGCGCAGCGGCACCGAGTCCGTGGCGCTCGCGCCCTCGCCCGGGCTGTTCCGCGCGGACGGTTCGGTCGCCGGCGAGTCGGTGCGCTACGAAGCGACGGTGCAGCCGCCGCTGCCGGGTCGCTATCGCCTGCACGTGAGCGCGGAGAACCTCGCGGTGAACATGCAGCTCGGAGACACGGACGGCGGTGAGGACGCGCCGAGCTTCGAGGTCTGGCACGACGACCAGTTCGGGCCCAAGCGCGTTCCCGAGCGCCATGAGTTCGTGACGGAGTGGTTCGAGACGGACGGCTCGCCCTTCGAGATGTCGATCGCCTGGACGACGCTCGCCGATGGCGCGGTGCGCGGAAGGGTGCTGTGGGAGCGTGAGTTCGACGAGGGCGGCGGCTTCCCGCCCGAGCCGATCTCATCGCGCGCGCTGGTCGCCTTTGAAGGGACGGCGGGCACGCGCGTCGAGTACGAAGCCCTGCTCGAGAAGAAGGGCTGCTGGAACTGTCACCCGAGCGACGAGTTGGAGGAGCACGGCGTGCAGGTCCAACGTCGCGCGCCCGTGCTCGACCACGCCGCGCAGCGCGCGGGGACGGCGTGGATCCGCGACTGGCTCACCGATCCGGCGGCCGTGCAACCGCACGCGGACATGCCGCGCGTGCTCTTCGGGACTCCCGAAGAGGTCGAGCGCGAAGCGACGGCTTTGGCGCGCTTCCTCGCGAGCGTCGCCGAGGCGCCCGCGCCTTCGAGCGCCGCGACGGAGCCCGAAGTGCTGCGCCGCGGTCGCGATCTCTACCACGCCGTCGGCTGCGTCGCGTGCCACGGCGCGCTCGTCAGCCCGGCCGAGCTGCTCGACGATCCCTACTCGCCGAACGAGCTGCCCGCGGAGACGCCGCTCCGGCCCTTCGGCGCGATCGCCGGCAAGTGGCGCCCCGCCGCGCTGTCCGCCTTCTTGCGCGATCCGCTCGAGTCGTACCCCGACGGGCGCATGCCGTCGCTGAACCTCTCCGAGGAAGAAGCGGACGCGATCGCGAACTACTTGAGCGCGCACTTCGGACCCGCGCGCGACCTCGAAGGCGCAGCGACCGAGGAAGAGCTCGCGTTGGGCCGCAAACTGTTCGTCGCGCGCGACTGCGGCGGGTGCCACGGGCTCGAATCGGCAGGATTGACGCTGCTGCCCGCCGCGGTTCCCTTCGCCGGACTCGACGCGAGCAAGGCGTGCTTGTCGGAGAGCGTGGAAGGCGCGAAGTCGCCGCGCTACGACCTCGACGCCGCGACGCGCGCGGCGCTCGTCGGCTTCATCGCGAACGAATTGCCCAAGACCTCCGCGGACGAGGGCTTGCCGTCGCACGAACTCGCGCGCGCCTTCGAACGCCACGCTTGCCGCGCCTGCCACATCGTCGACAGCGCCGGCGGCCCGCCGGACGACGCGAAGGTCTACTTCTGGACCGCCGAGGAAGAGACCGACCTCGGCGACGAAGGGCGCTTCCCGCCGAACCTCTCGGGCGTCGGCCACAAGCTGACGACGAGCTGGATGCGCGAAGTGCTGACGAACGCCGGAACCGCGCGACCCTACATGGCGACGCGCATGCCGCAGTTCGGCTCGGATCACTTGGACGGACTGGCGGAGCTCTTCGCCGCGCAGGAAGGCTTGCGCCCCGACAGCGACGTCGCGCCGCCCGTGATGAACGACGAGCTGGTGATGACGGGACGCGAGCTGATGGGCCTCGACAAGATGGCCTGCGTGACGTGCCACGTGTACAAGGACTTCCCGCCGCTCTCGACCGACGGTCCGGACATGACGGCCTTCGCCGAGCGCCTGCGCTACGAGTGGTGGCGCGGCTACATCCACGATCCGCAGCGCTACAAGCCGGGCACGCGCATGCCGACCTTCGGCACAGGGAACGTGAGCAGCTTCAAGGACGTGCTCGACGGCGATCTGACGCGGCAAGCGGACGCGCTCTGGGCGTACATGAACCTCGGCGACTTCATGCCGGTGCCGGAGGGCTTGGAAGCGGACTCCGAGATGATCATCGCGGTCGGCGACCGGCCGGTGGTGATGCGCGCGTTCCTGCCGGAAGTCGGAGCCCGAGGGATCGCGGTCGGGAATCCGAACGGACTGCACTACGCGTACGACGCGGAGCGCGCGCGCCTCGTGCACGCGTGGACGGGCGAGTTCCTCGACGCGGCGGGCTCTTGGGCCGGGCGCGGAGGGTCGGAGAACGACGAGCTCGGTGACGTCGTGTGGCGCGCGCTTCCAGGGCCCGCTATCTGGCTCAACACCGACTTCTCGCAGCAGGCGACGCCCGAGTTCCGCGGGTACGCACTCGATCGGGATGGAAGCCCTGTGTTCTACAGTGACTTGGATGGTGTCCGGATCGAAGAGCAGATCATCACCAGCATGCAGCCGGAGCGGACCATTCGGAGGCACTTCAGGCTGACGGGATTGAGTGGTCGCGAGATGGTCTTCGTCAGAGTCGCCACCGACGCCACACGAATGGTCGAAGTCGCCGGCGGCAACGCGATGCAGTGGGGCGAACTCGTCGACGCGCAGACGTTCGAGCCCGTCGAGGATCTGCCCGGCATGACTTGGGCGATCGAACTCGACGCGGACACCGATCAACTCGCGTTCGTCATGGTGGAGGACGTCCAATGAAGCTCTTGGCTTCCACAGCACTCGCCCTGCTCATCGGGTCACCCGCGGCCCCGCAGGACCTGATCGGCGACATCCCCTACGAGCGCCAAGCGACCCGCGCCGAGACGCTCAAGCACATGCTTGCCGTGCTCGCGCCGTCGGCGGGCGAGTGGGACAACTGGCACCTGCTGTCGCCCTTCCCCTACGAAGGCCACGAGCTCGGGCTGCTGGCCAAGCCGCTTCCGCCCGAGGACGAGCTCGCGTCGATGACGGCGGGCGGCCCCGGCCCGGACTTGTCGAAGCACTACGTCGGTAAGAAAGAACTCGACGTCACTTGGGTGCCGAAGGGCGACCTGACGAACCGCAAGGTCGACCTGCACGTCTTCGAGGACGAGGAACTGAACGACTTCGCGATCTGCTACCTCTACGCGACGGTGCATTCGGACGTCGACAAGACGGTCGAATTGACGATGGGCACCGACGACGGCGTGCGCCTGTGGCTCAACGGCGAGCTCGTGCACGACAACGACGCGGCGCGGGGCATGAACCCCTTCGACGACCACCTGACGCTGCACTTGAAGGCCGGCGTGAACCACGCGCTGTTCAAGATCACGGAAGCGGTCGGCGGCTGGGAGTTCCAGATCAACACGCGCCCGCCGATGTCGAACGCGGACGACGCGCAGCTCTACTACTACCTCGACCGCGACTTCCCGCCGTCGCGTGAGCGTGAGCACTACCGCGTGCTGACGTACCCGAACCCGCCCGGCGAGGAGCTGGCGGTCGGCGGCTTGGCCTTCCTCGCGGACGGCACGCCGGTCGTCACGACGCGGCGCGGCGACGTGTGGCTGATGGACGACGCCTACGCCGAGCCGCCGAACGCCGTGAAGTTCCACCGCTTCGCGAGCGGCTTGCACGAAGCGCTCGGCGCGGCGGTGCGCGTGGACGACGACGGCGAAGCGATCTACACCGTGCAACGCGGCGAACTGACGCGCCTGCTGGACACGGACGGCGATCGTGTCGCGGACCGCTACGAGACCTTCAACGACGACTGGGGCGTCTCGGGCAACTACCACGAGTTCGCCTTCGGTCCGAAGTTCGACGCGGAAGGCAACGCGTGGGTCACGCTGAACGTCGGCTTCTGCGGCTCGCTCGGCAAGTCGACGGTCCCCTACCGCGGCTGGGCGCTGAAGATCGCGCCCGACGGCACGATGACGCCGGTCTGCGACGGCTTACGCTCGCCGAACGGCATCGCCGCATGGAACGACGGCGAGATGTTCTACGTCGACAACCAGGGCGACTACGTCGGCACGAACCGCTTGTCGCACCTGAAGCAGGGCTCGTGGCACGGTCACCCGGCGAGCTTGCGCTGGCGCGACGACCTCGCGTCGCCCGACGACCGTCCGCCGCGCGAACCGGCCGCGATCTGGTTCCCCTACAAGAAGATGGGGCAGTCGGCGGCGGACATCGCGCTCGACACTGGCGGCGGCAAGTTCGGTCCCTTCGCGGGACAGTTCTTCGTCGGCGACCAGACGCTCGCGACGGTGATGCGCGCGGACCTCGAAGTGGTCGACGGTCACTATCAGGGCGCGTGCTTTCCCTTCGTCGAAGGCCTCTCGTGCGGCGTGAACCGCGTCGCCTTCGCGCCGGACGGCTCGATGATCGTCGGGCAGACCGACCGCGGCTGGGCATCGATCGGGCGGCGCCGCAACGGCCTGGAGCGCATCGTCTTCACCGGCGCGACGCCCTTCGAGATCCTGCACATGCGCGCGACCGAGACGGGCTTCGTGCTCGAGTTCACCGCGGACGTCGACCCCGAGACAGCGGGCAACCCCGCGAGCTACTCGATGAGCTCGTACACCTACGAGTACCACCCCGAGTACGGCGCGCCCGAGGACGACACGCAACAGCTGGCGATCCGCGCCGCGCACGTGACCGGACCGCGCGAGGTCGTGCTGACGGTCGACGGGCTGCGCGAGAACTACGTGCACGAGCTGCACGCGGACGGCGTGCGCGACGCGAGCGGCGGCGAGCTGCTGCACGCCGAGGCGTACTACACGCTGATCCACCAGCCCGGCAAGGAACACGTCAGCCTCGAGAAGCGGCCGCGCGTGCTGTTCCTCACGCACTCGGCGGGCTTCGTGCACGAAGTCGTCATGCGACCGGATCCCGAGACGCTCTCGATCGCGGAGGCGGCGCTGGTCGAGGCGGCCGCGGACCGCTTCGAGGTCGTCGCGACGCAGAATTGCAACGAGCTCGAACCGTCGCGGCTCGCCGGCTACGACGCCGTCGTCTTCTACACCACCGGCGAGCTTCCGGTTCCTGACGAGTGGCGCGCGAACTTCATCGACTGGGTGCGCGAGGGCGGCGCCTTCGTCGGCATCCACTGCGCGACGGACACCTGGTACGAGTCCTCGACCTTCCACGCGCTGATCGGCGGCACCTTCGACGGCCACCCGTGGCACCAGACGGTGACGGTCGAGGTGGTCGGCGGCGATCACCCCGCGACGCGCCACCTCGGCGAGCACTTCGAGATCAACGACGAGATCTACCAGTTCCGCGACCATCACGCGCACCCCGACCGGCCGTTGCTGCAGCTCGACATGACGAGCGCCGACGCGACGCTCAGCGCGCGCCCGGGCACGCCGCATCACCTGGCGTGGTGCAAGGAGTGGGGTTCGGGTCGCGTGTTCTACACGGCGCTCGGACACCGCCCGGACGTGTGGCGCGACCAACGCTTCCTGAAGCACGTGATCGGAGGCCTCGGCTGGGCGATCTCGGGCGCGGACTACCTGCCGCCGGCGCCGGAAGGCGCGGTTCAGCTGTTCGACGGACTCGACGTCTCGGCGTGGCAACACCGCGACGGATCAGAACCGCAGTGGTCGCGCGACGGCACCGCGCTGGAAGTCGCGGGCTCGGGCGGCGACGTGTTGACGCGCGAGTCCTTCGGCGACGCGCTGATGCACGTCGAGTTCCGTCCGCCGCCGACCGGCTCGCTGGGTCAGGACCGCGGCAACAGCGGCGTCTACATCCAAGGTCGCTACGAAGTGCAAGTCCTCGACTCGCACGGCGACGGACCGACGCTGAACGGCTGCGGTGCGATCTACGGCATCAAGGCGCCCGACTACGAAGTCACGCGTCCCGCCGGCAACTGGCAGACCTACGACATCCTGTTCCGCGCGCCGCGCTTCGACGAGTCCGGCGCGAAGACGGAGAACGCGCGCGTCACCGTCTGGCAGAACGGCATCATGATCCACCGCGACGTCGAGTTGCCCGGTACGACGGCGGGCGGCGTGAGCGGTGACGAAGCCGCCGTCGGGCCGCTCTTGTTGCAGGACCACGGGAATCCGGTGCGGTACCGGAACATCTGGGTGCTGCCGCTCTGAGTCGAATCGCGTGATACCGTGCCGCAACTGTTCCGAACATGATCCGCGCCCAACGGCCGGCTGCAGCCGGCCGTTGGGCGCGGATCATGTTCGAAACAGTTGCGGCACGGTACGTTCCCTAGCGCGCGCGCCATTCCACATCGAGACTAGGCCTCTTGCCCTCGCCGACCTCGACCAAAATAGGCTCCTGACGGCTCGGGCTCTTCGCGCCGATGCGTGGAAACAGTAGTTGATGCTCACCCGCTCGGTCGAACTCCAGGAAGAGAACGACTTCGCCTCCGTCGCGTTGTGCCATAGCCGGCACTCGAACTCGCGACTCACCGAAGCAACTCCCACACACTGAGCTAGTGAGGTTCGCTTTCAAGAAGGAGAGTTCGTTGGAGTCCAGGCCGCGAACCCTCAGTCGCAATTCGCATACGCTCGAGCGATCCACCTCTAGTGAGATCTCCTGGGGCCCACCTCGGACTTGGTGCGTCGCTGGAGAGCTCAGTGCTTCTCCGTCACCGTCTACGACGAACAGCCTCACGCCGCCGGACGGCGACAGGAAGCGCCAGTGATCGTGCTCCCAGGTGGCCCGTCCAATCGCTGTTCCTAGGACACCTCCCAGCTCCATCGAGTCGGACATCGGCGAGACTGGGCGCCAGTGAAGCTCCCACTGGGGGCCTGGAGACCCTAGCAAGCCTCCGTCCTTGTCGACGGGCCACACCGTAACGGAGGACAAGTCTGTCAGGTCGAGACTCAAGGAGGTGGCCTGGTCCGATTCGACGGTCACTCGAGACCGAATGCCGCAGGGAGTCAACACAACGAGGTACTCCCCCGCAGGCAAGCCCGAGAATTGTACGCTGCGCCCCTCGCCCACGACTTCCGCCGAAGGAAGCGCGACTTCGGACCACGGGGCCGAGGGCACGTCGTCGGCCACTGGTAAGACGTAGAGCTTCAGCCGTGCTCCTGAGAGCACGGCATTTTCTCCCCGACTCACGAGCACCGAAAGCCGCCCCGGATCGGGAAGTGCATTCGCGAGATCAAGAAGGTCGAGGTCGAGGTCGAGTCCGGCACCGCGAACGTCATGCTCTCGGGCATACAGCGTGACTGACCGTTCTCCTGAGCGGTGCTGTAGGATCAAGCCGTAGACCCCCTCGCTGAGGCCGCTCATCGAGAATGACCTGTCATTGCGATTCGGCCCCCATAGTGCGATCGACTCGCCATCGCGGACAACGTGGACCTCGTACTCTCCCCGCAATCGCTCAGACCCGGAGATCCGTACCTGCAGTCGGGTGATGCGCTCGAGTTCTATGGGCTCGCAGGTCGCCCTTCCCGGCACAGATACACGCTTCCAGGCATATCCATCACTGCGGACCCACAACGATCGGTCATGGGCGGCAAGCGGGAGTCGAACGGGTGAACTTGCAGAACTGACCAGACTCGATGCACCCAGGGGCGGCTCGGATGCTTCGGACTCTACGACCCCCCGACCTGTAGAGTCGCCTCCGAAGCGCAGACTGACCTTCAAGGCACCACCAGGTCGAGGTTTGGTTTCCCGAACTGCTTTGATCTCGACATTGCTGAGGTCGATGCCACTGTACCCATCAACCACTCGAACATCAGCGAAGCCTGTCGGCTTGACTGACACGAGCGCGAACGTGGTTCCAGCTCGGATGAACTCGCCTTCGATGATCTCACCGTAGCCGGCTCCTATCCTGACACAGCGAACGACTGCGTCTTCCCGAAGCACCGGACCCCGCCATTCACCCTCTCTGAGCAATAGGTGAGGAACCGTCTCCTCCTCAGAAACTACCGCGGACCGCCCGGAGGCGTTGTCCGAGACCAGTACCTGCCGCGCCCCTTCCCAGTGTCCAGAGCTCTTCGGATCGTTAGAGGGAACGAACTCGAGGCCTGCGGCGGCGACGAGTTGAATCGAGCCATCCCGCACCAACTCCCCCGTCTCCACATTCCGGACTCGAACGACCAGGGTCCGTGGGCTGACTTCATCGCACTCGGGGAGATCACGTCTCGAGTCCGGGCCATGCGAGGCAATGTCGACAGTGCTGCGCGGCAACTCGACCCCGACCCGTCGTCCGTGCGAGCCCGTCCCACTCGGGAGATCGGAAGCGGACTGGTTCGCAGATCCGAAACCGACGTCGGAGAGGAACCACGATAGCCCTAGTGCGAGTACGCCAAGCAGAACAGCCAGCAGTCGGATGTTCCGGCTTGCACGGGATCGATGCAGGAACACGAAGCCGCCACCCGCTACTCGCAGGTGTCACAGTCGACGTCCAGCTTCCCCGTAGCCGTTCCGTTCGTGAAGCAGTGCAGAGTGACCTTGATGCCCAAGATCTCGATCTCGATCGTGTACCACTGAGCCCCAATCAGCACTCCATCGAATCCGATGAGTGTCTGGCACTTCTCGCCGTCAGGGCACTCGCTGCAGACGACACCGGATGCCGCGATGAGGGCCGCTCCGAGCGCCCTCGCTTGCGTGGCACCACAGCCGGAGAGATTCGGGATGTTGACAGTGATCGTCGGGTTGTCCGTTGGGCACGCATCAGCAGCCCCGGCCTCGTTCGTGACGAAGAAGAACGAGGAAGCTGTCGTGATCATCCCTGCCGCGATCAAGGTCTTCGCGCGTCGAATACTTGAACTGAACTTCCACATTGCTGGGCCTCTCCTGCTCCAGGTCGTCGATGGCGAGGGCGGGAAAGTGGTAGCGAGCCCCCGCCTCCTTGTTCGCCGAGGCTGCCACTGCAACCCGCAACCCGCAACCCGCAACCCGCAACCCGCAGGCGCGAAGCGCAAGGCGCCGTAAGCAGTGCGTCCGTCACATGTTGCGCCGACCTTCTCTCGCGGAGAATCCCGGGACTTCCTGCAGACAAGACGGCATCCGGCGTCAGATCGGGAACGTACCGTGCCGTAACTGTTTCGACCATGATCCGCGCCCAACGGCCAGCTGTAGCCGGCCGTTGGGCGCGGATCATGGTCGAAACAGATACGGCACGGTACGTTCCCTAGCGCGCGCGCCACGCCTCGAGCAGCGCTGCCTCGCGGTCCTCGTTGATGCCGACGCGCGTCCAGCGGTAGTCGGGTCCGCGCTCCTCGAGGTGCCACGCGAGCGTGTCGCGGATCGTGTCGCCGATCGGTCGGCAGATCAGACCCGCCTCCAAGCAGCGCGTGTTGTCGAAGTGCCCGCGCATCTCCGCGGGCAGCCACAGCGGCATCTCCATGTACGGTCCGACCTTCTGCTCGACGAGGAACTCGTCGTCGACCCAGGTGAAGCGCGCGTCGGATCCGATCACGATCTTCGCGCCCAGCAGGACCTCCTCCATCGAGACGGGGAAGGCGAAGCCCACGGTGTTCATCACGCCCGCGCGGCGGTCGCGGCCGGCGACGACGCAGAAGCGCCCGAGGTCGCGCACGTCGGTGAACTGCACGCCCGCGTCGCGCGCGCCGGGCGCGAGCACGTCGCCGCCCTTCCAGATGCGCGCGCACCAGTAGGTGAAGCGGTCCGAGTTGTCCTCCGGCCCGACGATCAAGCCGGAGCGCAGGTTCGACACACGCCCGGGCATCGCGGCCTCGGCCGCTTGTTCGCAGAGCGCCTTGAGCGGCCCGTACAGCTGTCCCCCGCCGCGGAAGCTGTCGCCGATCGTCTTCGTCGCCTCGAGCTCCTCCGCGGTCACCGTCCCGACCTCGGCCGACTCGTCGGTGTTCGCGGCGCCGAAGTCCGCGTAGACCGAGATCGTCGAGACGAACACGTAGTGCTGCACGCGGTCCGCGAGCAACTCAGCCGTCTGCTTGACGTGGTCGGGGACGTAGCCGGAGGTGTCGACGACGACGTCCCACTCGCCGGTCTCGAGCGCCTTCAAGTCGCCCGTGTCGCGGTCACCGATCAAGTGCTCGAGCTCCGGGAACAGCTCGGGGTTCGACTTGCCGCGGTTGAACAACGAGACCTCGTACCCCATCTCCAGCGCCGCCTTCACGATCGCCGGGCCGAGGAAGCGCGTGCCGCCGAGGACGAGCAGTCGCTTGCCCCGCCCGCCCCCTTCGGCCTGGAGCGCGAGCGGATCGGCGAAGCCGTGGGCGAACGGGAGGCAGAGGCCGGCGGACAGGACGTGGCGTCGATTCGGGCGTGTCATGAGGGCAACCTGGTGAGCGGGCGTCGAGCGCCGAACTGGGAAATACCGTGCCGTAGTCGTTTGTTCCATGACCGCGCAGGGTCGCTGGCCGGGCCAATGGTTCGGGCGGTCGTGGAACAAACGACTACGGCACGGTACTTCCTACTTCGGCGCTCGCCTCCGCGGCTTCTCGCCTCCGCGTTGGAGTTACGTCAAACGCCGGTTCAGCCGGTCGTGTAGGCGTTCGTGGCGCCCTCGAGTTCCTGCTTGGCGATCTCCTGCACCTTGCGCAGCAGCGCCGGGTCCGCGGTGTCCGCGAAGACGTAGAACTTCCAGAGGTTCCGGTAGCTCCGTTCCAGATCGGCGAGGCGCGGCACTTCGGCGGAGAACTCGGACAAGGGATGCACGCCGGTGCGACCGGGCCAACGGACGTGCGTGCGCGCTTCCTTGAGCTGCATGCGCTTCGCCGGGCAGTAGACGGCGACGCGCAGCTCGCGCCCAGTGGCGAAGCGCACCAGGTCGCGGATGCGGTCTTCGACCTCGGCACGCTGGGCCGCTCCGCCCTCGGCGAAGAAGCGCGTGACCAGGCTCTCCTGCACGTCCTCGTTCTCGTAGCGCGGGAAGACGCACGCGCGCTTCCACAGGCGCCGCGAGCGCAGCGCGTCGAGGATCTCGTTCACGTCCGCGCGCGCTTTCGCGTCGGCATTCGCGCTGCGGCGCTCGAGCAGGTCGACGACCGATGAGTCGGTCTGGTCGTAGAAGTCGGACTCCTGCACCACGCCCGCCTTCAGCGCGACCTGCACGGCGCGCGCCAGCATCGCACCGGCGGCCACCTTCGCGTGGTGGTAGTAGACGCGCTCGGAGAAGTAGTAGCGCGCCTCGAGCATGCGCACGATCTCGGACAGGATGTCCTCGCGCAGCAGGTCGTGCTTCGTCAGGTCGATGAACAGATTGCCCGTCTGACGGTCGACCTTGAAGTAGCTCGTCACGCGCGGGTCGACCATCAGCCTCAGGCCGGTGAAGTACGCGTCGCGCGCGAGGTAGTCGAGGATGTCGGCCGCGACCGTCCCGCCGACGATCTGCGACCAGTACGGCGGCACTCCCGAGTCCGCCGAAATCGGCGCGAGGATCGACAGCACGTCCGCCGCGACGCCGAGCTGCGCGAGCACCTTCCCCACCTCGGTCGACGGCCCGAGCATGCGCTCGAAGCGGTAGCGCGAGTCGTGGCGCTCGAAGATGCCGTCCTGGTCCTCGATATTGTGCCCGAAGGGGATGTGCGTGATGTCGTGCACGAGCGCCGCGATGCGGATCACGCGCGCCTCTTCCTCGCTGACGCCGATCAGCCCGGCCGGGTTCAGCTCGAACGAGAGGTTCACCGCATCGATGATCGCCTGGGTGACGTGCAGCGCCCCGATCGAGTGGTCGAAGCGCGTGTGCAAGGCGCCCGGGTAGACGAGGTGCGCCGTCCCGAGCTGCTTCACGCCGCGCAAGCGCTGCATCTCGCGCGTGTCGAGGATCGTCAGTTCCTCGTGGGTCAAGTACACGTCCCCGTGAACGGGGTCGCGCATCACGCTGTACTTCTTGCGTCCGGCCAAGTGGGTTCCTCTTCGTGGTAGCCCGCCAGTCTATCCTCGGGCGGCGCGCCGTGAGCCGCCGAGCCTCGCCCGTTCCACGGCTTCCGGCTACTCTCTGCCGCGTGAGCGCGCGCACCCTCGACATCTTGTGCCTCGAGCCGTGGATGGGCGGATCGCACGCCGCCTTCCTCGAGGGTTGGGCGGCCCGCTCCGCGCACGACGTCGAGGTGCTGGGCCTCGCGCCGCGACACTGGCGCTGGCGCATGCGGTCAGCGCCGTGGGAGTTCGCGCGCCGCCTCGCGCGAGCCGAACGCGCGCGGCCCGACGTGCTGTTCGTGACGGACTACGTCGACCTGCCCGCCTTGCTCGGCATGTTGCCGCCGAGCTGGGCGGACGTTCCGACGGTCGCGTACTTCCACGAGAACCAGCTCACCTACCCCGAAGCGGACGGCGTCGAACGCGACGGGCACCTCGGCTGGACGAACCTCGTTACGTGCTTGCGCGCCGACGCGCTCGTCTTCAACTCTCGATTCCACGCGGACGAGTTCCGCGCCGCCGGCGAGGAGTTCCTCGCCGCACTGCCGCGACCGAGCCCGCGCGCCGACTTCGCCGCGGCGCTGGACCGCGCGCGCGTGATCCCGCCCGGCGTCGAGTGGGAGTCGATCCCGCTCGGACGCGGCGGCGACGGTCCGCTGCGCGTCCTGTTCCCCCACCGCTTCGAGCACGACAAGCAACCAGTGCACTTCTTACGCGCCGTGCGCGAGGCGGTGCTTGCGGGCGCGGGGCTCGAGCTGGTGCTGCTCGGCGAGCGCGGCGCGCGCTCGCCGGACGGCCTGGAGGCGGAGCTCGCCGCGCTCGGACCGGTGATCGCGCACGACGGCTTCGCGGAGTCGCGCGACGAATACCTGGCGCTCGTCGGCTCCTGCGACGTGGTCGCTTCGACGGCGAGCCACGAGTTCTACGGCATCGCCGTCGCGGAGGCGCTCGCGGCCGGCTGCGCGCCGCTCCTGCCCGCGCGCCTCGCCTACCCGGAGGTGCTGCCCGAAGCGTGGCACGCCGCGGGGCTGTACGCGGACGGCGAGCTCGTCGGGCGCCTCCGCCGCCTCGCCGCCGATCCTGTCGCGCTGCGGGCATCGGAAGCGCGTCGCGCGCTGCGGGAAGCGATGCACTCCCAGAATCGGGGAGGCGTGGCGGAACGACTGGACTGCTTGGCGGAGCAACAAGCGCCCTAGCCCTCACAAGCCGGCGTCCGAGCCGTAGGCTGAGCGCATGCGAACGATCCTCACCGCCGTCGCCGGAAGCCTGCTGTTGTCCCTGTTCCCGTCCGCCGCCGCACCGCAGCAACGACCCGAAGCGCGCCCCGAACCGCCGCGCGTTCGCCTGCAGCTGCTCGGCGGACGCGACGCGATCGCGCCGGGCGACAGCTTCCTCGTCGGGCTGCGCTACAAGCTCTCGCCGCACTGGCACATCTACTGGAAGAACCCCGGCGATTCGGGGCTGGCGACCGAAGCGACGCTCGAGGCGCCGGACGGTTTCGAGGTCGGTCCGCTACTGTTCCCCGGCCCGATGCGACTCCCGCAACCCGGCGACCTCGTCAACTTCGGCTACGAGGACGAGGTCGTGCTCTTCTGGACCGTCACGGCGCCGGACGAGCTCGGCGATGCGACGGTTTTCCGTTTCGAGGCGCGCTCGAAGTGGCTCGTCTGCAGGGAGGAGTGTGAGCGCGGCGACGGCAAGGCCGCGCTGACCATCCCGCGTTCTACGCAGGAGCATCCGGGCCGCGAGGTCCTCGAGGCTTTCGGCGCCTCGCTGCTCCGCCTCCCGAAGCCCTTCATGAACCTCGCGGGGGCCGAAGCGCGCTGGGAAGGATCACCGGACGAGCCGGTCCTGGTTCAGGTCGCGCCCGCGACGGGTCTCTACCGCTTCTACCCTGAACTGGAGGAGGGCGTCGAGTTCGTTCGCGAGAGCGTGGAGACGCTCGACGAGCGTTGCTTCCTGCGCCGGTGGTACAGTCTGCGCCCGACCTTGGACCACCCGGTACCGCGCGTCCGCGGGCTCCTCGCCGTCGAACGGAAGGACGGCACCGCGTTCTACGACCTGGACCTCACCCGGCCGCGCGCCCACGAGAAGGAGACACGATGAAGCTGAACCGCATCCCCACCGCCGCGCTCGCCGGACTGCTCGGGCTGATCGCCTGCAACTCCGGCGGCAACAGCGAGAACATCGAAGGCGTGCAGCTCGACGACACGACGAGAGCCTTCGAGATCGACGACGCCACGCCGCCCACGCTCGCCGAGGTCGGCGCTCCGGCCCCGAACTTCGCGCTGCGCGACCTCGAGGGCAACCGCCACAAGCTGTCCGACCACAAGGGCAAGATCGTCGTGCTCGAGTGGTACAACCCGAAGTGCCCGTTCGTCGTCTACGCCCACGGCGAGGACGGACCGCTGCGCTCGATGGGCGATCGCTGGACCGCGGAAGGCGTGGTCTGGTACGCGATCAACTCGGGCGCACCAGGAAAACAAGGAACCGGTCTCGAATTGAACGCCGCGTCGAAGCAGGAATACGGCTTCCACTACCCCGTGCTGCTCGACGAGACCGGTGAGACCGGGCGCAAGTATCAGGCGAAGACCACGCCGCACATGTTCGTCATCGACACGGGGGGCACCCTGGTCTACGCCGGCGGCCTGGACAACGCAGGCTTCGGCAAGGTGTCCGACGGTGGCGAGCTGAAACCCTACGTCGAGCAGGTGCTCGACGACCTGGTCGCGGGCCGCCCCGCCAGCGTCCAGACTTCCAAGCCTTACGGCTGCAGCGTCAAGTACGCGAACTGACCCCACAGGAACTCGAACATGAAGACTCTCATCACACGCTGGAGCGCCGCGCTCCTGATCTCCGCACTGTCTACGCTCGCGCTCGCCGGCGCCGTTCACGCCTCACAGGAGAAGGGCGCGGACGAGCAGAAGCCCGCCGTGCAGACCGAGGAGGCCAAGAAGGCCGCCGACGACGCCGTGATCGCCGCGCAGCTCCCCTTCTACCCGCTCACGACTTGCCCGATCAGCGGCGAAGAACTCGGAGACGACGCAGTGAACACGGTAGTCGACGGGAACCTGTACCGCACCTGCTGCAAGAAGTGCGCGGCGAAGATCGCCGCCGACCCCTCGAGCGCCCGAGCCAAGATCGAGCGCGCGGTGGTCGCGCAGCAGAAGCCGCTGTGGCCCTTGACTAGCTGCCCCATCAGCGGCAACGAGGTCGCCGAGGGCGGAAAGATGGAGCCGTACGACATGGTCTACGGCATGCGCTACTACCGCCTGTGCTGTGAGGACTGCAAGAGCGGGTTCCTCAAGAACCCGGACCGCGTGACCCAGGCCGTCGACAAGGCTTGGATCGCCGAACAGACGAAGACCTACCCGTTGACGACCTGTCCGATCAGCGGCGAAGAGCTCGGATCGATGGGGCAACCGATTGATCGCCTGTACGGTCCGACGCTCGTTCGCCTCTGCTGCAAGGGCTGCGTCAAGTCCTTCGACAAGGACCCGGCGAAGTACGCCAAGCAGGTTCGCGACGCGCGCATCGATCGCCGCCGCGGCAAGGAAGCGAAGGAAGCCGGCGCCCCGAAGTAGGGAACAATCGTCTACCGCACGGTACTTCAGGACCGAATGCAGAGACCCCCGCGCGGCGAGTACCGCGCGGGGGTCTCTTCTTGCGAGACGTGTGTCCTCAGGCGCTGGTGGCGGCGGCGCGCAGCTCGCTCGTCACCATCTCGCCGACCTCCGACGTTCCGTGCACGCCGGTGCCGACGCCCTTGAGGCGCTGCGTCTTGAAGAGGCCGCGCACGACCTGCTCGATCGCGTTGCCGGCAGTCTTTTCGCCGAGGTAGTTCAGCATCATGGAGCCGGCGAGGATCGCGGCGACGGGCGAGGCCACGTTCCTGCCCGCGTGCTTCGGCGCCGAGCCGTGGATGGGCTCGAACAGCGAGACCTTGCCGGGGTGGATGTTGCCGGAGGCCGCGATGCCCATGCCGCCCTGCACCATCGCGCCGAGGTCGGTGATGATGTCACCGAACAGGTTGGTCGTGACGGCGACGTCGAACCACTCCGGGTTCTTGATCATCCACATGCACGCAGCGTCGATGTACGCGTGCTCCGTCTTGATGTCCGGGTAGTCCTTCGCGACGATCGCGAAGACGCGCGTCCAGAGGTCCTGGGCGCGGACGGCGTTCGCCTTGTCGATCAGGGTCACGGTCTTGCGCTTGTTGCGCTCGCGCGCGAGGTCGAAGGCGTAGCGGATGGCGCGCTCGACGCCGTGGCGCGTGTAGACCATGGTCTGCGTCGCCACCTCGAGATCCTGCCCCTTGTGCGCGAATCCGTGCATGCCGGCGTAGGCGCCCTCGGTGTTCTCGCGCACGATGATCATGTCGACGTCCTCGGGCCCCTTGTCCTTCAGGGGGCAGAGGCGCTCGTCGTACAGTTGGATCGGGCGCAGGTTGATGTAGAGGTCGAGGTCGAAGCGCATGCGCGCGATGATCCCGTACTCGATCAGACCGACGGGGAGCCGCGGGTCGCCGATCGCGCCGAGGTAGATCGCACGCTTGTCCTTCACTTCCTCGAAGGCCGAGTCGGGGAAGATCTCGTTGGTCTTCAGGTAGTGCTCGCTGCCGAAGGGATACTCGGTCTTGTTCAGCTTGAAGCCGTAGACCTCGGCCGCCGCGTCGACGACTTTCATCGCCTGCGCGGTCACTTCCGGCCCGATGCCGTCGCCGCCGATCACTGCAATGTCGTACTCAGCCATGTCGTTCTCGTTCTTCTTCTGGGACCGGATCAGGCGTGCGTCGGCACGCGGAACATTCCGGCTCGGTAGCTGGTGATGCGTCCTTCGACGGCGCTCGCCGCGACGGACAGGGGGGAAGCGAGGTAGAGCTTCCCGGGGCCGCTGCGGCCCTGGAAGTTGCGGTTGATCGCGCTCACCGTCACTTGATCGGCGGACTCGGAGACGCCCGGACCGCAGCCGATGCACGCACCGCAGCCGGGATCGATCACGCGCACGCCGGCGCGCTCGAAGACGTCGAGGTAGCCCTTCTTGCGGGCGTACTCCGCGACGGTCTTGCTGCCGTACTGGATGTACATCTGCACGCCGTCGGCGATCTTGCGGCCGCTCTCGAGCGCCTCGGAGAGCACCCGGGCGTACATGTCCAGGTCCTCTTCCTTGCCCGCCGTGCACGAACCGCCGTACGCGATGTCGATCGCGACGTCGCCGAGGTCGGCGATGTTCTTGCCGTAGGTCGGGTCGCCGGGGGTCGCCGCCATCGGCTGGATCGTGTCCAGGTCGATGCGGTGGACGCCTCCGGTGTACTCGGCGCCCGGATCGGCGGAGACGAAGCGCGCGGCGACCTGCGCCGGGGTCACGCCTTCGCGGCGTGCGGCGATCCACTCGGCGAGCTGGTCGTCGCCTTCGCAAATGCCCGACTTCGCCGAGCACTCGGTCGCCATGTTGGTCAGCGTCGCGCGTTCGTCGACGGAGATGTTCTTGAGGCCGGGACCGCCGAACTCCATCACGCGATCGAGCGTGTCCTCACGCACCGAGAAGGTGGCGAGGATGTGCAGGATCAGGTCCTTCGCGGTGACGCCTTCGGGCAATGCGCCGTGGAGCTCGAAGCGGATCGACTCGGGCACGCGCACGTTGGTGAAACCCGCGTGGATCAGGCCGGCGTACTCGGTCGCGCCGACGCCCCAGGTGAGCGCATTCGACCCGCCGCCCATGCAGGTGTGCGAGTCGGTCGCCTGGATGAAGTCGCCGGGATCGATGAATTCCTCGCGCGCGACCTGGTGGCAGATGCCGGGCGAGATGCCGTCCTTCGCCGAGTAGTCGCGCACGCCGGTGTGGCGTTGGAACTCGTTCTGCAGGTCGCGCAGCGTCTGGATCTTGTCGACGAACGGCATCATCTTCTTCACGCCGTCCGCATAGAGCAGGTGATCCTCGAAGACGCCGAACTTCGCGGGGTTCGGGAGGCTGTAACCCTCGCCGTACTCCTGCTGCAGGAAGTAGTGCACCTGCGCCGTGGTGAACTCGTGGCTGTAGCCGCCGTCCACCTTGACGAGGCAGGAGTCGCCCGGCTTCACGCACGCGCCCTTCGGAGCGTCGACGAGGTGCGAGGCGATGATCTTCTCGGCCATCGTCATCGCGCGCTTCGGCGTGTTCGGCGCGTCGACGGCTTCATCACCGCGAGCGACCGCCTTCGCGAAGGGGAACAGGCCGCCCGCTTCGAGAGTCGCCTTCGCGACGGGGTCGAAGCGGCCGCTGAACTCCTCGAGCGGGATCGACTCTCCGGCCTGCAGGCGCGCGAGCTGGGCGTGGTCGCCCATCAGCTGCCCGAGGTTCAGGTTGTTGCGCTCGTGGATCGGCGCGAACGAGCTGGCGATGACCAGGTTGATGCCCGACCACTTCTCGCACTGCGGGGCCGTCTCGCGGCTCGAGCCGGTGCCCTTGCGCTGGCCGGAGACGATCACCTCGAAGTTGCCGTCCATCAGCGCACGCGTGCCGAACACGCGCTGGCCGTTCTCGTCCATCAGACCGGCGTAGGCGTCCAGCGCGATGTCTTCCGGCTTGTGACGGAAGCACACCCACGCCGGCGTCATGACGTCGGTGTTGATGTCGTCGAGCAGGTCCTTCGGGTCGACGTCCTCCATGCGGAGGTCGAGCTTGCCCGCGAGCTGCTGCTTGATCAGCTCGAGGTCCTTGGTGAGGAACAGCACGCGCTTCCCGTGGGTCAACGCGACGCTGCGGACCCCGTCGGGCCCGGTCTTGATCAGGGGATTCATGGCGTGACCTCTAGCAGACCGTTGAAGGAGTGCTTCGGATGCAAGGGCCACAGCATCCGCTTCGGGTAGGTGCCTGGAAACGCAGGCGAATCTGCAGATTCGGCGAGGATTTCAGGTGCCTAGCCGAAGTGGAGGATGTGGTCATGGCGCCGGATGACTGCTTCAATGGTCTGCTAAGCTTGCGGGTTCTCGATCAGCATCGCGATGCCTTGACCGCCACCGATGCACGCGGAGCCGACGCCGTAGCGCTTGCCGCTGCGACGCAGTTGGTACATCAGGGTCAGGATCAAGCGCGTGCCGGTCGCGCCGAGCGGGTGGCCGAGCGAGATCGCTCCGCCGTTCACGTTGCACTTGTCACGGTCGAGGCCGAGGTCCTTCTCACAGCCGAGGTACTGCGCGGAGAAGGCTTCATTGATCTCGAAGTAGTCGACGTCGCCGACTTGAAGGCCGGCGCGCTCGAGGCAGCCTCGAATCGCGGGGACCGGGCCGATGCCCATCTCGGTCGGATCGACGCCCACGTACGCCCAGCTCTTGATGCGGGCCATCACGTCGAGCGAGTCCGCCTTCGCGCGGTCGGCCGTCGTCACGACGAGCGCGGCCGCGCCGTCGACGATGCCGGACGCGTTTCCGGCGGTCACCGTGCCGTCCTTGCCGAAGGCAGGGCGCAGCTTCGCGAGGCCCTCGAGTGTCGTCTCGGGGCGGATGTGGTCGTCGGTGTCCACCACCACGTCGCCGCGGCGGCCGGAGATGACATAGGGTTCGATCTCCTCGCCGAAGCGGCCTTCCGCGACGGCGGCGGCGCCGAGTTGGTGCGAGCGTAGCGCGTAGGCGTCCTGTTCCTCGCGCGAGATGCCGCGGGTCTTCGCGACCTTCTCGGCGGTCTGCGCCATGTAGAGGTCGGCGAGCGGATCGCGCAGCGAGCCGAACAGCGTGTCCTGCAGCTGCGGCTGCACGCCGAACTTGAAGCCGGTGCGGCCGCCGTAGAGCGCGTAGGGCGCCTGCGACATGTTCTCCATGCCGCCGGCGAGCACCGTGGTCGCTTCGCCGAGCTGGATCATCTGCGCGGCGTTGACGATCGACTGGATGCCGGAGCCGCACAGGCGGTTCACGGTCAGCGCGCCGGCCGATTGCGGCGTGCCCGCCTTCAGTCCGACGTGGCGCGCGCCGTAGATCGCGTCCATCGAGGTCTGCAGAGCGTTGCCGATCACGACGTGCTCGATCGACTCGGGGTCGACCTTCGCGCGGGCGATGGCGGCCTTGCCGGCGTGCGCGGCCAAGTCGATGGCGGTGACGTCAGCCAGCTTGCCGTAGCCGGGGGTACCGGAGTACTCGCACATGGGCGTGCGGGCTCCTCCGACGATGACGATTTCGTTGCTCATTCGTTCAACCTCGATCTTCGAGCGGGCAGCTTGCCCGCCAATGTGCGGTGGCCGAGAACCGCAGCGGCCCTCGGCGAAGGTGTGAGTCGCGCGGGCGCGTCGCCTACTTGCCCGTGAAGGCGGGCTTGCGCTTCTCCAGGAAGGCGGTCATGCCTTCGCGCATGTCGGCGGTGGTCGAAGCGAGGCCGAACATGTCGGACTCCATGATCTCACCGTCAGCTTGGGACATGTTGATGCCGCGCGTGATCGCTTCCATGCCGAGGCGCAGGGCGACGGGGGCGCGGGAGAGGAGCGTCTTGACGAGATTCATGGTGCCCTCTTCGAGCTCCTCGGGAGCGAAGAGTCGGTTCACGACGCCGACGCGGTGCGCTTCTTCGGCGCTGTACATGTCGCCGGTGAGGACCCACTCGCGCGCGACGCCGGGTCCCGCGACGCGAGCGAGGCGTTGCGTGCCGCCGTAGCCGGGGATGATCCCCAGGCTGACTTCGGGCAGGCCGACGCGCGCCGTGCTCGACGCGGTGCGCAGGGTGCAAGCAAGCGCCAGTTCCATGCCGCCGCCGAGCGCGAAGCCGTTGATCATCGCGATCGTCGGCTTGCCCATGCGCTCGAGCTTGGTGAAGACCTGCTGGCCGAAGAACGCGACGTCCTTCGCCCCCATCGCCTCCATCTTCGCGAGCTCGTTGATGTCGGCGCCGGCGATGAACGCCTTGTCGCCGGAGCCCGTGATCACGACCACGCGCACGCTGTCGTCGTTCGCCAGCGCGTCGAAGGCGTGGCTCATCTCCGTCAGCGTCTGGTGGTTCAGCGCGTTCATCACCTTCGGACGGTTGACGACGACCTTGCCGACGCCGCCTTCCGTGGTGACCAGGATGTTCTCGTAGCTCATGGTGTGTTCCTCGCGCGGCGCTACTTCGAGCGGATGATCTCGATCGACTCGATCGTGACCGGTTCGACGGGGCTGGAACCCTCGCCGCCGCGGCGGCAAGGAGCGTTGGCGATCGTGTCGAGCGCTTCGTCGCCCTCGATCATCTTCCCGTAGGCCGTGTACTGGCGGTCGAGGAAGCCGGCCTCGCCGTGGCAGATGAAGAACTGCGAGCCCGCGGAGTTCGGATCCTGCGCGCGCGCGGCGGAGAGGATGCCGCGCTCGTGGTGGATGTCGTTGAACTCCTGCGCGACCTTGTAGCCCGGTCCGCCCATGCCGGTTCCGTCCGGGCAACCGCCCTGGATCATGAAGCCGGGAATCACGCGGTGGAAGATCGTGCCGTCGTAGAAGCCCTTGGCGGCGAGCGTCAGGAAGTTCTCGACGTGGCGCGGTGCCGTATCGGGATAGAACTGGAGCTTGATGTCGCCGGCCGTGGTCTTGAGGACCGCGGTCACGGAGGTGTCGAGGGTGGCCATCTCTGGTTGCCTTGTTCGCGTCAGGGGGTTGCGGCTAGTTGCCGGCGGCCGGCTTCTCCGCGGGCGCCTTGACGACGACCGCGCGCAGCAGGAGTTGAGGTTCGACGGGCTGCGACGGTTCGCCGCTGGGGCTGCGTTGCACCTTGCAGGTCGCGATCTTGTCGAGCACGTCCTCGCCCTTGACCAGCTTGCCGAAGGCGGAGTACTTGCCGTCGAGTCCCGGCGCGGTGCCGTGGACGACGAAGAACTGGCTGGTCGCCGAGTTGATGTCGTTGCCGAGGCGCGCCGCGGAGAGCACGCCCCTCACGTGGCGCTTCTGGCTGAACTCCGCGTTCAAGTGGCGCGGCCCCGAGCCCGTCCCCGTCCCCAGCGGGCAGCCGCTCTGGATCATGAAGCCGGCCACCACGCGGTGGAACTTCAGCCCGTCGTAGAACTTGGTGTACGAGAGGTCGAGGAAGTTGCGCACGTGATTCGGCGCGACGTCGGGCCAGAACTCGGCGATCATCGAGCCCTGGTTCGTGACGATCACGACCCAGTACTTCTCGAGCTGATCGACGGGCATCTCCATGAAGTTCAGGCCTTCGGGCGCCGGCGCGAGCACTTCGATGTCGGTCGCCGCCGCGTCCAGGTACTCCTTGGCGTAGGCGAGCTTGAAGTTCTCCGTCGTCACGAGACCGGAGGCGACGATCGCGGGCGCGAGGTCGTACTTCAGCTCGAGCTTCGAGCCGCCGGCGAGCGAGACCACTTCGGTCCCCGTGCGCTCGGCGAGCGGCTTGCCGTTCACCGTGAAGGCCGACGGGGTCAACATCCAGCCGGCGACGGGAGCGCCGTCCGCCGGCGCCGTCACGGTGACGCTGACCTCGAAGGACACGCCGTCGACGTAGAGGTCCGGCGCGGACCACTCGATCTGCGGTTCACCGGCGAGCGCCGGGATCAACGCGAGCAGTGCAGCAGTGCAGATCATGACTTCTTGTCACCGTCCCACTTGTAGAAGCCCTCGCCGGTCTTGCGACCGAGCTTGCCCTCGGAAACGAGGCGCTCGAGGATCTTCGGCACTTCGAAGGCGGGTTCGTTCGGGTAGCGTTCCTTCCAGCCCTGCAGGATGAACAGGGTGGTGTCGAGGCCGACGTAGTCCGTCAGCGTGAGCGGGCCCATCGGGTAGCCACAGCCGAGCTGCATGGCCGTGTCGATGTCTTCCTTCGTCGCGTCGCCGCGCTCGAGCATCAGCAGCGCCTGGGTCATGTAGGGAACCAGCAGGCGGTTCACCACGAAGCCGGGCGTATCCTTGCAAGAGACGGGCGTCTTGCCGCAGGACTCGCCGAAGGCGCGCGCGGCGGCGAAGACGTTCTCGTCGGTCTTGTCGGTGCGCACGACTTCGACGAGGCGCATCAGCTGCACCGGGTTGAAGAAGTGCAGGCCGACGAAGCGCGCAGGGCGTCCGGACGCGTCGGCCATCTCGCCGATCGGGAAGGACGAGGTGTTCGAGGCGAAGATCGTATCGGCCATGCAGAGCTTGCCCAGCTCGGCGAACAGCGCCTTCTTGACGTCGAGGTTCTCGACGATCGCTTCGATCACGAGGTCGCAGTCCGCGAGGTCCGCCTTGTTCGTCGAACCCTTGATGCGGCCGAGCGTGCCTTCGACGAAGGCCTTCGCCTGCGCTTCGTCGAGCTTGCCCTTCTCGACCTGCTTCTCGGCGAGCTTCGCGACGCTCTTCTGGATGCGGCCGAGGCCCTTGTCCAGGAACGCCTGCTCGGTCTCGAGCGCGATCACCTCGCAGCCGCCCTGGGCCGCGACTTGGACGATGCCGTGGCCCATCAGGCCGCAGCCGACGACGCCGACTTTCTTGATGTTCATGTCTCTCGTGTCCTCGGGGGGAAGTGTCGTTCGTGTTCGTGGGTCCGGATGGAGCGCCTAGGAGTCCGTTGAGGAAGTGCTTTGGATGACCGGGCGGTAGCATCTGTGCCAGGTCGGTGCCTGGCAACGCAGCTGAATCCGTAGATTCAGCGGAGTCTTCAGGTGCCGAGATGGTGCAGAGGATGCCGTCATGGCGCCGAATGGCTTCTTCAACGGGCTCCTAGAGGCCGCTGCGGTGGAATCCCGCGGCGAGGCCCATGCCTCCGGAGATGCACAAGGTCGCCAGGCCGTGTTCACCGCCCCGGCGCTTCAGTTCGTGGAGCAGCGTGACGACGATCCGCGCGCCGGTGGCGCCGATCGGGTGCCCGAGCGCGATCGCGCCGCCGTTCACGTTGACGCGGTCCATCGGCAGCTCGAGCTCGCGGTCGCAGGCGAGCACTTGCGACGCGAAGGCTTCGTTCAGCTCGATCAGGTCGTAGTCGCGGACG
Organism: Planctomycetota bacterium; assembly: GCA_020638835.1. Taxonomy (GTDB): domain Bacteria; phylum Planctomycetota; class UBA1135; order UBA1135; genus JACKHV01. Next base: position 633,278 of record JACKHV010000001.1, on the reverse strand, counting down.
GCGAGTCCGTTCCGTTCGGCGAGGCCGCGCACGGCGGGCACCGGACCGATGCCCATGATCTTCGGGTCGACGCCGGACTGCATGCCCTTGCCGATGTAGGCGAGGACCTCGAGCCCGAGGTCCTTCGCGCGCGACTCGGTCATCAGCAGCACGGCGGCCGCGCCGTCGGTGATCCCCGACGCGTTGCCGGCGCTGACCGTGCCGCCTTCCTTGGCGAAGACGGCCGGCAGCTTGCCGAGTTTCTCGAGCGTCGTGTCGGCGCGGACGTGTTCGTCGACGTCGAAGCGGGTGACGTTGCCCTTGCGGTCCGTCAGCTCGACGGGCGAGAGTTCGTCGGCGAAGCGCCCCGCCGCGATCGCGGTGCCGGCCTTCTGCTGCGAGGCGAGCGCGAACTCGTCCTGACGGCTGCGCGGGATGCCGAGGTCCTGCGCGAGCTTCTCCGCCGTCTCCCCCATCACCATCTGCGCGATCGGGCAGACGAAGCCGTCCTGGTACATCGCGTCGACGACCTTGGCGTGGCCGAGGCGGTACCCCTGGCGCATCTTCGGCAGGAAGAAGGGCAGGCCCGACATCGACTCGGTGCCGCCGGCGACGGCGACGTCGGCACGACCGAGCTGGATCGACTCGGCGGCCATCAGGATCGACTTCAATCCGGACCCGCAGGCCATGTTCATGGTCCACGCCGGCGTCTCGACCGGGATGCCCGCGCGCACCGAGATCTGGCGCGCGACGTTCGGACCGCCGCCGGCCTGGCGGCCGTTGCCGAAGATCAGCTCACCGACCGACGCGGGGTCGATGCCGGCGCGGCCGAGCAGGTCGCCGACGACGGAAGCGCCGAGGTCCGCGGCGGAGAGATCCGCCATCGAACCGAGGTACTTGCCGATCGGCGTGCGCAAGGCGTGCGTGATCACGACCCGCTCGAAGCGGTCGTCGAAGAGCTGCGGCATGGGCGCTCGGGGGGCTGACCCCAGGGGGCCGGAGTGCGGTGGTGGTGCGGCGTCCGGCCACGGATGCCGAACCCCGGTCGAGGGGCGGGGAGCCGCGACCGCGGGTGCGGTCCGCGAGCCTCAGCGCTCGACTTCGAGGGCGAAGAGTATAGGGAGCGGCCTTCGGAACCGCAAGCTGAGACGGCCTCGGCGAGCCGGCCCAGGGGCCCCCTCGGGACGGGGCGAAGGACCGCCGTAACCATCTATTATTGCAAGCACTTGCAGCGCAGCGATACCAGCGCGGGACGGGCTTCCCCGGGGCCGATCCGAGCCGCTCCCGGGCGTCGCCGGCCTCTGCACGACCAAAGCCCGCTCGGAGGCCCAAGTGAGCCGCGAGCGCGGGCGATGGATCACCCGCGCTCGCGCCGTTCCGAGGGGCGTCGCTCCTACTGCCAGTCGACCTTCAGGCCTTGGCTGAAGTTGGAGCCCGTCCCGCAGGGCGACAGGGCCGGGTCGCGGTACCAATACTGGTAGTAGCGCGTGTCGCCGGGCGAGACGTTGCCGAGCACGGCGATGTTGCCGACCGTCTGGGCGTTGCCGCCCGCGTCGGTGAACGCCACCTCGACGCGCTCCGTCGGGTTGCCCATGCAGAGGATGCCGTCCTTGAACGGGATCGCCTGCAAGGTCGCGCCCTGCACGAGCATGCCGGGCTGCACCGGACGCGCTTGCGTCGCGGAGAAGACCGCGTTCCCCGCGGCGACCGTCAGACTGCCGGACACCGAGAGCTTCGCGCCGTGGCCCTGCGAGTTCTTGCAGCCCTCGCCGGCGCCCAGGGTGGACTCGTTCACGCACGGGCAGGCGATCGGGCCGCCGCCGATGTCGTAGGTGCCGTCGCCGACGCAGATCGTCTCGGCGAGCGGGCCGCGGTCGATGAGGAACGCACCCTCGATGCCGCCGACGAGGTTCAGCTCGACGATCACGTAGCGTCCGTCGTCGCTCATGCGGAAGCCGTCGGAGATGCCGCGGATGTCGTCGACGACGAGGCCGGCAACCACCGTGACGCCCTCTTGGATGACGAGCTGATCGTTGATGAACAGGCCGGTGTCGATCGTGGTGTCGGGATCGTCCCAGTCGCCGAAGTAGACGACGTCTCCCGAATCGCTGCAGTACATCGGACCGCTGCCGAAGCTCGTGAACACCATGCCCGCGGGGATCGCCGGGTGACCGGAGCCCTCGCGCGCGATGAGCGTGCCGTCGTAGACGATCACGCGATCGTCCGCCGTTCCACCGGTGTCGAGGTCGCCGTGGAAAACGACCTTGCCGTTGTTGTTCACGTCAAGAACGGCAGAGGACAGGCTGGACCAATTGACGCCGGCGACCACGCCGGAGGGGTCACCCTCGCGCGCGATGAGCGTGCCGTCGACGAAGATCGCCGTGTCGTCGGCCGCGGAACCGTCGACGTCGACGTTGTAGGCGACGTGACCGTTCTGGCTGAAGTCGACGTCGTGTTGGCCGGTCTGGATCTCGGTGATGAAGCGGCCGGGGAAGGGCTGATCGCCTTCCTTGGCCACCACCGTCTCGCTGACGAGGTTGCCCGCGCCATCGTGCGCGATGATCACGAGCGCACGGTCGACGGTCGAGGCGATCGCCGGATCGTCCACGGATGCGAGCACCGCGAACTGGTTGTTGTCCGAGTTCCAGGTCTCGAAGAATCCGATGTACGGCGTGCCGGCGGAGAAGCCGGCGGCCGTGGAGATGTCGCCCTCCTGGATGAGGAGCGCGCCGTCGAAGTACAGGCCGGTGTCGTCGCTCGAGCCGGACGTGCCGTTGAGCGACCAGTTCGTGCTGATCGAGCCCGCTTCGTTGAGGCTCATCGAGTCGTAGCCCTTGAGCGACGCCCCGACGGGCAGCGAGAGCGCCTGGCCCTCTTGGTAGACGACCACGCCGTTCTGGATCAGGACGACGTCTTCCGTCGTCACGGCGTTGTCGGTGTCCGCCTCGACGATCCAGTCGCCGTTGTTGTTCACGTCGAGGTTGTTGATGAGCGTCACGTTGCCGACGCCGGCGATCGGGTCGCCCTCGAGGACGAGTGTCGTGATGGTCTGCGCGTACGCGCCGCCCGACAGAGAGAGCGCGAGCCCGAGGCCCGCTCCGGTGGTGAGGATTCGCATCCTTGGCTCCTTGATTCGTTTGCTGACGAGCCGGCAGCGCGACGGAGGGGCGAGGCCACGGGTTCAGAGCCTCCGGACGCCCCCCGGGCCCGGCCATCCGATGCTAGAGGGCCGGGCGGAACGCGCCAGGGGCCGGCGCGCCGAAACGCACCGACCCCTGTTTGCACGGCGTAAGCGCCGCCTCTCGGCGGCCTCACGGCGCCGAACTACTCCCAGAGGACCCCGAGGCCCTGCGTGAAGTTCGAGCCGAAGCCGCACGGCGACAGCTGCGGGTCGCGGTACCAGTACTGGTAGTAGCGCGTGTCACCGGGCGCGCAGTTGCCGAGCGCGGCGATGTTGCCCACGGTCGCTGCATTGCCGCTCGCGTCGGTGAAGGCCACTTCGACGCGCTCGGTCGGGTTGCCCATGCAGAGGATGCCGTCCTTGAAGGGCAGCGCCGTGAGCGTCGCGCCCTGCACGAGCATGCCGGGCTGGCTCGGTCGCGCTTGGCTCGCCGCGAAGACCGCGTCGGCGTTCGCGACTTTGAAGCTGCCGGTCACGGACAGGATCGCACCGTGCCCCTGCGAGTTCTTGCAGCCTTCACCGGCTCCCAGCGTCGACTCGTTGACGCACGGGCAGGTGACGGGACCCGAGCCGAGATCGTAGGTGCCGTCGCCGACGCAGATGATGTCCGCTTCCGGCGGGATCTCCATGAGGAACGCGCCTTGCAGCCCACCGGTCAGCGCCGCCTCGAAGATCACCCAGCGGCCATTGTCCGAGATTGCGTAGCCTCCCGGATCGCCGATGATGCCGGGTCCGATCAGGTGCTGCACGAGCTGTCCGCCGATGGTCGTCACGCCCGGGATGACGAGGGGCGTGTCGTCGAGGAACAGCGCCATCTCGGTCTGCGTGTTCCAGGCACCCAGCCACAGGAGCTTCCCGTTGTCGGCGAGGTCCACGTGTCCGAATCCGTCGAGACCGAAGCCGCCGGACTCGGGCAGGATGTCGCCCTCCTGGCGGAAGATCGCGCCGTTCTTCTCGATCACGGCGTTCGTCATGAAGTCGCCGTCGAGGGTGCCGGTGAAGGCCCACTCGCCGTTGTTGTTCAGCGACAGGTCGAGGCCGAGGTTCTGCCAGTTGCGACCTGCGATCGGCGAGGGCTGGCCTTCTTCGGCGATCGTCGCGGAGTCGAGGAAGATCCCCGTGTCGCCTCCGCCCGTCGTCGTCATGTGAGCGATGTAGAGCGCCTGTCCGGAATCGTTCAAGTCGAAGCTGTGTAGCGAGGTGTTCAGATTGGAAACGGGGAACGGACCGTTCCCTCGCAAGTCGCCCTTCTTGACCACGGCAGTCTGCGAGACGAGGTTGCCGGCACCGTCGGTGTCGAGGCGCAAGAGCGCGCGGTCGTAGCTCGAGGGAAGGCCGGGATCGTTGACGCCGACCACGAGCAGCATCTGATTCGAATCGTTGAGCACGGTGGTCCCGAGGTCGACGATCACCGTTCCGGTACCGAATCCGGGCGCCGTGGTGAGCGAGCCCTTCTGCAGCACCAGGTTGTTGTTCCAGTACACGCCGCGGTTGTCGCTGGAGGAGACCGCGCCGCCCAGGTAGAAGCTGAACGCCAACTCGTCGCCGCCATTGATGTCGACGGACGCGGTGCTGAACAGCGTCGCGCCGACGGGCATGGCGAGCGGCTGACCTTCACTGTTGCCGTAGCCGACGCTCGACAGGATCGCGTGGTCGATGTTCGTGTTCGGGTTGTCGGTGTCGACTTCGATCACCCACTGCCCGGCGCTGTTCACGGACATGCGCTCGATGTTCGTGATGTTGCCCACGCCCGCGACGTTGTCGCCCGCGAGTGCGAGGGTGGTGATCGTCTGGGCGGAGACCGGAGCGACGAGAGCGAGCGCGGCGCAAGGCGAGAGGAGCTTGTGGATCGACATGGTTGTTCGTGTTCGGAGTCGTGATGTACGACTCGAAGCTAGAACCGGCCGGGAAGCTGCCAATAGGGCCTTTTCCCCACTCGTTCGCTCTCGTCGAACGCCGCCGGAGATCGACGACCCCGACGCACCTATCGATCGCGATGAATAGTCGCGCCGAACCTCTCACGGCGATTCGAGAAACGTCCACGCGGCCGTATGACGCCCTGTGCCGAATCCGACTCGCGCGCTTAGGAGGACCGTCCTCGCGGCACGTCACTGCCAAGGAATCACGATCGCTTGCGTGAAGTTCGACCCCGTGCCGCAGACGGAGATCATCGGGTCGCGGTACCAGAGCTGGTAGCCGCGGAAGTCGCCGGGCGCGACGAGCCCCTCGACCGCGACGTCGCTCGCGGTGGAAGCGGAGCCGTTCGCGTCGGTGAAGACTACTTCGATGCGTTCCGTCGGGTTGCCCATGCAGAGCAGACCGTCCTTGAACGGAAGCTTCTGCGGCACGGAGCCCTGCACCAACATTCCCGGCTGGTTCGGCCGCGCCTGGAACACCGTGAACACGGTGTCCGATCCGGCGACGGTGAAACTGCCGTCCACGAGCAGGAAGGCGCCGTGACCCTGCGAGTTCTCGCAACCCTGATTCGCGCCGACCAGCGACTCGTTCGAGCACGGGCAGGGCACAGCGGGCGTGAGGTCGTCGGCCTGCCCGTCGCCCGCGCAGAACTCAGAAGGGATGTCGCCGCGGTCGATGAGGAACAAGCCGTCGGTGCTCGCGTTCAGCGTGCCGGCGAACAAGACGTAGCGGCCGTTGTCGCTCATGCGATAGCCGCGCGAGCTCAGGTCGACGAAGGTGAGCGTCTGACCGCCGACGGTCGTCACGTTCTTCTGCACGAGCAGTTGGTCGTTCACGAACATGCCGAAGCGGTCCTGCCCCACGCCGTTCGTCCAGCTCGCGCCGTAGAGCACGTCGCCGAGGTCGCTGCAGAGCGCGGCGGACTGGCTCCCGAAGCTGATGAACACGGAACCGTCGGTGATGCCGGGCGGCGTCGCGCCGACGTTCGTGACGAGCTCGCCGTCGAAGAACACGGACTCGCCGAGGGTGCTCTGGTTGCCGATCAGCGCCAGCCGACCATGGTTGTTCAAGTCGACGCGCGCGCTGAGCAGATTCGACCAGGTCTGACCGGGGACAGCGGTCGGCGAGCCCTCCTGCGCGACGAGCACGTCGTCGACGTAGACGGCGCCGTCGGTCGCGAACGGTCCGCCGAGCCGCACGGAGTACGCGTGCTGCCCTGCGCGGTTCCGATCGTGCGAGGCCGGCAGGTCGCCGAGTTCCTCGACCGCGAACGTCTGTCCCGGCAGCAGGTCGCCGCGCTGCACGACGAACTCCTCCGCCAGCAGTCCGATGCCCGGATCGGAGGTGATCTCGAGCAAGGCGTCGTGCACCACGCCGCCGACGTCGAGGTCCGCGCGCACCATGAAGGTGTCGCCGCGTCCGAACCACGTTCCGCGGAACACATCGTACGTCGCACCGCCCGGCGCGCCCGGCGCGAACACGGGCATGCCCGGGATCAGGGTGACGGCGCCGTTCAGCGAGAGCACGAGTTCCGTCGAACCGCCGCCCGTGTCGACGAGCATGGTCGTCGAGAAACCCCCCGTCTCTCCGAGCGAGACCTGCGTCGAGATCGCAACGTGCGTCGCGCCGGGGAGTCCCGCCACGGGATCGCCGTAGCGCAGCAGCTCCGTACCGTCGAAGCTCACGACGAACTGCGACGCCACCGAAGGATCGGCATCGAGCACCACCAATACGCGACCTTCGTCGTCGACGTCGAAGTGCAGGAAGCGGTCGATCGTTCCACCGCCGGGAACGGCATCGCCCTCCAGCGCCAACGCGGAGATCGTCTGGGCCTGAAGCGACCCGCTCGTGCTCAGCGCGAGCAAGGCACCCGCGCTCCATACCACTCGTCGCATGATTCCCCCCGGATCGAACGGTCCCTCGAGGAGGCCGCCCGCAGGGACCTGCGGCAGGATTCGGGCACCTCGTACGACTCGACTCTACCCCGCCGACGAGCTCTCGGGGGCGGCGGATACTCGCTTCCGGCCGAGGTGGTCTAGAATGGAAGCCGATGGCAGCGACACCTCAGTCCTCCGGCTCGCGCGGCGACGAGCGCGTGCGCCCCACACAGACCGCTCCCCAGCCCGGCGGCGCGGTGCTGACGGCGCGCGACCTGCGCTCCGCGGCGAAGCTGCTCGGCGAGGACTCCCCCGCCGTCCGGCGCGCCGTGCGCACGGCCTTTCGCGCGCAGCCGCGACTGGCGAAGCACTTGCTCGCCAAGCGCGCGCACGACGAGGACCCGCGCGTTCGCGCCCACGTGCGCAGCCTGCAGGTCGCGCTCGAGCGCGAGGAAGTCGTGCGGCGGTTGATGCGCTTCCTGGCCAAGCCGAAGGTGGACCTCGAGCGCGGCTTGTTCCTGCTCGGTCGCTTCGACGACCCGCGCATCGACGCGCGCCCGTACAAGCGCGCGCTCGACGGCTTCGCGCGCGAGTTCGCGAAGCGCAGCGTCGGCCTGACGGAGGAACTCGACCGCGGCCGCGCGCTCGCGCGCTACCTCGGGGACGAAGTCGGCTTCCGCGGAGTCGCCGACGGCCGCTACCCACCCACGGACGTCTTCGTCCACCGCGCGATCGAGACGCGTCGCGGACTGCCGCTGACGCTGACCGCGATCTACTCCTTCGTCGCGCGGCGCGTCGGCCTGCGCGTCGGCGTCGTGCCGCTGCCCGGCCACATCATGCTGCGGCTGTACGGACGACGTCAGAACCTGATCGTCGACCCCTTCCACGGCGGCGAAGCGCGCAGCCAAGCGGCGCTGATGCACTACCTCGCGCAGCACGGCCTCGCCTTCCGCTCGATCTGGTTCCGCGACGCGGACGACCGCGGCCTCTTGCTGCGCCAGATCCGCAACCTGTCGCACAGCCTCGAGATCCACGAGCGGCACGCGGAGGTCAAAGCTCTGCGCCCGCTGCTGCGGCTCGCCGTTCCCAAGCCGCGCTGAGGCGCGCTCCTCGAACCTCGCCGACGCGATGAGCGAAGTCCCGGACCAGTGGCCGCCGCACGAACCGCCCCACGAGCTGCAGACCGCGCCTCTCTTCCCGCTGCCGCGCGTGTTCTTGTTCCCGGGCACGCTCGTCCCGTTGCACATCTTCGAACCGCGCTACCGGCAGATGGTCGAGGACCTGCTCGACCGTGACGGGCGCCTCGTGATCGGTCCGATCCGCGCGGGGCACGAACCGGAGTCGGGCGGCGAACCGCCCGTCTACTCGATCAGCGGCCTCGGCGAGATCGTGCAACACAACCGCATGCCCGACGGGCGCTTCCTGATCACCGTCGCCGGCCTGGCGCGCGTGCGCATCCAGGAAGTCGAGTCGGACCGCCTGTACCGCCAAGCGCGCTACGAACCGATCCAAGAGGTCGCCCCCACCGCCGCACTGGCACCCGACCTGGCCGAACGCCTGCGCCGCGCGATCCTCTTGCGCAGCGAGTCCTACGTCGACCTCCCCCCCGACCTCCCGCCGGGCCCGCTCGCCGACGTCCTGATGCAGAGCCTCGAGCTGCCGGTCTCACGCGCCCAAGAGGTCTACGCCGAGCCCTCCGTCGAACGCCGCGCCCGCATGGTGCTGGCCGAACACGACGCCCGCTCGAACTGAGCGCGCGCCGCGGACATCCTACGCGAGATGGCGCGCTCGAGCGTGCGGTGGGCTGAAGCCGCTCGCGAGGCCGACGGGGGATTTCGCGCGAATGCGCGAAAGGGCTCTGCGGCACGCGACGCACGAGCATCGTGCAGCCCCCGGGCAGCTCACGCGAATGCGCGAAAGACCGACTTCCAACCGCAGGCGAGTTCGAGCCCTAGAGAAGAGATCCTAGGGCGGCCAGCTTGGCGCGCCGGAGGCAGCTGACCATCCGACGGCTTCGCGGCCTGCGGCCGTGAACGGCCCGAAACTCTCTCGGCCGAAGGCCGGCCAGTGCTCTCCGCTGGAGGCAAACGGTGGACTCCTCAGCGGATTCGTCGACCGTGCGGAGTCGTGGATCGTTCTTCTTCGCGCCTTGGCGTGAGCTGCCCGGAGTTCGAAGGACGGTGGCGCGTCCCCCGCCGCAGAACCCCTTCGCGCGTTCGCGTGGAACTAGGGGCTCGACCGCACCGGCAGTACGGACGCAGCGCCGTTGCCGCTAAGCCGCGTTGCCGAAGCGGTTCTTCGCGCGAGAGACTTCGCTCTCGAGGCGGCGCAAGCTCTTCAGCTCGCGGCCATTCGGCCAGGGCCCGAAGGCCAGCAGCCCGAAGAGGATCGCGTTCAAGCCGGGGATCAGCATCAACAGGCCCAAGGACCAGTGGAAACCGGCGCGGGCGAAGATGGAGGTGAAGCCCAAGAGATAGAGCAGCGCGAGGCCGCCGCAGACTCCGCCGACGACGGGGTCGGAGAGCTGCTCGGTGATTTGGGACCAGGTGATCGTGGCGTCTTGGTTCATGGTTCTGCTCCGCTCCCCTGTCCCCGGGCCGATGGTGCCGGAGGAGGAGCGGTTCTCTCTTCGGCGCGGCGCGGGGCCGAAACTCATGGAAAAGGCGAATCCGCCCGATTCCACGGAAAGGCCGCGCCGCCCGGCCCCGGAGGGCGTGAGCGGCGCGGCCGTGGAGCGCGGAGGGCGGACTACTTGGAGCCGGCACCCGCCTGGAGCTGCTCCATGACCTGATCGAGCGAGAAACTCGCCGCCTTCTGACGCGGCGGATAGTCGACGAAGGTCCGCATGAAATTCCCGACGTACTCCTGCGCCGGGACCAGCAAGAAGACGTGGTCGAGCAGCCAGTCGTAGTAGGTGTTCGAGGTCAGCTGCGAGCGCTCGTACGGGTCGCGGCGGAGGTTGAAGATCAAGGGGACGCGCAGCGGCGTGAAAGGGTTCGCCCACAGCCCGAGGGTTCCGGTCTCGCGCTGCTCCATGAACACCATCTTCCAGTCGCGGAACCGCAGCGCCGTCAGGTCGCCATCGTCCGAGAAGTAGAAGATCTCGTCTCGAGGTCCCTTCTCCGCTCCCTTGAAGAGGTAGTCGGAGAAGTCGTAGCCGTCGAGGTGGACGCGGTACTTCCGCTCGCCCAGCTCTGTGCCGTCGAGCAAGCGCTGCTTGATCGTCGTGTCACCGGCGACGCTGGCGAATGTCGGCAACCAGTCCATGTGGTGCATGATGTCGTTGGAGATCGTGCCCGGCTCGATCCGTCCGGGGAAGCGCACCATCGCGGGGACGCGCCAGCCGCCTTCCCAGTTCGTGTTCTTCTCGCCGCGGAAGGGCGTCATCGCCGCGTCCGGCCACGAGTTCATGTGCGGGCCGTTGTCCGTCGAGTAGAAGACGAGCGTGTTGTCGGCGATGCCGAGTTCGTCGAGCTTGGCGAGGAACAGGCCGATGTGCATGTCGTGCTCGACCATGCCGTCGCCATACTCGTCCTGGCCCGAGATGCCGCGTAGCTCGTCCTTGACGTGCGTGCGGAAGTGCATGCGCGTCCCGTTCCACCAGCAGAAGAACGGCTTGCCCGCTTCATGTTGGCGCTGGATGAAGTCGAGCGCAGCCGCCGACGTCTCGTCGTCGACCGTCTCCATGCGCTTCTTGGTCAGCGGGCCGGTGTCCTCGATGCGCCCGTCGGAATACGAATGGATCACGCCACGCGGGCCGTACTTCTTGCGGAACTCCGGATCCTTGGGGTAGTCGGGCAGCTCCGGTTCTTCCTCGGCGTTCAAGTGGTACAGGTTCCCGAAGAACTCGTCGAAGCCGTGGTTCGTCGGGAGGTGCTCATCGCGGTCGCCGAGGTGGTTCTTGCCGAACTGACCCGTGGCGTAGCCTTGCGCGTGAAGCACGGTCGCGATCGTCGGGTCCTCTGCCTGCATGCCTTCCTTCGCGCCGGGCAGGCCCACCTTCGAGAGGCCCGTGCGGAAGACGGACTGGCCCATGATGAACGACGAGCGACCCGCAGTGCAGCTCTGCTCGCCGTAGTAGTCGGTGAACATCACGCCTTCGCGCGCGATACGGTCGATGTTGGGCGTGCGATAGCCCATCAGGCCGAAGGTGTACGCGGAGATGTTCGACTGACCGATATCATCGCCCCACAGGACGAGGATGTTCGGTTGGTCTTGCGCGACGGCGACGGAAGCGCTCGTGATGAGCGCGGTGGCAGCGCCGAGCACGGCGCGTCGAATGGTGCTGATCATGCCTTGAACCTTCTTTGGGACGCATGTCGGTCGGGAAGCGTGGGCGGCGGATTGTAGAGCGCTCCTGCCGTACGACCAAGGAATCCGAGTCGTTGCCCCGTGGACGGCATCGCTCGAGAGCGGGCTGCGGACGCGCCTTTCCGGAAATGGTCCGTCAGAGCGTCGCGATCACCGGCGCGTGGTCCGACGGCTTCTCGCGGCCGCGTTCCTCGAGGTCGATCTCGACGCCCGTGCACGCGTCGAAAGCCGGCGGCGACATCAGGAAGTGGTCGATCCGCAATCCGTTGCCGCGCTGGAAGCCGCGCGTGCGGAAGTCCCACCAGGTGTAGTGCCCGGCGCCTTCCTCGAACTTGCGGAAAGCGTCGCGCAGCCCGTGAGACATGATCTGCGCCAGCGCGTCCCGCTCGGGTTCGGAGCAGAGCACCTTCCCCCGCCACGCGTCAGGGTCGTAGACGTCTCGGTCGTCGAAGGTGATGTTGAAGTCGCCGGTCAACACGACCTTCTCCGACATGTCGTAGGTCTCGTCGACCATCTCGGACAGGCGGCGCAGCCAGTCGAGCTTGTAGGCGTACTTGTCCGACCCGACGGACTCGCCGTTCACGACGTACAGGTTGAGGAGCATGACGTCCTCGATCGTCGCGCCGATCACGCGAGCCTGCGCGTCCGGACCGTCGTCGGGGAAGCCGCGGATCACGTTCTCGATGCGGCGCTTCGCGAGGATCGCGACGCCGTTGTAGGTCTTCTGGCCGTACAGCTCGACGTTGTAGCCGAGGTCCTCGATCACCTCGCGCGGGAACTGCTCGTCGAGGCACTTCGTCTCCTGCAGGCAGACGACGTCCGGCGAGACGCGCTCGAGCCACTCGACGACGCGGGGCAGGCGAGCACGGATGGAGTTCACGTTCCAGGTGGCGATGCGCATGCGAGGGAGTCTAGCGCCGGGGCTCCCACGGGCCAGCCGAGGACGCCCCCGCGGGGCTCGCGCGACCGGTCCGCGCGAGGAATCCGCGCTCTCGCCGCCTTTCGGCAAGCTGCCTGCCTGCCTGCGGAGCTCCGGCGGATAGACTGTTCGGCCGGAAACCGAATATGACGACTCCCAACCGCAAGAGCGCCGGCCGCCGATCAGGCTCCCGCGGACGCTCCGGCTCCCGCCCCGCGAAGAAAGTCCGCGCGGCCGTCGAGCCCCTCCACCCCACTTCCACGCCCCCCGACATCGAGGCCTACCGCAACTGGGACCTCCCGGCGGAGATCCAGGACGCGATCGCCGAGATGGGCATCACCAAGCCGACGCCGATCCAGGCGCTCGCGATCCCGCCCGGCCTCGAGCGCAAGGACATCATCGCGCAGGCGGAGACCGGCACCGGCAAGACGCTCGCGTTCGGCGTGCCGATGATGTCGCTGCTCGACTCGTCGCGCGTCTCGGTGCTCGGCCTCGCGCTGTGCCCGACGCGCGAGCTCGCCGAACAAGTCGCCGACGTGCTCGGCAAGCTCGGCGCCCCGCGCGGACTCTCCGTCGCGCTGATCGTCGGCGGCGAACCCGCCGGCCCGCAGGTCGACGCGCTGAAGCAGGGCTCGCAAGTCGTGGTCGGCACGCCCGGCCGCGTGCTCGACCTCTACCAGCAAGGCTTCCTCTCCTTCCCCTGGACGGAGTTCGTCGTGCTCGACGAAGCCGACGAGATGCTCGAGATCGGCTTCATCGACGACGTGAAGAAGATCCTCTCGTTCACGCCGGACGAGCGCACGACGCTGCTGTTCTCGGCCACCTTCCCGCCGGACCTGCTGCGCCTCGCCCGCGAGTACACCTCGAACCCCGCCGAGATCGCCACGGCGTCCGGCGTCGCGACGGTCGACAACATCACGCAGGAATACTGCGTCGTCGATGAACGCGACCGGCCGCTCGCGCTGATCCGCATGATCGAACAGAGCGCGCCCGACGACGTGTTCCTCGTGTTCTGCGAACGCCGCACCGACGTCGAGCGCCTGATGCGCCGCCTCGAACGCGAACGCTTCAGCGTCAAGGCGCTGCACGGCGGCTACGACCAGGCGTCGCGCTTCCGCGTGATGTCCGCCTTCCGCACCGGCGAGGTGAAGTGCCTCGTCGCGACCGACGTCGCGTCGCGCGGACTCGACGTGAAGCACGTCACGCACGTCGTGAACTACGGCCCGCCGCGCGGCATCACGCAGTACACGCACCGCATCGGCCGCACGGGTCGCGCGGGTCGCGACGGCAACGCGGTCACGATCCTGTCGCACGACGACATGCGCAAGTGGCGCTTCGTCGAGCGCGAAGCGACCTGGGAGATCCCCGAGGTGCCCGCGCCGGGCCGGAACGCGCCGCGCCGCGAAGATCGTCCGCGTCGTGAGTCGCGCGACCGCGACGATTCCGCGCGCGAGGAACGTCCGCGTCGCCGCGGGCAGGATCGCCAGCGCACGGAGACCGAGGACCGCCCGCGCCGCGAGACGCGCGGACGCGGCGACCGCGAAGAGCGCCCGCGTCGCTCGAGGGAGGACCGCGACCGCCGCGAGTCGTCCGAGCGCCCGCGCCGCGAGTCTTCGAGCCGCGAACGTGAACCGCGCGAAGAACGCCCGCGCCGGCAGCGCGAGGAACGTCCGCGCCGCGAACGCGAAACCGAGCCCCGCCGCGAGCGCGAGGATCGCCCCGCGCGCCGCGAAGCTCCCGCCCCCGCCGCCAAGGCCGAGGTCGCCTTCGGAGCCGCGATCCACGAACCGGCGTCGCAACCCGCGCGCGAGAAGGAACGCAAAGCCCCTTCCGAGCCGAAGCCCGAGCGCCGAGAGAAGCCCCGGCGCGAGAGCACGCCGCCTCCCGCCGCGGACGGCGGCTTCGGCGCCGGCATTTGACGAACCCTCCGGACCCCGACCTACCGACATGGGCGGCCTGAACCCCTACATCGAGCCGGCGGAGACGAAGCTCCCCGAGCAGAAGTACAAGATCACCTTCCTGCCGATGCAGGAGACGGTGGAAGTCGATCCCGAGAAGCTCCCCTACACGCGCGAGGGCCTGCCGGGTTCGATCCTCGAGATCGCGCAAGGACACGACATCGACATCGACCACGCTTGCGGCGGGGTCGTCGCGTGCTCGACCTGTCACGTGATCGTCCGCGAGGGACGCGAGAGCTGCCCCGAGGCGACCGAGGCGGAAGAGGACATGCTCGACAACGCGCCGGGCGTCTGCCCCGACTCGCGCCTCGCGTGCCAAGCCGTCCCCGACGGCACGCGCGACATCGTCGTCGAGATCCCCGATTGGAACCGCAACCTGGTCAAGGAAGGCCACCACTAGCAGCTCGCCTGCGCACGCGATGGAAGCCCGCCTCGCCAACCCCCGCGGATTCTGCGCCGGCGTCGACCGCGCGATCGAGATCGTCGAGCGCGCGCTCGCGCTCTACGGCGCGCCCGTCTACGTGCTGCACGAGATCGTGCACAACCGACACGTGCTCGACGACCTGCGCTCGCGCGGCGTCGAGTTCGTGAAGTCGCTCGACGAGATCCCCTCGGGCGCCGTCACGATCTTCTCCGCGCACGGCGTGTCCGACGCCGTCGAAGCGGAAGGCGCGCGCCGCGGCCTCAAGGTGATCGACGCGGCCTGCCCGCTCGTCACGAAGGTCCATCAACAAGCGCAGCGCTTCCACTCCGCCGGCTCCGAGCTGATCCTGATCGGCCACCCCGGCCACCCGGAGGTCGAAGGCACGCAGGGCCGCGTCGAAGGACCGGTGCACGTGCTCTCGACGGTCGAGGAAGTCGCCGCGCTCGAGGTCGAGAACCCCGACCGCCTCGCCTACGTCACGCAGACGACGCTCTCCATCGACGACACGCGCGAAGTGATCGATGCCTTGATCGCGCGCTTCCCGCGCATCGTCGGCCCCGACCTCAAGGACATCTGCTACGCGACGCAGAACCGCCAGAACGCGGTGCGCAGCCTGGTCGCGGACGTCGACCTCTTGATCGTCGTCGGCTCGCAGAACAGCTCCAACTCGAACCGCCTGCGAGAGCTCGGTGAACGCGCCGGAGTCGACTCCTACCTCGTCGACGACCCCGCGCAGATCCAGGAGTCGTGGCTCGAAGGCAAGACCGCCGTCGGCGTCACCGCCGGCGCGAGCGCCCCCGAGATCCTCGTCGAACGCATCCTCGAACGCCTCGCCCAGTCGGGTGTCGACGAAGTGCGCGAGGTCGAGGGCGAGCTCGAGACGATCACCTTCAAGATGCCGCCCGAGCTGCTCGAGGGCGCGCAGTAGAGGCTCCTGGGGCCTGCCTTGCGCCCTGGCTCAGGCCTTGGACGCAGCCCGTTGCGAACTATCAAATTGATTGATACTGATAGTTCGCCATGAAGCTCCCTCAGACTCCTCCCGACTTCCGGAAGCTACCCTCCCTGGGCCAGGAGTCCATGACGAGGATCTTCGCGCTCCAGTTGAAGTCGCCGCAAGACGGAGCGCCCTACCTTCACTGGGACGAGCTCCGGCACCGCGACCCTCCCGAAGGCTACACGCACGAAGAGTGGTGGTACGCGCTCAAGCTGGCTCGCGGCATGAGCTACCGGCCGATGCCCCTGCTCGACAAGTCCGGGGAGCCATTCGTGATCAGCTCTCCGGACCGCCTCTTCGAACTCGCCACTCGTGTCGATCGTGAAGCCAGTGGTGCGATCGAACTCTCGGAGGATGTGCGCGATCCGGACCGGCGCGACAAGTACGTCGCCGATTCCCTCTTCGAGGAGGCAATCACCTCCAGTCAACTCGAAGGCGCCGCAACGACTCGCAAGGCGGCGAAGGAGATGCTCCGCGCCGGCCGCCGGCCCACGACGCACGGCGAACGAATGATCCTCGCCAACTACCGGGCGATGGAGCGGATTCGGGACCTTCGATCCGAGCCCTTGAGCCCGGATCTGATCCTCGAGTTGCACAGCATCGTCACGGCCGAGACCTTGCCCCCCGGCGAGTCCGGCCGGCTGCGTCGCGCGGACGAGGACGTTCGTGTGACCTGGGACGACATCGTATTGCACGATCCGCCCCCCGCGGACGAGTTGCCTAGGCGCCTCGAGGCGCTTTGCCGCTTCGCGAACGGAGAGATCCCGGAGAGATACGTTCATCCCGCCATCCGCGCCGCCGTCGTGCACTTCTGGCTCGCGTACGACCATCCGTTCACCGACGGAAACGGTCGCACCGCTCGAGGCTTGTTCTACTGGTCGTTGCTGCACGAAGGCTACTGGCTCGCGGAGTACCTCTCCGTCTCGCGTCTCCTGCGCCGCGCTCCCGCGAGCTATGCGCGCGCCTTCCTCTACACCGAGACCGACGGCAACGACCTCACCTACTTCGTCGACTACCAACTCGAGGTAGTCCTCCGCTCGATCGGTCAATTGCGCCAGTACCTGGAACGCGAGATGCGCAAGGCTCGCGAGACGGAGAAAGTGCTACGACCCGGGCAGGGATTCAATCACCGACAGGTCGCCATCCTGAGTCGAGCGCTACGCAAGCCCGGCGCGCGTTTCACGATCGCTTCTCACCAGAACAGCCACGGCATCGCCTACGCCACCTCTCGCGCCGACCTGCAAGACTTGGCCCGACGCGGCCTGCTCGACATGCAGCGCGACGGGCGCCGGCAGGTGTTCCGGGCCCCGGAGGACCTGCAAGTCAGGATCGCGAATTCCAGTGATTCGCGATGAAGCAGGGCGGTCGATCCGGACCGGGAGCGACGCTCCGCGACTATCGTCAGATCAGCCATCGCGGCGTCAATACGGCGCGCCACGCGGCCGTCCGACGCAGAACCGCCAGAACGCGGTGCGCAGCCTCGTCGCGGACGTCGACATCTTGATCGTCGTCGGCTCGCAGAACAGCTCCAACTCGAACCGCCTGCGCGAGCTCGGTGAACGCGCCGGAGTCGACTCCTACCTCGTCGACGACCCCGCGCAGATCCAGGAGTCGTGGCTCGAAGGCAAGACCGCCGTCGGCGTCACCGCCGGCGCGAGCGCCCCCGAGATCCTCGTCGAACGCATCCTCGAACGCCTCGCGCAGTCGGGTGTCGACGAGGTCCGCGAGGTCGAGGGCGAGCTCGAGACGATCACCTTCAAGATGCCGCCGGAGCTGCTCGAGGGCGCGCAGTAGTGCCCCGCGCTTCCTCGGCGTCTCACTGCTCGAAGTACGTCCGCCGCGCCGGCACGCTGACCAGCTCGCGTTCCGGCCAGCGGAAGGCCGTCAGCGAGCCGCCGAAGACACAGGCCGTGTCGATGCAGATCGCGCGGGGCGCGGGCTTGGGTTCGCCGACGGGGGTGTGGCCGTAGACGACGAAGGCGCCCTCCGTCTCCTTCGCGGCCCAGTCGACGCGGATCGGGTAGCCCTTCGCGTCCGTCTCACCCGTCGTCTCGCCGTAGAGGCAGTGCGAACGAACGCGGCGCGAGGCGCGGCCTTGGAGGCGCGGGGGCAGTCCGGCGTGCGTGACGCAGAGTTCGCCGCCGTCGAGCATCAGGTGGCTCGGCAGGTCGTCGATGAAGTCGGCGATGCGCACGAGGAAGTCGGGCGAGGCGTCGGCCAGTTGTTCGACGGTCGCGTCGAAGCCGTAGGCGTGGTTCACCTGGCTGCCCTTCAAGTAGCGGCGCAGCTTCGCTTCGTGGTTGCCGGGGACGCACAGCGCGTCGCCCTCGCGCACGGACGCCATCGCGAGGCGCAGCGCACCGGGCGTGTCGGGTCCGCGGTCGCAGAGGTCGCCGAGGAAGACGAGCGTGCGCCCGTCCGGATGCCGCGCGATCGGTCCGATTTCGCCGGGCTCGAGCGCGTAGCCCAGCTTCGCGAGCAACTCCTCGAGCTCCTCGCGACAACCATGCACGTCGCCGATCACGTCGAAGGGACCGCGCAAATGGCGCAGGTCGCTGCGCAGGCGCGTCTTGGTCAGCTCGACCGGCTCGCCGCCCGTCGCTTCCCACACGCGCCGGAAGCCTTCCTTGCGCCAGTCCGCGACGCGCTGGGAATCGAGTTCGCCGAGCAGCAGCGCCGTCGCGTAGTGATTCTCGAGCTTCGCGAGGCGCACCAGGTCCTGGCGCAGTCCCGTCGGTTCGAGCCGGCCGCAGACGACGATCAGCTGTCGGTCGCGGAGCCGCGCGCCGACGCGCTTGCGCACCGCGGGCGGCGCGTGCAGCTCTTCCGAAGGCGCGAGCGTCACGATCGCCTCGGGCTCGAAGTGGTCGGCGGCGTAGGCCGCGGCTCGATCGGGATCCTCCGCATGCAGCGCGAACAGGCAGGGGGTCGGGATCTCGATGCGCAGCATGGGCCGCGGAGTCTAGCAAGGGCGACCGCGCGGGACCTCCGCTGGCGCGGATCGGCGCCCCCTGCGATGCTCGAGGGGTGGATCGGCCGGGAGAAGAAGCTCGAGATTCCCGTGAACAGCCGCGGGACCCCGCCGTCGAGGGGCGCGATGTGGGGACTCGACCGGAACACGGCATGGATCTGCGCCTAGAGCTCTGGGGCCGGCTGAAGACGATGGGCACACCCGTCAGCGACGAACAGCTGATCGCGGAAGCCCGCGCCGGGGACCGCGCCGCCTACGACGCGCTCGCGCGGCGCCACTTCCAGCGCGTCCACGCGCTGCTGTTCCGCCTGGTCGGCAACCACGAGGACGCCGAGGACCTGACGCAGGAGTGCTTCGTGAAAGCGCACCGCTCGCTCGGCTGGTATCGCTCGGAGTGCAGCTTCGCGACGTGGCTCTATCGCATCGCGGTGCACCTCTCGCGCGACCACTACCGCAAGCGCTCGCGACGCGGGAAGGTCGCGTCGCTCAGCGAGCTGCAGGAAGCGCAGAACGGGCCGCCGTCGCCGCGCTGCGGTCCGCGCGAGTTGGCCGTGCAGCACGAGTTCGAGGGCATCCTGCGCGACGCGCTCGACACGCTCCCCCACCGCCTGCGGGCCGCGCTGGTGCTGCGCACGCTCGAAGGCCTCGAGTACGACGAGATCGCCGAAGTGCTCGGCATCCAACCGGGCACGGCGCGCGTGCACGTGATGAAGGCGCGGCGACAACTCGCGCGCCTCTTGAGCTCGTGGACCGACGGAGGTGCGTCGTGATGAACTGCCGCCGAGCCCGTCGCGACCTGCAGCTCAAGAGCGACGACCGCCTCACGTTCGAGCGCGAGCTGGCGCTCGGCGCGCACCTCGAAGGCTGCGCGGACTGTCGCGCGTTCGAAGCGACGCTCGAGCGCATCGACGAGACGCTCGCGCGCTGGCCCGAACCGGCCAGTGATCGGATCGACCTCGACGCGGCGCTCGCGCGGATCAACGCCCGGATCGACGCGGAAACGCCCGATGTCGCGCCCGCCGCCGCGCCGCGCCGCACGGCGTGGATCGCCGCCGCGGCGGTCGTGTTCGCCCTCGTCGTCGGCGCGCTCGCGTGGCGCGCGCTGCGCCCGGAAGCGCCCGCGGAGCCGCACTTCGCCGAGAACGTGCCGCCTCCTGCGCCGCGCGTGGAGACGCCCACGGCTCCGAAGGACCTCGTCGAGGCTCCCGACGAAGCCGTCGCCCTCGTCGACGAACCCGAACCCATCGACCCGGACCGCGTGCAGAACGCGCGCGAGTTCCTGCGCACGACGCTCACCGAGCTCGAACCGCAACTCGCCACCGCCGCGTCCACGGACGAAGCGCGCGCCTTCGCGGCCTCCGTCGACGAAGCACTGCGCACCGGCGGCAGCTGGCCGTGGCGTCGCATGTCCGAGCGTCTGCTGCGCGAGGACGACGCCGCGCTCGTGCGCACCGCCGCGCGCTACGTCGGCATCGGCGCCGACCGCCTCTCGATCGCCGCGCTCGCCTCGACGCTCGAGCGTCCGGACTGCGCGGACGCGGTGGCGCTCGCCCTGCGCGACGCCGGCGCCGCGACGCACCCGGCGCTCGCCGACGCCTTGCGCGATCCGTCGCGCTCGCAGGCCGCGTTCGTGGCGCTCTCCGTCGCTCCCGACGCGGATCGCGCGGTGCTGCTCGAGCTCGCCTGGCGCGGCTTCGACGATGGCCGGCGCGAGTCGGATGCCGCGCGCGCTGTGCTCGACGCGCTCACCTCGACCGGAACCGCCGCTCTGGCGCCGCTCGTCGACGCGGGTGTGCGCGGCGAGCTGTCGGAGGATCGTCTCGTCGAGCTGCTGCGCGGCGAGAGCTGGTCGACCTCGGCCTTGATCGACGCGGCCGCGCGGGCGCGCCGCTCGGCGAACGGCGAGCTCACGCTGCTGCTCTGCGCGCGCGTCGCCGGCGAGTCGGCCCTCGAAGTGCTCGAGCGACAGCTCAGCAACGGAGACCTGCACGCCGCCGCGCTCGACGCGATCGCGGCGATCGCCAGCCCCGCAGCCTTCTCGCGCATCGTCACGCTGCACAGCGCCGGCCAGCTCGAGTTCGAAGAGGTCGACGTCGCGCTGCACGCCGTCACGGACGCGAATCCGGACGCACCGCTGCGCGCGCTGGAAGCGGCCGCCGACGCCGCCGCGCGCTCGGGTGACGCGTCCTTTCGACGCGCGCTCTCCGGCTGGGTGCTGAGCCTCGAGACCTCCGCCGCCGTGCCCGCGCTGCACGCGCTGGCCGCCGACGAACGCTTCGATCCCGAGTCGCGGCAAGGCGCGCTGCTCGCGATCGGAGAGCTCGGCGGCCTCGACGACGCCGATCGGCTGATCGAGCGCTTCCGCGAGTTCGAAGCGCGCGACCGCCGCCTCGCCGCGGCGTGCTTGATCGCGATCCACCGGCTGGACGGCGAGGCCGCCGCCGAACGCGCGCTCGAAGGCGCGACGCCTCGCATCTCACGCTCGGTCGTCGCGACGCTCCGCCAGAGCCGCCTGCGCGACCGCGAACTGTCCACCCACCGACTGTCCCGTGCTCTTGCTCCCTGGCTCGACGAGCGGGGAACGTCAGAAGGAAGATCCCAACCATGATGCTGTCACTCGCCCTGTTGCTCGCGCCGAGCTTCGCTCAGACCAATGACCCCGTCGTACCTCCGCTCATCGCGGCGGCGGTCCAGGGGCAGACGGCCGGACCGTCAGGACCGCGCAACGTCGTGAAGCACGCGAACGCGGACACCGCCGGTCCGTCCGGCCCGGCGAACCTCGGCGCTGAGAACGTGCTGCGCATGTACGACCTGCGCTCGATCCAAGCGGGTCGGAGCTGGGAGACGGTCTCGCGCTCGCTGCTGCCGGCGGTGCGCATCGACCAAGGCGGACTCAACGAGGCGGAGGAGTACGAACCGGTGTTCTCGCCCGACGAGGTCATGGAGCTGCTCTACCGGCGGTTCGACGAGGAGATCGAGTACGAGGGCCGCGGGATGTGGGGCCTCGAGGACGGACGCTTGGCGCTCCGCGCGCCCGAGTCTGTTCACGCCGGCGTCGTGCGCACGCTCTCCGCTCTCGACGCGCTGACTTCGGCGCACGTGGAGCTGACCGTCGACGTGCTGGTCTCCCGCTCGAAGCCGCTCGGCGATCCCGAGGTCTCCGGCCTCGTGCCGCTCGCGCGGGCGGAGGCTTGGCTGATGAACGGCGCCGCCGCGACCGAGCGCGAACGCTATGCGGTCAAGCTCGCGACGGGACGCACGACGACGATGGACGCGCTGCGCTCGATGCCGGTCGTGCTCGACTGGGACGTCGAGATCGCGCAGGGCGCGGCGGTCCACGATCCCGCGACCACCGTGCTGTCGCTCGGTCGTCGACTGCAGCTCGCCGGCGCGCCTTCGGCGGACGGGCTGATGCTCTCCTACACCCTGCTGCAGAGCGAGCTCGCCCTGCCGCCGGTGACGCGCTCGAACCGCCAGCGGGCGTTGCTCGGTTCGGAGGCCGGACACGACTTCGTCGACGCGCCGTCGAACACGCAGTTCGTGCAGACTTGGGATCGGACGCTCGCCTGCAACAGCACGCTCCGCGACGGCCAAGCGCTCGTTCTGCGCTTCGACCTCGCCGGCACGGACGGCGACAACTACCACGAGGCGATCGTGATCCGCCGCACCGGCGGAGAGCTGCCGCTGCTCCGCGAGCTGCCCTCTTGGAACGGACGGGGCTGGACGGCGATCGACGGCAGCGCCCTGAATCCGCCGCGACTATCGCTGCGGTCGGAGTCGGACCGCTTGGTCTCGGAGTGGTTCGACCTGATCGCGCTCGGCGTGCGGGACGACTACCCGCTGCGCGCGGTCATCCGTTGCGACGGCGCGGACATGCTGTACGAGCTGCTCGAGAGCGGCCGGCACGACTCCGACGACGTGAACGTGATCGGTTCGTGGATGCTCGCGTCGCCGGTGCGCCAGGCGGAGGTCGAGGAGGAGTTCGAGAAACCGGTCCCCAGCTACGAACAGATCGTCAGTTCCGGCATGCCTTCGAGCGAATCCGTGAACGTGGAGCTCGAGCTGCGCCGCGGCGGCCCGCAGGGTGAAGTCCTGCGCCGCGCGGGGCTCGCGTTGCGCAACAGCGACTCGAACCTGATCGCGCTGGGCGTCGAGCGCTCCTACGAGTACAGCTACGACGTGGAAGTCGCGCAACACGCCGGCGTCGGCGACCCGGAGACGCGCATCTCCTTCGACGGCCTGCTCTGCAAGCTGGGGCTCTCCGCACAGCCCGACGGCGGGCTGCGCATCGACGTCGAGGCCCACGCGACGGCGCTCGAGGAGGAGAAGCGCTTCGAGTACGCGGGCCTGTTCCTCGAACGCGCCCAGCAGCCCGTGTTCGCGCGCCTCGAGCTGAACGACTCGCTGCACCTCGCGAAGGGCGAGACCGAGCGCCGCTTCGTACTGGGCAACCAGTTCGAGGGCAGGGGCAGCCGCGGGATGACGCTCGTCGTCCACGTGACCCGCTGAGAAGTGCGGTACCGCGTTCGTTTTTCCAAAATAGCGCCGCGCCCGTCGCGGCCGCCGGGGGCGGCTGCGACGGGCGACGGCGCTATTTTGAAAAACGAACGCGGTACCGTACTTCTCAGCCCCGTGCGGCCTCGATCAGGCTCGCCGCGTAGTCGATCCCGTCCGGCGTGCGCGACCCGTGCCACGACAGATACTCCCCGTCCGCGATGCGGAAGCGGCCGCGCGGCAGGCTGGTCAGCTCCGCCAGCTCGTCCGCGTGCGACTCCTTGAACGGGAAGGGTTCCGTGCACAGCAGGACGAGCTCGGGGTCCGCCGCCGCGAGGTCTTCGGCCGTAATCGCGTCATAACGCGTCGTCCGGTCCGCGAAGACGTTCACGCCGCCGGCCTGCTCGAGCAGCGCGTGCGCGAAGGTGTCTCGGTTCACCGTCATGAGCGGGTCGAGCCAGATCAAGTAGGCCCAGCGCACGGGCCGCGCGCCTCGCGCCGCGTCGCGCACGCGCGCCGTGCGAGCTTCGATGTCCGTCGCGATCGACTCCGCGCGCTCGTCACGGTCCAGCGCGTGGCCGATGGTCCGCACCATCTCCGCCGTCTCGAGCGAGTCCTTCGGGAAGGTGTTCAGGCAGCGCAGCCCGCCGGCTTCGAGCGCCTCGAAGTCCGCGCGCCGGTTCTCTTCCTCGTTGAAGAGCACGATGTCGGGCGCGAGCTCGACGATGCGCTCGACCTTCGGATCCTTGGTCCCACCCACCTTCTCGACGGACGCCACGCGGTCCGCGGGGTGGATGCAGAACTTGGTGATGCCGACCAGGTCGTCTCCGCGCCCGAGGTCGTAGACCAGCTCGGTCAGGCTGGGGCAGAGGGAGACGATGCGCACGGTTCAGCTCCGCGCGAGCGCGCGCGGTTCGCCTTCGACGACTTCCAGTTCGAAGCGCCGTCCGTCCTTCGAGAGGCGCCCGAAGGCGTGGTCGACGTCGTGGTAGAACAGCCCGATCCATCCCTCGCGGGCGGCGCGCTCCATCCACTCCGAGCGCACCTCGAACGACCGCACGACGTCGATGTCGTACGCCATGATGTACGGTGGTTGGATGTGGTGCGTGGTCGGGACGACGTCGGCCCAGAAGATCGCCGTGTCGCCGGGACCGTCTTCGTTGATCGTGATCACGCTGACGCCGTCGGAGTGACCGCCGAGCACGTGCAGCTTCACGCCCGGGACGATCTCGGTCGTCCCCTCGAGCCCCGTCAGCAAACCGCGTTCTTCGACGGCAAGCAGGTCCTCGGCGCGGTAGGAACCCTTGCGCGCGTGACCGGGCGCCTTCGCCATGGCGATCTCGACCGCGGGCGCGTAGTGCTTCGCGTTCGGGAAACGCGGAACGAGTTCGCCGTCTCGCTCCACCACCTGCGCGCCGATGTGGTCCCAGTGGCAGTGCGACGCGACGACGTGCGTGACCTCTTCGGGCGTCACGCCGCACGCGCGCAGCGTGGCGTCGAGCGAGGTGGTCGGGATCAGGTGGTAGATCCGCTTCCACTTCTCTTCCCAGCGGTCCCCGACGCCGACCTCGACGACCATCTTGACGTCGCCGCGCTCGACGAGGAACGGCCGCAGCGCCATCAGGATCGTGTTGTCCTCCGCCGGCGGCGTCATCTGGCGCCACAGGTTCTGCGGAACCACGCCCCACATCGCGCCGCCGTCGAGGCGGAAGTGTCCGTCGGAGAGCGCCGTGACGCGCCACTCCCCCGCCTGCACGCTGCGCGGCGTCCAGACCGGGGGTTCGAGGCTCGCCGGAGCGTTCATCAGACCTTGCTGCGCAGCTCGCGCAGCACTTGCCGCGAGATGACGAGGCGCTGGATCTCGGAAGTGCCTTCGCCGATCACGCAGAGCTTGGCGTCGCGCCACATGCGCTCGACCGGGTACTCGCGGCTGTAGCCGTAGCCGCCGTAGATCTGGATCGCGTCGTAGGTGACCTTCATCGCGACCTCGGAAGCCTTGAGCTTCGCGATCGCGGCTTCCTTGCCGTACGGCAGGCCGGCGTCCTTGACGCGCGCCGCGTGGTAGACGAGGTGCCGCGCGCAGGCGATCTCGACTTCCATGTCGGCGAGCTTGAAGGCGACGGCTTGTTGGTCATTGAGGCGCTTGCCGAAGGCTTGGCGTTCCTCCGAGTAGCGCAGCGCACAGTCGTACGCGCCCTGCGCGATGCCGAGCGACAGCGCGCCGATCGAGATGCGGCCGCCGTCGAGCGTCTTCATGAAGGTCTTGAAGCCCTCACCCTCCGGACCGAGCATCGCGTCGCCGGGGATGTGCATGTCCTCGAAGACGAGGCTGGCCCAGTCGGAGCCGCGCATGCCGAGCTTCTTCTCACCGGGTTCCAGCGAGAAGCCCTTCGCGTCGCGCGGCACGACGAAGGCCGAGATGCCCTTGGCGCCGGCTTCCTTGTCCGTGACGGCGGTGCAGATGAAAGTGCCGGCGTAGTTCGCGTTCGTGATGAAGCACTTGCGGCCGTTCAGCACCCAGTCGTCGCCGACTCTCTTCGCCGTCGTCTGCGTGCCGCCCGAGTCGGATCCGGCGTTCGGTTCCGTCAGGCCGTAGGCGCCCATGAACTCGCCGGCGATCAAGCGCGGGACGTACTCCTCGCGCATGCGGTCGGAGCCCCACTTGTAGATCGGGTAGGTGCCGAGGCTGACGTGCGCGGCGAGCGTCAAGCCCGTCGAGCCGCAGACGCGCGACAGTTCTTCAACCGCGATCGCATACGGCAGCGTGCCGCCGTTCGAGCCGCCGAGTTCTTCGGGGAACGGGATGCCCGGCAGGCCGAGCTCGACGATCTTCTTCCAATTCTCCTCGGGGAAGCTGTGCTTCTCGTCGATCTCCTCGGCGATCGGCGCGACTTCGCTGAGGGCGAACTCGCGGACCATATCGCGGATCATCGTCTGATCCTCGGTGAGGTCGAAGGCGTGCTTGATGTCGGGTAGTTCGAACATGGCGCTCTGCAGGGTCATTCTCGTTCTCGTGTGTGCTGTCTTCGGCCGAACTCAGTCGAGCTCGATCTGCCAACCCCGCGTGCGTCGTTCACGGGAGTCATCGTTCGCGTTGCGGTCACCTTCGCTGCCTTCGCGGTAGAACTCGCGGCTGACGCCCGAGCCGACCCAGTCGATCAACGCGCGACGGCTGAACTTCCACTCGCGGCCGATCTTGCGGGCGGGCATGTCCTCGGAGTGCAGGACCTTGTTGAAGGTCTTCACGCTCACGCCGAGCAGCATGGCCGCTTCTTCGATGTTCAGGATCTCGCGGTCTTGGCTGGCGCTCATCAGAGGTCTCCGCCGGAGTCACCGCGGCGCTCCATCTCTTCCCGAATCCACTTGGCGATCTCTTCGGTGTTCGTGCCGGGACCGAACAGCTTGGTGAAGCCCTGGCTCTCGAGCTGCGCCATGTCGTCCGCGGGGATGATGCCTCCGCCGACGAGCAGCACGTCACCCATGCCGCGCGCGGCGAGTTCTTCGCGCACGCGCGGGAAGAGCTGCATGTGCGCGCCGGACAGGATCGACAGGCCGACGACGTCGACGTCTTCCTGCGCCGCGGCCTCCGCGATCATCTCGGGGGTCTGGTGCAGGCCGGTGTAGATGACTTCCATGCCGCTGTCGCGCAGCACGGAGGCCACCGTCTTCGCGCCGCGGTCGTGACCGTCGAGACCGGGCTTGCCGATCAGGACACGGATCTTGCGTTGGACCATCGGGTTCCCCTTCGTGTGCACTGTCGCGCTCACAGGATCTTGGGTTCTCTGAACTGGCCGAACTCGTCGCGCAGGACCTGGGCGATTTCTCCCAAGGTGCACTCCACGTGAGCGGCGGCGATGAAACGCTCGAGCAGGTTCGCCCCGCTGCGGCAGGCTGCGTGGATCGCGTCGAGTTCGCGCTTCACGGCGGCGTCGTCGCGGCGCGCGCGCAAGGCGGCGAGGCGCGCGTGTTGTTCCGATTCGACGCCCTTGTCGATGCGGTGCAGCTCGATCTCGAGCGGCCCGGCGTTCTCCTCGGTGTAGCAGTTCACGCCGACGACGTGCTTCGTGCCCTTCTCGATCGCGCGCTGGTAACGCACGGCCGAGCGGTGGATCTCCGACTGGAAGAAGCCGGACTCGATCGCCGGGACGACGCCGCCCGCGTTCTCGATCTCCTCGAAGTACTTCGCCGCGTCCGCTTCGAGGCGGTTCGTCTGCGCCTCGACGAAGTACGAGCCGGCGAGCGGGTCGACGACGTGCGCGACCTCGGTCTCCTCCGCGATGATCTGCTGCGTGCGCAGCGCGATCTTCACCGACTTCTCGGTCGGGAGCGCCAGGGTCTCGTCCATCGAGTTGGTGTGCAGCGACTGCGTGCCGCCGAGCACGGCCGCGAGCGCCTCGAAGGCGGTGCGCACGATGTTGTTCTCGGGCTGCTGCGCGGTGAGCGAGACGCCGGCCGTCTGCGTGTGGAAGCGCAGCATCCACGAGCGCGGGTCCTTGGCGCCGAACTCGTCGCGCATCTTGCGCGCCCAGATGCGGCGCGCGGCGCGGAACTTGGAGATCTCCTCGAAGAAGTCGAGGTGGCTGTCGAAGAAGAACGACAGGCGCGGCGCGAACTGGTCGACGTCGAGGCCGGCGGCGACTCCGCGGCGCACGTACTCCATGCCGTTGGCGAGCGTGAACGCCAGTTCCTGCGCCGCCGTCGAACCCGCCTCGCGGATGTGATAGCCGGAGATCGAGATGGTGTTCCACTGCGGCACGTGTTCGCTGCAGTACACCATCATGTCGGTGATCATCCGCAGCGCCGGCTCCGGCGCGACGAGCCAGGCGTGTTGCGCCTGGTACTCCTTGAGGATGTCGTTCTGGATCGTGCCGCGCAGCGTCTTCGGATCGACGCCCTGCTTCTCCGCCGCGGCGATGTAGAAGCCCAGCATGATCGGCGCCGGACCGTTGATCGTCATCGACGTCGACACCTCGCCCATCGGGATGCCGTCGAAGAGCGTCGACATGTCCTCGAGGCTCGAGATCGCGACGCCGACCTGACCGACCTCGCCGAGCGAGTAGGCGTGGTCGGAGTCGTAGCCCATCAAGGTCGGGAAGTCGAAGGCGACCGAGAGGCCCGTCTGACCGTGGTCGAGCAGGAACTTGAAGCGCTCGTTGGTCTGCGCCGCGGTGCCGAAGCCCGCGAACTGCCGCATCGTCCAGAGGCGACCGCGGTACATCGTCGGGTGCACGCCGCGCGTGTACGGGAACTGGCCGGGGTAGCCGAGGTCGCGCTCAAAGTCGAGGTCCGCGACGTCGTCCGGCGTGTAGAGCGGCTGCAGCTCCTCGCCGGAGATCGTCGTGAAGTTCGCCTCGCGCACGCGCGCCTTCTGCATCGCGGCTTCCCAGATCGCCTGCGAGTCCGTGTGCTTGACGCTGGTGGTCGGATTCATGTCGCGGCTCCCGTTCGGGTCGTTCCTCTTCCGGGCAGTCTCCCGACGATCTCCGCCAGGATCTCCCCCGCTACATCGTAGGGCGCGGCGCCGGACTCGAGGGCCTCGGCCGAGCGCTCGGCGTAGCCGTGGCCGTGCCACAGCTCGCTCTCGAGCCCTTCGTGCACCAGACGGCGCACTTGTCCTTCGCGCATCTCGCCGCGGCGCGCTTCGAGGCGGCCGTCCGCGAGGTGCGCGCGGTGCGCTTCGACGGCGGCGAGCACCGCGTCGATGCCTTGTCCGCGCCCCGCGCTGCACGCGACCACGGGCACGGTCCACTCGCCCGCGGGCTTGCGGCTGCGCAGCTCGACGGCTTCTTCGAGGTCGACGATCAAGCGGTCCGCGCCGGGCATGTCCGACTTGTTCACGACGAGCACGTCGGCGACCTCGAGCAGGCCCGACTTCATCGCCTGGATGCCGTCGCCGGCGCCGGGGCAGAGCACGACGAGCACGGTGTCCGCGGCCGAGACGACGTCGTACTCGGCCTGGCCGACGCCGACCGTCTCGACGATCACTTCGTCGAAGCCGTAGGCGTCCATCACGTCGCAAGCGTCGATCGCGGCGCGCGCGAGCCCGCCGTGGCTGTCGCGGCTGGCCATCGAGCGGATGAACACGCCGGGATCGCTGGTGCGATCCTCCATGCGGATGCGGTCGCCGAGCAACGCACCGCCGGTGAACGGGCTGGACGGGTCGACGGCGAGGATGCCGACCGTCTTCTGCGCGGCGCGGTGCGCGATCGCGAGCTCGTTGACGAGCGTCGACTTGCCGGCGCCGGGCGGGCCGGTGACGCCGACGCGCCACGCGGAGCCGATCGACGAGTAGAACATCGACAGCGCCCGGGCGAAGCGCGGATCCCCCGCCTCGGCCCAGGTGATGAGGCGCGCGACGGCGCGGCGATCGCCACTCCGCAAGCGCTCGACGATGTTCTGCTTCGCTTCCAAGTGAGTCGCAGCCCGCCGGTTCAGGCCATCAGGCTGCGCGCGATCACGATGCGCTGGATGTCCGTCGCGCCCTCGTAGATCTCGGTGATGCGCGCGTCGCGGAACAGGCGCTCGACCTCGAAGTCGTCGGTGTAGCCGGCGCCGCCGTGGATCTGCAGGCACTCGTCGGCGGCGTAGTTGCACGCCTGCGAGGCGAACAGCTTGGCCTTCGCGGCGGCTTCCGAGACGCGCTCGCCCGCGTCGCGGATCAGCGCCGCGCGGTGCACGAGCAGGCGCGCCGCGTCGAGGCGCGTCGACATGTCCGCGAGCTTCCACTGGATCGCCTGGAACTCGCCGATCGGGCGGCCGAACTGCTCGCGTTCCTTCGCGTAGCGGATCGACGCGTCGAGGCACGCGCGTCCGATGCCGATCGCCTGCGAGGCGATGCCGATGCGACCGCCGTCCAGCGTGTCCATCGCGATCATGAAGCCCTTGTTCTCCTCGCCGAGGAGCGCGTCGGCGGGCAGCTCGACGCCGTCGAAGATGATCTCGGTCGTCGACGAACCGCGGATGCCGGTCTTCTTCTCCGTCTTGCCGATCTTCACGCCGGGCGTGTCGAGCGGGACGAGGAAGGCCGAGATGCCCTTCGCCTTCGAGACGTCGGGGTTGGTGCGCGCGTAGACGATCGCGAGCTTCGCGATGCCGCCATTCGTCACCCAGACCTTCGTGCCGTCGAGCTTCCAACCGTCGCCGCTGCGCTTCGCGCTGGTGACGATCGCGGCGGCGTCCGAGCCGGCGTTCGGTTCGGTCAGGCAGTAGCATCCGATCGTCGCGCCGGTGGCGAGGCCGGGCAGCCACTTCTGCATCTGTTCCGGCGTGCCGAAGCGCTTGATCGGCGCGCCGAGCAGCGAGTTGTGCACCGAAACCGTCACGCCGGTCGACGCGCAGGCGGCGTTGATCTCCTCGAGCACCAGCGACAGCTCGAGGTTGCCCATGCCGGCGCCCCCGTACTCCTCGCCGATCGTCAGGCCCCAGAGGCCCAGCTCGGAGAGCATCGCGAACACCTCGGGGTCGATCTTGCCCTCGGCGTCGTGCTTGCGGGCGCGGGGAAGGAGCTCGTTGCGGGCGAAGTCACGCGCCATGTCGCGCACGAGCTTCTGTTCCTCGGTCAGTTGGAAGTCCATTGCCGTCCGTTGCTGTCTGGGGGGATTGGTGGTGCTTCTGCTTCGTTCGTCGGGCGAGTTAGGACGCGTAGTCGTAGAAACCCTTGCCGGATTTGCGACCCAAGCAGCCCGCGGCGACCATCCGCCGCAGCAGCGGGCACGGACGGTACTTGTCGTCACCCAGGCCCTTGTGCAGCACCTCGAGGATGTCGAGGCAGACGTCGAGACCGATCAGGTCGGCGAGCGTCAGCGGCCCCATCGGGTGCGCCATGCCGAGCTTCATCACGGTGTCGATGCCTTCCTTCGTCGCGACGCCTTCCATCAAGCAGAAGATCGCTTCGTTGATCATCGGCATCAGGACGCGGTTCGAGACGAAGCCCGGATAGTCGTTCGCCTCGACCGGAACCTTGCCGATCGCTTCCGAGCACGCCACGACCGCGGCCGTCGTCTCGTCCGAGGTCTCGTGTCCGCGGATCACCTCGACCAGCTTCATGACCGGCACCGGGTTCATGAAGTGCATGCCGATCACCTTGTCGGCGCGCTTCGTGTGCGCCGCGATCTCGGTGATCGAGATCGACGAGGTGTTCGTCGCGAGGATCGCGTTCGGGTTCAGCTGTGCGTCGAGCGCCGTGAAGATCTTCGCCTTCAGGTCGGCGCGCTCGGAGACGGCCTCGACGACGAGGCCCTCGTCCTTCAGCGAGTCCATCTTCGTGGTCGCGGTGATGCGACCCAGCGCGGCCTTCGCGTCGGCCTCGGTCATGCCGCCCTTGTTCACGACGCGACCGAGGTTCTTCTCGATCGACGCCATGCCGCGGTCGAGCGCCGCCTGGTCGAGGTCGACCATCGAGACCTTCGAGCCGTTCGCGGCGAAGACCTGCACGATGCCGTTGCCCATCGTGCCCGCGCCGATCACGGCGACCTTGTCGTACATCGGGGAAGTCATCAGCCGATCCTCTCGACTGCCAAGGAGACCGCGTTTCCGCCGCCGAGGCACAGCGAAGCCATGCCGGTCTTGGCGTCGTTCTGCTGCATCGCGTAGAGCAGCGTCGTGAGCACGCGCGCGCCCGAGGCGCCGATCGGGTGGCCCAGCGCCACCGCGCCGCCGTTCACGTTGACCTTCTCGGGGTCGAGCTCGAGCTTGCGTGTCAGCGCGACGGCCGCCGCGCTGAACGCCTCGTTGATCTCGTGCAGGTCGAAGTCGGTCGGCTTCATGCCGAGCTTCGCGGCGCACTTCGTGATCGAGTGTTCGGGGGCCATCATGACCCACTCCGGCGCGCAGCCGCCGGTCGCGTAGGCCGTGACGCGCGCGAGCGGCTTGCAGCCGAGCGCCTTGGCCTTGTCCGCGCTCATCACGATCAGCGCGGAGGCGCCGTCGTTGATCGCGGAGGCGTTCGCGGCCGTGACCGTGCCGTCCTTCGCGAAGGCGGGGCGCATGCCGGAGATCGATTCGGCCGTCATTCCCGGACGGATCGTCTCGTCGGTCGTGAAGGCGATCGGGTCGGCCTTGCGCTGCGGCACGTTGACCGTGAACTTCTCGGCGTCGAGTCTGCCGGCGGCCGTCGCGGCTTCCGCCTTCTGGTGCGAGCGCGCGGCGAACTCGTCCTGCGCGGCGCGGCTGACGTCGAGCTCGGACGCGACCTTCTCGCCGGTCATGCCCATGTGGAAGTCGTTGTAGATGTCCCACAGGCCGTCGTTCACCATCGAGTCGAGCAGCTTGCCGTGACCCAGGCGCACGCCTTCGCGCGCTTCGGGCAGCAGGTACGGCGCGTTGGTCATGCTCTCCATGCCGCCCGCGGCGATCACCTCGGCGTCCTCGGCCTTGATCGCCTGCGCGGCGAGCATCACCGACTTCAGGCCGGATCCGCAGACCTTGTTGATCGTGACGCTGCCGACCGCGTCCGGCACACCGGCGGCGCGCGCGGCCTGGCGAGCGGGGTTCTGACCGAGCCCAGCCTGCAGCACGTTGCCCATGATCACTTCCTCGATCACGGACGCGTCGATGCCGGCGCGACGGATCGCTTCGGCGAGCGCGAGGCCGCCGAGCTCAGGAGCGCGGAAGCCGGCGAGGCTGCCCTGGAACTTGGCGATGGGCGTGCGGCACGCACTGACGATGACGACGTCTCTCAAGATGCACCTCGCTCTGTGGTCCGGCGGAACTGCGGTTCGTGCGCGCCATGGCCACGGCGGCCAAGTTGACGGCACACGGGGGGGAACCGACCCTGAAACGGCCCAACACTATAGGGTCGCGGGTATGTCCCTGCCAGGGGGCACATGCCGCCCTTGCCTCTCCGGCGAGCCTTCCCGCCCCTCGAGCCCGCGATGGGAGCACGAGTGGCCGCCAGCCGACTCGAGCAGTGTCCTCATTCCTTTTGGAGCGGCGTGCGGGCGCAAGAATGCCGCGGCCAGCGCATGGGTGAACTCGGCATCGGACGCTTGCGCTCGGCCTTCTGAGTGTCGACCTCGTGCTGCGGCGCGAGGGATTCGCCCTGACCGACGAGCGGGCGCGATGACGGAAGCATGTCTGACGCGCTTCGCCTGTAGCTAGCTGCTCGGCTGCTACCCAAGTCGCCATTTGGACAGCATCCCAAGAGGGAACGGCTTACCGCGGGTCATCGTCCGAGCAAGCCATTCGAAAGAGTGCTCGAAGAGGACTCCAGCCAGCCCTCTCCGCGACGAATGCCTCGCTTTCTACCTGCTCGAGAGCGTCACACACACATCCGAACTGATCAATGCCCGACGTGCAGGGAACAACTCGACCTTCCTGCAATGCTCGCTCGACGCGCGGACACCTACGCCTGTAGCGCCTGAGATCTCGGCGACTTCCCTGAAGCTCCTTCTGAACGAAACTTCGCGGGGAGACACCAAGCAGAAGGCACGCCCGTGTGGTTTTCAACCCTGCTACCCCTTGCCCCGCAGGCCCGATCCTGAGGCGACCAGAGTCGGAAGCACTTCACGGGCACACCCACTCTGCATCTGCTCACTCAATCAAACCGAGAACCTCTCGCTCCATACCCTGCTTCAGATCACCAATATTCACGAGCAGCGCGTCCACGTCTGGGTAGGCCGCCGAATTGAACTCGAAGCGCACCGTGTACCCCCCTACGACGTCGAACATGCACGACTTCTTGAATTCACCGTCAGGAATCACCGCAAAGCTCGACGCGATCGTGAGCCCATTCGGCGACGTTAGCTCGTACCCCCTCCGATCGTACATGTCATAGATGCACCGATTGATTTCGCTGACTGCGACGCGAGCGAGGGGCTCGATTTGCTCCTCATACTTCGGAACGACCGCAGCCTCTATTGCCAGGGCCTCTTCTTCACTAAGCTCGACCCCCCTCGATGCCGCGATCGAAGCAACACTCCTCAACCTCCGGAGCATGTCTGCGGCTTCGCCGTCGTCCTCAAGGACGAAGGTCTGCTGAATCGTGGCCCGTCCGAACCTCCTCGCGAGAATCTCGGGGTCCTCGTAGTCGAACTCCTCGCCACCGGATTCCCGCTCGAAGGTGAAGGCCCGCAGGTAATCCGCTGCTGAAAGGTCACTTGGCCCGTCATCCCGAGGAGCCACGTCATCTCTAAGAAAGGAGACCTGCCGCGCATACGAAGGCATGCGCACGACGTCCGGGCCGCCCCCTGATTCGACCGGTCTCGAAGATGGTGTCAGCCCGTGCTCTACATTCGAACCGTCGCCCCTCTCAAGGGCGTAGATACCTCCGATACCAACGGCGACGACCGCAGCCGAGAAGGCAATCAGTCGACGCCCTTCTCGCCCGTGCCCAACCGTAGAAACAGCCATCAGCCCTCAGAGCATGCTTCACAGGCGAGCTTCCCCGTGACCACGCCTGTCTCATCTGCATGAAAGAGCAGAGACCAGACTGCGGAGTAGTAGAAGTCAAGCTGGGACCCGCAATCGACGCCGGTGTAGTCTTTGTAGAAAGTCTTGACAGCGAATGATTCGAGCAATCCCCATGTCACCGTCGATCGACCAAGCCCGACTGACCCAATCGATCCTCCTCCCGTAGCACTTGCGCCACCTTGAAACGATTGACCCCACACTTCAACGAACGGGGTGCAGGGGTATGCCATGACGCATTCCTCCTCAATGATGAAGCACTCACCGTTGTAGCTCGTTAGGGACGCCCCCATGAAGAACCACTGATTCCCGCCGGGATAAGTGGTGCCGTCCATGGCTGAATCATCACCACACCCGGGACAAACGTCGGCCCCCTGTGCGAAAATGGAAGTGGCGAGAGCCGAGCAGGATGCGAGGGCGAGCGCCGCGATGGATGCTCGTTTTGTCTTGGCGTTCATAGGAGCAGGCTACTAGCTCGCCGCTCTACTTCCAGACAATCTGGCCTTCTATTATATTGAATCCTCGTGGTGCTGACTCGAACTTGAGCACTTTCACCTTGGTCTCTCGAGGGTTCAGCGAGGGTCGGACAAGATAGGAGCGTACTCCCCCTGTTCCAGCTCTCCGAGCGCGGTCCGTTCGTAGAGAGCATCTCGGGAGGGTTGAGGGGAGCAAGACTCGACGGAACTTGCGCCTGGCTCTCCGACCGGCATGTGTGGCAGGACTCGGTCGCTGTCATCTGGCAGCGACGGCGCGCGCCGCTTGGCCCACTGGACTCTGACCGGGGATCCGCTTGCAGCAGGTTGCCCCTGATCACCCGATCGATCAGGGACGCGTCGATGCCTGCGCGGTGACTCGCTTCGGCAAGAGCGAGGCCGCCGAGCTCGGGAGCGCGGAAGCCCTGGAGGCGGCCCAGGAACTTGGCGAAAGACGTGCGGCACGCACTGACGATGACGACGTCTCTCAAGATGCACCTCGATCTTCGGATGCGGTCAGACTTCGGGTCGTGAGCGCCACGGCCACAGTGGCCAAGTTGACGGCACACTGGGGGAACTGGGCGAAACGGAACAGCACCACGGGGTCCATTCCAGGAGCGTCCCTCGTCCTCCGAGCATGAGCGTAGACGTCCGGCAGTGCCTTCCGAGAACCTCGGTGCGCAAGTCTGGAAGGGGCGGCTCGACCGTCGGGATCGCTCGCGATCATCGCTCTTGGCGGACCAGGCACACCTGGGGATTCCGCATCTCGAGTCGGCAGATCCTGCATGTAGAGCCCGGCAGATTCCGCAGCCTGGATCGATTGGAACTCTGCGGACGCGCGCGGCCTGATCTGGCTGCGAGACCGACTCGGCGAGAGTTTCCGGCGCGGAGTCGTGCTGTACTCGGGAACGATCCCCTTCCAGATCGCGGACCGGATCCAGGCGCTGCCCATCGATGCGCTCTGGCGGCCGCCGGAAGCCTGAGGGACGACGATCCCAACGCGAAACGGAGGCCGTCGAAAGTCGGTCTTCCGCGGGACGCGAGGCCCGTTCCGGGTCCGGAAATCCGGCTCGGGCGCGCGGCCCGCCCGCGCCTCGCTCCGAACCCCCTCCGCGGTGCCGAATCGGCCGGATTCGCGCCGCATTCGGCGGATCGCGCGCGATCTCGTCCGCGAGTCGCCTCCGCGCCCCCGGGAGGCGCCCCGCGGGCCGCGGCAGGCCTGTTGATTCGCCCTCTTCCAAGCCGTATGCCCGGCGCTGCGGCGGCCTCGGCGGGAGGTCCGCCCCGGAACACACACGCATGGAACAAGCGCAGCTGGTCGCGGGACTCAGGAACCGCAGTGAGGAGGCCGTGGCCGCCTTCCTGGAGCGCTATCGACCGCTCTTGTTCCACTGCATCGGGCACTTCGAGTCCGAGCCGGTCGCCCGCGACGACCTCTACCAAGAGCTCGTGCTCTACGCGCTGGAGCGGCTCGACGCGGACCGCTTCGACCCGTCCAAGGGCTCGCTCGGCACCTGGCTCTACCGGGTGGCGTGGTGCCGCTGCGTCGACCTGCGCCGTAAGCAGTCGACCCAGCGCGCGATGCAGCTCTCCAGCATGGGCGACCACGTGCCGGATCGGCCGGATCCCCAGCCGGGGCCGGGCGAGCAGGTCGGCGACGCCGAGATCGGCGACCTGGTGCGCCGCGCGCTGGTCTGCCTGGAGGGCGAGGAGCGCTCCCTACTCGACCTCCGTTACATGCAGGGCCAGACCCTGGGCGAGATCGCCGAGCGCCTCGGCATCAGCAGCGAGCAGGCGAAGTACCGCCTGAAGCGCGCCTCGACGGCGCTGCGCAAGGTGCTGCTGAACGAGTTCTCCCTCGAGAAGATGGCGACCGCCGCCGGCTACCTCGAAAAAACCCGGGCCAGCTGACCCCACCCGTGACCTTCCGACGGAAGACGTACTGAACATGGACCGACCGAACGATGCTGTCTGGCTGCTCGACCCGGAGGGAGCCACGCGAGAGGACTTCGAGCGGGCCCTCGTGCACTGGGACGAGCTGGACGCGGCTTCGCTCCGCGCGCTCTCCGGGCACCCGGTCCACGGTCGGCGGCTCGACGCGGTCCAGCTGGCGGAGGCCTGGCTCGAGGACCACCTCGAGGCCGACGTGCCCCCCGCCGTCGCCGCTTGCCCGTCGGCGGAGGAACTCTACGACTACTCGCGCGGCCCCGGCGCCGCGCCGCTCTCCACCGAGCGCCGCGCCCAGCTCGCCCGACACATGGCCCGCTGCCGCCCCTGCGAGGGCATGGCCGGCGCGCTGAGCAGCCGCCCGCCGGCCCCGCTCGAGGACCTGCCGCCCGCGACGCTGGACGACCTCGACCGCGCCCTGCTGGCGCGCATCTGCCCGCCGGTGCCCGTCCACCAGCTCGAGAAGCGTCCGTCGATCTTGCGCTGGGCCCCGCTCGCCGCGGCCGCCTCGCTGATCGCCTTCGCCGCCCTCGGCGGTGATGACAAGCACGCCGCGACGCTGCCGGTCGCCGAACCCGTCCGCGGCGTCGACGCCTGGGCGCTCGCGTCCCCCGCCGGTCCGCTGCTCTGGATCCCGGCCGAGGCCGCGAGCGAGCTGTTCCCCGCCGGCAGCGCGCCGGCCTTCGAGCTCGAACCGCTCGAAGGCGCCACGCAGTACTTCGTCGAGCTCTACCGCCACGGCGGCGGCGCGCTCGACGCGGGCGAACGCATCGCCGACCTCGCCGGTCCCGAGGCGACGCTCGCCGGCATGCCGCTCGAACCCGGTCGCTACACCTGGCGCGCGCACGCGACGGTGCGCGGCCTCGACGTCGACCTCGGCGCCCGCGACTTCGAGGTCGTCGAGCGTCCCGAACTGGTCGCGAAGCTCGACGGGCTGCGCCGCGCCGAAGCGGTCGTGCTGCTGCACGAAGCCGGCTTCCGCAGCGACGCGCGGCGCCTCGCGCAAGGACTCCCGCAGAGCCCCGAGCGCGACGCGTACCTCGGTCTCCCGCGCTGAGGGCGAGGACCTCCGTGCGCCTCGTCCGCGCCATCTCGATCGCCGGCGCGGCCTGCGTCTGCGTGCTCGCGTGGTCGCTCGCGCACGAACCGGTCGCCGAGACCGTGCAAGCCGCTCCGCCGCGCGTCACGACGACGCGTGAGTACGACGCGGTGCAAGCCGAGCTGCTGGAGCAGCTCACGCTCTGGCGCGAGGACGATCCGCGCGCCGATCGCGATCGACTCGTGAAGCTCGCGGACGAATTCGCGCGTGATCACGGTCGCAACGACGCCCCGCGCGTCGTCGCCCACTACCTCGCGCTCTCGCCCGACGAGCGCCGCATCGGACTCGCGGACGAAGCCCGCTGGGCGGAACTGTGGCGCGCGACGAAGGACGCCGATCCGGCGAGCTGGACGGCGGAACGGCCCGGGCTGTTGCGCGAGCTGCGCCTCTTCGCCGACGAAGTGCTGCCGCGCAAGGACGACTTGCCCGCGGCGCTGGCGCTCTCGCTCGCGGCGCGCATCGAGGTGCGTGCGCTCGAGTCGCGCAAGGACTCGCCCGCGGAACGCGATGCAAGGCTCGAGCGCGCGCAGGCCGACGCACGCCGCGCGCTCGCGATCTGCGAACGCGCGGGGAGCACGAGCCGCGGCCTCGAAGCGCGCTGGACGCTCGCGCGGCTCGACCGACTGCGTGGACGCGCGGGCGACGCGGAGACCGCCTACGCGCGACTCGCCGCGGACGCGCGCCTCTTGCGCAACGACGCCTTCCTGCAACACGCGCTCGTCGCGCGCATCGACCTCGCACGCGACCGCGGCGACGTCTTCGGGATCGACGCGCTGCTCAGCGAGCTCGCGGAACTGCGCTCTCCCGAAGAGTGCTGGCCGCTCGCCTCGGCCGCGGCCGGGCGCCTGCTCGACGAAGACCGGCCCGAGCGCGCGGAGGAGTTTTTGCTGCGCAACCGTCCGCAGGGCGACGCGGAACAGGACGCTTGGCGCGTGCTCTTGATCCTGGCGCAGCTGCGGCAGGGCGAGACGTCGCGCGCGCGCGCACAGCTCGCGGCGCTGTCGCCGAACCACCCCGATGCGCGCTTGCTCGAAGGCCAGCTGCTGCTCGCCGAGGACCGCCCGTGGGAAGTCGTCGCGCTGTGGCAAGCGCCGACCTCGCGCGAGTTCCTCGCTCCGCTCGCGCGCGTCGTCGCGGCGACGCAGCTCGGTGAAGCGTGGCTCGCCGAGGACGAACCGCAGCGCGCCGCGGAGATCCTCGACGAAGCGCTCGCCGAGGCGGAGGACTGGGAGGCGCGGCTCGCGCGGGATCGACAGCTCGCGACCGGCACGGGATCCGTCGCCGGCGAGTGGCTCGGACTGCACGCGGTCGTGCTCGCGACCGAAGCGCGCCTGCGCTCGGGCGACGAGCTCGGTGCGCTGGTGCGCGCCGAGGCGTGGCACGCGCGCGGCTTGCGCGGCGCGTCGCTCGACGCGGACGACTTGCTCGCCTGGGCGGCGGGCGACGAGCTCGGTCTGCTCTCGATCTCGATCGGTGCCGACCGCGGCATCGCGCTGCACCTCGCGGCGGACGGCACGCTCGAAGCGCTCGAGATCCGACACCCGCGTCGCGCTTTGCGCGAGGGAGTGCGGCGCTTGCGCGAAGCCGCGCGGCGCGACGACGAGGAGGCGGTGCGCGAGCTGGGCGCCGAACTCGCGCGCCACTTGCTGCCGCCACGCCTGCACGCTCAGCTCGCCTCCGGCGACCCGGACCGCCGCCTTCTCTTGCTCGCGCACGGACCGCTCGAAGCGCTGCCCTTCGAGCTGCTCGTGCTCGACGACGGCGCGTGGCTCGACGAACGCGCGAGCCCGCACCACCTGCCCGGCCTGCCGGCGCGGCGCCCGGGCGTGGCGGAGCCCCTCGACGGCCCCTGGGACCTGCTCGGCGATCCGCGCCGCCCGGACGGCGAACCCCTGTTCCCTTCCGCGCGCGCCGAGCTCGAGGCGATCCGCGCGCTGCGCCCCGACGCACGCGTCTTCGCGCGCGAAGCCTTCGACCGCGACGCGGTGCTTGAAGCGCTCGCGAGCCCGAGCCCCGTACACCTCGCGACGCACCTCGGCCCCTCCGCGCAGTGCGCGCACCCGCGCTACGCCCCCCTCGGACTCGCGCTCGACGCGGGCGCCGAGCTCTGCGTCGGAGAGCTCGCCGACGCACCGCTCGCCTCGCGCCTCGTCGTGCTCTCCGCCTGCGAATCCGCCGGCGGCCGCGACCTCGACGCCGAAGGCCTACAAGGCTTGTCGCGCATCTTGCTCGAAGCCGGAGTCCACGACCTGCTCGTCTCCCCCTGGCCGATCCGCGACCGCGCCGCCGCCGCCTTCACCCCGGCCTTCCACGCTGCCCTCCTCACCGGCGCCACCCCCGCCCGCGCCGCCCGCCTCGCGCGAACCTCCCTGCGCGAGGGCGGCTGGCCCGTCTCCGACTGGTCGAGCTTCCGCCTCCTCGGCCGCTAGGCCCGCTGGTTCGTCCCTTTCGGAGCAGGCGAAGCCGCCCGGGCGCCGGCCGGGCGCCGGCCGGTCTGCAGAACTTGCCCGGCCGGCGCCCTCCTCGCCCGCGGGCGGGAATTCTTTCCGGGTCCGCGGCGACGGACTCAAGCGAGGGGAAGGGTCTTCCGATACCCGGGGCGGCACAGGAGCCGACGCTCCGGCCGAGAAGGAGACCCAGATGATCACAGCCGTCCTCGCCGCCCTGACCCTGACCGCCGCGCCCGTCGAGGCGCCGGCCGAGGAGTTGGTGCTCGTCCGCGTCGAACCGACGCGCCTCGTCGCTCGCAACCTCGGAGACGAAGACCGCCTGCTGCTGTTCGCCAGCGCGGACCGCACGAAGTTCGTCGGTCGTCGCCTGCGCGCCGGCGAGAGCCTGCGCCTCGACTTCCCGCGCCGCGCCTTGGACGGCGCCTGGCTCGAAGTCCTCGACACGGTCGGCGACGAGTGGACCACGACCGGCGCGCTGCGCCTGTCGACCGGTGAGTTGGACTGCTCTTGGACCATGTTCTGCTCGCCGCCCGAGGCGCAGGGCCAGATCCACGGTCCCACCGGTGAAGCCCGCCGCGTCCTCGAAGCGGCCCCGAGCCTGCTGCCCGCGAAGGCGCAGCCCTTCTTCGGCGACGGTGCCGCGCTGCGCGCCGAGCACGCCGCCCCCACCCACGTTCCCGGTCCCAAGCCGACTCCTCCGACCCCCGACGACGATCCGCCGGAGCTCGAGAAGGATCCGCTGCCGCCCCTGTAGGCACCCGGAGAACGCAACCGAGCACAGACTCCTAGAAGAGTCGAAGCAGAGAGACCGGAGAGAGGGAGTCCCGCGTGGGCTCCCTCGCTCCATTTCGCGTTCACCGCCCGCGTCGGGCCGTTGCGAAAGGTCTCTGCATCGCTCCGGTCGGTCCCCGTATCGAAAAGCGCGAACGCGACGTAATCTCACGCTCCTGTGCCGCCGTCATTTCGACGGGCGACCGTTCTCAAGAGACAACTCGACATCCCGCGGAGCGTGAGTATGAGAATTCCCTCGATCAGCCTCTGTGTCGCCGTCCTGCTGGGCGCTGCGACAGCGCAGACCTCGAACCCGCTCAACGAGCTCGCCGCCAAGCACCCGCTCACGACCAACTTCCCCGCCCCCGCCGCCACGCAGCCCGCCTCCGGCGGAGGCTTGCTGAACGGGAACGACGACTGCTCGCTCGCCTCCGTCACCGACGCGATCTCCGGTCCGGGTACGTTCAACTTCGACAACACCGGCGCGACGATCAACCCGAGCTTCGGACAGCTCGAAGGACTCTGCTCCGCTGGCGGCTTCACGCAAGTGAACGCCGACGTCTGGTTCGAGTGGACCGCGACCGCCGACGGCTTCTGCATCATCACGACCGCCGGTAGCGGCGACCCGAAGATGGGCATCTATCCCGGCAGCGGCTGCCCGACCATCGGCTCCGCGATCACGTGCACGGACAACCTCAGCGGCATCCTGCCTTCGGTCTCCTTCGCGTGCCTCAACGGCGACAAGTACATGATCCAGATCGGCGCCTCGCCGCAGCAGGCGAACCCCGTGGTCACGGGCGCCTTCACGATCACGATCGGCCCGCTGGTCTGCGGCATCGCGGACGACGGTACGGACGAGAACTCGCTCGGCCTGATCAACGGCGGACAGCTGTGCGTGATGAACAAGGTCGAGTGCTTCGCCCAGATCGACGGCGTGCAAGTCGCCTACGACCAGGTCCTCGACGGTTCCGCCGTCGAGATCGCGGTGTGGGACGACCTCGACGCCGACGGTGATCCGACGAACGCGGTGCGCGTCAGCACGCACGCGACGGTCGTCGCCAATGCGGGCACGGGCACGTTCAACTCGGAACCCCTGCCCGTCCCCGTCGCGATCACCGGCGACGCGTGGGTCGGCGCGGTGGTCACGCACGCCGCCGGCGAGTTCCCCTCGCCGATGGACTACCTGAACTACGAGGCCTATCCGGACACCTCGTACGTCGCGTACCAGCTGGCCGCCACCGGCACGCCCTTCGACAGCAGCGACCTGACGGTGAACGACCTCGCGCCGCTGCCGATCACGGCGACGGGGATCGCGGCCGTCTGGCTGCTGCGCGCGACGGGCTCCGAGACGCCCGCCGTGATCGGGACCCCGCTGTGCTTCGGTGACGGCTCCAATGGTGCCTGCCCGTGTGCCAACGAGTCGACCCCCGGACTGGGTGAAGGTTGCAAGTCGTCGCTCGGCATGGGAGCGATCCTGACGGCGAACGGCAGCACCAGCTTCGCGAACGACGACCTCAGCTTCACGATCACGCAAGGCCGCGCCAACCAGCCCAGCATGCTGGTGCAAGGCTCCGTGCTGATCAACGCGCCCTTCAAGGACGGCATCCTCTGCATGGGCAACCCGACGGAGCGCGTGGAAGTCGTCTTCCTCGATGTGAATGGCGAGGGCACCTCGTCGGTGTCGATCGTCACCGAGGGCGCGATCCCCGGCCCCGGCGCGACGCGCTACTACCAGCAATGGTTCCGTGACCCCGGCGGCGTCAGCCCCTGCGGTACCGGCTCGAACTTCTCGAACGGCCTGCAGATCGACTTCATCTAGTCGACCAGCGACATCCGAACGGCGGGCGCGTTCCTTCGCGGAGCGCGCCTGCCGCGCGTTCGGGGCGTCGCGATCACCAGCCGCGGTAGAGCTCGCGGCGCTCGTCCTTCATGACGGGCACTTCGCGGCGATAGCGACGCGCTTCGTCCAGGTCGACGTCGGCGATGACGAGACCGGCCGCGCCTTCGCCGCGCGCGAGCACCGCGCCGTGCGGCGACACGACCAGCGAGTTGCCGGGGAACTCGAGCTGCAGCTTGCGCCGCCCGATCACCGCGGAGCCGGTGCGGTTCGTCGCGAGCACGAAGCACTGGTTCTCCACGGCGCGCCCGCGGACCAGCGCTTCCCAGTGTCCTCCGCGCGTGTCGGGCCACTGCGCGCAGACGACGAGCAGCTCGGCGCCGGCGCGGAACGGGACGCGCAACAGCTCGGGGAAGCGCAGGTCGTAGCAGATGACTCCCGAGAGCCGTGCGCCGGCGCAGTCGACCGTCGGCGGCGGTGCGTCACCGGGCGCGAAGGCCTCGGTCTCGGCGGTCGGCGTGAAGAGGTGGACCTTGTCGTAGTCGAGCACGCGCGCGCCGCGCTCGAAGATGGTCAGTCGGTTCGTCGGCAGGTCGCGCTTCCCGCGCCGCGGTCCGAGTGCGCTGCCGCAGGTCACGACGCCGTACTCCGCGCTCCAGCGCCCGAGCTGCAGGACCGCCGCGTCGTTCGCGCGCACGAGCCCTTCGTCGACCTGCTCGCCGGGCAGGAAGGAGAGCGTCCACATCTCGGGCAGTGCGACCAGCTCG
Organism: Planctomycetota bacterium; assembly: GCA_020638835.1. Taxonomy (GTDB): domain Bacteria; phylum Planctomycetota; class UBA1135; order UBA1135; genus JACKHV01. The sequence goes on along the minus strand of JACKHV010000001.1, from coordinate 589,503 downwards.
ACGCCCGCGGCGCGCGCCTCGGCGAGCCCGCGCTCGACCGCGGCCAGGTTGGCCTGGGGATCTCCCGCGACCACGTCGAACTGGAGGGCGGCGACGCGCATGGGGCGCGATCTTATCGACCCCGCGCCCCGCAGCCTCGCCTCCGTTGGACTTCGCTCCGCGCGCAGGCGAAGCTCTGCGGCACCGCTTCCCGCAGGAGCTTCCCATGCTGACCACCGCGCTGCTCACGCTCGTCGCCGCCCTCGCGCTCTTCGCGAGCGGCCGCTTGCTGCTCGCCTTCCTGCCACCCGGCTGGCCGGGCTGGGCGCCGGGGCTGGGCACGCGCGAGCTGGGCGCGACGGTCGGCGCGAGTTGGTTGCTCGGCTCGCTCGCGCACGCCGCACTCGCGATGGTGACGATCGCGGTCGCGACTGGAGCGGACCTGGGTCCGCCGCAGACCTACACCTACTTCGCGATCGTCTACGGCGGAGTGCACGCGATCCTGGTCATGTTGGTCGTCTCGCGCGCGCCGGCGAAGCTCCGCCCGCGGCACGAGGCGCCGCTCCCGCGCACGGACTGGTTCGCCGTCGCGCTGACGTCGGCGACCGTCGCCATCGCGGCCTGGATCGCGCGCGGGGACTTGGAGGACAGGCGCGTCGACTTCGCGGGCAGTTTCGGCGACTTGAAGCTGCCGCTCGCCTTCGAGTGGTTGGCCTTGACGAGTCACGTCGTCATCCCCTTGGCGCTCACCCTCCTGCTGGTCGGCGCGCTGCGCCAGCTCGGACTGAAGCACTGGGGCGCGAGCCTCGTCGGACTGGGCACGCTCGCCAGCTACGTCGAGCTCGTCGAGGACCCGTTCCGGCACTTGGAAGGTCCGCACCTGCCGCCGCTCCTCCCCTTGCTCGTCCTGCTCGCGGCCTGCGTGCTCGGTCTGGTCTGGGCGCGACGCGCGGATCGTCGCGCGCGCACGATCGGGTTGCTGCTGCTCTCCACGCTGCCCCTCAGTGCTGGGGTCGACGCCGCGCCGCTGGTTGCGATCGGCCTGTGCATCGTGCTCTTCGCCCTGCCGGCCGGTGGGCGCCGCCCCGCGTCGCCTTGGGTCCTGCTCGTGCTCACGATCTCGGCCGTGCTCGGCGTCACCCACCTGTCGATCGCGCGCTTCGTTCCTGACCAAGAGTTCTTCGTCGCGGTGCAGCCCAGGTCTGTTTCGCTCCCGGAGTTCGAGAACTGGCGCGCGTGGCTGGCGCCTCCGGCGATCGCGCTGATCGCGAGCTGGTACTCGGCACGTCGTTCGAAAGTGCGCGACGAGCCGCACGCGGGTCGCTTGGCGTGGGCCCTGGCCATCGGCATGCCGCTGCTCTTGGCGATGGCCGCTTGGTTGGACGGAGCCGTACAGACGGGGATCGCCGCGGTGGGGGCCGGCTGGGGATTCACCTTGCCCTACCTCGTGCTCGGCTGGACCCCCGCTCTGCTCGTCTTCCTCGCGATCCACTTCGGGCCGCGCGAAGCGCACGCGGACGTCGCCGCGGCGGATCCGACGTGACCGTCGCACCCGAACCGCTCACGTCGGACGAACTCGCACCCGCGCTCGCCGCGCTCGAGGCGGGCGAGGACTTCAAGTCCGTGCTCGAGGCGCTCCTCCTGCGCATCCCGCTCGAGAAGGCGGAGCTGCTCATGCTGCTCTTGCGCGAAGGGCGCGGCGCGTGGCACCTCTTGTGCGAAGCGCGCGGCGGTGCGGCCCTCTTCATCGGCAACGCCTTCTCCGGCACGGTGCAAGCGCTCGCCGACGCGGGTTACGCCGTGACCGTTTACGACCGCGCGCCCGAACGCCTCGCCTTCTGCGCGCACCGCACGCGCCAGTGGACCGCGGGCGAGGCGCACACCGTCCTCGACGAAGGCGCCGCGCGCCTGCCCTTCGACGACGACGCCTTCGAGCTCGTCGTGCAGGAGGACGGCGCGCCCTCGTCGAGCCTGGTGCGCGCGCACCCCCTCGCCGAATGCAGTCGCGTCGCGCGCGGCGAGTTCGTGCTCGTCGCCGACAACCGGCTCGGCTACAAGCGATCCTCGGGCTGGCGCGGACGCTTCGAGGTCCCCTCCCCGCCGCGCTGGCTGCTCGACGCGTGGCGCGCGCCGCGCGGTGAGCGCAGCTTGCCCGGTTGGCGACGCGCATTGCGCTTCGCCGGTTCCGAACCCGCCGAGGCGTGGAGCCTCTACCCGACGTCGCTCGACTTCACCTACGTCGCCGGCATCGACTGCGACGCGCCGCGGCTCTACGTCGGACCGAAGGAGCGGCAGAATCCGCTGAAGGTCGCGGGCAAGGAGCTGGGGCTATTCGGCGCGCTCTCGCCGTCCTTCGCACTGCGCTCGGCCCGCGCGGACCGACCCGCGGTGCCCCGTCGCCTCGAACGCGTTCTCGCACTCGTGTCCGAGCGCGTCGGCGAGCCGGTCGGCGAGGTCGAACACCTCGTCGCGACGCGCGGCAACAGCGCGGTCGTGCTGACGCGCGGGACCGCGGAGCCGGGCGGACCCGGCGACTGGTGCTTGCACCTGCCGCTCTCGCGCCAACAACGCACGCAGCTGGAACGCCACCACGACGTGCTCGAGCGGCTCCCGGTCGAGCACCCCGGCTTCCCCGCGCCGCGCGCGCTGTTCCGGGGCGAGCTCGACGGCCTGTGGCTCTCCGTCGAGCGCCGCCTGCCCGGACTCGGCGCGCCGCAGCTCGCCGGCGAACCCGATCCGATCGCGCGCCTCTTGCGCGAGGCGGCGCAGCGCATGGCGGAGCTCGTCGTGGCGCCCGCCGAGCCCTTCGGCGAGGACCGCTTCGAGGCGCTCGTCACGGCGCGCTTCGCGCTCGTCCGGCGCTTCGTCGCCGACCCGCGCGTCGAGGCGGCGCTCGACCGCCTGCTGGCGGAGTGCCGCGAGCGGCTCGTCGGCGCACGCCTGCCGCTCGTGCTGCACCACGCCGACCTGCGCTCGAAGCACCTGCAGGCCGCGCCCGACGGCCGGCTGCTGGGGGTGCTCGACTGGGGCTCCAGCACGGACCGCGACCTCCCCTATTTCGACCTCCTGCATCTGGTGGTGCACGAGCGCAAGCAAGCCGACGGGCTGACGCCGGGAGAGGCCTGGCGGCTGCTGCTCGAGCCCGGCGGGCTGCGGGAGGCGGAGCGCGGGCCGCTGGCGAGCTACGCCGAGGCCCTCGCCCTGCCGCTGGAGGCCTGCGAGGCCCTGGAACGGGCCTACCCGGCCTTCGTCGCGGCCATGGCGGAAGGCAACTGGGACTACAGTCGCCCGCGTTGGCTGGAGCGCATGTTCCAGATTGCGCCTTCTTAGCACCCAGCCTTGGGACAATGGCCGTCAGCCGCCGATTCCGGCGCCGCGGGGGCCGAAACGGCGAATCCGGATCGTCGTAACTCGCTGTTCTTACAGGCAGTAGCGGCTTTTTTCGCCCTCGAGACGAAAGCTGGGACCCTTCCTCATCCCGCAATCGTCCAGTAAATTTGCCATGTGCCGCGGAGTGCCGACCCCGGGGGGGGACGGCTCTCGCTCTATCAGGAGACTCCCGCGTGGGGCGCGGCCTGAAGCTGATTCCAACACCCGATACTGAGAGATCAGAGCATGAACATTCCCTCCATCGCCCTCGCCGTCCTCGCCGGCTCGGCGCTCACTCTCGCGGACGCCCAGTTCGTCCAGCGCGTTCCCGCCCAGAAGGGCGTCCAAACCACCGTTGCCTCCTCGGGCGGCGGCCTCCTGACACCCGGTCAGGGCAGCGACAGCTGCGCGACCCCGGACCCGATCGGGCCCGGCGCCGGTAGCTTCATCTTCGACAACGGCGGCGCCACCATCGACCCGGCCAACGGCCAGCTCGAAGCCCTCTGCTCCGCCTTCGGCTTCACCTCGGTGCAAGAGGACGTCTGGTTCCTGTGGACCGCGGACGCGGACGGCGTCGCGGTCTTCTCGACGGTCAACGCCTCGACCACGCTCGACACGAAGATCGCCGCCTACCCGAACGCGGGTTGCCCGGTGATCGGCACCGCCATCGCCTGCAACGACGACGCCGGCGGCACCCTCCAGTCGACGATGGCCTTCGCCTGCACGAACGGCGACAGCTATCTGATCCAGGTCGGCCTGTACGGCGGCAGCACCGCCGGCTCCGGCGGCGTCGGCGTCCTCGACGCCGTGATCAACCCGCCGCTCGCTTGCGGTACCCTCGACCGCGGTGACTCCGACAACGCCCTCGGCCTGATCAACGGTGGCCAACTGGCCGCCATCCACCGCGTCGACTGCCTCGCCAGCGTCGACTCGATCGACGTCTCGTACGACAGCGTCATCGACGGCAGCGCCGTGGAAGTCTGCGTGTGGGACGACGTCGACCAGGACGGTGACCCGACGAACGCGGTGCGCGTCAGCACGCACGCCACGGTCGTCGCGCAGAGCGGCACGGGCCTCTTCGTCAACGAGCCGCTGCCCTCGACGGTCGCGATCACGGGCGACTGCTACGTCGGCGTCGTCGTCACGCACGCCGCGGGCGAGTTCGTCTGCAGCCTCGACGAGGTCTACAACCAGCTGAACCCGACCGCTTCCTACGTCGCCTACCAGCTGGCCGCCACGGGCACGCCGTTCGACTCGAACGACCTGTCGCTGAACGACGCCGCGCCGGTCCAGATGGGCGCCATCGGCTTCCCCAGCGTGTGGACGCTCCGCGCCAACGGCTCCGCGATCCCGACCCAGCTCGGCACCCCGCTGTGCTTCGGTGACGGTTCCGGCACGCCCTGCCCCTGCGGCAACGAGTCGGCGCTCGGCGCCGGCGAGGGCTGCAAGAGCTCCCTCGGCGTGGGCGGCATCCTGACCGCCAACAACACGGCGCTGTTCGCCAACGACGACATCAGCTTCACGGTCACGCAAGCCCGCGCGAACCAGCCCAGCATGCTGGTCCAAGGTTCGACGCTGATCGCGGCGCCCTTCAAGGACGGCGTGCTCTGCATGGGCAACCCGACCGAGCGCGTGGAAGTCATCTTCCTCGACGCCAACGGTGAAGGCACGACCACGTCGTCGATCATCACGAACGGCAACATCCCCGGCCCCGGCACCACCCGCTGGTACCAGGCTTGGTTCCGTGACCCGGGCGGCGTCAGCCCCTGCGGCACCGGTTCGAACTTCACGCAAGGTCTCGAGATCACCTACATCTAGGTAGATCTCGGGTCCGGTCCCCCACGGGACCACCCGTCAAGACGGCGGCGTCGCACTCGCGACGCCGCCGTTCTTCGTTTCGTGCGTGTTCGCTGCACGTTCGAGTTGCCGCGAATCCGAGTTGAACGGGGAACCGACTGGTGCGGCGCCGAGCGCTGCAAGCTGCCCGTGCAGAGCGCTCTGCGCAGCTCGCTTACGACGCCGAAGTGCTCGCCTTACCGAGCCCGTGCAGGGCCTCCCGATGACCGTTCCGCGAGGTGTGGTTAGCTTCCGGCGTAACGCTGCGTCCGGCGACTCGCCGACTCTCGCGTCGCTCGCGGGGGCGAGGACGACGAGAGCGCGAGGGGGTTCCCCCGCCGCTCGACGCCGCCGCGCGCGACGCCCGGCTTCCGTCGTCCGCGAACACAACCAGGGCAAGCCATCCGCTTTCGGAGTCAGATTCCCATGCAGAGATTCTCAGCTGGCGTCCTCGCCGCTCTTTCGATCACTTCCATGGCGGTCGCTCAAGCGCCGAGCCAGAGCTCGCGCACGAGCGCCGCAGTCGGACCGCAATACGATCCCTCAGGGGGAGACCTCCGGATCGAGCGCGCCACGAACACGCTCCCGAGCTCGCCGCTCCCCGTAATCACGCAGAGCACCGGCGGCGGGCTGCTGAACGGCAACGACGACTGCGCGCTGGCGCCGACCACGGATCAGATCGCCGGTCCCGGGATCTACCCCTTCGACAACACCTCCGCCACGAGCGACCCGAACTCCGGTCAGCTCGCCGCGCTCTGCTCCTTCTTCGGCACGACGCAGGTCGACCAGGACGTCTGGTTCGAGTACACGGCCGCGAGCGATGCCTTCGTCGAAGTCTCGACGGTCGGCCTCACGACGGTGGACACCAAGATCGCAATCTACGCGCTGAGCGGCTGCCCCGTCTTCAACGTCGACGAGCCGATCGCGTGCGCCGACGACAGCGACGTGACCCTCCAGAGCCGCGTGGGCTTCGCCGCCACCGCCGGTGATGTGTTCATGATCCAGCTCGGCGTGAGCGCGCTCGGCGGCGTCGGCGGTACCGGAAGCTTCGCGGTGATCGAGAATCCTCCGCTGCCTTGCGGACGCCTCGACGACGGCGAGTCGGACTTCGGTCTCGGCATCGTCCCGGGCGGCGACTTGCTGATCATGAACCGCGTCCCGTGCGGCCAGACGATCACCGAGATCCAAGTCGCCTTCGGCGCGACCTTCGTCGCGACGCCCGTCGCCAACGGAACGCCCGTGCGCCTCGCCGTCTGGGACGACGTGGATGCGGACGGCATCCCGGTCAACGCCGTGCTGCTCACCGAGTTCGCCGGCGTCGTCTCAGGCACCGGCACGGACACTTTCGTCAGCTTCCCGGTCAGCCCGCCGGTCACGGGAACGGGCGAACTGTGGGTCGGCGTGTCCGTGATCCACCAAGCCGGTGAGAGCGTCGCCGCGGCCGACGAGGACTACTGGGACAACTCCGGCGGCATCCAGTCGTGGTTCGCGTACGACACGGCGATGACGCCCATGAACCTCGCCGACCTGAGCACGCTCCCCAACGGACCGTTTGTCGCCGAGAGCTTCGGCACCTACGTCTGGATGCTGCGCGGCGTCGTCGACACCGGTCCGCTCGGCACGTCGATCTGCCTCGGCGACGGCACCGGTTCCGCCTGCCCGTGCGGCAACGAGTCCACGCTCGGGGCCGGTGAAGGCTGCAAGAGCTCGCTCGGAGTCGGCGCGACGATCCTGGCCAGCGGCACCGCCTCCTTCGCGAACGACGACCTCGTCTTCTCCGTCGCGCAGGCGCGTCCGAACCAGCCGAGCATGCTCGTCCAAGGTTCGACTCTGATCGCGGCGCCCTTCAAGGACGGTGTGTTGTGCATGGGCAATCCCACGGAGCGCGTGGAGGTCGTCTTCCTCGACGTGAACGGCGAGGGCAGCACCACGGTGTCGATCGTCACCGAGGGCAACATCCCCGGACCCGGCGCGACGCGCTTCTACCAGTTCTGGTTCCGCGACCCCGGCGGCGTCAGCCCCTGCGGCAACGGCTCGAACTTCAGCTCGGGCCTGCAGATCGACTGGATCTGAGCGAGCCGCGCGAGCTTCGCGCGAGACGAACGACGAGCGGCGCTTCCCTCACGGAGGCGCCGCTCTCTCATTCGAACTCCTCGGAGTCGTCGCTGCTCAGCCGACCGGCGAGGTACAGGCCGACTTGGCGCGCGATCAACACGGCGAGGTAGAACTGACCGATGACGACCTCGAGGATCGCCAACGAGCGCGTGACGGGTTCCGCCGGCGTGACGTCGCCGTAGCCGAGCGAGGTGAGCGTCACGAAGCTGAAGTAGAAGAGGTCGTCGCGCTTCCCCGCGCTGGGCAGCGGACGGAACCAGTCCGCGGGCAGGCTCGCGTACAGCAAGTAGAACCAGAGCCCGATCAACAGGTAGCCGCAGAGCGCGGCGCTGATCGCGCGAGAGTTCACGCGGCGCATGTGCAGGAGCGAAACCGCCAGCAGGATCAGGAGCCAAGCGAGGGTCCCGAGCTGTAGGACGACGGCGAAGCGCTCGATGCCGGACTCTCCGGGCGCGCTCGATCCGGGGCTCCAGATCAGGCGCGCGAGTTCCAGCGCGACGAGGACCGCGAGAATGCCACGCCCCGTGGACCTGACTGCCGACGAGCGCGCGATCACCTGGAGCGCGGCGAGCAGGGTCAGGAGTACGCCGGCGCGCATGAGCTCGCGGATCAAGGCGCTCTCGGCGGCGAACGACTCGAGGAAGATCGTGATCAGCAGGATCACGAGCAACACGTGGAAGTTGCCCGCGAAGCGCAGTCGATGCTCGTGTGCGTGGTCTCGGCTCATCGCGCGTCCTCCGCTCGCTAGAGCCGATGGAAGGTCTTGCCGAGCGCCAGATAGAGCCTGTCGCGGCCGCCCTCGGCGTGTCCCCAGGCGAGGTAGAACGGCCCGACGACCGTGTCCATCGCGACGTACAGGCTGCCCGAGAAGACGAGCGACTCGGTCGTGATCGGATCGCCGTCGAACCACGCGCCGCCCGTCTCGAGGGTGCCGCCGACGTAGGTCTTGCGCTGCAAGGTCGCTTCGAGGTCGCCGAAGCGCTTGCGCAGTCCCGCGCCGAGCATGCCGGCGGTGCTGCCGATCAGCTGATTCTCGGCGAGACCGGAGAGGTTGAAGAGCCCGCCGACGCCGTGAAAGGTCTGGTCGAGCGGCGACTCGTCGGTCGTGGCGAGCCGACCCCAGAGGGTCGTCGTGTAATTCTCGAAGGAGCGCGTCGTACTTCCGTTCAGCTCGACGACGTCAGCGTCCTGTTCCGAGCCCAGAGCCTCGCGCACGAGGCGCAGCTTCACGCCGGCGAAGGTGCCGGAGTTCGGGAACGCCCACGCGTCGAGCGTGTCGGTCTCGAAGGACGCGAAGGCTTCTCCGATGCGATAGCTGCCTGACGGAAAGCGCGGATCGCCCGTGCGGCGCAGCACATTGCCGCGACCGTACTCGTACCCGGCGCGCAGCTCCGCCCAGTTCCCGATCACGTATCCCGCGTCGAGCGCGCCGACGTACTCGTCCTGCTGGTACTCGGCGATGCGGTTGTTCGACTGGTCGTAGAAGTCGTAGAAGTCGAGCGTGCGCCGCGAGACTTCCGCGCGCGGTTCGACGAACCAGCGCAGGCCTCGGTCGATCGGCTGGTAGAAGGCGGCGCGCGCCATGCTCCGGTTGCCGACCTGGAAGTCGGTGATGAGTTCGCCGCCGCGCGCGTTCATCTCCGTGAACAAGAGTCGCGTGCCGAGCGTGAACACGCTGCGCCCCTGGAAGTCCGAATCGAGCTGGACGCCGAAGCGCGCGTAGTTGGGACCCCAGCTCTTGCGCTTCGCACGCACGACGAGGACGGTCTCGCCGCCGCGGCGCTCGAGGTCGTAGGTCACGGTCTCGAAGTATCCGAGCCCGTAGATCCGGTCGATGCCTTCGTGGAGGCGCTCGAGCTTCAGATCTTGGCCCGCCTCGACGCCCAGCCGCTCGCGGACCACGTCGTCTCCCAGGCGGCTGTCGTTCAACACGATCACGCGGTCGACGAAGACATGGTCGCTGAGGCTGCGTCGGATCGCCGCGCGCCGCGCCCCGTACTCCTCCGCGGGGATCGAGAGCTCGCGCAGCCTCCAGGCGAGCGCGTGCGCGGCTTCCTCACCGGGAGGGATCATGTCGATGGCCGCATCGAAGGCCGCGGAGCTGTAGCCGTCGAGCCGCGGCTCGATCAAGATGTCGTTCGCGCTCAGCTGACCCAGCTCCGCCTGCGCGTTGCGCGTCACAGTCGTCAGCATCAAGTGCGCGAGAAGCGTGAAGGGAGTGTTGATCGACTCCGCGGGGACGTCTTCTTCCTCCGTGAGGTCGACGACGATCAGCAAGTCGACGCCCATCCGGCGCGCGATGCCGATCGGCGTCTGGGCCGACAAGCCGCCGTCGATGAGCAGGCGGCCGTCGACCTCGATCGGGTCGAACACGCCCGGGACGCTCATGCTCGCGCGCATCGCCAGGGCGAGGTCGCCGCTCGAAAGCACGACGGCCTCGCCGGTGACGGCGTCGGTCGCGACGGCGCGGTACGGGATCGGCAGCTCGTCGAAGTCTTCGATCAGCTCAGCCGTGGCGGCGAACTGCTTCAGCAGCAGCCCGAGGTTCTGTCCTTGCAGCAAGCCGCGCGAGTACGAGAAGCCGTCCCTGCGGAGGCCGAGCTGCAGGCTCACGAGGTAGTCGCGGTCGTCCTGCTTGCGGCGGTACGAGGAGTTCGAACGCGGTGGCCGATCCTTGAAGGCCTCGCCCCACGCGACGCCGGCGATCGCCTGTTCGATCTCGTCGGGCGTCAGGCCCGCGGCGTAGAGACCGCCGATGATCGAGCCCATGCTCGTGCCCGCGATCGCGTCGACCGGCACGTGGAGTTCCTCGAGCACGCGCAATACGCCGATGTGCGCCGCGCCGCGGGCTCCGCCTCCGGAGAGAACAAGGCCGATGCGCGGCCGCGAAACCGCCGGGGACTCCGCGTCCGAAGGCGCCGAGTCCTGCGCGCGCAGGGGGGCGGCGGCCGCGAGGGCCAGGATCAGGGTGACGAATCTCATGGCGAGCTCTGGGGCGTCGTGCGCAGGCCGCCTAGTTTGCGTTCCACGAACGGGAGGAGGAACCACTCATTGGCCACGGAGGCGCGATTCCCCTTGGGGCTTTCCTACACTCCTGTCGACGGCATTCAATCGCGGACCCAGCACCCCCGCCCGCAGACCGCGCGCCACCCGAGACCATGACGCTCCTGATCCTGATCCTGCTCTACGTTCTGCTCGCCTGGCTGCTGTACGTCGGTCGTCCGCTCCTCTCGTGGACGCTGCCCCCGGCGCTCGGATTCTTGATCTGGTACTGGTGCGGCGTCGACTCGCCGGTCTGGTACACGCTACTGCTGCTCGTTTTCGCGGCGGCGGTGGTGCTCTTCGCCGTGCCGAGCGTGCGCCGCGCCGTGATCACGAAACGCGCGATGCCGCTGCTCGCCCCGCTGTTCCCTTCGATGAGCGACACGGAGCGCGAGGCCCTCGAGGCCGGCAGCGTCTGGTGGGACGCCGAGCTCTTCTCGGGCGCTCCGCGCTGGAAGAAGCTGCTCGACGTGCCCGAGTCGCGGCTGTCCGATCGGGAACGCGCCTTCCTCGAAGGTCCGTGTGAAGAGCTCTGCCGCATGCTCGACGACTGGCAGATCCTGCAGGACCAGGACCTGCCCGGCGAGATCTGGGAGTACATGGGCGAGAAGGGCTTCTTCGGGATCATCATCCCGACGGAGTACGGCGGCCTCGGCTTCTCCGCGATCGCGAACTCCGCGGTCGTGACGAAGCTGTCGAGCCGCTCGTGCACCGCTGCCGTGACCGTGATGGTGCCGAACTCGCTCGGCCCCGCCGAGCTACTGTTGCACTACGGCACGAAGGAACAGAAGGACCACTACCTGCCGCGGCTCGCCGTCGGCAAGGAACTGCCCTGCTTCGCGCTGACCGAACCCTTCGCCGGCAGCGACGCCGGATCGATGCGCTCCGGCGGCGTCGTGACGCGCGGCATGTGGAAGGGCGAAGAGGTGCTCGGTATGCGCCTCAACTGGGAGAAGCGCTACATCACGCTGAACGCCGTCGCCACGGTGATCGGTCTCGCCTTCAAGCTGCGTGATCCCGACGGACTGCTCGGAGGTCCCGCCGAAGTCGGCATCACCTGCGCGCTGATCCCGGCCGACACGCCGGGCGTCGAGGCGATCGAGCGCCACGACCCGCTCGGTGTGCCGTTCGTCAACGGAACGACGCGCGGCAAGGACGTCTTCGTCCCGCTCGACTTCATCATCGGCGGCCGCGAGCTGGCCGGACAGGGCTGGCGCATGCTGATGGATTGCCTCGCGGCGGGACGCGGCATCTCGCTGCCCGCGCTGTCGGTCGGCGCGGCGGAGCTCACGACGCGCACCGTCGGCGCCTACGCCAGCGTGCGCGAGCAGTTCAACATGCCCATCGGCGGCTTCGAGGGCATTCAGGAACGCCTCGCGCCGATCGCAGGCCTCACCTACCTGATGGATGCGACGCGCCGCCTGACCGCCACTGCGATCGACGCCGGCCAGAAGCCCGCCGTGATCACGGCGATCTCGAAGGCCTACCTGACGGAAGGCATGCGCGAAGTCGTCAACCACGGCATGGACGTCGTCGGTGGCGCGGGCATCGTCCGCGGGCCGCACAACATCCTCGCGGCGATCTACCAAGCCGCGCCGATCGGCATCACGGTCGAGGGCGCGAACATCCTGACGCGCTCGATGATCATCTTCGGGCAAGGCGCGATCCGCTGTCACCCCTACGCGCTCGAGGAGATGCAGTCCGTCGCCGCCGGCGACCTGAACCGCTTCGACGCCGCGCTCTTCGGACATGGCGGCGCGGTCGTCACGAACTGGGTGCGCGCAGCGTGGCTCGGCTTCACGGACTGTCGCCTCGCGCGCCGTCCGCGCGGCGGGCACGCCTCGCACTACTTCCCGCAGTTCGAGCGGATGAGCGCGACCTTCGCCGTCTGCGCCGAAGCCGCGATGATGACGCTCGGTGGCGACTTGAAGCGCCGTGAAGCCTTGACCGGTCGACTGTCCGATGCGCTCGCTTGGCTCTACATGGGCACGGCGTCGCTGAAGCGCTTCTACGACGAGGGTCAGGCCGAGCGCGACGAACCCTTCGTCGACTGGGCCGCGCAGAAGGCGCTGTTCGAGATCGAACAAGCGCTGCTCGGCATGCTCGACAACCTGCCGAACCGCTGGGTCGCGCGCCTCGTGCGTCTCAAGCTGTTCATGCCCTGGTCGCGCTACAAACTCCCGCACGACCGCCTGGCGCGGAAGGTCGCCCACGCGATCCAGGACGGCGGCGCGGCGCGACTGCACCTGACGCCGGACATCTTCGTGCCGCACGGCGAGGACCACGGACTCGCGCTGCTCGAACACGCCCTCGCGGCGGTCGTCGCGTCGCGCGGACCCGAGCGCAAGATCAAGGACTCGATGCGCGCCGGCAAGCTCGACCGCGGCACGATCGCGTCGTCGATCGACAAGGCGCTCGAGGCTGGCGTGATCTCGACCGAGGAAGCCCGCGTGCTGCGCGAGGCCGGAACCCTGCGCGACCAGGCCGTCCAGGTCGACGCTTTCGACCGCGGCCGCCCGCCGGTCAGCTCGGGATCGAGATCGTCCACTAGCCGCGCGAAGGACGACGATGCCTCGTCCTACACCTTCGGTGAACCCGGCCCGGGGCCGCTGCTGTAGCGGGAGATACCGAGCCGTAGTCGCTCGATCCCCGATCGGTTGCCGGCCGAGCTGGCTGCCGATCGGGGAACAAACGACTACGGCTCGGTGTTTCCCCCGCGGCAGGGGTCGCGGAGGCCGCCCGCGCCGCTCTTCGTCCCAGCACACGCGAGACCGTGCCGAGGCGCGGCGAGCGGCGGATCCGTGGCCGCTCGGCCGGAGGATTTCCTACACTCTTGGGCCATCCGTCAGGCCCCCCCTCACCACTACCCCATCGACATGCGGACATCCCTCCTCATCCTCGCCGCCGCGCTCGCGTTCGCGTTCGCCTCGTGCGGCTCGAACTGTTGCAAGACCGAAGAGTCCAACGTCCCCTGCATCTGCGGCACCGACGAAGCCCTGATCGACGGCTGCGCGCACCCCCTGTGCCTCCAGGACAAGCGCAACCCCGACAACCCGGATTGCGTCTGCGGCACGATGACCTTCGAGGAGGACAAGTAGGATGCGCTCCCTCGTTCCCGCGCTGGCGCTCGTCGCCGCCGTGCTGTTCTGCGCCCCCGCCCACGCGGACTCGATCCGTCTCAAGGACGGCACGCGCATTGCCGGTCACGCCACCAAGTACGACGACTCGAAGTCCGTGCTCTCGTGGAAGGGTGACGACGGCAAGAGCTACGAACTGAAGCTCGACGACCTCGACAAGCGCTCGACCTACAGCGTGCTGAAGAGCCAAGTCCCCAACGACAACGGCAAGGGACAGCTGCAGCTCGCGAACTTCACCCGCGACATCGAGTTGTTCGCCCACGCAGTGCGCCACTACGGCTACGCGGAGAAGGCGGATCCCTCGCTGAAGCCGGAAGTCGACAAGCAGATGGCGATCCTGCGCACGCAGGCCGGCCAGTGGGGTCTGCGCCAGGCGAAGGCCGCCGCCGACAAGGGCGACAAGAAGCGCGCGCTCGAGTGGCTCGAGAAGATCATCACCAAGCTGCCCGGCGAACCGGAAGCCGCGACGGCCCAGCAGCTGCTCGACAACTACTACGCGAGCGTCAAGGCCGAGCAGACCAAGGAGGTCGACAACGCCCCGGACGAGAAGCTGAAGGCCGGCCTCGCCAAGGGCAAGAAGTCCTACGACTCGATGCTCGAGCGCAACAAGAAGGCGCTCCAGTCGAAGGGCGGCAGCGCGGCCATCAAGGGCTGGGAAGACGCGGTCAAGGACGGTCAGAAGACGCTCGAAGAGATCGACAAGTTCGAGAAGGCGAACCCCGAGGGCTACACCGAGCTGCTCGCGGGCTACCGCAAGACCGTCAACGACCAGATCATCGAGATCCACATGCACCTCGCCAGCCAGTACGCGACGCGTTCCAGCTACAACGACGCGCTGAGCCAGGTGAACAAGGCCCTCGCGATCGACGCGCAGAACGCCGAAGCTCTCGCCATGCGCGCCCGCATCCAGGACGCGGCGAGCCGCGGCCTGCGCTGGCTGTAGAACGCAACTCGGCAGCGCCCGAAGCACGAGGGCCCGCGACGCCTCAGCGTCGCGGGCCCTCTTCCGTTCGCGGACGGTGACGACAGCGCGCTAGAACTGGAAGTACAGGAAGGGCGAGTACGACACGACGAAGATCTGCGCGATCGCCGCGAGGAAGGCGACGGCGACGACGAAGTGCGGGACGCTCGAGCGCGACTCCGCGAGCTGCTGCGAGTTGGGCAGGAACCAGACGATGCCGGCGCCGAGGAAGCAGCCCGCGATCTGGCGCGTCGAGAGCACGACCGCTCCCGGGTCCGCCGCGCCGCCGAATCCGGCGAGGGCGCTGAAGAACTCACCGGCCTGTGCCACGGTCGCGGCGCGGAACAGGATCCAGCCGCCCAGCACGATCACGAAGGTGAGCGCGATGCGCAGCGGCTTCGGCAGCACGGGGTACAAGGAGCGCTTGCCGACCATGCGCTCGATGGCGAGCCACGCGCCCTGGTACGCGCCCCACAGCACGAACGTCATCGCCGCGCCGTGCCACAGGCCGCCGAGCAGCATCGTCAGCATCAAGTTGATGTACGTGCGCCCCTTGCCCCGGCGGTTGCCGCCGAGCGGCACGTAGAGGTAGTCGCGGAGCCAAGTCGAGAGCGAGATGTGCCAGCGGCGCCAGAACTCGGTGATGCTCTGCGACTTGTACGGCGAGTCGAAGTTGATCGGGAAGGTGAACCCGAACAGCGCACCGAGGCCGATCGCCATGTCCGAGTACCCCGAGAAGTCGAAGTAGATCTGCATCGCGTACGCGAACGAACCGAGCCACGCTTGGTAGGTCGTCGGATCGCCCAGCGCGAAGCACTGGTCCGCGATCGTCGCGAAGGAGTCGGCGAGCAGGATCTTCTTCGCGAAGCCGATCTGGAACAGGAATGCTCCGCGCGAGAGCTTCTCCCAGGTGTGCGTGCGGTGCACCAGTTCCGCGGCCAGCGTCTGGTAGCGCACGATCGGACCGGCCACGAGCTGCGGGAACAGCGAGATGTAGCAGGCGAAGTCGACGAAACGCCGCACGGCGGGCGCTTGGCGGCGGTAGACGTCGATCGAGTAGCTGAGCGACTGGAAGGTGTAAAACGAGATGCCGACCGGCAGGACGATCTGCGTCCAGCTGATCTCGGTGAAACCAGCGGCGCCGAGCATCACGTTCAGCGTGTCGATCCCGAAGTTCCAGTACTTGAAGTACCCGAGCAGGCCGAGGTTGGCGCAGATCGAGAACAACATCGCGCGCTTGCGCTTGCGATCGAGATCGATCCGTTCAGCCGGATCCACGCCGCCATCGATGCGTTCGTTGAGCAGCCCGATGCGCCTGCCGCAGAAGAAGTCGATCACCGTGCTGACGAGCATCAGCAGGACGAAGTCGACACGCCACCAGCCGTAGAAGACGTAGCTGACCAGCGTCAGGAACAGTGACTTGAACCGGAACGGCAGCAGGTAATAGCCGAGCAGGACCGCCGGCAAGAACCAGAACAGGAAGACTTGGCTGGTGAAGATCAACGTCTGCTAGCGTCGCCGGGGCGTCCAGATCTCGAGGTTGCCGAGCTCGAAGCGCGCCTTGCTGTTGTAGGGGCGGATGCGGATGTAGTTGATCGGTGCACCAGCGGGGAGCACCAGCGGTTCCATGACGGGGTGCGTCGAGTCCGAGCGCCGGATCAGCACGGATCGCCGCGCGATCGGCTTCTCGTCGATCACTTCTCCCCACTCGATGTGCAGGAGGCCGAGCGGTTTGCCGCGCTTCGGGACGTTGAAGTCGAACCGCAACACGGCTCCCGCATCGCCGGCGATCGGTTCGCTCAGCGTGTAGATGATCTCCGTCCTCGGCCCTTCGCACTCCGCATCCAGCACGCCGTCCTTCTCGGAGTAGACGGTGACGTTCTCGAGCTCACGCGACGCGTCGAGCGGATCCGCGCGATACGGCGCGCCGCCCAGCACGGCGATGGTCGATAGCAGCGGCTCGTTGAAGTAACGCCCTTCGCGAATCGGGAAGTCTTCCGGGAACTCCCAGATGAGCACTTCCGGCATCGGCCGACGCTTGGTCAGGATCTCGGCCATCAGCTCGGCGAGGCGGTAACCGGCTCCGTAGCCGGCGGCGGCGCGATCCTCGATCTGCACGCCGAGCAGACCGACGTACTGCGACGCTCCGTAGTACGGCCCGCGCGACATGCTGGTTCCGACCAGCACGATGGGCTGCGGCCGCTTCGACCCGCGGCAGAGCTTGTCGCGATCTTTCTCGAGCACCGCGCCGTGTTGCCGAATCTGATTCGTGAACTGGTTGAAGAGCCAGCTGCCGCGCTCGAAGCCGAGCAAGCGTTGCTGATAGCCGATGAACTCTTCCGGCGGATACTCGCGTAGCACGACGTTCATCGGCTTGCCGGGAACCTCGCCGTTCGGCAGCAACTCACGCACGTAGTCCGCTATGAGGGTCGCCGCCGCCCGACAACCTTCGGGCTTCCAGTGCGTGTCGTTCGTGAAGTAGAGCGGTTCCCCTTCCGGCTTCAGCACGGAACGCAGGTCGGGAACGCGCAGCCCTTCCGCGAGCATCGCGTCGCGCACGTCGTCGAACAGCGGCACGTACGGATCGACGAGCCCGTCAGGGAGCATCTCGGGGTACAGCGTCCGCTTGCGCGGAACCAGCTGGTAGACCACGAGACAGCCGTGGTCCTCGAGGAAGCGCGTCAGTTCCCCCATCGCCTTCACGGAGGTGGCGAACTCCTCGCGCTTGTTCGGGCCCGGTTCTCCGAGGCGATCCGAAGGGAACAGCCAGTTGTCCTTGCCGACGACCACGCCGGGATTCGTCTGACCGGTCAGCAGGTAGCTCGCCTCGTTGTAGCGCGGTCGCACCAGCTCATCGATCGACGAGCCGGCCACCAACCGCTTCTCGAGGCGTTGCGCCATGACCCCGGAACGGAACTCCTCGAAGGTCCCGCTGCCCGACATCCGACGGCCCGGCCAGTTGCCGTGGGCCGCATCGTAGGCCGGGGCGCCGAACACCACGACGAGCAGCGTGATGATCGAGACGAGCGAGCCGAGGAACTTCATGGGTCGGGGGGGAGCGGGACGCCGGAGGGCAGCGTGCGGCGGAGGACAGAACAACTTACTTCGGACCGCGAGGACCGGCACCTGGATTCTGACCCGCGAGCGCCGTCAGAGGGCCCGCGAGCGACCCTCCCACGCCGACTTCTTACCAAGCGGCGGTCGGATCGCGGCGTTGACCGACGAATCGAATCCGCCCACGCTCCCCGTCTCGATATGAAGCTCCACCTCCTGTTCGCCTGCGCGCTGTGCGCCGCCTGCTGCTCCGAGCGGCCGACCGAGCGGCCCGTCGATCCCGCCGCCGCCTCGATCCGCGCGACGCCGCTCTGCGAGGACTACGCGATCTTCCCCGCCGAGCTGGGCCCGCAGGTGCGTTGGCTGGGCTACACGGGCGCGGTCGCCTACTGGACGCCGACGCCGCTCGATGTCGAGCCTCTGGAATCCGACGCGAGCTCGCTGCTCGCACGCGGCGCCGCGCATCCCGAACAGCTCGACGATCATGCTCGAGACCGGCCCGACTACCAGGAGTACCTGCGCGGCGAGATCGAGCTGATCCGCGGACGACTCGGTGACTATCGCCGCCAGTACGTGGGCGTCATCGATGACGCGGGCCGCCGCCGCATCCTGGTGCGCGCGTTCGCCGGACCCCGCTTCGACGGCGGCTTCGAGTTCGAGCGCTGGCGCGAGGAACTCGCGATCGTCTCCGACGGCGGCTGCTGGTACTGGTTCGCGGTCTACGATCCGGAGACGAAACAGCTCGTGTACTTCCGCAGCAACGGCGACGCGTGAACGCCGCGCTCAGGTCGACTTCTTGACGAACTGCGTCAGGATCACGATCTGCTGACCGTTCACGCGTCCTTCGATCTGGCCCGGGTTGTCGTGGACCAGGCCGATGCCGCGCACGGCCGTGCCGCGCTTGGCGGTGAAGCCGCCGCCTTTCACGACGAGGTCCTTGATCAGGGTCACCGTGTCGCCGGCTTCGAGGATCGCGCCGTGGCTGTCCTTGTGCGGACCGCTGGTCGGCGCGTCGTCGGCCTCGTCCAGCGCGCGAGCCCAGGCGAGCGTCGCATCATCGAGGTAGAGCGTGTCGAGCAAGTCGCGCGCCCAGTCCTCGGCGCTGAGTCGGCTCAGGATGCGCCACGCGAGCACCTGCACGGCCGGGACTTCGGACCACATGCTGGTCGCGAGGCAACGCCAGTGGTGCGTGTCCTGCGCCGCGGGATCGTCGAGTCGAGCGCGGCAATCGGAGCACAGCAGCGCATGCGACAGGGCGTCTGTCTCGTCGCTCGGCGGCACATGGTGCACGTCGAGTCCGTCTTGGGCTCCGCACAGTTCGCAGAGCGCTGCAGCGCGCTCGTGGAGGGTCGTTTCCATCTTGTTCGTCGTTCGTGCGCCGGAGGCGCGGTTACTTGGCCTTGCCCTTGCCCAGGTAAGTGCCCGCCTCGGCGAGCACATCCGCGCCGAAGTGCAGTTCCATCTTCTCGCCGAGCGCGTCGACCGGAATCTCGTAGCCGAGCACGCGCTGCCAAGTCCCGTCGCCATTGTCGACGCGGTCGTGTTCGTCGCGGTAGCGGTGCAAGTCGCGCAAGAACGTCGGCAAGCTATCGCCGTGTTCGTGGATCAGGAAGTGCGCTGCGCCCCATGCGGTCCATGCCGCCTGCGCATCGTAGCTGCTGCGATTCCAGTCGGTGAGCCGCTGGAGGTCGAGCGGGACCGACTCCTTGCCCTTGCGGTAGTAGAGCCCTTTCACGTTGGACGGCCACGCCGCGTGCTCCACGGCGTAGATGAACTCCGAACGGTACGGGAAGCAGTAGACGCCCTTCTCGAGCTCGATCTCCGCCTGCCACGCGATGCCTTGCTGCAGCCACCACGGCTGGCGTCCGAAGCGGCGCAGGAAGAGCAGCTCGGTCAAGCGGTGCACGAGCTCGTTCTCGGGACGCCACTCCTTGAGGTCCGGCGCCGACTCGAGGTACGCGCCGACGAGCGGACGCTCGAGCACGAAGCCCACGAGGTTCTTCGCGCTCTGTGCCCAGCCGGTCAGGTAGTCGTTCTGCGCGGCGAGCTCGTCGAGCAGCTTGGCCTGGTCCTTCATGTCGCCGAGCACGAAGAGCACGGCCGTGTCGTGGTCCAGCGGCGACGAACCGGCGCCCCACTCCGCGACCTCGCCGGGGTGTCCCTCGGTCTCGGCCGGCGCGGGCAGGATCTTGTCGAAGTGCGCCGAGGTCTTCTTCACCAGACCGCGCGCCTTGGTGAGCTTCTTCGAGCCGTTCTCGGTGACGAGCAGCACGCGTCCGCCCTCGTCGAGCTCCATCGCGTATCCGTTGTCGTCGCACCACGCGGCCCACGAACGCGCGGCCTGGCGCGGGGCTTCGCCGAGTTCCTCGGGGAGCTCGTCGATCACGTAGGGACGGCCGTCCCAGCGCACCAAGCTGTCGGCGGACTCCAGCGCGTCACGGACGGCGGGCGCCGCGGTCGTCGGGTTCGACACGATCGCGCACAGGGCGACCAAGGAGGACAAGACGATCATCTAGAACTTCCCCTTCTTCTCCGGCTTCACCTTCGGCGGCTCACCTCCCTCGCCGCCGCGCTCCTCGAGCCAGCGCACGAGCGTCGCTTGCAAGCGAGTGAGGTCGGTGCCGAGCTCGCGCTCCAACACCTGCGGCGAGGGCTGCCCCTCGCCGATCGCGGTCCAGATCGCCGGCAGGGTCTCCGGGCGGCCCTCGACCAGGTACGCGGCGAGCGCTTGCGCGACGAGCAGCTCGGGAGTCGTCATGCGGTTCACGTCCTTGCCGAGGAAGAACTGCAGCTTCGGCGCGGCTTCGCTCTTCAGCAGCAACGAAGCCTCGAGCAGCCAGTCCGTCTTCCCGCCGGCCATGCGGTTGCGCAGTGCCTCGTCGTCCTCGACGCGACCGTACTCGGCGGGCCGCGCGAACCAGTGCAGGCGCGTGTTCACGATTTGCTTCGAGAAGTAGAGACCGAAGCCTTCGTGCACCCAACCGTGCGCGGTCGTGATCCCGTAGGCGTCGGCGAACAACCAGCCGACCGCTTCGCGCACGAGCATGTCGCGGCGATCCGCCTCGCTCGGGCCCCACTGTGCGAGGTCGTCGGCCCCTTGGATGCCCGAGCCGAGCAACGTGCGCATGAACTCGCGGTACTTCGCGTCGATCTCCGGCACGCCGTCGATGTAGCGGTCCTTGTCCTCGGGGCGCAGCACGTAGATCGTGCAGTTCTGGCCGTACTTCGCGTCCTTGCCGAAGACGCCGACGACGTGGCGACGGATCGCGGCGAGCAGGATCCCCGCGCGCTGCAGCTCGTCGACGGGCACCGTGCCGAGCACGCGTCCGTCCGGAGTCTCGAAGACCCCCGTCACGGGCAAGCCGATCGCCTGCTCGCGCGCGTTCGCCGTGCCGGGCGTCGACGTCACGGGGCGCTCGAAAGCGTCCTTCACGCTCGCCGACAGCTCGGCGCGACGTTCGTCGGAACGCAGCACCTCGAGCAACACCCACGCGCCCTCGCGCCGACCCTCGCCGAGCAGGAAGCGCGTGTCCGCGTCGTCCGCGTCGAGCTTCAGCAGGTCCTCGAAGACGGGACGCCGTTCGGTCGGCGGCAGCTGCGCTTCCTCCGCCGCGGCGAGCAAGCGCGAGCGCAAGCGGTCGACGACCTGTCCACGCTGTTCGAAGTACTCCGGATCCGCCGCTTCGTTGTGGTCGCGCGGCCGCCGCGACTTCTCCGGAGCCGTCCAGCTCCCGTCCTTCGCGCGCTTGTGCCCGAGCTCCTTGCGCGCGCCCTCGTCGTCCGGCGCCAGCACGAGGATCGAGCCCAGCGTGTCGTAGCGTCGGCCGTAGAGCTTCTCGCTCTTGCACCAGTCCGCGAGCTCGCGCAGCTCGGCCACGGCTTCCGCGCCGGCGGCCGCGCGCGCCTTCTCGAAATCTTCACCCGGCGCGGCCCACAGGACCGCCGTCAGGCTCAACGCGGCAACCAGCGAAGCGATCCATCCTCGTCGACTCATTCGTCCCTCCCCCAAGACTCCGGCCGGACTCCCCTGTACTGCGGAGAGGCCGGCCGGTTTCGTTCTACATCTAGCTGTGTCGAGCGCGATCGTCAGGCGACGCCGGCGGCGAGCCTACGCAGCACG
Source organism: Planctomycetota bacterium (assembly GCA_020638835.1). Taxonomy (GTDB): domain Bacteria; phylum Planctomycetota; class UBA1135; order UBA1135; genus JACKHV01. The sequence goes on along the minus strand of JACKHV010000001.1, from coordinate 567,890 downwards.
TAGCGGAGGATTCCGCCGTGCTTGTAGTACTGCACCTCGTTCGGGGTGTCGATGCGCGAGATCGCCTGGAACTCCTTCGTCTTGCCGGAGGCGTCCGTGGCACGCACGAGCACCTTGTTGCCGACGGCGAAGCCCGTCTCGATCTTCGCCTCGAGCCCGACGAACTCGTAGGTCTCCGTGCCGTCGAGGCCGAGCGAGTCGGCGTTCGCGCCTTCCTCGAACTGCAGCGGCAGGATGCCCATTCCGATCAGGTTCGAGCGGTGGATGCGCTCGTAGCTCTCGGCGATGACGACCTTCACGCCGAGCAGGCAGGGACCCTTCGCGGCCCAGTCGCGCGACGAGCCGGTGCCGTACTCCTTGCCGGCGAGGACGACGAGCGGCGTGCCTTCTTCCTTGTAGCGCATCGCCGCGTCGAAGACCGTCATCTGGTCGCCGGACGGCTGGTGGCGCGTCCATCCGCCTTCGGTCCCCGGCGCGAGCTGGTTGCGCAGGCGAACGTTCGCGAAGGTGCCGCGCATCATCACTTCGTGGTTGCCGCGGCGCGCGCCGTAGGAGTTGAAGTCCTCGGGCGCGACGCCCTGCGCCTTCAGGTATTGACCGGCCGGGCTGTCCTCGGGGAACACGGCCGCCGGCGAGATGTGGTCGGTCGTGACCGAGTCGCCCAGCTTGAGCAGCACGCGCGCGGCGCGCACGTCGCCGATCGGCGGCGCGTCGGCTTCCATGTCGTCGAAGTACGGCGGGTTCTTCACGTAGGTCGACTTCGGATCCCAGGCGAAGGTGCTGCCCGCGGGAACGTCCAGGCCGCGCCACGAGTCGGAGCCGTGGAAGACGTTGCCGTAGCTGCGCTGGAACATCTCCGCTTGCACGCACGCCGAGACGGCCGCGTCGATCTCCGCGCCCGTCGGCCAGAGGTCCTTCAGGTACACCGGCTTGCCGTCACGATCCGTGCCGAGCGCATCTTTGGTGACGTCGACGTGCATGTTGCCCGCGAGCGCGTACGCGACGACGAGCGGCGGCGACGCGAGGAAGTTCGAGCGCACGTTCTGGTGCACGCGACCCTCGAAGTTGCGGTTGCCGCTGAGCACGCTCGAGACGACCAGCTGGCCGTCCTTGATCGCCTTCTCGATCTCCGGCGCGAGCGGGCCCGAGTTGCCGATGCAGGTCGTGCAGCCGTAGCCGACGACGTGGAAGCCGAGCGCCTCGAGCGGCGCCATCAGACCCGCGGCGCGCAGGTAGTCCGGCACGACGCGCGAGCCGGGCGCCAGGCTCGTCTTGACCCACGGCTTGCGCGTGAGGCCGCGCTCCGCCGCCTTCTTCGCGACGAGGCCGGCGGCGACGAGCACCGACGGGTTCGAGGTGTTCGTGCACGAGGTGATCGCGGCGATCACGACCGAGCCGTCCTCGAGCCGGTAGTTCTGACCTTCGACCGCGACCGGGCTCTTGCTGGTGAGGCCCGCAGCGCCGCCGATGTCCTTGACGAAGCCCGGGAAGGCCGCGGCGACCTTGTCGAGGTCGATGCGGTCCTGCGGGCGCTTCGGACCCGCGAGCGCCGGCTTGATCGTCGACATGTCGAGCTCGAGCAGGTCGGTGTAGTCCGCCTCGCGCGAGTCCTTGGTGTGGAACAGGCCCTGTTCCTTGGCGTACGCCTCGACGAGCTTGACGCGCTCCTCGTCACGACCGGAGAGGCGCAGGTAGCCGAGCACCACGTCGTCGATCGGGAAGATGCCGCAAGTCGCGCCGTACTCGGGCGCCATGTTCGCGATCGTCGCGCGGTCCGCGAGCGGCATGTCCGCCAGGCCGGGGCCGCAGAACTCGACGAACTTGCCGACGACGCCGTGCTTGCGCAGCACTTCGACGACGCGCAGCACGAGGTCGGTCGCGGTCGTGCCTTCCGGCAGCTTGCCGACGAGGCGCATGCCGACGACTTGCGGGATCAGCATCGAGACTGGCTGGCCGAGCATCGCCGCCTCCGCCTCGATGCCGCCGACGCCCCAGCCGAGCACGCCGAGGCCGTTGATCATCGTCGTGTGCGAGTCCGTACCGACGAGCGTGTCCGGGTACGCGAGCGTGCCCGAGCCGTCCTTCGTCGGCATGTCCATGATCACGCGCGCGAGGTACTCGAGGTTGACCTGGTGCACGATGCCGGTGTCCGGCGGAACGACGCGGAAGTTCTCGAAGGCGGTCTGCCCCCAGCGCAGGAAGCCGTAGCGTTCCTCGTTGCGCTGGAACTCGAGCTTCTCGTTCTCCTCCTCCGCGCCCTTGAAGCCGAACTTGTCGACGACGACCGAGTGGTCGATGACCATCTCGGCGGGCTGCAGCGGGTTGATCACCGAGGGGTCGCCGCCCATGCGCTGCATCGCGTCACGCATCGCCGCGAGGTCGACCACGGCGGGAACACCGGTGAAGTCCTGCATCAGCACGCGCGCCGGCGTGAAGGCGATCTCTTTCGAAGGCGTCGCCTTCGGATCCCAATTCACCAGCGCCTCGATGTCCTTCGCCTCGACCGCCACGCCGTCCTCGTTGCGCAGCAGGTTCTCGAGCAGGATGCGCAGCGCGTAGGGCAGGCGGGCGACGTCGTGCCCCTTCTGCTCGAGCGCGGAGAGGCGGAAGATCGTGTAGTCCTTGCCGCCGACCTGCAGGGTGCCGCGGCTCTCGAATGTGTCGGTCATGGAGGGTCCTCGCTGGATTTCGGGGCGAGCATTCTAACGCCGCCGCCCGTCCTCGTCGCGCGCGAGGCGCCGCATCTCGGGCGCCGCGGCGCCCCGTTCAGCGTCCCGACGGGCAGCTCGGCAGCCGCCGCCAGTCGTTCTGCTGGCCTTCGGGGCCCACGCTCAGGAGGTGCGCCGGGCAGGCGTAGAACTGGTCGCCGAGCTGCATGGCCACCGCCGAGTCGCCGAGCAGCACGCAGCCCTCGAGCAGCCCCCGGCCTACGGTGTGCAGCGCGTTCCCGCCGCCGCGGATCAGCGAGTCGACCGCGAACAGCTCGCCCTCGACCATCGCCGACACCGCGTTGCGCGGGCCGCCGTCGAGCACCGAGCGCTCGACCAGCGCGAGCCGAGCGCCGATCAGGGCGTCGCCGCCCGCTTCCACGCGCGTGCGCAGAAGGTGACATGCCGAGCGCCCGATCAGGCGCAGTCCGTTGCCGCCCTTCCCGCCGCGCGCCTCGTCGTCGACGACCTCGCAGTCGATCAGCTCGAGCAGGCCGGCGTTGACCTGCACGCCCTGACCGGCGGAGATCAGCCGGCAGCCGATCAGCGTCGCGTTCGCGTCTTGCAATCGCAGGCAGGCCGCGCCGTCCGGATCGATCTCGAGGTTCTCGAAGGTCACGTCCCCCGCGCCGAGGATCATCAGACCGAAGCCGAGGCGCACGTGTCCCTGTCCGACGACGCGCAGCCCGTTGCCGTAGACGCGGACCGGCGAGCTGTTGCCGTCGGAGTAGTCGCCCTCCGGCAGGATCAGGTCGATGCGCGTGTCCTCGGCGTCGCCCAGCGACTCGAGCACGTCGCGCAGCAAGAGTCCGTCCGCGGTTTCGAGCACCAGTTCCGTGCGTCCTTCGGTCCGCGCACGTTCCTCCGCGCGCAGCTCGAACAGGTTGCGCGCCGCGCGCAGCCGCACGCGCGGGTCCGCGACCATCTGCAGCGCCGCGTCGAGGAAGACGAGCTCGCCGCCGTTCGCGTAGCGCTCGAGCAGTTGCAGCGCGAGCAAGGCGTGTTCGTTCGCCAGCTGCGCGTCCGCGGTGGCGGGACGGGCGAGGTACAGCTCGTGCACGAGCTGCAGGCGTGCGAGCGCAGTCCACGGATCCGCGGCGACGTCGACGCCGGCGAGCGCCTCCGCCGTCAGGTCGCCCGCGCCGCCGTCCTCGCCCGCGCGGAAGACCGGCGCGCGCGCGGGCCAGCGAACGAGTTCGGGGTACAGGCTCGCGACGAGGCGCACGGCGGGATCGGGGTCCGCTTCGGCGAGCAGCGCGCGCCACGCCTCGGTCTCGTCGCTCACGCGGTCGAGTGAGTCGAGCAAGGCCTGCGCGCGTTCACCGGCGCGGGCGGCCAACCAGCCCTCCGGCGCGGGACCCAAGCCGCGCGAGTCGGCGAGCGACGCGAGCAGCTCGGGGCTCGTCGCGACGGTCGGCTGCGACGCGTCGTCGCGTCCCTTCTCCAGGGCCGGATCGAGCTTCTCGAAGCCCTTCCCCAGCGAACTCGCCGCTTCGTCGGCCGGCGCCGTGAACAGCGCGAAGAGCTCGCGGGCGGCCGCGGCGACCTCGGCGTCGGGGCTCGACAGCGCGGCCCGGACGCGCGGCAGCGCACGCTCGCCCAGCGCTCGCAGTCCCGCACGCGCACGCCGCCGCTCGTCGTAGTCCTGGTGACCGAGCGACGCGATCAGTCCGTCGATCAAGCGCTCGCTCGACGGCCCGCCGTCGTCGCCGACCAGCACTCCGAAGGGAGCGCCGGACGGTCCGTGTTCGCCCGCGCGCGTCACCCACGTGCAGCGGTAGCGCACGACGCCCGCCGGTCCGGGCTGTGCGTCGTACTGCGGCTCGCCGGCTTCGGCGAGTCCGACGGCGGTCCAGGCGTTCGAGTCGAACTCCGTCTCGCGCTCGAGCAAGCGTCCCGCGATCTCGCTCGCGACCGCGTCCGGCGGCGGCTTCGCCGCGTCGAAGCGCACGCCGTCGGCCTCGCTCCACGTCCAATCGACCGAGCCGTGAGCGGGCATGAACAAGCGATCGCCCCACAGGTTGAGCTGCACGACGAGCCTCACCGCGCTCTCGTCGCCGCGCTCGGCGCGCAGGTGCGCGAACACGCCCTCGGGCAGGATCACGCCGACGTCGCGGCCGACGCCGAGATAGCGCTGCTGCGTCACGTAGCGCGTCGCGTCGTCGTCCGGCAGCGTCCAACCGTCGAGTTCGTTCGAGCCGAGCGACGCCACGCGCACGCCGGGCTCGGGCATGATGTTCACGCCGCCGGAACTGATGCCGAGCACCGTCAGGTCGAAGCGTCCCGCGCTGACCGACGACGTCAGCAGGTTGACGCGGTCCTCGCGGCCGAGCGGCGGACTGGCGCCGTCCGTCTCACGCGCCGCGACGCCGCGCGCGCGCAGGCCGTAGAGTCCTTCGGAGCGCAGCGGCACGAGGCGGTACTCGCGGATCGCGTCGGAGCCCGGCGTGGAGTCGACGAAGGTGTCCGTCCCCGACCACTCACCGAGGGCCTGCCAGCGGCGCTCGCCGCCCAAGCGGCGCGACTCGACGCGCCACGGCCCGCCGGACGCGTCGGCGAGCGCGTCGAGGGCGAGCCCCGGGCCGCTCGGGTCGGAGACCGGCAGGCGCCCGGCGCGCCAGTTCGCGACCCCCGGCTCGCCGCCCGCCTTGGCCCAGCGCTCGAGCCGCACGAAGCTCGGCGTGACCTCCAGCACCCGCAGGAAGCCCCAGCCGCGCACGCCGAGCTCGAAGCCGAGCACCAGCTCGCGCTCGGCGGTCCAGCGCGAGCCGTGCACCAGCTCACCGCGGGCGATGCGCTCGCCGGAGCCCGGGAACACGCCGACGGCGCCCTCCCCGGCGATCAGCTCCCCGCGCTCGTAGCGCAGGTCCTCGGCCCCGAACGGCCGGTCCGCGACCCGTCCGCTGGCGAGGTCGAGGAAGAAGCCGCGCGGCAGCAGGAGGTCCTCCCAAACCGCGGCGCCTTCCTCGGCGGCGGACTCCGCCACGGCGGACTCGGGAGCGCCGAGCTGCGCCGGGACGGGCGATCCGGGCGCCGCGGCCGCGCCGGCGAGAGCCGCAGGCAGGGCGCCGAGGAGGCCGAGGAGGAGGCGGAGACCGAGCTGCATCCCTCAAGGAATAGCAGAAGCCGGCCGGACTGGCCGCTGCCCTCTTCCATCGACTCGCCAAAGCCACTAGAATCCCGCGCCCTATCGGGGACGTAGCTCAGTTGGCAGAGCGTCGCGTTCGCAATGCGAAGGTCGTGGGTTCGACTCCCATCGTCTCCACCAGTCCACCGCGGGCCGCGGATCCTGAAACGGGATCTGCGGCCCGCTGCTCTTGAGCACCGACTCCGGCCGGCCCGCCGCGACGATTTCCCCGACCCGCGGGACGAGGCGGGAGGCGATGATCGTCCCTCTCGGGCCGCGACGCGGCGGACTGCTCCGCGCCGGCCCCACGCGCCGCCCCATGCGAACCGAAGAGCCGCCCCCCCACGAGACCGCCGTCGCGCTGCGTACCGCGCTCGCCGAGAAGCGCGCGTCCGTCGGCGTGATCGGGCTCGGATACGTCGGCCTGCCGCTCGCGTACGCGCTGCACGGCGCCGGCCTGCGCGTCGTCGGCTTCGACACGGACGCGCAGAAGGTCGAGGCACTCGCGGAAGGCCGCAACTACCTGAAACACCTCGGGGAGGCGCTGGGCGCTGAGCTGGCGGAGAGCGCGCGCTTCGAGGCGACGACGGACTTCGCGCGGCTCGGCGAGGTCGACGCGGTGCTCGTCTGCGTCCCCACGCCGCTCGGGTCCGCGCGTGAGCCCGACCTGAGCTTCGTGCTGTCGACGGCGCACTCGATCGGTCGCGCGCTGCGCGCGGGGCAGCTGCTCGTGCTCGAGTCGACGACCTACCCCGGCACGACGCGCGACGAGTTCCTGCCCGCGGTGCTCGAAGCCGCGCTCGCCGCCGGCAAGTCGCTCGAGCCGGGCGTCGACTTCTTCGTCGCCTACTCGCCCGAGCGCGCCGACCCCGGCCGCACGACGCACTCGACCGCGACGATCCCGAAGGTCGTCGGAGGGCTCGACGCGACCTCCGGCGAGCTCGCCGGAGAGCTCTACCGCACCTGCGTCGAGGACGTACGCGTCGTCACGAACGCCGAGGTCGCCGAGGCCTCGAAGCTGCTCGAGAACGTCTTCCGCGCGGTGAACATCGCGCTCGTCAACGAGCTGAAGGTCGTGCTCGAGCGGCTCGACATCAACGTCTGGGAAGTCGTCGAGGCCGCGTCGACCAAGCCCTTCGGCTTCATGCCGTTCTACCCCGGTCCCGGCCTCGGCGGACACTGCATCCCGATCGACCCCTTCTACCTCGCGTGGAAGGCGAAGCAGGTCGGACAGCCGTCGCGCTTCGTCGAGCTGGCCGGTGAGATCAACACGGAGATGCCGGACTACGTGATCGGCCGCACGGTGCAGACGCTCGAGAACGCCGGTGTCGCGCTGCGGGACGCGCGGGTGCTGGTGCTCGGGCTCGCCTACAAGCCCGACGTCGACGACACGCGCGAGTCGCCGTCCTTCGAGCTGATCGCGGGGCTCGCGGCGCTCGGCGCACACGTCGATTACTCGGACCCGCACATCCCGCGGACCGTCCCGACGCGCAAGCACGACCTGCGCCGCGAGAGCGTCGCGCTCGACGCCGACTCGATCCGCTCGTACGACGCGGTCCTGATCGCGACGGCACACCGCGCCTTCGACTACGAGCTGCTCGCGGAGCACGCGGCGTTGATCGTCGACACGCGCAACGCGATGGCGGGCTTCAAGGACCGCCTCGGCTCACGCCTCGTGCGAGCCTGAGCGGCGCGACGCGAAGGCCGCGGATCCGTGCTGCGCCGCGCGCACGGAACGGCTAACCTCGTCGCAATCGATCGCTCCGCCGACCGCCCCGATGCCGCAGAAGTCCGCCCTCCGCCTGTTCCTCCTCCTCCTCCTCGCCCTGGCGCTGCCGAGCGCAGGGAACACCTTGGCCGCGCAGGTGCCCGAAGCGGGGATCACCCAGGCGCCCTTCGACGAAGCGGAATCGCAACGGATCGCCGACGCGGCGGAGGAAGCCCTGGCGGCGACGCGCGCCTTCGACGCGCGCAACGAACAGGTCGAAGCGAACCTGATCGCGGTCCGCCAGGTGATCGAGAGCAAAGCGAACGGCAGCGGTGTCGGCGACGTGTTACGCGAGGCGCGCCGTCGCGCGCCGGTGCTCGCCGACCTCGAGCGCAGCTTGCGGCACCAGCAGCGCCTGCTCGCCGAAGCGCGCGTCGAGAAGGTGCGGCTGCTCGAGCGGCAGCGCCTTGCGGAGTCGCTGACGGCGAAGGAAGCCGCCCAGCAAGACCTCGCGGACCTCGAGGTCCTGCTGAACGCGCTGATCGGCGCGCTCGAGTCTGCGAAGGAACTGCAGACCAACTCGAAGCAGCTGATCGACTACCTCGACGGCCACTTGCTGTGGTTGCGCAGCGCCGAGCCGATCGGCGCCAGCTGGCTGCACGACGTCTCGGAGGGCGCCCTGTGGCTGACCTCTCCGCAGAACTGGCGCGGAGTCGGCGCGGAGCTCTACCAGAGCGCGAAGGACGAGGCCCCGGCGACGAGCGCGGTCCTGCTCGCCTTGGCGGCCTTGTTCCTCGTCCGCCGACGCCTGCGCAGGGTCTTGCCCGAGCTCGCGTCCGCCGTCGGCCGCGTCTCCACCGACAGCTTCGTCCTGACGCTGCGCGCGCTGCTCTTCACGCTCCTGCTCACGCTTCCGATCCCGCTGATCCTGATCGGGACCGGAGCGCTGCTCGACTCGGGCGATCACTCAGCAGTCGGCCGAGCGATCAGCCGTGGCTTGTACGCCGCGGGCAGCGTGTTCCTGCTGCTCGACTTCGCGCGTCAGCTGTGCCGCGCGAAGGGACTCGCCGAGATTCACTTCCGCTGGAACGAGCGCGCGCGCAAGGTCCTGCGCTCCAACCTGCGCTGGCTGATCGTCTTCGAGGTCGTCTCCGCCTTCCTCGTCGCGAGCTGCGACGCCAGCCATGTCGACGTCTATCGGCTGGGGCTGGGCCGTCTCGCCTTCATCGCCGGATCCGCGGGACTCTCGGTGTTCCTGGCGCTCGTCTTCCATCCGACCCGCGGCGCCTTCGCGGACCTGCTCGCTCGCGAAGGTTGGGCGTGGCGCTTGCGCAAGCTTTGGTACGGCCTGCTCGTCCTCGCCCCCTTCGGTCTCGCTGTGGCTGCAGCGCTCGGCTACTACCACACCGCGACGGAGGTGCAGAGTCGACTGTTCACCACGGGGCTCGTGGCGCTGACCGGCGTCGTCGTCTACAGCTTGCTCGAGCGCGGTCTGCTCGTCGCGCGTCGACGCCTCGCGGTGCAGCAAGCGCGCCAACGACTGGAACAGGCGCGCGAAGCGCGGGCCAAGCGCGAAGACTCGGAGAGCAAGGAAGGGATGGCGACGGGCGATGCCGTCCCCGAGCTCGAGCTCGGCACGATCGACGTCGCCGCGATCAGCTCGCAGACGCTCGCGCTCGTGCGCACGCTCGTCGTGCTGGGCACGGCGATCGTGCTGTGGGTCGTCTGGAGCCAAGTCCTTCCCGCGCTCACCGTGCTCGACGGCATCACGATCTCGAAGCCGACGCTCGACCCCAGCGGCGAAGTGATCGTCCCCGCGCTGACGCTCTGGTCGCTGCTCTCCGCGCTGCTGACGGCACTGCTGACCTACCTCGCGGCGCGCAACCTGCCCTCGATCCTCGAGTTCGCGATCCTCACGCGCTTCCGCGTCGACGCCGGCGCGCGCTACGCCGCCGGTGCTCTCACGCGTTACGGCGTCATCGCGCTCGGCGTGGCGCTCGTCTCGAGGATGCTCGGCGTCGACTGGTCGAAGGCGCAGTGGATCATCGCCGCGCTCGGCGTCGGCCTGGGCTTCGGCCTGCAGGAGATCGTCGCGAACTTCGTCAGCGGCTTGATCATCCTCTTCGAGCGCCCGATCCGCGTCGGCGACACGGTCACCGTCGGCAGCGACAGCGGCACGGTGAGCAAGCTGCAGATCCGCGCGACGACGATCACGGACTGGGACAACAAGGAGATCCTGGTCCCGAACAAGAACTTCATCACCGAGCGCGTCGTGAACTGGACGCTGTCGAACCCGGTGACGCGCGTCGTCGCCAAGGTCGGCGTCGCCTACGGCACGGACATCGCCAAGGCGCGCGACGCGATCACGCGCGCGGTCAAGAGCGTGCCGTCCGTGCTCGAGAACCCCGCCTCCAGCGTGTTCTTCCTGGGCTTCGGCGACAGCTCGCTCGACTTCGAGGTCCGCGCTTTCGTCGACGACCTGAGCAAGCGCCTCCCCACGCTCCACGAGCTGCACTTCGCGATCAACCAGGCGCTCGCCGAGGCCGAGATCGAGATCCCGTTCCCGCAGCGCGACCTGCACGTGCGGTCGGACGACACCAAGTCGCGTCCGCCCGCCGCGGACCTCTCCGACGAGGCTCCGTCGACCTGACGGAGAGGGAGCCTCAGCGGCGCCGGCGCTTGCCGCGCTCGCTCTCGGGCGTCGGCTGGAAGCGCGCGATGCGTTCCGTCAGCTGTTCGCCGAAGCGCTCGACCTGCCAGGCGACGATGCCTTCGGTCGCCGCGAGGCTCGCAACGTCTTTCGGCGCGTCCTTGGCGAGCCGCACGAGCGCGTGGCGGTTCAGCACGAGCGAGGCGTCGAATCCGAGCCGTTCCGCCTGCTTGCGGCGCCACGCCTTGAGGTCGTCGAAGAGCTCGAGTTCCTCGAAGCTCATGCCCGCGGTGCCGTCCTTCGCCGGCAGCTGCGGCAGGCGATTGATCGGGCCGTTCGCGCGCGCGTCGGCCAGCGCCTTCATCACGCCGTCGCCGATGCGGCGCGCCTGACGCGGCGAGACGCCCGACAGCTCGCCGAGCGCGTGCACCGACTTCGGCGCGGCTTGCGCGATGGCGAGCAACGCTTGATTGTTCATCACGCGGAAGGGCGGCACGTCGCGTTCGGCGGACAGGCGGTCGCGCAGCGCGAAGAGTTCGCGTAGGTTCGAGCGCTGTTGACCGGAGAGGTTGCGCGCGCCCTTGAGCTTGACCCAGTCGTCGGGCTGGAAGCGGATCGGCGGTGCGTCGAGTTGTTCGAGGCGGCGGCACTCGCCGTCGACGACCTCGGTCAGCTCGCGCTCGCGCAGCTGCACCAGCTGCTCCTCCATCAGCGCGATCAAATAGTGCGTGTCGAGCCGCGCGTAGTCGATCTGCTTCTGCGACAGCGGGCGTTCCGACCAGTCCGAGCGCTGCATCGACTTGTCGAGCTTCACGCCGAAGTGGTCCTCGAGCACCGAGGCGAGCCCGGGGTTCGCCGTGCCGAGCGCGGCGGCGGCGACGCGCGTGTCGTAGAGGTTCGCGAACTCGAAGTCGTGGTTGCGCTTGAAGAGCAACACGTCGTACTCGCCGTCGTGGAAGATCTTGCGGCGGTTCGGATCGGCGAACATGGCGCCGAGCGGCGCGATGTCGAAGTCCGCGAGCGGATCGACGAGGTAGTCGACGCTGCCGGCGGTGATTTGGATCAGGCAGACCTTCTCGTGGTAGCTGAAGAAGGAGTCGGCCTCGGTGTCGACGGCGATGTCCGCGTGCTTCTCGAGCTCCGCCAGCAACTCCCGGAACGCGCCTTCGTCCTCGATCAGGGTCGGCTTGGGGAGCTCGGAGGACATGGAGTCGGTCGGCGCAGGTGGCGAGGCGAGGTCGCGTCGGACAAAAAAAGTGCCCCCCGCGAGGCGGAGGGCCGTCCGCTCCCGAGGCGGCAGCGCGGGCGGGAGCGTTGCCGTACGGGACGGCGGCGGGAGATGGCGAGGATGACGGGACTTGAACCCGCAACCTCCGGCGTGACAGGCCGGCACTCTAACCGATTGAGCTACATCCCCGCGTTGGAGCGGCGAAGTATAGCGGTCCGCCCGGGGAGGTCCAGGGCTCAGGGTCAACAATCCGCCTTTTGGGGCCGCGAGGCGCCGCGCGCGGGCGGCCGGGCGGCGCTCAGGCCTGCTTCGCCCGCTTCCAGCGCGCGATGAGCCGCTCGATCGAGCTGTCCGCGAGCGTCCCCTCGCCGTCCCCCTCCATGGCGCGGAAGCGGCCCTCGAAGCGGCGCAGGGCCGAGCGCAGGGCTGCCTCGGGGTCGATCCTCAGGTAGTGGCCGAGATAGGCGGCCGAGAGCAGCAGGTCGCCCAGCTCGTGCTCGACCCTCTCGCGCAGCTCCCCCTCGAGCCGCGGCCGGTCTGAGCCATCGAGCGGCGCACCCTTGAGCGCTTCATGCAGCTCGCCGTGCTCCTCGTCCAGCTTCGCCAGCGCGCCGGCGGGCGTCGGCCAGCGGAAGCCGGCGGCGGCCGCTTTCTCGCACATGCGCTCGGCGCGCTGCAGCGCCGCCAGGCCCTTCGGCAGGCCGGCGAGGGCGCTGGAATCGACTTCCTTGTCCTCCCGCTCGCGCTGCTTGATCGCCTCCCAGTTGGAGAGCACCTCGTCCGCGCCCTCGACCGAGACGTCGCCGAAGACGTGCGGGTGACGCCGCACGAGCTTCTCCTTCACCGCGCGCGCCGCCGCCGCGAGGTCGAAGCGCCCCGCCTCCTCGGCGATGCGGCAGATCATGAAGACGACCATCAAGAGGTCGCCGGCCTCCTCGGTCGCCTCGCCGTCGTCGCCGGCCTCGATCGCCTCGACCAGCTCGTGGCCTTCCTCGAGCAGGTAGCGCGCCATCGACTCGGGCGTCTGCTTCTTGTCCCACGGGCAGCCGTCCGGTTCGCGCAGGCGGTCGACGACGGCGGCGAGCTCGGCGAGGGCCCGCGAGCGCTCGGCGATCGTCTCGGGCGGGGTGGCGCAATCTTCGGGAAGTCTCATGCCGGAAGATCGTACCGTGCCGTAACTCTTTCGACCGCGATCTAGCTCCGCGTGCCCGTCCTGAGCGTTCGCGGTCGAATCAGTTACGGCACAGTACGTTCCTACGCGTACGGCAGCGGATCGACCATCCCCGCCTCGGCGAAGCCCTTCAGTCGCAACAGACACGCGTCGCACTCCCCGCACGCCAACACCCCCGCCCCGCGCGGCACCGGGTCGTAGCAGGTGTGGGTCAGGCCCAGGTCCACGCCGAGCTCCGCCGCCCGCCGCACGATGCCCGCCTTGCTTAGGTCCATGAGCGGCGCGCGGACGACGAAGCGCGCCCCCTCCTCGGCCCCCGCCGCGGTGGCGACGGCGGCGAGCTCCTCGAAGGCCCGCAAGAACTCCGGCCGGCAGTCGGGGTAGCCCGAGTAGTCCGTCGCGTTCACGCCGATCCACAACTCGCGCGCGCCGAGCACCTCGGCCCAACCGAGAGCGACCGCGAGGAAGACCGTGTTGCGCGCCGGGACGTAGGTCACCGGAACGCCGGTACCGATCTCGTGCGCCGCGCGCGCCTTCGGGACGTCGATCGCGTCGGTCAGCGCCGAGCCGCCGAGCGCCGAGAGGTCGAGCGTCACGACGCGGTGTACCGCGGCGCCCCCCGCCTCGGCGACGCGCGCAGCGGCGGCCAGCTCGACGGCGTGGCGTTGCCCGTAGCGGAAGGAGAGCGCGTGGGGCGCGCGGCCCGCGGCGCGCGCTTCGGCGAGCACGACAGCGGAGTCCATGCCTCCGGAGAGCAGGCAGACGGCGGGCACTAGGGTCGATCGCGTGGTCACGAGCGGAGTGTAGCGCCCCGCGCGCCGCGGGCTCCCCCATTCCCCGCCTCCGCGGGTGGGGCCGGAGCGCAGATGCGGCTAGAATCTTCGCCCGAAACCCCAGCCAGCACCCAAGGAGTCTCCCCGTGAGCAGCCCCTCCAAGGAGATGATCCTCGACGCCCTGCGTCAGGTCATCGACCCCGATCTTCACAAGGACATCGTCTCGCTCGGCTTCGTCACCGAAGTCTCGTCGTGCGACGGCGTCGTCAAGGCCGTCATCAACCTGACCACCCCCGCGTGTCCAGTGAAGGACCAGCTGCGCGATCAAGCGAAAGCTTTGATCGAAGCGCTGCCCGGCGTGAAGCAGGCTAACGTCGAGATGACCGCCGAGGTGCGCGGCAACCAAGCTCCGCGCCAGATCGCGAAGAACATCCGCCACTTCGTCGCGGTGTCGTCCGGCAAGGGCGGCGTCGGCAAGTCGACGGCGACGGTCAACCTCGCGTGCGCGCTGGCGAAGACCGGCGCGAAGGTCGGCGTGCTCGACTGCGACATCTACGGCCCCGACATCCCGATGATGATGGGTCTCTTCGGCCAGCCGGAGCAACGCGAGCGCAAGCTGATCCCCAAGGAGAACCACGGCGTCAAGACGATGTCGATCGGTTACCTGCTCGAGGAGGACAAGCCCGTCATCTGGCGCGGCCCGATGGTGCACAAGCTGATCGAGCAGTTCCTCGCCGACGTGGAGTGGGGCGAGCTCGACTACTTGCTCGTCGACATGCCGCCCGGCACCGGCGACGCGCAGCTCTCGCTCGCGCAGATCGTGCCGCTGTCCGGCGCCGTGCTCGTCACCACGCCGCAGGCCGTGTCGACCTTCGACGTCGGCAAGTCGATCGGCATGTTCCGCCAAGTCAACGTCGAGGTGCTCGGCATCGTCGAGAACATGGCCGGCTACGCGATCCAGGGCAAGGTCAACGGCGCCAAGCCGGGCCAATCGGTCGAGATCCAGAAGGGCGACCGCGTCGAGACGGTGCAGTGCGACGCCGATGGCAGCTTCACGACCATCGTGAACATCTTCGGCTCCGGCGGCGCGGAACGCCTCGCACAGAAGCACGGATTCCCGGTCCTCGGCCAGGTCCCGCTGAACCCGGCGGTGCGCGTCGGCGGCGACGGCGGCGCCCCGGTCGTCATCAGCGACCCCGAAGGCCCGCTCGCGAAGGCCTTCCTGCAGATCGCCGGCAAGCTCGCGCAACGCCTCGCGATCCGCGAGCACGCGGAGCTGCCGATCCTGCAGTAGCGGACCGCGCGAGAAGTACGGTACCGCGTTCGTTTTTCCAAAATAGCGGTGCCCGCGCCTCTGGCGCGGGCACCGCTATTTTGGAAGGGGCTTCAGGGTTTCGTGTGGTGACCGGGCAGTGGGTCCAGCCCGCCCAGATGGAAGTAGATCGCGTTCCTGAACCTCTCGCGGTTGCGGAAGCCGCAGGCCATGCGCTTGACCCGCTGGATCTTCGCGTTGGCCGATTCGCTGCTCGCGTTCGTCGCTCTGAGCACAATTGCGTTGACGATTCCGTAGAGGTGGTCGCGGACCATACGCGCGACGCGCTTGACCGGTTCGAGTCGCGAGCGCAGCGCCCAACCGATCCACATGCTCCATGCTTTTCGAGCCCACGCTCGGCTGCGGAAGTGCCACAGGCACATTGCGTGCTCCTTGATGGCCCAGGCGCGCGCGGTGCGAATCGCGATGGCCTTCATGCGCTCGAAGAAGCCGTCACGTTCCGCCGGCAGCGCCTCGGGATTGCGCAGCCAGGTGTACTTCGTACCGACCAGCGCGCGGTCGCCGCGCTGCAGGAGCTCACGCTGTTCGTTGCGCCGCACCTTGTCGAGGGCGTCGCCGAGGTGCTTCGCGACGTGGAACTTGTCGAAGCAGACTTTGGTCCGCGCCTGTTCGAGCCGGTCTTCGACGACTGCGATGTACGGTCGCCACATGTCCATCGAAACGGACTCGATCGAACGCAACTGATCTGCATCGAACTGGTCGAAGAAGCCCTCCAAGCTGCTCTTCTTGCGGTCATCGGCCACGTACACGACGTTGCTCGTGCGCTGGTCCGTGACGACGGTCACGTACTCGTGCCGCTTCCGGAAGGAGGTTTCGTCAACGCCGATGCGCTCGAGCTTCAACGTGTCGCGGCGCGCGAGTCCGCGAGCCACCGCGCGTTGCATGATTCCGTCGACCTGGTCCCAGGTCAGTCGCAGCTGCCGAGCCACGGCCGAGACCGTCGCTTCGCGGAGCCAACCGATCGCAAAGGTCTCGAACGCGGCGGTATACCGCGATCCCGGTTCGCCCCAAGGGACGACGACCTGATGGACACCGTGCTCGTCGCATCGAACGCGCGGGACCTGAGCGACGATCGTCGTCGAGTATTCGCAGGTGTCCAAGTGCCTCCAACGCCGCTCTCGCCGATCGTAGATAGCGCTGTCAGCTCCGCAAATGGGGCACGGCATCCGGCTCACCCCAGTGGCTTCGATGTGCACTTCGATTGCCTGCGTGCCGGTGCTCAACTCGACGTTCGTGATGGCCCAAGGGACCACGAGGCCGAGCACTGTGGTGTAGAGGTCGCGGTCTTGCATGACGACCAGGCTACACTGGCGACGGCGTCTCGCGGCAGACGGTGGGGACCCGCGTTCTTGGGGCCGTCAGGGCCGGTCACCACACGAAACCCTGAAGCCCCTTTTGGAAAAACGAACGCGGTACCGTACTTCTCGGTCAGGCTTCGAAGATCTGCCCCTCCGCGTCGGTGTACTTCACCGAGTAGAGGTCCTTCCGCCTGTCGTTCCAGTTCTGCACGGTGCCGTGCAAGCGGTGGCGGCGCAGCTGTTCGATGTCGACGTCGCGCACCACGAGCGTCTCGATGTTCGGCGTGCACTCCGCCGCGACGCCGTCGCGCGCGAAGGAGACGTCGGCCGGCGTGAAGATGCCCGACTGCGCGTAGTGCACGTCGGCGTTCTCGACGAAGGGCAGGTTGCCGGTGCAGCCCGAGACGACCGTGTAGACGTGGTTCTCGATGCAGCGCGCCTGAGCGCACGTCCGCACGCGCAGGTAGCCGTCGCGATCGTTCGTGTTGAAGGGCACGAAGATGATCTGCGCGCCCTTCGCGGCGGCGATGCGCGTGAGCTCGGGGAACTCGACGTCGTAGCAGATCTGGATCGCGACCTTGCCGCGGTCGGTGTCGAAGACCTCGATGCCGTCCCCGGGCGCCACGCCCCACCAGCGGCGCTCGGCCGGCGTGATGTGGATCTTGTACTGGCGGTCGATGCCGCCGTCGCGGTGGAAGAGATAGGCGCAGTTGCGCAGAACCTCGCCCTCGACGACGAACTGTGATCCGCCGACGATGTTCACGTTGTACTTGATCGCCATCCCGGTGAAGAACTCGAGGTAGCGCGGCGTCAGGTCGGCGAGGCGGCGGGCGGCTTCTTGCGGACGTGTGGTCTTGCCCTCGAGGAACGAGAGCATCTGCGTGCTCATCAGCTCCGGGAAGACGACGAAGTCCGACTTGTAGTCGGAGGCCGCGTCGATGAAGAATTCGCACTGCGCCTCGAAGTCGTCCATGCTCGCGATCGTGCGCATCTGGTACTGCACGGCGGCGATGCGCACGTTGTGCACGCGCAGGTAACGGCGGCGCGGATCGGCGACGTAGTCGAGGTTCGTCCACTCGAGGAAGGTCGCGTAGCCGCAAGACTGCGCGTCACCCGGCATGTAGTTCGGGATCAGCATCTTGAGCACGAAGCCGTTCGCCGTCTGCGTCGTCAGAACCGGGTCGTAGAGCTGCCCGTCGCGCACCTTCTCGACGTACTCACGCGCCGTCAGCTTATCGGCGTGCTTGTGGTAGTTCGGGATGCGCCCGCCGACGATGCTGCGCGCGAGGTTGAAGCGTCGCGCGAGCTCGCGCCGCCCTTCGTACAAACGACGCGCGAGCTTCAGCCCGCGGTAGTCGGGGTGCACCATCACCTCGATCCCGTAGAGCGTGTCGCCCTCCGGGTCGTGGTTCCGGATGTATCCGCCGCCTGCGATCTCCTTCCAGTCGTGCCACTCCGAGTAGTCGCCGAAGTCGACGATCAACGACGCGGCCGACGCGACGAGCTTGCCCTCGAACTCCACGACGAGCTGCCCCTCCGGGAAGATCGCAAGCTGGCTCTCGAGCTGATCGACGCGCCACGGCGCCATGCCGGGGAAGCACAGCTCCTGCATCTCGATGAGCTGGTCGAAGTCGTCCGCGGTCAGCGGGCGGACAAGGATCTCGCGCTCGAAGTCCTCGAGCGAGAGCTGGTCGGTGTCGTGGTCCATGCGAGGCTGTCTCGAAGTGAGTCGGGTCTGTGAATCCGCCGAGAACTAGACCCGATCTGCGCGTCTCGGTGGCGCGGAGGGTAGCAGGTTCGAGAACGCGACGTACGCTTGCAGTTGCTCACGCCCCACCCCGGGCCGCGAACACCGCATCGCCGCGCCTCGCCCGTCGCATCGGCCGCGCGGCGATTCCCTGAATCCACAACTCGACGCACACCATGAACACCCTTCCCACCCTCGTGGCCTGCAGCCTCCCGCTGCTGTTCACGACGACCGCCTCCGCCGACACGCTCGACTTCGAGGGGCCCGACGCAGGCACCATCCTCACCACTCTGTCGTCGTCCGCCGGCGCCGGCCCGGTCCTCGTTACGGGCTACAACCCCGCCTTCGGCCCCGGAGTCGAAGCCGCCGTCGTCTTCGACAGCTCGAACCCCACCGGCGGTGACTTCGACCTCGGCTCTCCGCACGCCGACTTCGGAGGCCCCGGCGTCGGCTCGGGCGGCGCGAACGGCGCGCCGTACGCGAACACGACGCCGCTCGGCAAGATCCTGATCGTCGCGGAGGACCTGGTCCTCGGCGTCGGAGGACTCGTCGCCGACCCCGATGACGCGGCCCTCGTCGGAATGACGCTCGACTTCGACTTCGCCGCGCTCGGCACCGTCACGATGTCGTCCTGCACCTACATCGACATCGAATCGAGCCGCCCGGACGGCAGCGTCGAGATGTTCGACGCCGGCGGCACCTCGCTCGGCGTCGTCGCGCTGACCGCGGTCGGCGACAACGGCGTGAACACCGTCTCGCTGGGCGCCGTCTCCGGCGTCGACCACCTGCGCGTGACGCTCAACGGCTCCGGCGCGATCGCCGGCTTCGAGTTCGAAGTCGACTGCACCGCGTCGATCGGCGACTTCGTCTGGAACGACCTCGACGGCGACGGCGTCCAGGACGCGGGCGAGGCCGGCGTGGAAGGCGTGCGCGTCGTGCTGCTCGATGGCCAGGGCGCGCCCCTCGCGGACGTGCTGACGGGCCCCGGCGGCGCCTACTCCTTCGACGGCCTCTGCCCCGGCGATTACCTGGTCACGATCGAGGACCAGGACGTGCCCGCCGGCTTCCAGCTCTCCCCCTGCGCGGCGACCCCGGACGCCGAGCTGGACAGCAACTGCCGCCCCGCGGCGGTGACGCTCGGAAGCGGCGACGTCGACCACTCGGTCGACTTCGGCCTCACGCCGGTTCCCTTCGTCAACTGCGAGAGCTTCCCGAACTCGACGGGCGTCTCAGCGGGCGTGACGGGGAACGGCAGCACGTCGATCGCCGACAATCAGTTCTCCGTGACCTTCGTGGACCTGCCGCCGAACCAGCCGGCGTACCTGTTCTACGGAACGGTCGAGGACGCGACGCCGTTCGGCGCCGGCATCCGCTGCATCGGCACGCCGGTCGTGCGCTACCGCAAGGTGCCGGACATCGGCCCCGACGGCATCGCGACGATCCCGCTCGTCTTCGACGTGCCCCCGATGAACTCGGGACCGGGCACCGTCGTCCCGGGTGTGCCGTACTACTTCCAGCTGTGGTTCCGCGATCCCGCGAACATCCCGCGCTACAACACTTCTGACACGCTCTGCGTGACGTTCGCGCCCTGAGCGCGGTCTCGCGGCGAGTCCGCTCCGGCGGACGATCGAAGCGGCCGGCGCCCTCGAGGCGCCGGCCGCTTGGCTAGCGGGGTGCGGCGGCATGCGCTTCGCCGACCAGCACCGTCCCGACCAGCCACGGCAACGCGTCCGAGCGACGCTCCTCCACCTTGCGCCACGTGAAGCCCGCCGCTTCGATCGCTCGCCGCGTGCGCCGGTTCGAGCGGCAACCGCAGGCGAAGACGCGTGAGAAGGGCGTGGCGAGGTGTTGGCAGGCGGCGTGCAGCGCGTTCTCGGCCCGCACGTGTTCGAAGACGAGGAAGCGGCCGCCGGGCGTCAACACGCGGCGCACTTCCGCCAGCGCCGCCGCCTGGTCGGGGACGGTGCACAGCACGAGCGTGCAGACCACCGTGTCGAAGGAGGCGGCGCGGAACGGCCACTTCCAACCGCTGGTCGTGGAGTGCGACAGCTCGAGGTAGCGAGACTGCGCGCGCTCGAGCGCGCGAGGCGAGAGCCGCGCGTCGGGCGAAATCGTCGACAAGCGGCGCACCATGCTCGGATAGTGCGGGAAGTTGAGTCCGGTGCCGGGTCCGACTTCCAACACGCGCCCGATCGCGCCCTCGAGCAGAGCGGCGCGCTCGCGGCGCATCGCCTCGGTGTCGAGGCCGCGGTCGAGCAAGGGGTCGAAGACGAAGCGCTCGTACCAGTCCATCTCGGAAGCGCGCCGCGGCCGTTCCGGCGCGTGGTCAGAGCGCCGCGAGTACCGAGCGCGTCGCGTGGCTCTTGTTCAGCGTGTAGAAGTGGATGCCGTGTAGAAGGTCGATCGACCTACGGTTGTCACTACTAGTCTCCGAGGTCGCCGGCCTCACTTCCCTTCCGCGCCCTGATTGGCTGTGCCCTGGCCAACCGCCAGTTTCAATCGACTCTGCCCAGCAGCCGGCGAGACTGGGTACTTCACGCCTCCGATCCAAACCGACGCGGTACGCGTTGGCAATGCGGCGTAGATGAGGTCGTGCTCGCCGTTCCAACGTCTGCGGTCCCTGAGGTAGTGGCGCGGCACCAAGAAACGCCCTACGGACTCGGGTCCTTCGACCACGAGAATCACCTCCAGTTCGCCATCGATCGGAGGTCCGTCCCACTGAAGCACAAGCTCAAAGGTCTCTATCGTGGCAGACTCTCCCGGGAGGATCACACGATCCACGAAGAAGTCCTGCAGTCCGCCCCATGAGGTGCCCTTGCTCAGACAGATCGCGATCCCGCTCGGCAGTGAGTCGCCTTCTCTCAGTACATACTCACCGTCCTCGTTCCAGGCGAGTTCTGGGGTTCGATTGCTAACCATGAGCCTTACGTCTGCACCGCGGTCCAAGTCCATGTCAGCTCCGGTGTCAACGTACACGGGTAGCAGCTTAACAGCGCTCGCGCCAGGGCCGAGAACGCGGACTCGTCCGGTGATCGTACCCACGACCATCCATGCAGGATTCCAGTTCACGGTGGCCGTCTCCCCGGGAGACACCTTGACCTGTGGGCTCGAACCTCGGCAATGGTGCCCAGTTCGCTAGGGAGCTGGATCGAATGCAGTGCCGCTCCGAAGACCCATTCCTCAGGACCGACAACATAGCGCCCAGGACTCAGATTCTTGAAGATGCATGCGCCATCTGCCGCGAAGGTCACACGAGACTCTCCTTCACCGAGGGCGCTCCCCCGCTTGGCCAACAACCGAGATGCGCACTCCGGAGTCGGGACCCCAATGACCCGGATGTTGCCGCTCGCCATCGGCACAACTCGTTCGACAACATCGGTCGACACCAACTCGTCCGAGGTCAGTGTCCACTCGTACCCCCCGACACGAGCGATTGCGTCACCCTGAGTCCAATCAAACGGACCGTACAGCCCCGACTCCGAGCTCGATCGGCGGAGGAGTTGCAGTTGGCACTCGGGGTCGAAAATGGTGGCAGGCTCACTGAACGGAGCCCGATCCGTCGTAACGACTTTGAGCCAGCGCGGAGTAGCCGGCTCTAGCATTACAGTCCTCCCGTCCAATGCACTGAGTTCATGCACCCCTGCCAGGCTTATCACAGCCGGAGCATAGCCCTCCGCCACCAGTACGAGTTCCATGTGCTCACTCGAGTCCAGCGCTATGCGCCACTCCCCTCTCAACTTGCGTCCCAGAACCAACTCTCCGCCCAAGACGCTCAGCTTCTCAGTCGCAGGTGCCAATGAGTCCCGAGAACTATACGCCACGGATTGCGCGGCGCGACTTCCGTCGGGGAGGACTCGATCTCCATCCGTGCGGAATGTAGCCCGTACCGTTGCAGTCACCGGGAGATGGGTTGAGGCATCTCTCAGGCGAATGACGCCCTCGAAGCGCCTTGCTCCAAGTACAACCGGTTCTCCGCGATCCAAGAACTCGATTCGCACTGAGGACGAGTCCGGAGCTTCCTGATAGACACCTTGTCCGCCCAACGCGATCAACTCGAGATCGTCACGGCCTTCCGGGAGCCCTACGATCACCGCGTCTCCGAGTTCGCTGATCAGGATCTGGCCCGAGGCTCCCACTCGCAGAACGCGAGCAAGGGACCTGCTGATTGCCGGCCAATAGCAAACGAGGTCGAGGCCTTCGAGGGGGGCTCGCGATTCGAGGTCGACCAGCAAGACGCGAGTCGTTCGGGAGGGCAATACGAAAGCCCGTCTCTCGCCGGCATCAACTCGGAGTATCGGAAGACATCCATGCTCCTCGGAGTCGATCGTTGCTGCCATCCCCCCACCGGCTGTCACACTCGACACGCCTGAGTCATCGGTGATGACGCGCACTGGCTCCCCCCTTTGAACGCACCGCAGGGAAGTGAGTTCCTTGCCCCATCGAACTCGAAGCGGAGAACTCGCGCTGTTCCATTGAACAGGTACCCCAGAAATCGGCTCTCCATGCACCGTCGTGAGGCAAAGCTCTGCGCTCGACTCGGCGGCCAGGCGAACCGTAAGTTCTCTGCGGCCTCCTACTTCGATGCGGCTTGCCCGGTAGCCGGCCGCACGCACCTGGACCGACTCACCCGAAGCACACGGCAGCGAGAACCTGCCACTATCGGATTGCGTCGTGATCCAGGAACCATCACCTCCCGAACAGCGCAGCACAGCCGAAACAGGCGCTTCGGTTACTGAGTCGACTACGACTCCTGAGAGATCGAACGACTTCGTTTCGACTATCGCACCACGTTCGCCAAGTCGAGCCTCCGATGCGCCGCGTTCGTCGAGCGCGCCAATTCCGACAGACACGGGACCCTGCGGGCCATCCCCTTCGGAACTCTTCGTGGGGCTTCAGGGTTTCGTGTGGTGACCGGTCCTGACGGCCCCAAGAACGCGGGTCCCCACCGTCTGCCGCGAGACGCCGTCGCCAGTGTAGCCTGGTCGTCATGCAAGACCGCGACCTCTACACCACAGTGCTCGGCCTCGTGGTCCCTTGGGCCATCACGAACGTCGAGTTGAGCACCGGCACGCAGGCAATCGAAGTGCACATCGAAGCCACTGGGGTGAGCCGGATGCCGTGCCCCATTTGCGGAGCTGACAGCGCTATCTACGATCGGCGAGAGCGGCGTTGGAGGCACTTGGACACCTGCGAATACTCGACGACGATCGTCGCTCAGGTCCCGCGCGTTCGATGCGACGAGCACGGTGTCCATCAGGTCGTCGTCCCTTGGGGCGAACCGGGATCGCGGTATACCGCCGCGTTCGAGACCTTTGCGATCGGTTGGCTCCGCGAAGACGACTGGTCTCGGCCGTGGCTCGGCAGCTGCGACTGACCTGGGACCAGGTCGACGGAATCATGCAACGCGCGGTGGCTCGCGGACTCGCGCGCCGCGACACGTTGAAGCTCGAGCGCATCGGCGTTGACGAAACCTCCTTCCGGAAGCGGCACGAGTACGTGACCGTCGTCACGGACCAGCGCACGAAACAACGTCGTGTACGTGGCCGATGACCGCAAGAAGAGCAGCTTGGAGGGCTTCTTCGACCAGTTCGATGCAGATCAGTTGCGTTCGATCGAGTCCGTTTCGATGGACATGTGGCGACCGTACATCGCAGTCGTCGAAGACCGGCTCGAACAGGCGCGGACCAAAGTCTGCTTCGACAAGTTCCACGTCGCGAAGCACCTCGGCGACGCCCTCGACAAGGTGCGGCGCAACGAACAGCGTGAGCTCCTGCAGCGCGGCGACCGCGCGCTGGTCGGTACGAAGTACACCTGGCTGCGCAATCCCGAGGCGCTGCCGGCGGAACGTGACGGCTTCTTCGAGCGTATGAAGGCCATCGCGATTCGCACCGCGCGCGCCTGGGCCATCAAAGAGCATGCAATGTGCCTGTGGCACTTCCGCAGCCGAGCGTGGGCTCGAAAAGCATGGAGCATGTGGATCGGCTGGGCGCTGCGCTCGCGACTCGAGCCGGTCAAGCGCGTCGCGCGTATGGTCCGCGACCATCTCTACGGAATCGTCAACGCAATTGTGCTCAGAGCGACGAACGCGAGCAGCGAATCGGCCAACGCGAAGATCCAGCGGGTCAAGCGCATGGCCTGCGGCTTCCGCAACCGCGAGAGGTTCAGGAACGCGATCTACTTCCATCTGGGCGGGCTGGACCTACTGCCCGGTCACCACACGAAACCCTGAAGCCCCCTCTTCGTGAGCCTCAAGTTCGCCCCATCCGTGAAACTGCGGGCAAACATGAACACGACGCCCCACGCGATGACGAGGAGCAGGCTGATCGCGGACAACTTATGGCGCATCGCCAACTTTCGACGCGACCCGCGTGGCCCGGTCATCGCCGAGGAACGCGGGGCTCGGTTTCGAGGAGAATTCAGTCCACCAGATCGCCCGAACTGACCTCCAGACCATCAAGTTTGTAGGAGTAGATGTACGCCGGATCTCCAGTCTCTCGTTGTGACACAAACGGACAAGTGGCCCCCTGGATGCTCGTAGGCACCAGTACTCGAGTTTCGATCCCACTCCGTATCACTATTGCCGGGATTCTTGACCATGGTCTTGCCGTCGGTGAACTTGGCGGTGCCGACGAGTTGGGCCGGTGCGGGGTCCGTCCGCATGAATCCGTAGATCCCGTCGCCGGGAGCGATGCCACCGTTTCCCGCTAGGGCCGGCAGTGCCATCACACTGAGCACAGACATCGTGAGTAGTCTCATGGTAAGTGTCTCTCCTGTCCTCGTGCCTTGGGAAGAACTGCGAGTGCTCCGCAGCCTGGTTCATATCTTGCCCCCCCCCCCTGACGTGAACTTCAAGCTCTATCTCTTACCAAATTCAGAGCGCCGCGAGCACCGAGCGCGTCGCGTGGCTCTTGTTCAGCGTGTAGAAGTGGATGCCGGGCACGCCGCCTTCGAGCAGCTGGCGGCACTGCCGCACCGCTTGTTCGATGCCGTTCGCCATCACGATCGCCGGGTCGTCGGCGAAGCGTTCGAGCCGCGCGCCGAGGTCCTTCGGGATCGTCGCGCCGCACATCTGCGTGAAGCGCTGGATCTGCGCGTAGTTCGTGATCGGCATGATGCCGGGCACGATCGGCACCTCGATGCCCGCAGCGCGCGCTCGGTCGACGTAGCGCCAGTAGCAGTCGTTGTCGAAGAACAGCTGCGTGATCAGGAACTGCGCGCCGTGCTCGACCTTCAGCTTCGCGTAGCGCAGATCCTCGTCGGCCGTCGGCGACTCGGGGTGCACCTCGGGGTAGCACGCGGCGCCGATCGTCAGGTCGCCGAAGTGCTCGTGCAGGAAGGCGACGAGGTCGCTGCCGTAGCGGAAGCCGTCGGCGGGCGGGACGAACTCGGCCTCGTCCTTCGGCGGATCGCCGCGCAGCGCGAGGATGTGCGTGATGCCGCGGTCCTTCAGCGTCTGCACGTGTTCGCGGATCTCGTCGCGGCTCGCGGCGACGCACGTCTGGTGCGCCATCGAGCGGATGCCGAGCTTCGTTCTGGATGCGCGTCACGACCTCGAGCGTCCGCGCGCGCGTCGAGCCGCCGGCGCCGTACGTCACCGAGACGTAGTCCGGCGCGTGCGCGTCGCGCAGGTCTTCCACGGTGCGCAGTAGGTTCTCGACGCCTTCGTCCGTCTGCGGCGGGAAGAACTCGAAGCTGAAGACGATCCGGCGTCCCTTGTATCTCTCTCGAATGCTCACGCTCGTCACTCGGTCTCGTCTTCCAGGATCGCCGCGAAACGCGCGCGGTGCTGATCGGTCATCGGCATCGACTTGCCGGCGTCGAGGTCGACGCAGGCCGTGGTCTGTTTGGCCTCGACGCAGAGCGTCTCGCCCACGAAGAGCCGGTAGCGCAAGCCCGTCGACGAGCGGCCGAGGTGCGTGCAGGTGATGTGCACGCAGACGTCGTCGCCGAAGCGCAGCGGGTGCTTGAAGTCGACCTCGGAGTGCACCAGCGGGAAGCCGCGGCGCTCGTCCAGGATCATGCGGTAGTAGCGCTCGCCGACGTGCTGTTCCCAGACGTCCTCGAAGGCTTCGTGCAGATACTCGTAGATGCGCGGGAAGTACACGATGCCCGCCGGGTCGACGTCGCCGAAGCGCACCGCGACGTGGGTCTTGAAGACGCTCATCGGGTGAAGAGGTCCGGCCAAGCCTCGCGCGCGCTCTCGACGATCATCGACGCCAGCGCGTCGAGCTGTTCGCGCCCCTCTTCGGCCGAGGCCGCGGCGGGATCGCCGCAGTACGCGGACTCGGCGCCCATCTGGCGGAAGGTCGTCTGCCCGGCTTGCATCTTCTCGATCAAGTGGATCTCGACCGGCGGCAGCGCGAGCCGTTGCTCGTCGCGCACCGCGTCCGGATCGGCGGCGAGCATGATCGACGACTCGTAGCTGCCCGCGTGGCAGTCGCCGGACTGGAACTCGGGCGACAGCGTCTGCGCCCACTTGCGGCGCGTGTTGTCCGGGAAGATCACCTGCGCCTTGCCCGGCTCGCGCGACGGGTTGTCGAGCGTGACGCCGCGGATCACCTTGACGTGTTCCGGTTCCAGGTGGCCGTTCGAGAACACGACTTGGCGGATGCCGTCCTGCGCGAGCGAGAGCACGATGTCTTCGAGCAGGGCCCAGAGCGTCCCCGGCCGCAGCGTGACGCGCCCGGCGAAGCCGTCGGTGTAACGCGTGATGCCGTACGCGATCGGCGGCAGGACCATCGCGCGCACGCCCAGTTCCTCGAGCATTTCGGCGGCACGCACCGACTGCGCGCGCGCGATCGTCACGTCCGTGTCGAGCGGCAGGTGCGGTCCGTGCGGTTCCGTCGAGCCGATCGGCACGATCGCGATCGTCTTCTCGTCGAAGAAGGCCTCCGCTTCGGGCCAGGTGCGCTTGGCGAGCTCGGTCATGCTGGTCAGCGCCTCACTTGAGCAGCTTGCGGGCGATCTTGCCGCGGTCGTTCTTGGGGAGCTCCGCGTGCCACTCGAAGCTGCGCGGGTACTTTGTACGGCGCGAGACGTTCCTTGACGTGCGCCTTGAGCAGCGCGGCCGTCTCGTCGTTGCCCTCGAAGCCGCGCGTCAGCACGACGCACGCGACGGACGTCATCAAGCCGTCTTCCTCGCGGCCGATCACGCAGACCTCCGCGACGGCTTCGTGCCCGAGCAACGCGTTCTCGATCTCGAGCGGCGAGACCCAGATGCCGCTGATCTTCAGCAGGTCGTCCGCGCGCCCTTCGTAGTAGTAGTAGCCGTCCGCGTCGCAGCGGAAGATGTCGCCGGTCGTGCACCACGCGCCTTGGAAGGTCTCGTTCGACTTGCGCTTGTCGCCCCAGTAGCACAGCGCCGTCGACGGCCCGTTCACGCGCAGGCGACCCGACTCCCCCACCGGCAACGGCGCGCCCTGCGGGTCGACGATCTCGACCTCGTAGCCGGGAACGACCTTGCCGAGGCTGCCGAGCTTCACGTCGCCGGGCGCGTTCGACACGTAGATGTGGAACATCTCCGCCGAGCCGATGCCGTCGAGGATCTCGACGTCGGTGCGCGCCTTCCAGCGCTCGTACAGCTCGGCCGGCAACGCTTCGCCGGCCGACAACGACAGCCGCAGGCTCGAGAGGTCCATCCCGTCGATCCGGTCCGAGTTCAGCATGTTGTTGAACATCGTCGGGACGCCGGTCAGGAAGGTCGGCTTGTGCCGCTCGATCAAGTCGAAGAGCGCGTCGGCGGTCGAGCGCCCGGAGAACAACACGGCGGACGCCCCCACGCGGAACGGGAACATCAGGTTCGTGCCCGTCGCGTAGCCGAAGAACAGCTTCGGCACCGAGATGCACACGTCGTCCTCGCGGTAGCCGACGACGTTCAGCGCGTAGAGTTCGGTGTTCGAGGCGAAGTCGCCGTGCGTGTGGACGCAGGCCTTCGGCATCCCCGTCGAGCCCGAGGTGAACAGCCAGCCGGCGAGGTCGTCCGGACCGGTGGGCGCGCAGGCGGCGCGCGTCGAGTCGGGCCGCTCGGCCGCGATCAGTTCCTCGTAGGCGTGGTGACCGCCCGCGTCGGAGCCGACCACGATCAGGTGCTCGCACCACGGTGCGTCGTCGAAGGCGGGTTCCATGTCGCCGAGCACGTCCTCGCTCGTGACGACGATGCGCGCCTTGGTGTACTCGAGGTAGTGGTCGAACTGCTCGCGGTGCAGCAGCGGGTTGACCATCGCGAACACGCAGCCGGCGCGCAGCGTCGCGAACCACGTCTCGGCGAACTCGAAGCAGTCCGGCAGCACGATCAGCACGCGTTCTTCCGGCCGCGCGCCGAGGCGCCGGAAGGCGGCCGTCAGGCGTCGCACGCGTTCGATCAGCTCGCCGTAGGTGCGCTCCTCACCCTCGCAGTAGAGCGCGACCTTCTCCGCCCGCCCTTCGTCCGCGTGGCGGTCCAGGTAGTACTCGCAGAGGTTGAAGCGTTCCGGGAACTCCGGCCACGCGTGAGGTGCAGCGCTCATGGCGCACAGCCTACGCCCCGGCCCCGGTAGCGTCGAGCGGCTAGAGGCGGACGGCCTCGAGCTGCTGCGCGAACTTCTCCGCGCTCGCGTAGCGGTCGCGCGCTTCAGCGATCAGGCCGCCGACGATCGCCTCCTCGAGCGCCGCGGGGACGCTGACGCCGGGCGCGCGTTCCGCCATGCGCGGCGGACGCGACTGCAGCTTCGACTGGAAGACCTCGAGGAAGCTCTTGCCGGGCCACGGCACCACGCCCGTGCACAGCTCGTAGAGCACCGTCGCGACGTTGTAGACGTCGGAGCGCACGTCGGGCGACTCGCCGCCGAACTGCTCGACCGGCGCGTAGAAGGGCGTGCCGATCAGCGCCGTCTTGTCGCCGAGGTGCTTCGACTCCCACAGGCCGCTGGTGATGCCGCCGTCGACGAGCTGCGACGCGCCGGGCTTGCCGATGAAGATCGTGTTCGGCTTCACGTCACCGTGCACCGCGCCCGCGCCGTGGATCGTGCGCAAGCCGTCGAGCAGCTCCAGGCCGAGCCCGCGCACGCGCGCCGGGTCCATGCGCTTCTCTTCGTTCAGCCACTCGCGCAAGCAGGTCCCGGCGGGGAAGTCCGTGACCAGCAGCACGGTTCCGTCGGCCAGGCACTGCCCTTCGCGGACCTTCAAGACGTGCGGGCTGTCGATCGCGGCCCACGCCTGCATGCGCGCCGCGAAGCCGGAGCTCTGCTCGACGCTCTCGAACATCGCCGCGGGAAGACCTGCAGCTCGCGACGCGCGCCGCCGTCGAGGACCTCGAAGACGGCGGCCATCCCGCCGTGGCGGTGCGCTCGAATCACCTCGAAGCGGTCGAGGACGGTCTTGCCGGGCTGGAGATCGAAGAGCGTCAGGCTGCGGGACATGGTCGGATCCGTGGTGCGGGGTCGGCGGTCAGTAACTGGCGGTCATCGAGACGTAGTCCTGCCACTTGCGCGACTCGCGCAGCTCGGAGAGCGTCTCCGCGAACACGCTGAGTTCCTCGGGCAGGGTGTAGAAGTGCGGGCTGACGCGGATGCCGGCTTCGGGGCGGTGGTCGACGAGGATCTCGCGCGCCTCGAGCGCCTTGACGAAGGCGGGGCCGTCCTCGTCGTCGTTCAGGCCGACGGTCAAGGTGCCGCCCCGCCGCGCCGGATCCGCGGGGCTGTTGATCACGAATCCGCGGTCGACCAGGTCCTGTTCCAACGTGCCGGTCAGCTTCAGCGAGTGGTCGCGGATCGCGTGCACGCCGGCTTCGAGGACCGCTTCGTAGCCCGCGCTGGCCTGCACCAGGCTGGCGACCGCCGGCGATCCGTGCAGGAAGCGCGCGATGCCGTGCGCGTAGCGCTGCTCACCCTGCTCGAAGGCGAAGGGCGCGGCGTGCGCGGCCCAGCCGGTGACGCGCGGGTTCAGCTGGTCCTGCAGGTCGGGCCGCACGTAGAGGTAACCCGCGCCGGGTCCGCCGCAGAGCCACTTCACCGAACCGCCGCAGACCATGTCGACTCCGAGGTCCCGCACGTCGACGGGCACGGTGCCGAGCGACTGGTAGGTGTCGAGCAGCACGAGCGCGCCGACCTCGCGAGCGCGCGCGCAGATCGCCTTCGCGTCCTGCAAGTAACTCGTCTTGAAGCACACGTGGCTGATCGGGACGATCAAGGTCTCTTCGTCGATCGCCGCGATCATGCGCTCGGTCGGAACCTCCATGCCCTCCGACTTCACGACGGAGATGCGCGCACCGAAGCGCTTGAAGCCTTCCCAGACGTACATGTTCGTCGGGAAGTTCGCGTCCGAGTAGACGACCTTGTTGCGCTTGCCGGCGAAGTCGAAGGCCGAGCCGACGATCGACTGGATCACCGAGACGTTCTGGTGCATCACGACCGAGTTCTCGGGCGCGTTCATCAGCTTGCCGAGCAGGTTCCCGACGTCGAGCGGCGCGGTCCACCAGCCTTCGGCCCAGGAGCGCACGCCGCGCGTCTCCCACTGCGTCGCGAAGGCCTCGAGCTTCGCGTGCACGGCCTTCGGCATCGCGCCCAGCGAGTGGTTGACGAGGTACGTCGACTTCTCGGAGATCGGGAAGCGCGGGCGCCAGGCGTGCGGGTCGATCGGCTTGGTCATGACTTCTTGGGCTTGGGGATCTCGAGGCCCGTCTGCGCGGCGTCGGGCAGCTTCAGGTTGCACGCCTTGATGAACGGTTCGAGCCGCTCGATGTACTTCGCTGATCGACTCGCCGCAGCCGCGCGAGCGCAGGCCCAGCGCGACGGCGCGTTGGTCGCCCGGGCTGCCGGGGCGGCCGAGCGAGCGCACGGCGATCGAGAACCAGCGCGAGAACATCTGCTGCGCGTGCGGCAGCTGCGTCGCGTCGGCGCAGAACAGCTCGAAGAGGTTGACCGCGGCCTCGGTCGCGACGCGCCCGTGCTCGAGCGTGCGGCGCGCGATGTTCGCGAAGGCCTCGATCGAGCAGTCCTGGTAGCTCTCCATCGCGACGTGTTCCGCCAAGTCGCAGACGACGAGGCAGATCGCCAGCTCGAGCCGCGACTGCGGGTACGGGATCTTCTCCATGCGCGGGCGCACGGCCGTCTCGAGGTCGTCGCCGCCGAGCTCGCGGTACAGGTCGCGCGCGTCCTCGAGCGTCTCGAGTCCGTCGTGCAGGTCGCGCACGAGCAGCTGCTTGCGGCCGGGGTCGGGGACGAACTTCAAGCCGTGCCCGCGGATGTTCGCGGCCATCAGCTGGCGGTAGACCTGCCGTTCGAGGATCTGGCGCAGGATCGCTGCGCCTTCTTCGTCGAGTTTCTTGGGTGCCATGTGCGTGCTTCCGATCAGATGCTGAACTCGTCCGGTGCAGCCTCTGCATCGGGATCGATGCCGGTCAGCGCCTCTGGCGGGATGACCAGGCGTTCGACGGGTCTTCCGCCGAGGATGTGTTGTTCGATGATCTCGTCGACGTCGTCGACGGTCACCCGACCGTACCAGACGCCCTCCGGATAGACGACGCAGCAGACGCCGGCGGCGCACTGGTCGAGGCAGCCGGCCTTGTTGGGCCGCACGATGCGCTTCAGGCCGCGCTCGTAGAGCTTCAGCTTGAACGCCTTCGCGACGTCGTGGCCGCCGCGCGCCGCGCAACACCCGCGCGGGTCGCCGGCTTCGCGCTCGTTGACGCAGACGAAGACGTGGTGCTTGAACTTCGCCATCAGTCGCTCCGCTTCCGCGCGCGTTCCAGCACGTCCTTCGCGAGGATCAGCTTCTGCACCTCGCTGGTGCCCTCGTAGATGCGCAGCGCGCGCACTTCGCGGAAGAGCCGCTCGACGATCACGCCGCGCTTCACGCCGAGGCCCCCGTGGTGTTGCACCGCGCGGTCGCAGATCCACGACGCCGTCTCGGTCGCGGTCAGCTTGGCGCGCGCGACTTCCGCGACGGCTTCCTCGCCGCGGTCGAGCGCGTTCGCCGCTTCTTCCGTCAAGAGCTGCGACGCCCGCAGCCGCGCGTCCATCTCGGCGAGGTCGAAGCGCAGGCCCTGGAAGGCCGACAGCGGCTTGCCGAACTGGTTGCGGTCCTCGAGGTGCTTCACCGACTCGTCGAGCGCGCGGCGCGAGAAGCCGTTCGCCGCGGCCGCGACCGAGGTGCGGAAGCGGTTCAGCGTCCCGAGCGCGATCTTCAAGCCCGAGCCGACCTCGCCCAGGCGATAGGTGTCGGCGATGTCGACGTCGTTCAGGATCACTTCTCCGATCGGGTGCGGCGCCATCACCTCGAACCGACGCACCTCGAGCCCCTTGGTCGTCGCGGGCACGAAGAACATCGTCAGCGAGTCCCTTCCGCCGTCGCCGGGTTCGCCCGAAGTCCGCGCGAGAACCGAGTAGAAGCCCGCGAGGCCCGCGTTCGAGATGAACGTCTTCGCGCCGTTCAGGCGCCAACGACCGTCCGACTGTTCCGCGCGCAAGTTCGCTTCGCCGAGGCTCGAGCCCGCGCCCGCCTCCGTCACCGCGAAAGCCGCGACCTGCTTGCCGCGCACGACGTCGGGCAGGATCGCGCCGCACAGTTCTTCCGATCCACCGAGCACCAGCGGGTACGAGCCGAGCCCCTGCATGACGAACATCACGTCCAACATGCCCGAGTGCCACGCGAGCTCGTCGCGCAGCGCACAGAGCGCGCGCACGCTGACCTCGGACTCCGTCACGAGGTCGCCCTTCGCCGCGCCGCCGTGGCGCTGCGGCACGGTCCAGCCGAGCAGGTCCGCTTCCGCGAGCAGGTCGAGCGCGCGCGCCGCGCCGCGCGGTCCTCGTCGAGGCCCTCGACGAGGTTCGCCGCGCGCGGGCCGAACTCGCGGACGCGCTTCGTCAGCTCCGCGATCATGCCTCGCCCTTCACCGCGGCCTTGCCGTGACCCGGCCAGTTCTGCACGAAGTCCTTCTCGCGCTTCTCGACGAAGGACTCGTAGGACTCGCGGTAGTCGGGGTGCTTCATGCACTCGGCCTGGATCCAGCCCTCCTGCTGCATCGCCTCGCGGAACGGCAGGTTCGCTTCCTTGCGCAGGAAGCGCTTCGTCATCGCGATGCCCATGCTCGGGCCGGCGGCGAGTTCCGTCGCGAGCTCCTGCGCGCGCTTCGCCAGCTGGTCGGCGGGGACGACGTGGTTGTAGAGGCCGATCTCGGCCGCGCGCGCCGCGGAGACGAAGTTGCCGCGCAGCAGCAGCTCGGTCGCGTGGCCCGTCCCGACGATGCGCGGCAGCAGCCACGCCGCGCCCATGTCCGCGCCGCACAGTCCGACCTGCGTGAAGATGAAGCCGATCTTCGCCGTCTCCGACGCGATGCGGATGTCCGCGGCGATCGCCATCACCGCGCCCGCGCCGCAAGTCGTGCCGTTGAGCGCCGCGATGACCGGCTTCTCGAGCGTGTGGATGTTCTCCACCAGGTCGCAGGTCATGCGCGTGAACGCGAGCAGTTCCGCGTCGCTGACGCCGAACAGCCGCCCGATGATGTCCTTCACGTCGCCGCCGGAACAGAACGCGCGCCCCGTGCCGGTCAGCACGACCGCGCGCACCGTGTCGCGCGTGCGCAGCGCCGCGAAGGTGTCGGTCAGCTCGCGGTAGGAGTCGAAGGTCAGCGCGTTCAAGCGCTCGGGGCGGTTCAGGCGGATCGTCGCGACGCCGTCCTGTTCCGAGTAGTCGAAGGTCTGCGGGTTCATGCTTCGTCTCCGGGCAGCGCGGCGGTGCCCTCGATCTCGACCAGCGCGCCTTCCTCGACCAGCGCGGCGACCTGCACGCACGCCATGGCGGGATAGTGCTTGCCCATCAGCTCGCGGTAGGCCGGGCCGAGTTGCTTCAAGCTGGCCAGGTAGTCGGCGCGGCTCGTGACGTAGATCGTCAGCCGCACCAGGTGTTCGGGGAGCCCGCCGGCCGCGCGCACGACTTCGACGACGTTGGCGAGCGCTTGGCGGAACTGTCCGGCGAAGTCGTCCGGCGCGACGATCCGCTGGTTCGCGTCCCAGGCGATCTGTCCGCCGACGAAGAGCAGGCGCGATCCCGCGGGCGCGAGCATGCCGTTGCTGTAGCCGCGCGGCGCGGCCCAACCCTCGGGTTGGATGTTCTGAATCGTCATCAGGCGTCCTTCATGCTTCCGCTGCCGTCGAGTTCGACGACGCGGCCGTTCGACTCGCTGCGGAGCAGTTCCCAGACCGCGTCCGCGACTTCTTCGGGCGTGACCAAGCGCCCGCCGGGGTTCTGGGCGGCGAAGAACTCGCGCGCCTCCGCCTCGGACTTGCCGGTCGTCTCGACCACGCGTCGCACGGACGCTTCCGTCATCGGCGAGTCGACGTAGTGCGGGCAGACGGCGTTCGCGCGCACGCCCTTCTTCGCCAGCTCGAGCGCCGCCGCGCGCGTGTAGCCGACCAGCGCGTGCTTCGACGCGCAGTAGGCCGCGACGTAGGCGTAGCCGAAGAGCCCCGCGCTGGACGCGACGTTGATCATCGCGCCGCGCTCGGCCCGCAACATCCCGGGCAGCAGCGACTCGAAGAGGTGCCGCGCGCCGTGGAAGTTCACGTCCATGTGGCGCTCGTAGAGGTCGCCTGCGGCTTCGCGGTCCTTCTCGACGAGCGGTGCCGAGATCGCGATGCCGGCGTTGTTCACGAGCCAGGTGATCGGCCCGATCGCGGCGGACAGCTCGCGCGCTTCCGCGGCGCCCGCGGCGATCGAGGCGGGGTCGGCGAGGTCGATCTCGACGGACCACGCGACGCCGCCGAGCCCTTCGAGTTCCTC
The DNA here is from genome assembly GCA_020638835.1 of Planctomycetota bacterium. GTDB lineage: Bacteria > Planctomycetota > UBA1135 > UBA1135 > JACKHV01. The sequence continues at coordinate 533,391 of JACKHV010000001.1, read as the reverse complement.
GACGACCTCGGCGAGCTTCTCGCGGTCGCGCCCCGCCGCGACCACGGCGACGCCTTCCCGCGCGAGACGCAGGCAGACAGCGCGGCCGATGCCGCCCGTCGCGCCCGTGACGAGGGCGACGATCGTGTCCTGGGGGGGGACCATGGCAACGCGAGAGGGTATCCGGCGCAGGTACCGAACCAGGTATAAATCCTCGCAGCCCGGCTGCGGCTCGAACGGCGTTGCCGCTCGAGCCGCAGCGCGAAACTGGCGCGGCGCTACCTGGTTCGGTACCTTCGCCGCATGTCCGCCCCCATCCGCTCCCCGAAGCGCGCTGGCCCGACGCCGCCGCGGCGGCCGCGAGTCGCCTGCTCCAGCCCGGCCGCCTCGGCCCGCTCGAAACGCGCACGCGCAGCTGGGTTCCGGCGATGGTGCCGTGGCGCTCGAACGAGGAGGGCTTCGTCACCGAGGAAGTGCTCGACTGGTACGGCCGCTTCGCCGACGGCCGCCCCGGCGTGCTGGTGGTCGAGGCGACGGGCATCCGCGACGTGCCGTCCGGTCCGCTGCTGCGCATCGGGCACGATCGCTTCCTCCCCGGGCTCGAGCGTCTGGTCGAGCGCGTGCGCGAGCGCTCCGGCGGCGAGACGCGGCTGCTGATCCAGATCATCGACTTCCTCGCCATCCGGCGCCGGCCGCCGAAGGACAAGTTCCTCGCGCGCTTCCTCGCGATCACCGACGAACACCGCGCGCGACTCGCGCGGCTCGGTCGTGCTGCGGAGTCCGAGGAAGAGGTGCGCGCCGCGCTGGCGGAACTCGACCACGCCGAGCTGCTGTCCGTGCTCGCGCCGCGCGAGGCGGAAGACCTCGAGATGGGTTACCGCGAGCGCGTCGACGACGTGCACCTACCGCACGTGCGCGAGCTGCCGCGAGTGCTTACCGGACCTCTTCGCGAGCGCCGCCGAACGCGCCCGGCGCGCAGGCTTCGACGGCGTCGAGCTGCACTACGCGCACGCCTACACGATGGCGTCCTTCCTCTCGCGCAAGAACGAGCGCGCGGACGGCTACGGCGGCAGCCCCGAAGCCCGCGTGCGCCTCCCGCTCGAGGTCTTCCGCGCCGTGCGCGAGCGCGTCGGCCCGGACTACTGCGTCGGCTGCCGCATGCTCGGCGACGAAGTGATCGAAGGCGGCAGCCGCGTCGAGGACGCGAGCTTCTACGCCACGCGCTTCGCGGAAGCCGGCATGGACTTCCTCTCGATCTCGAAGGGCGGCAAGTTCGACGACGCGAAGCAACCGCACGTCGGCGAGGCGGCCTACCCCTACACCGGCCCCTCGGGACACGAGTGCATGCCGACCGTGCGCATCGGCGGCGGAACGCCTTTCGGCCGCAACCTGCCGCTCTCGCGCGCCATCCGCCAATCCGTGCGCCTCGCCGGCTTCGGCACGCCGATCGTCGGCGCCGGCGGCATCGGCACCTTCGAGCTCGCCGAACACGCCCTCGCGAACGGCGACTGCGACTACGTCGGCGCCGCCCGCCAGTCCCTCGCCGACCCCGACTGGTGGCGCAAGCTCGAGCTCGGCCGCGGCGACGAAGTGCGCCGCTGCATCTTCACCAACTACTGCGAAGGCCTCGACCAGAAGCACCGGCAGGTGACCTGCCAGCTCTGGGACCGCGACCTCGCCGCTCCGGATCCGCACTCGGACGCGATTGCGATGTCGCACGACGGCAAGCGACGCTTGGTGCCGGCACCCTGGGACGAAGTACGGTACCGCGTTCGATTCTTCGCCTGGCGCGCCAAGAGCTGCGCGTAGATGTCCCGCCGCCTGAGGCGGCGAATCGACCTAGGTTTCGCGGTACCGTACTTCTCCGACGTCTCGAGACAGCGGTGACCATGACATCCGACCAGCACACGCACCACGCCATCGACTACATCGAGCTCGGCGCCACCGACCTCGCGGCGGCGCGCACCTTCTACGAGCGGGCCTTCGGCTGGAAGTTCACCGACTACGGTCCCGAGTACCTCGGCATCCAGCGCGCGGGCGGCGGCGAGGCCGGGGGCTTGACCAGCCTGTGCAAGGTGGTGACCGGCGGGCCGCTCGTGATCCTCTACTCGGAGGATCTCGACGCGACGCTCGCGTCGGTGAAGCGCGCGGGCGGGCGGATCGTGAAGGAACCCTTCGCCTTCCCCGGCGGTCGGCGCTTCCACTTCATGGATCCGAGCGGCAACGAGCTGGCGGTCTGGAGCGAGAAGGGCGGCCTGTCGCTCGATCAAGCGGACTGAGATCGCGCGGGGACCCGCTCCGCGATCGCGGCTTCCGTGCTAGAAAGGTCGTTCCACTCCCCCGCTTCCCGGGACGACAGCATGCGACTCCCCTTCTCCGAACGCCGCCGTTATCGAGAGGTGTGGGCCGATCCGGCCCGCAAGGCGCGCACGCTCGAGAGCTTCGCGCAGACCGAAGCGAACGGCGGCGCCGACATCACCGCCGCGTCGAAGCGCGCGACGAACGCGGACCTGCGCGGGCACCTCGAGCGCCACGCGGCGGACGAAGTGCGGCACGCCGAGCTGTTCCGCTCGCGCGCCGTCGCGCTGCACGCGGCGGGCGTCGGCAAGGCGTCGCAGTCGGGCTTCTCCGACCGCGCCTCGAACCTCTCGACGAGCGCGGCGGAGGGCGGCTTCGACGCGCACGGCTTCTTGCCCGGCTCGAGCATCGACGAGGTCGGCGACGTGGTCTACGTCGCGCGACTGCACGTCGCCGAGAAGGAAGCGGCGCGGCTCTTCGCGCTGCACCGCGACCTGAACAAGCACGACCCCGAGACCGCCGCGATCTTCGAAGCGATCCTCAAGGACGAGAAGTACCACGTCTCCTGGACCGGCACCTTCCTCGAACGCTGGCGCAAGGAAGGCCGCGCGCAAGAGGTCAAGGAAGCGCTCTCGGAGGCGAAGAGCTCGCGGCTCTGGGGCGCGTGGAAGCGGCTCGGCGTGCGCTCGGGCGCGGGCTTCGGTCGCGTCACGATGCTCGTCTTCTACTACACGCTGCTGGTCCCCTTCGGCCTGCTCGCGCGACGCAAGCGGCCGACGAGCGCGTGGCACGAACCCCGCCGGCCGCTCGGCTCCGATCCGCTGCGCGGCCAGTTCTGAGCGATGAAGGTCCTCGGCCTCTCGGCGTTCCACCGCAACGCGGCGGCGGCCCTCGTGGTCGACGGCGTCGTCGTCGCGGCGATCGAAGAAGAACGCTTCACGCGCAAGCTCGGCGAGTCGCGCTTCCCGATCCGCGCCGCGCAGTTCTGCCTCGCGGAGGCCGGGATCTCCGCGGTCGAGCTCGACGAGGTCGTCTTCTACCAGAAGCCGCTGCGACGCTTCGAACGCACCTTGGCGAGCTTGATCGGGAGCTTCCCGAGCTCGGCGCGCTGCTTCTCGAAGCAGATGTTCGCGTGGCTCGGGGAGCGCTTGTGGATCAAGGGCCGCATCTCGGGCGAGCTGGGTGTCGATCCGAACCGCGTCCGCTTCTGCGCGCACCACCACGCGCACGCTGCCGCGGCCTTCCTGCCGTCGGGCTTCGCCGACGCCGCGGTGCTCGTCGTCGACGGCGTCGGCGAGTGGGCGACGACCAGCCTGTGGCGCGGACGCGACGGGGAGCTCGAGCCGCTCGGCGAACAACTCTTCCCCGACTCGCTGGGCCTGTTCCAGTCCGCGCTGACGCAGTACCTCGGCTTCGAGCCGGAGAAGGACGAGCACAAGCTCGAGGCGCTCGCGGCCTACGGCACGCCGCGCTTCGCCGACCGCTTGCTCGAAGTCGTGCGTCTCGAACCGCACGGCGTGATCTCGATCGATCCCGCGCCCTTCCGCTTCCGCTTCGACGGCGACCTGTTGTTCGGACCCGGCCTGGTGGAGCTGCTCGGCCCGGTGCGCATCCCGGGCGGTCCGTTGGACACGAGCGGAGGAGACTCGCGCTTCGTCGACGTCGCCGCGAGCGTGCAGGAAGTGCTCGAGCGAGCGCTGCTGCACCTCGCGAAGCACGCGCACGAGGTGGTCGGTTCGCCGCGCCTGTGCGTCGGAGGTTGCTTGGCGCTGAACGCGACCGCGCTGGGCCGCTTGCACAGCGAAGGTCCGTTCGACGAGCTGTTCGTCGAGTCGCTCGCGCACGACGGCGGCGCCGCGCTCGGAGCCGCGTTGCTCTCTGCCTCGATGCACGGTCCGGTTCGCACGCGCGACGACGACTGGATCGGACTCGGCGACGAAGTGCGCCTCGTCGCGGAGGAGACGCCCGGCCTCGAGCGCGAGGACGCGCCGGGTCGGCTCGAAGCGCGCGTCGCGGAAGCGCTCGAAGCCGGCGCGCTCGTCGGCTACGTCCGCGGGCGCAGCGCGTGGAGCCCGGACGCTCTCGGTCGGCGCAGCTTGTTCGTCGACCCGCGCCGCGCCGACGCCCGCCGCGCGCTGAACGACCGCGTCGCGCGCCGCGATCCCTTCCTGCCGCTGCGCGCCGTCGCGACGCGCGAAGCCGCTGCGCGCTTCTTCGAGGTCCCGGACGGCGCGGACGCCGCCCTGCGAGGCGGTTCGCTCGTTCTCCGCGCGCGGCCCGGGACCGTCGATTCCCTGCCTGCCGTCGTGCACGCGAACGGGACCGCCCGCGTGCAGGTCGTCGACGCGCGGACGCAACCCGAGCTGCACCGCTTGCTCAGCGCCTTCGATGCGCGCACGGGCGTCGCGGTTGCTCGCGGAAGCGGACCTCGCCGTGCGCGGCGAACCGCCGGTGCGCGGAGCCCACGAAGCCCTGCAGCTCTTCGAGCGCACGGACCTCGACCTGCTCGTGCTCGAGGATCGCTTGCTCGAGCGCGCGCGCGCCGACGCGACGACCCGCTGATCAGCCGTCGCGTCGCGCCACGACGCTGACCAGTCCGGCGTCGGGGTCGTTCAGCCCGGCGAGTGCCCAACCCACGCGGCGCGCGAACAGCCCGAGCGCACCGGGCGCGTCGGCGTCGAACAAGCTGCCGCGCGTGACGGCGGGCGGCACGGTGCGCAGCAGCGTGAAGCCCATCCCCCGCAGCTCCCGCACGACGCGCGGCGTGGGCAGGATGCGCTCGAGCGGGTGGTGGTACTGGTCCGCGATCCACGTCCGCTTCTTCTCGTCGTCGAGGTCGCGCGCGCGCAGGATCGGGTCGAGCGCGGCGATCGGCTCGCCCGCGACGCGACCGAGCGCCCGGCGCACGCAGTGGAAGGAGCGGCCGAAGGTCTCGTAGAAGCCGAGCACGAAGTAGCCGCCAGGCTTGACGAGGTCCGCGACGAGCTCGGTCGCGCGCGCGGGATCCTCGGTGTGGTGCACGACGCCGCGGCTGACGACGACGTCGAACGAGCGCGGCGCCAGCGGGAGCTGGAAGAGGTCCGCGCGCGCCAGCGTCAGGTTCGGGATGCCGACGCGCTGCCGGAAGCGGTCGGCTTCGGCGAGCGAGGCGGGGCAACCGTCGACGCCGACGACCTTGCGCTGCTTCGCGGCGAGCGCCAGGAAGGACACGAGCTGACCCGTGCCGCACCCCGCGTCGAGCACCGCGGCGTCGACCGGGATCGCGCGGTCGAGCGCGTCGAGGAAGTTCGAGCGGCGCGAGCGGTCGAGCACGCTCCCCGCGTCGTCGCCCGGCGCGTAGCCGGGGAAGGGCCGCACCTCGTAGAAGGCCTCGACCTCCTGCGCCGGCAGGCTGCGTTCCCGGTCGGCGAGGAAGTCGTGCACGCCTGCGCCGACGACCGGGACGCTCGCGCCGCACGCCGAGCAGGCGGCGCGCGGATCGAACTCCGCGCCGCAGCTCGGGCAGCGGAAGATGGTGTGAAGATCCGTCATCTCGTCGGGCCTCGGGCGGGCTGGTTGATACTCGAAGGCGCGCTACAATCGCAGCATGGTGCTGCGGAAACTTCGGTCGGGGTGCTCGACGGCTCGCGAGCTGATCGTCGGCTTGTGGCGTGGACCGTACTGGTGGATGGTCCCGATCCTCGTCCTGTTGTTGCCCGCGGCGCTCGTCTTCATCGTGCTGCAGGCGGCACCGGTCGTCGCGCCCTTCGTCTACACGGTGTTCTGATCCGGTCAGCGCGGGCGCGCGCCCGAGCCGCCGGTGAACGACGGCAGGCGTTCCTGCAGCGCGCTCAGGATCACGCAGTTGCCGAGCTCGTTCGGGGTGGTTCTTGCGCAGCCCTTCGGGGACGAAGAACGCGTCCGGTTCGACGCCTAGTGCTCGCGTGGCGCGCAGCATCTCCTCACGCACCGAGACGTACGGGATGCGCTGCGCCTCGAACAGGCTCACCAGCATCCGTTCGCGCGTGGAGACGTCGTGCGGCGGCAAGCTGTCGGGAGCGCTGAACAGCACGAACTCGTACTCGAGCCCGCGTCGTTCGCACTCGTCGCGCATCGCGAGCACGATCGCCTCGACCAGCTCGTCCTGTTCACCGCGCAATCCGAGCGCGCCCGGACAGGCGCAAGCGCCAGCTCTCGGGAAGCAGACCGCTGGAGCGCAGCACGTAGCTCCAGGCGTAGCTCGAGATGCCGGTGCCGTTCTGTTTCAGGTAGGCGTCGGGGCCGCCGGAGAACACGGGGCCTTCCGGCTCGAGCGCGCCGTCCTTCCACACGAGCCGCGGCTTGGGCAGCGAGCGGAAGCGCAGGATGCAGCGGTCGAAGTCGCTGTCCGCGACCAGGCCGATCAACACGACCGGATCGTGCGCGGCGTAGCGGTCCAGCGTCTCCCGCAGCAACAGATACGCCTGGTCCGCGCCGTAGCCGCCGACGCCGTAGTTCAAGAAGCCGAACTCCGGCGACAGCGCTTCGCCGTCGAGCTCGCCCGCACCGAGCCCCTGCGCGTACGAGGCGCCGTAGAGCAGCAGCGGCCGTCGACCCCGGACGTGCGCCGCGCGACGGTGGTCGTAGCTGCCGGCGGCGATGTCCGCGTTCACCCAACCGACGAGCGGATCGAAGGGCGGCAAGCGCTCGATCCGTCCGGCGGGCGTCAGCTTGCGCATCAGCAACCAGTACGAGTCCTCGAGCTGCGCGTCCGCGAACAGACCCGGCTGGCGGTACTCGTGTCCGTACTCCTGCGCCAGTTCACCCTCGCCGAAGAGCAGCCAACGCGTGACGCCTTCGACGAGCAACAGCCCGCCGAGCACGCACAGCGCGAGCACGAGCCAGCGCAGACGCCGGGGTGTTCGCGAGTGCGGGGTTTCCGAGGAGCGGAGCGTCATGAGGTGGAATCGACCGAGGTTCTACCACGGAGGGCACCCGACGAGTACGCGTACAGCCGGCTCGTGAGTTCCGAGCAGCCCGCCGCTTGGATGAAAGGCGCGCGCTCCGTAGCTTCTCCCCGATGCACCTCGAACCCCTCGACTGGATCGTCATCGGCGGCTACGTCGTCTTCGCGCTGGCCGTCGGCGTGATCTACGCACGACGCGCGGGCAAGGACGTCGACCAGTTCTTCCTGTCGGGGCGCACGCTGCCGTGGTGGCTGGCGGGCACCTCGATGATCGCGACGAGCTTCGCGGCGGACACGCCGCTCTTGATCAGCGGCTGGGTGCGGCAGGGCGGGATCTGGCGCAACTGGGAGTGGTGGTGCTACGCCGTCGGCGGAGCTTGCGTCGTCTTCTTCTTCGCGCGCTGGTGGCGGCGCGGCGGAGTGATGACGAAGGCGGAGCTGATCGAGCTGCGCTACCACGGCGATCCGCAGGCGTCCGGGCTGCGCGGCACGCTCGGCGTGATGCACGCGGGCGTGACGAACGCGATGGTCATCTGCTGGGTGATGCTCGCGATGCTGAAGATCATGGAGGGCCTGTTCGAGGTCGACCCGGTGATCACGCTCGGACTCGCGGCGGTGCTCTCGCTCGCCTACGCGTTGTCGGCGGGATTCTGGGGCGTCGTCGTGACGGACCTGGTGCAGTTCGCGATGGCGATGGTCGGCGGCGTCGTGCTCGCGGTGTTCGCGTGGACCGCGGTCGGCGGCGGCGCGGGCGTCGTCGAGACGGTCGCGTCCTCGCCCGAGCTCGCGTCGGGCACGCTGCGCATCCTCCCCGCGACCGGCCCCGGCGGTCCGTGGTCCGCGGACTTCTGGACCTCGGGGATCGCCACGCTCGCCGTCTTCCTCGGCGTCAGCTGGTGGGCCGTCGAAGGCATCGACGGCGCGACGGTCGCGGTGCAACGCATCGCCGCGTCGAAGGACGAGCGCGAGGGCCTGCTCGCCACGCTGTGGTTCCAGGTCGCGCACTACGCGCTGCGCCCTTGGCTGTGGATCCTGGTCGGCCTCGCGTCCTTGATCGTCTTCCCCTCGAAGCAGGTCGTCGCGCCGGTCGACGGCAGGATCGTGCAGGCGAGCGCGCAGGAACTCGTCATCGCGCCGACGGGCGGCGGCGAGCCCGTGCGCCTCGCGCTCGCCGACAACGACGAGTTCGCGAAGCAGGGCTGGTTCGCGCGGACGGTCGATGACGTCGAGAGCGGCGCGGCGGTGACGGCGGGCCAGCTGCTCGCGCAGACCGACGACGAGCGCGCCTACGTCGCGATGATGGTGCGCTTCCTGCCGGCCGGCCTCCTGGGGCTCGTGATCGCGTCGCTGCTCGCGGCCTTCATGTCGACGATCGACACGCACGTCAACCTCGCCTCGAGCTACTTCGTCAACGACGTCTACCGACGCTTCTTGAAGCCCGAGGCGGACGAGCACCACTACGTGCTGGTCGCGCGCCTCGCCAGCGCGGGGGTGCTCGCGCTCGGCACGACGCTCGCATACTTCGCCGACTCGGTGAGGGATCTCTTCACCTTCTTCCTCGCCTTCCTGTCGGGCGTCGGACCCGTCTACGTCGCGCGCTGGTTGTGGTGGCGCGTACGCGCGCGCACCGAGATCGCGGCGATGTGCACCTCGGCCGCCGTCTCGACCTATCTGTCCTTCGTCTTCGAGTGGCCGGCGACCATCTTCGGCAACGCGGCGGGCGTCGTTCCCGGTCCGGCGCGCGTGATGATCGTGGTCGGAGCGTCCTTGCTCGTCGCCGGAACGGTCACGCTGCTCTCGCCGCCCCCCGATCCGCGCGACCTGGTGCGCTTCTACCGCCGCGTGCGCCCCATCGGTTGGTGGGGACCGGTGCGCGAGCTGTGCCCCGACGTGCAGGTCGAGCGCGAGGTCGCACCGGCGCTCGTCGGCGTGCTCTCGAGCTTGCTGATGACGTACAGCCTGATCCTCGCGCTGGGCCTCGGCTTCTTGGAGCGCGCGAACGAGGCGTGGATCGCCGCCCTCTGCGCGCTGTGCGGCGCGCTCGGAGTGCGCTGGAGCCTGCGGCGACTCTCCGCCGCGCGCGCGGCCGCCGTGCCGCCCGGCGGCGCGGGCTGAACGCAGCGAGCGGCCCGACCCCGCGTGGGTGCCGGGCCGCTCGCGATCCGCTCTGCGGGTCGATCAGATGAAGGTGATCTCGACGCCGTGCGTGAAGTTCGAGCCCGTGCCGCAGGGGCTCACGCCGCCGGGGTTACGGAACCAGCCCTGGTAGTAGAAGGTGGTTCCGGGCCCGGGCACGTTGCCGTTGTTCACGATGGACCCCGTCGTCGTCGCGTTTCCCTGTGCGTCGAGCGTGATGACTTCGACTCGCTCGGTCGGGTTGCCCATGCACAGGATGCCGTCCTTGAAGGGCGTGGCGATGATCGTCGAACCCTGCACCAGGAGTGCGGTCTGGTTCGGGATCGCGAGCCCGATGGTGAAGGTCAGGTCGTCCGCGACGAAGCTCGCGGAACCGCCGGGCGTCAGCGTCGCGCCCCAGCCGAGCGAGTGCTTGCAGCCCTGGTTGTCCCCCACCGGCGTGTTGTTCGAGCACGGGCAGTCCACCGGACCGGCGCCCGCGTCCATCGTGCCGTCGCCGTAGCAGAACGGCGTGCCGAGTCCGCTCTCGGCGACGACCTGCACGCCGTTGAGCGTGTAGAAGCCGGGGCCGCCGCTGGTCAGGTCGACGACGACCGGCGATCCGCCCACGACGTCCACGTGGTGCGAGGCGTAGGTCACGCCGAGCGTCTGCGCACCGGGCCACGCGCCGCCGACCGACTGCACCGGGTCGACGGAGCCGGCGATGCCGACGTTCGTCAGGTACGTCGCGTTGTCCGGCGCCCAGGCATAGGTGATCACGGTGTACTTGCCGTCGGCGAGGCCGGTGATCGCGAAGCTCGTGGGCACTTGCACGTCGGCGCAGTCATCCATCAGGAGTTCGTCGTCCCCGGTCGTACCCGCGTTGTTGAACGAGAAGGAGAACGGAACGAGCGACAGGTCGATGCTGACGCCGCTGGCCGCGCCGGCGAGGTCGAGGCACGGCGTGGACACGCCGACGCTCGCCTGGTTCCAGACGCCGGGTTGCGCGGCGCCGCCGCCGTAGGTGCTCGCGGGAACCGGCAGGCCCGCGGCGGAGACGTCGATGTTGACGCTCTGCGCGTGCGCGCCGGACGCGCCGATGGTCAGGATGGATGCGAGCGAGAAGAGGTGTTTGATGCTCATGTTGGAGTGTCTCCCTAGTGGCTGCTGGACTCACCGACTCAGGTGAAGTCGACGTTTCGATTCTATGAGCGGCGCGTCGGAGCGAGCAGGGGCACGCGCCGACTCGCTGAAGCGCCGTGGAGCGAGCTGCCGCGAGATTTCGACGGAGAGTGGCGTCGGGAGGCCGCGGATCGACGCGCTCGCCGCCTCCGCACCCCCGTTGGCGGGCCCGAGACGCGCTTTCGTCGCCGCAACGACGTCTCTCGCGCGGGCGCCACGAAAAGTCCGCTACGGACCGGCGCCCCCGAGGGGCGCGAGCGAGGAATCTCGTGAGCGGCGGCGCCCGAGGCACCCGACTTTCCCGGGGATTCCATCACGGAAGCGAGGCCGCCGTTCCTTTCGACCCTGCGGCGCGCGGCGACCTTCCGCGCACCGCGCCCCCCCATGAGCCTCGCCCGAGACCTGCGACAGGTTCGCGCGTCCTTGGAAGCCCAGCTCTCCGCCGGAGTGCTCGAGGCGGCCGAGAGCGCGCTCCGAGAGACGTGCGCCGGCGTCAGCGCAACGCGCGTGCTCGACGTGGGCGAACGCGCGCCGGAGTTCGAGCTCGCGACTCCGTCGGGCGACGCCCTGCGATCCTCCGACTTGCTCGCCGACGGACCGCTGCTGGTCTGCTTCATCCGCGGCGCATGGTGCCCGTTCAGCGCGACGGAGCTGCAGTACCTCGAGCGGTACGCGCCGCAAGTGCGCGAGACCGGCGCGTCGATCCTCGCCTTGTCGCCCGAGCCGGCCGAGCGCTGCGCGGAGTTCGCGACTTCCCTGGGGCTCGACTTCCCGCTGCTGCAGGACGCGGACAGCCGCGTCGCGCGCGGCTTCGGCCTGGAGATCGAGTTCGACGATCCGCTGCGCGCCGTGCTGCGCGCCGAGCGGATCGCCTACGGCGGACGTCGCGAGGTTCCCGTGCCCGGACTCTTCGTGCTCGACCCGGCCGGCGTCGTGCGCTTCGCGTACTCCCGCACGGACTACCACCTGCGCGCCGAGCCCGAGAGCTGGATGCGCGTCCTGCGGAAGATCTGAAGCGCGCGGGAATCGCTGGAGCCTCGCGGCGTCCGGCTGCCACAATCACGCGCCATGACGCCGGGACTGGACCGTGAGAGTCGGCGCTACCTCGCGCACTCCTATCCGCACAACCACGACTACCGCGTCGTCGGCTCGCGGCTCGTGCCGAGCTGGAAGCTGTGGAGACGCGAAGGCCGCCTGCGCGCCCTCTACCCGCGCTCCCCGCGGAGCCTCGTCGACCTCGCGAGCTGCAAGGGTTGGTTCGTGCTGCAAGCGGCGCGCGCCGGCTGCCCGCGCGCGGTCGGCCTCGACGTGCATCGGCCCGACCTGGACGCGTCGCGCGCCGCGGCGGCGCACCTCCGGATCGACGCCGACTTCCGCGAACAACGGCTCGACGAGCTCGCGGCGGAGGTCGAGGCGGGCGCCGCGCCCTTCGAGGTCGCGCTGCTCGTCAACGCGTACCAGTACTTCTACTTCGGCAGCGACCGCGACGAGCGCGCCGTGCTCGACCACCGCTTGTTGTTCCAGCGCATGCGCACGGTCTGCGACGGCCGCCTGATCTTCTCCAACCGCGTCGACCTCGAGCGTCTGCCCGACAACGTGCGCGAACGCGCGGCGCGCCAGGGATCGGGCGGCGACTACGACGCGCGGACGATCCGCGCCGCGGCGGAGGAGTTCTTCGAGGTCGAGGAACGCGCGCCGCTGGGTCGCATCCCCTTGTGGGTGCTGCACGCGCGCTGAGCGCGCACAGACCAAGCGAAGAGGGCGGCGCCTCGCGGCACCGCCCTCTCGCGTTCGCGCTCGAGCTCGCGGATCAGCGCACGGATCCGGCGATCTGCAGCTGCTGGTTGTCCGCGTCGCCGAGGCTGGTCTTGAAGAAGATCGTGCCGCGGACGTAGCGCTCGTCGAATCCGGTCGTGTCGCCCTCGACGACGATCTTCACGGCGGGCTTGCCGTCCTTCGTCGTCTTCTCGGAGTGGACCTGCATCTCGGGGCGGCTGAAGCGGACGCTCAGCTCAGCCAGCTCGAACTCGACGCCGTCCTTGTGGTAGAGGATCGCCTCACCGCGGAAGGGGCTGTTCGCCTGGACGATGCCGAGCTGGATCTGCTCCGGCTCCATGCGGATGTCGCCGTACATCTTCGCGATGACCTGCGTCATCACGTGGTGGGTGACCGGCTCGGTGCCGGGGTCGGTGACGCCCGTGCCTTCGATCTCGAGGCGCGCGTTGAAGTTGCCCCACGGCGCGTCCTCCTTGATCACCACGTCGATGAGGATGTTGCCCTCTGCGTCCGACCCTTCTCCGACGCCGCGAGGAAGTCGTTCGAGCTCGTGATGCTCGTGATCTGGAAGTTCTTGTCGGCGGGGATGAGCTTCAGCTCCTCGTGGTGCTCCTCGTGCTGCGCCAGGTCGCCGAGGCGGAGCAGGGTGGGTTCCATCGCGACGAACTGCTTCAGGTTCGCCGAGATGTTCAGCACCTGATCGGGACCGTTGTTGTAGGAGACCGTGACGGTCTTCTTCTGCGGTCCGATGCCCTTCGGCTTCCAGACGATCGGGATCAGTTCGCCTTCACCCGGCTCGAAGCTGGTGCGCGAGAGCGAGGTCGTCGTGCAACCGCAGCTCGGCTTGACGCGCGTGATCTCGAGCGTCTTCTGGCCCTGGTTCTCGAAGGCGAACTCGAAGGTCAGGTCCTGCGTGTCCCAGACCGTTCCGAAGTCGTGTTCCTTCGTGGCGAAGACGAGCTTCGCGCCGTCGGGGTCGACCGGCTTCGGAGCCTCGGCGCCGCCTCCGCGCATGCGCTGCTCGAGCTGGTACTTCTGGTTCTCGTAGTCGTCCTTGGAGATCTTGCCTTCCGCGAGCGCCTTGCTGAGCGCCTGCATCTCCGTCTTGTAGTTCTCGCGGTCGATCGCGCCGGCGGCGGGGTCCTGCTTGCCGCGCGCGTAGGCTTCCTTGGCGGCGGCGTCCGCCTTCGGGTCGTCGACCGGCTTGCGGGCTTCCTTCTCCCCCATCGCGGGCCCGGCCGCCAGGCTGTTCGCGCCCTTGCTCGCCGCGTCGGCAGTCGCGGGCTTGGTCTGGTTCGCCGGGGCCTGGGCCGTGGAGGCCTGCTGTCCGCTGGTGGCGTCGGCGGCTCGTTCCGAGCAGGCGGAGAAGGCGAAGGAGCCGGCGAGGAGGACCGCGAGGAGCGGCAGGCGTCGCGAGCGGAGGAGTCGTGCGTGCATGGTCTGGAGGGGGGTGGAAGGGATTCGTGAGGGCTCGATCGGCAGGCGTGGCGAGAATCTCGAGCGGAGATCGTGCCCCAAGCGGCGGAAACGGCCAAGGGTCGCAGGACTGATTCCAGCCCTGCGAGGCGCCGTCGGTACGCGTCGCCCTCCCGGATGTTGGGGCCGAGAAGGCCCCCTCGAGGCCTCAGTGAGGCAGTTCGGCGGAGATTCTCGCGCCGCCCTGACCCTCCACCGGGCCGTGGGCGCGGTCCGAGACCGGCGTCGAGCGCTGGATCCCCGCGACGGCCGGGGACCACCAGCGTGCCTCCCACTCGACGGCGTCGGCGGGCAGGATCGCCCGCGCGGCGTCGCCCTCCACCACCACCGGCCAGGGAGCCCAGACGCCGTCCGCGCCGCGCACGAAGAGCCGCAGCTGCATCCACTGGTCGAGCCAGGGCCGCGCGTCGCCGACGAGGACCAGCTCGCGACCGGCCTCGACCGAGAGCTTCGCTTCCGACCGATTCCCGCCTCCACGCGGCACACGGCGCGCCCGACGAGGGAGCCCTCCGCGCAGCGCAGTTCGTAACGGCCGGGGGGCAGGTCATCGAAGCGGGCGCGTCCATCGCGCCCGATGCGAGCCTGCACCCCGACCGCTGCGAAACGGCTCTCCACATCGGGTCCCGCATCGACCCACTCGGGGCCGATGAGCCGGGCCGTCACCACCTCCTTGGCGAGCGCGGCGGCGACGGCGCCGGGTTCGAGGGTCACCGTGAGGCCCCCCGTTGCTTCGACGGCGATGGAGTCCGAGCGGATCGGACTGCTCCCGTCGACGTCGATCGACTTCCAGGCGCGGCGGCCGCCGTAGAGCGACACGCACACGTCCCACTTCCCCGCGGGCAACGCGTTCCACGTCACGTGGCCGGTTCCCGTCCCGCTGCTCGCTTCGACGACGAGCGGCGCGCGACGACCATCGCGTTGCTGCACGGCCACGGCCTCGGCGACCCCGAGCACCTCCGCGCCGCGCGCGTCCACCACGTCCAGCTCGAGGCGCGTCGCGCGTTCGCCGAAGGCCTCGACGATCACCTCGAGCGGACCTCGCCGAGCTGGAACTCGAACGGCTCGAAGGGCACCAGTCCGCGGGCTTCGAACTCGAAGGGGTACAGCACCCAGCGTCCCTCTGGCAGCGCGCGAGTGCCGAACGATCCGTCCGCCTCCACTGCCATCCTGAAGTCGGGCGCCGGATGTTCGCGCAGCGGATCGAGCTTCGCGGGACGCGCGTAGACGGTGAGGCCAGGACGGTGCACGGGTTGACCCTGCGCGTCCACCAGCCAACCGCGGAGGTCCTTCGCGAGCGGGAGCACGACGTCGAAGCGGCGCACGCCCGCGTCGGGGACCCCGATCTCGTACAGCGCGTGCGCGCGTCCGACGTCGACGCCGTCCACCGAGACGATCTCGACGCCTTGCGCCTGGCGATCCACGTCGAGCAAGCGGTAGCGACCTTCGGAGTCCGTGAAGTCCCGGACTTCGATCGGCGACCCCTGATTGCCCGACATGAGGCTCGTGTAGAGGTGGTCGACGGCGGCGACCGGGATGCCGGAGAGCGGCTTGCCGTCCTCGTCGGTGACGCGACCTTCGATGTCGACGCGTCGAGACTCGTCGTAGCGCAGCGTGAGTCGGTTCACGTCGCCCGCGCGCACGACGGAGGGAGCGTGCAAGCGGTGCGGACGCGGCGCCGAGCCGTAGTCACCGGCGCAGAACACGTAGGTTCCCGCGGGATGCAAGCCGTCGCGCCCGGCGTCTTCCGCCGCGTCGACGGCCGTCCCCGAGGGCAACGACTCGAAGACGGCGACGCCGTCCTCGTTCGTGACGCTGCGCCGCGACGCGTCGAAGCCCGTCGGGCGCGGCAGACGGGCGTGGTAGCAGAAGTCACGCGTGCCCGGGCTGCGCAGCGGCCAGAACAGCGGAGTGGCGACGACCGGCACGTTCTGGACGGGCCGGTCTTCGCCATCGAGCAGCTGGACTTCGACGCGACCCGGTGGTGATCGCTCGAGGTGCAGCGCACGAGGTCGCGCGGCGTCGAGCGGAAGGTCCACGTCGACGTACGCGAAGCCTCCCGCTCCGTCGAGCGCGATCAAGACGCGGCTCGCGTCGCGGTGGACGTAGGCGCCGAAGAGGTCCCACAGCCGCGGCTCGCGCGACGCGCCCCAGTCGCCGACTTGTCGGAACCGGCGCGGCGGGTGCTCGCCCGGTGACAGCTCGCCCATCCACAAGCTGCCACTCGGCGCCCAGTCGCCGTCGAGCGAGACGCGCAGCGGCACGGCGTGCGTGAGCGTGAGGTCTCCGAGGTCGGCGTCGAGCGCGGACTGTCCGCTAAGATCGCCGGTCATGGTCGCGCGCGAGAAGGTGTCCTCGAAGCTCGCCAGCTCGACGTCCGTCTCGATGCGCAGCACGAAGTCACCCTCGAAGGAGGCCAGCAGGCGCTCGGGACCGAGCTCGAACTCCTCGAGGCGTCCGTCGAAGCGGAAGCGCCCTTCGGCGTCGGTCTCGGTCTCGATCCGCTTGGCGCGACCGCGGCGGCAGCCCTCCGTCAACAGCACGCGAGCGCCGGCGACGGGTGCGCGGCCCGCGTGCTCCAACACGCGACCGCTGACGCCGACCCAGTCCCCCAGCTCCGCGCGCGTGTCGGACCCGGCGGTCGTGCGGTCCGCCGCCGTCTCGGTCGCGGGACCCGCCGCCGCGACGGACGAGTCCTGCGGGGCTCCGGAGTTGGGGCCCAGCGCCAGCGTGTCCGGCAGGGATTCCTTCCCCCACGGCGCCCACGCGAAGAGCGCGAGCAGGCCGGACAGCAGCAGCACCGCGAAGAGCTGGAGCGCGGAGAGTCCCGGCGCCCAGCCGACGAGTCCTCCCCCGACCGCCGCGCCGGAACCACCGGCGAGTCGCGTCCATTCCGCGCTGCCGATCCAAAGCACGAGACCGGTGCGCCACTCCACCGCGGACTCGCCGCCCTTCTGGTCGAGCCGACGGCGCAGTTCCTCTAGCCCGCGCGCCGTGCGCGAGCGCGCCGTCTCCGCGGGCAGGTCCAGGCGCTCGCCGATCTCGCGGTACGACAGCTCGTCGTAGAAGCGCAGCACGAGGACGTCGCGCAGCTGCGGCTCGAGGCCGAGCAGCACCTCGCTGACGAGGCGCTGCGTCTCGATGCGCGCAACGATCTGGTCCCCCGAGTCGAGCCCGTGCTCGCGGCGCACCGCCTCGAGCCAGCGCGGATCCTTCTCCCGGTCCCGCTCACGACCGCGGTCCCGCGCCACGTTGCGCGTGATCGTCGCCAGCCAAGCCCGCAGGTTCCCGCGGTGCCGCGGCGGATGCGAGATCGCCTGCACCATGCTGGCCTGCGCCAGCTCCT
The DNA here is from genome assembly GCA_020638835.1 of Planctomycetota bacterium. Taxonomy (GTDB): domain Bacteria; phylum Planctomycetota; class UBA1135; order UBA1135; genus JACKHV01. Next base: position 516,298 of record JACKHV010000001.1, on the reverse strand, counting down.
CCGCGGCCTCCTCACCCACCACCAGCGAGGTCGCCAGACGACGGACCCAGCGCCCGTGCTCGAGCAGCTCTTCGATGGTGACGGGGGAGGATGCGGCGCCTTCGGACATCGACGGATAGAAGGTACGGGGGGTCCCGAGCCGTGAAGGAAACCCCTTCTTCTTTCCGGAACTGACTGGGTTTCGTGTTGGTGGGAGCGCCGCGCTCGTCCCGGGGAGGAGGCCCGGTCGCCGAGCGTTCGCCCGCGGGAACCCCTCCCAGGGATACCCGGGCCGCGGCGGGAGTCACCGACGGAGGCACTCCCGGTGCGCAGGCCCCTCGCTCGCCCACCGGAGCCCGCAAGCCGCGGTGGCCCAGGCGCTTGGGACGCCTCGCCGGCCCGCGGACCACACGGAAGCCAGTCAGTTCCAGCTGACCTCGACGGTGTGGGTGCGGCCGCTCTGGATCGCGACTCCCCCCTCCGCGAGCACCGGCCCCGGCGGCAGCGGGCGCGCGCTGCCGGGCGGGGTGCGCTGCGCGAGGGCCCAGCGCTGGTCGCCCGGAGGCAGCGCACGGCGCACCTCCCAGCCCGCGCCGACCAGCTCGGGCCGCAGCCAGTGCCACGCCTCGCCGCCGACGCCGTCCGACAGCCACAGCGAGAGGCCCTCGGGGATCGGCAGCGCGCCACGGAGGAGCAACTCGCCGGCACGCTCGGCGCGGAGGCGCGCCTCGAGGGTCGTGCCCGGTTCGACGACGACGCGCGCGGAAGCGATCCAGTCGTCGGCGATCAGCTCGAGCCGGTAGGGACCGGCCACGACCGTGTCCATCGCGAAGCTCCCGTCCTCGGCGACCGGTGAGCGCATCGCGCGGCTGCCGTATTCGCCGCGCAAGCCAGGCCAGCGGCCGGGCGGCCCCGGACCCTGGAACACGGAAGCGACGATCCAATCACGCGGGACGCCGGCGTCGGCGGGCAGCGCGACGCGACCCTCGATGCGGCAGATGCCGCTGCACGGCAGCTCGAGCTCGAGCGGGGTGTCGTCCTCCTCGAGCGTGAAGTCGAGCAGGCATGCGCCGCGCCCGGAGACGCGCGCCCACAGTCGCCAGCTTCCCGGACGCACGTCGGCGAGTTCGACCGCGTCGGGGAGGAGTTCCACGCGCGGCGGCGGCGGCGCGTCGGAACCGACCCAGGCGAGCTCGGCGTCGAGGGCGCGCAGCGTCTCGCGCGTCTCCGCGTCGACGATGCGCACGCGCACCGCTCGTCCCGGTCGTGCGTCGCGCTGCAGGACGATCTCGAGGTCGTCGCGCCCCGCCTCGACGACCTGCGCGTCTCGCGGACGCCACGGGCTTCCGGGCGGCAGCACGACGCCGACCTGCCAGTCGCCGGCGCTCAGGCCTTCCAGCCGGAAGGTGCCATTCTCGTCCGTGCGCGCTTCGACGGCGCGCGACGTGCGGAGTAGCGCCGTCGCCGCTTCACGCGATCCGCCCTCGGCGCGCACGAGCAGGTTCGCGAGCCGCGCGCCGTCGCGCTCCCGCACGACGCCGCGCAGCTCGAGCGCCGGTTCGAGCTCGCAGTCGCGCGCGGTCGTGTCCGCTTCGGACCAGTCGAAAGCGCGCGTCAAGTGACCGGGCGCGCCGACCTCGATGCGGCGCGGGAAGTCGTGCGGCAGGACGAAGGTGCCGTGTTCGTCGACAGCGATGCGGCGCTCGAGCTCGGGTGCGCGCACCCACGCGTCGCGCAGCACGCGACCGTCCTGCGCTGACACGACGCGTCCGGGTCGGTCGCTCGCCGTCAGCTGCGCCAGGCGCACGGTGAGTTCGCTGCGCTCGCCGACTGGCAAACTGAACTCGTCGACGACGCGCACGCTCCGCCCGGCGCTCTCGATGCGCAGCTCGTAGGGACCACCGCGACGACCGCGCGCCGGGTCGCTACCCGCGAGCGCGGAGAGCGTGTCGTCGCGGGCCGGAAGTGCCTCGAAGAAGACGCGGCCGCTCGCGTCCGTCACGCCCTCGAAGTTGCGGTGCAGCGGACCGCCCGCGCCCCCGAGCAAGGCGTCGCCCGCCCCCTCCTTCGACCACGGCGCGTGGAAGGTCAGCGCGCGCACGGTAGCGCCGACGAGCGGCTCGTCCGCTTCGTCGAGAACGGTCAAGTCGAGCGCGGCGTAGGGCCCCAATTCGACCTCGACTTCGACTTCGGTCGCGAGCGCGTCGAGCTGCAGCTTGCGCCAGCCGCAGCGGCCGTCGTGTTCCGCGAACAGCGTCCAGGTGTAGGGCGCGAAGCGATTCGGCGCGATCAGCTCGTCGAGCGTGAAGCGCCCGTTCGCGCCCGTGACACCGACGGCGACGGCGCGGTCCGCGTTGCCCGACTCGCCGCCGTCGTCCGACAGCCACAGCCGCGCGCCGGACACCGCGCTGCCGTCCGCGTCGCGCACGACGCGTCCGCGCACGGGAACGCCCGGCTCGAGCCGCAGCTCGCCGAGGTCGCGCAGGCCTTCGGCGGAGGGACGCGCGGCGGCGGGCAAGGGCGCGACGCGCAGGGGTGCATGCCCGACGGCGCGCGCGAAGGCGAAGCTGCGCGGGGCGTTCGTCCCCAGCACGAACTCGAGCCCCGACGGTAGGGCGTCGACGGGCCGGAACGCTCCGCGGCACTCGCCGTCCGCGTCGGCCGAGAGTTCGGCGAGCTTCCAGACCTCGCCGCTGCGCACGCCGACGACCAAGCTCGCGCCTTCGAGCGGGAGGCCCTCGTAGAGGTCCGTGATCCGCGCGCGTGCCGCCCCGGCTTCGAGCGCCGAGTCCACTGCGGCGAGCGCCTCACGCTCCGCCGCCGACTCGCGGTCCTCACCGTCGCCGACCGACGCCGCGTCGCGCCCGACGGCGCCGATCGGTTCGACTGCGCGGTCCGGAACGTCGTTCGACGAGCTCGTCCACCACCACGCGCCGCCGAGCATCACGAGCGGCAGGCTGACCGCGAGCGGCAACCACCAGCTCGCGGTCGAGGCGAGCGACAGCTCGGGCGACGGCGCGGGTTCGCCGAGCAGCGCGAGCGCGGAGGCCCGCCAGTCGCCGCCGGTGCGGCGGTCGTCGCGCGCGAGGTGCTCGCGCAGCCGCGCGAGTCCGCGACGCTGCCGCGAGCGCACCGTCTCCCGCGGCACGCCGAGGTGTTCCGCGATCTCGTCGATCGACAGCTCGTCGAAGTAGCGCAGCACGACGACCGTACGGAAGGGCTCCGGCAGCTCGTGCACCGCCTCGGAGATCGAGCGCTGGAAGTCGGCGCGCTCCGCCGCGCGGTCCGCGGCCTCGGCCGCGCCGGACTCCTCCACGGCGCCCCACTGCGCGTCCTCGCGCACGCGGGTGCGGCCGGCTTCGCGGTAGACGACGTTGCGCACGACGACGGCGAACCAGGAGCGCAGGTTCCCGCGGTGCTTCGGCGGACTCTTGAGAGCGCGCAGGAAGCTCTGCTGCACGACGTCGTCGACGCGATCCTCGCCGTACACGAGCCCCCGCGCGAGCTGTCGCACGAAGGCGACGTGCTCCAGCAGCTCCTCGGGTGCGGGCGGATTCGTGGGAGAGGACGACATCGCTCGCCATCATGAATCGACCGACGCTCGCGGCGGGTCCTCGATTCGCGGAGTTCCTCGCGAGAGCGCTCCAGCCCCCGCTATCGCCCTCCGGGGCCGGGACGCTACGCTCTCCCATGACCCGTCCGCCCCCGATCGAGAGGAACCCCATGTCGAAGCTGCTCACCGCGCTCTGCGCCGCCCTCACCCTGACCGCCTGCACGGGCAACCCGCCCTCGAAGTCCTTCGACAGCGAGCGCCCGGCGATCGAGGTGCGCGCCGGACGCCCGAGCCAGGAACGCGGCGCGCGCGAGTTCGAGTACAAGGGCCGGCCCGTCTACCTCGGCGATCCCTCCTATTTCCACGTCGCCGAGGCCTGGGAGACCAAGGACGCGCAGGGGCAGCCCGCGATCGCGATCCGGCTGACCGACGAGGACGAAGCGGCCGCGCGCAAGTGGGTCATGGCGAACGTCGGCAACAACGCCGCGATCCTGCTCGAGGACCACGTGCTGATGACCGGCGTCGTGCAGCCGCCCGACGATCGTCCGCTGGTGCTCGGTGCGCGCCAGGGCGGTCGGGCGCCGCTCACGCCGTCGGAGGTCAAGTTCCTCGTCAAGCTGCTGAACGGCGAGTACTAGCGTGATGCGGCGCGTCGCTCTGCTGGTGCTGGCGAGCGCCGCGCTCGCCGTCGGATGCCGGGAGTCGATCAACTGTGGGCCCTGGCCCCCGTTCGCCGTGGTCGAGCTCGTCGAGACCTGGCCCGTCGGAACGGACCTCGACCATGCTGACATCCGCGACACGCACGTGGTCTGGCTCGAGATGATCGCGGGCGCGCGCTCGACGATCGAGCTCGAGCACTTCTACGCGTCGAACGAGGCCGGCAGCCGCCTCGAGACCGTGGTCCTCGCGCTCGAAGCGGCCGCGGATCGCGGCGTCCGCGTGCAGTTCACGGCGGACAAGGGCTTCTACGAACGAACCTACGCCGAGACGCTCGACCGCCTCGACGCGCACGACGGCATCGAGGTCGACCTGGTCGACTACGGCGCGCTGACCGGCGGCATCCAACACGCCAAGTGCATGCTGGTCGACGGCGACGACCTCTACGTCGGCAGCGCGAACTTCGACTATCGCTCGCTCGAGCACATCCAGGAGCTGGGCCTGCGCGTGAAGTCCCCCGAAGTCGGCGCTTGGGTGCGCGCCGTGCTGGCGTACGACCGCGCACTCGCGCAGGGAGCGGAGCCCGAGTCGGGGGTGCCCGGCAAGCGGCCCTCGATCAAGGCAGTGCTCGAGAACGCGACCGGCAAGGCCGGCTTCGCGCTCTCCGCGGGCTTCAGCCCCGACGGACACTTGCCGGACCAGAGCAGCTGGGACCTGCCCGAGCTCGTCGCCATGCTCCACCGCGCGACGAAGTCGATCCGCTTGCAAGTGCTCTCGTACAAGCCCTGGGACCGCCAGGGCGAGTGGTGGCCCGAGCTCGACGACGCGCTGCGCGCGGCGGCGGAACGCGGCGTCGAGGTGAAGCTGATCGTCGCGGACTGGTCCGACAAGCCGGGCTCGATCGAGCCGCTCGCGAGCCTCGCCGCGCTCGAGCACTGTTCCGTGTCCTTCATGCGCATCCCGCAGCTCACGTCCGGCGAGATCCCCTTCGCGCGCGTCGTGCACGCGAAGTACCTCGTCGTCGACGACGAGCTCGCCTGGATCGGGACGAGCAACTGGCAGCGCGGGTACTTCACGAAGAGCCGCAACCTCGGCTTCTTCTGCGACGGCCCCGGTCCCGCCGAGCAGCTGACCGCCTTCTTCGACGGCAACTTTTCGTCGGCCTACGCGGATCCCGTCGCGCCGGCGGCGACGTCCGAGCGTCCCGCGGCGCACTGAAGCGCCGCGAGGAACGAGAGAACGGGCGAGGGGCCCCCGATCGCTCGAGGGCCCCTCGCTCGTTCCGCCTCGACCCCTCGTCGAGGCGGCAGGGAGAAGCGGCGGCCCGGGCACCCGTCGATCGGGCCCCATCCGTGAACGTCCCCGAATCCGCGCGTCGTCGTCCCCCGCGCTGGACTCGGGCCCCTCGTCACGGCGCCCGCCTGGTTCGCGTTCCTGGCAGGCGCCCGGTCTGAACATCCCGGGCCGTCGCTGCTGCTTCGACGCCCCCCGCCCGCCGCAGGTTCACTCGACCGCGTCAGCCCGACTTTACAAAGGCGTAACCCGTTCCGCTGACGCAACTTGCGCCCTTCCGATTCTCGGGTCCGCAGCGCGGAACCGCGTTCGGAGCGCGGGGTTCAGGCGCGGGTCTTCCCCCTTCCTGATGGTCCGAAGCTCCTTGGAGGTCCCGATGTCTCGCCTGCTCTCCGGCCTACTGGCCTGTTCCCTGCTCCTCGCCTTCTCCGGCGACGCCGCGGCCCAGCGCCGCCTGCCCCGCGAGGACGCCCCCGCCGCCCGCTGCCCCGAATGCGGCGCGCAACAGATGGACCGGCAACGCGCCGGTCAGCCGCTCGAGCGCCGGATGGTCCGCCGCCAGGTCGACGTCTACACCCGACGCGACCGCGCCCCCTTCGCCGGCCTGCAGCGCGAAGGCTTCGGCGGACGCCAAGGCGACGCTCGAGGCGGTGAAGGTCGCGGACGCCGCGGCGACGCGCGCGGCGGCCAAGGTCGCGGTCGCGGCGGTGACGCGCGCGGTGGCGAGGGCCGCGGTCGTCGTGGTGAGCGCGGCGGCGAAGGTCGTGGACGCGACTCCGAGCGCGCCCGCAAGCTGCGCGAGAAGCTCCGCAAGGAAGCCGACACGAACGGCGACGGCGTCGTCGATCGAGCCGAGCGCGAAGCGATGCGCAAGAAGATCCAAGAGCGCCGTCAGCGCGGCGGCGAAGGCCGCGGCGGCAACGGTCGCCCCGTCTGAGTCCGAGTTCTCACCGGGTACGAGAGCGCGGCGCGCCCCCTCGGGGACGCGCCGCGCGCTTCGTTCGGGAGCGGGTGCGAGCTCGATCGGCCCGGGTGGCCGCGAGGCCGGTGACCCGAGCCGACACGCCCCGCACGGAGCGAGATTCCTCGGATCTGACGTGAGCTGCCCTGCCGCACCGGACGAAGAATGCCCTGACCAACCCTTGCGAATGAATCTCAGTTGCATAAGATACCGGGTCGACGCCCCGCCCCGACTCTTCGAGCCATGATCATCTGCCACTGCCACGGAGTCTCCGACCGCGAGCTGCGCGCCGCCGCGCGCCGCGGGGAGTCGTGCGCCGACGTCGCGCGCGGGTGCCGAGCCGGTTCTGCCTGCCACGGCTGCCTGCCTGCCGTGCGCGAGATCCTGCGCGAGAACGTGGTCCGCGAGCTCTCGCGGCCCAAGCTCGAAGAGCGTCAGTAGCGCCCCGCCTGCGCATTCGCTCCGCCCTCCCCCTCCGGCGCGGTTAGACTGCTCCGCCGCACACCCGAGGACCACCACCGGAGAACGACGACATGAAGGGCAAGAAGGAGATCATCGAGGCGCTGAACCAGCTCCTCACGGCCGAGCTGACCGCGATCAACCAGTACTACGTGCACTACAAGATGTGCGAGAACTGGGGCTACAAGCGGATGGCGCACCACTTCCGCGAGCTCTCGATGGGCGAGATGAAGGACGCGGACGAAGTGATCGAGCGCATCCTCTTCCTCGAGGGCGTGCCGAACATGCAACGCATGAACCCGGTCAAGGTCGGCGAGACGGTGGCCGAGCAACTGCAGCTCGCGCGCGAGCTCGAGTCCGGACAGGTCAAGATGCTGAACGACCTCGTCGCGCTCGCCCGCGACGCCGGCGACAACGGCACGCGCCACCTCGCCGAGCACGGTCTCCTCGACGAGGAACGCCACCTCGACTGGGCGGAGTCGCAGCTCGGCATCATCGAGGACGTCGGCATCAAGAACTACCTGGCCGAGATGATCGCGCACGAGTGAAGTACGGTACTTCTCGACCATGCTGACCCTCGAAGCCGCCTCCCTCACGCCGCCTGTCGGGCTCGACAAGCTGCTCGCCGAACTCGGCGAGAGCCAGAACGGCTTCGGCTCGATCTCCGCTGCCACGGGAGAGTCGACGCTCGACGAGTTCTTGGCTCGGTGCGTGCGCGATCGCGACGGCGTCGGTTCAGCGTCGGGCGGACCGTGCTTGCGATTCTGGATCGAACTGGATCGCGCGCAGGCCTAGCTCGACAACCGTGCGTTACGCCGGCGCCTCGCACATCACCTCGAGCTTCACGCCGCCGGGGTCCTTGAAGAAGACCGCGTAGTAGTGCTCGCCGTGTTGCGGATAGACGCGCGGCGGCTCGACGATGTCCGCGCCGATCGCGACGAGCGCCGCGTGGAAGTCGTCGACCTCGGCGCGCGAGGCGGCGCGGAAGGCGAGGTGGTGCAGCGCTCCGGGCTTGCGGCGGTGCACGGACTCGTCGGCGAAGGCGGAGCGCGGCGAGGAGATCGCGACGCAGATCCCGTCGGCGATGTACTCGACGACGTGCATCTCGTGCGCCTCGAGCGTCGCCTCGGAGCGCCGCGCCGGGTCGAAGCCGAGCAGCGGCATCAGCCGGTCGTAGAAGGGCACGGCCTCGGCCATGTCGGCGACGGTGAGCTGGAGGTGGTCGACGACGGGCTTCATGGGCGTGCGGCTCTCCTGCGGCCGGGGATCGATCGGCGGAACGCGCGGTCTCGCGGCTCCGGACGAGCATGGGCGGTGGTGGGCCCTGCAGGACTTGAACCTGCGACCGAGCGATTATGAGTCGCCTGCTCTGACCAACTGAGCTAAGGGCCCGGCCGGGATCGCGGCGCGCGGGCGCGCGACCTGCGGCGCGAGCAGGATACGGTCCCGGGCGGCGCGCGTCTCGCTGGAGGAGCCCGCGCTTCGACGATGTGCGTAGGAGCCGCGCGAGGCACGCGGCGAGTCGTCCGCGGACCCCCGGATCCCGTCCCGTCAGCGAGGCGTAAGCGCTAGACTGTTCGCCCCTCGAACGCGGCCCGAGGCCGCCCTTCCGACGACCCCTCGACCTGGGAGCGACCCATGCTCTTCCGACCGGCTTCCCGCATCGCGATCACCTCGGCCCTCGGCCTCGCCTTCTTGCTGACTGCGTGTGGAGGGTCGGATTCCGGGAGCGCGGCGGGGGGCGGCACGGGCGCGTCGACGGCGCAGGGCAAAGGGCACCCGACGCGGCCGGTCAACGAGAAGGGCGAGATGATCGAGACGGAGCCCGAGTCGTACGACCTCGCGATCCCGACCGTCACCTACGCGTGGAATCCGCAAGCCGGCGATCCGAGCGTCAGCGCGGAGGACGGCGGCCCCGGCTTCACCGGCGAGGGTTGGCAGACGCGGATGAGCTTCCCCGCGCTCGGCTCGGACAAGGCGGTCAAGGGCGGCGTGTTCCGCATGTACGAGCCCAACTGGCCGGCGACGCTGCGCCTGATGGGCAAGGACTACAACACGTCCTTCAACTACCGCGCCGTCGATCTCTGCCTCGAGAGTCTGCTCACCGTGCACCCGCAGACGCTCGAGTTCATCCCGATGATCGCGACGCACTGGAAGATCAGCGACGACAAGTCCACCTACACCTTCCGCATCAACCCGGAGGCGCGCTGGAGCGACGGCAAGGAAGTGACGTCGGCCGACGTCGTCGCCACCTTCAACCTGCACATGGACGAGCGCTGCCTGCAGCCGTCCGACCAGATCGTCTTCGGCAAGATGGAGACTCCCGTCGCGCTGTCGAAGTACATCGTGCAGGTGAAGGTCAAGGAGGAGAGCTGGCGCAACTTCCTCTACATGTCCGGCATGGCGATCATGCCGGCGCACGAGATCGCGATTCCCGGCGACGAGTACCTCAAGAAGTACCAGAACGCGTACACCGCGGTGACGGGGCCGTACACGCTCGGTGACTGGGAGATGAACAAGAGCATCTCGCTGGTCCGCCGCGACGACTGGTGGGGCAAGGACAACCCGGCCTGGACCGGCCTCTACAACTTCGACGCCTACCAGTTCACCGTGGTCCAAGACCTGTCGCTCGCCTTCGAGAAGGCGAAGAAGGGTGAGCTGGACTACTACATCGTCCCGAAGGCCAAGTGGTGGGTCGAGGACCTCGTCCCCGGCAAGGTGGAACAGATCCGCCGCGGCCTGCTGCAGAAGCGCAAGTTCTTCAACGACGCGCCGGTCGGCACCGCGGGGATCGCGCTGAACTCGACGCGTCCGCCGCTCGACGACGTACGCATGCGCAAGGCCCTCGGTCTGCTGCGCAACCGGCCCTTGATGATCAAGCAGCTGTTCGTCAACGAGTACGAGCCGCTGAACAGCTACTGGCAGGGCGGCACCTACCAGAACCCCGGCAACGAGATGTTGCCCTACGACCCGCTCGCGGCGGTCGACCTGCTGACGGAGATGGGCTACACGCAGATCGACGACCAGGGCTACCGCCTGAAGGACGGGAAGCGCCTGTCCTTCAACCTCTCGTACGCGAGCAAGCTCAGCGAACCCAGCCTCACGATCTACCAGGAAGACTGCAAGAAGGCGGGCATCGAGATCAACCTGCAGCTGGTCGACCCGGCGACGCGCTGGCAGAACATGCGCAAGCGTGAGTACGACCTCACCTCGACCGCTTGGGGTGCGCTCGTGTTCCCCAACCCCGAGACGTCTTGGAAGGGCGAGCTCGCCGAGAAGCTCGACAACAACAACGTCACGGCGTTCTCGGACGCGCGCGTCGACGAGTTGCTCGGCGAGTACGACCGCGAGTACGACGTGACGCGACGCCAGGAGATCGTGCGCGAGATCGACGGCATCATCTACGAGCAGTACCCCTACGTCCTCGACTGGTACGGTCCCGCACAGCGCGTGATCTACTGGAACAAGTTCTCGCAGCCCGAGTGGGGCATCTGGAGGACGAAGGACAACAACGACATGATGTACTGCTGGTGGATCGATCCTGAGAAGGAACGGCTGCTCGAAGAGGCACAGAAGGACCCGTCCAAGCTGCTTCCGACCGAACCGATCCAGAACCGGTTCTGGCAGTACTGGAACGCGCACCAAGCGCAGTAGGCCGTCATCTCTTCACCGGCGCCGAACTCCGTCACGGAGTACGGCGCCGAGTCCTTCTCCACGGTTCCCCCTCATGGCCGCTTATTTCGCTCGCCGCTTCCTGCTCCTGATCCCGACCTTCCTCGGGATCACCATGCTGGTCTTCGCGATCACGCGCTTCGTGCCCGGAGGGCCGATCGACCAGATGATGATGCAGCTGCAGTCCGGCAGCACCGGCGCCGGCGAGGGCGGCAGCAGCAACGGGGGCAGCAGTGTGGACATCCCCCCGGAAGCACTCGCGAGCCTGGAGAAGTACTACCACTTCGACTGGCCTCTCTGGCGGCAGTACCTGCAGTTCCTGGGGCCGCTGAACCTCGACGAGCGCGGCGTTTTCGGAGAGGACGTGACGGACGCGCAACTCGCCGGCTGGTACGTCGCCGCGGGTGAGGCCGTCGTCGAGGGGCAAGCGATCGCGCGAGTCCGCATGACCCAACCGGACGACGGAGGTGCCGCTCCTCCGACGGTCGTCTCACGTGAACTCCTCGCGCCTTCCGACGGCACCGTACTCGCGCTGCACCTCGAACGAGAGCAGATGTCCTCGGTCGGCGCGCCGCTCTACGACTGGCAGCCGGCAGGCGGAGAGCGAACCACCGCCACGATCCCCGACATCTGGTCGAAGCCCTGGTCGGGCCTGCTGACGCTCGACCTCGGCAACTCGTACAAGTACGAGGTCCCGGTCATCGACCTGATCGTGCAGCGCTTCCCGATCAGCATCCGCTTCGGCCTGACGGGCTTCCTGCTCGCCTACTTCGTCTGCATCCCGCTCGGCATCGCCAAGGCGGTCCGGCACGGCTCGAAGTTCGACATCCTCTCGAGCGCGACAGTGTTCATCGGGTACTCGATCCCCGGCTGGGCACTCGGTGTCGTGATGCTCGTCCTCTTCGGCGGCGGCTCCTTCTGGGACTTCTTCCCGCTCGGCGGCACCGAGTCGGACAACTTCGCGGACCTGTCGCTGTGGGCCAAGACGATCGACGTGCTCCACCACATGGTGCTCCCCGTGATCGCGTACTCCATCGGCAGCTTCGCGACGCTGACGGTACTGACCAAGAACGCGCTAATGGAGAACCTCGGCCAGGACTACGTCCGGACGGCCTTCGCCAAAGGCCTGACGGAGCGTCGCGTGATCATGGTGCACGCCCTGCGCAACTCGCTGATTCCGGTGTGCACGGGTCTCGGCCACGCGCTCTCGATCGTCATGGCGGGCAGCTACCTCGTCGAGAAGGTGTTCAACATCGACGGGATCGGGCTGCTCGGCTTCACGTCGATCATCGGCCGCGACTATGCGGTGGTCATGGGCGTCCTCGTGATCAACACGCTCTTGATGCTGGTGGGCAACATCATCAGTGACGTGCTGTACGTCCTCGTCGACCCGCGCATCCGCTTCAACTAGACATGAGTGTCAAGCAAGAGAAGCCGCAGTCGGTCTTCCAGCGCCGCTGGCGTCGCTTCAAGTCGATGAAGCGCGGCTGGTACAGCTTCGTCGCACTGATCGTCTTCTACCTGATCAGCCTCGCTTCGCCGCTCCTGATCAACAACCGAGCGCTCGTCGTCAGCTACGAGGATGAGCTCTACTTCCCCGCCATCTCCGGATACAGACCCGCGACGGACTTCGGTCAGCGCGCGATCGGCGAGGCGAACTACCGCCAGCTCCAACGCGACTGGCAGGATGCGGAGACCGAGAACTGGGTCCTGATGCCGCTCTACCCGTTCCACCCGAACGAGTCGCTGCTGCTCGAACCCGGCCTGGAGGATCGCCCTCCCCACCCGCCGAGCTCCACGCACTGGATGGGTACGGACAACCGCGGCCGCGACGTGTTCGCGCGCCTCGTCTACGGCTTCCGCATCTCGATCACCTTCGGGCTCGGCGTGGTCGCGCTCTCCTACGTGATCGGCATGCTCGTCGGGCAGGCTCTCGGGTACTTCGGCGGTCGCGTCGACATCTATGGGCAGCGCTTCGTCGAGATCTGGTCCGGCCTGCCGTTCCTCTACACGGTGATCATCATCAGCTCGATCGTGACCCCGAGCGTCACGATACTCGTGCTGATCCTCGCGGTCTTCCGCTGGATGGGCATCAGCTTCTACATGCGCGGCGAGTTCTACCGCGAGAAGTCGCGCGACTACGTCGCCGCCGCCATCGCGCAGGGCGATTCACACGCGTCGATCATATTCCGGCACATCCTGCCCAACTCGCTGACGCCGATCATCAGCTTCGCGCCCTTCGCGCTGGTCGCGGCGATCTCCTCGCTCGTCTCGCTCGACTTCCTCGGCTTCGGCTTGCCCGCGCCGACGCCCAGCTGGGGCGAACTCGTCGGACAAGGGCTGGAGAACATCACGAAGTGGCACTTGGTCGTGTTCCCGCTCGGCGCACTCTTCGTCACGCTGATGATGGTCGTCTTCATCGGTGAAGCGATCCGGGAAGCGTTCGATCCCAAGGTCTTCTCCCGCCTGCGCTGAGCCATGAGTGCGAACGAAAAAGAGCCGCTGCTGCGGGTCAAGGACCTCCACACGATGTTCCACGTCGAGGGCAAGGAAGCCCACGCGGTGAACGGCGTGTCGTTCGACATCCTCCCCGGCGAGATGCTCGGCATCGTCGGCGAGTCGGGTTCCGGCAAGTCGGTGACGTCGCTCTCGATCATGCGGCTGATCCCGGATCCGCCCGGGAAGATCGCCGGCGGGAAGATCCTGTTCGGCGGCCGCGACCTGTTGAAGCTCAGCTACGACGAGATGCGCAGTGTCCGGGGCAAGGACATCGCGATGATCTTCCAGGAACCGATGACCTCGCTGAACCCGGTGTTCACCGTGGGCATGCAGGTCATGGAGTCGCTGCTGTTCCACGAGAAGATCAGCAAAGAAGCAGCCGAGGAACGCGCCGTCGAAGTGCTCGAGCAAGTCGGCATCCCCGACGCCCGCAAGCGCCTCAAGGACTACCCCCACCAGTTCTCCGGCGGCATGCGCCAGCGCGTGATGATCGCGATGGCGCTGATCTGCAAGCCGGCGCTGCTGATCGCGGACGAACCGACGACGGCGCTCGACGTCACCATCCAGGCGCAGATCCTGGACCTGATGAAGGAACTGCAGGCGCAGCGCAAGGGCGCCGCGATCCTGCTGATCACACACGACTTGGCCGTGGTCGCGGAGACCTGCGATCGCGTGATCGTGATGTACGGCGGTGTGATCCAGGAGATCGCGAGCATCACCCAGCTGTTCGACGATCCGCAGCACCCGTACACGAAGGGCCTGCTCGGCTCGATCCCGCACATGCAGGACAAGGGTCAGCCGCTGAAGGCGATCCCCGGCAACGTGCCGAGCATCTTCAACTTGCCGAGCGGCTGTCGGTTCAACACGCGCTGCGAGTTCGTCGAGGACCGCTGCCTCGAACGCGAGCCCGAGCTGGTCGAGGTCGCGCCCGGACACTGCGTGCGCTGCCACTTGGTCGAAGGAGCGTCGGCATGAGCGCCGCCGAACAGAGCGCCGCGCAGCGCGCCAACGCCGCGATGGGCACGCCGTTGCTCGACGTGGACGACCTCAAGGTCTGGTTCCCGGTCTACGGCGGCGTGTTGCGCCACAAGGTCGGGACGGTGAAGGCCGTCGACGGCGTGAGCTTCGAGCTGCGGCGCGGCGAAGTGCTCGGCGTCGTCGGTGAGTCGGGCTCCGGCAAGACCACCGTCGGCCGCGCGATCATGAACCTGCACAAGACGATGTACCCGGACGTCGAACTCGGCGGACGCATCTTCTTCCGCGGCAAGCACGGCGACGCTGATCTGAACGGCCTCGGCCGAAAGCAGATGGTCCCCCACCGCTCCGACGTGCAGATGATCTTTCAGGACCCCTTCAGCTCCCTGAATCCGCGCATGACGGTCGCGGGCATCATCGAGGGGCCGATGAAGATCCACACCGACATGTCGAAGGCGGAGCGCGCCGAGCGCGTGAAGGACCTGCTCGACCGCGTCGGCCTGCAGCCGCAGTACGCCGAGCGCTATCCGCACGAGTTCTCGGGCGGGCAACGCCAGCGCATCGGCATCGCGCGGGCGCTCGCCACGCGCCCCCAGTTGATCATCGCGGACGAACCGGTCTCCGCGCTCGACGTCTCGGTGCAGGCGCAGGTCATCAACCTGATGCAGGAACTGAAGGTCGAATTCGGCCTGACGTACGTCTTCGTCGCGCACGACCTCTCCGTCGTCTATCACATCAGCGATCGCATCGCGGTGATGTACCTCGGCAACGTGGTCGAGATCGGCTCGGCCGATCAGGTGTACAAGTCGCCGAAGCACCCCTACTCGCGCGCGCTGCTGTCGGCCGTGCCGCAACCGGACCCGCGCAGCGACACCTCGGGGCGCGTGCGGCTCGAGGGCGACATCCCGACGCCGCTCGCCAAGCCGTCGGGCTGCGGCTTCCGCACGCGCTGTCCGATCGCGAAGCCGTCGTGCGCCGAAGCCGTGCCGCCGCTCGTCGACACGGGCGCCGGACACGAGGTCGCGTGTCCGTATTGGACCGAGTGAAGGGCGCTCCAGACGGCGATCGCTATTCCAGCACGACCGGAGCGTCGCAGACGCCTTCTCGGCAACGATAGATGGTCGGGCGTCCCCTGCGCGTCGTCTTCCCCTCCGCGGCTGGAATCAGCGCCTGCAGTGCCTCGAGCTTCGAGTCCTCATAGGCCGCGACCACACGGTACGGCGGGTACTGCGTTCGCAAGCGCCTGAGTTCCGCCAGGTAGTGCTCGTCCGTCGGTTCGCCCGCGAGGTAGATCTCCAGGGGGCGACTCGTGAGCCAATCCAGGAGGATCAACATCTGACAGAAACCGGTCGGGTAGTTCTCCATCTGAGGTCGATACCTCGCCAGGCCGCGACGCGCGCGATCGATGCTCGCGGTATCTCCGGCCAACATCCCGAGGCGCGCGGCATTCATGCAGGCCACCCCCACGTCGCTCGGCAAGGCGCTCTCCGATGCGCTCGCGATCCGCACGGGCAACTCACCGTGATCCTCGGGGAAGCTCCAGTATCCTCCGCGCTCCTCGTCGACGAACACGGAGTCGCACACACCCTGAAGCTGCAGAGCCGCGCGCAACCAGCGTAGGTCACCGTCCGCTTCGTAGAGGTCGAGCAAGCCTTGCCCGACGAAGGCGTAGTCTTCGAGCAAGCCTGGGATGTGGGAGTGCCCGAGCCGCCGGGTACGGAGCAATCGCCCGTTCTCGTCGAGCATCTTCGTCAGCAGGAAGTCCGCGTTCGAGCGAGCGGCGGCGAGGTACCGTGGCTCGTCCCAGACGGCCGCAGCTCTCGCGAACGCCGACAACATCAAGCCGTTCCAAGACGCGAGAATCTTGTCGTCCTTGTGTGGATGCACGCGCGACTCGCGGCGCGCGTAGAGTTTCGACCGCAGGATGTCCACGGCGGCGCGGAATTCCTCCGGCGACTTCCGAAGGCGTGCGGCGAAGGCGGCGGGATCTTGCCGTCGAGTGAGGATGTTCCGTCCCTCGAAGTTCCCGTCTTGCGTCACGCCGAACCAATCGCAGGCCCACCCTGCGTCTTCGCCACAGACCTCCGTGAACTCGTCCTTCGACCACACGAAGAACTTGCCCTCCACGCCTTCGCTGTCCGCGTCGGTCGTCGACCAGAATCCGCCTTCAGGCCCGACCATCTCGCGCAGCACGTAGTCGAGGATCTCCTGCGAGACGCGTTGGAAGTCCGGGTCCTTCGTCGCCTGCCAGGCTTCGAGGTAGACCTGCGCGAGTTGCGCGTTGTCGTAGAGCATCTTCTCGAAGTGTGGGACGGTCCACTCGCGGTCGGTGGAGTAGCGAGCGAAGCCGCCACCGATCTGATCGTAGATTCCGCCGGCGGCCATCTCGCGCAGGGTCTGCTGCACGATCTCCGAGGCGCGCTCGTTCCCCGGGACGGTGCCCAGCCGAAGCAGGTAAGTGAGCTCGGTGCAGTGCGGGAACTTCGGCGCGAAGCCGGGTGGGCGGGCAAATCCGCCATGCGTCGGATCGTAGTACTGACCCGACAGACGGAGCGCTGCGGCGAGCAGCTCACGTCCCGGCATCTCTTCGGCTCCGGACGAGTTGGACCGCCGGTGCATCTCATCGATCAGCTGTTGACCGAAGTCCGCGGCAGCGGCTGCATGGTCGATCCAGTAGGAGTGGACGTAGTTCAAGACGTCGCGGAAGCTCGGACTGTTGCCACGCCGGAGCGGGGGGAAGTAGGTGCCCCCGTAGAAGGGCTGCAAGTCCGGCGTCAACCAGACCGAGAGCGGCCATCCTCCGCTGCCGGTCATGCGCTGGACAGCGGCCATGTAGGTGGCGTCGATGTCCGGCCGCTCTTCCCGATCGACCTTGATGCAGACGAAGCAGCGGTTCATGAGCGCCGCCGTCTCCTCGTCCTCGAAGGACTCCCGCTCCATCACGTGGCACCAGTGACAGGCTGAATAGCCGATCGAGAGGAAGATCGGCTTGTTCTGGCGTTTCGCGAGGGCCAACGCCTCCGGTCCCCACTCGTGCCAGTCGACCGGGTTGTACTGGTGCTGCAGGAGATAGGGCGAGGTCGCGTTCTTGAGGCCATTCTGGGGGCGCTCGACCTGAGACTCTCCCTGCGTGCCCACTGCCGGTGGAGCCTGTCGAACCGCCGCGGCGTCGGCGTGTACTGTCGCCCGGAGACCGGGGATCAAGAAAAGTACCGAGATCAGCATGGAGACTCCTGTTCGAAGGAACGACCATCCTCTCGCGGCGCATCGGGCTGTCAAGCCACGAGCGAGTTCGGCCTCACTATGCGACCCGACCGGCCCTGCGAACGTCGTTCACGCCCTCGGTTCGTCGAGAACCGGGGTCCCTACTACCCCTCACCCCCGATCGTCCGCGACCTGTTCCATGAAGGCAGAACTCTACACCTGGTCCTACTGTCCCTTCTGCCAGCGCGCGAAAGCACTGCTCCAGGAGAGGGGCATCGAGTACGTCGAGCACGTGATGGACACGAAGCCCGAGGAACTCGACGAGGTGAAGCGCAAGTACCAGCACGACACGGTTCCGATCGTGCTGCTGGACGGGAAGTTCATCGGCGGGTTCACGGAGCTCAGCGCGGCGTTGTAGGGGGTAGCAGTCACCGTCGAACCGTACCGTGCCGCACAACTTGTTGCGGCCTGACGACAAGATCGCACCGCACGATGGTAGCCCCCGTGGGACGGGGGCTACCGCTGTGCGGTGCGATCTTGTCGTCAGGCCGCAACAAGTTGTGCGGCACGGTACGGTTCGAGTTGTGCGGCACGGTACGGTTCGACGATGACTACTTGTCGCTCTCCAACACCCCCATCCCGCTGCGATCCGGCGCGGCGGGGCGCTGCGGCGGGGCGTAGGCGTTCGTCTTCAGCTCCTCGAGCAGCTGCGCGACCGCCGCTTCGAGCTGCGGATCGCCGCCGTCCCGCATCTTCGCGGGATCGTCGATCACCTCGATGTCGGGGTCGACGCCATGGCCTTCGATGCCCCAGGTGCCGTCCTTGTCGTAGTAGCCGAAGGTCGGTACCGCCGTGTAGCCGCCGTCGATCAGTCCGGGGTTGCCCGAGATGCCGACGAGCCCCCCCCAGGTGCGCATGCCGACGAGCTTGCCGAGGCCGGCCTGCTTGAAGTACGCGGGGAACGCGTCACCACCCGAACCCGCGAGGCCGTTGATCAGCATCGCCTTCGGACCTTGGTGCGCGTCCGGCGGCCACGGCCAGTCCGTGCCGTCGCGTCGCGCCCAGTAGTTCGTGATCGGGCGGTTGAGCATCTCGATGAAGCGCGTCGGGATCTGACCACCGCCGTTCCAGCGGTCGTCGATCAAGAGCGCTTGCTTGCCGAGCTGCCCGAAGAACTGTCGGACGAGCTCGTTCTGTCCGTCGACGCCCGTGTCGGGGACGTAGATGTAGCCGACCTTGCCGCCCGAGAGCTCGTCGGCCATGCGGCGACGTGACTCGACCCAGTGGCGGTAGCGCAGGTCGCCTTCGCCGCGGAGCAGCTTCACGACCACGTCGCGCGAGGCTTCGCCGTCCGTCGGCTCGGCGCTGACGGTCAGCGTCACGGTCTCGCCGGCGAGCCCTTGGAAGGCCGCCCAGGGATCCTTCGAGGTGTCGAGCGCAACGCCGTCGACCGCGAGCAAGTAGTCGCCCTCCACGACGTCGACGCCGGGCTGGCTGAGCGGCCCGCGGGCGTCCGAGTCCCACGCCGCGCCCTCGACGATCCGCGCGATGCGGTACGCGCCGTTGTCGAGCGCGAAGTCGACGCCGAGCATGCCGACGTCCACGCGATCCGCGGACTCGGTGTCGCCACCGAAGTAATAGGCGTGGCCGACGTTCAGTTCCGAGATCATCTCGCGGATCAGGTACGACACGTCCTCGCGCGTGACGCAGTCGTCCAGCATCGCCGCATAGTGGTCGTAGATCCCGGGCCAGTCCACGCCGTGCATGTTCTCGACGTAGAAGAAGTCGCGGTGGATACGCCACGCGTCGCGCAGGATCTGGCGCCACTCGGCGCGCGGGTCGATCATGGCGCGCATGCCGTCGGTCGAGACCGACTCGAGCTTCGCGCCGGCCGAGACCGGAGCGAGGCTGGCACGCCCCCCGGACTGCACGATCAGCAGCTTGCCGCCGTCGGGCGAGAGCTCGAAGCCGGCGAGCCCTTCGACGATCGTCTCTTCCTTCGGCTCGTCGGCCGAGACGTCCATCATCTGCAGCACGCGCTCGCCGTCGAAGCCTCGCGCGGTGACGCGGTGGTAGACGAGCGAACCGGAGTCCGCGACCGCGAGGTTGCGGAACACGCCGGGCTTCACGGGCAGCGGGACGGCGCGGCGCTCGAAGCCTTCGAGGTCGATGGAGAGGCGCTCTTCTTCCTCGGACTCCTCTTCGGCTTCCTCAGAGGTGTCGTCCGCGTCTTCCGCCTCATCGGCGTCGCCCGCCGACTCCGCCGCGTCCTCGTGCTCTTCCGCCTCATCGCCTTCGGCCTTGTCGTCGTCCGACTCCCAGGTCACCTCGTCTACCTTCGGCGCGAAGGGCGACGCGACGTCCGCTCGCAGCGGCACCACGAGCAGCGTCTGGGTGTTCGCGTAGATGAACGACGTGTCCAGGTCGCCGTACGCCGGCGCGAACACGCGGTTGCTGATGTAGTAGAGGTACTCGCCTTCGCGGTCGAAGGTCGGTTCCGAGTCGCTGAACATCGAGCTCGTCACCTGGTGCGTCGTGCCCGCCTCGACGTCGTAGAGCATGATCGCGCGGTTCGGGGACCGCTCCGAGCTGCGGTGGTAGGCAACCCAGCTCGAGTCGTGCGACCAGCTGGCGCCCATGTCGTCGCCGAAGTTCGCCAGCGGATCCGTGTCGACGAGCTTCGTCCCGCCGGACTCGACGTCGTGCAGGAAGAAGTGGCCGGCCTTGTCCGAGAACACGAGCTTCTTCGAGTCAGGCGCCCACTTCAGGCCGTAGCGGTAGGGCGCACCATCAGTGGTCAGCTGCTTGGTCTCGCCCTTGCCGTCGGACTGCGTGACGTACAGTTCGAATTCGCCGGTGGCGTCCGAGAAGTACGCGATCCAGCGGCCGTCGGGGCTCCAGGCCGGGTCGCGCTCGAACGCACCGCTGGTGCGCGTGAGGTTGCGCGGCGTGCCGTGCTCCGCCGCGACCGACCAGATGTCGCCGCGCGCACAGACGGCGATGCGCTTGCCTTCGGGCGCCGTGGAGTAGTCGGTGATGAACTCAGCAGCGTCGACGGCCTTCGGACGCAAGTCGGGCCGCGCGCCGGGAACGCGCACGTCCACCGTGCGCACGGTGTTGTTCACGAGCTCCATGACCTGCAGCTCGGCGCCCAACTGGAAGACGATCTCGCCCTCGCCATTCGCACCCGGACCGTTCGACGGCCACTTCACGTCGTTCTCCGTGAAGCTGGTGAGCTGCGTGCGGTCGCCGGACTGCGGGTCGAAGCGCCAGAGGTTCAAGCGGTGGTCTTCACCGGCGTCGGAGAGGTAGTAGATCCGGCCCTGGTGCCACATGGGCTGCGTGTCGGTGCCCTCCCAGTCGGTGATGCGTCGCGACGAACCGTCGGCGAGGTTCACGAGCCAGATGTCGGTCGCCATGCCGCCGCGATAACGCTTCCACGTGCGGTTGTCCCGCGTGTGCGGCGTGTACGCGAGCCACTGGCCGTCGCCGCTGATCGCCCCCACCGCTCCGTAGGGCACGGGCAACGCCTCGGGCAAGCCGCCGGTCGGCGCGACGGTGTAGAGCTTCGTCTGCCGGTCGAGCCCTTCGCGCCCGCTCGTGAAGAACAGGATGCGACCGTCGGGCGTCCACGTGTTCGGCGCCTCGAAGCTCGGGTGGTGCGTCACGCGGAACGGCACGCCGCCGTCGACGGGCAGTGTGTAGATCTCGCTGTTGCCGTCGTAGTTCGCGACGAACGAGAGCGTCTTCCCGTCGGGGCTGAAGCGCGGCATGCGCTCGCCGCCGACCGGGCTCGCGAGCGGGCTGGCGAGTCCGCCCTCGCGCGGCACGACCCACAGGTCCTCGCCGTAGACGAAGGCGATCTGCGTCGCGCTGATCGCGGGGTAGCGCATCATCCCGCCGTGCGGGCGCGTCTCCTCACTGGTGTCCTGCGCGGGCACGGGCTGCGTCGCGGCGGGCGCCGCGGGAGCGGAAGGACCGGCGGGCGCCGAGCTGCACGCTCCGACGAAGAACGCGAACAGAGGTCCGAAGACGCGAAGGGCGACTTGGTGCTGCATGGGGATCCGAGGGGTGTGTACTCGCCGTGTAAGGGCGGCCGGGGCGGACTCCGCCGCGCGCTTCTCGAGACGCGCGACGACTCGCTGTGCTTGCGTGAGCCGTTCGCCGCTATTGCGCGCCGAAACGTCGGAAGTGCTCTTCGAGGACCTGCGCGACGCAGCCGGTCAGCTTCTTGCCGGTCGGAACGTGCAAGAACTCGTTCGGCCCGTGGGCGTTCGACTGCGGCCCGAGCACGCCGGTGATCAGGAACTGCGCGTCGGGGAACTGTTCACCGAGCATGCCCATGAACGGGATCGAGCCGCCTTCGCCCATGTAGACGGCGCCCGCGCCGAACCAGTCCTGCGAGGCGCGGTCCGTCGCGCTCTCGAGCCACTCGGCCAGCGCGGGAGCGTTCCAGCCCTGCCCCGTCTGCCCCGCTTCGAAGCGCACCTTCGCGCCGTAGGGCGGATCGGCCTCGAGCAGTTGCTTCAGCTTGCGCGCCGCGGTGGCGGCGTTCGCAGTGGGCGCGACGCGCAGCGAAATCACGACTTTCGTGATCGGTCGCAGCACGTTGCCGGCGTCGTCGACGGCGGGCAGACCGGCGGCTCCGGTGATCGAGAGCGCGGGGCGCCACGTGCGGTTGAGGACGAGCTCCGCGCCGTCCGAGCTGACCGGTCGCGCCCCCTCGTGGAAGGGGAACTTGGCCCAGATCATGTCGCCCAGCACGTCCGCTGCGACGGCGGCCTGTTCCCTGCGCCGCGCGGGGATCTCGTCGGCGGCTTCGGCGAACAGCACTTCGCCGGTGCCTTCGTCCTCGACGCGCGAGAGCAGCGAGCGCAACACGCGGAAGGACGACGGCACGACGCCCGACGCGTCGCCGGAGTGCACGCCTTCCTTGATCGTCTCGACGGAAAGCACGCCGGTGACGATGCCGCGCAACGACGTCGTGCTCCACAGCTGGTCGTAGTTGCCGCAGCCCGAGTCGAGGCAGATCACGAGACGCGGCGAACCAATGCGGTCCTTCAGCGCGTCGATGTAGTGCGGCAGGTCGAAGCTGCCCGACTCCTCGCACGCTTCGATCAGGATGACGCAGCGCGAGTGCGGCACGCCTTGGCGCTGCAACGCCTCGATCGCGGTCAGCGACGCGAAGGCTGCATAGCCGTCGTCCGCGCCGCCGCGTCCGTACAGCTTGTCGCCGCGCATCACGGGCTTCCACGGACCGAGCTCGGGTTCCCAACCGGTCATCTCCGGCTGCTTGTCGAGGTGCCCGTAGAGCAGCACCGTGTCGTCCGCCGAACCGGGGACCTCCATGTAGATGACGGGCGTGCGGCCCTCGAGTCGGACCACCTCGACCGACAGTCCGTCGATCTCGCGCGCGCGGCACCACGACTCGATCAGCTCGACGGCCTGATCCATGTAGCCGTGCTCGGCCCAGGCGGGATCGAAGTGCGGCGACTTGTTGGGGATCTCGATGTAATCGGTGAGCGCGGGGACGATCGACTCGTCCCAGGTGCTGTCGATGAAGGCGCGGGCGGCGGCGTGGTCCATGGAATCTCCTCGGAGGGGCGCGGCAGCATAGCGGAGGAGCGCCGCCCACGACCAACCCTGCCCGTTCGCCCGGGTCCAATCGCGATCCGGGAGGGGTTAGAGTGTCCGCGTGAGGTACCGATCGCTGCTCACCCTAGCGCTCGTCGCGGCGACCGCTCTGTGCGCGTGCCACGACGAACCACCGCCCGAGGCTCCGCGCGAGCTGCCGCCCACCGCGCGTTCTGAGATCGTCGCGCAGTTCGAGGCCGACCGCCTCGCGGAGCGCCATCCATCCGACGGCGGCGGGAGCGTCGAGCTGGTCGAAGCGCCCGCGGAACTGCACGCCGGCCAGGCCGCGCGCTTCCGCTTCCGGTACACCGCCGGCGAGCAGGGCATCGCGGTCGGCGGCGCGGTGCTGTTCCTCGCGCCGCCCTTCTGGGGCTGGTCCGACCCGCAGACACGGGACTCGCGCGCGCCCGGCTTCTGCACGGTTTCGACCGACGCGGCGGGCGTACTGCTCTCGGCGCGCCAAGCGGACCGCAGCCTGCTCTCGATCGAGATCGGAGGGCGCCCGCTCGAGGCGGGCGAGTCGCTCGAGCTGGTCTACGGCGCGGGCGATGCAGAGGCGCAGGTCGACATCTACGCGGAGCACGACTCGACCTTCTGGTTCCGCGTCGACGGCGACGGCGACGGCGTCGCGCACTTGATCGAGGATCCGCCGCGCGTCGACATCGTCGCCGGCCCGGCGACGAGAATCGTCGCGACGCTGACCAGCACGGCGCACCCGGGCGGCTCCGCGCGCGTGACGATCGCCGCACTCGACGAGTTCGGCAACAAGACCCGAGAGCCGCGGTCGTTCCAGCTGCGCTCCGAACCGGAGGGCCTCTTCGAGCCGTTCACGCTGGACGCTCTGGGCAACGGCGACGAGTTCGAGCTGGAGGCGCTC
Organism: Planctomycetota bacterium; assembly: GCA_020638835.1. Lineage (GTDB taxonomy): Bacteria > Planctomycetota > UBA1135 > UBA1135 > JACKHV01. Next base: position 492,535 of record JACKHV010000001.1, on the reverse strand, counting down.
GCCGCCGGAACCTGGCGCGTGATCGCCTCCGCGGCCCTCGACGGACGCGAGGTCTCGACGCGCAGCAACCCGCTCTGGGTCCGAGACGACGCGACGCCGATCCGCTGGGCCGACCTGCACGGACACAGCGGACTCTCCGACGGCACCGGCACGCCCGACGACTTCTTCGCCTACGCGCGCGACGTCGCCGCGCTCGACGTCGTCGCGCTGACCGACCACGACCACTGGGGCGTGCGGCGGCTCGACGAAGAGCCCGAGCTGTGGAACGGCATCGCCGGCAGCGTCGCGCGCTTCCACGAACCCGGCCGCTTCGTCGCGCTGCACGCGTACGAGTGGACGAACTGGATCCACGGCCATCGGCACGTGCTGCACTTCGAGCCGGAAGGTCCGATCTTCTCCTCGCTCGACGAGCGCACCGACACGCCGCCGGAGCTGTGGGAGGCGCTCAGCGGCATGAACGCGCTGACCTTCGCGCACCACTCGGCCGGCGGACCGATCGCCACGAACTGGGACTTCGCGCCCGACCCGGTGCTCGAGCCGCTGACCGAGGTGATGAGCGTGCACGGCTCGAGCGAGGCCGCGGACAGTCCGCAGCGCATCTACGCCGCCTTGTCGGGCAACTTCGTGCGCGACCAGCTCGTGCGCGGGTACCGACTCGGCTTCGTCGGGAGCGGCGACGGGCACGACGGACACCCGGGGCTCAGCCACCTCGACCCGCGCAGCGGTTGGCGCCGCTCGCCGGGCGGAACGGAGCGCGTCGGGCGCGGCGGGATCGCCGCGGTGCGCTGCGATGAACTCACGCGGCTCGGCGTGCTCGAAGCGCTGCGCGCGCGCGACGTCTACGCGACGAGCGGTCCACGCATCCTGCTCGAGACGCGCATCGGCGACGCGGTGAATCCAGTGCGCATCGCGTCGAAGGCGCTCGACGACTCCTCGGAGTACGGCCTCGAGGTCTCTGGTACGGCGCCGATCGCTCGCGTCGTCGTCGTGCGGGGCATCGCGGGCGACTCGGGCACGGCCGTCGAGACCGACGTGGTCGATCTGCGACGACAGGGCGCGCCGCTCGACGCGCGGATCAGCTCCCGCGTCGGCACGCTGCCGCCCGGCTCGTGGGTCTACGCTCGCGTCGAACAAGAAGACGGGGCGCTCGCCTGGAGCAGCCCCGTCTTCGTAGAGTGAGATCGGCGCGGAGTCAGCCGGTGCGGCGCTTGTCCGTGGGAACCTCAGCGCTGCTGCAGACGCGGTTACGCCCGGAAGCCTTCGCCAGATAGACGGCCTGGTCCGACTCCTTCAGCAGCTCATCGTAGCTCTCCATACCGTCGACCTTCTGCGAGATGCCGAGGCTGAGCGTCACGGGGCGGTGGAAGCTGCCCCACTTGATCAGGTTCGTCTCGATGCGCTTGCGGATGCGCTCCGCCGCGACGCGTGCACCGTCGATGTCGGTGTTGATGCAGATGATGAGGAACTCCTCGCCGCCGATGCGGCAAATGTCCTCTTCCTCTCGCATCGCCTCGCGCATGGCCTTCGCAGTCTCCTTGAGCACGACGTCACCGGCGTCGTGGCCGTGCTCGTCGTTGACCGACTTGAAGTGGTCGATGTCGATCATGATGATCGAGAGCGGGTTGCCGGTTCGCTGCGTCGACTCCCAGACCTGGCTGAGGCGGCGCATCGCGTAGCGACGGTTCGGCAGTCCGGTCAGCGCGTCGGTCAGTGCCGCGGTACGCAGCTTGCGCGTCAGGAGCTGCAGCTCGGCCACGTGCCGGCGCTGCACCTGCTGGTCCTTCTCGACCTGACGCTGCAAGTCGATGATGCGCTTGCCGCCCTTGACACGGGCGAGCAGGATCTTCGGGTTGAGCGGCTTGTGCAGGTAGTCGTCGACGCCCGCGTCGAACGCGCGCACGACGTTCTCGTCCTCGTTCTCGCCCGTGACGAGCAAGAAGTAGATCTTGCGGCCGCTCTCGATGCGGCGCAATGAGGCGCACAGGTCGATGCCGTTCATGCCGGGCATCATCCAGTCGGCAATGACCATCTGCGGCGCGGAGCGCAGCACGACCTCGAGCGCCTCGTTGCCGTCCTTCGCAGTACTGACGCGGTATCCGGCGCGTACCAGGTGGCGCTCCAAGACCTTCAGCGAGAGCGGGTCGTCGTCGACGATCAGGATGTGCGTGCCGCCGCCGTCGCCCTCGAACTCGGGCTCGACGACCTTCGCGCTGCCGGTCGGATCCTCCTCGAGCTTGTGGCGCGGACGCGGAGCGTTCTCGTCCAGCCCGCGGCGCTCGGCCTTCACGGCCTCGTCCTCGAGGTTCTCGAGGTCGGCGGGCTTCTGCGTCGGGATGTGGAGAACCTGGCCCCACTCGCGCCACTCGCCGACGATGCTGCGGCACAGCGCGAAGAAGGCTTCTTCCTCGAGCTCGGACGCCTGCATCAGCCAGCGCAGCTCCCTGTCGAAGGCGCGCCAGCGCGCGGGCGTGGTGAACTCGTCAGCGACGAGCAGCTCCGCAATCAGGTCCGCGGCGCGCAGGATCTCGACCTGCGAACCGAGCTCCGAGCGCGGTCCCAGCTCAAGATACTCGTACTTCTTGACGGCGCCCTGGAAGGCCTCGGGGAGGCCCCATTCCTCGAGCATGCACGCGGCGACGTTGTGGTGGTCGATCTCGAACAGCTTGCGCTCGAGGGCAGCGATCTCCTGCGGCGTGCGTCCCTTGACGTCCGGGATGTGTTCCGAGAAGCGCTCGGGATAGACGCTGGCCAGTGCAAGGATGCCGACCTCGGAGAGCAGCCCGAGGATGTACATCTCGGCGGGGACGCCGACGCGCGTCTGCGTCGAGAGGACCTGCGCGGCGACGGCGCGCGCCAGCGAGGTGGCCCAGTAGCGGTCGTAGTCGAAGGCGTCGCAGGTTCCGGCGCGATTCTCGGAGATCAGCGACAGGCCGAGCGCGAGGTTCCGCACCGTCGAGATGCCGAGGCGCGTCGTGGCCTCGGCGACGGTCGTGATCTGGCGGACCGAGCCCGATTGCGCCGAGTTGGCCAGCTTGAGCAAGCGGCCCGTCAGCGCCGAGTCGGCCATGATCGCCTGACCGATCTCCTCGGTGGAGAAGTCGTCGCTCTGCGTGAGCTTCAGGATGCGCATCCCGACGCCGGACGGCGAGGGGAGCTTGCCGGAGAGCCGGAACTGTTCGAAGGTGTCGTTCATCGCGAGGTACGCGCGATCCGCGGTCGCGCTCCGTTTTCCATGTGGGCCTGTCGCATCACTCTTCCAGCGCGCCGAGCGCGTCCGCCGTTTCCCCGTAGACCTCGGACAGCGCGCTCGAGAGCTCGCGAAGGAGGTCCATGTCCGCCGACTTCGCCGTCGACTCGATCGAACGCGCCAAGCCCGAGAGGCTCATCGCGCCCATGTTCGCCGCACTCGACTTGAGCGTGTGCGAAGCTCGCTTCACGCGCTCGAGGTCCGCGCCTTCGAAGCCGGCGACGATCTCCCGCACGTGTTTCGGCGCGTCTTCGAGGAACATCCCGACGAGCTCGAGGAGCAGGCCCGGGTCGTCCTCGCCGCCGAGCTCGCGCAAGCCGGCGATCACGTCGAGGTCGAGGATCACGTCGTGGTCGCTCTGCTCGTCTCGATTCATGCGAGGGAATCCTTGGGGTCCGTGGCGCTCCCCGCCGGACCGCCGAGGGCTCCGGTGACTGGGGACGAAGGGGGTAGCGTGCGGAGTGGGTACACCCCTCTCCCGCACAGCGCCTAGATCGGGCCCCGGTCGAACCGAACTGTTGCCGTTCCCAAGCAACTTCCTTCGCCGACGGCAAGGCCGTGCCTCGATTCGAGACCAAGCCCTCTGCTTGGCCCTGCCGTGCGACTCGGCGGCCCTGCCCCCTCTTCGAGCGAGAGGCCGATCCGGCCTCAGCCGGGCAGGATCGGGAGCGTCGGGAATCCGGTCGAGGGCCCCGGATCGGCGAGCGGCGGCGGCTCCGGCAGCTCCAAGCCGAGCGCGCGAGTGAGGTGCTTCACGAGCAGCACCTCGACGAGCAGCAGCCCCGGCGGCACGTCGGCATGGTCGGCGAGGCGAGTCATCACCCGCGGGTCCAGACCGCACGGCGCGAAGCCGCGGAAGGCCGCGAGGTCGGTGTGGACGTTCAGCGCAAGGCCGTGCCAGGTGACCCAGCGGCGGACCGCGACGCCGAGCGAGCAGACCTTGCGGTCGCCGATCCAGACGCCGGTCAGTCCGGGCTCGCGCCGCCCGACGACGTCGAACTCGGCGAGCAGCCCGATCACGGCGTCCTCGAGCTCGCGCAAGAAACGGTGCAGGTCGCGCCGCCTCTCGGGCAGCAGCACGATCGGATAGGCCACGAGCTGACCGGGGCCGTGATAGGTGGCTTCCCCACCGCGCTCGACCTCGACCACGGGCAGCTCGAGTCCGCCCAGCTCGCCCGGGCCCGACTTGCGCCCGTAGGTCACGACGGCGTCGTGCTCGGTGAGCACGAGCGTGTCGCCGATCTCGCCCGCGATGCGCGCCTCCAGCAGCTCGAGCTGTCGGCAGTGGGCGTCGGCGTAGGTCGTCCTCCCCCAGCGCTCGACGTTCAGCAGGCGCGGTGCGTCGGTCACGGCGGGCGCCGCTACTTCTTCTGGTAGATGTGGACCGCCATGGTGTGCACCCCTTCGGCGGCTTCCATCATGGCTTCGGGCAGCGTCGGGTGCGCGTGGATCGTGCGGGCGATGTCCTCGGCGGTGGCGCCCATCTCGATCGCGAGCGCGGCCTCGGCGATCAGCTCCGTCACTTCGGGGCCGACCATCTGCACGCCCAGCACCTCGTCCGTCTTCGCGTCGGCGACGACCTTCACGAAGCCTTCGGTCTCCATCAAGCTCATCGCGCGACCCGAGGCGGCGAAGGGGAACTTGCCGACGTGGACGGCGATGCCCTTCTCGGCGCACTCGTCCTCGGTCAGGCCGACCGCCGCCATCTCCGGCGCGGTGAAGATCACGGCGGGCACGCAGCGCACGTCGTACTCCTCCGGCTGGCCCGCGATCACCGCCGCGGCGACGAGCCCTTCCTTGGAGCCCTTGTGCGCCAGCATCGGTTGACCGGCGATGTCGCCGATCGCGTAGATGTTCGGCACCTTGGTGCGCATCTGCTTGTCGACGGGCAGGAAGCCGCGTTCGTCGGTCTTCAGGCCGACGGACTCGAGGCCGAGGCCGGCGCTGTAGGGGCGGCGCCCGACCGTCGAGAGGATCTGGTCGCACTCGATCGTGTCTTCGCCCTGCTTGGTCTTGACGCGCACGAAGAGCTGGTCGCCCTTCGCCTCGAAGCCCTGCGCGAAGGTCTCGGTCATCAGCTTGACCTTGCGCTTCTTCATCGAGCGTTCGATCACTTTGACGCAGTCGCGGTCCTGGCCGGGCAGCGCGCCGCCGGTCGCTTCGAGCACCGTCACCTGGCTGCCGAGCTTCTGGTACATGAGCCCGAGCTCGAGGCCGATGTAACCGCCGCCGATCACCACGATGTGCTTCGGGATGCGGTCGGGCGCGAGCGCGCCGGTGGACGACCAGACTTGCTTCTCGTCGAAGGCGAAGCCGGGGATCTCGATCGGGATCGAGCCGGTCGCGATCACGATGTCGTCGGCCTTCAGCGTCTGCTTGCCGTCCTTGCCGGTCACTTCGACGCTGTTCTGGCCGGTGATCTTCGCGGTGCCCTCGAGGTACGCGCACTTGTGGTTCTTGAGCAAGCCCGCGACGCCGCCCGTCAGCTTGCCGACGATGCCCGACTTCCACTCGACGAGCTTCGCGACGTCGAGCTTCACACCTTCCGCCGTGATGCCCATCGCGTCGGCGTGCGAGATGCGCTCGAGCAGGCTGCCCGCGGCGATCAGCGCCTTGGACGGGATGCAGCCGATGTTCAGGCAGGTGCCGCCGACTTGGGCCTTCTCGACGACGGTGACCTTCTGGCCGAGCTGCGCGAGGCGGATGGCGCAGACGTAACCGGCGGGACCGGCACCGATGACGACGACGTTGCGAGGGGCGCTCATGACGTGAGGGGCGTTGCTGGTGGTGAGGGGATCGACTACAGCGGGAACGCGCCGTCGCCGGGTTGCGCGTCGCCGTGGACTTCGGCCACGCGCAGGAACTCGTTGTACTGGCGGCGCAAGTGACGCGGCACGTCGGCGTAGACGTCCTCGACGAGCGTCTTCAGCGCCATCGGCGGCGCGGCTTCCTGCTCGTGCACGACGGCGTCGATCTCGGCGAAGAGCTGGGCTTCGAGTCGCTCGACCGTTCCGGCGTCGGCGAGGCCTCGTTCAGTGAGGAAGGCGGCGAAGCGCTCGATCGGGTCGAGGGCTTCCCAAGCGGCGACCTCTGCCTCGCTGCGGTACTTCGACGGGTCGTCGGAGGACGAGTGGCCGAGCATGCGGTAGGTCTTGAGCACGATCAGCGACGGGCCTTCGCCGGCCAGGGCGCGTTCACGCGCGGACTGCATCGCGGCGTAGCTGGCGAGCACGTCGTTGCCGTCGACCTCGCGCGCCGGGATGCCGTAGGCGAGGCCTTTGTCGGCGTAGGACTCGGCGGCCGTCTGTTCACGGGAAGAGACCGAGATGGCCCAGCCGTTGTCGACGAGCACGAACACACACGGAGCCTTCCACACGCCGGCGAAGTTCATGCCGCTGTGGAAGCCGTTCGAGGACGACGCGCCGTCGCCGAAGTAGATCGCGTGGACCTCTCGCTTGCCTTGCACCTTCGCGGCGTACGCCGCGCCGACCCCGTGCGGGATCTGCGTGCCGATCACCGACGACCAGCTCGGGTAGTGAGACCCCTTGTGCTGGAAGTGGTTGCACATCTGGCGGCCCTTCGCCGTGTCGTTCGCGTTGCAGTACATCTGTGCGACGTACTCGGCGAGCGGCAAGCCGCGCATCACGGCGGCGCCGCCCTCACGCAAGCCCGACCACAGCCAGTCGTCGGTCGCGAGCGCCGCGGCCGAACCGATCATCGCGGCTTCTAGGCCGCGCGCCGTGCCGACGAAGCCGACACGCCCCGCGCGCTGCAGCTTGAGCATACGCTGGTCGACGCAGCGCACGCGCAGCATGTGCGTGAGCAGGCCCACGAGGCGCTCGTCGTCGAGCTGCGGGAGCGAGCCGACGACGGCCCCTTTGGGGTCGATGACGCGAGTGAGTGCGGTCACGGTTCGGCTCTCGCGCTAGAGCGCCAACAGGCCCGGGTTCTCGAGCAGTCGCTTGAGGTACACGAGGAAGCGCGCGCCGTCCGCGCCGTCAGCGAGGCGGTGGTCCACCGAGCACGAGAAGTTCATGTACTGACGCACCTGGATCTCGTCGCCGTGCGGCGTCTCGACGACGCCGGGCTTCTTCATCAGGCGGTGCACGCCGAGGATCGCGATGTCGGGGAAGTTGATGATCGGCGTCGCGAGGATGCCGCCGATGTTGCCCGCGTTCGTGATCGAGAAGGTGCTGCCCTTCAGTTCCTCGGGCTTCACCTTGCCGGACTTCGTGCGCTCGGCGAGGTCCATCAGCTCCGCGGAGAGCTGCATGATGCCCTTCGCCTGCACGTCGCGGATCACGGGCACGATCAAGCCGTTCGGAGTGTCGGCCGCGATGCCGAGGTCAACGTGGTGGAAGTGCACGAGCTCCTGCGCTTCCTCGTCGAGTCGACCGTTGAGCATCGGGAACTTCTGCAGCGCGAGCGCGGTCGCCTTCATGATGAAGGGCATGTAGGTGACCTTCACGCCTTCCTCGGCGCCGAGCGTCTTCGCGGTGGCGCGCAGGGCGACGAGTTCCGTGACGTCGACTTCCTCCATGACGGTGAAGTGCGGCGCGGTGAAGGCCGAGCGCGACATCGCTTCGGCGATCTTGCGGCGCACGCCGCGGAAGGGCGTGCGGGTCTCACGCTCACCGGCGGGGACGCTGACGGCGGGAGCGGCGGCGCGGGCAGGCGCGGCCGTGGGTGCCGCGGCGGCGCCGGACTTCGAGAAGGCCTCGACGTCGGAGCGACGGACGATGCCGTTGCGGCCGCTGCCGGGGACCAGCGCGAGGTCGATGCCGAGCTCACGCGCGACGCGGCGCGCGGAAGGGACCGCGAGCACCTTCTCGTCGGGGTGACGAACCGGCGCGGCGGAAGCCGTCGGCGCGGCGGCACGCACGGGCGCGGGCGCGGAAGATGCGCCGGCCATCGCGTGCGCGGGCGCGGCGACCGCGGCCGGAGCACCGGCCGTCGCGAGGCGGAAGATCACATCCCCCACCGGAACGGTCTCGCCGGCGGACGCGACGATCTCGGTGATCGTGCCCGCGGCGGGCGACGGGATCTCGACCGTCGCCTTGTCCGTCATCACCTCGACGACGGACTCGTGCTCGGCGACTTGCGCGCCGACGTCGACGATCCAACGCACGATCTCGCCTTCGGCGACACCTTCGCCGATGTCGGGCAGGCGGAAGTCGATCACGGCGCCGGTCGCCGCGGCGGGCGCGGGCTTCGCAGCGGGTGCGGACGCAGGCGCGGCGGCGGCGGGAGCCGGAGCGGCCGCGGGCTTGGTGGAACCTCCCGCAGCACCCGCCTCGAGCACGTAGATCACCGTGCCGACCGGGACGACGTCACCGGCGGCGGCGCGTAGCTCGGTCACCGTGCCCGCGGCGGGCGCGGGGATCTCGACGGTCGCCTTGTCCGTCATCACCTCGACGACGGACTGGTGTTCCGCGACCTGGTCGCCTGCCTTGACGAGCCACTGGACGATTTCACCTTCGGCGACGCCTTCGCCGATGTCGGGGAGCTTGAACTCGATGGTCATGGTTGCGTGGGGACGGGGCGCGGGCGGCTGGGCTAGAAGGAGTGGACCTGTTCGATCGCGTCGAGGACGCGGCGCTCGTCGGGCATGTAGTGGTGCTCGAGCGTGTTCGGGAACGGAGTGTCGAAGCCGGTGACGCGCTTGACGGGCGCCTCCATGTACTCGATCACGTTCTCCGCGATCAGCGCGCTGATCTCCGAGCCGTAGCCGCAGAAGCGCGGGGCTTCGTGCACGACGACGACGCGACCGGTGCGCTTGGCGGCTTCGAGCACGCCTTCCTCGTCGAGCGGCAGCAGCGTGCGCAGGTCGACGACGTGCACGCCGATGCCCTGCTCGGCCGCCTTGGCCGCAGCCTTCATCGCGACGGGAACCATCGCGCCGTAGCAGAACACCGTCACGTCGTCGCCTGCTTGCACGGTGCGCAGGGTCGACAGGTCGACGGTGTAGAGGCCTTCGGGCACCTCGCCCTTGACGCTGCGGTAGAGTGCCTTGGGCTCCATGAACAGCACGGGATCGGGATCCTGGATCGCGGCGATCAGCAGACCCTTCGCGTCGTGCGGCGTGGACGGGATGACGACCTTCAGGCCGGGCGTGTGGCAGAAGTACGCTTCACCCGACTGGCTGTGGTAGAGGCCGCCGCGGATGCCGCCGCCGTAGGGCGTGCGGATCACCATCGGCGCCGTGTACTGGCCGCCCGAGCGATAGCGCAGCTTCGCCGCTTCCGACACGATCTGGTCGAAGGCCGGGAAGATGAAGTCCTGGAACTGGATCTCGGCGACCGGGCGCAAGCCGTTCATCGCCATGCCGATCGCGGTGCCGATGATGCCGTCTTCCGAGAGCGGCGTGTCGAAGCAGCGCTGTTCACCGAACTCCTTCGTGAGGTTCTCGGTGGCGAGGAACACGCCGCCCTTCGGTCCGACGTCTTCGCCGAACACGATCACGGACGGGTCGTCGCGCATCACGGTCGCCAGGCCGTCGTTCACGGCTTGGACCAAGGTCAAGTTGGCCATGTTGAGTTGCGGTGGGGTTCTCGGGAGAGGGCGGAGACCTCTCCGGTTCGTGTGCGGTGTGGTGCGGTGCGCCTTCGGCGGACGATCAGAGCGGGAAGGCACCACCGCCGGCCGCGGCGTCACCGCGGCGAGCAGCGAGGTCGAAGGCCGCTCGGCCCTGACGTCGCAGGTGTTCGGGCAGCTCGGCGTAGACGTCGCTGAAGATCGTCTCGAGACCGGGCGCGTCGGTCGACTGCGCGACCTTCGCCGCGTCGGCGACTTCTTGCATGCACTCGCCGTAGATGCGTTCGCGGTCGCCCTGCTTCCAGATGCCGCGCTTGCCGAGGTAGCGCTCGAAACGGTCGACGGGGTCCTTCGCGGCCCACTTCTCGACGAGCTCCTTCGGCACGTAGCGCGTCGGGTCGTCGGAGGTCGAGTGGCCGCCCATGCGGAAGGTCTCGGCCTCGATCAGCGTGGGGCCGTCGCCCGCGCGCGCCTTGTCGACTGCCTCGCAGACCGCGCGACGCACCGCGAGCAGGTCGTTGCCGTCGACCTTCACGCCGGGGACGCCGTAGGCCTTGCCCTTGATCGCGTAGCTCTCCGACGCCGTCTGCTTCTCGCTGGAGCAGGAGATGGCGTAGCCGTTGTTCTGACACAGGAAGACCACCGGAGCCTTCCAGACGCCCGCGAAGTTCAGGCCGGAGTGGAAGCCGAGGCTCGACGTGCCGCCGTCACCGAAGGTGGTCAGCGCGACGCGGTCCTCACCGCGCACCTGGAACGCGCGCGCAGCACCGACGGCTTGCGGGATGTGCGTTCCGATCGGCGACGAGATCGAGACCCAGTGGATCGGGTCCACGAAGGAGAAGTGCACCGGCATCTGACGGCCGCGCGCGCTGTCCTGCGCGTTGCCGTACATGTTGTGCATCATCTCGACCGGCTTGACGCCGTGGTACAGCGCCATGCCGAAGTTGCGGTAGCACGGGAAGATCCAGTCGTCCTTGCGCAGCGCCGTCGCCGCGCCGACCTGCATGCCTTCGACGCCGAGGTTCGGGATCGAGAAGCCGATGCGCCCGGAGCGCTGGAGCTTCATGCAGGTGTCGTCGAACGCGCGCACGAGGAGCATCGTGCGGTAGCAGTAGAGCAACTCTTCCTTCGAGAGGCCGGGGTCGTACCCGTTGGAGCCGCCGTCGGCCCCGATCACGGTCATCGCTTCCGTCGCTTCCATGAACTCTTCCTTCAATTCTCCCGTGGCTCCACGGACTCTCCGGCGCGCCGTTCGCGGACGAGGCGCGCGGCGAAGAACTCGGCGGCTTTGTAGCTGGAGCGCACGAGCGGCCCGGAGGCGACGTACGCGAATCCCATCCGTGTTCCGATGCGCTGGTACTCGTCGAAGCGTTCCGGCGCGACGTACTCGCGGACCGGAGCGTGGTTCGGGGTGGGACGCAGGTACTGGCCGAGCGTCAGGAAGTCGACGTCCGCGTCGCGCAGGCGCTGCATCGACTCGACGACCTCGTCGTGCTCCTCGCCGAGTCCCAGCATGATCGAGGACTTGGTGAAGGCGCCGGGGAAGGCTTCCTTGGCCCCGCGCAAGGTCTCGAGCGAGCGGTCGAAGCTGCAGCGCGGGTCGCGGACCTTGCGCTGCAAGCGGTCGACGACCTCGACGTTGTGTGCGAGCACGTCCGGGCGCGCCGCCATCAGGATGCCCAGGTTGTCGCCGACGTAGTCGGGGATCAGCGTCTCGACGATCGTGCGCGGCGAACGGGTGCGGATCTCGCGCACGCAGGCGGCGTAGTGTGCCGCACCGCCATCCGGGAGGTCGTCGCGGTCGACGCTGGTGATCACGACGTAGGCCGGGTTCATCGCCGCGATGCCCTCGCCGACGTGGCGCGGCTCGTCGGGATCCGGCGGCGCGGCCTGCTGCACCGTCTTGACGGCGCAGAAGCGACAGCGACGCGTGCACTCGTCGCCGAGCACCATGATCGTCATCGTCGCGTGGTCGCCCTTCCAGCACTCGCCGATGTTCGGGCAACGCGCCTCTTCGCAGACGGTGTGGAGCTTGAGCTCGCGCGTCAGACCCTTCAGCTTCCGGTACCCCTCGCCGCCCGGGAGCGGGACCTTCAGCCACGCCGGCTTGCGGCCGCCGTGGGCTTCCGCCGCGGGGTCGGGGACGCGCCGCGCGCGGTCCGCGGCGGGCGTGGATGTGGGGGTATCGGGGGACATGAGTCGGCCGGGGGCAGTCCCGGGCAGGATAGCAAATTCCAGGCGTGGATTCGCCCCCGGAAGGCCCCCCGATGCGGTCTTCGGGCGCCGGATCCCCGGCGCGCTAGGCCCCTTCGGAGGCCTTCGGTCCGGCGGGCCCGTGAGCCGCGACGGGATAGTCGTCGAGGCGTCGAAACTCGTGCTTCCGGCCCTCGAACTGCTCGAGGAGCGACCGGTGCGCGCCGAGGCCGAACTCGTCCTCGCGGGTCTCGTAGCCGCGCACCCACTCGAGCAGCGCGGCGAGGCGCTGGTCCTGTGCCTCGGGGGACTCGAACTTGGAGGGTTCGTACGGACGGCGCCGGCAGTTGGCGACGCACGCCTCGGTCCCGGGGTTCAGGAACCACAGCTCCTCGCAGTACGGCAGCGCGGCGCGGACGAGCTCGCCGTAGCAGCCCTCGATCACCCACCGTTCGTGGCGCCGGACGAAGCCCACCAGTTCCGCGACGCTCTCCTCGAGCGACCGCCGCACGACACCCGGTTCCCAGGCGATGTCGTCGAGCGCGAGCAGCGCTGCACCACCCCGGCAGAGCTCCCGCGCGAGCGTGCTCTTCCCCGACCCCGAGTTGCCGTACACCACGATGCGCATCCCGGGCAATTCGACCGCTACCGCCCCCCACCGTCAACCGCGCCCGTGCGACACGAACTCTCGCCACGTGGCGCGCGCGGCTCTTCTCGAAGATGCGGGCGGCTCCAGCCGCTCGTGCTGTCGACCCCCTAGTTTCCCACGAAGGTCGCGAAGGGGGTCTTGCGGCACGCGACGCACAAGCAACGTGCGACCCCCGGGCAGCTCACGAGAAGGCGCGAAGAAGAACGAACCACGACCCCGCGCGGTCGACCGATCAGAAGCGGAGTCGACCGTTTGCCTCCAGAGTCAAACGCCTGCCGGCCTTCGGCCGAGAGAGAAACTGACCCTTCGCGGCCGCAGGCCGCGAAGCCGTCGGGTGGTCAGCTGCCTCCGGCGCGCCAAGCTGGCCGCCGAGGATCTCTTCTCCCGGCTCGAACTCGCCTAGCCGTGGTTCGTTCTTCTTCGTTTCCTTCGTGAACTTCGTGGGAGGTTTTTAGACCGCGCCTTCGGCTCGGACTCTCTCGTTGCGCTTCTTGCGCAAGCGCGCGTCCGGCAGCTGAGAGATCCCGGCACGGTCCGTTAACCTCCCACGAAGAACACGAAGGAAACGAAGAAGAACGAACCACGGTTCGGCGCGGCCAACGGATCAGAAGAAGGAGCCGACCGCTAGCTTTGGCTTCCAACCGAAGGACGGCCTTCGGCCGAGAGCGATTCGAAAGGTGCGCGGCCGGAGGCCGCGTGGTCGTCGGATGGTCCGTTGGTTTCGACGCCTGGTTGGTCGTTGAGGGACTCTTCTCTCGGCTCGTACTCGCCTGCGATTGGAGCTCGGTCTTTCGCGCTTTCGCGTGAACCTCCTCCTCGGCCGCGCCGCCGACGGAGGCCTCCGGGAGGAATGCAGCGAGGGCGCGGACCGGGTTGCGGTTCGCGCCCTCGTGGTGGTGGTGTTCCGGATGCCTATTGCATCAGGAAGGGGTCGATCGCCTTGCGCAGGGTCGGCGTGGCCATCTTGGCCATCGAGCGCACTTGGATCTGGCGCACGCGTTCGAGGCTGACGCCCAGCTCGGCCGCGATCTCGGCGAGGGTGTGCTCCTTCTCGCCCTCCAGGCCGAAGCGCTTCGTCACGACGAGGCGCTCGCGTTCGCTCAGGCGGTCCAGCGCCATGTCCACGCCGTCCTGCAGACTGAAGTCCTCCATCGACGGGCTGTAGGGGTCGTGGACCTCTTGATCGAGGCCGATCAGGTCCTGCAACTTGGGGCCGTCCCCGTCGCTACCGAGGGCCGCGTCGATCGAGGTCGTCGAGCGCGTCGCGCCCAGCGCCGACTCGACGATGTGCTCGCGCAGGTCCGCTTCCTCGGCGATCTGCTCGATCGTTGCCTTGGGATCACCCAGGCGCTCGACCGCGTTGTGCACGTGCTTCATCGCCTTCTGCAGGTAGACGGGCAGGCGCACCGTGTTGCCAAAGTTGTAGAGGTGGCTGCGGAAGGCCTGGTTGAGCCAGTGCACCGCGTAGGTGCGGAAGAGCAGGCCGCGACGCCAGTCGAAGCCGTCCACCGCACGGAACAGGGCCGAGCTTCCTTCCTGGATCAGGTCCATGCGCCCGATGCGCGTGTGCGCGTAGCGCTCCACGTTGATCAAGGCGAGGTAGAGGTTGCGCTCCACCATCTCCTTGCGCATCGCGTGCAGTTCCATCCAGCGGCGACAGACGCGCTCGGGGTAGACGCACGTCTCGTGCACGCCCTGCGAGGGCGGGCGGTGTCCGCCGCGCTCGAGTTCCTCGGGGTCGATGCCTTCGGCCTGCAGCGCGGTCTCCAGGCGCCAGCGAGCGAACTCGATGCGGCGCGCCAGGTCGGCTTCCTCCTCGCGGTCGTGGACCAGGATCGAGTCCACCTCGGCGCGGAACTGGTCCTCGATGCTGCGGGGCTTCGGGAAGGGCGCGCGCTCCTTGCGGCGCAGGTCGGGGTCGCTGATCTCGAGGTCGAGTTCCTTCTCGTCGAGCTCGGTGATCAGGGCGCGAGCCGTGGACTCGTAGGTGTCGAGGTCTTCCGCGGCGGCGCGGAGCCGGCGGTCGAGCTCTTCGTGGGGGAAGATGCCGTGCGCGGAAGCACGGGCTTTTCTGCGGTCTGCCACTTGGTACCTCTCCAAGGTCGTGGCGACGGCCTGCCGAACCGTCGCCCAAGATGCCTTCCCGACCCCAGGGGCGAGGTCGGGCGGCGGCGAGCGCCCGCGGTGGTGGTTCTGCTGCGGGTGCCAGGGGTCCCTACGCAGCAGGAGCGCCCTGGGTGATGCGAACCGGGGAAATCTTCCGTCAACGTCAGACTATTTGTCTAAGTTGGGAATTAGTCAGGGATGCTGGGGGACATCCTCTTCTCGCCACCCCTTCAACGCCCGCCGAGGCCCGAACGATCCCGGCATTCGCGGGGAGTGGCGCCTCGGACTCGCATCCGGGACAGGAACAACCCCTCCGGGGCGCGCGGGTTGCGGGGTAGACCCCGGAATGTGACGAGGGGCCGGCCCCCCACTCGGGAGCCGGCCCCTCGCCCGCGGATCTCGCGGACCGGGGATCAGGTGTTCTGGTTCACGACCAGCTCACCCTCCTCGACGTAGGACTTCTGCTCCTCGCGGGGGATGTAGTCCTCGAGGTGCGAGAGGTTCAGGGCTTCGCGCACCAGGTGGCGGGCGACGACCATGCGCTGCACCTGGTTCGTGCCCTCGTAGATCTGGAGGATCTTGGCGTCGCGGAAGTACTTCGCGATGGGGTAGTCCTCCATGAAGCCGTAGCCGCCGAAGATCTGGACCGCGTCGGTCGCCACCTTCATCGCGGTGTCGGTGGCGAAGAGCTTCGCCATCGCGGCCATCTTCGAGATGTTCTCGCCACCACCCGCGTCGATGCCTGCGGCGGAAGCGTGCACCAGCTGTCGCGCGGCGCAGGTCTGCGTCGCGGCGTCCGCGAGCATCTGCTGCACGAGCTGGTGGCTCGAGATCGGTTGGCCGAACTGCTTGCGGCGGTTCGAGTAGACGTTCGCGAGATCGAGCGCGCCCTGCGCCGCACCGACGGCCTGCGCCGCGACGCCCGGACGCGCGTAGTCGAGCGTCATCATCGCGTGCTTGAAGCCCATGCCGGGGCGGCCGCCGATGAGGTTCGACTTGGGCACACGCACGTGGTCGAAGTGGGTCTCGACGACGGGCACGCAACGGATGCCCATCTTGTCCTCGACCTTCTTGACCTCGAAGCCGGGAGTGCCTTTCTCGACCACGATCGCGCTGATTCGACGCGATTTCGACTCGGGGTCGGTCACGGCGAAGACGCTGTAGTAGTCGGCGACGCCGCCGTTGGTCGTCCACTTCTTCTCGCCGCAGATGACCCAGTGGTCACCATCGTCGATGGCGCGAACGGACAAACCTTGCGCATCGGATCCGGCGTACTTCTCGGAGAGGCAGAAGGCGACCATCTTCTCGCCGCGGGCGATCTTGGGCAGCCACTCCTTCTTCTGCTCCTCGGTCCCGCCGAGGATGATCGGGAAGGAGCCGAGCGCGTTCACCGCGAAGGCGACGCCGAAGCCGGAGTCGGCCTTGGCGAGCTCTTCGACGACCAGCGCGAGGGCGAGGACGCCCGCGCCGTTGCCGCCGTACTCTTCCGGGATGAAGGTGCCGAACAGGCCGGCCTCGCCGCACGCGCGCGCGGCTTCGTAGTTGTACTCCTGCGCCTTGTCGTACTTGGCGGCGTTCGGGCGCACGTACTTGTCGGCGATCTCGCGGGCGGTTTCGGCCAGTTGCTTGGCCTTCTCGCTGTAGACGATGTCCTGCGGCATGGCGGTGTAGAGGGGTCGAGGGGCGACTCTCGAGAGTTCGGAGCCGAAGGTCGAGCCCGGGAGTATAGCGAGACGGGCCGCCTCCGTGCTCAGGCGCGCCGCAGGGTCCACACCCGACGCACCTCGAGAGCGGCTCCGAGCCCCGCGCCCCAGCCCGCCAGGCACTGCTCGACGCGCAGGCCCGCGTCGGCGGCGAAGCGTGCCAGCTCGCCGTCCTCGTAGAGCCAGAGCAGTTCCTGCCAGCTGCGGGGCCCGTCCGGCCCGCCGCTCGACTCCACGCGCTTGATCACGAGCCGCCCGCCCTCGGCCAGCTCGCGGGTCTCGCGGAAGGAGACGTCCCCCACCCGTTTCTCGCTCCGCGCGACCAGCCCGGCGCGGACTTGCTCGGGATCGGCCAGGTCGAGGCACAGCCGTCCGCCCGGCCGGAGCACCCGCGCCGCTTCGGCGAGCGCGACGCGATCCTCCTCGGGACCGAAGTAGCCGAAGCTGCTGAACAGCGAGAGCGCCCCGTCGAAGCTCTCCGTGCGGAACGGCAGCCGCCGCAAGTCGCCGAGCACGAGCTGCCCGCGGACGTCGCGCGTTGCCGCGCCGAGCAACTCGTCGGAGCGGTCGACGCCGACGACGCGCACACCGCGCAGCGCGAACGCCTCGACGTGTCGCCCCACTCCGCAGGCGAGGTCGACCAGCTCACACCCGAATCCGAGGGCGAGCAATCGGTCCACCTGCACGCGAGCTTCCGCCGCGTCGCGGTGCGCGTAGAGCGCCAGGTAGTCCCGTCGGAAGGCGGACTCGAACCAGCGCTCGCCGGGGGGCGTCACGCGCGGGGTCAGTCGACCTTGTCGAGCAGGACGGTGACATCCTGCTGTCCGGACGTCGCGGGGATGGTCACGGTGCCGTTGCCATCCTTGCTGTCGACCATGCCGTCGTGGTCGTAGCGGACCTCGAGGAGGAAGTCGTCACCGACCATGGCGCCCATCGCGAAGTCGCCGGTGGAGACGCGGAAGGGAACGACCTGGTGTCCGGCCGCGTTCATCGCGCCGTCGGCGACGGCGACCTTGGAGACGTAGCCGGGGCCTCCGGTCTCCGCGTCCCGCGTCATTACGAACAGCCAGCCCTCGGCGACGCCCGCGAAGTCACCGCCGAGCTCGACGGTGCCGCTCGCGATGAGCTTGGCCTCGCCGGAGAGGTCTTGCGTGCCGTGCGGCGACTGCATCCCGGTGTGGGTGGAGTCGTTCGGCATCTGCCCCGACGCGGCGCCCATCGGCGCGTGCCCGGAGCCGGCGGGTTGCGGCGGAGCGGAGATCTTCTCGGGGCCTTCGCCGCACGCGGCGAGCGGGAGGAGGAGCAGGAAGGAGGAGTAGCGGAGGAAGCTCATGGTCGCGGTGGAAGGGGGTGGTTCCTGGTTCGGGGGCGGAGAGTATACGCAACGGCCGCTGCGACCCGCGATGCGCAATGGGGCGCATCCGGGAACTCGCCCCGCGCTCCGGGAGCTGGGCCCCGCGCCCGCCTGGGTTAGGATCCTCGCTCTCACCCGCCAACCCTCGCCGGTGCGGCGCGGTCCACTCCGCTGATGACCTCCTCCAAGAACGCCGACCGTCCCTGGGTCGACCGCCAGGCGAAAGAAGCCCGCGAGGATCGCGAGCTCGCGCCCTACGCCCTGAAGAGCGCCACCTCGCGCGGCCGCCGCTTCTCGGAACCCGCCGATCCGCTGCGCACCGTCTGGGAACGCGACCGCGACCGCATCGTGCACTGCACGGCCTTCCGGCGCCTGATGTACAAGACCCAGGTCTTCATCAACCGCCAGGGCGATCACCAGCGCACGCGGCTCTCGCACAGCCTCGAGGTCGCGCAGGTAGCGCGCAGCGTCGGCAACGCGCTGGGCTTGAACGAGCCGCTCTGCGAAGGGCTCGCCCTCGCGCACGACATCGGCCATCCGCCCTTCGGTCACCGCGGCGAGGCGGCGCTCGACCGCTTGATGGAACCCTTCGGCGGATTCCGCCACAACGCGCAAGTACTGCGCGTCGTGGACCTGCTCGAGCGCCGGTCGCCCGACTACTCGGGGCTCAACCTGACGCGCGAGTTCCGCGAGTCCCTGCTCAAGCACGAGTCATCGCGCGACTGGCCGGAGGAGTTCGGAGAGAAGCCGCGCCATCCGTGGCTCGAGGCGCAGGTCGTCGACCTCGCCGACTCGACCGCGTACAACGCGCACGACGTCGAGGACGGCTTGGCCTACGAGCTGTTCGACGAGGACGACATCCACGAGTCCGTGACGCTCTGGCGCGACTGCGCCGAGGAAGTCCGCGGACGACACCCGGGATTCCTCGAGGACACGCTCGATCGCAATCTTCGCGTCAAGCGCGTCTCGAACCAGCTGATCAAGGTCTGCATCAACGACCTGATGCACGCCTCGCGCGCGCGCATCACGGAGTCCGGAATCGACACTCCCGAGGAAGTCCGCGAGTCGCGCGGGCTACTGATCGGGCACGGCGCGGAGCTGCGCGAGCAAGTCGCGGAACTGCAGTCCTTCCTCTGGAAGCGCGTCTACCGACACCCGCTGCTGCAGCGCTTCTCCGAGTACGCGGACGAGATCCTCTCGGGCCTCTTCGCCGCCTACCGCAGCACGCCGGGCGAGATGCCGGGCTGGTACCGGCGCTGGGCCGACGCGGTCGGGCTCGAGCGCGCGGTCTGCGACTATCTCGCCGGAATGACGGACCGATTCGCCGAACGCGAGTGGGAACGCCTCGGCGAGAAGCACACTTAGCCTTCACGTGAACGCCGCCCGGGGCGCTCCTGCGTGCTAGGATTCTCGCGCTGAGTCGCACGCGGCACGCGACTCGCCGAATCCCCCTCTCCGCCGAACGGGCGCCGCTCCCGGGACTCGGCACGCGCGCAGTTCGACGAGGCATGCAGAAGAAAGACGCCTGGCTCCTGGCCGGCCTGTTCGGGGTGACCCTTTCGACCCTGTGTCTGGAGATCCTGGACACGCGGCTGCTGTCCGTCGTCACCTGGTACCACCTCTCGTTCTTCGCGGTCTCCATCGCGATGTTCGGCATGGCGGCCGGTGCGTTGCGCGTCCAGTTGTCGGGCGACCGCTGGAAGGGCGACGCCGCGCGCGAGCTTCTCGCGCGCGAGACGCTGATGTTCGCGGTGGCGATCCCACTCTGCTACCTCGGCACGCTCGTCATCCCGATCCCCGAGGGCTTCTCGCTGCGCGCGGTCATCGCGCTCGGACTGTCGACCGGGCTGCTGGCGCTGCCCTTCTACCTGTCGGGCGTCGTCGTCACCCTCTGCTTGACGCGCTGCGGCGGGAAGATCGGCCTACTCTACTTCGCGGACCTCGTCGGCGCGGCATGCGGCGCGCTGCTCATCCAACCGCTGCTCGAGTACGGCAACGCAGCCTCGACGGCCATCGCGTGCGGCGCGATCGCGGCGCTCGCCGCGGCATGTTTCCGGCTCGATCGCGGTCGCCGGCCGGTGTTGCCTGTCGTCACGGCCGGAGTGCTCGCCGCCTTGGCCTTCGCGAACCACGGCTCGCCCCCGCCGGTCGGCGTCTGGTACTCGAAGGGCAAGTTCGTCGACCCGGGCGACGTCGAGCGCGAGGAGTGGAACATCCACGCGCAAGTCATCGTGCGCAAGCCCAAGCCGGGTCCGCCCATCTACTGGGGCCCCGGCTCGGTGCCCGCGCGCTTCCCGGACGTCGACCGCATGCGGATGCTGATCGACGGCGACGCCGGTACGTACATGACGGAGTGGGACGGGGATCCCGCTTCGCTCGAGTGGATCCGCCGCGACGTCACGTCCTTGCCGCACCACCTGCGCCGCGAAGGCGTCGCCGCGGTGATCGGCGTGGGCGGCGGCCGCGACCTCCTGACGGGTCTGTGGGCCAGACACCGCTCCGTCACCGGCATCGAGATCAACGACAACTTCATCGAGTTGCTCGAAGGCCCCTTCCGGGAGTACGCGAACATCGCGACGCGGGACGAGGTCAAGCTCGTGCACGACGAAGCGCGCTCGTTCCTGACGCGCGACGAGACGCGGTACGACGTGCTGCAGATGTCGCTGATCGACACCTGGGCCGCGACCGGCGCGGGGGCGTTCACGCTCAGCGAGAACGGCTTGTACACCGTCGAGGCGTGGCGCGTGTTCCTCGACGCGCTGACGCCGACGGGGCTGTTCAGCGTCTCGCGCTGGTACGACCCGAGGCTCGTCTCGGAGACCAGCAGGCTGCTGGCGCTCGCAACGCACGCGCTGATCGAGCGGGGCGTCGAGAACCCGCGCGACCACATGGCGCTCGTCGCCGCGGGCAAGGTCGCGACGCTGATCGTCTCGCCCTCGCCGCTGTCCGCGGAAGACCTCGCGGGAGTGCGCGAAGCGTGCAGGACCGAAGGCTTCCGCTACCTGCTCGGGCCCGATCAGGATCCCGAGGGCGAGCACGCGCTCGGCCGCATCGCGAGTTCGCACGACTTCGCGGAACTCGACGCCGCCGTCGAGGACGAGTGGTACGACTTCCGCCCGCCCACCGACGCGCAGCCGTACTTCTTCAACCTCCTGCGACCCGCCGCCGCCTGGACCGCCATGACCGGCGGAGTCATCGAACGCCGCAACGAAGCCGAGATCGGCGGCGTTCTCGAGGGCAACATGGTCGCGACCTCGAGCCTGATGGCGCTCGTGCTCGTCGCGTTGATCGGCGCCGTCGGGATCATCTCCCTGCCGCTCTTCGCCGGCCGTCCGAAGGGACTCTCGCTCGGCGAGCTCGGCACCGGGATCGCCTACTTCGCCGCGATCGGCGTGGGCTTCCTGTTCGTGCAGGTTCCCTTCATGCAGCGCTTCAGCGTCTACCTCGGGCACCCGAGCCACGCCGTCGTCGTGATCCTGTTCTCCATGATCCTCACTGCGGGCATCGGCAGCCTCTTCTCCGAGCGCATCGGCATCGAGCAGAGCAAACGCTTCCCACTGCTGCAGCCGCTCTCGATCGCCGTGCTGCTCGTGCTCTGGACGCTCGCCATCCAGCCGCTCATCGAGAACACGATCCAGCTCGGACTCTTCTCGCGCATCGTCCTCGTCATCGCCGCCGTCACGCCGCCCTCCTTCTTGATGGGCATGTGCTTCCCGATGGGCATGCGACTCGTCGCGCAGCTCTCCCCCGACGCACTCCCCTGGATGTGGGCGACCAACGGCGCCGCCAGCGTCCTCGGCGGAGTCCTCGCGATGGGCGTCTCGATCTGGACGGGCATCGACACCGGACTGCTGATCGGCGCCGGCTGCTACGCCTTCCTCGCGCTCGTCGCCACGCGCCTCTCGAAGGCAGGCGCGCGCCGCCGCGCGTGCGAAACGGCATCGAGCTGAGCGCGCGCCGCTCCGCGTGCGAAGTCTCTTCGAACGGAACGCGTCTTCGTGTCGCGAGCCCCTCACCTCGTCGCGGCTGCAGCGGGCGCGGCTGAGGCCGGCGCCGCACCCAGCCCGACCGCACGATAGCGCCCCTTCCAGCCGCAACTGAGCTTCCACCCGCCCCGCACCACGACCTCGCCCGCACCGCCCGCCTCCCGCTCCGGCGGCCTCCCCGCCCAACCGTCGAAGTAGCACCCCGACGAGAACACGTCCGGCTCGCCCACCACGCCGCACGGGTCGTACAGCGTGCCGTGCTTCAGGTGGTTGTTCAGCACGTACACCAGCGCGTTGCGCACCTCGCGCAACGACTTCAACACCCGATCATGGAAGCGCTCGCGCAGCACCCTTCCCGTGCGGCGCCAGATCCCGTTGAGCGTCCGCGCGATCCGCGAGTTCAGCCCCTTCATCCCGTTCGACAGCGCCGACTTGCTGTTCGCTTCGATGATGAAGTGCACGTGATCGCGCTGGATCGAGTAGTGCACGATGCGGAAGTCCGCCCGCTGCGCGTCCCGGATGCAGCACGTCACCGCCCGCGCCTCGAGCCACTCGCGCAACCACGGCAAGCCCTGCGCCAACTTGATCGTCACGATGCGCGGGTCGTGCCGCGACACCCGCTCGCGCGCCCCGTGCGCCACACCGCTCTTGCGCTTCGGCCGCCCGGCCCCCTTGCGGCGACCTCCATGCGTGCGCGGTTCGGGGAACTCGAAGTCGGTCTGTTGCTGTATGCGGCGCACACTACTTAGAACGATGCGCGCGGCGTGAAGTTCGCGATAAGTGCCGGATTCTTGCGCTATTCGCCGAATGGACGCACAACCGAGAATCCGTGTCCGGGAGGTTTCGGTCGTTGGACTCGGCGTTCGTCGTTCCGCGTTGGTTGTCGGACTTTGGTCGTCGGTCACGGCTGACGCCGCGCTTCGCTCGAGCTCCGCCAAGGGCTCCGCTCCGCGCGGCTCGCTGAGCGCTTGACGTATCGCGGCATCGGTCGCTTGCCGGTCGCCGATGCGCTCGCACGACAACACCGCCGTTATCAAGTTCGAGACGCGCCGCACCCGACCCCGCTGACGTGAAAGCGAGCCCCGCGAGCGGAGCCCTTGGCGGAGCTCGAGCGAGCGGGGCGGCACCGCGACGACCAATGGCCAACGACCAACGACCAAGGACTGACTACCGGCGACTGCTACCGACGAGCATCGAACGACGACCGACTCTCGAGATCGTCTCCGGCCAGCGCGTCGCCTTCTATCGCGGCGATCACCGGCGCTGAGTTCTTGCGTTCAAGTCGCGACCATCACCAGTCGCTGACTGGTCGACTTCAGCTCGAAACCCTCGCCGTCACTTAGTGCTCGTCTCCAGATCACGGCACTCGTCGTCGCTGGCACGGCATTCGTCGTTGGGCGGGGATCGTTGATCGTCGATCACGGCTGACGCCGCGCTTCGCTCGAGCTCCGCCAAGGGCTCCGCTCCGCGCGGCTCGCTGAGCGCTAGGCGTATCGCGGCATCGGTCGCTTGCCGGCCGCCGATGCGCCCGCACAACAACACCGCCGTTATCAAGTTCGAGACGCGCCGCATCCGACCCCGTTGACGAGCAGGGGAGACCCGCGAGCGGAGCCCGCGGCGGAGCTCGAGCGAGCCGGGGGGCTCTGGACCCCCTACCGCCCAATCTCACTCGCAGGAAACGGCGCTTCGCTCAGTGGAGGATCGTCGGCGCGCGGGTCTCGGGTGATCGCGGGAGCACTCTTCCATCGTCGGCCGCTCCCTGCTGTTCGCGCGCCATCCTCCGTGCCTCGTGGTGCTCCTGCATGCCGCCGCGCGGGCCGTGCACGCGCTCCGCTCAGGCCCCGACGGTGAAGAACCAGATCGCGGCGAGGCCGGCGAGCGCCAGCAACATCACCCAGAGTCGTCGGTCACGGCGGCGACGGGTCGGGACGGATTGTTCGTCGTGGTGCAGCGCCGCGAAGAGCGGCTCGACCAAGTGGTCGTCAGGGCGCGGGCGATCGGACATGGGTGCATTCTGATCGGGATCGCGCGGACGGCAAGCAAGGAGCTCGCTGACGACCTATACTCGCGCCCGAGATGCCCTCCATCCCGTACAAGTTCCGCGACACCTCGCTGCTCGAGCTCGCGCTGACGCACGCTTCCGTCGGCGCGGAGGCGAACAACGAGCGGCTGGAGTTCCTCGGCGACGCCGTGCTGGACCTGATCATCGCGGAGGAGCTGTACCGCCGGCACCCGAAGCTGGCGGAGGGCGTCTTGACCGAGCTCAAGGCCTGGGTGGTCTCGCGACGGACGCTCGCCGTCGCCGCGTCGCGGCTCGGGTTGGAACCCCACGTGCGCGTGGGTCCGGGCCTGCAGCGGGTCGCGCTGCCGAGGTCGCTGATGGCGAACGTCTACGAGTCGGTCCTCGGCGCCGTATATCTCGACGCGGGCTTCGAAGCGTCTCGCGAGTTCGTGCTGCGCACGCTGCACGACGAGCTCGAAGGCATGCAGGAGCGCACCGGCGTCTCGAATCCGAAGCAGAGCCTGCAACAGCTCAGCCAGCGCGTGTGGGGCGCTCCGCCCGAGTACGTGCTGCTCGCCGAACGCGGCCGATCGCACGCGCGCGCCTTCCTGGTCGCGGCGCAGGCCGGTGACGAGCGCTTCCCCAGCGCGTGGGGTCGCACGCTCAAGGAAGCAGAGCGCTGGGCCGCGCACGAGGCACTCCTGGCGCTCGAAGAACGCGAGGAAGTGTGACGGACTTCGACGCGTCGCTGGACCCCGCCGCGCTGGACGGGGTCGCTGCGTTCGAGAGGATTCTCTCACGACTCGAAGCCGGCAAGAGCGCCGCGGCGGGCGGCTTGTGGGGCAGCTCGCAAGCGCTCGTGCTCGCCGGACTCGTGCGTCGCGCGCAAGGGCCGTGGATCGTGGTATTGTCGTCCGACAACGAGGCGCGGGCGTTCGCGGACGACTTGGAGCTGTGCGGTGCCGAACCGACGTGGTTCCCGTCGCGGCAGTCGGGCGGTCGCTCCGCCGCGCACGCCGACCCCGAGCTGACGCGCCGTCGCCTGTCGGTCGCGCGCGCGCTCGCCGGCCCGCGTGAAGAGCGTCCGCGCCTGGTCGTCGCGTCCCTGATCGCCCTGCTGCAACCCGTGCCCGCGGCGCGCGAGATCGAGGCGGAGATGATCTCGCTCGCGACCGGCGAGACCTTGGCGGCGGAGACGCTGCTGCAGCGCCTGATCAAGCGTGGCTTCGAGCGCGTTCCGCTCGTCGAGCGCGCGGGAGAGGTCAGCCTGCGCGGCGACATCCTCGACCTCTACCCGTGGGCCTCGGAGCTGCCGCTGCGCGTCGAGTTGTTCGACGACGAGATCGAGTCGCTGCGCACCTTCGATCCGGCCGACCAACGCTCGCTCGCGACGCACGATTCGATCGAGCTGTGCCTCGCGCACGAAGAGCTGGAAGCGACGGGCGAAGGAACCAGCGCGTTCGACCTCGCGTCCAACGCGGCGATCGTGGTCGAGATCGAGCCGCTGCGCATCGACGACGCGGCCGGCGGCTTGCGCGTGCAGTCGGGCGAGTACGCGAAGGCGCTCTACCACCACACCGAAGCGCTCGAGGCGCGACGCCGCGTCAAGCTGCAGAGCCTGCCCGCCGACGGGATGAACTTCGACACGCGCTCGGTGCAGGCGCTGTCCGTCGGCATCCGGGAAGCGCCCGAGGCGTTGCGCGCCGCCACCGCCGGCGGCGAGCGCGCGATCGTCCTCTGCCAGAACGAAGGCGAGGCGCACCGCTTCGCCGAGCTGCTCGAGGAAGCCGGCGGCGTCCCCAGCGTCGCGCTCGCCATCGGCACGTGCACGAAGGGCTTCCGCCTCCCCGCCGTGAACCTGCTGGTGCTCAACCACCGCGAGCTGATCGGCATCATGGGCTCGCGGCAGAGCATCAAGGAACGACCCGCGCACCGCGCGCGCGTGATCCAGTCGTTCTTCGAGCTGAAGATCGGCGACCACGTCGTCCATGCCGTCCACGGGCTCGCGCGCTTCGAAGGCCTCAAGCGCATGAAGCGCGGCGAGGGCGAGGAAGAGCACCTGCACCTCGTGTTCGCTGACGACGTCAGCTTGTTCGTGCCGGCGTCGAAGATCGACGTCGTGCAGCGCTACATCGGCAGCGGCGCAACGAACGTGCCGCTCGACAAGATCGGCAGCCAGTCGTTCCGCAAGCGCCGCGAGAAGGTCCAGCGCGCCCTGTTCGACCTCGCGAGCGACTTGCTCGAGGTGCATGCGAAGCGCGCGCTGAAGAAGGGCCGTGCGTGGCCGAAGGACGACGATCTGGTGCGCGAGATGATCGCGGAGTTCCCCTACACGGAGACGCCCGACCAACTCACCACCGACGCGGAGGTGCACGAAGACTTGACGGCGCCGCGCCCGATGGACCGCCTCGTCTGCGGCGACGTGGGCTTCGGCAAGACGGAGCTCGCCGTGCGCGCCGCCTTCCGCGTCGTCAACGGCGGCGCGCAAGTCGCGATCCTCGTCCCCACGACAGTTCTCGCGCAACAGCACGAGGAGAGCTTCCGCCTACGCCTCGCCGACTTCCCGGTGCGCATCGAAGCGCTCTCGCGCTACACGACCGGCAAGGCGGCGAAGGACGCGCTCGAGGCGATCGCGGCCGGCGAGGTGGACATCGTGATCGGGACGCACCGCATCCTGTCCAAGGACGTGCGCTTCGCGAACCTCGGCCTGGTGATCATCGACGAGGAACAGCGCTTCGGCGTGAAGCACAAGGAACACTTCAAGCACCTGCGCGCCGAGGTGGACCTGCTGACGCTGTCGGCGACCCCGATCCCGCGAACGCTGCACATGTCGCTGTCGGGCGTGCGCGACATCTCGGCGCTCACCGCCCCGCCGCCCGGACGACAGGAGATCGAGACCGTGCTCGGCTACGTCGAGGACGCCGAACTCGTGCGCGAAGCGATCCTGCGCGAGAAGAACCGCGGCGGACAGCTCTTCTACCTGCACAACCGCGTCCAGTCGATCGAGCGCGTCGCGCAAGAACTGCAGCAACTCGTGCCCGAGTGCACCTACGCCATCGGGCACGGTCAGATGGGAGCACGCGCGTTGCAGAAGGTCATGAAGGCCTTCGCGCGCGGCGACGTCGACGTGCTCGTCGCGACGACGATCATCGAGTCCGGCCTCGACATCCCCGCCGCCGGCACGATCATCGTCCACGACGCGGACCACTTCGGGCTCTCGGAGCTCCACCAGCTGCGCGGACGCGTCGGTCGCGGTCGCAACAAGGCGTACTGCTACCTGCTCGTCGAACAGCACAAGCCGCTGCGCGACATCGCGCGAGAACGGCTCAAGGCGCTCGAGGAGATGAACCAGCTCGGCGCCGGCTTCGCGATCAGCATGAAGGACCTCGAGATTCGCGGCGCGGGTAACGTGCTCGGTCCGGAACAGTCGGGGCACATCTCCGCCGTCGGTTACGACCTCTACTGCCGTCTGCTGAAGCAGGTGATCCAGCGCATGCAGTCCGGCGAGAGCGTCGAGGACATCATGAGCCGCGAGCAGTCGCTGGGCGGCGTGGAGCTCGAGCTCGGCGTGCCCGCGTACCTGCCCTCCGAGTGGATCCCGGACCCCGAAGCGCGCCTCGAGCTGATCCGCAAGCTGTCGACCGTGCGCCTCGAGGAAGAGGTCGCCGAGGCCGAGGCGGAGCTGCGCGACCGCTTCGGTCGAGTCCCCGACGCCGCGCGGAACCTGGTCCGCTCGTTCCACCTCGGCGCGCGCCTGGAGGAGATCGGTGTCACGCGGCTCGCGTGGCAGGACGACGTCTACCTGATCGCCTTCGACGATCGCGTCGCGCTCGAGAGCTGGCTCGCGCCGCACCGCCTCGAGCTGCGCTCGATCCGCACCGGCATCGCGCACCTCGTGCGTCCGCGCTCGGTCCGCACGCCCGCGCAGGGAGTCGAGTGGATCGAGTCGCTCTTGAAGCAGCACGAAGTCGCTTCCAGAATGCCGGACACCACCGCACCCGTCCCGGCGCGCCGCACATGATCCCGATCCAAGCCGCTCTCCTCGTCTGCCCGTTGCTCCCCACCATCGCGGCGCAGGCACCCGGCCTCCGCGACCTCGAGGATCCCCGCGCGTGGCGGCTGTTCGACCGCGTTGAGGTGATCGTGAACGAGGAGATCGTGACCGTCTCCCAGTTCGACCGGGACTTCCGCGAGTTCGTGCGCGCGACGGGCATGACGGCGACGACGCCCCGCGAGACCCAGGAAGTCTCGATCCTCGTCGCGCAGCGCAAAGTGGACGGGCTGCTCACGGAGCAGGGCGGCCGCGACCTCGGCTTCGACGAGGCGCAGGTCCGTCGCATGGTGAGCAACTGGGAAGACTCGCTGATCGAGGAGGCGGGCGGCGTCGGCCAGCGCAGCGAAGCCCTGCTCGACGCGGGCAGCGCCGCTCACCTCGAGCGCGCCCAGCTGACCGACGACATCTACCGGATCTCGTGGGAACGCGCGATCACGGGGCGCGACGCCGGCCCGCTCGGCCGACCGACGAAGGACCGCTACGTGCGCCCCGGCCAGCTGCGGCACCTCTACGACCAGGCCGCCGCGATCCCCGGCGGGCTCGAGCAACTGGGCGCGGGCTCGGGTAACTACCGTCTTCAGCTCCTGATCCTCGACGTCGACGCCGTCGGCGGCATCGACAAGACCCTGGCGCGCGCCGAGGAGGTGCAGCGCCGCCTCGCCGAGGGAGCGGACTTCAACGACCTCGTCGAGGAGTTCAGCGCCGCGAAGGGCCAGGCGAGCTTCCCCCGCCCGATGACGTCGACCGACCTCGAGACGATCGCCAAGCGCGAGGACGCCTGGGGCGAACTCGCGCGCTGGACGCTCGAGGCCGAGGCGGGCCGGCACTCGGGCAACATCTATGTCGACGACCGCGGCAACGAGAGCGTGCAGATCGCGCACCTGATCGAGCGGCCGATCGCGCTGCCCTTCCACGACGCTCACACCCAGGCCGCGATGCGGGCCCACACCCTGGAGGTCCGCGACGGTTACCACCGCTCGCGGGCGCTCGAGGACCTGAAGCGGGCCGCGTACATCTGGACGCCGGACTACGAACCCCAGCCGCAACCCGAAGTCGTCGGCCCCCCGCTGCCCATCGGGAACTGACTGGGTTGCGTGTGGTTCCCGGCCTCCCGGAGCCGCACAAGGCCTGAACCGGCAAGCACTTGGCGCGTCCAGGGGGCGAGCGTCGACCCTTCGCGAGCCGCGCTTCCAGGCGGACCCCGCTCCGGAGCCTCGCCGATCGCCTCGGGGAGCGCCGGCGAAGCGTGCCGACCACACGGAACCCAGTCAGTTCCTAAGTGCCTGGTGGGCAAGGGCTCGCGAAGTGGCTCGTAGTGCCGCCCCACTCCCCTGGATATACTCTGAACCCCTCGAACGGAGCGGCGTTAGCCCCCCCGATCTTCTCCCTCGACGCGCTCCGCGCGCCCCCGAGGGACGACCCTCGCCCTCCTGCGCCGCCTGAGCTTTGGAGTCCGGAATGAGCCCCGAATCCGACTACGAGAACATCCACATCGAGACCACCCTCCCCAAGTCGTGGGAGGAAGAGGTCACCTTCAACGATATCCTCTACGACTGGATGGGCCGCGCCCCGTGGCTCGCCATCTCCGTGGCGGCTCACGTGCTGGTCTTCATGGTGCTCTCGCTGATCCCGTGGGATCTGTTCAAGGAGCAGAAAGAAGTCGTGATGCAGGCGAAGCTCGAACAGCCTCCGGAAGAGGTGTTCGAGGACCCGCCGGAGGAGGAGATCGAGGAGATCGAGGAAGAGGAGCCGATCGAGGAGCCGGTCATCAAGGACGCCGAGATCTCGGACCACAACGAGACCGACGACCAGCAGGAGTTCGAGAGCTCCGAGGGTGACCCGGACCAGATCTCCGACTCCCCCTTCGACTCGGACAACCTGAACGACGTGATCGGCATCGGCGGCGGCGCCGGCGGCAAGTTCGGCGGTCGCATGGGCGGCAAGCGCAACCTGCGCGCGGCCGGCGGCAAGGGCACCGAGCAGGCGCTCCGCGACGGCCTCGAGTGGCTGAAGAACCACCAGGACGCCGACGGCAAGTGGGACTGCGACGAGTTCAGCAAGCATGACCCGGCCGGCGACCAGTGCACCGGCCCCGGTCAGCCCGAGCACGACGTCGGTGTCACGGGTCTCGCGCTGCTCGCCTTCCTCGGCGACGGCCACACGACCAAGTCCGGTGAGTACAAGGAACGCGTCTCCGCCGGCATCAAGTGGCTCAAGGAACAGCAGGACCCGGACAACGGCCTGCTCGGCGAGAAGATCGGCCACGCCTACATGTACGACCACGGTATCGCGACGCTCGCGCTGACCGAGGCCTACTACTTCTCGAAGTCGCCGCTGCTCAAGGGCAACGCGCAGAAGGCGATCAACTTCGTCACGGTGTCGCGCAACCCGTACGGCGCGTGGCGTTACGACTCGCCCCCGGTCGGCGACAACGACACCTCGGTCACGGGCTGGATGGTGCTCGCGCTCAAGTCGGCGGAAGACGCCGGCCTGAAGATCGACTCCTCGGCCTTCCCCGACGCGATGTCGTGGTTCGACGAAGTGACCGACCCGCAGACGGGCCGCACCGGTTACGACACGATCGGCTCCGCCTCGTCGCGCGTGCCCGGCGTGAACGACCACTATCCGACCGACAAGACGGAGTGCATGACGGCGGTGGCGATCCTCTGCCGCTTCTTCCTCGGCCAGGAGCCGGGCAAGGACCCGATCATGGACAAGGGCGGCGAGTTGATGCTCGAGTCCCTGCCCGAGTGGGACCCGGACGGACTCACGAACGACATGTACTACTGGTACTACGGCTCGTACGCGATGTTCCAGATGGGCGGCAACTACTGGAACAAGTGGAACAAGGCGATGAAGTCCGCCGTGCTCGACTCGCAGCGCAAGGACGGCGCCAGCAAGGGCTCGTGGGATCCGAAGGGCCCCTGGGGCTTCGCCGGCGGCCGCGTCTACTCGACCGCGCTCGGCGTGCTCTGCCTCGAAGTCTACTTCCGCTACGCGAAGGTACTCGGCGGCCGCTAGTCGCTCGCGTCCACGCAAACAACAGACGGGCCCCACCGGTGCGAACCGGCGGGGCCCGTCTCGTTCCGGAAGCACCCGCCTCACTCCCCGACCGCCCCGCCCCGCTCCTCGGCCAACGTCCCCCAGGATCTCCCGACTCCTCTTTCGAGCGGTCGCGTGAGCCACCCGCGATCTGCACGTCGCCTGCGCGTCTCTAGCCGCAGAACACTCCTTCGCGTCTTCGGGTTGGACCCGTCTCGACCGCGCGGGCGGTCACGGCCACCCGCGCGGTCGACCGAGAGGCGCACGCGAAGGCGTGAGAGGTCGTGCCGGCAGAGTTCGAACAGGCGACGTGCAAGCCTCGGGTAGCGGTCGCAATTGCGCGAAGGACCGAGCAGCCTGCGCAAGTGAGTTCGAGCCGAGGGAGGAGATCCTTGGGAGGCTAGGAGTCTGCGTCACGAGTGGCGGATTCGTGGGTGCTCGCGAGGGCCGCACCGGCGAGGCGCGTCCGCACCCCGCATGGCCCGAACGTCATTCGGGGTGTAGCGCAACGCAGCCGGCGTGGTCCTCGGGAGTGCCCACGGATTCGTTACTCGTGACGAAGACTCCTAGCTCGGAGCGCCGGAGGGAGCTGACCATCCGACGGCTTCGCGGCCTGCGGCCGAGAGAGAGGAAGGTGGATGGACTTCGGTGAACCGGTGTCGGCATCGCGCGTTCCTCTCGGTGACGAAACGAGAAGTGGGATCCCCTTCGCACTCTTGCCCTCGCATCGCGCCTCGGCGCGTCGCGAGCGGGCGTAACCCGAACGGAGATCTGTCATGGAAGTCCGACACTCGCCGGACGCGCCGGTCGTCGCGCCGGTTCACTCCCACCTCGACCTCGAAGGCCCGACCTTCCACGAACTATTGTTCGAGTGGATGCAGCGTGCGCCTTGGCTGGCGATCTCGCTGGCCGCGCACGTCATCGTGCTGCTCGTGCTGAGCTTGGTGCCCTGGGATCTCTTCGAAGAGCGGCCCGAGACGGTGATCGTCGCCAAGCTCGAGCAACCGGTCGAAGAAGTCACCGACGATCCGCCGGACGAACCGGAGCCGGAGATCCTGCCCGAGAAGGTCGTGGAAGAACCCGTGATCATCGACGACTTCGTCGTCGAACCTTCGCCGGTCGAACTCGCGGACGACAGCCTGGCGGAAGGAGATCTCGAGAGCTTCGATCCCGCGCCCTTCCAGTTCAACGACAGCAACAACGTGATCGGCGTCGGAGCCGGCGCGGGCGATGGTCACTTCGGCGATCGCTTCAAGCAGGGACGCGGTGGGCCCAAGGGCGGCGACGGCGGGCCGCGCGCGGACTACGAGAAGGGGCTGCAGTGGCTCGTCGCGCACCAGGACTCCGACGGCAAGTGGGACGCGGACGGCTTCATGAAGCACGACGTCGCGGGAGAACCCTGCGGCGGCCCGGGTCAAGCGGAGCACGACGTCGGCGTCACGGCGCTCGCGCTGCTGGCACTGCTCGGCGACGGGAACACGACGACGCGCGGGAAGTACCGCGAGAACGTCGCGCGCGGCGTGCGCTGGCTCGTGCAGCAGCAGGACGCCGACAGTGGACTGATCGGCGAGCAGATCGGGCACACCTTCATGTACGGGCACGCCATCGCCACGCTCGCGCTGTGCGAGGCCTACTACTTCTCCGGCTCCCCGCTTCTGAAGCCGAAGGCGCAAGCCGCCGTGTCCTACGCGACGCGGGCGCGCAACCCGTACGGCGTGTGGCGTTACGACTCGCCGCCGAACGGCGACCAGGACACGTCGGTGACCGGTTGGATGATCCTCGCGCTCAAGTCGGCCGAGGAGGCGGGCCTGAAGATCGACTCGAACGCCTTCACCGACTCGCTCTCGTGGCTCGACGAGGTGACCGATCCCGCGACGGGTCGCACGGGCTACGCCGCCGTCGGCGAGAGCAGCTCGCGCATCCCGAACGTGAACGACCACTATCCGACGAACACGACGGAGTCGATGACGAGCGTCGCGCTGCTCTGTCGCGTCTTCCTCGGCCAGACGCCGGACGACGCGCCGGTGATGCACAAGGGCGCCGCGCTGCTGCGCTCTGCGCTCCCCGAGCACGACGCCGACGGGCTGACGAACGACCTCTACTACTGGTACTACGGCAGCTACGCGATGTTCCAGCTGGGCGGCCGCGACTGGAAGGTGTGGTCGCGTGCGCTCGACAGCGCGCTCGTCAAGACGCAGTGCAAGAGCGGCAACGAGGACGGCTCGTGGACGCCGGACGGACCGTGGGGAATGGTCGGAGGCCGCGTGTACTCGACGGCGCTCGGCGTGCTGTGTTGCGAGGCATACTACCGCTACTCGCGCGTGCTCGGTGGTCGCTGAGTCGAGCACGACGATTCGCGCGGACATGAAGCGCGTCGCCGAGCCGCTCGATGAGCGACTCGGCGACGCTTGTGTCGATCAGAGCAGATCGCTGTCTACTGCCACTGAACCTGCACGGCGCCACTCAGGTTGCTGCCGCTACCGCAGGGGCTGACGGCCGGATCGCGGTACCAGAACTGGTAGACGCGCGAGTCGCCGGCGAACACGTGGCCTTCGACCGAGATCTCGACCGAGCTCGCACCCGCGCCGTTCTCGTCGAGGGAAGCGATTTCGAGGCGGAAGGTCTCGTGCGTCACGCACAGCAAGCCGTCGCGGAAGGGCACGCCGAGCACCAGGTTGCCCTGGATGAAGACGCCCGTCGTCTGCTGGCGCGCGCCGAGCACGACCAGCTGCAGGCTGTCCGCGCCGACTACGGCGTCGCCGCTCGCGATCAGCTTGGCGCCGGAGCCCGTCGAGTTGGCGCAACCTTCACCGGCGTTGCCGAAGTTGTCGCACGGGCAGTCGGCGCCGCTACCGTCGCCGAGGCACAGCGAGATTCCGACGGGCTCGGTCGAGGTCGAGAACAGCCACGCGGCGCCGGAGTCGACGACGCCGTTGTCGATCAGCGGGACGCCGACGACGACGAGGTCTCCGTCGACGGCGAGCGAAGCGCCCAGCGAGTCGGAGACTCCGGCCGTGGCGTTGCCCGTCCGCTCCGCGGGGACCCACGCGAGTCCGCCCCACTCCGCGGCGTGCAAGCTGCCGTCCTCGGAGTTCGAGTAGTCCTCGCCCTCCGCGCCGACGAACAGCGTGTCGCCGAGGATGGCGATCGAAGTGCCGAGGCGCTCGCCGCCGCTGAGCTGCGGAGCGAAGCCGCCCTCGATGACCCAGTTCCCGCCGCTCTTCGCGAAGGACCATGCGCCGCCGGCGTCGACCGCGATCGAGTCGTCGCCCGGCGCGCCGACCACGATGCGAGTTCCGTCGGTCGCGACGCTCTGGCCGAAGGCGTCGAACCACGAGGTCCCGACGTCAGGAAGCGCGACGCCCGCGTCCCACACGCTGCCGGTGCGCTCGAAGGCGTAGACCGCACCGCTGTTCACACCGCTCGGGTCCGCCGCGGGAGCGCCGACCACCGCGAGGTTGCCGCGCAGCGCGACGCTGGCGCCGAACTGGTCGTTGGCCGAGGCGTCCGGCGCGAGCAGTTGCGCCTGCTCACCCCAGAAGCTGGAGCCGCGCTTCATGACGTAGGCCGCGCCGGAGTCGTTCGCGACGTCGTCGGCGCGGAGAGCGCCGATCACCGCGGTGTCGCCGTCGAGCGCGACGGCGCAACCGAAGGCGTCCCCGGCCCCCACGAGCGAGCCGCTGAAGGTCTGTTGCTGGGACCAGCCCGTACTGCCGTGCGCGAAGACGTAGACCAGGCCCGCTCCGTTGCCGACGTCGTCGTCACCGGGGGCGCCGATCAGCGCAATGCCGTTCGAGACCGCGACGGCCGTGCCGAAGGCGTCGCCCGCGAGGACGCTCTGCGGGCGGATCGTCTCCTCGAAGGCCCACGCGCCGGCGGTGCGCTTCCAGACGTGCACGGCGCCGGCGCCCTGCCCGCGGACGCTGTCGCCCGGCGCTCCGAACAGCACGAAGTCGCCGTTGATGGCGACCGAGCTTCCGGCACGCGCGGCGGAGACCGGGGCGGGCGACGAGAGGCTCAGCTCGAAGTTGAGCTGCACGTCCGCCGCCGCGGGGGCCGCCGTGGCGCAGAGCAGAGTCGTGGCGGCCCAGAATCGGGGGTGGATGTTCATGGAGATGCTCCGAATGGCGTGGCCGCACCGCTCGGAGGGCGGCCTAGAAGGAGCGTACACCAAATTACGACATCCTGCCGAGCCAAAAGCGCTTTCCTAACTGGCACAAACAGACCCGCTCCGCGGGAGCGCGGCTCGGGCTCCGAAGGCTCCCCCCACCTCGGCAGGGAGGAGCCGGAGCTCAGCAGATGCGGCGCCGGAACGGGCGGACGAACTCCGCCACGTTGGCCCGGTCGCGCGAGCGCAGGCCGGTCGTGCTGGTCGACTCGACCTCGACCGTGCACGAGGGCAGGCCCTCGGGCCCCTCGCAGCGGATCTCGATCTGCGAGTCCCCCGCGAGCAGCCCGCCCTTCCGCTCGCAGACGAGGACCTTCGCCTCCTCGTCCGCGCGGATGAGTCGCCACCCCGGGAGGTCGTCGACCAGGTTCTTCGCTTCCTGGAAGACGTACTCCTTCAGGATCGCGGCGCGGACCGGGGCGTAGTCCTCGCCGTGAGCGTCATCCGTCCTGAAGGAGCCCGGCATGCGTCATCACCTCGCGAGTCGGCGTGAGCGATGGACCAGGGCTCAGCCCTGGTTCGCGGCACGCGCCAAGCGACTCTTCACGCGCGCGGCGGCGTTCTCGTGGATCACGTTGATCTTCGCGGCCTTGTCGACCCGCTTCATCGCCTCGGGCAGCGCGGACTGCGCGGCTTCCGGCGTCTCGGCGTCGAGCACCTTCTTGACGGCGCTGCGCATGGTGCTGCGGACGGCCTTGTTGGAAAGACGACGCTCGTCGTCCTGACGCATGCGCTTCTTGGCTTGCTTGTTGTTCGGCATTCTGGTTCTCGGGTTTCGTGCAGGTTATCTGAACTGTTCCATCTTGTCGGCTACATCTCGGTAGCCGATGTCGACTTCAAAAATACGCGTGTAGAAGGATCGCGCGTCGTCGACCTTCCCTTCGGCCTCGGCGATGGCACCGAGGTTGTACAACACTTCCTTCGCGCGGTCGTCGCGGGCGGGGCTGCCCTCGAGCGAACGCTCGTATTCCTTGCGCGCGAGGTCGTTGAATCCCTTCGCCTGGAAGGACTGGGCGAGGTAGAAGCCGGCATCCTTCGCGCAACGCGGATCGGACACGGCCTTCTGCAGCTCGCTGATCGCTCGGTCGTGGTCACCGCGGCGGTGCAGCAGACGCCCGAGTTCGAGGCGCAACGCTCCGTCGCCGGGACGTAGCGCGACGCGCTTCTCGCAGTTCTCGACCTCGAAGGCCTTCAGCTCTTCCTCGAGCTGCGACGCCTTCTGCGTGTCCCCGTCGCGATCCGCGCGCGCGAGGCCCTTCTTGAGGACCTTCGCCTTGAGCTTGCCGAGGCGATCGAGCATCTCGTACGAATTGCGGTCGTACTCCGCCGCGCGCTCGACGAACTCGAGCGCCGCCTCGGGATCCTTGAGCTTCTCGTGGACCTCCGCGAGCCGCAGCATCAGCGCCGAGTCGGTCGGGTCGTCCGCGAACTGATCCTCGAGGCGCGCGAGGTCTTCGCGCAGCTCGTCCTCGGAGCGGTGCAAGCGTTGTGCGCGTTCGAGTTCGGCCGCGCCCGCCTTGTCCTTGATCTGGTCGCGGCTGTGCGTGACCCGATCGGACGACTGCGACGCGAGTGCCGTCTCGGCGGCGAGGTTCTTGCGCGCTTTCAGCGCTTCCTGATCGCGCGGGTCGGCTTCGAGCGCGCGCTCGTAGTACTCGAGCGCCTTCGCGTGATCGCCCGTCGCGGCGACCATCGCGCCGGCGCGCCGCAGGCCTTCGCTGTTCTTGGGATCGAGCTCGGCGACGAACTCGTAGACCGCGCGCGCCGAGTTCTTGTGGCCGACCGCCTCGAGCGACTGTCCGAGCAGGAGGTTCGCGTCGACGTCGAGCGGATTCGAGGCGAGGTACTGTTCGAGCGACTTGGCGCAGGCTTCGTGCCGCCCCGCCTTCGCCATCGTCTTGGCGACCGCGAGCGGCCCCGCACCGGCGAGCTTGCGGAAGAGCGCGCCGCCCTTCTTCGACTCGAAGCGCTTCTTCAACACCACGCGCAGCCCGGCCCGCGCATCCCCCTGGTCGGGGTCGATGTCGAGCAGCTGCGTGTACAGCTCCACCGCAAAGTCGTAGTTGCGGCGTCGTGCGGCCTCTTCGGCCTTCTGGATGTACTTGCTGGTGTCCAAGAGGTGGGGGCGCCGCGTCCACGGGGCCGAATCGGACGTCGGGACGTCCGGCCTGGCCCGAGGCACGACGAGAGCCGCCCCGGACCCTCTCGGAGCCGGTGGCGGGCGGAAAATTCTATGGGGCCCCCGGCGGGCCGTCAACGGAGGCTATATCCTGCCGGGCGCATTCCGGCCCTCCGCGGCCCGACGAGCCCCTCTCACGCCATGACCGAGCCCCTCCAGTACGACCTGACGCTCTACCCGAGCCCGGTGCTGCGCAAGCAGGCCGAGACGGTCGAGATCTTCGACGAGCACCTGCGGGGGATCGTCGAGGCCATGTTCCACACGATGCGCGACAGCAAGGGCGTGGGCTTGGCTGCACCGCAGGTCGGGCTGAAGCGCCGCGTCCTCGTCATGAACCACTCCACCGAAGAGGGCGACGACCGGGCGATGATCAACCCGGAGATCCTCGAACGCAGCGGCGACCTCACGCTCTACGAGGAGGGCTGCCTCTCCTTCCCCGGCATCTACGCCGAGGTCCAGCGCCCCGACGTCTGCCGCGTGAAGTGGCAGGACCTGGACGGCAAGGAACACGAGCAGACCTTCGAGGGCTTCGAGAGCCGCGTGATCCAGCACGAGTACGACCACCTGGTGGGCGTGCTGCTGGTCGACCGGATGTCCTCTGCGGACAAGCTCCGCAACAAGGTCGCTCTGGAGAACCTGGTCTACGACTACAAGGCCGCCCAGCGCGGTTGAGTCCCGCCGTGGAGGTCCTGACCGGCACTGACGGACTCCCCGGCCCCGGTGCGCCGGGTTCGGTCGTCTCGATCGGCGTCTTCGACGGCATGCACCTCGGCCATCGGGCGATCCTGGCCGCGAACAGGCGTCGAGCGGGGGAACTCGGTGCGGTCCCGACGGTGGTCACCTTCCGCCGGCATCCCAAGGAAGTGCTCCTGGGCCGCGCGCCGCGCACGCTGACCACCCTGCGGCACCGCCTCGAGCTGTTTCGCCGCGCCGGCGTCGGCCGCACCCTGGTGCTCTCCTTCGACGAAACCCTGCGGCAGATGCCGCCCGAGGAATTCGTCCATCGGATCTGTGCCGAAGGGCTCGGCGCCCGGGCCTTCGTGCTGGGCTTCGACTCGAAGTTCGGGCGCGATCGCGCGGGTACCGCGGAACTCGTCGCGCGCCTCGGCTTCTACGTCGAGGTCGTGCCGAAGGTCGTGGTCGGGGATCGAGCGGTCTCGTCGACGGCGATCCGCGAGGCCGTCGAGCTGGGCGACATCGACGGTGCCGCGCGCATGCTCGGCCGCCCGGTCAGCGTCTTCGGCGAGGTCGTCGGCGGCGCCAAGCTCGGCCGGAAGCTGGGCTTCCCCACCGCGAACCTCGACCTCCACCACGAGCTGCACCCGCCGCCGGGCGTCTACGCGGCCCGGGCCCGCGTCGTCGAGCCGTCCTCGGTCACCGCGATCCGCTCCGAGCACGAGGCCGTGGTGAACATCGGCTTCCGGCCGACGGTGAGCGGAGAGACGCCCGCCGCGCCGCTCGTCGAGGTCCACCTCTTCGACTTCTCGGGCGAGCTCTACGGGCTGCACCTCGAGGTGGAGTTCGTCGCGCACATTCGGCCGGAACAGCGCTTCGACGGACTCGACGCGCTGCGCGCGCAGATCGAGCGGGACGCGGCCTCGGCGCGCGAGATCCTCGCCAAGGCCTAGGGAGGCCGGTATTCCAGGCCGTTGCGATTGACGCGAGCGGCCCCGGGGGCATAATTCTGCCTCCCCGTGGGCGGGTAGCTCAGTTGGTAGAGCACTTGACTGAAAATCAAGGGGTCACCGGTTCAAGTCCGGTCCCGCCCACCATCCGCGTCACGACGCGCGACTCCGCTCCGCGCGGCCTTCCGCAGGCGATGAGCTCCACGCAGCCCAAGGTGATCACGAAGAGTGATCCGACCCGCATCGCCATCACGTGGTCCGACGGTCACGAGACGGTCTACCCCGCGGCGGTGCTGCGGCGCCTGTGTCCCTGCGCGCACTGCGTCAACGAGGTCACCGGCCAGCGCATGCTCGATCCCGAGAGCGTCCCGGACGATCTACAGCAGACGGACGTCCGCCTCGTGGGCAACTACGCGATCTGCGTGCGCTTCGGCGACCACCACGACACGGGCATCTTCCCCTTCCCGTTCCTCAGGGACCACGACCCGAGCGGCGCGTGAGGCGATGGAGCCTCTCGTCGTCTCGAACCGGCTCGTGATTCCCGCGGACGAGCTGGAGTTCGACACCGCGCGCGCCGGCGGCCCGGGCGGGCAGAAGGTCAACAAGACCGAGACGCGCGTGCAGCTGCGCTTCGCGGTCAAGGAGAGCCGCGTGCTCTCGGAAGGGCAGCGCCGCCTGATCCTGGAGCGACTGGGCTCACGAATGACGCGCGGTGGAGAGCTGCTCGTCGACTGTTCGGTTCACCGCTCGCAGCAGGCCAACCTGCAAGCGGCGCGTGAACGTCTCGCCGGGCTCCTGAGCGACGCCCTCGCGCCGCGCAAGAAGCGGCGCGCCACCAAACCCACCCGCTCCTCGGTCCGACGCCGCCTCGAAGGCAAGCGCCGGCGGAGCGACCTGAAACGCGAACGCGGGAAGCGACACGAATGAGCGACTCCAACCGCAAGCTGATCGAAGAGAACCTGGCCGACCTGCAGCGACTCGCCAGGAAGAAACAGCAGCCCAATCGCTTCCACGCGCGCGAACTGCTGACCGCGCTCGGCGAACTGATCCTGGCCGAGGGCGAAGGGCTGCCGGAAGTGGAGCTGGTGCGCGCCGCCGTGACGCCCTTCGAGCACTGGGAGAAGGCCGTCGCGGAGGAGCTGAGCCTTGCCTGCACGGAGCACATCCAAGGGGTCGATCCGCGCTATCTCGACCTGCCGAACTACGACTTCGAGTACCTGGTGGCGGCTCGCGAGCGCCTCGAGGCGCGCCTCACGGCCGTCGACGCCCTGGGGCTCGAGGTCTCCGAGGACCTGCTGAACCGCGTGGCCGAGGCGGATCGGGTCGTCGAGCCCTACCTGCGCGAGCAGCGGGGCGAGCTCGGGGCCAACTGAGCCCTGGGTCCGTGCCCGCGCGCCCGCGGCACCGCCACTCGTCGCACCCTATATTAACTGTCCGGCGCGACGGTGCCGGCGCGGCGACGCGGCAGCTCCGCGGCCCGGCGCCTGCGCGGCTTCCGGGGCCTCGAGCGTGCCACAGCTGGGAATCCTAGGGAGAATCCTCTCCGGAATGAGGAACTCCGGTCCGGACCCGCCCCGTACTCATTCTCCGACCGGCGCCCCGCTATTCGGGACCGGCGCGCCCTTCCCTTCCTGGCTCTAAGTCGCCAATTCCTAACGACTTGAGCCCGTAATTCGACACGAGGGCGCCGGAAAACACGGAGTCGTCCGTGCGAGCCGTCGAAGCAATGAGGCCTGCCCCGAAGGCCTCATTGATGAATCCTAACCTACTGCCGCACAGCAATTTACGGCAACCCAGAGGCCTTCCGGAGGCTTTCGGGGACGGCACTCGCTGATGCCTTCCGATGGAACCCCCGGTCTCTCTGTGAAAAAACCGCAGCCAGGACTTTTCCTGACCCCGGGCGCTCGGCAAGCTCGCGCGCAACCACACCCCATCCCTTTCTCTCTGTGGTCTCTCTTCTTTGGAGTGCATCCATGAACAAGTTCGTTTACACCGCGCTGGTCGCCACCCTGGCCAGCTCGACCGGTTTCGCCACTGAGACCGATTGGCCGGAGCTGGATCGCGAGCTCGAGGCACTGTCCTCGACGCTCAACACCCAGAACACCGGTGGTCCCCAGCTCTCCGGCTGGATCATCACTTCGATCGACTTCTCCGGGGACATCATGCCCAACGGCGTGGACGACCTCACCGGAACCAGCCTCCGCGACGTCCGCTTGAACGTCGCCGGCTCGACCGCCGACTACGGCTACAAGGTCTCCACCAACCTCGCCGGCGGCACCGCGGTGCTGCTCGACGCCTACGGCCAGCTCAACTTCACCGAGAACTTCTCGATGCAGCTGGGTAACTTCAAGACGCCCTTCCTCTCGAGCGAAATGCGCGCCGCGAAGCGCGAGCTGTTCCTCGGCCGCACGTTCGTCGGTGGTGGCAGCATCGCCGGCAGCATCACGGACCCGAGCGCCGTGGGCGCGGCCCGTGACGCCGGCCTGATGTTCTTCGGCAACTTCGCCGACTCGATCGGTTGGTGGATCTCCCTGCAGAACGGCCAGGACGCGACGGCGAACAACTATCGCCTGACCGGTCGTCTCGCCTGGGACGCCATGGGTGAAGGCGCGGGCCAGATGGTCGACGGCGCCTACAACTCGGGTGACGGCACCAACATGACGATCGCCATCGCCTACACCGAAGACAGCAGTGAAACTGACGCGAGCAACGGCAATGCCCCGCTGCCCACGAGCGACACCGAGCAGATCGGCGGCGAGGTCTACGTGACCTCCGGTCCCTTCTACATCAGCGGCGAGATCGTTCAGAACGGCAAGAACCTGGGCGACAACACGCCCTTCACCGTCACCGGCTCGTACCTCTTCAACGGGGACTGGGAAGTCGCGCTGCGCTACCAGGGTCACGACGACACGCCGCTCACGGGCGCCATGGCCGGCGACTTCGCGGAGAACACCGCGTCCGTCGTCGTCAACAAGTACGTCTCCGGCCACGACGTGAAGTGGCAGGCCCAGTACGCGAACAGCTCATTCACCACCGCCGACGACATCGGCGTCTTCTCCCTCGGCCTCGTCCTCGCCTTCTAGGCCGACGGACCGAATCGAATCGCTTTCCGGCGCGCGTCGTCGGGAAGTCCGAGTTCAGGAAGGGCCTGCGCGCGTCGCGGGCCCTTCTGCTGTTTGGTGCCGAGCGTCCCTGCAGCCATCGAGAGAGCCGCCTCAGAATCCGGAGCGCTCCCTTCCAACGCCTCTAGCGAAACGCCATCCTCCGGTTGGATCGACTGCCGCTTCTCCCCGAGAACGAACATGCGCCACATCCTCCTCCCCAGCGTCGCCGCCCTCTTGCTGTCCCCCATCGCCGTCGCGAACGGCGAAGGGAACCACGAGTGGCCCGAGCTCGATCGTGAGCTCGAAGCACTCAACGAGTCGCTCGCCGTGGAAACCAGCGGACCGCGCCTGTGGGGCTACGTCCGCACGAACTACGCCTTCTCCGACGAGGAGCGCAACGCGGCGGGCGCCTCCTTCTCCGGCGTGTCGCTCGACAACGTCCGTCTCGCCGTCGACGGCAAGGTCGGGAACTACTCGTACCGCCTGTCGGGAGACATGGCGTCGGGAACGCTAAACCTACTCGACGCCTACACGGACATTCCGATCGGCGAAGGCATCACCGGCACCCTCGGTCAGTTCAAGGCGCCCTTCCTCAGCTCGGGCCTCGTGGAAGCGCGCGACCTCTTGTTCATCACACGCACGCGCAACGGCGTGTTCAGCTCGATCCGCGACGCGGGCGCGAAGTTCCGCGGGGACCACGGGCGCTTCCACTGGGCGGTCGCGGGGCAGAACGGCGCGGACGGAACGGCGGACAAGCTGCTGCTCACGGGCCGCGCCAGCGCTGAAGTCGTCGGCGAGGAGATGCCGGCGTGGGAAGGTGCCTACTCCAGCGGTGATGAGGCGCGCGTGAACCTCGCGGTCGCGTACCAATCCGACGACTCGGCGTCCGACGCGGGCGCCCTCGCCGTCGAAGCGACCGCGATCGTGGGCGGCATCTACGTACACGGCGAAGTCGTCGACTACGGCGACGACTGGACCCTCGACCCGAACTTCCCGCTCGAACAGCGCGGTGGAACGACGCCCTGGACGCTCGTGACCAGCTGGATGCTGCCCAGCGAGAAGATCGAGCTCGCCCTGCGTTACGAGGACTACGACGACGTCTCGATGCCCCTCAACTACGACCGCTCGCTGTTCACGGCGGGCGCGAACTACTACGTCGAGGGCCACGACCTGAAGTGGCAGCTCAACTACGCGTACGGACGAAACGGCGGCGTGGACGACCTCGCGGACAAGAACATCATCGCCCTGGGTCTGACGCTGGGCTTCTAGCCCGACCCCGGCAGGACGAACCACGAGTAGGAGGGCTCGCGCGCGCGGCGTGCGAGCCCTCCCGCCGTTGCATCGCGATCTGTTCGGCGAGCGCCGCACTCTCTCGTTCACGCGAGCGTTATGCTCTCTCGCGACAGGAGATCCCATGCCGCACGACCACCCCGCGAACCGCCTCGAGGGCGAGACCAGCCCCTACCTGCTCCAGCACGCCCACAACCCGGTGGACTGGTTCCCCTGGGGCCCCGAGGCGCTCCAGGAGGCCCGCGACGAGGACAAGCCGATCTTCCTCTCCATCGGCTACTCCGCGTGTCATTGGTGCCACGTGATGGAGCGGGAGTCGTTCGAGGACGAGCGCATCGCTGCGCTGCTGAAGGCCCACTTCGTCAGCATCAAGGTCGACCGCGAGGAGCGTCCGGACCTCGACGAGATCTACATGAAGGCCGTCCAGGCGCTGACCGGTCAGGGGGGCTGGCCGATGACGGTCTTCCTGACGCCCGAGCTCGAGCCCTTCTACGGCGGCACCTACTTCCCGCCCTTCAGCGCCTACGGGCGCCCGGGCTTCGCGGACGTCGTGATGCAGCTCGCGGAGGCGTGGCGCACGCGGCGCGACACGGTCGTCTCTCAGGCCGGGCGTCTGACGGAGCGCATCGCGCGCGAGGGCCGACAGGACACCGGAGGATCGATCGCCGAGGACGTGCTCGACCGATCGCTCGAGGCGCTCAGTTCGAGCTACGACGCGGTCTGGGGCGGCTTCGGCGGCGCGCCCAAGTTCCCGCACCCCGTCGATCTGCGGTTGATGCTGCGCCACGCGGCGCGCACCGGGCGCGACGACGCGTGGCGGATCGTCACGCACACGCTCGACCGGATGGCGGACGGCGGCTTCCACGACCAGCTGGGCGGCGGCTTCCACCGCTACAGCACGGACGACGAGTGGCTCGTCCCGCACTTCGAGAAGATGCTCTACGACAACGCGCTGTTGATCCCGGTCTACGTCGAGGCGTACCTCGCGACTGGCGAGGAGCGCTACGCCCGTACGGCGCGGCAGGCGTGCGAGTGGGTATTGCGCGAGATGGTCACGCCGCAGGGCGCGTTCGCATCGACGCAAGACGCCGACAGCGAAGGCGAGGAAGGCCGGTTCTTCGTCTGGACGTCGAAGGAATTGCGCGAGGTGCTCGGGCGCGAGCTCGCCGAGAAGGCGGAGCACTGGTGGACCGTCGCGGAAGGTTCGAACTTCGAGGGCGGGACGAACATCCTCTGGCGCAAGCGCCCTGCCGCGGAGCTCGCAACGCGCTTCAAGACGACGACCGAGCAGCTCGAGCGCGAGATGGAAGCTGCGCGCGAACAGCTCTTCGTCGCGCGCTCGCT
Organism: Planctomycetota bacterium; assembly: GCA_020638835.1. Lineage (GTDB taxonomy): Bacteria > Planctomycetota > UBA1135 > UBA1135 > JACKHV01. Next base: position 447,955 of record JACKHV010000001.1, on the reverse strand, counting down.
GCGCATCGCGCCCGGCACCGACGACAAGGTTTTGACGGCCTGGAACGGCCTGATGATCAGCGCCTTCGCGCTCGCAGCGCAGGCGTTCGAGGAAGAACGCTACCTCGCCGCCGCGCAGGGCGCCGCGCGCTACGCCCTGACCGAGATGCGGCAAGCGAACGGACGCCTCCACTCCACCGCGCGCGCGGGACGCGCGAAGGGCGAGGCGTGCCTGGACGACTACGCCTTCCTGATCCAGGGCCTGCTCGACCTCTACGAGTCCGACTTCGACGAGCGCTGGCTGCGCGAAGCGCTCGCGCTGGACGAAGTCCTCGCGGAGCACTTCGAGGACGGCGAACGTGGCGGCTACTTCACGACCGGCAGCGACCACGAGCGCCTGATCGCGCGCCTCAAGAGCCCGCAGGACGGCGCGCTGCCTTCCGGGAACGGCGTGCAAGCGCTGAACCTCCTGCGGCTCGCGCTGCTCACGGGGAGCGGAGCGCACGCGCAGACGGCCGAGCGTCACCTGCTGTCGTTCGGTGAGCTGCTCAATCGCTATCCGCAGGCCTTCAGCGCGCTGCTGCTCGCGGTGGACTTCTTGCAGGTCGGTCCGCGCGAGTGGGTCGTCGCCGGCGCGTCCCACGATCCCGACGCACGCGCGATGCTGCGTTCACTCCGCGAGCGGTTCTTGCCGCAGCGCGTCGTCGTGCGCGCCTTCCCGCACACCGACCGCGAGTTGATCCCGCTGGCGGCGGGACGCGGCGAGTCCGGTCCCGCGCAGCTCTTCCTCTGCCGCAACCACGCCTGTCAGTTGCCCGCGACGAGCCGCGAAGCGGCGCGCGACCTGATCGCGGGCGAGTCCGTGTCTGCCGCGGCAGGAGCGTCGCGCTCCTGATCGATCAGTGTTCAGGCTCGGGCGCGCCTGCGGTGCCGCCCTCGCGCATCGGCTTGCCCATCACGGCGCGCCGGCCGTACTTCAGCCGTTCGTCGATCTCGCGGTCGAAGCGCGGGTGGCGCGGTTCCGCGGGGAAGCCGCGGTGACGCGCGTCGCAGACGTAGCAGGCGACCAGCTCCGGCATCGTGAAGTAGAGCGCGAAGTCGAGCAGCGCGGCGACGCCGAGGCTGATGTAGTTCGTGAAGGGCGCGAGGATCGCGGCGACGATCACGATCGCGAAGCCCAGCGGCTTGGGGAAGTCCTTGCGCGTGTAGAGCTCGAGGTGTCCGCAGACGCGGCAACCCAGCAAGCCGCCGCTCGGAGCGAGCCCCGCCGGCGTTAGTTCGCGCGACGCACCGCAGCGCGTGCAAGTCGCCGAAGCGGCACTCGCGTCGGCGGACACTCGCGATCCGCACTCCGCGCAGTCGAACTCGACGGTAGGCGTCCGCATCACAGCGGCACCTTGTAGGAACCCTGCAGGCTCACCGACACCGCCGTCCCGATCAGGACGAGCACCGTCGACGCGTAGAGGATGCCGGTCGCGGAGCGCGTGTTCTCGAACTTCAACGAGCCCGCCGTCATCCACGCGAAGAGCAGCGGCAGCAAGAGCCCGACCGTCAAACGCGTGCCGAGGTAGAAGAGCCCCCACGGCCCGAGCAGCGGCGTCGAAGCCTCGGCGAAGGCGTCGCGGTGCCAGACGCAGGTCAGCAGGACGCCGGCGAGCGAAGCGAGCATCGCTCCGACCGTCACGCGGTTGAGGCGCGACAAGTGCGACACCTTCAGGTTCGGCACAGTCAAGTACCAGTGACCGAGCACCATCGCCAATCCGACGCTGCCCGCGACCGCGCCGGTCGAAAGCGCCGAGAAGCCCGCGAGCGTCCAGTCGCCGAAGCCGGGGTCCTCCATCGTCCGCCGCAACACGGTACCGACACCGACCGCCGTCGCGAGCAGCGACCAACCGAGCCCGGCGCCCCAGCGCCAACCGCGCAGCGGACCGGAATACAACGGATAGCCGAGTAGCGCGATCCCCGTCGCCAGGACCGCGGGCTGGGTCCACGCCGCGTCTGGCTCGCGCATCAGCAGGCCGAGGGCGACCAGGTCGAGGACCATCGCCGTACTTCCCATCAAGCGGTAGAACAGCGTTCCGACCGGCGCCTTCGGCACGAACGCGAGGGCGAAGAGCACCCCGAAGGAGAGCTCGAGGCAGAACTGGGCTCCGAGTAGGCTCCAACTCATGCGGGGATTGTAGCGCCGCAGAGAGGGTGCGAGCCCCGGCGGAGGCGTGTTAGTGTGTCGCCGAATTCTCCGCCTCCCCCCTCCTGAGTCCCATGTCCCAACTCCGCGTCCTCATCACCGGCGGCAGCCGCGGCATCGGCCGCGCGATCGCGCTCCGCTTCGCTCGCGAAGGCGCCAAGGTCGTCGTCGCCGCCCGCAACTCCGATCAACTGGACCGGGTCGTCGAGGAGATCAACGCGGCCGGCGGCCACGGCCACGCCGCGCAGATGAACGTGCAGGACCACGGTTCGGTCGAAGCCGCCGTCTGGCGCGCCACCGAGTTCACCGGCGGGCCTCTCGACGTGATCGTCAACAACGCCGGCGTCTTCGAGCAGGCGACGCTGGAGGACACGAGCCTCGAGAGCTGGGACCGCATCCTCGGCGTCAACTTGACCGGACCCTTCTGGGTCATGTCGGAGGCCATCCACGCGCTCGAGGAAGGCGACAGGAAGCACGTCTTCAACATCTCGTCGACGGCGGGGAAGCAAGGCTTCCCGCTGGGCACGGCCTACTGCGCCTCGAAGTACGGCCTGCGCGGCTTCAGCGACGCGCTGCGCGAGGAACTGACCGAACGCGGCATCCGCGTCACCACGATCTACCCCGGCGCGACCGACACGACGATCTTCGACGGCGTGCCCGGTGACTGGGATCGCTCGACGATGAACAAGCCCGAAGACGTCGCCGAGGTCGTCTGGGAGACGTACTGCGCACCCGAGGGAACGAACGTCGCCGACGTCGACGTCCCTCCGCCGCGCTGATCCGCTCGCGCCACGCGAGAGCGCGGATCAGTGCATGTTGCGCACGAGGCCGAGGAACTCGGAACGCGTGCGCGCGTCGCTGCGGAAGCGGCCCAGCAGGCAGGACGTCATCGTCGACGAGTTCTGCTTCGCGACGCCCCGCATCATCATGCAGAGGTGCGCGGCGTCCGCGACGACGCCGACCCCTTCGGGCTGCAGCACTTCCTGGATGGCCTGCGCGATCTGGACGGTCATGCGTTCCTGCACCTGCAGGCGTCGCGCGAAGACGTCGACGATGCGCGGGATCTTCGACAGGCCGATGATCTTGCCGTTCGGAATGTAGGCCACGTGCACCCGGCCGTAGAACGGCAGCATGTGGTGCTCGCAGAGGCTGTAGAACTCGATGTCCTTGACGATCACCATCTCGGAGCAGTCTTCCTCGAAGACGCCCTGACCGATGACCTCGGAGATGCTCTGGCTCATGCCGGAGGTGAGTTCCTCCAGCGAGCGGCTGACGCGCTCGGGAGTGCGCGCGAGGCCTTCGCGGGTCGGGTCCTCGCCGAGCCGCTTCAGCAGCTCCTGGATCAGGTCCTGCGTGCTCAACTCTGCGGCCCCCGGTAGTCCACGTAGTCCTTGCGGCTCTCGTAGAGCCGAATTCGGTGCAGTCGACATGCGCCGTACTCCTCGATGCGTGCTGCGAGTCGGTCCCAGAAGGCGACGGCGAGGTTCTCAGCCGTCGTGATGCGCCCCTCGAGGAAGTCGACGTCGTGGTTCAAGTGCTTGTGGTCGCATGGCGCGAAGATCTCCTCGTGCACGAGCCCGGCCAGGTCGACAAGGTTCATCACCATCCCGGTGCGTGGGTCGACCGGTCCGCGCACCACCACGTCGAGGACGTAGTTGTGCCCGTGGCCATGTTCGTTGTTGCACGCCCCGTAGATGCGCCTGTTCTCCTCGTCGGAGAGGGCGGGGTTGTGCAGGCGGTGCGCGGCGGAGAACTCCTCGCGGTGCACGATCTCGACTAGGGGAGCGTTCATGGTCTCTGGCAGCCCGCCGGAAGCGAGCCCGGGAGGGCCCGCCGAGGGCCTCCTCGCCGAACGGGGCGCTAGAATCTAACGTCGGCGTCAGCCTGCGCACCCCCCCATCCGCCAATCCCGCCCCCCATGCCCATCCGACGCATCTGGATCGACGAAGGCTGCATCTCCTGCAACCTCTGCGAGGACCTCGCCCCCGCGATCTTCGAGGTCCCCGTCGGCGCGGACTGCACGCTTCGAGGGGGCTATCTCGAAGCCCTCGCAGACGCCGGCGTCGTCGAGCAGGTGGAGGAAGCCGCGGACTCCTGCCCGACCGAGGTGATCATCGTCGAGCGCGACTGATATGGAGGCCCTCTCGTCAAGGGGGCAAAGAGAGCCCTTCGTGACGGGATTCTCGGAGGAATGCGTCCAGTCGCGACGGCGGCGCGCAGATGGACCCGCGGCAGGTCGACGTCACGCCGGCCCCTCCGAAATCGAATGGAACGCTGCGCGGCGCGAATGGACGCCGCGCTTCGGTGCCTCCGGCCGCCACGGTCCGGGAAAGCCGAAAAGCGCGCTCGGTCCCGAGATCCATCCGGCTCTGGCCGACATTCCCCCCTCCGAAGAGGAGTCTCCAAACATGAAGAAGGCCTACGACGCAGAGAGTGCCGACCGCTTGGTCCCCTTGCTCGAGTCGACCCACCGGGAGATCCGTGAACGCATGGACCAAGTGCGCCGTCTCGAGAACCGCCTCCGACTGCTCTCCGACGAGGAGCGCACGACGAGCCCGGCGCACGCCGCCCTCGCCATCCACCGCCGCGAGATCCGGCAAGCGAAGCGCGAGCTTCGCCGCCTCGGCTGCGAGGTCGAGGAGTTCGGACGCTTCCAAGTCTTGATCCCGGGCGCCGACGGCAGACTCGAACACGGCTACGCCTGGACCGCCGGCGACAGCGGAGTCCGCTCGGTCGAGACCGACACCGCCGCCTGATCCGAAGTCCGAAGGACAAGTGACCGGGCCCCGCTCCTCTCGAGGAGCGGGGCCCGGTCCTTGGTTCCGGGAGCGAGTGGCTTCGGTCAGGGGCGCTTGCGCCCGCCGTCTTCCTTGCGCTTGCGCTCGGCTTCTTCCTGCGCGCGCTTCTTGCGCTCCGCTTCCTGGCGTTGCCGCTCCGCTTCCTGCTTCTCACGCTGCAGACGTTCGAACTCAGCACGCTGTTTCTCGGCCTCCTGCTTCTCGCGCTGCAGACGCTCTTGTTCCTGGCGGAGCTTCTCGGCTTCTTGGTGCTGGCGACGCGCGGCCTCGCCGCGTTCGCGCTGTTGCTGTTCGCGCTCCGCCTTCTCGCGCTCGGCTTGGTGCTGCTTGCGGGCGGCTTCGCCGCGCGCCTTCTCCTTCTCGTTCACCGGGTCGGCGGGCGCGGGCTTGTCCGGCCCGACCTTCTCCGCCTGCTTGGCGCGGTCGATCAGCGCGGCGCGACGCACCTCGTAGTCTTCCTTCGAGAGGCGACCCGCGGCGACGTCGGCGTCGAGCTGCGCGAGTTCGGCGCTCAACTTGTCGCGCTCATTGCCCTGCGCGTCGCTCTGGGCGTTGCGTGCGCGCTCGGCGAGCTTGGACTGCTTCTCGCGAGCTTCCTCACGCGACAGCTCGCCCTCGCCGCTCGCCTGGCGCAGGGCGTCTTCGGCGCGCCGGAAGCGCTTCTCGACGTCCACCTCGCCGTTCGCGCCCTCGACGGCGGGCTTCTCTCCCTGCACCTGCTGACGCGAGCGACCGCTGACGGCTTCGGCACGCCGGCGCAGCACTTCGCGCTTCTCGTCCGCCTCGGCCTGCGTCAGCTTCCCGCGCGCGACCATCGAGTCGAGCGCGGCCTCGGCACGCCGCAGCTTCTCGGACACGTTCTTCGAGAGGACGACGCGCTCTTCCGCGCGCTTCTCGGCTTCCGCGCGCCGCGCTTCCTCGGCCTCGCGTCGCGCGGCTTCCGCCGCCTGCTTGGCGCGGACGTCTTGGATGCGCGCGGCCTCACGGTCGACGTCGGCGTCGACCTTCTGCTCGGCACCGATCAGCAGCTGGCGGTAGTAGAGGAGGAACTCGTCCTCGGACAGCTTCCGGTCACCGTCGTGGTCCTGCCCCACGAAGTCGGCCGACGGGATCGTCGCGCGCTTCGCCTCGGCGGGGTCGAGGAAGCCGTCGGCGTTGCGGTCGGCCTGGGAGAAGGTGCGACGGATCTTCTGCAGCCCTTCGCTCTCGGCGGCCTGCGCCGTGGCCGGGAGGGCCGCGGAGGCGAGGAGGAGGAAGAGGGCGCCTTGGATGCTGTGTTTCATGCTCATGACCTCGTCTGGAGCTGGGGACGGCGGTGAGCAGCGAGCGGCGTGCCGAACCGCGCGCGCTTGGTCCGTGGACCTAACATACTGTTTCGGGCCGGGTTGGGGCTTCCGCTCGGCGCCGGCTTCGGCGCCCGCGTCCTTCTGGTGGGACACCAGCGAGGACAGGGCGCGCCCGCTGCGGTGCGAGTCGAGCTCGCGAACGCGCTCGGAAACCCTCGTCTTGGTGGGCTTTCGCGCGGTGCGTTTGCAGGGCTCCCTCGCAGCCCGTACAACCGCGCCAGTCGCTTGCTCTCGGAGTCGCGCGCGCCGCGCGGCCCTACCCCTCCCCGAGCCCGGAAGTGCCCCGTGGAAGCCCCTCCCGCCAAGAAGATCGCCACCCGCGAAGCCTACGGTGAGGCTCTCCTCGCCCTCGGCAAGGAATGCCCGCACGTCGTCGTGCTCGACGCGGACCTCTCCGGTTCGACCAAGACCAAGGCCTTCTCGAAGGCCCACCCGGACCGCTTCTTCAACATCGGTGTCGCCGAAGCGAACATGATGGGCACCGCGGCGGGACTCGCCGCGATGGGGAAGACGGTCTTCGCCAGCTCCTTCGCGATGTTCGCGGCCGGCAAGGCCTGGGAGCAGATCCGACAGTCGATCTGCGTCCCGCGCCTCAACGTCAAGGTCTGCGCGACGCACGCCGGACTGACGGTCGGCGAGGACGGCAAGTCGCACCAGATGCTCGAGGACGTGACGCTGATGCGCGTGCTCCCCGGCATGACGGTGATCGTCCCCGCGGACGCGGTCGAGGCGGCGGCTGCCGTGCGCGCGCTGGTCGACTTCGACGGGCCGGCCTACGTGAGGCTCTCGCGCGCGGCGACGCCGGTCGTGATGCCGGACGACTACCGCTTCGAGGTCGGCAAGGGTGTCGTGCTGCGCGACGGCTCGGACCTCGCGATGATCGCCTGCGGTGTGGAGGTTCCGGCCGCGCTCGATGCCGCGGACCTGCTCGCGGCGCAGGGCATCAGCGCCCGCGTGATCGACATGGCCACGATCAAGCCGATCGACGAGGCGCTGATCGTCGCCGCCGCGCGCGACTGCGGCGCGATCCTGACCGCCGAAGAACACCAGGTGCGCGGCGGGCTCGGCTCCGCGGTCGCCGAAGTCGTGACCCAACACTGCCCCGTTCCGATGGACCTCGTGGGCGTCGAAGACACCTTCGGCGAGAGCGGCACGGCGGACGAGTTGCTCGCCCGCTACGGCCTCGACGCCGCTTCGATCGCGACCCGCGCGAAGAAGCTCGTGCAACGCAAGGGAGCCTGAAGATGAGCCTCACCAAGGAAGCCAAGGCGCGCATCGAATCGGCGGCGCACCAGACGCGCGTCGACGTGATCCGCATGGTCAACGCGGCCGCTTGCGGTCACCCGGGCGGTCCGCTGGGCATGGCGGACTTCATGTCGACGCTGTTCATGCAGCACCTACGCCTCGACACGGACAACCTGCTGGACCCGAAGCGCGACCGCTTCATCCTCTCGAACGGACACACCTGCGCGGGCCTCTACTCGCTGCTGTCGCAGAAGGGCGTGATCCCGCGCGACATGTTGATGAGCTTCCGCAAGCTCGGCTCGCCGCTGCAAGGACACCCGCACCGGAACCCCGAGCTCGGCATCGACATGAGCACGGGCAGCCTCGGCAACGGCTTGTCCGTCGGCGCGGGCATGGCGTTGGCCGCGCGCATGAACGGCTGGGACACGCGCGTCTACGTCGCTTCGTCGGACGGCGAGAGCCAAGAAGGACAGGTCTGGGAAGCGGCGACGAGCGCGGCACACTACTCGCTGGCGAATCTGACCGTGATGGTCGACTTCAACAACGTCCAGATCGACGGCGAGATGCGCAAGGTGATGAACGTGCGCGACCTCCGCGAGAAGTACGAGTCGTTCGGCTGGCACGCGGTCGATGTCGACGGACACGACGTCGAAGCGGTCGACCGAGCGCTCTGCGAGGCGAAGGAGGTCGAAGACCGCCCGAGCGCCCTGATCTGCCACACGCTGATCGGCAAGGGCGTCTCCTTCATGGAGGGTCAGCCCGGCTGGCACGGCGTGGCCCCGAACGACGAGCAAGCCGCGCAGGCGCTCGCCGAGCTGGGCGCGGCCTGAGTGCGAACACCAGCGGTTTGATGGAGGGGATCGCGGCGCAGGCCTCGGTCCCCTCTCTCGTGCGTCGCGCGAAAGCGAGCGCTTGGTGCACCGCGCCGGATGGGCGATAGAATCGCCTCCATGCTTCGACGAGACCGACAGGGGCAGGGGGCCACGACCTTCGTGGTGGGCTTCGCCGCCGGCGCCGCGCTGATGCTGGGCGTGCAGACGTGGCTGCAAGCCGGTGAGGATCCCGACCTGCAGCACTACCGCGAGGTCCGCGACTTCGTCTCCGCCAACTTCGTCCGCGACGTCGACCACGACACGCTCGTGAAGGACGCGCTGAAGGGCATGATCGGCGAACTCGACCCCTATTCTCGCTACTACGACGTCGTCGAGTCGCGCGAGGTCGAGCGTGAGACCCGCGGGCGCTTCGTCGGCATCGGCGCCGTATTCCGCGGCGATCTGAGCAGCGGACAAGTCCTCTTCCCGCTGGCCGGCTCCCCAGCGATGCTCGCCGGCGTGCGCGTCGGCGACCGCATCCGCGCCATCGACGGCGAACCGATCGAAGGCCTCGACCGTGCGGAGATCCAGGCCGCGCTGGAAGGTGAACTCGACACGCTCGTGCGCCTCGACGTCGTCGGGCTCGACGGATCGGAACGCACCTGCGAGATCCGGCGCAGCTCGATCGTCGACCCGAACGTGCGGCACGCGCGCATGCTCGACGAGGAGCACGGCGTCGGCTACCTGGCCATCCTCGGCTTCAGCCACGAGACGCCCGACGAGTTCCAAGCCGCCTTCGAACGGCTGCGCGAACAGGGCATGCAGGCGCTCGTGATCGACGTGCGCGGCAACCCCGGCGGCGTGCTGAGCGCCTCGGTCGAGATCGCGCGTCGTTTCGTCCCCGAGGGCGTGATCGTCTCCACGGAAGGCCGCGGCAAGCCGACGTACTACGAAGCCGAACGCGACCAGGCGTGGTACCAAGGCTTCCCGCTCGTGGTGCTCGTCGACCAGGGTTCCGCCAGCGCATCCGAAGTGCTCGCGGGAGCGCTGCAGGACCACCGCGCCGCGGTGCTCGTCGGCGCGCCGACGCACGGCAAGGGACTCGTGCAGACGATCCGTCGCTACCCGGAAGAGCACACGATCGCCAAGGTCACGACGAGCTACTACTACACGCCCGCGCACCGCAATCTCGAGCGCGACCCGGACAACGGTCGCGACTACGGCATCGCTCCCGACCTCGAGGTGCCCGTCAGCGCAGAGGAACGCAAGGCGATCGCCCTGCACACGCAACACTACGGCGCGCCCCTCGCGCTGCTCGACGACATCCTCGACTGGGAGGAGGAGATCGGAGCCGAGCTCCTCGACCGACACCCGGTCGATGCGCAGCTCGACGCCGCGGTGCAGCTCCTGACCGGCGCTCGCGACATCGCGCAGGAGAGCGACGGGCACTGATGGCGACCATCCTCGGCATCGAGTCGTCCTGCGACGAGACGGCAGCCGCGGTCGTGCGAGACGGGCGAGAAGTCCTCTCCTCCGTCGTGCACAGCCAGATCGCCGAGCACGCGGTCTACGGCGGCGTGGTCCCCGAGATCGCGGGACGCTCGCACCTCGAGAAGATCCTGCCGGTGATCGATGGCGCGCTCGAGCAGGCCGGCCTCGACTTCGACGGGCTGGACGCCATCGCGGTCACGCAACGGCCCGGGCTGATCGGATCGCTGCTCGTCGGGCTCTCGACGGCGAAGGCGCTTGCGTTCACGCGCGGCCTGCCGCTGGTCGGCGTCCACCACATCGAAGCGCACGTCTACGCGGCGACGATGGAGGCGCAAGAGGATCCGTACCCGTGCATCGCCCTCGTCGTCTCCGGCGGACACACGACGCTCTACCGCGCGCTGTCCCCGCTCGAAATCGTGCCGCTCGCCACGACGCTCGACGACGCCGCCGGCGAAGCCTTCGACAAGGTCGCGTGGCTCCTCGGCCTGTCCTACCCGGGCGGGCCGTCGGTCTCCGCCCTCGCGGCGAAGGGCAACCGCGAAGCCGTGCGCTTCCCCCGCTACCGCGCGAAGGACGGTTCGATCGGCTTCTCCTTCAGCGGCCTCAAGACCGCCGTGCTGTACCACCTGCGCGGCGGAGACGCGTTGGCCGCGACGCCGGCTCCGGAAGACATCGAGGCGCCCGCGGACGTCGCGGCCAGCTTCGAGGAGGCCGTCGTCGACACACTCACGGACCAGACGCTGCGCGCGGCGCGAGAAGCGGGCCTCTCGCGCGTCATCGTCAGCGGCGGCGTCGCATGCAACCGACGCCTGCGCGACCTGATGCACGAGCGCGCGGCGCACGACGACATCCGCGTGCACTTCCCTTCGCCTGCCTACTGCACCGACAACGCCGTGATGATCGCGGGACTCGGCAACGAGCTGCTGCTGGCCGGCCGCGTGCTCGACTGGTCCGCGGACGCGCTGGCGCGCTGACCCTCAGAGGTCGACGACCGCGCCCGTCGACAGGAACAACAGCCGGCAGCGCACCGCGGCCGCGTCGAGGTCGAACTGCGCGCAGACGATGCGGCGGTAGTTCTCGAGCTGCGGGCGGTAGTGCTCGACGCGCGCCTGCAGGGCATCCGCGTCGGGAAGGCTGTCGGTCTTGTAGTCGATGACGTCGGCGCTCACGACGCGGTCGCCGTCCGAGAGGAGCACGAGGCGGTCGATCGCGCCGTTCCAGAGCTCCTGCTCGCCGTGCTCGTCGGGCAGGAAGACGGAGAAGGCGTGTTCGTTGCGCACGACGACCGTGCGTCCTCCGGCGGTGTCGTAGCTCGCGGCGGACAGGGCCTCGCGCAGCGCCGGCGACGAGGTGCTCTCGCGGAAGATGCCGAGCGCGCTCTCGACCATCTGCGCGTCGCGAGTCGTGGTGCGCGCGAGGGCGCGCAGCTCGTCGTCGGTCGGAAGCTCGTCGTCGATCCACGGGACGCGTTCGAACCAGCGGTGCACGACCGTCCCCACCGTCGCGCCGCGGCCGGGTCGCAACAGCGATCCCGCGCTGCGTGAGCCGCCGCCTTCCATTGCCGACGCAGTGCGAGTCGGCGCGCTGCGCGTGTGCGTCGACGCGGCCAGGTGGAACTTCGGCTGCTCCGCAGGCGCCGTCTCCGTCGCCCGCGTGCCGGCACAGCCCTCCGCCCAGTCGGCGCTGTTCTCGGGGTGCGCCCAGATCACGCCGTCCGCGTCGACCTCGGCATCCAGGTCTTCGACGAGGCCGTAGCGCAGCAGGACCGAACCGTTCAGCGGGAGTTCGCTCTTCGACTCCTTGGCCGACTCCTTCTCGCGGTCGACGTAGGGCAGCACGATGTCGAGGCGCCGCGCCGCGCGGGTGAGCGCGACGTAGATCACGCACAGCGCCTCGATGATCGACGCCGCCGTCGCGCCGTCGTACAGCTCCTGCAGCTCCGTATCGCCGAGCGAGAGTTCCTTCGTCGGCGCGACCGACACCGAGTCGATCATGCCGTAGGGATCTCGGCGCAAGCTCAGCAGCGCGTCGCGCCTTCCGCCGAGCGAAGCGTGCAGTTCCGGCACGACGACGGCGTCGAACTCGAGTCCCTTCGACGCGTGGATCGTCATGACGCGCACTTCCGCGCCGACGCCCGCCTCGACACGCTCTTGCCGCACGTGTTCCGCGAAGTCGGTCGGGCGCAGCCCCGCACGGTCCTCGAAGGCGTAGGCGAGGTCGACGAGCTGCGCGAAGCGCTGCCGGTCCCAGGCGTTCCAACCGGCGTCGTGCGCGACGGTGGACGCGAGTTCCTCCGCGAGCGCACCGAGTCCTTGGTCCGCGAGCCGCGCACGCATCTCGCGCGACCACGCGCGTCGGCCCGCCTCGTCGACGTCCAGCCCGAGCCCCACGCGCGCGCCCAACGGCGTGCTCGCGAGGTGGAAGGCGGCCGCGCTGTCGTCCGGGTGGTCGGCGAGGTGCAGCAACGACAGGAACGCTTGCACGGACTCTGCGTCGATCAGCGGGTTGCCGCCCTCGCCGCTCGCCGGGACGCCGGCCTCGCGCAGCGCGTGGATCAAGCTCGGGATCCACGCCTTGCGGCGCAGCAGCACGCCGACCGTCGCCGCGGGCGCCTCCGCGCGGATCTGCGTGACGCGCTCGACGCAGCGGCGCAGCACGCAGTCGACAGTCTTCTCTCCGCGCTCCTCGTCCGGTTCGTCCGCCAGCACGACGAAGGCGGCTCCGGACAGGTCCTTCGCCGCAACGTGTTCTTGGTAGCTCGCCTCCCACGCGACCGCCGCCGCGCGCTCGACTTCGCGCGTTTCCGCGGCGAACGCCTCGTTCTTGCCCACCCTGCCGAAGACGCGGTTGACGGTGTCGAGGACCACATGCGAAGAGCGGTAGCTCTCCGTCATGTACGTCTCCTCGAGCACCGGGTACTTCGCCGCGAGCCCCGCGAGCAAGCGCGGTTCGGCCTTGCGCCAGCCGTAGATCGACTGCTTCGTGTCCCCCACGCAGAAGAACGAACGCTCGCCGGTGCCGTCGGCGAGGACCTCTTCCGCCACGGGCGCGAGGATGCGCCACTGCAGCGGTGCAGTGTCTTGGAACTCGTCGAGCAAGAGGTGGTCGAGCCGCCCGTCGAGTCGGAACCACAGGTCGAGCTCGCGTTCCTCGAGCGGGTTGTTCGCCTGCGCATTGCCCGCCAGCGCGAGCGGCAGGTCGTCGAAGCGGTACGCGCCGCGCGAACGCTTCAGCTGCTGGTAGCGTTCCTCGAAGCGGCGCAGCAGCTCGCGCAGGGCGGCGTTGCGCTGCGCGATCTCCTCGACCAGGCACGCGACGGCGTGCGAGACGACGGGCGTCAAGGACTCGATCAGACTGTCGCTGAACGGAACCTTGTAGTACGCGCAGCTGCAGTCGAGCACGGCGCGTCCCAGCCCTTTCTCGACGAGCACGCTCCAGTCCTCCTTCTCGACGGCTTCCAGCGCGACCGCAAGCGCCTTCTCGAAGCGCGAGTCCGGATCGCCGTTCTTCTTGCGCGGCAACTCCGCCGAGCGCAGGTTCCCGAGCGCCGCGTCGAGTGCCTTCGGCTCGAGCTTGCCCACCGAGCGCACGCACGACCACGCTTCTTCGCTGCTCTCCAGGTAGAGGTCGCGCCCTTCGTCGAGCCGGCTGAGCACCTCGTCGTGCACGCGGCTCGGCGCCGCGCCGGCGCGCAGGCCGCGCAGCAGCTCCAGGCGCTCCGCCTTGTCGCCGTCGCCGAGGACGCTCGCCACGGCTTCGTCGCGCAACTCCAGGTCCTCGCGCTCGTCCACGATCGACCAGTCGGGCGGCAGCTCGAGGTCGAGCGCGAAGAGGTTCGCGAGCTGCACGAAGAAGGCGTCGATCGTGCGCACCTGGAAGCGGTCGATGGCGCGCGTCAGCCCGCCGAGCAAGCGCACGCACTCGTCGGCGCTCAGCCCCGGACGCGCGACGAAGTGCGCGAGCTGCGTAAGCCCTGCGCCGCCGTGCGCGCCCTCGACGAGCCGCTCGAGCACGCGGTCGAGGATCTCGCCCGCCGCCTTGCGCGTGAAGGTCGTCGCGAGGATGCGTTCCGGCGGAACGCCGTCGAACAGCAGCCGCAGGAAGTGGTTCGTCAGCTGGAAGGTCTTGCCCGTCCCGGCGGATGCCAGGAAGAGCACGTGCCGATGCTCGATCACTGCTCGTCCTCCTCGCCGTCGTCGAGGGACGCGACGACGAGCCCGCCGCCGCCCAGCGCGTTCCAGACGGGTTCTCGCGGCGTCCACTTGCCGAGCTGGAAGAACTCCCGGCGTCGGATCCGGCGCACGACCTCGCGCGCCGCCTCGAACGCCGACGCGAGGCTCTCGGACATCGACTCGGGTTCGCTGCTCTTCGGCGAGAAGTCCTGCAGCGTCACGACGTCGATCGTCTTCGCGTCCCGACCGAGTCGCGCATAGCCAACGCTCGGGGTGCGCCCGCCGAGTACGCTCGCCGCGAGGTGCACGTAGAGCGGCAACTGCAAGTCGGTCCACGTCCCGTCCGACTTGCGGTGTTCGCGCAGTGGATGTTTGATGGTCTCGCCCGTCTTGTAGTCGAGCAGCATGAACTCACCCGTCTCGGCGTGTTGGTCGATGCGGTCGATCTTGCCGCTCAGCTCGATCGGGATGCCGTCCACCTCGAACGGCACGCAGCCGCCTTCGGGCGACCACTCGACGTGACGCACGCGCCAGCCGGCGGCGTAGAGCGCCGCTTGCTCGTGCGCGAAGTGCTCCAGACGCCACGCGATCTGTTCGACCTGCAGCGCGACGGCGGGCAACGGTTCGTCGCCGAAGCGCCGACGCGCGATGCCGCGCAGCTTCGCGACCATGTCCGCGGCGATGCGCTCGGCGTCCGACTCGTCGCGGGCGCGCTCGTCACGCCCCCACTCCTCGAGCGCCTCGTGCGCCAGGCTGCCGAAGCCCATCGGGTCGAGCTCGCGTGCTCGGTCGTCGCCCGTCTCGAGGCGCAACACGCGCTGCAGGTAGAACGCGTACGGCGAGCTCAAGTAGTGCTTGAATCCCGTGACCGAGATGCGACCGACCGTCTCACCCTCGGCCTTCCGCGGCAGCTCGCGCCGCGCGTTCTCCGGTTCCGCGGGCGCTTCGGGCGAGCGCGCTCCCTCGATGAAGCGCGTGACTCGATCGAGCAGTCGGTCGTCCGCGCAGTGGAAGAGGATGCGGCTCGGGACGAGCGGATCGCCGGCGAGGCTCTTACGACCCGTCAGGAACACGCACGTGTCGCGCGAATGCGCGAGCAGCTCCGACGCGTAGAGGTCGCGCGCCAAGCGCCGGTCGTCGTCGATCAAGCCGAGCGAACGCCGCAGGCTGTCGGGCAAGAAGGCGTCGCCGCGCACGCTCTCGGGCACCTTGCCGTCGTTGAAGCCGGTGACGACGACAGCCGGCGCGTCGTCCTGCGCGAGCTCGAGCCAGCCGAGCACCTCGATCGTGGGAACGCCCGGAGCGGCAGCCGCGGACGGCACCGCGAGGTTCGCGATCATGCGCGACAGCAGCGACAGCATCACCGACGGTCCGCCGGTCAGCTCCAGCGAGGTCGGCAGCGCGTCGATCTCGTCGAGCGCTCCCGCGATCGCGCGCAGACTGCCGGCTAGGCGGCGATCCTCCTCGACGTCGTCGCGCAGCGTGCGAGTGCCGTAGACGCGGTCGAGCAGCTCGCGCGTCGCGTCGGCCCAACCGCTGAGCGGGCGCATCACCGGCGTGTCGAGTTCACCAAGCAGGACGTGCACGGACTTCGCCAGCTCGGCGAGCCGCGCGGCGTGGTGCCCGAACCACTCGCCGTTCCCGACCGCCGGCAAGTGTTCCGGTTGGTACGCGTCGAGCAAGCTGATCGCTTCGAGGTCGGGGCGGTCCGCCCGCAAGCGCGCCTCGAGGTCGGGGTGACGCACCAGCGCCGCGAAGGCCGAGAAGCGGCGTCCGTCGAAGTAGTCGGCGACGGCTTCCAGCAGCAGCGCGGGCGCCGTGCGCGCGATCGGCAGGCCCGCCGCGTCCCGCGCGCGCACACCGACGGCAGCGAGACGTCGCTTCAAGTAAGGCGCGACCTCCGCGTCGCACAGCCCGATCGTCACGTCCTCCGCCGCGTAGCGCGCGTCCCAACCCGCGATCGCCTCGACCGTCGCGCGCGCTTGGTCGTCCGGCCCCTGCACGACGCGCCAGTCGTCGGCGCCGATCGAAGTCCCGCGCTCGATCCACTTGCGCGGCAAGAGACTGCCGTGGTCGTCGAAGCAGTCCCGCAGCTCGTCGGGCGCGAGCAGCAGCGCCGTCTTCGGACAGTCGACGAGGTCGAGCGCGCGACGGAGCAGTCCCGTGCTCTCGACGACGCCGATCAGCACGACGGCGCGCGGCACGTTCACCTTCCCGGCCTCGATCGCGGCGAGGCGCGCGAAGTGCGGGTCGACGAGACCCTCGGACTCGAGCGCGCGCGCCATGCGTTCCTGCGCGCGAGCGAGCGCCTTCCAGCGCGCCAACTCGCCGGCGGCTTCGGCGGGCAGCGCTTCGCCGCGCGCGATCGCATCGAAGCCGATGCCTTCCGCCGCCACCTCGCCGAACAGCCCGCGCACTTCTTCCGCCAGGCGCAGCCAGGCCGAGTGTTCGTCCGGTTGCGGCGCGCGCGCGACGATGCGGCGCAGGTCGTGCGGGTCGAGTCCGCGCAGCGCCTCGACCCACGCGAGCGTGCGCACGGTGCGCGTCGCGCCGTGCCCCTCGAGACCGAGCAGCACGTCGCTGAGCTGACCCGCCGTGACGAACTGCGGCGGACGCCAGCGCGGTCCGAGCATGCGCGCGAGGTGTTCGCGCAACAGGCGACCGCCGCGCGCGCCGGGTTGCGCGACGAGCACGCCTTCCAGGTCGTCGCCGAAGCGCTCGACGAGCCACTCGGCCGCGCGGGCCTGGGGCGGCGCGTCCCAGCCGAGCGCGATGCGTTCGATCGAGGTCTGCGAGCAGTCCGGCATGGCCGGATTCTACGCGAGACGGTCGCGCGACTCCCGCGCGCAACGCGCCACTCGGTCACCGACTCGCGAAGTCGCGAAGTCGCGAGCCCCGACGCTAGACTGCCCCGCCGAGCCGACTCGTACCAGGGAGCTGATCCATGAGCATTCGCATGAGGTGTCGCCCGTGCGGCCGCAACTACCGCGTCCCCCGCGCCGACGGCGTCTGGAACTGCAAGCAGTGCGGGGCTCCGTTGGTCGCCGCGGAGGTTCCCGAGGCTTCGGACGCCGATGCAGACGCCCCCGCGGACAATGACGAGCTGCGCCGGATCAACGCCGAGTTGAAGCGCTGGCGCAAGAACCACAAGGCCCTGAAGGGCTACTTCATCCTCGGCCCGGGTGTGGTCGGCGTGATGGCCGGGGTCGCTGCGGCGCTGCTCTCCTTCATGTACGGAATGCGCGTCCAGGCGCTCGCGCTGGTGGCCGCCGCGATCGCGCTCGGGTTCTTCGCGCGTTGGACGTACGGGTACGCGGACCGCAGGCCGGTGGCCGCGCTGACGGCCTTCGCGTCGATCTACACGCTGATCGCGATCACGATCATCGTCACCTCGCTCCTGCGGCAGGATGACCCCAACGGAGAAGGCTACGCCCTGGTCTGCTTCGGAGCCTGGGCGGGCGTCCTCCAAGCGCGGCGTAGCGAACGCTTGCTCCAGGCTATGCCCGAGGTGTACCGCCGGAAGGCGCTCGAGGAGCGCGCGAAGCCGAGCGGCCCCTCCGTGAGCGGTCAGCACCGCGAGCGCGCGAAGCGGCACAGCAAGGGCGAGAGCCGCATCGCCGCGTGGATCCTCGCCGGCGTCGCGCTGCTCGCCGTGCTCGGCGGCACCGGCTACTGGTACAGCATCCAGCCGAGCGATCCGGCCTCCACCCTGCAGGCGTTCCGCGAGGATTGGGAGCGGGGCGACGTCGAGGCGATCGCGGCCCACGCGAACTCGCCGATGGTGGGGAACGGGCTCCGCAAGTACTGGAAGCAGCGCAACTGGGTCGCGGAGCCGCCGGACCTCGTCGGCTGGACGCAGCAGGTCAAGTCGAAGGAGCGATTGCAGGTCGACTACGAGCTGGCCGGCGGGCTGGTCAGCGACACGCGCTGGAGGTGGACCGACGGGCGCTGGAAGCTGATCGCCTTCGGCTACCCGAAGTGAGGCTTCGCGGGCGGGCCCGAATCCTGCCTCGTCCGAGCGCGCCGCGCGGGCCGATCCACGCTAGAATGCTCGCCGAAATCGGCGCCCTGACGGCGGCGGGAGCATGGGAATCGACGAGCTTTTGAGCCTCCTCGAGGGAGTGCGCGCGGGCGAGGTGCCGGTGGATGCCGCCGCCTCGCGGCTGTCGTCGCCGCCCATCCACGACCTGGGTCACAGCCAACTCGACACGCACCGCGAGCTGCGCTGCGGTCACCCGGAAGTCGTCTACGGCGCGGGCAAGACGCCGCTGCAGCTGGTCGAGATCTCGCGCGCGCTGCTCGAGCACTCGGACCGCCTGCTCGTCACGCGCACGACCGACGACGCCGCCGCGCTGCTCTGCGCCGAGATCCCGCGCGCCGTCCACCACCCGGCGTCGGGCTGCATCACCGTCGAGCCGCCGGACGCGGGCGAAGGCGAGGGCCTGGTGCTCGTCGTCTGCGCCGGCACGTCGGACCTGCCCGTCGCCGAGGAAGCCGCCGTCACGGCGCGCATGCTCGGCGCGCGCGTCGAGCGCCTGAACGACGTCGGCGTCGCCGGCCTGCACCGCCTGCTCGGACGCACCGACCTGCTGCGCGAAGCGCGCGCGCTCGTCGTCGTCGCCGGCATGGAAGGCGCGCTGCCCTCCGTCGTCGGCGGACTGGTCGAGCGCCCCGTCATCGCGGTCCCGACCTCGGTCGGCTACGGTGCGTCCCTCGGAGGCGTCGCCGCGCTGCTCGCCATGCTCAACTCCTGCGCCTCCGGCATCTCGGTGGTGAACATCGACAACGGCTTCGGCGCCGGCTACCAGGCCGCGCTGATCAACCGCACCCCCCAAGCGACGAAGCGATGAGTCAATCGAACGACAAGGCCTGGATCGCGCTCGAGAACGGCACCGTGCTCGAGGGCCGCGCCGTCGGCGCCCGCGGCGAAGCGACCGGCGATCTCGTCTTCAACACGGCGATGACCGGCTACCAGGAGATCCTCACCGATCCCTCCTACGCCGGCCAGATCGTGACGATGACGTACCCGCTGATCGGCAACTACGGCGTCGCGTCCGAGGACGACGAGTCGGAGCGCGGCTGGGCCGAGGCCTTCGTGATGAAGGAGATGGCCTCGGTGCACTCCAACTTCCGCTCGACCAGCTCGCTGACCGACTGGTTGATCGCGCAGAACATCGTCGCGATCGACGGCGTCGACACGCGCATGATCACGAAGCTGACGCGCACCGAGGGTTCGCTGCGCTGCGTCGTCTCGACGACCGACTCCGACCCGCAGTCGCTCGTCGCGAAGGCCAAGGCCGCGCCCTCCACCGACGGCCGCGACCTCGCCGCCCTCGTCAGCTGCAAGGAAGCCTACGAGTGGAAGGCGGGCTACGACGAGAGCTACCCCGACTGGATGCCGTCCGCGAACGGCGAGCGCATCAAGTGCGTCGCCTACGACTTCGGCGCGAAGCGCAACATCCTCCGCAGCCTCGTGCACTGCGGCTTCGACCTGACCGTCGTGCCCGCGCACACACCCGCCGAAGACGTGCTCGCGCTCGAACCCGAAGCGCTCTTCCTCTCGAACGGACCTGGCGACCCTGCCGCGGTGAAGCCCGCGATCGAAGCCGTCGGCCGGCTCGTCGGCAAGCTGCCCATCTTCGGCATCTGCCTCGGCCACCAGATCCTCTCGATCGTGCTCGGCGCCAGAACCTCGAAGATGCCCTTCGGCCACCACGGCGCGAACCACCCGGTGCGCGACAACCTGACCGGCCGCGTCGAGATCACCTCACAGAACCACTCCTTCGCCGTCGTCCCCGACTCGCTGCCCGACACCCTCGAGCTGACGCACGTCAACCTGAACGACATGACGGTCGAGGGCATGCGCCACAAGACCCTCCCGATCTTCAGCGTGCAGTACCACCCGGAAGCGGCGCCGGGCCCCCTGGACTCGTCGCACTTGTTCCTGCGCTTCCGGGAGATGGTGGAGGGCGTGCGGGCGAGGTGAGCGCGGGGCGACTCAGTCGTCCTTCTCGATTCCCTCGACTTCGGGGATGAACTCCCCGCGCTCGAAGAGTTCGTCGAAGGAGAGCGCCTCGAGAGATCCGTCGTCGGTCTTGATCGCCACCACGCCTCCCGACGAGAAACTCGGCCAGACCAGGTTTCGGTGACCCAGGCGCCTGGGCGCCTCGCGCAGATCGAGTAGTTCGACGCCGTCGGCTCCGCAGTCGAACCAGTAGGCGATCGCGTCCCCGTCCGCGAGCCACGTGAGCCGCAGGATCTCGCCGAAGTGCCCGCCGCGAAAGTCGGAGTCGTAGAGTTCTTCGAGCGTCGTCGAGTCCAACACTCCGACATAGGCACCGCCGGATGAGGTGAACGCGAGACGATCACCCGTAGGCGAGAACGCGAGTTGGTGGACGGCGGCTTCCTTGTCGAGGAAGAACGGATCCGTGTACCGATACTCGACGAGCTTCTCGCTCGTGCGGAAGTCGAACAGGCCGACGTACATGTTCCCGTAGCCGATTGCGATGCGACTCGCGTCGCTGTTGAGGGCGCACGAATGCACTACACCCTCGACCTCGATCTTGATCGGCTCGTCCTCTCGCAGTCGTGGCTGACCGCTCAGAGCGTCGAACACGGAGACCGTGCTTCCTAGCCGCAGCAACATGTCGGAAGAGTCCGACGACCACGCGACGTCACGCGCGTCGAACCACCCTCCGAGTGACACCCACCCCTGCTCGTCTGGCTCCGGCGCGGTCGGTTGGTCTCGGAACTCGGCGACGAGACGACCGCCTCGCGAGTACAGTTCGCGAGTCCCGTCCTCCCAGGCCGCGAAGATGCGACACCCGTCGGGAGAGACGGAGATTCGCGGTCCCAAGTACCAAGACGTCTTGTTCCCGCGTTGCTTGCGGCCGGCAGCCTCTGGCTCGCCCTCATCGGCGCTCTTGCGCAGCTGCTTCCCCGGCAAGTTCCAGCCGAAGTCGAGGTCCCAGCGGACGATCGTGCCGCCGTGGTCCGCGCCGACGAGCATCGACTCGTCGGGCGAGAAGCACAGCACGTGGAAGTACGTCTTCGAGCGCGGCTCCAACAGCCGCGAGCGGCAATGCTCGGTGTCGCGAAGCTCGACGCCGCCGTCGCGGAGGCTCGCCGCCTCCCAGCGTCCGGAGGCGCTCACGGCGCAGCCGCGATACTCGGACCAGCTCCCGGCGCTGGCACCGGCGATGGTGGACGACGCGACCACGAAGAACGCCACGAGAATGCGGGATCTCTGCATGACGCGGCGACGCAACCCGTCCCACGCCAATCGGTCTCGCACGAATCGTCACCAAGTCGGCGACGACACAGACGCACCCCTCAGAGCAACCCCACCGGGTCCACGTCGATCGTCGTCCGCGGTCGCGCGAACTCCTCCGCGAAGCCGATCAGCAGGTCGCGCGCCTTCGCGAGGCCCGCGCTGTTCGGGGGCGCCTTGAGCAGGATGTGGTGGCGGTGGCGGCCGCGCAGCATCGCGAGCGGGGCGGGCGCCGGGCCGAGGACCATCACGCCTTTCGGGGCGACGTCGCGGATCAAGAGGTCGGCGAGGGCGCGGGACGCGTCGCGCACCTTCGACTCGTCCGTGTCCTCGAGCACCGCGCGGATCAGGCGGCCGTGCGGCGGGTAGCCGAGGTCCTCGCGCAGTTCGTCCTCGAGGGCGGCGAAGCCTTCGTAGTCGTGTTCGGCGGCGCGCTTGATCGCGTCGTGGTCTGGCGTGGTGGTCTGGATCACGATGCGGCCCTCGAGCTCGCCGCGGCCGGCGCGGCCGGCGACTTGCGCGAGGAGCTGGAAGGTGCGCTCCGAGGCGCGGAAGTCGGGCAGGTGCAGGCCCGAGTCGGCGGAGACGATGCCGACCAGCGTGACGCGCGGGAAGTCGAGGCCCTTCGCGATCATCTGCGTGCCGACGAGCACGTCGAGCTCGCCCTTGCCGAAGGCGTCGAGCGTGCGCTCGTAGTCCTCGCGGCGCAGCATCGTGTCGGAGTCCATTCGCGCGATGCGCGCGCCGGGCAGCGCTTCGGACAGCGCGTCCTCGATGCGCTCCGAGCCGAGGCCGAGGAAGCGCACGCCGGGCGCGGTGCACGACGGGCAGCTCTTCGGCGGCGTGATCTCCTCGCAGCACGAGTGACAGATCAGCTTGCCGTGGCGCCGGTGGAAGGTCATCGCGACGTCGCACTGCTTGCAGCGCACGGTCTCGCCGCAGGCGGGGCACCACAGGACCGGCGCGAAGCCGCGCCGATTGAGGAACAGGATCGACTGCTCGCCGCGCTCGAGCGTCTGGCGCAAGTAGATCGAGAGGCGGCGCGAGAAGAGCTTGGGCCCTTTCTGCTCCGGCAGCTCGTCGCGCATGTCGATGATCTCGATCGCCGGCATGCGGCCGCCGTGCACGCGTTCCGAGAGCATCAGGCGCTCGTAGCGCCCCGCCTTCGCGTTGCGCCAGCTCTCCAGCGAGGGCGTCGCGGAACCGAGCACGCAGACCGCCTTCGCGCGGTGCGCCCGAACCACGGCGACGTCGCGCGCGTGGTAGCGCGGCGCGTTGCCTTGCTTGAAGGACGGTTCGTGTTCTTCGTCGACGACGATCACGCCGAGGTCCTGCACGGGCGCGAAGATCGCCGAGCGCGCGCCGACGACGACCTTGGCCTCGCCGCGGCGCAGGCGTTGCCACATCGTGTAGCGCTGCGCGTCGGTCATGCGGCTGTGCAACACCGCGACCTCACCGAATCGCGAGCGGAACCAACCGACGGTCTGCGGCGTCAGCGCGATCTCGGGGACCAACACGATCGCGCCGCGCCCCGTCGCCAACGCGTGTTCGATGGCGCGCAGGTAGACCTCGGTCTTACCGCTGCCGGTCACGCCTTGCAGCAGGAAGGTGCGGTACTCGCCGTCGTCGAGCGCGCCGGCGATCGCGCCGACCGCGTCGGCCTGCTGCGAAGACAGTTGTTCCGGCCGCACGCGGTCCGTCGCGTCGCCCGAGAGCAGCGCGTCCGCCTCGACTTCGACCCGCTCGATCGTCGCCCAGCCGCGCTTGACCAGCGTCTTCGCCGGCGCGTCGGACAGGTTCAGCTTGCGCAGCAGATCGCGCAGCTCGGTTGCTTCGCCGATCTCGAGCAGCGTGCGCAGCAAGCGGTGTTGTTTCGGGTGCGCTTCCTCGACGGCGGCGAGTTCTTCCTGGCCGACGCCCGCGACCGGCGCGATGACGAGCCGCTTGCGCGTCCCCTTCTCGCGCTTCAGCGCCGCGGGCAGGACGGCGCCGAGCGCTTCGCCCCACGAGCACGCGTAGTACCCCGCCATCCAGCGCGTCAGTTCGAGCAGGTCGTCGTCGACGACCGGTTCGTCGTCGAGCACGGCGGCGATCGCCTTGGTCTTGGACGCCGGCAAGTCGCAGCGGTCCGTCAGCGCGACGACGACGCCCACCTCGCGCTTGCGGCCGAAGGGCACCGCGACGCGCATGCCCGGCTTCAGCGCCTCGACGAACTCCGCGGGGACGCGGTAGGTGAACTCGCAGCGCAGCGGCTTCTGAACGGCGACTTCGGCGAACGGTCCTTCCGCGGCCGCCGACTCATCGACGGTCCCGAACAGAGACCCCGCACCCGCGCCGCTCGCCATCGTTCGTCAATGGCAGGCGCAAGGCGTGGACTCGCAGCGCGGACAGCCCTTCGCGTACTTCTTCAGCGCGGCGGCTTCGAGGTCGACGCCCGCGATCGAGGCGAGCGTCGAGAGCCAGGCGAGGACGTCGGCGAACTCGCCCTCGAGCTCGTCCTGATGACCGCGGCGCAGCGCGCGCGTGAGCTCACCGACTTCCTCGCAGAACCACATGTGGGTCCCGGCCAGACCGCGCGCGGAGTCGCGCTCGAAGTAGATGTCTTCGATCAGCTGTTGGAAGGCGGTGATCTTCATGGCGTGCGCCGTGCGGGTTCAGGCCGTGCGCGCGGCGCAGACCAGCGAGAGGTCGGAGGGGAACGGGACGCCGTCGGCGTAGGTCTCGACGGCGGTCACGAGCGCGTCGATCATCGCTTCGCTCGGGAGGTCGGACATCTTCCTCACGAGGCCGTAGAAGGCCTTCTCGCCGAGTTCCTCGCCGCGCGAATTCACGACGCCGGCGACGACGGCCGCCGAGAGGACCAGGCGGTCGCCGGGCTGCACCTCGAATTTCTGGACCTGCAGCGCGCGGTCGAAGACGGGGCCCTTGTCGAAGCCGAGCGCGATCCCTTCCGGCTGCATCAGACGCACGGTGCCGTCCGCGCTGGAGCGCACGAGCGGGAGCTTGTGGCCGGCGCACGCGACCTCGGCGACGTTCGAGTCCTTGCGCAGGCGCAGGTAGAGCGCGGTGACGTACATGCCGCGGCGCATGTCGCCCGCGATGTGGCGGTTCACGCGCCTGAGCGCGTCTTCGACGCTGACGGCTCGCGCGAGTTCGCTGCGCAGGTACGAGCGCGCCGTCGCGCCGACGAGCGCGCCGGGCAGGCCCAGCCCGCTGACGTCGCAGACGAGGATGCCGACCGAGCCGTCGTCGCAGTCGATGAAGTCGTGGAAGGTCCCGCCGGACTGTTCCGACTCGACGTGCAAGCCGGCGAGCTCGTACCCCTCGAGCAAGGGCGTCGACTGCGGCAGCAGCGCTTCACGCACTTCGCCGGCGACTTCCATCTCGCGCTCGCGTGCGACGAGGTCGAGTTCGGCCTCGCGCGCTTCGCGCAGGTCGTGCGCCATGCGGTCGATGGCCTTCGCGACCGAGGCGACTTCGCCCCCCCCACGCACCCGCGTGTGGTGCCCGAGGTTGCCGCGCGCGATCTGTCGCACGTCCTCGGCGAGGTACTCGAGCGGTTTCGTCATCGCGCCCGAGACGACCACCGCGACCACGCCGCCGATCATCACGACGAGCAGCGTCAGCCAGACCATCAGGCGGAGCAGGCTGGTGTTCTTGACCTCGATCTCGTCGGAGACGATCAGCGGGTCGCCGACCTCCGTCTTGCCCGAGGTGAGCTGGTAGAGCGTCCCGTTCTTGCGCGCGTCGTTCGGACCGAAGCTGGCGCGCCGCGTCCGCACGTGGCCGTCCTGCTGCACGACCTCGTCCAGGGGCACGGGTTGTCTCCCGGCGACCTGTTCCGTCGCCGTGGTCGTCACGGCGTCGGCCAGCGCGACGCGCTGCCCCTCGTCCAGCATCTTCGACGTCGTCTGGAAGATGAAGTAATTCGCCATCGGCACGACGACGCCGAGGGCGATCGTCATGGCGAGCGCGAACTGCGCTCGCAGCGACGTCACGCCGGCTCCGCCGCTGCGCGTGTTCCTGCGTGCCGCCATCTCAGGAAGCCGCGCTCCACGGCGCGTCGATCAACAGTCGGGCCGGCACCATCACGACGAGCAGACCGTAGACGCCCGCCACGAGATCGTCGAGGACGATCCCGGCCCCGCCGCCGACGCGCTCGACCTTGCGGATCGGGAAGGGCTTCTGGATGTCGAAGAAGCGAAAGGCGCAGAAGGCGACGAAGAGCGCGAGCAGGGACGGACCCTCGAACCACCAGATCGTCAGCAGGTAACCGGCGACTTCGTCGAGCACGAAGAACTGCGGGTCCTTGCCGTCCGCGTAGCGCTCCGCCCAGTCGCCGAGCGCGATGCCCAAGGCCGTGACGACCGCCGCCGCGACGAGCACCCACAGACGGAACTGTTCGGTCCCCGCGAGCGCCCAGGCGATGAGCACGCCGCCGAGCGTGCCGAAAGTGCCCGGCGCGAACGGAACGGCCCCGAGGAAGCCGCACGTCGCGAGCGCGTACTTGAAGCGGTTCAAGCCTGTTCCCCGCTGAGCACCTTGGGGGTCTTCAGGACGTAGGTGACGCCGGAGCCGATCGTGGCGAGGACCGTCAAGCCGACCAGCACGTGCGCCAGGATCGACCACGCGTCGCGCCAGCCTTCCGGCCAGTCGAAGGCGTAGATCCAGAAGATGTTGCCGACGGCCATGCACTGCACGACCATCTTGAGCTTGCCGAAGGCGTCGGCCGGGAACTGCTTGCCTGCGGCTTCGACGTAGCCGCGGATGCCGGTGACGAGGAACTCGCGCGCGAGGATCGCCACGACGACCCAGGCGGGCATCCAGCCGCGCGACCACGGCATCGTCGCGAGGAAGATCATCGTGCCGAGCACGAGCACCTTGTCGACGAAGGGGTCGGCGATGCGGCCGAAGGCGGAGACGTGTCCGTCGCGGCGCGCGAGCCAACCGTCGAGGAAGTCCGTCGCCGCGACGACGACGAACAGCCAGAAGCAGGTCGACGCGAAGACCGTGGTCATCTCCTCGGCGGGGCGGTCCCCCCACAGCGCGAAGACCACGAAGAGCACCAGCGCGCCGAGGAAGCGGCTCGCCGTGATGCGGTTGGGCCAGTGTTCGAAGATGTTCACGAAGCGGTTCCGTCGTCCGGCGTGCAGACGAGGTCGAACTGTTCGCCGACGCCTTCGACGCGCACCTTCAGGAAGTCGCCGGGCAGGGCGTCGCTGCCGGTGACGAGGGCGAAGAGGTCGACTTCCGGTGCGTCCATCGGACCGCGTGCCACGAGGTAGTCGCGACCGCGCGCGGGTTCGTCGACGAGCACTTCGAGCTCGCGTCCGATCAGCGCTTCCTGGGAAGCGAGGAGCACTTCGTCGCGCGCCTCGAGCACGGCCGTGTAGCGCGCCTCCGCGTCCGCCGCGGAGACCTGTCCGGGCAGCTCGAAGGCCGGCGTGCCGGGTTCCGGCGAGTAGGTGAACGCGCCGACGCGCGACAGCCGGAACTCGCGCACGAGGTCGACGACCTCGGCGGCGTCCTCGTCGGTCTCGCCGGGGAAGCCCATCAGGAAGGTCGTGCGGATCGTGAGGTCGGGCACCTCTTCGCGCAGGCGGCCGAGCACCTTGCGAACCTGGTCGCCGGAGCCCGCGCGGCCCATCGCGCGCAGCACGGGCGTCGCCGCGTGTTGCACGGGGATGTCGATGTACGGCAGGACCTTCGGGTGCTCGCGCATCAGGCGCGCGACGTCCCACGGGAAGCGGTTGGGATAGGCGTACATCAAGCGGATCCAGCGGATGCCGTCGACTTCGCCCAGCGCTTCGAGCAGCTCGGGCAGTTCCTTGCCGATGTCGCGGCCCCACCAGGTCGAGTCCTCGGCGACGAGGATCAGCTCGCGCGTGCCTTCGTCCGCCAGCTCGCGCGCTTCGTTCACCAGGTTCTCGATCGGCTTCGAGCGGTGCAGGCCGCGGATCGACGGGATCGTGCAGAAGGTGCACTTGTGGTCGCAGCCGTGCGAGATGCGCAGGTAGCTGTACGAGCCGGGCGTCGCGCGCAGGCGGCCGCCTTCGACCAGCGCGGCGGAGCGCTCGGCCGGACCCTCGAGGTAGCGCGGCACGCTGCGGCCGTCCGCCAGCTCGCGCACGCGCCGCGCGAGGTCGGTGTAGTCGGAGATCTCGGCGAAGAAGTCGACCTGCGGGAAGCGTTCCTGCAGCTTGCGCCGGTAGCGCTGCACGAGGCAGCCCGCGACGACGACGCCCTGGATCTCACCGCGCGCCTTGCGCTCGAGCAGGTCCTTGATCGCGTTCTCCGACTCGGTCTGGGCCGGGCCGATGAAGCTGCAGGTGTTCACCACCACGGTGTGCGCGGTGGAAGGATCGTCCGTCACGACGAGTCCCTGCTCGCCCATGCGTCCGAGGATCAGCTCGGAGTCGATCAGGTTCCGAGCGCAGCCGAGGTGGACGAGGGAGACGAAGGTCGGATCGCTCACGGAGTTCGGGGGCAGGAGCAGCGCGCCCCGGAGTCCTCGTTTCCGGAGGGGACGGGGCGCGCGCGGGCTCAGGACTGGCCGGTCAGTTCCAGCCACTCCTCGGAGCTCATCAGTATATCGCGCTGGGTGCCGTCGACGTACGGACCGATCAGCCCGAGCTCCTGGAGCTCGTCGAGGATCACGCAGGACTGGTCGAAGTCGAGCGCGAAGCGCTTCTGGAGCATCGAGACGGCCACGCGGTTCTCGGAGAGGAACAGGTTCCCGGCGTCGGTCAGGAGCTGGGCCGAGATCTTGCGCGCGCCGTCGCCGGCGGCGGCCTGCGGGGCCAGGACGACCTCGGGCTCGGTGTCGCCGGCGTCGACCGCCACCCGGGCGGCCGGGCGGGCCGCGGCAGGCGGTTCGTCGAAGAGGTCCATCTGGAACTCGCCGGGGACGCCCTGCGCGACGGGCTGTTCCTCGGGCTCGGCCTCCGCCGCCGGTTCCTCGACGTCGTCGGCGTCGTCCTGGTCGGAGGCGTAGGTCTCCTCGAGTTCCTCCTCGGGCTCTTCCTCCTCCTCGCACTCCTCTTCTTCCTCGGAGTCGTCCTCGGCGTAGGTCTCCTCGAGTTCTTCCTCGGGCTCCTCCTCCTCCTCGTACTCCTCTTCTTCCTCGGAGTCGTCCTCGGCGTAGGTCTCCTCGAGTTCTTCCTCGGGCTCCTCTTCCTCCTCGTACTCCTCCTCTTCCTCGGAGTCGTCCTCGGCGTAGGTCTCCTCGAGTTCCTCCTCGGGCTCCTCCTCCTCCTCGTACTCCTCTTCTTCCTCGGAGTCGTCCTCGGCGTAGGTCTCCTCGAGTTCCTCCTCGGGCTCCTCTTCCTCCTCGTACTCCTCTTCTTCCTCGGAGTCGTCCTCGGCGTAGGTCTCGTCGTACGACTCGTCGTAGTCGTCCTCTTCCTCGTAGACGTCGTCTTCGTCCTCTTCCTCGTCGTCCTCGTCGTCGTCTTCGTCCTCGTCGTCGTCGTCCGAGTAGCGCTCGTCGTCGAGGTCGTCCTCGCCGTACGACTCCTCCTCGTCCTCGTCGTCGTAGTAGGACGCCTTGACCTCCGTGGAGGCTTCCTCGAGGGACTCGTCCTCGAGCTCGAGCGCTTCCGTCACCTCGAGCGGGACGCTCTCTTCGACCTGCTCTTCGTCGTCGTCGACCTCCCAGCTCGGGCGCGGCGGCTGGTAGGCGTCGGTGAGGCGCGTCGCGCCCGAGGCGTTCGGCGCGGCGGTCAGTGCTTCGACCGCAGGCTCGGACTCGACGAGCCCCTCGGCCTCGGGCCGGTAGCTGTGCTCGGCGAAGGGATCGCCGGCGTCGGCGCCGGAGTCGAGCAGACGGACTTCGCCCAGCTCGTCGCCGTCGTACTCGTCGACGGCCACAGCCAGATCGTCGTCAGCGGGTTCGTCGGCCGGCTCGTCACGCTGGGGAGTCCAGCGGTGCACGGACGAATCGTAGAGCGAATCCGCGTGCTCGGCGTGGTCGTCATCGGGCGGAGTGGCGATCTGGACGTGGCCGTCCGCGTCGAGCGGCAGCGTGCCCGCGGGCAGCGCGCCCTTCAGGCGGACGTCTTCGGGATAGGGGTTGGAGAGTTCCGGCGCCGCCTGCCCCGCGGAGATCGGGGCGGGCATCACCGGCGCGAGCGCTTCCGCTTCCGCGACGCTGACTCCGGCGTCGTGTGCATCCGCGTCGGCCCCGCTGCGCGGGGCGGATTTCAACACCGAGGCGAGCTCGAGCCGGTCCTTGAACCAGAACAGCCACACGGGCGCGAGCAGCACGATCAGGCCGAAGACCGCGCCGCCGGGCTTGGTCAGGTACTCCGACGCCGTGCCGCCGAGCGCCGCGCCGAGGCGGCCGCCCGCGTCCTCGGACAGCGCGCCGAGCAGCACGGCGAGGCCGGCCACCGTGCAGAGCGCTCCCGCGAGGTGACGGACGACGCCCTCGTAGCGGTTCGCGAGGAACATCCACGAGCCCGTGAGCGCCATCACGAGGCCGGCGAGCAGCCCGGGGATCAGGCCGAAGTTGCCGATCATCGCGCGCGCCAGCACCGGGAGGGCTCCGTCGCCCGAAGGCAAGCCGCCACTCTTCAGCGTCAGCAAGGAGAGCAGGACCAGCAGGCCGCCGCCCGCGGCCAGCGCCAGGGCCAAGCTCGCGTCCACCCAGTCAGACTTCGACTGCTTCTTACTCATCGCCCGTTCCCTGTTCGATCGGTGTTCCGTGCATCTCTTCCCAGTCCTCGAGCGTCATCATCAGCTCGCGCGACTTGCTGCCGCGGTGTTCGCCGAGGATGCCCTCTTCACTCATCAAGTCGATCAGTCGCGAGGCCCGCGTGTACCCGACGCCCAGCGCCCGCTGGAGCAGGGAAGCGGAACCGCGCTTCGTCTTCAACACCGTGCGCACGGCTTGATCCCACATGGGATCGTCCGGGCCCGAGCCGGCCGCTGTGGTGATCTCGCCCGGAGGCGCCGTCCCCGTCGCGGTCTGAACCAGTTCCTGGTTGAAGGTCGGCGCCGAGCTCTCGCAGACGAAGTCGATCACGCGCTGGAGCTCGTCGTCCTCGACGAGCGCGCCCTGCACGCGATTGATCGTCGACGAGCCGGGCGGCGTGAACAGCATGTCGCCGTTGCCGAGCAACTTCTCCGCCCCCATCGCGTCGAGGATCACGCGGCTGTCGATCTTGGAGGCCACCTGGAACGCGATGCGCGTCGGAAGGTTGCCCTTGAGCACGCCGGTGATGACGTCGGTGGAGGGGCGCTGCGTCGCGACGATCACGTGGATGCCGACGGCGCGCGACTTCTGAGCGAGGCGCGTGATCGCCTGCTCGGCCTCTTTCTTCGAGACCATCATCAGGTCCGCCATCTCGTCGATGACGATCACGATGTACGGCAGGTGGCGCGGCGTGCGTTCTTCGTTGAAGTTGTCACCGAGCCGCTCGCGCAGGCCTTCTTCACCGAGCTTGTTGTAGCCCTTGATGTTGCGGACGCCGGCGTCCTTCATCAGCTCGTAGCGACCTTCCATCTTCTCGCAGGCCCAGTTCAGCACTTGCGTGGCGTGACGCGCGTCGGTCACGACCGGGCACATCATGTGCGGGACCTTCGAGAACATCTGGAGCTCGACCATCTTCGGGTCGACGAGGATCCACTGACAGTCGTGCGGTGAGCGCGTCAGCAGGATGCTGGCGAGCACCGAGTTGATGCACACCGACTTGCCCGAACCGGTCTGACCGGCGACGAGCAAGTGCGGCATCTTCGCGAGGTCCTCGACGACGGGCGTGCCTTCCGCGTCCATGCCGAGGAACAGCGGGAGCGCCATGAACTTCTTGTCGTAGGCGTTCTTGTGGATCAGCTCGCGCAGGCGAACGATGCGCCGCGTCTTGTTCGGCACCTCGACGCCGATCGTCGAGCGACCGGGGATCGGCGCGATGACGCGCACGCTGCGCGCCTGTAGGGCCGCGGCGATCTCCTGGCTGAGCGCCGTGACCTTGTTCATGCGCGTGCCTTCCGCCACGGTCAGCTCGAACATCGTCACGGCGGGGCCGACTTGCGCCGACTTGACCTCCGCCTCGACGCGGAATGACTTCAGCGCGGACTCGAGCTTCGTCGCCGACTTCTGCAGGTGTTCGTTGTCGACGCCGGCCGCGTTCTCGGGGTTGATCAGCAAGTCGAGGCTGGGGAAGGTCCACGGCCCGGCGGGCGGCGTGGGGCTCTCGTACGGCAAGGACTTCGAAGAGACCTGCGGAGCCGCCTTCGGCTTCGGCTTGGGCTTCGCGGGCGTGATCTCGGCGACGGCCTCCTCTTCCTCGGGCTCGTCCTCGTACTCCCACTCCTCTTCGTCTTCCTCTTCCTCCTCGTACTCCCACTCCTCTTCGTCGGCGGGGTCCTCGAACTCAGCGGCGTCCGCGTCGTCCTCGTACTCCCACTCCTCGTCCTCTTCTTCTTCCTCCTCGTCCTCGTACTCCCACTCGTCCTCGTCTTCTTCCTCGTCCTCCTCCTCGTCGTCCTCTTCCTCGGCGCGGACGGCGGTCTGCTTGGCGGCGGCCTTCTTGGGCTTCGCCTTCGCGGCGGCCTTCTTCTTGGGCTTGGCCTTCGCCTTGGACTTCGACTTCGTCGCGGCGGGCGCGTCCTCGAGGTCGGCGCCGCGCAGGAAGTCCCACAGGCCGACGAACATCGCGCCGAGCCACGTGCCGATGTTCGAGAGCAACGAACTCTCCGAGACCTCGCGACGCTCTTCGCGCCAGTCGCGGAAGGCGGCGATGGCGGGATAGAACGCCATCTCGGTCGCGAGCATGAACGAGATCACCGCGGTGATCGAGAGCAGCAGCCAGAGACCCGCGCGGCCGAACTGTTCGACGAGCACGGGTTCCATCTTGAAGGCGAGGTAGCCGCCGGGGCCGTACGGCAGGCGCGAAGTGTCGCCGCCGATGTCACTGCGCGCGACGCGCACGAGCACGTCGTCGATCCGGACCTCGGTCAGACCGAGACCGAGCTGCAGCAGGAAGCCGACGGAGAACACGAAGCTCAGCGCGCCGAAGAGGCGCAACGCGGGCCACGCCACGGCCTTGCGGGCCATGATCACGACGCCCCAGGCGAAGCCGAGCAGCACCGCCAGGTAGCTCGCCCAGCCGAATCCGATCAGCGCCCCGCGGGCGAAGTAGTGCCCGTACTTGCCGCCCAGGTTCATGCCCTGGGCGAGCGGATCCTCACGCGGATCGAAGAAGGTCACGAGCGAGAGCAGCAGCCAGGCGGAGAGCCCGATCAGCACGAGCCCCTTGATCTCCTGGAAGCGGTCGGACGTCTCCTCCTCGACGTCTCCGCCGAACAGGAATCCCCGCACCATGCTTCTGTAGCGCTCCAGCAGACCTGCTTGCTTGGTCCCGCGCTTGGACGACTGCTTGCGCCCGGCCTTTCCGGCCATGCGTGTGTTCCCCTCGATTCGGTCGCCGCGCGACCTGTCCGCGAACGTTCGAGGGGCCGCGCCGCGGCCGCTCGATTCACTGCGCGGGGGCGGGGTGGGTCAGCTCGACCAGCGCCGCGGCGATCTCGTCCTTCGAGCGCGCGTCGATGCGTCGCTCGGAGCCGTCGCGACCGATGATGGTCACGCTGGCTCGTTCGGAGTTGAGGGCCGAGGCGTCGTTGAGGACCACGTAGTCCGCACCCTTGCGTTTCATTTTGGCGCGCGCGCGGCGCAGGCCGTCCCCGGTCTCGAGCGCGAAGCCGATCACGAGCCGGTCGCCCTTGTCACGCGCGACAGTGGCCAAGATATCGGGGTTCTTGACCAACTCCAAGGAAGCGGTCTCGCTGCCATCGTCTTTCTTGCGCCACTTTCCGGCGAGTTTCCGGGCCGGGCGCCAGTCCCCCACGGCGGCGCTCATGATCAGCACGTCGGCCCGCTCGAAGGCGGCCTTGACGGCGGCGAGCATGTCGCGCGCGGAGACCACGTCGACGCGTTCCACACCGGGCGGCGTCTCGAGGTGCACCGGTCCCGCGATCAGGGTGACGTGGTCGCCGCGAGCCGCCGCGGCGCGGGCGATGGCGAAGCCCATGCGGCCCGAGGACTCGTTCGAGAGGAAGCGCACCGGATCGACGTGCTCGCGGGTCGGCCCCGCGGTGACGACGACGCGACGGGCACCGGGCTTCGGCCGCCGCGCGCCGCTCATGACGTCCTCGCGGCCTCTTCGATGCGGCGCTGGATCTCCGCCGGCTCCGCCAGGCGGCCACGGCCGGCGTCGCCGCAGGCGTGGTGGCCCTCGCCGGGCTCGATCAGCGACCAGCCGTCCTCGACGAGGCGCGCCAGGTTCCGCTGCACGGCCGGTTGGGCGAGCATCACGGGGTTCATGGCCGGGGCGACGAGGCGCGGGCGGTCCGCCGGGACGGCCAGGGCCGTGGTGGTGAGCAGGTCACTCGCCATGCCGTTCGCCAGACGCCCGATGAGCCCCGCACTGGCGGGCGCGACGACCAGCAGCTCGGCCCAACGGCCGAGGTCGATGTGGTCCATCGACGAGCGGCGCGTCGCGTCGAACTCGTCGGTGTAGGCGGGTTCGCCCGAGACCGCCTCGAAGAGCTGCGGGTTGATGAGCTGCGCCGCGCGAGCCGTCAGGACGGCGCGCACCGCGTGGCCGGCCTGCGTCAGCTTCGAGGCGAGGTCGCACGCCTTGTACAGCGAGACCGAGGCCGAGACCCCGAGGACGATGCGGCTCATGACTGCACTCCGGTATCGAGACCGATCAGCTCGCGCACTTCGGCGAGCGCGCGCTCGAGATCGTCGTTCACCACGACGTGATCGTAGCGGACGCGTTCGCGCAGCTCGTCCTGCGCCTTCGCGAGTCGCCGCTCGACGACTTCCGGGCTGTCCGTGCCGCGCCCGACGAGTCGCCGGCGCAGCGTCTCCGCGTCCGGCGGCGCGATGAAGATGAACAGGCCGGGGATCTGCTGCGCCTTGATCTGGTTCGCGCCCTGCACGTCGATCTCGAGCAGGTAGACGCGGCCGGCATCGATCGCGCGCTCCATCGGCGCGCGCAAGGTGCCGTACATGTTGCCGTGCACCTCGGCCTGCTCGATGAACTCACCGGCCGCGGTCTTCGCGCGGAACTGCTGCGGCGTCAGGAAGTGGTAGTCGCGACCGTCCACCTCGCCGGCGCGCGGCGCGCGCGTCGTGGCCGAGATCGAGAACTCGACGCGCGGATCCTGGATCAGGCGGCGGCAGATCGTGGACTTGCCGGCGCCCGAGGGGCCGGAGATCAAGACCATCTTTCCCGCGGGGCCGTCCGTCACGCCGTCACTCTACGTTCTGCACCTGCTCGCGCACGCGTTCGATGCTCGTCTTCAGCTCCACGACGGCGTGGGCGACCTCGACGTCGCCGGCCTTCGAGCCGATCGTGTTCGCCTCGCGATAGAGTTCCTGCACGAGGAAGTCGAGCTGCCGCCCGATCGAGCCGCCCTTGGCCAGCGCGTCGTCGAGCGCCTCGAGGTGCGCCTCAAGCCGCGCCAGTTCCTCGGAGACGTCCGTCTTGTCCGCGATCAGGGCCATCTCGCGCGCCATGTCGGCTTCGGCGAGCGCGATGCCGCCGGCGAGTTCCTCTACGCGCGCGCGCAGCGCGTCCTGGTGCGCCTTGACGAGCTTCGGCATGCGGGTGCCGATCTGCTTGCGGAGCTTCGCGATGACCTTGGTGTGCTTGCGCAGGTCCTTCTCGAGCCGCGCGCCTTCGGCCTCGCGCATCTCGAGCAGGCCGGCGAGCGCCTTCTCGGTCGCCTGCACGACGAGCTTCAGCTCGCGCTCGCGGCTGCCGGAGTCGGCGCGCTGCGAGATCACGCCGGGCAGCTCGATCAGCTTCGCGAGGCTGACGTCGTTGGGCAGCGCGAGTTCCTTCGACGCTTGCTCGAGCAGCTTCGCGTAACGCTTGGCGACGGCGAGGTCGAGGTCGACGGCGCCCGGCGAAGCGGTGCGCGTCAGGTTGACGTTCAGGTTCAGCGCGCCGCGCGAGAGCTTCTTGCGCAGCAGCGCCTCGAGCCGCGGTTCGAGCTCACCCAGCTCGACGGGCACGCGTTGCCGCACCTGCAAGAAGCGGTGGTTGACGGCGCGGATCTCGACGCGGATCGAGATGCCCTCGGCTTCGACCTCCGCGAAGCCGAAGCCCGTCATCGAGCGGATCAACGCGCGGCCCCGCTGGATCCGACCGTGCCGGTGCGGCTGCCCGGCTTGACCGCGGCGGAACCGGCCGCGCACAGCGGACAGTCCGCGGGCTTCCACGTCTGCACCTCGGCTTCGGCGAGACAGTAGAGCGGCAGACCGAATTCCTCGAAGGGGTTGCCGCCCGAGCGGTTCAGGATCGAACCCACGGCGACGACGTCGGCGCCCAGCTCACCCAGCACGCGCAGCACTTCCTTCGCCGAGCCGCCGGTCGTCAGCACGTCCTCGACGACGAGCACCTTCGTGCCGGGCGCGATCCGGAAGCCGCGGCGCAACACCATCTCACCGTCCTTGCGCTCGGTGAAGATGCCGTCGACGCCTAGCGCGCGCGCCATCTCGTGCGCCCAGGTCACGGCGCCGAGCGCGGGCCCGACGACGAGGTCCACCTTCGGGATGCGCGGCGCGAGCGCCTTCGCCAGCTGCTCGGCGCGGCGCGGGTTCTGCAGCAGCAGCGCGCACTGGAAGTAGCGATCCGAGTGCAGACCGGACGACAACTCGAAGTGTCCCTCGAGCATCGCGCCGGACGCGCGGAAGAGTTCGAAGACTTCGGCGGCGTCCACGTGAACCTCGTCAGTTCCCGGTGCCGGTGCCGGAGTCGGCCGGAGCCGTGTTCTCGATCGTCGCCCCGTCACCGACGAGGCTGCTGCCGGAATGCTGACGGTTCATGATGTGGATGCCGACGCCGCTCGCGATCCAGATCAAGGCGACGATGCCGGTGAAGCTCTGGATGCCGCGCGCCTTGACGCCGAAGGCCTGCTTGCCGGCCGTGCCGAGCGCGTCGGTGAATCCGCCGCCCTGGCCCTCTTGGAGCAGGATGATCGTGACCAGCACGATGGCCGAGAGCACGAAGACGATGTAGAGGAGGGTGATCGCGAGAGTCATTGCAGTTACCGGTCGAATTCCAGGATCGGAATGAAGTTTTCGGGGGTGAGGGCCGCACCCCCCACGAGGGCGCCGTCCACGTCGGGGACGGCCATCAGTTCGCGCACGTTGTCCGGCTTGACCGAACCGCCGTACTGGATGCGCACGCCGGCCGCGATCGACTCGGAGTGCAGGCCGGTCAGCAGGCCGCGCAGGTACGCGTGCACTTGGCCGGCTTGTTCGGGAGTGGCGACCTTGCCGGTGCCGATGGCCCAGACGGGTTCGTAGGCGATCGTCACGCGTTGCATCGACGCGCCATCGACGCCTTCGAGGCCGCGCTGCAGCTGTTCGCGCACGACGGTCTCCGTGCGTCCCGATTCGCGTTCTTCGAGCGACTCGCCGACGCACAGGATCACTTCGAGGCCCGTGCCGAGAGCGCGGTGCACCTTGCGGTTCACCAGCTCGTTGCCCTCGCCGTACAGCGCGCGCCGTTCGGAGTGGCCGAGCACCACGAGGTCGCAGCCGATGTCCTTCAGCATCGCGGCGCTGATCTCACCGGTGAACGCGCCCTTCTCCTCGTCGCAGCAGTTCTGCGCGCCGACCTTGATCGGCGAGCCGTCGAGCGCGCGCACGACTTCCGCGAGGTAGACGAAGGGCGGGCAGACGGCGGCGTCGGCGTCCGTGCGGTTGCCGAAGCGCTCGCGCAGAGCGGCGACCAGGTCGAGCGCGGAGCGCCGATCCAGGTTCATCTTCCAGTTGCCGGCGAGGTATGGAGTTCTCACGTCTCTCGTTCTTCCGTGCTGCGGGTCACGCGCTGGCGCGCTCGAGTCCTTGGGTGGCGAAGCAGCGCTCGTCGAGGTCGAGCAGCGCGCGCATGTCGGCGGCGACCTGCGCGAGCTCGTCGACCGAGATCGCCTGCGCACCGTCCGAGTGGGCTTCCGCGGGGCGCGGGTGGACTTCGACGATCAAGCCGTCGGCGCCCGCGACGATGCCGGCGCGCGCCAGGGGGCGCACGAGGTCCGCGCGGCCGGCGGCGTGCGAGGGGTCGACGACGACCGGCAGGTGGGTCGCGCGCTTCAGGTGCGCGACGGCGCCGACGTCGAGCAGGTTGCGCGTCACGCCCGAGTCGAAGCCGCGGACGCCGCGTTCGCAGAGCACGACGTCCTCGTTGCCCGTCGAGAGCAGGTACTCGGCGGCGAGCAAGAACTCGCGCACGGTCGCGCCGAAGCCGCGCTTCAGCAGCACGGGCTTGCCGGCCTTGCCGACCTCGAGCAGCAGCGGCGAGCTCGACATCGAACGCGCGCCGATCTGCAGCATGTCAGCGACTTCGCAGGTGGCCTCGACCTCGCGCGGGTCCATCACCTCGGTGACGATACCGATGCCGACCTCGGCGCGCACTTCGGCGAGCATCTCGAGCCCGGCACGGCCGAGCCCTTGGAAGGAGTAGGGCGAGGTGCGCGGCTTGTAGGCGCCGCCGCGCAGCAGCGTCGCGCCCTGCGCTTGCACGCGCTTCGCGATCTCTTTCACGCGCGTCACGTCCTCGACCGCGCAGGGACCGGCGATCAGGCTCGCCACGCCGCCGCCGAAGACCGCGCCCGCCGCGCGCACCACGTGGTCGGGACGACCGGGCGCGCGTTCGTGACGTTCGCGCGCGTCACCCGCGTCGAGCACCGACGCGACGCCGACGAGGTCCTCGAAGCGCGAGCGGTGTTCGGGCCGACCGGGCGCGCCGCTGAGCGCCAAGAGCTGCCGTCCCTCGTCGAGGAACTTGCACTCGTAGCCGAAGCCGCGCGCTTCGGCGAGCACGGCGTCGAGCTGGCGCTGGGGCAGACCCTTCTTGAGGCGCAGGAGCATGCGGACGGGGGGAGGACGCGGGGAGAGGCTGGAAGTCCGCCGAAGACGGCGAATCGGGCCCTTGGGGCCCGGTTGCGAACGCGGCAGTATAGGTCCGCCCTCGGATCCCATCCATTCGATTCCACATGGAAGACGCCCTCCGCACGCTGCTGCGACTCCTGCCGCTCGACCGCCTGCCGCGCACCGGCTGGCTGCTCCACGGCGTCCCCGAGCCGGAGTCCGTCGCCGGCCACAGCCTCGGCGCGGCCTTCTGCGCCCTGGCCCTCGCCCCGCGGGTCGATCCGCCCCTGGACGTCGACCGGGTCGTCGCCCTCTGCGTGGTGCACGACGCCCCTGAAGCGGAGAGCGGTGATCTGCCGCGCGCGGCCTCCCGGGCCCTGCCCGAGGGGGCGAAGGCCGCGATGGAGGACAGCCTGGCGCGGGGCCTCTTGCGGCACCTCTCCCCCGCCGCCCTCGAGCGCTTCCAGGAGTTCTCGGGCACCGCGACCCGCGAGGCGCGCCTGGCCCGCCTGTGCGACAAGCTGCAGCTCGGCGTCCGGTTGCTCGCCTACCGGAATGCCGGTCAGCAGGGCCTCGGGGAGTTCGTCGACGGCCTGAAACACCTCGATTGCGCGGAGTTTCCGCCGGCCGAGGAGCTGCGCGTGACCTTGCTCGAAGCCCTGCGCGCGCACGCCTGAGACTCGGAATCGCCGCTAGGGGCTTGTACGCCGCGATCCCGTTCGGAAGGATTTGCGGCCATCTCGAGCCGGTACCCGCCCTTTCGGCTGGGCGCCGGCCTCACTGCAGAAGAGAGAGAACATGAAGAAATCCATCCTCGGCGGCCTCGCCGTCGCTTTCGCCCTCAGCTTCACCACCGGCTGCAACTCCGGCCCGAACCGCGTCCAGTACACCTGGGACACGTGGCGCGACACGAAGTACTCGGAGAACGCTTGGATCCACGGCGCCCTGCTCCAGGACGTCATCCCGGTGTACCCCTTCGTCGGTTTCATCGCCGCGATCGGTGACGTGCTGATCTTCAACCCCGTTCAGTTCTGGGGCACGGACGCCTGGGACAACACGGGCACCGTGTTCACCAAGACCAACGTCGAAGGCGCGACCCGCACGGTCAGCGACATCAGCTTCGACAACGGCAAGAGCGAGTAATCTCGCTCTTCGCGTGCCGCGCCCCTCGCGCGGTGCACGAGTCCGGACGGTCCTCGCGTTCGCGCGGGGGCCGTTCTTTCGTTCGGGTCGCGCCGCCCGCGCGTGCTGACGCGCCGCGCACCGCATCCGTACGAGGTCGGAACGAACGCTCTGGGGAGCGCGCGTAGTGTGGACTTCCGGTCGGTCCTTCCCACCGCAACTCGGACGCCCCCTCATGCTGCGCCACACGCTCACGGTCTTCGCTCTCACCTTTCCGCTCCCGCTCGCCGCCGCGCAGAACACGACGCACCTCGTCGAGGACTTCGACAACGGCGCCACGGACTGGTTCCCCGTCGAGCTCGTCCAGATGTGGCACATCACCGCGCCGGGCGAGTGCGGCGCGCCGGCGGGCTTCGCGACGAGCGCGCTCTCCACGGCGCCATGCCGCTACGGCAGCCCCGGCTGGGCCTGGAACAGCAACCTCGCCTCGCCGCGCTTCGTGCCCGGCGGCGGTCCGCTCGAGCTCCGCTTCCTCTCGCGGCTCGACATCGAGGCCGGCGACCACGCGGCCGTCTACCTGGACCCGCCGTCCGTCTCCCTACTGCCGCGACTCCGGCTCGGCAGCGAGTTCGACTTCGTGAACGACGGCAACACGGAGTCCGTCACCCTCTGGGTCCCCGAGGCCGACCTCTACGCGGGGCTCGAGTGCCGCCTGCTCTTCGTCCTTCAGCACGACGGGAGCGCCGACCTCGGCGCCGGCTGGGCGATCGACGAGGTGCAGCTCGTCGAGACGCCGGTCGCGCGCCCCTTCTGTCTCGGCGACGGACTGCCCACGAACTGCCCCTGCGCGAACCTCGGCGCCGCGCTCGAGGGCTGCACGAACAGCAGCGGCTCGGGCGCACGACTGGAGAGCAGCGGGAGCGCGCGGATCGCGCACGACGACCTGCACCTGCGGCTCTCCGGTGCCCCGGCTCAGCAACCCGCGGTCCTCTTCCGCGGCGTGGCGGGACCGGCGCTCGCCTTCCGCGACGGACTGCTGTGCGTCGGCGCGCCGCAGCAGCGCATCGCCACGCTGTCGATCGACGCGTCCGGCCGCGCGGAGACCAGCGCTCCGCTCGCTTCGTCCAGCGGCGCGCAGGCCGGCGACCGTCACCACTACCAGGCTTGGTTCCGCGACCCGCAGGGTCCTTGCGGCCAAGGCAGCAACCTGAGCTCCGGGGTGACGATCGACTGGATCTGAGCACGGGCGCGTCGCGACGGGCCGAGCCGGGCCCGGGGCGCGCTCGAGGGGGAAGGTTCGAGGGAGCCGGCCCCTGCACGCACGGAGACCTCTCCGCGCACCCTCCGTCGCTCGCCGTGCCGCCCGCAGTGCGGCGAGCGGCGACCTGGGCCCGCTTTCGACTGCTCTGATCGGAAGCGGGCCCTCTCCTTGCCCGACCGAGAAGGGGCACACAACGTCGAATCCGGATTGGATGATATTTTTGCTCCAGGAGCCCTTGACGCCCCTCCGAAGGGGGGTAGAGTCCAGCTGTCGCCCCGGTACGGGGCCCTCCACGCGATGACGCACGCCCTCCGAATCCCCCGCCCGATGCCCCTCGGGCTGATGGTCCACGCGATGCCCGGCCCGGGCAGCGATCGACCCGCGCGCGCCACCTGAGGCTCTCACCTCTCCGGCCGCCGGACGCTGCTCGGGATGCTCCCCCTCCTCGCCAGCGACACCATCCACCGGAGATTCGAGATGCCTCTCACCCCCCTCGAGGGCCGCGCCGAGCTGCGCGATGCCCTCGCCTTCGCGACCCGCTCCATCCACGGCGGCCCCGGCCCCGATCCGACGACGGGCGCGATCCTGACCCCGATCCACCAGTCGACCACCTACGTGCAAGAGGAGGTCGGGCGCCACAAGGGCTTCACCTACTCGCGCGACACGAACCCGACGGTCGCGGCGCTCGAGCGCGCGCTCGGTTCGCTCGAAGGGACGCCGCCCGCCGTCTGCACGGCGACCGGCATGGCCGCGACGAGCGTGCTCTGTCTCGCCACGCTCGAAGCCGGCGACCGCGTCGTGCTCGGCGAGGTCGTGTACGGCGGAACGTTCCGCCTGCTCGCCGAGATCCTGTCGCGCTTCGACGTGCGTGTCGACCGCGTCGATTCGAGCGATCCGAACGCGTTGCGCGCCGCCCTGCGCGAACCCGCGCGCCTCGTGATCGTCGAGAGCCCGGCGAATCCGACGCTGGGACTCTGCGACCTCGCCGCCGCGGCCGAAGCCGCGCACGCCGGCGGCGCGCTGCTCGTGGTGGACAACACCTTCATGACGCCGGCGCTGCAGAGCCCGCTCGAGTTCGGCGCCGACGTCGTGCTGTACTCGACGACCAAGTCGATCGAGGGGCACAACGCGACGCTGGGCGGCGCCTTGCTCTCGCGCGACAGCGACTTGCTCGAGTGCTTCCGTTCCGTGCGCAAGACGCTCGGCGCTCCGCAGTCGCCCTTCGAGGCGTGGTTGACGCTGCGCGGGCTGAAGACGCTCGAGCTGCGCATGGCGCGACACTCGTCGAGCGCCTTGCAAGTGGCGCGCTACCTCGCGAAGCACCCGTCGGTGGCGCGCGTCGCCAACCCCTTCCTCGAGGACTTCCCGCAGCGCGAGCTGGCGCGGCGCCAGCAACGCGACGGCGGCGGCATGATCGCGCTCGAGCTCGAAGGCGGCACGCCCGCCGTCCTCGAGTTCCTGCGTTCGACCCGGCTGTTCTCGCTCGCCGAGAACCTCGGCGCCGCGGAGAGCCTCGTCACGCACCCCGCGACGATGACTCATGGGAGCGTCCCGCCCGCCGAACGCGAACGGCTCGGTCTCGGCGACGGTCTCGTGCGACTCTCCGTCGGCCTCGAGGATCCGAACGACTTGATCGCGGACCTCGCGCGGGCCCTCGCGGCGGCGGGAGGTGCGCGATGAGCAGTCCGCTCACCGTCCTCAAGTTCGGTTCCTCCGTGCTGCGCTCCGCGGCGGACCTGCCACGCGCCGTGCACGAGATCTACAGCGAACGCCGCGCCGGGCGGCGCGTGCTGTGCGTCGTCTCCGCGCTCGGCGACACGACCGACCGCTTGCTGCGGCGTGCGGAGAGCTGGCGTTCGTCCGGCGACGAGTTGGCGCTCGCCGCCTTGCTCGCCACCGGTGAAGCGGAAGCGACGGCCTTGCTCGCGCTGGCCCTCGCGCGCGCCGGACTCTCGGCGACGCGCCTCGACGTCGCGGCCGCCGGCATCGCTTGCGATGGTCCGCGCCTCGACGCGCGACCGACGTCGGTCTCGCGGACGCGCGTCTTCGGCGCGCTCGAAGCGCACGGCGTCGTCGTGCTGCCCGGCTTCTACGCCCTCGACGAGGACGGACAGCCGGCCTTGTTCGGTCGCGGCGGGTCCGACCTGACTGCGATCTTCTTGGCGGAGCGACTCGGCGCGCAGCGCTGCGTGTTGCTGAAGGACGTCGACGGCCTGTACGAGTCGGATCCCGCGCGCGCCGCGACGAAGCCGAAGCGCTTCGCCGCGCTGCGCTACGAATCGGCGCTCGCGCTCGGCGATGGGGTCGTGCAGGACAAGGCGATCCGCCACGCGGCCGCGACCGCGCTCCGCTTCGAAGTCGGATCGCTCGGACGCACCCAACCCAGCCTCGTCGGCGCGCCGCACGACCGCTTCGTCGACGAGGCGCCGCGGCGACGTCCGCTGCGCGTCGCGCTCGCGGGCCTCGGCACGGTCGGCGAAGGCGTGCGGCGCCTGCTCGCGGCGGAGCCGGACGAGTTCGAGCTCGTCGGCGCGCTCGTCCGCGATCCGCGGCGCGCGTCGCGTCGCTCGTTCGGCGACGACTTCTGCGTCGACGCGCTCGAACCGCTGTTGCTCCGCGACCCCGACGTCTTCGTCGAGCTGATCGGCGGGCTGGACCCGGCGGAGGACCTCGTGCGCGCCGCGCTGCACGCGGGGCTCGACGTCGTCACGGCGAACAAGGCCTTGCTGGCGCGGCGCGGGCTCGCGCTCGAAACGCTGGCGTCGTCGTGCGGTGCGCGCATCAGTGCCTCGGCCGCCGTCGCGGGCGCGGTTCCGGCGCTCGAGCTCGTCGAACGCACCGCCGCCGCGGGTCGACTGCGCGGCTTCGACGGAGTGCTCAACGGCACGACGAACGCCGTGCTCGACGCGATCTGCGCCGGTGCGAGCTTCGACGAAGCCGTGGCCGCCGCACAGCGCGCCGGCTTCGCCGAGGCCGACCCGACGCTCGACCTCGACGGCACGGACGCCGCGCAGAAGCTCGAGCTGCTGGCGCGCGCGGCCTTCGCCGGTGCACCGCCGGTCAGGTGGCGTTCGCGCGAGGGCATCGCGGGCCTCGACGCGGAATCCGTCCGCCGTGCGACCCGCGACGGAACGGTGCCGCGCCTCGTCGCCTCGTGCGTGCTCGAGGACGGCAAGCCTTGCGCCGAGCTGCGGGTCGTGCAGCTCCCGCCGCACCACCCGCTCGCACAGGTGCGCGGCGAGGAGAACGCGCTGCTCGTCCACGACGCGGGCGGCGCGACGACGCGGCTCTTCGGG
The DNA here is from genome assembly GCA_020638835.1 of Planctomycetota bacterium. GTDB lineage: Bacteria > Planctomycetota > UBA1135 > UBA1135 > JACKHV01. The sequence continues at coordinate 404,087 of JACKHV010000001.1, read as the reverse complement.
AAGGGCGCCGGTCGTTGGCCGACGGCGCAGGCCGTGTTCGCGGACCTGCAGGACCTGGCTCGTTCCGGCGCCGAGAGGCGAGCGCTCGCGCGCGCGGAGTAGGACGGCCCCGATGCACTTCGACACACGCTTGGTCCACGCGGGCTCCGTCCCCGGTGACCCCCACGCTCCGACTTCGACGCCGATCTACCAGACCGCGACCTTCGCGCAGGAGGACGCGCTCGGCGGCGGTCGCTACGACTACACGCGCAGCGGCAATCCGACGCGCGAGGTGCTCGAGCGACAGCTCGCCGAGCTGGAGGGCGGCACGCACGCGTCCGCCTTCGCCAGCGGCATGGCCGCGCTGACCGCGATCACGCGGCTCGTGCGCGCGGGTCAGCGCATCCTCGCGGGCAGCGACCTCTACGGCGGCACTTTCCGCCTGCTCACGCAGGTCTTGCCGTCGCTCGGGATCGAAGCCGACTTCGTCGACACGACGGACCTCGGCGCGGTCGCCGCGGCGCTACGCCCCGAGACCGCCCTGGTGCTCGTCGAGACGCCGACGAACCCGCTGCAGCGGATCGTCGACCTGCGCGCGGTCGCTCGTCTCGTTCACGAGTACGGCGCGCTGCTCGCGGTGGACAACACTTTCTTGTCGCCCGTGCTTCAACGGCCGCTCGAGCTCGGCGCGGACCTCGTCGTGTACTCCGCGACGAAGCACCTCGCCGGACACGGCGACGCGACGGCCGGCGCGGTGATCACACGCGACGAACGGATCGCCGAGCGCGTCGTGTTCGTGCAGAACGCCGAGGGCACCGCCTTGGCACCCTTCGAGTCGTGGCTGGTGCTGCGCGGCGTTCAGACGCTCGCGCTGCGCGTCAGTCGCGCGCAACACAGCGCGCGCCGCATCGCGCGCTTTCTCGCGCAGCACCCGGACGTCACGCGCGTGCACTACGCCGGCCTGCCCTCGCACGCCGGTCACGCGTTGCACGCGAGCCAAGCGGACGGTCCGGGGACCGTCGTCAGCTTCGAGACCGGTTCGTTCGAGCGTTCCCGCCGCCTGGTGGACGCCTGTCGGCTGTTCTCGATCGCGGTCAGCTTCGGCGGCGTGCGCTCGCAGATCAGCTTGCCGGGCAAGATGTCGCACGCGTCGATCCCGGCCGCGGTGCGCGCGGACCGCGCGTTGCCGGAGGATCTCGTGCGCGTCTCCGTCGGCATCGAGGACCCGCGCGACCTGCTGGCGGACTTGCAGCACGCGCTGCGGACGTCCAGCGCTCGCGTGGAGGTGCGCTCGTGATCGACACACGACTGCGCCGACGCCGCGCGATCCTGCTCGGCGCGACCGGCAGCGTCGGACAGCGCTTCGCCCGGCTGCTCGAACACCACCCGTGGTTCGAGCTGACGACGCTCTGCGCGTCCGAGCGCTCCACCTGTCGCGCGTACCGCGAGGTGGCGCGCTGGGTGCAGGACGCGCCGATCCCCGAGCGCTTCGCGGAGCGGCGCGTCGAGTCCTGCGCGCCCGACGATCACGCGTGGCCGGCGGGCGATCCTCCGCTCGTCTTCTCAGCGCTCGACGCAGACGTCGCCGGCCCGCTCGAGTCGGCGTGGGCGCAGCGCGGCGCCTTGGTCGTGTCGAACGCGTCGTCGCACCGCATGACGCGCGGGGTGCCGCTCGTCGTGCCCGAAGTGAATCCCGAACACCTCGAACTCGCGCCCGCGCGCGGCGGTCGCGTGCTCTGCAATCCCAACTGCACGACGATCGGTCTGTCGCTGGTGCTCGCGCCGCTGGTGCGCGAGTTCGGCGTCGAAGCGGTCCAGCTGACCAGCTTGCAAGCCGTGTCCGGCGCGGGCCTCGACGGGCCGTCCGCCTTCGAGATGCTCGGCGAAGTCGTCCCGCTGATCACCGGCGAGGAGGAGAAGCTCGAGCGCGAGACGCGTGTGATCTTCGGCGAGTGCGCGGGCGGCGTGCTGCGGCCGCGCGACGCCTTCGTCCGCGCGACTTGCACGCGCGTTCCCGTCGTCGACGGTCACACGCTCTCGATCTCGGTCCGACTGACCCGCCCCACCGACGAGCCGGAGCTGTGCGCGGCGCTCGAGGGCTTCCGCGGTCTCCCCCAGCAGCTCGGACTGCCGTCGGCGCCGGAGCGCCCGCTGCGCTTCCTGGACGACTCCGACCCGCCGCGGCCGCGCCGCGACGCCGCGCGCTTCGGCGGGATGACCACCATCCTGGGCCGCTTGCGCCGCCGCAGCGCGCGCGAGTGGGACCTGGTCGCGCTGACGCACAACACGCTGCGCGGGGCGGCCGGCGGCGCGCTGTTGCTCGCCGAGCTGGCGGTCGCGCGGGAAGCGGGCCTCGATTCGGCGAGCGACGCGCGATCCCCGCGGGCCGAGCCGGTACAACGACTCCCGTGAAACTCGTCCTGCGCATCCTCCCCCTGCTCGCGTTGTTGACGCTCGTCACCGCGATCGCGGCGCGCAACGCGCGTCCGTTCAGCTGGGCGGCGGCGCCGGTCGAGGTCGGCGATCCTTCCAACCTGCCGCCGCTGCGCGACGCGATGGAGACCGTCGAACTGTCCGGGCTCGTGCGCGGGCCGAGCGGTCAGCCCATCGCCGAAGCCATCGTGTTGCTCGACGCGCGCGAACCGCGCTGGGCCTATACCGACTCGGGTGGCCGGTTCCGGATCGTGCGCGTGCCGCTGGGACCGCAGCGCCTGTCGGTCTGGGCTCGCGAGCACGAGACGCAGGAATACGAAGTCTTCGCGCCGGCGAGCGACCTCGACCTGGTGCTCGCGACGAGCCTCGTCGAGCTGCCGCACTTCCCCGTGCTCGAGACCGCGCCGCTCGCCGGCGAAGTCGTGCCGTCGCTCGCGGGGCGCGGCCTGGCCGGCTTCGAGGTGCTGCTGTTGCCGGCGAAGCCCGTCTCGCGCTTCGGCGAGCCGGTCCCGCGCCGCACGAAGGTCGGCGCCGACCGTTCCTTCCGCTTCGAGGAGCTGATCCTCGGCGAGTACCGCGTCGTCGTGCTGCCGCCCTGGTCCGCGGGCGGCGACTGGCCGAACCTCTGCGCGCCGCAGAGTCGGCGGCTCGTGCACGCGCGCGCGGGCAGCGCGAACGGCCTGCGCATCGAGCTCGCCGGCGGCGAGATCCGCGGGACGATCACCGATCCGAAGGGCCGCTTCCTCGAGGGCGCGATCTGCCTGCTGTCGGTCGACGCCCTGCCCGAGCGCGTCTGGCCCGCGGTCAAGACGGCGGCCGACGGCAGCTTCCTGATCGGCGACCTGCCACCGGAGGTCTACCGGCTCGAGGTGCGCGCGGGTTCCGGCGCGCTCTCGATCGCGGTCGAGGTGCCGCCCGGTGCCACGGTCGAGGCGGAACTGCCGCCCATCGACCCCGGCGCGCGCTGACCGCTCGCCGCGCGCGCCTTCTCCCGCGGATCCGCGCGCCCGAGCGCGCCAAATGGTCCACGCCGGCGCGGCCCGCGCTATTCTGGCCGGGATGCAGCGCATCTATCTGGACAACGCGGCGAGCACCCCGCTCTCGCCCGCCGTGCGGGAAGCGATGGAACCCTTCCTGGGCGAGTCCTTCGGGAACCCCTCGGCGGCGCACCGCCTGGGCGTCGAAGCCGCCGCCGCCATCGACGCGGCCCGCGAACTCGTCGCGAAGGCGACCGGCTCGCGCGCGTCGGAGGTGGTCTTCACCTCAGGCGGCACCGAAGCGAACAACCTCGCCGTGCTCGGCGGCAGCCGGGCGCGCAAGGAGCTGGGTCGCCACCTGATCGTCGGGCCGACGGAACACGCGTCGGTGCGCAAGGCCGCGCTCGCCCTCGAGGACGAGGGCTTCGAGGTCGAGTTCGCGCGGCTGGACGCGGAAGGCGCGCTCGACCTCGACCACTTCGCGGAGCTGCTGCGCCCCGACACGGTGCTCGTCGCGCAGATGCTCGTCTCGAACGAGTTCGGCTCCGTCTATCCGGTCCGCCAGCTCGCGCGCTTGACGCGTGCGCGCGCGCCGCACGCCCTGGTGCACGTCGACGCCGTGCAGGGCCTCGGCAAGCGCGAACTCTCGCTGGGCGAACTCGGCTGCGACACGCTCTCGGTCAGCGCGCACAAGGTGCACGGCCCCAAGGGAACGGGAGCCTTGATCGTGCGCGACGGCGTTCAGCTCGCGCCGATCCTGCACGGCGGACCGCAAGAACGCGGCTTGCGCGCCGGCACAGAGAACCCCGCGGGCATCGCCGGCTTCGGTCGCGCGGCGGCGGACGCCGCGGCTGCGCGTCCCGCGACGATCGCGCGCTTCACGCGCATGCGCGCGCGCTTCTGCGAGCTGCTCGACCGCCTGCCGGGCGCCAAGCTGCTCGAACCGGGCACGCCGCGGCAAGAGATCATGCCGGGCATCATCACGACCTTCCTGCCGGGCGTTCCGGCGTCGGTCCGCCTGCACCACCTCGACCAGGCCGGCGTGCTCGCGAGCGCGGGCGCGGCGTGCAACGCGAAGCGCAAGGACGTCAACCCGGCGCTGCTCGCCGCCGGACTCGACGCGGAAGACTCGCGGCGCGTGCTGCGCTTCTCGCTCGCCTCCAGCACGACCGACGAAGAACTCGACGCCGCGCTGCGCGTGATCGAGGTGGTCCACCAGCAACTGCAAGCCGTCCGGTCGTGACGAACTTCGACGCTTCCGCGCCGGAGATGGTACTGGTTCGCTACGGCGAGCTGGCTCTCAAGGGCAAGAACCGCGGCATGTTCGAGCAGGCGCTGATCCGCAACATGCGCTCGGCGTGCGCGTCGATCTCGCCGCTGCGCGTCGAACAACGCCGCGGCCGCATCACCGTGATCCCCGAGCGCCGCGTCGGAGACGTCGCGCGCCGCTTGCAGGACGTCTTCGGCATCAAGACCGTCTCTCCCGCCTGGGGCGCGGAACCGACGCCGGAAGCGATCGCCGAGATCGCGCGCCTCGTGCTCGCCGACGCGCTGCTCGACTACCCACCGGGCGTCGAGATCCCCTTCCGCGTGCGCAGCTCGCGCAGCGAGAAGCGCTTCCCGCTGACCTCCGTCGAGCTCGACCAGTTCGTCGCGCCGCGCGCGCTCGAAGGCGTCTCGAACGTCAAGGTCGACCTGAAGCACCCCGAGCTGACGCTGGGCATCGAAGTGCGCACGGAGCGCGCGTACGTCTTCGTGAAGCGCCTTCCGGGTCCCGGCGGCCTGCCGGGCGGTACGCTCGGACGCGTGCTCTGCCTGCTCTCGGGCGGCATCGACTCGCCGGTCGCCGCGTGGCTCGCGATGAAGCGCGGCTGCCACGTGGACTTCGTGACCTTCCACTCGTACCCGTACATCGGCGAGGCATCGAAGCAGAAGGTCGTCGCGCTGGTCCGCGCGCTCTCGCGCTTCCAAGCGGAGTGCCGCCTCTTCGTGCTGCCCTTCACCGAGGTCCAGGAGGCGATCCGCGACAACGCGCCGCCGCCGTACCGGACCGTGCTCTACCGGCGGATGATGCAGCGCCTCGCCAGCCGGATCGCGCAAGCACAGCGCATGAAGGCGCTGGTGACGGGCGAGAGTCTCGGCCAGGTCGCGAGTCAGACGCTCGAGAACATGGCGTGCATCGGCGCGGCCGCCGAGCTGCCGGTGATCCGGCCGCTCTCCTGCTACGACAAGGAGGAGGCCATCGAAATCGCGCGCCGCATCGGCACTTTCGAGCTGTCGACCTTGCCGGAGCCGGACTGCTGCACCGTCTTCATGCCGCCCAAGGCGGTCATCAAGGGGCGGCTCGACGTCTGCGAGGAGAGCGAAGCGCTGCTCGACGTCGAAGGTCTGGTCGAACGCTCTCTCGCCGGCGTCGAGGTGATCGACGTCGCCGGTTGATAGCATCCGCGAGAGATGAACCGCAGCATCGCCCTCTTCGTGGCCCTCGCCGTGCTGGTCGCGCACGCCTTCGCGATCCACAGCGACCCGTCCGGCGACCTCGCCGCGCCGGGTGAGATGGCCTACGCCGCCTTCCGCGTCGCGCGCAAGATCGCCTACGAGGGCAACTGGGGCTGGAACTTCGGGACGCACGCCGCGGACGCCTATCCGTCGACCTTGTGGGTCTGGATCTGCGCGGTGAGCGAACGTCTGTACTGGCCGACGCACTTGTTCGCAGCCGCCGTCGGGCTCGGCGCGAGCTTGCTGACGATGATCGTGTCGTCGCGCTTCCACCAGGACCGCATCGCCAGCTTGATCGCGCCGCTGCTGCTCGCGATCTCCGGCGGCTTCGCGGCGGCGGCCGTCAGCGGCACCGAGTGGCCGCTGTTCATGCTGTTCGTGATAACGGCCTTCGCGAGCCTCGAGAAGGACTACCACCGCCTGCTCGCGCTCGCGCTGGTGCTCGCGGGCTGGACGCGACCCGAGGGGTGGCTGATCGCCGCCGCGCTGTTCGTGATGCAGCTCGTGCGCAAGAAGCGCGAGGGACGTGGTGCGTTCTGGCCGTTCGGCGTGGCCCTGCTGGGCGCGGTCGCGCTGACGCTCGTGCGCCGTGCGTTCGGCGGGTCGCTCGTGTCGCCGACGCTCGCGCACCTCTTCGAACACGACCCTAGCCGCTGGTCCGACGGGCTCTCGGACCTGCTCGGCTTCGCGGCCGTCTCCGCCTCGCCGCTGCTCGTCTGCTTCGCGGCGTGGTATCTGCTGCGCGGGAGGCTGAGCGACACGGGGCGACGCGCGCTCGAGCTCGCCGCGCTGTGGTGCGTCGTCGCCGTCGCAGCCGGCGGCGGGCGCGATTCGTTCCACCGCGCGTTCCTACCGGCGCTCCCGCTCGCGCTGATCGCGGCGCAGGAAGGCATGATCTGCGCGCTGAACAGCCCGCGGCAGTGGGTCCGCAGCACGGCGTGGACCGCCTTCGTCGCCGCGGTGTTGCTCGCCGGGCTCGGCAGCCGCAGCTCGGGCGACCTCGGCCCGGTGCCGCTCGAGCGCTGGCGCGCCGCCCTCGACGAACACACGACGGGCGCGGGCACCTACGGCTTCGCCGACGGACTCGGGCGCGCCGGTCTCGACGAAGAGATGGGCACCTCGGCGCTGCTGCGCGCCGTCGGGGTGTACCTGCGCGACCAGACCGAACCGCACGTGACGATCGGCTCGCCGTGGCCCGGCTCGATCGCTTATCTGTCGCACCGCGACGTGTGGGACTTGCTCGGCCGCGCCACGCCGACAGCGGAGGGCGCTGCGCTGCAGAGCTGGTCGGGCCGACCGCGTGTCGACCTCGCGGCCGAACTCGGGCGCCGTCCCGACTACCTCGTCCCGCGCTCTTCCTTGGCGCGGCGCGTGCCGAGCCCCGACGAGCTCGCGGAGGAGTGGCTGCGCGAGATGGACGCGGATCCCTCGAACCCGGCGAGCATCGCCGCGGTGCGCGCGGCCCTCGACGACTACGAACTGATCACCGTGCCGGTCCGCATCGCGCTCGGCCGCACCGCGCCGAGCCGCCGCGACCCCGTGCACCTGCTGCGCGCGCGGAACCTCGGACTGCGGCCCGAGCTGCGCGTCGAGCTCTTCGACGGCGAACTGCGCGTGAACCTGCGCCACGAAGGCTCGGAACAGCTCGCGCACCTGCGCGTGCTGATCGAGGACGCCGAAGGGAACTCACGAGCGCTGAACCCGCGCGGCGGGATCGAGAAGCAGCTGAAGGTCTTCGCGCGCACGAACCTGCTGCTCTACCCCACCGAGGACCGCGAGGTGCTAGCCTTCAGCGCGCGCCTCGGCGCCGTCACCAAGGACGTCGCGCGCGTGCGCGCCGTGCTGCTCAACCCGCACGCCGCGGGCGGCAGCGCGTACGACTTCGTCAGCGAAGAAGCCGTACTCGAGCTGCCCTGAAGAGAAGTACGGTACCGCGTTCGTTTTTCCAAAATAAGCGCACCGGCGCCTTCGGCGTCGGTGCGCTTATTTTGGAAAAACGAACGCGGTACCGTACTTCTCTACTGGATGCCGAAGCGCTTGAGCTTGCGGTAGAGCGTGCTCTTGCCGACGTTCAGCAGGCGCGCGGCGGCGAGCTTGTCGCCGTCGACGTGTTCGAGCGCACGCAGCAGGACTTTCATCTCGTAGTGGTCCAGGCTGATCGGGTCATCGTCGGTGATGTCCCACTCGTGGTGGCGACGCACCGCGGGCCCGGAGGAGCGCACCTCGTTGGGGGCTCCGATGCGGTGCGTCCCGTTGGGAGAGGACTCGCGCGGTGAGGCGGGGATCACTTCGCGGGTCGGGAGGTCTTCCGCGAGCTCGCGCAGGCGCTGCGGCATCGTCGCCGGGGTGATCGTGCCGTCCGTGGCGAGGCGACAAGCTTCGCGCACGACTTCGATCAGCTCGGCGACGTTCGCCGGCCAGTCGTACTGCAAGAAGAGGTGCAGCGCTTCGTCGGTGATCTCGTGCACCCCGTTCGCTGGGCCGTAGCGCGACACGTAATGGATCGCGAGCGGCAGGACGTCCTCGGCGCGCTCGACGAGCGGCGGCAGCGCGATGCGACACTCCGCGAAGAGCGCGAAGAGGTCCTTCGAGAACTTGCCTTCCTTGACGCGGCCGGCGAGGTCGACCGAGGTGGAGGCGATCAGATGCACCTCGAGCTGTTCCTTGCGCGTGCCGCCCTCGCGGACGACCTGCCCGGTGCGCATGAACTCGAGCAGACGATCCTGGACCGCCTTCGGCATGCCGCCGAGTTCCTCGAGGTAGAGCGTTCCGTCGCACGCCTGGTGCAGCAGGCCGGGGCGGCTGGACGAGGCGTCTCCGCCTTCGCGGACGTAGCCGAAGAGTTCCTTCGCCAGGCCTGCCTCGTCGAAGGCCGAGCAGCGCACTTGCAGGAAGGCGCCGGAGAAAGGGCCGCTGTAGTGCAGCGTGCGCGCGAGACGCAGCTTGCCGACGCCCTTCGGACCTTCGATCAGGACCGGGCGCGGGTGCTTGGCGAAGGCCTGCACGAGGTCGCGCGCGGCATGCATGGTCGAGCTCTCGCCGACGAGCGCGGCGCGGTTGTAGACCTCGTGCGCGGCGTCGAGCAGCGAGCCGAGCTGTTGGCGCGGGATGCCCGGTTCCGAGGTGCGCAACATCTCGGCGGCGATGCGCCGGCGCCCGACGTCGAGCAGCAAGACGACCTTCAGTCCGCGCGCCGACTCTCCGGGCGTGGTGACGAGCGGGACCACCGAGGCGGTCAGCGAGCGCGCGGTGCGACCGCCGATCGCCGACAGGTCGAAGCGGAAGCCTTCACGGGACTCCGAGCGCGCGTCGCGCACGAAGGCCTCGAGGCCGCTGGCCGGCGCGAGGCTGCCGAGGTTCTTGCCCTCGATGCGGTTTCCGAAGAACTCGCAGGCACCCCGGTCGGCGCGCCGCACGAAGCCCTCGGCGTCGACGAGCATCATGCCGTCGGGGCGACCGGCCGCGAGGTGACGGATGGCGAGGCTCTGCTCGCCTGCGTCGCGCTGGGAGGTCTCGCGATCCTCCTTGCACTGCGCCTGTTCGACGAGCGCGCGGTTCTGGCGCTCGAGCACGGCGTTCTGGTCCTTCAGGTCGGCGTGGATCGACTTCTGGCGCAGCAGCACGCGGACCACGTGGTCGAGCACCGGCATCGAGCTCTTCGCAACATAAGCGTCGCAGCCCGCGTCGTACGCGCGACCCATCTCGTCGCCGGACGCGGGATTGTTGTTGTACAGCAGCACGGGGACGACTCCGGTCTGCGGCATCGACTTCAAGCGCCGGCAGACCTCCACCGCATCGATCCCGGAGCCCAGCGGCGCCGTGACCATCACCATGTCGAGACTCTCCTGGCGTGCTTCGACGAGGCCTTCCGCCCCCGTCTCCGCGAGCAGGACCTCGTAGCCGAGATCGCCCAACCGACTCTTCACGATCAGTCGGTTGCCTGGATCGTCATCGATGACAAGGATACGGCTCATGCATCTCCTCCCCGAACCCGGATCTGCACTGCGACGGAGCAAGGGGAACCAACCGCTTCGCACCCGAATCGCGCAACGGGTCCAAAAGTATCGGTGCCGTCCCGCCGTTGCCAGCGCAATTCTCACAGTTGGTCCGGGGTACCGAGATGGGTCGACTCGCGCTTGACGACGCCGAGCTCGAGGCGGCGCTCGCCGAGCTACCGGTCGGTCTCGATGCACTCGCGATTGCCACGCGCTTGCGCGAGCGGCTCGGACCCGAGCGCGGTCGTATCGCTGCTGAACTCCACGAGTTGCGAGCGCGTGCGCTGAAGCGCTTCCCGTCCGGCAGGTTGCGATTTCTAACGCGGCGCGGTCTGGAACAGGCGACGCCCGAGCGCGTCGCGGCGGCGCGGGCCGCCGAGTTCGCGATGCGCGCCTCGGGTGGTGTCGTGCTCGACGCGACGTGCGGACTGGGCGCGGACAGCCTCGCGCTCGCCGCGACGGGCGCGCAGCTCGTCTCCGCGGACCGCGACCCCGAGCTCGCGCGGCGCGCGCGCGCCAACTTGCTCGGCGCCGGTCACGCCGGCCGTGTGATCGTCGCGGACGCGCTGCATCCCCCGCTCGACGCCGACTGGCTGCTGCTCGACCCGGACCGACGCACGGGCGAGCACCGCAGCATGTCCCCCGCCGAGTGGTCGCCGACGCTTGCCGCGTGCTTGAAGCTCGCGGACCGCTGCCGCGGCGCCGCGATCAAGCTGCCGCCGGCCTACGACCCCGCGCGGCACGCCGAGCTGCACGCCGGGCCCCGCGCGAGCGCCTTCGAGTGGACCTCGCTGAACGGTTCGCTGGTCGAAGCCGTGCTGTGGCTCGGCGAGCTGGCCGCGGACCGCCCGCGCGCGGCGGCCCGGGTGCTGCGCGGCACGTCCGTCGACGAGCGCGTCGGCGGCGAGCGCGAGTCGGTCGAAGCACTGGACTCGTGGGCCGCGCACGAAGTCGCGTGGATCGCCGACCCCGACCCCGCCTTGATCCGCGCGGGCCAACTCGAGCGCGTCGCGAAGGCCGCGGGTATGCGGCCGCTCGCCCGGGAACTCGCCTACCTCGGCGGACCCGCGCCGACGGCCGCGCCCGGCCTCGCGTACTTCCGCGTGCTCGGCAGCGCGCCGCTCGACCGCAAGCAGGTCCGCGCGCTGCTCACGGCGCACGACGTCGGGCCGCTGACCGTGAAGAAGCGGGGCCACGCGGACTCGTCCGAGGCGCTCGCAGCGCGTTTCTCCCGCCGCTCGGGACGCCGCGGCACCCTGCTCGTCGCGCGCCTCGCGGACGGCCACCGGGCCTACCTGGTCGATCCGCTGCCGCGGACCGAGGCAGCGCCCGGCGCGGGGGTGGTGGGCGATGAGGGATTCGAACCCCCGACCTCCTCCTTGTAAGGGAGGCACTCTAGCCACTGAGTTAATCGCCCGCGGATCGGATCGAACGGCCCACGATATCCTAAGCTCGCGGCCCTGGCGAACCGTCTCCCCGGTCTGCCAGGCCCTTTCGTCTCCCCCCTCACGCTCGCGAACGAACCACTCCAGTCCCCATGCGCATCGCTGTCGTTGGCACCGGGTACGTCGGCCTCGTGGCCGGCACTTGCTTCGCAGAGAGCGGCAACAACGTCGTCTGCATCGACGTCGATCAGGAGAAGATCGACAAGCTGAGGGACGGCATCGTCCCGATCTACGAGCCCGGGCTCGAAGAACTGCTGCGCCGGAACGTGCACGACGGGCGCCTCTCCTTCACGACCGACTACGCCACGGGCATCGACCGCGCGCAGGTCGTCTTCATCGCCGTGGGCACGCCGCCCGGCGAGGACGGCAGCGCGGACCTGCGCTACGTGCTCTCCGCCGCGAAGAGCATCGCCGAGAACATGACGGACTACGCCGTCATCGTCGACAAGTCGACGGTGCCCGTCGGAACGGCGCGCAAGGTCGCGGAGATGGTCGCGGCGCACACGAAGCACGACTTCCACGTCGTCAGCAACCCCGAGTTCCTGAAGGAAGGCGCGGCCATCGACGACTTCCTCAAGCCGGACCGCGTCGTGATCGGATCGGGTTCGCAGCGGGCCGCGGAGATCATGGACGAGCTCTATGCGCCCTTCGTGCGCACGGGCAAGCCGATCATCCACATGGACGTCGAGTCGGCCGAGCTGACCAAGTACGCGGCGAACGCGATGCTCGCCACGCGCATCTCGTTCATGAACGAGATCGCCAACATCTGCTCGCGCGTCGGCGCCAACATCGACCATGTCCGCAAGGGCATCGGCACGGACGAGCGCATCGGCTCGCGCTTCCTGTTCGCGGGCTGCGGCTACGGCGGCTCCTGCTTCCCGAAGGACGTCAAAGCGCTGGCGCGGACGGCTTCGGAACACGGCTACGAGTTCCGCATCCTCGAGGCGGTCGAGTCCGTCAACGACGCGCAGAAGCGCGTGCTGTTCGACTACGTCACCGACCACTTCGGCGAGGACCTCTCGGGGCGGCACTTCGCGCTCTGGGGTCTCGCCTTCAAGCCGAACACCGACGACATGCGCGAGGCGCCCTCGATCGTGCTCGTGGACGCGCTGCTCGAAGCCGGCGCGACGGTCACGGCGTGCGACCCCGAGGCGATCGAAGAAGCGCGGAGGCACTACCTCGGCGACCGCATCCGCTACGAAGAGAACCCGATGAAGGCGCTCGAGGGCGCCGACGCCCTGATCGTCGTGACGGAGTGGAACGAGTTCCGCCGCCCCGACTTCGAGGCGGTGCGCGACGCGCTGAATTCGCCCGTGATCTTCGACGGGCGCAACATCTACTCGCGCAAGGTGCTCGAGCGGCTCGGGTTCACCTACCGCAACATCGGCAGCTGAGTCTCAGCGTGCGAGGTGCAGGCGATGCGCCGCGCCGCGCGCGACCAACACCTCGGCGCGCGGATCGTCGGCCAACCAGTGCGCGAGCAGCGCGTTCGGGTCGGACGTCGGCTCGAGATGGATGCTTCGCACGAGCTCGGCGGGCAAGCGGCTCGCCAGAGCGACGCTGCAGTCGGCGAGGTAGTCGGCGAAGCGCACGGCCTTGTGCGAGTAGAGCGCGTAGCTCGATCGCTCGGCGCGTCGCGCCTCATCGAGCGGTCGCGCCAGCAGGTCGACGAAGTGCTCGCGCGCGGAGGGCGGGCCGATGCCGCCCGCGCAGTCCGCGATCCACAGGACGCGCGCACCCGGCGCCCGCACCTCGCGTGACAGCTCGAGCGCGCGCTGCGCCGTGTACAAGTCGTCGTCGTAGGGCGCGCCGCCCGTCTCGACGACGAGGATCGGCGCGGGCGCTGCGGTGAAGGCGCCGAGGCGGTCGCAGGCGTCGAAGGCGCGCGCGCTGACCTCGGGCAACTCGCCGCCCCCGATCCACGCGAGCGGCCCGCCCGCTCCGATCGTGACGAGCGCGTGCGCGGGTCGGCCGCGGAGCGCGAGCTCGAAGGCCTCGCAGTAGTCCGCCGCCACGGGGTTCGTGCGGCGCGCGGGGTTCGCGTGCCACGGGTGGTGTCCCGCGCGGGCGGCGCGCTCGAGCGCGAAGGCGTGGTTCGCGCGCACTGCTTCGACCGAGGCCGCGCCCGGCAGGAAGTGCTTCGCCGGCCCGGAGTAGCCCGCGAAGTAGTGGTGCTTCACGTCGGACAACACGACGAAGCGGTCCGCGGAGTCGAACGCAACGGGCAGTTCGACGGGCGTGGCGCGCGAGGTCGTGCCGTCTCTGCGGAACGCGTCGCGGCGCGCGTCGTGGATCGCGACTTCCGCGCGGGGCGACATGCGCGCGACGCGCTCGCGCCAGACGTCGAGGCGCGCGCGGTTGGCCGGCGTCGCGGGATCGTGCGTACCGGTGCACAGCAGGACGCGCAGCCGCGCCGCCGGCGCGAGTCGCGCCAGCAAGTGCTCGCAGAGCTGCGCCGGCGGCTCGGGCCGCGTGCCGTCGACGACCAACAGCTCGACGCGCGAGCCCGCGAGGTCCGCGAAGGCGCCGGCGGACTCGAGCTCCGTGAAGGCGCGCTCGACGTCGACCTCAGCCGGTGCGTCGTCCACGCGCTGCGCGTCGCGCAAGCGGTCCGCGGGCACCTCGAGGCGCAGCGTCCCGGTCCCCGATCTCAGCTCGAGCTCCACGCCGACAGCGTACGCCTTCGCGCGGCGGTCCGGATCACCGACGCGCAGCGGACGCCACGGCAGCGGGGGGCGCGGGACCTCCAAGGCGTCCGGCGGTCGCCGCGGCGCGCGGCCCTGGTCGAGTCGAGTTTCCCGCGCGCGCTCTTCCTCCTCCGCCTCGCGCAGCTTGCGCCGCGCCTCGATCGCGGCCTTCAAGCGCTCTACCGAGCGCATCCGAGCATGCACGCGCCGCAGCCGATCGCCTTGCCGAGTCTGCTCCGCGAGTCGTTCTGCGAGCAGCTCGCCGCACAAGCCGATCACGCCTGCCGCGCCCTCGAGGTCGCCGCGCTCGACGAGGTGCAGCGCCCACTCATCGAAGGCTTCCAGGCGGTCGAAGCTGTCGAAGCCCTCGAGCGCGACGTGTTCCCAACCGGCGCATGCCTCGCGTTCGCGCCCGAGCCGCGCCTGCAGGCGAGCCCTCCAGAGCCACGCGCGGTCGCGGTGTCGCGGCGCGGCGTCCTCGTCGAGCGCGACGAGTTCGTACGCGTTCAGCGCGTCGATCCAGCGGTTCGAGCGCCGGTAGAGGTGGCCGAGCTCCAGGCGTCCGCGCGCGCGGAACTCGCTCCCCGCGCCGAGCGCCGCCGCGCTCTCGAAGGCCTCGCGCGCTTCGTCGACGTCGCCGCCGGCGCGCCGCAGCTCGCCCTCGCGGAAGGCCGCCTCGGCGCGCGCGAGCAGCTCGCGCGGGAAGTGGTAGTGCACGGCGCGGTACGCCTCGACCGCTCGTTCGCGCGCGGCCGCGCGTTCCTCGCCGCGGGCACCGCGCAGCTCCAGCTTGCGCTTGCTCGCGTACTCGAGCTGCGCGCGCGCGTCCTCGCACTTCGGCACGCCGCTCGTCGCCGACCACGCGAGGCAGGCGAGCGCACACGCCGCCACGACCCAACGCGTCACCGCACACCTCCGACGCGCCACAAGGCGGCCTGCCGAGCGCGACGCTCGGACTCCTCGACTGCCCGCCGCAGGCGTCGGCGCGCGCGGAACAGGCGCGCCTTGCGCTGCTTCCCCTCGTCCGGGCATTCGAACACCGCGCCGGGCTCCGCGACGTAGGCGCGCGAGAGGACGAGGCGGTCGCGGTCGCTCAAGCGTTGCATCCCGTAGAGCACGTGGTGCAGCGCCTCTTCGCGACACAGCGACGCCTCGCCGAGGGCGTAGCGCTCGCTCCCGTGGCGGTCCTCGCCCGGCGATTCCTCGCGACCTTCCAGCTTCTCCAGCTGCTCCTCCGCGCCTGCCTCGGCGCGCGGTCCGCGGCATTCGCGGCGCAGGTGGTCGTTCAGCACGTTCAGCGCAATGCGCTGCAACCAGGCCGGGACGCGCGCGGGATCGAGCCCCGACGGTCGATAGCGCGCGGCGCGGAGCAGGGTGTCGTGCGCCAGGTCCTCCGCCAGCGAACGGTCGGCGCAGCGACGACGCAGCAGGCGGATCAGCATCTGTCGCTGCTCGACGAGTCCGTTCCAGGGTGAGAATCTGTCGGCGTTCATGGCGGCTCCTCCCGGCGACGCCACGAGCACAGGACCTCGCGTGGTCCGGTCCGCCGCCGGCGAGGGAGGAGACCCGCCGCTGGGGACGCGGTCTCCCGCGCAGCGTCATGGGGAGCGCGGGCGCGCGCGGCGGCGTTCCGCGATCCGGGGGATTCCGGGCCGCTGCGCCTGCGCCCGACGCGCTTTTCGGCACTCCGGCTCGCCGCCTCGCCTTCACGCGCCGCCCCGGACGAAGAACGGGCGGCCCGTCCCCGAAGGGACGAGCCGCCCGTGCGCGGTTCGGAGCCGAGCTTCGGCTACTTCTTGAATCCGTTCGCTTCGCGGGCCCAGCGCGAGCCGTCGTAGCGGTAGATGATCTTGCGATAGAGGCGCTGGGCGCGTTCCTTCGAGACCTCGTCCTCTTCCTGGTCGAAGATGCGCGCGGCGTAGAACATCGCCTTCGGGACGTACTGCGTCTGGTCCTCGTAGACGACGACCACGCGCATGTAGGCGAGCAGCGCGTTCTTCAGCAGCTCCGCCTGTTTGTCGCCGTCGGCCGTCTGGCCGCGCTGCAGCAGGCAGTCGCCGAGGCCGGTGTACGCGGCCGCGAGCGTGCGGTGGTCCGCCTTGCCCTTGTCCACGACCTCGCGGAAGATCGCCTCGGCCTCGGTGTACTTCTGTTCCTCGACCAGCGACTCACCGGCGACGGTGTTCGCGCGGCTGGCGACGACGGGGAACTCGTTGCCGGCGGAGACGGCCACGGCGCGCAGCTTGTCGCGGCGGGCCGAACCCTTCAGTGCGTCGTCGTAGACCACGCGGCCGAGCTGGACCTCGAGCACCCACGCGCGCGAGAGCCCCGCCGTCTGCACGAGCGACTCGAGCGCGCCGAGCGTCTTGGTCGCGCCCGCGGCGTCGCCCTTGCGGTACTGCGCCTGCGCCTTCGAGAGGTGCGCGCCGGGCGTCTGACGCGCGGTCGGCACGTTGGCGATCAGCTGATCGGCCGCGGCGATCACGCCGTCGAGGTTGCCGACGCTCTCCTGCAGGTCGATCAGGCGACCCAGCGCGTAGGCCGGCGCCCAGGGGAAGCGGCGGTCGGTCCCGCCCTTCGCGAAGTGACCTTCGACGTAGGTCTGAAGGTCGCCGATCGCGCCGAAGACGTCGCCTTCGGTGGCCGTGTCGTCACCACGGTCGACGAGCGGCGGCTTCTCGGAGTAGTCGATGCGCAGCACCTGGTCCGCGGCGACGTCCTTGCGCTTGCCTTCGGTCTTGTACTCGACCTTCTCGTAGGACTCGTCACCGACCTCCACGTCCTCGACCGAGCTGCCGTCGACCAGATAGATCGTGTCGGCGACGGCGTGGGGAGCGGCGAACAGGAGAGCGACGAGCGCGAAGCTCGGGAGGCTGAGTCGAATCATGGGGCGATGGCGAGGGGGGTGTCGGACCGCGATCTACCCGGCGCGCGAGGGGGAGTTTCGCGCCGCGGCGGGGCCGAGCGGGCGGAAGAGGATAGGGGCGGGCCGCGGAGACTGTCAACGCGGGCGGGCCTGAGGGCTCAGCCGCGGACCAGCATCGCCCGGCCGAGTTCCGCCGCGCGCTCCGGCGAGACCAGCTCGGCGACCAGCGCGAGGGCCCATTCGAGGGCGGTTCCTGGTCCTCTGCTGGTGATTTGGGCGCCGTTCCGGACGACGCGGTCCTCGCGGTAGCCGTCGAGGGCGAGTTCCCCCATTACGCCGGGGTGCGAGGTGGCCGGGGCGCGCAGGACTCCGGCGGCGGCGAGCACCAGGGGGGCAGCGCAGACGGCGGCGACCAGGCGGCTTTCGGCGTCGAGGCGGCGGATCAGATCGAGCAAGCGTTCGTCCGCCGCGAGCTTCCGCGTGCCGGGCATGCCGCCGGGGAGCGCGACGGCGGTGACCGAGGCGAGGTCGGCTTCGTCCCAGCTCGCGTCGGCCTCGAGCACGATGCCGTGGCTGCCTTCGACGCGCCGCGCACCGAGCGCGACCACGCTGACGCGCAGGTCGGCGCGGCGCAGCACGTCGATCAGGGCGACGGCCTCGGTCTCCTCGAAGCCGGCCGCGAGCGGGACGAGGACGTGGTGCGAACTGGTCATGGCGTGAGAAGTACGGTACCGCGTTCGATTTTCCACAATAAGCGTTCCCCGCCGCTTCCGCGGCGGGGAACGCTTATTGTGGAAAATCGAACGCGGTACCGTACTTCTCAGCGACGCTGCAGCTCGATGCGGCGCTCGAGCACCTCGCCCTGCGCCTTCCACTCGACCGGGCCGACGACCTTCGGCGCGTGTTCGCGGGAGAGCACGCACAAGAGGTAGGGCTGGCCGACGGGGACGTGCTCGACGAGGAAGGTGCCGCCCTTCGGCACGCGCTCGCACTCGAACAGCGAGCGCTCGCCCTCGTCGAGCATCAGGTGGTCGAGCTCGAGCAGGCGCCGACGGCCCAGCTCGCTGTCGGGCGCGAGGAAGAGGTGCGCGCCGTCCACGCCGCGGCCCTGCTCGTCGACCACGCGACCCGCGAGGCTCCCGCCGCGCTCGAGCCGCAGCTCGATGTCGTTCACCAGCTCGCCCGCGGCGAGGTCGAACGGCCCCGCGAAGCAGGGCGCGTAGCCGTCCACGCGCGCGGCGGCGAGGTAGCGCCGCGGCGGTAGCCCCGTCTCGTGGAAGTCCGGCGTGGAGTCCGGCCAGTCACCGTGCATCGCAATCTGGTACGGACGCTGCGTGCGGTGCAGCGCGAGCAGTTCCTCGCGCGGGAGGTCCTGCTGCTCCTCCTCCCAGATCGCGATCGACTCGACGTCGAGGATGTCGGCGAGCACCGGCCGGCCGGTCTCCGCGTCGACGAGTCGTCCGTGCAACTCCCCCATGTGCGTGCCGAGGTCGCGTGGATCGTCGGCGCGCTTCAAGAGCAGCGAGAGCGGCGCGCACCCCGCCTCGAGGTCCGTCAAGTCGACCGATGACCAACCGTCCGCGTGGACGCGCAGCCGGAAGCGACCCGGGTCGAGCCCCTCGTAGCGGAAGCTGCCGCCGTGCCCGAGCTCGGCGAAGCGCCAGTCGTTCATGTCGTCGCCGGTCACGATCAGCTGCAAGTCGTCGGGCAGCGGCGAGCCGTCGACCGTCGCGACGGTGCCCTCGACGACGAGACCTTGGACGAGCTGCAGGTTCTCCTGGTGCAGACCGGGACGATCGATACCCAGCTCGATGCGACGGGTCTGCCAACCTTGCCGCGACGGATCGACCTCGACGCGCTTCTCACCGAGTCGACCGCCTTCGAGCGCGACGCGGCCGTTCGCGTCTGACGCGGTGCGGTCCTCCAGCACCCACTCAGTCGTGGCCCGCGAGTGGCGCACGTGCCGCAACACGCGCACGTCCGCGCCCTCGACCGGCACGCCGAGCTCGTCGAAGAGGTAGAGGTCGAGTTGCCAGTCCGCCTCGACGTCCGAGCTGTTCGGCAAGAGCACGAGGTCCTGCCGTGGCGGAAGCTCGTTCGCGCGCACGAGCAGCTCGTTGCGGCGCGTCGTGACGTAGTCCGGGTGCGTCGTGTGGAGGTCGTAGGCCTGGCCTTCGGCGCGCGAGACGGGCAGCACGAGCGCGAAGCCGCCGTCGGCCGCGGACAGCGCCGAGTCGTGGAAGAGCGGCATCTTGCCCTGGTACTCGCGGCTGCTCGCGCGCACCAGGACGCCCGCGATCGGACTCCCTTCGGGGTCGACGACGCGACCGGTCAGGGTCGTGCTCGGCAGTTCGCGGGCGCCGGTCGTCGCATGGTGCGTCGCGCCGATGCCGGAGCTTCCCGCCGTGTACCCGAGCGCGGCGCGCAGCGACTCGTCGCTCGACGCGTTCGTCGCGGCGAGCACCTCGTCGGCGCCCGTCGCATCCGCGCGCCCCGTCGGCGGCGCGGACGGCGGCGCGAGCGTCGCGTGTTCCGCGATCGGCGGTTCGCCGAGCACGACGCGCGCGCCGATCGTCAAGCCGACCGCCACGATCAACACCGAGCCGTAGACGAACCACTTCGCGCCGCCGAGCGCGACCTTGGTCAGCGACAGCAGCTGCGCCTCGAGCCCGCCGGGCACTTGCGCGCCGCTCGTCGCGAGCAAGCCGGGCAGCGCGGGGATCGCGCTCGCCATTCCGGCGCGCTGCAAGTCGCCGCGCAGACGGTCGAGCGCGCGCTTCACGCGGTCGTGCGCCGTCGGTTCGCTGCAACCCGTCGCCTCGGCGATCGCGGCGTACGTCAACTCCTCCTCGTAGCGCAGGCCGAGCGCGATGCGCAGCTCGTTCGGCAACTTCGCGACGAGTCGCGCGAGCACCCCGCGCACCTCCGCGGCCTCGTGTTCGTCCGTGCGCTCTCGAGCGCTCCAGTCCTCCGCGTCCCGTCCGTGCATGGCGTGCGCCTCCTCGCGACTTCGTCGGTTGCGATCGCCTCGGAGCTGCGCCAGCGCCTTCTTCGTCGCCGACCAGGCGAGCACTGCCGCGGGCTCGCGCGCCTCGGCGAAGCGTCGCGGCCGCTCGAGCACCTCGAGGAAGACTTCCTGCGTCAGGTCGCGCGCGTCGGCCTCCGACCCGAGCACCCGGAGGGCGCAGCGGTAGACGGTGGCGTGGTGCGCGCGGACCAGCGCGTCGAAGTCGAGCTCGTGTTCTCCAGCCTGCATGTCGGTCCCCGGCGTGGCGGGCGTTCGAGGCGACGGTCCGAAATCCGGGCCGTCACGGGATGCGATGCACGGGCCGCTCGAATCTTAGGCACGAATCGGCAGAATCACGCGGGACCCGGGGCGCGAACGGGCGGTTCCGGGCCGCAAAAGGGTGCAGGGACCCCGCTCACCCTGCCGAAGAGACGATTCGAGCCCGTCCCCATGCAGAAGCGCCTCCCCCTCCTCGTCGGCCTCGCGGCCTGCGTCCTCGGCCTCGCCGTGTTCCTCGCGTGGAACGGCGTGTTGCCGGGTGGTTGGACGCTGCGCGGACTCGTGCTGGGCGGCGAGGAGCGCGCGAACCGCGAACGCATCGAACACGCGGCCGAGCGCCTCGAACTGTTCCGCTCCGAACGCGACCGCCTGCCCGCCGACTCGGTCGTCTTCCTGGGCTCGTCCACCATCGAGCGCTTCCCGCTGGCGGAGATCTTCCCGGACAAGCACTGCGTGAACCGCGGTGTGAACGGCGACACCGTCGACGACCTGCTCGCGCGCCTCGACGACAGCCTGCCGGCCGCGCCGCCCGCCGCCTTCGTGATCAACATCGGCGCGAACGACATCCGCCGCGAAGGGATGGTCGCCGCCGACGTGCGCGACCGCGTGGCGCGGCTCTTCGACGAGCTTCAAGCGCGCTACCCGGACGCGGCGACGAGCGTGATCGGCTTGCTGCCCGCAGTCGACGCGTCCGAGGCCGAGCTGTACGAGTTCGAGCTCTACGACCTCGCCGTGCGACGCGCGGCCGTCTCGCGCAAGATACCGTTCATCGTCGCGCAGCGCGAACCGCTCGCGAACAAGGACGGGCGGCTCAACTCCGAGTACGCGACCGACCGCTTCCACTTGAACGCGGCGGGATACCGCCGGCTCGGGGAATGGATCCTCGAAGGCGGAGGCGCGGCGGGACGTCTCCTCGCGCCCTGAGCTCTCCGGCGCGGGCGGCGCAACATCGTGTTCAGGCACATCGGATCGAACTGGACGCTCGTCATCCTGCGGATGGCGGTCATGATCGTCCTGACGCCGCTCATGCAACACGACGAGCACGGCGTCGGCGGCAGCGCGTACGGCGTGTTCCTCGGCATCATCTCGCTGCTGGGCTTCATCGACCTGCTGGCGCTCGGCGTGCCGATGGCGACGGTGAAGCACGTGGCGGAAGGCGTCGCGACGGGCGACGTCGAGCGCACGAACCGCGCCTTCTCGACGAGCCTCGGCATCACGCTGGGCATGGGCGCGATGGCGCTCGTCGTCAGCCTCGCGCTCTACCTGCCGTTCGTGCACGGGCTCGACCAGCTGATCGACAAGGACGCGAACCTGCTCGGCATCTTCCCGGACGCGCGCCTCACCTTCGCGATCGTCGCGGTGCACGGATCGCTGGCGTTCGCGATGCGGCTGCCTTACGCGCTCTTCGACGCGCACCACGAGTTCACCGCCAAGAACCTGATCGCGGCAGCCGGGCTCGTGCTGCGCGTCGTGCTCGTCATCGGGCTGCTCGCCTGGCGCCCGACGATCGTGATGCTCGGCGTGACCGTCGCGGCTTGCACGCTGTTCGAGTTCGTCGCCTGCCTGGTCGTGATCCGGCGCAAGCACCCCGAGATCCGCCCCTCGCTCGCGAGCTTCGACCGCGCCTCGGCGCGCGGCATCTTCAACTTCAGCGTGTTCGCGACGCTGGTCAGCGTGGGGTCGATGCTGGCGTTCCGGCTCGACGCGGTCGTGATCGGCGCGACGCTGACCGCGCAGGACGTGACGGCCTACGGCAACGGCAGCGTGTTCTTCGAGCCGCTCATCGCGCTGATGATCGGCATCGGCGCGGTCGTCATGCCGACGGCGACGAAGCTCGCCGCACAGGGCAAGAAGGCCGAGCTGGTGCCGATCGTCGAGCGCTGGATGCGCATCGGCTTCTCGCTGCAACTGCTGGTCTGCGGCTACCTGATCGCCTTCGGTCCTGAGTTCCTCGGCCGCTGGATCGCGCCGGAGTACGAGCAGTCGGCGGGCCCGCTGACGCAGGTGCTCGCGGCCTCGTTCATCTTCTTCCTGCCGGTCCGCGCCGTCGGCCTGTCGGCCCTGCTCGGGCTCGGACAGGCGCGCAAGCCGGCGATCGGCCTGGTCGTGATGGGCGTCGCGAACCTGCTGATCTCGATCGCGCTGGCGAAGCCGCTCGGCGTGTTCGGAGTGGCGCTCGGGACGGCAATCCCGAACGTCGTCTACGCGGCGTGGCTCGTGCGCGAGCTCTGCAAGGAACTCGAGATCCCGATGGGACGCACGCTCGTCGAGTTGTTCGCGCGCATCCCGCTCGGCATCCTTCCGCCCGTGATCCTCGCCTTCGCGCTGAAGGGCTACGTCGACAGCAGCTCGTGGTTCCGCATCCTCGGAGCCGGCGTGCTGTGGTCGGTGGTCTTCGGCCTCGCCTGGGGCTTCTACGTCTACCGCGGCGATCCGCACCTCGACCTCGGCGCGACGGTCTCGAGGCTGCGCGCGCGCTTCGCCGGAAGGAACGGGTCGTGAGTTTCGTCGCCCCCTTGGTCGGCGCCGGCGCCGCCGCCGCGCTGGGAGCCGCCGGCGCGGAACTCGCTTCGCGAGCGTGGCTCTCGAAGCACGGCCGTTACTACGTCTGGCCGCCCTACTGGCGCGCGGAGATCCAGCTCGACCAGAAGGGTCTGCCGTGGCTGCCGCCCGTCGCGCGCTGGTCGATCAACTCGCAGGGCGAGCGCGGCGCCGAACCGCCGCAGGACTGGACCGACACGGCGCGCGTCGTCGTCGCCGGCGGCAGCACGACGGAGTGCTACTTCCTCGACCAGGAAGCAACGTGGGCGGAGCAGCTGCGCGGATTGTTGAACGAGCCGGGTGTGCCCGAGCGCTTCAGCGCGAAGCACGTGCACGTCGGCAACATCGGTCGCTCGGTGATGGACGCCGAGTTCCAGACGACGATCTTCGAGAAGGTGCTGCCGAACTACGACCGACTGGATCTGGTCGTGCTCTTCATGGGCAACTCCGAAGCCGTGCGCTGGATGCACCTGCGCGAGGCGCACGAGTATCCGAAGGAGCAGCCGCCGACTTCGCACCTCTTCGGCGCGCATCCCGAGGGGCCGTTCGGATGGAAGCCGAGCACGCTCGCCGCGCGCCGCGTCGTCTCAGGACTGAAGCGCCGATACATGAACCACAC
Organism: Planctomycetota bacterium; assembly: GCA_020638835.1. Classification (GTDB taxonomy): domain Bacteria; phylum Planctomycetota; class UBA1135; order UBA1135; genus JACKHV01. Next base: position 380,760 of record JACKHV010000001.1, on the reverse strand, counting down.
CGACGTGCTCGAGCGCGCCGGGAAGCGCCTGGCCGAGCTGCGCCTGCGCCGCGCGCATGCGGCGAACTGGATCGACCGGATGAGCGATCCGAAACCGCTACTCGACCACTACGACGTGAGCTTGCGCGCGCTGCTCGCGCTGCTGAAGACCAAGGCGAAGCGCGTGCTCTACATCGCGCAGCCGTGGCTCGACCGCGAACTCAACGCGGAAGAGCAACTGCGCACGTGGAACTTCGGCTTCGGAAGGCCGTACCAGGAAGTGCTCGACACCTACTACCGCTACGAGGTCGCCTGCGAGATGCTGCACGCCGTGCGCGTGAAGGGCGTCGAGGTCGCGCAGGAGATGGGCGTCGAGGTCTACGACATGAGCGGCGCCGTGCCGCACGACTTCGAACACTACTACGACTCGCTGCACCACACGCCGCTCGGCAACCGCGTGGTGGCCGAGCGCATCGCGGAGCGGATTCTGCACGCTCAGTCGCGCGTCGGGATCAACGCCAGCGCGACGTGACCCAGCAAGCCGAACAGCACCACGTTCCCCAGCTGGATCATGTGCACGCCGACGCTCGTCGCCGTCGCCAGGTCCTTCGGCACGCCCAGCGCGCCGAAGCCCAGCACCCAGCCGGCCTCCTGCGTCCCGAAGCCGGCGAAGCCGTTGATCGGCAGCAGGTTCGCGACGACCGCGAGACCCGACCCGAGCGCCGCCTGTGAGAGGTCGACCGTCTCCGACAGCCCCAGTCCGCGCACGAGCACGCCGTAGAACAGGAAGATGCCGAGCCACTGCGGCGCGCTGACGAGGGCGGCCTTGATCACGCGCCCCTCGCTGCCTGCCTCGAGCAAGGCGTGCGACACGCGCTGCGCCAGCGCGTCGGCGCGGCGGCCCAGGCTGGTCCGGTCGAGTCGCGTGTACGACGCGAAGACGGTGTAGAGCGCGACGAGCCAATGGCTCTTCCACGCGAGCACGCCGATGACCACGGCGAGCACCGCGAGCATCGCGCCGAGCGGCGTGAACCACGCGGGCGCGTTGCCGCGGCCGGCGGCGAGCACCGAGCACGCGACGCCGAGGCCGGCGCAGACCGTGCACAGGTCGAGCAAGCGCGACGTGATCAGCGACGCGAGCGCCTGCGACCCCGAGACGCCGCACGTCTTGCGCGCGTAGAGCACGAAAGCCGCCTCACCGGTCTTGGCCGGCATCACGTACGCCGCCAGGTTGTGGGCCGCGGCGACCGCCAACAGTCGTCCGATGCCGGGGCGCGCGGCGGGCGGGAACAGCAGCTGGAAGCGCCACGCGCGCAACACGTAGACCGCCGCGTGCAAGCCCAGCGCCGTCGTCCACGTCGCGAGGTCGACGCTGCGCCAGGACCCGAACAGCTCGCCCCACGACAAGCCGCTCCAGCGACCGAAGCCCCACAGGAGGAGCGCGGCGAGGGCGAGCGAGGCGGCGATTCGGAGGAGGGTCTTCAAAGCGTGAGGGGAGCGCGAGGATACCTCGCACTCCCCTCCGGTTCTTCGACCGAGTTCGTCGCTCAGTTGAACTTGATGTAGGTTCCGCCGCTGTCCTCGGCCAACCACTGGAGCGTCGACAGCGCCCCCCCGACCGCGATGCAGTTGATCACGATGCCGCGGTTCTGGTTCCACTGCCGCACGTGCTGGCGGATGATGCCCGGGTCGGTCTGCTCGCCGGCCGTCGGTTCGCCGTCGGAGAGCACGTAGATCGTGTCGACCTCCGGGTCGTTGAACGCCTCGCGCAGCGAGTCGTAGAGGTTCGTGCCGCCGCCCGCGCCGAGGCGCGCGACCCACTCTTTCGCCTGGCCGCGGTTCTCGGGCGTCGAGCCGGCGATGCCGTCCTCGAGCCAGCGGTCCACGCCGCTGTTGAAGGCGATCACGTTGAAGAGCGCCTTCGTCGCGAGCCCGTCGATGCAGCGCTGCAGCTCGCGCTGCGCGACGGCCATGCGCGTCTCGCCCTTCTCGTCGACGTAGCGCGCGCGGAGCATCTCGGTCATCGACCCGGACACGTCGATCACGAAGGCGACGCGCTCCGAGATGATACGGATGCCGAAGAACTCGACCGAGGTCACCTGCTTGAGGCGCCGGTCCTCCTCTTCTTTGCGGCGCTTGCGCAGCTCGGAGGCGTCGATCAGGGGCGTGTCCTTGCCCTCGCCCTCCCACCAGCCGCGCCACGAACCCTTCGAGGTGCGGAAAGGCTGCCCGGTCAGCTCGAACAACACGTCGGCGAACTCGTGGAGCATGCGCCCCTCTTCCGACTGCATCTGCTCGATCATCCAGCCGACGCTCTCCACGGTGCGCATCGACGCGAGCGCTTCGAGCGCGGTGAGCCGCGTCGACCACTGCGGGTTGCCTAGCGCCGCGTGCAGCAGGTCGACGTGCTTGCCGGACTCGCCGAAGTAGCGCAGCGCGGCGTTGCGCAGGTAGACGTCGTCGCCCTGCGCGTACTCGACGAGGCGCGCGTCCCACTCGGCGTTGCCGGCGTTGAGTTCGGAGAGCGCGTAGACGAATGCGCGCGCCGTCTCCTCGTCCTTCGGCTTCTTGAGCGCCTTCTCGAGCGCGGGGACCGCCGACTGGTCCTTGCGGCTGCCGAGCAGCTCCGCGGCGATGATCTGGATCTCGGTCTCCTTGTCGGCAAGCAGCTTCTGCAGCGCCTTCGACACCTTCGGGTCGTCGATGTTCCGCGCGGCGCGCATGTAGAAGACCTTCTCCATGCCGCGGCCCTTGCCGACCTGCTTGACGATCTTCTTGTTGACCGTCTCGTCGTTCAGTTCCGCGAGCAGATCGGCGAGCGCGAGGCGCACCGAAGTCGGCGTCGCTGCCTTCTCGCCGACGTCGAAGAAGCTCGCCGCGGCCTTCGCGCCTTCCTTGCGGGCGATGATCTGCGCGGCCAGGATGCGGTTCTCGCTGACCTCGACGTTGGAGTCGAAGACTTCGGTGACGTAGTTGTCGAGCTGCTTGTCGCCGCGGCGCTCCATCTCGAGCAGCGCCAGGCGGCGGATCCCCGCCGAGTCGTCCGCCGCGGCCTCGTGGATCTCGACGTCGTTCAGCGACGGAGCGAGCGCCTCGAAGGCCATGCCGCGCACGCTGGCGAGGCGGTACTGGATCAGCTCCTTCTCCTCGTCGTCGTCGCCCTTCTTCTTCTTTTTCTTCTTGTCCTTGTCCTTCTTGTCCTTGGACTCGATCTCGAAGAGCTTGCGGTACCACTCCTTGTCGGCGTCACTGGCGCGGGCGACGTGCAGTTCCATCGCGCGCTCGCGGACGTCGTCCTGCGCCGTCGACTCGACGATCGCGGCGAGGAAGGTCTTGCCGAGGTTCGGGCAGTCGCCGAGCAGGTCGATCGCCGACTCGCGCAGCTCGCGTTCCTTGGCGCCGGTCGCGACGTCCATCAGCTTCTGGAGCGCCGACTGCTGCGCGTCGTTCACGCCGTCGAGCGTGGCCAGCGCGCGAAGCACTTCACGGCGCATGTAGATGCTGCCCATCGTGTCGTACGCCTCGAGCAGGGCGTCGGCGGCGGCCTTCGAGCGCAGCTCGGCGAGCTCTTTCAGCAGCACGGGATCCGCTTCGTCGCGCTTCGACTTCAGCTCCGCGAGGATGCTCGCGGCGTCGCGGTCCTGGGTTACGGCGACGGCCTTGGCCATCGAGAGCGGCAACAACAGGAGGACCGCGGCGGTCCCCATCCAGATCATTCGCAGCATGCTTCTCACTCGCTTGGGAAAGGCCCTCTCGGCCTCGGACACGGCGCTCCAGCGGTTCGCGGCCCACCGATGACACTCCGATCCAGGTGGGGTGTCAACTTGGCCCGGGGGAACGCCGATATCCGACCTCCCGACCTGCACGAGCCGCTACGCGGCACCACGCCGGGAGGTGAAGACCATGATCCGCCTCGAACACAACCTGAACGCCGGACAGGCGCGCGAGCTCCTGCGCAAGTTCCGCGACCTGAACCTCGGCCCTTGCGGCATCGAGATCGCGCCCCAGGAGCGCGTCGAAGTGCGCGGATGCCTGTCCCTCGACCACCCCGTCGAGCGCGGCGTGCGCTACCGCTTGATCGGCGTCGACGGCAGCGAACAGTCGCTGCGCATCTCGTGGGAAGGCGAGAACCTGCGCCTCACCCTGCGCAACGGCCTGGACCTCGAGGCGCCGATCGCTCTCGAGCTCGACGCCGACCTGCGCTGCGACCGCTTCGGCCGCGTCGCCTCGGTGCGCCTCAACGCGCGCCTCGACCCGATCGCCCCCATCGAGCGCGAGCTCGAGCACTTCCTGCGCCGCATCGTGCGCGCGGTGTACGCGGCCTAGCGCCGCGCGTTCCGCCGAGATCGCCTCAGTCGCGCGATCGAACGCGCGAGGTCGCGAAGAGCGCGCCGAGCAAGAAGCCGGCGACGAGCAGAGCGATCCCCCAGGCGAAGTCCGGAACGGTCAAGTGTGCGAGCGTCAGCATGCGCGCAGCATCGCGACGCTCGGCGTCCGCTGCAAGCCGGAGCTTGGCGTTGTTCCAATCGAGCCCGCGAGCCGCGGAAACTCTCTGCATCTCGTTCGGGCGGGGAACATCCCCGCGGGCGACACCCTCATCCTGCTTCGTGACGGCGGCCGCCACCGTGCGGGCTGAAACGACGAACTCGGTGTCCTCTCGAGCATCCCTCTGACGATCCCGGTCGACTAGCCGGACTCAGGCGCTATTCTGCAACAGCGAGTCGACGAGGCAGGAGCATCACCGACGCGCTAGCGGTGACGGTCACTCTCTCGGCGACTCCGTCGGGAGGGGCGGAGGTCCTCCACCGAGGTCCAAGTAGTCGTAGAAAACGTCGACCAAGCCGTTGTGAAAGTGATCGAGGGACACGACCGGGTAGCGAGTTGCGGTCTCCGCCGACTCGTAGGCGTCGTCCAGCTCGACGTACCAGAACAGCTCCTCCCCACTCGCACGCACCACGCGCAATCGCTCAGGGCGCACGCGTTCGCCCTCCTCGATGGCGCGCCAGATCGGTGCCTTGCCTTCGCGGGTGACTCCCTCGTGACATCGCAGCTCGAACTCCTGCCCGTCCGCGCGTGCGAAGATCCTTGCGTCGTCGCCGGCGTAGACGTCCAGCGAGCTGAAGGCGTGACAACCGCACGTCACGGCGACACAGGCGGCGGCAGCGAGACGCAACGCGAACCCGGGAGTCGGCTTCACCCCGTCCTTCTCCTCACAGCTGCGTCTTCTTCGCGATCAAGTCCGCGAGCAAGCCCACCGTCAACACCTGCACCAGCGCGACGAACAGCAGCACGGTCTTGTCCCCGAGGTTCGGCGGGCTCTCGATGAAGAGGTCGTTCGCGAGCAGCGCGAGGAAGAAGACGAACAGGCCGCCGGCCAAGGGGTAGAAGACCTTGAGCGGGTTGAAGTAGAGCACCGTCCGCACGATCAGCGCGGTGAAGCCGAGCGTGTCGCGGATCGGCTTGATCTTCGAGCGGCCCGCGCGCGGCGCGTAGTCGATCGAGACGTACTCCACCGGGTGGTGGTTCGTCAGCGCGGCGAGCGTGATCGTCGTCGTGAAGCTGAAGCCCTGCGGCAGGATGCCGCGGTAGCGCAGCACGAACTCGCGGCGGAAGGCGCGCAGGCCCGAGTTGAGGTCGGGGATCGGCGTGCCGGCGAGGAAGGACGCGAGCTTGCGCAGCGCGGCCTTCGCGGGGCGACGCACCAGCGGGATGTTCACGTTGTCGCCGGTCCGCGCGCCGATCGCCATGTCGGCGCCGTTGTCGATCGCCTCGAGCAGGTCGGCGATGCGGTCCTCGGGGTAGGTCCCGTCGGCGTCGGTGATCACGACCACGTTGGTCTTCGCCTTCGCGAAGCCCGTCTTCAGCGCGGCGCCGTAGCCCTGGTTGTAGCTGTGGCGCACGACCTTCAGGCGCGAGAAGCGGGCAGACAGCTTCTCGAGCTCGAGCGCGGTTCCGTCGGTCGAACCGTCGTCGACGACGAGCACCGAGGTCGGCACGCCGAGGTCGAGCCCGCAGAGCCGCTCCACCACGCCGGCGATGCCGCCCTGTTCGTTGTAGGCCGGGACGACGATCGTCACGCCGCTCGCGCTGTAGGAAGGCGCGGCGGCGGAGGTGCTGAGCTCGGGGGCGGTGGTCGTCAAGGTCGTACTCCTTCGCGAAGCATAGCGGCGCGCGTTCGCGGACGAATCGCGGGCGCCGAATTCCTGCGGGCGGCCCCCATCAGCAGAGGGCGCGCGCGAAGTCCGCGCGCAGCACCTTGCGCGTCATCCCGGTCAATCCCAGCGATTCGAGCTCCGCGTCCGGCACCCAGCGCAACGGCCCGTCCGGCTCGAGCGGTCCGGCGTCGGCGGTCAGCGCGCGCGCCTCGATCTTGTGGTGCGTGATCGTGTGGCGGACCGCGCCGACCTCTCCCTCGACGCGCAGCGTCGACGAGGCGAAGCGCGCCGGGTAGAGGCGCTCCTCCCCCTCGCGCACCGCGAGCTCCCGCGTCGGGAACTCGTGGAGGCCGGCCATGCGACCTCCCGCGGGACGTCGCTCGAGCAGCCACGCGCCCGGCTTGCGGCAGAGCGCGATCTCGAGCTCGACGAGGATCGCTTCGCGGCGGCGCGGCAGCTCGGGCAGCTCGGCCGTGCGACCCGTCGCGCGCGCGACGCAGTCCGGCGCGAGCGGACAGTCGTCGCAGCGCGGCGTGCGCGGCGTGCAGACGAGCGCGCCGAGCTCCATCACCGCCTGGTTCCACGCGCCGGGATCGGGCAGGCCCTCGACGAGGCGCGCGGCGGCGTCCCACAGCGCTCGCTTCAGCGCGCCTTGCTTCGGATTGCCGGTCCAGCCGAACCAGCGGCAGAGCACGCGCTCGACGTTGCCGTCGACGAGCGGGACGGGCTCGCCGTGTGCGATCGAGAGCACCGCGCCCGCCGTGTAGGGACCGACGCCGGGCAGCGCCAGCGCGCTCGCGAGTTCGCGCGGGAACGCGCCGCCGTGCTCGCACACGATCACCTGCGCCGCCTCGCGCAGCTTGCGCGCGCGCGAGTAGTAGCCGAGCCCGGACCACAGCGCGAGCACCTCGTCCTCGCTCGCCGCGGCGAGGTCGCGGACCGTCGGCAGCGCACGCACGAAGCGCTCGAAGTGATCGCGCGCCGCCTCGACGCGCGTCTGCTGCAGCATCGCTTCGCTGATCCAGACGCGGTACGGGTCGCGGTCCGCGCGCCACGGAAGCTCGCGGCGGTGCGCGGCGAACCACTCGAGGAGGTCCGCGCGGCGCAGGAGCGCGCCTTCCGGGATCGCGTGAGGCATCGGCGCGATTCTGCGGCGCGCGCGAGTCCCGGTCGAGCCCCGTCCGCGACTCGCGGGGGTCTCGGCGTGCGGCGCGAGCCGGGGATGCGGTAGATTCCCGCGATGCGCGCCCTGCTGATCGGAGTCATCGCCGGAGTCGGACTGTCCGTGCTGCGCGCGCCGCTCGGCGTCGAGCTGGTGCAGTTCGCGGGCACCACGGCGGAGACCGGCTTCGCCTTCCGCGCGGCGGGCTTCGCACTCTGCGCGCTCGCCGTCTGGCTCGCTTCGCGGAAGCTCGACGGACCCGGGCTCGGCGTGCGCCTCTTCGGCGGCCTGGCGCTCGGCTTCGCGCTGCACGGGCTCGTGCTCGGCTGGACGCCCGCGTCGCACCGCGGCGTGATCGGCGTGAGCTTGGCGCTGCTCTTCGCCGCCTTCGTTCTCGGCCGCGCCGGGCTGGAAGCGCCCGAACGGACTCCGGACGACGAAGGCCCGACGCGCCCCGGCTCCGCGCTCGGACTCGCGCTGGTCGGTGCGGGACTCGCGCTGCTGTTCGAGCTCGTCGCGCGCCCGCTGCGTTGGTACGGCGGCGGACTGCCCGCGGACGACGCGCTCTTCGCCGCCTGCCTGTTGATCCCTGCTGCGATCGGCGCGCTCGCCTTCCGGCGCGCGCTCGCATCGCCGAGCGGCGCGGCCGGCGGTCGCACCTTCGGCGCACACGGCGCCGCGCTCGGCGTCTTCGCGGGACTCTGGCTGCTGTCGAGCTTCAGCGATCCGCGGCGCTTGAAGCCGCACCTCGCGCGCTTCGGCGTCGACACCTCGGAACACGGCACGCTGCTCTTCGACACGTGGATCGCGCTGCCGGTCCTCGTGCTCGCCGCGCTCGGAATCGGCGCGCTCGCGGCGGGCATCCGCCGGCGCGAACAGTGGGTCGCGCTCACCATGGGCGGCTTCGGCGGCACGATCGCGCTGGGGCGCGTGTTTGCGTCCGACTCGCCGTTCATGGCGGAGGGCGGCTTCGAGATCGCGCGCGCGGCCGGCGTGCTCGTCTGCGTCGGCGCCGCGCTGCACACGATCTCCGGCGCGGGCGGCGGCCGCGTCGGACTGCGCCTCCTCGTCGGCCTGCCGGTGCTCGGCGCTGTGCTGCTGCTGCCGCTAGCGAAGTTCGAGTACGAGTCCTCTTGGACGATGGTCCCGCCGCAAGTGCTCTGGCAGACGGACACGCCCGAGGGCCGGCTCGCCGTCGAAGTGCGCGACGAGATCGCCGTCGTGTGCCTCGACGGCCGGCCGCTGACGCCCGAGCGCGAACAGCGCGAGACGGAGCGCCGCTTGGTCCACGCGGCGTGGCGCGGCCGGCCGGAAGGCGCGGGCAAACACGTCCTCGTCGTCGGTCAAGTCGACCCCGCGCGCGCGTCGGCGCTGCTGGAAGTCGGCGTCCGCGAGTTCGACCGCTGCGCGGCGTGGTCCGAGTCGATGCGTGAGCTCGAGGAGCGCTCGTTCGCCTGGGAGAACCAAAGTCCTCCGCCGGGTCGCCACTTGAGTCCGCTCGAGGCGCGTCTGCGACTCGGGAAGCAGGAGTACGACTTCGTCTACGCGCCGCCGGTCTACGGACGCGCGCCGCAGACGCGCCAGCTCGGTGCGCCGCTCGGCGTGCCCGCCGCGCTCGCCTTCGACGGAGCGGCCGCCACCGCGGAGCGCGGGCTCGGCCCCCGCGTCGTTCCCGTGCAGACGGGGCTCGAACAACTCGCCGTGGTGATCTTCGGCGGAGAGCACGCGGAGCTCGGAGGCGACGGCGTGGAAGCGGGCCGCGCGCTGCGACCCGAGCGTCCTTGGCGCACGCTCGCGCGACGCGAGGACGAGCGCCCGCGCTTCGAGCGCGAACGCCTGGCGCGCCGGCTCGCGCTCGCGAACCGCGAAGGTCCGGCGGCGGCGGAGACGCGCGCGCTCGAGCTGCAGCTGATGTCGCAGGAGCGCTCCTCCCCCTTCGAGACGCCGGCGGAGCGCGTCGAGTTGACCCGCGAGGCGCTCGCCGCCTGGACCGCCGCCGGCAGCGCCGAAGCGCCGTCGGCCCTGGTGCGCTCCGCGCTCGAGGACCTCGCCGTATTGCTCGTCTCCAAGCGCATGGTCGAGGAAGCGCTCGAGTTCCTGACGCCGGTGGCCGACCGGAACTGGCCCTGGCCGGCGCTCGAGCGCGCCCTCGCGCTCTGCGAGATGGAGCTGCTCGACCCGGCGGCGGCCCTCGAACGCCTCGGCGCGCTGGCCGAGGAGGGCGGGGTCGACGGCACCGACTGGTGGCTGCTGGCGTGGGTCCAGGCGGCGGCGGGAGACCCCGCGGCGGCCGAAGCGAGCGCCGCGCGGGCCCGCGAGCTGCACCTCGCGGCCCCGGAATGGGAAGCGCGCCTCGCCGCGGAGCTCGAGCGGAACCGGACCGCCGGCCCCCCGCCGCCGGGCCCCGGGGGCGGCCCGGAGGCCCCTGAGGACCACTGAGGCCCCGTAGCCAAGGCCCCGGGACTAGGATATTGTATTAGCGGGGGCCACCCGATCGAGTCCGGGAGCTCGCAGGCGGCCTTTCCGCGGAACTTGTCGCGCCGCGTACACCTCCTATAGAAGTGCGCAGGGCCCCACGCGGGGCCCTTCGTCGCAGACGTCCCGCGGGACGCCCCCCCGATCACCCTCTGCCTCCTCTCTCCATGATCAGAGCCCTCCCTCGCGTCCTGGCCGGTACGGCCGGGGCCGCCATGCTCCTCGCCGCCGTCCTGGCCGCGGAGATCCAGCGCCTGGACCTCTCGACGATGGTCGCCGCCACGGACGGCGCCGTCTACGGCAAGATCCTCGGCCGCGAAGTGGTCCGCTTCGACCACCCCGAGGACGGTCAGGACCTCTACTTCACGCACCTCTCGGTCGAAGGCCGCTCGCTCGTCGACGGCAGCGCCCAGACGGTCACGGTCACCTACCCCGGCGGCTTCATCGACGAGGTGCACGGCGTGCACAACTCCGAGGCGCCCGCCGAGGACGACGTGAAGACGGGCAACCAGGTCGTCGTCTTCTACAAGTGGTCGGCGAACATGGGCGGCGACCTCGCGGGCAACGCGCTCTACGCCTCGCACGGCGGCCTGTTCCGCACGGCTCAGGGCGGCAAGGGTCGCGTCGTGCTCGGTCGCGGCGACGGCTACGCGGTCTCGAAGAACGTTCTGCTCGACGAGCTCGACCGGAACATCACGTCCATCCACGAAGAGCTGCGTCGCGACGAGCGGCAGAAGTAGGAGCACGCGATGCAGACTCGAAACTGGATCCTGCCGGCCCTGGCGCTCAGCGCGGGCATCGGCCTGTTCTTCACCGCGGCACCCGCTGACGGATTCACCACCATCGGCGGCGACCTCGACCTCGGCCAGCGCGACTTCCGCGTCTACAACAACTTCCTCGACGCGACCGCGAACGACAACACGCTCGACGAAGCGAACTTCCCCGGCTACGACGGCGCGGTCGTCGCGATCTGGAAAGCCAGCGTCGAGTGGGGCAGCGAGAAGCACGGCGACGGCACGGGTGACCCCGAGCAGCCGACGACGCTCGGCTCCGGCGGCGCCAACTTCGACCCGAGCTTCCAAGGTGAAGCGACGGGGATCGGCGGTACGAACGACAACATCCACTCCGCGCTCGACGGCTGTAGCGGCGGCACGCTCGCCTTCACCGAGACGCCGATCAACAACGGCTGGCGCATCCGCTACTACGAGTGCTGGACGTGGGAAGACGGTCCGGGTACCTCGATCGGCTTCCGCGAGGACCTGCAGAGCGTCGCCACCCACGAGTACGGCCACGCGCTCGGTCTCGGCCACACGACGACGAACGGCGCGACGATGACCGCCTTCTCGAACGGTGGAACCGGCGACCGCTCGATCGCGACCGACGACATCAACGGCGTGCAGTCGATCTACGGCGTGGCGTCGGCCTCGAAGCCCTCGATCGACGCGATCTCGGTCGTCGGCTTCAACCTCACGATCACCGGAGTGAACTTCTCGCCCACCGGCAACGAAGTCTGGTTCACCCAAGCCGCCTCGGGCGGAACGGGCGCGCCGATCAAGGTGACGAACGTGACCTCGAACGGATCGTCGATCACCGTGGCGATCCCGCCCGCGGCCGGCCCAGGCGACGTGCTGGTGCGCAACAACGGCTCGGGTCACGCGAACCTCTCCAACGCCTGGCCCATCGACCCTGGCGTCCAAGATTGTCCGACGCCGACGACGTACTGCATCGCTTCGCCGAACTCGACCGGCGCCGGCGCGCAGATCGGTTTCTCGGGCTCGAGCAGCGTCAGCGCGAACGACCTGCAGCTGTTCGTCTCTTCGGCCCCGCCCGACCAGTTCGGCATTTTCTTCTACGGGCCGAACGCGACGCAGGTGCCCTTCGGACAGGGGTACCTGTGTGTGGACCCCGGCGCGAGCAGCCTGTTCCGTCTGACGCCGGCTCTGCAGCTGAGCTTCCTCGGCACCGGCGTGCGCGACCTCGACTACAACACGGCTCCGATGGCAGCCGGCGCCGGCATGATCTCGCCCGGTGACCTCTGGCACTTCCAGTTCTGGTACCGCGACCCCGGCTTCGGCTTCAACCTGTCGAACGGCCTGCGCGTCGAGTTCTGTCCCTGAGCGGATGCGCCCGCGCGCATGAGCGATCCCGAGCGGGGTCCCCCTCGATGCGAAGGGGACCCCGCTCGCTTCGTGTGGCGCGCCGTTCGCGAGCGCGAGGATTTCCGGGGCCCGCGCGTGGCCTCCGGCATGCTTCGCGTTTCACTAGTGCCCATGTCCGAAGCCACGCTGAGTCGAGAGCCGCGCCGCGCGGCGTCCGCGTCCGACCCCTACGCCGTCAAGCCCGCCGGAGTGCCGCGTCTCACCGCGCTGCACCGCCTCGTCGGCGTGCTGCTGCTGTTCGTCGTCAGCTGGCTCGCGTTCGGACCCGCGCTCGAGGGTGAGCTCGTCTACGACGACCAGTACATCGTCGCACAGAACCCGCAGATCGCGGAGTGGTCGGGCGTGTGGACCTCGTTCACCAGCTCGTACTGGGAGTTCCTCGACGAATCTACGCGCGATCGTGTCGGTTACTACCGGCCGCTGTCGGGCGTGCTGCTGACGATCTGCTACCAGCTCGGCGGAACCGATCCGACGGTCTACCACTGGCTGAACCTGCTGCTGCACGTCGCGGCGTGCGTCGCGGCGTGGAGGCTCGGCGCGCGGCTCTTCCGCAGCCAGGAGATCGGCTTCGCGGCGGCGCTGCTGTTCGCCGTGCACCCCTTGCACGTCGAGAGCGTGGCCTGGATCTCGGCGCTGCACGACCCGCTGTACTCGCTGTTCGGCTTCATCGCGCTCGAGCGCTTCCTCGCGTGGCGCGAAGGCGGCTCGGACGGCATGCCGTGGGCTTCGGGCGTCGCGTTCCTCGCCGCGCTGCTCTCGAAGGACGCCGCGATCGCGCTGGTCCCCGTCGCGCTCGCGCTCGACTACGGCCGCCAGCGCTACGAACCAGAGCAGCGCGGCGGCGCGTTCGGCGCGCTGCTCCCCTTCGGGCGGGCGTACATGCCGATGTTCTGCGCGTTGCTCGTCTACCTGACGCTGCGCGTGATCACCTACGGCGAGCTGACCGCGGGCCTCGGCAAGCAGACGACCGACTTCGGCGTGAGCTTCTGGCGCCTCGTCACGCTGCGCGGCGAGCTGTTCGGCGGAGCGCTCGCGCTCGTCGCGTGGCCCAACGAGATGAACCTCTTCCGCCCGTTCCATCCCGAGCTTCCGGACGGCGCGCTGACGATCCCGCTCGCCGCGATGGGCGCGTGGGCGGTGCTCGCGCTGATCGCGAAGGCGCGCCACCAGCGTCCGCTGCTCGCCGCCCTGCTGCTCCTGCCCGCGGCGATCGCGCCGGTGTTGCTGCGCGTCGAGTCCGTCGGGACCTTCCCGCTGTCCGACCGCTTCCTCTACTTCTTCGTGATCGGCTTCACGCTGTGGCTGGTCGGTTGCGCGTGGCGCTGGCTGCCGCGCAGCGCCGCGTGGGCCGTCGTCGTCGGCGCGACGGTCGGTTACGGCGTGCAGTCGTTCAAGGCGTCCAGCGTATGGCTGAACGAACGCGTGCTCTTCGAGGACGCGCTCGTCAAGAACCCGGAGAACCCGAACGTCTACTGGAGCCTCGGCCGCGTCGAGCTGCAGGAGTACGAGCAGAGCGGCGACACGCGCAAGCTCGCTCGCGCGCGCAGCCTGTTCGAGCGCGGCATGGACCTGCTCGAGCGCGCGGCGAAGGAAGACTTCACGATCTTCGCCACCAAGGACGACCACCTGCAGATGAACCTCGGGCTCGCCTTCGCGGTGCTGCAGGAAGAACAGAACGGCGAGTTCAGGGACTTCGAAGTGCCGGCGCGCATCTTCCAGGAAGTGACCGTGCACTACCCGGACAGCGAGCGCGGCTGGATCGGGCTCGGCGTCGCGCGGATGCTGCAGCAGCGTCCCGAGGAAGCGCGCGCGCAGTTCGAGAAGGCGCTCGAGATCAACCCGCGCTCGCCGGAGGCGCTGAACAACCTCGGCAAGCTCGCGCTGCGCACCGGCGACTTCGAGGAGGCCGAGCAGCGCTTCCGCGAGGCGGCGAAGTACCGCACGGGCGGCTTGCAGTCGTGGATGGGACTCGCGCACGCGCTCGAGGGCCAAGGTCGTCGGCGCGAAGCGTTCGAGGCCGCGGGGCACGCCTACGAGGCGAACCCCTCGGCTTCCGGTCCGTGCCTGATGCTCGGGACCTTGGCCGCGGCGGCCGGTGACGAACAGGCGGCGATGCGCTGGCTGAAGCTCGCGATCGAGCGCGACCCCGGCAACGCGGAAGCGCACTTCACGCTCTCGCAAGTGCACACGCGCGCTGGACGCTTCGCGCTCGCCGCGCAGGAACTCGATGAGACGCTGAGCATCCAGCGCGACCACTACCTCGCGCTCTACAACCTCGGGCAGCTGATCCTGCGCTCCGAGGCGGAGGACGCGGAGACGCGCGCGCTGCACCCCTTGATCGGCGCGTACCACTACCGGCCGAAGGGCGCGGACGGCGCGGCGTTGCGCCTGCAGATGCTCGACCTCTCGACGCGACACGTCGGGCTGCCCTACCGCCTCGGCGTCGCGGACCTGGAGCGCGGCGACCTGGAGAGCGCGGAGGACTGGGCGCGCCGCGCGCTCGCGTCCTCGCCGGACAACGCCGCCGTGCACCAGCTGCTCGCGCTCGTGCTGATCGAAGCCGGCCGCTACGCCGACGCACGCGAGCACGCGCTGATCGCCGCCGACGCGCACGTGAAGGACTACGACGCGCAGAACGCCGCGGGCACGGTCCTGCTGGCACTGAACGAACCGGACGCGGCGCTGCCGTACCTGCAGCGCGCGGCCGTGTTGTTGCCGCACCAGCCGCTCGACGAGGAGCTCAAGGAACGCATGCTCGAAGGGCTGCGCGAGACGATCGCCGAGATCGAGAACCCGTGATGGCGGTGTAGAGAACGTACCGTGCCGCAACTGAATGCGCCGCGATAGCCCCCTGCGGACCTCCGGTCCGCAGGGGGCTATCGCGGCGCATTCAGTTGCGGCACGGTACGTTCTCTACACCGGCGCCTCGAGATCGATCGCCCGGCCCTCGAAGACCGGACCCTCGACGCAGCACTTCGCGTTCGTCCACGCACCCAGCGGACCGTCCGGGCGCGTCGCCACCGGGCAGCCGTTGCAGATGCCGACGCCGCAGCCCATCAGGCTCTCGAGCGAGAGCCAGCACTCGAGGCCGCGCGCGGCGGCGAGCTTGCCCGTCGCCTCGAGCATGCGCTCCGGCCCACAGGCCAAGAGGCGCACCTCGCGCGGCAGGCGCCCCGCGTCCCATTCCGCCTCCAGCGCCTGCAACACGTTGCCGCGGAAGCCGCGCGACCCGTCGTCGGTGCACGCCACGACGCGCACGCCGAGCGCTTCGAAGGCTTCGATGTCGTAGAGGAAGCCCGCGTGCGCGCCGCCGTAGAGGAAGGTCAGCTGGTCGGCGGGGACCGGCGCGCCGCCGTCCATGCCGGCGCGCGCTTGGCGGATCAGCTCGAAGAAGGGCGCCGACCCGATGCCGCCGCCGAGCATGACCCAGGGCACGCTGCCGGGCGTCAGGGTCGGCCAGCCGTTGCCGAGCGGACCGATCAGGCGCAGCGACTCACCCGGCTGTGTCGCCGCGAGCGCCCGCGTGCCGCGGCCCATGACCTTGATCAGGAACTGCAGCTCGTCGCCGACCTGCCGGTAGAGCGAGAACGGCCGCGGGATCTCCGGCGAGAGGGAGTCGAGCCGGCGCAGCATGAAGAAGCGCGCGGCGCGCAGCGGCGGGAAGGCGGCGGGCGGCCGGACCGCGAGGATCACGCCGTCGGCTCCGCACTCGGTGACGGAGGTACAAGTCGCGATCAGCGAACGGGCATCGGGCGGAGGGGCGGGCACGGCAGGCTCGGATTCGGGTAGTCTCTTCGCGGCTCGGGTCCACCGAGCCGCGCAAGAGGATATCCAGAGAGCCCACGAGCCCGTCCCATGAGCAGCATTTTCAGCAAGATCATCGCCGGCGAGATCCCCTGCCAGAAGGTCTGGGAGGACGAGCACCACTTCGCGATGCTCGACATCCGCCCCGTGCGGCCCGGCCACACCTTGGTGATCCCGAAGCGCGAGGTCTCGTACCTCTTCGAGCTCGAGGCCGACGAGTACGCCGCGCTCTGGGCGGCGGTGCGCACCGTCGAGGCCAAGCTCAAGGCGAAGACCGGCTGCAAGCGCGTCGTCGTGATGGTGATCGGTTGGGAAGTGCCGCACGTGCACGTCCACCTGATCCCGACCGACGCGAACGGCGACGTGGGCATGCCGCCGCCCTACCCGATGACCGACGAGCAGCGCGCCGCGATGGCCGAGCTGCTCGCGGAGTGACCGCCCGGCTGCACCACCTCCCCACGCGACCGAGCCCCACAGACGGCCTCCCCTCGTCGGCCGACCGCTGATTCCATGAGCCTGCTGATCCTCGACAAGCTGAAGAAGCACTACGGCGCCCAAGAAGTCCTCTCGGGCGCCGAGCTGCGCATCGACCCGGGCGAGAAGGTCGGGCTCGTCGGCCGCAACGGCGGGGGCAAGACGACCTTGCTGCGCTTGATCGAGGGCGTCGAGGCGCCGGACTGGGGTTCCGTGCGCATCCGCAAGGGTTGCGACCTCGGTTACGTGCCGCAGCGCCCCGAGTTCGCGGCGGGGTTGACGGTGCGCGCGCACGTCGAGAGCGGGCTCGAGCACTTGCGCGAGATGCTGCACCGCTACGAGGAGCTCGGCCACCAGATGGGCGAGGCGCAGGACGAGCAGCTCGACAAGCTGCTCGCGGAACACGCGGGGCTCGGCGAACGCATCGAAGTGCTCGGCGGCTGGGAAGTCGAACGACGCGTCGAGACGGTGCTCTCCGGCATCGGCCTGCCCGAGGAGTTCTGGGAGCGCGAGGCTCGCACGCTGTCCGGCGGCGAGAAGAGCCGCACGGCGCTCGCGCGCGCGCTCGCCGCGGGCCACGACCTCTTGCTGCTCGACGAACCGACGAACCACCTCGACCTCGAAGGCATCGAGTGGATCGAGGAGTACATCAAGACGCTGCCCGGCGCGGTGCTCGTCGTCAGTCACGACCGCCGCTTGCTCGACAACGCGGTCAGCGCGATCGTCGAGCTCGGCCGCGGCAAGCTCACGCGCTATCCCGGCAACTACACGAACTACGTCCGCCTGCAGGAAGAGCAGTACGAGTCCGCGATGCGCGCCTACGAGCAGCAGCAGGACTTCATCCGCAAGGAACAGGCGTTCATCAAGAAGCACATGGGCAGCCAGCGCACGGCCGAGGCCAAGGGCCGGCAGAAGAAGCTGTCCAACGTCGAGCGCATCGAGCAGCCCTACCACGACGTGCGCAAGCCGCACATCCGCCCGCCGGAAGCGGCGCGCGGCGGCGAGATGGTGCTCCGGACCGAGAACCTCGCGGCGGGCTACGCCGACAACCTGCTCTTCGAAGGCGTCGAGCTGCGCATCGGCCGCGGCCACCGCATCGGCATCGTCGGCAAGAACGGCGCGGGCAAGTCGACGCTGCTCAAGATCCTCGCCGGAAAGCGCGCGCCGCAAGCCGGTCACGTCGAGTACGGGCACGCCGCGAGCTGCGGGTACTACGACCAGGAGATGGCGGACCTGAAGGCGGAAACGCCCTTCCACGAGATCCGCCGCATGCGTCCGAGCATGAGCGACCTCGAGATCCGCTCGCACCTCGCGCTCTTCCTGTTCCGCGGCGAGAACGAGACGGACAAGGCGATCTCGAGCCTGTCGGGCGGCGAACGCGCGCGGCTCGCGCTCGCGAAGCTCGTGCTGGAGAATCCCTCGTGGCTCGCGATGGACGAACCGACGAACCACCTCGACCTCGCCGGACGCACGGCGCTCGAGGAGATGTTGTCCGGTTACCAAGGCGCGCTGGTCTGCATCAGCCACGACCGCGCCTTCCTCGACGACCTCTGCGACTTCATCTTCGAAGTCGACGGCGGAAGCGTCGTCGAGTACCAGGGCAACTACAGCGCTTGGCGCGCGGCGAAGCTCGGCGAGAGCGCGGACGCGAAGGCCGCCAAGGAGAAGGCCTCCGCGCAGCGCAAGCAGGAAGAACGCAAGCGCCGCGAGGCCGAGGAGAAGCAGCAGGCCAAGCAGAAGGCGAACGCGAGCGCTTCCAAGCCGGCGGCGAACAAGCCGAAGAACCCCTTCAAGTTCAAGCAGCTCGAGGACCGCATCATGGCGCTCGAGGAACAGATCTCGGGGCTCAACGAGAGCCTGACGAAGGAAGAGGTCTACACCGACGCCGAGAAGGTGCGCGACGCGCAGTACCGCATCGCCGAGCTCGAGCGCGAGCTCGAGGCCGCGAACGCCGAGTGGGAGTCGTGGCTGTCTTAGAGCACGTCCTAGAACCCACCGTCGGCCCGAGGCCGAGCGAGGAGCGCAGGGCGCAAAGAAGGTCGACGACGCGCCCCTTGATGGGGCTCGGAGGAGGCCTGACGCAGCGCTGTGCGGCCGCAGCCGGCCGAAGCCAGGTGGGTTCTAGGACGTGCTCTTAGGCGGCGCCCGCAGGACCACGCTGATCTTCGCGCTGCTGCTCTCGGCCGCGCTCACGGTGAACGCCGTGCTGCGGCCGCAGCTCGACTGGGACGTGCTCGCCTACGCGGGATGCGTGGAGGAGCTGCACGGCGGCGACGCACACGCGATCCATGCCGCCGCCTACGGCGCGCTCGAAGCGCAAGCCTCGCCGGAGGACGCGCGACGCCTGCGCGGCGAAGCGGACTGCGACCCGGACACCGCGCACTACCGTCAGCGCATGGCGGACGACCCGGCGGCCTTCCACGCGCAGCTCCCCTTCTACCGCGGCCGCGTGGCGTACATCGCCTTGCTCGCGCTCGCCGGCGCCATCGGGTTCGGCGCGCTCGACGCCGCGCTGCTGATCGCGCTGATCTCGGGACTCGCCTTCACCGCGATCCTGCTGCGCTGGACGACGCGCTTCCTGCCGCACGGCGTCGCGCTGCCCGCCACCTTGGTCGGCGTGTGGTTGGCCGCCGTTCCGCAAGTCATGTCGATGAGCACGCCCGACATGTTGGCGGCCGCGCTCCTGCTCGGCGGCGCCTACCTGCTCGCCGAGACGCCGCGGCGCGCGCTCGGCGTCGCTCTGCTGTGCCTCGCGGTCGCTACGCGCGCGAACCACGCGATCCTCGCCGCGGCCTTGGTCGTCTGGTCCACACCGGCGCGTCCGTTCGGAACGCGCCTGCCCTTCCGCGTCGTCGGCACGCCGCTCGCCGCGCTGCTCGTCGTCGGACTGCTCTGCACTCGAGCGCGCGACACCTACCCTTGGTGGACCGTCTTCCACCACAGCTTCGTCGAGTACACCGCTTTCCCCACCGTCGAGACGCCGTCCCGCGACGTCCGCGCCGCGGTCATGCGCGCGTTGCACTCGCTGCCGATGTTCAAGGCGCTCCACCCGCTCGTCGCGAGCCTCAGCGGTCTGACGGCGATCTGGCTCGGCGCGCGCTCGCGCTCCTGGAACAGCCGCCCCGCGCGCCTCGCCGCCTTCGTCGGACTTGCCGTAGCGCTGCACTTCGCGCTCTTCCCCGCGCTCTGGCCGCGCTTGATGGTCGCTCCCTGGGCGCTGCTCTGGATCGCGCTGCTGAAGGCCCGCAGCGAACACCCACGCGTCTTTCCGGACGCGGGCGCCGTGACGAGCGTGTGACATCGAGTCGCGAGCTCCGCGCGGTACGGTCTGTCACGGAACTCCCATGCGGAACCCTCGCACGATCCTGTCACTCGTCGCAGGCGCCGCGCTGATCGCGCTGGGTTGGTGGTGGCGATCGTCCGCGACGTCGGCACACGCCGATCCGCTCGAGCGCTCGACCGCGGAGTCGTCGACGAGCTCGCTGCGCGACGAACTCGACGAACAGGAAGCGGTCGCGCCTGCCGAGTCGCGCGACGAGCGGGAAGCGCTGGCCGCGCCCGCGCCTTCCGGCGCACCCGCCTTGCGCGGCGTCGTCACGACGCCCGACGAGCGCCCGCTCGCGGGAGTGCGTGTGAGCTTGTTCGACGCCGCGCCGCTCGAGACGCTGAGCGACGCGGACGGCTCGTTCGTCTTCGCGGAGGTGGAGCGGCCGCGGCAACTCGTCGCGGAGCTCGCGGGTTGGATCCAGATCGCCGAACCCGAGCCGCGCCCCGCTTCGAACGGTGGGTTCGACCCCCTGCAGCTCGTGATGGCGCCCATCGCCGCGCTGCAAGTGCGCGTGGTCGACGCCGCCGGCGATCCGGCCGTGAACCACGTCGTGTGGGTCGACGTCTCGCCGGCCGAGCCTCACGGTCGCATGGAGTCCGGTTACCGTTCCTATCAACCGCCGCGCGCCTCGCGCACGACGGACGAGTACGGCGTCGCGGTCTTCGAGACGCTCGCGGCGGAGTGTCGGCTGTCCGTGCACGTCGATCGCGACCTGGAGTGGGTGACCGCCGGCGTGCTCGGTGAACGCGGTCCGGCCGCCGTGCCGCTGGTGCTCGAGGCGGGCGAGGAACGTGAGCTCACCGCGCGACTCGGCACGCGGATCGCGATCGAGGGCGTGGTGCTGGAGCCGAACGGAGAGGGATCCCCTCAGGCCGCGGTGACCGCCTATGCGCTCGATCTCCTCCGCGCGGGACGCCCGTCCTACTTGGCCGGTGTCCGCACGGACGAGGCGGGTCGCTTCCGCCTCGAAGGGATCGCCGCCGGTTCCGTGCGGCGCGTCCTCGTCACCGCGCAGAGCACGATCGGCGAGATCCCGGCGAAGAGCATGTTCAGCGGTCCGACGCGGCCGGATCCGCTCTGCGTGGACTCGGCCGAGGTCTCGCTCGACGAACACGGCCGCCCGCCGCAGCCGATCGAGTTGCGCGTGGAGCCGCAGCTGAAGCTCGGAGGCGTGCTGCTCGACGAGAAGGGGGAACCGGTCTCCGCGAACGTGCGCCTGATCCCCCACGACGAGCCGGAGCTCGTCGACCGCCTGATCAGCGGAACGCCGTTGACGCGCCAATCCTCCGGCGACGGGAGCTTCCGCTTCACGGGCGTCCCCCCCGGCCGCTACGACGTCGTCGCCCACGACCGCGGACGCGAGACGGTTCGCGTCCGCGACGTCGAAGCGGGGACCGAGGACCTGATCATCCGGTTCCCCGACGGAGTGCCGGCGCGAGTCGAAGTCGTCGTCGACGGCGACGAGACGCTCGATCGGATCGTCTGTCTCTGCACGCGGCTCGAGCCGCTCCCCGGAGTCGGCGACGGTCTGCGCGAACTCCCGCGCGAGGCGACGTACGAGGAACCCTTCGGATGGCCCGCAGAAGCACTCGGCCTGTGGTACGGCGCCCAGAGCTACTATGGGCCGCTCGGCTCGGCGATGTTCAGCTCCGCTCCCGTGCAGGGAGACTCCCTGACGCTCGAGCTCGACGAAGGCCTCTACTGGATCGGCGTCAAGGCGAGCACACAGGGCGGCGGACTCTGCTTCCCCATCGGGACGGGACTCGTGCGCGTCACGCGCGGCGACCACCGGCTGCGCTTCCGACTGCGGACCACGACGAGCGTCGAGGGCGTGGTGCATGGCGCGCGCCTCGAGGACGGGTTGTGCGTTGCGCTGTCGACTGCGGACGGGCGGCTCGTTCCGCTCGACGTGCGGCGCGACGGCATGCACGACTTCTCCGAGCTCTCCGCCGCCGGGCGCTTCCGCTTGGAGAGCGTGCCGACTGGTCACTTCGAGCTGCGCGTCGGCACGGCGGAGGAACTGCGGGCCGGAGCGTCGCGCGCGAAACAGGCACTCGAGCTGACGGCGGACGACGCTGTGCACGTCGTGGAACTCCGGCTCTGAGCGGAAGGCGGAAGAGGCCCGTGCGTTGCGATTCTGTAACGAGCGCGGACCGACACCCTCGCGCGCTCCTGAGCGGTCGCCGCGCCTCGTGACCATCCTGCACGCTTGCCCGATCGGGCCTCTTCGCGCGACGATGTGCGGCGTCCGCACGACCCGCGAGAAGAACCATGATCGATCTGCTCAGCATGGCGGCCCTGTTCGCGCTCACCGGTGAGCTCCGGCTCGAGGAAGCGCGGATCGCGACGATCCCCGACGGCATCGAACTGGAAGGCGCGCCGCTCGTCGGCCCCGACGGCAAGGAGTGGCCCAACGTTCACCGCGTGCAGTGGTCGCCCGACGGTCGGCGCGTCGCGTACGTCGGGTTGAAGGAGGGCCGAACGCATGCCGTGATCGGCGAAGATGTGCTCGAGAGCTACCACTTCCTGAGCGCGCCTGTGTTCAGCGACGACGGCGAACACGTCGCCTTCCGCGCCGGCAACCGCAAGTCGGCGAAGCAAGAGCAGTGGTGGGTCTTGCTCGACGGGAAGCAGACCGGCGCGGAGGACTGGATCGGCGCGGTGCAGTTCCGGCCCGGGACCGACGAGCTGTGCTACTGGACGCAACCCGGCGCGCGCATCGGGTCGATGGGCGAGTACACCGGCGGCGACTTGGTGCTGCGCGCGGGCAAGCGCAAGAGCAAGAAGTGGGACGACGCGAACGCGCTGATGCCGCTGCACTTCTCCGCCGACGGTGAAGTGATCGCGTCGCCGGCGATGCGCGGCGGCAAGTGGACCGCACTCGTCTTCGACAAGAAAGGCGAGCGCAAGCCCGGCAAGCAGGAGGGCCTCTCGATGCTCAGTGCGGTCGCGCTGAGTCCGAACGGCAAGGAGGTCGCGCTGTGCGGCGCCGACCCGCGCGGGACCGGTTCGGAAGTGCCCGACCTGCCGCCCGGCATGGCGCCGCCGCGCGGTATGTTCGGGATGAAGCTGATCGTGATGCACGGCAAGGAGGTCTACGGCCGCGACGAACTCGGCGCGGGGCAAGCGGTGTTCTCGCCGAACGGCAAGTCGCTCGCCTACAAGCTGCTCTCGAACGAGGGCATGGCGATCGCCGTCGACGGCAAGACCGCGCTCGCCTTCCAGGACGGCTTCGTCCAGACGCCCGTGTGGTCGCCCGACTCGAAGCGCATCGCCTACGGTGTCAACGAGGGCGGCGCCGTCGACCCCTTCTGGCGACTCTCGCCGGAGGGCGACGGCGCGATCACCGGCGGCAAGGTGCGCGTCGTGCAGCACGACCCGCGCGGCAAGCACGAGGAGCGCGGCGAGGAGTTCCTCGAAGTCCGTGACTTGGTGTGGAACTCCGACTCGTCGAAGCTCGCGTACTGCGCGCGCACCGCGGAGGGCTGGATCGTCGTCTGCGGCGCGATGCACAGCTCGGTCTTCGATGAAGTCGGCACGCCGAGCTTCGCCCCGGACGACGGGAAGCTCTTGTTCGGCGCGCGCGTCGGACGCGAGCTGTGGTGGAAGGTGCTGGAGCTCGAATGATCGTCGTCACACTCCTCCACGCGCTCGCGCTGGCGTCGCAGGACGCGCGCTTCACCGAGCACCTGATCGCGAAGATCCCTGAAGCCTCCGCGGTCCACGACCCGACCGGCTCCGCGGCCGACGTCCTCGAACACCGCTGCGCGTGGTCGCCCGACGGCACGCGCGTCGCGTGGGTCGCCACCGTCGACGGTGTCGTGCACGCGGCCGAGGGTGACACGATCGGCACGGCCTTCGCCGAGCTGGAAGCGCCGATCTTCGCGGACGACGGCTCGCACTACGCCTTCCGCGGCCTGCTCGGTGACGGCGGCGCGTCGTGGGTCGTCGAGCTCGACGGCGAGGAAGTGGCGAAGAACGACTTCATCGGCCCGCTCGCCTTCGCGCCCGACGGCGGCGGACTCGGCTTCTGGGAGGTCGAGGGAGAAGACGGCCGGCTCGTGCGCCTCGACACCACGAACCACTCGCGCTGGAAGTCGGGGCGTCCCGTCTCGCTGGTCGACCGTGCCGCCGGCCTCCCGCGTTTCAGCCGCGACGGCAAGCGCATGATCGCGGAGGCGAAGGGCGCGGAAGAACACGTGCTCGTGCTGGCGACGCGCAGCAGCGCGAAGGTCGTCGTCGCGGAAGAGGACTGGATCTCCGCGCCGCAACTCTCGCCGGACGGGCGCGAGTTCGCCTACGTGCAGTACGACACGAAGTCCGACCCGGCGCGCAGCTACGCGGTGCGCGGGAAGAAGCGGCTCGGCACGAGCATGGACCGGTCCGGCTTCGGCTGCTACTCGCCGGACGGCGACCACTACGCGTACACCGTGAGTCGAGGCGGGCTCGCCGGACTCGCGATCGACAAGGACTCGAGCGCGAAGACCGCCTACTACGCCGTGATCGACGTCGCCTGGGCTCCCGCGAGCGACCGCGTCGCCTTCGTCACGAACTACGACGGACCTTCCCTGGTCGTCTCGAACGGCGAGCAGTACGAAGAGTCGGGCGGCATGTGGTTCGTCGTGAACCGCGCGGTCGGAACCGACGGCGGCGAGGAAGGACCCGGCTTCGTCGAGGTCGCGGACCCCGTCTTCAGCCCCGCCGGCGACCACCTCGCCTACCGGGCCCGGCGCGGGCTGCGCTGGTCGATCGTCGTCGACGGGCAGCTGAGCGAGATCTACGACGAGGTCGGGCCGCCCTGCTTCTCCGCCGACGGAACGCGCGTGGCCTTCGGCGCGCGCAAGGGCCGTGAGCTGTGGTGGAAGGTGATGGAGGTCGAGTCCGGAATTCGGTAGGTGCCTGGCTCCTTCCTGCACGGTTCGCCCCGGCGGTTCTCTCGACTCCCGGACCTTTCGCGAACCGTGCGGGAAGGTGCCTGGCACCGTACACGCCTGGCTCCTTCCTGCGCGGTTCGCCCCGGCGGCTCCTTCTTCTCCCGGACCTTTCGCGAACCGTGCGGGAGGGTGCCTGGCACCGCCCAGTACACGCACGTCGATCTGGTGCATCCCCTCGGGACTCCTTAGCCTCTCGGCTGACCCCCACCGCACCGATCCGGCATGCAAGCCTTCGAGACCCAACTGCGCGACGCGCTGTCGAACGCCACCGGCGTTCCCGCCGCGGACCTGCGCATCGAGAACCCCCGCGATCCCGCGCTGGGAGACCTGGCGTTCCCCTGCTTCGTCCTCGCCAAGGCGCTGAAGAAGGCGCCGCCGGCGATCGCCGCGGAGCTGGCGGCGAAGCTGAACGACGAGCTCGAGGGGATCGAAGCGATCGCCACCGGACCGTACATCAACTTCAAGGTCGAGCGCGGCCTGCTGGCGAAGACGATCGTCGGTGAGATCGAGGCGCAGGGCTCGCAGTACGGCCACGGCACGGACGGCGCGGGCAAGACGATCGTGATCGATCTCTCCAGCCCGAACATCGCGAAGCCGATGTCGGTCGGTCACCTGCGCTCGACGGTGATCGGCGCCGCGATCCAGCGCATCCACGACGCGCTCGGCTACCGGACGGTCGGCATCAACCACATCGGCGACTGGGGCATCCAGTTCGGCAAGCTCGTCACGGCGCTCGACCGCTGGGGCTCCGAGGTCGACCTGGAGTCGGACCCGATCAAGGCGCTGCTGGCGCTCTACGTCCGTTATCACGAGGAAGAGGAAGGCGACCCGACGCTCGCCGAGCAGTCCTCGAAGAACTTCCAGGAGCTCGAGAGCGGCGTGGACGGTCACGTCCGCAAGACGTGGAAGCGCCTCACCGAGCTCTCGCTGCGCGAGTTCGACAAGATCTACTCGCGCCTCGGCGTGACCTTCGACGAGGTGCGCGGCGAAGCCTTCTACGAGCCGTACCTCGAGTCCACGATCGAGCGCATCCAGGCCGCCGGCGTCACGCAGATGTCCGAAGGCGCGCTGATCGTCGACCTCACGCCGATCCGCAAGAAGATGGCGCCGTGTCTGCTGCGCAAGACGGACGGCACGACGCTCTACGCGACGCGCGACCTCGCGGCCGTCTTCCACCGGCACGAGCTCTATGACTTCGACCGCTGCCTGTACGTCGTCGGCGGCGACCAGAAGTTCCACTTCGAGCAGCTCAAGGGCGTCTTGAAGCGGATGAACGTCGCGTGGGAACCGAAGGTCGAACACATCGCCTTCGGCATGATGAACCTGCCCGAGGGCAAGATGTCGACGCGCGAAGGGCGCGTGGTCTTCCTCGAGGACGTGCTCGACCGCGCCGCGGAAGAAGCGCGCAAGATCATCGCGGAGAAGAACCCCGAGCTCGCGAACGCGGACGTGATCGCGGAACAGGTCGGCGTCGGCGCAGTGGTCTTCAACGACCTGAAGCGCGAGCGCGAGAAAGACATCCAGTTCGTCTGGGAAGAGGTGCTGACCTTCGAGGGCGAGACCGGACCCTACGTGCAGTACACCCACGCCCGCCTCGGCTCGATCCTGCGCAAGGCCGCGGAGGCCGGCGAGGGCACGGCGGACCCGGACTGGAGGGCGCTCGAGGACGCCGCGCCGCTGATCCTACGCCTCGGCCGCTTCCCCGCCGTGCTGCGGTCGGCGGCGGAGCACGCCGAGCCCTCGGAGATCACTTCCTGGCTCTCGACCTGCGCCCGCGAGGTCAACGCCTGGTACACCCAGCACCGCGTTCTGGGCCAGGAAGCGGGGATCACGGCGGCCCGCCTGCGGCTCGTCGCGGCCGCCAAGAGTGCATTGGCGGGAGGCTTGGCGCTGCTCGGCGTCGCCGCCCCCGAAGAAATGTAGTTCTCGCTCAAGTCAGTGCAGCGAGCGTCCGATTGTGACAGCCGGTGCCTACCTCCCGCGGACCCGACCGGTTCCCGAGAGGATGGGGCGGCACCGTCCCACCCTGGAGGAGCCCCTTGATCGAGCAATACATCCGCGACGTCCCGGACTTCCCGAAGCCCGGCATCCTGTTCAAGGACATCACCCCCCTCTTGCAGGACCCCAAGGGCCTCGAGGCGGCGGTGAGCGGGCTGGCGGCGACAGTCGATCCCTCGAGCTACGACATCGTCTGCGGCATCGAGTCGCGCGGCTTCATCTTCGGGACGGCGCTGGCGCACCACGTGGGCAAGGGCTTCATCCCGATCCGCAAACCGGGCAAGCTGCCCTGGAAGACGGCGTCCGAGTCGTACGAGCTCGAGTACGGCACCGACACCATCGAGATCCACATCGACGCGACCGAAGGCGCCAACCGCGTGCTGATGGTCGACGACCTGCTCGCGACCGGCGGCACGATGGCCGCGGCGCTGAAGCTCGTGCGACGCATCGGCGGGACGCCCGTCGCCTGCAGCTTCGTGATCGAGCTGGGATTCCTGCCGGGGCGCGAGAAGCTCGGCGACATCCCCGTGCACTCCCTATTGACCGTCTGAGACCGTAAGGTCGGCACCGTCGGTCGCGAGACCGTTGCCGCCCGCGGACAAGATCGAACCCTATGACCGCCAAGAAGACCTCGACCACGACGGCTGACGAAGAGACGCTGCCCACCAACCCGTACGCCGACGTGCAGACGGAGGACCTCTGGCTGGTCTACCGCAAGGCGGTGAACAAGGGCGCGAAGGGCAAGGACGAGGTCGAGGCGTTGCGCAACGAGCTGATGGAGCGCCACCTGCCGCTGGTGCGCTACATCGCCGAGCGCTTGCTGCAGACGCTGCCGAAGTCGATCGAGCTCGACGACTTGGTCTCCGCGGGTCTGTTCGGCCTGATGGACGCCATCCGCGGCTTCGACGCGGACCGCGGCATCAAGTTCAAGACGTACTGCTCGACGCGCATCCGGGGCTCGATCCTCGATCAACTGCGCTCGCAGGACTGGGTCCCGCGCCTCGTGCGCTTGAAGGCGAGCCGCATCGACAAGGCGCTGCACCGCCTGACCGGCGAGTACGGCCGTGAGCCCACCCACGCGGAGCTCGCCGAGAGCCTGGAACTCGACCACCAGGAACTCAGCCGCGAGATGCGCGAGGCGAACGCGAAGGCGATGTTCTCGCTGTCGGAGAAGTGGGAGGACCACGACGACGACAACGCGACGGAGAAGGTCGACGTGCTCGAGGATCGACAGTCGATCGATCCCATGAACGAGCTGAACCGCCGCGACCTCCTGAACTTCCTGACGCGCTCCCTCACGCACAAGGAACGCTTCATCATCGAGCAGTACTACCGCGTCGGACACACGATGCGCGAGATCGGCGAGATGCTGGCCCTCACCGAGAGCCGCGTCTGCCAGATCCACTCGAACGTGATGAGCCGCCTGAAGGGCCTCCTCGGCCAGAAGTCAGGCACGCTGCTCATGTAGCGCGCGAACCAAGGTTCACTTGACGAGAAGGGGCAGCGCACCGCGCCGCCCCTTCTCTCGTTCCCGCGGCCGCAGGCCGCTCTCCCTTTGGAAAAACGAACGCGGTACCGTACTTCTCTACATCTCGTCGTGGTCTTCGACGCGGATCACATCCATGACTTCCTCGCCGGCGGGCTTGCCCTCTTTGTAGAAGCGCCAGGTGGAGCGCATGCGGTCGACGTCGAGGAACTCGAACTTGGCGTCGTGCATGTAGCTGCTCGTCGACGGATCCAGGTTCGTCCCGCGGTAGAACTCGAAGATCACGACGCGCTGACTGTCGGTCGGCATCTCGATCATCGTCGGCTGGTTCCCGACGGCGCAGTAGTGCGTCAGCATCAGGTTGCCGCCGTCCATGTAGTACATGGTGACCATCTCGTGGTCCTGGCCGGGGAACACGCGCTCCATCACGGCGGAGCCGCCGCCGGTCAGCTCGTAGCTCAGGGCGAGGTCGTCGGTCGGGTCGCCGTTCTCGTCGACGAAGTACCAGTCGCCCTGGAGCTCGGTGAACATGCGGAAGTGTTCGTCGGACGCGCCCTCGGCGCGCACGTGGTGGTTGCGGTAAGTGCTGCAGCTCGCGGCGAGGCAGGCGAGTGCGAGGATCGGGGTGTGCTTCATCTAGGGGGCTCCTTCGAAGGCGGGTGACGGGGGAGCCTCAGGCTACACTGCGCGGCGTGCACGGTCGCCGGTTCGAACACGAGGAGGTCACGAGCACCTCGGACGTCGCCTTCCAGTCCCTCGCGGACGGCACGGCGCGCCACGCTGACGTGCACACCGCGCGATCGCAGACGGCCGGTCGGGGGCAGCGCGGGCGCGTCTGGCGGCAGGAGGCAGACGCTGGCCTCGCGCTCAGCCTCGTCTGGATGCCGGGACCGCCGGCACCCTCCCCCGCGGGGCTGACGATGGCAGCGGGGTTGGCGGTGCTCGACGCGTGTCGCGCGCTGGGGCTCGTCGGCGGGCGCCTCAAGTGGCCGAACGACGTGCTGGTCGGTGACGCGAAGCTCGCCGGCGTGCTCGTCGAGAGTCGCGGGCTGGACCCGACGGCGCCGCGCTACGTGGTCGGGGTCGGCCTGAACGTGCTGCAGGCGGGCTTCCCCGACGAGCTCGAGGCGGAGCGCGCCGTGACCAGCCTGCGCCTCGCAGGCGTCGCCGCGCAGCTCCCCGCGGCGCGCGAAGCGGTGGCGGCGGCCCTCTGCGAGCGCCTCGCCTCGGTCACCGCCGACCCGCGCGGGCTCGCGGACGACTACCTCACGGCGCTCGGCCTGCGCGGCGAGCGCGTTCGGGTCGAAGTCGGCTCGCGGGCCCTCGAGGGACGGCTCGAGGGCCTGGATCCGGCCGACGGGCTCTCGCTCGCGACCGCCGAGGGCCCGCGTCGCGTGGCGCTGGAGCACATCTCGGCACTGATCACGCTCTGAAGAGAAGTACGGTACCGCGTTCGTTTTTCCAAAATAGCGGGGCACGCGCCGACGGCGCGTGCCCCGCTATTTTGGAAAAACGAACGCGGTACCGTACTTCTCTTCTCGGGCCGTCGGATCCCTATACTGTTCGCCCCCTTTCCCGCCAGGAGAACAGCACGATGACCCGATCCTATGGACGCACGGCCGCGGAGATGCGGCCGATCGACTTCCAGCGCGGCTTCACGAAGCACGCGCCCGGCTCGGTGCTCGCCAGCTTCGGCGACACGCGCGTGCTCTGCACGGCCAGCTACAACGACGGCGTGCCGCCCTTCCTGCAGGGCAAGGGCCGCGGTTGGCTGACGGCCGAGTACTCGATGCTCCCCTCCTCCACGAACAGCCGGAAGGCCCGCGACCGCAACGGGCGCGTCGACGGCCGCTCGGTCGAGATCCAGCGTCTGATCGGTCGCGCGCTGCGCGGCGTCATGGACTTCAAGCTGCTCGGTGAGAAGACGATCTGGGTCGACTGCGACGTGCTGCAGGCCGACGGCGGCACGCGCACGACGGCGATCTCCGGAGCCTGGGTCGCGATCGCCGACCTGCTGACCAAGATGGACGAGCGCCGCATCCTGCGCGGGTGGCCGCTCGTCACGCAGCTCGGCGCCGTCTCCGTCGGCGTCGTCGACGGCGAGTGCCTGTGCGACCTCGACTACTCCGAGGACTCCCGCGCCGAGGTCGACCTGAACCTGGTGATGACCGGCAAGGGCGACTTCATCGAGGTGCAGGGGTCGGCGGAGGGAGCGCCCTTCGACCGCGGCCAGCTCGACTCGATGCTCGAGCGCGGCACGGCGGCGATCCGCGGCATCTTCGAAGCCCAGCAGGCCGCCCTGAAGACGACCTGATCCCGTGGAACTGCTCCTCGCCAGCGGCAACGCGAAGAAGCTCGCGGAGGTCCGAGGTCTGCTCGAACCCCTGGGCGTCCGCGTGCTCGCGCCGCAGGACGTCGGCGGACTGCCCGAGGTCATCGAGGACCGGCCGGACTTCGCCGGCAACGCGAGCAAGAAAGCCGTCGAAGCCGCCCAGCACACCGGGCGCTGGTGCCTCGCCGACGACTCGGGGCTCGAGGTGGACGCCCTGGACGGCGCGCCCGGCGTCTTCTCCGCGCGCTACGCGGGCGAACCGTCCGACGACGCCCGCAACAACGCGAAGCTGCTCGAGGATCTGCGCGGCGTGCCCGAGCCGCGGCGCGGCGCGCGCTTCGTCTGCGCCCTCGCCCTAGCCGACCCCGCGGGTCGCGTGGTCGAGCTGGTCCTCGGCACGGCGCGAGGTCGCATCCTCGAGCATGCACGCGGCACGCGGGACTTCGGATACGATCCCCTCTTCCTCTTCACCGAGGAAGGCCACCCCGAGACCGGCCGCGGCTTCGCGGAACTCGAACCCGCCGAGAAGGCCGCCGTCAGCCACCGGGGCCGCGCGCTGCGCGAGCTCCTCGCCAAACTCCCCGCCCACCTGGGCGCACGTCACTGATCGACCGTGGACACCAAGCACATCCGCAACTTCTCCATCATCGCGCACATCGACCACGGGAAGTCCACCCTGGCCGACCGCATGCTCGAGCTGACCGGCGCCGTCGAACTGCGCGACATGCAGGCGCAGCTGCTCGACGACATGCCGCTCGAGCGCGAGCGCGGGATCACGATCAAGGCGCACGCGGTGACGATCTACCACGTGAAGGACGGCGAGCGGTACCAGCTCAACCTGATCGACACGCCGGGCCACGTCGACTTCAACTACGAGGTCCAGAAGAGCCTGCAGGCGTGCGAAGGCGCGGTGCTGCTCGTGGACGCCTCGCAGGGCGTCGAGGCGCAGACGGTCGCCAACGCGTACCTCGCGATCGAGGAAGAGCTCGAGATCATCCCGGTGCTCAACAAGGTCGACCTCGCGCACGCGCGACCCGACGAGATCGCGGAAGAGATCGAGAACAGCCTCGCGATCGAGGCGACCGACGCGATCCACATCTCGGCGAAGACGGGCAAGAACGTCAACCTGGTGCTCGACACGATCGTCGATCGCGTCCCCGCGCCGACCGGCGACCCCTCGGCGCCGCTGCAGGCGCTGATCTTCGACGCGGTCTACGACGAGTACCGCGGCGTCATCGTCTACCTGCGCATCTTCAACGGCACGCTGACGAAGCGCGACCTGACGCGCATGGTCAAGTCGGGCAAGCAGTACGAAGCCGTCGAGATCGGGCGCTTCTCGCCGAAGATGACGCCGACGGACACGCTGAAGGCGGGCGAGGTCGGTTACGTCGTCTCCAACATCAAGAAGCTCGGGGACGTGAAGGTCGGCGACACCTTGACGCTCGCCAAGTTCAGAGACGTGGAGCCGGTACCCGGCTACGAAGAACCGCAACACATGGTGTTCGCGGACTTCTACCCGACCAACCCGGGTGACTTCGAACACCTGCGCGACGCGCTCGAGACGCTCGCGCTGTCGGACTCCTCGCTGTCGTTCTTCCCCGAGTCCTCGGACGCGCTGGGCTTCGGCTTCCGCTGCGGTTTCCTGGGCCTGCTGCACATGGAGATCATCCAGCAGCGGCTCGAGCGCGAACACGACATCGACATGATCCAGACGGCGCCTTCGGTGACGTACCGGATCAGCCTCGCCGACGGCACGGAACAGGAGATCCACTCGCCCGGCCAGCTGCCCTCGCCCGACCACTTCGAGGAGCTGCGCGAGCCGATCGTACGCGCCAGCATGATGATGCCCGTCGAGTACATCGGCGCCGTCATGCAGATCTCGAACGACCACCGCGGCATCTTCGTGCGGCAGGAACACCTGTCCACGACGCGCGTGAACCTGGTCTTCGACATCCCGCTGGCCGAGATCATCTACGACTTCTACGACAAGCTGAAGTCCTCGACGCGCGGCTACGGCACGCTCAACTACGACATCATCGACTTCAAGGCCGACGACCTGGTCAAGCTGAAGATCCTCGTCAACGGCAAGGAAGTCGACGCGCTCTCCAGCATCGTCCACCGCTCGCAGGCGGAGTACCGCGGGCGCCAGACGCTCAAGAAACTGCGCAAGGAGATCCCGCGTCACCTGTTCGAGGTGCGGCTCCAGGCCGGCGTCGGCTCGAAGATCATCGCGCGCGAGTCGATCGCCGCGCTGCGCAAGGACGTGACCGCCAAGTGCTACGGCGGCGACATCACGCGGAAGCGCAAGTTGCTCGAGAAGCAGAAGGCCGGCAAGCGGCGCATGCGCCAGGTCGGCAACGTCGACATTCCGCAGAAGGCCTTCCTGTCCGTGCTCGGCGGAGAATAGGATCGAGACCGTTGGGCAAGTCAGAAGCTCCTGAGGCGCCGCGCCACGCTTGGCGCGACAACATCGAAGCGATCACGATCAGCATCATCATGGCCGTGATGCTGAAGTACTTCGTGGTGGAGGCCTACAAGATCCCCACCGGCTCGATGCAGCCGACGCTGATGGGCAACGAGGAGACGCAGATCTTCGACCGCATCCTGGTCGACAAGCTCTCCTACCACTTCCGCGACCCGCAGCGCTGGGAAGTTGCCGTCTTCAAGTACCCGCTCGACCGCTCGAAGAACTTCATCAAGCGCATCGTCGGCGTCGGACCGGAAGAACTCCGCGTGCGCTTCGGCGACGTCTGGAACCGCCCGGACGGGGACTCGGAGTGGAAGATCCTGCGTCGCACCGAGCCCGTGCAGGAAGAGACCTGGAAGCCGCTGCACCTCGACGCGCTCGGCGACCGTGCGTGGAAGCTCGAGGCGCCCTCGAGCAGCAACTGGTCGACGGACGGCGAGACGCTCACAGCGGGCGGCCCGGGATCCGCGCGCTACCCGCAGAACGGCATGGTGCTCGACCGCTACACGGACGGCTACTCGCTCGCCGTGCAGTCCGACATCCGCAAGCGCCCCGGCATCGCCGACAACCACCCGGTCGGCGACCTGCGCCTCACGGGAACCGTCGAAGCGCGCCCCGAGCTGACGCTGCTGACCTTCGAGTTCCGTGAAGGCAACCGCCGCTACCAGCTGAACGTCCCCGGCCCGGCGGCGAGCCCCGACGCGCGCCCCTCGATCCGTGCCGAGTCGCTCGCCGAACGCGACCTCGACCTGCCCGACCCGCGGACCGCGCTCTACGACCGCGCCTGGAAGCTCGAAGCCGGCGACGAGGTGTCGTTCAGCGCGCAGAACCTCGACGACCTGCTCACGCTGCGCGTCGACGGTGAGACACTGCTCGAGCTGGAGATCCCCGCCGCCAGCGACCAGACCTCGTCGCTCTACGTGCGCTGCGAAGGCGGCGGAGCGGACTTCGACGACCTCGAGGTCTACCGCGACATCTTCTACACCTCGAGCCACGCGAAGATCGCGGAGTGGTCCGGCGACTGGGCGATCCCCGCCGGGCACTACGTGATGCTCGGCGACAACACGCAGGACTCCTCCGACAGCCGGGAGTGGACGCTCGCCCGCTACGACTGGCCCGGCACCGACGGCGTGTTGCGCGGCAACCTCCGCGGACAGAACGAGAACCCGCGGCGCGTGCCCGGCGGTGCGCAAGGCACCGAGTTGTGGTTCCGCGACGAGTGGGGCGAGCTGCACCACGCACCGGAGTACGCGGTGCAACAGTCGAACCCCGCGAGCGTCGAAGCGCCCTTCGTGCCGCGCGAACAGATCACGGGACGCGCGGTGCTCGTGTTCTGGCCGCTGAAGCTCGACCGGCGTCTGTGGCGCCTGCAGTGGATCCGCTGAGCGCCTTGCGTCGCAAGCCCTTGCGGCTGCGGCCCTTTCGGATCCGTTAGGGCGCCGGCGTCGAGGTTTTCCACAGGGAGCGCTTGCGATCGCCCCGTGCCCCGATCTCGGCCCTACGGCGACCGGCCGGTCCAGAACGCGCTCCGCGCCCTGCCGAACCGAAAGCAAGAACCTACGCTAAGTCGTGCCGAGCGAACGACTTGCACACGCAGCATGCTCAAGCCCCAGCCGCCAACGCCTTAGCCCCTGCTCGTTTCCCGGTTTGCGTCGCCTTCGCGACGCGCGGATCCGCAGATTCTTTCCCCAAGTTATCCACACGCAGGAAAAGTGCGGCTCGCGCTTGCCGACGATCCGCGTACCGTTCTCGGCACGCTCCGAGCAGCCCTCGCGCTCGCACACCGCCCCCTCACGCCGCCTAACCCCTCGCTTCGCAACCACTTGCCGCCCGCCGCCGGCGAAGCCGCGCAGCTCACTGTGGAGTCTCCGGAGCGGCCGCTACACTCCCCACCCCCATGATCCGCTCGAAAGCGAAGCGCCCCGAGATCCAGGTCGGAGAGGTCCTGCTCGAAGTCCAGGACCTGGTCAAGGTCTACCACGGCCGCCACGTCGTCGACGGGGTGAGCTACACCGTGCGCGCGGGCGAGATCGTCGGTCTCTTGGGGCCGAACGGCGCGGGCAAGACGACCAGCTTCCGCATGTCGGTCGGGCTCGTCACTCCGGACCGGGGCAAGGTGCTGATCCGCGGCAAGGACGCGACGAAGCTGCCGATGTTCCGGCGCGCGCGCCTCGGCATGGGCTACCTGCCGCAAGAGGCCAGCATCTTCCGCCGCATGTCGGTCCGCGACAACCTGATCGCCGTGCTCGAGGCGATGCCGATCTCGCGCGCCGAGCGCGCCTCGGAAGCGGCCCGCCTGATGGACGAGCTCGAGCTCTCGCACCTCGCCGACAACTCCGCGGAGACCCTGTCGGGCGGCGAACGGCGGCGCCTCGAGATCTGCCGCGCCCTGGCCACGCGCCCGGGCGTGCTGCTGCTCGACGAACCCTTCGCCGGCGTCGACCCGATCAACGTCCAGGAGATCCAGCGCCTGGTGCACGACCTCCGCGACCGCGGCCTGGGCGTGCTGATCACGGACCACAACGTCCGCGAGACCCTGCAGAGCACCGACCGGGCCTACATCATCCACCAGGGCCAGATCCTGCGCGAAGGCAACGCCGAGGAGCTGGTCAACGACCGGCGCGTGCGCGAGGTCTACCTGGGCGAGAACTTCGACGCCCCGCTGGCCAAGGTCAGCGGCAAGGAAGAGGCCGAGCTCTTCGAGTAGGGGAGGTACGGAACCAGGTACACCTCCACACACCCCGGAGGAACGGGCTGGACCGCACTCGAGCCTTCCCTCCGGGGTGTGTGGAGGTGTACCTGGTTCCGTACCTCCCGCGCGGATATCCTGTTCGGCCGAAAATCCAGCCGACGGCCGACCCCCGGGCCGGTCATCTCCACCGAACCCAGCGCGCCACACCCCATGAAGATCGTCGCCTGCATCAAGCGCGTCCCCGCCACGGACGTCCAAGCGAAAGTCGCTGCCGACGCGAAGAGTCTCGACTCCGCCGGCTACCAGTACATGACGTCGTTCTACGACGAGATCGCGGTCGAGGAAGCGATCAAGACCAAGGAGGCGAAGGGCGGCGACGTCACGATCCTCACGATCAGCTCCAAGGACGCGACCAAGGAAGTGCGCGAGTGCATCGCGAAGGGCGCCGACGGCGGCGTGATCCTGGTCGACGAAGACTGGATGAACCGCGACTGCCGCGCGACCGCGAAGGCGCTCGCGTCGAAGCTGACCGAGATGGGAGCGGAACTCGTGTTCATGGGTCGCGTCGCCACCGACCGCGACAACGCGTCGGTCGGCCCGATGGTCGCGACCTACCTCGACTGGGCCTGCGTCACGAACGTGGTCGAACTCGAGGTCGGTGACGGCGAGGCGACGGCCAAGCGCGAGACCGAAGCCGGCCTCGAGACGGTTCGCGTGACGCTCCCCGCCGTGATCACCTGCGACAAGGGCCTGAACGAGCCGCGCTACGCCGGCCTCAAGGGCATCATGGCCGCGAAGAAGAAGCCGCTGGAAGAAGCCGCCTGCGAAGCGGCCGACAACCAAGCGCAAGTGCTGTCGCTCGTGCTGCCGCCGCCGCGCGCCGAAGGCCGCGTCATCGGCGAAGGTGCCGACGCCGTCCCCGCCCTGATCGACGCGCTGCGCAACGAAGCGCAAGTCCTCTAGAGCTCGCAGGAGAACACGCCATGTCCACCATCGTCGTCTTCGTCGAACAATCGGGCGGAACCGCCCGCCGCGCGAGCCTCGAGTGCCTCGGCGCCGCGCACGCCACCGGCTCGCAAGTCGTCGCCGTCCTCACCGGTGAGGGCGCCGCCGCCTGCGCGAACACCCTCGGAGCCGCCGGCGCCTCCAAGGCCGTCGTGCTGACCGGGACCGAGAGCTTCTCGCCCGACGCCACCGCCAAGGACGTCGCCGCGGTCGTCAAGGACCAGGCCGCGAAGGGCTTCCTCGCCGCCGCCAGCTCGACCGGCAAGGACCTCGCCCCGCGCGTCGCCGCGCTGTGCGACGCCGTGCTCTTCGCGGACTGCACCACGCTGAAGGCCGAAGGCGATTCGTTCGCCGTGACGCGCCCCTGGCTCGCCGGCAAGGCGATCGCCACCTGCGTGTCCAGCGCCGCGGTCTTCTGCGCGACGACGCGCCCGAACGTCTTCAACCCGGTGACGGACGGCGGCAGCGTCGAGGTCATGGAGAAGCCCGGCACGGTCGGCGGGAAGGCGACGGTCGTCGCGGTCGAGACGAAGCCCGCGGGCAAGCTCGACGTGCAAGAAGCCCCGGTGGTCGTCGCGGGCGGCCGCGGCATGAAGGACGCCGAGTCCTTCGCGATCCTCGAGTCGCTCGCCGCCGCCTTCGGTGGCCGCGCCGCCGTGGGCGCCTCGCGCGCGGTGGTCGACGCGGGCTGGCGTCCGCACTCGGAGCAGGTCGGACAGACCGGCAAGGTCGTCTCGCCGCAGCTCTACATCGCGGTCGGCATCTCCGGCGCGATCCAACACCTCGCCGGCATGCGCACCTCCGGCACGATCGTCGCGATCAACAAGGACGCCGACGCGCCGATCTTCAAGGTCGCCGACTACGGCATCGTGGGCGACGCCTTCGAAGTCGTCCCCGCGCTGACCGAGGCGATCCAAGCCGTCGTCAGCCAGAGCTGAGAAGTACGCTGCGCGCGGCGCACGGAGCCGCGAACCGACGCGCGACCCGGCACCCCACGGTGCCGGGTCGCGCGCGTTCCTGGCCAGCTCTCGCGGTGCCGAGGGGTCACTCCAGCGGCATCAGGACTTCCGTGCGCAACTCCTCGGGCGCCACCTCGTGCGGCCAGTTCAGGTAGACCTCCACGCACGGTCCCGCACGCAGCTCGCGGCCTGACTTCGGCAACCACTCGCAGTGCAACAGGTCGTACGCCTGCGCCAGGCCCGCGTAGCTGCCGCGGTGAAGCGTCGCGGCGTACTCACCGCCCTCGAAGTCGAACAGCTCGAAGGGCGGCTCCGCGACGAAGTCGTCGGGCACGCTGATGCACGCGTCGTAGC
Source organism: Planctomycetota bacterium (assembly GCA_020638835.1). Taxonomy (GTDB): domain Bacteria; phylum Planctomycetota; class UBA1135; order UBA1135; genus JACKHV01. The sequence goes on along the minus strand of JACKHV010000001.1, from coordinate 342,997 downwards.
GGATCTCCTCGGGCGGCGTCTTCTGCGGGTCGTCGTGCGACAAGCCGAAGCAGACCGTGTGCGGTCCGAACAGCCCGTGTCGACCCGCGAACGGCATGAGGCGTTCCCACGCACTACCGCACTCGGAGTACGGACCGAGGTGTCGCACGCGCAGCATGCGTCGGGCTTCCAGTCGCTTGATCTCGACCGTCACGGGAACCTCCTCTTCAGAACTCACGACGTCGACCGAGGGCATACTTTGCCAGCTCCGCCGTCGAGTGGTCCAATGCCCGCATGGACGAAGACCTCCACCTCGACGAGATCGAAGCGCGCGTGCTCGGCGTGCTCGTCGAGAAGCAGCTCACGACGCCCGACCAGTACCCGCTGACCGTCAACGCGGCGACCTCGGGCTGCAACCAGAAGTCGAACCGCGAGCCGGTCATGGACCTGGCGGAGAGTCAGGTCCAGCACTCGCTCGAGAAGCTGATGGTGCGCGGCTACGTCGGCCTCGTGCACGCGGCGGGCGGGCGCACCGATCGCTATCGGCACAACCTCGCGGAACACCTGCAGCTCAGCCAGCAGCAGCTCGCGCTGCTCGCCGTGATGTTGCTGCGCGGACCGCAGACCGCCGGCGAGCTGAAGACGCGCTGCGCGCGCATGTTCGAGTTCGACTCGCCCGCGGCCGTCGACCCCGTCGCCGGCTCGCTGATCGAGGCCGGCTACGCGGTGCGCCTCGCTCCCGCGCCCGGTTCGCGCGCGGCCCGCTACGCGCAACTGCTCTCGCCGGACTCGCACGCGCACGAGGCCGCGCAGACCGCACCGGCGTCGCCTCCGCAGGCCGGCGGCGCACCGAGCCTCGCGCAACGCCTCAGCGACCTCGAATCGGAGGTCGCCGAGCTGCGCACCGAGCTGCAACGCCTGACGGACCAACTCGGGGGCTGACGCTCAGTCCGCGCCGAGGCAGGGCGCGCGCTCGGCGAGCAGCTCGGCCGCGATCGAGATCGCGATCGCCGTCGGTTCCTTCGACGAGGGGCCGATGCCGATCGGGCAGCGCACGCGCGCGATCTGCTCTGGCGTGAAGCCCTTCGCGCTGAGCCGCTTCTGGAAGCGCGCCCACTTGCGGTCCGAGCCGATCAAGCCGAGGTAGCCGAGGTCGTCGCGCCTCAACGCCGCCTCGACGATGCGCTGATCGAGGTCGTGGTTGTGCGTCATGATCACCACGCGCGCGCCGGCAGGCAGCTCGTCCACTTCGCCTTCCGGCGCATCGACGAGCGACAGCGAATAGCCGCGGTCCGCGGGCACGCGCGGCCGGATCTCCTCCTCCTCGCGCGGATCGATCAAGATCACTTCCGAGCGCAGATAGGGCGCGAGGCCCGCGAGCGCTTGCGCGACGTGTCCGGCTCCGAACACGTAGAGCTGCCGCTTGGTCCACGCGAAGCTCTCGAGGAAGAGCTGCACGACACCGCCGCAGCATTGACCGGCCGACTCCGAGAGCGGCAGCTCCAGCGCACGGCTCGCGGTCTCGCCCTTGGCGACCATCTCCGAAGCCGCTTCGATCGCGAGCTGTTCGAGCCGCCCGCCGCCGATCGTCCCCCAGACCAGGTCGCCGCCCGCAACGATCATGCGCGCGCCCGCTTCGCGCGGCACGCTGCCCTTCGACCCGGTCACGACGACGACGGCGCAGGGCGTGCCGGCCTCGCGTAGGGCGGAGAGCTCTTCGATCCAGGTCTGGGACGTGTCCATCGAGCGGCGAGTGTAGCGTTACGGAACCAGGTTCCTTTCCTCACACCTCGGCCGGAGGCTCCGGCAGCACGACGACCGTCGGCCGAGGTGTGAGGAAAGGAACCTGGTTCCGTAAACGCGAGGGACCAACGAATCGCGCCGGCGCGGTCCAGGACCGCGCCGGCGCGTTGAGTGGTGGGCGATACTGGACTCGAACCAGTAACCTCCACGCTGTGAACATGGCACTCTACCATTGAGTTAATCGCCCTTTGGAGGACCGGAGACTCTAGGAACCGACCCCCGGATTGGCAAGGGGTTACGGAACCAGGTTCCTTTCCTCACACCTCGGCCCGAGGTCGTCGTGCTGCGGGAGCCCCCGGCCGAGGTGTGAGGAAAGGAACCTGGTTCCGTCAGGCGTGCTGCGGGAGCCTCTGGCCGAGGTGTGAGGAAAGGAACCTGGTTCCGTCAGGCTTCGCCCGGGTCCAAGTCCTTGCCCAGCGAGGTCTTGAGGATCTCGCCCAGGCGGCCCTCGGCGCGGCGCAACATCATGCGCACGGCGTCCTCGGAACGCCCCTCCATCTGCTCGCCCGCTTCGCGCAGGGTGAGGCCCTGGAAGAAGACGAGCTGGATCGCCTGGCGGTGGTCGTCGGAGAGTTCCGTCAGCGCCTCGCGCAGCAGGTGGTAGTTCTCGTCGCGCTGCACCTGGCGCGTGATCGAGAGGTCGTCGGCCATCGGCTCGAAGGTCGGCGCGTCTTCCGTGGGACCGCCGTCCATCGAGCGTTCCTTGGCGAGGTCGCGCTTGCCCGCCGAGTAGAACTCCGCCCGGTCGCGGATCTTGTTCTGCAGGATCTGGATCAGCCAGCGCAGCAGCGAACCTTCGCCGCGGTAGCCGTAGCTCGAGAAGTCACGCACGGCTTCGCGGAAGGTCGTCTGCGCGAGGTCGTCCGGATCCTCCTTCGCGCGCAGGCGCGGACCGAGCCGGCGGCGCGCCATCTCGACCATGATCTGGTAGTGGCGCGCGAAGAGCTCGTTCATCGCCGCCGCATCGCCGGACTGCGCGCGCTCGACGAGCGCCTCGGTCCCGAGCGTCGACAGTTCCTTCGCCGACGCTTCGGCGTCGCTCCAGGGCCCCTCGGGCCTAGGGCCGCCCGGCCCCCCGCGTGCTTCGGATCCGCTCATCGTTGCGGGGAGATTAGCCCCTCGGCTCACGGCGAACCACCGGGACGTCGCCGCAAAGGGAATCGACGCCCCTCAGGCGCCCTTCCCCAGCGATTCCCGGAACTCCGGCTCGAGCAGCACCTTGACGCCCAGCTCGGCGGCCTTCTTGGCCTTGCTGCCCGGCTTGCCCCCCACGACCAGGTAGTCCGTCTTGCTCGAGACGGATGAGGCGACCTTGCCGCCGACGGACTCGACCGAGTGCTTGGCCTCGGCGCGGGTCATCGACTCGAGCGATCCGGTGAAGACCACCGTCTTGCCGGCGAACGGGCTGTCGCCGCTGACGGCGGCGAGCGGCTGCGGTTCGACGCCGCCGTTCGCGAGGCGTTGCAAGAGGGCTTGATTGCGCTCGTCCGCGAACCACAGGGCGATCGCGCGCGCGACCTCGGGTCCGATGCCGTTCAGGTGCTGCAGCTCGTCCTCGGTCGCGGCTTCGAGCTCGGCGAGGTCCGGGTGGCTGATCGCCAGGAGGCGCGCCGTCGCGGGACCGACTTCGGGGATCGAGAGGCCGACCAGGAAGCGGTCGAGCGGCACGCGCCGACGTTCCTCGATCTGTTCGAAGAGGTTGTCGACGCTCTTCGCGCCCCAGCGCTCGAGCGCGACGAGGCGCTCACGCTTCTCCGGGTCGCGGTCGAGGTGGAACAGGTCGCCGGGCGTCTCGAGCAGCCCGGCGTCGATGAGCTGCACGATCTGCTTCTCGCCCAAGCGGTCGATCTCGAACGCGCGCCGTCCCGCGAGCGCAGCGGTACGTCCGGCGACCTGCGGCGGACACGCGTAGGTGTTCGGGCAGCGCCAGTACTTGCCTTCGTTCACCGAGGCCGCGCCGCAGGCGGGGCAGGTCTCCGGCGGGACGAAGGCGTCGCGCCACTTCCAGAACACGCCGGGCTTCACGTCGCCGGACTCGTCGACGAGTTCCGCGGGGACGCCGTTCTTCCAACCCGCCGGCGCGCGCCCGGTCGCGGCCTTCGCGACGCCGCTGATCTGCGGGATCACGTCGCCGGCGCGGTGCACGAAGACCTGGTCGCCGATCTGGAGGTTCAGCGCCGCGACGTTGTCCGCGTTGTGCAGGGTCGTGTGCGTCACCGTCACGCCGCCGACGTGCACCGGCTCGAGGTGCGCGCGCGGCGTGAGCCGACCGTTCACGCCGACCGAGATCTCGATCGCGCGTAGCGTGGTCGTCGCCTCGAGCGCCTGGAACTTGTGCGCGTACTGCCAGCGCATCGCCCGCGCCGTGCGCCCGAGGCGTTCGCGCAGCGCGAGGTCGTCGAGCTTCGCCACGATCCCATCCAGGTCGAACGGAATCTCGGCGCGCTGCGCCTCCATCCGGTCGTGGTACTCGATGCACGCGTCCAGACCGATCACGCGCTGCGCGTAGCCGGAGTCCGGAAGGCCCCAGTCGCGCAGCGCCGCGGTGAGTTCCGTCTGCGTCGCGAAGCGCGCTCCTTCGAGCTGTGGCGCCGCCCAGAGGTGGAACTCGAGCGGATAACGCGCCACTTCCGCCGGAGCGTTGCGGCGAATCGCGCCCGAGGTCGCGTTGCGCGGGTTCGCGAGCACCGCTTCACCGGCCTCCTCGCGCTGCGCGTTGAACGCGTCGAAGGCGCTGCGTTCGATCAGCACCTCGCCGCGCACCTCGAGCCGGTCCGGAACCGGCCGCACGGCGTCGGACAGGCGCAGCGGGATGTTCCGAACGGTACGCAGGTTCGCCGTGACGTCCTCGCCCTGCACGCCGTCGCCGCGCGTGAGGCCGCGGACGAGCAAGCCGTCCTCGTAGAGCAGCGATGCGCTGACGCCGTCGAACTTCGGCTCGACGGACCACGCGAGTTCGTCGCCGGACTCGAGGCCCAGGAAGCGCAGGATGCGTTCCTCGAACTCGCGCACCTCGTCGCCCGTGAAGAGGCTGTCGATCGAGAGCATCGGCACCTCGTGCGCGACCTTCGCGAAGCCCTGGCCTTCGGGGAGCGGCGCGCCGACTCGCTGCGTCGGGCTGTCGGACGTCACCAGGTCCGGGTGCTTCGCCTCCAGGTCCTGGAGCTCGCGGAACAGCCCGTCGTACTGCGCGTCGGAGATCTCCGGCGCGCTCTCGATGTAGTAGAGACGGTCGTGGCGCGCGATCTCCTGGCGCAACTCGGCCGCGCGCCGCGCCGCTTTCGTGGGAGCACTCATGCGACTCTCGCGCGGGATCAGCCGAGGTCCGCGGGTCCGAACGCGTCCGGCAAGTAGTCGGAGAGCCGCGCCAGGTGCAAGTCGTCGCCGCGCACGAGCACGACCCACAGCTCGGGCGCGAACTCGTGCAACACTTGGCGACACGCGCCGCAGGGCGCGAGGCCGCGCGGTTGGTTCGTGTCGATCAGGATCGCGCGCAGGTCGCGCTCGCCCTCCGCCACGGCGCGGGCCACGGCGTTGCGCTCCGCGCAGACCGTCAAGCCGTAGCTCGCGTTCTCCACGTTGCAGCCCGCGAAGACGCGTCCGCCGTTCGTGAGCAGCGCGGCCCCCACGTGTACGCCCGAGTACGGCCCGTAGGCACGCTCGGTCGCCTCGCGGGCGGCGGCACGCAGCGCGGCGAGTTCCGAGTCAGAAGGCCGCTCCGGCGACCCCTTGGAGTGACGGTCCATCACCAGAGGATTCATCGTCGCCCCCCTCCGCGTCAATGCCGGCGGAGCCGTTGTCGCCGTAGCAGCCGCCTGCTTCGTCTTCCTCCGACCCGTCGAGGGGCTCGAAGCCGGCGTAGGGCACGCTCAAGTACAGTCGGCGCTGCCCCGTGACCGTGTTCTCGCGTTCTTCCAGCTCGAATCGCACGCGTGCCTTGAGCCCCAAGAGTTCGGACGCCTCGAGCTCGACTTCACCGCGCGCGTCGATGCCCAGCGCGCAGAGCACCAGTTGCACGCGATGCACGCCGCGCGGGCTCCACGTGATCGAGTCCCAACCGGCGAGTCGCCCCGCGTACTCGCCCGCCGCGACCTGGAGTCGCAGGACCCAGCGCGGACTTCCGTCGCGAGCCGTCTTCTCCTGAACCTCGGTCACGCGGCAGATGTAGGTGCCCGTCGGAACCGGCGTCTGCGATTCCGCGTTCGCGACGGTGTTGAAGTCATAGTGCATGTGCTGCTCCCGTCCTCCGCCCCGGCGAGCGCGGGGCGTGTCTCAGGAGTTAGACCGCGCCATCGCGGAGCGGTTCGCGAGCTTCAGCGCCTTTCCAGGGATCGACGATCCAAGTGGCTCCGGCCCCTTGCGACGGCGCGGCCGTTGCCGTCCAGTGGTGGCCCTCAGCCTTCTCCGCACCACGCCCCGCCCCCCCCGCACGCATGCGATCGCACTTGCGCACCGCCGCCTTCTTCTCCCTCTCCCTCCTCGCCGCCTGCAGCTCGGGCTCCACTTGGAAGGCCGAGCCCTTCAAGGGTCCGTTCAAGGCCTACGGCGACAACCTGGACTTCTGGCGCGGCTCCACCGACTGGAGCGAAGTCCGTGTGCCGAAGGCTGATGCCTCCGGCGAGCTGGATTACGGCTGGAAGACGCGCACGCGCAAGGTGCACGCCGACGACGAGCTGCCGGGCCTCTCGAAGGGCCAGACGGCGCTGCACGTCGGCGAGCCGCTCGTCGGACTGGACCGCGACGGAAAAGCGGTCGTTCCGCCGATGTTCCGCACGCTGCACCCGCTCGACTCGCGGCACGCGCTGGTTCTCGTCTACGAGCCCGAGGAGAACGTCGAGAGCGTGCAGTTCCTCGACTTCGAGACGGCGAAGCTGAAGCCCGCGCGCGTCGGCGGCGAACCGTTGATGGACTGGCTCTACGTCGCCTCACAGATTCCGCCGGAGAGCGAGCTCGCCGCCGGCGTTCCGCCGCTCGCCTTCGCGCTCGCGCCCGACGGACCGGACGCGATGCGCTTCGGCATCTTCGATGCGCAAGGCAACACGGTCTTCGGGACGCACGGCCTGAAGCGCCCCGCGGACGATGCGGACTTCACGCTGCTGCTCGAGACCCACACGGTCTTCCTCAGCACGCGGGACGCGAACGATCGGCCGATGGTGCTCGCCTTCGACAACTACGGCAATCCGCTCGACTTGGCGCTGCCCGCCATCGAGAAGTTGGCGCGCATCGAGACCGGCGCCGAGTGGTTCGAGCGGGGGAACCGCAAGCTGCCGCCCGTAACGACCGAGCTCGCCATCGCCGTCGGCGAGATCGAAGGTGAACAGCTCGAGGACCCGCGCCTCTACCTGCCGCTCGGCTCCGACGAACGACCGCTGATGCTGCCCGAAGATTGCTTGGGCATGGTGCGCTTGATCGCGTACTCGAGCGACAGGAGCAGCAAGCTCTACATGAACTTCGGCGGCCCGGCGCCTCACCCGAACTGCCACACCGGCTGGGCACTCGTGAGCCGGGACGCGGACGGCCTGGTCTTCGAAGTCGGCGGCGGCACGGCGGAACAGGTCGTCGGCGCATCCCTCACGGGGAACTTGCCGCGCTACCGACACTTCTGGTCGCACAGCCTGCCCAAGGAACTCTACAACTGGACCGGAAGCGTCGGCACCGACGGAAGAGAACGCACCTTCCGCGCCGTGACGCCGGCGCGTGCGTTCGCGCAGCGGCTCGACGGCAACTTCGAAGCCATCGACCTGCACCGCGGCGTCGTCTGCGACCTCTTCTTCGGCGAGACGGACTATCGCAACTCGCTCGCGAACCTCGAGATCGACGTCAAGAACACCGACGCGGTGCTGGTCAACTCGGTCTCCGGCCACGCCATGGCGGGCTACGAGGAACAGCAGGAAGCGCAGCGCATCGCCGCCGCGCAGCGGCAGCGTGAGCGCGAGGAAGCGGAACGCCTCCTCGCCATCCAGCGCGCGGAGCTGGCCAAGGCGACCCACGAGGAGTTCGTGGTCGTCGCGCCGCGGATCCGCGAGCTCTTGAAGCAGAGCCGCAGCAACGACGCCAAGGCCGCGCTGCAGGCTTGCAAGTACGAGCAAGCCGAACTCTGGCGCGAGTACTACCACCGCTACGGCGCATCCTTCCCGACCGAGGTGCGACACGCCGCCGCGATGGGCATGCCGCGCGAGTGGGTCGCAGAGCGCGATGCGCGCTTCGCCGAGGACAGGGCCCGTCAAGCCGCGCACGAAGCCGCCATCGATCCCAACTACCAAGTCTTCTCGTGGGACGACGTCTTCTCGGCCTGGCACATCCAGAACCGGACGAACAACTCGCGCGTCGAAGTGATCCACGACCGCGGCCTGACCAAGATCATCCGCTACGACTGATCGTCCGCGGAAGGCGTCGCGCCGGCGACCTGCTTGCTCGATCGCCGGCGACTCCTTAGAAGGGCGTCCTCACCCCGCCCTCCCCGATCGAAAAACACGCTATGTCTCCCCGGAAACTGCTGCGTTTCTGTCTCGCCTCGCTGCTGGTCGTGATTCCCGCGTCCTACCTGCTCTACGAATGGAGCCATGCGAGCGACCCGATCGCGAAAGGGCTCTCGTACGAGTCCGTGAACGATCAGCTCACGTCCGGCAAGGACCCCGCCTACTGGACCTACGCGATCTGGGTGCTCTGCATCTTCGCGGTGTTGACGGTCGCCGTGAAGCTCGTCGACTGGCTGCTGCTCAAGGCCTTTCCTAACCGTCCGCCGGAGCGCTGACGAGCGAGCTTCGGGGGGGGGACGGTTTGCCTTGTCGGGGCGAGCGCGGATAGCTTGCCGCTCCCGCGACCCCCGAAGGAACGCCCCACATGAAGATCCGCGCTGCCGTCCTCGAAGCTTTCGGAGAACCCCTCGTCGTCCAAGACGTCGAACTCGCCCCGCCGAAGGCCGGCGAGGTGCTCGTCAAGATCAAGTCGTGCGGCGTCTGCCACACGGACATGTACACGGCGAGCGGCGCGGATCCGTCCGGCTACTGCGACTGCGTGCTCGGGCACGAGGGCGCGGGCATCGTGGAAGAAGTCGGCGCGGGCGTGACGAGCGTGAGGCCGGGTGACCACGTCGTCACGTTGTTCTCGCCCGAGTGCGGCGAGTGCGTGAACTGCAGGTCGGGCAAGACGAACATCTGCCTCGCGATCCGCGAGCAGCAGAACCGGGGTTACCTGCCCGACGGCACCTCGCGTCTCTCGCGCGCGAAGGGCCCGCTGCGTCACTTCATGGGCACCAGCACCTTCGCCGAGTACACGGTGATGCCCGAGATCGCGCTGGCGAAGGTCAATCCGGAAGCCGACTTCGACGCGATCTGCCTGCTCGCCTGTGGCGCGACGACGGGCATCGCGGCGGCGCTCTGGAAGGCCGAAGTGGAAGCCGGCTCGTCGGTCGCGGTCTTCGGCGCCGGCATGGTGGGGCTCGGCGCGGTCGCGGGCGCGAAGCTGCGCGGCGCGGAGAAGATCATGGTCGTCGACATGTCCGACGAACGCCTCGAGCTGGCGAAGCAGTTCGGTGCGACGCACACGATCAAGGCGGGCGACGAGTCCGTGCAACAGGTGCTCGACCAGACGGACGGCTTCGGTGCCGACTACACCTTCGAAGCGACCGGTCTCGTCGGCGTCATGGGACAGGCCGTCGAAGCCGCGCGCATGGGTTGGGGCCTCTGCACCATCCTCGGCGTCGCGGGGCGCGGCGAGAAGCTCGAGGTCGTCCCGCGCTTCCTGATCACGGGGCGCAAGGTGCAGGGCGGCAGCTTCGGTGGCGCGAAGGGTCGCACGCACGTTCCTCAACTCGTCGAGATGTACCTGCGCGGCGAGCTCGACCTCGACGGCTTCGTCTCGCACCGGATCACGCTCGACGAGGTCAACAAGGGCTTCGACCTGATGCACCACCAGGACGGGATCCGTTCCGTGATCCAGTTCGCATGAGCAGCAACGAGTTCGGGGTGATCCGCAACGCGGTGGGCGAGCGACTCGACTACTCCTACCAGCCGGGCCGCGACGGCGCGCGCGAGCTGGTCGTGATCGGTCACGGCGTGACGGCGAACAAGGACCGCGAGTGGGCGGTCACGCTGGCGAGCGCGCTCTCCATGGCGGGCTTCGCCAGCCTGCGCTTCTCCTTCGCCGGCAACGGCGAGTCGGAGGGCGACTTCCGCGACTCGTGCCCCACCAAGGAAGCGCGCGACCTCGGCGCGGTGCTCGACGCGGTCGAGGATCGCGCGGTCGTCTACGTCGGTCACTCGATGGGCGCGGCCGTCGGCGTGCTGCGCGCGTGCGAGGACGACCGCATCCGCTTGCTCGTGTCGCTCGCCGGAATGGTCGACACGGCGGACTTCGCGCGGCGCAAGTTCGGCGATGTCGAACCCGGCGTGGGCTTCATGTGGGACAAGCCCGACTGCCCGCTGTCGCAGGCGTTCCTCGACGACATGGCCGAGGTGGGATCCGTCGAGCCGCTCGCGGAGGCAGTGCACGCTCCATGGCTGCTGGTCCACGGCACGGAAGACACGGTCGTCCCCTTCGACGAGAGCTTGACGATCGCGAACCGCGCCGCGGGCGAGGTCGAAGTCGTCGAACTCGAGGGCGCCGATCACCTGTTCTCGGGCGACGCGGCGCAGGAGATGGCCGAGGCGGTCGTCGACTGGCTGCGAGAGCGCCGTACAGTGCCGTAGTCAACACGACGGGATAAGGGATGGAGGCGGCGCTGCAGCGCGGCCTCCATCCCTTATCCCGTCGTTTTGACTACGGCACCGTACGGCGCTCTATACTCGGGGCTCCGCAACTCGCTTCCCACGAGAGGTCCACGATGAACACCACGTACACTCACGCCTCGCTCCGCCGGCTTCCCTTCTGCTCCGCGCTCTGCGCCGCACTGCTCGCCGGTCACGCCGCCGCACAAGTCAACCCTTCCGCAGAGGACGTCGAGCGCAACCCTCCGGGCCGCGACTACTCGCCCTACGCTGGCCGCAACTTCCCCAACCGGCCGCTGTGGGGCGACACGCATCTGCACACGAACCTCTCGATGGACGCCGGGCTGTTCGGCAACCGCCTTGGTCCGGAGGACGCCTACCGCTTCGCGCTGGGTCACGAGGTCCGCTCGAGCAGCGGTCAGACGGTACGTATTTCGCGTCCGCTCGACTTCCTCGTCGTCGCGGACCACTCCGACGGCATGGGATTCTTCAACGACCTCACGAAGGGCGCGCCCAACATCCTGAAGGATCCGATGGGCAAGCGCTGGTACGAGGGCTTCGAGACCGGCGGACAGGCCGCAGTGGACGCGACCTTGGATCTGATCACGAACTTCAGCCAAGGGACGATCAGCGAGAGCATGCTTGCCGACTACTCGCCAGGATCGAAGACCTACGAATCCCTCTGGAACTCGGTCGTCGACATCGCGGAACAGTACAACGATCCTGGACACTTCACGGCGTTCATCGGCTTCGAGTGGACCTCGCTGATCAAGGGCAACAACATGCACCGCGTCGTGATCTTCCGCGACGACGCGGACCGCGCGAAGCAGGTCGTCCCCATGGTCCAGACGCCGCCCTTCGGCAGTCCGGACCCGCGCGATCTGTGGGCATACCTCGAAGACTACGAGCAGAAGACCGGTGGCGACATCTTCGCGATCGCGCACAACGGCAACCTCTCGAACGGAATCATGTTCCGCCTCTCGGACCAGTGGAACGGCCGCGAGTTCGATCTGGACTATGTGACGCAGCGCGCGAAGTGGGAACCGCTCTACGAGGCGACGCAGATCAAGGGCGACGGCGAGGCACACCCGGTGCTCTCACCGAACGATGAGTTCGCCGACTACGAGACGTGGGATGCCGGAAATCTCGATCTCTCCGAGGCCAAGACCGACGAGATGCTCGCCGGCGAGTACGCGCGAGAGGCGCTCAAGCGCGGCTTGCTGATCGAGGACCGTTTCGGCGTCAATCCCTACAAGTTCGGCATGATCGGCTCGACCGACAGCCACACCTCCCTGGCGACGACGGAGGAGTCGAACTTCTGGGGCAAGCACTCCGGCTCCGAACCGAGCCCCGATCGATGGAAGCACCCCTTCTCCAAGACTGAGCACGGCGAGCTCGCCGGCTGGCAACCGACCGCTTCGGGTCTCGCCGCCGTCTGGGCCGAGGAGAACACGCGCGAGTCGATCTTCGACGCGATGGAGCGCAAGGAGACCTACGCGACGACGGGCACGCGCATCGGCGTACGCTTCTTCGGCGGCTGGGAGTTCGGCGCCGAAGACCTTTCCACGCGCGTCCCGGCGGCCGCGGGATACGGCAAGGGCGTGCCGATGGGCAGCGACCTTCCGCCGCGCGCGAACGACGTCGCGCCGAACTTCCTCGTCTACGCGCTCAAGGATCCGATCGGCGCGAACCTCGACCGCATCCAGATCGTGAAGGGTTGGGTGGACGCCGACGGCGACGCGCAAGAACACGTCTACGACGTCGCCTGGTCCGGCGATCGCAAGCCCGACGCGCAGGGCAAGGTGCCGGCGGTCGGCGACACGGTCGACACGAAGACGGCGACCTGGACCAACACGATCGGCGCTTCCGAGCTCGCGACGGTCTGGACCGACCCCGACTTCGACCCGGCGCTCGACGCGTTCTACTACGCGCGCGTGCTCGAAATCCCCACGCCGCGCTGGGTGCTCTACGACGCCGTGTTCTACGGGTTCGAGCTGCCGCCCGACATCCCGGTGAAGGGCCAAGAGCGGGCCTACACTTCGCCGATCTGGTACTCCGCCGCGAACTAGCGCCCGAATGAAGCGCTGGCTGCGAGAGCCGCTGCTGCACTTCCTGCTGATCGGGGCCGTCCTCTGGGCGGCCTCGTCGTTGGGAGGCGAGCGACGTGCGGCGGCGGGCGACGAGATCGTCGTCAGCGCCGCGCGCATCGAGCAGTTGACGGCCGTCTTCATCAAGACGCGGCAGCGGCTGCCCACACGCGCGGAACTCGACCGGCTGATCGAGGACTGGGTGCGCGAAGAACTCGCGTACCGCGAAGGCAAGCAGATGGGGCTCGACCGCGACGACACGATCGTGCGGCGGCGCATCCGGCAGAAGCTCGAGTTCTTCGTCGAGGGGCTGACCGACCAGATCGACCCCGGGGAGGAGCAGCTCGCAGTGTACCTCCGGGACCACGCGGACCTCTTTCGGCGCGATCCGTTGCTGGACTTCCGCCAGGTCTACCTGAGCCCGGACGAACATCGCGGCACGCTCGAGGCGGACGCGGCCGAGCTGCTCGAGACGCTGCGCACGACTCCCGACGTCGACATCTACGCGCTCGGCGACCGCTTGATGGTCGACCGCGTGTTCCGGGACACACCACTGCGCGAGGTTCGCGCGGTCTTCGGCGACGAGTTCGCGAACCGTCTCGTCGAGCTCGAGGTCGGGAGGTGGACGGGGCCGATTCGCTCGGGCTACGGCATGCACCTCGTGGTCTTGGGCCGCAAGCTTCCCGGGCGTCTGCCTGAGCTCGCGGAAGTGCGCGACGAGGTCCTGCGCGAGTGGCAGAACGCGGCGCGTGAGCGCGCGCTGCGCGACTTCTACGACGCGATGGCGGAACGCTACGAGATCCGTGTCGAGTGGCCGGCGGACGAACCCACGGGAGACGAGTCGCCGTGACGCCGCGGAACGTGCTGATCACGCTGCTTGTGCTCCTGTTCGCACCGCTCGCGCGAGCGCACGAACTGCGTCCCGCGTACCTCGTCCTGCGCGAGACAACGGAGAACCACTTCGACGGCAGCTGGAAGGTGCCGGCGCGCGACAACCGGCGGCTCGGGCTCTATGTGCGGCTGCCCGACGACTGCGTGGTCGTTCGCGAGCTCTCCGGCGCCTTCGTCGACGACGCCTACGTCGAGCGCTGGAGCTTCACGCACCCCGCAGGCCTGGTCGACGCGACGATCCGCATCGACGGCTTGCGCGAGACCTTGACCGACGTGCTCGTGCGGATCGAACGCCTCGACGGCTCGACGCAGGTCGAACGGCTCAGCCCGGAACGCCCCGAGGTCGTCGTGCGCGGCGCGCTGACCAAGCTGCAAGTCGCGGGCACCTACACGGATCTCGGCGTCCGGCACATCCTCGGCGGCGTGGACCACCTGCTGTTCGTGCTCGGTCTGCTGTTCCTGGTGCGCGGCCGCGCGATGCTGTTCAAGACGATCACCGCCTTCACCGTCGCGCACAGCATTGCGCTGGCGATCGCGACCTTCGGCTACGTCAACGTCCCTCCGGCGCTGGTGAACACGCTCGTCGCGCTGAGCATCCTCTTCCTCGGTCCCGAGCTCGTGCGCGAACAGCGCGGCGAGACCAGCTTGACCATCGAACGGCCCTGGCTCGTCGCTTTCGCCTTCGGCCTGCTGCATGGTCTCGGCTTCGCGAGCGGCCTGACGCAGCTCGGGCTGCCGCACTCCGAAGTGCCCCTCGCCTTGCTCAGCTTCAACGTCGGCGTCGAGCTCGGCCAGCTCGGCTTCGTCGCCGTCCTGCTCGCCCTCGGCGTCGCGCTGGGCGAGCTGCAAGTGCGCTTCGGGCCGCGCATGCGCCGCCTCCCCGCCTACGTCGTCGGTTCGCTCGGCGCGTTCTGGCTCTGCGTCGGTCTGTCCGCCTTGATCTGATCCCGTGCTGCACACCATCGACCTCCTCGCGCTCGCCGCGCTGCACGAGACCTCCGGCGCCGGCGGCTTCGGCAGCGGATTCCTGCACCCGCTCACAGGCGCCGACCACGCGCTCGCGATGATCGCCGTCGGGCTGTGGGGCGCGCAGCTCGGCAAGCCCGCCGTCGCGTTGCTGCCGGTCGCCTTCCCGCTCGCGATGACGCTCGGCGCGTTCGTCGGCTTCAGCGGCGTCGAGCTCGGCGCGGTCGAGATCTGCATCGCCCTCTCCGCGATCCTGCTCGGGCTCGTGGTGATGCTGGAAACACGTCCGCCGCTGTGGCTCGCGCTGCTGCTCGTCGCCGGCTTCGCGATCTTCCACGGCTACGCGCACGGCACCGAGCTCCCCGAGGGCGAGGACGGCCTGCGCTACAGCATCGGCTTCGTGCTCTCGACCGGGCTGCTGCACGCCGTCGGCATCACGCTCGGCCTGGTCCACCGACACGCGTGGGGACGCAAGCTGATGCGTGGTCTCGGCGGCGGCGTGTGCATCGCCGGCTGTTGGTTCCTGTGGAGCGCGTTGCGATGAAGCACGGGCCTCGCGCACTGCTCGCAACGGCCGCCTGCTCGTCGCTCGCCCCCACCGCGAGCGCACACTTGGTCTCGACCGAGCTCGGCCCGTTCTACGACGGAGCCGCGCACCCGCTCGTCACACCCGAGGACCTGCTCGTGATCCTCGCGCTCGCGACGCTCGCCGCTCTGCGCGGCGCGGAGGGCGGACGGCGCGCACTCGTCGGACTCTGCGCGGCCTGGACCGTCGCGACGGCCGCCTCCTTCGCGTGGGGCGCGCCGCTGTCCGCCCCGCCGCTGCTCGTCGCGGGCCTGCTCGTCGCACTCGGTCTGGCCTGCGCGGTGAACCGCGCGCCCTCTCCGCGCGTGCTGCTCGCGCTCGGCATTGCCGTCGGCGTGCTACACGGCCTCGAGAACGGATCGGCCGCGCGCGCCGCCGACGGCGTCTGGCTGTCGACGCTCGGCATCGCCTCGGGCGTATTCGTCGTCGCGACGCTGACGACGGCCTGCGGCGTCCACCTCGAACGACGCGGCGCCGCGATCGCGCTGCGCGTCGCCGGAAGCTGGCTCGCGGCGATCGGCCTCCTGTTCGCCGGCTGGCAGCTCGCCGGCCCCGCCGGATAGGCTGTGCGCATCCCCGCGCGACGCACGTCGCGCCGAACCCTCGAAACGGACACGCTCGCATGAAGCCCTTCGCCCTCGTCACCGGATGCAGCCGCGGCATCGGCTCCGCCACGGTCCGCGAACTGCTCGCACGCGGATGGGAAGTGCTCGGCGTCTCGCGCCGGCAGGACTGCGAGTTCCAGGAGGCCGAGGGCTTCCACCATCAACGCCTCGACCTCACGGACTTCGAGACGACGTCCGTCTACTTCACGGGAGTCTTCCACGAAGTCGCGCGCCTCGCGGATCGACCGCGCGTCGGGCTGGTCAACAACGCCGGCCGACTCAACCCCGTCGGCCCGCTCTCGCGCGTCGGCTTGCGCGAGCTCGACGCGGCGTTGCGCATCAACGCCGCCGTGCCGACGTGGCTCGCCGGGCACTTCGCGGGCGCCGTTCCGAAGGCTCCGTGCCGCATCGTCTCACTCTCGAGCGGCGCGGCGACGAACGGCTACCCGGGCTGGGGCGCCTACTGCGCGGGCAAGGCCGCACTGCGCATGGCGGACGAAGTGCTCGCGGTCGAGCTCGAGGAGTTCGACGAGCTGGCCGGACGCGACGTGCGCGTCTTCACCTTCGCGCCGGGCGTGGTCGCGACGGAGATGCAGGAACAGATCCGTTCCGCGAAGGTCGCCGACTTCCCGCGCCGCGAGCGCTTCGAGGAGCTGCACCGCGACGGGCTGCTCGTTCCTCCGGAAGGGCCGGCGAAGCGGATCGCCCTGTTGCTCGAGTCGGACGCGGGCCCGCGGCACCAAGTGCTGCGCTACGAAGGCTGAGCGCCCGACGCGCGCTCAGTCTCCGTCGATCAGCCGCCCGAGGCCGCCGAGGATCGAGCCCTCGCCGGTCGAGCGCCCGCCCCGCGACGGAGCGTTCGCGAGGATGCGGTCGGCGAGGCGCGAGAAGGGCAGCGACTGCAGCCAGACCGTTCCGTGTCCGCGAAGCGTGGCGAGGAACAAGCCTTCGCCGCCGAAGAACATCGACTTCAGGCCGCCGGCGCGTTGGATGTCGTAGTCGATGCCGGGCGTGAACGCGACAAGGCAGCCCGTGTCGACCTTGAGCGTCTCGCCACGCAACTCGCGCTTCAGGATCGTGCCGCCGGCGTGCGCGAAGACGAGGCCGTCGCCGCGCAGGCGCTGGAGCAGGAAGCCTTCTCCGCCGAAGAGGCCGGCCCCGAAACGCCGGTGGAACGCGATGCCGACCGAGGTGCCGAAAGCCGCGCAGAGGAAGGCGTTCTTCTGGCAGAGCAGCTCGCCGCCGAGCTCGGCGAGGTCGAGCGGGATGATCTTGCCGGGGTAGGGCGCGGCGAAGGCGACGGTGCGTCGGCCACCGCCCTCGTTCGTGAAGTGCGTGAGGAAGATCGACTCGCCGGTGAGCACGCGCTTGCCGACCTGGAAGAGCTTGTCCATCACGCCTTGGTTGGGCGACGAACCGTCCCCCATCCGCGCCTCGAAGGTGACGCCGTCGTCCATGTAGTTCATGGCGCCGGCTTCGGCGATGACGGTCTCGCCGAGGTCGAGGGTGACTTCGACGAGCTGCATGTCGTCGCCGTGGAGGACGTAGTCGAGTTCGTGTGAGTTCATGGGGATCTCCGCTTGCGCGCCGCGCGGCGTCGGTGGGGTCGCCTATGCGCGGACACGGTTCGGCATTCTCGAGAATCTCGCGCGGATTCGACCTATCAGCCGGCGTCCGTCGACGTCGCGCCGTTGCCGGTCAGTGCGAACTCCTCGGCGAAGGGCTGCAGCGCGTCGATGACGAACTGGATGTGCTCGCCGAGGTCCGTACCGAGCAACTCGACGCCCGCCGCCACCTCGTCCCGATCGACGCCGGCCGCGAAGCCTTTCGACTTCAGCTTCTTCTTCACGCTCTTGGGCGTCAGTGTCGAGAGCCCGTCCGGTCGCACGAGCGCGCACGCTCCGACGAAGCCGGTGAGTTCGTCGCACGCGAGCAGCGCCTTGTCGAGCTGCGACTCGTAGGGCACGCCCCACTGCGTGTAGTGAGCCGAGATCGCGTGCGCGATCGCCTCCTCGCCGCGCTCGCGTAGCCACTCGACGATGCGCCGCGGGTGATCCTCCGGCCACGCCTCGTAGTCGGCGTCGTGCAGCAGGCCGGCGATGCCCCACTCGTCTACGTCAGCCTCGCCTCCGCCGTAGCGCGCCGCCGCCGCCCGCATCACCTCCTCGACCGAGCGCGCATGGATGCGCAGCGCGTCCGTCTTCGTCCACTCACACAGCTGGTTCCAAGCATCGTCACGCGTGATCTTCATGCCGCCATGTTAGAGCGAGAAGGTCACGCGGAGCGTCGCGATCCAAGCATCATCGAGCGCTGCGTCCCCGCCGGGATTACGCACGTACTGCAGGTCCGGCTTCGCACGCACCCAGGGGGCGAGCTCGAAGCCGTAGAACAGCTCCACGGCCGTTTCGGCGTTCTCCGTGAACCCCGCACCCGGCGCGCCGGAGAGTCCCGCGCGCGTGAGACCGAGGCCGAGCCGGTCTTGGCGCGAAGTGAACGCGTTGGTCCACTGCGCCCCCAGGCCGAGGTGGTTCTCGAAGGGCGAGACGTCGGCGTCGGCCCAGCCGAGCTGCACGAAGCCGTCGACGTGCCTGCCTTCGACACGCGCTGAACTCCACACGCGTTGCTCGAGGAGCGCGTAGAGGCCCGCGGTGCCGTGCTCCGTCCCGCCGTCGAAGCGCTCGAGGTCGCCGTCGTGCGCCCACGCGCCGAAGCCGGCGCGACCCGGTGAGTCATCGTCCCAGGCGAGGTCCGCTTCACCGATGAAGAAGAGGTCGTGCGGCCCTCGGAAGACGGTCTGAGGCCCGTCCTGACCGGTGCGCACGCCGCGCGCGAACGAGCCGTCGAAGACACCCGCGCGCAGCTCGACGCCGCCGCCCACCGATTGCACGACTGCCAACCCGAAGGCAGCATCGGGGTAGGTCGGCATCAAGTAGATCGTCGGGCTGAAGCCCATGGACGAATGGATGAACTGCCCGCCGCTCTCGACGTAGGCGAACAACGAGTTCGCGTCGATCTTGCCGAGGCGCACGCGCGTGCCAGCGCCCTCGACGAACTGCTCGTACCACACGCGGCCGAGCTGGAAGCGATGCTCGGAGTCGATGTTCGAGAAGGCCTGCGCGACCCCGAAGCGCCCCGAACCGTCCGCTCCGTTGATCCACTGCAAGCCGGCGTGGAGGGTTCCGCCGCGCACGCCGAGCGCTGGTTCGGTGTCGTAGGTGAACGTCACGTCGAGGAGCCCGCGCAACGCCGTTCCGCGCGGATCCGCGCCTCCCGCGACGGCGTAGGAGCCGTCGGTCGTGTAGAGCATCTCGATCGAGAGTCCGAGGTCCTCGAGTCGCCTACGGCCTCCGCCCCAGTCCAACACGAACCTTCCGAACCAACCCGACCTGCTCGCGTCGAGCTTCTCGAGCGGCACGTCGCGTTTGCGCAAGTCGTTCTGCACGAGCGTCTCGAGGTCTGGTTGCTGGACCGCAGCCTGATCACGCGTTTCGGCGCTCGCCGAGACGATCTCGGCGCGTTGCAGGAGCCCGACGAACGCGCCGCCGGAGAGGACGAACGGGAGGAACATCATCGACGTTCCGGCCGAGTGTCGATGCGGACGGCGAGAGGTGCCGACGCAGGCTGCTCGGAGCCGGCGCGAGAGTAGGACCTCTCCGCGGCCGGCGTGCAAGCCTGAAGCTGGGCCCTCGTTGGAGGTCAGGCAGCGATGTTCGCCGCCATGCCGGTGAACAACCTCTGGCTGTACGCCGTCGCATCGGCGAAGGCGTCGCTGAGCTCGCCCTCGTCGAGCCCCCCGAATCCGACATCGTCCCAGTCTCCGCGCTCGAAGGCGCGGACGCAGGCGAGTGCAGCCCCCATCTTGCCTTCACCGGCGAGGAGGGCGGCCGCCAGCCGTTCCGACAGCGGCAGGTCCGCGAGGACTCGCTCCATCGGGACGCGCGTCAACGCGTCCAAGTTGGAGAAGAGCCCCGCCGTGAAGAACTCGCTCGGGTCGCCGTAGCCAACGCGCTCCGCAAGCCCCTGGCACATGCGCGCCCGCGTCAGCGACTGCGTGACGAGGTCGCCCGGCCGATCGTCGAGATCGATCAGGATGATCAGGCTCACGATCTCGCGGATCGCGCGCAGGCCGAGCAGCACGAGGCTGTGCTGGATGGCCGTGATCTCCTGCTGCGGCGCGAAGAGCGTCGAGTTCGAGTGCCGCATCAACTTGTACGCGAGCGAGACGTCCTGGCTGATCAGCTCGCCCAGGCTCTTCATCTCGACCATCGGATCGAGCAGCTTCGAGAGGATGCGCAGCAGGCCGACGCGGTTCGACGGGATACGGTGCCCCTCGACGATCTCGGGCTTGTTCAGGAAGAAGCCTTGGAAGTAGTCGAATCCGAGGTCCATGCAGAAGTTCAGCTCTTCCTCGGTCTCGACCTTCTCGGCGAGCAGCTTGACGTTCCACTTGCGCAGCTCCTCGACGAGCGCACGGGTCGCATCGCGGTCCTGGGCGCGCAGGTCGACCTTCACGTACTCCGCAATCTCGAGCAGCGGATCGTTCCCGTCGCGGTGCACGTAGTCGTCCAGCGCGATGCGCACGCCGCGCTCCTTGATGCGCTCGACGCCTTCGACGACGGCTGCGGTCGGAAGCACGTCTTCGAGCACTTCCACCACCACGCGCTCCGGCGGGAGCGGCAACGGCAGATCCCCGGTGATGTACCCCTCGGTGAGGTTCAGGAAGCACGGCACGTCACCGGCCAAGCGCTGCGCACCGATCTCCAGGAAGGCGTCCGACAGCACGTGCGCCGTCGCGAGATCCCCGCTCGGGAACTCGGCCCCTCGAGACTCACCGCACCTGCGGTACAGCAGCTCGTAGGCGTGCACCTTCATGGAACGGTCGTAGATAGCTTGCCGGCCGACGTAGGCGCCTGCCATGAGTGGACTCCGGGTCGCTTGCGTGAGGACGATGCGCGCCCGAGCCCCCCGCCCGAAGCGCCTGCGCGGACCCCGAGCTGTGCTCGAGACCCCATCCCCTTTCGACACCCCGGAGGCGCCGATTGAGCGAACGGGCCCCTTTTCGCTGGATTCCGGTGTTCCCGGCCGGGGAGGCGCGAGTTCGCGGGCGCGGCGGTGCGCCGATGCGGAAAGACGTTCCGGGTCGCGGTGTGAGCGGCGTGGTCGGAGACGGATTGCGAGGCCCGCGTGCAGGCGGGGCCGGCGAGGTTCCGTCGTTGGTCGTTGCAGCGCCGCCCCGCTCGCTCGAGCTCCGCCCAGGGCTCCGCTCGCGGGGCTCGTTTTCGCGTCACGGGGCTCGGGGGGTGGCGAGTCTCGAACTTGATAACGGCGGTGTTGTTGTGCGCGCGCGTCCGTGCCGACGGAGCACCCGTGCCACGACACGTGAAACGCCGAACCCAGCCGCGCGGAGCGGAGCCCTCGGCGGAGCACGAGCGCAGCGCGGCGGCGCCAGTGACCGACGATCGAGACCTCCCCATCTCGGCGTCCAAACTTCGCTTCCATTCTGCGAATAGAGTAAGAGTACAGCACTTATCACCAACATTGCCGCGCGCGCGTCGTTCCAAGAAGTGTGCGACGGGTGCTGCAGCAGAGTGACTTCGACTTCCCCGAACCGCGCACGCGCGGAGGTCGCCGCAAGGGCGCCGGCCGGCCGATTCGCAAGAGTGGCGTGGCGCACGCGACGCGCGAGCGAGTGTCGCGGCACGACCCTCGCATCGTGACGATCAAGCTGGCGGAGGGCTTGCCCTGGCTGCGCGAGTCACTCGAGGCGCGGGCGTTGACGCACTGCATTCGCGAGGCGCAACGCGCGGACTTCCGCATCGTGCACGACTCGATCCAGCGCGATCACGTGCACTTCATCGTCGAGGCTGACACCAAGGCCGCGTTGTCGAACGGAATGAAGTGGCTCAACTCGCGCATCGCGCGGACGCTGAAGATGATCTGGCGTCGCACGGGGCGTGTGTTCCGTGAGCGCTTCCACGATCGAGTGTTGAAGACGCTGCGCGAAGTGCGCAACGCGCTCGTGTACGTTCTGAACAACCACCTGAAGCACGGCACGCTCTACGACCCGTGTGGCATGGCGGAGGAGCCGGACGTCTTCTCGTCGGGCAGGTTCTTCGACGGATGGGCGGGGAGACCGCCGGATCCTGAGGCGAGCGGCGCCGGCGCGATCGTCGTGCGCGGCGGGTGGAAGCTCACGCACGGCTGGAGACGTCGGTATCGCGCCATCGACTTGGACGCGGCGCCGCGCTCGGCGGCGGGCTGAGTTGTCGTAGCTCGACTCGGCGCATTGCGCCCGAACTCCGAGCAGCGAGGTGCTGTTCGCCGCGGTGCCGATCAGCGCGCCGCATGCGCTTCGAGGCGCTCGAGCACTTCGTCGCGCTTGTCGTGCGCGAGGAGCAGCAGGAGATCCCCCGGTTGGGCCCAGGCGAGCGCCCAGTCGACGGCTTCGAGTTCGCTGGCGCAGTGGATGAAGCGGTCCTCGGGCACGCCGAGGGCGCGGAGTTCGGACTCGATGATGGCGGGGACCTCGCCGAGCTCGCGGCCGCGGAGGTGCTCGGTCAGCTCCTTGATCACGATCATGTCGAAGTGCGCGGCGACGGTGATCGCGACCATCTCGCGGACGGAAGCTTCCTCGCGGTCGCCGGCTTGGCCGAGCAGGACGAGGCGGCGCTTGGCGGGGATGTGCCGGACGAGGTCGAAGAGGGCTTCGAAGCCGTGCGGGTTGTGCGCGAAGTCGCAGATGGCGCGCACGCCGTCGAACTCGAACTGGTTCATGCGGCCGGGGTTCGCGTGGCGGTCGCTCTTGAAGTCGCGCAGGCCGGCGCGGATCTCGTCGAGCGAGAAGCCGAGGCGTTCGGCGATCGCCGCCGCGGCGAGGGCGTTCGCGACGTTGTAGCGCGCCGCTCCGCCGATCGTGATCGGGACCTCGTCCACGCCGATCAATCGCTCACGCTGCGTGCCGTGACACATCCACAGCGCGCCGTTCTCCAGCCAGGCCGCACGACCGCCGCGCGCGACGTGGTGCGCGAGGACGAGCGAGTCGGGCTCGAGCGTGAAC
Organism: Planctomycetota bacterium; assembly: GCA_020638835.1. Taxonomy (GTDB): domain Bacteria; phylum Planctomycetota; class UBA1135; order UBA1135; genus JACKHV01. Next base: position 320,315 of record JACKHV010000001.1, on the reverse strand, counting down.
CAGACGACCTCGCAGGCGAGTTCCTCGGAGAGGCGCAGCACGACGGCGTCGTCGGCGTTCAGCACGACGCAGCGCGCGACCCGCGTGACGACGAACTTGCCCTCCGCCAGGCTCTGCAGCGTCCCGACGCCCCACTCGCCCAAGTGATCCGCGGCGACGTTGAGCACCGCCGCGACATCGCAAGCTTCGATCGCGAGTCCACGCCGCAGCATCCCGCCGCGCGCCGTCTCGAGCAGCCCCACCTCGGTTCGACGGTCGCGCAGAACCAAGCGCGCCCCTCCCGGCCCGGACCAGTCTCCCTCCTCGATCACCTCGTCGCCGACGCATACGCGATCGGTCGACGTGATTCCCGCGCAGCGCCCCGCAGCCGCGGCGATCGCGGCGAGCAAGCGCACCGTCGTCGTCTTACCGTTCGTCCCCGTGATCATCGCGGTCGGGACGTCGCGTAACGCGGACCAGTCGACCTCGCTCGGCGCGGGCAGCTCGTTCCGCGGCCAGGTGCGCGAACCGGTCCCCATCCCCACCGACACCAAGTCGTCGTCGGAGAGGAAGGCGACGCCGCGTTCGATCGCCGCCGTGCGCAAGGCGAGTAGCGCCGGGTTCGCTTCCGCGTCGATCTCGGCGCGCAACCGACCCAGTTCGCCCGCCGTGTCCGGAGCCGGCAGCCCACTCGCTTCCGCCACCGCCGCCGTCCACGCGCTCTCGTTCACTTCCGTCGCGGCGTACAGCACGTCGATCGGCGCGCTGATCGCCAAGCTCGCGCCGTCCGCGGACTCGCGCACGAAGGTCTGCTCACCGTCCCATCCCAGCGCATCGAGCAGGCGACGCGCGTGCTCCCCCCACGCCGCGATCACCCGCGCGCGTTCCGCTTCCGGAATCGCCACGTCGATCACCGCGCCGGGCCGGCTCGACAGGATGTTCGCGCCCGTGAGCCGACGCGAGTCCAGCAGTTCCATCAGTCCTCGAGTTCCTGCGGACGCGCGAGGCGCACGCCGCGCTCGTCGCGGATCAGCTTCTCGCCCTCACCGTAGGCCGCCTGCGGCAGAACCTGGCGCTCGACGCGCATCGGAGCCGTGCGAGCGGGCGTGCTCGGACCGGAGCCGTCGGAGCGGTGGCTCGTGATCTGTTCCCAACAGCGCGATATGGCGTCGCCGAAGATCAACAACAAGTCGCCCGGCTGCGCCAGTGAGAGCGCGCGGTCGATCGCCTCGACCTCGTCCGGGATCACTTCGATCTGCTCGTCGGGGACGCCGGCGTCGAGCAGTGCCTGTCGCTGCATGCGCGGGATCTCGTCACCGTCGCGACCGCGCGTGTTGTCGTCGCGGCGGCAGATGTAGTGGTCGTAGTGACCGGCGACGAGCGTCGCGATGTCGCGGATGTCCTCGTCCCGCCGATCCCCCGGCGCGGCGACCACCACGAGCCGGCGCCCCTTGGCCTGGAGCCGGTCCGTCAGGCTGACCATCGCGCTGACCGCCGCAGGGTTGTGTCCGTAGTCGAGGATCACGCGGAACGGGTGGTCATCGCAGATGTTCATCCGCCCCGGCGCCTGGAAGAACGTCATGTCGAAGGTCTGCAGCCCGAGTCGGATCTCGTCGAGCTTCACGTCCATGCTGTAGCTGATCGCAGCAGCGAACATCGCGTTCTGCACGTTGTGCGTCGCCTTGCCGTCGAGCGTCGCCGGGATCAGGTGCGTCCACAAGAGCGGCATGTGCGAGCCGTTGTCGTAGATGGTGATCATGTCGCCGGCCATGCCCTCCTCGAGCACGACCGCACGTCCGCCGGCCAGGATGTGCTCGCGCACCAAGGGGTGGTGAGCATTCATCGTGACGTAGCAGAGGTTCTCGGCGTTCGAGTAGTCCGCCATCTTCAGGCAGAGCTCGTCGTCCGCGTTCAGCACGGCGGTGTCGCGCGCGACTTCGATCAAGATGCGCTTGACCTTCGCGAGGTCCTCGAGCGTGTCGACGCCTTTCAGGCCGAGGTGGTCGGCTTGCACGTTCAGCACCGCGCCGACGTTGCAGCGCCGATAGCCGAGTCCGCGCCGCAGCAGCCCGCCGCGCGCCGTCTCGAGGATCGCGACGTCGACCGACGGGTCGCGCAGGATCATGCGCGCGGCTTGCGGGCCGGTCATGTCGCCTTCCACGGTCTTGTGGCCGTCGATGTAGACCGCGTCGGTCGTCGCGAGCCCGACTTGGTTTCCCGCGAGCTTGCAGATGTGCGCGATCATGCGGACGGTGGTCGTCTTTCCGTTCGTCCCAGTCACGGCCGCGATCGGGATGCGAGACGGGCTGCCGGGCGGGAACAGCATGTCGAGCACGGGCCCCGCGACGTCGCGCGGCGTGCCCTCGCTGGGCGACACGTGCATGCGGAAGCCCGGCGCCGCGTTCACTTCGCAGATCGCGCCGCCGGTGACGTTGAACGAGTCCGAGATGTCCGTCGTCAGGAAGTCGACGCCGGCCACGTCGAGGCCGATCGCCTTGGCGGCGCGCACAGCCATCTCGCGGTTGTCGGGGTGGACGATGTCCGTCACGTCGACAGCGGTGCCGCCGGTCGAGAGGTTGCCGGTAGAGCGCAGGTAGACGACCTCGTCCTTCGGAGGGATCGACTGCGAGGTGTAGCCGCGGTCTTGCAGAAGGCGCAGCGCCTGGTGATCGAGAATCAGCTTCGTCAGGACCTTCTCGTGGCCGATACCGCGCCGCGGGTCTTGGTTCTCGATCTCCATCAGCTCCTCGACGGTGTGCACGCCGTCACCCTTGACGTGGCCGGGCACGCGCTTGGACGCGGCGATCAGTTCGCCGTTGACGACGAGCAGACGGTGGTCGAGGCCCTGGATGAAGCTCTCGACCAGCACGGTGCGGCTGTGTTCCCTCGCGTGCGTGTAGGCCGCGCGTACCGCGTCCTTGTCGGTCAGACCGATCGACACGCCGCGGCCGTGATTGGCGTTGAGCGGCTTGACGACGACGGGAAAGCCGATGCGCCCCGCGGCTTGCGCGGCTTCGTCCTCGCTGTACACGATTCGCTGGCTTGCGACGGGCAGGCCGAGGTCGCCGAGCAGCTTGTTCGTCTCTTCCTTGTCGGACGCGATCTCGACGGCGATGTGCCGCGTCTCGCTCGTGACGGTCGCCTGGATGCGGCGGCCGTACTTGCCGTGGCCGAACTGCACGAGGCTGTAGCGGTTGAGGCGCAGCCAGGGAATGTCGCGTTCTTCCGCGGCGCGCACAAGGCTGGCCGTGCTGGGCCCGAGCGCGCGGCGTTGCGAGCTGCGGATGAAGTCGTCGCGCTCCTGTTCGAAGTCGAAGTCCGCCTTGCGCGTCGACTCGGGCTGCAGCTCCGCCGGCAGCAGGCTCATCAAGAGGTCGAGCGCCAGGACGCCCGCCGCGACGCCGACGTCTTCCTGCTCGTAGGCGTACACGACGTCGTATTCGCCGTGCGTTCCGGTGCCGCGCGTCTTGCCGAAGGTCACGCTCGCGCCGGCGATGTTCTGCAGCTCGATGGCGACGTGCTCGAGGACGTGGCCCATCCACGTCCCTTCTCCCTCGGTCAAGCGCCGCACGAATCCGCCGGGTTCGCCGTAGGAACAGCCGTGTTCCTGCAGGCCGGGGAGCGCTTCCAACAAGCGGTTCGTGAACTCCGGGCCGAGACGCGTCGAGGACCACTCCTCGAGCGCGCCAAGCTGCACCGTCAGTCGAATGACGGGGAACAGCGCGTAGAGGCTGGGACCGATGTAGACGGATCGCGCTGTGATCTTCATTCGGCGGGCTCCGGTGCGGTCGCGGCGGGACGCGCCACGCGCGTCTCGATGTCGTACGTGCCGCCTTCGACCAGCACATGGAGTCGGATGTTGATCAAGCAGACGGGGTCGTGGCGCTTCGCCGAGTCCATCGAGGAGAACTCGAGCTCGGACGGGTCGACGATGGTCAGCGCGCCGCTGCCGACGACCTCGAGCCGGTACTGGGGGTCGATGAACGCCGCCGTGTCCTCGTCGAGTCCGATGCCGATCGGCCGCGGGTTGTACGAGATCGAGGTCAGCAGGCGTCCGAGCCGGTCGCGCTGGCGGAAGTGCTGGTCGACGATCATGGCGTGCGTCAGGCCGAGACCGGGCACGAGCGTGACCATGTCGCTGCGCGGCGTCGAGCCCTCTTCGCCGCCGGCGATCATGTGCTCGGCCATGAAGGACGCGCCGGCGGAAGTCCCCGCCACGTGCAAGCCGCCGGTGCGATGGCGCTCGCGAATCAAGTTTGCGACCGGCGTGCCGCCGAGCGTCGTCGACAGGCGCAGCTGATTGCCGCCGGTCAGGAACACGCCGGTCGCGCGCTCGAGGACCTGCAGGTACTCGGGGTTCTTGCAGTCCGAGCGCGCCTCGAACGGCAGCGAGTCGACCGTACCGACGCCGAAGTCGTTGAAGAGCGACTCGTAACGCGAAGCCGTGTCCTCCATGCGCGACGCCGTCGGAATGATCGCGATGCGCGCATCTTCGCCGCCGGCGATCGCCGCGAAGCGCCGCAGGATCTTGGCGTGCCGGATCTTCTCCTCGGCGCCGCCGATCGGGATCAGGTAACCACGTGTCATGTCTCGTTTCAGGTAGCGGTCGGGGGGATCAGTGGGTGTTCGTCTCGAAGGTGCCGCGGCGGAGCACTTCGCCGTCGTGCACGTGCCAGTCGCCGCCGACCATCACGCTGCGGGGCAGATCGTCGTGACCCAGCACCACGAGGTCCGCGTCGCAGCCCGCGGCGAGCGTGCCCTTGCCGGCGAGCTTCAGGTGCCGTGCGGGGTTCGACGTGAAGGCGGGCAACACCGTCTCGAGCGCGCGGCCCTCGCGCAGCAGCGCGGCCAAGGTGTTCGCAAGCGTGTCGGCGCGCCCGACGTCCATGTGCGTCATCTCACCCTGCGCGTCGAAGGTCGGCAGGCACCCGCCGCTGTCGGAGCTGGCGGTGATGCGGTCGCGCGGCAGGTCGGCGTCGAAGTACGCGCCGAGTGCACCCTCGGCGGAGAGCGCCGGGTCGCCCTCCTCCACCGGGAAGCAAGTCACGTCGATCGTGCAGCCACGCCGCGCCAGCTCGAGCGATTCCTCGAACAGAGCCGGCTGACGGTTGACGTGCGTCGGGTTGAAGACGCGCGCCGGCAGCTCGGACTGGTCGAGGGCGCGGCGCACGAGATCCAGCCCGCGCGGGCCGTCGCCGAGGTGCAGGTGCACGACGCCGGCCTTGCCCGCGAGCATGCCTCCGACCTGCGCTTCCGAGGCGACGCGCAGCAGCTCGTCGAGCGTCGGTTGACTCGAGCGGAAGTCGGAGAGCGCCAGCTCGCCGACGCCGATCACCGCATCGAGGTGCACGATGTCGCCGCGCAAGCTGCCGGTCAGCGTGCGCGGCGGCAGGTGGTAGCCGCCGGTGTAGCACCACGCGCCGAGCCCTTCTGCGCGCAGCGCGCGCGTCGTCGCGAGCAGTGCCTCCATGCTGCGCGTCTCCGCGTCCGTGCCGAGCAGCCCGACGACCGTCGTCACGCCGGCGCGCGTGAAGCCCGACAAGCACGGCGCCGGGACGCGCGTCTCGGGCCCTGCCTCTCCCCCGCCACCGGTGGTGTGCGCGTGGCCGTCGACGAGTCCCGGGATCACGCGCGCGCCGCGCAAGTCGACTTCTTCGACCGCGCCGGAGCGGGACCAGCTCGGGACGTCGTCGCCGTACGCGATCAACTTGCCGCCCGCGATCACCAGCGAAGTGCGTCCGAGCGCTTCCGGCGCGAAGAGGTCGACGTTGCGGAGGATCGTGATCATGCGGAGCTCCGCCGGCGGCGGAGGTCGGGGGGTCGGGACGGTGCTCGTCCGCGCACAGCGTCCGAGCCCGCCATTCTATGGTTCCGGAGCCCCGCGGGCCCTCTCGAACCCTCAACGCGCCGCGCGTTCCGCCGCCGCGGCTCGGTCGATCCAGTCCGTCACCGGCCCCGCGCCCGCCGTCCCCGCCGCGAAGGCGCGCACCATGTTCTCGCCCATCACCGCGGCGATCTCTTCGAGCGAGAGCCCCGCCTCCCGCAGCGCAGCGGCAAGTCGCGGGTAGCACGAAGCGTCCTCGAGCCCCGCGACGGCGTGGTCGATGCCGTCGTAGTCCGAGCCGAGTCCGACGTGCGCCGGCCCCGCGAGGTCGATCGCGTGCAGGACGTGCCGCACCATGACGTCGACGCCGCAGGGGGCGGCGTGCGCCTGGATGAACTCGCCCTGCGCGACGAAGGTCGCCGTGTCGTTGCCTTCGTCGATCGCCTGGAACTCGGGTAGAGCTCGAAGACGCGCGGCTTCCGCCTTCGCGTCCGCGTCGAGGAAGCCCGGGAGGAACGCGATTCCGACGACGCCGTCCGCCTCGCCCAGCGCGCGCAGCTGGTCGTCCGTCAGGTTGCGCGGGTGGTCGTGCAGCGCCTTGCAGCACGAGTGGCTCGCGATGACCGGCCGCGAGCTGGTCTCGAGCGCGTCGAAGAACGAGCGCTCCCCGGCGTGTGAGAGGTCGACGAGCATGCCGAGCTCGTTCATGCGTCGCACGACGCCGCGACCGAAGTCGGACAGCCCCGCCGGAACCTCCGGCCCCGCGCCGTCCTGGCACGAGCGGACCCAGCCTGTGTGGTTGTTCCAGACCAAGGTGAGCACGCGGACGCCCTGCGCATGGAAGCGCTCGAGTTCTTCGATCGAACCCGCGATCGAGTGCCCTCCCTCGATCCCGGCGATCAGCGCGATGCGACCGGCTTTCCGTGCTCGCGCGAGCGACTCGCCGTCCGTCACCAGCTCGGCGAGCTCGGGGTGCGCGCGCGCCAAGCCCTGCACGGACGCGACCAAGCCTCGCGTGCGACGCGTCGCCACCGCGGCACCGTCCGCGAGGTGCTTCGGATCGCACCACGACACGAGCACGACCGCCCCGAGCCCGCCGCGCGCCCCGCGCACGAGGTCGAGGTGCCCGCGCCCTTCGAGCCCGAGGTCCTGGCCGAGGTCGTAGGTCTTCTGGATCGAGTCGACGTGGGCGTCGAAGACGAAATGGGCGGGAGGCATGCGGTGAGGAGTACCAGGGGCTGCGGCGAGATGCCCGTCCGGTGCGGGAAAGCCGGCAAGGTTGCGTGGTGCCTCGAGCGAGGAGGCGCGGCCGGCTCGCGAGGAGCTTGCTTATGCAAATCACATGCATACACAGAGCTCGAACGGCGAGCGAGGCGGCACCTCGAGGCTGCTGCGGCCCACCTGAGGCCTGCATGGGCCGGACAGGCCGGGAATCTACCCGGCTAGCTGACCTGCATATTCCCGGGTAGCGTTCATTTCGGACCGCCCTTCGGGGGCGAGCCACGGACCGCTCTCGGCACGCCGAAGAGGCTCGCACGAGCATACAGACTCCAACCCAGAGACGAACTTCATGCGATTCGATCAAACCCCCTTCGCCCTCGGCGTCCTCGCTGCCGCCGCGCTCGCCAGCGGCACAGCCGAAGCACAGTGTCCCGCGGCAGACGCCTTCGAGCCGAACGACAGCTGCGCCGCGGCGACGCCTGTCACCAGCGGTCTCTACAGCAACCTGTCGCTCGACGGCACGCTCGCCGCCGGCGGTGCGAACGACGACTACTACGTCGTCAACGTGCCGGACGGACAGCTGCTGGTCGTGACCTGCCTACACAGCGCGGCCTTGGGCAACATCGACGTGGCACTCTACGACTCGACGTGGACCACCTGCGGGGACGACTTCCCCACGCTCGCCACGCATTTCGTGGTTCTCGACGACGAAGAGGTCTCCTGGCTGAACGGCACCGGCGCCGCCGTCGACGTAGCGATCAAAGCGACGTATTCCATCATCGACGCCAGCTTCGCCTGCAACGACTACGCGCTGGACATCTCCGTCGTTCCGGACCCCTGCGTCGCCGCCATCGATGACGCCTACGAGCCGAACGACGACTGCGCCTCGAGCGTCGCGATCGCGCCCGGTTCCTACAACGACCTCTACGTCAGCACGGCCGACGAGGACTTCTACCGCGTCTCTGTCGACTCGACAGACCGCGTCGTCGTCACGTGCACTTACCCGAGCGTGTTGACGGAGCTCTCGATCGAGATCTACGACGACCCCGCCTGCACGACGCTGATCACGTCGCAGAACTGGGGTGGAGGCTGGATCGAGGCGAAGGCCGCCAACGCGACCGGTGCCACGAAGGACTACTACGTCCGCGTCAATCCGATCGTCAGCGGGTCCGCCACGTGCAACCTCTACGACCTCGACATCGTGACGGAGCCGGATCCCTGCCTGACGGCCGTCGACGACGCGTTCGAGCCCAACGACGTGTGCGGCTCCGCTGCGACGCTGACCGCCGGCCTCACCAGCGGCCTGTTCGTCAGCACGGGTAGCGAGGACTACTACAAGATCTCGGTCCCGCACACCGAGCAAGTCGTGATCGACCAGACCTGGACGCAGGTGCTCTTCGGTGCCAACCCGCAGATGCAGCTGTACTCCGACGCGACTTGCTCGACCGAGGTCGACCTGGGCGCGTGGGGTGCGGGAAGCAACCAGGTCGTCTACGGCAACGCCACCGGCGCGACCACGGACTTCTACCTCAAGGTCTCGCTGCTCGAAGGTGAGTGCGTGGACTACGACCTCAACGTCACGCTGCAGCCCGACCCCTGCATCCTGACCCCGGACGACGCCTTCGAGCCGAACGACGACTGCTTGAGCGCCGTCCCGCTCGGTACCGGCGTGCATGCGGGTCTGTTCGTGCGCGACGCCGACCCCGACTGGTACTCGGTGACGATCCCCGCCGGGCAATTGCTCACCATCGAGCAGACCTACGCGCTGCCCGACCAGCTGGGCATCGACCGCTACAACGACAACCTGGGGTGCGGCCCGTTCGACGTCGACATGCAGGCCTCCTACGGCGGCGGACTGAACACGCAGGTGTTCCCGAACACGCTGGGCGCGCCGCAGACGATCTACTTCCGTTGTTACATGGCGGAGGGTGACTGCGGCGGCTACGACCTGAACGTCACCCTCGCGCCGGATCCCTGTCAGTCGACGCCCGACGACTCGTTCGAGCCGAACGACACCTGCGGTAGCGGAGTGGTCCTGCCGCTCGGCCTCAGCGCCGGCCTGTTCGTCGCGGAACACGACATGGACCACTACCAGATCGACGTGCCCGCTGGTCAGGTACTGACCATCGACCAGACGTACGTCGGAGGCAGTACCGAGCTGGGTATCACCTTGTTCGACGACCCCGCGTGCACCACTTGGCTCTACGGCGCCAGCTGGGGCGGCGGCTTCAACTCGGTCACCTGGACGAACTCGACGGGTTCCGTCCATACCGTCTACATTCGCTGCGAGACGCAGATCGGAACGGGCTACTGCCTGAACTACGACCTCAACGCCACGCTGGCTCCGGATCCCTGCCAGGCTCCGGGTGTCGACGACGTCTACGAGGAGAACGACGACTGCTCGAGCGCGACGCCGGTGGGCCTCGGTGGAGCGTCCTGGACGGGACTCTTCGTCTCGAAGTCCGATCCCGACTACTACAGCTTCATCCTGCCCGACGGCGCGTCGGCTCAGGTCGCTGCGAACTTCATCAACAACAACTGCAACATCGACACCTTCTTGTACGACTCGGCCTCGGTCGGCTCGTTCACCTGTGGTGACCCGTTCTCCTACTTGGCCGCGTCGAACGGCTTCGGCGACGGCGAGACGATCAACTGGACCAACACCAGCGGTGTCACCGAGACGTACTACGTCAAGGTGGAGGTCTGGAGCGATCCGAGCAACCCGACCTGCGGCAACTACGACCTCGACGTCACCTTCTCCGGCGGTGCCTACGCGATCCCGTTCTGCTACGGCGACGGCTCGGCGGGCGCCTGTCCGTGCAGCAACTTCTCCGCGGTCGGTGCGGCCGAGGGCTGCACGAGCTCGATCGGCGTCGGCGCCAAGCTGAGCGTCAGCGGATCGAATTCGATCGTCGCGGACGACATGTCGTTCACGGTGTCGCAAGCCCGCCCGAACCAGACGGCGATGCTCGTGCAGGGCAGCGTCGAGACGAGCGTCCCCTTCAAGGACGGCATCCTCTGCATGGGCAACCCGACGGAACGCGTCGAAGTCGTCTTCACGGATGCCAGCGGCATCGGTTCGACGAGCAGCTCGATCGTGACGAACGGAAACATCCCGGGCCCCGGCATCACGCGCTTCTACCAGATCTGGTTCCGCGATCCCGGCGGCGTCAGCCCGTGCGGCTTCGGCTCGAACTTCAGCCAGGGCCTGCGGGTCTACTGGTCGAACTGACGACTGCGAGCGACGAAGCTCTCGTCGAACGACAGGGCGGCCCCGTTGCGGCGGGGCCGCCCTTTTCGTTCTCGGAGCTCTTGGTCGGAGCACCTTCGTTCGCTCCTCCGGATACCCTGAGGGCCTCGACCGCGTCCGTACGACCCCCGAAGGAGAAAGCGATGACCCAACGAACACACACCGCCCGCAGCCGCTTCGGCAACGTGGCCAACGAGCAGGACGTTCCCGAGGAAGTCTGGAACCACGAGCCGGCGGGCATCGCCGTGAAGTCGCGCGAGATGGCCCCGGCGGTCGGTTCGCGCGACCTCGGCTACTGCGTCGTGACGCTCGAACCGGGCAGTCGCTCGTGTCCCTACCACTTCCACCACAGCGAGGAGGAGCTGTTCGTCGTGCTGGAAGGTCGCGGGATGTTGCGGCAGGGCGACGAGTCGAGTGACGAGGAGGAACTCGAGCTCTCCGTCGGCGACTTCGTGGCCTTCCCGCCCGGCACGGGCATCGCGCACCAGATCCGCAACCACACGACGGAGCTCTTCCGCTACCTCGCCTTCAGCAACCGACTGCCGTACGACGTGGCCGAGTACCCCGACTCCGACAAGATCCTGGTGCGCGGTCCGCGGCGCCGGATGCTGCGTCGAAACCCGACGCTCGAGTACTTCGACGGGGAGGAGTGAGGACGGAAGTCGCGAAGCGGGTGCCGGCCGTCGATCGGCAGCGTCCGCTTCGTGCGTGATGTCGAGGATCTCCGCGCGTGGAGATCCCACGGTCCCGGAGCCGTCGCGCCCCTCAGATACGGATCGTGTTCTGATCCCAGTCCGGGCCGCGCATCGGTTGCTCGTTGAAGCGCGGGCCGATGCCGAAGGTGTTCATCTCGGCGGGAAGCGTGCTCTTGGCGAATTCGCTCCTTCGGAAAGACGCACAGTTCCCGGACGAGCTTCGAACAGCGCTCGAAGACCTCGTACCGGATGTAGGTGTTGTTGCCGCGGTGCGGCTCGTCGGCGCGCGTGGCGCGTGCGTGCGCGCCGATGTCTACGAGGGACTCCGGCGTGTAGATGCCGGAGAAGACGAGCGGAGAGTCGGCGCCGGTCATGACGGCTTCGACGCACGGCTGCAGACCCACGGCGCTCGTGAAGACGATGTGGACGGGCTTCCCGGCGATCTCGACGTCGATCGACTCGATCGCGTTGGGTTGGGCGACGCTTACGCGACACCTCCTTGGGTGTGTAGGGCTTCCAGTTCCTCCAGCAGCCACCGGCGGTGGCCCGCCAGCAGTTCCGTCGTCTGCAGCGACCGGCGCGCTTGTTCGAGCATCGGCGCGACCTGTTCACGTCCGCCGAACTCGAAGCCGGCGCGCGCCGCGAGGATCCAAGCGTCCGGGACGCCCGACTCGAGCATCGTCATCAGCTCGGGCAGCGCGTCCGCGCCGTGGCCGCCGAAGATCAGCGCTTCCGCACGGCCGAGGCGGGCCTCGAGGTGGTTCTCGTCGGTCGCGAGCGCGTCCTCGAAGGACTGCAGCGCCGACGCGGGGTCGCCTTGCAGCAAGCGGATCGTGCCGAGGCGCGTCGCGGCGGCCCAGCTCGTCGAGCCGGGCAGCGCGGGGACGTCCAGCGCGCGGTCGGCGAAGCCGAAGCACGCTTCGCACGCCGTTGCGGCGGCGCTCAACTCGGCGGATCCCTTCGCCGATTCGCCGCTCGCGAACCAGCGACGCTCGTGCAGCACGGCCGTCAACAGGCAAAGGTTGGGATGGTCGCCGTTCCATTCGCGCGCTTGGCGAATCGTCTGCGCAGCGCCGTCGTAGTCGTCGTTGCGCAGCTGCAGGAACGCGCGGAGCGTGGCCGTGGTCGTGCCGTTCGCGGCGGGCTCGCCGGCCGCGCAACAGGCGGCGATGCGGTCCCACGCGGTCGAGAGTTCTCGCCAGGCGCGCTCGAGTTCTCCGGCGCGCAGGAGGTCCTGCGCGAAGTAGGTGCGGTAAGCGGCGTTCTGCGGTTCGCGCTGCACGGCGCGCTCGAGCAAGCGCAGGTTGCGCTCGGACTTGCCGAGGCGCGTGCGCAGCTCGGGCACTGCGCCGAAGTGGATGATCGGAGCGTCGAGCGCCATGGCACGGCGGCCCTTCGAAGCCCAGCTCGTGACGTGTTCGTGCACGACTCCTTCCCAGGCGAGGTCCGGAGTGCGGCGCAGGACGCGCTCGAGCAGCACGGCCGGGCCGGCGCTCGCGACGCCCGAGAGCACGTCTTCCGGCGAAGCGTCGAGCGCAGTCGCGTCGTGCAGCGGCAGTCGACCGATGTCGAAGTCGTCGCGCTCGATCGCCGTGCGCAGAGCCGCACCCGCGCCAGGGACGAGTCGCTCGCTCGCGTCGAGGATCAGCACGAATCCCTCGCGAACCTCCGCGATCGCGGCGTTGCGCGCCGCGGAGAAGTCGTCGTTCCAGGTGTGGCGGATCACGCGCGCTCCGGCGCGTTCGGCGATCTGCACCGTGTCGTCGGTGCTTCCGGTGTCGACGACGATCATCTCGTCGACGACGTCCGCGACCGAGGCGAGGCATCCGGGGAGGAAGTGCGCTTCGTCGCGCGCGATCAGGCAGAGGGTGAGTTTCGTCATGGTTCTCATGCAGTGGATTGCGGCAAGCCGAATTGGTCGTGCCACTTCGCGCGCGGTCCGATGGTCGAGCTCGGCAGCACGGCCGAGCACGTCAGACGCGCGCTCGGCAGCCAGGCGGGAATGCGTGTCGGTGAAGTACTGCACCTCGATACGCAGTTCGGCGGCCTCGTGTGCGACGACCGCGGTCGAGTTCCACGCTCCCGCACGAAACCCCGCTCGATGCTCTCGAACGACTCCCTGCCTGGAGCTTCCGCAACACTCCGCGACAGAACGGGACGTATCAGAGCCTGCGGATCACCTTCGCCAGGTCGTCGAGTCGGTCCTGTTCGACGCGGAAGTCCCGGTTCTCGGGCACATGAGTCTCTAGGCGGGTGATCAGCTTGCCCACCTGTCCGTCGAACACCTGGCAGGTCGACTGCGTGGAGCTCGAGTTGCTTCGCGCACAGGTCCGAAGTCTGTCGCGCGGCGGCCCGCTCGCTGTTCGCCTGCCGGATCAGGTCGACGTGGAGTGCGAAGGCGCCGGTGTCGACCCCGAGCGAGGTCGGCGAACCGTCGCCTATGACGACCACCTCGAAGGCCGCCGGGTCGAGCGTCTGGCGCTCGAGGAGTCCGAGCCGCTGAGCGAGCAGGTTGGGGCGCCCGTAGGCCGGCACCAGCAGGGAGAGGCGCGACGCAGGGGAAGGGCGGGCCATGGTCCGGATATCGAGGCAGCGCTGCGATCCCTTGAGAGCGCAGCCCCGGGCGGCACAGCCGTTCCCGAAAAACCTTCCACCTTCCCCCTCTCGGGCGCCTCCGGGGCCCGCCGGCCGCCCCGCCAAATCGACAGGCGGCTCCGCGCCGCTCCGCGCGCGCTGCCATTGTGACAGCCGGCGCTCCGCCCGGGCGGCCAGGCAGCCCACGGCCGTTCGACGCAAACCACTCTCCAGCAGTCACTTGCGCCGCCGACGCCCCCCCGTCCCCCCCGGGCACGCGACTTGCTTTCAGCCGGCCGCCGGGTCCCCTGTGGCCCGGTTTCCGCCATGTCCCTCGACCGCCGCATCCTCATCGCCGACGACGACCTGGAGATCCGCCAGGGCGTCCGGGAACTGCTGTCCGGACTCGGGCTGCAGATCCTCGAGGCGGAGACCGGTCACGAGGCGCTGGCGATCGTGCGCCGCGGCGACATCCAGCTGGCGCTGCTCGACAATCAAATGCCCGGGGCCACCGGCCTCGAGATCCTGCAGGTGATCCATCAGGAGATCCTGCGCGTCCCCTGCATCGTCTGCTCGGGCGACTCCTTCGAGAGCCTCGAGCGCATGGCCCGCGCCGCCGGAGCCTTCGCGGTGCTCAAGAAGCCGGTCGAACCCTTGGCGCTCCGCACCGAAGTCGTGCGCGCGCTCGAGCTCTCGAACGGGAACTAGCCCCGCATCCAGTATTCGCCGCCGGCCGTCGCCGGCGGCGCTGCATCCAACCACCAAGCATCACCCGCAACAACCTGAGGAAGAGTCCCATGGCCACCCGCACCAAAGCCGCCCCCAAGAAGACCACCACCACCAAGTCCGCCAAGACCGCGATCCGCCCGATCGGCGACCAGATCCTGGTCAAGCGCGTCGAGGCCGAAGAAGTCACCGCCGGCGGCATCCTGCTTCCCGAGTCCGCGAAGGAGAAGCCCAAGGAGGGCATCATCATCGCGCTCGGCGAAGGAAAGACCCTCGAGAACGGCGAGCGCTCGACCTTCGCCGTCAAGGCCGGCGACCACGTGCTGTTCACCAGCTACGCCGGCACCGACATCAAGTACGCCGGCCAGGAGTACTTGATCATGCGCGAGTCGGACATGCTCGCCGTGATCGAAGGCTGATCTAGGCTCCCCACCACTCACCGAAATCAGAAGAGCTAGACCCATGGCCAAGCAAATCAGCTACGACGCCCATGCGCGCGAGCACATCAAGAACGGCGTCACCAAGCTGGCGCGCGCCGTCAAGATCACCCTCGGCCCCCGCGGTCGCAACGTGATCATCGAGAAGTCCTTCGGCAGCCCGACCGTCACCAAGGACGGCGTGACGGTCTCCAAGGAGATCGATCTCGAGGACCCCTACGAGAACATGGGCGCCCAGCTCGTGAAGCAGGTCGCCTCGCAGACGAACGATCAAGCCGGTGACGGCACGACCAGCGCCACAGTGCTGGCCGAGGCGATCTTCCTCGAAGGCCTCAAGAACGTCACCGCCGGTGCGAACCCCGTCGCGCTGAAGCGCGGCATCGACGCCGCGGTCGCCGCCGCCGTCGACAGCCTGCAGAAGCAGTCGAAGAAGGTGAAGACGTCCGAAGAGATCGCGCAGGTCGGCTGCATCGCTTCGAACAACGACCTCGAGATCGGCAAGATGATCGCCACCGCGATGGACCGCGTCGGCAAGGATGGCGTGATCACCGTCGAAGAGGGCAAGACCCTCGCCACCGAGGTCGAGTGGGTCGAAGGCATGCAGTTCGACAAGGGATTCCTGTCGCCGCACTTCATCACGAACCCCGCCTCGATGGAGTGCGTGCTCGAGAACCCGTACATCCTCATCTACGAGAAGAAGATCTCGTCGGTGAAGGACATGATCGGCACGCTCGAGCAAGTCGCGCAGTCCGGCAAGCCGCTGCTGATCATCGCCGAGGACATCGAGGGTGAAGCCCTCGCGACGCTCGTCGTGAACCGCCTGCGCGGTTCCTTCGCCTGCGCCGCGGTCAAGGCGCCCGGCTTCGGCGACCGCCGCAAGGCCATGATGGAAGACATCGCGGTGCTCACCGGCGCCACGCCGATCTTCGAGGCCACCGGCGGCACGCTCGAAGGCGTCACGCTCGGCGACCTCGGCCGCGCCAAGAAGATCATCATCTCGAAGGACGAGACGACGATCATCGAGGGCATCGGCAACAAGGACGCGATCCAAGGCCGCATCGCGCAGATCAAGGCCGAGATCAGCCACACCAAGTCGGACTACGACAAGGAGAAGCTCCAAGAGCGTCTCGCGAAGCTGTCCGGCGGCGTGGCTCAGATCAACGTCGGCGCCGCGACCGAGTCGGAGATGAAGGAGAAGAAGGCCCGCGTCGAGGACGCCCTGCACGCCACGCGCGCCGCGGTGGAAGAAGGCATCGTCCCCGGCGGCGGCACCGCGCTCCTCAACGCGATCGAAGCGCTCGAGAGTCTGAAGCTCGAGGGCGACGAACGCGTCGGCGCGATGATCATCCGCCGCGCGCTCGAGGCGCCGATGCGCCAGATCGCCACGAACGCCGGCCAGGACGGCTCGGTCATCGTGCAGAACGTCCGCGCGCAGAAGTCGAAGACCTACGGCTACAACGCCGGCACGGACACCTACGAAGACCTCGTCAAGGCGGGCGTCATCGACCCGACGAAGGTGACCCGCACCGCGCTGCAGAACGCCGCGAGCGTCGCGAGCCTCCTGCTCACCACCGACGCCCTGGTCTCCGACATGCCGGCCGAGAAGGACGAAGCCCCGCACGCCCACGCTCACTGAGCCGACGGCGTCCGCAGGGACGTGAACGAGCGAGCGCCCGATCCCGCGAGGGGTCGGGCGCTCGCTTCGTTCGAGACTACCGCGCCGCCGGGAGTGAGCGACAGCGCACTGAGCCGCAACTCGAATCAGCCCTTCGCTTTCGCCACCCAGCTGCGTCGTATGCATGATCTCCTGCGGGCCCGAGGATGCTACCCTTGCGCGTCTGTCAGCTAGGAGTTCGAACGGACTTGCGGGCGCACCGATACCCACTGCCCACGCACGACCCCGAACTTCTGTCCAGCATGCGTTCAGTGCCAGGCCTTCGCCCACGAAAGGCGCGCCAATCGATCCAAAGAGAAGTCATATTGATGCCGATACCCACTTTGTCGCACAACACCCCTATGCACCAGACCCCATATCCGTTGGCGCGAGCCATCGCCCGCACCGCCCTTGTCGCGGCTACGCTCCTTGCCGCGGCCGCGCCCTTCTCCGAAGGAGGGGTGCAGGGTAACTCCACCAACAATAATGGGTTCGGCCCCGGCCATGTGGTACAGCCGATTGATGGCGCTTCTCTCGAGGCCGTGACCGATGTGATCGCCATGATGCTGTCCTGCGACGAAGACGACCAGCTGGAGGCAGTTGCCGACCTGTATCTCGACCTAATCGCACACGGCAAGCTGTTTGAGCTCACAGGGTCGAGCGCGAACGGGGTGTCGACCGAGTACACCGATGGAGAGGGCCCCAATGCCAACGTCGCGATCAAGACGCATACAGAGGAGGGCAGTGTCAGCTCAGGACGCGACTTGATGGAAGTGGCAAAGACAATGATCCATGAGGCCGGCCATGTGGGCAACATGGACCCCGATGACGGCATTGCGCATGACCCTACCGTCAAGCCGGACCAAGTCGGGGAGTCTACTGCCCGCCAGAATCACGCGGTCCTGAACGCTGAGGCGTGGAGCCTCACCTGTCGGCTGTCATGCTGTCAGACCGCCGCCATAGCCATTGGATGCGATGGCTTGCTCGCCTGCTTCGATCATGCGAGAGCGCAGCTGCGGAGGGCGTTCTCCGACCCCGCCACCCGAGATGCCTACATTATCGAGTACTGCGCACTCGACAGGAAGAATGCGCTGAACTCGTGCTGCTGCGACGGAGGGGTATGCTCTGATGTTTGAGGCAAAGAACTTCAATCGTCCGCGCAGAGACGACGCCAAGCTTGAAAGGCGCGCATGGGTCGCGCTGACCATCGCTGCACTCTTGAGTTCGTGCGCGCAGTCGGATGCGGTCTCGCCTCCGAGCCAGGTGAGTCCCGCGCCTCCGGCGATTGGCTCAGTCGAAGTAGCCCCGGACGTTCAGTGGACTCAAGGCAGTTACGTCGCATCTGCGCGAGTGAACACTGACGACAAGCTTCTATCCGTTCACTGGCGCTCCAACGGAGGTGCCGCCACAACCCAGGATGTTGCTCTCGCTTATTACCCAACCGCGGTCACCGCGTTGAGCGAAGGAAAGATTGCCGTTGCCGGGAAGGGCGACCTTGGCTCAACAGTTGTCGAGGTATTCGCGCTCCAGGAGCCGACTCTGATGGCCGTTGATAGCAACGGCGGAATCGTCCTGGCTGGCTACGGCGTAACTTCAATCAAACTGGCCCTCAGAGAGTCTGTTGTAGGCCGTGACATCGTCATGCGCATGTGCACCCATCCGGCAGATGACTCAGTCGTAATCCTCCAATTCTGGGATTCCCGTGACATCTACACCCTGGACCTCAGAGATAACCGGCTGACCCTCACTGCCAGCCCCACGAGTGGCTCGCCCGCCATCCATATACCGGAGCTGTCCGGCTACTTCAGCGGGATGTGGGCTTCTCTGCATGCCACCCATGGAAGTGTCTTGGTACTCCCGCCACTTCAGCCAGATGGACTGGCAGTTGTCCTTCTGGACGCGTCTAGCGATGGAGTGTTCGACAGTGGGTCTGCCCTTGACGGGGATCAATGGGTCTCCTTGGGTTACGCCGACCCTGACAACTACGTTCAATAGCTGCCGCACACTCGCCAAGCAGGCGAGCGGAAAGCGCTCGCCCGGCACTCAGGAGCCGACGCCCATCAGAGCTTCAGGATCGACGAGGGTTGCTTCTTCTGGGCAGAGTCCTGGGGTGACCTTGGCCGGCTGAGTCTTGACTTTGCCGGCTTCCATACGTCCGAGTCCATCCCAGGTCCCTCGAGTACCCGAGTGACAACGGAAAGTCATCATCTCGAAGGACGAGACGACGATCATCGAGGGCTCCGGCAACAAGGACGCGATCCAAGGCCGCATCGCGCAGATCAAGGCCGAGATCAGCCACACGAAGTCGGACTACGACAAGGAGAAGCTCCAAGAGCGTCTCGCGAAGTTGTCCGGCGGCGTGGCTCAGATCAACGTCGGCGCCGCGACCGAGTCGGAGATGAAGGAGAAGAAGGCCCGCGTCGAGGACGCCCTGCACGCCACGCGCGCCGCGGTGGAAGAAGGCATCGTCCCCGGCGGCGGTACCGCGCTCCTCAACGCGATCGAAGCGCTCGAAGGTCTGAAGCTCGAGGGCGACGAACGCGTCGGCGCGATGATCATCCGCCGCGCACTCGAAGCGCCGATGCGCCAGATCGCCACGAACGCCGGCCAGGACGGTTCGGTCATCGTGCAGAACGTCCGCGCGCAGAAGTCGAAGACCTACGGCTACAACGCCGGCACGGACACCTACGAGGACCTCGTCAAGGCGGGCGTCATCGACCCCACCAAGGTGACCCGCACGTACGCGTCCGGTGACGCCATGTCCGACCGGCGCGTCGACCGGCGTCCCTCGACGATGACTACGCCCGCGCGGCCTGCCACGCCCACGGCGTGAGGCTCGCAATCTCCGACGCGGGCGTCGTTGCGACGCGCATGAGCACGTCTTCGATGTACGCCTCGGGGTCCGCGCCGCACTGCTTGCACGAGAGCACGAGCGAGTAAAGCCGGCAGGCGACCTCGCCGCCGCGCTGGCTGCCGAAGACCAGCCAGTTCTTGCGGCCGACGGCCAGGTGCCGCAGGTCGCGTTCGGCGTCGTTGTTGTGAATCGGCAAGCGTGGGTCTTCGAGGAAAGCCGCGAGCGCAGCGCGTTGATTGCGCAGGTAACAGACCGCCTTGCCGAGCTTGCTCTTCGGCAATGTTGCACGCAGTCCTTCGAGGCGTAGCGCTTCGGCGTGAATCGCTTCGACCAGCGGCTGCGACTTGTCGGCACGCACGCAGCGACGTTCTTCGAGCAGTGCGTCCCACTCGAGCTCGCCGGCGCGCACGCGCTCGTTCAGCGGTCGCTCGACCGCGAACAGTTCTTGCACCATGCCGAGCAGCGGCGCCACCGCTTCCGAGCCGGCGTCCAACGCTTCCTTCAGCTTGCGCCGTGCATGCGCCCAGCACCCCGCTCGCACGATGCCGTTCTCGCGAACGACCTCGTCGTAGCCGGTGTATCCGTCGGCGATCAGCGTCCCGCTCCACCCTTCGAGAAAACGCTTCGGACCGTCGCGTCCGCGACTCGTGCGAAACTCGATCAAGGCTCGCGACGGCGCGCCCGGTCGACGCAGGTTGCGCCAGCCCCAGGCGTAGCCGTTCTTCGTTCCTTTGCCGTCTTCGAGCCGCATGGTCACCGGTGTTTCGTCCGCGTGCAACACGTGTTCGTTGAGCAGCTCTTGACGCATTTGCGCCAACACCGGCTGCGCGACGAGTTCGTCCACGCGCACCAGCATGTCCCACATGGACTGCTTCGCGATGGCGATGCCGTAACGCTTGAAGATTCCCTGCAAGCGGTGCAGCGGAAGGTGGTCGGAGTACTTCGCCGTCGCGACGTGCGCGTAGACCGACGCCTCGTACTTGCCGCCGTCAATCACGCTGTCGGGAAGCTCTGCCGCGCGAACGCAGTGACCGTCGGGGCAGGCGTACTTCGGTCGCACGTAGCGCTTCACGAACAGCTTGGCCGGGACGATGCCGGCGCGCTCAGTGACCTCTTCGCCGATGCGGCGCAGGGCCTTGCCGCAGGTCGTGCAGTCGCGGTGCGCTTCGTCGAGGTCGAGTTCGATGACTTCGCGCGGCAGGTGTTCGGGCAAGGGCGCGCGGCCGTGGCCTGCGCCCGACTTCGCGGTACGCGGCGAGGTGTGCGCTTCGCACTCGAGTTCAGGCGCGGGGGTGTCGTCGGTCGCGAACAGGCCGAGTTGCCCGGCGCCCAGTCGTTCGGAGCGTCGACCGAACAAGCCGCGCTTGAGCAGCGCGTTCTCCTCGCGCAGGATTTTGACCTCGCGCGTCAGTGCATCGAGCTTCGCCTGCAGTTCCTCGACGTGCGCAAGCAGCGCTTCGAGTTGCTCCGCGGAAATCTGCGCGACGGACATGCAAGTACTATCGGCAATCCGCGCGCGATGCGGCTCAGGTCTGCAGTGAAAGTTGGTCGTGCGACACTCGCCGTCTCGCTCCTCGGAGGTCGATGCCCTCGAGCACGAGCGCGAGCTCGCTCGCCGAAAGCTCGAACGCGCCGGCCTTACCCTTCGCGCGATCGAACACGCGAAACTGTCCGTGCTCCAGCCGCTTCGCGAGCAAGCAGTAACCCGAGCCGTCCCACCACAAGACCTTCAACCGGTCGCGTCGTCGGTTGACGAACAGGAACAAGTGACCGGACTGCGGGTCCTCGTCCACGACTTCCATCACGACGGCAGCAAGGGTGTCGAACGACTTGCGCATGTCGGTTGCGCCGCGCGCGACGAACAAACGCACCGAGGGCGGCAAGCTCAGCATGTTTGCAACACCTGCACGAGCCGACGCAGTTCGACTTCGTCGAAGCCGGGAACGACCGCGATGCGGACACCGCTCGTCAAGTGGACGTCGAAGGCGTTCGTCGAAGTGCTTGGCCGCGCTGCCGCCTCAGGCACGACGGTGATCGGAACGAGTTCGCTGCACTCGCAAACTTGCGCGCTCGAGCTGCGCGCCCGCCGCTCGCTCGCGAACTTCTTCTTCCAGTACAAGAGCTTCTTGTAGGCAACGCCTTCTTGCCTGCCGAAGGCCATCAAGCTCTGATCGGATGAGCGCCAGCGAGCGAACAGCTCGCGCATGGCTTTGTCGCGGGACATGAATGACTCCTTGGTTGGAGTCGATCATCGCCGGCCTGAGGAGCGGATCAACGCTCGGGGACCATGCGCTCACCGGACGCGTACACCCGCACCGCGCTGCAGAACGCCGCGAGCGTCGCGAGCCTCCTGCTCACCACCGACGCGCTGGTCTCCGACATGCCGGCCGAGAAGGACGAAGCCCCGCACGCCCACGCCCACTGAGCCGACGGCGTCCGCAGGGACGTGAACGAGCGAGCGCCCGATCCCGCGAGGGGTCGGGCGCTCGTTGTCTGCGCTGCCGAGATCATCGCCGCAGACGGGTCGCTCCATCGGAGACGGGAAACCTGCACGAGCACTATATTCGCCTCAGTGCAGGAGCATGATTGGACCAGCCCTCAGCGACGGTGAACCGACCTTAGGTAGTCGTAGACTTCTTGACGCATATCGCTCTTCAAGTCCTCAACTTGCTGCAAGGTTGCTTCCAGTGACGGATACTCCAGTGAATCGAATGCGAATATGATGGTATATGGGGTTCGAGGGCAGGGAATCGTCACTGACCTTCGATACCTACCGTGAGCCACCGAGGCAGGTGCCGGAAGGTCGCCTTGAGCAGCCGGACCGCGAAGCGTGTAACGCCTATCCTCGAAACTCGAGAGCATTCGTACGTTGATCTCATCGATCACCGCGGGCCCTAGCAGGTCAAGCTGAGCTCTATAGCGAGGAGTGATGGATGTCTCGACGACTTCAAGGTCAGAGGCTGTGGCTTCGACCCCAGCCTGCTTGGCGATCGACTCGACACTTGGCAGCTTGCACAGGGCGAGCGCCGGCTCACTCTCCGGATCCAGCATGTAGGTAGTCTCGAGGATGGCTCGCCCTCCCATGTGGGCAAGTTCCGCAGCCTCGTCTTCCGAGTAGTCCGAAGTGTCGGTGCTCGGTGCATACAACCACCTCAGGAGCTCTCTCGCAGTGTCGGGAGGCACATCCGTGTCAGACTCAGTCAGCGCCGCCCGATCTGCCGCGCCGAACGTCGGACCTTGGGAGGCCGGCAGGCGATTCTCATCCACGCTCACGCTCCCTGCTGACGGACCAATGGGCGCGTAGCTCGGATGTCCAACGCGGAGCCCTGCCCATGTGCCTAGCACGCCGACCGCGAGAATCGTCGCTAGCAGAGAAATCCGCGCAGACACTCGCATGTCAGTTCCTTGCCAGGGATTCCAGAAGCGCTCTGTTCAACAAATCCCCGGCTCCCGCGCTCAGTCGGCGCATCCCGTACAGATCAACTTGAGTTCGGCCGACATGGTCTTGGCGAAGAACGGATACGAGGCGTCGAAGGAGATAGCATAATAGAAATCCATCTCAGCTCCACAGTCGACGCCGATGTAGTCCTTGTAGAACGTCTTAGATTCTCCGCCGCCCAGGAAGCCCCATGTCTCTGTGACACGCCCGAGCCCGACGCTCCCCGCGTTGCCGCCGCCTGTCGCTGATGAACTCCCCACGTTGATGGCAGCAACCTCCACGTACGGAGTGCAAGGATATGCCATGACGCAATCCTGATCGATCAGAAAGCACGATCCGTCGAAGTTCGTGACCGACACGGTTATCACGCGAGGGTCCCCAGTCTGAAATGGGAGGACGGGGTGGATCACCGCGGTGCCCGTGGCGTCGGAACATCCAGGACAAGTCGAACCGTCCTCGGGCGACGGGGCCATCGCCGCGCTTCTTTCGGCAACGGCAACAGCACCGAGCGCAAGAAGCAAGGCAGAAAATCGGCTGCTTGACGGCAGTCTCATGAGTAGCTCCCAGATTCTGTTCGATTCACTTCGAATCGAGTTATCTCGACAAGAACGATTGGAAATGTTGTGGATGAGTGTCCGACCTCTCTCGAGTTCGCATCTTCGGAATCCGAGGAGTTCCGGACGCGAGGCGAGGCAGAAGCTACACGGCCTCGCGATACACCGATACACCGATACACATCGACGCAATTTCATGAGCTAGCGAGACTTACAGCAAGTAAGAGTCTCGTATCGGGCAAGGCCAGGGCCATTCGGCACCAGTGGATGCCTCCGAGAGGGGCCCCCACAACCTAGTCCACCCGAGGTGAATCTCCGTCCTCTCGCGGTGTGAGAGACCCGGTGCGTACGTCAATTCACGGCGGAGGTCAGTCCTCCGCGGCTCTCAAGCCGTCCAGGACAGGGCGTATTCGGTGCCCCGCGAAGACTCAGTCGTGGCCGCTCTCGAAGTCGAGGCATCGGTGCACTGCTCCCGCGTCCCGCGCTGAGGCTCTGACCTGAGAAGCGCGGTCATTGACCGCAATTCGCGGAAGTCCAAGGTGGGTCCGTTCCCCACATGCCGGGTCGACAACGCGCCGTCATCGACCCCACCAAGGTGACCCGCACCGCGCTGCAGAACGCCGCGAGCGTCGCGAGCCTCCTGCTCACCACCGACGCCCTGGTCTCCGACATGCCGGCCGAGAAGGACGAAGCCCCGCACGCCCACGCTCACTGAGCCGACGGCGTCCGCAGGGACGTGAACGAGCGAGCGCCCGATCCCGCGAGGGGTCGGGCGCTCGCTGCGTCAGGGGGCAGTGCGCTCGACGGCAGCCGGCGCGACGACGAGCATCGCGAGGATGGAATCCATCTCCATGCTCTGGCTCTTGCTGGGCGGCGCCGTGGTGATCGTGGTGCTGGTCGCGACCGGCGTGGTCGTGGTGACGCGCGAGGAGTAGGCGCGCCGAGCGTCACGCGTCCCGGCGCGTCGCGGGCACGAGCGCCTCGACGCAGCGCGTGAGCTCGGCGAAGGTGCGCTCGAAGCCTCCCTCGAAGAACGGGTCGGCGATCTCGAGCGTCTCGCCGAGTGCCTCGAGCATCAAGCGTCCCGGCCCCTGCGCGCCTCGTGCGCGTGCATCGGCCAGGTGCGCGCGCGTCATGCCGATCACCAACTCATCCGGGCGCGGAGCCGGCTCGATGTCGTCCATGTGCCGCGGTCGGAACTCACGGATCCACTCACCGACCACGCCCCGCGCCGTCAACGCGCGCGCCGTCTCGACGTGGATACGCGTGTTCGAGTAGGTCGTTCCCGCCGACCGCACGGGAAGCGCGATCCCGAGGTGCCGCGCGAATAGCTCGGCGAAGGCGGAGCGGATCATGTTGCCCGAGCAGAGGAAGAGGATACCGCTTGCGCTCTGCAGCGCCTCACTCAGCGCCGCGCTGACCCTCGGCACGCCCTCACCACTTGCCCCGTCCGCGTGTTCGACCACGCCCGGAGCGTAGCACGTCAGTCCTGCGTCGCGCCGCCGCCGGTGACGTAGTCGAACTCGGCGCCGAAGTCGCGACCATCGCAGGCGAAGAAGCCGGAGTTCGCGTCGGCGTAGGCGTCCGTCTCGAACTCGCGCACGCCGAGGACGTAGTAGCTGCCGAAGCCCTTGCAGCCGAAAGAGCCCTGCGGGAAGACCTTGTAGCGGTAGTGGTAGAGGTCGCTGTCGAGCGGATCGCCGACGTCGTCCAGCATGAAGCCCGCGCGCTGCAGCTCCGCGATGAAACCGCCGTCGTGCGAGACGTCCCAGTCGCCGTAGGCGCCGTTCTCGTCGGCGGCGGGCCAGCGGCCGCGGTCGACGTGGAACAGCTCGATCGCCTCTTGGATCGTGCGCATGTCGGCCATGCGCTGCGCGTCGCGCGACTTGGCGAGGCGCCGCGCGAGGCTGGGCGCCACGGCGCCGGCCAGGATCGAGATGATCGAGACCGTGATGACGAGCTCGAGCAGGGAGAAGCCGAAGCTGGCGCGAGGGGGACGGGTGGGTAGAGCCACGCTCCCTGCTTCGGATGCCGCCCGCGGAGACTTGACGGCAAACACGGGCTCGGGGGTGCCTCGATTCGGGAATCGTAAGAACCGCTCTGATTCCTGCTCAGGTCGCAGCTCCGAGGCTCCGAAGACCCGAACGAGACCTCCCCCACCCCCAGCACCAACCATGAACCACCGTACCTCACCAACCATGAACCACCGTACCTCCCGGACCGCCAAGGGCGGCTTCTCCTTGATGGAGATCATCGTGGCGATCTCGATCCTCTCGATCTTGGCCGCCACCCTGGCGATGCGCGCCGGCGGCATGATCGACAAGGGCAAGACCGCCAAGGTCGTCGGCCTCGCCAGCACCTTCAAGACCGTCTGCGCCTCGTACCACGCCGACGTCGGCTCGTACGCGCGTGAGTACGCCAATTCCTCGAACGGCAACCGCCGCTTGTCCGCGAAGCAGACCTCCGCGGGTTGGAGTGGGCCGTACATCGAGTCGCCGCTGACGCCGGGCCAGAACCCCTTCGGCGGCACGATCCAGCTGTACGACAACGTCAAGGCCGGCAACCGCATCCCCGGCTTCGACGTGGACGGCGACGGAACGCTCGACGTGAAGACGAACGGGAACATGTTGTTCTTCACCAAGGTCCCCGCGGAAGCCGCGGAGTCGATCGACGGTTCGATCGACCGCGATCTGAAGGGCAACTGGGAGACGAACGGCCGCGTCCGCTACAAGGCGAACAAGCAGGAGCTGTTCATCCTCGTCTACTACTAGGCGCAGGACTCGAGCCCACACGCCGAACACTCGCTCTGTGTTCGGCCTGGCGGCCGAGGGCGTTCCCCCGCGCCCTCGGCTGCCTCCCTCCGCCGAGCCGCACTTCACGACTCGGCGTCCGAACGGCCCCCCACTTGCCGTCCCGATGCCCGACGCGTCCCCCCACAAGAGTCTGACTCGACGTCACGCCGTGCTCTCGCTCTCGCCCTCCAAGGCCGAGTGGTTGGAGTACGGCGCGAACGGAGAGCCGCGCTACGCCTGCGCCGACGTCGTCGGCACGGGCGTCGACGACTTCGCGCACGCTGCCATCGAGGCACGAACGCGAGCGGGCGGCAAGCTGCACCGCTGTCGACTGGCCCTCGCGGAGGGACTCGTGACGCACAAACTGCTCGCGATCCCGTCGCTCGGGAAGCGCGAGCTTCGCGGCGTGCTGGAGCGCAAGACCGCGAGCACGCGGGCGACCGACGAGTTCCCGATCTTCGCCGGCGTCGACGTGGGCCCTGCACAGGACGGCGCCCGCAACTGGCTCGTACTCTCGATGGAGCGGGACTTCACGGAGTCTCTCCTGATCCGCCTGCGCCGTGCCCGCCTGCACGTTCGAGGCGTGGTCTCTGCCACCCTCGCCGGATTGCGGCGATCTGATGAGTTCAGAACGGAGGACGGCAAAGCGACGCTCGTGATCACGGTGTCTCACGAAGCCGTCGAAGTCAGCCTCGTTTCAGGCGACCAGCTCGTCAGCAGCGACACGCTCGACGGCGACCTGCGCGAGAACCCGCAGCTCGTCACCGGCCTGCTGCAGCTCGCGCGGACCGCCGCGGCGTTCTGGCGCAAGTCGCAGCGCGGCGCGGAAGTCGCCGCGGCGCACATCATCGGCA
Organism: Planctomycetota bacterium; assembly: GCA_020638835.1. GTDB lineage: Bacteria > Planctomycetota > UBA1135 > UBA1135 > JACKHV01. The sequence continues at coordinate 293,462 of JACKHV010000001.1, read as the reverse complement.
TGCCGCCCGAGCGCGGCGGATTGCTGTCGCAGGCCGTCGCGACGGCGCTGCCCGGAACGCGCGTGCAGTGCGACCCCGGCACCGATGCGCCGGATCCCGAGGCCGGCCGTATCGCCCTGCTCGCGTCGTGCTCCTACGGCGGACCGCTCGCGATCGACGTGAACGTTCCGCTTCCGCCCCCTCGGCTCGTTGCAGCCGCGGGCCTGGCTGCCTGCGCGGCGTCCCTGTTGCTCGGATTCGGCATCGTCCAGCGCGCCGTGGAAGAACCTCGCGCGCACCTCTTGAACGAGATCGCCACGCTGCAAGGAGAGTCCGCGGACCTCGATATCCTCGAGCGGAAGCAGTCCGCCGTCGGTGACTCGATGCACTTGATCGAGCAGCGCATGGGGCGCGCCGTGCAGATCGGCGCGGACGCTCCCGACTACGCGGAAGTGATGGCGTCCGTGCTCGACGCGCTCCATGGACGCGCGCAGCTACTCTCGATCTCGGTGACGAGCGGCATGGAAGGGAAACACGAGCTGCGTTTCTCGGCGGCCACGACCAGCTCGCCGCTGAACGCCCTGCGCGTCGCGCGCGAGATCGAAGTCGCGCTCGCCTCGGATCCGACGCTGTCCGAAGTCGTTCTGGAGCTCCCCACCACCTTCGAAGCGGACGACGCGACGGGAGGCTTCCCGATCGACGTGCGCGCGACTTGCGAGGCCCGTCGATGATCACGCGCCTCGACAACCTCAAGGAAGGCGCGACCAAGCGCCTGCTGCAGAACTGGGCGCCCGCCCTGTTCACCTGCCTCGCCCTGGTCGGCGCCGTGGGGCTTCCGCTGCGCAGCCTGTACTCCGCGAGGACGCGGTACACCTACGCGCTGGAGGACTCGGTCCGCGCCGCGCGCTTGCGCTCCGAACTCGAGGCCTTTCGCGCCGCCGGTGGCGAAGGCTTCGTCGAACGGCTCGACCGCACGACCGCCGAACTGCTTCCACACGGACTGTCCAGCATCGACGTGCGCGCCGCCTTGCAGCTACTCGCCGAGCCGAGCGGGTTCGACCTCGCCGCGCTCAGCGTCTCAGAGTTCGTGCCCACTCGCTACGCGACGCTCGACGACTCGGTCGGGCTCGCGGAGATCTCGCTGTCCGGTCGCGGAGGGCCCGGCTCGCTGGCGCGCCTCCTCGACAGCGTCCGCGCGCTGGGCTACCCGGTCACCGTGCGCAACTTCCAGCTCGACCGCCTCTCCGCGACCGACGCGCAGTTCGAGATCCACGCCGCGCTCGATCTCTACCAAGCCATCCCCCCGCAGGCCGCCCCGCGATCAGAAGACACCTCCTTCGAGGACGAGTGATGAATCCCAAGGCCAAGAAACTCACTACGAGCGTGCTCGCGCTGACCGCTGTCGCGATCTGGATCCCCCAGCTGATGACGGGCGTCGTGCAGAAGCCGACGGCTCCGCGTCCCGAGTTCGACGACGAAGCGAGCGCGGGAGGGGACGACGCCTTCGACGACTCCTACGACGCTGCGCTCGAGGACGAGTTCGAGCCGGAAGCGGAGGACTGGAGCGAATCCGCGACGAAGGGTTCCCTCGCCGAACAGCTCGAGCGGACTACGGAACGTCTGCGCGCCTTCGGCGGACCGCGCCGCGTCGACCTCGACCAGCTGCTGGCGGACGTCCGCACGACGTCGAACGCGGCGGTCACGCCGACTGTGCAGCAGACCGAGCCCAGCGCTCTGCCCGCGAGCAGCGGCGAAGCTCTGTCCCGTAAGCTCGCCGAAGACGCGCTCGACGACTTCGCGCGCGCGCAGTCTCTGACGGCGGTCATCCACGGACAGTCCGGAACCTTGGCGATGCTCGGAGACCGGCTCGTGCGCGTCGGCGACGAGCTGACGACGGGCGTCACGGTCGTCGAGATCGAGCCGCGTCGCGTTCGGATCGAAGGCGGCGGGAACTCCCGCTGGCTCCAGCTCGCGCCCTTCCGGACGCGCGCCGCGGCGACGGACGAGAGAGGCGAGAGCGCAGACGCCCCGACGAACACGCCGAACCCCGTCCCGGAGCTGCGCTACCTCTCCCCCACGGACGTGCGGACCGCGCCAGTCACCACGCAACCCCAACTCGAAGAGAGCGCCCCCACCGCCGAGCAGGACGAAGACCGATGAGCACACAGCACACGCCTTCCTTGCGACACCTCGCGACCGGACTCGCCGTCGCCCTCTCGAGCGGCTGCAGCGTGTTCGGGCCCACGATCCCCGAGCGCGCCGCCGTCGAGGCCGCGAATCCGATCGAGTTCCCCGCGGTCGACGGCCTCGAGGACGAAGAGTCGGCCTTCGTGGCGGACACGGGTGACGCCTGGGTCAAGGCGGAGCCGCAGAGCCCTCACATCGGCGGCGACGGCGTGAACAGCTTCCAGATGCGCGGCGTGCAGCTCGCAACGGCGATCCACATGATCGCAGAGGCGGGCGGCGTGAACATCTACCTCGATGCCGGACTCGACCGACTGGTCGACGCGTCCTTCCCGGCGATCACGCTGGACGACGCGCTGCAGGTGCTGCTGAAGCAGAACGGCCTGCGCCTCGTCGAAGACCCTCCGGGCATCTACTGGGTGACCGCGAACGACGGGAGCGAGCCGAGCACGGCGCACTTCCGCGTCCAATCGATCGACGCGGCGGGCATCGTCGAGGACCTGACGCGCCTCGTCTCGTCGAACGCACGGCTCGTCGTCAACGCGGAGCAGAACCTGATCGTTCTCGACGGTTCGGCGCGCGACGTCGAGTTGGTCTCGGACTATCTCGACAGCGCGGACCGCTTGAAGCGACAGGTGCTCCTCGAGCTCGAGCTCGTCGAGCTGACGCTCAACGATACGTTCGAGCTCGGCATCTCCTACGCGATGACCGACGCCGAGATCGGCGGCCCGAACTTCCTGACCCTCGCGCAGAACCTGGCGACGGGCAACGGCGAGTTCACGGCGACGCTCGACAACACGGACATTCCGCTCTCGGCCACGCTGACCGCCTTGCAGCAGTACGCCGGCGTGAACGTGCTCAGCTCGCCTCGCGTCCTCGCCGTGACGAAGAGCCCCGCCAAGGTCGAGGTCGTCACCGAGATCCCCTACATCCGCGCGACGGTCGAGACGAACGTCGGCGGTGGTTCCGCCGGCACTTCCACCGCGGAAGAAGTCGAGTTCAAGGAGTCCGGACTCACGATGTCCGTGACGCCCACGATCCAGGAAGGCGGCGTGGTCGAGATCGTGATCGAGCAGAAGTTCTCGAACGTTGTCGACTACTTCCAGGACATCCCGGTGCTCGACTCCCGCAACCTCTCGACCGTCATGTCGGTCCAGGACGGGCACACGGCCGTCCTCGGTGGTCTGATCCAGAACGCGATCAGCGAGGACGACACGGGGGTTCCGCTGCTGATGGACATCCCGCTCGTCGGGCGCCTCTTCCGCTCGGACATCGACCAGTCGCAGCGCCGTCAGCTGCTCGTCTTCGTGACGCCGCGCGTGCTCAGCACGACGCAAAGCGCGCGGCTCTCGAAGCAGATGCGCGGCGAGTACCGCGAGACGCTCCGCACGTCCGGACTCAGCCCGGCCGAGGACCTCTAGGACAAGACTCCGATGGTGACGCTCAAGGGAAGGCTCGGCGACCGACTGATCGAGAAGGGTCGCCTGACCGAGGCCCAGCTCGAAGTCGCGCTGGGTGAGCAGAAGCGAGCGCACCGCGCGCTCGGCGAGATCCTCGTCTCGCTGGCCTTCTGCACGCACGAAGACATCCTCGAGTTGCTCGCCGAGGACATGGGGCTGCCGTTCCTGCGCGAACAGGACGTGCAGGTCGATCCGCTGATCGCATCCACCCTCGACGCGGACTTCGTGCGGGAGACGCAGTCGTTCCCGTACTCGCTCGTCGACGGGACGCTGCGCATCGTGATGGTCAGCCCTGACGATCCGCACTGCGTCGCACGCGTTCGGGAACGCTTCCCCTACCCGCTCGACGTCGCGATCACGTCGGAGCGCGTGATCAAGTCGCTGACGCGCGGCCACCTCGAGTCGGCCGAGAGCGTCGTCGCGAAGATCTTCCAGGAACTTCAAGCGCTCCACGCCGACGAGCACGTCGACTATCCGGTCGAGGCCTTGACCGAGGCGGTGTTGCTCGACGGGATCAACCGCGGCGCGACCGACATCCACGTCGAGCCCGAGGAGCGCATCTGCCGCATCAGGTACCGCATCGACGGTGTGCTGCACACGGGCGAGAACCTGCCCCAGGGCGTGACCGCCGCCGTCGTCTCGCGGATCAAGATCATGTCGTCGCTCGACATCTCAGAGCGTCGCCGTCCGCAGGACGGTCGCCTCTCGATGCTCGTCGGTGACCACCAGATCGACATGCGTGTGTCGGTCATGCCATGCACCTACGGTGAGAACGTCGTGCTGCGCATCCTGGACCGATCGGGCGGCTGCATGAAGCTCGGATCGCTCGGCATCTCGAGCCAGTACCAACGCTTGCTGCAGCGCATCATCCAGCGCCCGCACGGGTTGTTCCTCGTCACCGGTCCCACAGGATCCGGCAAGACGACGACGCTCTACTCGATGCTCTCGATGATCGACGCGACCGAACGCAACGTCGCAACAGTCGAGGACCCGGTCGAGTACCGCATGCCGCTCCTGCGCCAGAGTCAAGTCGACCCCTCGATTGGGTTCAACTTCCACTCCGGACTGCGCGCCCTCCTGCGCCAGGACCCCGACGTGATCTTGATCGGCGAGATCCGCGACCAGGAGACGGCCGACATGGCGATCAAGGCGTCGATGACGGGACACCTGGTCCTGTCGACGCTCCACACGAACAGCGCACTCGGCGTGATCCCGCGCCTCGCCGACATCGGCATCGAGCCGTTCATGATCGAGGACTCGTTGATCGGCGCGCTCGGTCAGCGCCTCGTGCGACGCGTCTGCGACAGCTGCGCGCAGCTGGTCCCGCCCACTGACGTGGAGCTGCGCTGGCTCGGGCGCGAGGTCGAACACTTGCGCCGCGGAGCGGGCTGCGACCGCTGCAACGGCTCGGGCCTCGCGGGCCGCACCGTCCTCGCTGAGCTCTTCGTGCCCGACGACAGCATGGCGGACGCGCTGCGCACCGGAAGCGGGCTCGGCACGCTGCAACAGCTCGCGAAGCAACAAGGCTTTCAGAGCCTCGAGGACGACGGCCGTCGCCTCGTCTCCGCAGGCGTCACGACGATGGAGGAGATCCTGCGCGTCAACGCCAGCCACCGCCTGACCCTGGAAGAACGTGGAGACGTATGAGTTCGTCGCCGCCGGGGCGGGCGGCAGGCAAGTGCGCGGCGTGCAAGTCGCCGAGAACGAGGTCGCGCTCGACCGCGCGCTCGAGCGCAAGGGCTTGCTGCTCACCAGCGCGACAGCCGTCGGCGAGCGTCACTCCCGTTCCCGCGCACGCTTGACGCGCGACGAGATCGTGACCTTCACCACGCAGCTCGCGACCGTGACGGGTGCGGGCATCCCGATCATCGACGGACTGCGCGGCATCGGACGCCGACTCGCCACCCCCAGCGGACAAGAACTCGTCGAGCGCATGGTCACCGGTCTCGAGGCAGGCAACAGCCTGTCGGAGGTCATGAAGCCGTTCCCGCGCGTCTTCCCCCCGATCTACAGCGCGTCCGTCCGCGCCGGTGAAGCCTCCGGCGCCCTCGACCGCATCCTGACGCGCCTCGCGAAGTACCTCGAGTGGGCGCGCGCGATGCGAGCGACCGCGGTGCAGGCGCTGATCTACCCGGCGATCCTGGCGTGCGCGATCCTCGGCCTGATCGCCATCCTGCTGCTCTTCGTGCTACCGAAGATCATGGGGTTGTTCCCCGCCGGCGCCGAGCTGCCGTGGCAGACGCAGATCGTGCTCGGCGCGTCGGACTTCCTGCGTGGGAACATCGTGGTCGTCGGCGTCGCCTGCGCGGCGCTCGTCTGCGGCGCGATCAGCGCGTGGCGCGTTCCCGCGGTCAAGCGTGCCGTCCACGGCGCCCTACTGAAGGTCCCCAAGCTCGGGCCCCTGGTGCAGAAGCTCGCGATGTCGCGTTTCGCTTCCACGGCGGCCACCCTGCACAGTGCGGGCTGCGACGTGTTCACGACGCTCACCATCGCGTCCGAGACGTGCGGGAACGCGGCGCTCGCGGCCTCCTTCGGCCGCGCGATCGCCCGCATTCGTCGCGGCGAGGCGATCTCCAAGGCGCTCGAGCAGGAACCGCAAGTCGACCCGCTGCTGATCCAGATGATCCACGTCGGCGAGAAGGCCGGCGCGCTCGACTCCGTGCTTGCCAAGGTCGCGGAGTACTACGACGACGAGATTCCGCGCACGGTGAAGAAGTTCCTCAGCCTGCTCGAGCCCTGCATCCTGCTCGGCGCGGGCGGCGTCGTGGCGTTCATCCTGATGGCCGCCGTCCTTCCGCTCTTCCAGCTCTACGAGAACATCGGTTGATGCCATGATCGCACGACGAGAACGCTTCAAGGCATCGGGCGGCTTCACGCTGCTCGAGATGATCATCGTGATCTCGATCATGGCGATCGTCGCGGGCGCCGCCATCCCGCTCGCCTCCGCCGCGATCAACTCGAAGGCGCGTCGCGCGACGCTCTCCGAGCTCGAAGGCCTCCAGGGCGCCGCGGCCGAGTACTTCCGCGACACGGGCGTGCTCCCCTCCTCGACCGCCGACATGGAGCAGAACCCCTCGGTGGCCGGCTGGACCGGGCCGTACCTCGCGGCCTTCAGCATCGACCGCAACTCCGGGCTCTCGCAGTACGCGGTCGACGCGTGGTCGCAGCCCTACCGCTTCACGGCGAGCGGCTCGCAGCTGACGATCGAGAGCCCCGGCGAAGGCGGCGCCTTCGGGGACGGCAACGACCTCGACATCGTCCTCGACGTGACGCCGATCCGCCGCGAGAAGACGCTCGAGACGCTCCGCATCGTCAACCAAGCGATTCAGCACTACAACGCGACCTGGCTCGCGGACGACCCGCTGCCCTCTTCCTACACGAGCCTGCTCTCGAAGCTCGTCACGAAGGGCTACCTGCCCTCGACCGGTCCGTTCGCGAAGGACGGCTGGGGCGATCCGTTGGTCGCAGACCCTCCGACTCTGACGCCGGTCGTGCGCGTCAAGTCGGCCAACTTCTGAGACTTCGAAGGCCGAGCGGTCGATCGCCGAGCTTCGCGGCATTTCCGCTGCCGCTCCGCGCGGGCAGAGCCGATGATGTCGGCCGCCCATGTTCCTGAATCCGCTGGGACTCCTCGCGCTGCTCGGCGTGCCGACGGTGCTCGCGCTGCACTACTTCCGTCGTCGCTTCGAGCCGCGCACGGTCAGCGCGCTGTTCCTGTGGGAGTCGCGGACGACGACCTCGCTCTCCGGACGACGTCGCGATCGCCTGCTGTCTTCGCGCAGCTTCTGGGCGGAACTCTCGCTCGCGTTGTTACTCGGCCTCGCCATCGCGGGACCGCGCTCGTGCGGAGGGCTCGAGGCGCGCCACCTTGTCGTCGTGCTCGACACTTCCGCGTCGATGAGCGCGAAGGCTGACGGCGCAGCGGAGAGCTTCGCGGAACTTGCGGCGGAGCGCGCCGCTGATCTGATCGACAGCCTGCCTTCCGGCTCGCGCGTCACGCTCGTCGCGAGCGGCGCGCGCCCGACGATCCTGAGCGGACCGGCGGCCTTCCCCGCGGAAGCGCTCGCCGCGCTCGAGAGCTATCCGGCGAGCGCCACGGCCGGTCGCCACGACCTCGAGCCGTCCACGTCGCTCGCGCTGCAGCTCGCCGGCGACCGCGCGGTGACGTTGTTCACCGATCACCACGACCCGGGGCGCCATCCCGACCGCGTCGGGATCGTCGCGCTCGGTCGCCCAACGCCCAATCTCGCGATCGCGCGCGCGTCGCGGCTCGCGCACGGAACGGCGGGTCCGGGAAGCGAGCGCGTACTGCTGACGGTCGTCAACCAGTCCGGTGATCTCGCGCAGACGCGCGTCGCGCTCGACGTGGACGACGTCGTCCTCGCCGCGAAGTCGATCGAGCTGCAGCCGCGCGAGCGACGTCACTTCAGCTTCGACATTCCCGCGGGCACGCCGCTACTGCGCGCGTCGCTTCAACCCGACGGCTTCGCGCTGGACGACACCGCGCTGCTCGCTCCTCCGCCGCTGCGCGCGCTCGGCATCGACTCGACGCTCGGCGCCGAGCTCGAACAACGCCTCGGCTTCACCGCGTCCACACCGGACGCGCGCACGCTCGACCGGCTCCTCGCGATCGTCGACGACTCGGCGCGGGCGAAGTCCCCCGACTCCGCGCACTTGCTGTTCGCGACCGAACCGAGCGGCGGTCCGCGCACGTGGTGCCTCGTGCTGCACGAACCCGCCGGCGAACGCGTGGACCTCGTCGGGCCCTTCCTCACCGAGAAGAGCAACCCGCTGCTCTCCGGCGTCGTGCTCGACGGCGTCGTCTGGAGCGCCGGCGCCGACGTCGAGCTCCCCGGCCTCCCGCTGATCAGCGCGGGCAACCTCCCGCTGCTGACGGAAGAGCGCGACGCGGCGCGCGTCCTCTTCCACCTGAACCTCGACGTCGCGCGCTCGTCGCTCCAGCGCTCGCCGGACTGGCCGATCCTGCTCGACAACCTCGCGGAGCTGCGACGGCGCGAACTCGACGGTCCGGAGCGCACGAGCTTGGCGATCGGTGAGAGCTTCCGCTTCCGCTCCGACGAGGTCTGCGACTACGAGCTCGAGACGCCGAGCGGCACGCGTGAGCTGCGCGCGCGCGGCATGCTCGTCGTCGAGGACCTCGCCGACGTCGGTCGGTATCGCCTGAGACGGGACGGCCAAGAGCTGGCCGAGTTCGCCGTACACTTCGGTGACGACGCGGAGAGCGACTTGACGCAACTCGACGCGGGCGACCGACGATCCTCGGTCGAGCTCGCGGAACAGCGCGCCGGCACGTCTTGGGTCGAGCTCCTGCTCGCGAGCCTCGCGCTCGGCGCGTTGCTCCTCGATTGGTACTTCCTGCGCGCGCGTCGCGTCGAACCGAACCTCGTCCCCGGAGCGGCGCGATGATCGGCTTCCAGCGCCCAGAGCTGCTGCTGCTCCTGCTGCCGGCCGCCTGGTTCTGGTGGTCGACGCGCGACCGCGAGCTCGGCACACGCGTGCTGCGCGCGCTGGCGCTCGTCCTGCTGGTCCTCGGACTCGCGTCGCCCTACCTCTCGCGCACGACGAAGGGCCACGACCTCGTGATCGTCGTCGACCGCTCGCGCTCGATGACGGACGAGGCGAGAGCCTCCGCGCGCGAGCTGATCGCGCTCGCGGAGGACGCGCGCCGCGAAGGCGACCGCGTGGGCATCGTCACCTTCGGGGCGCGCGCGGCGATCGAGCGCCCTCCGCTCGAGGAGTCGCGCTTCGAGGAGTACGCGCGCGTCGTGAACGCGGACGGATCCAACCTCGCGGAGGCCCTCGAGGTCGCCCTCGAGCTGATTCCGGAGGAACGCAGCGGCTCGATCCTGCTGCTCTCGGACGGCGAACTGCGCGGTCGCGACGCCGTTCCCGTCGCGCGACGCGCGTTCGGGCGGGAAGTGCGCATCGACGTACGCCCCTATCCGCGGCCGGGCCGCGTCGACCTCGCGATCCTGCGGCTCGAGCTGCCCGAGGTCGCCGCGCTCGGCGAACCCTTTCAGTTCAGCGCGTGGGTCGACTCTTCGTCGCGCGTCACGGCGCGCTATCGACTGACGCGCGACGGCGAAGTCCTCGCGCAGGGCGAACGCCTGTTCGAAGAAGGCTACAGCCGCCTCGTCTTTCGCGACCTCGTCCCCGCGGTCGGCGTGGCGACCTACGAGCTCGAAGTGCTCGGCGTGGACGACCGCGTCCCCGAGAACAACATCGCGCGCGGCGCGCTGCGCGTGGACGGCCCGCGCGCACTGCTCGTCGTGAACGACGACGGCGCCGAAGACAGCTTGGTGCGCGCGCTGCGTCGTTCCGGCTTGCGCGTCGACGTCGCGGCGCCGGAGACGGCCCCGATCGACCGCCTCGGGCTCGAAGCCTACCGCGGCGTGATCCTGGCGAACGTTGCGGCGGACCGGCTCGGCGACCGCATGCGCGACGTCGCGCGCTTCGTCACCGAGCGCGGCGGCGGACTGCTCGTCACCGGCGGCAAGGCGTCGTTCGGCATCGGCGGCTACTACCTCTCGCCGCTCGATCCCGTGCTGCCGGTCTCGATGGAGCTGCGCAAGGAACAGCGCAAGCAGGGCATGGCGCTCGCCATCGCGATGGACCGCTCGGGATCCATGGGCATGCACGCCGGCGGCGGGACGAAGATGGACCTCGCCAACCTTGGCGCGGCTTCCGCGATCGAGCTGCTGTCCGAGCTGGACTCCGTCGCCGTGATCGCCGTCGACACCGAACCCGACGTCGCGCAGGAGATGACGCGCGCGACCGACACCGAGGCGCTGCAACACCGCGTGCGTCGCATCCAGCCCGGCGGCGGCGGCATCTACGTTCGCGTCGCGCTCGAGGCCGCGCTCGTCGAGCTCGCGAAGGCGCCGCAGCTCTCGAAGCACATCACGCTGTTCTCCGACGCCGCCGACTCGGAACAGCAGGAAGGCTGTGCGCAGCTCGTCAACGACTTCGTCGCCGCCGGCGTCACGCTGTCGGTGATCGCCCTCGGCACGCCGGCGGACCCCGACGCGGACTTCCTGCGCGGCATCGCCGAGCTGGGCGGCGGCGAGATCTACTTCACGACGCAGGCCGACGAGCTGCCGCGCCTGTTCGCGCACGACACGCTGACCGCGTCACGCGCGACCTTCGTCGACCAACCGACCGCCGTCGCGCTGCTGCCCGACCTCTACGGGCTCGGTGAGCTGACCGTCGACGGCTTCCCCGAGCTCGACGGCTACAACCTGACCTACTTGCGCGAAGGCGCGACCGCGGGCGCGGTGACGACCGACGACTTCCACGCGCCGATCTTCGCGTTCCAGTACAGCGGACTCGGTCGCAGCGCGGCCTTCACCGGGCAGATCGGCGGGACCTATGGGTCGTCGCTGCCGGCGTGGGACGGCTTCGCGTCCTTCTTCGTCACGGCGTCGCGCTGGTTGCTCGGTCAGGATCCTCCAGACGCGCTCTTTCCCAGCGTGCGTCGCGAGGGACGCGAAGCGGTGATCGACGTCGAGTTCGACCCCGAAGCACCGGCCGCGCCGAACGCCGGCGAGCTCGAGGCGCTGCTCGGACTGGAAGACGGAACGACGCTGCGGCGCTCGTTCGAGCGCGTCGACGAAGGTCTCTACCGCGCTCGCTTCCCGCTCGACCGGGAAGGCGTCGCGCTGCCGTCGGTCAAGGTCGACGCGCAGCGCAGCATCGCGCTTCCGCCGCTCGCGCTCCCCTACTCGCCGGAGTTCGAGCCCAGCTCCGACGCAGCCGCCGGCGAGCGCTTGCTGCGCACGCTCGCCGCAGAGTCGGGCGGAACCGTCGCCCCGCCGGCCAACACGTTGTTCCGGGTGCTGCGCGAAGGCGCGGGGTGGCTGCCGATCACGCGCGAGTTGTTGATCGCGGCGCTGGTCGTCTGCTTGCTCGAGATCGCCTTCCGACGCCTCTCGCTGTGGGCGGGCGTCGACTGGAAGGCGGCGAAGCGCAAGGCGACGCGCGACGCGGAGCAGTCCGTCGAGCGCGAAGCCGCGCGAGCTCACGCCGGGGCGGCGACGCGAGCACAGCAGACGCCGGCGACCGACGCGCCCCCGCGCGAGTCCGAAGCGGATCGACGCACGGCGCTCGCCGACGCGCTCAGCGCCGCGCGCGAGCGTGCGAAGCGCGAGCTGGACCGCTGATCAACCAGGGACGACGAGTCCTTCGCGCGCCAGGACGTCGCGCGTCAGCTCGCGGAGGCTCGGCCCCGACACGACGCGCGTGAAGCGAGCGGCCGCGCGCCGACACTCCGTCTCGAGCGCGCCGGTCAAGCGCTTCAAGCGGTCCAGGTAGTCGTCGACGACGGCTTGCCCGAGCACGATCTCGCGCGCCTCGCCGGTCTCCGCGTCCTGCAGGCGGAAGGCGACGCCCACGGGCGGTGCGGCGTCGTCGCGCGACAGCACTTGGAACAGCGCCAGGCCGCCGGCGCGCGCCGCGAGACCGCGGACGAGCTGCGCGGGATCGTGCGGCGAGAGGAAGTCCCCGATCAGCAGGCGCAGGGTGCCGGGACGCAGCAGCCCCGTGGCCTGTTCCAGCGTGGACGAGAGCGGCAGCCTTCCGGCGAACTCGGAACCGTTCTCGCGGAACTCGTCGAGCTCACGCACGCGCGGCGCGTCACCGAGCTCGATCACGCGCACGGCGAAGCCTTGGCGCGTCGCGATCCCGGCGAAGAAGGACGTGAGGTCGAGCGCGGTGCCGACCTTGGCGTCGTCGACCGTCATCGAGCGCGACGCGTCGAATAGCAGGTCGAGCCGCGGCAACAGCTCCTGGCTGTACAGCTTGACGGTCAGCTCTCCGGTCCGCGCGTACGCGCGCCAGTCGAGGTGCCGCACGTCGTCGCCCGGCGCGTAGACGCGGTGGTCCTGGAACTCGATCGACGAACCCGTTCCGCGCGTCAGCGCGTCACCCGCGCGGCCGTGCGGGGGCGACGGGACCCAACCGAGCTTCCAGAGCGTCGCCTCGGCGACGGAGTCCTGCGAAGGCCGGCGTGCGCTGGTCTCAGGCATCCGATGAAGCGGCGGTGGGTGCCTGCAGCTGTTCACGAGCGGCGCGGACGAGGCGCGGCCAGTTCAGCGCGACGCAGATCAACGTGCCGGCGACGAGGAAGTAGCGCGCCTCCTCGTAGTGGCCGTCCTTGCGCAGCATCTGGTGGATCATCGTGAACACGTTCAGCGGGTGCTCGAAGTCGGCCCAGTTCGGCAAGCCGAAGAGAAAGCCGATGAGGGCCGGCAGCATGATCGCCGCGATGAATCCGGTGACGATCACGATGCGCGAGATGCCGCGCACCGCCAAGGAGTCCAGGCGCTTGGTGAACAGCGCGCTGGGGATGCCGAGGAAGATCACGCCGTAGAGCGGCAGGGCGACCAGGGCGTCGAGCTCGCCCGTCGTGAAGACCAAGCGACCCTCGGCGATGAAGGAGTAGCCGAGTGCCCACGCGGACATCATCAGGCTGCCGCAGACGAAGAAGACCAGGCCGCGCGCGCCGCCCGGCAGCAAGGGAGTGGCCAGCAGGCGTACGAGCCGCGACTTCGGCAGCTTCGCGGCGACGCGTCGGCCGAGGCGCTCCGGCTCCGTGATGAAGAACAGCGTCGCCAGCGCGAGGACCGCGTGCCCCACCATCACCGCGCCGAGCACGACGTCCTCGTCCACGGACCATCCGTCGATGATCGTCGCCCAGGCGAGCCCGACCGCGATGCCGACGAGCGTCATTACGCGCAGGCCGGTCGAGCGGTTCTCCTCGGGGTGCGCGAGCCTCGCGCAGGCCGCGGCGAAGAAGAAAGCCGCCACGGCAGCGGCGATCGACGCCGCCGCCGCCAAGCCCTGCAGCATGTCGGGGTCGCGGAGCAACGACGGAATCATCATCGTCTGCCCGGCCCACGCGATCGTCACGAAGGTGCCCTGCACCAGGACGATCGCGAGCAGCACCATCAGCATGAGGCGCGCGAAGCGACCTTGACCGAAGCTCGAGAGGGCGACCGCGAGGCACGACAGCAGCAACGAACCGACGAACGAGATGCCGAGGCACAGGAAGATCGCCAGCAGGTCGAGTCCGCGCAGCAGGAAGGCGAAGACGAGGAACGGTCCGAAGGACGCGTAGAACAGCAGCGCCTGCACGGCGGCGGACTGCACCTTGCCGATCACGATCTGGCGCGGCTTCAGGTTCGAGAGCACCAGCAGGTCGAAGGTGTTCTCGTCCCACTCGCTGCCCATCGACAGGAAGGCAGAGAAGGGCACGAGGACCTGCGTCGCCAGCGCGAGGCAGGCGAAGATGGCGACGAAGAACTGCGGGCCGTAGACGGCCGACGCCCCTTCGCGCGTCGACGAGAAGCTCACGAGCAACACACCGAGCCCGATCATCGTGGCGAGCGTGAGCGTGACCCAGAAGGAGACCTTGAAGTAGCGGCCGCGCAGCGACTGGCGCACTTCCTTGACGAGGATCGGGTTGAGGCGATCCGACAGGCGCTCGGCGAGCGGCGCGAGCTCGGTCGCGACCTGTTCTTGTTGTTCGGCGGCGAGCGTCATTGCACCGTCCCCGCGGTGAGGGACAGGAAGACGTCTTCCAGGTCCGTGGCCTTCGGTGAGAACTCGATCGGGTCCATCCCCGCCTCGACCAGGCGGCGCACGAGGCGCGCGAGGTCGTCCTCGGCGCCTGCGACCTCGAGCACGACGCCGCCGCGTTCCGGCCGCGCCGTCTCCACGCCCGGCGTCTCGAGCATCAGCTTGAGCAGCGCGTCGATCGGCGCGAGCGAGCGCACGAACACGCGCTGGTGCTGCGTGCGAGCGCGCCGGATCACGTCGTCGACGGTCCCGGTCGCGCGGATGCGGCCGGCCTCGATCACGGCGACGCTCGTGCAGATCTGCGACAGCTCGGTGAGGATGTGCGAGGAGATCATCACGGCCTTGCCGAGTCCGGCGAGCGCCTTGACGAGCTCGCGCAGCTCGACGCGCGCGTGCGGATCGAGGCCGGCCGCCGGTTCGTCGAGGATCAGCAGCGCGGGATCGTGCAGCAGGGTCTTGGCGAGGCACAGGCGTTGCTTCATGCCCTTCGAGAGCGAAGTCATCAGCTTGTGCTCGAGCGGCGTGAGCCCCGTGAAGTCCTTCACGTAGGCGAGCATCCTCGCGCGGTCCTTGCCGCGCAGACCGTAGGTCCTCGCGAAGAAGTCGAGGTAGTCCGCGACCGTCGTGTGCACGTAGGCGCCGTAGGAGTCGGGCATGAAGCCGAGGCGCCGGCGCACGCCGCGCGGATCCAGGACGACGGAGACGCCGTCGATCAGCACGTCGCCCTCGTCGGGCAGGTCGAGCGTCGCGCAGACGCGCATCGTCGTCGTCTTGCCCGCGCCGTTGGGACCGATGAAGCCGAGGATCTCGCCGCGGCGGATCTCGAAGGAGGCGTCGTCGACGGCGACGAGCTTGCCGAAGCGGCGCGTGAGGCCGCGGACCTCGAGGGCGACGCTCATCGCTCAGCTCCCTCCGCGTAGACGCCGAAGACGACGTGCTGGGCGGAGACTTCGTTCACCTCGACCCCGCAGTCGTCGCGGAGGTCCGCGGTCTGCAGGACGGCGAGGTAGGCGCCTGCGGGCAGCTCAGGTGCCCCCGCACCGCGCGTGTCCCAGAAGTCTCGCATCACGACCGACCAGTCGAACTCGTCGCGCACGCTCGCTCCGCCGACGAGCCTGCGCGACTCGCCGGCCGCAAGCGCACCGTTCAGCTGGTGGAACGCCCCCGAGCTGTCGCGCAGGAGCAAGCGCTCGATCGGTCCGTCGAAGGCGTTCGCGACCTCCACCTCTCCTGCACGTTCGGTGACGTCGAGCCGCAGCCGCGTGGGTCGATCCGACAGGATCAGCTGCACGACCGGTTCGCGGACGGGCAGGTAGTCGCCGCCGAGCAGGCGGCCATCCGTGAGGTCCTGCGTGAAGAGGTTCGTGCCGCGGAAGTCGGAGCTCCAGGAGCCCACGTCGGGGAAGACGGTGGTACCGGCCTCGGGCCGCATCCCCGCGCCCGGCGAGCTACCGGCGAAGATGCGGCGGACTTCCGCGGTCGTCGCTTGGTGTGCCGATTGGTCGAGGAAGGTGAACGAGCGCGTCGAGACCTTGAGGTCGAGGCCCTGCGAGAAGACGCCGAACAGCACGAGGCAGATCGAGGTCACGACCGAGATGCCCGGCAAGGTGACGAGCAGCAACATCGGCTTTCGCGAGCGCTTGACCCACCAGAAGTTGACCGGCCCCATCACCAGCGCGAAGACCACGAGCAGCACCATCAGCCCGCGCAGCGGGAGTTCGCCGAAGCCGCCGAGCAGCGGGGTGACGGATTCCATGCCGGACTGGGCGTGGGAGTCGGAGCCGGGAGTCCACGACCGACCGCTCCAATAGTCGACGGCGCTGAGCGCGGCCGGCTGGTAGCCATCTACCGACTCCATCTCCTCGAAGCCCCAGCCCTGCGCGGAGAACAAGGTGATGGTTCCGTAGCCGCAGTGGTAAGCCGCGAAGCGCTCGGGTTGGCTCTCGCGTACGGCGTAGTCGGGACTCAGCCACTTCGCGTCCTGCGGGCGCGACTCGAGCGCGGCGCGCGGATTTGGCGCGATGACGAGGAGCCTCCCGCCCGTCCGAACCCACGCGAAGATCGCGTCCAGCGCGGCCGCGTCCGGCAATCCTTGTTCGAGCGAGAGCACGACCCACTCGTAGCTGGTGTACGCCGCCCACAGCTTCGACAGCTCCGGGAAGCGCACCGCGGCGAAGCGGAAGTCACCGGTACCACGGTCCGTCCACGTCGAGGCCCAGCGCTCCACTGCCCCCGCTTCGACGGGAGAGCGGCTGGCGAACAGCACCGGGACTTCGAAGCCGCCCGACCACTCGCTCGGCCCCACCGCGAAGTACTGCGACTCGCCGTTCACCTCGAAGGTGACGGCGTAGGTGTTCACGCTGTTCGTGCGCGCGCGCAGCAAGGGCTCGAAGGCGACTTGCTCGCCGGGTTCCAGGCGCAGGCGCTTCGTCACCTCGTCCTCGACCTGCCACTGCTGTTGCGCCTTGAAGTCGACGGTGACCGCGCGGTCGCCGGTGTTCAGCATCTCGACGTCGATCGGGAAGTAGCCGTGGTGCAGCAGTTCGGCGCCGTGGTACGCGACGCTGCAGCGCACGCCTTCGGCGGTTGCGACCTGCTGGGCGTCGGCGCGCGCCGACTGCGCGAAGGCGAGCGCCAGCAGCGCCGCGCCGATCCCGACGAGCCGCCGGAGTTCAGCGAGCATGACCCGAGAGCTCCTTCGCGAGGCCGCCCTCGAGTTCCTGCACGGCGTCGAGCACTGCCTTCACCACGCCCGGCCCCGTCATGCCGTCGAGCTTCGCGCGGTAGTCGAGCACCAGGCGGTGCGCGACGGCGGGGATCGCGACGGCGTTCACGTCGTCGAAGCCGACGTTCGGCTTGCCGGAGAGCAGCGCGTGCGCGCGTGCCGACTCGGAGATCGCGATCGCGGCGCGCGGCGAGGCGCCGAAGCGCACGTAGTCCTTCACCGCCGTGGGCGCGAGTTCCGAGTCGGGGTGCGTCGCGTCGACGATGCGCGCGACGTAGCCCGCGACCGCCTTCGGCAGGAAGATGCGATCCACGGCCGCGAAGAGCTCGAGCAGGCCCGCGTGGTCGGTGACGGGTTCGAGCTCGGGCGGCGCGCCGGCGCGGCGTTCCGTGATGATCGTACGCAAGGTGTCGGCGTCGAGGCGGCGCACTTCGAGCTTGAACAGGAAGCGGTCGAGCTGTGCCTCGGGCAGCGGATACGTCCCTTCGAGCTCGATCGGGTTCTGCGTCGCGAGCACGCAGAACGGCAGCTCGAGCCGGTGCGTCTCGCCGAGCACCGTCACCGAGCGCTCCTGCATCGCCTCGAGCAACGCGGACTGCGTCTTCGGGGACGCGCGGTTGATCTCGTCCGCGAGCAGCAGGTTGGTGAACACCGGGCCGGGGTGGAACACCATGCGGCGTCCGTGCTCCGACTCCTCGAGGATGTGTCCGCCGGTCACGTCGCCCGGCAACAGGTCGGGCGTGAACTGCAAGCGGCGGAACTCGAGGCGCATCAGCCGCGACAGCGCCTTGACGAGTTCCGTCTTGCCGAGGCCGGGCAGGCCCTCGAGCAAGACGTGTCCGCGCGCGAGCACGCAGGTCAGCAACAGGCGCGTCAGTTCCGACTGTCCGAGGATCGCGCGGTCGAGCCCCGCGAGGATCTCGCCCGCCTTGCGCTGTGCGACTTCGACTTCTTCCGGCGAGAGGAGTCCGCCGCTGGTTCCATCCGTCATGTTCAGTCTTCGTCAGTCGGTGCCTTGAAGAACTCGCTGACCGCGTCGCGGTGACGCGGGTGCAAGCGGCGGCGCCAGGTCGCCTTGCCGGTCGCTCCTTCGACGTCGACCAAGCCGGCGCCTTCCGCAACGGGCGCCACTTCGGGCACGTCCGTTCCCAGTCCGATCGTAGCGGAACTCTCGAGGTCGAGCGCCTGTCCGGGGGGCAGCAACTTCGACTCGAACTGATCGAGGTCGCCGCGCGACTCGTCGCCCCACAACAAGCCGGTGGGCGAACCGCCGCGCGAGATGCCGCCGACGCCGGCACCTTGTTGCACGAGGCCCAAGCCTTGGCCCCCTCCGCTCCCCTTCTTCTCGCCCGCGCCAACGACGCGGCGTCGCTTGCCCTTTCACGTCCCGCCGGGTTCACAGTCCTCGTCGCAGACGTGCAGCTCGCCGACCAGCTCGGAGAGCGAGGCGAGTTCGTCGGACAGCTTCAGTTCCTTCAAGTCGACGAGGCCGGCGAGGCTGAGCGAGGACAACTTGTCCTTCAACGCACTGCGCAGGCCCTCCGAGAGCGTCCGCATCTGTTCGGGCGAGAGCTCGAGTCCTTCGGGCAGCTGCAGCTGATTGCCTTCCATGCCGGCCGCGAGTTCCGGCGCCAGCTCGGAGAGCTGTTGCATCAGTTCTTCCCGGAATCCGCTGTCCGCCAGCTTGGCGAGCGCGGACTCCAGCAGGTCCTGCGCCGCATCGCTGTCGGCGAGCGCGCGCAGTCCGACTTCCCCGAAACGCTCGCTGAGCTCCGTCGCCAGCTCGGCCGCGTCGCGCCCTTCGACGCCGAGCTTCTGGCGCAGCGAGTCGATCGCTTCGAGCATCGCTTCGGGTTCCGCGGCGTCGACGTTCTCCGCGAGGTCCTCGACGCGACGCGCGAGTTCCTGGGCGACGACTTCGTCCAGCTCGACGACTTCGTTCAGCGCGGCGAGTTGGTCACCGAGTCCGGCGATCGCGCGCTCGAACAGCGAGGTGGACGGGCCCGGCTCGGCGCGCGTCAGGGGCACGAGCAAGGTGAACGCGCAGAAGGCGAGCGCAGGCAGCACGCGTCGGTAGATCGGCGCCGCGCTCAGCGCGGGGAGCTCGGCGAGGTCGTCGAGCTGACGCTGCGAACGTTCGCTCCAGCGCGCGTCCTCGAGCTCGAAGTCGACGAGCAGGAAGCCTCGCGCTCCGGAGTGCATGTCCAACCAGGTCGCGGCCTGCTCGGCGGTCGGGACCTGGCCGCGCACCTCTCGCCACGCGGTCCACGGGACGAGGAGGACGGGTGCGAGGCAGAGCGCGGCACGCTCCGGCTCCACACCGAAGGCAGCGCGCAGGATCAGGGCGACGCACGCGCACACGACCAGCACGAGGGCGGCGTGCAGCGTGGCTCGTTCCAGCCAACGCGCGAGCGTCAGCTTGCGACGCAAGCGTCGCGAGACCTGAGCGAGGGCCTGGGACATGCGTCAGCGCTTGGCGGTTCTCCTGGGCGCCTGCTTGGCGACCTTCTTGGCAGCCTTCTTGACGACCTTCTTCGCCGCCTTCTTCCCGGTCGTCTTCTTGGTCGCCTTCTTGGCTGCCTTCTTCGCGGTCTTCTTGGCTGCCTTCTTCGCGGTCTTCCGGGCGCCCGCCGCTCCGTCGCGGTTCGCGACGTACAGCTCGACGAACTTCTTCGCCGGCATGCGCTTGATCGCGGCGCCGATCGCGTCGAGCGCGACGTCGTCGAGCTTCTTGAAGCGCACGCACGACTTGCCCATGTCGAGCTTCTTGCCCGTCTTCTTCCACTCCGCCTCGAAGCGCGCGATCTCCGCAGGATCGTTGTAGAGGCAGAAGAGGTAGACGGCCATGTGGTTCTTCTGCGACGCGATGCTCGCGAAGGGCAGCGGCTGCTTCGGATCGCAGTGGTAACCGTCGGCGAAGACGGAGTGCGGCACGTAGTAGCCGATCATCCCGTACTGGATGCCTTCCTCGTACTTCGAGTCGAGGTTCGACTTGATCACCTTGCGCACCGCCTCGAGCGCCTTGCGGCGATCTTCCGGAAGAGCGTCCAGGTACTGCTTCACGGTGGTTGCCTTGCTCATGCCGCGATTCTAAGCGGTCGGCGCGGACCGCTGCGAGGATCGCCGTTCGCGGCCGTCCGGATCCGGTCAGGAGGTACCCGGAGCGGGCGGTTCGAGGCGGTACCGCTTGATCTTCTTCCACAGCGTCATGCGGCTGGTCGACAGGCGCTCGGCTGCGCGCTGCCGGTGCCAGCCCTCCGCCTCGAGCGCGGCGCGGATCCGGCGCGCCTCGGCCTGTTCGCGTTCCGTGAGCGGGCGCTCGAGCGGTTCCGCCGCGCTGGTGCGGGGCCGTCGGATCTCGCGCGGGAGGTCGAGCAGCCCGATGCGGTCTCCACCGGCGGTGACGACAGCGTGCTCGAGCACGTTGCGCAGCTCGCGGACGTTCCCGGGCCACGAGTGGGCGCGCAGCCGCTGCATGGCGTCGTTCGCGACGCCGCGCAGCTTGCGGCCGTGGCGCTCGGTGAACTCCGCGAGCAGGTGGTCGACGAGCAGCGGAAGGTCCTGCACACGCTCGCGCAGCGGGGGCATCTCGATCTCGAACACGCGGATGCGGTAGAAGAAGTCCTCGCGCAGCTCCCCCTCGCGCACGCGCGCCTCGAGGTCGCGGTGCGTCGCCGTGATCAGGCGAACGTCGACGAGCGAGTCCGTCTCCGCCCCCACCGCGAGGACGTGGCGCGTCTCCAGCACGCGCAGGAGCTTGAGCTGCAAGTGCGGCGACAGCTCGCCGATCTCGTCGAGGAACAGCGTTCCGCCGTCCGCCGCCCGGAACAGGCCGGGGTGGTCGCGCACCGCGCCGGTGAACGCGCCGCGCTTGTGACCGAACAGCTCGCTCTCGAGCAGGGCCTCGGGGATCGCAGCGCAGTTGATCGCGACGAAGGGGCGGTTAGCGCGCTCGCTGGCGTCGTGGATCGCGCGCGCGCAGAGTTCCTTGCCCGTGCCCGACTCGCCCCGGATCAGGACCGTGACCTCCGTGCGGCCGGCGAGCCGGATGCGGCGGAAGACGTCCTGCATCGGCGGGCTCTCGCCGACGAGCGGACCGAGGCCGCGGGCGCGCTCGGTGTCCTCGAGCTGGTGCAGGCGCTGGTGCGCGAGGACGAAGCTCGTCAGGTCCGTGAAGGTCCCGACGGCCCCGGCCACCTGGCCGTACTCGAAGAGCAGGCGCACGTTGCCGTGCAGGTAGCGCTCGTGGCCGTCCTTGGAGAGCACCTTGCACTCCTGGTTCATGATCCCGTCCCCGGCCCCCGTCGGATCGGCGAGCACGTCGCGCAAGCTGGCGAAGCCCTTGCAGTTCTCGCCTTCGAGCAGCTCGCACGGTCGACCGCGCACGTCGTCCTCGGAGTAGCCGGTGATCCGCTCGGCGCCGGCGCTCCAGGAGACGAAGCGTCCCTGCGCGTCGACGGTGAAGAGACCGTCCGCCATCGCGTCGGCGACGTCGGCGAGGATCTGGGGGGCGCGGCGGAAGTCGAGGTCCATGGCGGCGGCTTTACACGTCAATCGTAAACCATTGACATCGAGCCGGGAAGGCGTTCCGCGCCGCCGCACCGCACGCATAAGCCGTTTCCAGAAAGCCCCTTACATTTTCCAGCTGCACGGGCGCGCCTCGGCACCGCGCTTGCTCTCCCCCGGCGTGCCGGCCGCTCCGCCGCACACGACCGCATCACCCTGGGCACCATGCAGACCACTCTCCCCGCCACCAACCTCTGGACCCGCGCACGCTGGTCGCCGTACCTCGTCGGCACGCTGATCGGCGTGCTTTCGTGGGTCACCTTCTACGTCATGGACCAGGCGCTGGGCGCGAGCACCACGCTGGTCCGAGCCGCCGGGATGATCACCGGCGCCGTGTCGGAGGAGGCCGTCCGCGGCAACGCCTACTACTCGAAGTACCTGGTCGGGAAGCCGGGCATCGACTGGCAGTTCGCCCTCGTCGTCATGCTGCCGATCGGCGCCCTGATCGCCGCGCGCCTCTCGAAGAGCTTCCGCTCCGAGTCCGTGCCCGAGCTCTGGCGCTCGCGCTTCGGCAACTCGAAAGGCCTGCGCTACGCCGCGGCCTTCGCGGGCGGCGCCCTGATGCTCTTCGGCGCGCGCCTGGCCGGCGGCTGCACCTCCGGTCACTCGATCTCCGGCAACCTGCAGCTCGCCGTCTCCGGCTGGATCTTCACGATCGCCCTGTTCGTCGGCGGCATCGCCACGGCCATGACCCTCTACAAGAAGCAGAGCTGATCCATGTTCGACACCAACCTCTTCGCCTCGCCCCAGCTGTTGCTGTTCGGCGCACTGACCGGCCTGGTCTTCGGCTTCCTGCTCCAGCGTGGCGGCGTCACGCAGCACAAGGTGATCGTCGGGCAGTTCCTGCTCCGTGACTTCACCGTGCTCAAGATCATCCTCACGGCCGTGATCGTCGGCGGCGTCGGCATCTACGCGATGACCGGCATGGGCATGATCGAAGGCCTGAAGGTGAAGGCCGCGCACGTCCTCGCCGACGTGCTCGGCGGCGTCATCTTCGGATCGGGCATGGCCGTGCTGGGTTACTGCCCCGGCACCGGCATCGCCGCCATCGGCCAAGGTTCACGCGACGCCATCGCCGGCACGCTCGGCATGTTGTTCGGCGCCGCGGCCTACGCGCAAGCCTACCCCTTCATGCAGGAGCACGTGTTGGGCGTCGGCGAACTGGGCAAGGTGACGCTCGTGGGCGAGTTCGGCGGCCCCGCGTGGATCTGGCTCGCGGCGCTCGCCGTCGGAGCCGGTCTGCTCTTCGTGTGGCTCGAACGCCGTGAGCGGGGCACTGCGCACCCCGCCGTCTGAGAATCACCCGCCGGTCCCCTTGGCGCCCTCCTGACGCCTCGCGGGACAGGAAGCCCCCCCTTGCTCGGGCGAGTTTCGCGTCAGCGGGCTCGTCCGAGCAGCTTCTTCACCTCGCCGGGCTTCATCGGTCCGGAGACCGACAGGCAACACGCATCGGGGTGGAGGTGTTCGCGCGCGACGCGCTGCAGTTCCTGCGGCGTGACGGCGGCGAAGGCACGCGGCAGCTGGCGCAGGTCGTCTTCGGAGAGTCCGAAGACCTCCGCGGTGACGAGGTATCCGGCGCGACGGGACGCGCGCTCGAACTCGCGGGGGAACGAGCCGAGCAAGTAGTTGCGCGCGACCTCGAGTTCCTCCTCGGGGACCAGCTCGGTCTGCAAGCGTCGCATCTCGGTCAGGAAGCCCGCGACCGCGGTCTCGACCTTCTCCGGCGCGCAGCCGATGTAGGCGTTGAACACGCCGGGCATCAGGCCGGCGCTCGAACTGATCGACGCGCTGACCGTGTACGCGAGTCCTTGTTCGTCGCGCAGGATGCGCGACAGGCGGTTCGTGAAGCCGGGCCCCATGCCGAGCACGTGGTCCATCACGACGAGCGCGGCGTAGTCGGGATCGGCGCGCCGGATGCCGAGGTGTCCGAGATGCACGTGCACTTGCTGCCTTTCGGCCTTGAACAACGCCGTGCGCACGGCGCGCGGCGGGAGCTCCGGCGGAGTGGGTCGCAGCGGACGGCCGGGGTTCCAGTCGGCCAGCGCGCGGTCGAGGAAGCGCTTCACCGCGAGCGGATCGACGTCGCCCGACACGGCGATCAGGCAACGGCTGCCCACCCAGTTGCGCTTGTGCTGCGCGCGCAGGTGCTTGGGCTCGATCTTCGCGACGCTCTCGTAGCTTCCGTAGGCCGGACGACCGAGCCAGTGGTTGCCGTAGACGAGCCGCCGGAGCCCCAGCGCGCCTTGCACGCGCGGATCCTCGCGCTCGACGGCGAGGCGGTGCAGCAAACGGTCCTTCTGTCGCTCGACCTGACGCTTCGGGAAGGTCGGCTCGACGAGCAGTTCCGCGAGCACGGACAGCAAGAGCTTCCACTCCTTGCTGACGATCGTCGCGTGCAGGCCGCTGGCGTCGCCCGCGATCGAACCGCCGGCGGGTTCCAGCAGCTCGGCGATGCCTTGTTCGTCGTGCTGCTTCGTCCCCTGGTCGAGCAGGCCGCCCGTCAGGAAGGCCGTGCCTTCGAGCCCAGCCGGATCCATCGACGGACCGCCGCGCATGTGCACTTCGACCGCCGTGATCGGTGCGCCGGCGCGCTTCGAGACGATCAGCTTGGCCCCGCAGGCGAGCTCGAAGCGCTCGACCGGGAGCTCGATGACCGGGATGCTGTCGTACTTGCGCTTGAGCTCGGTCAACGCATCAGCCTCTCGAGTTCGGGCAGCGACCAGCCGACGACGCGGCGCTCGAACGACAGCAGGCGCACGGCGACTTCCATCAGGTACTTGGGCCGGATCGCCGCGTAGCGTTCCTTGCTGTTCAACACGAGTCGCCAGTCCGCGTCGATGGCCAGCTCGCCGAGGTCCTCGGCAAGGTCCAGCGCCGACTCGAGCTCGTACGCGTCCGACGCCTCGAGGATGCGGCGAGCGCGCTTCAACTCGTCGGCGCTCGCCCAGCTCGTCGCCAGCAGCTTCAGCTCCTCGTCGATGACGGCCTCGAGCGCTTGCGGCGTGACGCCGGCCGCGCACTCGGCGTAGAGCCAGAAGGCTCCGCTGTCGACGCGCGTGTCGTTGCTGGTCGAGACGTTCACGGCGAGCCCTTCGTCGAGCACGAGGCGGCGGTGAAGGCGCGAGAGCCGCCCGGTCGTGAGCAACACCGAGATCAGGTCGAGCGCGTCGTCTTCGCGACTGCCCACCGGAACCGTCGGCCAACCGATCACCAGGCGCCGCGACTCGTCGTCCCAGTAGGTCGTGACGCGTCGTTCACCGCGCGGTTCCGCGAGCGGAGGGCGGTACGGCGCGACGTCCTCGAAGCGCGTGCCCGCCTCGATCGAACCGAAGTGTTCCGCGATCCGCGCGAGCGCGTCGTCCGGCGTGATGTCGCCGGAGATCACGAGCGTCGCGTTCGCCGGGTTGTAGTAACGCCGGTGGTAC
Organism: Planctomycetota bacterium; assembly: GCA_020638835.1. Classification (GTDB taxonomy): domain Bacteria; phylum Planctomycetota; class UBA1135; order UBA1135; genus JACKHV01. The sequence goes on along the minus strand of JACKHV010000001.1, from coordinate 268,527 downwards.
GACCGCATGTCGTCGGGCGTCATCCGCGCGAGGCTCTCCGCGTAGCCGATCACGGGCCGCCGGTACGGATGACGCGCGAACAGGATCTCGGAGACCTGTTGCGACAAGTTGCGCCACGGATCGTCCTCGCCCATCGCGAGCTCGGACAGCACGACTTGCTTCTCCGCCTCGAACTCGACCGGATCGAGCGACAAGCCGCGCATGCGGTCGGCTTCGATCTCGAGCGCGACGTCCCAACGATCGGCCGTGAACTCGAAGTAGTAGGCCGTGTGGTCCGGCGTCGTGAAGGCGTTGTTGTTGCCGCCCAGTTCCGCGGTGCGGAGGTCGACTTCGCCCTTCTCGTAGCGCGCGCTGCCCTTGAACATCATGTGCTCGAGGAAGTGCGACACGCCGGCCTCTTCTTCGAGCTCGTTGCGCGAGCCGACGCGGTACAGCATCAAGGTCGCGACGACCGGATCGTCGTGGCGTTCCGCGAGGATCACGCGCAAGCCGTTCGGCAGCGTGTGTTCGCGGATCTCGGCGCCCGCGAGCATGACGGATCCGGGGTGCACTCCGTGATCTGCGCTCACTCGGACTTCCCTCTGCCGGACGCCTTGCGCGCGGCGCGCTTGCGCTTGAGCCGCTCGGTACCGGGGCCGTCTTCCTGGCCTTCGCCGCCGGCGAGCAGCCCGTTGATCTCCTCGGGCGTGAGGAAGCGCCAGTGACCTTCCTTCAAGCCGCGGTCGGTGATCGCACCGATACGCGCGCGCCGCAGGTCGACGACGGTGAAGCCGACGCTGGCGAACATGCGGCGGATCTCGCGGTTCATGCCCTCGTAGAGCGTGACGAGCAACAGCGACGTCTCGCGCGTCCGCTTGCGCACGACCACGCGCGCACCGGCCGACTTGCCTTCCGCGAGGTAGACGCCTTCGCGCACGCGCTGCAGGTCGTTGTCGTTGATGCGGCCCTGCAGCTTGACGGTGTAGGTCTTCGAGACGCCGTAGCGCGGGTGCATCACGCGGTTCGCGAAGTCACCGTCGTTGGTCAGGATGATCAGTCCCTTGGACGCCTCGTCCAGGCGACCGACGGTGTAGATGCGGCCTTTGTGGCGGTCCGAGATCAAGTCGATCGCTCGCGCACGCTGCTCGCGGTTGTCGTTCGTGCAGACGACGCCGGCGGGCTTGTTGAGCAGGTAGTAGCGCTTGTGCCCGCCCTTCGCCTCGCGCAGCGGTTCGCCGTCGACCTCGACAACCTGCTTTTCCGGGTCGATCTTGGTGCCGAGCTCGCGCACGAGTTCGCCGTCGATGAAGACGTGCCCCTCCGTGATCAGCTCGTCACACGCACGTCGCGAGGCGACGCCGTGGTCGGCCATGAACTTGTTCAGGCGCACGAGTCCGCCGTCGGACGCCTTCGTCTCCGTCGGCTTCGTCGACTTCACAGGCCGCTTCGCAGCGGACTTCTTGCGGCTCGCCGGCTTGCGCCTCGGACCTTGATTGCGCGCTTGGCTCATCGCTTCGCCTTGGCCTCCACCAACACCAGACGGCATTCGCCGCCCTTCGATTCGATCGTCCAGTCTCCCGCGGCGGCGGGCACGAGCCACGTGTCGCCGCGCCCGAACTCCTGCGCGTCCGCGCCGTGGCGTAGGATGCGCCCTCTACCCGCGACGCACACGAGGACCACGGGTCGCCCGAGTCCCTTGCGCCGCACGTGACCGCAGACCTCGAGCAGGCCCATGCGGAAGAACTCGCAGTCGAGCAGCTCGACGCCGCGGCTGTCGTCGTCCAGGACGTGCAGTTCCGGATCGACGGGCCCCGCCGTGTCGAGGTCGTAGTTCACCGCGAGCAACGCCTGGTCGACGTGCGTCTTGCGCGGCTTGCCGTCGAGTCCGAGTCGTCCCCAGTCGAAGACGCGGAAGGTGACGTCGGAGTTCTGTTGCACCTCGAGCAAGGTGATCCCTGCGCCGATCGCGTGCACCGTCCCCGCGGGGACCCAGATGAACTGTCCGGGTTGCACGTTCCAGGTCTGCAGCAGGTCGACGACGTCCGCGGAGTCCGCGGCCGCGGCGAAATCGGTCGCGTCGACGTTCGGACGCAGGCCGAGGTACAGCAAGCTGCCCGGTTCCGCGTCGAGGACGTACCACGCCTCGCACTTGCCCGCGTCGCCCTTGCCGAGCTTCTTCGCCATCTTCTCGTCGGGGTGCACCTGCACGCTGAGCGGTGCTTCCGCGGAGATGAACTTGACGAGCAGCGGGAACTGATCCGCCTCGCTGGTCGCGGCGTCGCCGAGCAGCGCTTCGCGCTCGTTCGCCATCAACCAGCGCAGCGACTGACCCTCGAAGCGACCGCCGACGACGGTCGAGTTGTGGTCGTCGCGGTCGACGAGTTCCCAGGTCTCGCCGATCGGTCGATCCGGCGGCAACTCGAGGCCGAGCACGCGCTCCAACGCACGACCGCCCCAGACCTTCTCGACGCAGATGCGCGAGAGGTGCAGCGGTTCGGAGAGGGTCTCTTCGGGGTTCGGATCGTCGGACATCGGCCCGACAGGGTAGCGTCCCGACTGCCACTTTGCGCGGCGGACGGCGTCTCCGCCCCACTCGCCCGCGAACGACGTCCCGGCCAGCCGATCAGCTCTGCCGGACAGAGCCGGTGGCGGCGCGCTCTTCGAAGGCCGGGAAGTGCTGCAGGCCGACCTCCGACATGTTCACCTCGTTGATGAACGCCGAGTAGGCGAGCACGGCGACGAGGCGGCGCGGATCCTCGGCCCAGGGCGGCACGTAGGCCGGCCCTTGTAGCCAGCCGGACTCGAAGTACGGCGCCAGTTCGACCACGTCGCCGAGCGTCATGCGGCCCGCGAACAGCGCGCGCACGAGCTCCGGCCGGTTGTCCCGGATCGCCACCTTCACGAAGGTGTGCACCTCGAGCAGGCCCTTCAAGTAGACCGAGTCCTTGGTGAAGACGACTTTCCCGCGCACGTCGCCGCCGCGGAAGACGCGCTGCGCGGACTTGAAGCTCTCTTCCTCGCTCTGGCCCGCTTCGAGGAAGCCCTTGAAGACCTCGATGAAGTCGGCGCCCTCGAGCGCGTCCTGGATCGCGCGCACGCGCAGCGCGACGCGACGCAGGCGCATCACGTCGATCGACATCGTCAGCAGCTCGGCCAGCACGGCGAGCCCTTCCTGCGTGCGCGTCGTCCGTGGCGAGCCGAGACCGAGACACAGCAGGTTCTTCTGCCGCTTGCCGTTGAGGATCGTCGCGGAGTGCACGTACGCCTCGTGGTTCACGAGTTGCGCGAGGTCGAGCGTCGAGAACCTCGCGCCCTCACGCACGCGGATGCGCGTCGAGCCGCCGACCGCCTTCGAGGCGAGGTCGGGGTCGAGCACGACTTCGACGCGGTCCTCGACGAAGAAGCGGTCGAGCTTCTTCTGCACGCGCTCGCCGAACTCCTTCGAAGGAATGTCGGCGACGAGCTCGGGCAGCTGCTTGCCGCCGAGCAGACGGTCGGTGGTGGTCAGGAAGAAGTCCGCCGCAGTCAGCGGCGTGACCTTCTGCGTGCGGTAGCGGTCCGTCGGCAGGCCGTAGAGCTGCGCCGAGTACTCCGTGAACGCCGGCGTCCCGATGCCCGCGAGCATGCGCACGGCCGACTCGTAGCTGCGCGCCGTCTTGTAGACGAGGTTGCCGATCGGGTGCGCGCGGTCGCACTGCTTCTGGACGTTCGCGAGCGCCTCGAGGTCGCCGCCGACCGGCCTCGGCGTCAGCTTCACCTTCGGCAGCTCGGGCCGACCGGCGCGAAAGGCCGCCAAGAACTCGTCCTCGGCACTCGCCGGCCACTGCAACGGAACGAGGATGCGGATCTGCCCCGCGATCTGCGCGAGCGCGCGGTCGAGTTCCTGGATCTTGGGGAGCTGACTGTCCGACGACATGGCTGGGTTCCGTTCGGTGGCTGGGAGTGCGGACCCATCATCGGCATCTCGACCGCAGCTGGGAAACACCGTGCCGTAGTCGTTTCTTCCGCGATCGGCCCGAACTTCGGAGAAAGCGGGCGGCTCGGCCGATCGGGGAAGAAACGACTACGGCACGGTATCTCCCAGCTGCGGCGCGATCACGCCGTTGTCGACCAGCTCCTGCAGCACCTCGGGAGGCAGCGGTTCGCGATCCCACGAGGTCTTGTGCACGACCTCGCGGGCCTGGTCGACCCACTCGTACCAGCGGCGGCCGGCGGCGCGCAGCTCGGCGATGCGGTCGGGCACGTCGACGCCGGGTTCGAGGTCGCCGGGCCCGCTTCCGGACTGCCGGTCGCGCAGGTGGTCGCGGAACTCCGGTGCGATGTCGTCGAGGCGGCCGGTCCACGAGCTGCGCAAGCTGTACGGTCCGCGCGAGCCGGGAGCGGTGTGTTGCAGGCTGTAGCGGTCGTCGCGCACGCCGTAACCGTGCTGGACGCCGCCGCGCGAGAAGGCGAGTTCGCGCACCGAGTCCGCCTCACCGCGCAGCACCGGAACCTGCGAGCGGCCGTGCATCCCGGGGGGCACGGCGATGCCGGAGAGGTCGAGCAAGGTCGGCGCGACGTCGAGCAGACTGGCGAGGCTCTCACGCGCCGAACCGCGCGGGATGCGACTGCCCGCGGCGGGACGTAGGACCCAAGGCACGTGCATGTCGACGTCGGACAGCGTGCCCGTGTCGAGGATCAAGCCCGACTCGCCGAAGCCGACGCCGAAGGTCCCGACGATGCAGATGGTCGTGTTCTCGAGGCGACCTTCCTTGTCGAGCTCCTGCAACATGCGGCCGAGGCGCTTGTCGAGTAGGCGCAGCGTCTGGTCGTAGCGCAACTCGTACTCCGCCACCGTCTCGTTGCCACCGCTCCACAAGCGGCGCGCGTCGTTCGGGATCGCGAAGTACGAGCGGTTCGTCTCGGAGACCGGCGGCGTCCAGTCGAGCTCGGGGCGCGGCTCGAAGCCCTGCGCGCTCTCCGGCGCCTCACGACCCCACGAGCGGTCGAGGTCCGTCACCGACAGGTACGCGAACCAGTCGCGGTCCGCGTCCAAGGTGTTGCGCCAGCGCCGGAAGCGCAGCACGACCCCCTCGAAGCCGAAGTCCTCGTAGCCGACGACGTCGTCCTCGCGGAAGCGATAGAAGTCCTGGAAGCCGCGATCGAAGCCGAAGGTCGGCGAGATCCACGGGTGGTCGACGAAGGCCGCGGTGGTGTAGCCGGCGGACAGGTACTCGTACGCGAGGCTCGGGATCGCGCGCGGGACCCACCACTCGGCGGCGAGGCCCGTCTCGGTCTGCTTCTCGAGGCGCGGGCGACGACAGATCCAAGGGTCGCAGCCGGTGAGCAGGCCGGCGTGCGCCGGCAGGTACTCGGGCGCGACGCCGAAGGTCTGCGTGAACAGCGCGCCCTGCTTCGCGAGGCTGTCGAGCACCGGCGTCGTCGCACGGTCGTAACCCATCGACGACAGGTGGTCGGCGCGCAGCGAGTCGATCGCGATCAGCAGCACGCCGCGGCCGCCGCGGCCGCGCGAGCCTTCCTGCGGGCAAGAGGGCGCGAGGATCAGGACCAGCGCGGTCGCGAGCGCGAGTCCGAAGCGCCGCGTGAGTCTCCGGCGCGACCTCATCGAACTCCGAGCAGTCTGCGCGCTTCGGCGAGCGCCGTCTTCTCCGCCGCGCCGCCGGAGATCATGTCCGCGACTTCCGAGACGCGGTCCTCGGCGTCGAGCCACTCGACCACGGTGCGCGTGCGCCCGTCGATCTCGCCCTTGCGCACGCGCAGGTGTCGCGAAGCCGCGGCCGCCACGGCGGGCAGGTGCGTGACGCACAGGATCTGGTAGTGCTCGCCGAGCGCGGCGAGGTGCTTGCCGACCTTCGGCCCCACGCGGCCGCCGACGCCCGCGTCGACTTCGTCGAAGACCAGCGCAGGAATCGTCTGCCGCGCGGCCAGCGCACCGCGCAACGCCAACATGATGCGCGCGGCTTCACCGCCGGAGGCGACCGCGCGCAGCGGACCGAAGCCTTCGCCGGGGTTCGCCGCGAACTGGAACTCGACGCGTTGCGTGCCGGACTCGCCGTACGCGTCCTCGGGCCGCGCGGCGTTCGCGGCGCGCGGCGTGAACTCGATCTGCACGCGCGCCTTCGCGAGCCCCAGCTCGGAGAGCGCTTTCTGCACTTCCTCGACCAGACCGGGCACGAGCGCGCACCGCGCGTCGTTCAGCGTCTTCGCGCACGCGTCGAGCGCCTTGCGCGCCGCGCCGCACTCACGTTCGAGGCCTTCGAAGCCTTCGGATTCCTCCTCCAGCTCGGCGAGCTCGTCCGCGAGCCGCGGCAGCAGACCGGCGAGTTCGATCACGGACGCGCGGTACTTGCGCTCCAAGCGCTCGACTTCCGCGAGGCGCGCTTCGACTTCCTCCAAGCGGCGCGGCGAGTAGTCGAGCCCGTCCAAGAAGTCGCGCAGGCCGTCGCACGCCGCGGCGAGGTGCGCCGTCGCTTCGCGCAAGGAATCGGTCGGCTCGCCGAGGTCGGCCAGCTTGACCTCCCAACGCTCGAGCACCCGCTCGCCGCGGCGCAGCACGTCGAGCGCGGAGTCGTCGGACTCCGACAAGCGGTCGAGCAGGCCGCCGACGTCCTTGCCGACTTCCTCGGCGTGCCGCAGCAGCTCGCGCTCGCGCCGCAGTCCCGCGATCTCCTCGGGGTCGATGCCCGCGTCGGTCAGCTCACCGACCTGGAAGCGCAGCAGGTCGAGTCGATCGCGCCGCTCCGCTTCGTGCGCTTCCCAGTCGACGAGCTTCGCGCGCGCGCCGAGCCAGCGCGAGCGCGCGGCGCGGTACGCCTCGAGCGGCGCGTCGAGTTCACCGTAGGCGTCGAGCAGCACCAACTGCTCCGCCGGCTCGAACAGGCGCTGGTGGTCGTTCTGCCCGTGGATCTCGACGAGCATCCCGGCCAGCTCGCGCAACAGGGTGCGCGTCACCGGCCGACGGTTCAGGTGGGCGCGCGTGCGCCCGTCCGCGCCGAGGCTGCGCGAGAGCACGAGTTCCAGCTCGCCCTCCTCCTCGCACGCTTCGACCTCGTGTTCGGCGAGCCAGCGCACCAGCCGCAGCGGCGCCGCGCCCTTCGCGAAGGAGAAGCGCCCCTCGACGAGCGCGCGGTCCGCGCCTTGCCGCACGAGCTTGCCCTTGGGCCGCTGACCGAGCAGCAGCTCCAGCGCGCCGATCAGGAGACTCTTGCCCGCGCCGGTCTCCCCGGTGATCACGTTCAGGCCCGAACCGAATTCGAGTTCCGCCCGCTCGAGCAGGGCGACGTCCTGGATGGAGAGTTCGACGAGCATGGCGCGGAGTCTTCCTCGCCCCGGGGCCGCGCGTCAAGCCGCGCGCGCCGGATCGGCTCAGTCCTTGCGTTCGATGTCGCGCCGCACGAGTTCTTCGAGGGTCGGGTGGTCCGCCCGGTCGCGGCAGAGGGCCTTCAGGCGCTCGAGTTCCTCCCGCGCGATCGGCGGCAGGGGTGAGGCGAGCGCGCGGTCGAACTCGTCGACGGCCCGTCGCCACTCGCCGCGTTCCCAGGCTCCGAATCCGCGCCCGGCGTGCACGAGGCTGCCGTCGCCGATCTGTTCGGTCAGCGGGCGCACGCCCACGAGCTCGATCCAAGGCTGCCCGTCGAGCACCGCCTTGACCTCGCCGACCACCTCGAAGCGCCGGTAGAGCTCGAGCCCTTCGAGCGCCCACTCCGCCGCGCCGCCGCGCCGCACGAAGAGACGCACGAGCGGGTGCTCGTAGTCGTCCGTGTCCCACAAGAGCTGTTCATCCGCCCAGGCCGACCACGCCTTGTAGTCGCCCGCGCCGAAGCGCGTCGTCAGCGGGTTCCACGCCTCGATCCAGCCGGCGTGCTGCACGACCATGCGCACCTCGCGCCCGACGTGCTCGCCGGGCCGGTCCCAGACCTCCGCGGCGGGAACCAGCGGAGGCGGCTCGGTCCCGTCGCGCCGCGCCAGCGTCGGCAGGGCGGCGAGGGCCAGCAGCAGGACGGTGAGGGTGCGGCGCATCACGTCCCTTCTTCGACCGCTCGGGGGGTGGAAGCGGAACTCCTTTCCTCCCCGCCCGCGTCCGCGCGTCCCAGCGGCGGGAGACCGACGCCCCCCCGCGGAGGACCGTCCCGGGCCGCTCGCCCCCGCGGCCCCCACATTAAGAACCGACAGGTTCAAGACTCACCACCCGCCGTCCCGACAGGGCGATGGGACCGATCGGTCCCGTCAACCTGCCGAGCACCCTGGAGAGAGCCTTGAGCACACGCCGATTCCACCTGTCCGCGTCCCTTCTCGCCGTTCCCGTCCTCGTCGCCTGCGCGTCCTGCGCCGGCGTCAAGAGTCTGCTGTCGCCCGGGAACGACGGCGAAGCGACCTTCGTCCAGGTCGACGACCTGATGAGCCGCATCGAGCGCATCCACGTCGACTGCGAGCTCGCCCGCCAGAACATCGCCGCCTCGACGGACGCGCTGCGCGTGATGGTCGACCCCGAGTTCCGCGGCGACCCGCAGCTGGCGCACGGCGACCTCGTCTCCGCGCTCGAGCTGTCCGAGCGTCAGGCTGAGGACTTGCAGTCCGACTACAACCGCATGACGTCGAGCGCGAACAAGGTCTTCGCGCAGTGGGAGGAGAACCTGAAGTCCTTCTCCAGTGACTCGATGCGCGAGCACAGCGCGGTCCGCATGGAAGCGACGCGCGCGCGCTACGACACGGTGCTGACGACCGTCGGACCGGCGATGGAGCTGTATCGCGGCTTCAACGCGTCGCTGCGCGACCACACGCTCTACCTCGGCACGGACTTCAACGAAGAGTCCGTGGTGCTCGTCGAGCGCGAGATCCGCGTGCTCTTCCGCGAAGCCGAAGCCCTGCGCGCCGACTTCATCCACTGCACCGAGACCTGCCGGAACTACGTTCGCAAGGCGACGACCCGCAGCCAGTCCGCCTCGACCGAGCGTCGCGAAGTCTGATCCTCCGGCGCGGAGGCTCCGGGGGGAAGCGGTGCCTCGGCGCGTCCGCGCGTGACTCTTCGTCATGAGCTGGACGATCCTGTTCGGGCTCCTGCTGGTGCTGGGGTTCTTGTCGGCCGTCGCGTCCTTGCGGCGCGCCGAGCTGGGCTCGATGGAGCGCGCGGTCACGGAGCGTGATCGCGCGCTGCAGTCAGGAAGCCGCGAAGCGCAGCTCCAGCACCCCGTCGTCGATCTGACGCGGTGCATGGGCTGCGCGACGTGCGTCGCGGTGTGCCCCGAGACCGGCGTGCTCGAGATCGTGCACGGTCAAGCGACGATCGTGAACGGCGCGGGGTGCCTGGGCATCTCGGCGTGCGAGCGCGAGTGCCCCGTCGGTGCGATCACGGTGACGATCGCGAACGCGGAGACGCGGCGCGACATCCCGGCGATCGCGGAGAGCTTCGAGGCCGTCGGCGCGCCCGGGGTGTTCCTCGCCGGTGAGGTGACGGCACAAGCGCTGATCCGCACCGCGATCGAGCACGGCACCGCCGTCGCGGCGGAAGTCGCTGACCGCGTGCGCGCGCTGAACGGTGCGGCGGACCGCGAGGCGCTCGACCTCGCGATCGTCGGAGCAGGCCCGGCCGGACTCGCGTGCGCGCTGGAAGCGCGTCGACACGGGCTGCGCTTCGCCGTGATCGACCGTGCGGACGACTGGGGCGGCACCGTCGCGAAGTACCCGCGCAACAAGCTCGTGCTGACGCAGCCCGTCGACCTGCCGCTCTACGGACGGATCAAGCAGACGACGCTGACCAAGGAAGAGCTGATGGAGCTGTGGACCGGCGTCGCCGCCGCGAACCAGCTCCCGTTCATCGGCGGCAAGACGTTGGACGCGCTGCTGCGCGACGAGCGCGGCCGGTTGGTCGTGCGTTGCGGCGACGAACAGCTCGTCGCGAACAACGTCTGCCTCGCGATCGGCCGACGCGGTACGCCGCGCACGCTCGGCGTACCGGGCGAGGACTTGGCGAAGGTCGCGTACTCGCTGATCGACGCCACGAGCTTCGTCGGGCGCCGCATCCTCGTCGTCGGCGGCGGCGACAGCGCGGTCGAGACGGCGCTGGCGCTCGCGTCGACGGGCGGCAACCGCGTCACGCTCTCCTACCGCAAGGCGAGATTCTTCCGCCTGCGCCCGCGCAACGCCGAGAAGCTCGAGCGGGCCGTGCGGGACGGGAAGCTCGCGCTGTGCCTCGAGAGCCAAGTCACCGCGATCCACCGCGACCGCATCGAGTTGCGCGTCCGGGCGCACGGCGTCGACGAAGCACGCTCGATCGCGAACGACGACGTGTTCGTGATGATCGGCGGCGTCGCGCCCTTCGCGACGCTCGAAGCCGCCGGCGTGTCCTTCGACCCCGCGCTGCGCCCGCCGCCGCGCGAGACGGTGTCGAACAAGGCCGCGCTGACGCGCGCGCTGTGGGCCGCGTCGGCCTGCGCCTTCGGCGTGCTGCTCTTCATCCTCTGGCACCACGACTACTACCTGAGCTCGGCGACGGAGCGCGCAACGCACGTCGACCACGCACTGCTCCGGCCCGGCGCGGGGATCGGGCTCTGGTTCGGCATCTCGGCGCTGGCGCTCGTCGCGGTCAACCTCGCGTACCTTCTGCGGCGCTCGCCGCGCTTCAAGCTGAGCTTCGGGACGCTGCAGAGCTGGATGACGGTGCACGTCGCGACGGGCGTCGCCGCGGTGCTGCTCGCCTTCCTGCACTCCGCGCTGGCGCCGCGCGCGACGCCGGGCGGGGACGCCGCGTGGTTGCTCGTCGGCCTGCTGGTGACCGGCGCGATCGGACGCTGGTTCTACGCGTGGGTCCCGCGCGCCGCGAACGGTCGCGAGCTGGAGCTCGACGAGATCCGCGCGCAGGCCCACGAACTGCCGCAGAGCTGGGGCGAGTCGGGGCGCGCCTTCGGTGACGAAGCGCGCGATCAGGTGCTCGAGCTGATCCGCGAGCGCCAGTGGAAGAGCTCCTTCTTCGGCCGCGTGTTCGCGCTCTTCGGCGCCGACCGGCTGAAGCGCAGGACGCTCACCGCGCTCGAGCTGCGCGGCATGCGAGAAGGCGTTCCGCGCGAGGAGATCGATCGCACGCTCGCGCTCGTGCGGCGCGCGCACGAACGAGCACTCGCCACCGCGCACTTCGAGGACCTGCGCGCCGTCGCGAACACCTGGCGCTACCTACACCGCTGGGGCGCGGTCTCGATGGTCGCGCTGATCCTGGTCCACGTCGTGCACGCGTTGATCTACGGCGACTACTTCGGCGGAGGCCCCGCGTGAAGCGCAAGCTCCCCCACCTCGTCGTCCTGCTCGGATCGCTCGCCGGCTTCCTGTCGGTCGCCGTCGTCGACATCGGTCGCACCGCGCCCGGTCCGATCACGCGCGTCCACGGAGCGCTCGACGAGCTCGCCCAGGGCGAGAGCTGCGCGAGCTGCCACGGCGGGATCTTCGAGAGCATGGCCGATGCCTGCCTCGACTGTCACGAGACGATCGCGGAGCACATCGCCGACGGCCGCGGCCTGCACGGATTCCTGTCGGGCACCGAGGTCTCGCGCTGTTCGACCTGCCACAGCGAGCACAACGGCCCGGGCTTCCCGATGGTCAACGCGCAGAGCTTCCGCATGGCCGGCGTGTTCGACGTGCAGGAGTTCGACCACGCGATGATCGGCTTCGAGATGGCGGGCAAGCACCTCGAGCTCGCCTGCCTCGAGTGTCACGAGTTCGCGGAGCACGATCTCGTCCCCGACGGCGAACACCGCTTCGTAGGGCTCAGCCGCGACTGCGCGAGCTGCCACGAGGACCCGCACGAAGGCACGATGCAGACCGCCTGCGCGAGCTGTCACGTGCAGACGGGCTTCGAGGAGCAGCACTTCGTGACGCACGAGGACGTCTGGCCGCTCGCGGGCAGCCACGCGGAGTCGACCTGCCTCGACTGCCACGAGCCGGAGACGCCCTACTCGCTCGCGGCGCTCACCGCGCGCACCGATCCGATGCGGCCGCGCGACTGCGTCGCGTGCCACGAGTCGCCGCACCGCGACGCCTTCGTGGTCGGGAACGCGTCGGCGAACGGCCTCTCGAAGGACGCGAGCTGCACGCTCTGCCACGACCCCGAAGTCCACACCTTCCGCGGCGAGCTCGTCCCGATCACGGCCGAGCAGCACGCGCAGTCCGGCTTCCCGCTGGGCGAACCGCACACCGGCGTCGAGTGCGCCGACTGCCACGCGGCGACCAATGACGCCTTCCGGGACCGCTTCCCCGGGCGCGCCGCCGACGACTGCGCGCAATGCCACGAGACGCCGCACGGCGACCAGTTCGACGACGATCCGTTCTCGAGAGGGCGCTGCGTCGCGTGCCACGCGACGACGCACTTCGAGCCGCACGCCGTCTCGCTCGACGTCCACGCCCAGGCCGCGCTCGAGCTCACCGGCGCACACGCGTCGATCGACTGCGCCGACTGCCACGCGATCGAGGACGACTCGGCGATCCGCCGCTTCCGCGGCACGCCCGACCGCTGCGAGAGCTGCCACAGCGACGCGCACGACGCCTTCTTCGCGCGCTTCGGGAAGCAGCTCGCTCAGACCGACGGCGGCACCTGCGCGACGTGCCACTCGACCGAGAACTTCACCGACATCCCCGAGCCCGGCTTCGACCACCGTCGCTTCACCGGTTTCGAGGTGAGCGGCGCCCACGCGCAGAGCGTCTGCGAGACGTGCCACGAGCGCACGCCCGAGCCGGACGACCACGGACGTACCTTCGGGCGCATCGTCGCGCACTCGGGCAGCCCGCAAGCCTGCTCGAACTGCCACGACGACCCGCACCGCGGCGAGTTCGACGCGCGCGGACTTCCGCGCGAGCTCGACGGACGCCGTGGCTGCGAGCGCTGCCACGACACGACTTCCTTCCGCTCGCTCTCGCACGGCTTCGACCACGGCTTGTGGACGGGATTCGAGCTCGCGGGAGCGCACGCCGAGGTCAGCTGCAGCACGTGTCACGCACCCGTCTCACCGAGCCGGGCCGCCGCGCTCGGCGGACGCACGTGGAGCGAAGCGCGCGGCTCGGCCTGCAACGACTGCCACGCGGATCCCCACGCGGGGCAGTTCCGGCGCGACGGAGCCGTCGACTGCGCGCGCTGCCACAGCTCGGCTCGCGAGTTCGGCGAGCTGAAGTTCCGACACAACCTCGACTCGACCTTCCGACTCGACGAGACGCACTCGGCGCTCGCGTGCTCGGCGTGCCACGCAGCCGTGCAGGTCGGCGAAGTCGAGGTCGTGCGCTACCGGCCGCTCGGGAAGGAGTGCTCGAGCTGCCACGCGATGAACCAGGACGTGTTGCGGCGTCCGCGAAGGGGGAAGTGATGAGGAGAGAGTGTGGGACATGGATCCTGCTCGCCGCGCTCGGCGTGCCGATCGCGCACGGGCAGGGCACGGGTGAGCGGAACGAGGCCGCGCCCGCGCAGGACGCGGAGCCGTCAGGCGTCGAGAAGATCACCTTGCGCGTCACCGGCATCCTCGCCGGCGGCATCGTGACGATCGACCGCGGTACGGCGGACGGCTTGCGCGAGGGCGACCGCGTCACGCTGCGGCCGCTCGCCGGCAAGCCGCGACCGGGGCGCGTCTCGCGCGTCGACGAGCGCAGCGCGGAAGTGCGCCTCGAGGGCCCGGGCGGCGTGATCCCGGTCGGCACGCGCGGCTTCGCGCAGCTGCCCGCGGAACGTTTCGCGACGCCGGTCGCCGTCGGGCCCGCGACGCCGCAGGTCGACGAGACGCTGCCCGAGCACGCGCCCTGGGAGTACACCGACGACGGCTTCGAGGAGGGCATGCCGCTCCTGCGCAGCATCGACGGCGTCCGCCCGCAGGATCGCGCGCCGATCGTCACCGGCCGCGTCTTCTCGATGGGCGACTTGCGCCTGACGAGCGACGACGGGCGCAAGGACGGCTTCCTCCGCTTGGGCACCGAACTGCACTACGAGAACCCCGCGGAGCGCGGCGGCCAGCTCTACTTCATCGGCGAAGTGAACCACCGCATGACGGAGGTGAACGGGCAGGTCGACGAGTCGGTGTCGATCGGGCGGCTCGACCGCTTGTCGTACTCGGTCGGAGGCACGCGCTTCGAGCCGTCGCGCCACGAGTTCGGCCGCTTCCTGCACGACGGTGTGCCGGAGTTCGGCATCCTCGACGGCTACGAGTGGAACCAGCGCCTCGAGGGCGGCCACCGCTTCGGAACGAGCGTCGGCTTCCTGCCCGAGCCCACGCCGAAGATGTCGACCGGCGACGACTTCGCGGTCTCCGGCTTCTACCAGTGGGCGTCCGACGAGCGCGAACGCCTGACCGCGACCGGCGCGTACCAGAAGTCGTGGCACAACGGCGACGCGGACCGCGACCTGTTCGTGTTCAAGCTCGATTACTGGGAGCCCGAGGACTGGGACTTCCACGCCACGACCTGGGTCGACTGGTACACGGAAGGCGACGTTGGCAAGGGCGCGGGCCCGGAGTTGACGAGCGTCTACGCCAGCTCGACGCGCCGCTTCGCGAACGGCAACGGCTTGCTGTTCACCTACACGCACGACCGCTTGCCGTCCGTGGACCGCTACGAGTTCCCGGTGCTCGACCCGCTGTTGCTCGCGACCGAACGCGACGACCGCCTCGCGGGTGACGGCTGGGCCTGGGTGCGGAACGATAGGCGCCTGTTCGCGCGCAGCGGCGCGTGGGTCGACCAGGAGGACTTCGGCGGCGACCTCGAGCTGGGCGTCGAACAGCTCGACGTGTGGATCGACGGCAACCGCACGGAGCTGAGCGTGTTCGGCTCGCGCGGACAGTTCAGCACCTTGCTGGGCCTGCGCACGATCTACGGCGTGCAGCGCAACCTGCTGCATTGGAGCGTCTCCTACGAGTACTTCCAGAGCAACCAGATCGGCTTCACCGACGACAACGACGACCTCGACCACCACCGCCTGCTCGGCAACCTCGACCTCACCCGGCACTCCGGCTGGAACCTCTCCTTGCGCGGCGGGCTCGAGCGTTGGTCCGACGAGTTCGCCGGCGTCGCCGGCTTCTACCTCCAGCGCAGCTTCTGAGCGTCATGAAGATCCACATCCGACCCGTCCGCGCGCTGAGCTACTTGCTGATCGTCTTCGGCATCCTCGCGTGCGTCGTGCAGCCTTCGGTCGACGACGTCCGCCAACACCGCTGGTGGTCGGGCCTCGGCCCGGTGCTGCCGCACGACACCTTCCCGGCCGACTGCAGCCTCTGCCACCTGGGCGAGGACTGGCACGAGCTGCGCGAGAGCTTCCACTTCGACCACGAGGCGGAGACCGGCGTCGCGCTGCTCGGCGCGCACGCGAACGCGAGCTGCCTGCGCTGCCACAACGACCGCGGCCCCGTCGCCACCTTCGCCGCGCGCGGCTGCGGCGGTTGCCACGAGGACGTGCACATCGGTCAGCTCGGACAGGACTGCCTGAAGTGCCACCAGCGCCAGACCTGGGAGCCGATCGGCATGCTCGCGCAACACAACCGCACGCGCTTCCCGCTCGTCGGCGTCCACGCCGCGACCGCCTGCCGCCGCTGCCACGAGGGCGCCGAGATCGGTCGCTTCAAGCCGATCTCGACCGAGTGCCACACCTGCCACGCCGCCGATCTCGCGCGCGCGAACAACCCGAACCACATCGCCTTCGGCTGGACGCGCAACTGCGACGACTGCCACGTGCCGACGACGTGGACGCAGGCGGAGGTGCGGTGAGGGGCGCGGCGCCGTCCAGCGGCGTCCGACGCGATCCCGACTTCGCTTCAAGTCTCTCGTTCCACTTTCCCGATGTCCTCCCCTGACGCGCCTCACCAGAGGTCGGTCCGCTTGGGTGAGCGGGCCGCTCGGGGGCGCGGGACGGGATGGAACGAGGGCGCGCCGAGGGCTCTGGGGAGGGCCGCGGCGCGGAGGCGGCGGGGACGCGGGGGCGGAGATGAAGCGGAGTGTGCGTTGGATCGCGGGGGCTTGGCTGTCGGGCCTCGTCGTGTTGCTCTCGAACGGTTGCACGGGCGGCGGTGACGGCGGCACCTTGAGCGCGCAGGTCGGCGGCTCGTGCATGCAGTGCCACAACGGTTCGCTGGGCGGCAACTACGGCGGCCCCGGCATCGAGAACCCGCACCCCTTCCCCGGGGCCGACAACATCGGCTGCGAAGTCTGCCACGGCGGCAACCCGGCGGGGCACGACAAGGACTCGAGCCACGTGCCTCCCCCGCCGCAGATCGGCGACCGCGCGCTGCAGACGACGAACCGCTTCGCCTTCTTCAACAACCTGACGCTGACCGGCATCGACAAGCTGCCGAACTACTCGGTCGGCGGGCGGAACTACACGGCGCTCGACTACCTGCAGTTCGTCAACCCGGGTGACTTGCGCATCGTCGAGCGCGGTCGCGGGTGCGGTGCGTGCCACGCGGACCACGGCGACGTCGTGAACGGCTCGCTGCTCGCGACCTCGGCCGGCATCTTCTCCGGCGCGAAGTACTCGATCGGCGCGGACGTCGACGTGCCGGAGAGCGCGGGACTCTACGAACGCACGGCGGCGGACCTCGGCTTCCGCCCGGTGACGGACGCGAACAGCGCGATGCAGCGCGTCGGCGACGTATTGCGCCTGCTCGAGGTGCCGGTCTACTCCGGCTTCTCGAACAGCGGTCCGGACGCGATCCGCAACAACGACGCTTACCTCGCGGCCGAGCTGAACGCCGACGTGCGCAGCGATGGCCGCGTCGTGTCCGACTCGGAGCTCGAGCACCTGATGACCGAGCAGTTCGCCTTCACCTGCGGCGACTGCCACCTGGGCAGCCGCGGCGCGAACAACCGCTCGGGCGACTACCGCTCGTCGGGCTGCTCGTCGTGCCACATGCCGTACAGCCTCGGCGGACGCAGCGGCAGCGCGGACCCGAACATCAACAAGCTCGAGCCGCTCGATCCGGACGACATCGACCCGGGCGAGCTGCCGCACCTGCGCTCGCACCGCATCGTCAGCGTGAACAAGACGCTGTCGAACGGCGCGCAGCTCGCCGGCATGGACGACTACACCTGCGCGGGTTGCCACCAGGGCTCGAATCGCACCGTGATGCAGTTCTGGGGCATCCGCCTCGACCAGAACCAGGACGTGCGCTTCGGTCACCAGTACCCGGCACAGCCGGTTTCGAGCGTCGACACGCGCAACGACGCGCGCCTCTTCGACCCGCTCGTCGGCAACAACGAGTTCAACGGACGCAACGGACGCCAGTACCTGCGCTTCGAGGACTACGACGGCGACTCGCGCGACGACACGCCGGCCGACGTGCACTACGAAGCCGGCATGGGCTGCATCGACTGCCACAACAGCTACGACCTGCACGGAGGCAAGGCCGGCGATACGGCGAACGCTTCGATCTCGAGCCGCATGGAGCAGGCGGTCGGCATCCGCTGCGAGAGCTGCCACGGTTCGCCCGGCAGCTACGCGCAGACCGTCGCGGGGACGCGGCCGGACGGCACGCCCGGACAGCTCGCCGTGGACGCCGAAGGCAACGTGCTGACGCACGTCTACGTCGGCGACGACGGCAACTTCTGGCTGCGCAGCAAGCTGACGGGTGCCACGCACTTCATCTCGCAGACGCGCGACACGATCGCGAACACCGGGGTGATCGACCCGACGTCCGGGCAACCGGTCTACAGCCCGCGTGCTTCGTACGCGATGGGCCGCGTCGACGGCAACCCGAACACCGGCATCGGACCGCAGCAGACGGGCGGCGTGCCGCACGGCTTCACGCACACCGACAACATGAACTGTGTCGCGTGCCACGCGTCGTGGACGAACACGTGCATGGGGTGTCACCTCGAAGGCGAGTACAACACCGGCAACAACTTCAGCAACATCACCGGCGAGCGCATCGTCTTCAACGAGGAAGAGGCGCAGTTCGTCTACCAGTCGCCGATTCCGTTCCAGCTGGGCATCAACCCGCGCGGCAAGATCACGCAGATCAGCTCGAACACCAAGATGTTCTTCCGCTGGAAGGACCGCCAGAACACGCGCTCGGACGTCTTCGCGTTCTCGGACCGCAACTCGAACGGCAACGACCCCGCGAAGGCGTTCCAGGCGCTCGGACACAACGCGATGATGGCGCACTCGATCCGCGGCAAGGTCACGAGTGTGAACGAGGGGCCGCGTTACTGCTCGGCCTGCCACCTGACCACCGACGGACTCGCGAACTACGGCACGCAGTACGACCAGTTCCGCACCGCGATGCAGAACGGCGACTGGGGCGCGCTGAACTTCTCGCTGCTCCAGCAGCACATCGGACAGAATCCCGGCAACCAGCTCGACTCGCCGCTGTGGGTGCACATGGTCGCTGGACTCGGCAGCGGTCTGTACCTGTTCGACGCGAACGGCGCCGCGGTCAACCCGCTGGACGACAACGCGAACCGCTACGGGACCGACGGCTTCGCGCCATCGGCGAACTTCGACCCGGCGCGCGTTGCTTTCGTCCTCGACCGCTTGGTCGAGCCGACGGGTCAGCAGAACAGCTCGAGCGCGCACGTCCTGCTGGACGGCGACTCGGGGCTGCGCCTCGGCGCGGTCAACCCGAACCTCGCGGGCCCGCTCGGCGCGGACCTGATCCAGCGCCTCACCGATCCGAACGTCGGCATCGTGCTCGACTCGTGGCTGGACGCGAACGGCGACCCGCACGGGGACGCGTTCGATTTCATGTACCCGTGACGAGAAGTACGGTACCGCGTTCGTTTTTCCAAAATAGCGGGACGCGCGCCCTCGGCGCGCGTCCCGCTATTTTGGAAAAACGAACGCGGTACCGTACTTCTCGCCGCGCACCCAGACTTCGCTGAGCTCGAGGTCCGCGCCGCGCAGCACGACGAAGTCCGCCGCCGCGCCGGGGGTCAGCGTGCCGAGTTGGTGCTCGAGCCCGAGTGCGCGCGCCGGGGTCTCCGACGCCATCGTCAGGGCCTCTGCGAGCGACACGGCGCCCGCTCGTGTCAGCCGCCGCACCATCTCGAGCTGCGAACACGCGGACCCCGCGAGTGTCGGTCCTTCGCCCTCGGACTGCGGCGGGTAGTAGGCCGCGCCGCCCTGCAGCAAGTGCTCGCGACCGTGCGAGTGGAAGTGATCGCAACCCGTGCCCGCTCCTCGCAGCGCGTCCGACACGAGCGCCAGCCCCTGCGGCCCCCGCGCCGCGAGCGCAACCTGCACCCCCTCGACGCCGACGTGCACCAAGTCGCCGATCAGCTCCGCGAAGCACAAGTCCGAGAGCAACGCCGCGCTGACGAGTCCCGCCTCGCGGTGGTGGTGGCCGGACATCGCGTTGTAGAGGTGCGTCACGCCCGAAGCGCCGGCGGACTCGGCGCGGCGCGCGTCTTCCGCGCGGGCGCGCGAGTGCCCGAGCGAAGCGCGCACGCCGCAGCGCGCGAGTTCCCGCACGAGATCCAGCGCGCCCGGCAACTCCGGCGCGATCGTCATCGTCCGCACGCCGCGCCCGCCGCCCGTCGACGGCCCGAGGATCGCGCGCAGCGCTTCGACCGTCGGCAACGCCAGGTCGTGCACCGGCAGGGCCCCCGCCGCCGCCGGATTGACGAACGGCCCTTCGCAGTGGATGCCCACCACGCGCGCGCCGCTGCGCAGAACCTCGGCGACGGACCACAGCGCCACACAGTCGGCGCCGAGCCGCTGCGGATCGCCGGGGAAGAGCGTCGGTTGGAAAGCCGTCGTCCCCTGCCGCGCGAGCGCCGCCGCCATACCCGCCAGGTCCTCCAACGGATCGCAGCCGCCGAAGCCGTGCACGTGCAGGTCGACGAAGCCCGGCGCGACGATCGGCATCGAGTCTTCGCCGGCGAGCTCGGGCAACGGCTCGACCGCAGCGATGGTCGGCCCGTCGAACAGGACGCGCCCCGTCACCAGGGCACCGCCCAGCGCGAGCCGGCCGCGGAGTTCGTTCACTCGTCGTCCTCGTCGACCCAGCTCATGTCGATCAGCTGGTCCTCGTCGTCGAAGTCGTCGACGAGCAAATCGTCCTCGCCGTAGTCGATCGAGTCCACCGACAGCTCGGGCTCGTAGAAGGCGTCGCCGGCCGGCTCGATGTACCAGAGCGCGGAGTTGCCGTAGATGCGCTCGTGCGCGACGCAGTCGTCGGGGAAGTGTTCGTCGTCGACCTGCCGCCGCGGGCAGTGGAAGACGATGCGGCCGCCGGGTGCCAGGTAGTCCTTGCGCAGCGCTTCGATCGCCGCGAAGACCTTCGGGCGCCGGTCGTCCTTCAGGAAGGGGTACGGCGGGTCGAGGAAGACCACGAGCGGCGGTTCGTCGCCGAGCGCCTTCCACGAGCGCGGGTCGAGGGCGTCGCTGGCGCGGATCAGTGCCTTCGACTCGAGGTTCAGCGACTTCACGTTCTCGCTGAGCAC
Source organism: Planctomycetota bacterium (assembly GCA_020638835.1). Taxonomy (GTDB): domain Bacteria; phylum Planctomycetota; class UBA1135; order UBA1135; genus JACKHV01. The sequence continues at coordinate 248,157 of JACKHV010000001.1, read as the reverse complement.
CTTCACGACGCGCGGGTCGCGCTCGATGAACAGCGCCTCCTCGGCGCCCCGCGAGAGCGCCTCCAGGCCCAGGCTCCCGGTGCCGGCGAAGAGGTCGAGGACGCGCGCCCCGACGATGCCGTCCCCGAGCGTCGAGAACATGGCCTCCCGCACTCGGTCCAGCATCGGCCGAGTGCCTTGCCCGGGCGGGGCGGCGAGGCGGCGGCCACGGTGTTCTCCGGCGATGATGCGCATGAGCGCCAAGTCTAAGCACGGAGCGCCGACCCTCGAAAGCTGCCACCCATCTTGTTCAGGCGCGGCTCCCGGAACACTAGAATCGGCCCGGATGGTGCGACTCCACGTCAACATCGATCACGTGGCGACCGTGCGCCAAGCTCGCCGCGAGGCGTTCCCGGATCCGGTGCGCTTCGCCCTCGAGTGTGAGGCGGCCGGAGCGCTCGGAATCACCTGCCACCTGCGGCAGGACCGGCGCCACGTCCAGGACGACGACGTGCGGCGACTGCGCGCGGAGATCGGGACGCTGCTGAACCTCGAGTGTAGCCTGCACCCCGAGATGGTCGCGATCGCGCTCGAGAGCGGCGCCGACGCCTTCTGCCTCGTCCCCGAGAACCGCGCCGAGATCACGACCGAGGGCGGCCTCGACGTCGTGCGCGAAGCGTCGCGCCTGGCGGATGTCGTTCCCGCGCTGACGGAACGCGGCGGGCTCGTCAGTCTGTTCGTGGATCCCGACCGCGCGCAGCTCGAAGCCGGCGCGCGAACCGGCGCCGCCTTCGTCGAGCTGCACACCGGCGCCTATGCGAACGCGACCGGAGCCGCGCGCGAGCGGGAACTCGCCCGCCTCGTCGACGCTGCCCGCGCCGCGCACGAGCTGGGGTTGCGGGTCAACGCCGGTCACGGACTCGACGAGGACAACGTCGGCCCGATCGCGCGCCTCCCCTGGCTCGAGGAACTGAACATCGGCTTCGCGATCGTCGCGCAGTCACTCTTCATCGGCGTGCGTCCGGCGGTCGGAAGCATGCTCCAGCGGATCGAAGCCGCTGCCACCGTCGCCTGAGACGCTCCCATGCAGCCCCTCTACCACGGCAGCTACGTCGCGCTCCCCAGCCCCTTCCACGAGGGGCGCCTCGACCTCGAAGCCTTCGAGGAACTGATCGAGTACCACGCGGCGCACGACACGGACGGCATCGTCGTCGCGGGCACGACGGGCGAGTCGACGACGATGAACGAGTTCGAGCGCCGCAGCTTGATCCACGCGGCGGTCGACTTCTCGCGCGGCCGCCTGCCGGTCGTCGCGGGCGTCGGGACGAACTGCACACAATCCACCGTCGAGCTGGCGCGCTTCGCCGACAACTGCGGCGTGGACGGCTTGATGGTCGTCACGCCCTACTACAACCGGCCGAGCCGCCGCGGCCTGTTGACGCACTTCGGGCGCGTCGCCGACGCGACGGACTCGCCGATCCTGCTCTACAACGTGCCCGCGCGCACCGGGTCCGACCTCGACCCCGATCTCGCCTGCGAACTCGCCGCGCGCCACGAGTCGATCGTCGCGATCAAGGAAGCCTCGGGCGAAGTCGAGCGCGTCGCCCGCATCCGCCAGTCCTCCGACCTGGCCGTGCTCTGCGGCGAGGACCGCTTGATCCGCCCGATGGCGCTGCTCGGCGCGGTGGGCGCGGTGAACGTCGTCGGCAACCTCGCCCCGGACGAAGTCGTCGAGCTGCTCGGCGCCTCGACCACCGGCGGCGACGCGGAACGCGCCGACGAGCTCGAGGAACGACTCGCCTCGCTGATCCGCGCGCTGTTCATCGAGGTCAACCCGGTGCCGCTCAAGGCCGCGCTCGCGCACCTCGGTCGCTGCCGCGAGGAAGTGCGCTCCCCGCTCGCGCCGCTCGAGGACGAACACCGCCGCCGCTTGATCGCGATCCTCGAGGAGCACCCCTTGGTCCGCGAGACGATCGAGGGCTGAGGTACGGAACCAGGTTCCTTTCCTCACACCTCGGCCGGCGGTTCGCTCGCTGCCGGAGCGCTCGGGCCGAGGTGTGAGGAAAGGAACCTGGTTCCGTACAGAAAGCGAGGGATCCCCGCCCGCGGGGACCCCTCGCCGGATCTAAGTCGGAGTTCGCTGGAAACTCTTCCCGAACTCGGACCTATATGAAGGAACCTCGGTCGGCCAGCCGAGGTCTCCTGATGGCTGCCCCAGCGTGCTCTGAACCCGTGCGCTGGGGCGGCGCTCCTTGTTGGCCGATGGCGGTTCCTTCAAGCCTTCGGACGGAACGAGCCCGCGGGGAGTTCCCTCCCCCCGCGATTTCGCGCGGCCCCTGCCCGCGGCGCCTCTAAGTGCTTGGAAACACGCGCCTCGAGCGAGCGGGTCTTACACGGGCGGCACTCAGGGACAGAAGCTCACGCTCACTGCGTCGCTGAGGTTGACGCGGGATCCCGGCGTGGCGGCGGCGTCGCGGTACCAGTATTGGAACGACCAACTCGAGCCCGGCAGCACCGCGCTCCACGGCTGGTCGAAGGGCGGCGCGAAGAGCTCGAGATCGAGCGTGGCGACCCCCGCCGCGCCGGAATCGAGCGCCGGCAGGATGCGGAAGAGGCCGTGCGTCCCGCCGACGCAGAGCGTCCCGCCCTCGAACGGTACGTCGTCCTCGAGATCGCCGCAGAAGAACAAGCCGGGCTCGTGCGGAGGCAGCGCGCTCACCGAGAGCTGCAAGTCGTCGTCCGCGACGCGGAACGATCCCGTCGCCGTGATCAGCGCGCCGACGCCCGCCGAGTTCGGCGAGGTGTTGCAGTACGACTCCGCGCCGGTGGGTCGCTGCAACAGGATGCGCACTTCGTCCGGCGCGCGACTCAGCACGGCGAAGTCGGGCCGTCCGTCTTCGTCGAAGTCGTCGATCGCAATCGCGCGCTGGTCGTAGCCGCCCTCGATCACCTCGAGTGACCCGAACAGACCGTCCCCCGATCCGCGCCGCACGGTCGTGCGGTCGTCGCGGGCCCCCACCGCGTCGAGCAAGCCGTCCCCGTCGACGTCGTACAAGACGAGCGGCTTCGACGGCATGCCCGAGACGTCCGGACTCGCCTGCTCCGGACCGAAGGTCCCGTTCCCGAGTCCCGCGTAGCTGTACAAGCGATACCCCGAGGCGGAGTACCTGGTCGTCACCAGGTCGTCGATCGCGTCGCTCGTGACGTCGCCGACCGCGAGGGCCTGGGTACCGGGTTCCACGACGTACGCGCTGGTCACGAAGGTCCCGTCTCCGACGCCGACGAGGATCGAGATGTTGTCCGAGTAGAAGTTCGTGACCGCCAGGTCGGGCGCGGCGTCACCGTTCAGTTCGATCACCGCGACCTCGCGTGGACCGTTGCGCGTCGCGAAGAGCCGCGCGGGTCCGAAGCTGCCGTCGCCCGCGCCGAGCAGCACGGACACGCCGTCGGACGACTCGTTCACCGTCACGATGTCGAGCGCGCCGTTCCCGTCGACGTCGTGCAGCAGGACGGCACCGGGCTCGGGACGCGTGGAGTAGTAGGTCGCGGGTCCGAAGCTGCCGTCGCCGACTCCGAGCGAGACCTGCAGGAAGCCGGGGGCCGGGAAGCTGCTGGCGAGGACGAGGTCCGGGATGCCGTCGCCGGACAGGTCGCCGACCGCGAGGCCGCCGATCGCGCCACCTGGAGCCGTGACGGACGGTGCTCCGACGAAGTCGCCCGTTCCGCTGCCGAGCAACACCTCGACCTGCAGCGGACCTTGGCTGCCGACGAGCAAGTCCTCGTGGCCGTCCGCGTTCAGGTCGGCGTGGACCAACTCGAAGGCGAAGTCGTCGATCGGGAAGGAGTCGTGCTCGACGAAGTGCAGGCACTGCGTCTGCGCGACGCCGACGGATGCCATCACCGGGCTCATCAGAGCCGCGGACAGGGTAGTTCGGAACATGGCGCTCCTCCTCTCGAGCGAGTCGAGTCGCCGCGGCGCGGACGCGGAACGGGCGCGAGCGGGCGGACGGCTCCACGTTCACGATAGATGCGAGCGCACGATCGGACATGCCCACTTGGAGGCAGTGCGCGGGACCCTTCGCAGTACCACCCTCGGCGGAGCGACGGCCTCGAAGAGGGTGAGCGGATCGCAGCCGGTCGCTGCGATCCGCTCGAGGGGGTCTCTCTCAGGAGGAGGAGGGTGTCGGTCGCGGCGCGCCGATCAGGGGCAGAAGTGCACGCGCAGCGCGTCCGAGAAGTTCACGCCCGCGCCCAGCGGTCCGCCGGGGTCGCGGTACCAGAACTGGAAGTACAGGGCGTCGCCGGCCGCGATGCCGGTCGGTTGGTCGGGCGGCGAAGCGAGGTCGAGCGTGTAGCTGCCGGCACCGGCGGCGTCGAGCTGCTGCGCGGGCAAGCGGAAGATCTGGCCGTCGACGCAGCGGAAGCCGTTCCCGAAGGGCGCCTGCATCGCTTGCGTGCCGTAGTAGAAGACGCCGAACTGCTGCGCGCGCGCGCCGCTCACCGCGAGGGTGAAGTCGTTGGCGGCGACGGACGGGCTGCCTTCGAGGGAGATCCGCGCGTTCGTGCCCGCGCCGTTCAGCGCGGCGACGCAGTAGTTCGTCGGCGCGAGGCAGGCGAGCGAGACGACGTCGGCCTTGCCGGTCAAGCTGCCCTTGTTCGCGTCGCCGTACGCGCCGAGCAGGACCTCGGCCTTGCCGTCGGCGGAGAGGTCGCCGAGCATCGCGACGGCGTAGCCCATGCGCTCGCCGGTGGTGGTCCCGTCGACGACCGTCAAGCGCGAGCCGTTCGCTCCGGAGTAGACGTACACCGCGCCCGAGCTCGTGCCGCCCGCGTCCGCGCCGACCGCGCCGGCGAGCACGTCGGGGATTCCGTCTCCGTCGACGTCGGCGGCGCCCGCGACGCTCACGCCGAGCGCGTCACCGGCCTGGTCGCCGAGCCAGCGGAAGAGTTCCGCGCCGTTCGCGCCGGAGAAGGCCTGGACGCAGCCCGAGTTGCTGCCGAAGAGGTCCGCGCCCGGGCTGCCGACGAGCAGCTCGTTCAAGCCGTCGCCGTTCAGGTCGCCGGCGCACGCGAGCGAGCTGCCGAACAAGTTGCCCGCCGCGAGGCCGTCGAGCTGGATCAGCTGGCTGCCGTCGCTGCCGCGGAAGACGCCGACGCATCCCGCGTTCTCGCCGTTCGTGTCGTTCCAGCGCGCGCCGACCGCGAACTCGGGGAGGCCGTCGCCGTCGAGGTCGCCGAGGCTGCACACGGCGCTGCCGAACAGGTCGTGCGCCGCTTGTCCTTCGACGCGGTGGATCAAGCTGCCGTTCGCGCCCGAGAGGACCAGCGCCGCGCCCGCGTTCGGTCCGCCGAGGTCCTCGCCGCGCGAACCGACGAGCAGGTCGGGGGTGCCGTCACCGTTCACGTCGCCGGCCGCCGCGACGGCGTAGCCGAAGTGGTCGCCCGCACTCCCGCCGAGGAAGCGGAAGAGCTGCGCGCCCGTCGCGCCGGAGAAGACGTAGACCGCGCCGGAGTCCGTCCCGTTCGCGTCCTTCGCGTAGGCGCCGACGGCGAGGTCGTCGCGCCCGTCGCCGTCGAGGTCGCCGAGTCCCGTGACGCTCGTGCCGAAGAGGTCGCCGGGCGACTCGCCGAGCAGCGTCAGCAGCAGGCTGCCGTCGGCTCCCGAGTGCACGCGCACCTGCCCGGCGTCACCGCTGCCCTGGTCGTTGAAGGGCGCCCCCACGACGAAGTCGCCGAGTCCGTCGCCGTCGACGTCGAGGGTGCCGGCGAGGGCGTAGCCGTAGCGGTCTCCGGCGAGGTCGCCCTGGGTGCTGAGCAGGGTCTCCTGGGCCAGCAGCGGGGTCGTGAGGCTTCCGGCGAGGAGGCAGAGGGCGCGGGAGAGACGGGTGATTTCCTGCATGTTCCTTCAGTGATCGCGGGTTGCGGACGGTGACCACGGCGGACGCAAGTGGTTCCTTGCCAGGCACTTGCGTCGTTCACTGAAGGCTATCCCAGGCTCCCGGGGGAGGCGTCCGACTTTAGGGAATTCCTATTTCCGGAGGTGCGGGCGGGATCGTCTCGCACCCTAGGCCGAAATGCGACTTCCAACCGAACGCGGCGGTACGGAACCAACGGCGGTACGGAACCAGGTGTGAATCCTCACCCCCCCGGGCAAACAGGCGGCCAGGGGCCGCCTGTTTGCCCGGGGGGGTGAGGATTCACACCTGGTTCCGTACCGCCGATTTGGCGGATCGAAGCGCCGGAACGGCAGTCTCAGTGCGCCAAAACCGCCCTCCTGGCCCCGCCAGGGCCGTTCAACGGATTGGCACATCCGTTGCACCCTGGGGCAAGCCGAAGGGAGGCAACGGACATGACTGACCAATACACGACGAAGAGCCAAGCCACGATCCAGAGCGCGCACGAGCTGGCGCAGCAGGCGGGGAACCCCGAATTCACGCCGCTGCACCTCGCCGTGGCGCTGCTCGACGAGCCGGAGGGCCTGACCTCCGCGCTGCTCGCGAAGCTCGAGGCGGACCCCAAGGTCCTGCGCGCCGAGCTCACGCGCGAGTTGAAGAAGCTGCCCCGCAGCCAGGGCGGCGAGACCGGCATGAGCCGCGGCCTCGCCGAAGTGCTGCGCCTCGCCGGACAACGCGCGCAGTCCCTCGAGGACGACTTCGTCTCGACCGAACACATCCTGCTCGCGCTCACCGAGAAGGGCGGGCCCGAGGTGCAGGGGCTGTTCGCCGCGCGCAAGATCACGCCCGAGCGCGTCGAGGCGGCGCTGCGCGAAGTGCGCGGCAACCGCCGCGTGACGACTCCCGAGCCCGAGGCGACCTTCGAGACGCTGAAGAAGTACGGCCGCGACCTGACCGAGGAAGCGCGCGCCGGCAAGCTCGACCCCGTCATCGGTCGCGACGACGTGATCCGTCGCGTGATCCAAGTGCTGTCGCGCCGCCGCAAGAACAACCCGGTGCTGATGGGCGACCCGGGCGTCGGCAAGACCGCGATCGTCGAGGGTCTCGCGAACCGCATCATCGCGGGTGACGTGCCCGAAGGCCTCAAGGGCAAGTCGGTCATCTCGCTCGAGATCGGCTCGCTACTCGCCGGCGCGAAGTACCGCGGCGAGTTCGAGGAGCGCCTGAAGGCGGTGCTCGAAGAAGTCAGCGAGTCGGCGGGCGAGATCATCCTGTTCATCGACGAGCTGCACACGATGGTCGGCGCGGGCGGTGCGGAAGGCGCCGTGGACGCGGCGAACATGCTGAAGCCGGCGCTCGCGCGCGGTGAGCTGCACTGCATCGGCGCGACGACGGTCGACGAGTACCGCAAGTACATCGAGAAGGACGCCGCGCTCGAGCGCCGCTTCATGCCGGTGCTCGTGGACGAGCCGTCGGTCGAGGACACGATCGCGATCCTGCGCGGCTTGAAGGAGCGCTACGAGGTGCACCACGGCGTCCGCATCCAGGACGACGCGGTCGTCGCGGCCGCGCGCCTCGCGGACCGTCACATCTCGGACCGCTTCATGCCCGACAAGGCGATCGACTGCCTCGACGAGGCGGCGTCGCAGCTGCGCACGATGATCGACTCGATGCCGCCAGAGCTCGACGAGGTCGAGCGCAAGGTGCGCCAGCTCGAGATCGAGAAGACCGCGCTCGAGCGCGAAGAAGGCGCGGGTTCCGCGCGTCGCGTCCGCGAGATCGACGGCGAGCTCGCGGAGCTCGGCGAGGAAGCCAAGACCCTGCGCGCGCGCTGGGACAACGAGAAGAGCCTCATCCAGTCGATCCGCGCCGGCAAGCTGCTGATCGAGAGCCTGCGCGACGAAGCCGTGCGCGCGGAACGTGACGGCAACTTCGAGCGCGTCGCACAGATCCGCTACGGCGACATCCCGGAGGCGGAGGCGAAGCTCGAGAAGAACGTGAAGCACCTCGACGAAGTCCAGGCGGGCGGCGCGTTGTTGCCCGAAGCCGTCGACGCCGAGCTGATCGCGCAGGTCGTCAGTCGCTGGACGGGCATCCCCGCCTCGCGCCTGCTCGAGACGGAGCGCGAGAAGCTGATGCACATGGAGGAACGCATCCACGAGCGCCTGATCGGCCAGGACAACGCCGTCAAGGCGATCTCCGAAGCGGTCCGCCGCGCGCGCGCCGGCTTGCAGGAGACGTCGCGCCCGCTGGGCTCGTTCTTGCTGCTCGGCCCGACCGGCGTCGGCAAGACGGAACTCGCGCGCTCGCTCGCGGAGTTCCTGTTCGACGACGAGCACGCGATGGTGCGCGTCGACATGACCGAGTTCATGGAGAAGCACTCCGTCAGCCGCATGATCGGCGCGCCTCCCGGCTACGTCGGTTACGACGAGGGCGGTGTGTTGACCGAAGCGGTGCGTCGCAAGCCGCACTCGGTGCTCTTGCTCGATGAAGTCGAGAAGGCGCACCCGGACGTCTTCAACGTGCTGCTGCAGCTGCTCGACGACGGACGCCTTACGGACGGCAAGGGCCGCACGGTCGACTTCTCGCAGACGCTCGTTCTGATGACGAGCAACCTGCGCGGCGAGTCGCAGCTGCGCGACTTCTTCCGCCCCGAGTTCCTGAACCGCTTGGACGAGGTCCTGACCTTCGAGCCGCTGACGCCCGATCAGCTGCGCGAGATCGTGGACGTGCAACTCGACCGCCTGGCGAAGCACCTTTCCGAGCAGGAGATCGTGCTGGAGGTCTCGAACCCCGCGAAGGAGGCGCTCGCCGCCCAGGGCTTCGACCCCGAGTACGGCGCCCGCCCGCTGAAGCGCGTCATCCAGAAGCAGATCCAGAACCTGCTGGCCGACGGGATCCTGTCCGGCGAGGTCGGCCGCGGAGACGAGGCGCAGATCGGCTTCGAGGGCGGTGTGTTCACTCTGACGGCGAAGCACCTCGAGCCGAAGCCCGACGAGCTCGTCACGGCGTGAGGAACGTACTGTGCCGTAACTGATTTGGCCGCGATCGCCCGCCTCGGCGGCCTAGGGCCGCCGGGCGGCACAGTACGTTCCTACACGCCAGCGCTTCCGCTCGCGAAGAAGTTCGCGAACAGCGCAAGGTTCGCCTCGACCAGGACCGGATCGTCGAGCTCGTCGACGAAGTGCCGCGGCGCGAGCGCTTCCGTCCGCAGGTTGTCCTGCAGCATCGCGGTCCCCGCGGACGCGGAGAACTCGGGGTGGAACTGCGTGCCCCACACGCGCGCGCCGCGCAGCTGGAAGGCCTGGACGTCGCAGTCGTCCGTCGACGCGATCACCTCGAACGCATCCGGCAAGTCATGCACCTCGTCGTAGTGCGAGTGCACCGTGATCATGTCCTCCAGCCCGCGCCACAGCGGATTGTCGACGCGCCGCACGCGCCGCCAACCGAACTCCGGGACGGCGGCACGACGACACGCGCCGCCCAAGGCACGCGCGATCATCTGGTGGCCGTAGCAGATGCCGTAGACCGGCTTGTCCGCGTCGGCGAACGAACGGATGCAGCGGATCAAGTCCGTGTCGCGCGGGTTCTCGCGCGCGGCAGACAGCTCGGATCCGTTCAGCAAGAGGTGAGAGTAGCCGTCGTGCGTGGGCAGCACTTCGTCCGAGACGAGGTGCGCGACGCGGTGCTCGCCGCTCCAGCGCGTCAACACGCGCGGAAGGACGTGCTCGTCGAAGTCGCGGCGCGGCGCCTCGGCCGCGATGCAGTTGATCGTCAGCAGGGAAGTCATCCGCCGACCACTTCTTCCACGGCGCGGTGCAGCTCGCGCGCGACCGCGCGGTGGCCCGCCGTGTTGATGTGCAGGTCGGCGCGCCAGTAGAGCGGTTCCTGCGCGGCGCGGAAGGCCGGGCGCAAGTCGACGACCTTGACGCCCTCGGCGGCCATCGTCGCGAGGTACTCGTCCGCCATGCGTTCCGTGGCGCCGCGATCCGCGGCGGTCATCCCGAACACCTCGAGCACCTGCGCGATGCCCTCGGCGCAGAACTCCGGCTGCGCGTCCGTCGCGGGCGGGATGTAGAGCAGGACGAAGGCGATGCCGCGCTCGGCGCACTGGCGCGCCGCTTCGCGCGTCACCGCGAGGCTCGCCGCGAGCGCCAGCTCGCGCCAGCGCGGCGAGTAGTGGAAGAGCGCTTCCTGGTGCATTCCCTGCGCCAGCGCCTGACCGGATCCCGGACCGGCTCGCCGCGACAGCGCGACCTTCATCCCCCAACCCTCGCGTCCGTCCTCGAGCGACTCACCCTCGAAGTAGCCGTAGAGCGGGACCGTCTCGGTGAAGTCGTTCCCGCCGAAGACGGCCATCACGAAGACCTGCGGCTCGAGCTCGGCGTACTTCTCCAGCACGCCGAGGTAGTTGTAGAGCATGTAGCCGCCGCGCGACGCGTTCAGCACCTCGACGCTGCGCTCGGAGTGCGCCTCGAGCGCGAGCGTTTCGAGCAGCGAGCAGTAGTTCTCCTCGGTCGGCACGACGCCTTCGGAGTGCGAGTCGCCCGCGACGAGCACGCGCAGGTCTGGCGCGACCTCGAGCAGCTCGCGGTCGCTCTTGAAGCCCGCGGCGTTGAAGCGGATCGTCCACTCCCCGCGCGGGTGTTCCTTGAACTGACGCGGCGCGACGAAGTTCGGGCGGTTGCGGAAGTACGTCTGCGGGTCGTAGACGTCGCGGTCGTGCTTGAGGCTCGGGAAGAAGCTCTGCGCCCGTTCCTCGTCGAGCGGCACCCGCGTCAGGCCGGGGCCGCGCTCGACCGGGCCACGTTCCTCGATCAGGCGCTCGACATCCTGCCGCACGTCGACCAGCTCGACGCCCGACGAGTCTCCCCGGGAGCGCTCGAAGGCCATCCAGCCGAGCACACACACCGCTGCGACGACGGCCGCGACCAAAATCCGGGGAAGCCACTTCACGCCCGCACTCTACTCGGGAAGAGCCCGGACCGCCCTTCTGGGGCCCGCGAGGGCGGATCGCTCCCTCTGGGTGAAGGCAGTCCTGCCGGAAACTGCCCCGATCTGGAGCATCTAGGGTGAATACCCGACTCCCCCCGGGCGCGACGATGTCCTCTAATGGCTCCGCCCACCGAGCAACGGAAGGCAAGGCCCAGTCACGACTTCGGTCGTCTCACGGCCCGCGGACGGATCTCCCGCCCCGATCCATCCGCCCCGCGCGTGCGGATCCGTCCCCTCGTGAGGCACGGAACCTGTCTCTCCTCCTCCTCCTCGAGGCTGGTTCCGGAACTCTCGGTTCTCGACGCCCCGCCGTCTGCACGGCTGGGCTAGCTCTCTCTCTGAGACGAAAGAGTGCGCGCAAGCGCAAACAGGCCCCCAACTGCGGGAGGCCGGCCGAAGCTGGACGCCCCCCCCTGTCCGGCTTCGGCTTTTTTCGTGTCCATTCGTGGTCGGCACGCGACGCGCGGAGGGCGACGCGAGACTCCCCTTGCGGTTACGATCCTCCGCCGATGAGCAGCGAATCGCAGAGAGCAGACGTCCCGGATCGCCTCCAAGCGGCCGGGGGCCTTCGTCCCGGCGCCGCCGCCGAGGTGGCCCGCGAGACCGGTCAGCACGAGGCCGACGTCTTCGGCGTCGCCAGCTTCTTCGACCTGCTGCGCGCGGGCGACCGCCGCCTCGCCGTCTGCACCGGACTCTCCTGCCGCATGCGAGGCGCGGACGCAGTGCTGGCCGCAGCGCTTCAGGCCGGCCTGCCGGTCCGCGAAGCCGCCTGCCTCGCCGCTTGCGACCGGGCGCCGGCAGTGTTGAAGGACCGCGTGGTGTTGCCCGAGGTCGAGGCCGCGGAGTGCGCCTCCGCCGGGAACGACTGGCGCGCGGTGCGGCCGGGCGCCGAGGACGAGGCGCCGTGGCGCGGCACGATCTGGCCCAGCGGCCCGGATCCCGAACGCCTCGCGCTCGACCTCGCCGGTCCGTGCGACTTCGGCGGCGCGGCGTCGGAGCGCGCGCGAGAGCTGGGCGCGGACGCCGTGATCGACGCGATCGAAGCCGCCGGCCTGCAAGGACGCGGCGGTGCCGGCTTCCCCGCGCACATCAAGTGGCGCGGTGTGGCCGGCCAGGCGCAGAAACAGCGCTACGTCGTGTTGAACGCAGACGAGAGCGAGCCCGGGACCTTCAAGGACCGCGAGGTTCTGCTGCGCCGGCCCGACCTCGTCGTCGAAGGCCTCGCGATCGCGGCGCGCGCGGTCGGCGCGAACGAGATCTACTGCTACCTGCGCGGCGAGTTCGAGCTCCCGCGCCGCGAGCTGCAGCGCGCCCTCGACGAAGCACGCTCGCGCGGCCTGTACGCCGACCTGCACTTCCACATGCACGCCGGCCAAGGCGCCTACATCTGCGGCGAGGAGACCGCGCTGCTCGAGGCGCTCGAGGGCAAGCGCGGCATGCCGCGGCTCAAGCCGCCCTTCCCGGTCGAGGTCGGCCTGTGGGGCAAGCCGACGTTGATCCACAACGTCGAGACGATCGCCTGCGTGCCTTCGATCGTGTTGCGCGGCGGCGCGTGGTTCAAGGCGCTCGGCCGCACCGGCGCGGGGACGAAGCTCTACTGCTTGTCCGGCGACGTCGCGAAGCCGGGCGTGTACGAACTACCGCTCGGCGCGACGCTCGACGAGCTGCTCGAAGCCGGCGGCGGCGTGATCGGCGAACTGAAAGCCTTCTCGCCCGGCGGTGCGTCCTCGGGCTTCCTGCCGGCGTCGGAGTCGGCGCGCCCGCTCGACTTCAAGGCGCTCGCCGAAGTCGACTCGATGCTCGGCTCCGCCGGCGTCGTCGTGCTGAACACGACGCGCGACCTGAAGGACGCCGCGCTCGACCAGCTGCGCTTCTTCTCGGAGGAGAGCTGCGGCCAGTGCGCGCCGTGTCGCATCGGCACGCGCTACCAGCACGAAGCGCTCAAGCGGCACGTGGACGCCGGCGGTGACGGCGCGCACCTGGAACACGTCGCCCGCGTCGCCCACGAGATGGTCGAGGGCTCCATCTGCGGCCTCGGCATGACCGCGGCCCTCCCGTTGACCAGCGCGATGCGCTGGTTCCCCGGCGAATTCCCAGCTGACGACTGAGCCGGCCTTCCCATGATCCAAGGCAACCAAATCACCGTCGACGGCCGGCTGTACGACTTCCGCGAGGGAGAGACGCTGCTCGACGTGACTTCGCGCGCGCGCAAGCGCGTGCCCACCTTGTGCCACGACCCGCGGCTCGATCCGGCCGGCGCGTGCCGCACCTGCCTCGTCGAGGTCGACGGTTGGAAGCGCATGCCTCCCGCGTGCGCCACGCGCGCGCAAGCCGGCATGGTCGTGCGCACGCAGTCCGACCGCATCGACGAACACCGCCGCGCGCTGTTCGCGCTGTACCTCTCCGACCAGCCGGTCCTCGATCCGAACGCGCCGGGCAAGGACTGTGAACTGCACGCGATGGCGCAGGAATTCGGCGCTCCCACGGACTGGCCGAAGCTCGAGAGCCTGCGCGCGAACCGCGACGAGGACCGCAACCCGTACATCCGCTTCCACGCGGAGAAGTGCATCCTCTGCGCGCGCTGCACGCGCTACTGCGACGAAGTCGAACAAGTCACCGCGATCACGCTGGCGCGCCGCGGCGCGGAGACGACCATCTCGACCTCGGACCGCGCCTCGCTCTTCGACACGAGCTGCGAGCTGTGCGGCGGCTGCGTCGACGTCTGCCCGACCGGCGCGATGGCCGAGAAGTTGCCGCTGACGAGCGGCGCGAAGCCCGACCGCGAACTCGAGAAGGTCCGCACGACGTGCAACTACTGCGGCGTCGGCTGTCAGCTCGAGCTGAACGTCGACCGCGCGGCGAACGACGGCGCGGGCCGCGTGGTGAAGGTCACGAGCCCGCCGGTCGGGACGCTCCCGAACGACGGCAACCTGTGCGTGAAGGGGCGCTTCGCCTACGACTTCATCGACCACCCCGACCGCCTGACGGTGCCGCTGGTGCGCGCCGAGGACGGGCGCCTCGTCGAGGCGAGCTGGGACGAAGCGCTACAGCGCGTGGCCGACGGCATGCGCGGCGTGGCGGAAAGACACGGCAAGGACTCGCTGGCGTTCGTCTCCTCCTCGCGCTGCACGGTCGAAGAGAACTACTTGGTGCAGAAGCTGGCCCGTGCGGTGTACGGGACCAACAACGTGCACCAGTGCGCCGCAACATGACACGCTCCCACGGTGGCCGGTCTGGTCACGACCTTCGGTGCGGGCGCGATGACGAACTCGATCAGGGAGATCCGAGACGCTGACTTCCTGTTCGTGATCGGTTCGAACACGTCGGAAGCCCACCCCATCATCGCGATGGAGATGAAGCGCGCGGCGCGGCGCGGCGCGAAGCTGGTCGTCGCGGACCCCCGCGCGATCTGGATGACGAGCATCGCGGATCGGCACCTGAAGCTGAATCCGGGCACGGACGTCTGGCTGCTGAACGCCATGGCGCACGTGATCGTCACCGAAGGGCTCGTCGCCCAGGACTTCGTCGACCAGAACACCGAGCACTTCGACGAGGTGCGCGCGGCCGTGATGAAGTACACGCCGGAAGAAGCGGAGCGCGTCACCGGCGTCTCCGCGGACGACATCCGCGCCACCGCCCGCGAATACGCGACGACCGAGCGCGCCGGCATCTACTACACTCTCGGCATCACCGAACACAGCCACGGCACAGACAACGTCTACGCGCTGTCGAACCTCGTGCTGATGACGGGACACCTCGGCAAGGCGTCGACGGGCATGAACCCGCTGCGCGGCCAGAACAACGTGCAGGGCGCGAACGACGCCGGCGCAACACCGGTGTACTACCCCGGCTACCAGTCGGTCGACGACCCGGCGGTGCGCGCGAAGTACGAAGCCTCGTGGGGTGTCGCGCTCGATCCGAACCCCGGCCTGAACCTGAACCAGATGATCAAGGCCGCGGGAGACCGCATCAAGGCGTTCTTCGTGATGGGCGAGGACATCCTCCTCTCAGAGCCGAACGTCACGCGCCTCGAGGAGGGCATGAACAAGGTCGAGTTCGTCGTCGTGCAGGACATCTTCCTGACCGAGACGGCGCGCTTCGCCGACGTCGTGCTGCCGGGCGCGTGCTTCGCGGAGAAGGACGGCGTGTTCACCAACTCCGAGCGGCGCGTGCAGCGCGTGCGCAAGGGCGTCGACGCCCCCGGCAGCGCGCGCGCTGACTGGGAGATCCTCGTCGACCTTGCACGCGCGGCCGGCGCCGACTGGAACTACGAACACCCCCGCGAGGTCTACGCCGAGATGGCGAAGGACGCGCCGAAGTTCGCCGGCATCAGCCACGAGCACATCGAGCGCCTCGGCCACGGCATCCAGTGGCCGTGCCCCGACGCGCAGCACCCCGGCACGACCTTCCTGCACGAAGGCGGCATCCTGCGCGGCAAGGGCCTGTTCCAAGCGGTCGAGTACCGCCCCTCGCTCGAGCTCCCGGACGAGCTCTACCCGCTGCTGCTCTCCACCGGCCGCACGCTGTACCACTACAACGCGGCGACGCAGACGACCCGCGCCGTCGGCCTCTCCGAGAAGCAACCCGAGGCGTACGTCGAGATCCACCCGAGCGACGCGCGCAAGCGCGAGATCGAGGACGGCGAAGTCGTGCGCGTGTCGTCACGCCGCGGCGAACTGCAGTGCCGCGCGGTGCACTCGCGGCAAGTGAAGCGCGGCGTCGTCTGGATGCCGTTCCACTTCACTTCCGCGCGCGCGAACCTGCTCACGAACGACATCGGTGACCCCGTGACGGGCACTGCCGAGTTCAAGGTCTGCGCCGTACAGATCGACAAGCTCGCCGATCAGCCCGACGGTCCGCGCAGCGCGTTCCCCGGCAGCTACTTCGGCGTGTCCTGTCCTGAACGCTGACCGTCAGCGCGCCATCATCCGCTCGAGCCGCTTCGCGTAGCGTTCGTAGAACAGCGTCTGCCGGTTCTCGAGGTCGACCTGACGTCCGTCGACGAAGACGTAGTCCACTCCCGAAGTGATCTCGAGCAGGTCGCCCTCGGTGACGACGACGTCCGCGATCATGCCGGACGCGAGGCCGCCGAGTTCCTGCTCGAGGCCCAGGATGCGCGCCGGATAGAGCGTGATCGAGCGCAGCGCTTCCTCATGCGGAAGCCCGAAGGCCGCCGCCATCGCGGCGTGGTGCGGCAGGTTGCGCGGGTTCATGTTGTCCGCCGAGTGGATCGCGTACGGCACGCCCGCGCGCATCAGCACCGCGGCGTTCGCGTAGACGGCGTCGTACGGGTCGTAGCGCGACGACGGAATGCCGAGCACGGGGCCGAGCACGACCGGGACGCCCTCGCGCGCGATCGTGTCGACGACCTTCCACGCCTCGGTGGCGCCGTAGAGCACGGCGTCCAGTTCCTGTTCCTTCGCGAAGCGCAGCGCGAAGAGGATCGTCTGCGCGTTCGAGGCGTGCAGCGCCACGCGGCGTTCGCCGAGCGCGTAGGGCGCCAGAGCCGCGAGGCGCGGGTCGACGACCGGCGGCGCGATGCCGGCGGCGGCGGCCTCGTCCTGCACGCGCCGGTACTCGCGCGCGTCCTCGAACAGGCGCTCGAGCTCCTTCACCGCGTCGGGGACGTCCTTCTTCTCCGCGGTGTTCGACACGCGCGGGAAGCTGACGTGCAACATGTCGTTCGCCACCTGCACCATCTCGCGCGAGGTGTCGCCGGCGAGGCGCAACACCGCCGACTGCCCACGCAGCGGACCACCGCCCTGCGGCGCCGTCTGCGTGCGCGTCACGCAGCCCGCGCGCGTCACGCCGAAGTGCGCGGACTCGGCGTGGATGATCTCGGCGACGCCGACGTCGGGCTGGTTGCCGCCGATCTCGCGCACGTCCTGCGTCGCCTCGACCGCTTCGATCTCGGCGATGCCCAGCGCCGTGTTCAGCGCGATCATGCCGGGATAGACGTGCTTGCCCGTCACGTCGACGATGCGCGCGCCGCCGGGGATCGGCAGTTCGCGGCCGACCGCGAGGATGCGGCCGGCCTGGAAGATCACCGTGCCGCCTTCGATCGCCTCGCCGACGACCGGGTGCACGGTTCCGCCGACGAGCGCGGTCGTCGGTCCGCCTTCGGGATTCCAGGTCAATGCTTCGGGGAGCTCGAGCTCGAGGCTCGGAGCCGTGAGCGGAGCCGCGTCGAGCCCGAAGGCGTCGCGGCGCTCGAACTCGAGCTCGCCGTCGACCATCGTCCACTCGACGCGCGACAGCGACGACAGCGGCGGACCCGAGTGCAGCACGAGGTCGGCGTCCTTGCCCACCTCGATCGAACCGACGCGGTTCGCGATGCCCAGCTGCTGCGCGGGGATCAGCGTGACGAGTTGCAGCGCGCCGACGGGATCCATGCCGGCGTAGCGCACGCTCTTCGCCGCTTCGCCGAACATGCGGCGTACGAGGTCGTCGGAGTCCGAGTTGATCGAGCTCGACACGCCGGCACGCGCCAACAGGGCGGCGTTCTGCGGCACGGCGTCGTAGGCCTCGACCTTGTACGACCACCAGTCGGCGAAGGTCGAGGTCGCGGCGCCGGAGGCCTTGATCTCTGCCGCGACCTTGTAGCCCTCGAGCACGTGTTGCAGCACGCCGATGCGGAAGCCGTAGCGCTCCGCGACGTCGAGGATCATCAGGATGCCGTCGACGCGGTAGCAGTGGCAGTGCACCTTCAGCGTGCCGTCGAGCACGCGCGCGATCGCCTCGAGCCGCAGGTCGCGACGTGGTTCCGCCGCTTCCTCGCCGTTCGCCAGCGCTTCGGCGTAGGCGGCCCACTCGCGCTGGTACTCGCGCGCGCGCTCGAAGGCGCGCTCGAAGACGATGTGCACGCCCATGCGGCTGCCGGGGAAGCGATCGCCTTCGCCCCAGTTCGCCCGGCGCGGGTTCTCGCCGAGCGCGAACTTGATCGTCGGGGTCGCGCCCGTGAACTTCAGTTCCTCCGCGCTACGCCCCCACTTCAGCTTGAGCACCTGGTTCTGGCCGCCGATCGCGTTGGCCGAGCCGTGCATCGTGTGGATCGTCGTGCAGCCGCCGGCGAGCGCACGGTAGAGCGCGACGTCGTCCGGATCGATGCTGTCGCCGACGCGCACCTCCGCGGAGATCGACACGCTGCCTTCGTTGACGCCGCGCGAGATCCCCATGTGCGAGTGCGGGTCGACGACGCCGGGCGTCAGGTGCTTGCCCGTGCCGTCGAGCTCGACGATGCCTTCGGGTGCGGTGAACTCACCGATCGCCTTGAGCTTGCCGTCCTGCACGAGCACGTCGGCCACGACAGGCGTCCCGACCGCCGTGTGCACGGTGGCGCCGCGGATGACGCAACTGCCGCCGGTGCGAGTGCGCGGCGCGCGATCCGCGTCGGTTTCGATCGGGTGATCCCCGGCGCGCGAGAGCGGTGCGGCCCAGACGAGCGCGGCTACGAGCAGCAGCCCAGTCGTGTGGATGAAGCGCATCACTGTCCCTCTCCCTGCGGCCGGCGTTCCCCGCGGAACTCGTTCGTCTCGCTGCCTCCGGCCGTCTTCCAGACCGTCTTGCCGTTCATCGCGTCGCCCTCGATCCGGGCGTCTACTGTGATCTCGATCGGGAAGCCCTCGATCTGCGTGGTCGCGGAGAGCTGCAGGCGGTCGCCCGATACGGTCCCGGTCAGCTCGACCTCGAAGGCGTCGCCGTTCGGCGCGCTGTACTTCGCGGTGCCGGTCACGGAGCCGTCCTCGGCCATGGTGAGGTCCATCTCGGCGTCGGCGCGGTCGTTTCCGGCGAAGTCGAGCCTCCACGACCCGGTCGCTTCGACGTCCGCTGCTTCGTTGCTCGCCTCGTCGTCACCCGCCGCGAGCTCGAAGCTCTCGCCGTCGACGATCAACCACGAGAGCTTGGCACCCTCGGCCCACGGCGCGTCGGTCCACAGCGCGAGGTGCGCCTCGAAGCCGGGCTGGACGGCGCCGATGCGCTCGGACTCTCCGAACAACTCCGCCGCGCCGACGGTCAGCGCACGCGTCGCGACGGCGGGGTCGAGTCCGGCTTCGACGACGGTCGCGATGCGCTCGCGCAGTTCCTTCGGCGAGTCGCCCGCGGATCCGAAGGCGAAGGCGACGCCCGCCTCGGCCAGCCGCAGCACCCCGTCGCGATGCCGTTCCCACTCGCGACGGTGCTCGACGCGCAGCGCGAACGGTTCCTCGTAGATCCAGCCGTCGGCCGACTTCTCTGCGGCTGCGGGCGCTTCCGTCGCCTCGGCGCTCTCGTCCGCGGCCTCGGCACCCTCGTCGACTTCGCCTTCGGCCGCGTCGCTCTCGGGCTCCGGCTCCTTCGGCTTCGCGTCCTTCGCCGGGTCTTTCGGTTCCTTGCCCCAGTCGAGCGTCAGCACCACGGGGATCTCCGCGGCCTTCAGGCGGTCCGCCAGCATCCACGCATCGCGGCCGCCGACGATCACGAGCCGCAGGCCGAATTCCTGCGCGAGGCCGAGCCAGCGCTCGATGTCGTCGCGCGAGTCTGCGCGCGCCCAGACGCGTTGTGCACCGGCCAGCAGCCGCGCGCCGACGTCCAGGTCCGCGTCGTACGGTTCCCGGCGACCGAGCGCGGGCGCGGCCATGCGTCGCTCGTGGAGACCGGCGTCGAGGAAGAACTGGCGCAACTGCGCCATCGAACCCATCAGCGTCGAAGGATAACCGCGTCCGCGCGAGCGCAGGCCCGCGCTCTGCCCCACGACCGCTTGCAGCACGCGATCGCGCAGCGCCGCGGGACCGCTGGTCACGAGCGTCGACTGGCCGGCGAGCAGTTCCTCGTCCGGTGAGCTGTGCAGCACGCCGAAGCCCTGCGCGCGAAAGCCCTCGAGCACCTCGTCCTCGAACTTCAGAATGTCGACGGCACGGAAGGCCGGCTGCAACCCCTTGCGATTCGCCTCGCGCATGCCGAGCGCGACGTCCGCCTTGGTGTCCGGCGCCAGGTCGCGGTCGACGACCGGCTCGGGCGTCGCGCAACCCGCGCGCGTGAAGGCGTCGACGAAGGCCGGCAGGCAGAGCGCGCCGTCGCCCTCGATCCGGCGCAACCCCGCGGGCGGCGGCGTGCCGGCCGGCAGGATCTGCGCGATGCGCCCGTCGCGCACGACGATCGAGACGCGCGCGGCTTCCGCGTCCTGCTCGAGCCGCACGTCGGAGATCAGCAGGGGTCCGGCGGGTCGCGCGACTTGGCGGGGGGCGGCTTGCGCGTGCAGCGCGGTCGCGGCGAGCAGGACCGGGATCAGGAGTCGACGGATCATCGAAGGCGGGAGGGCTGGAGAGCAGCGAGCGAGGGACGCTCATTCTGCACACTGACCGGCCGAAGGGCACGCGACCCGTTCGCTCCGCTCGTCGAGCCGCTTCGGGCGCCGGGACGCCTTCCCGATCCGGCGAACTCGGGCTACTCTGCGCGGCTCATGATCGCGCTCAATTCTCTCTCGAAGCACTTCGGACGGCAGGCCCTGCTGCTCGACGCGTCCTTCCAGCTCAACCCCGGCGACAAGGTCGGCCTGGTCGGTCCCAACGGCTCCGGCAAGTCGACGCTGTTCAAGATGATCGTCGGCGAGGAGGCGCCGGACTCGGGCAACGTGTCCGTGCCGAAGAACCTCTCGATCGGCTACTTCAAGCAGGATGCCGGCGAGATGAGCGGGCGCACCGTGCTCGACGAGGCGATCGCCGGCAGCGGCCGGCTCGGCGACCTGCACCACGAGGTGGTCGAGCTCGAGGCGGCGATGAGCGACCCCGAGCGCATGGACGAGATGGACGAGATCCTGGCCCGCTTCGGCGAGGTGCAGGGCGAGTACCAGCAGCTCGGCGGCTACGAGCTCGAGGCGCGGGCGCGCGAAGTGCTCGCCGGGCTCGGCTTCCGCGACGCGCAAGTCGACGGCGACGTCGGCGAGCTCTCCGGCGGTTGGCGCATGCGCGTCTCGATCGCGAAGGTGCTGATCGGCAAGCCGGACGTGCTACTGCTCGACGAACCGACCAACCACCTCGACATCGAGTCGATCCTCTGGCTCGAGGGCTTCCTGCGCGCCAGCGACTCCGCGGTGTTGATGACCTGCCACGACCGCGACTTCATGAATCGCGTCGTGAAGAAGATCGTCGCGGTCGACGGCGGCGAGCTCGTCGTCTACGGCGGCAACTACGACTTCTACGACCGCGAACGCGTGCTGCGCGAGGCCGACGCCGAGGCCGCCTTCGCGCGCCAGCAGAAGATGCTGGAGAAGGAAGAGCGCTTCATCGAGCGCTTCGAGAAGCACGCCGCGAAGGCCGCACAGGTGCAGTCGCGCGTCAAGAAGCTCGACAAGATCGAGAAGCTCGAGCCGCCGAAGAAGCGCGTGCTCGTGCCGTTCAAGTTCCCGACGCCGCCGCGCTCGGGCAACGACGTCGCGAAGCTCAACGGCGTGCACAAAGCCTACGGCGACCACACCGTCTACAAGGGGCTAGACCTCGAGATCACGCGCGGCGAGCGCTGGTGCGTGATGGGAGTCAACGGCGCGGGCAAGTCGACGTTGCTCAAGATGATCGTCGGCGACGTGACGCCCGACGCGGGCCAGGTGAAGCTCGGTGCGAGCCTCAAGCTCGGCTACTTCGCGCAATCCGCGCTCGACATCCTCGACCCGAACCTGACCGTCTACGAGCAGATCGACCACGCCTTCCCCACGGCGACCGTCTCGTCGAAGCGCAACCTGCTCGGCGCCTTCGACTTCCAGGGCGACGAGATCGACAAGCCGATCCGCGTGCTCTCCGGCGGCGAGCGCTCGCGCCTCGTGCTCGCGCAGATGCTCTACGACCCGCCGAACTTCCTGGTGCTCGACGAGCCGACCAACCACCTCGACTTGGTCACGAAGGAGATGCTGATCCAGACGCTCTGCAAGTTCGAGGGCACGCTGATCTTCGTCTCGCACGACCGCCTGTTCCTCAAGGGGCTCGCGAACAAGGTGCTCGACCTCTCCGGCGGCGGCGAGTCCACGGCCGAACAGCCGCTGGTCTTCCACGGTGACTACCAGTCGTGGGTCGAGCGCACCGGACACGAAGCGCCGGGAGTGCACCACTAGAGAAGTACGGTACCGCGTTCGTTTTTTAAAAATAACGGCGGGGGGGGGGGGGGGGGCTATTTTGGAAAAACGAACGCGGTACCGTACTTCTCTCAGAGCCCCCGCATCCACTTCGGCCGGAAGGGCGCGTGCCGCGGGTCGGCCAGCACTTCGTCGAGCGCGGCCACGAGAGAGTCGCGGTCGCGCGGCAAGTTCCCGGCGAGCGCGAGGTAGTTCGACGCGTGGTTCGAGCGGAAGACCGATCCCGAGAGTTCGAGCCCGGCCAGGAACTCGCGCAGCTCGGCCGCGAGCTCGATCGGCGACAGCTCGTCGACCTCGCCGCGCCGCGCCGACTCCTTCAGTGGCGTGCCCTCGACCGGCGTCATGACGAGCGTCGAAACGAAGCGCGGCTGGATCGCGTTGACGACGCGCGCGGACTCCTGCGCGTGCTCGCGCGACAGACGGCGGTTGCCCGCGCCGAGCAGGATCATCGTCGAGAGCTTCACGCCGGCCTCGTGCGCCTTGTTCGCGACACGGATCATCTCGGCGGCGTCGACGCCCTTGTCGAGCCACGTGAGCACTTCGTCGTGCCCCGACTCGATGCCGAGGTAGTAGAGCGAGAGCCCCTTCGCCTTCAGCGCGCGCATCTCGTCCACCGAGCGCACCGCGAGCGCCTGCGGCGAGGCGTAGCACGACACCCTGCGCAGCTCTCCGAAGGCCTCGCGGCACGCATCGAGCACCTGCTCGAGGTACCGCGACTTCGCCATCAGCGCGTCGCCGTCGGCGAGGAACACCTTGCGCACCGGCCCGAGGTGCGCGGCTGCCCAGCGGATCTCCGAGCGCAGCTCTTCGATCGGACGCACGCGGAAGCGCTTGTCCCGATACATCGCGCAGAAGGTGCAGCGGTTGTAGCTGCAGCCGATCGTCGCCTGGAGGATCAAGCTGTCGGCCTCCGAGGGCGGGCGGTAGAGCGTGCCCTCGTAGTCGATCGGAAGCAGGTCGGGGGTCGTCACGGGCTCCTTCGGAGTCGGGGGGAATGGTCGCGGATACGGTGCCAGGCACGGTTGCGCCGGGTTCGTCGGCCCCTGGGCGGTCTGAGAGCCCTCGGGTCGAATCCAGCACAACAGAGCCAGGCACCAATCTACCGTTCGGGAGAGATTCCCCCCATCCGAGGAGCCTCTGCTGGTAGGATTTTGCCCCGATTCGCCGGCCGACGTGCGCCGGACTCCCCGCGGACCCCCACGCGCCAGAAAGCAGCCATGCCGACCTCCGACGACGTCTACACCGAACTGAAGCAGGTTTACGACCCCGAGATCCCGGTCAACATCGTGGACCTCGGCCTGATCTACGACGTGGTCGTCGACGGCTCCGCCTGCAACATCCGTATGACGCTCACCTCGCAGTCGTGCCCCGAGGCGAAGACGATCCCCGACGTGATGAAGCGCCGCGTGCAGGCGATGGACGGCATCGAGAACTGCGAGATCGAGATCGTCTGGGAACCGCAGTGGACGCCGCAGCTGATCTCGGCCGAGGGCCGCAAGATCCTGCAGATCGACGAGGAGTAGTACGGAACCAGGTTTGTTTCCTCACACCTGCGGCGAGCTGTGCGACCACTTCAGGTCGCTCAGCTCGCCGCAGGTGTGAGGAAACAAACCTGGTTCCGTACTATCGGAGGCGCGGCTCGAACGGCCCGTTATGATCGGCGTCGTGCAGGGCGAGGGGAACGAGATGGCGACGGATCAGGCGCACCGTACGGCGACGAATCGCGAGCTTCGCGTCGCGTTCGCTTGCTGGGTGATCCCGCTGGTCGTCGGACTCGCCGCCTTCGGCGGCTGGCTGGCGTTCGGGCTAGAGCGCTGGTCGGACCTCGGCATGATCGCGATCGCAGTCGGCCTCGCACTCTTCGTCCTGGGCTTCGTGTTCCTGCTCATCTCGATTCGCAGGGACCGCCTGCGCGGAGGCGCACCGTCGCGGCGCGTCCGCCCGCTGGCGCTGATCTGCGCCGGCCTGCTGATCTCGAACTTCCCGATCGCGCTGGCGATGGCCGCCTTCGTGATCCACACGGAGACGCGCTACACGGTCGTCGTGCGGAACCAGTCGCAGCAGACCTTCGACGAAGTGCAGGTCGTCGGCGGCGGCATCCACAGCGCGCAGCTCACGCTGCTTCCGGGCGGCACGAACCGCTTCGAAGTCTGGCCGAAGCAGGACGGCGCGCTGGAGCTCGAGCTGCGGAGCGCAGCACGTGAGGAGTCCGTCGTCGTCGAAGGCTACGTCACCAACCTGCTGGGCGGCGACGCGCTGGTGACGATTCGCGCCGACGGGTCGGTCGGCGTCGAGCACCCGAAGGACTGAGCCGCGTCGCGGCGACCGCGCGGCGACTCACTTCCTGCGGTAGTTCTTCAGCACCCACTTCGACCACGCCTCGTCGAACTCCTCGGGCGTCAGTCCGAAGCACTGCTGGAGGGCGTCCACCTGCCGCTGGACCAGGTCCTGGTCGCCGATGTCCGAGCCGTACTTCGAGGGCTGGCGGCAGACGGCGTTCAAGAACGCCTTGCGGTCGCCCTCGAGCACGCTGACGAGGAACTCCGACTTCGACCACGAGATCATGTGGTCGCGCTGGTGCAGATCCGGGTAGTCCTGCCACGCGAACATGTCGCGCGCGGAGGCGAAGAACTCGTTCTTCACGAGCTTGTAGACGCGCGGTTCCCAGTCCCACTGGTCCTTGTCCTGACCCTGGCCGGGCTGGCGGCCGTCGGCGTAGGTCCACTCGGGATCGATGCGGCGCAGCTGCAGGTGGCTCATGCCGTACACGAACCAGCGCGGCGAGGTGTAGGCCGAGCCGTTGTGGCTGTCCATGAAGGTGGTCGTCAGGCAGGACGCGACGATGTTGTGCAGCAGCGAGTCGAAGGGGACGTCGTCCTCTTGCTCCCAACCCTCGGTGAGCGACTCGAGGTTCGCGGCGACGGCGAGCGAGTCGCGCGGGCTGATGTTGCGGTACGAGTACTCGACGTCGGTGTCGTGGTACTGGCGCACGTAGCGACCGAACTCGCTCTTCCGCTGACAGAGCACGAGCCGGATCTTCTGCGGGTAGCCCATGTGCGGCACCAGCGGACCGAAGTCGTCGGCGGTCAGCCCGAAGTCCGCGCAGAAGGCGGCGTAGACGTCCTCGGCCCGCAGCGCGTAGAGGTGCAGTCGCAGCCACGGATCGAGCTCGTTCTTCGGGACTTTGATGCGCCCGAGCTTCTCCTTGAGGCGCTTGATCTCGCCCTTGATCTTCGCGCGTTCTTCGCGGTCGTTGGGGATCTCGTAGGTGCCGAGGCTCGACGCGATGCGGAAGTGTTCCGTCTCCACGAACAGCATCTCGATGCCGCCCATGTTCTGTTGCAGCGCCTTCGTGTCGTCGCGGTCGTGCCACGGACCGTGTCCGAGGCGGACGTAGCCGAGCGCCTTCACCAGCTCGGCGTCACCCTTGGTGTAGGGGTCGACTTCGTCGAAGACCTCCATGCCTTCCTTCTCGTCGATCTCCTTCTCCTGGAGGGCGTAGGCGGTGCCGAGCGGCATCCAGAGCCCGAGGACGGCGAAGACGAGGAGCGATTGGAGCGACGGAACGCGGAACGACATGGCGGAGCGGAGGGGTGGTCGGGGGACGCGAAAGGGCGACGAACACCAGAGGATTCGCCGCCCTTCGATTCTCGAGACGTTAGTGGCAGGTCCAGCGCTCAGCCACTCGTGGCACCGGCCTCGGCCGGCGCGGTCTCCGCCGTCGCGGACGGATCGTCCTGCGGCTGGCGCTTCAGCTCGATCTCGTAGGCCTTCTTGATCTCGGCCTTGATGTCATCGCGTTCCTTCTCCGCCTTGGCGAGCTTCTTCGCCACCTTGGGGAGCTTGCGCGACGTCGGACCCTCCTCTTCGAGGATCTCGTTCTGGCGATCGACCAGCTCGACGTAGCGTTCGTCCGCGACGTCCAGCTTGTCCATCAACCTGGCGATCGTCTTCAGCGCGGTGTCCGGGTTCTTCTTGTACTCCTTCGCCAGGAGGTCGCGCATCGACTTCCACAGCTCGGTACGCGAGGTCTGCGACTCGAGCGGGTCGTGGTTCGTCCCGTCGATCGAGCACACGAAGAGGTGTTCCGGCGACTCGCCCTGCACGAACAACGCGTGGAAGGGGTGATCCTTCTCGAGCACGTCGACGGGCAGCTTGACGCAGTGGAACCAGCCGGCCATGAGGAAGGTCTTCTCGTTGTCGACGCCGCCCTTCAGCAGAGCCTCGTCGGTTCCGTTGCAGACCTTGCACTCGCGCAACACGAGCAGCGGACGCGGATCGTTGCCGGCGATGACCTTGATGGCCTCTTCGCGGCTGAGCGCGCGGCGCGCGACCTTGGCGGTCGTGCGTCCTTCGTCCGTCTTCTCTTGCGGCGGGACGTACACCGGGTAGTCCCACGTGATCTTCAGGTACTCGCGCGCGGAAGGACCGCGCAGCAGCTCGGGGGCCTTGATGTCCATGGCGCCCTCGGCCGTCGGACCGGTCGCCGGACCGGCACCGCCGCCGCCACCGGGAGCGGGCGTCGAACCGCCGCCGCCGGCACCGCCGCCTGAATCTCCACCACCACTAGGAGCGGGAGCCGAACTGGCTCCACCGGATCCACCCGTTCATCAGCCCGGGACGGCGCCGGAGGGGGCACCCATCATCGCGATCATCGCGGCGCTCAGGCCTGCGGCCCACAGCTTCTTGGAAAGCATGCACTTGCTCCTGTCGGTTGTCAGGGAGGGGATCGACGCGCCGCCGGAGCGGCCCTGCCTCGACTTCCAGTAGACGGCGCGAGCGCCGGAATCGGAAGCCGTTTTCCAGCGGGCCCGCCCCGCACATCCCGTGCCCGGGGCGTCCGAACGACGGATCCGGGCGTTTGCGGCGCATTTCGAGCGTCTTCGCTCGGGCGAATCGATCGCTCCCGCGCAGCGATCCGTACCGTGCCGCACGACTTGTTGCGGCCGACGCGCAAGCGAGTGCCGCACAGCGCAGAGCCCCGCTGTGCGGGGCCGCACCACCCGAAGGTCGTGCGGTCCGCTCTTGTGTCTCAGGTCAGCGAGACGTGCGGCGATGGATCGCCTACTGGATCACATCCATGCTGCCCGCAGGGCCGGGCGGCGGGGCGTTCGGGTTCTTCTTGAGCTCCTGCTTCCACGAGAGCATGCGCGCCTTGGCCGCTTCTTTCTCGGCCTCGTCGATCATGTTCTTGCGCTGGTAGAACATCGAGAGCGAGGTGTGCGCGAAGGCGTCCTCGGGGTCGAGTTCGACGATGCGCAGGCCGGTGGCGATCGCTTCGTCGAGCAGGTTCGCCTGCATCTGCGCCATCGCGACGGCGTGCAAGGCGTCTGTCCAGTCGGGATCCTCGGCGAGGCACAGCTTGTACTCCTCGAGCGCTTCGAGGTGCTTGTTCTGACCGAAGAGGGCGAGCCCCTTCTTGTAGTGGTCGATCTTGCTCATGCCGAGGATCCTCGCGGGCCGCTCACATGACGGGCTCGATGCCGAGCTCGCCGAATCCCTGCTTCTCGAACTGGTCGCGGAACATCTGCGCGAGCTTCTGGGCTTGCGCGTCGTAGGCGTCCTTGTCGGACCACGTGTTGCGCGGGTCGAGGATCTTCGAGTCCACGCCCGGGCAGCTCTTCGGCATCTTCAGGTTGAAGATCGGGTGCACGTCGTACTCGGCGCCCGGCTGGTGCAGGTCGCCCGCGAGCGCCGCGTCGAGCAGCGCGCGCGTGTCGTGGATCGAGATGCGCTTGCCGGTGCCGTAGCCGCCGCCGGACCAGCCGGTGTTCAGCAGCACGCAGCGCGTCTCGTTCTGCTCCATCTTCTTCGCGAGGATCTTCGCGTAGACGGACGGCTTCTGCGCCATGAAGGGCGCGCCGAAGCAGGACGAGAAGGCGGCCTTCGGCTCGGTCACGCCGACTTCGGTACCGGCGAGCTTCGCGGTGAAGCCCATCACGAAGTGGTACATGACCTCCTTCGCGTCGAGGACCGAGATGGGCGGCAGCACGCCGAAGGCGTCGGCGGTGAGCAGCACGATCGTCTCGGGGTGCGGACCCTTCGCGCCGGAAGCGACGTTCGGGTTGCAGGTCAGCGGGTAGCTGAAGCGCGTGTTCTCCGTGATCGATCCGTCCTCGAGGTCGAGGTCCTGCGGATCGAGATCCTCCATCCGCTTTCCGGGCAGCGCCGGGACGTTCTCGATCAAGGTGCCCTTCATCGACAGCGCGGCGGCGATGACGGGTTCGGCTTCCTTGTTCAGGTCGATCAGCTTGGCGTAGCAGCCGTCCTCGAGGTTCGAGATGCCGCCGGCGGTCCAAGCGTGTTCGTCGTCGCCGATCAGTTCGCGCTTCGGGTCGGCGGAGAGCGTCGTCTTGCCCGTGCCCGAGAGGCCGAAGAGGATCGCGCCGTCGCCGCGCGACCCGACGTTCGCCGAGCAGTGCATCGACATGTGCCCCATCTCCGGGAGCAGGTAGTTCATCACCGTGAACATCGCCTTCTTGACGACGCCGCAGTAGTCGGCACGCCCCGCAACGAGCGCGATGCGGTTCTTGAAGTCGAGGCAGACGATGCGCGCCGAGCGCGTGCCGTCGCGGTCGGGATCGCAGTGGAAGCTCGGCACGTTGAGCATCGTCCAGCGCTTGGACTCCGCGTCCGCGACACCGGCGAGGCCCTTCGGGAACATGTTGTCCGCGAAGAAGGCGTGCGCGGCGTACTCACCGACGAAGCGGTACGGCACGGCGTACTCGGGGTCGGTGCCGCAATACACGTCCTTGACGTAGAGGCGGGCGTTCTTCGCGTTCAAGTGCGCGACCACGCGCTTCAGCAGGGCGTCGAACTTGTCCGGGTCGAACTTGCTGAAGTCGTTCTTCCACCAGACCTTGTCCTCGAGCTCGGAGTGCGCCACGCCGAAGGTGTCCGTCACCGGGCGCCCCGTGCAGGTCGGGTCCGTGTAGTAGACGAGCGGCCCGTCGATGCCGAGCTTGGTCGGGTAGGCCTTCTGTTCGTCGTCGGGACCGTCCGGGCGAATGCGACCGCGGTCGTTCGCGATGGCCTCGTGGAAGAGCTCGTCCTTGGAGAGGTTGAGTCGATAGTCGACGTCCTTCAGACCGAGCTTCTGCTCGAGATCTCTTGCGATTTCCATGAGTGTCGCCTCGTGCGGAGGGCGGGGGGATCGGTTTCGAGCGGGTTCCTGCCCGAAGAGCTGGGCGAAAGAGGGTACCCGGGAGTGCCCGCGACGGCAACGCGGCCGAGGGGTCTCGGGGGCCCCCGCGCCCCGCGGCGGCCGCTCAGTGGCCCGCGCGGTACCAGTCGAGGGTCCGCTCGAGCCCCTCCCGCCAGTCCACCGTCGGCCGCCATCCCAGCTCGCGCACCGCGCGCTCCACCGAGGCCTGGCTGTGCAGCACATCGCCGGTCCGCGCGGGTGCGTAGACCGGCTCGAGCTCGCTGCCGAGCACCTCCGCCATGGCGCGGAAGAGCTGGTTCAGGCTGATGCGCTCGCCGCCCCCGATGTTGTAGACGCGGCCCGACGCGCCCTCGGCGTCCATCGCGGCCAGGTTCGCGGCCACGACGTTCTCGACGAAGGTGAAGTCACGGGTCTGCTCGCCGTCCCCGAAGATCGTCGGCGCGCGCCCCTCGAGCAGCGCGCGCGCGAAGATCGCGATCACGCCGGTGTACGGGCTGTCGTCGCGCTGGCGCGGTCCGAAGACGTTGAAGTAGCGCAGCGCGACGGTGTGCAGACGATAGACCTCGGCCCAGACCTTCAAGAGGTGCTCGCCGGCGAGCTTGCCCGCCGCGTAGGGCGAGAGCGGCGACGGCGTCTGTTCTTCGCGCTTCGGTAGTTCCGGCCCGTCGCCGTAGGCCGCGGAGGACGCCGCGAAGACCAGCTTCTGCGCGCCGCTCGCGCGCATCGCCTCGAGCACGTTCAGCGTGCCGAGCGCGTTCACCTCGTAGCTCTTGCGCGGTTCCGCGACGCTCTTCGGCACCGACACCTCGGCCGCCTCGTGGAACACCCCGGTCACCCCGGCGCAGGCCGCGAGGCAGGCCTCGGCGTCCGCGATCGAGCCGCGCAGCCACTCGACCGCCGCTCCCGAACCGACTTCGCCCGGCTGATGCGGCGCGAGGTTCTCGGCCACGCCGGTCGAGAGGTCGTCGAGCACCCGCACGCGATCCCCGCGCGCCAACAAGGCGTCGACGAGGTGCGATCCGATGAAGCCGGCGCCGCCGGTGACGAGGTAGAGAGACATGGGGGCGTTGAGGGTACGGCGCGCGGAGCGCGAGGGAAGCCCGGGCGCGGCTCGAGAGACGATCGACCTCGCGGCTCCCTGCGCTCGAAGGCTTCACGAAAAACGACCGAGTCCGCCGGCCTCGGCCGGCGGACTCGATCGATCATCAGATTCCAGGGACTCCCACCCGCGATCGTGGCCTGGGCGCTTCTAGCGTGACTTCCCCCCCCGAGGAGCACGCGTCACCGAGATCGATCCAGCTGAGGCGGGCAAAAGCTCGAGCCCGCTGTGCGGGCCCGCGCCTTTTCTCTTCAGGAGCTGCCTTCCAGGAGACATTGGACTGAAGTTCCCTTTCACCCGCGCCGTCAGCCGAGCCCCCATAGCGACCGAACGCGGAACAGGAAGAATTTTCCGGCCTCCCTCCAGGCTGGCCCGAAGCAGGGACAGGAGCCCCGGGCGCCCCTCCCGATCGCGCCCTCCGCACTCCGGAGCCCGGGGAATTCGCAGCATTCCACAGAAGACACGAGGGTCTGTTTGTCGTATAACCCTGCTGTGCCGTGGGAGCGGAGCTCGCTCCGGGCCCTAGGCACCTTTCCGAAGGCTGGGAAAGTCGTGAGCCGCCGTTCGACCTCCGGGGCGAACGGCGGCTCCGTTCGCGTCGTGGACGCCTGGCACTCAGACCCAGTCGATGCGCAGCGCGTTCGACAGGTTCGATCCCGTGCCGCACGGCGAGATCACGGGGTCGCGATACCAGAACTGGTAGTACCGCGTCGCGCCCGGACCGGGCACGTTGCCTCGCGTCACGATCGAGACCGTCGTCGAACCCGCGCCGCTCGCATCCAGGATCACGAACTCGATGCGCTCCGTCGGGTTGCCCATGCAGAAGAGGCCGTCGCGGAAGGGCGTGTGGATCGCGGTCGTGCCCTGCAACAGGCTGCCCGGCATCGCCGGCCTGCCTTGCGCGACGTGCAGCGCGAGGTCGTCGGCCGCGTGCGACGCGCTGCCCGACGCCGACAGGATCGCGCCGTGCCCTTGCGAGTTCGCGCAGCCTTCGCCTACCGCGCCGAAGTTCGCGCACGGACACGCACCGTTCGAACCGTCGCCGAAGCACAGCGGCATGCTGGGGTCCGCGTCGGGGCACAGCTCGATCAACGAGATGAAGCCGCCGCCGTGGTCGAACTCGCCGTCGATCGGCGGCGGGCAGAAGAACAGGCTGAAGCCCGCCCACCCCACGACGTGCACGTGGTCGCCGACCTGGAACGGCGAGAAGTCGCCGGTGTACTCCTCACCGGTCAGGTCGTCGCGCAGCTTCTCGCAGCCGTCGTTGATGATCACCCCGCAGCCGTCGTAGGCGAAGGGTTGTTGAGCCGCGACGGGAGCGCTGCAAAGCGTGAGCACGGCGAAGCTCCGCGCGATCCGATTCCGAGTTTTCATGGCACGCCTTCCAGTCGAGCGCCGCTCGGGACGCAGCGCATGCCTCCATCCTGGCAGCCGAGAGCGATTCGCGCGAGGCTCGGCTCGGTGCCACCCCAGCGTACGTGCGGCAGGCCTACATCAGTCATCACGGCCTGGGTCGCTCCGAGCGGCGTGATCACCCCCACTCTGGTTCGAGGAGTCTCCCCCGTGCCGCCTCTGCACTGAGCCTGCGCTTCCGATCCCACTCGCTTGTCCTGCCATGGCGGAGGAACTGAGTGTGACTAGGAACGACAACTAGCACGGCGTGTCAATGGCTCGTGATCGACCAATCCGGGAAGGCGGTCTCCGCATCCGTGTAGCTGATCTGATGCACGAACTCGAATTCGCCGTCATTCCCTTTGTCCTGGAGGATTGGAGTGCCGCCGCCGGACGTGAATACCCGAAGCAACCGTCCCTCGAGCGTGGAGTCCTGAAAGCGGAAGCCCGTGACATCAGCAACGAAGGGATAGGAACCTTCCTCCAAGATGCGCGTGAACGCTCCGGAGGACGAGTCACGCCTCCAAATGGCGCCTAGTCCCTGAGAGTCCTTCCCTGCGATCAGGACGAACCGGCCCTCGGGGTCAGCGCCCAAGGCGAGAATCCAGACACAATCAGTGGGCAAGGACAGAGCAACACGCGAGAATGCAGGCGCGAGCCTGGAACCGGGTTCCAGGTATGGCCTGTTCAGCCGCAAGACTGTCGGAATCGGGTCGACCTCCACGCCCGGCGGCGAGCCAGAGACTTTCTTCTCAGTGAAGAAGGCTCCGTCGCCGACCGAGAGGTCGAAGCGCTCCAGTACCAGTGAGTTCGCTGCCGCACCGGCGACGTAGAACTCATGCCCGTGACGTGAAGTCATCGCGACCACTTCGTAGTCCAGCTCCTGCCCGAACTTCCACCTAGATCTGACCCCGGTTTGCGGCGACTCTTCCGTGCCGTTCACTTGGAATCCAGCATCCGTCCGCTTCAAGGAAGTGATGTACAAGTCGGAGTGAAAGGCCTGGTGACTCGCCCCCGGCAGAAGCCTCCGGTGAGACGCCGAGCTGCGTGCGGCCTCATTTCCGCTGCTCAGTCGGGCAGCGTTCGAGTCCTCCAGTGCCCCTGCTGGAATCTGCGATCGACACGCAACGCAGAACAGAGCGCACAGAAGCGCGCTCGATCCGATGAGTTGCTGACCGTTCATCGGGCAACTCCAAAGTCGGTTTCGTGGACCGGGCAGTCAGCGGCCGGACACTCAGCAGTGTCGGGAATCAAGCGGTCCTCGGCCGGCTGCACGAGCAGGTGACTGCAGTGCGTGTAGGCCTGCTGAACGGCCTCGGGCGTGTTGGCAATGTCCTGGAACTCGCGGTAGAAGCGGCAGAGAAGACCGATTCGCTTGCACTTCTCCGCAGCCGACAAGGTCGGGTCGTCCTTTACGTCCTTGATGTCGTCCTCGCACCCCGCCGCATCGGCCTTGATATCCGACAAGTGTTCGCAGGACACGCCACCCGATCTCCCCAGTCCCCCCTCGCCGGGCGTGCAATGGCGAAACTCGTGTATGAAGATGAGCCTGAGGAGTTGCCTCTGACGCTCGACATCATCGGCAATGTCGTCGAAGTCTTCATCGAGTTCCTTGGTGTCGACGACGATGAACTTCGTGTCATCTCCTTCGGACTCTGTGGACGAGTAGCTGCCCTGATCATCCACATCGCCGTGCTTGAAGCTGACTCCGGGGCCGTCCCCACTCGTGTCGAGCGAGATCGTGACACTGGCTCCTAGAATTGCGTTCGCTTCC
Source organism: Planctomycetota bacterium (assembly GCA_020638835.1). GTDB lineage: Bacteria > Planctomycetota > UBA1135 > UBA1135 > JACKHV01. The sequence continues at coordinate 214,758 of JACKHV010000001.1, read as the reverse complement.
GCTGCTGCCTGAGTGATCGCACCGGCATCGAAGGTGAAGGCGTTTTCGTCGCAGGCCGCCGGCTCTGCCAAGGCGTTCAAGGAGGCAAGAACGATCAACGCGAGCCTTAGGGGGTGGGCATGATTCATGAGGACTCCGAACGGGATTGGTCTATGCATAGCTGGCCACCCAAGGTCCGACAGCACTCCTGCCGAAAGAGCGTTCACCGATGGATGGGGCGAGACGACTGCGTGCCGAAGGAGAGGATTGCCCCCCCCCCTCATTGAAAGTCAACACAATTATCTTCGCACCAACTCCAAGGCTCCTAACCTCGAGGAGTCGGCACAAGCCCGTTACGAGAGTCCGCCTCAGCGCGGCTCGGCCGCCGTCTCGATCGCGCGCACCGTCCACGACTCGGCGTCGCGCGTCGGGGCGGAGGCTTCGAGCGGCACGGCGCCGCCGGCGGGCAAGTGCACGAGCACCCACGAGTCGTCGGAGGTGACCGCCTGGCCGCGGCGGTTCAGCCACTCGACGCGGTAGGCGAACTCGAGCTCGCGATCCGACTTGTTGCGCAGTTGGAAGTCGACCACGCGCTTGCCGTTCACGGTCCGCATCGTGCCGAGCAGGGTCTCGAGGTGCTGTTCGACCGCGGAGTCGCCCTCGGGCGCCTCGGTCAAGGTGCCGCGCACTTGGCCCTGCGGCGGCCCCGCGGCTTCGTCGTCCTGTGCCGGGTTCGAGCCGCAGCCCGAGAGCAGCGCGCCGAGGGAGCAGAGGGTCAAGAGCGTTCGCGTCGTGGTCTGGAGCATCCTTCGCATCCTCTTCTCTTGGAGAGCGGGTCGTCGCGCCTGCCGCGCCTCCGCTCGCCGCAGCACACCCTAGCGTCCGCGCGCCCGCGTTGCCGCCCGAATCGCCCGCCGGCGCGCCGCTTTCCTGGTCCCTGAGCACGCGCCTGCTAAGATCCTCGCCCCATGCCCAAGAACACGCAGATCATCGCCGGCGGCGGCACCCAGCGCCGCAAGGCCAAGAAGGACTCGCCGATGATGGAGCAGTTCTGGGCCGCGAAGAAGGAACAGCCCGACGCGCTGCTCTTCTTCCGCATGGGCGACTTCTACGAGCTGTTCCACGAGGACGCCGAGGTCGCCGCGAAGGAGCTGGGCATCACGCTCACCTCGCGCTCGAAGGGCGAAGGCGCCATCGCGATGGCCGGCGTGCCGGTGCGCTCGATGGAAGGCTACCTGGTGCGCCTGGTGCAGAAGGGCTTCAAGGTCGCGATCTGCGAACAGCTCACCGATCCGCGCGTCTCGAAGGGCATCGTCGAGCGCGGCATCGTGCGCGTGGTGACGCCGGGCACGCTGACGGAGGAGAACGTGCTCGACGCGCGCAAGTCGAACTACCTCGCCGCGCTGTTCCTCGGCAAGACCGGCGCGGGGCTCGCGTGGGTCGACCTCTCGACCGGCCGCTTCCGCGTGACCGAAGTCGCCAAGGAACAACTCGTCGACGAACTCGCGCGCATCGCGCCGGCCGAGCTGCTCTGGTCGCCGGACCTCGTCGAGCGCGAACCCGAGCTCGCCGCGGAACTCGGACGCACTTTCGGCCCGCGCCTCTCCGAGCGCGACCCGTGGCGCTTCGACCACGACGCGACCTTGCGCGCGCTGCAGCGGCACTTTCGCGTCGCCACGCTCGAAGGCTTCGGCCTCGCCGACGACTCGCGCGCGGTGCAAGCCGCCGGTTGCTTGATCGAGTACCTCGAGGAGACGCAGCGCGGCCAGTGCGAACACATCCTCGGCCTCGAAGTCGTCGACACGCGCGACGTGCTGGTGCTCGACCGCGCGACGCAGTCGTGCCTCGAACTGGTCAAGACGCAGCGCGAGGGCACGTCCGACGGCAGCTTGCTCGACACGATCGACCAGACGCGCACGCCGATGGGCGGACGCCTGTTGCGCGAGTGGTTGCTCGCGCCGCTGCGCGCCGTCGCGCCGATCCTCGCGCGCCAACGCGGCGTCGCCGAGTTCGTCGACCGGCCGTTCGTGCGCGAGGAAGCGCGCGAGCTGCTCGGCGAAGTGCGCGACGTCGAACGCCTCGTCGCCAAGCTCTCCACCGGCCGTGCGAACGGTCGCGACCTGGTCGCGCTCGCGCAGTCGTTGGAACCCGTGCATCCCTTGCGCGAACAACTGGACGACGCGCAAGCCCCGCGCCTCGCCGAACTGCACGCCGCGCTCGACCCGCTCGACGACGTCGTCACCGACTTGCGCAAGACGTTGACGCCCGATCCGCCGATGACGCTGCGCGACGGCGGCTTGATCGCGCAAGGCGTCGACGCGGAACTCGACGAGCTGCGCCAGATCGCCGGCGACGGCAAGACGTGGATGGCCAAGTTCCAAGCCAAGGAAGCCGAGCGCACCGGCATCAACGGCTTGAAGATCGGCTACAATTCGGTCTTCGGTTACTTCATCGAAGTGCCGCGCGGCCAGGTCGACCGCGTGCCCGAGGAGTACATCCGCAAGCAGACGATCAAGACGGCGGAGCGCTACATCACGCCGCAGCTCAAGGAGTTCGAGACAAAGGTCCTGAAGGCCGAAGAGGTCTCGAAGGACATCGAGTACCGCCTCTTCAACGAGCTGAAGGACCGCGTCGCGCAACACCTCGGCCGCATCCTCACGACCGCGCGCGCGATCGCCGAGGTCGACGTCCTGTCCGCGCTCGCGCAGACCGCCGCTGAACGCCGTTACTGCGCGCCGACCGTCGACGAAGGCAATGCGATCCAGATCACCGACGGCCGCCATCCGGTGATCGAAGTGCAACCGGGCGCCGAGGCCTTCGTGCCCAACGACTCGAGGCTCGACCGCACGAATCACCTCGTCACGATCCTGACCGGCCCGAACATGGCCGGTAAGTCGACCTACATCCGTCAGACGGCGCTGATCACGCTGCTCGCGCAGATCGGTTCGTTCGTGCCCGCCGCCTCCGCGCGCATCGGCGTCGTCGACCGCATCTTCACGCGCATCGGCGCCGCCGACGACATCGGCCGCGGCGCGTCGACCTTCATGGTCGAGATGGTCGAGATCGCGAACATCCTGAACAACGCGACCGACCGCTCCCTCGTCGTGCTCGACGAAGTCGGCCGCGGCACCTCGACCTTCGACGGCTTGGCGCTCGCCTGGGCGATCGTCGAGCACCTGCACGACAAGGTCGGCGCGCGCACGCTCTTCGCGACGCACTACCACCAGCTGACCGACCTCGCCGAGCGCCTCTCCGGCGTCACGAACCGCTCCGTCGCCGTGCGCGAGTGGCAGGACGAGATCGTCTTCCTGCACAAGATCGTCGAGGGCGGCACCGACCGTTCCTACGGCATCCACGTCGCCCGCCTGGCCGGCGCGCCGAAGGACCTGCTCACGCGCGCGAAGGCGATCCTCTTCGACCTCGAGGAGGACGCCGAACACCTCGCCCCGAAGATCGCCGGCCCCGCCAAGGGCGCGCAGGGCGCCGGCGCGCAGCAGCTGAACCTCTTCGCCGCGCAGCCGACCGCGGTCGAGCGCGAGTTGAAGGCGCTGAAGCTGGACGCGATGACGCCGCTCGAGGCGTTGATGACGCTGAAAGAGCTGCAGGACCGACTGTGAGCGCCGAGCGATTCCGGGCAGGGTCGAGAGCAAGCCGCTCGCAGACGCGTCGCCCCATGCCAAGCCCGAGCAGACCCGGGCCGGGGGAGGTTCAGTGGGGCTCGTCCCAGGTGCGGTGCGTCTCGCCGCCGGCGGTGACGCCGGTGAGGCACCTACAGGGAGATCAGGACTTCTCGATACTCCCCGGCGCCGACGAATGGCCCCACTTCACCTAGCAGAACGCCACCTTCGGGCAGACGGAACAGGTCGAATCCGAACAGCCCCGGCGGGATGTTCCCGATGATCGCTCTTCCGTTCGCGTCCAATAGGACCTCTTGACGCACGAAGTAGGGCCCTGCCGCCCAGCTCACGTATTCCGGCCAATCCAACCGATCTCCGTCGTGCGCGACCCGCCCCCGCCCCCTCGGCTCCGTCTTGTAGATCACATAGATAGGTCGGCGCGGCGCCCCCACCTCCGGGCCTGGCACCGCTCGAATGCAGACCGAGCTGTCCTCGACGAGAGGCACCTGGACTCGGTCTTCGTCAAGGCCCGACACGAGATCGACGACGAGCTCGCAGTACCCCTCGGCGGACACTTCAACGAGGTACTTGCTCTCACCGGCAGCAGCCTGATGTGGTTCCGGGACCGCGGCTGACACGGTCACGACCCCCTGCGAGTCCGAACGCCACGCGCGGCCGTCGCTGAAGTACCGCGGCCTGACCGTCGCTCCTGGAACCGGCGAGCCGGTGCGAGCATCGGTCACCACGACCTGCGGCGTGACGCCCGACTCCACTGCGAAGGTGACCTCGAGTGGCACGCCCGGAGGAGTATTCACCGTCGAGGCCTTGAAGAACGAGTCCACGTACCCTTCCGCGGAGACGTGAACGCCGAAGATCTCGTCGTCCGGCACCACGACCGGACCGATCCCCCCCAGGTCGTCGGTCGAGCCGAAGTTCTTGTCCAAGTCGGCGTAAAGGTAGCTGACCGTCACGCGAGCCCCTTCCACCGGCATTCCAGACCGCGAATCTTCGATTCGCACCAACATCGATGCTTCGCTGTAGAGGACGATGTCCAGTCGAGTCTGCCCCTCGCGGAGGAAGTGCACGCCGGAGACGTATCCCTGAGCGCTGACCCGAATCGCGTCCGTGCCCTCCGAGACGAGGAGGGTGCAGTCACCATCGAGGTCGGTCACACACGCACTCCCCGAGGACGGCCGCCCGACCCGTTCGATCAAGGCACCCTCGACCGCCGCCCCGCCACGGTTCGCAACGGAGCACACAAGGGTCCTTCCTGGCGCTGCGTCGCCACCCTCGTCGGTGTGAGCCTCTGCGGTTCGATCTTGAACCTCGGCTCGTGAGCGATTCGTGGTCGCGCGGGGCGGAGCAGCGACATCGGAGCCTCCGCCCGTGGGGCGATCGCCTGGCTCCAGAGACGCAGCGCTCCCGGATTGCTCCGTGCCGGTGCGGTCCTTTCGAGCCACGACAAGCAGGACGACGAGCGAGCCGGCGACGAGCATCACCAGCGCCAATCCACGCCCCAAGGACCGAGCATGCACCTTCATCGCTCGTTCATCCCTTCAAGCAGCGCGTCAGAGTGCGACGCCCCATCCGCCAAGCTGTATTCAGCACCGCCCAGACCGCCCCACCGCCGAGCAAGCGGGACCCTTCACGGTCGCCCCACACGGGCCCAGACACCACGCATGCGCAAGGTCAAGTATGAGAGAAGCTGCCCGTGTGGGTCTTTCCGTTCTTATCCAGATACCGGTAGGTACCTTCCGTGCTTGAGCCCTGGCCGTACGTGACCTCAATCTCCGACCCTTCCGCAGTATTTACATACTTGCCCTCACCCTTGGCGGCCTTGTCAGGATCAGGATCAGGCTCCCATGTACCAGAGAACTGAGGCACACCTGTCACGCCGGGAGCGGGGTTGAACTCCAGCCAGATGCTCGATGGATACATCGAGCCAAACGGCAATCCGTGCTCCACACACGTCATGTCCGAATTGGCGTCCAGCTTCTGACCAGCCAGGACCGCCGTAGCCAACATAGCGACGACCAGGAACACACGGACGATCTGCTTCATGTTCTAGACCTCTAGAGACTTACGAATTGCCAGACACACCTGAGGCGTACTGAGAACAGCACGCGAGAAGGAGCTAGCTGCCTGCACTTGACGATACGAATCCAATAGGACCGCATCAACGCCCTGCCACTGCACGCCGACAGCTCATAGAAGCCGTCCCAGATGTGCGACCTACCGGTTCACCCGACGAGGCCCCTCGAGTCGTTACACGACCCCTCACACACTTGAATCACGGGCTCATGCCGAGCCCGATGGCTTGGCCACGCTACGCTTTCGGACGTCGGAGCGACGATGCCACGCAACCATGGCCGACGAAGTCGGCCGCGGCACCAGCACCTTCGACGGCTTGGCGCTCGCCTGGGCGATCGTCGAGCACCTGCACGACAAGGTCGGCGCGCGCACGCTCTTCGCGACGCACTACCACCAGCTGACCGACCTCGCCGAGCGCCTCTCCGGCGTCACGAACCGCTCCGTCGCCGTGCGCGAGTGGCAGGACGAGATCGTCTTCCTGCACAAGATCGTCGAGGGCGGCACCGACCGTTCCTACGGCATCCACGTCGCCCGCCTGGCCGGCGCGCCGAAGGACCTGCTCGCCCGCGCCAAGGCGATCCTCTTCGACCTCGAGGAGGACGCCGAACACCTCGCGCCGAAGATCGCCGGGCCGGCGAAGGGCGAGGGCGGCGCCGGCGCGCAGCAACTGAACCTCTTCGCCGCGCAACCGACGGCGGTCGAGCGCGAGTTGAAGGCGCTGAAGCTGGACGCGATGACGCCGCTCGAGGCGTTGATGACGTTGAAGGAGCTGCAGGACCGGCTGTAGGTCGGGGCGCGGTCAGCGTTCCGGCGAGTCGTCCGGCTCCTCGAGCAAGTCGCGCGCGCCGTGCCGTACGCGCAGCACTTCGATCCCGTCCGCGACGGGCCGGTAGAGCACGAGGTGCTTCTCGAAGCCGCCGACGGGGAACGAGCGCACCCCGCGGAGCCACGCGTGGCGCAACTCGCGCGCGCGGCCGAGCTCGGGGTGCGCGGCGAGCCACCGCACGGTGCGTTCGACCGCATCGAGGACGCGCAGCGCCACCGCGGCGTCGTCGGCGCCGAGCCAGGTCGCGGTATGTTCGAGGTCGAGCAGGGCTTGCGGGTGGCGGCGGATCCGCGCGCTCAACCGCCTTGCGTCCCGCGCGAGGAGGGGCCTTCGGCGACGCGCCCCGCGACGCGAGCGCGCAGGGCGGTCCAGTCCTCGTCGGTCCAGTCCGCCGCGGGGCCGGAGGCGATGCCTTCGACGAGCAGTTCCTCGAGTCGCGCCTGGCCCTGCTGCCGCTGGCGATCGGCGCGGATCAGCTCGCGCACGTACTCGCTGGCGGAGCTGTAGGCGCCCCCGGCGACTCGCTCGGCGACGAAGTCGCGCAGGACGGCGGGGAGGGAGATGTTCATGGTCGTGGTGCGCTCGGCGGAGTCCATGAGCGGCACTCTAGCACGGATGTCAAAGATTGGCATGGCTTGTTATCGGGAAGTGCGGCACGCGAGGCGGACGACGACCGCCCTGCCCTGAGGTCAGACCGCCTCCGGGCCCCAGAGGCTTGCGCCCTCGACCCGCCCGACGCCAGATCTGGGAAGACCGATCGGCCCCACCTCGAACGCGCGGAACCGCGCAAGTCCCGCTCGGCAAAGAGCGAGCGAGTCCTCCGACCCCCTGGCTGACCCGCATCCGGAAGCTTCGCGCGGATTCTCTCCCGCATCCGAGGTTGCAGCTTGTTAAGGCCCTGCAAGGATGCATTCCCCGAGCCCGCCCGCGCTCGGGATGACAGATGGGCGAGAGCGAATTCCCCTTCCCGGACTTCTTCCCGGAAGACTGGGGTGACGATTCGGACGAGCCGGCGGACGGCGCCGAGCGTCCTGATGGAGAAGGTGCACCCGACGGCGGCCGACCGGAGCCCGACGAGGAATTCCCGGGACAGCTCGTGCTCCGCGGCCAGAACGCCTCGGAGATCCTGCGGCGCCTGTGCAACGGCGACCCGCTCGACTTCGCCGGCCGCACGCTGCAGCGCATCCGCGAGCGGGCGCTCTTGATGGACAGCGCGCGGCTCGCGATGCGCTCGATGGCCTACGTCGCGCACGCGGGGCGCGCCTACCGCGGCGAGCCGTCACTCGCGCAGTGGATCGACCAGCAGATCGACCGCGCGATCCAGGACTTCCTCGAAGAGGACGCCTACGAGGAAGCGAGCGGCAAGCCGCTCGGCGAACCCGTCGACGAACGCTACGCCTTCCTCGTCGACCTGCTCGGCATCCCACCCGCCAAGGCGCGCAAGGCGTGCATCGTCTTCAACGGCTTACCGAACAAGGACCGCCGCACCTTCTGGGCCGTCTGCGTCGAGGGCAAGTCGATCCACCGCTACGTCGCCGAAGGCCACGGCCCACCCAAGAAGATCAAGCAGCGGATCGACAAGGTCTTCCGCGCCCTTTCGTTCCTCGACGAGGAACCGCCCGCCGGCTTCAGCCTGGATGGAGGCTTCCTATGACCCTCTACCTCATGGAGCCCGAACTCGAGGAGCTCCTCCACACCGTCGCCCGCGATCCGCGCTCCACCCTCCTGCGCGTCGACCGCCCGAGCATCCTCCGCGGGCTGTTCGACCGCGACCCGATGGTCCGCGAGTCGTGCACGCAGCTGACGAGTGCGGAGCGGCAGTTGTTGCGGGTGCATCGGCAGGAGTTGGGGAAGGCGCTTCGACTGACGTGCTTCGACATCCTCAATGCCCAGAGTGGAGAAGAGCTGAGCTACTGCTTGGACCACGGAAGTGAGCCCTTTCCAGCCCAACCCGGATCGGCACAGTCGATCAGTGATGTCGTGTTGCTGTCTTCGCAAGACCCGAACGTGAATCGTCGACGCGCCGTGATGGCCGCCGTTGGGACGCGGGACCCTTTGAGAATTGCCAGCGCCACGTGCCGCATCAGCCCCAACGCTGCGAGCTTCCTCTTGTTGTCGGACGCGTTCCAAGTCCTAAGAGAAAGCGAAATGGACGCGCAATCCATCCGGAGGGCCGACGCGTTGGCAACGTCGAGTCGAGACCTAGCACATGTCCGGTCATACGCTGGATTCCACCTAGCAATCCACCAACAGGTCGAGTCTGCGATTGAGTTCTACCAGTCCGCATACGTGCTGGGGCCAGCATGGCCGAACGAAGTCCTTAGCTGTCTCCTACTCTCGGTCCGAACCTCAAACAGCTCTCGGTTCGAGGTTGCGGCCCACGAAATCGCGGAGACTCCGATCTCCTCGGGGACTCTCGCTGAGTGGACTGCCGCACAGCGGGCCAGACGCAACAGGGGTCTCTGGTCGGCCGAGCATGGCGCGAGGCGATTCGCAGCTAGCAAAAGGAATGTCTTCAGTGAGCAGGTGCTTTATGTTCTTGATCAGTTGTTTGCATAAGGCAGCAAGCTCGACTTGCGCATCGGGCATGACTCTTGGTGTGTTCCTCGCGCTCATTCTGCTGCCTTCACACGCCTATGCGCTCCAAGGGAAGACCCCGACGGGCGGAGCGCCTCATCCCATGTTGCGCGACAGCAGCACTCCCCCGACGCCTTCGCCCATCCGGTCGCAGAACGGGTCGTCCCCTACGCTCAAGTGAACCTCCGATTGAAACTGCTTGGCTTGTCGGTGCTGTGCCTGCTCGCGGCTCTGCTCCTCAGTACGCTATGGAGCCCTGATAGCTTCGAAGACGTCGATGGTTCCCATCCCAGCTCGAGGACGAAGCAGGCTGCGCCAAGCTCAGCCAGTCCAGTCAATCCGGGAATCGAAGCGCCCTCGATCGCTCGCGAATCAGTCACCGACCGCTCTAGCCTCGAGCCCGAGAATGTCCAGTTGACGGTACTTGATCAGGCTGGGGTACCTGTGCAGGGCGCTTTGGTGTCGCTCACAACTCCTACTCGTGCTGACGAGTGGCGGCGCCTGGACGTCGCAGGTCGGCTCACCACTTCGCCCCATGCATTCATCGAAGAAACCGACGCATGGGGGCAGGTCAAACTACCGTCTCCGACAGGCGCCTCGGCCAAGGGCCCGATCTTCCTTTGGGTCACGCATGCGGAGTATCAAGGACAGTGGCTCGATTACTCGACCGGTGCCGCCCCCGAGAGTTCTAACATGACGGTATCGTTGGGTCCGCCGAGAAACCTGCACGCGCGTCTGGAAGACCGTGCACTTGAGCGCGGAGGACCAATCTGGATCGTGCAGACGCTCTCTTCGGACGAATCCACCGGCGGCGGAAGTCCCGGACTCTCCGATCGGCACTCGATCGAGAATGGTGCCAGAAGGTCTCTCATCAGGATGACCGAGGTCGGGGCACTTGGCGATTGCGAGCTACCTCAATTCGAGTACGAGTCGTTCGCGCAGGCAATTGGTACGCATGCCCAGTCGAGCCTCCGCATCGTTGTTCCGGAGCGGCAGGAACTGCTGCTCTCGCTCCTCTCGACGTTTTTCATACGCGGACGAGTGCTTTGTGATGGGCTTCCGAATGAAGGGGAGGCCATTCTCGCCGTCTACTCCACGGTCGGGCACTCAAGGGACGTTCTGTCGGAACACATCGTGCGCATGAACTCCTCCTTCGGGCCTTTGGAGGTACCGCTCCCCAGCACCGGCAGGCTCTTCGCCTCTGCCTCAAGCCCCTGCGGAGGGACTGTTCCGATCGCCCTAGGTACCGTGGCGGCTGGCGAGACGGTGCTCACGGAGTTTCTCGGTACGTCATCACCAGACAGTTGGTTTCAAGTGCAAGATGCCCAGGCACGTCCCGTGTCGTGGGCAAGCGTCATCGCTTCCTGGCCCACCGCGGGAACCTGGGTAGAACGTAGCGGCGTCACAGATGCCGACGGGTACTGCAAGATCGCCGGTATCGGAGGTGAAACCGTGCAGGTGACCATTCGCCATGGGTCGCTCGCGAGTCGGACTCAGCTCTACTGCAGTGCACATCGGCCACGAGAAGAGCCTCAACTGATTGTGCTTGAGCGCGGCAGAGATATCCTGGGGAGTGTCCGCCTCGAAGGGGCCCCTGCAACAGACTTCACGATCTTCGCCTGGAACGAAGACCCTCAGGGGGCCCTGTCATTCTCCTTCCGCGATCGAAAGCACGGCAACTTCGATCTGCCTCGCGTGAGCACCAGCGAACTTCACGTGCTGGCCGCGGGCCCCGGGATGAGCTCGAGCCCAATCCTTACCATTCCCGCCGGCGATGCTTCTGTCGACGGCATTCAGCTCCACTGCCAATCGGCATCCCGTCTGCAGTTGCAGGTGTTCGACTCGTCGACGGGCGATCCGATCGCCGGCGCGGTGGTTTCACAGAGTCCTTATGCAATGCAGGTCGGGCTGCCGAGCGTCTCAACGGAACTCGTCACCGATGCACAGGGCTTCGCGAGCTTCGAGGACTTCTCTTGCTCCGAGACGGTGCTCTACGTCGAGCACGAGGACTACTCCGAACGCTCCATGGTCTTCTCCAGCGTGCCGCCCGAGACGGACCGCGGAGTGGTCCGTGTGGCGATGGACGGGATGAGGAACCTTACGATCTCGCTGAAGCCGTGGCCCTCGAATGAGTGGGAAACTGCATGGGTGCAGATCAGCGGCTCTACGGAGACAGAGTTCGAGGAAGTCGACTCTTCGGGCTCGAGGAGGTTCGACTCCGTTGCCATCGGTCCATTGAACGCGTGTGTGGTATTCCCGGACTCGACCACCGTCCTGTGGGAGGGCTACCTCTTCCCGGGTTCCGACGATTTGATCGTGATCGATTTGGAGTCGGAGAATCACCTGGATGTTTCACTCACAGGTCACCCCGATGATGAAGGGGAACGCCTGATCTGCGAGTACGTCTCGGTTCGCGACGACGCGCCCGCGTTCAGCCTGCGCACGTTGATGAACGACCGCAGGAAGGCGAGGCTCAACGGGCTTCCTGAAGGAACAGGCCTGATCCGCATCAGCTTTGAGAGCGGAGCGGAGATCGCGGAGAAGGTGATCACGGCCGGGATACTCGCGTCGGGTGAAGTGACGCTGGAAGCGACCACGCACGAAATCGACGTCCTCGTGAGGCAGTCGGATGGAACCCCCGCCGCTGGAATCTACGTATACGCGGCTCCGGACCATGCCCCGTTTCAACTCTACGACTGGGCGATGACGAACGCGGTGGGAGAAGCCTCCATCGAGCGTTCGGGCGCGTCTCCAAGCTCGGTCATCGCGGCAATCGGTGCCAAAGTGACCAGCGTTCGTCGCTTCGACCCCACGATTGACGATGAGGATGCCCTGGAGCTGAAGTTCATCGAACCGGTCGAGGTTCAGTTTTCGGCCCCCGGTGCAGGCCCGGCATCTGTCGAGGTGCAGGGCCATCTGAACGTGACGAAGCCCCGACTGTGGATCGCCGAGATCTCCACTTCGGTCCCCCACATGGTCTCCCCCGGCACCTACACCCTCGTCCTCAAGACCCCCGGCCTCTGGCTGGACCAACCTTCGATCCGCATCCCCGAAGCCGGCGGCAGCGTCGAGATCGAGGTGCGGCGGCTCGGAGTCCTCTCCGTCTCCCCCTTGGGCACAGACGGCATCGGCCTCGCGGACGTCGAGTTGACCGACGCGAAGAACGGCGAGAGCAGCGACGTGCGCCTCGCGCACGGCAAGATCTCGCGGATCACGACCGAGGACGGCGCACTCGAGTTCCGCGGCCTGCCGTGCGGCACCTATCAGTACCACGCACGCTTCGCCGACGGCCTCGTGCGCACCGGCAGCGTGCAGGTCGCCCCCGACACGCGCACCACGCTCGAGATTGCGCGCGAGTGAGCACGCCGGGCACCACGCTCCAAACAAGACGAGAGCGCCGCCTCCCCACCGGGAAGCGGCGCTCTCGCGCGTTTCGATCACGCGTCGCGTCCGCTCAGCGGCGCGACAGGAAGATCCGCAGCACGTACCAGAACAGCAGCGCCACGCTCGTGAACAGCTGCAAGCTCGCCGCCACGTACCGATCCTCCGGGTAGTGGTGCAGCACGTTCGAGGTGTCGTAGAGGATCGCCGCGCCCGCGAAGGCCACCATCAGCACCGAGAAGCCGAGGCCCAGGTGGAAGCCCAGGATGGCTCCCGCCACGATCGCGACCACGGCGATCAAGCCGCCCCAGATCAACACGCCGCGCAGGAAGGAGAAGTCCTTGCGCGTCACGAAGGCGACCAGGGTCAGGCCCGCGAAGCCGGCGAGCGAGACGCCGGCGGCGGAGGTGATCGTGCCGGGGGGCGCTTGGATCTGCGCGACCCACAGCAGCGGCGCGAAGATCAGGGCCTCGACGACCACGATGCCGAGCAGCGCGAGGTACTGCACGGGAAGGCTGCGGGCGCGGTGCGCGAGGTGCGAACCGCCCCAGCTGGCGAGCATGAAGGCGCCGAGGACGGGGAGCCAGTTGCCGAGCATCGGCTCGGCGATGCGCTGGGCGACGCCGGTCTGGAACAGGACCATCTCGATGACGACGAAGCCGCAGAGCGCGGCGACGAGGTGGCCGTAGGTCTTCAGGATGAAGCCGGCGCGCACGTCGACGCTCGCCTGGCTGACGGGCCGTTCGTGCAGGGCGTAGGGGTTGTCCATGGATCGATGCGGGTACGGGAAGCGGGACGGGCCTCGAAAGACCGGCGGATCTTAGTCCAATCGGGGGCCGAAAGCGCCTCGAGGGGGTGCGGCGGAGCGCCCCGGGGCGTCCGGCGGCGGCTCGGTCCCCCTGGCGGGACGGGCGTCGCGGGCGGGTCAGGGTCGCGGCTCGGATCGGTCGATATCACGGGCCGGAGAGCCTTCTGCGCCCCGCCCGCACCCGCATGCCCGCCACGCCGATCCTCGAGCTGCCCTTCGACGCCTACCAGCGCTACCAGCTGGTCGCCGACCTCGTCCGCCGCTTCCCCGGCTTCGGGGCGTCGACGAGCGTGCTCGACGTCGGCGGACGCACGGCGCTGATGCGCGGCTTCCTGCCCGAGCTGCGCGTCGACCTGGTCGACGTCGAGCCGGCGGATGAGGCCGGGCTGGTGATCGGCTCCGGCGGCGCGCTGCCCTTCCGCGATGGCGCCTTCGACGTCGTCACGGCCTGCGACACGCTGGAACACGTGCCGCCGCAGCACCGCGAGGCGTTCGTGAAGGAGTGCGCGCGGGTTTCGAAGGGTTGGGTCGTGCTCGCCGGGCCGTACGCGTCCGACGCGGTGCGCGAGGCGGAGGACGGGCTGCGCGAGTTCCTGAAGCGCAAGCTCGACCTCGACCACCGCTACCTGAACGAGCACTTCGAGCACGGACTCCCCTGCCGCGAGCGCACCGAGGCGGAGCTGCGCGACGCGGGCTGCGCGGTCGAGAGCGTCGGCCACGCGAACCTGCAGCGCTGGCTGCCGCTGATGTGCCTCGAGATGTACATGGACTCGGACCCGCAGCTGCGCGAGGTCGCGAAGCGCTACTTCCGGGTCTACAACCAGGCGCTCTACGCGTCGGACCACGCCGGACCGGTGTACCGCCACGCGGTCGTCGCGGCGAAGCCGGGCGTCGCGCTCCCCCGCACGAGCGGCCTGTTCGAGAAGCCCGTCGCGCCGCCGCGCGCCGTCGCGATGTTCGACGAACTCTTCGGCGAGCTGGTCGCCTTCGACCGCGAGCGCGACGTGTACGAGGCCGAGCGCAAGCGGCTGCGCGCCGTGAACGACGGCCTGGTCAAGGACCTCGCCGAGCACAAGCTGAGCCTGAAGGACGCGCGCGCGGACCTCGCGGAGCACGTCCAGAGCCTGAAGACGGTCAACACCGACCTCGACCTGCACAAGCAATCGCTGGTCGACGTGCGCGCGGACCTGGACGCGCACCGCGCGAGCCTGCGCGAGCGCACGAAGGAGTACCAGGCGGAACACGAGCTGCGCGAGGTCCTGGAGCGGGACTCCGAGCTCCAACGGCGTCACGTCGCCGAGCTGCAGCTCCTGACGCGCAAGCAGCGTGAGGTGAACGACGACCTGGAGTCGGACCTCGCCGGCCACCGCGAGACGGTTGCCGCGCTGCGCGACGAACTGCAGCGCTTCCGGACCGAACACACGGAGGTGCTGTCGTCAGTGCAAGCGGACCTCACCGCGCACCGCGACGTCTTGGGCGCTCACGAAGCCGAACTCGACGCGCGCGCCCGCTTGATCGGCGAGCTGCAGACGCTGCTTGCGGACCAGCACGCCGAACAGGCGCGCCTCGAGGCGGAACTCGCCGCGACCAAGGCGTCGAGCGACGACGAGCTTCGTCGTTTGCAGGAAGACCTCGCCTTCGAGCGCGAGCGCAACCACGCGCTGACGCAGGACCTCGCCGACCGCTGGAAGAACTTCCGCCGCGCGATCGAGCCGCGGCGGCACGCGTAGTACGGAACCAGGTCAAAATCCTCACACCCCCTCTCGGTGAAACGGCGGCCCGCGGGCCGTCGTTTCACCGAGAGGGGGTGTGAGGATTTTGACCTGGTTCCGTACCGATCGTCGGCCCGAGCTCCATCCCCAGGCGCACTTCGCTCTCGTCGAGCCCTTGCTCCTCGATCGTGCCGTCCGGCCCGATCAGGAAGAAGGTCGAGCCCCAGACCAGGTCGACGCCGTACGCCTCGCGCACCGCTTCGCCGTTCGCGAGGATCGGGAAGTTGAGCTTCTGGTCGTTCGCGAAGCGCTGCGCGGTCTCTTCGTCGACGTCGGTGATCCCGATGATCGAGAAGGACTGCGAGCCGTAGTTCTCTTGCACCTGCACGAGGTGCGGCATCTCTTCGACGCAGGGGCCTCAGGTCGGCTTGAAGACGACCAGCATGCGCCAGTCGGTCTGCGGTGCTTCGGGCGAGACCCAGGGCTCGACGGCGACCCAGTCGCCCGAGTCGAGCGGCGGTGCCGCCTTGCCGCGCATGTTGTCGTTGGACCAGCTGAGCGCGGTCGAGCGCACGGTGGCACACGCCGTGAAGAGAACCAGGCCGAGCGCGAGCGAACCGCCGGCGATCCATCGGGTGAGTTTCATGGCTCTTTCCTAGCCGATCGGGAGTACCGAACCAGGTGTAAATCCTCGCGCCCCCTCTCGGTGAAACGGCGGCCCGCGACGGTACCGAACCAGGTCAATCTCCTCACCCCCCCTCCCCGTGAGACGGAGGCCAGGAGGCCGCCGTCTCACGGGGAGGGGGGTGAGGAGATTGACCTGGTTCGGTACCGCTCAGGAGACGGAGACCAGCTCCTTCTCAGCGTCGCGATCGCGGTGCTTGGGCACCACGCGACGCAGGCTCTCGCGCAGCGGCTCTTCGATCGGCGTCGCGGGGCGCAGGTTGCGGAATCCGACGAGTAGTCCCCCGAGGAGAGGCAGAACGCCGGCGACGATGAAGATCGAGTCCGGGATCATGCGCAGCCAGAGCAGCAGCTGCACGCTGTCCTGCTGATAGAACTCGAGGCTCCGCGCCGCCCAGAAGCCGTGCGCTTCGGCGTGCGCCATCTGCATGAAGCCGACCGGCGCCAAGGTGATCGCGCACATCCCGGCCAGGCCGACGTTCAGTCCCCAGAAGGAGATCGTGAACAAGCGGCCCGCCCAACCCTTCTCGTTGACGACGTTGCGCAAGCAGTAGAGCGCGAGCGCGATCGCCAGCATGCCGAAGACGCCCATCAGCGCCGCGTGACCGTGGTTGGCCGTCAGGAAGGAACCGTGTTCCGTGTAGCTGACCGTCGGCAGGTTGATCAGGAATCCGAACACGCCGGCGCCGATCAGGTTCCAGAAGGCGACGGCCATCAGGAACAGGAAGACGTGGCGGTACGGGAAGGCGTGGCCGCCGCGCTTGATGATCACCCACTGTTCGACGGCTTCGACCGCGAGCAGCGAGAGCGGGATCACCTCGAGCGCCGAGAAGACCGAGCCCATCGCCATCCATGCTTCACCGGCGCCGATCCAGTAGTAGTGGTGGCCGATGCCGATGATGCCGCTGCCGAGCAGGACGGCGAGCTGGAACTTGAGCGCGCGCGACGCGCTGCGACGCGTGACGAGGCCCATGTTCACGAGCAGGATGCCGAGCACGACGACGGCGAAGACCTCGAACATGCCTTCGACCCACAGGTGAATCACCCACCAGCGCCAGTAGTCCGCCATCGTCAAGTGGCTGCCCGGCGTGATCAGGAAAGAGGCGGCGAACATCGCGGGGATCGCGATCGCGGAGATCAGGAACAGGCGCACCAGTCCGACGGTCTCGAAGCGCTTCTCCTCGGCGAGCGCGCCCTTGACGGCGCGGCCGACGATGAACAGCCAGAGGCCGAAGCCGACCGCGAGCAGCACCTTCCAGAGCATGCCGAGCTCGATGATCTCCCAACCCGAGTGGCCGAGGACCCACCACCACGAGCCGAGGTAGCCCTTGACGCCCAGCCACTCGCCGGCGAGCGAACCGACGGCGACCAGCACCACCGCGCCGAACAGCAAGTCGACGAGCAAGCCCTGCTTCTTGGGCTCGCCGCCGCCGATCAACGGCGCGACGTAGATGCCCATGCCGAGCCACGCAGTGGCGATCCAGAACACGGCGAGCTGCAAGTGCCACGTCTTGGCGATCGTGAAGGGCAGCCACGCAGCCATGTCGATGCCGTAGAAGCCGCCGCCCTCGACGTAGTAGTGCGCGAGGTATCCACCGAGCATGACTTGCGCGAGGAACAGCGCGCCGGCGACGACGAAGTACTTGATCGACTTGCGCTGCGAAGGATAGACGGGCAGCCAGTCGAGGCGCTGCGCGGGGAAGGTGCCTTCCTCGTACGCGTCGTCGTAGTAGAACCGCCCGCGGAACCACGCGAAGAAGACGACGCTGAGCGCGAGCAACAGCATGGCGACCGAGACGCCTGACCACAGGTTCGCGGACGAAGGCGAGACGTTGCCGGCCTCGGGGTCGTACGGCCAGTTGTTCGTGAAGGTCGTGCCGCCCTCGGGCCGCTCGACGCCGGCGAGCCAGGACGTCCACCAGAAGAAGGCCGTCAACTGGTGGATCTGATCGCCTTGCGCCACCCAGCTGCGCTCAGCGGGGAGGTGATCCTCGGAGATCACGCCGGCCGGCAGAGCGCGATCGGACTCGCCTTCGGTGAAGCGCTTGCGCACCGAGTCCTCGACGGCGGCGAAGGCCGCGGCTTGGCGTGCGCTCAGCGTGAGCGTGTCCGACGCCGCGTCGTAGCGGTTCGTCTTGATCTCGCTCCGCACGAGCTCGGCAACGCCCGCTTGCGCCTCGAAGTCGAGGTCCGCGTAGCTCGCCGCGCCACGTTCGACCGCGTGCATGTCCCGCAGCAATCCGACGCGTTCGTGCAGGACTTCCGCCGTGAAGTCAGGGCCGTAGTACGTGCCGTGACCGAGGACGGATCCCCAGTCCATCAAGCCGTACTTCTGGTAGACAGCTTGCCCACCGAGGATCTGTTCGCGGGTGAAGAGGGATTCGCCTGCCTCGGTCTGCACCGCGGCGGGGATCGGGGCGCGGCTCTCGTAGATCCAGTAGCCGCCGAGCAGCAGGACGGAGAAGCCGAATAGACAAACGAAGGCCAGGACGTGGCCGATGCCGAAGCGTTTCTTGAGGTCTGACATGGATTGCGAAGGCTGTAGGCCGGGGAAAGGGGAACGCGAAGAGGATCGGCGCTCCTCGCTCCGCGCTCATTGATCGATGTCAAGCCACGTCGCGAACTAAGTGCGGCAATTCGTCGCACCCCATCGCTATGCTGCACTCCGTGAAGGACTCGCAAGACGACTCCGATGACCACGGATCCCGACTCGCGCGGTGCGAGGGCCGCCTGCACCTCTTGTGCGCGCACCTCGCCGGCTCCGCGGTCCGTTCGCGCGTCGAGGTCGAGGACCTCGTCCAGGAGGTCTACCTGCGCGCGCTCGCCGATCCCTGCGCGTGGCCCAAAGACGCGAACGCGCTCTTCCGCTACTTGTCCGTGATCGCGCGCCACGTGGTGATCGACGTGGTGCGCGCCGCGCGCGCGGCGAAGCGCGACGGCCGAGAGGAAGCGCTCGACCGCAGCAGCTGGACCCGCGCCGGCCGCACGCCCGTCGCCGCCACGCCGGGCCCGCGCACGCGCGCGGCCGGCAGCGAGCAGAGCCGCGAGATGGCCCGAGCTTTCCTCGCCCTCTCTCCCGAGCACCGCCGTGTGATTGGCCTGCGGCAGTTCGAAGGGCTCTCGGCGCGCGAGACCGCCGCGCGCATGGGTCGCGGAGAGACGGCCGTGCACTCGCTCTACCGCCGGGCGCTGGCGGCGTGGGCCGTACGGAACCAGGTATAAATCCTCACACCCCCGCCGAAGACGCCGGGCGTGCCGGCGACTTCGGCGGGGGTGTGAGGATTTATACCTGGTTCCGTACGACGAATCCGCGACCGCTCGACGCTGGACCCGCCATGGACACGAACGAACGACTCGACGACGTGCTCGACGCCCTGGTGGGCGAATACTCCGACGCCCTCTCCGCGGGCAGGCAGCCCGCCCAGGCCGAGTACCTGGCGCGCGTGCCCGCCGCGGTGCGCCCCGGCCTCGAGCGCTGCCTCAAGATGCTCGACGCGGGCATGGCGAGCACACCGTCGGCGGCGCGGCCGCTGGTGCCCGGGCTGCGACTCGACCACTACGAGCTGGTGCGTGAGCTCGGCCGCGGCGGCATGGCGCTCGTCTGGCTCGCGACCGACACCGAGCTGAAGCGCCCGGTCGCGCTCAAGGTGCTACGCCCGGGCCTCGCGCTGGAGAAGCGCCACGCCGACCGCTTCGAGCGCGAAGCGGAAGCCGTCGCGCGCCTCAGCCACGCGAACATCGTGCGCATCTACGGCGTCGGCGAAGCCGCGGGCTACCACTACCTCGCGATGGAGTACATCGCGGGGCCGAGCCTGCAGACGGTGCTCTCCGCGCTGCCTACGGACCGTGATCCGACGGCCGAGGATCTCGCGCGCGCGGCCGCCTGCCCGTCGCTCGCGGACGGCGGGCGCGACTACGAGCACGCCGTCGCGACCTTGCTCGCCCCGGTCGCCGAGGCGCTCGTCGCCGCGCACGCCGCGGGCCTCGTGCACCGCGACATCAAGCCGTCGAACATCCTCGTCGACGCCGGTGGACGGCCGGTGCTCGCGGACTTCGGACTCGCGAAGGGTTCCGAGGATCCCGCGCTGTCGTTGACCGGCGAGACGCTCGGCACGCCGCACTACATGGCACCCGAGCAGGCGTACCGCACCGACTTCGTCGTCGACCACCGCGCGGACGTCTACAGCTTCGGCGTGACGCTCTACGAAGCGCTGTCCGGTCGGCGCCCGTTCCACGGCGAGACCTTCCTCGAGGTGATCGAGGCGATCAAGACGGAGCTGCCGCGCTCGCTGAAGAGCGTGCGTCCGTCGTGCACGCGCAACGCGACCGCCGTCGCGCGCCGCGCGATGCAGCGAGTGCCCGACGAACGCTACGCCGACGCGCAAGCCCTGCTCCAAGACGTGCGCGCGCTCGCCGACGACCGCACTTCGCAGGCGCTGCAGGACGAAGGCGGACCGCTGCGGCGCCTGTGGACGCAGCCGCGCTTCCTCACCTCGGGGCAGGTCTACGAGTACAAGTCCGAGCGGACCTTCCTCGGCCTGCCGCTCGTGCACATCGCCGGGCGTCGCGTGCCGGGTCAGAAGCGGCGCGTCGTGAAGGGCTGGTTCGCGTACGGCGACATCGCCTTCGGCTTCTTCACGGGCGGCAACATTGCCTGCGGCGTGATCGCCACGGGCGCGATCAGCTTCGGCCTGCTGACGTGGGGCGCGCTGTCCATCGGTGCCCTCGCGGCCGGTGGTCTGGCGGCCGGCGTCTACTCGGCGGGCGGCGTCTCCGCCGGTTACCTGACCTTCGGCGGACTGGCCTTCGGCTACGGCGCGATCGGAGGATTCGCCCGCGGCTACTACGCGATGGGCGGCAACGTGGAAGGCGTCTACCAGATCGGCGGCGGCCGCCAGGACCAGGAAGCGGTCGACTTCTTCCGCGAGCACGCGCCCTACGTGCTGCAGTGGTGGTCGTAAGGACCGCATCCGGTTCCGTATGCTGCCCGCGTGCCTTCCATCCTCTTCCCCGATCCGCCGCGCGAGCTGCCCGGCCAGCGCCTGATCAAGATCAGCCTGCGCGCCGTGCACGTGCTGTGCGTGGGCGTGCTCACGGCGACGTACCTGCTCGACCTCGGCACCAATCCGCAGCGCCTCGCGGAAGCGCGTGAGACGTGGCTCGCGGCGACCGTCGCTACGGGCAGCACGATCCTGGCGCTCGACCTCTACCAGAGCGGTGCGTTCCTGCTGCAAGTGCGCGGTGCCGTGCTGTTCCTCAAGCTCGGCTGCCTGCTGTTCCTCGCGCGCATGGGCGATGCGGCGGGTTACGTGCTCGCCGCGCTGGTGCTCGTCTCCGTGATCAGCAGCCATGCGCCGAGCCGTTGGCGCTACCGCGTCCTCGTCGGCGGCGGGCGCGTGCGCGGCGCGGACACGCCGGGTTGAGCATCCGATCGCGTGGTCACACGGGCGGCGGCCCGGCGTAGCCCGGCGCGACGCCGGACCGCGGCGGCGACGAGCCCGAGCGACCGAGGGGGTCGCGCGAGGCACGGTCGGCCCCGCGACAGGCGTCAGGTCGAAGGCCCGGGATCAGCGACGGTTCCGGGCCTCGTCCTTGCCCGGCGAGCGCGGCTCAGGGCCGCTGCACCTTGATCAACTCCATGCGCATGATCCGCTCGCCGTCCTGCTCCTGGTCGAGCAGCACCGGCGGACCGGGGAACTGGTCCGCGAACCAGAAGCGCGTCGTGCCGCCCTCGGGGCCGACGACGACGTAGACCGTGCAGTTCCAGTCGCCCGCGGGCGTCGTCAGCTTCTCGCGCAGGCGCACGGTCGCCGCGGAGGGGAAGGCGGCGTGATCGCGCAGCGCCGTCCAGGAGGAGCGCGTGTCCGCCACCGCGCCCAGCAGCTCGCCGCCGGCCGTCACGCGGCGGATCTCGACGTTCACCGCATCCTGATCCCAGTCGTGGAAGCGCATGTACTGCGTCACCGGTTGCTGACCGCGCGCGACGACGCGGAAGGTCAGGATCGTGCCTTCCACGCAGCTCGCGCGGATCGCGTCGGGCGTGAACGGGTAGGGCGCGAGCGCCATGCCGCCCGGGCCGACCTCGGACTCGGCGCCGACGCGACCGGTGGTCTCCTGCTTGCCGTCGGAAGCGCACGCGGCGAAGCACAGGGCGAGGATGGGGAGCAGGTGTCTCATCGTCTGCAGGGGCTCGGGGCGCGCCGTCGCGCTCAGCTGGTCGACTCGATCGTCATGTAGAACACGAGCCGGTGACCGTCGAGGTCGAGGAGCGGCAGGTCGCGGATGTCGTAGAACTGGCTGACCGGTTCGCCCGCGGGCAGCGCACCACGCGCGACGATCTGTTCGTAGTAGGCGTCGATGTCCGCGACGCGCAAGTAGATCAGGACGCCACCGCAAGGGCCGCGCTCGAAGGCGCGCGTGTTCTCGGCGTGGAACTCGGCCCAAGCGTCGTCGCTCGCGGCCTCCGCCATCGGGCTCGCGACCATCAGGTCCTGTCCCTCGAGCTCGAGGTGCGCCCAGACCGGCACGCCGCGCTCGGGGTAGACGGACGTGCAACGAAAGCCGAGGACGTCCGTGTAGAACGCGATCGCCGCCGGGACGTCGCGGCTCGAGAGGTGCACGGACATGCGGACTTGGTGGCTCGCGGCTTCGTCGGTCATGGTCGGCTCCCGGAGGTCGTTCGCGTCGAGCATGCCCGCCGCGGGCGCGCGGCGCCAGTGCGGGTAGCATGAGGGCATGACCGCCTGGGAGGACTGGCCGCTCGGAGGCGCGACGATCCGCCTCGCGCCGGAGTGGTTGCCGCGGGACCTCGCCGACGAGTTCCTCTCGCGTACGACCCAAGAAATCGAGTGGCGTCGGGAGGAACTCACGATCTTCGGCAAGCGCCGCGAAGTCCCCCGCCGCGTCGCGTGGCAGGGCGATCCGGGCACGGCGTACCGCTACTCGGGCACCCTGCACGTCGCGACGGGCTGGACGCCGGCGGTGCGCGAGCTGAGGGAGCGCCTGCACGCGGAACTCGCGGGAACGCGCTTCAACGGAGTGCTGCTCAACCTCTACCGCGACGGGAACGACACGATGGGCTGGCACGCCGACGACGAGCGCGAGCTGGGCGACGAACCGGTGATCGCGTCGATCTCGCTGGGCGCCGTCCGGACCTTCCGGTTGCGCCGACGCGGCGAGCCGCGGACGACCTTCGACCGCCCGCTGCCGCACGGCAGCCTCCTCGTCATGTCGGGCGCGACCCAGTCGAACTGGCAGCACTGCCTCCCGCGGCGCGCACGGGTCGACGCACCCAGAGTGAACCTGACCTTCCGCGAGCTGCACGCCCACGGCTGACGGTGCTTGCGCGCGGCGCGCGCGGTCCGTGTCATGCATGCCATGCGCTGCTCGCTCCTCCTCGCCGGCCTGCTGCTCACGGCGTGCGCCGCCTCCCCCGCCGAGGATCCTCCGCAAGAACGCTGGATCCGCTACGTCGACAACGCGGGACCGGGTCGCGGCAAGCACGTCGTGTTGATCGCCGGCGAGGAGGAGTATCGGTCCGAGGAAGCGCTGCCGATACTCGCGCACCTCCTGGCGAAGCGACACGGATTCGACACCACGGTCCTGTTCGCGCAGGACGCGGTGACCGGCGAGGTCGATCCGACCGAACGGCGCACGATCGTCGGGCTCGAGTGGCTCGACCAAGCGGACCTGGTCGTGGTCTTCACGCGCTTCCGCGAGTGGGACGCGGACGAGATGCAGCACTTCGACGCCTACCTGCGCCGCGGCAAGCCGGTGATCGGAATCCGCACGGCGACGCACGCCTTCGAAGCAGTGCGCGAGCCGAACGGACCGTACAGCCACTACGCGTGGGACTCGCGCCGGCCGCCGGGCGGCTTCGGTACGACGGTGCTCGGAACGACCTGGGTCGCGCACCACGGCAAGCACGGAGAGCAGTCGACGAGGGGCGTTCCCGTCGAAGAAGCGCGCGACAATCCCGTGCTGCGCGGCGTCGGGACGATCTGGTGTCCGACGGACGTCTACGCGATCGAGCCGCTGCCCGCGGACGCCGAAGTGCTCGTGCGCGGCAAGGTGCTCGACGGGATGACGCCGGACAGTCCGCCGGCGCAGGGCGAGCGCTTCGCGGAAGACGTGCCGATTGCGTGGACGCGGGAGTTCCGGCTGCGGACCGGTGCCACGATGCGCGTCTTCACGACGACCATGGGTTCCGCGCGCGACTTCCGGGACGAGCAGCTGCGGCGCCTGTTCGTGAACGCCTGCTACTGGGCCGTCGGGCTCGAGGACCGCATCGACGCGAACTCCAGCGCCGACACGGTCGAGTGGTACGAGCCCTCGCCGTCCGGATTCGGACTCTCGCTGCGCGGCCTGCAGCCGGTCGAGATGCGCCGCGCGTCACGCGGCGTGCACCGCTGGTAGCGCGGGTCAGTCCAGTCCGACGAGCTCGGCGGCGCGTTGCAACGCGCCCTTCGCGCTGCCGGCCGACGCGTCCGCGCCCACGGCGATGTGGAGGTCGCGGTGGTCGCGGAACGGACGCCCGCCGACCAGGACCGGGACCGCTCCGTCCGTCGCGGTGCGGATCGCCTCGATCTCGCGCGCCGTCGCGCGCAGGTTCAGGCTGATGCCGACCGAGAGCGCGACGAGGTCGACGTCGTGGTCGACCGCCGCGCGCGCCAGGTCGACGCCGGGAACGTCCGAGCCGAGGAACAGCGTGTCCCAACCGGCCTCGATGAACTGGTCCGCGATCATGCGCGCGCCGATGTCGTGCATGTTGCCCGAGATGGCGGCCATCAGGACGCGCTTGCCGATCCGGGGCGCCTTCTTCGCGTTCGCGCGGAGGAGCACCAGCAGATCCTCGACGACGCGCGACCCGAGGTGTTCGTCGGCAACGTCGACTTCTCCTACCTGCCACATGCGTCCCATCTCCGACTGCGCGCGACCGAGGATCTCGGTGTGGATCGTGCCCAGCGCAGCGCCCTGGTCCTGCACGTCGAGGACGATCTGCGTCGCGTCGTCGGTTCGGCCTTCGAGCACGGCGACGAGGAAGCGCGCCGTCTCTTCGGCGTACGGCGCCTGCGGGTCGAGGTAGCTGGGCGTGCGCGTCGCGGGCGTCTCGGTCACGCGCAGCGCGCGTTCGAGCGTGGCGTGCGCCAAGCCGACTTGCGCCGGCGGCAGGCTCTCGTCGAGCTCGTCGCGCAGGCTCTGCAGCATGCCGCGCAGCACGTGGACGGGGACGCCTTGCGCGGCGTGCAGCTCGCGCGTCCAGACCGTCTCCGATTCGAACAGCTCCGGTCGACCGGCCGCGACCGCCTCCGCCAAGTGGTGCAGGCGCGTCTCGGCGTCGTCGACGAGCAGCCCGTAGTTCCAGTCGCGGACGGCTTCCGCGGCCGCTCCCGACTCGTCGCGGAGGCGCGACACGGCTCCGGCCGCGTACGCCTTCGACGAGGCGTCGAGCAAGCTGGCGAGGAACATTCCCGTCTTGTCCATTTCCTGTCTCGCTTCGTCCTGGTTCAGACTTCGTGTTCGCTGGTCACGCGGTGGTGCGCGCTGAGGTGCGCACGCACGCGCTCCAGTCCGCGCCGCACGTGGCTCTTCACCGTGCCCAGCGGCATCTTCGTTCGCTCGGTGATCTCGGTGTGCGTCAGGCCCTCGACGAGCGCCATGCGCAGTACGCGCTGTTGTGCCTTGCCGAGCTTCGAGATCGCGTCTTCGGCGAGACGCGCTTCGTCGTCGACCTCGACGCGATCCTGGTCCTCGACGCCGCCGACGGCTTCCTCGATCAGCTCCTGCGACTCGGGGCGTCGTCCGACCGCGCGGCGTCGGTCGATGATGCGCCGACGCGCGATCGTCGTGATCCACGCCTCCTCGTTGCCCTTGGCGGGATCGAAGCGCGCGGCGTGCTTCCAGACCTGCAAGAACACTTCTTGCGCCAGGTCTTCCGCGTCCTGCGCACCGACTTGACGACGCGCCATCGAGCGGATGAGCGCTCCGTAGCGGTCCATCAGCTCCTGGACCGCAGGTCCGTCACCGGCGGCGATCCGTTGTACGAGGGTCGGGGTCTGTGACACGGGTCGAACCGCGTGGCGACCCGGAAGGCGTCGCGTGTGTGCGGTCGCGACCATCATTGGAGCCCTTCGCGCATCTCGCAAGTCGCGCGCCCCGAACCCCGCGCGGCGGAGGCGCGCCGGTCTCGTCGATCCGCGGGGATAAGAGGCGGAGACCCCCCCGTGCCGGACGTCCCGCCCCGCGGAGACGCGATGGCATCGGCGCGTGATGCCGGAGCGGAACGCTCCATGCGACGTCGCGAGTTCTGCCGGCTCGAATCCTCCCTCCAAGGTCCCGTTACCCCCCTCGGGTCATGGGTGCCCGTGGCGAGGTGGAGATCGAGTCGGCGCGCGGCGCCGTGGGGGGTGTTGCGGTGCACGGTTGGGGTCTCCGAAGGCTCCTTTCGCTCGGGGCGCCCCTCCGGATGCAGCGCCCCTGGAGCGGGAACGGGCGCGAAGAGTCCGCCGGATCGCGCATCCGGCCGCACGCGGATCGCGTTGCTCCGGGCGACTCCCCCTCGGAGACGACTCCCCACGCACCATGAAAGCGAGACCCAGAACGATGAGATCCACCGCTCTGATCGCAGCCCTCGGATTGGGCGCCGTTGCCACCCTTCCCCGCATCTCCGTCGCCGTCAGCACCGCCACGCCGTTGCCCTCGATCGTCGACGTCGTCGTCGGCAGCGAGGACTTCGAGACCCTCGAGACCGCGCTGATCACCGCCGACCTCGTCGATGCGCTCGACGGCCCCGGTCCGTTCACCGTCTTCGCGCCCACCGACGAGGCCTTCGATTCACTCCCCGCGGGACTGCTCGACTCGCTGCTGCTCGCGGAGAACCGTGACCAGCTGACGAACGTGCTGACCTACCACGTGCTCTCCCGCGCCGTGCAGGCGGAGACCGCCGTCACGCTGCCCTACGCGCAGGCACTCAACGGCCAGCGCATCCCCTTCTTCTACGACGAGAAGATGGGCTTCTTCGTCGACGGAGCGCTGGTCTCCACGACGGACGTGCAGTGCTCGAACGGCGTGATCCACATCATCGAAGCGGTGATGGTTCCCGCGCTGACCGACCTCGTGACGACGGCGGACGACGCCGGCACCTTCTCGACGCTCGACACGGCCCTGCGCGCCACGCGACTGCGCCAGCCGCTCGAGACGACCGGACCCTACACCGTCTTCGCTCCCCTCGACTCGGCCTTCGCCGCGCTGCCCGACGGCGCGATCCAGGCGCTGCTCGACGAGCCCGGACGCACGACGCTCAGCAACGTCCTCACGTTCCACGTGGTCCCCGGGCGCGTGTACTCCGACCAGCTGGAAGGCGCGAACCTGACCACACTGCAGGGTCAGCAGCTGCGCTTCCGCGACAACGGGACCGACATCGGCGTCGGCGGCGCGAAGATCATGGCGCGCGACATCGAGACGACGAACGGCGTGATCCACGTCATCGACAAGGTGCTGATGCCGATGCCCTGAAACGAGGCTTCGGCAAGAGCCCTCGAAGGCCCGCGCGAGTCGAACTCCTGACGACTCGGCGGGCCTTCCCCTTTGGCCGACCGACGGCATCGCATCCGGAGCGACGCGCGCGGCGAAGAGGAGCGGATGAAGCACGGTGCAGGCATGATCGTCGGTGCGCGGCGCCGGGAGCGTGATAGCCTCTCGCGCGTGACGCAGGACGAACGACCGACCGGGGCCCTCGTGCACCTCCGGGGAGTGCAGCGGCGCTACGCGATGGGCTCCGGCGAAGTCGCCGCGCTCGACGGCATCGACCTGGAGCTGGCGCCCGGTGCGGAGCTCGCCGTGGTCGGCCCGTCGGGCTGCGGCAAGTCGACCCTACTCAACCTGATCAGCGCCGTGGACGTCGTCGACGCCGGGCGGATCGAAGTCTGCGGCGTAGATCTGACGTGCGCCTCGGAGCGGGAGCTCGTCGCGCTGCGGCGCCGCGAGATCGGCGTCGTGTTCCAGGCGTTCCATCTGGTTCCGAACCTGACGGCGCGCGAGAACGTGGCCTTGCCGCTCGCGCTCGACGGCGTGCGCGACGACGCGCGGGTCGACGAGTTGCTCGAGCGGGTCGGGCTCGCCGCGCGCGCCGCGCACTACCCGGCACAGCTCTCCGGCGGCGAACAACAGCGCGTCTCGGTCGCGCGCGCGGTCGTGCACCGCCCCCGCTTGCTGGTCGCGGACGAGCCGACGGGGAATCTCGACTCGAAGAGCGGCGCGCGCGTGCTCGAGCTGATCGCCGAGCTGCGCCGCGACGCCGGTGCCGCGCTGGTCATGGCCACGCACGACCGCGAGATCGCAGCCGCGATGCGCGAGCGCCTGCACATGCGCGACGGTCGCATCCTCGAGCGGGAGGGCGCGTGATCCTGCGCGCCCTGTGGTTGCGGCCGATGCGGTCGCAGCCCGTGCGCGCCCTCGCGACGGTTTTCGGCGTCGCGATCGGCGTGGCGTCGGTGATCAGCACCTTGCTGGCGAGCCGCGCCGCCGTCGCGTCGCTCAGCGAGGACGTCGAAGTCGTCGCCGGCGCCGCGACGCTCGAGATCACGCGACCCGGCGGTGTGGACCTGGACGACTTCGCGTCCCTGCGCGAACTCGCGGGGATCGCGCACATCACGCCGGTGATCGAGGGCACGGCGCTCGTTCCGCGGCTCGAGGACATGGTGCGCGTGTTCGGAGTCGACCTGCTCACCGACTCGGCGATGCGCCCCTTGGAACTCGACGCGCCGGATGAACGCGCCGCGCGCGAAGCAATGCTGCTCGGGACGGGCTGCACGTTGTCGCGGGAGCTGGCGAGCGAGCTGGGCGTCGCCCCGGGGGACGAGCTCGAGATCGTGGTGAACGCACGCCCGCGCAAGCTCGAGGTCGCGGCGCTCTTCTCGGGCGGCGACGTCCCGACGGCCTTCGAGCGGCTCGTCGTCGTCGACGTCGCGACGGCGTCGGAGCTGTACGCGCGCGGCGGAACCGTGGACCGCGTCGAGCTGCGTCCGCGCGACGGCGTGACGACCGACGAAGTCGTCGCGGCCGCGGAGCGCGTGATGCCGGGAGACTACCGCACGGCGCCGGCTTCGACGCGCGCCGACGACGGCCGCCGCATGGTGCAATCGCTCGACTTCAACCTGACGGCGCTCTCGGGCGTCTCCGTGCTGGTCGCGGTCGTGCTCGTGGCGACGACCCTCGCGACCTCGGTCGTGCAGCGGCGCAAGCAGATCGCGCTGCTACGCTCGCTCGGCGCGTCGCGTCGCCAACTCGCGCTCGCGGTGCTCTCGGAGGCGGCCGCGATCGGCTTCGTGGGCGGCGTTCTCGGCGTGCTGCTCGGCTGGCTCGGCGCGCGCGCGGCACTCGAGTCGGTGCGCGCGACGGTGGCGAGCGTCGTCTCGGACGCGATCGCCGGCGACGTCGCGCTCGACCCGCGCTGGGCGCTCTTGGGCCTCGCGCTCGGGCTCGGCGCGTCGGTGCTCGCCAGCGTGCTGCCGATGCGCGAAGCCTTGCGCACGCCGCCCGTGCAAGCACTCGCGGGCGAGCACCCGGAGAGCGTCGCGCGCCGCTCCTCCCGCGCGCGCCTCGCGCTCGCCGCGCTGCTCCTGGTCGCGAGCTGGCTGCTCATCCAGCTGCCGCCCTGGGGCGACCGTCCGATCTGGGCGCTCCTTGCCGCGCTCTGTCTGCTCGCGACGATGCTCGTGCTCTCGGCGCCGATCGTCGACTTCGTGTCCGGCATCGGCCCGCGCGTCGGAGCCCGCTTCGTCGCCCCGCTGCGCCTCGCGCAAGCCGCGCTCGAGTCGGGACGCCGCCGTGCCGCGTGGGCCGCCGGCGCGGTCGGAGTCGCCGTCGCGCTGGCCGTCTCGATGACGACGATGGTCGGCTCGTTCCGCTCCAGCGTGCTCGAGTGGACGGAGCAGTCGCTCAGCGCCGACCTCAACGTGCAGTCGCTGTCCACCGCCTCCGGCGCGCACGCTGGCGGCTTGGACGAAGAGGTCGTCCAGGCGGCGATCCGCGTCTTCGGGGCCGAGGCCGTCGACCGCTTCCACCAGGCGACGGCGCGCGTGAACGGCGAAGCGGTTGCGCTCGCCGGCGCGTCGATGGACGTCGTCGCGCGGCACGGCGGAGTCCCCTTCCTCGACGGACGCGCCTCGCGCGACGTGTTCGCCGAAGCCGTCGCGAGGCACGGCGCAATCGTGAACGAACCCTTCATGCGGCGCTTCGACCTCGGGCGCGGCGACTTCGTGCGGCTCGAGGCGCCGGGCGGCGTGATCGAGCGCGAGATCGTCGGCGTCTACCGCGACTACTCCGGGCACACCGGGCGCGTCGTGCTGGGCTTCGACGAGTTCCACGCGCTCTACCCCGACACCGTCGCGCACAGCCTGGCGATCTTCCTGCACGACGACGTCGACCCCGCCGCGGCGCGTGCGCGCTTCCTCGCGGAGCTCGGAGGCCGCTTCGAGCTGCTCGTGCGCAATCAACGCGAGCTGCAGGCCGAGGTGCTGCGCGTCTTCGAGCGCACCTTCGCCGTCACGATCGCGCTGCAACTCGTCGCGTCCGTCGTCGCCGCGCTGGCGGTCGTCACCGTGCTCGGCGCGCTGGTGCAGGAGCGCCGGCGCGAGCTCGCCGTGCTGCGCAGCGTCGGCGCGTCGCAGTCGCAGCTCGCCGCGGTCGTGCTCGGCGAGTCGCTGCTGCTCGGACTCGCCGGCGCGCTCGGCGGCGCGCTGATCGGACTCGTCGTCGGCTGGGTCCTCGTCGCCGTCGTCAACCTGCAGTCCTTCGGCTGGAGCCTCGCCTTCGCCCCGCCCATGGGCGCGGTCCTGATCACGGCCGGCGCCGTGATCCCCGCTTGTCTGTTCGCCGGCGTGCTGCCGGCATGGTCCGTCGCGGTGCACGCGCCGCGGGAGGTCTTGCGTGAACTGGCGTAGTCCGATCCTCTTGCTCGCGCTCGCGTGCGGCGCGCTCGCGCAATCCCCCGGCGACGGCTTCCGCCGCATCACCCCCGACGAGTCGGTCGAGTTCCCGCGCGACCACGGCGCGCATCCGGACACGAAGACCGAGTGGTGGTACCTGACCGGCAACTTCGAGGACGCCGAGGGCCGCGCCTTCGGCCTGCAGTTCACGATCTTCCGCAGCGCGCTCACGGCCGACGCGCCGGCGGAGGGCGCCTCGCCGCTGCGCGCGACGCAGGTCTACCTCGGTCACCTCGCGCTCGCCGACGTCCGCGCGAACGAGCTGCGCTTCGCGGAGCGCTTGCGTCGCGGCGGCACCGCGCTCGCCGACGCGAGCGAGACCGACATGGACCTCGTGCTCGACGACTGGAGCTTCCGGCGCGTCGAAGGCGACCGGATCGAGCTGAGCGCCGCCGATCCGACGATCGACGCGCGCGTGGAGCTCGAGCTCTCGCCGAAGAAGCCGCTCGTGCTGCACGGCGAGGGCGGCGTGTCGGCGAAGGGCGCGGAGGACGGCAACGCGTCGGTCTACGCCTCGTGGACGCGCCTGCACGCGGAAGGTGTGCTCGCGCTCGACGGCGCGCTGCACACGATCCAAGGCGAGTGCTGGTTCGACCACGAGTACGGCACCAGCGTGCTCGGCCAGGGCGTGCGCGGCTGGGACTGGTTCGGTCTGCAGCTCGACGACGGCCGCGAGCTGATGCTGTTCTACCTGCGCCACGCGGACGGCACGGCGCAACCCGCCTCCGCCGGAACCCTCGTCGAGCGCGACGGCCGCGCGATCCACCTCACGCGCGACGACTTCCGCATCGACGCCTCCGGCGAGTGGAAGAGCCCGCGCAACGACGCGCGCTACCCGAACGCGTGGCAGGTCCGCATTCCCGCGCACGAGATCGACCTCGAGCTCGCGACGCTGATCGCCGACTGCGAGCTCGGCTCCGCGAGCGGCGCGGGCGTGACGTACTGGGAAGGCCCGGTGCGGATCACCGGCACGCAGGGCGGTCGCGGCTACGCCGAGCTGACGGGCTACGCGAGCTCGATGACGGGGCGCTTCTGAGCTTCGACGACGGCGCGAAGCAGAGCGGGTGAGTCACCGCGAGGGATGACTCACCCACCATCAGGAGTCGAGCGAGAGGAGAGAGCTCCGGGAGGCGAGACCGGAGTCCGACAGATGCGACTCAGGAGTCGGCGCCACTGTCGCTCGGGTTCGAGGGGCTCACGGGCGGATCGACGCGCCGCACGGGGATCTGCACCTCGAAGTAGGCGCGTGCGTCGGAGACCATCGGCGAGTTGTATCCCATCGCGCGCAAGGGTGCCGCGGCGGCGAGGTCCGGGTGCGCCGCGAGCCAAGAGTTGAGCTCGCGCCGCGCGGCTTGGATGCGCGCGTCGGTGAGGCGACCGCGACAGCCGATCGAGACGACTTGCATCGGCTCGACGTCGAGCACGTCGACGGCGCCGCGCTCGCCGACCTCTCCGATCGCGGGGTCGCCGTAGAGGAAGGCCATCGCGACGCCCTCGAGCTCGTCGGCGGTCGGGTCGTAGGTCATCTCGACCGGCGCGGTCATCGCGATGTCGTTCGACTGGATGTGCTGGAAGAGCTTCCAGAAGGCACCGTTGCCGCGCGTGCCGCGCATTTCGGTGCGCGCGAGGCGATACGCGGGGTACGCCTTCAGCTCGATGTCGAGCACCGGGGTCGGCGCGGGGAAGCCCGTGGGCAGCTCGGCCTCGAGGTACGGCTGGAACAGCAGGTCGCGGCGGCGCGCTTCGAGCGTCCGGGCGAGTTCCTTCCAGGCGTCCGCCGCGCCCGCTTCGTCCTGCAGACGCGCGGACTCGACCGCCTCGCGCAGCAGGCGGGCGGAGCGGGACTCACCCAGCTCGTCGGCGGCGCGCTGCGCCACGGACGCGAGCGCTTCGAGGCGATCCGCGTCGTTCGTCGCGAGCAGGGCCAGGCCCCGCTCGAGGTGCGCGGCGGCGCGCTTGCGCGGAGACGGCATCACGGCCTGCTCCCCGGCGACGGCGGTCGGAGCGGCGGTGGGTTCTCCCCCGCCGGCGGCGAGGGCGCAGAGGATGGCGAGGTTCAGCATGGTCTTTCTCCTGGAGTGCCCTTCGCCGACTCCTCGCCCGCGGTTGCAGGCTCCCGCGAACTCTCGCGCTACTCGGGCATCTCGACGCGGTCGAAGACGTAGCCGCCCTTGACCGCACCCCAGACCTGCTCGCCGCCGGCGTCGAAGCCGCGGTCCCAGCTCTCGATCGAGTCGCGGTGCAAGGTGATCAGCGAGGTCGCGTAGGCCGCGCCGCGGAAGTCGGAGCGGCAGTGGTCGTCGAGCGTCGAGCCCGACCAGATCCCCGACGGCGCCGGACGCAAGTGCACCGCGCAGCCCTCGCGCTCGACGAGGTCCGCGGGAGCGAAGCCGTCGAAGGCGGCGACGTCGCGCCACGCGCCGGCGAAGTCGATTGAGTCGCCCGGCAGCTCGTAGACCTCGGAGCGGACGCCATCCGCCTCGCGCACCAGGTGATAGACGCGCTGACGATAGGGCCGGTCCAGCGCGGTCGCGACGGCCTGTTCGATGTACAGCCACGGCCCGTCGTCGCGCGCGCGCCAGATCGGAACCATCACGAGGCGCACCTCGAAGTATTCGGGATCCGCGGCGGCCTGCGCGGCGCTGGAGAAGCACCCCGTCATCCACTCGGCGAGTTCGCGGCAGACGTCACGCGAGGCGCTCACCGCGTCGGCGGGCGGCGTCGACTCCGCGGACGGAGCCTGGCAAGCGAACGGCGTGAGGATCAGCAGGCAGCAGAGGAGGTGTCGCATGCGGCGGAGTGTAGCGAATGAACGCGGCCCCCTGCTCGGCGTCGAGCAAGGGGCCGCGTTCGTGAGTGTGGCGCGCCCTAGTGGTGGTGTCCGCCGGCGCCGTGCACGTGGCCGTGCTCGACTTCTTCCTTGGTCGCTTCGCGGATGTCGACGACCTTCACGTCGAAGTTCAGCGTCACGCCGGCCAGCGGGTGGTTGCCGTCCATCTTGATCACGTCGCCGTTGACGGCGGCGACGGTCACGACTTGCACGCCGCCCGGGCCTTGCGCCTGGAACTGCATGCCGACCTCGATCTCCATGTCCCCGGGCAGTTGGTCGCGCGGCACGTCTTGGACCATCGCGTCGTTGCGCTCGCCGTAGGCGTCGGCCGGCTCGATGCGTGACTTGAAGGCGTCGCCGACGCCCTTGCCCTCGAGGTCCGCCTCGAGCCCGGGGATCAGGTTGCCCGCGCCGTGCAGGTAGGTCAGCGGGCCGCGGCCCTCGGAGGTGTCGATGACTTGGCCACCGTCGTCGGTGAGCGTGTATTCGATGGAGGCGACGATGTGCTTCTGGATCTGCACGGGGAGGTTCCTTGGGTCTCGGTCAGGGAGCGTTCGGGGCGAAGATTGTCGGGGGCGGGGCCGAAGCTCGCCACCGTTGTTCGGGAAAAGGCGTCGATCCCGGCCGGGGTGAGTGAACGTACCGTGCCGAGTGAACGTACCGTGCCGCGACTCTTTCGACCGCGATCGGCCGCCGCCGGGCGGCGGCGGCCGATCGCGGTCGAAAGAGTCGCGGCACGGTACGTTCACTCGATCGCGCAGTAGACTCCCCCGCATGACCACCAAAGCCGTCACGCTCGAGCTCACCGCCTTCCTCGACTCGCCCCGGTCCGCCGCGCTGAAGGAGGTGCGCGTGGAGGATCAGCGCAAGATCGTCGGTGCCTTCCTGACCTGCTGCTACGACGAGCTCGGCAAGGCGCCGCGCTTGATGGACGACCACGACGCGCACGGCGTACTGGGTCACCTGTTGCCGGGCCACTTCAAGCGCAAGGATCCGCTCGCGCAGCACGTGGCGGCGGTCCTGCGCGCGTACCTCGAGTTCCTCGACGAGACGCAGGTCGTCACGAACTCCTTCGAGCTGCGCCGCGGCTTCGAAGCCACGCTCGAAGAGTTCGAGGAGACCGTGCGCACCGGCGAGAACGCGCACCACCACCATCACCACCGGCAGGATCCGGTCGTGCACCACGCACCGAAGACGGGGCGCAACGATCCGTGCGTCTGCGGCAGCGGCAAGAAGTTCAAGAAGTGCTGCGGGAAGAACTCCTGAGCGCGGAACGCCGCATCCGACCCTACCCGCGCCCTTGCACGCCGCCGTGGTTCGCGCGCGGCGGACACGCCCAGACGCTCTTCGCGCACGTCCTTCCGTCGGGCGGGCGCCGCGTCGTGCGAGCGATGGACGACCATCGTGAAGTCGAGCTCGCGGACGGCGAGCGCCTGCTGGTGTTCACGCGCCCCGGCACGACCGGCGTGCGCGTGCATCTCTTCCACGGCCTGTCGGGGGACGTGAACGCCGACTACATGCGGCACGCCGCGGACCGGCTCTCCGCGCTCGGACACGAGGTCTGGTCGGTCAACCACCGCGGCTGCGGCGAGGGCGAAGGTCTCGCGGGCAAGCCGTACCACTCCGGAAAGGTCGACGACGTACAAGCCGTGCTCGCGGCGAGCCGCGCCGACGCACCGGACCAGCTGCAGCTCCTGGTCGGCTTCTCGCTCTCCGGTAACATCGCGCTGCTGATGGCGGGGCGCGGCGAAGGTCCGCAACCCGACGCGATCATCGCGGTGAACCCGCCGGTCGACCTGCACCGTGCGTCGGTCGACATCCACCGCGGGCTCTGCCGTCTGTACGAGACGCGCTTCGTGCTGCGCCTGCGCGCGGCGGTCGCGCGGCGCGAGCGCGCGGGGCTGACGTCGCGCGCGTACCGCATTCCGATCGGTGCCTCGCTGTGCGAGTTCGACGACCTGTTCACCGCGCCGGAAGCGGGCTTCGAGAGCGGTGTGGACTACTACGAGCAGTGCTCGAGCCTGCCGCACGTCGCCTCGATCGAGGTGCCGACAGTTTGGATCAGTGCCGCGGACGACCCCTTCGTCGACCCCGCGGGCTTCGCCGACGCGCCGCGCTCCGCGCACGTCCACCTGCACCTCGAGCCGGCCGGCGGACACGTCGGATACCTCGCGCGGAGCGGCGCCGGCTGCGAGCGCTGGCTGGAGGGTGCGCTCGAGCACTACGTGGGCGAGCTGGTCGCGGCCGTGCGGCGGCGCGGGCGCTCCTGAGGAGCGAACGGCGCCCCCGGACTTGCGCTCCAGTTGTTGACCGCACGGTTCCGATGTCGTACACTCCGCGCAACGAGTTCGAGTCATGACCCCTCCCCGCACCGGACGTCCCCGCGAGTTCGACCCCGACACGGCCTTGGACCAGGCCATGGAGGCGTTCTGGGCGCGCGGCTACGAGTCGACCTCCGTGGCCGACCTGCTCGAGGCGACCGGACTGCAGAAGGGCAGCCTGTACAAGGCCTTCGGCGACAAGCGCAGCCTCTACCTCGCCGCGCTGCGCCGCTACCTCGACACCGGCCACGAACGCGCGCGGCAGGCGCTCTGCGGTGGCAACTCTGCCCGCGAGGCGCTGACGGGCTGGTTCGAGTGCATGACCTCCGGCTGCAGCCGTGAGGGCAGCCGCGGTTGCTTCGGCGTCAACGCGATGGTCGAGTTGGGCGACCACGACGAAGAGGTCGCCGCAATCGTCGGTGCGCAGTTCAAGGCGCTGGGACGCCTGCTCGAGTCCGTCGTCGAGCGCGGACAGATGACCGGCGAGTTCCGCCAGGACGTGCCTGCCGCGGACCTCGCCGACTTCCTGAGCGTCTTCCTCGCCGGTCTGAACGCCCGCTCGCGTGGTCCGCTGCCCAAAGCCCGCGTGAAGCGCCTGATCGCGGGGGCGTTGTCCGCACTGGACGCCTGACGCTCTCTTCGTATCCACTTTTTGACCATTCCGTCACTATTTCATCGATCCCCACCGAAAGAACCAACACCCATGTCACAACTCCAAGGCAAGACGGCCCTCATCACCGGCGGCAACAGCGGCATCGGCTTCGCGAGCGCGCGGCGCTTCCTGCGCGAAGGCGCGCGCGTGATCATCACGGGGCGCCGTGCCGACGCCGTCGCGGAAGCCGTGCGCGAGCTGGGCGACGACGCATCCGGCATCGTCGCCGACGCTTCCGACCTCGACCAGATCGGTCCGCTGCTCGAACAAGTGCAGCGGCAGGTCGGCAAGCTCGACGTGCTCTTCCTCAACGCCGGCATCGCGCCCTTCGCGAGCCTCGAGGAACAGACCCCCGACGACTACGATCGGGTGTTCGCGACGAACGTCCGCGGCCCTTACTTCACGATTCAAAAGGCGCTTCCGCTCCTCAACGACGGCGCGTCGATCCTGATCACGGGCTCGGTCGTGGCGGTCAAGGGCTTCGCGGGCGCCAGCGTGTACTCGGCCTCGAAGGCGGCGGTCCGCAACATCGCGCGCACGCTGACCTCCGAGCTCGCGCCGCGCGGCATCCGCATCAACATCCTGTCGCCGGGTCCGATCGAGACGCCGATCTACGGCAAGCTCGGGAAGTCGGAGGCCGAGATCGGCGAGATGGCGGCGGGCTTCGCCTCGATGGTCCCGCTCGGTCGCTTCGGCGGCGCGGACGAGACGGCCGCGGCCGCGCTCTTCCTGGTGTCCGACCAGTCGAGCTTCGTCACCGGAGCGGACCTGCACGTCGACGGCGGACTCGCGCAGGTCTGATCGCCGGAGGAGCGGAGGACCGACTCCAAAGATGCGCACCGCCGCCGGCCCCCGTCGCGGGGTCGGCGGCCTTCTTCAGCGGAGGGTGCGATCCGCTGACGCGGGCGTCGAGCGTTCGAACCGACGGAAGCAGCGCATTGCCGCCGGATCGTGGAAACCGTCGCCGCGCTCGAACCGTAGGATGCGCCCATGCCGACCACCTTCTACTCCGTCCTGCACGTCTTCAGCCTGCTGCTGCTCTCGGGCTTCACCTTCTCTGCCTTCGCCTCCCCCACGCCCGAACGGCGTAGGAACAGCGCGATCCTGACCGGGGTCCTCAGCCTGCTCGTTCTCGTCGGCGGCTTCGGACTGCTCGCGCGCACCAACACGGGCTGGGAGGTCTGGGTCCTCGTCAAGCTCGCCTGCTGGCTGGGCATCAGTGCGATGGCCGGCATGGTCTTCAAACGGCCCGCGAAGGCGCCGATGCTGCGCGCTCTGACGATCCTCTTGTTCGCCATCGCGGTGACGATGGTCTACGTGCGGCCGTTCATGTCCGATTCGCCCGCCGACGCGACCACGACGCCGGCGAACGCTTCGAGCGAACTCCCCGGCGGCAATTAGCGTTGGGGAGCGTGCGTCCTCCGAGTGGTAAGCTCGGGGCATGGCGCGCTCCTCCCGCCTCGAGCCTCGATCCGACTGGGTCGAGCTTCCCGACCAGCAGCTGCTCGATCGCACGATCGCGTCGCTCGGGCTCACGCTCGAGGGCTCGATGGTCGAACCGCTGCTGGGTCGGCTCGACGAAGAACTCGCGCGCCGCGGCCTGCGCTTCCGGCCCTACACCTGGCTCTCGACCGACTGGTTCACGCCGGACGACGCGACAGGCTTCGCCATCCCGTTCTACCTGGCGCACCCGCGCCTGGTTTCGCTCGAGCGCCGGCAGATGCTCGAAGTCGAGGGCGGCACGAAGGACGAGTGCCTGAAGATCCTGCGCCACGAGACGGCGCACGCCTTGGACAACGCGTACCGCTTGCGGCGCAAGAAGCTCTGGCGCGAGACCTTCGGCTCCGCGAGCGAGCCGTACGACTCCTCCTACACGCCCGATCCCACGAGCCGGTCGCACGTGCTCAACCTGGACCACTGGTACAGCCAGAGTCACCCGCTCGAGGACTGGGCCGAGACCTTCGCGGTCTGGTTGCAGCCGGGCGCGCGCTGGCGCAAGCGCTACGCCGGTTGGCCCGCGCTGCGCAAGCTCGAAGCCGTCGACGAGCTGGTCCGCGGCATCGCCGAAGACGCGCCGGCGATGCGCACGCGCCACAAGGAAGACCCGGTCCATCGTCTGACGACGACGCTGCGCGAGCTGTACGACCGCAAGAAGGCCTTCTACGCGGAGGAGAGCAACCCCGCCTTCGACGGCCAGCTCGCGCGTGTCTTCCCCCCCCCTGCCGAGGCTGCCGGGCGTCCCCGCGCCGCCGCTTTCTTGCGCGCGAAGCGCCGCGACCTGATCAAGCGTGTCGCCACCGCGACCGGACAACACCGCTACCTGCTCGACCACGTGGTGCGCGAGATGATCGCGTGCTGCAAGCAGAAGGACCTGCGGCTCGCGGCCGCGCAGTCCGAAGCGATCGTCGACGCAGCCGTCGTCCTGACCTCGCTCTCGAGCCAGTTCCTCTACGGCGCCCACCCGCGCTACCAACGATGAGAAAGCTGCGCGTCCTGCTGATGGTCCACGCGGAGTTGATGCCTCCCGACACGATCGAGGGCATGGACGAGCACGAGATCAACCCGTGGAAGATGGAGTACGACGTGATGTCGACGCTCATCAACCTGGGTCACGAGGTGATCTGCGTCGGCGTGGAGGACGACCTGCGCCCCGTGCGTGACGCGATCGCGGCCCGCCGCCCGCACATCGTGTTCAACTTGCTGATGCACTTCCACGACTCGGGCATCCTCGACTCCGCCATCGTCTCGTGGCTCGAGCTCAAGAAGCAGGCGTACACGGGCTGCAATCCGCGCGGTTTGCTCGTCGCGAACGACAAGGCGCTCTGCAAGAAGGTGCTCTCGTACCACCGCATCCGCGCGCCGCGCTTCTTCATCGTCCCGATCGGCAAGCGTGTCTCCGAACTCCCGCTCGGGCTCGAATTCCCGCTCTTCGTGAAGTCGCGTTCGGAACACGCGTCGACCGGCATCGCACACGCCTCGATCGTCCGGGACGTCGACCAGCTCAACGAGCGCGCCGACTTCATCCACCGCAACGTCGGTACGGCGGCGCTGTGTGAGGAGTACATCGCCGGCCGTGAGCTGACGATCGGCGTGATGGGCAACCAGCGGCTCGAGACGACGCCGGTCTGGGAGGTGACGATGGACAAGCTGCCGGAAGGCGCGCCGATGATCGTCACGTCGAAGCTCAAGTGGGACCTCGCCTACCAGAAGCAGGTTGGCTTGAAGAGCGGACCCGCGAAAGGACTGCCCGCGGGCACGGCAGCGAAGATCGACCACACCGCGCGCCGCATCTACCGCGCGCTCGGCTTGTCCGGCTACGCCCGCATCGACATCCGCATGGACGCGGAAGGCCGCATCTGGATCCTCGAGGCGAACCCGAACCCCGACCTGTGCTTCGGAGAGGACTTCGCGGAGGGCTTCGAGCACGTCGGCTACTCCTACGATGCTCTGATCCAGAAGCTGCTGAACCTGGGACTGCGCTACATCCCGCCCTGGAAGGGGTGACGCGCGGCTCGCAAGCGCACTTTTTTGCGCTTTGTGCTTCATGTTGAACCCAAAGCGCACGATTCTACGGCTTGCAAAGTAACAGCCTCTAGGCGCATGATTGTGCGCACTGACGCTATGTAGCTGGACAAAGCGTAGAATACTGCGTATGGAGCACATCTACTCCCGAACCAACGAGGCGATCCTCGAGGAGCTCGGCCGCCGGCTGGCGCGGGCGCGGCTGAACCGCAACCTGCGACAGGCCGAGCTGGCGGAGAACGCCGGGGTGTCGCTGCGCACGGTGCAGAACGCGGAGGCCGGGCAGAGTTGTTCGCTCGAGACCTTCATCCGTCTGCTGCGCGCGCTCGGCGAGCTGGAAGGCCTCGCCGCCTGGCTGCCCGACCGCGGACCGAGTCCGATCGACCTCGCCGACCGTCAGGGCAAGGAACGCAAGCGCGCGTCCGGCCGGCGCTCGGAGTCCGCCGACGAGGAGTGGAGCTGGTGATCGAGCGGCTCGAGGTGATCGAGGTCATGCTCTGGGGTCGGCGCATCGGCGCGGCGCGCTGGGACGACGAAACCCACAGCGCGGTCTACGAGTTCGACCCGGCGATGCTGAAGAGCGGCGTCGAGGTCAGCCCCCTGCGCCTGCCGCTGGGCCCGGGACAGTTCCGCTTCCCGGAACTCGCGCGCACGGGCTTCCGCGGCCTGCCGGGACTGCTCGCCGACTCGCTCCCGGACAGCTTCGGCAACGCGGTGATCGACCGATGGCTCGCCACGCGCGGTCGCGACGCGGCGAGCTTCAGCCCCATCGAACGGCTGTGCTACGTGGGCTCGCGCGGCATGGGTGCGCTCGAGTTCAAGCCGGCGATCCGCCGTCGCGAGGAAGCCGTGCCGATCGAGATCGCCGAGCTCGTCGAGCTGGCGGCCTTGATCCAGCGAGAACGCGAGAGCTTCAAGAGCGAGCTGGGCAAGGCCGAAGACGAGCA
Organism: Planctomycetota bacterium; assembly: GCA_020638835.1. Classification (GTDB taxonomy): domain Bacteria; phylum Planctomycetota; class UBA1135; order UBA1135; genus JACKHV01. Next base: position 173,824 of record JACKHV010000001.1, on the reverse strand, counting down.
CCGTGAGGCGCTGGAGGACATCCTGCGCGTCGGGAGCTCGGCGGGCGGCGCTCGCGCGAAGGCCGTGGTGGCGTGGAACCCCGCGACCGGTGAGCTGTTGTCGGGCCAGGTCGCGGCGCCCGAGGGCTTCGAGCACTGGCTGCTCAAGTTCGACGGCGTGCTGCAGCGGGATCGCGAGCTCGCCGACCCCGCCGGCTTCGGCAAGATCGAATACGCCTACCACCTGATGGCGCTCGAGGCGGGCATCACGATGAGCCCGTCGCGGCTGCTGCACGAGAACGGACGCAGCCACTTCATGACGCGCCGCTTCGACCGCGGACCGGACGGCGAGAAGCGGCACATGCAGACGCTCTGCGCGCTCGGGCACTACGACTTCCAGCTCGCCGGCGCGCACAGCTACGAACAAGCGTTGATGCTGATGCAGACGCTGCGCCTGCCGGTGCCTCAGCTCGCGGAACTCTTCCGCCGCATGCTCTTCAACGTGATCGCGCGCAATCAGGACGACCACACCAAGAACGTCTCGTTCCTGATGGACAAGAAGGGCACGTGGAGCCTGGCGCCGGCCTACGACCTGACGTTCGCGTACAACCCGACCGGCGACTGGACCGGATCGCACCAGATGACGATCGCGGGCAAGCGCGACGACTTCACGCGCGAAGACCTGCTCGAAGTCGGACGCCGCTTCGGGGTGCCGAAGCCCGCGCAGACCCTCGAGCAGGTCGCGGACGCGGTGCGGCGCTGGTCGAGCTTCGCGGAGACCGCCGGAGTCACCGAGTCGCGCGCGTCGAGGATCGCCGAGGCGCATCGTCTGGAGCTCGCCGGATGAGCTCGCTGCACACATCCGGAACAGGAGGCGCGACCACTCCGCGCCGCGTTCCGCCGCCCTACGTTCACGCTTACGATGTGACCCCCGAGGACGGTCGCCCCCGATGACCTCCCCTCGAGACGACCACTCTGAGGCTCCACGCTTGCGCATCTTCGGTCACTACGAGCTCGTCAAGGAACTGGGGCGCGGCGCCCAGGGCGTGGTCTACCTCGCCGAGGACACGCAGCTGCGCCGCAAGGTCGCGCTGAAGATGCTCGCGACGGCGCGCGCGCAGGACTCGGACGTGCGCGACCGCTTCCAGCGCGAGGCGGAACTCGCCTCGAAGCTCGAGCACCCCGGCATCTGCGGCGTGCACGAGTTCGGAGAGGTGGAAGGCATCCCGTTCATCGCGATGCAGTTCATCCCCGGCACGCCGCTCTCCGACTTGATCGAGGACGCGCGCGAGCGCAGCGGCATCACCGAGTCTTCCGAAGGCAAGCGGCCGCGCTCGGAAGCAGGCACGAGCCTGACGGGCAAGGACTCGATGCAGGACATCCTGCTCATCGTCGAGCAGGCGGCACGCGCGCTGCACGCCGCGCACGAGGTCGGGCTCGTCCACCGCGACATCAAGCCGGCGAACATCATGATCGCCGCCGAGGGTCACCCCGTGATCCTCGACTTCGGCCTCGCGCGCGACCTCGGCGATCAGGGGCACACGCTGACCGAGAGCGGACAGGCGCTCGGCACGCCGGCATACATGTCCGCGGAACAGATCCTCGGTCAGCGCGCGAAGGTCGACCGGCGGACCGACGTCTACGCGCTGGGCGTGACGCTCTACGAGTGCCTGACGCTTCACCGTCCCTACGCGGCGGAAGGCTTCGAGCAGCTCTACCACGAGATTCTGCAAGGCGCCCCTGTCCGTCCGCGCAAGCGCAACCCGCGCATCCCGCAGGACCTCGGCACGGTCGTCGAGGTCGCGATGGACCGCGATCCCGAGCGGCGCTACGCCACGGCGCTCGACTTCGCCGAAGACCTGCGCCGCGTGCGCTCGTTCGAGCCGATCCACGCGAAGGCCGCCAGCATCTTGACGCGCACGCACAAGTGGGTGCGTCGCAAGCCGGCGCCCGCGGTGACGCTCGCGGCCGGCATGCTGTTCGTCCTCTCCGGATCCGGCGTGCTCGTACAGCGCGACCTCAGCGCGAATCGTTCGTTCGAGCGCGGCATCGAGGACGCCGAAGTGGCGCTCGACGAAGAGGATCCGATCGCCGCGCTCGAGGCCCTGGCCCGCGCGCGCGAGCTGCGCCCCGACGCGCCTCGCATCTTCGAGCTGAACACGCAGATCGACGTGTTGCGCGATCGACTCGCGCGCGAGGCGCGTCGCGCGGACGCACTCGCGTCGGCCGCCCAGGCGCGCGAGGAGTCCGTGCAACACCAACGCGCCTACGCGGATCTGCGCGCCCAGCTCGACCTGCTCGAGGAACAGCTCGAAGCCGGCCGCGCGCGCTTCTTCGCGGACTACGCGCTGCCCAGCGCGCGCGCCTCCTTCGCGGGTCGCGAGTCCGAGCTGCGCCACACCGCCGTCGAAGCGGAACGATACCTGCTCGACGCCCGTGAGGCCCTCGAGCGCGCGGCGCGCTTCGAGGCGCCGTGGGGCATCACCGACGAGACGCGCACGGCCTTCGCAAGCTACTTCCTGAGCCGCTGGCGCGAAGCAGTCGCGAGCGGCGACACCGAGCGCGCCGAGCTCTTCCGCCGCTCGGTCGAGAGCTACGACGCGCGCGGTGAACACCAACGCGAGCTGCTCGGGCGCAGCGAGCTGAACGTCGCGGTCGAGCCGATGGACGCGGAACTCTACTTGTTCCGCTACGTCCCCTACGAAGAGCTGCGCGACGGCGCGGACGTGCCGCGCCTCGTGCCGGTCCCGACGTCCGGCATCGGCATGGCGCTGGACGAACCGTGGGCGACAGCGTTCCTTCCCGGCGACCCGTGCCTCGTCGTCGAAGCCGTCGATCCGAACTCACCCGCGTCGAGCTTGCGGCCGGGTGACCTGGTGCTCTCACTCGACGGCCACCCGCTGGCGGAGAGCGTCTACTGGCGAGCGGAATCGCAGGCCCCGTACCGACTCGTCTCGAGCCTCAACGGGCTCGAGATCCGCGATCTGCTCGACGTGTACGCGGGCTTCGGCGAGGACGAAGAAGGTGAGCTGCTGCTGGAGGGAGAGGACGCCCCGCGACTCGTCCTGCGCGGAGAGTTCGCTCCGGTCACGGGCCTGCAGCTCGCGGAACGAGGCTCGAGCGACGGGCCGCTCGAGTTCCTGGTCCTCCATGATGGATCGCTGACGCGCATCACGACGCAGGCGGGAGAAACACTCGGCCTGCACTGTCGCGAGACGGTCTACCCGCTCGTCTGCTGCGCCGCGAACCGCGTTCGCGTCGGCGCGACGATCGAGGTCGAACCCGGGTCCTACTTGCTGTACTCCCGCGCCGAAGGCTTCGAGTCGCAGCGCTATCCGGTGATGGTCGACCGCTTGTCGGAACTCGATTGCCGCATCGAGCTGCTCCCCGTGGGCTCGACGCCGCCGGGTTTCGTCTACGTCCCGCCGGGTCCCGCGCGCCTGGGCGGAGATCCGCTCGCGCGCGAGCCGCTTCCGGCGCGCGAGGAAGTCGTCGACGCCTTCTTCCTCCAAGAGCACGAACTGACCAACGCCGAGTGGGACGAGTTCCGCGCCGACCCGGAGATCGCCGCGCGCGTCGAACAGTCCGAGGAACCGCTCTACGTGCCGCGCGAACGCAGCGGCCCGATGCCGGTCGAGAACCTCGGCGGACCGACCACGCCCGTCATGGGCATCTCGTGGGACGACCTCCAGGACTACCTGGTGTGGCGCAACGCGCGCGCCGAGTCGCGCGGCGAACCGTGGGTCTACGCGCTGCCCGACGAGATCGCCTGGGAGAAGGCCGCCCGCGGCGCCGACGGCCGCGCCTTCCCCTGGGGGTCGCGCTTCGACTACGCCGCGACGGTCGGACTGCACTCGCGCGCCATCCCGCTGTACGACGCGCCGGGCGGGATCGAGCTGCGCGACGAGTCCCCCTTCGGCGTCGTCGACATGGCGGGTTTCCGACAGGAATGGCTGAGCGACGCCTACGTCGTCAGCGAGGACTCGCCGCCGATCTACCGCTGGCGCGGCGGATCGTGGCGCTCGACGCGCGAGCAGGAGTTCCGGCTCGCGTCGCGCGGCTACGGCCTCGCGACCTACGCGGCCGGCACCGTGGGAGCCCGTTTGATCGCGAGACCGCGCTGACGCGCGGCACGGCTGCCGCGCGCCGGCGCGAGGATCAGTAGGGCGTCGTGAACTCGCGCTTCGTGCGCGACTTCGAGAAGATGCGGTCGCCGTCGCTGTTCATGTCGTCCCACTCCTGGAGACAGCCGGTGATCAGCTCGCGGCAGGCTTCATCGCCGTCGGGGCCGGTGTTCGCCGAGCACGGCATGCAGAGCAGCTCGGTCGTCATCTCGATCATCTCGTCGAGCGGCACGAGGACGCCGTCCAGGAAGCGGTCGACGTAGATCGGGGGCTCGAGGACGCCGCAGGTGTAGTTCAGCACGGTCGTCACGAACTGTTGCGACAGCTGGTTCGCGAGCACGCCGTTGGTGGGAGCGCTCAGGAAGTCACACAGGTCGCTCGTCGCCTGGGCGAAGCCGTCGTCGTCGGGGCAGCCGCAGCAACAGTCGTCCTGGTGGCCGTAGCCGTTGCCGTTCCCGTGGCTGCTGTGGCCGTTGCCGTTCGTGTTCTGGTGGCCGTGGCAGTGGCAGTGGCCGTTCCCATTGCCGTTGCCGTTGCCGTTGCCGTTCCCGTTGCCGTTCCCGTTCCCGTTGCCGTTCCCGTTTCCGTTGGCGTTCGAGTTCCCGTTCCCGTTCCCGCCGTCGCAGTCGTCGTCACAGTCGTCGGGGCAGTCGCACTCGCAATCCTCTCCGGGCAACAGCACCGTGAAGAAGGTCCCCTCGTCGCCGTTCGGGTTCGTGACGTTCGTGCGCAGGCACAGGCCGTTCACCGTCTCGCGCCACAGCGGGTCGCAGTCCTGGAGCAGCGCCACGGCTTCTTCGCTGCACCAGTAGTCCGGCCCCAGCGCGAGCTCGGGCGTGTTCACGAAGGCGATCTGGCCGAAGGCCGTGCAGACGATCGGGACGTCCGCGAAGACGTCTTGCGACTCGGGGCTCGTCGGCAACCAGATGCCGCCGGCGTTCGGGATGTACCCGGCGCCCGGCGCGACGGAGGTCACGGTGTACTGCGACCCATCGCTCGGAACGAAGAACTCGAAGCGACCCAAGAGGTCGGTGTAGGTCTCCTGCGGACCGCCCGGGCCGTCGAGCCGGACCTTCCAGCCGTCGATGACGTCCTCGTTCGGCGCGCCGACCTCGTACACGCCGGTCTCGTTCCAGTCGTAGAACACCGTACCGGCGATGCGCGTCGTGCCGAGCGGCGGCTCCGAGGCGAAGGTCACGGAGATCGCGTTGGTCAGGTTCGCGCTCGCGACGCAGTGACCCGGGTCGCGGTAGTAGCCCTGGAAGTACCACGTCGAGCCGGGCTCGATCTCGCCCTCGCCCGGTGAGAACTCGGTGTCGAGGTAGTCGATGATCCCGGGGCCGACTTCCGCTCGCCCGTCCACGGACGACTGCGCGTCGAACAGGCGCAGCAGCTTGGTCGTCATCGGATCCATGCAGAGGATGCCGTTGCGGAACGGGATGCGCGCGGTGGACTGGCCCGCGAAGAAGACCGTCGGCATGCCTTCGGGCAGCTGGACCGCCGTCAGCACCAGGTCGTCGAAGGCGACGATGCCCGTGCCGGAGGCTTGCAGGATGCCGCCGACGCCCGTTGCGTTCGCGCAGCCGCCGAGCTCGTACTCGTTCGCGCAGGGACAGTCGTCCTGGTCCGCGAAGCAGAAGGCGCTGATCTCGCCGCAGCCGACGACTTGCGCCGAGACGGGCGCGGCGAGCGTCGGCAGGACGCAGGTGAAGGACGCGGCGACCGCCGCACGCAACGTGTGCCCGAACATGGAAACCCCCCGGTGATTCCGTGCCGGGAGCGAGCCCGGCCTGAGGGACGGCCGGGAAAGTCGGCCGTCCGCTCTCAGGTTATCCCAGTGTTCGGGTTTGGGGCAGCCCTCCGGGGAATCCCCCCGTCTCGGGCCCGTGCGACCTCTCCGGGGCTCAGCGGCGGCGGATGAAGAAGTGGGCCGCCAGGCCACAGGCGACCGCGACCGCCCCGATGAAGGCGTACTTCCCGGAGCCGTGGTCGTCCTCGGGCTCGGGCTCGTTGGGGGCGACCGGCGATTCCGCGCGAGCCTCCTCCGCGGCTTCGACCGAGGCGCGGGAGCGCACCGGCGTGTCGAAGCGCACGCCGCCCTCGTACATCTCCAAGCGACGACGCCGGAGTTCCTCCGCGTCGACCATCGCGACGCTCACGTCGGCGCGCTGCAGCGCGGGCGTGCCGGAACGGAAGCCGTCCGGACCTTGATCGAGGCCCTGCAGCTCCAGCGGATTCTCACCGGGGTGCAGGAATTCGCGGTCGAGGCTCTCGAGCAGCACGTCGTCGCTCTTCCGCTGATGGTACTTGTCCTGCGCCGACGCTCCGGCGGGCAGCAACGTGAGGGCGAACAGGAGACCGGTCAGTGTTCTCGTGCGGTGCATGGCGCGATCAGACCTCCGGCTCCTCGGCGACGACGTGGTTCGGATCCGTGTCGAGGATCATCCAGCGCAGGATCTCGGGCGGCGAGACCGTCTTCGGGAGCAGCTTGCCACCGATTCCGGAGTTCCCGCCGAGCATCCGCACGTCGTAGTTCATCTCGATCGACGGCGTGCCGTAGATGATGTTCTCGTTGCGGCTGATCAGCGCGCCGTTGATGCGCGCGGTCGAGCTACCGAGCACCGTCCAGCAGAAGGAGTGGTTCGTGTAGAAGACAGCGTCGAGCTGGTTCGCGTAGAGGCTCGCGATGTCCTTGTAGTTCGAGATGCCCGCGGCGGGCATGTTGCCGTCCCAGTGCGCGGTGTCGAGCGGATCGCTCAGGTCGATGTCGGACAGCGTCGTACGCGCGTCGTAGTGACCGTCGCCGTCGATGTCCTCGCCGCTTCCGGGAATGACATCGCCCACGTTGAAACCGGGCGGGATGAGTCCGAGGTCCGCGTCGTCCTGCGAGTAGTGCTCCACCGTGAAGGTGCCGTCGTCCTCGAGCACGTCGTCGTCCTCCGTGCCGCTCACGCCGTCGCGACCGTCGTGCGTGTTCGGGATGCCGTCCTCGCCGGCGTCTTCCTCCGAGCCGTTGAGCGCCGAAGCCATCCAACGCCCGACGTTGTTGCGCCAGGTGCTGTGCGTGTGGTCTCCGACCACGACGTGCTCGCCGGAGAAGAGACCCAGGAAGTCCGCGTCCCAGTTGGCTTCGAGCCAAGCCTCCGTCGTCGCCTGTTGGTTGTCCGCGGGGCGCGTCGTCGTCGGCGGGTTCAGGTACTCGATCGACTCCGGCACGTAGACGTTGCCCGAGGTGTAGATCGCGCCCTGGCCGGTCACGACGCCGCTGATGATCAAGTCGCCGCGCACGACGACCGAGCCGTCGAGCACGATCGGATCCGCCGCCGTGCCGTGCAGGTAGAGGTTCCCGGTCTCGCCGGGAGAGTCACCCGCGACGCCGTCGCACATGACGGTTCCGCCGATCTTGATCGTGTTGCCTTCGCTGAGCGCGCGCGACTCGTAGATGTGCATGTCCGAGAGGTTCGGCATGTCGACCTGCTCGTCGAAGTCGTGCTGGTTCTCGGCGTTGCCGCCGACGCCGCGCACGTTCTGCGCTCCGACGATGTCCCATCCGGAGAAGACGCCGCCGTCTTCGCCGTCCATCGCACCGTCGCCGTTGTCGTCCTGGTAGCCGGACAGCGTCGCGTTCACACCGTCCCAGTCGACATCGTCGTAGACGGGTTGGCCGCGGATCCACGGCGAGTAGCCCGCGACGTCGAACTGGCCGTTGCTGCGCGCGTTGCCGTTGCAGTGGATCGTGCTGCCGTACAGCCAGCCCCAGTTGTTGATGAAGTAGGCGTAGTCGAAGACCTTGCTCGGCTCGAGCGTGAACTTCACGCGCGTGGAGATCGAGCTCCAGGCGTCGAGTTGACGTCCCGCCGGCAGGTTCTCGGGCGCGTCCGGCAAATAGCCGGTCGACTCGATGTCGACCGTGATGCTGCTGTCGTCGAACTCCACCATCGAGACGCGCACCGAGTACGCGCCGACCTGCGCTCCGCCGCGCGTCACGGGCTCCGCCGAGCGCACGGTGAACGGGCCGCCGGCCAGCATGTTGTTGACGCCGAAGAACGGATCGTGCGAAGCGGTCTTGCCGATCGCGCCCTGCAACTCCGCGAGTCCGCGCTCGACACCCGCCTCGGCGAGGTACTCGGCGCGCAGCTCCTCGAAGCCGCTGCGCGAGTCCTCGGACTCGTTCCACGACATCGCCGTGCTGAGCAGCACGAGCCCGGAGAGGCTCAGCGCCAGGAACAACAGCCCGATCAACGCCGTCCCGCGACGCTCCGCAGCGGCCGATCGACTAGTTCTGAGTGTGTACATGCAGCTTCATGCCTCCCGCTTCCCCCCCGATGGCGCTGGCCGACGCGGTCGTGATCACGACCTCCCAGACATCGCCTTGATCCGTCACCCGGAACCCCGTCGGATCCGGTCCCGTGCGGCGCAGGTCGCTCGCGAGCGTCGTCTGCCGCTGCACGACGTCCATGTCGTCGAGCACCTGCCGCACGAGCAGTCGATCTCCGTCGTCACCCGCGACGACCGTGTAGCGGATCGACCAGTCGGCGCGGTTCCACGCCGCCTCGTCGCCACCCAAGTGCCGGTCGTAGACGCCCCAGCCGGCGACACCGGCGGCGGTCACGGGCACTTGGAAGGTCAGCTCGCTGTTGCCGTCCGCCAGGTCGACGACGTCGAAGCGCCCGCCGCCCGCGGCGCGCAGTTCGTTGTTGATCCGCTTCCCCGTGTCGCGCAGGTCCGCGTTCTCGACGACGCCGGTCGTCACGGAGCGCGACGACGCCGTCCCCATTCCGATCGTCTCCATCGTCGCGGTGACGACGAGCGCCAGGATCGACACGGCGATCATCATCTCGATCAGCGTGACGCCCGCGCGCGAACGGTTGCGTTGGTGTCGCATCATCGCTTCGTCCTCAGCGTCGTGATCGTGCCGAGCTCGCGTCCCGTGCGGCGATCGTTGAGCGTCGCCTCGAGCTGCAGCAGGTCGATCTCCGTCTCGAAGGCGACGATGTCGACCGTGAAGTTCGAGTCGGCCAGCGTGGCCTGGTCGAACAACTGGTTGCCGTTCATCGCGAGCAGGTTCGCGTAGGGCTGCGCCGCGAGGTTCTGCATGACGCTCGCGAGGTACTGCGAACCACCCGTCACCCGGCGCGCCGAGTTCACGGCCTTCAGGCTCGCGCCCATGCCCATCGCGACGCCGGCCAACACGACGGCCAGGATCGCCATGGCGATGCTCATCTCGAGCAGCGTCAATCCGCGCTTCGCGCCTTTCGCGGCCCTGAGTGGAGAGCGCGATCCCCTCCCCGCAGCGCCGCTCGAATCGTCCCTCGCCATGCCTCTCGCCTGACCTTTTCTTGTCGCCGTCGCCGTACACCGGGACGGCACCCCCGCCGACCCGGGGTCGACGTCTGCCCGCTCTTCGGTCAGGGGAACGAACGGTCTTGAAGGAAAGTCGCGGAGCCCGAGTTCGGTTCGCTAGGCGTTTTCCTCGTGATTACGGGCGATTCGTTCGACTCGGTCCGCGCGGCGCGCTCAGAGTTCGGCGCCGCAGAGCCGGCAGTAGGCCGCGTCGGGGGCGTGTCCGTCCGCCCCGCACGCCGGGCACGCGCGCCCCATCGACGACTTGCGACCCTCGCCGCGGCGACGGTCCCCGAGGGTCAGCTCCGCCGAGACGATCCCCGTCGGCACCGCGATGATCCCGTAGCCGAGCACCATGATGCAGGCGGCGATCGCCTGTCCGAGGCTCGACTGTGGAGCGATGTCGCCGTAGCCCACCGTCGTCATCGTGACGATCGCCCAGTAGACGCCCCGCGGGATGCTGGTGAAGCCGCCCTCCGCGCCTTCGACGAGGTACATCAGCGATCCGAAGATCACGACGAGGATCAGCACCGTGAAGACGAAGACCTGGATCTTGCGCTTCGACGCGGTCAAGGCGCGCGCGAGCTGTTCGGACTCGGTGACGTAGCTGCTGAGCTCCAGGACGCGGAACACGCGCAGGATGCGCAGCGTTCGGATCACGAGCAACGCCTGCGCGCCCGGCACGAACAAGCTGGCGTAGGTCGGCAGGATGGCGAGCAGGTCGACGACGCCGAAGAAGCTGCGCGCGTAACGTCCGGGGCGGTCGACGCACGAGAGGCGCAGCACGTACTCGACGGTGAACAGCAGAGTGAACGTCCACTCCGCCGCGCGCAGAAGCGTGCCGTACTCTCGGTTGATCGACTTGACGCTGTCGAGCATCACGACCGCGAGGCTCGAGACGATCGCCACGATCAGGACCAGGTCGAAGGCCTTCCCGGCGAAGGTGTCCGCGCCGAAGATGACCTCGTTCAGTCGGCTGCGCCACGCGGCGCGCGTTCGCGGCTGGTTCATGCCTGCAGGGTACGGGAGTCGGAGCCCTCCGACACGCGCGCGGCGCGCTCGATCGCGTCCGCCGCGGCTTCCGTTCCGCGCTCGGCACGGATGCGCTCGCCGATGTGCTTCGCGCGCTTGGCGGCCCCCTCGTCCGCCGAGAGCGACGCGACCAGCTTGCAGAGCCGGTCCGCGGTGGCCTTGCGCGCGAGGAGGACGCGACCGATCCCCAGGCGCTCGACGCGGTCGGCGTTGTCGAACTGGTCGTTGCAGTGCGGCGTCACGACGTGCGTGCAACCCGCGCGCATGACCTGTGCGGTCGTTCCGACGCCGCCCTGGTGGACTACGAGTGCCGCGCGCGAGAAGAGCGCGGCGTAGGGCGCGTAGCCGCCGATCCAGACCAGCTCGGTGGCGAGCGCTTCGAACTCGGGGAGCCGCGCTTCGCCGACGAGCACGACGCAGCGGCGTCCGGTGGCGCGCGCCGCCTCGGTCATTCGCGCGAGCGCCGGCCCCGGATCGTGCACCGCGGTGCTGCCGAGCGTGAAGACCGCGGGCGGCTCTCCCGCCTGCAAGAAGGCCTCCAGCCCCGGTTCGAGCGGACCGCTCTCGTCGTGGAAGACGAAGCCGGTCTGCACGACGCGCGCGGGCCAGTCGGGTTGCGGAGGGTAGAACTCGGGGCTGAAGGCCGCGATCGTCGCGACGCCGGCGAACTGTCCCTGAGAGAAGGGGTTGCCGTGGTACGGCAGGCCGCGCTCGGCGCGCAAGCGGCGCACGGGTCTCGCCCAGGGCTCAGAGATCTTCAGCATGCCGCGCAGCAAGAGGCCGTGCAGCTTCGGTCCGAGCGGCAGTCCGGCGAGCCACGGGATCGGCGCGAGCAGCGGCGGCTCGTGCGCCGACCAGAGGCACAGCGGCGAGAGCTGCATCGACATCCACGGGACGCCCGCGCACTCCGCCGCGATCGACGCGAAGTAGGTGAGCACGCTGCGCACGACGACGTCGCTCTCGCGGGCGAGCGGCTCGAAGGCGTCGAGTGCCGCGCGCAGGTGCGGGAAGACGAACTCCTTGTGCAAGCGTTCCGCGCCGCGCCAGCGGTCGAGAACGGCGTCGAGCACCTGCGGGTCACCGGGCTGGTAGTCCGGTGGGATCGCGACGAACTCGAGCCCGGCGCCGATGACACGCGGCTCGTAGGTCGGGCTTGTCGCGAGCGTGACGCGGTGACCGCGTCGACGTAGTTCGCGACCGACTTCCAGGAAGGGATGCAGGTCGCCGAGGCTGCCGAGCGTGGTGAGGGCGATGCGGAGGGGCATGTGGGGAGACGTGGGACGATACGGCGAGGGCGTAGGCCGACTGTACTGTGCCGCACAACTTGTTGTTCCCCCCTCTGGGACGCAGCGTCCCAGAGGGGGGAACAACAAGTTGTGCGGCACAGTACGGTCGGCCTACGGGCACAACCGCCGCTCCAGCAGCTCCTCGTCATGCGCGTCGCGCGGTTCCTCCGCCAGTCGCCGCGCCTCCTTCCCGGCGAGACGGTGTAGCAGCCCCGGCACGACGAGGAAGTCGAGCAGCGTGTTCGTGAACAGACCGCCCAGGATCACGGTCGCCACCGGGTAGAGCAGCTCGCGCCCCGGCTGGTCCGCGGCGAGCGCCAGCGGCAGGAGTCCGATGCCGCTGGTCAACGCCGTCATCAGCACGGGAACGATGCGCTCCTTGCCCGCACGGACGATCAGCTCCTCGCCGAACGGCACGCCTTCGTCGCGCATCAGGTGCAGGACGTGGTCGACGAGCAGGATCGCGTTGCGCGCCGCGATGCCGAGCAGGGCGATGAAGCCGACGAGTGCGGCGACGGAGAGTTCCTGGCGCGTCATGGCCAGCAAGACCGCGCCCCCGACCAGCGCCAGCGGTCGCGTGCAGAGCACGAGTGCCGCGATCCGCAGCGAGCGGAAGTGCGAGAACAGGATGACGACCATCAGGATCAGCGAGACGACGCTGAGCAGCGCGATCGCGCGCGTCGCGGCCTGCTGCGCTTCGAACTGCCCGCTGACGCGGATCGCGTAGCCCGGCGTGGACGCGAGCTTTTCGCGGATCGGGCCGAGCGCCTCCTCGACGTCGGCGACGACTTCGGACAGTGCGCGACCGGCGACGTTGTGCTGCACGACGACGCGGCGCTCCGCGTTCTCGCGCTGGATGTTGTTCGGCGTCTTCGTGAGGCCGACGCCGGCCACGTCGTCGACGCGCGTCAGCGAGTCGTCCGCGCCGCGCAAGTACAGCCCGCCGAGCTGCTGCACGTTGCGGCGATCCTCCTCGCGCAGGCTGACCTTGATCGGATAGGTCATGCGGCCGACCTGGAAGCGCGAGACTTCCTCGGCCCCCATCGCGAGCTCGACCGTCTCGGCGAGGTCCATCACGTCCAAGCCGTGACGCGCCAAGGCCCCACGCCGCGGACCGACCAGGACCTGGTCGATCAGCACCTGCGGTTCGACGTAGAGGTCGCGCACGCCCTCGATCTGCGCGACGGCGGCTTCGATCTCCTGCGCCGCCTCGCGCAGCACGTCGAGGTCCGGACCCGAGACCTTGATCGCGACTTGCGCCGTGACGCCCGAGAGCAAGTGGCTCAAGAGGTGCGCGAGCGGCTGTTCCGTCGCGTTCGCGATGCCGGGGAACTCGTCGCCCAGGTCGTGTCGAATCTCCTCGAGGATGTCCTCGCGGGAGCGCGTCGATTCCGGGTCGAAGTTGACGATGGCCTCGTTCACGCTGACCGGCATCGCGTGTTCGTCACCCGACGCGCGGCCCGTGCGGCGTCCGACGCTCGCGACGCCATCGACGTCCATGATGACCTGCTCGAGCCGCTTGCCGTAGGCGTCCGAGGTCTCGAGTCCGGTGTCCGGCGGCAGCATCAGGTTGACCTGCGCCGTGCCTTCGTTGAAGGGCGGCAGGAAAGTGCTGCCGATGGTCGAGATCCAGAGGCCGACGACCAGCGCGATGCCGATGGACACGCCCAGGACGCCTTCCGCGTTGCGGATCGAGAAGCTCACGGCGCGCTGCGCCACGCCACGCAACGCGTGCACGACCAGCCCGCCGTACTCCTTCTCCTCCGAGCGCCGCTTGCCGAGCAGGTAGTAGCACATCACCGGCGTCACGGTCAGCGCGACGAAGAGCGAAGCGAACACGCTGACGATGTACGCGAGTCCGATCGGCGCGAAGAGCCGCCCTTCTATGCCCGACAGGAAGAACAGCGGGATGTACACGACCGTCACGAGCAGCGTGCCGTAGAGCACCGGCTTGCGGATCTCGCGCGAGGCGCGGAACACGACGAGCAGCGGGTTCTGCGGCTCTGGTGATCGCGCGTTCTCGTGCAAGCGGCGGTAGACGTTCTCGACGTCCACGATCGCGTCGTCGACGAGCGTGCCGATCGCGACCGCGAGTCCGCCGAGCGTCATCGTGTTGATCGACAGCCCGACGGCGTCGAAGACGAGCGCCGTGACCGCGACCGACAAGGGGATCGCCGTCAGCGTGATCAGCGTCGTGCGGAGGTTCAACAGGAAGATGAACAGCACGATGACGACGAGGATGCCGCCGTCGCGCACCGCCTCGAGCACGTTGTCGATCGCGCGCTCGATGAAGGCGGCCTGCTGGAAGAGCCCCGCGTCGACCTCGATGTCGCCCGGGAGTTCGGTCGCGATCGAGGCCAGTTCCGCGTTGACGCGCTTCGTCAGCGCGAGCGTGTCCGCGCCGGGTTGCTTCATCACGACCAGGATCACGCCGGCCTTGCCGTCGATGCCGGCGTCGCCGACGCGCACGGCCGCCGGTCCGAAGACCACGTCGGCGACGTCCGAGATCAGGATCGGTCGGTGCGGGTCGGCGCGCACGACGGCCTTCGCGAGCTGCTCCGGATCCTCGAGCATGCCCGAGACGCCGACCGACGGGCCCTTGGCGCCGAGCCGCAAGGTTCCGCCGGAGACGTTGACGTTCGCGCCGCGCGCGGCGTCCGCGACTTCGTCGAGCGTCACGTCGTGTGCGCGCAGCCGATCCGCGTCGACGACGACCTGCAGCTCCGTCGGCTGTCCACCGATCGTCACGACTTGCGCGACGCCGGACAGCGAGAGGATGCGCGGCTTCACGTCGCGGTCGATCAGGCGCCGCAGCTCGAGCGCGTCGGTCTCGCCCGTGCGGCTGGTGAAGCCGACGTTCTGGACCTGGCCCATGATGCTGCTGATCGGTGCCATCACCGGAACGACTTCGGGCGGTAGGTTCGCCGCGGCGAGCTGCAGCTTCTCCGCGACGATCTGCCGGTCGCGGTAGATGTCGGTGTCCCACTCGAACTCGACGTACACGACCGACAGACCCATGCCGCTCGACGAGCGCACGCGGAAGACGCCGGTCGCACCGTTCATCACCTGTTCGATCGGCCAAGTGACGAGGCGCTCGACGTCCTCGGGCACCATGCCGTGCGCCTCGGTCATGATCGTCACGACCGGGCGGTTCAGGTCGGGCAGCACGTCGATCGGCATGCGCACGGCCTTCCACAGGCCGAGGGCGCAGACCGCCAGAGCCGCGAGCATCACCAGCAGACGGTTCTGCAGCGACGCGAAGAGGATGCGGTTCAACATGGCGCTAGTGAGCGTGTCCGTGGTCGGCCGTCGCGTCGCCGCCGCGCATCGCGAGGCTCAGCGCGAACGCGCCGCTCAAGGCGATCTCGTCGCCCTCGAAGAGGTCCAGGCCGGGGACCGGCTCGACGATCACGACTTGCTCGTCGCGGTGCACGACCGAGAGCGGCAGCGGGATGAGCACGCCGCTGGGCTCGCGGTGGAAGACGACGAGGTCCGGTCCCATCTCGGCCACGGCCTCGGCCGGCAGTACGAAGACGCCCTCGAGCATCTCGCGCGGGACGAAGACCGTGTAACGCGTGCCTTGTCGTAGGCCCCAAGTGCGTCGGCCGTCGTCGCTCGCGAGCAGGATGTTGTCGGTTTCGACGTACGCGACCGTTCCCTCGCGCTCCGTCGAGCTGGCGACGAACGCGACCTTCAGGCCGTCGAGGTCCGGGCCCGCGCCGGGCACCAGCGACGTCGCGCTCAGCGCTTCGCCGGTCGCCTTGGCGTAGAGCACCGCCGCGACTTCGCCGCCGACGGGTTCGATGCGCAGCAGCATGTGCGCGGCGTCCTCGAGATCGACGAGCGGTGAACCCTGCTCGACGCGCGTACCGGGCTGCACGTGGATGCGCCGCACGTCCCACGCTTCACCGGGGTGGTTCGTCTCGGGCGCGGCGACGCGCATGACCGGCTCGAGAGCGCCGAGTCGGTAGAAGCGCTCCACGTCCTCGAGCGAGTGCCCCCGCTGCAGGAGGACGCCGATCTCGAGGATGCGCTCGCCCGCGCCCGGTTCCTCGCGCAACCAGGCCGAGAGTTCCGGCGACGCCAGTCCGACGCCGGCCAGCTCACCGATCGTGCCCACGACCCACGGGACGTTGCGCAGGTGTTCGGGGAGCGTGAGGTACAGCGCCTCGGCGTCCGCGGTCCAAACGCCGTTGTGCTCGAGCGCGCGACGCCACGTCGCCCCCGTCGCTTGCGGCAGGTGCCCGCCGTCCTCGATCTCGCGGATCTGTTCCTCGTCGAGGCCGTGCTTCTCCATCTCCATCCGCGACTGCTCGACGGAAGCCTCGGCGCGCGCGACGCGGTAGCCGAGGTCGATCTTGCGCTGCAGCGGGATGATCGGAAGCTCCTCGCCGTCGACCTGCGCGGTGTACTGCTCGACGCGTTGCAGCTCGGTGCGCGCAAGCTCGAGTTCCTGCACGCGGGCGCGCAGCTCGAGCACGGTCTCGTGCAACTCCGACGCCGGCTTCAGGATCGCGCCGGTCAAGGTCAGGCTCGGTCGCGGCAGCGGATCGCGCAGCACGGTCACGACGACGTTACCGGGCTCCACCTTCGCGCCGAGCTTCGTCTCGACCGACACGACGCGTCCGCCGAAGGGCGCGCGCACCGTGCGTTCGACCTCGGGCGGCGCTTCGACGACCGCGGCGACGGGCGTCGTGCGCGTCCAGTCGCCGAGCTTCGCGGTCCCGAAGGTCACGCCGAGCGTGCGCAGCGTCGCCTCCGACAGCGGTTTCGGTTCCTCGTCCTGCGGCGCGGCGCCGACCTCCGGTCCGTGCGCGTGCGGTCGAACCGCGGCGATCCGCCAGCCGCCCGCCAAACCACCGGCGACGCACAGCACCGCTCCGACCACGATCTTCCAGCTCATCCGTTCGTTCGCCATCACCGTCCGTCTCCTGCTTCGCCGTCCACCGGTCGTTCGTGTTCTTCGGGCTCGTCGAAGACGAGCAAGGGCGCGCCGAACGCGCGCTCCAGGTCGCACCACGCGAGCTGCAGCTCCAGCTCGGCCTCGAGCAACTCCAGCTCGACCTGGCGCAGGCTGCGCTCGGCGTCGAGCACTTGCAGCGCGTCGGCGCTGCCCGCGGGAAGCGCGCGATAGGCGACTTCCACGTTGTTCCGCGCCGCCGGAAGGACTTCGTCCTGCAATGCCAGGTGACGTGATTCGGCAATCTCGGCCGCGCGGTGCGCGCGCTCCAGTTCACCGAGCGCACGATCGGCCGCTGCGCCATAGGCGACCTTCGCTTCGACGCGCCGCGCCGTCGCCGCGAGAATCGGTCCCTGGTTGCGGTCGAAGATCGGCAGCGCCATGCCGAGCGCGAGCTCGGCGAGGCTCAGGTCCACGCCGACCTCGTCCTTGAATCCCGCGCCCAGCGTGAGGTCCGGGTACTGCTTCGCGATCTCGAGGCTCAGCTCGCGCTCCGCCAACTCGTGCCGCGCCTCGGCGCGCAACAGCATCGGGTGCGTCTCGTGGAGCGCCGCAGCGAGCGCATCGAGGTCGCGACCGGGATCGGGAAGCCGCGGCAACTCGCCGGCGGAGAGCGCGTGCAGCGCGTCCGCGCGCAGCGCCAACATGCCGGCGAGGTCCGACTCGGCGTCCGCGACGTCGCGTCGCGCCTCGAAGCCGCGCGCCCGCTCACGCGCGTGCTCGAGCCGGAAGAGCGAGACGTCGAGCGCTTGCGCCCCACCCGCCTCCACCAGGCGTCGCGCGGCGTCGAGCGACTTCTCCGCCGCCGCGACGATCTCCGTCTGCACCGCCTCGCGCGCGCGCGCCACCGAGAGCGCGACATAGCGGCGACGCAGCTCGAGGTACAGCTGGCCGCAGCTCGTGACGTAGTCCACGTCCGCCACCGTCGCCGCGGCGTCGAGCACGGCGTCCTGCTTCGAACGCTTGCCGGCGGTCGGGATCGTGACGCCGAGGCGCACGAGCGGAACGACGTAGGGCGACGCCGCGTCCGAACCGAAGCCGAATTCGGGCCCGACGGCCAGCGTCGGGTTCGGGAAGGGCGTGTCGCGCTCACTCGCGGCGCGGGCCGTCTCGTAGGCGGCGCGTGCGACGCGCAGGTCGGGATTGCGCTCGCGCAACAAGTCCGCGGCCTCGGCGAGATTCAGAGCGTCGCCGTCCGACACTGCGACGTGCAGCGCGAGCGCGCGGCGTTCTTCGACGAGTTCCGACACGACTCGCTGGGACTCCAGCGGCTCGCGCGCGTAGCGCTCGAAGGCGCAACCGGGTAACAGGATCAGACAGGCGGCCGCAACGGTGCGGCCCGGAACTCGCGTTCCGTCGGCTGCCGCGGAACGCGCGGCAGGAGTGAAGGGGTGCATGATGACTCTCCGTGGATCGAACGAACTCGCTTCCGCTCGGGAAGCAGGGCGCGATCACGGAGAGTCAGGAGCGCAGCACGCGCGAGCGCGTCGACGTCGGCCACTGCGGCGGACGCGCGAGGGTGAGCGGCGCGAGTTCGAAGGCGACGGCGTCCGAGACGGACTCCGCTGCAGGCGCGAGCGCGCAAGGCGCCGGTGCCGGACCCGGCAGCAGCGCGAGCACGGACTCGCTGCCTTCGCGCTGCACCAGCTCTACCGCATCCACGCCGAGGTCGGTGTGCTCGTGGTCCTCCACGGGGCACGCGCAGCCGTCGCCGGCGCAGACGCAACCTTCGGCATCTCCGTCGGCCCCGATGTGCACGTGCCCGTCCTCACCGATGCAGACTTCGAGCCCGCCGGGCGGCGCGACGGCAACCAGCAGCAGCACGGCGAGCAGCAGCCGGCCGACGAAGGTGCACTTGGAGAGGGAAGGCATGGGAACGCGACGAAGTGTAAGCGTCGGCCGGGAGGACTCAAGATCTGGAGCGGAAGCCCCCCGCGGCGCCGCGGGAGCCGCCCGCGCGGGGCCCGGCCGACGCGGATCGCGGGCCGAGTCCCCGCGAAGTGCATACTGGAGGGGCTCCAATCCCGGGCGCGAGCGCGCCCCCCACCCGGAGGAGCCCATCTCGAGAATGCAGCTGATCATGCGCCGCTTCGCCGGCGTGTTCATCCTCGCCAGCCTCTTGCTCGCCCACTACCACAGCCCGAACTGGCTCTGGTTCACGGGCTTCGTGGGCTTCAACTCGCTGCAGTCGTCGTTCACCAACTTCTGCCCGCTCGAGATGATCCTCGCGAAGCTGGGCGTGGGACGCGAACCCTCGGGATCGTGATGCGCGGGCTCGGCCCCCCGTCGCATCCTCCAGCCAGGCGGCTCCGTTGTGCTATTTTTCTAGTTGTGTCACCAATAAGGGTACATGTAAAAAAATAACACAAGCGGGGGCTTCCCGATCATGAGAGCCCCGGTCAAACTCGCCGCATGACCATCCCGCTCGAGCAACGCGTGCGCGAGGCGCTGGAAGCCGCGGGCATCCGGGTGCGTCGGGTCGGAGGCCCGGACTCCGGGCTCGAGGGATCGCGAACGACGACCTGGGAACTGGGACCGAGGCGGAAGCGCGTGCTGGCCGTCCCGCAGCACGCGGAGACGGATCGAGAGACGGAAGGTCGTGCGCGGTCGGCGCGGATCTACCTCGTCGACCACGTCACGGAGCAAGTGGGTGAGCGATGGATCCGAGAGGGACGCCAATTCGCCGACACGGTGGGCAACGCGCACATCGTGGTGCCGGGACTGCGAGTGCGCGTCCTCGGCATGCGTGCGCGTGAGTCACGAACCGTGAAGCGTCCTGCGTGGAAGGCGCGGGAGTGGCGCGGAGCGACGCTACGGACCTTGTTCCATCTTCTCAGCGAGACGGAGTGGATCCACCGGCCGATTCGAGACATTGCGAAACTCTGCGATGCGACCCCGCGCACCGTCATGTCTCTGATCCAAGACCTCGAACGCGATGGCCAACTCGTGCGAATCGGTCGCGGCGATCGCCGGTTCCATCCTGACGCGAGACTCTACGACCGATGGATCGAGGAGTATGGCCGCAAGCTGCATCCGCGGCTCGAACTCGGCCGATACGCGTTCGGCGACGGTGCGCGGGCCGAGACCCTCGATCTCCGACCCGTCGGAGCGGTCTGGGGTGGGGAGAGCGCGGCAGCCCGACTGGGCGCGGACCTGAAGCCGGCGATCGAGACGATCTACGTCAGGGATTCCGCGGGGCCACTGATCAAGACCGCGCGCCTTCGCGCGACCGCGAACGGTCCTGTCTCGATACGCGAAGCGTTCTGGTCACCAGAGTTGCGTGGCGCCACGGATGAGACGACTCCACCGCTGTTGGTCGTGGCGGACCTGATGGTGATCCGCGACTCGCGCTGCTATGACGCCGCGACTCAGCTTCGCCAGCAATTCCTGTGATAGATCTACGCGGCACGCCGGAGGGCAGCAGACTTGCCCGATGCCTGGCGCCGTTGGCTCGCCAAGCCGACGCTCTCGACGTCCGTTGGCTCCTGGTCGGCGCAGAAGCGAGGGACTTGGTCCTCGTTGGACTTGGCGCTGCGACCTCGTCGCGCAGAACCCATGACATCGATGCCGCCATCCAGCTGACGAGCTGGGACGAGTTCCACCGACTACGGGATCGACTCGTGCGGGTCGAACATGCGCACGTGGATCCGGAGAATCTCCACCGAATCTCGTTCGAAGGCGGCGTCAGCATCGACCTGATTCCCTTCGGACCGATCGCGCAGGGCAACGTGCTGAACTGGCCACCGCCCGACGCCAGACAGTTCGATGTGACGGGACTGATCGAGGCGCAGGCGAGTTCGACCGAGGTGCGGCTCGCTGATGACTTCAGCGTCCGCTTGCCGGCACTCGAGCTACAGATCCTCCTCAAGCTCTTCGCGTGGAGAGACCGTCATCTCGATCGACCTGTCCACGACTCACACGAATTGATCGACTTGTTGAGGTGCATCGACTCCGCGATCGAGGATGCAGAGATGTACGACGACTACTTCGCAGTGGTCGAGCGCAACGATCACGACCTGGAGCTGGCGAAGATCGAGCTGTGCGGAGCGCGGTTGTCGCGAACTCTGTCCGAGGAAGCCCGCGGCCCACTCGTCGAACTTCTCCGAGCGGAAATCGATGAAGACGGGAAGCTCCTGCTCCTGCGAGAGATCAGAGAGCTGCCCCGCGCAATGGATATCCTCGCGGCGCTCTTGCGAGGTGCGAGCCAATCGCCCGAGACAACGACTTGGAACTACACTGACGTGGGAGTCTGAACCGCTCACGCCCTGAGCGTATCGAGCGGCCGCGCACGCAACGCGCGCACGCTCGCCGCGAGTCCGCTGAGCGTCGCGAGCGCGGCCGTTGCCAGGGCCGCGAAGGGCAAGCTCGACAGCGGTAGATCGACGTCGAGCTCGGCGAGGTGCACGAGGAAGGCCCACGCGAGCGCGAGAGCTCCTACGGCGCCGAGTGAACCGGCGAGCAGGCCGATCAGCGCGTACTCGACCGCGAAGAGGCGCGTCACGCCGCCGCGCGTCACGCCGAGCGTCTTGAGCAGCGCGGCTTCCCGCGAGCGTCGCAGCGCCGTCGTCACGACTGCGCCGGCGAGGATCACGAGGCCCGTCACGATCGTGAAGCTGCCCAGCGCGCGGATGCCGAAGGCGAGCCGCTCGAGCACGTCCGCCACGCGCTCGAGGATCGGTCGCACGCGGATCACGGTCACGTTCGGGAACGAGGCGACGAGGTCGCCCTGCAGCGAGAACTCCTGCTCCGCGGTGTCGAGGCGCGCCGCCGCGATGCGCAGGTGCGGCGCGTCCTCGAGCACGCCGGGCTCGACGACCAGGAAGAAGTTGATGCCGAAGCTCTGCCAGTCGACCTTCCGCAAGCTCGTCACGGTGAACTCGAACGGCACGCCTTGCACGTCGAGCTCGAGCACGGCGCCGAGGCCGACGCCGAGGTCGTCGGCGAAGCGGTCCTCCAAGCTGACTTCGGCGCGCGTCGGGTCGCTCCACAGCTCTCCGGCGATCAGTTCGTTGCTCGGATCGAGCTCGTCGAGCCACGTCAGGCGCTGTTCGCGCGTCAACACCCAGGTCGCGCGTCCGTCGTCCTGCCGCTCGGCCGCGAGCTCGCGTACGTCGCGGCCATCTAGCTCGCGGAGGCGCGCCATCACGACGGGAACCGTGTCGAGGGAGCGGGCACCGCGCGCTTCCAAGGTGGTACGCACGCCCTCCCACTGGTCCGGCTGGATGTCAGCGAGGAACACGCTCGGCGCGTCCGGCGGCAATGCCGTGCGCAGCGCGTGGCTGAGGCGCGACTCGATCAACCACATCGAGACGACGACCATCACGCCGATGCCGAGCGCCACGATCGCGCCGGTCGTTCCCGCGCCGGGGCGCGCGAGCGCGGCGAACCCGTGCTCCAGGTACGGGCCGAAGCGTCCGCGCGGCAAGCGCTCGGCCGCGACGGAAGCGAGCCGCGCACCGGCGTAGAGCAAGGCGGTCAACACGAGCAGCCCGCCGCTGAAAGCGAGCGCCGAGAACCACGCGCCGCTCTGCACGCGCGCCGCGACGAGCACACCGGCGAGCAGCAACGCCGGCGCACCGAAGCGCACGAGCGGCGGAACGGGAATCGGCGCGGCTTCCGCGCGCAGCACGGTCGCGGGCGGCACGCGCCAAACGGCCGTCAGGGGCGGCAAGCTGAACAGCGTCGCGACGAAGAGCCCGAGCCCCACGCCGCGTGCGAACGCGGCCGGTTGCCACAAGTCGACGTCGGCTCCGACGAAGAGCGACGGGGCGTAGCCGCGCACGACCCACGGCAGCAGCGAACCGAGCACGCCGCCGAGCAAGCACCCCGCGACCGCGAGCAGCGCGACGTGTCCGAGGTACAGCGCGGCGATCTCGCGCGCGCGGAAGCCGAGGCAGCGCATCACGGCCACGCCTTGCGTGCGTCCAGCCAGCCAGGCGCGCACGATCTGCGACAAGCCGACGCCGCCGAGCAGCAGCGAGAGCAAGGCGACGAGTCCGAGGTAGTCCTCGACGCGGCCCAGTGAGCGACTGACGTTCGGCTGCGCCTCGGTGTGCGCCCGGACGCGCACGTACGACGCGTCCCCGAGCACCGCTTCCAACCCGCGCTCCAGCGCCTTCAAGCGCACCGGCACCACGGCCGAGTCGACCGCGTAGAGCGAGACGTAGCGCACGCGGCTGCGGGCGCCCGACAGCTTGGTGCGCTCCAAACCGGCCGGCCCCATGAAGACGCGCGGGCCGAGCGTCATCGCGAAGTCGAGCTGATCCGGCTCGTCGACGACGAGCGCGGCGACCTCGAAGCTCGCGCCGCCGAGCTCGAGGCGGTCGCCCACGGCGAGCTCGAGACTCGCGGCGAGGTCCGGCCCGATGAACACGCGGTCGTCGCCCAGGTCGCCGGCGGAGAGCTGCGGCGGGTCCAGCTTCAGCTTGCCGTACAGCGGATACGCCGCGTCGACGACCTTCAGCTCGACGAGTCGGCTGCCGACGCTGTGCGCGGCGCGCTCCGGTGCGAGCGCCATCGCGCCCATCTCGACGAGATCGGCGCGGCGGTGCGGGATCGGGCGGAAGTAGTTCGCCACGCTGTCCGGCAGCGGTCGTCGCGCGGAGACGCGCAAGTCGGCCGCGAGCAGGTGGCGCGACTCCCCCGCCATGCCGACGCGGATCGTCGAGACGAGCGAGGACACGCCCACGACCGCCGCGACGCCGAGCGCGAGGCACAGCGTGAAGAAGAACAGGCGTCCGCGCGACGCGCGGCTCTCGCGCAAGACCGCGGCGAACAGCGCGCGCCAACGCGTCGGCGCGGCGGCGGTTCCGGGCGCCTCGTTCATGCGTCCGAGCGCGGCTGCACGGGTGCTCCCGTGTCTGAGACGAGCTTGCCGCCGATCATGTGGACCTGACGGTCCGCGCGCGACGCGACGGCCTGGTCGTGCGTGACGAGCACGAGCGTCGTCCCGTGGCGCTCGCGCATGTCGAGAAGCAGCTGCAGAACGCGCTCACCCGTCTCGCTGTCGAGGTTCCCCGTCGGCTCGTCCGCCAGCAACAACGTCGGCCGGGGCGCGAAGGCTCGCGCGACGGCGACGCGCTGCTGCTCGCCGCCGGAGAGCTGCGACGGATAGTGGTGCGCGCGGTCCGCGAGGCCGACTTCGCGCAGCACCTCGTCGGCGCGCTCGCGCGCTCCCGCGAAGCCGGTCAACTCGAGCGGCGTGAGCACGTTCTCGCGCGCCGTCAGGTTCCCGAGCAGCTGGAACGACTGGAAGACGAATCCGATGCGCGAGCGGCGCAACAGCGCGAGTTCATCCTCGTCCAGCCCCTCGATCGGCCGGCCGTCGACCAGCACGCTGCCGCTGGTCGGGCGGTCGAGCCCCGCGAGCAATCCGAGCAGCGTGGACTTCCCGCTACCGGACGGGCCGAGCACGGCGACGAGCTCGCCGGCGTCGATCGCGAGGTCGATGCCGTCGAGGATCGTGAGCATGCGCGCGCCGGACGGCAGGGTCTTGGTGAGCGCGCGGCACTCGAGCTGGTGGGGGCTGTTCAAGCTGGCGGAGTGGAGCGGGTCGAGGTCGGGGCGCGGTGCGTCGTCGAGCTTGTCTTCGAGCCGCGCGGGCTCGCGGAGGCAAGCGCCCGTGATTCCTTCCCACGCGTCCCGTGCGCGGCCTACATTGCCGGGCCATGATCCGCTTCGCCAGCTTCACCCGCAGGGCCCTGCCGCTCTTGCTGCTCCTCGCCGCCGCCTGCGGTTCCGACGCGCAGGACTCGCGCGGCGCCGACCGCGCGCGCACGCTCTTCGACGAACCGTCCTCCGGCGTCGCCGCGCCCGTCGCCGCGACGCCGCTCCCTGGCGACGCGCCCAAGGTCGTCTTCCTCGGCGACAGCATCGGCGCCGGCCTGCACCTCGCCGAGCACCAGGCCTTCCCCGCCGTGATGCAGGCGCGCCTCGCGGCCGACGGCTCTCCCTTCGAGCTGGTCAACGCATCCGAGAGTGGTCGCACGACTTCCGGAGGCGTGACGGCACTCGACTGGGTCATGCGCACCGATCCCGACGTCGTCGTCATCGAGCTGGGCGGCAACGATGGCTTGCGCGGCATCGCGCTCGAGCAGATCGAGTCCAACCTGCGCCGCATGATCGAGCGAGCGCGCGAAGGCGGCGCGCACGTCCTGCTGCTCGGCGTGCGCCTGCCTCCGAACTACGGCGAGTACGGCGCGAGCTTCGACGCGCTCTACCCACGGCTCGCGCGGGAGCTGGACGTCGACTTCGAGCCGTCCTTCATGCGCGATGTCGGCGGCGTGCCGTCGATGAACCTCGCGGACGGTCTGCACCCGACCGCGATGGGCCACGAGCGCCTCGCGGACAACGTGCTGCCGAGCTTGCGCCGCGTCCTGCGCGCCGCGGCGGCGGACTAGGTAGGCTGTACGCATGACCGATCCCGACCCGCGCGCCGCGCTGCGAGCCACGCTCGCCGGCTTCGACCAGCGCCAGAAGAAGATCGTCGGCGGCATCCTCGCCGTGATGATCGAGAACCCCGACGCGGTGCGGAACCGCGAGTGGATCTCCGAGCAGTTCGCGCAGATCGCCTTGTTGAGCGCCGACTTCGAGCACCTCGAGGACGTCACGCAAGGCGTCGCGGAGGTGCAGGCCTACGTGCAAGCCAACGCCGAAGCGATCCTCTCCGCCTGCTTCCAGCTGTTCCAGTTCACTGCTGAAGACCTGGCCCCGCGCGTCGCCGACGGGCTGACGAAGCAGGACGCGCTGGTGCACGCACTCGGTTACTTCGGCGCTTGACCGCAACGCGCGCCCGAATCACGCCTGCGCGATGCACGTGCGACGAGGGTTGCCGGGGAGCCGGCGGCAGAGGTGCGACGCAGGTTGGCTCAAGCGCTGAATCGCGCGAGCGTCAGGAAACCGACCGGCAGCGTGCTGCTTCCGTCCAGCGACACCTCCGCCACGGCTTGCCCCAGCGCGGGCGTCAGCTTGAAGCCGTGACCCGATAGGCCGGCCACGCAACAGACGTGGTCCATGCCGGGCACGCGGTCGACGACGAAGTGGTCGTCCGGCGTCACGGTGTAGAGGCAGCTCTTCGCGTCGGCGACGCGCTCGCCCAGCGCGGGCAACCAGCGCCGCACGACGCGGAGCAGTTCCTCGATGTCGTCGTCCGTCAGCGCGCGGCGCGGCGCGTCGGGATCGCATGCCTCGCGCCGGCCGTGCAACGCGACCTTCGCGCGCACGGCGCCAGGGGCGCGCTGATCGTTCGGGATGCCGTAGAGCGGCGGTTCGTCGCCGCGCACGATCAACCAGGCGGGGAAGCGCGCCGGATCGACGAGTGACGGATCGGGCGGCGTGATCCACGCTTGGATCTGCAGGCTGACGCGCAGGCGACGCGCGAGCGCGGGGACGAGCTTCGCGGTCCACGCGCCGGCTGTGACGATCAGACGACGCGCGCGCAACTCGCCGCTCGAGGTGTGCAACTTGACACCGCCCGAGCCTTCTTCGATGCGCTCGACGCGCACGCCGGTGCGCAGCTCGGCGCCGAGCCGTTGCGCCTCCTCGAGCGCCGCGCGGATCGACTCCTCGGGCCGCACGAAGCCGCCGCCCGGTTCGAACAGCCCGCGGTGACTGTCCGGCACGTTGAACTGCGGGAAGCGCGCGCGCAGCGCATCCGTCCCGAGTCCCTCGACGTCGATCCCGTGCTGCCGCGCGGCCGCCTCTGCCGACGCTAGCACCGCGCAGTCGCGCTCACCGACGAGCAACGTGCCGCACGCCTCGATCAACGGGCGCCCGACGGACTCGCCCAGTGCGCGGAACTCCGCGGTGGAGTGGAGCAGAAGCGGCACGTAGTCGGCGTGTTCGAAGTACGCGTGCCGGAACACGCGCGTCTCCCCGTGGCTCGACCCGCGGTCGTGCGCGGGCTCGAACTGCTCGACGCCGACCGCCTTCACGCCGCGCTTCGCGAGCGCGCGCAACGCGAACGCGCCGACTCCACCGAGACCGAGGACCACTGCGTCCCACATGGGCGCAGAGAATAGCGCTGCGCCCGCGTAGCGGGTCGTCCTTGCAGCGTCCGTCTGCATCCGGAGGCACCTCGGCGGCGAAGGAGGCGCTGGAAGGAGGGAGGCGCTGGGCTCGGCCCTTCCCTTGCACTTGGCCCCTAGAAGCGAGACATCCTCATGCCCGAACTCACCGGGGCCACGGCCCTGCAGCTCATCCTGGCCCTGGGCCTCCTCAACGTCTGGCTGTTCCGAGCGAAGGTCGCGACGCCGTACCGCGGAGGCGGAGCGCAGTCCTTGCGCGAGGAGTTTCGTGCTTACGGTCTCCCGCATTGGTTCTTCGTGCTGGTAGGCTCGCTCAAGCTCGGCTCCGCGCTCGCCCTGATCGCAGGCATGTGGTTCCCCGTGCTCACCCCCGTCGCCGCGGTCGTGGTCCTCGCGCTGATGTGCGGCGCTCTGGCGATGCACATGAAAGTCGGTGATGCGGCACTCAAGTCGTTGCCGGCCTTCATGATGCTGCTCGTGAGCGCGACTCTCGTCGTGACGTCCTGACCGTGATCGGCGTATCCTTTCGGCATGAAAGCACTCACGCTCCTCGGACTCTTGTTCGCGACCCCGCTGCTGCTCGCCCCGCGCGTCGCGCAGGAATCCCGCTGGTCGTCCGACCTCGCCGCCGCGCACGAGCTTGCGCTGGAGTCCGGCAAGCCGTTGCTCATCGCCTTCCGCTGAGAGGCCTGAACGGATTGCGATCCCTTCTGGCGGACGGTCGTCCGCCCCTCAGAATCGCTCACTGAGCTGCTCGACGACTTCGTGACCGTCAAGGTCACGGACATGCGCGGCGTCGACCTGGCGCGCTACCGCTTCGACTTCGACTTGACCTTCGCGATGCTCACGCTGCATCCGGACGGACACGTCTATCACCGCTACGGTGGGCGCGACGAGCGCGGCCCCGGCGTCTGGCTCTCGAGCGAGTCGTTCGAAGCCTTGCTCGAAGCGACGCTCGACGATCACGAGCGCTACGAGTCGAAGCCCGCGCCCGAGCCGCCGGATCCCGCAGTGCGACTCGAAGACGTCCCGGCCTTCGCCGAGAAGGACCAGGGCAAGTGCATCCACTGCCACAGCGTGCTCGAGTCGCTCTACCGGCAACGCAAGGCCGAAGGCGAGCTGCGCGACGAGGACCTGTGGGTCTTCCCAGCGCCCGCAATCGTCGGCTTCGACCTGGATCGTGACGATCAACGCCGTATCACGCAACTGACCGACGGCTCGCCCGCGGCGCACGCCGGGCTATTGATCGGAGACCGCATCCTTCGCATCGGATCCACCGCGATCGCCTCGGCGAGCGACGTGATGCATGCGCTCGATCGGATGCCGGCGATCGGTGGAGAACTCGAGATCGAAGTGCGGCGCGAGGGCTCCAATCACTCGCTGAGGCTCGATCTGCATCCCGGTTGGCGCACCGGGACGCCGCGATCCTTCGCGTGGAGACCGCTCAAGTGGGCGCTCGATCCCGTACCCGGCTTCGGCGGGGCCGTGCTCTCGGATGAAGAGCGCAAGGCCGCGGGACTCGACAGCGAACCCTTCGCCTTCCGCATCGACTACTTCGTCACCTCTGGGCCGCGCCAGCACGTCGGCCGTGCCGCTCGAGAAGCGGGACTGCGCGAGGGCGACATCGTCTACCGCGTCGGCGACCAGACGACCTTCGCCTCGATCGACCACTTCCACGCATGGTGGCGTCTGACGCGCAAGCCGGGCGAACAGGTGGAGGTCCGATATGTGCGCGAGCGCGAGCGCGGCGTGATCACGCTGACGGTCGGCTCCTGACCGCGCGGCGGCGCATGCTCACGGCGCGCCGGCATGGCGAGGTAGGATGCGGTCATGCAACATTCCTCACGACTCCTTGCGCTCCTCTTGGTCACCGCCTCGCTCTGCGCCTGCGCGACGAACCGAGGACCCGCGACCGACTCCCAGCACCTCATGCCGATCCACTACCTCGAAATCGTGACGCCGGACGTCGAAGCGACTTGCGCCTCACTCGCTCAGCAACATCACGTCGAGTTCGGCGTGCCGGTCGCGGAGCTCGGGAACGCGCGCACCGCGGCGCTCACGGGCGGCGGTACGATCGGCGTACGCGCTCCGATGCACGACGCCGAGACGCCCGTGGTCAGGCCGTACGTGCTGGTCGACGACATCGACGCGGCGGTCGTGGCGGCCCAGGCCTCGGGCGCAGAGTTCGCGATGCTGCCGACCGAGATACCGGGGCGCGGGAGGTTCGCGATCTACTTCCTGGGCGGGATCCAGCACGGGTTGTGGCAGCTGTGAGGTGAGCGGTCGCGGGGAGGGATGAACGTACGGTGCCGCACAACTTGTTGTTCCCTCAGCTGGGACGCAGCGTCCCAGCTGAGGGAACAACAAGTTGTGCGGCACCGTACGTTCATCCCTCCCCGTGACCGGTCAGCTCCGCGCGTACGCCCGCGCGATCACCTCGCCCAAGCGACGGAACTCGTCGCCGCGCGGACAGCGCTTGCGCCACGCGAGTCCCACGCTGCGCGACGGACCGTCGGCGCCGAACGGCAAGGTGACGAGGCGCGGCGCCGCGGCGGCCTCGCGCTCGACGGCCAGCTCGGGCAGCAGGGTGGAGCCGAGCCCCCCCGCGACCATCTGCGCGATCGTCCCGAGGCTCGAGGCACGGAACCCGCGCAGTTCGTCACCACCGGATGCCTCGCACAACGGCAAGGTCTGCTCGCGCAGGCAGTGGCCCTCGTCGAGCAGCAGCAAGTCGCGCCCTTCGAGGTCGTCCAGCGTCGCGCTCTCCGCGTGCGTCAGCTCGTCGCGATCGGAGACGGCGAGGGTGAAGGGGTCCGAGAACAGCGGCATCGTCGCGACGTTGCCGAGGTCGATGTCGATCGCGAGCAACAGCAGGTCGAGCTGCCCCTCGTCGAGTTGCTGCAAGAGACGACTCGTCGTGTCCTCTCGCAGGTAGATCTGCAGGTCGGGGAAGGCCTCGTGCACCTGTGGCAGCACGCGCGGCAAGAGGTACGGCCCGACGGTCGGGATCGTCCCGATCCTCAGCGGCCCGGTCAGCGGAACGCCCTGCGACTTGGCGAGCTGCGTGACGCGGTCGGTCGCGTCGAGCACTTCCTGCGCGGGCCCGACCAACGCCTCCCCTGCCGCCGTCAACTGCACGCCGCGCCGATCGCGCTCGAAGAGCGGCAGACCGAGCAGCGACTCGAGCTGCGCGATCTGCGCCGAGAGCGCGGGTTGCGAGACGTGGCACGCTTCCGCGGCCTTGCTGAAGTTGAGCTGCTCCGCGACCGCGACGAAGTACTCGAGCTGCCGCAGTGTCGGGCGTTCCACGATGAGGAGCCTCGACCGCGGTCAGCTGCGGCTCGTGACTTCGAGCAGGTGGTATCCGAACTGCGTCTTCACGGGTCCGTGCACCTCTCCGACCGCTTCGTTGAAGACGACGGTGTCGAACTCCTTGACCATCTGGCCGGGTCCGAAGCTGCCGAGGTCCCCGCCGCTGCGGCCGGACGGGCACTTCGAGTGTTGCTTGGCGAGCGACGCGAAGTCTCCGCCCGCGGCGAGCTTGGCCTTGAGGTCGAGGCACTCTTGTTCGGTCGAGACGAGGATGTGGCGGGCAGTGGCGCGGGGCATGTCGGTTCCTTCCGTTCGAGGTGAGCGGTCAGGATAGTGCGTCGCGCGTTCCTCCGCGAGCCAGGCGGGCCGCTTCCCCGGCGCGGAGCACGGGAACCGACGTCCCGACGCGCTCCTCTCGCTCTATGATCTCGCTCCCACGGAGGATCTACTTCGATGAGTGACGAACAGACCTACGGCCGGCGCTTCCTCGACGCGTGGAAGCGCTACGCGAGCACCCTCGCGCAGTTCGACTACGCGACGATCCAGGAGATGAAGTCCGCCGACCGCGAACGGTTCATCGAGCTGCTCCGCGGGCGCACCTTCGCCCTGCCCTACGCGACGATCCAGCTGATCCGTGATTCGGAGCCGGAGGAGGTCGCGCGCGTCATGCATGTGCGCGCGTTGCAGGCGAGGCACTCCGCGGATCTGACCCTCTGGATGCTGATGGCGATGAGCTGATCCCAGCCCGCCGAACGAGAGCGCCCCGCTGCCGGAAGTCCGACAGCGGGGCGCGGGTTTCGGGGGGGATCGAACCTCAGTTCGAGCGCTTCAGGTCGAAGCGGTCGAGCTCCATCACCTTGGCCCAGGCCGCGGCGAAGTCGTCGACGAACTTGTGGGCTCCGTCGGCGCTGCCGTAGACCTCGGCGAGGGCGCGCAGCTGCGAGTTCGAGCCGAAGATCAGGTCGACGGCCGTCGCGGTCCACTTCAGCTCACCGCTCTCGCGGTCGCGGCCTTCGAAGGTTCCGTCGTCCTTCTTCGTCCAGACCGTGCCCATCTCGAGCAGGTTGACGAAGAAGTCGTTCGTCAACGTGCCGGGGCGATCGGTGAACACGCCGTGCTTGGCGCCGCCGGTGTTCGCGTCGAGGGCGCGCATGCCGCCGACGAGGACGGTCATCTCGGGCGCCGTCAGCGCGAGCAGGTTCGCGCGGTCGACGAGCGCCTTCTCCGGGCGGAAGAACGACTTGCCCGAGTCGAAGTTGCGGAAGCCGTCCGCCTTGGGCTCGAGCGGCTCGAAGGACGCCGCGTCCGTCATCTCCGCGGTCGCGTCCGTGCGGCCGGGCGTGAAGGGCACGTTGACGTCGTAGCCCGCGTCGCTCGCAGCCTTCTCGACCGCTGCGCAACCCGCCAGCACGATCAGGTCGGCCATCGACACGCGCGTGTCGTCCGCTTGCTCGCTGTTGAACTCGCGCTGGATCTTCTCGAGCTCACGCAGCACTTGCATCAGCTCTTGCGGGTCGTTCGCGGCCCAGTCCTTCTGCGGGGCGAGGCGCACGCGGGCACCGTTCGCGCCGCCGCGCTTGTCGCTGTCGCGGTACGACGCGGCCGAAGCCCACGCGGCGCGCACGAGCTGCGGGGTCGTCAGGCCGGAGGCGAGGACCTCTTCCTTCAGCGTCGCGATGCCCTCGTCACCGATCAGCGTGTGATCGACGGGCGGGACCGGATCCTGCCAGAGCTGCGCCGGCGGCACGTCCTTGCCGAGCAGGCGCGAGACGGGACCCATGTCGCGGTGCGTCAGCTTGTACCAAGCCTTCGCGTACGCGTCGGCGAACGCTTGCGGGTCGTCGTGGAAGCGCTTCGAGATCGGGCCGTAGATCGGATCCATGCGCAGGGCGAGGTCCGTCGTCAGCATGATCGGCTTGTTGTAATGACCCTTGATGTGCGCGTCCGGCACGTCTTCGAGTCCGTCCTTCGGCGTCCATTGGTGCGCGCCGGCGGGGCTCTTGGTCAGCTCCCACTCGTAGGCGTACAGGTTGTCGAGGAATCCGTTCGACCACTTGGTCGGCGTCGAAGTCCAAGCGCCTTCGAGACCGCTGGTGATCGTGTCGGCTCCCTTGCCGCTCTTGTACTTGCTCTTCCAACCGAGGCCTTGTTGCTCGATCGGAGCACCTTCCGGCTCGGGGCCGACGTTGTTCGCGGGACCGGCTCCGTGCACCTTGCCGAGCGTGTGACCACCGGCGATCAGCGCGACGGTCTCTTCGTCGTTCATCGCCATGCGCGCGAAGGTCTCGCGGATGTCGATCGCCGCCAGCAGCGGGTCGGGGTTGCCGTTCGGGCCTTCGGGGTTCACGTAGATCAGACCCATCTGCACGGCCGCCAGCGGGTTCGCGAGATCGCGGTCACCGCTGTAGCGCATGTCACCGAGCCACTCGCCCTCAGGACCCCAGAACACGTCGTTCTGCGCTTCCCAGACGTCTTGACGTCCGCCGGCGAAGCCGAAGGTGTCGAGCCCCGCGTCTTCGAGCGCGACGTTGCCGGCGAGGATCATCAGGTCGGCCCACGACACACTCTTGCCGTACTTGGCCTTCACGGGCCACAGCAGACGGCGCGCCTTGTCGAGGTTCGCGTTGTCGGGCCAGCTGTTCAGCGGCGCGAAGCGCTGCGTTCCGTCCTCGGCGCCGCCGCGGCCGTCGGCGACGCGGTAGGTGCCGGCGCTGTGCCACGCCATGCGGATGAAGAGCGGACCGTAGTTGCCCCAGTCGGCGGGCCACCAGTCCTGCGAGGTCTTCATCACCTTCGTGATGTCGGCCTTGACGGCGTCGATGTCGAGCTTCGAGAACTCGGCGGCATAGTCGAAGTCCGGGTCCATCGGATCGGTCTTCGAGGAGTTCTGCGCGAGGATCGAGAGGTCGAGCATGCTCGGCCACCAATCACGGTTGGTCATCACGTCGTCGGTCGTGCTCATGGAAGCTCCGCTCGGCACGCCCATCACGGGACAAGTCGCCGGCGCGGGTTCGTTCGGTCCGAGAGCTTGCTTGCCGCCGCTCGAGGGCGACGCGCACGAGGCAGCGACGAGACCGAGGGCCAAGAGGCTCCAAGCGGCGCGGTGATTCGAGTTGATGTTCATGGCTACTCCTGTCATGCGATGTGCTTCGCCGCTCATCGCGAGCGGCTGGCGGCGAGGGCCGCCGTCAGGCTGACCCCCGTGCGATGCCTTCGCAGCGCGCCCCCACGTAGAGGCGCTCTTCCTCCGAACCGCGCCGCGCGGAGGAGCATGGCTCCCGGTCGCGGCCGCGCACGGTCTGAGAAGTCGAAGCACAGAGTCGGTTCGTCATCAGGGATTCGACGCGCGGAGGCGCCGCCCGTCCATGCGCTCATGTTCGGGGAACGTCCCGCGCAGCGGTCATCGCAAGTTGTTATGACGCCCATCGGGAGGGGCTATCAGGCGCGCCGAACCAAGCCGAATGGTCGAATCCGGGCGCGCTGACGGGCTTCTCGCGCGCGACGCAACGCGGCGGACGCACTGCGCGCGAAACCGACTTCCTGCGAATCGCGGAGGGGCGACGGGTCACTCGTCGCGCGCCGGTCCTCGGCCGGTCACTCGCGCTCACGCAACGCCGCTTCGAGGCATTCGAGCGCGAGCGGCCAGTTCTCCGCGTGCCCGTCGCGCGAGCGCTCGGACACGAAGCCCGAGTGCGTCAGGCGCAGCGCAGTGCCGTCGCCGTCGGGTTCGAGCTCGATCCGCAGCACCGTCTCCGCGCCCTCCGTGCCAATCGCCTCGCCGTTGCCGGTCAGCCAGGTCATCTCGACGAGGCGCTCGGGAACCAGCTCGAGGAAGCGCCCGTAGTGCGGATGCCGCCCCCAGTCGTCGCGGTTGTAGAAGAACCACGGACGGCCGGCCTCGGGTGTCATCGAGACCGTGCCGGCTTGCGCGAACCACAGGTCGAAGCGATCGGTCCAGGCCGCGAAGACGGCGCGCGGGGTTGCGGGGATCCTCCTCGAGCAGGTGGCGGTGAGCGGGCGTGTGGAGAGGTCGGGGCGCGGGGTCTTGGGCATGGGGACGACCGTAGGAACCGTACTGTGCCGCACAACTTGTTGTTCCCGCCGCTGGGACGCTGCGTCCCGGCGGCGGAAACAACAAGTTGTGCGGCACAGTACGGTTCCTACGGTCGGACGCCGACGGCCTCGATGCGCTTGATCCCCTTGCGCGTCAACACCACGCGATAACGCCGCAAATCCTGCCGTCCGTCACCCCGCAGGTTCAGCACGAAGTTCAAGTGGTACACGCGCGCGCCCTTGATGCGCTGATAGCCCTCGTCGTCCATCACGAAGAGTTCCTTCGTCGGGTCGTCCATGCGGCTCAGGAACTCCGAGACGCGGAAGCGCATGATGTCCGTGATCCCCGGCACGTCGTAGTCCGGGAAAGTCGCGTGCACGGCTCGCGCGTCGAGGTGGACGCGCTTGCGGTACACCATGATCTGTTCGCCGGTGTAGCGCGACTCGATCTTCGTCAGGTGGTGGCTGTTGCGCAGCTCGCGCACCGCGGCGGGCAAGCGGCGCTCGTCGACGAAGTCGAAGCTCTCCCGGCACTCACCCACCGGACTCTGGTCCGAGTCCCGCACCCTGGTGCGCTGGTCGAACAAGAAGCCGCGCATGCGCTTCTGGAAGTACGTGCGCAGCAGTTCCTTCAGCCGGTCCTTGAAGATGTAGCTGACGACGAGCGCGACGAAGAAGGCCGGCGTCAGCGCGCCGTAGATCGACTGCGTCGCGAAGGCGACCGCCGTCGCGAAGATCATCGCCAAGGCCGCGGCGATGCCGAACAGCGTCTCGCGCAGCAGAGCACCGCCCGCGCTGACCTCGGTCTGCAGGAACAGGATGCTCGCCATGTACTTCTTGAGCACGCTGCGGCGGAACACGGGCAGCTCGTTGTCGCCCGCTCCGTCGACGACCGACGGATAGCCGCGCGCGGTGCGGTACGCGGCCTCGCCCTCGACGAAGCGCCGCAGCGCCCCGCGCGCTTCCGTCGTCGGCCCGAGCTCGCGCAGATCCTCGAGCAAGTGGTACCCGCGGTCCTCGACGAGCAAGCTGAGCCACTCGTCGCCGAAGTGGTAGACGTCGACCGCGCGCTCAGACACGCCCGGCAACTCGACGCGCTCGCGCAACGCTCGATAGGCGCGACAGATCCGCTGCAGATCCTCGACGAAGCGCGCGACCCGCGCGTCGCGCTCCGCCGCGTCCGCGACCTGCAAGATCGCCCAACACTCGTCGCGCACCGCGCTCTTCAGCATCGAGCAGTAGAGCTTGACGGTGCGCTCGTACGACTCCGGCGGCCCCTTCGCCTCGCTGAACGACGTCGCCTCGATCACCGCGCGCAGCTTCGCGTGCGGGCTCCCCTCGCCCTCCACGAACTCCCCGAGCGCCACCTCCGGCGTCGTCAGCCGGATGTACGACTGCAAGTCCGCGTAGAACTGCGCCTTCGAGTAGTTCTCCCGCCGCACGCCCAAGTTCAGCGGCGCGAAGAGGTACAGGTCGAACTCGTAGTCGCGCTTCTTCGCGCCACCGGGCAGCGGATAGGTGACCTTCAGCTCGATCTGATAGCGATCGTGGCGCTTGACGGTCAGGCGGAACATCTGCTCCACGATACCGGAACGTACCGAGCCGCACGACTTGTTGTGCGCCGAGCACCGATCGGTGTGCGGCACGAACTAGAGGCCGGAAGACAACAAGTCGTGCGGCTCGGTACGTTTTCCGAAACTCCTGAGTCGATTCCGCCGCCCGCGGCAAGTGCGAATCGACCCCGAGAGCCGGCCCGCCCCCCATGACCTCCATCCCGCACCTCGACCCCGACGCGCTCTTCGAGCACAGCGCTTGGATGCGCGGGCTCGCGCGGCGGCTCGTCCTCGACGACGAGCGCGCGGACGACGTGGTGCAGGAGGCGTGGCGGGCGGCGCTCGAGAATCCGCCGCGCCAGAGCGTGCCCTTGCACGCGTGGCTGGCGGGAATCGTGCGCAATCAAGCGCTCTTCCTGCGCCGCAGCGAAGGCCGCCGGGCGGGACGCGAAGCCGACGCCGCGCGCCCCGAACGCGTGCCCTCGACCGCCGAGCTCGCCGCTTGCGCGGACGAACAACGGCGCCTCCTCGAAGCCGTCTTGGCCTTGCCCGAGGCGTACCGCGACGTCGTACTCCTCCGTTTCTACGAGGGGCTCGAGCCGCGCCACATCGCCGCGCGCCTCGGCGTGCCGGTGAACACGGTGCGCACGCGCCAGCAACGCGCGCTCGAGCGCCTCCGCGCGAAGCTCGACGAGCAGCACGGCGGCGACCGCGGCGCGTGGTGCCTCGCGCTCCTGCCGCTCGCGCGCGCCGACGCCGCCCTGGGTCTCACCACCATCGCCGCTACTTCGACCCTCGGAGCACTCGTCATGGGACTCAAGACCCTTCTCGCCCTCGCCGCCGTCACGCTCGTCGGACTCGGCATCTGGAACCTCACGCGCCCGGGCGAGCCCGACTTCTCGCGCCACACGACGCCGGCGGAAGCGGCGGACGAGTTGTTCGGCAAGCGCACGCCGCCCGCTCCGCAACGCGCCGCCGAACGCGTCGAAGTCACGCACACGACGGCGCCCGCCGCCGACTCGCCGAAGATCCGCGGCCGCGTCCTCGACCTTTACGGCCATCCGATCGAGGACGCGCGCATCCAGACCACGAGCGCACCGCAGCCGAACAGCTTCCGCCCCACGAACCGCTACCTCGACCAGCCGAGCTGGGCGACGAGCGCCGCCGACGGTTCCTTCGAACGCGACTGGTCCGCGCAACGCGAACTGCCCTGGCTCGAGGTCGTCCACGAGAACTACTTCGCCGTCGAACAGTGCGTGCCTTCCTCCGCCACCGAGGCCACGGTGCTGACCATGGCGCCCCTCGCGCGCACGACGCTCGCCGTCGAAGTCATCGACGCGACGACCGGCCGACCCGCGCCGCGCTACCGCATCATGGCCTCGATCCCGCTGGCCACGCGCGCCGAGAACACCTCTGCCTCCTGGACCGCTCTCTCCGCCGACTCGCAAGGCGCCATTCACGAGTTCGAGGTCGAGTTCGCCACCGACCGCCCCTTGCACTTACTCGTCGACGCGCCGGGCCTGACCCCCGCATCCGACCGCGCGAGCTTCCGCCGAACCGTGCAACCGATCGCCAACGCGCGCACGCCGGTCCGCTTCGTGCTCGACCTCGACGCGCCCGAACGCGACGCGCCGCACCTCGTTGCCACGGGCCGCATCCTCGACGACGCGACGAGCGAGCCGATCGCCGGAGCCGAGATCCACACCGCGCACCCCACCCTCTCCGAACGCCGCGCACAGAGCCTCGACGACGGCACCTTCCGCATCGCGCTCTCCGACGCCTCGGCCACCGTCACCGCGCACCACCCGCACTACGTCTCGGCGACCATCACGGCGAACACCGCGAGCCAGACCGAGATCCGCCTGACGCCTCGCGGTTCTTTGCGCGGCGTCCTCGTCGACGGCAACGGCACGCCCCTACCGCACGCTCCCTTGCTCTTCATCCACGGCCAAACCCGTTCCATCCCGAGCACCTTCGAGAGCGACAGCGACCGCACGCGCACCACCACCGACGCCGAGGGCCGCTTCGCCTTCGAACACCTGCGTCCGAACCGCTACCACCTCTTCGCCCTGCGCTCGCCCAAGGACCCCGACGAGCGCTCGATCGCCGACGAGACCGTCGGGCTCCGCCCCGGCGAACACCTCGAGCTGACCTTCTCCGTCGAGCCGCCCGACCGCGTCACCGCCTACGGCAACGTGACGACGATGCAGCAAGTCGACCACGCGCTCACGCCGACCTTCCTGCCCTACGCCG
Source organism: Planctomycetota bacterium (assembly GCA_020638835.1). Classification (GTDB taxonomy): domain Bacteria; phylum Planctomycetota; class UBA1135; order UBA1135; genus JACKHV01. The sequence continues at coordinate 135,904 of JACKHV010000001.1, read as the reverse complement.
CCGAAGGATCCTGGACGCCCGCGCAACCGACGCCCGACGGCTACCGCGCCCCGGGCCTCAAACGCGGCCGCTACCTCGTCCTCCTCGCGCCGGCGAACGACGACCACAACGCCGGCCCCTTCGCCCTCCTGCCGAACATCGACGTCGCGGGCTTCGGCGAACAACGCCTCGACTTCCGTTACCCGACCGGCAGCCTCACCGGCCGCATCGTCCTCGACGAGCCGCGCGACGACCTCTTCGTCGTCGCCGTCCCGATCGTGCCGCCGGGCTTCGCGCACGACTTGCTGGCGACGGGCAAGGTGGGCGACTTGATGGGCGTGCCGGTCGCGCGCGACGGCTCGTTCACGATCGAACACTTGGCGGAGGGGGCGCATCGGGTCGAGTTGTGCGCGAGTTCGAGCGCCAAGTGCCTCGAGACAACCGAAGTCGTGATCGCGGGGCGCACGCGGATGGCGGATTGGCGGCCGGGAAACTGAGCGACGGCAATCCGCTCGCCGTGCCGCGCGGCGAACGCGCGATCGCGAGCGGTACGAGCCCTCGTCGGTCGACATCGCACTGAGCGGCTCGGTATAGTGGACCTCCACGCCACACCCAGGAGAACTCGATGGAGGCCCTCGAATCCCGCGAGGAGATCGCCGCTGCCCAGGCCGAGCTAGTTCAACGATTCCGTGACCGCGGTGCGCTCGGGAAGAACCAGCGCCTCGGATACCAAGGCGGCAGTACCGAAGCGGGCGTACTTTGGATTGAGAGCCTCGACCTCTGGATTGCGGTCAGCACCCGGAGCAATCGACACTGGAACGCTCTGGGGAACGGCAACGTCATCGAGCGGCCGCGCTCCATCGTCATCGAGGCGAACGTACCGTTCGCGGGAGTCAACAAGCGAGTCTCCGGGCTGTACGTGCGCACTTCCGACGGCCGAGTCCTGCTGGCTCACTCGGGTACGGTGGGTGGAGCGCGCAAGGGCTTGTCGAAAGAAGCGTTCCTCGAGCAGTACTCCCAACCACCGGTGACGGTCCGGACTTCGGAAGGCCCTCGCGAAGTCTTGCTGCTGGGAGACGTCACGGATCCGAAGCTCCCCGACCACCTCGCGGACTTCGTCGCCGCCGTTCGACGATTCAGGCACTCGGTCGGCGCCGAAGAGGAGCAAGTCAACGATCGCTGGAGCGAGTTCGTCGACTGGTGTTGCGAAGCTCTGAAGTGGCCTGACTTCGAGTCGCAAGAGCGCGACTACAAGTTGCGCGTCGGCGAGAACATGAGGGAGGCCCGACGCGCCTTCCTCGCCCGCGTTCCCGACTGGCCGTTGCTCCTGAAGCGCGGGTTCGGCTCTCCCAACAACATGACGCCGTACTTCACGCACGAGCCGTTCTACCAGTGGGCGGAGGCGCATCCCGAGGAAGCAGCGATCGCACTCGATCACTTGTGGAGCGAAGGCCGCGACCCGATCGCGGGGATCGACGAGTTCTGCGCCGCGGTGCCTCGCGACGCCTTGAAGCACGGGATTGGAACGCACCTCAACATCGCTTCGGCACTGTTGATGGGGCGAGACGCATCGCGCTGGACGATCTACAAGCATCGCCTGAACGGGAACATCTTCCGAGTCAGTGGAACGCCGCTTCCACGCAAGGGGGCCTCGGCCAGCGAGGTCTACTCCGCGTCCGTCTCCCTGTTCGAGCGCTTGGCCGAAGCGATGCGCGAGAACGGGGCGCAGGCGCGAGACCCGCTCGACGCGCAGAGCGCCGCGTACTCGATCTTGCGCAACGAGCACTTCTTCCAGTCGCTCGCCCCCGAAGCCCGAGCCGAGTTGATGCACTTCATCGGCAGGGATGAAGAGACTTCCGATTCAGACGAACCCGCTACCGCTGCCGCCATGGACCAACCGCGTCGTTCGCACCCACTGAACCAGATCCTGTACGGCCCCCCTGGAACGGGGAAGACGTATCGCACTCGCGAGCTCGCGCTCGAGATCTGCGGCATTGACGCGGACGAGGACTCGGCGCAACTCGAGTACAAGAAGCTGATCGAGTCCGGCCGGGTGGGCTTCGTCACCTTTCACCAGTCGTACTCCTACGAGGACTTCGTCGAGGGGATTCGACCTGACCTCGACAACGAGTCCGCCTCCATCCGCTATGAGCTGAAGGACGGCATCTTCAAGACGATGTGCGCGAGAGCGCGGCGGTTCACGTCGCCGGTCGCGACGACGCCTCGTCACTCGATCGACGGAGCCCGCGTGTGGAAGATGTCGCTGAAGTCCAGCGCGGCCACTTCGGAGGACCTGTTCCAAGACTGCGTTTCGGGCAGCTGCATCCTGCTCGGCTGGGGCGAAGACGTCGACCTGTCCGAAGCCTCCGATCGCGCCTCCGTCATCGCGGCCATCGAGAAAGTCCGCGGCAAGATCCGGTCGACTTCCTACGAGATCACCGCCGTTCACCTCTTCCGCAACGAGATGCAAGTCGGCGACATCGTCGTCGTTCCCGATGGAAGCCAGAGGGTGCGCGCCATCGGTCGCGTGACGGGGCCATACGCAGGATTGGACGAGGCCACGGATTGGCACAAGCGGCCTGTCGAGTGGCTCGCGATCTTCGAACCGAGCATCCCGCGAGAAGAACTCGGGGCAACCAACCGGTTCTCCGCCCAGACGATCTACAGCCTGCCCGCCGACCGCATTGACCGCGCCGCCGTCGCCACCCTCATCGCGCAAGCCTCGCAAGGCGACGTGGATCTCGGAACCGCGCTGCCGTGCGTGCTCATCATCGACGAGATCAACCGCGCCAACGTTTCCAAGGTCCTCGGCGAACTGATCACCTTGATCGAGCCGGACAAGCGGCTGGGCGCCCGCAACGAACTCGAGGTGACGTTGCCCTACTCACGTCAGCGCTTCGGAGTCCCCTCGAACCTCTACCTCGTCGGCACGATGAATACGGCCGACCGCTCCATTGCCTTCCTCGACGTCGCGCTGCGCCGCCGCTTCACCTTCACGGAGCTGATGCCGGACCCCGCCCTCGTCGATGAGCATGTCGACGTCCCCGGAATCTCCGCCGGCGAACTCCTGCGCTGCATGAACGAGCGCATCGAGCTGCTGCTCGACCGCGACCACACGATCGGTCACGCCTACTTCTTCGAGGTCGACAGCCTGCGCCAGCTGCGCGACCGCTTCACGCGCCGCATCATCCCGCTGCTGCAAGAGTACTTCTACCAGGACGGTCGCAAGGTGGCGCAGGTGCTCGGGTGCGGCGTGGACGAAGCGGGGCGCTCGAACCACGAGCATCCGATCATGACGGCGACGTCGCGATCCGCCGACAAGGTCATCGGACCCGACGCCGACGACTTCGACACTCTGCTGACTTTCAAGGTCAACGAGCAGTTCGCGAACGCCGGTCCCGACGAACTCCCGCTCTACTTCCGCGGCATCCTCGACCGTGTCGCGAACTGACCGACACCTGCGCATCCTCGAGTACGGCGTCGTGCGCAAGTCCGACGTCGGCGCCCGCGCCTTCCACGTCCTCCACCGCTTCGACGCGCAACGCGCCGGTCGCAACGGCAAGACCGTGCTCGACTGGAGCCACCCCCATTACGCCAAGGCGGGCTCGTGGGTCGGCGTCCTCTCCGTCCCCGGCCTGACCGTCGAGATCCTGCCCAAGCTCGACCGCAACGCCGTCGAGTCGCCCGCCGAACTGGCCCACGCTCAGCGCAACCTCCTCGCCATGATGCGCCGCGCCGGCTGGATCCGCTTCCGCGACGCCGACCTCGCCGCGCTCTCGCACGAGTCGACGACCCTGCTCGACCTGCACGCCTGGATCTTCGCACGCCGCCTGCGCGAGGAACTGAACCGCGGCCTCGACCGCGCCTACATCGCACGCCGCGAGAACCTCCCCTACCTGCGCGGCCGCCTCCGCGAGCCCGAGCACTCGCGCACAAACCTCGTCCTCAAGCACCGCTTCTTCGTCGAGCACGACGAGCTGGCGGAGGATCACCGTCTCAACCAGACGCTCAAAGCAGCGACGCGCATCCTCCTACGCCAAACACGCCACCCGCGCCCCCGCGCCCTGCTCGCCTCCCTGCTCGAGGAACTCACCCACGTCAGCGACCTGGCCCCTTCCCAACTCACCGAGCCGGTCCACTTCCACCGCAACAACGAACGCTACCGCCCGCTCTACCAATTCGCGCGCACCGTCCTCGCTTTGCATGCGCCCGCGCCGCGCTCCGGCACCGAGCACTCGTTCAGCCTCCTGATCCCGATGGAGACTCTGTTCGAGGAGTACTTCGGCCGCCTGCTCAAGTGGGGAGCGCACCGCCTCGGCCTCGATCCCAGCAAGATCCACTTGCAGGCGAAGGGGCACAGCCTCCCGCTCCTCCAGGACCCACAAACCAACCGACATCACTTCCACGTCATGCCCGACGTCTACATCGAGCCGCACGGAGACTTCGCCGGCGCGGTGCTCGACACGAAGTGGAAGCTGCTGGATCCGACGAAGCCGGCGATGGGCGTGCGCATCTCGGATGTGTACCAGGTGCTGACGTACCGGCGGAGATACGCGGTTCCAAGGCTCGCCTTGGTGCACCCGGGCCCGACGGGGCAGGGACTCCAGCGGTATCGGACGCACTGCGCTGGCGACCTGCGGGTGGGCAGCATGCCTTGTGGTAACAATTTGGCCACGCTGGATGAGTCGTGCATGGCGGGCCTAGAGCGGCTGCTGGCGGACGACTGCCGTGCTGCAAACGCACCGATGCGTCCCGCTTCAACTCAAGCGCTCCGTGACACGGCGCCAGGCGTGTGAGCTCGATGAGCGAATTCAGACTCTTGGCCCCCAAGCCGGCGAGCCGGCGCGAGTGATCGGTCGCCTTCCCCCGGCATCCGGAGTCGAAGCACGCCGCCCCATGAGCCCCATAGACCGTGTCACCAGGGGTTTCCCTTGATCTCGACTAAGAAGAAGGCGACCGGATAGATCACGAACAGATCGACCTCATAGATCGAACCGTCGAATGCCACGAAGTCGAAGTTCGACCAGGCCCGCCACGGCTCATGCTCCGGCATGCCCTCGCGAAGGTGGTCGAGTGCGGCCTTCTCGTGGGCGGGGCGTGAGGGGGGAGCGTAACCTCGCAACGGTGGTGGTCAGACATGGGAACGGGTGGAGTGTCTGGAGTCGGATTGACGATCGCGGCGAACTCGCCACGAGGTGCAAGCCCTCACCGCCCTTCGTCGCTAGTCGCCCGAGATCAGGCCGGACCCACGCCGGTTAATGTAGTCACGGACTCTTCTCATCAGCTCTTCGCCATGCACCATTCCGTTGATTGGGAACAGCCTCTGGTCTTTGCACGCTTTCAACCCACTATTGAGCGCTTGTAGGCAGCTGGTCCCCAGCTTTGAGTCCGGGTCCATGAAGTCGTGCTCGTAAATACGAGTTCGCAGCAGGAAGGCCATGAGGACGAGGTTGCTCCGCTCCACGTACTTGAAACGAAGCGCCGGCTCATGGCCGCCCCACGACGCGTGGTTCGCATCGATTCCCCGCGAGACGACTTCGAAGCAATGCCAGGCCAGGTCGTCTGCAAGCTCCCCGACCAATGCGCCAGAAGCTTCCTCTCTGAGCTGAAGCGCTTGAGCGAGCGCCTTGACCCTGTATTCAACGATGATCGTATCCGCATCGAGGATCTTCTTCGCAAACACGCGGATGTGGTCTGCGCTTCTTGCACACCCCCCAATGAAGATGCACTCATCCTGCGTCGGCTGTTCATTCCGCGCCAGTAGTGCTTCAATCAGGGTGCGATGCTCCTTGCTGTCCCCGCAGATGTAGCCAAGACACGCAAGCATGTTGCCGCGACTCAGGCGCGAGCACTCTCCAGCTAACACTGCTTGGATGGCTCGCTCGCTGAACTCATCCAGCAGACTTGAGTCGCCATGGTTTCGGAGCGATAGCGTCCCCTCAGAGCTCGTCACGCCATAGGAGGCAATGCCCTCTTCGCCGAGCCCAGTTTCGGCGACAGGTGGTCGCTGACGAAGGGCAGCGCGTAGCGCTTCCAGGTCTCGGCGAAGGGCTTCCGACGGATGCGCCAGGTCTTGACCAGTTCGCACTCGCGGCAGGATTCGCCCGAGTATTAACCTTGGCGTGGACCAGAGATCGCCCCAGGCCCCACGAGAGGCCCATGCCTTCCGAGGCTGCAGGGCCGGGCAAACGCGCTCATAGCTCGCGAGATGCTCCCCCTTGGACTTCCCAGAGGGAACCGCGCTCAGCCAGTCGAGGAGCACACCCTTGCGCCCCAAGGCTTCGGGCACCTTGGGGACAACTTCAACTCGCGCGGCACCACGCGCCGGCTCCATTCGAATGTCGAGTTCGACTTCGACTCGTTCAGCAGGAGGAACGGTGAAGCTCGCCTCCACCGATCGGACGGTGTCTTCCGATCCCAACCAGACCAACAAGCTGAGCTTCTTCTCTCCGCGACTGATATACAGGGGCCCTACTCGCGGCTCCTTCACCCACGGCCTTCCGCCAGGAACATACTGTTCGTCCGCCTGCAGCAAGGACTCCCAGACCGGTTCGGCGTCGCGGGTGATGAGAGTTTCGATCGCGGGCAGAGTGTCCAGATAAGTCGGCAAGTCCGCTGCCCGCCGCGCTGAGTAGCGTGCAGCGGCGCGCGCGAGGCACCCGCGAGCGAGGACGCCGGAGCCCTCCACCTCGATCGGCACGCTCGGTGCCGGGAACCGTTCTCGAACGAGTGCCTCGCCGAGCGATATGCCCTCGACAGGAAGCGAAGCCAGCTCCCCGGTGACTACCACGCCGGCCAACTGGCCCGTGTCGGGTACGACGTTCGCGATCTTCGCCGACCATTCCCTGGCTTCGCCACTGCGCAGCCAGTGCGCAGACGAGCCCAGGCGACTCTTCAGGAGGCTCGAAATCCTCTCAGGCACCCCCCAGGATTCCCCTACCCGCTCGACCGACTCGCCGTAGCAGAGCCCCCGTATCACGGGACTGGCCCACATAGCGCGCCACTTCCCCAGTGCACGCTCACGCTCGCCGCCCTCGGTCCACGCGAAAGCGAGCAGGGACTCCAGCAGGACACGCCCACCGGCAGGCCAGTTCAGCTTCGCACGGGGCCGTTTCCTCGCAGGCAAGACCCACGTGCCTGAATCGGCGCCCAGAATCAGCTCCAGGCAGCATGCCTCGAATCCGTCCACGCCCAGGTGGATGCAGAGCAGAGAGCCCAGTGACGTCTCGGTTTCAACCGCTCGGCCAAGCCCTGATGCATGCAGCTCCAGCCAGTTGAAGGCGGCAGCAATTGGTCGCCAGAGCAAACTGACTTCGCGCCCTCCAACCGAGAGGGCGTCGAGCAAGTCTTGTTGTCGAGCCTCCGATAGCTCGTTCGGGATGACAAGGCAGAGGTGTTGAGTTTGCTCGTTGCGTTGCGTCACCTCGCCCGGTTGAGCAATACTGCTGATCGAGCCGATTGCAGCGATGCTCAGTGCCTCGGCCACAGACAGTGACTTTGGCTTGGCCGCGAGCTGTTGGTCTCCCGAGGTCAGGCGCTCCCAGATCAATCCTAGCGGCGCGCGTTGGCCTGTCGCCTCCATGCGCAATTCAATCTGACTACCTGACTGAGGCCAGAGAAGGCCACTGCCAGTGAGTGGTATTGGGCCGTGTTCACTGAACTGAGGCGCTGCGCAACTCGAAACAACAACCGCCGGCGGGATCGTACTTGGTCTCGACCGGGGGACGGGTTCCGATTCAGCACTGGATACACTGGCAGCCGCGATCTGGAGCCCTCCGAGATGCACACCATTCCAAAGCATCAAGTCACCCCACCGTCGACGAACGCCCTGTGCATCTGGTCAATCAGCACGTCTCGCGCGCGGTCCAGCCGTAGCGGCGTTGAGATGACACTCACGGAAACAGAAGGGCCTTTGGAGACGGGATAGCTGCGCTCCTCCACGAGCTTGGCGTTGTTAGCTTCATCGAGCGCAGGCTCCACGAGCACAACGTGCACCCGGGCCGCTCCCCTGACTGTGGCCGTCGCTCGGGCAAGTCCGGTGCAGATCTCGTCCATCGGCATGTCACCCGTCATGCGCATGCGCGCCCACACAGCAACCAGTGTCGGTGTCGCTTCCGAGCTGAAGGGGCTGTGCGACGCAATCACGGCATCGGGAATGACTTGGTGCAGCCGACTCCCGAACCCCAGGTAGTGCTCGAGAGACTTCAGCTGCGGACCACTGGACATGGACAGTGCTCGCATTCCTCGAGGTGAACGAATGAGCCACCCGCTCAACTCACTCCGCGGATCGACGAAGGCCCCGTAGCGCTGCTCAGACCTGAGCAGGAGGCGACGCTCATAGCCAACCCCCGAGGGCAGAACAGCCTCGTGCTCAAGCTCGTCCAGTGCCCAAGCGATGGACAAGCGAGTCGCTTCGGCGAAGCTGCGATGCCCCCACCGCCACATGCGGTCTTCTTCTTGCTGACGACGACGGAGCTTCAGGTACCAGGGCCAGATCTGTGAGTAACGATCGTCGTGCTGGAGCACGTAGTTCGGCTCGACTTGACCTTGAACGGGCTTCACAGCCGACAGTGGGCCGACTCGGCGCAGTCGCCGCACGACTGAGGAGAATCGCGCCACCTCCGCATAGCGCTTGGACTCCTCGAAGTCAGAGTTCTCGCCGAGCCAACGGCGGCACTCTGACTTGCTCCGGTCGAACAGGTCGCGCATGACTCGGTTCTCGAGTGTATCGACCGTCTCCTCTCGGATCACCGCCAGCACGCGTTGACGAGGACCAGCCCGCTCCGCCAAGTTCGAACCTGGTTGGCGCACGAGCCAGCGCACACCCGCTGGGTCGATCTGCCGCACCGAGCTGACGCGCTCCATGGAACGCCTCCGGCGCAGGACGTGCCGGGGCCTTTCACCGATCTCACGCACGGTTCGCCCCATCTCGATCGCCAAGCGTACGATGAGCGCCATCCGAGGCTCAGTTCCTTCGTGGAAGCGTCGCCAGCCATCGAGGAACTCCCCGAGTTCGAGGCTAGCGCACCCGCCGAGTACCCGCGGCCCCTCGTCCAGCGCGCCGTAGACAAGATCAGTGTGCCGCCCCAGGAATTCGTAAGCTCGCCTGCCGATGTGTTCAGCAGGAAGCAAGTCGGGGTCCAGATGATGAAGTCCGGGTCCGTCGAAGAGCCTGAAGTTCAAGAACTCACGCGACTCACCCAGCTGGAGCCGGACTGCCTCATCGCCACCACTGTTCCGACCTGGGGCTGCCAGCTCGAAGGCACTCCATGTGCGCCCCTCGAGCTCGCTCTGACCTAGTGCGCAGAGGTCCGTTCCAGCACCTTCGACCGTGACCGAACGCACGGAGGTGCTCACCAGCAGGCGCGGCCTGCTTGAACTAGAGAGCTCTAACTCCTGGCACGCATCAAGATCCCACGGCGTGCGAAGGACTCTCCACTCAACCATGATCCGTCGCCAACATCAGGTCAGCAGCTGAGCCTCGGAACGAAGGCGGTCGACCCCTGCCCAGTGAAACAGCTGATCGCCAGATCGAACTAGGGCGTCTTTGAGCGCTCTCACGAGCTTCTCGTCACCGAGCTCCGAATCGAGAATGTTGATAATCCCGGTGATTGCCTCGTCAGTGCCATGATCGTGGGTGTCGAGCCCTCGCAGCTTGGGAAGCACGCGCAGCTCGATCTGGTCGGCGAAGGCGTGCTCGAGCGGGTTGTCCGCGACATGCGGGTAGTGCCGAACATAGGCCATCATGGCCTCCGCAACTCGGTAGCCGAAAGGTCTGCCGACCTTGGTCAGCTCTTGATTGACGCGCTGAATCCACTCGCCGACTTGGCGTAGTTCTCGTTCGGCCGTCGGGTTAGGTTGAGACACCCAACCGTCCCAGGTCTTCCGAGCAAGGAAACCAGGGTCGACTAGATTCTCCGGTGCGACAGCCAACCGCTGGGGTCGTTCATCCAGTCGGTTGGGCCGCCCAAACCGCATGACGTTCGATCTGTCGATCACCTTGTCAGAGAGAGACTGAGTTGACTCGTCCTCGTTCATCGTGCCGACGAACAGAACATTGCTACCAGGGAAGACCCGCATGCTCTGGTGCTGGCCTTCGCCGGCCACACCAAGATCCAACACGAGCTCAGCGTCGCGACGCGATTTCGCGTCGTTGGGGTTCTTGCCCCGGCGCAGTTCGAGCCTGCTCAGGAACTCGCTGAAGTAGTACTCGACTCGTGCGAGGTTCATCTCGTCCAACAGGACGAGGAGCATGCGATCGCTCAGGTCGACGCGCCTCGAGGCGCTTTCTGGCCAGGTCCCGACCCCAGTACCGTTGGCCCCCGCCACCTTGTTGACGAAGTCCATCTGGAGCAAAGCGCGCGTGAGTTCCGTCGGACGAAAGCGCCCTTCGAGATGGTTGTAGAAGCCGAGCAGGTCCGCAGGGCTGTCCCAGCCCGGTTGGACGGGCACGTTGAGAAAGTGCATGCCCATGCCCTCCGCGTACCTAGTGGGCAGGGCACTCTTGCCCGTTCCGCTGATACCCGCAAGGACGAGCAGGGGTGCCTCGTCCGCGCACTTCAGCGAGGTGTGGAACGCTCTGATCACGCGATCGTCGTACTGAAGCCCTGACTGCTCGATGTACTTTGTAGCGGTGTCTAGCGCTGCTGCTTCCGAGACCTGCTCGGGCATCTGGTGCTGGAATCGGTTGGCGATGATCGTGGGTTCCCACAGAAGTTTCGTGCTTCGCTCCTCATCCGCAGCCGCGCTTGAGCCACCCAACTGCTGATTCCTCTGCTTCAACTCTTCGAGCTGCTTTTCGAGAGACTCGCAGCGAGAGGTCAATCCAGCGGACCTCTCCTTCAACTCCTGCTCTTCAACTCGAAGCGCAGCGACGGCTGACGCCAGCTGCTCGCGCTCAGAGCGAATCTCTGCTTGCTGAGACTGCAGGACTTCGATCGCTGCCGTCAGAGTTCTCTGCTGACTTGTGAGCTCTCTTACCTCACCAGCTAGGTCGTCTTGCAGCTGTTTCTGGCGAAGAAGCTCCTCTTCAGAGAGCAGCTGTGCGCGTTGGCGCTCTAACACCGCTGCTGCGTCGGCCAGCTCTCGATTCGTGTCCATCAAGCGCCCGTCGGCGTTCGTCCACTCCTCGATAGCCTTCGCGATCTTCTCCTCGACATCCTTCAACTCCTTCTCACGATTACGAAGCTCCGCGACGTCGTCGCGGGTCTTCTCCATCCACGCCGACTGCTTCTCCGCCTCCGCGATGATCGTACCCGCCTCATACAGCTTCTCCCTCAGAAGGTCGTACTCCTCCTCCTTCTCGGAGAGACTGAGTTTGAGCGCCTCTAGAGTCTCATGCACTTCGCGCTTCGGCAGCCACCTGCGATAGCGGTTGCCCTGATAGACCGCCAAGACGTTCGCCACCATCGAAGACGCAAGCCCCGCGAACGAGAGCGTCAGCATCATCGGCCAGTTCATTGTCCACCCTCTTCATCAACACCGTCGGCGGGTTTGGGAGTCCTCTGTGCCTTGGCCATCGAATCGATGGCGGCCTCAACGGCGTGGGTCAGCTCTTGAAAGCGAGCCGTGTAAGCCGTGAGTGCGCTGTCGACGGCCTGTCGCAGCGACTGTTCTTGCGTTTGAAGCGCGTCGACATGACCCTCGAGTGTTGAGCGCTGGTCAGTCAGACTCGAGATCTCGGTACGCAAGCGCGAGACCTCGGCGTCGAGCCCGCTGAGGCTGGCAGCTGCCTGTTGGAGAGCAGCCGCCTCGGCACGTGACTGTGCAAGTTCGCCCTGCAGGGTGGAGAGCTCTGCTCGTCGAGTGGAGATGCTGGCCTCGAGATTGCGCTGCTGACTTTGCAAGCTCGTGATGCTCGAGTCCAAGCTCGCCTGTTCGGCGAGGCGGGCGGAGAGCGCTTGCAGCTCGGGATCAAGTGCTTGTTGCCGACCCTCGAGCTGAGCGACTTCTTGCGAAAGCGTTCGGCGGCGATCGGTGAGTTGCTGGTTTTCCGAGTCGAGACTGGTGCGCATCGCAAGCAACTCGGTCTTGCGCTGCTCCAGGCCATCGACTCGAGCTTGAAGATCTGCCGCGGCTTGTGCCTCTCGGTCGCGCTGAGATGAGAGGCTCGCGACTTCCGACTTCAGCAGGTCCCGTTGCGAGACGAGTTGACTCGCCTCCGCCCGCTTCTCGCTTTGTGTGGCAAGTTGCTCTCCGTAGGCCTGCAAGCGTGCCTGGGCATCGAGGATCTCGTTCTGGATCTCATCCAGTCGCTGCTGCGCTCGGTCGCGTTGATCTCGCCGTTGCTCCAAGCCAGCTGCCTCTGCAGTTAGCTCAGAGATCTCCCCCTGGCTAATCTCGCGCTGGACGACCAAGGCGGCAATCGTGGTTTGGAGATCCGCGCGACGTGCTTCCGACTCAGCTGCGCGCGCCGCAGCTTCGGTCGCGGCTGCCTCTGCACTGGCTGCACGCGACACAGCCGCAGCACGTTGCGCGAAGGCCTCTTCGCGGCTTGCCTCGGCCTCGCTCAGCGCGGTTCGCAGGGCAGCCAGTTCGGCTTGTCGGTCGGCTAGCACCGGCACGAGTCCGTCGGCCTCGATGCGTGCAGTCTGATTCGACTCCTGCAGTTGCGCGAGCTCTTGCGACAGCGCATCCCGGGACTCGGCGCGGGCGTCCCACTGCGCGCGCTCCTCGCCGAAGCCGGTGATAGCAACCAGACCAGGAATCTGCCCGCCGATCGCAACGGCAGCCAACAGACTCATCCCAATGATGAAGCCGCGAGCGGAACTACCTGCCTCCACGGACTCCGACGATCCTTCACTCGCCTTCGACGAGCGAGGCGATTCTTGCGACACATCCATCCATGTCCTCCCTCAGTTGGTAGACCCAGAACCTGACCACGGTCCAGCCTGCAGCGATCAGGATCTGGTCGCGGCGGAGGTCATCGATCCTCCGGCCACCGGTAGCGTCACGATGATAGGTCTCACCGTCGACTTCTACATCTAGTTTCACGCCACGGCGCAGCAATCCGAAGTCGAGGAAGAACCCACAGGCCGGGTATTGCTGGTGGAACTCGATGCCAGCTCGTCGCAAGGCATCAGCGAGCCTCGGCTCCCAGACGGGCCCGATGAGGTCAGCTCGAACGGGAACCTGCGCCTGTGCCTGCCACTTCCGGTATGAATCGACCAGCCCCACAAGTACGTCTTCGGGGCAACTCTCTGCCCACTGCATGTCCCCGAAGACATGCAGGAGCGAGCGAGCACGACTCACTGCCACGTTGAAGCGGTTTCGATCACGCTTGTAAAAGCCCGGAGTGTCGCCGGAATCGGGACCTCCGACCAAGCCGAGCAGGATCAAGTCCCGCTCGTCTCCTTGGAATCCGTCAGCAGTCTGTGACTCGAAGTTCCAAGCCTTCAGCGTGTCGGCCGGCAGCCGCTCGGTGATCGCATCTCGGATGCGATCCGCATGAGCCCTGAACGGGGTAACCACGCCAACCGACCCATCGTATCCACTCGCCGCGACCCGCTCCAATTCAGCGACGATGGCGTTGACTTGAAGCTGGTGGAACCGGCTCCCACCGATCGTCTCGCTTCCACCGGGCACGTGCGTCCACTCAATCCCCCGCAACTTTCGCCCGCCACGCACAACCGGCGGATACTGCTCGGATGGAGTGCGAACACGGAGCTTCCCGGAATAGAACAGCCTTGAGAAGTAGTCCGCGATCGCTGGGTGGCAGCGCCAGTGTTCTTTGAGCATCAGAGATCGACCGCGCCCCCCCTGCGCGACCACGAATGCTGGCTCCCAGATCGAGTTCGTCGAGTGCCGGAAGCGTCCGAGGTCCACGCCGCCCACACCGTTCAGGGTTCGGAAGCGGTCCTCGACTTCTTGACCGATCATGCCCACGTGACGGAGCTGCATCGGGTCGCCGACGATCATGGCACGTTTTGCCCGAAACAGCAGCGGAAGGCACGAAGGAATGTCGCACTGGCTCGCCTCATCGATCACGACCAAGTCGAAGGCCCCGGCGACGAGCGGTAGACGTGAGCGAACAGAGAGGTTGGAACAGGCCCAGAGCGGGATGATGCGGACGATGTCTTCGAAGACTTGCTCGATCGCGGCGCGCACCTGGCCCTTCAGTCTGTGCATCTTCCCGACTACGCTTCCGCTCCCCAGTACGCCGCGAAGATCAACCAGGCGCTGACGGAGCTCGGGAGCGAGGTCTGCACCCAACGAGCCGGCCAAGGAGCTGAGCGCGGCGCGAGTCCGGTCGAGCACCGCCTTGTCGGCATCGGCGAGCGCTTGAACCAACTCCCCCCGATCGCGAAGTCCATGGCTTCGGGCCTCGAGCTGAGTCCGATCACACTGCAGAGAAGCGAGCTGGACTCCGTTGGCCAGCAGCTGCGCAAGCTCTGCCAGGTCGTCCGCAGATCTCAGGGTCTCGCGGAACTCAGAGCTCAGACCGGATGCAAGCCTTGCGATGTAGAGCCGGAAACGCTTGGCCACCAGCCAGAGGCGAAGCCGGCCGAGTAGCGTCGAGGCACTCTTCGAGAGACGCTCGGAGATCGCGGAGAGTTGATCCTCGCTCAGCTGCCCCTCGATCGAACTCAAATGCTCGGCCCTTCGCGTGCCTAGGCGGTTCACGAGTTGGTTGATCGAGAACTCCAGCTCACCCAAGTCCTGTGAGAGTTCGAGTTGCGCCGTGAGTTCGAGTTCGAGAACCTCCCGAGTCTGAAGTGCTTGATCGAGGCTCGCGCGAGTGCCTGCAAGCTCTTCGAGCGCTTCCGGATCGGCTGGCCGTGAGATCAGACCCAGAATCCGCTTCAGCCAATCATCACCTGAGCCATCGGGATCCTGAGCACTGCGCGTCAAGCGCATGATCAGCGGGCGGTCCTCGTGAATCGCCTGAAGGCGAGGCACAACAGCCTCCAACGCGCGGTGATTGCGACTGCCAAACAGCACTGACTGGCCAGCTAGCGCGTGAGCCGTCATCACGTGGGTCACAACGGTGGACTTGCCCGTGCCGGGCGGCCCCTGCACCGCGAGAATGGGCGCACTGAACGAGAGTCCGACCGCATCGCGTTGTTCTCGGTTGAGCGCCTGAAACTCGGGACGGATCGCCTGCTGATCGGATCCCGCCACTGTTGACACAAGCGAGCCGTCTTGTGCGAAGAGCGGCGCGAGTGCCGTCCGCGCGAGTTCCTCGTCCGGCCGCTCCGACAGTTTGCGTAGCTCCTCGAGCAAGCCGTCCGTGAAGCTGCTGCCCGCAGCGGGCAGCAGAAGGACGCGGTTGTAGAGACCGTTCTGTCGAACCTGACGTACGGGCGGACTCGACTGCGGCCGGTCCGGTCCACCGATCTCGCGGAACTCGGACTCAGCAACTCGGAAGAGCCGCTGCCAGAGTTCCTGAACGTCTGAGCCTTCACGAGCGACAAGATCGACGCCGTCTTCGCCGTCTTGCTCGTGATAGAAGCCGAGCTGAATCAGCAGGTCTTCGCGACGCTCCGCTCGCCCGATCCCCGAGAAACGGGCTTTCAACCAAGCCTCGTTGATGCGCGGCTCGGACTCCGCCGTGAGCTCGAGGCTCCGTTCTTGTCGCATTACGACGACCGTGACCAGAAACACGGGTAGCAGCTGAACCCTACCTCGCGAGTTCGTAACTCGCTCGACGGGTCCGGCGAGACGAAGTCGAAGCTGAGCGCCGGCACCGCGCTTCGAGGCGATCAAGTCCGCGATGGCGGTGGACTGGGGAATCCTGACGGACCTCCCGCTGTAGAGCGCCGACCAGTTTATGGCCGATGCGAGCTCGACGAAGTCCTTGCCCCCTCCGTCACAATTCAGTTCGGCCCTTCCGCCCGCCTCGTACTCCAGGCACTCGACGTAGTAGCGGCAGAGGCTTCGAAACGAGCTCCACTCCGTGGGGCGTACAGGGTCGCTGAGCCTCATCACCTCTCGCCGAGCTGGCTCGAATTGTGCTCGCCGTCTGCTGGGCGATTCCGGTCGCTCCATCACCCGCTCAGCCTGTCGACGACCGACTGACTTCCACTTGCCGCCGCTTCGCTCCGCGCACCCCAGCCGCTGGAGTTCCCTCAAGGCCCGAGAGACGCGGAAGTCCTTCTGCCTCGTGCGCCGAGCGAGCTCGAAACGGGTCAGAGCCCTACCCGAATCCTCGAGTGACTCGAGGACGAGCTGGGCGACCTCATCGAGGTCTGAGTCGGGGGGAAGTGGAGAGTCGCTGAGAGACATGAACGTCGCGCGGGGGAAGACCGGGAGCAAGTTCAGTTGCCGGACACCACCATCTCGTCGCTTACCGGAAAGTCTGCCGGGCAACGCGCTCTCCGGAGAGTTCGAATGGAGGGGTCTAGAACGATAGAGGCTGCACCGGTCGATCCGTCTCGCAAATGGACATAGCCCGACCAGTAGGAGTCGAACCCGCGCCCCCTGTGTACAGGAAACCGGTGCACTAACTTGCTGTGGTGCGGGCAGTTGAGGCCGGAATGATAGCAGGGGTCGTCTCGCGATAGGCTGGCTTAGTGAAGCCCCCACAGAGCGAAGTCCTTGCGCCCGGCGGTTGACGGCAGCGGACCGCGCGCAGCTAGACCTCTACACTCCGCCCATGTCTGAACCTCCCCGTGGCCTGCACGAGGCCCTCGTGACCGAGGCACTCCGGTCTACTCTCGCCCAACTCAGCGAGGCGCGCGTGGGAAAGACTCGCGCCTTGCGAGAGGCGGAGGCGGCCGATCGGGTCGCGCTACACGTTGGTCGGGTCGTGCGCGGGGCACTGAAGGACGTGAAGGCGGCACAGCGGGTCGAAGTCGGTGCGCGTTTGGCGTGCGAGCTGATCGGTCAGTTGTGCCAGGCCCTGTGTGAGAGCGTGCCTGGCCTCGACGTGCAGTCGGATGTTCCGGTGCAGCCCGCGGAGGTGCTTCATGCCATCTTGGCTCGCAAGCCAGACGGCTCACCCGAAGTGATTCAAGAGCCGCTGATTCCGCTTCTAGACACGACGCTGCTCACGAACTCGCCCGGAGAACCCCGAGTCGGCAAGCAGATCGAAACTGAGCTGGACTCCGCGGATCGCGTTGATGTCGTGATGGCCTTCATTCGCATGAGCGGCGTGCGGCCGTTGTTGTCGGCTCTGGAGAAGCACCGTTCGGCGGGTCGCAAGTTGCGGGTGCTGACGACGACGTACACGGGGTCGACGCAGGCGAAGGCGCTCGATGCGCTGCATGAGTTGGGTGCGGAGATTCGTGTCTCGTATGACACGAGCCTCGATCGTCTGCATGCCAAGGCGTGGTTGTTTCATCGCGAGTCCGGCTACTCAACTGCCTACATCGGCTCATCGAACCTGACCTACTCAGCGCAGGAGACGGGGATCGAGTGGAACGTTCGGGTGTCTGGCGCGCGTAATGGCGATGTGGTCGAGAAGGTCTCCGCCGTCTTCGAGTCGTACTGGGAGAGCGGAGACTTTGAGCCGTATCAGCGCGAGGTGTTCCTGAAGCGCAATGAGGAGCAGCGATCCGGCCCCGAGCTAGTGCTCAGCCCGCTCGAGATTCGGCCCGAGCCCTTCCAGGAACGCCTGCTGGAACAACTGACGCTGTCGCGGCAACAGGGGCATCATCGCAACTTGCTCGTGTCTGCAACTGGTACGGGCAAGACCGTCATGGCAGCTGTCGACTATGCACGGCTTCGCGCGGAGCTCCCCCGCACGCGGCTGCTCTTCGTCGCGCACCGCAAGGAGATCTTGCAGCAGAGTCGCGCTACCTTCGCGCACGCGCTGCGCGATGCTTCGTTCGGCGAGCTGTGGGTCGGCGGCGATCGACCGGATCGCTTCGAGCACGTCTTCGCGTCGGTCCAGAGCTTGAACAACAACGGGCTCGAGCACCTCGATCCGAAGCACTTCGACGTCGTCATCATCGACGAGTTCCACCACGCGGCGGCGCCCAGCTACGACGCGCTGTTGCAACACATTCAGCCGGTGGAGCTGCTCGGCCTGACGGCCACACCTGAGCGCAGTGACGGCGCGCCTGTGCTGCATTGGTTCGACGACCGAATCGCCGCCGAGCTGCGCCTCTGGGACGCGATCGATCAGCGCCGGCTGACGCCCTTCTTGTACTACGGGCTGCACGATGGCGTCGACTTACGACATGTCCCCTGGAGACGCGGACGGGGTTATGACGACAAGGCGTTGACTGGCGTACTGACCGCCGACAAGCGGCAAGCGCACCTCGTCTTGAAGCAGCTCGAGGCCCACGTCGACGAGGTCAGCAAGATCCGTGCGCTCGGATTCTGCGTCAGCGTCGATCACGCACGCTTCATGGCCCAAGTTTTTCGCGACGCCGGCGTCGCCGCGACGGCTGTATGGGGCGACAGCAGCAAGGCGGATCGCGAAACGGCACTACGGGAACTGAGCGAAGGCAAGATCCAGGTACTGTTCTCTGTCGATCTCTTCAACGAAGGCGTCGACTTGCCCACGGTCGACACCTTGTTGATGCTGCGGCCGACGGACAGTCCGACTCTGTTCATCCAACAACTCGGGCGCGGCTTGCGCAGGTCGAACGGGAAGGTCGCGTGCACTGTGCTCGACTTCATCGGGCAACACCGACGCGAGTTCCGCATGGATCGTCGCTTGCGCGCGCTGTTCGGCGGCAGCCGCAAGCACCTGATCGAGCAAGTCGAGGGCGGCTTTCCGTTCTTGCCAGCGGGATGTCAGATGCAGCTCGACGCCGTTGCCTCCGAAGTAGTGCTTCGCACCATCAAGAATGCCATTCCGAGCCTGTTCCGAGAGAAGGCAGCAGAGCTCGCGCGCTTGGCTGCGGAGTCGCCGAACGGTGACCTCTCTCTGGTGCAGTACCTCGAACAAGCCTGCGTCGAGCTGGACGATGTGTACGCCGGAAATCGTGGCTGGTCGGACTTGCGGGAGGAAGCCGGCTTGGCGCTGCAAGCCGCTGGTCCGTTCGAGAAGCAACTGAGGCGCGCAACGGGTCGCTTGCTGCACCTGGATGATCCGTTGCGCATCGAGACCTATCGAGAGTTCCTGTCTAGGCCCCAGCCACCTCGTGAATCGACGCTCGCTGAACGCGACCGTCGGCTCTTGCGCATGTTGATCGGCTCGCTCGTGGAGAAGGTCGTCAAGAAGAACGCAAGCCTCGACGAAGGCGCGGCGATCTTGTGGCAGCACCCGCAGGTGATCGCGGAGTTGCGCGATGTGCTTAGTGTGCTCGAGTCGCAAGTCTCGCACGTGCAGGCTGAGCTGACGGCACAGCCAAACATCCCGCTGCGGGTGCACGCTCGGTACACGCGGCGCGAGATCCTCGCCGCTTTCGGCTCAGGTTCCGGAGCACGCATCGCGCCCTGGCAAACCGGCGTGCAATGGATCGATGAGTCGCAAGCCGACGTCTTCGCCTTCACTCTCGACAAGACGAGCGGCAGCTTCTCCCCCACGACGCGCTACGACGACTACGCGATCAGTCGCGAGCTGATCCACTGGCAGAGCCAGTCCGTCACGCGGGCCGACTCCGACACGGGCCTGCGCTACCAACAGCACGCCGAACGTGGCACGTCCGTGATGCTCTTCGCGCGTCTGCGCACCGACGAGAGGGCGTTCTGGTTCTTGGGCCCCGCGACCTACGTGTCGCACTCCGGCGAACGCCCGATGTCGGTCCGTTGGCGTCTGCATCACCGCTTGCCGGGTGACCTGTACAACCAGTTCGCGGCTGCGGTGGCCTGACTTCGCCATCTCACCTCGCCCCGCCGGCCCCACTGCTCGTCCACATCGCCGATCCCTCCGTCGATCATCAGGACGCCGCCCCCTTCCCCACCATCCGCTGCTGAGGTTCATCGTGCGCGGGGATGCAGTGAGGCGACTCCTCGGGGCCCTCGGCAGACCCGAGATCGAACGACGAGTCGGCGTGCGGCGCCACAAGCGACGTTCGCGGAGAGAGCCCCTGCTGGCCTGATCCTCCAGGTCAGCTCCGCCCCTTTCGCCCGGCGGGCGGTCGTTTTCCGAGAAAGCGTCGGCGATTTCCGAGAAATCGGGTGCTGTTTCTGAGAAAACTGGCGACAACTGAGGCATGGGAAAGCCTCTGGATCGGGAACGGCTCGGCTCGCTGGCGCAGCGGGTGAAGGCGGAGGTCCCGACGATCGACGTGGACGTGGAGGGGTCGGGGATCCGGCTCGGCCGTGGGCGACGTGCCGCGAGGCTCGGTGCGGAGGACATTGCTCGGTTCACCACGAGAGAGCGGACCGAGCGACGTCGCGAGGGACGGAACTACGTCGACCTCAAGACGGGCGAAGTCTTTGTCGACGAGCCCGGGCTGATGTTGCTGCTGCGGGTCGGCGGAGTTGAGAGCCGGCTCACTCCTCAGCAGTGCGCCGTGCTGGCTGCCGTGCTGGAGGTGGACGAGTTCGATTGGCTCACCGAAGCCCTCGCGCTCGAGCCCGGCGTGTTGCGCGAGGAATTGGCGCGGCGGGTTGGATTGCAACTCGCCCCCGCCAGCATCTCGAAACTGCGCAAGGCCATGACCGGGCCCCGCCTGCTGCGGCGCGGCCGGCCCTCGGCGGCGCGGGCGTTCGAGGCCATCCTCTCGGAGTTCCGATTGGACGCCGTCGGGCGCGCGATCCGGCTCCCCGGGCCGCCGGGGCGCGGACTCGAGTGGATCCGCGAACAAGCGGGAGGAGCTCGTCTCGTCGAAGGAGCGGCAGGCGTGATCGCGAAGGCAACCGGTTCCCTCATTCATCCGATCGACGTCCTCGTGGATCGGCCCGTGGCGCTCCGCATCGAGGAAGCGCTCGGCGGAGCGGTGGGCGCGGACTTCCGCGGCCCCTCGATCCTGGTCCGCGGGGTCTCGCGCCTTTCGCTCGATGAGCTGGCGCCGTCCCGCTCACCGCGACTGCTTTCGACTCTCGCCATCGCGGACGCTCTCGCCTCGGAGATGCCCGTCCTGCGCGAGGCCGCTGCGCAGCTCGCGAAGGAGTGGAGGGCACGATGGAAGTGAGCGTGGACGATCGCATCGAGTTGTTCGATCAGCTGCTGCGGGTGGCCGCGCTCGCCGAAGCGGAAGGCCTCCCCTTGCGGCTGATCGGTGGAGCCGCGATGCAGCTGTGGGGACATGTGCTGAACGAGGCGCGCGCCATGACCTCGGACCTCGACTGGGTGTTGACGACCACGGAACTCTCGGACATCGAGACGGCTCGCGCGCGCCTCGAGCCGCTGGTGCCCGCGCTGCGCGAGCTGGGCTTCGAACGACCGGCAGAGCGGAGGTCGTCGCGCAGTGGGCGGTTCCAGTTCCAACACGCTGGCGGCAAGATCGACGTCGAGTTCCTCTGCGGAAACGTGCCCTTCGGTCGGTGCTCGAGGCGAGAGCCCGCCTATGAACTCGTGACTCTCGGAGACGCGGAGGACCCTCCCGCCTTCTACGCTGCGAAGACTCCCTGGATCGACAAGATCGAGCGCTGGCTGCGGGTGCACGTCGTGGGGACCGAGCGAAGCGCGATGGTCTGGATACCGCACCTCGACTCCCTGGCTCTGTTGAAGCTCAAGGCCGTCCGGGACAAGCTCGAACGCGTCGACTCAGAGCGGGACTCCGAACGACTCGAGTACGAACGCGTGCGACTCCAGCGGCACGGCGACGACCTGCTCACGCTGATGCGCTGGCTCGAGGAACGAGGGGAGTTCGTCGATCTGCTCGACCGAATCCGCACCGACGACGAGGTGCGCTCGGTCTCGAACGAGTCGGAACGACGCCTGCTGGTGATCGATCCCGCGCACGTTCACGACCACGCGTCGCTACGCAACGGACTTCGGCGACTCGCGCGGGCGGCGAACTCGGGCAAGGCCTGAGTACGGTCGTTCGACTCACGGAGTGAAGTGGGCCAGGAGGGATGGCCGTGCGAGAAGAGTCGGCAACTCGAGGTCGGTGACGAGGCGCTTCGCTTCCGAGCGTGAGAGGAAGCTCGTGCCGTACTCGTAGAGGCGCAGGGTGCAGCGGGTCGTGTCGAAGCGGAAGTCGTGGGTGTAAGGGGCGAAGGTGTCTTCGATCGGTGCGGTGGAGGCGGCGTCGAGCTCGATGCGGGTGCCGGCGGCGGCGGGCCGCTCCATGGCGGTGGCGTCGTTCGGGGTCGGATCGGTCATGGAGGGCTAGGAGGATTCGTCAAGCCGTTTTCGTCAAGCTGATTGCCGAGAGTGGCGTGAGCAGGCTGGGAAGGGCCTCGGACTCGACCACGTCCAGGCCCGATTCGTCCAACAGCTTGACGTTTCCAGCGATCTCCGGCGGACAGACCTCATCCCCCACCGGCCATCCAAAGCCCCAGGCGAGCGGCGGCTCGGGGTCACGATCGAGGCCACCCATCCTGCTCTGGAGACTCGCAGGAAGCGCAGCGGTCACCCTCGACTTCGGAGACCTGCGCGCGCAGACGCGCGCTCGCGCCTGATCCTTCTAGAGGGAACGCTTCACCCACGCCGCGAGCTCGCTCGCGCTCATCGCCCCGCTCCGCCGCGCCAACTCTCTGCCGCCGCGGAACAACACCAACGTCGGGATCGACTGGATGCCGAAGCGCTTCGCCGTCTTGGGCGCCGCGTCGGTGTCGAGCTTCGCGAACAGCACCTTGCCGGTGTGGGCTGCTGCCGCTCGTTCGAAGTGCGGCGCCATCGACTTGCACGGTCCGCACCAGGTCGCCCAGAAGTCGACGAGGACCGGGAGGTCGCTGCGGGTGATGAAGTTCTGGAAGCTTGCATCGGTCAGTGCGGGCGGGCGTTTGGGGAAGAGCGGCTTCTTGCAGCGGCCACAGATCGGCGCGTCGGTGAGGCGGTCTTCGGGGACGCGGTTGGCTGCGCCGCAGGAAGCGCAGGGGAGCTGGATGGAGTTCATGGGGACTGACTGTAGGCCAGGGCGGTGTTCGGTGCAGGGGGAGAAGGGTGAGGCGGGAGCGCGGGTCGTAGGATGGAGCGGCGGAGGGCACGAGGTGAGCCCGCTCTCCGAATCGCCGCATGCACACTCCTCCGCACTCTGACGCGAGCTCGACCGGTCGTTGTCCGTGCGGCCGCCCCGGCGCGCTCGCGCAGTGTTGCGGCCCCTATCTGTCGGGAGATGTCGCCGCCCCCGATCCCGAGTCGCTGATGCGTTCGCGCTACACCGCCTTCGCGCTCGGGACGGCGGAGGCGATCGAGTATCTCGTCGCGACGCACCATCCGGACTTTCGCGAGGACGACTTGCGCGAAGGGCTGCGCGCGAGCATCGCGAGTGTCGACGGTTGGGAGCGGCTCGAGGTGCGCTTCGCGGAAGTGGACGGCGTGCGCGGCACGGTGGAGTTCGTCGCGACCTTTCGCGTCGGTCGACAGCGGCGGCAGCTGCGCGAGCGGTCGCAGTTCGTGCGCGAAGGCGGACGCTGGTTGTACACCGAGGGCGCGGGGGAGTGAGGAGCGGGGTCGAGGCGAGCGGTGTGCGTGGCTCGCGTCGGTACGCCCGGCGGGATTCGAAGTTGCGACTCTCTGTTCAGGAACTCGCGCCGAGAAATGTGCGCGAAGTGCGCCGTGACGAACGCGCGCGGACGTCGCGCGGACGAGTCGGCGACTCCGTCCTCAACCGCCCTGCACCAAGGCGAAGCGCACTCCCACCGGATCTTGAACGACCGCAGAGGCGATCTCGCCATCGACTCCCTGAACCGACTTGACGATCGTCCCCCCTTCCTCGGTAACGCGGCTCAGGCTCTCGGCGAGGTCGCCGACGGGAAGGTAGAGCATCCAGACGGGCGGCAAGCCCCGGTTCACGCCGCGCGCGTGACAGACCCCCGCGGCCGCGGTTCCGTCAGCAGTGCGCATCTTAGTCGGCGTAGCGCTCGCCTTCGTCCGACATCTCGACGTCTTGCACCGACCAGCCGACGACTTGGGAATAGAAGTCGCGGGTTGCGGGCGCATCGGGAACCGTCAAGTCGACCCAGGAGATGCAACCCGTGGGCGCCGCGTTGTCGCTCGACGTCGGCGGAAGCGCTTCAGCGGGAACGACGGGCATGATCCCGAAGGCCGCGCCGTTGGTGTCCAGCAGCACCGCCCACTGACTGTTCCCCTCCTCGTCCTTGCCGTGCATGAGCTCACTCCCACCCAGCTCGAGCGCCTTCGTTGCACTGGCTGCGACGTCGGCGACTTGAATGTGCGGCATCCACTGGAGCGGGAGGCCGGAGTACTCCTCCGTGCGCTCGCCCAAGCCGATGATCGGCATGCCGCGACTGTTCATCAGATCCTTGCGCCAGAGCGGTTCGTCGCCGGTAGTGAGCACGCGTGCGTAGAAGCGCAGCTCACGCTCGTGCTCGGGGACGGCGATGTCGGCGCTGAGGATTCCGCCGGCGCGCGGGACGAAGGGATCACTCATGGTCGCGTCCTGGTAGAGCGGCGGCGCGGACTCGAGACGTCGAGCGATTCGAAACCGCAGCGGTCGGGCACGTTGCGATGGTACGCCCGGCGGGATTCGAACCCACGACCCCCGGTTTAGGAAACCGGTGCTCTATCCTGCTGAGCTACGGGCGCTGAGGGGCGCATCGTAGCGTGGAGGGGCGCCGGCACCATCTCCGCGGGGGGTCTTCTACTCCCGCAAGATGCTCTCCATCTTCTTCCCCCGCGCCAGTTCGTCGACGAGCTTGTCCATGTAGCGGCACTTCTGCGTCAGCGGGTTCTCGATCTCCTCGACGCGGTGGCCGCAGATCACGCCCTTGATGAGGGAAGCGTTCGGGTGGAGCTTCGCGGCGTCGAAGAGTTGGGTGAAGGTCGAGCCCTTCTTGATGTGGCTGAAGAGCTGCGCCTTGGTGAGGCCGGTCAGCCAGCGGAGGACTTTCAGGAGGTCTTCCTCGGTGCGCCCCTTCTTCTCGACCTTGGTGACGTAGTGCGGGTAGACGGAGGCGAAGGTCATGCGGGCGATGCGTTCGTCGGAGGAGAGTTGGGGTGTCATCGGTCGGGAGCTTCGGTGCGGGGTGGTCGGAGCGGGTGGCGCTCCAGGGTAGCGGGTGGCGAGGGGGGTGAGGGTGAGTTGGTGGAAGGGGCGGAGGGCGTGGGCGCGGGGCCGGCTTGCCGAGTCCCCCGCCGCTGCGCTACGGTCGTGCGCGTTCTCTCGATCACTTCTTCCCTTCGACGGAGACTCTCATGGTGACTCTCGCTTCGTGCGCCGTGGCGCTCACCGGCCTCGCGGCCTTCAGTGCATCCGACTTGGAGCGGCGCGACGAGACGTCGTCCGTCTCCACGCAAGAGGTGCGCTTCGCGGCGCCCGTTCGGTTGATGGCCGGCGATGTGTTCCTCGGCGCGAAGCGCTTGTACGCCTCGCCCGCCGTGTACGACTGGAACGGCGACGGTCGGTTGGACGTGGTGATCGGCGACTTGCCGGGCAGAGTCACCGTGGCGCTGCGCGGTGAGGACGGGAAGCTCGCGGCCGAGGAGGCGGCGAAGTTGCGCGACGGGCAGCTGCTCGAATTCGGCAACTGGTGATGCATCGGCATGGGTTCACAGTTCGTGGACCTCGATGGTGACGGGCACGTCGATTACCTGACCGCGACCTTCGACGGCTCGCCGCACGTGGCGCGCGGCGGAGAAGGCGGTTTCGCGGCGCCGGTGCACTTGTTCGACAAGGACGGCGCGCGGGTGATCCTCAGCTACTACTGGGATCACGAGAAGAACCAGCACCTGATCGACCAACGCGCGATGCCGGAAGGTTCGGAAGCGGAGCGCTTGGTGTCGGTGCTCGCCTTCGACTGGGACGGCGACGGCGATCGCGACTTGTTGCTAGGCAGCTACGAGAACGGGCACCTGTATCGGCAGATGAACGAAGGGACCGACGCGGAGCCGCGGTACACCGGCAAGAACCTGCCGGTGATGGCGGGCGGGAAGGCCTTCGCGATCGGTGAGAAGCTGACGGCGCCGGTGCTCGTCGACTGGGACGGGGACGGGGACCTGGACCTCGTCGCGGGCGGCTTCGGCGAAAGCTACGGCGACGATCCGGTCGGCGGCGGCGTGTACTTGTCGCGGAACGGCGGCAAGGCGGGTGCGCCGGACTTCGGACCGCTCGAAGTGCTCGTCGCGCCCAGCGAGTTCGGCGCGCGGGAAGCGGTGCGTCCCGACACGGGGCTGTATCCCGCGGTGTGCGATTGGGACGGCGACGGCGATCTCGATCTGCTCGTCGGCGGCTACTCGATCTTCCAGCCGGAGGCGCCGCCCTTGAGCGCGGAAGAAGAAGCCGAAGTCGCCGCGCTGCGCGAGCGGATCGGCGCCTTGCAAGCCGAGATGGACGAGTTCTGGCGCGAACTCGAAAAGGCCGTCGCGGAGGCGACGAAGGGGCTCGAGGAAGGCAGCGAGGAGTACGACGCGCGCTACACCGAGACCTGGGAAGCGCTGTCGCCGCGGCATCGCGAGTTGCAGAACGCGATGGACGAGCCCTCGAGTCGACTCGACGAATTGGTGCCGGGGCGGCGGCAAGAGTCGCACGTCTGGTGGTACGAGCGCGTGTAGTACGGAACCAGGTACAAAACCTCACACCCCCCGAAGCGCGGAAGCGGCCACCAGGCCGCTTCCGCTCTTCGGGGGGTGTGAGGTTTTGTACCTGGTTCCGTACGGGTGTGATGTTTTTTACCTGGTTCCGTACACGACCAACGTCGTCGTGAACTCGACCTGCGTCGGCCGCAAGCAGCGCTCTTCGTCACAGACCTGGAAGCGGATCTTCCCCGCGAGCTCGTACTCGCCCGGCGCGCAGCGCGCCCAGAACTCGCGTGTGAAGTCCAAGCGACCGTAACCGTTGCGCGACGCCTTCTCGCGGCGCGCGCGGCCGTCGACCGTGAACTCGTCCGCGACCCAACGCGCGCCGTCCGGCAGCTCGAGCTCGATCGTCACCGGCGTGTACATGCCGTCGTCCGAAGCGAGCGTCACGTGCCAGCCGCGCAAGACTTCCGCGCGCACCGCCAAGGTCGCCACGGATCCGGCCGCGGTGTGAGCCTTGCCGCTCGCGTCCTGGTACGAGCCGACCAAACGCGCGCCGAAGACGGCGGGGGCCTGTTCGCTGGTGCGCGGCAACTGCAAGCTCGCGAGCGCGCCCGCGATTTCCCAGCGCTCGGGGCCGGCGACCGACGGGCGTGACAGCCAGCGGTAACCCTCGCCTTCGCTGAAGCAGACTTCGTCCGCGAGCGCGTCGAGTCCGGCGAGCGTCGTCGGGCGCGCGGCGACCAGTTCGTCGTTCGGCCAATAACGCTCGAGGATGCGGGTTCCGCGCTCGTCGTTCGCCTCGAGCGCCGCGCGGATCAAGTCGAAGCTGTTCGTCGGGTGACCGAGCGCCTCCGCATCCGCGTCGATGCGCAAGGTCGCCGAGCCGCGCGCGACGTAGAGGTACGGCTCGCGCACTTCAAGATCGGCGCGCAGGGCTTCCTTGTCCGTGCCGTGCGCGGCGATGAGGCTCGGCCCGAAGTAGCGCGGCAGCTCGACGCCTTCGACGTACGGGCTGTCCAGGATGTCGCGCCACTCTCCGCGCGCGCGCACGCCGGCGCGCCGCGTCGGCGCTTGCCCGTCGAAGTCGCGCATGTACACGATCGCGTTCGCGAGCGCCGCGCGACCCGCCTCCGTCATGCGATCCGGCGCGGCCGAGAAGCCCCACAAGAACAAGTTGCCTTCGCGCACGAGCGGCACGCCGCGGTTGCCCTTGGAATTGACTCCGCCCGCGAGGATCTCGCTGTCCGGCGCGGCGACGAAGCGCCGACGCGAAGCGACGAGACCGGGACGACCGACGTCCTCCTGCACGCGCCACGCCGCGATCTCGTCACCGGTGTGCGGATCGCGCTTCGTCTCGGTCGTCACATCCACGACGCGCGGCCCCTGGAAGATCGGATGATCGAAGCGCACCCCGTGCGCTTCCGAGCCGAGGCACAGTCAGAGCCAGTCGAGCTTCGCGCCGAGCCCTTCCGCCGTGCGCACGCCGAGGCCGCTGATCACGACCATCGGCTTGCCGTAGCCGTCGGGCAGGTGCCCCGTCAGGTCCGCGTCGACGAGCAGCACGTCCGCGCCGGCGAAGCGCTGCGCGGAGTCGGCGGGCGCGCCGAGCTGCTTCGCGTCGACCGCCTCGACCGACGTGAAGTGTTCTTCGAGCAGCGCGACGAAGGCCTTGCCGCGCGGCGTGGCGGGATCGCCGACGTACTCGACGGTCAGCGCAATCGGTTCGAGGGCCGCGGGCGCGTCGGTGTCTTGCGCGGCGAAGGCGGCAGCGAAGAGGAGGGAGAGCGTCGTCAGCATGGTGACGATGATAGAGGCTCCGCGTCGCACCGGCACACGCGCGGTTCGATCACTTCGCCCACTCGGCGCGGCGCGCCTCCAGCTCCTCCCGCCAGTTCGCGGCCGCTGTCGTATCCGACTCGGCCTCGGCGACGGCGAGGAGGCCTTCGAGCGTCTCGAGGAAGGTCCCGCGCAGGCTGCGCGGCACGCTGCGACGCGCGCTCAGCGCCGTGTGCACGTCGATCAGCAGCGGCTTCGCCTCGGCGTGACGCCCCTGCCCCAGGATCGCGCGCCCCAGGTCGGCGCTCAGCTCGATGCTCGCGAAGGAGTCGGGGTTCTCGGCGACAGTGATCTCTTGCGCGGAACGCAGCGCGGGCTCGGCGTCGGCGAACGCGCCCAAGCGCAAGAGAACGGATCCGTTGTGTCGCACGACCGCGAGGAACTGCGGACCGCCATCGGGCATGCGTTCGCGTGCCAGGTCGACGAGGCGCTTCGCGATCGAGATCGCGGCATCCGCGTCGCCAGCTTGCAGACAGATGTCGAGCACGGTCCCGCCGATCACGGGCCACTGCGGCTCCGGGACGTACGCGTCGAACGCCTCGATCGCGTGCGCCACGGCTTCCTCCGCACGACCCGCGTCGCGGTAGTTGATCGCGAGGTTCAGGAGCACTTGACGCGTCAACGCGTGCTCGCGCCCGTTGGCCTCGATGCTCGTCGCGAGCAACTCCTCGAACAGCGGGATCGACAGGTCGAGTCGCCCTTGCTGCCAACAGTTCACGCCGTACGAGTTCAAGCTGTCGAGCAGCTCGGGGTGCGTCGGGGGGTAGATGCGACGGTGGATGTCGAGCGCCGCGGCGAGCAACGGTTCCGCTTCCATCGGACGTCGCCGCAAGCGGTACTGGACGCCGAGACCCTTCATGCACGCGGCGTACGTCGCGTTGTCGCCCGGATCGAGCGCGCGGTAGAGCTCGAGCGCGGCCTCGAAGTCCGGGACCGGATCGATCCCGACGTCGAAGTGCAGCCCGCCGATCAAGAAGTGGGCGCGCGCGACGTCGACGTGCCCCTCGGGGTAGAGGCGTTGGAGCATCTCCAGCGACTCCGTGTAGAGTTCTTCGGCCCGAGCGTAGTCACCTAGGCCCTTGAAGCTGGTCGCGAGGTTGGCGATGGCGACCGCGACCAGAGCGTTGTCGCCCGAGTACATGCGCCGGTACATGTCGAGCGACTCGACGCACATCTCGTGCGCCTCTTCCAAGTTCCCGAGGCGCGAGCGCGCCGATGCCAGGGTGTCGATCAAGAGCGCGGTGAAGACGTCGTCGCGCTGGACGAGCTCACGCTGCAACTCGAGCGCTTCCACCAGCATCGCCTCGGCCTCGAGGTCCTTGTGCAGCGCCATCTTCACGTTGGCGAAGTTGAGCAACGTGATCGCCAGGTCACGCGGATACTCGGCCTTCAGGCGGCGCGCCATCGCGAGCGTCTCGACGAACATGGGCTCCGACTCCTCGAACCGGCCGAGCCCGTACCAGGTCGTCGCGAGGTGGTTCAAGATCGTCACGAGACCCACGGAGTCGCCCGCGTCGATCCGGCGGCGCATGGCGAGTGCCTCGACGAAGAGCGGCTCCGCTTCCTGTAGACGCCCTAGCTCGCGCAACACGTTGCCGAGGTTCGTGAGGGCGCTCGTCAGCTGCTCGGAGTCCCCGTCGGAGATCTCCCGCGCGGCCTCCAGCGCCTCGCGCAGGAGCCGCTCCGCGTCGCCGGCGCGGCCGTTGTTCTTGAGAATGTGGCCGACCACGTTCTTCATCGACCCTTCGGCCTCCGGGTCCTCGGCGAAGCGACCGCTGTCGATGTCGGCGATCGCGTTGTCCATCGCCTCCAAGATGGTCATGTCCTCCTTTCCGGCCGACACCGCGTCGGCGGACTGCAGCGCGGCGACGACGAAGCCGGTGATGTCTTCCGCACGCTTGCGGGCTTTCGCCTCTTGCGCCGCCGCCGCCTCGGCGCGCGCCGCGGCTTCGACCGCGAGTTGCTCGTTCTGCTGCGCCTTCACGCGCATCCCGGCCTCGGCCTCGGCGAGCTGCGTGGCGCGCCGGGCCTCCTCGTCAGCGCGCTCTTTCTCGTCGATCGCGCGCAACAAGCCGAAACCCGTGCCGATGACGCCCGCGACGAGCACGACCGCGATCGTGGCGACGGCCGCGACGGTCTTCTTGCGGCGTTGCACGAACTTGCGTGCGCGATAGACCGCACTCGGCGGCGCGGCTTCCACGGGTTCCCGGGCGAGGAAGTGCGCGATGTCCTCGGCGAGCGCGCTCGGCGTCTCGTAGCGTCGCGCGCGGTCCTTCTCGAGCGCCTTCATCACGACCCAGTCGAGGTCGCCGCGCAGGCGTCGGCGCAAGGCGTCGACCTCCACGCTGCGGCTCGCCGCGATCGGCGTCGCGCGATCCCCGAGCGAGGAGATGCGCGTGGACGGCACGGCGGGGTCGACCTCGCGGATCTGGCGCAACAACTCCGCATAACCCGACGCGAGCGCCGTGCGGGAGTCGAAGGGCGTCGTCCCCGTCATCAGCTCGTACAGCAGCACGCCGAGCGAGTAGACGTCCGCGCGCGTGTCGACGTCGACGTCCGTCGTGCCGGCCTGCTCGGGCGCCATGTACTCGGGCGTCCCGATGATCTGGCCGAGCTCGGTGTACATCGTCTTCTGCGTCAGCTCTGCGCTCGTCGCCTTGGCGATGCCGAAGTCGATCACCTTGGGCGCCGGCCCGTCGTCGCCGTTCGCGACGAGCACGTTCGACGGCTTGATGTCGCGGTGGATGACGCCCTTGTGGTGCGCGTGCTGCACGGCGTCGCACACGCGCATGAAGAGCGTGAGACGGTCCTTGACGTCGAGCCGATGTTCGTCGCAGTAGCGCGTGATCGGCACGCCGTCGACGAGTTCCATCACGAAGTACGGCCTGCCGTTCGACGTCGCGCCGCCGTCGAGCACCTTCGCGATGCACGGGTGGTCCATCAGCGCGAGCGCCTGCCGCTCCGCCTCGAAGCGCACGACCACCTCGCGGGTGTCCATCCCGAGCTTGATGATCTTGAACGCGACGCGCCGCTTGACCGGCTCGGACTGCTCGGCCAGCCAGACGGTGCCCATGCCCCCTTCGCCGAGCCGGTCGACCAACGTGTAGCGGTCGATCGCGTCTCCCGCGCGCTCTCCGGGCAGCTCGGCGTACGGATCCCTGACGTCGTCGTCTCGTTGCATCACGCGCTACGGGTATCGGTCGAGGAAAGAGGCCAGTGCGTCGCAGTCTACGCCTGGCCGAGCAGCCGCGCACCGGGTCGACGTCGCTCGGGCGAGTGGAACGGCACGCCCAGCCCGGCGACCTGGCCTTGGAACGGAGCGTCGAAGTGGCCGGCTACGCCGCGGGCCTCAGCCCCCCACCACGCGCCGCCACGTCTGCGCCATCAGGGCAGCGCCCGCGCTCGTCGGGTGTACGCCGTCTTCAGCCCAGTGCTCCGGCGGCGCGTAGGTCAGCGCGCGCTCGAACATGGCGTGGAAGGCGACGAAGGTCGCGCCGTGCGCATCGGCGACGCGGCGGGCGGCAGCGCGGTAGTGGTCGAATTCGGGGAACCACGTGTCGTCGACGGATCCGCAGCGCAGCACGAAGGGCTCGCAGACGACGAGACGGGTGCGCGGCAGCGCGTCGCGCGTGCGGGTGAGCAGGGCGTCGTAGTCGCGCTCGTAGACCTCGACCGTTCCGTCGTAGGTGCCGCCGCGCGCGTGCCAGATGTCGTTGACGCCGATCAGGATGCTCAACAGGTCGGGCGCGAGCGCGAGGCAGTCGGCGTCCCAACGCTCCGCGAGCTGGTAGACCTTGTTGCCCGACAGCGCGCGGTTGAGGAAGCGCAGGTCGTCGTCGGGTCGGTCGACGAGTTCGCCGGCCACGGCGAGCCAGGCGTAGCCGAAGCCGAGGTTCGCTTGCAGGTTCGGCGCCGCGTTGTCCTCGAGCGCGCGCTCGCAGTCGGTGATCGAGTCGCCCTGGAAGAGGATCGTGCTGCCGGGCGCGATGCCGGGTGCGTCGCCGCTCTCGCGTCGAGCGCCGCGCGGACCGGCGCAAGCACCGAGCGCCGCGGCGGAGAGCGCGGCGGTTCCGGCGCTGAGGAGCGTGCGCCGCGGAAGGGCGGGGTTCGTCGAGTCGTTCATCGTCTGGATCGGGGGAGTGAGGCGATACTGTGCCGTAGACGTTTGCGCCGCGATCGGCCAAGGACGTCGGCACGGCCGAAACCCCGGGCCGATCGCGGCGCAAACGTCTACGGCACAGTATCGCCTCACTCGAGCAACCACGCCACGACGTCGAGCTCCCGCACGAAGTGCGCGAGCGGCTCGCCCTCGAGCGCGTCGATGCCGACCTGCCGGCAGAGTGTGTTCTGTTCGACCTCGACCTCCGCGCGCTGCAGGGGCCACGGTGCGTGGTGGATCTCGCCGCGGAAGACACGACCGCGCGAGTCCGCGGCGTAGAGGCAGTAGCGCTCGGTCAGCCACGACTCGAGCGTGCCCGGCTGTGACAGGTACACGTCGCCCGTCGGTCGATAGCGGCCCGTGAAGCCGAAGCGCTCGACACCGCGCTCGCTGGCGTAGCGGATCGCGTCGCCATCGCGCTCGAAGCGCATCTCCGCGCGGAAGTACGGCAGGTGGAAGAAGGTGCGCGCCGCCCACACCGCGAAGCGCTTCGTCACGTCGAGGCTGAAGAACCAGACGCCCGGCTTCCCGTCCGCCGTGACGTAGGTACGCAGGTTCAGCTCGGGAAAGGCGTGCACGCCCGGGATCGGCGGAACCCAGCGCGGTCCGACGTGCGACATGCGGAACGGCACGACGCCGAGCCACGCCGCGCCGTCGAAGGTATCGAGTTGGAGCTCCGCCGGGATGTGCCGACGCAAGACGTCCGCGTCCACGCGCCAGTGCAGGAAGGCGAGGTCGTGCCAGCGCATCTTCAGCATCCACGGACGTTGAGGCAGCGGCCAGGGTCGGTGCGCGGTGTCCCGCAGGTCGATCTCGATGCCCATCTCGCGCGTCACGTTAGCGGGAAGCACCGCGCCGGGGGAAACACAGTGCCGCGGTCGTTCTTTTCCGGATCGCCCGTCGGCTTCGGTGACGGGCGATCCGGGAAAGAACGGCTACGGCACGGTATCTCCTCCGGGCCGATGTGCCCATGGACGGTCGGCGGGGAAGCGCTACGGTACTCCCATGTCCGTGAACCGCTCGACCACGACGCTCGTCGAACCGCCGTGGGCACGTGCGGCGGACGAGGTCTTGCGCGAGCTCGGGGTAGACGCCGAGCGCGGGCTCTCGGAGGACGAGGCACGGCAGCGACTCGCGCAGTACGGACCGAACCGGCTGATCGCGCACGCGGCGAAGAGCGCTTGGCGCATCCTCTGGGATCAGTTCGCCAGCTTGATCGTGCTGATGCTCGCCGTCGCGGCGGTGGTCGCCTTCGCCTTCGACGAACAGGTCGAGGGCTTCGCGATCCTCGTCGTGATCGGGATCAACGCCGCGATCGGCTTCGTGACGGAGAGCCGCGCGGTGCGCTCCGTCGAAGCGCTGCGCGAGCTCGGCCAGCGGCAGACGAACGTGCGGCGCGACGGCGTCGTGCGCCCCGTGCCCGCGGACGAACTAGTGCCCGGCGACGTCGTGGTGCTCGACGCGGGCGACGTGTTGACCGCGGACCTGCGCGTCGTCGTCTCCGCGCGCCTCTCGGCCGACGAGTCCGCGCTGACCGGCGAGTCCGTTCCCGTCACGAAGCACAGCGACGCCGTCGCGCACGACGCCGCCATCGCCGAGCGGGAGTCGATGTTGTTCAAGGGCACGGCGCTCACCGGAGGCACCGGCGAAGCCGTCGTCGTCGCGACGGGCATGGCGACCGAGCTCGGCGCGATCTCCAGCCTGGTCGTCGAGGCCAAAGCGGAAGTGACGCCGCTCGAGAAGCGCCTCGACAAGCTCGGTCGGCGCTTGATCGGCTTGACGCTGTTGATCGCCGCGGTCGTCGCGGTGACCGTACTCAGCACCGGACGCGGCGCGTTCATGGCCGTCGAGATCGCGATCGCGCTGGCGGTGGCGACGATCCCCGAAGGCTTGCCGATCGTCGCGACGGTCGCGCTCGCGCGCGGCATGGCGCGCATGGCGCGGCGCAACGCGCTGGTCGAGGAACTCGCGGCGGTCGAGACGCTCGGTTCGACGACGGTGCTGTTGACCGACAAGACGGGGACGCTGACCGAGAACCGCATGACGGCGGTCGAGTACGAGCTCGCGGACGGCCGCGTCGATGTCGAAGGCACCGGCCTCGCCGTCGAGGGTCGCTTCACGCGCGACGGCGAAGCGTTCGACCCGGCAGCGGATGCAATCTTCACGGAGACGCTCCGCGCCGGAGTGCTCTGCAACAACGCGACGCTCGGGCGCACCTCGGACGGCACGCTGCGCACGACCGGCGATCCGACCGAGGTCGCGCTGCTCGTCGCGGGCGCGAAGGCCGGGCTCGAGCGAGCCGCCCTGCGCGCGGACGCGCCGGAGCTGCTCGAGCTGGCCTTCGATCCGACGACGAAGCTCATGGCGACGGTGCACGCGGCGGATGGCGCGCGCTTCGCCGCGGTCAAGGGCGCGCCCGAGGCGATCCTCGAGCGCTGTGCGTGCGTGCGAACCGCGAAGGGTGGCGTGCCGCTCGACGACGCCGCGCGGGCGGACTGGCTCGAACGCGCCGAATCCATGGCCGAGCGCGGAGAACGCGTGCTCGCCTTCGCGACGAAGTCGCTCGCCGTGGACGAGGCCTTCGAGTACGTCGACCTCGAACTGCTCGGGCTCGTCGGCCTGCTCGACCCGCCGCGCGAGTCGGCGGGCGCCGCGATCGACGCCTGCCAGGATGCCGGCATCCGGGTCGTGATGGTCACGGGCGACCACGGCGCGACCGGCTTCGCGATCGCTTCCGCGGTCGGCCTGGTCGACGCGGACGCGCCGCGCGCCTTCCTCGACGCGCGTCACTTGCCGCCGGTCGACGAGCTCGACGACGCCGGGCGCGACGCGCTGCTCGAGGCGTCGGTCATCGCCCGCGCGAACCCGCGGCAGAAGCTCGAGCTGATCGAGCTCTACCAGCGGCGCGGCGCCGTCGTCGCGATGACGGGCGACGGCGTGAACGACGCGCCGGCGCTCAAGAAGGCGGACATCGGCGTCGCGATGGGCCTGCGCGGGACGCAAGTCGCGCGCGAGGCCGCCGACATGGTGCTGCGCGACGACGAGCTGTCGAGCATCGTCGCCGCCGTCGCGGAAGGCCGCGCGATCTTCGCGAACATCCGGCGCTTCGTGATCTACCTGATGTCGTGCAACGTCAGCGAGATCTTCGTCGTGGCACTTGGCGCCGCAGTGCCCGGCCCGCTGCCGATCCTGCCGCTGCAGATCCTCTTCCTGAACATGGTCACCGACGTCTTCCCCGCGCTCGCGCTCGGCGTCTGCGAGGGCAGCCCGTCCTTAATGCGGCACGCGCCGCGCGACCCTTCCGAGCCGATCCTGACCCGTGCGCACTGGCGCCGCATCTTCGGACTCGGCAGCGTGATGGCGGCGAGCGTGATCGCCGCGCTGCTCTGCGCGCAGCACGTCGTGGAGCTCGAGGGCCGCCAGGTCACGACGGTGACCTTCCTGACACTGGCGATGGCGCAGTTGTGGCACTCGCTCTCGATGCGCAACGCGCGCTCGCCCTGGCTCTCGAACGAGATCACGCGCAACGCGTGGCTGTGGGGCGCGATCGCGCTCTGCTTGCTGTTGCTGATCGCGGGCGTGCACGTCGCGCCGCTCGCGGGCGTGCTCTCGATCGAAGACCCTGGGACCGTTGGATGGGCCGTCGCACTCGCGTTCAGCCTCGTCCCCTTCTTCGCGGGACAGCTCGGACTGCTGCTGCGGCACCGCGCCACGGACCGCAGCTCGCTCTAGGCGACGTCCAGCGCGCGACAGACTTGCGGCCGGTCTCCGACGAAGCGCACCTCGAAGTACGCGTCGATCACGGCGGCGTAGAAGCTCGCGGACCACACGCCGCGCGGGTCGGCGGCGGCGGGCAGGGTCAGGATCTGCAGCTCGAAGGTCCCGCGGTACGACTCTGTCAACGCTCGGCCGGTGTGTCGTTCGAACGCCGATCGCAGCTCGTCCGCACAGCGGCGCAGGAAGGCGTCGGGATGACCGAAGTGCGCGCGGTGGAAGTTCGCGAAGGGCTGGATCGGTGTGTCGCGGTCGCCGGGCATGACGAGTGTGAAGCGTGCGCCGGTGCCCGGGTGCGAGAGGGTCGCCTCCCAGTGGGCCGCGCCGTCGAAGCGCTCGTAGTGGACCAGGCGCCCGAAGTACGGGTGGCTCGACTCGTGCGGCGGTACGCCTTCCGAGCGATCCGTCTCGACTCCTCGCCACAGTGCTTGCACGTAGTTCATCCGTCCTCCACGGCGTTCTTTCGGACGATTCGCCGGAGAGGACGAGCGAGTTTCGCGGCGCCGTGCCGCGGAGGGGACGTCTCAGGTACGGAACCAGGTACAAAACCTCACACCCCCCGAAGAGGTTTTGTACCTGGTTCCGTACCCGCGCCGCCGGCACTCCGCGGCCGGATCAGCCGACTTGGTGGAACGTCGTCCGCAGGCGCGACAGGAACACCAGCAGACCGAGGCCGACGAAGCCGAGCGTGAGCCGCACCCAACCGACGTCGACGAACCAGATCGAGAGTCCCAGCGAGACGACGACGAGGCCGTACGCCTTGCGCTTCGCCGAGCGCGGCACGGTGTGGTCGTGCTGCCACTGCGCGAGGTAGGGCCCGAAGGCGCGGTTCGCCAGCAGGCGTCGGTTCAGCTCGGGCGAGCTGCGCACGAAGCACGCCATCGCGAGCAGCAGGAAGGGCGTCGTCGGGAGGATCGGCAGGAAGGCGCCGAAGAGTGCGAGGCCGGTCGACAACGAGCCCACTCCGAGCAGGAACCAACGCTTCGCGCCCCTCGCCGGCTCGTACTGCGTCTGCGGAAGCAGTTCCGCGGGGTCGATCGGGTCGTCGTCCTGCACGTCACCCTCGCTCAGTCGGCCTCACTCGCGAGCCGGTCGCGCAGCGCCGCGACGCCGCCGAGCAGCTCCCCGTCGACGCGCGCGTACGGCATGTCGGCGCGGCCGAGCTCGTCGGCCAAGCGGCGCTTCAACTCGCGGTCGGCGTCGAGCGCGTACTCCGCGAACTCGATCCCGCGCTCGCGCAGGATGCCGCGCGCCGTCTCGCAGTGCTTGCAGGCGGACCAGGTGTAGAGCGTGACGTCCACGGTTGCGTCAGCTGCGGCGGCCTTCGATCCCCTCGCACTCGACGCCGTTGCGGCGCAGCAGCGCGGCGGTCATGCCCGGGCCGTCGACGAGCTCGCCGTCGACGTGCGTCGAGGCGCAGCCGCAGGACGGCGAGCGTTCCTTGAGGAAGGCGCGCTTCAGGCCGGCGCGCGCGCACAGCTCGAGCGCCTTGTCCGCGCCTGCGCGGAACTCCGCGGTCACGTCACGTCCCGCGTCCGTGACGACCGCGCCCGCTCCGTCGAGCACTTCCTCCGCGGAAGCCGTCAACCACGCCGGCGGCCGCGGCGTGCCGAGCCCGCCCTCTTCCTCCGGACAGAACGGCACGGCCTCGAAGCCGCGCGATTCCAGCTCGCGTCGCAGGACACCGTCGGCGTTGTCGCCGCCGTCGTACTTGCAGCGCTTGCCGAGCAGGCAGGCGCTGACGAGCACCTTCTCGCGCTCTCCGTCTCGAGTCGAATCGTCGCCGCTCATGGGTCTCCGCGCCCCATTGTGCAGCAGGTCGCGCGAGCGCGGCAATGGAAGCCGGGCTTCAGCGCAATCCGCGCGGCGTCAATGCGCGCTCGAGCGCACCCAGCGCGCGATCGGCGACCAGCGCCAGCACCGCGGCGGGGATCGCGCCCGACAGGATCAAGCCGACGTCGTTCAGGTAGAGGCCGGTCAAGATCGGTTCCCCGAGCCCGCCCGCGCCGATGAAGGCCGCCAGCGTCGCGACGCCGATCGAGATCACGGTCGCCGTTCGCACGCCGGCGAGGATCGTGCGCGTCGCGAGCGGCAGCTGGACGCGCAGGAGGATCTGGCGCTCGGTGAGCCCCATGCCGCGCGCGGCGTCGATCAGCTCGGGCGCGACTCCGGCGAGCCCGGCGTGCGTGTTGCGCAGGATCGGGAGCAGCGCGTAGAGCGTCAGCGCGAAGATCGCGGAGCGCGTCGACAGGCCGAGGCCGGGGACGGCGATCAGGAAGGCGAGCAGCGCGAGGCTCGGGATCGTCTGCACGGCTGCAGCGAAGCCGAGCGCGAGGCGCGCCGTGGTGCGGCGCCGCGCCATGCGGATGCCGAGCGGAATCGCGATCAGCGACGCGAGGGCGACGGCGATCAAGGTCAGCGTCAGGTGCTCCCCCGTCAGCCGGAGCAAAGCGGCCGTCGAGAGCTGCGTCGAGCTCGCCGCGGGCGGGTGGTCGGCGGCGTCGAGCACGCCGACCTCGACGAGAAACTCGTGCGCGACGTCCGCGAAGGCGCGACCTTCGACTTCGACGGCGTGATTCATGCGGATCATGCGCGCCTCGTCCACGGCGAAGGCGAGGCGCTCGAACGCGGCGCGCAGTTCCGGATGGTCGCGCAACACTTGGCCGCGCACGACCGGCGCCGCGTGGTACGGCGGGTAGAAGTCGAGGTCGTCGACGAGCACGCGCACCGGCGCGCGCAACAGCTTGGCGTCTGTCGTGTAAGCGTCGAGCAGGTCGATGCGCCCGGCGGCGAGCGCGTCGTAGGTCAGCGCGTGTTCCATGCCGCGCACTTCGGCGAGCTCGAGCCCGTAGTGGTCGCGCAGGCCCGGCCAGCCGTCCTCGCGGTTCAGGTACTCGACGCTGAAGCCCGCGCGCAGCTCGCCGGGGTGCGCGGCGAGGTCGGAGATGCGTCGCACGCCGAGCTCCGCCGCGCGCGCTTCCGACATCACCAGCGCGTACGAGTCCTCGAAGCCGAAGGGCGCGAGCCACTCGACGTCGAAGCGTTCGAGCGAATCGGCCTGCACGGTCAAGAACGCGCGCAGCGAGTCGGTGACCTTGCCGGTCTCCTCGAGCACGACCGCCCACGCGGTCCCCGTGTACTCGGGGTAGGCGTCGACCTGGCCGGATTCGAGCGCGCCCCAGCAGAGAAGCGTGCCGCCCAGGTTGGCGCGGTGTTCGACTTCGAGGTCCGTGTGCGCGGCGACGGTCTGCGCGATCAACTCGCCGAGGATGCGCGACTCGGTGAAGTTCTTGCTGCCGACGACGAAGCGCCCCGACTGCGCGGAAGCGGCGGTCGCGAGCCAGAGGGCGACGCAGATCGTGAGCAAGCTACGCACCGGCGAAGCTCGCGGTGAAAGTCGCGACGTAGTCGTCGGCGGGGCGCTCGAGCAGGTCCGACGCAGTTCCGACCTGCACGAGCAGGCCTGCGCGCAGCAGCGCGATGCGGTCGGCGAGCTCGAAGGCTTCGCGCAAGTCGTGGCTGACGAGCACGAAGGTGCGGTCGGACGCCGACTTCCAGCCCTGGAACTCACGCTGCAAGTGTTCGCGCGTGAGCGGGTCGAGCGCGCCGAAGGGTTCGTCCATCAACACGACGGGAGGGTCGAGTGCGAACGCGCGCGCGATGCCGACGCGTTGCCGTTCGCCGCCGGAGAGTTCGGCGGGGAAGCGCTCGCCGTAGTCCGAGGCGGGCAGCCGAACGAGTTCGAGCAGCTCGTCCACGCGCGACGCGATCCGGGCGCGATCCCAACCTTCGAGTTCGCAGAGCAACCCGACGTTCGCGCGCACGTCGAGGTGCGGGAACAGGCCGCCCTCCTGGATGACGTAGCCCATCGAGCGCCGCAGCCGGATCGGATCGAGTTGCGCGACGTCGTCGCGCCGGAACAGCACGCGGCCGGACGACGGCGCTTGCAGGCGGTTCATCAGGCGCAGGCAGGTCGTCTTGCCGGAGCCGCTGCCTCCGATCAGGCAGAGCGTCTCGCCGTGCGCGACTTCGAGCGACACTCCCGCGAGCGCCGCGACCGCGTTCGCGCCGGCGTGCTCGAAGCGCACGGAGACGTCGTCGAGTCGGATCATCGCGCGGCGCGCTCCGCGAGGTGAGCGTAGGGCGGTAGCGTGACGAGCCGCTCGTCGTCGACGGGACCGCCGAGCGTGAAGTGGTAGAGGCTCTGCAGCGCGTCGTCCTCGAGCCCGAGCGTCCGGTGCATCAAGTCGTCGAAGTAGCAACCGATGCCGGTCCCTCGCA
This sequence comes from Planctomycetota bacterium, assembly GCA_020638835.1. Taxonomy (GTDB): domain Bacteria; phylum Planctomycetota; class UBA1135; order UBA1135; genus JACKHV01. The sequence goes on along the minus strand of JACKHV010000001.1, from coordinate 95,447 downwards.
AGCCGTGCGCTTCCGCCTCGAGGTAGAGCACCTGCCCGATCACGCCCGCCTCCCAGAACAAGCGGCAGTACCAGTGCGGACCGGCTTCGAGCGACGCGCGGTACTCCGCGAGCATGCCGAGGCTGAACGCGCCGTTGCCGGCGATCTCCTGCTGGCACGAGATCGAAGCCGCCAAGCCGCGCAGGTCGCGCTCGGTGACGCAGTGGAGCCGCAGGTGTTCGGGGCAGCCCGGCGGCTTGGTCCACAGCGGGCCGTCGCCGAGCTGCGCGCGCAGCGTGTCGTGCACGCTCGCGTTGCGCTCGAAGAGGTAGAGACCCGACGGAACGCCGACGACGCGGTGCACGAAGAACGCGAGGTGCACGCGCGGCTTCCAGCTCAGCGCGTCCAAGGGCGCGGTGTTGGCGCGCGGCAGCAAGCGGTCGAGGATGCCGTAGAAGGCCTCGGCGCTGATCGAAGTCTTGCCGTCCATCGCGACGGCGCTGCGGCGGCCGCGGATGATCGCCGAGGCGGACACATGTTGATCGGGGAGCGCGGCGAGGAGGCGCGGCGCGTCCGCTTCGGGCGGCTCGGGCGCGGTCGCCCCAGCCGGTTCGCGCGCGGCGTCGGCGACGCCTTCGATGACGTCCCACTCGTAGTGGTCGCCGCTCAACTCGTTCGGGACTCCGGTCCAGTCCGCGGAGTCGAGCAACGCCGCCAGCTCGCTCGCGCGCTCGCGGACGCGCTCCGCCGCTCCGACCGCGTCACGCGGTGCGACGCAGACGAGGTAGTCGGCGTGCTCGCGGTCGAGCGCGTCGACCTTCAGGTACTCCTTGCGCTGCGTCCCCGCGACGCGCGCGACGAAGTCATCCCCCACGCCGTCGACGATGCGCGCCGACCAACCGAGCGCCGCCGCCGCGTAGCGCAGCGTCGCGAGCACGTGCCCGGCGTCGTGCTGGCAGTAGCGGAACGCGCGCTCGCCGTACTTCCACGACTCGCGCCAGTGGATCGACGACACGGCGACGAGGAAGCCGCCCGACGGAAGCAGCTCGGCGAACTCCCGCGCGCGATCCGGCGCGACGCGCGCGCGCTGCTCGAGGCAGTGGTCGTGGCTCAGGTAGTGGAAGACGCCGGCGTCGAGCACGCCGGCGATCGACGGCAGCACCGCGTAGGCCTCGGTCGGGTGCAGGTTGCCGCTCGACGGGTCGGCGCGCAGCGACCAGCGCGACTCGCCGTACCCCTTCCACGCCGTCAGTCCGAGCGCGAGCTCGAAGAAGGTCGCCACGCCGTCGATGCCGAGCGGGTGCGGCGCGACGGCGCCTGGTTCGTACAGCTCGGCGTACTTCGTGCGCAGCGCGTCCGCGCGCAGCGGCAACTCGACGCGCGGCGCGCCATCGAAGCGCCGGAAGGGATCGGGTTGCGTGTCCCAATCCATGTACCCGAGCGAGCGCGCGTAGCGGCCCGGCGCGTGCTTCGTGATCCGGTGGTACGCGATGACGCGTTCGAGCTCGTGCGAAGTCATTGTTGCGGTGCGCTCAGGCGCTCTCGAGGCGCCCGTAGCAGAGACCACGATACGCGCGCAGCAGGATCTCCGTCGTCGGCTTCGGCAAATCGCGCGGGATCTTGACCACGCGGTCGTCGCGCTCGAAGGGCGGCGGAGGCGTCGCGTCGAACAAGCTGGGCCAGAGGCGCACGGGCGCGTTGTAGAAGACGAGGTCCGACGGACCGTGCTCCGCGTCCCACTCGCACAGCTTCTCGTTCGTCTCCTCTAAGAGGAGCTTCGCGTTCTGCAGCCGCAGCCGCGAGCCGTAGCGTGACTTGCCCTTGGTCTTCAGGTGCGTCGGTTGCGCGCGCCCGGAGCCGCGCACGACGTAGCGCTTGTAGCTGCGCGTCGCGACGGGTTCGCCGTCCTCGAACAAGCCGATGGAGGCGGCGCCGGCTTGCATCAGGACGACGGTGTGTCGCCCCAGTTCCTTCGGCAGGCGTCGAACGTACTCCGTCAGCGAGCGCGTGCCGGGCTCGATCGGTTGCACGAGCGGCGGCCGGACGCGTTGTCCTGCGCGCTCGAAGTATCCGCGTTCGGCCTCGACCTCCCACCCGACCTCGAAGAGGTGCGGGACGCAGACGCTCGCGGTCTCCGTCCAGTGGAAGCTCGTCATCGCGGGAACGCGGTCAGGGCGCGAGTTCGTGCGACCGGCGCGACACGAGTTCCGCCTCGAGCAACTTCACGGCTCGATCCCGGTCGCCCGTCCCACGCAGCACGAGGCCGAGGCGCGGTTCGCGCGGACCGCCATCGAGCGCCCAGGCGGACCAGCGGTCGTCGTCGGCGGCGAAGCACAGCACGACCTGCCAGCTCTGCGCCTCGAGGCCTTCCGCGACGTGCGGCGAATACGCCGGCTCGTCGACGCGCAGCACTTCGACCGAGCGCTGGCGACGCTCGCGCGTCTCGCCGGCGTAGTAGTCGTAGAGCGCGACCGTCTCGTCGCCCTCGAAGCTCGGCACGAGCCCGAGCAGCACGCGGTCCGGATCCGTGGCGAGGAGGCGCACGCTCGGCACGGCGTTCATGCGCTTGAAGTCGAGGCGCACGGGGTCGAACAGCGTGCGGTCCGCGGGGAAGTAGACCAGCGGGCTGCCCGCGGGCGCCGCGTAACGCTCGCCGCCGGTCAACGGTTCGCCGCCTGGTGCGAAGGCGGTGATCGAGCCGTCGGCGTCCTCCAGGATCCAGGTGTGCACGACCAGCTCGAGCGCCGCGGCGTCCGGGAACTCCTCGATCACGTTGCCGACGTGGTCGACCTTGGCGCAACCGCCCGCCGCGAGCCGCACCGGCCAGCGGCCCGTCACTTCGTCGCCGTTGCCGGAGATCGCGCCGGTCGCGCGCATGTCCGCCCAGGGCATCGAGGCGAGGCGCTCGCCCTCGAAGAAGTGCCACCAGACACCGGCCTCGTCGACGGCGAAGACGTTGCCGCCCAGCGTCGGCACGAAGCGCTCGTAGCCCGCGCCGGGGATCACGAAGCGCCTGCCGTCCCGAGCGAGCACGAACTCGGGCGTGTCGCCGTCGAGCGAGACTCCCACGTAGTTCCAGCCGTCCGGCCCTTCGAGCGCGGCGGCCTGCGCCTCGGCGACCAGCTCGGAATCGAAAGCCTGTTCGGGTGCGGCCTTCGGCGTCGAGGAGCATGCGCAGAGCGTCAGCAGCAGGATGCAGGTGTCGAGTCGTCGCATGGTGAGGCAGTCTAATGGACGCGGCCGCAGATCCACTCCACGCCGTTGCCGTCGGGATCGAGCACCTCGAACAACCACGCCTCGCGGCCGTCGAGCTTGGTGATCGGGTTCTCGATCCGCGCGCCGACGGAACGAGCCGCCTCGGCACGCGCTTCCAGTTCCTCGAGCGTGTCGACGGCGAAGCCGAGGTGTTCCGCGCTGCGCGTCTGCCTCGGAACGAAGCGGTGGAAGAGGGAGAGCAACCAGCTCACGCGGCGCGGCATGAGCAGCACCAACGTGAAGTCTGTCTGTCCGACCGGTCGCAGCGACGCGATCTCGGTGCGCCAGCGATCGGAGTGCTGCGCGCGGCCCACGAGCGTGGCGGGCAGGACGCGCTCATAGAAACGGATCGCGCGGTCGAGGTCGGCGACGCGGAAGGCGGCGTGGTCGAGGCGCGGCATGGCGGGAGTATAGGCGTCGCGCGCGGGGCGTCGCGCGGCTCCGGGCCGAAACCGGAACGCTGAGTCTCGATTCGAAGCTCGTATACTCGCGTTCCAGAACCAGCCATGCAGGTCCGTCACCTCCCCCACGCCTCGCCGACCGCCCTCGCCGCGACCGCCACCGAACTCGGCACCGGTCCCGGCGAGATGCTGGCGATCCTCGTCGCGGAGCAGGACAAGCCGAACCTCGACGAAGTCGTCGCGGCGCTGAACGAGACCGGTGTGCGCTACTTCGGCGCGCTGTTCCCCGGCTTGATCCTCGGCAACGACAGCATCGAGACGGGTGCGATCGTGGTCCGCATGCGCTCGGCGGGCGAACCGCTGCTCGTACGCGGGCTCGACCGCACCGACTTCGCCGTCCCCGAGATGGCGGGCATCGCCGGGTCCGCGCCCGGCACGCACACGGCGGTCGTGCTCGTCGACGGGCTCACCGCCAACGTGTCGCGCTTGCTCTCCGAGCTGTTCGGGCGGCTCGGGAACTGCGTGCACTACATCGGCGGCGGCGCCGGTTCACTGAGCCTGAAACAGGAGCCTTGCGTGTTCTCGCGCGATGGCGCCTTCCAGGACGCGGCAGTGATCGGGTTCATCCCGCGCGGTTCGACGCTCGGCGTGCGGCACGGTTGGAGCCAGTTCCACGGCCCGGTCGTCGCGACGCGCGCCGCGGGGAACGTGATCTACGAGCTGAACTGGCAGAACGCGTTCGACGTCTACCGCGACGCGCTCCAGCAGTTCGTGGACGAACCGATCACGAAGCACAACATCTTTCAGATCACGAAGTCGTTCCCCTTCGGCATCTTCAAGGAAGGGCAGGAGGACGTCGTGCGCGATCCGGTCGCGGTCGACGACGACGGCGGGCTGATCTGCGTGGGCGAAGTCCCCGAGAACGCCGTGCTGAACGTGTTGAACGGCGACAGCGACTCGTTGATCGCCGCGGCGACGCTCGCCGCGAGGGACTGCGCCCCCGCGACTGGGACTGTGTTGCACGGCGCGATGATCGTCGACTGCGTGTCCCGCACGATCTTCCTGGCGGAGCGCTTCGCGGAAGAGCTCGACGCGGTGCAGGAGAGTTTGCGGAAGCTCGACTCGCAGATCCCCTTGTGGGGCATGCTCAGCCTCGGCGAGATCTCGTCGCACGGCGAGGGCTACGTCGAGTTCTTCAACAAGACGATCGTCACGGCCGTCTTCCATGACTGAGAGGCGCAAGGTCGCCGGGATCCTCCAGGACCTCTCCGTCCTGTACGAACTCTCCCTGTCCGCGGGCCAGTCGATCGACCTCGACGAGAACTGCGCCGCCTTCCTGCGCACGCTGATGGCTCGCAAGAGCCTCGACTTCACGTCGGTGTGGATCCGCGAGCGCTTCATCACCGGAGCGGACTCTGACACGGAGTTGATTCAGGTCTACGCGAACCCGTCCTTCCGCGCGCCGATGCTGACGATCAGCGAGGACCACCCGCTGGTGAAGCGCGCCGAAGAGCAGAGCCTGTTCTCGCTGGCGCACGGACAGCCCGGCTTCGAGGAGCTGGTCACGGAACTGGGCATCGACCGCGGCAGCTTCGCGGTCTTCCGCCTCGGTGAGATCGGCATCCTGAAGCTGTACTCCATCGCGCGCCGCGATCCGTTCGCGCCGGTCGAGCTGAGCAAGCTGCGTAGCGTCGTCGACAAGTTCACCGTTTCGCTGGAGGGTTGCCTCGACCACGCCCGCGTGCGTGTGGCTGAGTTGCGGCGGCGCGAGCTCGAACAGCAGATGCTCCACGCGCAGAAGCTCGAGAGCCTCGGCTTGCTCGCGGGCGGCGTCGCGCACGACTTCAACAACCTCCTCACGGCGATCATCGGTAGCGCGGAACTCGCGCGCCTCGAGCTGCACGGCCACGCGGCCGCGGACCTCCTCGAGAACGTCATCACGGCAGCGTCGCGCGCCGCTGAACTCAGCGCACAACTCCTCGCCTACTCCGGTGGCGCACCGCTGATGAGTGGACCGGTCAACTTGAATGAAGTCATCGAGGAGATGCTGCGCCTCACGACCGTCTCGGTGTCCAAGCTGGCGCGGGTCACGTCACGCCTCGATCCGGAGCTGCCGCCCGTCGAGGGAGACGTCGGTCAGCTCCGGCAGGTCGTGATGAACTTGCTGACGAACGCCTCGGAGGCGCTCGACGGCAAGGCCGGTGACGTCGTCGTGCGGACGGGCGTCGCGGACGTCTCGCGCGCGGAGCTCGGCGAGTACCACCTCGGCGAGGACCGCACCGCTGACCGTTACGTGTTCGTGGACGTCGAAGACACGGGCTGCGGCATGGACTCGGCGACGCAGCAACGGATCTTCGACCCCTTCTTCACCACGAAGTTCACGGGACGCGGGCTCGGGCTGGCCGCGTTGCTCGGAATCGTGCGCGGCCACGGCGGAGCGATCCGCGTGCGATCGCTGGTCGGGAACGGGAGTCAAGTGCGCGTGCTGTTGCCGCGCTCCATGCGCACGCTGCCGCCGACGGAACCGCTTGCGCGCCCGTCGGTGGACCGCACGGAGGAAGGAGTCGCGCTGGTCGTCGACGACGAGTCGGCCGTGCGCACGGTCCTGACCCAAATCCTGCGCCAGATGGGTTTCCAAGTGCTCAGCGCCGCAGACGGCCGGGACGCGGTGCGCGTGTTCGAGGAACACAGCGACGAGATCGACATCGTCTTCCTCGACCTGACGATGCCGGAGCTGAGCGGCGAGGAAGCCTTCGAGCGGATGCTCGACGTCGACCCCGACGCGTGCGTCGTCGTCTGCAGCGGATACAGCGAAGCCAAGGCCCACGCGCGCTTCACGGAGCGCAAACCGTGTGCGTTCCTCGAGAAGCCGTTCCGCATCATGGACGTGACGCGCCTGGTCAGCGACACGCTCGCGCGGCGTCGACGATGAGAAGTACGGTACCGCGTTCGATTTTCTCAAATAAGCGGTGCCCGTCCGACCGGCCCGGCGGGCCGGTCGGACGAGCACCGCTTATTTGAGAAAATCGAACGCGGTACCGTACTTCTCAGATCATGTGCGTGACGCCGAGCAGCTCGTAGAGCCGATTCTTGATGTTGCCGTACTCCACGCCGCCGATGTCGCGCGGGTGCGGCATGTCGACGGACACGATCTCGGCGATGCGGCCGGGTCGCGCGCTGAACACGACGATGCGCTCGGCGAGCTGCATGGCCTCGTCGACGTCGTGCGTCACGAACAGGATCGTCGGCTTGCGCTCGTTCCAGATGCGCAGCAGTTCCGTCCGCAGCGTGAGTCGCGTCAACGAGTCGAGCGCGCCGAAGGGTTCGTCCATGAACAGCACGTCGGGTTCGACGGCGAGAGCTCGCGCGACCTCGACGCGTTGTTTCATGCCGCCCGACAACTCCATCGGGTAGGCACGCTCGAAGCCTTCGAGGCCGACGAGTTCAATCACCTCGCCGACGATGCGGTGCTGCTCGGCCTTCGACTTGTGCCGGATGCCGAGGACGACGTTGTCCCAGACCGATGCCCACGGGAAGATCCCGTACTCCTGGAAGACGAACACACGCTTCGAGCTCGGGGCGACGATCTCGGCGCCGTCGATCTTCACGCTGCCTCGCGTGGGGCGCTCGAAGCCTCCGGCGATGTTGAGCAAGGTGGACTTGCCGCAGCCGGACGGACCGAGCAGGCAGACGAACTCACCCTCGTCGACGGTCAGGTCGATCGCCGACAGGACTTCGAGCGGCTCGCCCTTCTTCTTGAACGTCTTCGAGACGCCCTCGAAGACGACCTTCGGCTGCGGAGCCTTGCGCTTGGAACTGCTCATCGCTGCGTGTACCCCCAGCGCACTTCGTCGAAGACCTCGAGACGTCGGATCAGGAAGTCGAGCAGGATGCCGATCAACCCGATCAAGATCATGGTCGCCACGACGAGGTCGTAGCGGCTGCCGGCGTTGCGCGCGTCGTTGATCAAGTAGCCGAGTCCGGTGTCCATGCCGACCATCTCGGCCGCCACGATGACGAGCCACGCGACGCCGAGCGCGATGCGCAAGCTGGTGATGATCTGCGGGAGCGCCGCGGGAAGCACGACGCGCCGGAAGAGTTCGAAGCGACGCACGCCGAAGTTCAGCGCGGAGCGCTGGTGCACGAGCGAGATGTTCCGCACCGCCGCCATCGTCCCCACCGTGATCGGGAAGAAGGACGAGAGGAAGATCAGGAACACGCCGGCGCCGTCACCGATGCCGAACCACAGGATCGCGATCGGGATCCACGCGATCGGCGAGATCGGTCGCAAGCCTTGGATGATCGGATTCAGCGCGCGGAAGGTGCGCGTCGACCAACCGACCACCAGCCCGAGCGGGATGCCGATGCCGGCCGCGAGCAGGAAGCCCCAAGTGACGCGGAACAGGCTGGCGGCGACATCGCCCCACAGGCGCTGGCTCTCGATCAGCTCGCGGAAGGCGTAGACCGTGTCGAGCGGCGACGGGAAGACCTCCGAACCGCTCACGATGCACGCGATGTCCCAGAGCGCGATCAGTCCGGCCGCGACGCAGACAGGGAGAGCCCACTCCTGTACGTGCGCGGACATGCGCTTTGCGTAGAAGAGCACCGCCGCCGAGGCGACGAGCGCGAGGATCGAGACGATCACTGGTTCACCTTCCTGTCCTCGTCACGCGGCAGCAGATCCAACGCCCATGGTTCCTTGGACGCGGCCATCGCGAACGAGTCGTCCGCGTATTCCTCGAACTCGACGCGCCGCGAGAGCACGCCGATCTCGTAGGCGAGTTCCATGATCTCGTTGAAGTCGTCGCGCAGCGGCGTGAGGCGCGTGTACTTCACGCGGTCGACGGGCTTCGACAGCACGTACTTGAGCAGTTCGGGCGACTGGAAGTAGTAGTTCTTCGCCGTGACCTCGGCGGCGTCCATGCGGTGCGCCGGGTCCTGGTCCAGCCACATGCCGGACTTGGCGATGCCCGAGACGAGTTCCTGCACCAGCTCGCGGTCGCTCTCGATCAGGTCGTCGCGCACGACGAGCACGCACGAGATGAAGTCCTTCCAGATGTCCTTCGTCTGGTAGAGCACGCGGCCGTAGCCGTCGAGCTCGGCCTTCGCGGCGAAAGGTTCACCGACGATGTAGCCGTCGATCGAACCCGACTGCAGCGCGATCGGGTGTTCCGGGGGCGGCAGCTCGCGCAGCTCGATCGAGTCCTCGTCCATCCCGTTCTCGCGCATCATCTTGTGCATCAACACGTTCTGGTTCGCGTAGCGCGACGGGATGGCGACGACCTTGCCGGCGAGGTCCTTGAACTCGTGGATGTTCGAGTCCTTCCCGACGACGATCGCGGTGCCGTCGCGATGTCCCAGGTAGACGACCTTGATCGGGATGCCGTCAGCGACGAGCTGCATCGCCATCGGAGCGAGGATGAACACCCCGCCGATCTCCTTCGCGATCAACGCTTCCTTGACCGTCGGCCAGTCCGTGAACTTGCGCGAGCGGAAGAAGGTGCCTTCCTCGGAGTGTTCGGTCACCCAACTGGTGACGGGGCAAGTGAGGTGTCATGTCACCGGCAGGAAGCCGACGATCAGCTCCTGCCGGCGCTGCCCGGTGAGCACCTCGACCTGCTTGCCCAGCTGCGTCCAGCCGACGTTCAGCGAGACGTGCACGACCGTGATCAAGAGCGTCCAGAGGATCGCTCCGAGGAAGACCTTGCGCTTCATGCGAGCCCTCCCGCGAGGCACGAAGAAACCCGCGCGTGGCGTCCGGAGGCGGCGAGACGTGTGGGTTCGTTCGGGACACGAAGGGACTCCCCGTGGCGGGTCGCGAATGGGGACTTGGCGCTCAGCGAGCGACGGCAGTAGACGGAGAGTTTGAACATGGCGGGGGAACTCAGAGGATCGGACGTGACCTCACGTGAACTGGAGGCCGGAGGAGTCTAGCACGCTTTCGGCAGAGCAAGAGGCGTCCTGGAGGCCCGACGGCGGTACTCGGAGCCCGTGCCGAGCGCGATCCGCCTCAGCCCAGGCCGCGCCGCACCATCATCATCGCGACGATCATCAGCAGCGCGAAGAGGTCGATGATCAGGCCGACGCGCACGAAGCGCCCGATCGAGATGCGTTCCGTGCCGAAGACGATCGCGTTCGGCGGGGTGCCCGCGGGCATCGCGAAGCCCGTGGTGCAGGCGAGGGCGCTCGAGATCATCAAGAGGTCCGGCGGGAAGCGGTCCGGACCGAGGGCGACGGAGACGCCGAAGAGAACGGGGAGCAGGATGTTCGCGCTCGCCGTGTTGCTGGCGAACTCGGTCACGACGATCGAGACCGCTACGACGGCGGACAGCAACGCCAGCAGCAGCGCGGTGTCGTTCCACGCGAGGCGGCCGAAACCCTCGATCTGCAAGCCGACCCAGAGCGTCAAGCCCGACACGTCGAAGGCGCTCGAGATGGCGAAGCCCGCGCCGAGCAGGATCAACACCCCCCACGGCAGGCGCGGCGCGACGGACCAGTCGAGGATGCGCCCGCCTTCCTTCGCCGGCGCGATGAACAGCACGAGCGACGCCGCGATCGCGACGGTCGAGTCCTTCACGTCGACGCCGTGCCGCGCCAGGCGGCTGCCCCAGCCGTGCAGCTCGCCGAAGTCGCCCCGCGTGATCCACAGGCCCGCGGCGCAGAAGAAGACGACCATCACCCACAGCTGGTCGCGGGTCAGCGCGCCGAGCCGCGGCAGCTCGACCTGCTGCTCGCGTCCGCGCTCGAAGCCGCGCACGAGGTACAGCCAGGTCGCGGGCAACAGAAACGCGACGAGCGGGACGCCGTAGCCCATCCACTCGAGGAAGCTGACCTCGACGCCCGTCTTCGCCTTGTAGACGCTCTGGAAGATCAGGTTCGGCGGCGAACCGATCGGCGTCCCGAGCCCGCCGATGTTCGCGGCGAAGGCGATGCCGAGCAGCAGAGCGACGGGGAAGGCCTGGTCGACGCCGCGCTCGTCCTCGCCCTGCACCGACGAGAGCACGGCGAGCGCGACCGGCAACAGCATCACCGCCGTCGCCGTGTTCGAGATCCACATGCTCATCGTCGCCGTCGCGACCATGAAGCCGAGCACGAGCGCGCGCCGCCCGCTGCCGAACACGCGGATGATGCGCAGCGCGACGCGTTGGTGCAGTCCGGTGCGCTCCATCGCGACGGCGAGCAGCAAGCCGCCGAGGAACAAGAACACGAGCTCGTGCCCGTACTGCCGCGAGACCGTCTTCGCGTCCCCCAGCCCGAGCAAGGGGAACAGCGCGAGCGGCAACAGGGAGGTCGCCGGGATCGGAAGCGCTTCGGTGAACCACCACGCCGCGATCCACAAGGTCGCCGCGAGCGCGTGCCGCACGAGCACCGCCGACGCGCCCTCCGCGACCAGCTCCGGCGGCAGGTCGGGCCGGAAGAACAGCTCGACCGCCAGGAACAAGAGCGGCCCGAGCGCGATCGCGAACCAGCGCCGTGACGGCGCGGGAGTCGTGGCGTCCGACATGGACGTCACTCTAGCGACCACGGGCCGCGCGCGCTCGATCAGCGCCGCAGCCGGTAGACCGCGATCCAGTCGAGCAGCGTGACGGCGATCCCGATGTGATCGGGGCCGAGCGGGCCGGTGTCGAGGTCGTAGACGGCGACGCCGATGTCTTCGCGCGGCTCCTGGGGCAAGGTACGGTGGTGCAACACGGTGCCTGCGGCGTCGACGACGAAGAGATCGCCGGTCTTGGCCGTGACGACGAAGAGCGACTCGCCGTCGCGGCAATCGATGCGTTCGAGATCCATGAACGGAGTCGAGGCGATCCCGCGCCAGAGGATCGTGTCCGAGTCGTCGACGACGATCAGCGCTCCTCCACGTTCGTCTCGATCCCCGCACGGTCCAACGACGAAGGCGAGCCGGTCGCCGTTCGGACCCGCGAGAGCTCGCGCGTCATAGGCGTGCACGTCGTCCAGCTCGAGTTCCAAGCCGACGCGCGTGCCGCTCTCGGCGCGACGCCACTCGAGGTCGCCGTACTCCTTCAAGTACACACCCGGCAAGCGAGGATGCGTGCTGTGGTGGTCCATCGGATTGAACTCGGCGCTGCGGTCCCAGGCGACCGTGCCGTCCGGGTGCAGAGCGAGCCAATCTTCGAAGCCGTAACAGAGCACGAGATGCGAGCCGTTGTCGATCCGCACGGGCCCCGCGCCTTTCCAACCCGACTTGCGTGCTCTACGTCTCCAGAGCACCTCGTCCCCTCGCCGGCACACGACTTCGTCCGAGCGAGCCCATGAGTCCTCGCCACGCAGCTCGAGTTCATACGCAACACCGTCCGCGTCCTCGAAGCGTTCGACTTCGCCTCCCCAGCCCTTCACGTCACGGGTTCCAGTGCGGTCGCCTTTCGCGTCGTAGCGACACCATTCACCTGGATAGCTGAGCAGGAGCTCGCCGGCTCCTTCACCGTCCGCGAGAAAGGTCGCGCCAGTGGGCCCGAACTTCCCGCTCTGCGGAAAGACGCGAACTTCCTCGAGCAGCGACTCATCGAGCTCCCAGGCAGGGAATTCCCAACCCGCCGCCTCCAGCTCCGCGCGCGTGCCGCAGTGCGTCGCGGGCGGATCACCCTGGAACCGGGCCCGCACCCACTCGGACCGCCGACCGAAGTGGAGCGCGATCGAGCTGAAGCCGAAGAAGATCCCCAGCAGCGGGAGGACCACGTCTCGACGGCGACGTGCGGGAGTCACGTCAGGGGCGTCAGTCATGACGGGACTCTACCCGGACCGGCCGCGCTCGTCCCCCGGAGCCCCTCCCCGACCAGGGCGAACATTCTCCGGATTCCCTGGCAGGCTCCCCCGCCCGGCTGCGCCTCGCTGATCGGACGGAGATTCGACTCCGCCGCGTCGTTTCCTTCCTTCCGAGGACCACAGCCATGCAGACCGCCACGCTCTCCCAGCCCGAAACCATGACCTCTTCCCCCTCCGCCCTCAGCCGCGGCTTCAGCTTCGCCTACGGGCTCGGCACCTACGGCCTCTTCCTGGGCACCTTCCTCTACGTGATGTTCTTCGTGCTCGGCTGGTTCGTGCCGACCACGCTCGCCGGCGGCCGCGAGGCCTCGCTGACCGAGGCGCTGCTCGTCAACGGCGGCTTCCTCGCGCTCTTCGCGGTGCAGCACACGATCATGGCGCGCACCGCCTTCAAGCGTTGGTGGACGAAGATCATCCCCGCGCAGCTCGAGCGCTCGACCTTCGTGCTGATCACCTGCGCGATCCTGCTCGGCATGGTCTGGCAGTGGCGCGCGATGCCCGGGACCGTCTGGGCCGTCGAAGGCACGCTCGCCCACGTCTTGACCGGGATCGCGCTCGTCGGCTGGGCCGTCGTGCTGCTCTCGACCTTCCTGATCGACCACTTCGACCTCTTCGGCGTGCGCCAAGTCGTGCGCTACTTCCGCGGCCTCCCCGCCGAGCGCCCGCGCTTCGTCGAGCGCGTCTTCTACAAGCACGTCCGTCACCCGCTGATGACCGGCTTCCTGATCGCCTTCTGGGCGGCCCCGGTGATGAGCGTCGGCCAACTGTTCTTCGCCGTGATGTGCACCGGTTACATCCTCTTCGGCCTGCAGGTCGAGGAGCGCACGCTGGTCGGTGAACACGGTCAAAGCTATCGCGACTACCAGCGCCGCGTGCCGATGCTGATTCCGCTCGGCCGCCGAAGCTCCTGAGCTGGCAATGCTCTGACCGGGGCGTCGCGCGGGCCAGGGGGGTCCGCGCGACGCCCTTCTTCGTGTCCGCGGCCCGCCCGGTCTTTCCCGCCCTCGGTGGAATCCGCTCCAGGGGGTCGCCGCGAAGAGGCGCCCGTGAAGTTCCTCCGCCCGCTGGCCCGCCGCGCCCGTCGCCTGCAGCCCGATCGCCCCGAGGGCGTGTGCGTGCCCAGCCGCGCCGGAAGCCTCGTGCCGCGGCCCGCCTCGGCCGGCCGCGACGGGCGACCCATCGACCTGCTGGTGATCGGGGCGGGCTTCGGCGGGCTCGGCGCGGGCCTGCGCGCCGCGGAGCTCGGCGCGATGGTCGTCGTCTTGGAGGCCCAGGCCTACCCCGGCGGCTGCGCGAGCACCTTCGAGCACGCGGGCTCGCGCTTCGAGTCGGGTGCGACGCTCTTCAGCGGCCTCGGCGACGAACAGCTCTTCGGGCGCTGGATCGAGCGGCACGGCATCGACGTCGAGGTCGACTGGCTCGACCCGCTCGTCGAGTACCGCTCGCCGCGGCTCGAGCTCGGCGTCGGACTCGACCGCGACGCCTTCGTCGAACGACTCTGCGCGCTGCCCGGCGCGCCGCGTGAGGCGCTGCGACGCTTCTTCGCCTTCCAGGAGCGCTCCGCCGACCGGCTGTGGAGGACGCTCGAGGAACCGGGCGCGCTGCCGCCCTTCGGCGCGGGTGCGTTGTGGCGCCACGCGAAGGACTTGCCGGCTTGGTCGCCGATCCTGCGCTGCGCGGGAAAGAGCCTCTCCAGCGTGCTCGCGCGCTTCGGGCTGTCGGGCTTCGCTCCGCTCGAGGACGCGCTGAACGCGCTGTGCCAGATCACGGTGCAGTGCGGCGCCGACGAAGCGGAAGCGCCGTTCGCGCTCGCGGCCGCCGACTACTACTGGCGCGGCACGGGTCACGTGCGCGGTGGCATCGGGCGCTTGGCGTCCGGGCTGTGCGAGGCGATCCTGGACCATGGCGGCGAGGCGCGCTTCGGCAAGCGCGTGCGCTGCATCGAGCCACACGCCGACGGCGGCTGGTGGGTGCACACGCTCGGCGAGAGCCTGCACGCGGAGCGCGTGATCGCGAACCTGCTTCCGCCCGCGCTCGACGCGACGATCGCGGTCGGCGTGCCGCGCTCGCCGCGGCTCCAGCGCTACACGCGCGAGCTGCAGGCCGGCTGGGGCGCGTGCATGCTCTACCTCGAGCTCGACGACCAACCCGGCGCGGCGCCGCACCACTTGCAGCTCGTGCAGGATCCGGATGCGCTGCTGACGGAAGGCAACCACTTGTTCGTCTCGGTGAGCGGGTGCCGCGACGAACAGCTGTGCTCGCGCAGCGGCGGCGCGACCGCGACGGTCTCGACGCACGTCCCGATCGCGAAGCTGCGCGCGCTCGCGACGACCGAGCGCGGGGCGTACGTGCGCGGCGTGCAGGACAAGATGCGCCGCGGCCTGCGCGAACTCGCGCCGGAGCTCGACGCGCGCGTCCGCCGCGTGCTGCCCGCCTCGCCGCGCACCTTCGAGCGCTACACCGGCCGCACGCACGGCATGGTCGGCGGTCTGCCGCGGCGCGTCGGCCTGCGTCAGTACATGGATCTCTCGAACCCGCCGATCGCGCCCGGCCTGTGGATGGTCGGCGACACGGTGTTCCCCGGGCAGAGCATCTACGCTTCTGCCACTTGCGGCGTGCGCGCCGCGGAGCGCGCCCTGTCCGGAGCGCGCGTCGGACTCTCACGATCGGCTGCCTCCGTCGGCAGCGCGAGCGCGTAGAGTCCGGAACCATGACGACCACCTACGAACGCACGCTCGACTGCCCCGTCTCCGCCGACGAACTCTTCGCGTGGCACGCGCGCCCCGGCGCGTTCCAGCGCCTGCTTCCGCCGTGGGAGAAAGTGCGCTTGATCGGGCCGACGGCCGAGATCGAGCGCGGTGAGCGTCAGGAACTCGAGATGGCGATCGGCCCCTTCTCGAAGCGTTGGGTCGCGGAGATCAAGGAGGTCGAACCGGGCGCGGGTTTCCGCGACGTGCAGCTGTCGGGTCCCTTCGCGAAGTGGGAACACCACCACGGCATGGAAGCGCGGGGTGACGGTGCGTCGCGCTTGCGCGACACGGTCGAGTACGCGATCCCCGCGGGAGGCCTCGGTCGCGCGGTGGCCGGCGGCTACGTCGGCAAGGAGATCGACCGCTTGTTCGCCTATCGCCACCGCATCACGGCGCGCGACTTGCGCCGGCACGCGGAGGCGGGCGACGTGCGGCTGAAGGTGCTCGTGACCGGCAGCACCGGACTCGTCGGCACGGCGCTGTGCGCCTTCCTCGAGTCGGGCGGACACGAAGTGCGGCGCATGGTGCGCTCCGATCCGCGCAAGGCGGGCGAGTTCCGCTGGAACCCCGCGCGCGGCGAGTTCGACCGACGCGCGCTGAAGGGCGTCGACGCGGTCGTGCACCTCGCGGGCGAGAACGTCGGCGAGCCGCGCTGGAGCGAGGAACGCAAGCGGCGCATCCTGGACAGCCGCGTGCAAGGCACGAGCTTGATCGCGCGTGAGATCGGGCTCTGCAAGGACGGGCCGAAGACGCTCGTGCAGGCCTCCGCCGTCGGAATCTACGGCGACCGCGGAGACGAGGAATTGACCGAGACGAGTTCGCACGGCTCCGACTTCCTCGCGGACGTCTGCGAACAGTGGGAACGCGCGAGCGAGGGCATCCCCGGCGTGCGACGCGTGCAGCTGCGCTTCGGCGTCGTGTTGACGCCGGCGGGCGGTGCACTCGCGCGCATGTTGCCGCCCTTCCGCGCCGGCGCGGGCGGCCCGATCGGTTCGGGTCGGCAGTGGATGAGCTGGATCGCGATCGACGACGCCGTCGCGGCGATCCACCGCGCCCTGTGGGACGCGCGGCTCGAAGGGCCGGTCAACGCCGTCGCGCCCGAGCCGGTGCGCAACGCGGACTTCGGCAAGCGCCTCGGCGCCGTGCTGAAGCGTCCCGCCGTGCTGCCCCTGCCCGCCATCGCTGCGCGCGCGGCCTTCGGCGAAGTCGCGGATGCGCTCCTGCTGGCGAGCCAACGCGTGCTCCCGACCAAGCTGACGGCGTGCGGATTCCGCTTCGACGAGCCGGAGCTCGAGGGCGCGCTGCGGCACCTCTTGGGCGCGAAGTTGGCGGCGCGGCAGCCCGCCTGATCAGTCCGCGTCCTCGACCACGCGATAGAGAACGCGTGACTCCCGCGCGCCGGACTCGCGGACGACGCGATGCACGACGCCGACCGGCTGTACGTGCGGGCGACCGTGAGCCGAGACCTCGAACGGTGCGAGCCAGTGCATCGAGAAGCTCGTCTCGCCGAGCAACGGACAATCGGGTGACGGCCCGGCGGACAGCAACCTCGAGAAGCCGGTGAAGAGCAAGGTCTCGGGGTCGTAGGCGGCCTGCAAGTAGTGGTAGGCGTCGTCGACGTTCGGCGAGAACACGTTGGCCTGGAACAGCTCGCCGTCGAAGGTGCCCGACAGGAAGCCGCGGCTCGCGCAGGGATAGCCGCCGAACCACTCGACCGTTCCCCAGACGTCGGTCCCCGTCTGCACGAGCTGCATGTCGCCGTAGGGCGCGACGGTGTCGCTGAAGCTCGGCGTGATCGCCCACGAGCCGTAGTACGCGCCGTTGAGTCCCGCCGGGTTGCGCCCGCCGACGCGCACGACGCCGCCCAGCTCCGGGATGCAGTCCGGCGGAGCCGTACCGGAGTCGACCGAGTAGATGCCTCGGTAGCGGTCGCCGACGAAGCTGCCCGCGACCGACATCTCGAAGTCCGGCAGCGCGTCGATCGTGACGAGCAGGTAGCTGTCGTTCCCCGTGCGCTCGCCGGCGACGCGGATCGGTGTGGTGCAGCCGATGGCTTGGATCGTCCCTGTGCCCTCGACGAAGCGGCCCGCGCCGTTCGGGGTCTCGGTGAGCTGCCAGCTCAACAAGCTCGTGCCCGCGATCGTGCCGACCCAGTCGCCGTCGAGCGTCGAGGTCGAGACCTGCACCTCGAGCTCGTCGGACTTCGAGCAGGCGGAAGCGGCGACGCAAGCCGCGATCGAGAGGACGAGGAAGCGCTGCATGGCGGGCCGATTGTACCCGCGGCAGAGATCACTGGTCGCGCAGTCGGCGGAAGGGTCGGAGCGGGCGTCCTTCGAGCTCGTAGATCAGGAGACCGTCCTTGTACGTCTGCCAAACCTCGACCTCACGCAGCTCGGCGACGGTCAAGCCGGTGGGGTCCGTGCTGAGCACGACGAGATCAGCGCGTTTGCCCGGAACGAGCGAACCCTTCTCGTCGGACTCCTCGAGCTGGAAGGCGGCGTCGGCGGTGAGAGCGTTCGCCGTGTTGCGGTCGAAGTTTCGGCTGACGACCTGAACGTCGAACTTCACGCAACGCTCGAGGAGCGGCGCACCCGGGTCAGCGTCGCAGAGGGCGATCGGGTGATCCGCCCGCACTCCGGCGGGGAAGGACTCCAGCGCCGCGAGGAAACGATCGAGCGCGCCGGCGTCGAGACAGCTCGCGAATATCCTCACGTCGTTCACCGCGCAGTGACGCAGGAGCCGGTTCCACCCCTCCTGCTCGTCACCGACGACGTCGAAGCGGATCCCGGCGAGGCGCAAGCGGCCGCGATAGCGCTGGAAGTCACGGCGGCCGATCAGCCGCGTCGCCTCCTCGGCGCGCGGCAAGGCGACGACGTCGAGTTCGAGCGAACCGGCGAGGTTCGCTGCGTCGAGCAGCGTGAGCTGCCGCGCGTCCGCCGCGCCAACGGTCGCGGTCGTGACTCCGTCCTGCGCCGCTGCGCGCTGTGCCGCGGCGAGGTCGGGATCACCCGATTCATCGAGCGGCGCCGTCTCGAGCAGCCCGCCGCGCAGATCGATGATGCCAGGCAGCAACGCGCCTTCGTCGAGCTCGGTGACCCACGTGTCAGCTCCGACGTACGCCCGCAGCTCACGCTCGGTCCCGATCGCCACGATTCGCCCGTCCTTGATCGCCAGCGCCTCGACCTCGGGCTGCTCCGGGTCCATCGTCACGACGCGTCCGAAGAAGACGCGGTCCGCCTTCGGAACCCTCGGAGCACTCACGCAAGCGACGAGACAGGCGCAGAGAGCGAGCGCGGCGAAACGAGCCGAGTTCATCGCGATACGGTACCGCGACTTGCAAGGAACTCGAAGGCTCCGCGCGCAAGCGACGCCGCCGCCTGCTAGAACCTGCGCCGGATGTCCCAGCCCCAGCCCAACAGGAGCGTGCTGCGCCTCGCCGCGCCGCTCATCCTCTCCTTCCTGCTGCGCGACGCCTTCGGGTGGGTCGACATGGTCTTCGCGGCGAAGCTGCCGGGTGACCAGGTCGCCAACGACGCGGCGGTGGCGGCGATCGGCCTGACGGGGCCCTTCCAGTTCTTGATGATCGCCTGCTGGGTCGGGACGTCGAACGCGCTGACGAGCCGCATCTCCGCGGCGATGGGCGCCGGTCAGAACGCGAAGGTCGACCAGCTGCTGCGGGCGACGCGCAAGATCATCTTCACGCTGGTCGGCGTCTTCGCGACGATCGCGGCCGGCATCTGGTTCGGGGCGGAGTTGTTCGGAGCCGCGCCGGCGACGACGGAGCAGTTCCGCATCTACGGCACGGTGCTGCTGCTCGGTTCGAGCGTCACGACCTTCTGGTCGATCCTGCCCGACTCGATCGTCAAGGCGCACCACGACATGCGCTCGACGATGTGGGCCGGCATCGCCTCGAGTGTGCTGAACGTGGTGTTGAACGCGGTCTTCGTCTTCGTCTTCGGCTGGGGCGTGTTCGGCATCGCCTTCGCCACGGTGCTCGGTCGCCTCGGCGGCCTGGTCTACGCGGTGCGCGTCGCGAACCGGCACGAAGCGCGCCGCCGCGCGGAAGCCGTGGGCGGCGACGACTCACTCGTGGCGCAACCGGTGAAGAGCTTGCTCACGCTCGCGATCCCGTCCGGCCTGAGCTTCGCGCTGATGGCCCTCGAAGGCATCGCCGTGAACAAGATCCTCGCGGGGCAGCCGGACAGCACGTCGAACCTCGCGGCCTTCGCGTTGATCGACCGCGCGGGACGCTCGCTCTCGATGCCGATCATCGCGCTGGGCGTCGCGATGCTGCCGCTCTCCGCTCGGCTGTGGGGCGCGGGGGACGTGCGCGGCATCCGGCGCGAGCTGAACACCGGGCTGCGGCTCGCCGTGGTCTACGGCGTGTTGATCGTGCTCCCGCTCGCGCTGCTCGGCGCGCCGGCCTTCGCGCGCGAACTGACCGAGCTCGAGTCCGCCGAGAGCCTCGTGCGCCTCGGCCTGCGCTGGCTGCCGGTCGGCGTGATCCTCGGCAGCCCGATGTTCCTGCTGCGCACGACCTTCGAGGGGATGCAGAAACCGCTGCCCGGACTCGCGGGTTCGGCGGTGCGCGCCGTCCTGCTCTCGGTGCCGCTCGGCTTCGCCGGTCTGATCCTCGCGCCGCGCGTCGGGCTCGCGCCGATCGAAGGCCTCGTGCTCGGCATGTCCGCCGGCTCCGGCCTCGCGTCGATCGGGATGTGGATCTGGATCCGCGCGTGGTTCGGTCGCTGCGAGGGGTGACGACTCCGGCGGGGCCGTGATCGGAGGCCCCTGCACCGGCCGGATCCGCGCGGAATTCCCCCGCGCAGCGCGCCCCGCGCGATTGACGCAGGGGCAGGGAGCCCGACAATCGTTGCGCGCCTCCCCCGGACACGGACATCCATCGTGACCCTCGACACCAGCCCCAACCGCGTCGCCGTCGTCGCGGGCAACCTCGATCGCTACCTCGCCTCGGCCAAGCCGGCCGCGCGAGCGCTCGCTCCCGACGCGCCGCTGCGCCCCGGTTCTACGCTCTCCGCTCAGAAGGCGGTCGAGCTGTGGGAGGACCAGGTCACCAGCCGTGAACTCGACGCGGTCGCGCGCGAGCTGAAGCGCGACGGTCTCTCCTACTACACGATCTCGAGCGCCGGGCACGAACAGAACGCGGTGATCGGTGCGCTGTTGCGCGACGACGACCCGTGCTTCCTGCACTACCGCTCGGGCGGCTTGATGATGGCGCGCGCGCGTCGCGTCGGCGGACAGACGCCGGTCTTCGACACCTTGTTGAGCCTCGTCGCCTCGAGCGAGGACCCGATCTCGAACGGCCGCCACAAGGTCTGGGGCTCGCGCCGACTGTGGGTGCCGCCGCAGACCAGCACGATCGCGTCGCACTTGCCCAAGGCCGTCGGCACCGCCTTCGCGCTGTCGCGTGCGCGACGCATGGGCCTGAAGCTGCCGCTCCCCTCCGATGCGATCGTGACGTGCACCTTCGGAGACGCGTCAGCCAGCCACGCGACGGCGCTGACGGGCATCAACGCAGCGCGCTACGCCTACCGCGGCGGTCGCCCGACGCCGATCATGTTCGTTTGCGAGGACAACCGCATCGGCATCAGCGTCGACACGCCGAGCGGCTGGATCCGAGAGCGCTTCTCGAGCATGGCGAACGTCGCGTACTTCGACGCTTCCGGCACGATCGACGAGGTCTGGGACACGACGCAGCGCGCGATCGAGACTTGTCGCACCTCGCGCGGTCCGGTCTTCCTCCACCTCGACACCGTGCGCCTCCTCGGTCACGCCGGCTCCGACGTCGAGACGACCTATCTCTCGTGGGACGAGATCGCCGCCTTCGAGGCGAAGGACCCGCTGCTCGCCAACGCGCACCGCTTGATCGAGACGGGGGCCGCACGGCCCAAGGAGCTGCAGGCGATCGTCGCCGATGCACGCGAACGAGTGCGTGCCGCGGCGCGCGAAGCGGTCACCAGACCGAAGCTCGAGACGCGCGAGGCCGTCATGTCGAGCTTGGCGCCCTACGACGAAGCTGCCGTGCGCACCGCCGCCAGCCTGCCGGTCGCGGCGGAACGACGCTCCGAGTACTTCGAGGGCCAGCTGCCCGAGGCGGCGACCAGCCCAGCGCGTCGCAACCTCTCTGCGCACGTCAACGCCGCGCTCGCGGACGAGATGCTGCGCCGGCCCGAGCTGGTGCTGTTCGGCGAGGACGTCGGCAAGAAAGGCGGCGTCTACGGCCTGACGAAGAACCTGCAACGCCGCTTCGGACGCGCGCGCGTCTTCGACACGCTGCTCGACGAGACCACGATCCTCGGCGTCGCGCAGGGTGCCGCGCACCTGGGCCTGCTGCCGGTGCCGGAGATCCAGTATCTCGCGTACCTGCACAACGCGGTCGACCAGCTGCGCGGCGAGGCCGCCTCGCTGTCGTTCTTCTCGAGCGGTCAGTTCACCAACCCGATGGTCGTGCGCGTCGCCGGGCTCGCCTACCAGAAGGGCTTCGGCGGTCACTTCCACAACGACAACGCGGTCGGGAACCTGCGCGACATCCCCGGCATCGTGATCGCCACGCCTTCGCGCGGCGACGACGCGGCGCGGCTCCTGCGCGGCGCGCTGGCGCTGGCGAGCGCGTGCGGCCGCGTCGTCGTGTTCCTCGAACCGATCGCGCTCTACCACGAACGCGACCTCCACGCCGACGGCGACGAGGGCTGGCTGTTCGACTATCCGCGCCCGACCGGAGAGCCGAGCGACGCGATCTACCTCGGCGAAGTCGGCGTCTATGACGAGGACGCGACGGACCTCTTGATCCCGACCTACGCGAACGGCGTGCGCCTCTCGCTGCGCGCGGCGAAGCGCTTGCGCGAAGAACACGGCATCGCCGCGCGGGTGCTGGACCTGCGCTGGCTCGAGCCTCTGCCACACGAGGCGATCCTGCGCCACGCGCGCGAGTGCAAGGCCGTGCTCGTCGCGGACGAGTGCCGTGCGACCGCCGGAGGCATCGCCGACGCGGTCCTCGCGAAGCTCGCGGAGTCGCGCTACGCGGGCCGGCTCGCCTCGTCGCGCGCCGCGGACAGCTTCGTGCCGCTCGGCCCCGCCGCCGACCTCGTGTTGCTCTCCGAGGACGACATCGTGCGCGCCGCGCTGGAGGTGCTCGCGTGAAGCGCATCGCGATCGTCCTGCCCGGCCGCGGCTCGTACACCGAGAAGTCGATGGGCGCACTGCCGCGCGAGCACGCGTGGGTGCAGCGAGCGGACGAGCTGCGCGTCGGCTACGGTCTGACGAAGCTCACCGACCTCGACGCCGCGGAGAAGTTCTCCGCCGCGACACACCTGCGCCCCGCGAACGTCTCCGCGCTGATCTGGCTCGCGTCGATGCTGGACGCGCAGACGGCGATGACGGAAGGCCGCTGCGTCGCGGTCGCCGGCAACTCGATGGGCTGGTACACGGCCCTCGCCGTGACGGGCGCGCTCGACTTCGACGACGGCTTCCGTCTCGTGCAAGAGATGTCGCTGCTGCAGGAAGAACTGCGCGGCGGCGGGCAGTGCATCTATCCGCTCGTCGACGAGCACTGGCGCCCCGATCCCGAGCGCCGCGCCGCGGTGGACGCGGCCCTCGCGACCTCGGACGGAGAAGCCTACCCGTCCATCGACTTGGGCGGCTACGCGGTGCTCGCCGGCTCGGACGTCGGCATGGCGCACCTGATGCGCGCGCTGCCGCCGCTGCAAGTCGGACAAGCGCGCTACCCGTTCAAGCTCGTGCAGCATGGTCCCTACCACACCCCGCTGACGGCCGAAGTGTCGGAACAAGCGCGGGCGCGACTCTCCCGTCTGACGTGGCGCCGCCCGCAGATCCCGATGATCGACGGGCGCGGCGTGCGCTTCACGCCGTGGTCGACGGACGTCAAGTCGCTGCGCGACTACACGCTCCGGACGCAAGTCGTCGAACCGTACGATTTCTCGAGCAGCGTGCGCGTTCTGCTGCGCGAATACGCTCCCGAAGCGATCTATCTGCCGGGCCCCGGCAACACGCTGGGCGGCGTCTGCGGCCAGATCCTGATCGCCGACGGCTGGCGCCGGATCCGTTCGCGCGCCGACTTCGAGGCGGCGCAAGCCCGGGAAGACGCGCCGCTCGTGTCGATGCGTCGCTAGCAGTCCGTCGAAGAGAAGTACGGTACCGCGTTGTTTTTCCAAAATAGCGGGGCCCGCGCCGCGCGGGCCCCGCTATTTTGGAAAAACGAACGCGGTACCGTACTTCCGGTCGAGCGCTCAGGAGCGCGCCAGGGCTTCGAGCAGGTCCGTGCGTCCGAACGGCTTGGCGAGGAAGCGCGTCGCGGGATCTCCGGCGAATTGCGTCTCGTCGGCGAAGCCGCTCGTCACGACGATCGGCAGGTCGGGCGACAGGCGGCGGAGCTCGGCGAGCACGTCGGTGCCGGAGATGCGCGGCATGCTGAGGTCGAGCACGACGGCGTCGATCTCCTCGCGATGCTGCGCGAAGGTCGCCAGCCCCGCTGCGCCGTCTTCCGCGGTGTGAACGCGGCAGCCGGCGTGTTCGAGGATGCGACGCGCGACCGTGCGCACGAAACTCTCGTCGTCGACGATGAGCACTGTCCCGCGGAACGGCTCCTTCGCCTTCACCGCGGCCGCCCGTTCCGATGGCGCGGACGATGTCGTCACCGGGAAGCCGAGGCTGAAGCGAGTTCCGACGCCCGGCTCGGTCTGCAAGCGGACGAATCCGTGGTGCGCGCGCACCACGCCGATCACGGCGGCCAGACCGAGGCCGTGGCCTTCCGGCTTGGTCGAGTAGAAGGGGTCGAACACGCGCGCGGCGACCTCGGGCGGCATGCCCGCGCCGTCGTCGCTCACCTCGAGCACGACGTACTGACCCGGACGCGCGTCTTCACCGACGTGTACCGCCGATCGCAAGTCTTCGGCGCAAACATCGACACAGCGCGTCACGACGGAGATCTCTCCGCCGCCGGGCCTCAGCGCCTGCGAGGCGTTCAGCACCATGTTCATGATCACTTGGCCGACCTGCGTCGAGTCGATGTCGATCAATGGCAGGTCGTCGGCGGGTGCCAGCAACAGGTTCGCCTCCTTCGAGACGAGCGCTTCGAGCAAGCACGAGGTCTCGCGCACGAGCGCCGACAAGTTTCGTGGACCGACCACGAAGCGGCTCTTCCCCGAAAACGCGAGCAGCTGGTGCGTCAGCTCGGAGGCTCGCAGGGCGCCTTGTTCCAGGAGTTCGAGTGCGGCGCGCGCGGGGTGATCGGGAGCGAGCAGCTCACGGACCAGTTCGGCCCCGCCCAGCATGCCGACAAGGATGTTGTTGAAGTCGTGCGCGACGCCGCCGGCGAGCATCGACAAGCTGTCCAGCCTGGCCAGCGACTCCATCTCGCGGTTCATGCGCTCGCGCAGGTCGACTTCTTGCGCTTCTCGGGTGATGTCGCGCACGGAGAACACCAAGCGTTCGACTTCGCCCTTCGCGTCGAGTACCGGCGCCCCATTGATCGAGATCAGCTTGCGCTCACCGTCCGCCGTGTCGAGCGCCTTGCGGACGTCGTGCACGGGTTGCTTGGACTCGAGCACTTGCATGACTGGGTGCTCGGACACCGGAGTTTCCGTTCCGTCGAGGTCATAGCAGGTCCAGTCCTCCGAGTCGAAGCGCTGGTTGACCAGGTCCGATCCGGCGAGGCCCAGGATCTCCGCCGCCGCGCAGTTCGCGTAAATGATCGTGCCCGACGGATCGAGCACGAAGATCCCCGCGACGCCGGTCTCCATGATCTGCTCGAGCACGGCGAGCTCGAGAGACGAAGAGGCACTCGAGGGCTCTGCGCGTCGCACGCCGAGGACCGTCAGCTCACCGCTCTGCGAGCGAACCGCTTCCAGCTCGAACCGACCCGCCTCGCCCAGCTCGAACGAGAAGTGAGCGGAGCAGCCGCGGGCCGTGTCTCGGGCGACGGACTGCAGTCGGTCCTGCAGGTCGGGTTCGAACAGTTCCGACAAGGAGAGGCCCTCGGCACCATCGGAATTCGTGCGGAAGAGCTTGGAAGGCAACGGATTCGGACCGGCGTGCCGGCAGGTGCCTTCGGCGTCCAGGACCAGAACGAGGTCGTGGAGGCCTTCCAGGGCGCGGAGGAGGTCGGAGGACATGCGGGGGGCAACGGTCGCGCGGCGCCGATCCGTGAGCCGATCGGCCGAATTTGGCGAGCAAGATAGCGGCGTGGTCCCGCTGGCCTCCAGCGCCGTGCGCGAAAGACTGTCTCGATTCCGCGCAATTGACGCCGTTTCGAGACATGCCGCTGTGGCTCAGAGCAGCTCGTCGAGCGCCTCGATCAGCCGCTCCACTTCCGCCGACGAGTTGTAGTGCGCCAGGCTCGCACGCAGGACGCCCTCGCGCTTCAGCAGGCCGAGCCGGAGGATCGCTCGGTGCGCGTAGAAGTGTCCGCATCGCACGGCGAGGCCGCAGTCGTCGAGCGCCGGCACGATCGTTCCGGCCGGGCGGCCGTCCGCGAGGTGGAAGGCGACCGTGGGAACGCGCGCGCCTCCCTCCTGCGGGCCGAGCAGATGCACGCGCGAGTCGTCGCGCAGGAAGCGCAGCAGAGGGGCGGCGAGCTGCGCTTCCGCGTCCGCGATCAGTCGGTAGGCCGCGACGACCCGCTCGCGCGCCGTGGCCGACGCGGGCCCGCCGTGGCGGCGGTCGAGCGCCTCGAAGTAGTCGACGATGCCGACCAGGGAAGCGCACAGCTCGTACGGCACGTTGCCCGGCTCGAGCTTGTAGGGCACCTCGTCCTCGCCGATGAAGAAGTGGTTCTGTCCGCGCGCGCGCCGCAGCACCTCGGCGCGACCGAAGAGCAGGCCGAGGTGCGGCCCGAAGGTCTTGTAGAGGCTGAGCGCGTAGAAGTCGCAGCCGAGGGCGTCGACATCGACCAGGCGGTGCGGCGCGAAGGCCACGCCGTCGACCATCGACAAGGCGCCCGCTTTGCGGACGCGAGCGCAGACTCGCGCGACGTCGTGCACGGCACCGACGACGTTCGAGCAGTGCGTGAACGCGACGAGCCGCACCCGGTCGTCGAGCAGCGGTTCGAGGTCGCCGGGGTGCAGCTGCGCCGTCTCGGTGCGCATGCGCCACTCGCGAACCTCGACGCCCCGCGCGGCGAGTCTTCGCCACGGCCCGCGGTTCGACTCGTGCTCCAGGTCGCTGACCACCACGGCGTCCCCGGGCCCCCAGCCGCCCGCGAGCGCGCTCGCGATCATCGCAATGTTCGTCGTCGTCGACTGTCCCAGCACGACTTCTCCCTCGCGCGCACCGACGAGCGCTTCCGCCGCACGCCGGCCCGCGTCCACAGCGGCCGACGCCTCGCGGCTCAGCGCGTAGCTCGCGCCGAGCTGCACGGGACGCCGCTCCATGTGTTCAGTGACGCGGGCGATGACCTGGCGAGCCGGCGCGCTGCCGCCGGCGTTGTCCAGCAAGGCGATCGGCTGGTCGAGGGCGGGGAACTGCGCGCGGACGAAGTCGAGGTCGAGGGGGGCGGTCATCGCCGGATTGTCGGCGCTGCGCGGCGCGCGCTCAACGACCGACGGACGCGGCTTCGGTGGAGCGCGGCGCGCCAATATGATGCCGGCATGACGCTCGCCCGCCTCCACCGCTACGGCTCCATCGTTCTCGTCTTCCTCGTGCTGGGTCTGGCGATGCGCGACCTGGCGCCGCGCGGCGACTTCGGCGTGACGGACGCGCAGTTGGCGGAGGCGCGGCGGGACCTCGAAGTGATCGCGCGCGAGACGCGTCCTTCGGGTTCCGAGGCGAACGTGGCGGCGCGCGCGTACTTGCGCGGCCGGCTCGAGGAACTCGGGCTCGTCGTCGAAGAACAACGCTGGTCGGAGCGCGACCGCGAGCTCGTCAACTTGATCACGCGCGTTCCCGGTTCGCAGCCGACGGGAGCCCTGCTCGTGCTCGCGCACCACGACTCCGTCCGGCGCGGCCCCGGCGCAGCGGACGACGGCTCGGGTTGCGTCGCGATCCTCGCGCTCGCCCGCGAGCTCGTCGCCGGTCCGCAGCTCGACCAGGACGTGTTGCTCGTGCTCAGCGACGGCGAAGAGCTCGGGCTGCTCGGCGCGAAGCACTTCCGCGACACGCACCCGGCGATGAAGGACGTGCGCGCCGTCGTGAACCTCGAGGCGATGGGCGGCGCGGGTCCGCTGGTCTGCTTCCAGATGTCGAAGGACAACGCCGACCTGGTCTCGGCCTGGGCGCGTGGCCCCCACCCCGTCGGCAGCAGCTTCGCCGAAGTCGTCTACTCGCAGATGCCGAACGACTCCGACCTCTCGGTCTTCCTCGGCGTGGTGCCGGGGATGAACTTCGCGCTCGTCGGCGGCTGCAGCGTGTACCACCAGGCGTTCGACACGGCGGACCGCGTCGAGGACGCGTCACTGCGCCACGCGATCGCGACGCTGATCTCGTGCACGCGCCACCTCGCCTCGACGGACTTGCGCGACAGCGCGCCGGCGCGCAACTGGTTCCAGTGGCCGCTGATCGGGACGCTCGAGTGGGGCGAGTCTCCGCCGGAGTGGGGCATGCTGTCCGTGCTCGGACTGTTGCTCGTGCTCGACACGCCGGGGACGCGCAAGCGCCGAACGGTCGCGATCCTGCGCGGCATCGTCGGCGCGGTTGCCCTGCTGGTCGCCGTCGCGCTGCCGGCCTTCGGGATCGGCTACGCCTTCATCACGGCGCGGGCGGGCGCGGAGGAGCTGACCAGCTACGGTGAGGTCAACGCGATGGTCGCGCTGCAGGCGGCGTGGGTGTTCGCCGTGCTGTGCTTCCTCGCGCGCTGGTCGCACGCCCGGCCGAAGCGCAACGGGCTGCTGCTCGAGGCGAGCTGCGGCGCGTTGATCGTCGCGTCGCTGGCGGGACTGCTCTACCACGTCCAGGGGCTCGGCCTGCGCTCGTCCGACGGCTTGCCGCTGCGCGCGATGTGCACCACCGCCGCCTTCGCCTTCCTCGTCGCGCAGCGCGCGAGCGGACTCGGTCGTTGGTTCGTCGCGCTGCTGTTGCTCGCGACGACGCTGACCTTCGCGCCTTTCGTCGGCATCCTGCCGCAGATCGGTTCGCAGCTCGAGTGGCTCGCCGCCGCGATGGGCGCGGTGCTGCTCGCGTCGTTCTTCCTGCTCGTGCTTCCGCTCGTCGTCGAGCGCGTCGAAGAAGACGCCGACGCACCGGCGCGGGACGCATAGCGCGACGCATATACGGGCGCGTCGTGCGCCGGATCGAAACTGGGAAGCGACGACGCGCCGAGGCGGAATTCCCCACACGCTTCCACGCGCGGAGCTAATCTCCGCGCCGAGCGCTGAGCCGCGGACTTTCCCGGCGAAACGCTCGAGGC
This sequence comes from Planctomycetota bacterium, assembly GCA_020638835.1. GTDB lineage: Bacteria > Planctomycetota > UBA1135 > UBA1135 > JACKHV01. Next base: position 66,906 of record JACKHV010000001.1, on the reverse strand, counting down.
AATCAGAGATCGGAGGCGTTTCAACATGAACGACCCCAAGAAGAAGAACGAGTCGAAGCCCGCTGCTGCGTCCGCCAACAAACCCGCTGCGAAGCCCGTCGCCGCTGCCGCCGCCAAGCCGGCCGCGAAGCCGACCACTCCGGCTCCGAAGAAGAAGTAGTCGCCGTCTCCGGTGCGAACCGGACAGGAACGGGGACCGTCGAGCACGACTCGACGGTCCCCGTCTCGATTCCAGCGCCGCTACCAGTCTTCTTTCAGGAAGCGCTTCGCGTCTTCGTCCAGCGGGTCGATCTCGAGCAGCCGCTCGGCGAGTGCGTTCGCTTCCTCGCGCTCACCTTGCAGCTTGTGGAGGCTGATCCGCGTGTACAGCAAGTCGCGGTCGGAAGGGTGCAGCAGCAAAGCGTCGTCGAGCACCTTCGCGGCGGCGTCCCTGCGGCCGAAGGAGTCGAGCGCCACGGCGTAGACATGCGCGAAGGTCGAGATGTCCGGACGCAGCTCGGCGGCGCGACGCAGGTGCGAGACCGCTTCGGGAAGACGTTCCTGGCGCACGAGGTTCAAGCCGAGCGCGTGCTCGAGCGGACCCGGGTCGGCGGTCACTGCGAGCCCCGCGCGCAGCACTTCCGCGCCCTCCGCGTCGCGGTCCTGGACGCGCAGCAGGTCGGCGAGGTTCGCGTAGGCTTCGGCGTACCACGGTCCGAGCTCGATCGACTCGCGGTACGCCGCCTCGGCGGCCTCGAAGTCGCCGGTGATCTGGCGCAGCAGCCCGATATCGACGAGCGCGCGCGGGTCGTCCGCGTTGAACTCGAGCGACGCGATGCGCTCGGCGTGAGCGGCGTCGAAGGCGGCGCGGTCGTCCGCGCTCAGCTGTTCGTGGCGTGGCAACAGGGCGCGCGCCGCCTCGATGCGGACGATGCGCCGCGGGTGATGCAGCAGCGGTGCGACGAGTCCGACGAAGCGCTCGGGCGGCAGTAGATCCGCCGACTGCAGCGCGCCGTAGACGACGAGTTCCGACGGGTCGAGCAGGCCGCGCTCGACGAGCTCGGGGCTGCGGCGACCGGGGCGATGCACGAGTTCCGAGAGCGCCGTCGCGCGCACGAGCGCAGGTTGCAACGAGTCGTCGAGCAAGCTCGCCAGCGCGCGCTCGCCTTCCGGCCGGCTCGCGCGAGCCGCGTGGATCGCCTGCCCGCTGTGCGGCGGACGCTTGCCGCCCGTCCACTCGTCGACCGCAGCGGCGGCCCACGCCGGGCCCTGGTCGGCATGGCACGCGTCACACGCGTTCGGCGCGCCGAGCTCGACGCTCAGGTCCGGTCGCGGGACGCGCATCGAGTGGTCGCGCCGCGGGTCGACGACCATGTAGTGCTTCGTGGGCATGTGGCACTCGACGCACGACGCGCCGGGCGTGCCGACTTCGTGGTGATGGTGCGCGGGCACGTCGTACTGCGCGCGATCGTGGCAGCGCGAGCACAGGTCGTTGCCGGGCAGCTTCAGCTTCAGGCTGTGCGCGTCGTGGCAGTCCGAGCAGACGACGCCGGCCGCGTGCATCCTGCTCTGCATGAACGACCCCCAGACGTAGACCTCGTCGTCGATCTGGCCGTCGTCGTGGTACAGGCCGCGCTCGAGCAGCGCGGGTCGGAAGGCGTCGGTGAGGACCTCGCCCGGCGCGCGGTTCTCGACGATCTCGCCGCGCCGCGAGTGGCAGGGCGCGCAGGTGTCGAGCTGCACGTTCGGATCGGGGCCGCCCACGCGGCGCGCGATCGGACCCGCGTCCATCACCCAGCCGCCAGGACCGGTGACGCGCCGCTCGAAGTCGAAGTTCGGGTCGAAGTTGGCGCCCGACTCCGCCGTCGCGACGTGTTGCGAGGCACGCCCGTGGCAGGCTTCGCACGAGACGTCGATCAGCTCCCAAGTCGTCGCGTAGCTGCGCGAGGCGCGGTCGTAGTTCTTCGAGAGCTGCGTGGAGTGACAGTCGGCGCACTGCTGGTTCCAGTTCGCGAGCGGCGACGTCCAGTGCAGCGCGTCCCCCACCGGGACTTCTTCGTCCGGGTGCAGGTGGAACCAACGCTGTCCGCCCGCCTCGGCGGGGCGACTGTCCCAGGCGACCGCGAGTGCTTGGTAGCGACCGCCGGGGAAGGCGACCAAGTACTGCTGCAGCGGCGTGTAGCCGAAGGTGTACGCGACCTCGTACTCGGTACGCTCGCCGTCCGGGCCGGGCGTCGTGACGAAGAAGCGGTCGCCGCGCCGCGCGAAGCTGGTGCGCTCTTCGTCCTTGACGAAGTCTTCCGCCGCGAAGTCTCCGAGCACGGTCTCGGGCGTCGCGATCTGCATCGCGAGGTCGTGGTGCGATCCGCGCCAGGCCTCCGTCTCCGCGGGGTGGCAGTCCGCGCAGGAGTCGGCGCCGACGTAGGCGAGCGGAACGCGCGGCGCAGCCTTCCGATCCTCGCCGCAGCTCGAGAAGCAGGTCACGCCGAGCAGCGCGACCGCGATGGTGAGCTTGTGAGACATGCGAGGACGGCCCGCACCTGCCTGCGGGCCGTCCTTTCTATCCGACCCATGCGAGGCCGTCCACGTCGGATCTCGTCCCTCAGGGAAGCAGCTCGATGCGTAGCGCGTCCGAGGTCGAGAATCCGTCACCGGCGGGATCGCGGAAGACGGCTTGGAAAGTCCAAGTCGATCCGATCTCGCCGTTGAAGCTCGCGAGGTCGACGGACAAGGCCGCGCCTCCCGAGGCGTCCATGTGCACCGCGGGGAAGCGGCCCACGATCCCGCCGATGCACAGCGTTCCGCCGCCGAAGGGCTGCGAAGTCAGTTGACTGCCGAAGGCGAAGAAGGCCGGCTGCAGCGCGGGCGCGTGTTCGAGCTCGAAGGAGAGTTCGTCCGTCGAGACCGAGGCGGAGCCGAGCGCGTGGAGCACCGCCGCTTCGCCCGAGGAGTTCGGGTTGCTGGGGCACGTCCGCGCGCCGACCTCGGGCAGGATGCGCCGCACGGCGACTCGCCCGGTGAGGTCCTCGAAGAGCGCGAAGCTCGGGAAGCCCTGCGGGTCGAGGCCAGGCGCGTCGATGATGCGGTCGGCGTTCGAGTAGCCACCAGCCAGCGCGGCGTTGTGTTCCTCGAACAGAAGCTTGCCGGTCATCGGGTCGAGGCCGAAGAGGCGAACGCCGCCGCTTCCGAAGGCGTTCGACTCCATCGCGATCAAGTCGGAGTGACCGTCGCCGCTGATGTCGTCGATCTCGATGAGCCGCGAGCCGAAGCAAGCGATCGGTTGAGCGCTGCAGTCCCAGCGCTCCAGCTTGCTGCCGTCCGCAGAGGAGTAGACGCCGACGAAGCCGTCGAAGACCGCTCCCAGCGCGATGTCCCGCATGCCGTCTCCGTCCACGTCGTCCACGGCGAAGAATGGCTCTCCATTGCCCGTCAGGTGGTGCGCACCGCGCGGCTCGATGTCCGTGATCCACGCGCCGGTCGCGCCGGAGCGGATCTCGACGCGCGCGTCGAACCCGTTGCGCACGGGAACCGCGAGGTCGTCGACGCCGTCGCCGTCGTGATCGTCGAGGCGCGCCAACAGCGGGCCGGTGAAGTTGCCGAGTCCGGCGGGCGTGACCGTGAAGAGCGCCTGGCCGGTCGTCGTCGACATCAGCGAGAGCTGATAGCCGCCGAGCCCGCCCGTCGTGCGCACGAAGACTTCGTCGTGACCGTCGCCGTCGAGGTCGGCCACGGCGGGCTGATTCTCTTGCGCGTGCGACTGGAAGAACAGACCGGCGGTCGGGCGGACGAGGCGCAACTGCGCGCCGTCGGCACCCGAGTAGACGATGATCGAGCCGTCGGGAGAGTTCGGGTCGCCCGAGTGGCTTCCGACGACGACGACGTCGGACACGCCGTCACCGTTCTCGTCGCGCACGCTGGTGATGCCCGCGCCGTAGAACAGCGGCTCGACCGGGGCGACCAAGGTGTAGAGGTGCGCGCCCGTCGCGCCGGAGTGCACCGTCGCGACGTTGCCGCCGCCGTGGACGAAGATGCCCACCGCGAGGTCGTCGACTCCGTCGTCGTCGACGTCGTCGAGCATGACGAGCGAGTGCCCCCAACCCGACAGCACGCCGGCGGGGCGATCGATGTGATAGAGCACGTCGGACCGACCGAAGGCCGGGGCGGCGATGAGCGTGAGGGTCGAGATGGTGAGGATCTTCATGGCGGGTCTCGTTCGAGGTTCGTGGCGAATCCACACCTGACAGTGCGCCGGCAGGCCTTCCGTTGCACTCTAAACGGGATTCTCGCGGGCGGGGCTCACTCCGGGCGTAGGGGCACCGTGGCAGTGAGCCCGGAGCCGTTCGGGTCGAGCTCGAATGACGCTTCGGTGCCTTCGGCGTGCAGGTAGCCGTCTGCGCGCACGGTCCAGGCGAGGCGCGAGCTCGTCGGCAGGCTGCGCAGCGGTCCGACGGCTTCGAAGCGGTTCCAGCGCAGGTTGCCGGCGATGGTGGTCCAGAGGTGCGTGTCGGTCCGCGGCGCCTGCCCTTCGCGCTCGACAGCTGCCGCGCGGAAGCGGCGCGGTTCGCCGTCGTCGACGCGCACCTCGACCTCGTACTCGGCGAGCTCCGCGCCCGTCTCGGCGTCGACGACACGGAAGCTCCAGTCGTCCGCCGGCGCGGCGTCGAGCAGCGTGACGCGCAGGTCCTCGAGCGGCGCGACGAAGGCGTCGACATCGACGCGGAAGGTCACCGCGTCCGCGAGCGAGAGGACGTCGACGTGCAGCTCGCCGGTCGGCGCGTAGTCGAAGCGGAACGGAGCCTCGAGCGCGCCGTCCGAGTTGCGCTTCCAGCTCGTCGGGAAGACGTCCAGGACGAATCCGTTCGCGTCGAAGAGGAACACGAGCAGCTGCCCCTGGTAGCCACCGGTCTCGCTGACGACGGTTCCCGCCACTGGTCCGGCGGGCAACACCACGTCGAATTCGCAGTCGAGGTCGGTCGCCCGGCCGCTCGCGACGACGACGTCACTCGTCCAGGTCGACTGGCCCGGGGCGATCACGTGCAATTGGTAGTCACCCGCGGGGATCCAGCGCAGCCGGTAGTCGCCACTCGCGTCGGGCCGCGCGAAGTGCGGCGCGATGAACTCCCCCTCGCGCGTGCGCAGCGACGCTGTGACTTCGTTCAGGCGATCCGGCGAGAAGCCGGTGATGCGCCCCGCGATCGTTCCGGTCGCCTGCAGCTCGACGCGCACGCGCCGGCCGTCCGAAGGGTCGAGCGCATCGAGCGACGCGGAACCGAACAGGAAGCCGGCGGAGTCCGAGAGCTCGAGTCGCCAGCGCGCCTCCGGTCGATCGGCGCCGCTCGGTCGCCTGGCGAAGCGTACCCAGGCGCCGCCGTCCTCCGCGACGCGTACGGGTGCGACCTGGCGCGGGCGCAAGTTCGCGCTGCCGTCCTCGAGATCCAGTGCGACGAGGCGCGCGTCGAGCTCGCGCGGGTCGAAGCTGCTCGGACCGACGAGGTCGAGGCGGTAGGTCGGCCCGACGTCGAGCGGGAGCGCGAAGGAAGCGTCGTCGCGCGGCAGGTCCACGGCGTCGCGCTCGAGCGCGCGCAGCTCGCGGCGCTCGTGCCGGAAGAGGACGTCGAGCATTGCGCGCGGATCGTCGACGGGCAGGATCGTCTTCGCGTCCGCCGGGAGCACGACGCGTCCCGCGGCGTCCGAGCGGAAGTCCTCGCCGTCGACGCGCACGAGGTAGTCGGCGAGCCGCGCGCTCGTGCGAGCGTCGAGCAGCGTCCACTCGAGCTCGGTCGCGGGCTCGACCACGGGACCCAGTGGGGTCCGGCCTCCCCCGTCGAGCGCCACGCGGCCGGGCGAGACGATCGGCGCGGCGACTTGCGTCGAGTGCGGTTCGAGCGCGCGCTCCGTTTCGTCGCGCAGGGCCCAGCTCACGCCGAGCCACAGCAGCGCCGCCGCGACGGCGCCGGCCCCGATCAACACGCCGCCGGACAAGCCGGCCGCCGCGGGCTTCGCCTCTTCCCAGAGCGGCTGCAACATCATGACCCACGCACGACGGTCGCCGCCGTGTTCGCGGTCCAATCGTTCGCGCAGCTTCGCGAGTCCGCGATGCAGCTGCGAGCGCACGGTCGCGGCGGGGATGCCTTGCGCGGCGGCGATCTGCTGCGGCGTCAGGCCTTCGTAGTAACGCAGCAGGACGACGGTTCGATACGGATCGTCGAGGGCGAGCACGGCCTCGCCGAGGCGTTGTTGTTCTTCCGCGCGCTCGACGAGCTGGTGCGCGCTCGGGAGCCGCTCGGGCGTCGCGACGTCCGACTCGCGCGCGGCGCGGCTGGCGCCACGGCGCAGGCGCAGGGCGGCGGCGTTGCGCACGACGCGTGACAGCCACGGGCGTAGCGGCCGATCGGCGTCGGGCTTCGCGCGCAGCACCGCGAGCCAGGTCTCCTGCACGAGGTCGTCGGCCGTGCCGCGATCGCGCACGAGCTCGAAGGCGAGCTGCCGCATCCAGGCGACTTGCTCGAGCACGGCCTCGTGGCCGGCGGTCAGGTCGGAGTGCTCCATCGGCGAACACCATGCGCCGAGAGCGAACCCGTTGCGACGAATCGCGGGATGGTCGAGGCCGACGCCGGATCCAGTCTATCCGGGCCGGCCGAACCCGAGCGGAGACCGCGCGGGTTGGACAAGCCGGGCCCGATCGGCGCCGAGGGGGGGATTCGGCGTGCTCCTGTGGGCCCGACCCGTGAGCGGGAGGGACGGTCGCTCGGCGTGCGATGCCGACGACCTCTGCCTGCATCGACCGGGCGGCGCGCTCCGCCGCAGCGGGTGAACACCCCGGTTCGTGCCGCGGAGCGCTCCGCGTTCACTCGCCGCCGTAGACGTGCGCCTTGCCGGTCTCGTCGAAGACCGTGACGACGCCGCGACCGCTATCGGTGCGCCCGAGGTTCACCGCGGGATTCTGCGCGTCGTCGCTGAGCCGCAGCATCCCCGCGCCGTGAGCGTCACCGCCGAACGCCGCGACGCGTCGGCCGGCCGCGTTGTAGACCGCGAACTCGCCCGCTCCGTGGACGCCGATGCCGAAGGACGCACCGCCGAGATCGCGGGCGCTGCGGACTCCCGCCAAGCCGTCGCCGTGCGGATCCACGCCGAGGAAGGCGGCCGAAATCGCGGGACGGTCGGGGTCCATCACGTTGACCGCGCCCGCGCCGCGCCGATCGGCTTCGAGGCTCACCAGCGGGCGACCCTCGCGATCGTAGAGCGCCATGCCGCCGTTGCCGTCGCGATCGGACGCGATCAGCACGACCGGAGTGCCCTCGGGATCGACGACCTGCAGCGACCGCGCGCGGATCACTTCGGGGATGACCGGTTCCTGTTCGCCGGCCGCCAGCGCGAGCTGGAGCAGCAGCAGCACCGCCAGGCCGCGCTGGAAGCGCGTCGAGCGGATGAGGCGCCGTTCCAAGCGCCGCACCTGTCCCTCCAGCTCGTCTCGTCGATCGGTCATGGCTCGTGCCTCGATCCGAGATCGGCCGAACGGGACGAGCGACTCGACGGATTCCGACGGCAATCGAGCCGCTCGTCCGGAAGCGGGCGAGGAATCAGGTGCCGGGCTGCTGCAGGACGTGGTAGCGGCCGAGCTCGAAGGGTCCGTGCTGCGAGCGGCTGCCGTCCGGCCAGGTCACCGAGAGCTGCTTGACCGCGCCAGCCTCCCCCGTGCCGAACTGCAGGCGGTGGTCGTTCGCGGCGCAGAAGGAGTAGCTGGTCTGGAGCACCTTGGTCTGGACCGGCGCCGCAGAGCGGCCCTCGAGCTCGAGGCGCACGACGCTGCCGAGCGCGTCCGAGCCGCCCTTGTCGAGCAGACGGAATCCGACCCAACCGCCGACCTTCGGCGCGACGTTCTCGAGCAGCTTCACCGACTCGTTGCTGTCGATGTAGCAGATGTCGACGTCGCCGTCGTTGTCCATGTCGCCGAAGGCAGCCGCGCGGCTGGTCGCGATCAGCGGTTCCGCCGTCGGGCTCGGGAGCTCGTCGAACTTGCCGTCGCCGATGCCGCGGTACAGCTGGTTCGGCTCGGCGTACGGGGCGTCTTCACGCAACAGCGGCCGGAAGAGCGCGACGCGCCCGTTCGCGATGAACAGGTCCAGCAGCCCGTCCTGGTCGAAGTCCGCGAAGCCCATGCCGAAGCCGGTGTACTTCATGCTCGACGCGCCGAGCCCCGTCACGTTCGTCTTGTCGGCCCAGACGCCGTTCTTGCTGGCGTAGTAGGTGTTCGACTCGTCGCGCACGTGGGTCATGAACAGGCCCCAGTTGCCGTCGTTCTTGAGGTCGACGACTTGCACGCCCATGCCGGCCTCGGAGCGGCCGTTGCCGTTCACGGCGCAACCCAGCTTGCGGGCTTCGTCGGTGAACTTCCCGTTGCCGTCGCTGTACCACATCGCGTTCGGCATGCCGTCGTTGGTGACGTAGAAGTCCGGGTAGCGGTCGCCGTTGAAGTCCGCGACCGCAACGCCCCAGCCAGTGCCCGAGGTCGCCGGCAGACCGACTTCTTCGGACACGTCGGTGAATCGTCCGTTGCCGTCGTTGCGGAACAGGGTGTCCGTGCTCGGCGCGTTGTAGTTCGTCGGCGCGCAGTAGTCGCGCTCGCCGCGCGTCGTGCGACAGATGCGCTCGATCGCCTGCGACCAGCTCAGGTTGTTCACGACGAAGAGGTCGTAGTCGCCGTCGAGGTCGTAGTCGGCGAAGACGCAACCGGCGCTCCAGGCGTTCCCGGCGACGCCGGCTTCCGCCGTCACGTCCGTGAAGCGCCCCCCGCCGTCGTTGCGGAACAGCTTGTTCGGACCGAGGTTCGCGACGTACAGGTCCAAGTCACCGTCGCCGTCGTAGTCCCCTGTGCAGACGCCGTGTCCGTACCCCATGTCGTCGACGCCGGAGCCGGCGGTGACGTCGGTGAAGCCGCCCTTCCCGTCACCCTTGTAGAGCTTGTTGCGGCCCGGGCCCGACCCGGGAGGCTCGAGCGAACCGCTCTGCACGCAGTAGATGTCGAGCGCACCGTCACCGTCGAAGTCGAAGAAGGCGACGCCGCCGGAGCTGATCTCCGGCACCCAGTAGTTCTGGCGCTCGCCATTGCGTCGATGCACGAAGTCGAGACCGCGCTGCGCGGCGACTTCGCGGAACCATGCGCCCGATTCGGAAGCGCTACTCCGCGTCGTCGCGGGCGTCGCGTTGCCGCCCGCGCCGTCGCCGCCGCAGGACGTGATGAGCGCGCTCGAGACGATGCAGGAGACCACGCACGCCGTGCCGAGGATCGACCGTTGTCGCTGCATCGCTAGTTCTCGGAGTCCTTCTTGACCCGGCTCCACCAACCCTCGAAGTCCTTGATCAGCGGACTGTTCGGATCCAACTCGCGCGCCTGCTGATAGGCGTCGTTTGCTTCGGCGGGACGGTCGAGAACGATGCAGAGCTTCGCGATGTTCAAGTAGGACATCTGGTCCTCGGAGTTCAACGCGACCGCGCTGCGGAAGTGCTGGAGAGCGGCCTCGTCCTTGCGCAGCTTCCACGCCGCGTTGCCCAGCTTCGCCTGGATCTGCGCATCGGTCGTGTCCAAGGTCTGCGCTTTGAGCAGCGCGTTGTAGGCGTCCTGGTGGCGCGCCATCGTCGTGAAGACCTGCGCCTTGACGAGGTAGGCACGACCGACGTCGGGCGCGAACTCGATCGCCTTGTTCACGTGCGCCATCGCTTCGATCAGCTCGCCGAGGTCGATTTCCGCGGCGGCGAGGTTGATGTAGGCGCCGAAGTTCTCCGGATCCTGCTCGATCACGGTCGACAAGGTCGCCTTCGCCTTGTCGGGCCTGCCGAAGTGTGTGTAGGCGACGCCGAGGTTGATCGAAGCGGACGCGTCGCCGGGGTGCCGCTCGACGACACCCTCCAGGAGGGCGACGGCGAGGTCGGGTCGACCCGACTCGAGCATCTTGCCCGCGTCGTTCATGTCCTTGGTGTAGCCGCGCTCGAGGTCGGTTCGCACGTTGGTGAGCGGCGTCGGCAGGTAGGTCACGACGGCTTCCATGCCGCGGTTCAGCTCTTGTTCCGCCTCTTCGACGCGGCCCGTCGCGCGCAGGATCTTCCCGAGCGCGAAGTGCGCGGGGCGGTAGTCCGACGCGATCTCGATCGAGCGGCGCGCCGCCTCCTCGGCAGCCTCGTAGTTCTCGATGTTGAACTCGACCTCCGCGATCGCCGCGGCCGGCGCGGGGTGCTTGGAGGTCTGGGCGTCCGCGACGCGGAACGCCTGGCGCGCCTCCTCGAAGCGGCCCAGGTCGAGCAGCAACATGCCGAGGTGGAACTGCGCGGCCGGGAAGGACGGACGATCGTTCACGATCCCCTGCATCAACTCCAGCGCGCGCGACGTCTCGCCCGTCTTGTCCACGCAGTACGCGTGGTGATAGCGGTAGTTCACGTCGTCCGGCTCCATCTGCATCACCGTCTCCCACGCCGCGACGCTGTCGGACCACAGGGAGTTCGCCTCCAGCGCGAGCGCGAAGTTGCGTCGCCGGACCACGTCGAGCGGCAGTGCCCTGACCAGCCCGATCTGGGACTCGATCAGCTCGACCACTTGGGGGTCGTAGTCGGCCAGGTTCTCGGGCTCGGAGACGGACGGCGGCGCGGTCGCCGCCTGCTTGGTGCAGGACAGGAGGCCCGCGCACAGGACGGCCAAGTGCAGCGCGCGGGTCGGGGAGAAGAGGCGCATGAGGATGGAAAGAAGTTCCGGACCCACCGCGCGGCGCGGGGATCCGAGGTCGGCGGACCGCGATGCGGCCTCGGGTTCGGAGGGAGGATTCTAACCCGAGCGTCGCGTGCGGACCGAACGATCGCCGCGCGGGATCGTCGGAGGGCGCCGCGGGAGCGCCGCCCAAGCTCAAGACCGCCTCTCGCACGGCCGAAGAAGAGACGGTTCCCCACCCCCGGATCGCCGCCATGACGCTGGATACTCCCCCCGCTCCCCACCTCACCGATCGCACGCGGAGCGTCGGGCCGCCGCACCAGGAACCGCTTTCCGACACGCTGCCCTGGACCGGCGTCAGCGTGTTGCTCGCGATCATCGGCCTCTTGCTCTTCCTGGCCGTGCCGGAGCGTCCGCTCTCGCCAGACGAGCTCGAGCACCAACGACTCTCCGCCGAAGTGCGCCTCGCCTACGGCCGCCTGCGCGGCGCGATCGAGGACTACCGGACGGAACACGGCCGCGTGCCCGGGACCTCGCCCGACGGCTCGATCCACACGGAACGCGACTTCCGTCGCCAGCTGCTGCTGCACACGGACGGCGAGGGCCACGCCCTGCCGCAAGCGCTCGGCAGCCACCCCTTCGGCCCCTACCTCACGGGCGACATCCCGCGCAACCCGCTCAACGGCCTGACCGACGTGCGGATCGTGAACGGTCGCGAGCTCTCCGCCGAGGTCGACGGCCGCAGCGGCTGGCTCTATGATCCGCTCGCCGACGAGCTGCGCCTCAACGCGCCCGGTGAGTGGGGTGCGTACCGCGGACAAGCCCCCCGGTTCTGAGGCACCCGCGGTCTCGATGCATCCGACCTTCGCCCAACGATCCAAGCGTGGATTCACCCTGCTCGAGCTCCTCGTGGTGCTCGGGCTGATCGCGGTCGTGGCGTCGCTCGCGATCCCGGCGTACTACGCGCGTCCGGCGGTCACGCTCGACAACGCGGCGAAGCTGCTGGCGCGTGACCTGCGCGCCGCACAGAACCGCGCGGCGAGCCGCCACCTCGCGGTGCAGTTCCGCTTCCTGGCGAACGGCGACGGCTACGAGGCCCTCGACGAGACCGGTCGGCACCTGGCCGATCCCGGTGGTGGCGGCGACTTCGTCCGCAGCTACTCGCGCGACGCCGTCTTCGAGGGCGTGAAGCTCACCTGCCTGGATCTCGCCGAGGGCGAAGCCGTGCTCTTCGACGCGCAAGGCTTCGCGCAGCGCGGCGGTCGCTTCCTGCTCTCCTACCGCGGCGAGGAGCGACTCGTCGAGGTGCAGAAGGGCAGCGGCTTGCTCGACGTGATCGGTCTCGACGAGACCTGGCACGACAGCGGGCTGTAGCGCACGTCTCGCGCCGTCCTGCGCGCGGAGCGACCCGACGTGAAAGCGGGGTCGCTCCTTAGGGAAGCGACCCCGCATGGGTCGGATCTGATGACAGGACACCAGTCGACGGCCGGACGGGCGGCAGGAACCCGCACCGGCGCGCCCGGAGCTTCAGGCAGGATCGGCTCCGGCGCCGAGGACGCCCTCGCGGGCGCCCCCATCGATCGCCCAGGCAGGCGGACGGTCGATGTTCGAGGAGTGTAATCGTGCTCGGGGGAACTGTCCAGAGGCACGGCCCCCGACACTCATGGGCTCTCAGTACTTCGGAATCGACCCGTCGATCTGGTCGCTCCACGCCAGGATGCCGCCGCGCATCGAGTAGACGGCGGTGAAGCCGTGGCCGAGGAAGTAACTGGCGACGTCCATGCTGCGCACGCCGGAGCGGCACGAGAAGACGATTCGGCGGTCCTTCGGCAGCTGCATGTACTTCTCGGAGTTCGTGAAGTCGAGCGGCTCGGCGTGCTCGATCGAAGCGATCGCGATCTCTTCCGCGGGGCGCACGTCGATGAAGGAGAAGTCCTCGCCGGCGTCGATCCACGCCTTCACCTGGGTCGGCTCGATCTGCATCTTCTGATCGGTCTCGTGCGAGTTCTTGATCGTCTGGATCACGCCCGAGGTGTCGAGCAGGTTGTGGTCCTTGCAGACCTTGGCGAGCGTGTCGGACGGCTGGAAGCCGCACGACGAACATCCGCCGACGTGGTAGCGCTGGAAGAGCGCGCGCTGCGCGGAGGGAACCTTGTCGAGGATCTCCGACATGGTCATCTCGAGGGTGATGTCGACCTGGGTCTCGGGCACGGTGATGGGTCCTGGTTCGGGGGCTGGGGCAGTCGGGAGGCGATGGAGCGCCTCGTGGTCCGGCCCGAACTCTATCCCAAGCCCCCGAATCGCGACAATCGCCGGACGCGCGGCGCCGCGGGGTGGTGCCCCTCGCCCGCCTCCCCTACCCTCTTCGGCCGACCGCGCCCGCCCCCGGGCGCTCAGCACGACAGGAACGAGATGGCGGAAGCACGCATCACCCCCCGCGCCGAGGACTATTCCCAGTGGTACCAGGACGTCATCGCCCAGGCGGAACTCGCCGAAGCGGCGGGCGTCGTGCGCGGATGCATGGTCATCCGGCCGCACGGTTACGCGATCTGGGAGAAGATGCAGGCCGACCTCGACCGGCGCTTCAAGGAGACGGGCCACAAGAACGCCTGCTTCCCGCTGCTCATCCCGATGAGCTTCATCGAGAAGGAAGCGGAGCACGTCGAGGGCTTCGCGCCCGAGCTCGCCATCGTCACGCACGCCGGCGGCAAGGAACTCGAGGAGAAGTACTGCATCCGTCCGACCTCGGAGACGATCATCGGTCACTTCTTCGCGAAGTGGATCGACTCGCACCGCGATCTGCCGCTCTTGATCAATCAGTGGGCGAACGTGATGCGCTGGGAACTGCGCACGCGCCTGTTCCTGCGCACGGGTGAGTTCCTCTGGCAGGAAGGCCACACGGCCCACGCGACGCACGAGGACGCTTCGGAAGAAGTGATCCGCATGCTGAACGTGTACGCCGACTTCTGTCGCGAGGTCATGGCGCTGCCCGTGATCCGCGGCATCAAGACGGCGAACGAACGCTTCGCCGGCGCGCTGGAGACGCTCTGCATCGAAGGCATGATGCAGGACGGCAAGGCGCTGCAGTGCGGCACGAGCCACGACCTCGGCCAGAACTTCGGCAAGGCGTTCAACGTCACCTTCCAGAACAAGGACGGTGAGCGCGAGCACGTCTGGCAGACGTCCTGGGGCGTCTCGACGCGACTCGTCGGCGCGCTGATCATGGCGCACTCCGACGACGACGGCCTCGTGCTGCCGCCGAAGCTGGCGCCGATCCACGTCGTGATCGTCCCGATCTACCGCAAGGACGACGAGAAGGAAGCGGTGCTCGCGAAGGCCGACGAGCTCGCGCGCAGCTTGCGCGAGGATGGTCTGTCGGTGGAGCTCGACGACCGTGAAGGCTTGAAGCCCGGGGCGAAGTACTACGAGTGGGAGCGCAAGGGCGTCCCGCTGCGCCTCGAGGTCGGACCGCGCGACCTCGAGTCGGGCACCGTGATGGCGAAGCGCCGCATCTCCGAGCTCGACGAGAAGGGTCGCGCGATGAAGGAGACGCTGCCGATGGCGGACCTCGGCGTGCACGTAGGCAAGATCCTCGACGAGTTCCAGGACTTCCTCTACGAACGCGCGAAGACGGCTTTGGAAGAGAACACCAAGACCATCGACAGCTGGGACGACTTCCAAGCGGCCTTCGCGGACGGCAAGTCGTCGTTCGTCTGGGCGCACTGGGACGGCACGACCGAGACCGAGCTCAAGATCAAGGACGCGACGAAGGCGACGATCCGTTGCCTCGCACTCGAGGGCGAAGGGCCGGCGCCGGAAGCGGGCAAGTGCATCCTGACCGGCGCACCGTCGACGCAGCGCGTGCTGTTCGCCAAGAACTACTAGCGCGGGGACTTACGGTACCGCGTTCGATTTTCTCAAATAGGCAGCGAGGCCGGTGCGGAGCACCGGCCTCGCTGCCTATTTGAGAAAATCGAACGCGGTACCGTACTTCTGGTGTTACGGCAGGAAGTCCACGCGCAGGGCGTTCGACAGGTTGAAGTTCGTGTTGCAGCTCGGGTTCAAGTCGCGGTAGTAGGTCTGGAAGTACCAGGTCGATCCGGCCGTGATGTTTCCGCCGGCGAAAGCGTTGACCTGGCTCATGTCCACGAGTCCCGGGCCGAGCTGGATCGAGCCGCTCGCACCGGAGTTCAGCGCCGGCAGGAAGCGGAAGAGCTTCGCGCCGCCGGGCGAGGCGCAAAGGCGTCCGTTGCCGAAGGGGATGTTGTCCGCACCGGGCCCCATGAAGGTCATCGCGAAGGCATTCTGCGGGAGCTGGGTGGTCGTCAGCACCAGCTCGTCGAGCACGACGCTCGTCGAGCCCGCGCCGCCGAGGAGCGCACCGTTCCCCGTCGCGTTCGGGCAGCCGCCGGAGACCGAGTCACCGCAGGGACAGTTGCCCTCGTCACCCGTGCAGTAGGGCGTGATGTCGGGGTCCTCGTTGCCCAGCGGGCAACCCTTCTCGTTCTGCTTCTCGAGGCGCTTCTTGCCGGTGCAGATGCCGAGCGGACCGTCGATGGCACCCACCGCGTCCTGGTAGGTCTCGATCACCTCATCGAGGCTGAACGCATAGTTCACCGCGGGGGAATCCGCGCTCGCCGCCGCCGCCGCCGCGTGGCGGTTCAGCGCGTTCACGCCCCCGCCTCCCAGGAACACCGCGTCGAGCAGCGTGTCCGAATCCTGCATGCCCGACTGCGCCGAGGTCACACCGAAGAACTGGTTGAAGGCAGCCTGGTGTTTCACGCTGATCGTGAAGTCGTCCTGGTCCAGGTTGTCCCAACGCTCGGCGTGGTTCTTCCAGTAGCCGGGCGTGCAACCCTCGGCGTCGTCGGGTTGCTGGTTGCAACCGCCGGAGCCGCCGCCCCATCCACCCCATCCGCCGGAGTGGTGGCCGTGACCTCCGGAGTGGTGGCCTCCATTTGTCGGCGAAAGCGCGAGGGCGGCGGCGGGAACAGTGAGAACGAGGGCCAGGGTGAAGGAACCGATGCGGATGTTCATGACGCTTCTTCGTTGGATCACGGTGGAGCGCCGTCCCATCGATGCGGCACGCGTCGCGCGAGCGGCGACAGGTCCTTGCCAGGTCGATCCCGGGTGCTTCTTGGCGGGCCGCGGAGCCCTGCGCAGCACCCTCGGTGAGGGACAGCAACGAAGACTACCCCGCGTTCCAGGCGAAGCCGGAATTCTCGCGAATCTTCGATTCGAGGCCTCCGGGAGGCTCCTTTCCGACCGAACGCGGAATCTCGAACTTACGGAACGAAGCAGCGGGGCGAGGTCTCGAGACCCCGCCCCGCTGCACGAGAGCCCTGGTCTTGGACTACGGCACGAAGTCGATCCGCACCGCGTTCGAGAGGTTGAAGTTCGCGTTGCAGTTCGGGTTGATGTCGCGGAAGTACGTCTGGAAGTACCAGGTCGAGCCGGGCGTGATGTTCCCGCCCCACTGCTGGAAGTCGAGGCTGAGCGCGGCGATTCCAGGGCCGAGTTGGATCGTCCCGGTGGGCGTCGAGTTCTGCGCCGGCTTGTAGCGGAACAGCTTCGAGCCGGGCGACGAGACGCACAGGCGACCGTTGCCGAAGGGCGTGTTCCCGCCCTGCAGACCCATGAAGGTCATCGAGTAGGTGTTCGGCGGGAGCTGCGTCGTGGTGAGCACGAGGTCGTCCGCCGCTACGCTGGTCGACCCGATCGCGCTGAGCAGCGCGCCCTGACCGCCCGAGTGCAAGCAGCCACCGCCGCCGAGGAAGTCACCGCACGGGCAGTTGCCTTCGTCGCCGAAGCAGTAGGGCGTGATATCGGGGTCGTCGTTGCCCAGCGGGCAGCCGGCCTGGTTCGCCGCCTCGAGCGCGTTCTTCGCCTCTTCGACATCGAGCGTCCCCGGATCGGCGCCGACGCCGTCGCGGTAGATCGCGATCACCTCGGCCAGGGTGTACAGGTAGTTGATCGTGGCGTCCGAGCTGGCGGCCGCCGCGGCGGCGTGACGAGCGAGCGCCGCCAAGCCGCCGCCGCCCGTGTCCGCGGCCTCGAGCAGCGTCGTGCCGTACGGGAGGCCCGACTGTTCCTTCGTCACGCCGAAGAACATGTTGAACTCGGCCTGGTGCTGGACGGTGATCGTGAAGTCGTCGCCGCCGGTGCCGTCCCAGCGTTCGGGGTGGTTCTTCCAATAGCCGGGCGTGCAGCCCTCGAAGCCGACCTCGCCGAGCGGTGCGGGCGCGGCGAAGGCGTAGGAGGCGGCCACGGCGGACAACAGAGCGGTGCTGAGATACTTCATGCTGGTGCGGTGTCGAGCTGGTTGCGGTGTCTGGGAGCAGACCTCCCCCGTCTGGGAGAGGGCTTTCTTCGGGCTCCTGCGAGCAGGATTCGTGGACGGTGCCCCCCGTGCGCGAGTTCCGAAGCGGCCCCCAGTTTCGTGTCTGTGCGACGCGGGTTCCTGGAAACGAGTCCTGGCGCAGCGAAGGACGCGGCGGATCGCGTCAGCCGAGAGCCAGGTACAGGGCCAAAACGACGCAGACCGCCAGGATCGCCGCGACAATCTTCACGAAGGAGTACGGCGCCTTGCCGACGACGCGCCCGGTCTGCCCGTGGATCAGGACGGCGTAGGTCGCTCCCCGGAAGCGGTAGGACAAGCTCCAGATGGGCAGCAGCACGTGCTTCCAGCGCACGTCGGAGAGCTCGGTCCGCACGCGCAGGTCGCGCTGCGTGTCGCCGGGCACGTCGGCTCCGCAGCGGCGGCGTTGGTCCTCGTGGATCTCGCGGCGCCCCGCTTCCCAACCGTCGGCCAGGTCGATCTGGTACTCCTCGGCCCGCCAGCCGGCGAGGTACTCGGGGCGGTAGGGAACCAACCCGCTCGTGTCGAACGGACCGAGCTCGCGGACGAGTTCCGCGCAGCGCCCCTTCGAGGCGTGCACGTGCAGGTCGTCGTAGACGTCGGAGCGCTCGCCGCGCGCCGGCTTCCAGCGCACGCGTTGCTGCATCGTCGTCTGCATCTGCAGCTTGCCGTTGACCATCACCGGCTGCGTGACCGGGACGTAGTAGTAGGTGCCCGACATGGCGGTCCACTGCGAGTCCGCGAGGCAGTCGAAGGTCCAGAAGGGCACGTAGATTCCGACGGCGTCGAAGCGCTTGGCGCGCTTCAGCTCGTTCGGTCGGAACCACAGCTTGCGCAGCCACTTCTTGAACTGCTCCTCGACCTGGCGCTTGCCGACGTCGAGCGGCACCAGCGACTCCGGGCGGATCGCGTTGCGGTTCGCCTCCTGCACCATCACCTTCGTCGAGCCGCAGTAGGCGCAGCTGTCCGAGGTGACGGGAGGCTCCAGCGCCAGGCGCGCGCCGCAGTTCCGACACTGCACGACGCGCAGCTCGAGCCCGAGCCCGCGTGCCGCGTCCCCCGCCTCCTCCAGCGGACGCTCGACGATCTCGTCCGCGAGCACCTCGACCTCGCGCGTCGCGCCGCAGAAGTCGCAGGCGAGTGCGTCCCGCTCCGGGTCCCAGCGCATGCCCGCGCCGCACTCCCGGCAGGGGAACTGCTCGCTGCTCGCCCGCGTCCCCGCGGCCGGCGGCCCCTCGCGCTCCTCGTCCGTCCGCACTCGCTCTTCGGTCAACCTGCCCCCTCCTCGCGGCCCGCTCTGGCACGCCTGTGAATACCCACCTATCCTGCCCGTACGGGGGCGACGTTCCCTCGTTCATCCTCGTTTCCCGCGAGGCCCGAGAAGATTCAGACCGGCAGAGAAGGATTCACCATGGGCGTGATGGATTGGTTCAAGAGCGGCGTCGGCGAGATGATGGTCGCGCGTCCGGACGCCGCCAAGGCGGAAGTCGTCTGGAAGCACCCGGATCCGACGATCCCCATGAAGTCGCAGCTCACGGTGGAAGCCGACGAGCGCGCCGTCTTCTTCCGCGACGGCAAGGTCGTCAAGACGATGGGGCCCGGCCGCCACACGCTGGACACCTCGAACCTGCCCTTCCTGTCGAACCTCGTCGACAGCTTCACGGGCGGCAACGTCTTCATCGCGGAAGTCTTCTTCGTCAACGTCCGCGAGCACACGGGCGTGAAGTTCGGCGGCCGCATCGGCCACGTCGAGGACCCCAAGTCCGGCGTCCCGGCCGAGACGATGGTCCACGGCGAGTTCTCCTTCCGCGTCACCGACCCCGAGCAGTTGATCATCGGACTCGTCGGCATGGGCCGCGCGCAGTCCTACACGGTCCGCTCGTGGATGAAGGAGCAGGTGCTGAAGGTCATCCGCGACCGCATCGCCGAACTCTTCGTCAAGAACAAGTGGCCCATGCTCGACGTCACCTCGGGCGCCTACACCGAGGAGATCGAGAAGAACGTCCTCGAGGGTGTGCGCCAACACGTCGACTCCTACGGCATCGAGATCGTGCGCCTCGGCAACTTCGTGATCGCGATCGACGAACAGGACGCGGCCAACCTGAAGCGCCTCTACACCGACGCGGCCTACCTGAAGACCGTCGGCGGAGTCGGCGCCTATCAACAGTTCGCCGCCGGCAAGGCGATGATGGGCGCGGGCGAAGGCATGGCGAAGGGCGGCGGCGCCGGCGGTGACGGCGGCGGCAACGGCCTGATGGCGGGCGCGTCGCTCGGCGTCGGACTCGGCATGGCGCAGATGCTCGTGCGCGACCAACGCGGCGGCGAAGTGCTCGCCCCGGCGACGCCCGGCATCGTCTGCGGCGCCTGCAACGCGAACGTGGCGCCCGGCCGCTTCTGCTCCGCCTGCGGCGCGGAACTGAAGGCGGCGATCGACCCCGCCAAGACCGGCCCCGCCTTCTGCTCGGGCTGCGGCAACCCGCTCGCCCCCGACGCCAAGTTCTGCGGCGGTTGCGGGCAGAAGCGCGGCTGATGGACGCGGCGGACCGGCGCCTCCTCGACTTCCGACCGCAGGACGCCGCATGACGACGCGCACCTGTCCCCGCTGCTCGACCGTCACGTCGAACGCCGACGCCGTCGTCTGCGCGTCCTGCGGCCAAGCCTTCGCCGCCGCGATCCCGCTCTCGCGCGAGGAGAAGTCGCGGCTCTACGGCGAGATCACTCGCCTGGCGCGCGAGGGAGCCTGGCACGCGCACGTGCCGACGAACCGTTTCCTCGAGCGCCAGCACCGCGCCCTGCGCACCGCGATCGCCCTCGTGGCGGCGACCTTGATCCTGCTGGTGCCCGTCTCGGTCGTCCTGAACCGCGCCGCGCAGGTCCGCTTCGAGCACGGCGGCGGGAACAACGAACTGCTCGGCAGCCTGCTGCTCTTCGCGGCGGCCGTCTGCGTGCTGCTCGGCGTCGGTGCGTTCTACCTGGCCTACCGCATCGTGCGCTCGTTCCGAGCCTACCGCCGCGCGCCGCTCGAACGCTGCGCGGCGCTCGTCGTCACGAAGCGCCGCATGACGCTCGACAAGGCCGGCCGCAAGGTGGTCGCCTTCGTCACGCTCGAGTTCGCGAGCGGCGAGCAGCGCGAGTACCGCGCCGACCACACCACCTACGAGCTCGCCGACGCACGCCGCGCCGGCCTCGCCTACCTGCGCGCGAACCACCTCCTCGACCTGAAGCTGGTGCCCGCCTGATGTCCGCGACCGAGTGCCAGCACTGCGGCGCCGTGATCAAGAGCCAGGGCGCGCGCTTCTGCGAGTTCTGCGGCACGGAGATCGTGCGCGAAGGCGCGCCGCGCATGCAGACGCGCGACGAGGCGCAGCGGACGCGCTTCGAGCTGCTGCGCGAACACCCCGAGCTCGACGGACTGCTGCGCGCGACTCCGACGATCGAGAAGCCGCCGCTGAACTACGGCATCCTCGTCGTCGCGCCGGTGATGGTGCTCTTCGTTCTCTTCTTCCTCGGTGGTGTGCGGAACGCCGGAGCGCCGGGCTTCTTCTTCCTCGTCCCGGTGCTGATGCTCGGCGTGGTGGGCTACGCCGCGCTGAAGGTGCTGATGAAGTCCTCCGAGTACCACTCGGCGGAACTCGTGCGGCGCCCCGCGATCGTCGTCGACGAGCGCACCAAGTTCTCCGGCGGCGGCAAGGACACGAGCGCGCGGACGACGTACTTCGCGACGCTCGAGTTCGACGACGGCTCGCGCAGCGAGTTCACCGTGGGCTCGCGCCTCGCGGGCAACATCACCCAAGGCGACGCCGGCGTCGCGTACACGAAACACCGACACCTCGCAGCCTTCGCGCGCCTCTCGGTCTGAGAGCATGCCGCATCTCGTCTGTCCCCACTGCGGCGCGGCCGTCAAGCACACCAGCGCGCGTTTCTGCGAGTACTGCGGCGCCGAGATCCCGCGCGCCGTCGACGAGCTGCCGCGCTCGCCCGACGAGCAGCGCACGGGGAGGCTCGAGCGGCTGGAAGCGCATCCGCAGTTCCAGGCCATGCTGCGCGCGGCGCTCGAGGAAGAGCCCGAGCCGCTCGCCCGAACCCATGGTTCCGGCCCTCTGCTTCCTCCGGCGCGGCGCGGACCGACTCGCAACACGGTGATCGGCGTCGGCGCGCTCTCCCTGATCATGCTGGTCGCGTTCGCCCGGGGCGACCTCTCCGTCAACACCTTCGTCATGTTCGTGTTGGGCGGTTTCGCGGCCGTGTTGCTCGCCGTCTTCTCGGCGCTCAGAGGTCTCCCCCCGATCCCGCGCAAGGTCGAAGCTCGGCCGGTGCGTCGCAAGCTGTTGCCACGCGCGGCCGCGATCGTCGACGAGCGCTCGGAAGTCACCGGCAAGGCGGGGCTCTCCGACGTCAGCACCAGGTACTTCCTGACGCTCGAGTTCATCGACGGCGCGCGCGCGGAGTATCGTGTCGACGCACGCTTCGCCGCGCACTGCACGTCGGGTGACGTCGGCGCGGCGATCATCGAGCGCGGCTCACTCCGGAGCTTCCACCGCATCAAGATCTGACTCCATGCTCGCCCACATCCACGCCGACCGCGGAACCGGACGCGCCGTCGTCTACGTGCCGGGCATCGACGCGACGGGCGAACTGATGCTCGGGACGAGCGAGCGCATCGAGTCCGAGTTCCGGCTCCTGCGGCTCGCTTACACCGCGGACGTCGAGGACGACTCCTACGTGGATCTCGCCGCGAGCATCGCGCGTGCCGTTCGCGAAGCGGGCGTCGTGCGCGCGCTCGTGCTCGGCGAGTCCTTCGGCGTGGCGGTCGCGCTGCGAACCGCGCTCGACCACCCCGACCTCGTCGCCGGTCTCGCGCTGGTCAACGGCTTCGCGCACTACCGCCGCCGCGCCGCGCTCGCGTGGTCGCGCTTCTCGGCGCCGCTCGTCCCGACCTGGGCTTTCCAGCTGGGCCGCAGCTGGTTCGCGGCGGGCAAGCTCTTTGCCAAGGACGTCGACGAGGACACGCTGCGCCGCTTCCACGAACTGCCGCCCTCCGAGGGCTTCGACCAAGCCTACATGCGGCGCATGGCGATGATCGCGTCGCTCGACCTGCGGCCGGAACTGCACCGCATCGCGCAGCCGGTCAGCTTGTTCGCGTCCACGGACGACCACGTCGTCGCGTCGCTCGAAGAAGCGCGGGAGATGGCGGCGTTGCTCCCGAACGCGGAGCTGCACGTGCTCGAGGGCGCCGGCCACGTCGTGCTGCCCATGCCTGACGAGCCCTGGGTTGATCGACTCCGTGAGCTCGAAGCGCGGGCCTTCTCGCATGCGTGAGCTGCTGCGCAGGTCGTCGCTCGACGTCGCGCGCGGCTTCGCGCTCTTCTTCGGCCTGTTCGGGCTCGCGAACGGCGCGCTGAACCTCTTCGACGCCCGCTGGGACGCGAACGAATTCTGGATCGGTGCGCCGAGCGTCGCGCTCGCGCCGCTGTGCGTCGCCCTGACGGCGTGGAGCCTCTTCCCCGCCCGAACGCTCCCGCGCCGCCTCGGCGTCGTCGCAGCGCTCGTGCTCGCCGTCGGCTGCATGGTCGACGCCGCCGGAGTCGCGCGCGCGGCGAGCGTCGGCACGGTCGAGCTCGGAACCGCGCTGTCCTTATCGGCGGCGCTCGCGGTCGCCTTCGCGCTGCTCGCTGTGCGCGTGGCGAGCGCACGACCCTCCGACATGCGCAGCACGCTACGCCGCAGCATCGCGACCGCCGCGTGGGCCGCCGGTTGCGTCGCACTCTTCCCGCTCGCGCTGAGCCTGACGCTCGGACGCAGCGACTACCGCGGGCCCGCCGACGCGATCGTCGTCTTCGGAGCGCGCGCCTACGCCGACGGCAGCCTGTCGCACGCGCTCGAGGATCGCGTGAACACCGCCGCCGAGCTCTACCGCGCCGGGCTCGCGCCGACCGTCTGGATGTCCGGCGGGCCCGGCGACGGCGACGTGCACGAAGTCGACGCGATGCGCACCGCCGCGATCGAGCTCGGCGTCGCCGCGGAGGACGTCGCGCTCGACTACGAGGGCTGGAGCACGGCGCGCACCGCGCACAATCTGAAGCCCCGCTTGCCCGCGGGCGGTCGCGTGATCGCCGTCAGCCACGGCTTCCACCTGACGCGCGTCCGGCTCGCCTTCGCGCGCGAGGGCCTGCAGGTCGTCACCGTGCCCGCGGACTCGCCGGAACGCCCGCTCGGCGCGCGCACGCGCCTGCACCTGCGGGACGCGCTCGGCTTCTGGGCGTACTGGATCGGTTATGGCGCCGCGTGAAGCGAAGCGCGAGACTCGCGAAGCGATGCAAGACGACTTCCCCATGACCTGCCGTCCGCTGCCGAAGGGAACGCCGCCGCTCGAGGCCGAGACGGCGGAACGCTGGCTGCGCGAGCTGCACGGCTGGACGCGGCGCGGCGACGCCCTGGTCATGCAACGCGAGCTCGCGCACTTCCAAGCCGCGCTCGACTGGATCGCCGCCGTCGGCACCGTGGCCGAGGCGCACGACCACCACCCCGACATCCACCTCTCGAACTGGAACCGCGTCGAGCTCGTGCTGTCGACGCACTCGATCGGCGGGCTCTCCGCGAACGACTTCGTCGTGGCGCGCGCGATCGACGCCTTCGACTGAACCGATGCGCCTGCTCTGCTTCCAAGCCCGCCGCTTCCGCTGGAAGACGTGCTCGATCAGCCTCGCCGGCACCGATCCGCTCGACGAGGAACGCGAGCTCGAGGACACCGTCGTCGCCTTCGTGCACGGCGAGGAACGCGACGAGGAGGATCCCGCCGCGCTGCTGCGCAAGGCCGCGAAGCACCTCAAGTGGGTCGCGCGCAAGGCGGACCTCGAGCGCGTCGTCCTGCACTCCTTCACCAACCTCGGCGCGCGCGGGGGTTCCCCGGACTTCGCGCGCGAGTGGATCGAACAGCTCGCCGAACGCCTGCGGTCGAACGGCTACGAGGTCGCGACCACGCCCTTCGGTCACCAGTGCGAGTGGGACCTCTGCGTGGGCGGCGAGAGCATGGCGAAGGTTTGGAAGGAACTCTGAGGGCCGGCGCCTTCAGTCACCCAGCGGCAGTCGGCCACTGAGGTAGAGGACCGCCGCGAGCTGCAAGGCGGTAAGGGTTGTGTACAGCGCCCAGAAGCCGGGCTTCCTGAGCTTGTGGCGGAAGAGCAGCATCGCGGCGAAGCTCGCCGGGGTCGCTCCGAGAGCCGCCATGGCGTGCAGCGCGGCCTCGGGGACCCGCCACCCTCCGCGCACCGCCTGACGCTTGTCCCAGGCCCAGATCCCCAGCGCGACGAGGTTCGCGGCGCACAGGGCGGACCAGATCGGCGGCCAACCGGCGAGCCCGTAGAGGCCGGCGCCGACCGCCGCGCCGAGCAGGACGAAGAGCAGCATGAAGAAGCGGGTGGGGTGACTGCGGAGGCTCATGCGTTCGTGCGACAGCGTAACGATTCGAGACAGTCGGTGCCCGCGGGCCGAATCCGCCGTCTTGACGGGATCTTGGCGCTGGAGCGCCCTCCGGCGGGCCGCTAGCCTGGATGCCCGCAACGCTCCGTCGTCTGGCTCCCGCAGGCGTTCGAGCCATTCTTTCGCACCCGCCTCTCGCGCCGCTCACGCAGAGATCGTGTTCGCTCCCGTATATTATTCGACATGACGCATCGGATCCTCCTCGCTTCCAGCGACCCGCAACAGACTTCTCTCGTGCGACGCGGACTCGAAGGCAGCGGCGTCGCGCTCTCCGTGGCGACAGCGGCGGCGGAAGTTCCGCGCCTGATCGATCGGGAGCGCATCGCGACCCTGGTGATCGACCTCTCGCTCGAGGGCGATCAGGGTGCGCAGCTCCTGGAACGCGTCACGGCGGCGCTCCCCGACCTCCCGGTGGTCGTGCTCGCCGAGGCGGATCGCGCGGCGACCGCGCTGCGTGACGGCGCGGTCGACTTCGTCGGTCGCGACGAGACGGGCTTGCGGCTGCGCACGGCGCTGCGCAACGCGTTGACGCAGGGACGCATGCGCACCGAGCTGCGCGACGCCGCGCGTTCCCAACGCACCGACCGCGGGCTCGCGACGCTGATCGGCCGCGCGCCGGCGCTGCTGCGCGCGAAGGAACTCCTCGAGCGCGCCGCTCAGAAGGACGTCGCCGTGCTGCTCGTCGGCGAGACAGGGACCGGCAAGGAACGCGCTGCCCGCGCCGTGCACGCGGAGAGCGATCGCGCGACGCGCCCCTTCGTTGCCGTGCGCTGCGGTTCGTTGCCCGCGAACAGCCTCGGCGTCGAACTGTTCGGCGAACGCGACGGCCACGCCGGTGCCTTCGAGGAAGCCGAAGGCGGCACCGTGTACCTCGACCACGTCGAGTGCCTCTCGACGGAACACCAGGCGCGCCTGCTCGAGGTGCTGCAGGAATCGTACGTGCGGCGCATGGGCGACCCGCGCTCCATCCCGGTCGACGTCCGTGTCATCGCCTCGACGACGCACGACCCCGCGAGGTGGACGGCCCACGGTCTGCGTGAAGACCTGCAGTACCGACTCGGCGTGTTCCCGATCCAGCTCCCGCCGCTGCGCGAACGCACGGAAGACCTCGAACTGCTCGCCCTCGCCGGCTTGAAGCGCTTCGCGAAGCAGCACGGCAAGTCGGTGAAATCGATCGACGCCGGCGCGCTCCAGGTGCTCGCCACGCACGACTGGCCTGGAAACCTGCCCGAGCTCGAGTCGGCGATCGAGCGTGCGACCCTCGTCGCCAACGGCGACGTCGTGAAGGCGTCGATGCTGCCGAAGAACGTGATCTCCGCCATCGCGCCCGATGGTGATGCCTCCGCGCTGCGGCTCATCGACGACCAGGACCCGCTGGCAAGGCTCTCCGCGAGCGACGAAGTGCGTCCGTTCGAGGAGCAGGAGAAGCGCATCCTGGTGCACGCGCTCAAGAGCACGCAATGGAACGTGCTCGAGACGGCGCGGCGCCTGCGCATCGGTCGCGCGACGGTCTATCGCAAGATCGAGCGCTTCGGGCTCAGCCGCTCGGCGGGCCGCAGCGTCATCTAGCGCGGCGCCGGGAAGCGCTGCACTTCGCCGACCGGCGTTCCGGCCCAGAGTTCCGCGCGGACTTCCGGCGAACCGTCGGGGCGGTAGGTCCACCACTCGCCGTAGCGCCCGCCGTCGACGTAGCAGCCGACGCTCATCAGCAAGCCGTCGGGCCACCACTGCACCCACAGGCCTTGGGGCAGGCCGCCGGCGTAGGCGCCCCACTGTGCGGGCGCGCCGTTCGGATGCCAGTCGCGCCAGACGCCGTGCGGACGACCGTCGCGCATCTCGCCCTGGCGCTGCACGACGCCGCCCGGGTACCACCACGTCCAGACGCCGGCTCGCACGCCCTTCGACCAGCGCCCATTCGAGCGCAGGTCGCCGGAGGGGTACCACTCGCGCCACTCGCCGACGCGTACGCCCGCGTCCCAGCGACCGGCTGCGCGCAGGCGAGCGCGCTCGTCGACGGACCACTCCGTGCCGTCGCGCGGACCGGCGCCCGATCCGATCGCGCCGGCGCCGCTCGCGAGCGAGGCCTCGAGCACGGCGGCGATGCGCTCGTGGCCGAGCAGGTTGACGTGCAAGTCCTTGTCCCAGTAACAGCGCTCGGACTGAGCGCGAAACTCGGGCTCGAGGTCGATGTGGTCCACGCCGAGCTCGTCGAGGATCTCGAACAGCGAACGCTTCAGCTCGCGCGAGACCGACATGCGGTCCTCGTCGAGGTCGAGCACGTCCATCGCGCGCTGGCGCGACGCTTCGAGCTTGGGCCACGGCACGTCGAAGGCCGGCGGGATGTACGCGTAGATCAGGCGCACGCCGTTCACCTCGCACAGGTCGCGGATCTGCGTCGCGGTGAAGCGCACGGCGTCTAGCGCGACCTCGATCTCCTCCGGCTGCTCGTCGAACAGCAGGACCTGATTCAAGCTCTGCGCGACGGCGTGGTCGGAGACGGCGCGCGCCGCTTCGATGCGACCCCAGTACCCCGTGCGCCGCGCCGAGGGCCGCGTGCCGCGGAAGTAGTGGTGCGGACGGATCGACTCGGCGAAATCGTTGCCGCCGTAGACCGCGACGACGAAAGCGTCGAGGTCCTGATCGAGGTGCATGCGCAGCACGCCGAGGTAGTTGTGGAACGAGTACCCGACGATGCCCGAGTTCTGTACGCCGACGCGCGCGCCGGTGCCCGCGCCGTCCTCGCGCGCCTGCAGCCGGCCCTCCAAGAGGTGCGGGAAGGACTCGTCGTTGTTGCACGCGCCGTCGGTGTGCGAGTCGCCCGTGACGAGCACGCGCACGTCGTAGTCCGATATCTGTTCGTCGCCGTCCTCGCGCCAGCCGTAGAGGTTCGTCGTGCGCGTCCACGCACCGGCGGGGTGCTCGGGCCACTCGAAGCTCTCGTCGACGTAGGGTTTGTAGCGGTAGTAGCAGGTCGAGTCGAAGCGGAAGGTCTCCGGCGTCATGGCGAACAGGCCGCGCGCCGCCTCCTCGTCTACGTCGAGCCCGATCCCCGGGTAGACGGGAAGTTCGCCGGTGCCCCCGCCGTCCAAGACGCCCTTCCGGTCGCCACGCAAGTAGATCACCAGCGCGACGAGCGCGATGGTGAGGGTCCACAGCGGCAGTGCCAGACGGCGAATGCGGGCCTTGTTCATCGAGGGGCCGGCGCAACCGATTCGGTTACGATCGCGGCGTCGGGGCATACCTTCGTGCCTGACGCGCCCGAAGGGAAGTGCGACCTGCTGCTCCATGACGAGCCTCCACCACATCGACGAGCTGACGCTCGCCGCCCTGGCCGTCGCGGTCCTTCCGGCTCTGTGGCTGGCTCGTCCACGCCCGCGACTCGCGTTCCTGTGGGTGATCGCGGCGTGCCTCGGTGTCCCGGTCGCTGCGTCCTTCGCGGCGGGGATCGGCGGCTTCGCGAAGCTGCGCCTGCTCGCGTGGGGCGTGTTCGCGGGATTCCCCGCCGGAACCCTCGCCGTCGCGCTCCTTGCCCGTCGAACGAGCCGAGCCCTCGCCGTCGCGGGCGCGCTCGCCGCCGTCTGCATGCTCGGCGTCTACGGCTTCGCCTTCCACCTCGAGCCGCGGCGCTTGGAGATCAGCCGGTTCGAGATCGTCTCCCCGCGCATCGAGGTGCCGCTGCGCATCGTGCTGCTCGCCGACATCCAGACGGACGACGTCGGTGAACACGAACGGCACGCGTTGCGCATCGCGCGAGACGCCGGTGCGGACCTGATCCTGTTGGCCGGCGACTACCTGCAGTGCTCGTCGCCGGCGCAGTGGAAGCAGCAGATCCCGCTCTTCCGCGAGCTGCTGAAGCAGCCTCCTCTGCACGCGCCGCTCGGCGTCCACGCCGTCGCCGGGAACTGCGAGGGTCAGTGGAACTGGACGCCGATCTTCGAGGGCACGGGCGTGACGACCTACGAGGAGACGACGACGGTCGACCTCGGCCCCGTCACCT
Organism: Planctomycetota bacterium; assembly: GCA_020638835.1. Classification (GTDB taxonomy): domain Bacteria; phylum Planctomycetota; class UBA1135; order UBA1135; genus JACKHV01. The sequence continues at coordinate 38,397 of JACKHV010000001.1, read as the reverse complement.
TGACGTGCTTCAGCTTCCGCGAAGGGCGACTCGGTCGAACGACGCCGCGACCGGACGAGTGTTTCCACATCGCGCTCGGTCACTACCCGGACTACGCGATCCAAGCGCCGGTCGACGCGGACTTGCTGCTCGCAGGACACTGCCACGGCGGACAAGTGCGCGTGCCGGGCTTCGGTCCGCCGATCACCTTGTCGTCGGTGCCGCGCGCGTGGACGCAAGGCATGACCGAGCTCGACGGAGGCCGCAAGCTGATCGTCTCGCGCGGCATCGGCATGGAGCGCGGCATGGCCCCGCGCCTGCGCTTCCTGTGCCGCCCGGAGGTCGTGATCATCGACGTCGTACCCGCGGGGAAGGAGCTGGCGACGGCCCGCTGAGCTTTCCGCCGATGCTTGCAACCCGCGGGGGCCGGGCTCGGTACTGGTAGGCCGTGGAGACGATGCCCCAGCCTTCCGGGTCGGACGAGCGTCCGTTCGCGGATCGACTCGCCGCCGCGCTGCCCGAGTTGCGGGCCTACGCGTCGCGCCTCGTGCGCGGGATCGAGCGCGAGGAGCTGGTGCAGGAAGTGGCCGCGCGGGCGCTGCGCTCGGCCGAGAGCCACGATCCGCGGCGACCGCTCGCGCCGTGGCTGCGGCGGACGGCGCTGCGCGCCTGGATCGACGCGCACGAGCGCGGTGCGCGGGAACCCGCTTCGGTCCCTGACCCGCAGGTCGCGGTCGAGTCGGACGAGCTGCGCGCCGTCGAGATGCACGAGGAAGTGGAACACTGGCTCGGGCGCTTGGCGCCTGCCGAGCGCGACGTGCTCGAGCGCTTCCACCGCAAGGGGCAGAGCCTGCGCGAGATCAGCGCGGCGCTCGAGATGCCCGAGGGAACGATCAAGTCGCACCTGCACCGCGCCCGGCGCAGGCTGGCCGCGTTGCGCGAAGTCGAGGACGAGGACTGATGGAACGAGAACGAGCATGGGCGTGCGTGCACGCCGCGCTGGACGAGCGACGCGATCCGTTGGACGACGCCTTGCTGCAGGAGTGGTTCGCCGCGCATCCCGAAGCGCTGGAGGAATACGCGCGGTTCGAGCGACGCCTGGAACTCTTCGAGACGACCGAGCTCGCCGCAGCGACGGAGCGTGCTGCCCCGCAGCCACGCCGCCGGCTGCTCGAGCTCGCGGCCACGCTCGCCGCGGCCCTCGTCGCCGCACTCGCCGCTCCCCGGGGCACGCCAGAGCACGAAGCCCACCCCCGCTCCGCCAACGCGCCGAGTCCGCGCGTCGTCGACTACCGACTCACCGCGACGCGCGTCGACGCGCAGCGCAGCTTCACGGCCTCGCGCAGCTCGGACGGACCGCTGCGCATCACGAACACCAGCAACGCGCTGCCGACGAACGGCACGCTCGCTCGACCGCACACCGACACCTTCGACCCGGAGACGAACCGATGATCCTGTGCAAGCTCGCGGCGCTCTGCGCCATCCTCGGCTGGAACCAGAATGCGCCGATCGATGAACGCATCGCGCTCGAACCGGCGCCGGAATCCGCGCAGGCGCAGGAAGCGCTCGCCGATCCGAAGGCGCCGCGCAGCGTGGCGATCTACGACCTCGAGGACCTGGCCCTGCCGCCGGGTTTCGACGAGCGCTTCCGCGAGCTCGCGCCGGACGCCCGTCGCTATCGGGAGGAACTCGGTGCAGAGCGGCTCGCGCTGATGGAGCGCGCCATCCGGCGACACGTGCGCCCGAAGTTCCAGCGCGGTCTCGACGAGCTGCAGGTCCACCACCAGAGTGTCTTCGTCGTCACCGCGACCGCCGAGCAGCACGCGTGGATCCGCCAGTTCCTCGGGTTGCAGCGCCGGGAGGATGCTCCCTACCTGAACTTCGACACGAAGCAGCTGCGCGCCGAACGCTCTGCGCTCGAGGCGATCGGTCTCGAAGGACCGACGGAGGTGATCGCGGACAAGGCCCGCGCCGATGCGCTGAGTGCGAGCTTCGACGCGACCGGGTTCGAAGTGCTCTCGGCACCGCGTCTCCGGATCGGTTCGGGTTCACACGCCTACATGGACGTGTTCAACGAGGTCGCCTACGTGAAGAGCTACGAGGTCGTCTACGTACACCCCGGGCCGCAGGCCATCGCCGACCCCGTGATCGACGTCGTGCGGGAGGGAACGCATTGCGACTTGGCCGGCATCGAGATCGAGCCCGGCCTCTACGCCCTCGACTTCGAGTTCGAGCGCACCGAGATCCAGCGGCCGATCCCGACCAAGGAGATCCAAGTCACGATCGACGCGCCGCCGGTCACGATCAGTCAGCCGACGGTGCTCACGTCGAGTCTGTCGTCGACGGTTCTCTTGCGCGACGGCGCCGGCGTTTGGTTCCGGGTGCCCGACGGGGAACGGGAGCTGCTGCTGATGGTGCAGTTGACGCTCGTCCCGGCGCCGACGGCGGACAGCGGGGCTCTGGAGGATCTGCCCGAGTGCCCGGTAGAGGTCGAGCACGCTCCCGCGGAGGAACGCGAGCTTCCCCCGGGGCAGCAGCGAGCGCGCGAAGTCCCGCGCTGACCGCGTTCAGCTCGGACGCGACACCACGCGCAGCGTGTCGCCGACGCGCACGCGTCCGCCCGCGACGATCTGCATCAACACACCTCGCCCGCGACGTCCCTTGCGGCCGGCGCGGGCGACCTTCTTCGCCGCAGACGCGCCGAAGCGTTCGACGAAGCTGCTGCACGGACGGTGCGGGTCGGGCGTGATCTCGAAGACGACGTCGCCGACGGCGAGGCGCGAACCGACGGGCAGGTTCGCTTCCGACAGGTCGAGGTCCGCGATGATGTTGTCGCCCGCGAGCGCCTGCTTCGCGCGGTCGTCGCCGGCGAGCGAGCGCAACACGTTCGAGTTCATCAAGCTGACCTGGTTCGTGAGGCGCCGGTCGGGGTCCGTGACCCAGCGGTCTCCGATCACGCCGCGCTCCGGGTCGGCTTCGATCGCATCAGGCGTCTCACGACGACCCTCGCCGGGCTCACCCGGCCGCACGATCAGCAAGCTGATCTTCCCCGCGTCCTTCGGAGACGCCGGCAGGCGCTTCCACCACAGGTCGAATCGGAAGGAGAGGTCGACCACGGTCAGCTCGCGAGCTCGCGCAGCTTGCGGAGCACGCCCATCGCCTCGCCCGAGTCGAGCGCGGTCGTCGCGGCGTCGACGCCTTCGGCGAGCGTCATGCAGCGTCCCGCGGACTTGAGGATCAGCGCCGCGCCGAGCAGCGCCGCGTTGCGCGCCGGGCCCGGTTCGCCGGCCAGTACAAGCGCGGAGATGTCACCCGCCGCCTTGACGAGCGGCGGACTGTCGCCGGGGCCCTGTCCCTCGGGCGGCAGGCTGAAGAGTGGGAGCTCGGCCTCGCTCGAGCACGCGAGCCCGAAGTCGTCGGGTTCGACGTTCACCGTGACGAGGTGCGACTTGTCGAGTTCGACGCCGCGCGTGCGCTTCGAGACGTACGGGATCGGGCTGCCTTCGACACCCTGCACCGCGATCGCGTGCGGGTGTCCGAGGCCCTGCATGACCTCGACCGCCATGCCGAGCACGGGACCGCCCTGCGCGCCGACCACGACGGCGGCGGAGGAGGGCGCGATCAGCTTCTCGACCGTCGAGAGCGGCGTGCGGATGTAGACCTCCTCGCGGATCTTGCGCAGCCCCATCAGCGCCGGGAGCATGCCGGTGACCGAGCAAGCGGCGAAGCGACACTTCGCGACCCAGCTCTCGGCTTCCGCGGGATCCCAGGTCATGCCCGCGCCGAGGTGCTCGAGCACGCTGGCGGCGGTCAGGCCGCGGCTGGGCGGGACGCAGCGGTCGGAGATCAGCAGCACGCGCGCACCGGCGGCGGCGGCGATCAACGACGCGACCGTGTCGAGCGGCGGCTTGGTGCTCGAACCGTCGTGCGGAGGCGAGACGCAGACGAGGCCGGGCATGCCTTGGCAGGGCATCGTCGCGCGCGCGCGGGCCGCGCTGGCGAAGCCGCGTAGCTCTTCGACCGTCACGCCCTTGTAGCGCAACGAGACCAGGAAGGTCGCGATCGTCACTTCGGACTCGCTGCCGGAGAGCATGGCTCCGAAGGCGTCGCGAGCCTCTTCGAAGGAGAGGTTCCGAGTGTCCTTGCGGCCGGGATCGACCGCGCGCAGGTGATCGCGCAGGCTCATGGGTCAGGGGTCGGAGACGTGTTCCGGTCGGCGGGCGGACGCCGCCCGGTGGAACGCTAGCATATCTCGGGAGCGCTCCCGCGGCGGAAAGAAGGGCCTCCGGGATCGGCGGGAAAGAGGCGCGGCCCCGGAATCGGTCCCGGGGCCGCGCGAGGTCGTCGGTGCGGGCGAGATCGAAGGCCTACTCCTCCTCGTCCTTGCCGTTCTGCTTGTCCTTGTCGTCGTCGCCGTCCGCTTCGGAGTCGCCTTCCTCGGCGGCCTCCTCGTTCTCGCCGGCGTCGAGGCGGCGCAGCGGCGCGACCTCGGTCTCGGCGCGGGGGCGGATGTGCGCGAAGTACAGCTCGTCCTGCTTGTCGTAGACGACCTGGCCGTCGATGACGGTCCACTGGACGAAGGTCTGGTAGTGGAGCAGGTCGCCGTCGGTGACGATCAGGTCGCAGTCCTTGCCGACCTCCAAGGTGCCGACGCGGTGCGAGACGCCCATCATGCGCGCGGGCACCGTCGTGACGGCGGCGATCGCCGCGTCCTCCGGAAGACCGCCGCGGATCGCGAAGCCGACCTCGACGGGCAGGTGCATGATGTCGCGGCCGGTGATGCCGCCGAGGCTGATGCCGCGACTGGCGGGCTTGATCGCGACCTGCACGCCGGCTGCGTAGAGGATGGCGGCGTTCTCGATCGAGGAGCCGCCCTCGCGCACCAGCATCTCGGACTTGTCGCGGCGCTCGCGCGGCGTGACGATCGCGAAGGCTCCGGCGCGTCCGAGCTCGGCGGCGACGGTCCAGCCTTCACGGCAGCCGTCGATCGCGGGGCGGAAGCCGAACTCCTGGGCGATGCGCGCGATGCCGAGCAGGTCTTCGCGGCTGTCGGCGCGGAACTTGGCGAGCACGTTGCCCTGCAGCACGTCGAGCACCGAGTTGTCGACGCCCTTCTTGCTGGGTTCCTTCAGCTCCTTGTCGTTCTTGACGTCGATCTGCCACTGCCGGTACTCGCGCAGGTACTCCGACGCGCGCACGAGCTTCTCGCGCACGCTGCGCCGGGCGCTGCCGGAGCCCCAGGAGAAGTTCGCATAGCAGTCGTCACGCAGCACGATGCCGTCGAAGTCGTACGGGACCGGCGGATCCTGACTGATGTAGCGCTTCAGCTTGCACGCCGCGTTCGACTGACCCGTCGACGTGATGCCGGTCGAGAGACCGAGGATCATGTTCTGGTCGAAGGGGTCGATCGAGTCGCGGTAGTCGCCGCCGGTGCCGAGCAGCCCCGATGACTCGATCGCGACCATGCCGGGGTAGACCCGGTAGCCCGCCGCGTCGAGCACTTCCGCCGTGTAGCCGCGTTCCTTGCTCGGCACGTCGGCTTGGAAGTCCAGGCCGGGGATCTCGACGTCGTAGCCGATCGCCTTGATCCGACCGTTCTTGGCGAGCACGGTCGCACCGCGCAGCACCTCGCCGGTGCCGGTGTAGACATCCGCGCCGCGCACGGCGAAGTAGTGCGTTTCCGGACCGTCGTCCTCGCCGAAACCTTCTTCACCCGACTCGTCCGAGGACTCCTCGTCCTGAGGCGAGAGCAGCGCGGCCTTGGCGGCCGGCGTGGCGGCGAAGAGGGCGACGGCCGCGAAGGCGGCCCCGATGGTGTTCGAGAATCTCACAGCTTCACCTCACCGGTGACGAATTCGCCTTCGAGCATCACGGCTTCGACCCGCGTGCCGGGCTCGAGCGGATCGCCTTCGAAGAAGATCATGTTCGCGTCCTTGCCGACCGTCAGGCTGCCGAGTCGGTCGGCGACCTTGAGCAGCTCGGCGGGTTCGAGCGTCAGCGCGCGCAGCGCGGCGTCGCGGTCGAGGCCGTAGCCGACCATCTCGCCCGTGTTGCGCAGCCAAGCTTCGTGTCCGACGACCGAGTCGTCGCGCGGGATCAGTACGAGCTTCGCGCCCGACTCGGCCAACTCCATCGGGAGGTTGCGGAGGCGCAGCGTGTTCGGGTGCTGGCTGAGCTGCGGTTCCATCACCACGCGGCAGGCGCGCAGGCCGATCTCGCGCTTCACGTTGAAGATGTCGAGCTCGGTCGTGATCGGAATGCGGAGGTCCCAGTCGAACTCTTCTGCACCGATCGCGTCGATCAAGTGCAGGTAGTCGGAGGACTGGCCGATCGCGACCAAGGCGGAGAGTTCGTGCGCGCGAAGCTGCAGGAAGGCCTCGGCGGCTGGATCCTTCTCGGGCGCGACGTAGTCACCCGACTCTTCGTCGTCGAGCGAGGGTTCGACGGGGACGGCGACGCTCTTGTCCTCTTCCTTCTCGTCGTCCTTCTTGCCCTTCTTCGACTTCTTGGCCTTCTCCTGCTCCTTCTCCCACTTCTCGCGCGCCTTGGCTTCCTTCTCGATCCAGCCGTCGGCGTCCTCGAAGCCCTTCTTCAGCATCTTCTTGTCGCTGCCGGAGGAGCGCATGCGGATCTTCAGGTAGGCGTCGTCGCGCAGGATGAGGCCCTCGGCCGTGTCCGCCTTCGTGCGGATCGCGACGGCGCGCCCCGGGATGCCGTTGCCGGCGGGATAGAGACCAAGCGTGGTCACGCCGAGTTCGAGCACGTCGCCGTAGAAGTCCTCGCCGATGTACAGCTCGCCGGACGCGCGCAGACCCGGCGTCGAGTCGTTGCCGCCGCGGCTGTCGAGCGGACCGCGCGAGTAGGCGTTGACGAGGCCAGGCATCACCGTCCACTCGGGATCGCGATCGAGGACCGGGATGCCGCGTTCGATGGGCAGGTCTTCACCGATCATGACGATCTTGCCGTCCTCGATCAGGATGACGGCGTGTTCGAGCGTGCCTTGATCGATGGTCTCGGCCTTGCCGACCTTGATCGCGAGGAGGTCGGGTGTCGTGGGCTGAGCCGCCGTGAGGGGCAGTGCCGCCAGCAGTAGGGTCGTGAGAGTCATGTCCGGATTCCTTGTTGCGCGTTAGAACCGCTGCCTTCCGCGCTCGAACTCGTATTGGACGTCCCCGTCCACCCACACGCGCAGCACGCGCGTGCGCGGGTCGATCGGGTCGCCGCTGAACACGACGACGTCCGCGTCCTTGCCCACTTCGAGGCTTCCGACGCGGTCGTCGATTCCAAAGGTCTGCGCGGGGTGGATCGTCAGCGCCCGCAGCATCTGGTAGGGGTCGGCACCGAGCCGCGCGCTCATCGACGCCTGCAGGAAGAACTCTTCCTCCGGCATCACGCTCGAGTCGGTGTTGAGGGAGAAGGTCGGCACGCCCGCGGCGACGAACTCGGCCGCGGAGCCGTTGATGCGCCCGTTGCGGCTCGAGTAGAAGTCCATCGTGCGCGGGCCGTGGTTCACGGGCACGTCGAGCGCGGCGATCGCCGGGGCGACCTTCCAGCCGTCGAAGCTGCCGTGGCTGATGCAGCAGCGCGTGTCGTACTTCGTCTTCCACATGCGCGCCGTGTTGATCACGCCTTCGCTGCCCGCGGTGTGGATGATCACCGGGAGCTCGCCCGACATCACGCGCTGCAGGTTCTGCAGCGCGGGGTCGAGCCGGCCCTCCCGCGTCGCGCCGAGCGCTCGGTCGCAGACGTCCTCGATCTGCCAGCCCATCGACGCTCGGTTGTTGCCGAAGGCGAAGTCGCCGGCGCGGCCTTGCGGGTTCGAGTCCTGCGCGACCTTCATGCCGCCCGGGTCGGCCACCACGCTGCCCACGTAGCCGTCCTGCGGCTTGGCCTTGTAGAGCACACCGAAGCCGCTGATGTTCGTTCCGCTGCCCGGGATGCCGAAGAGCGTCGTGACGCCGCCCGCGACCGCTATCTCGATCAGGCGGTTGCCCGGGCGCAGCGCCGATCCGGCGCGCAGCTCGGGGTTCAGCGAGTGGACCATGTCGTTCACGTCGCCGAAGCCGCCGGAGTGGATGTGCGTGTGCAGGTCGACGAAGCCGGGCGCGGCCCAGCCTTCCAGGCGCACGACCTCGACGTCGTCCGCGAGTTCTCGCGGCGCACCGACGTAGCTGATCTTGCCGTCTTGCAGCACGATCATGCCGGGGGCGTGCACCTCGTCCTGCGCGTTCGCGGTGAGCAACTTGTCGACGACGATCGCCGTCGCGCGGGGCGCGGCGGTGTCGAGCGCGGCTTGTGCGCCGAGCGCGAGGCAGAGCGCGGCGACTACCACCGGCGCACCTCCTGCTCCGCGTCGTAGACCAGCTCGCCGCGGACGTACACGCGCTCGACGGAAGTACGCGGGTCGGCGGGGTGACCGGTCACGACCAGCACGTCGGCCTGCTTGCCGACCTCGAGGCTTCCGAGGCGGTCGTCGATGCCGGCGACCATCGCGGGCACGATCGTGAGGCCGCGAACGGCCGCCATTTCGGCGTCGTCGAGGCCGTAGCGGACGCCCATCGCGGCTTGCACGGTCAGTTCGTGCTGCGGCACGACGGGCGCGTCGGTGTTGAAGCCGATGCGGTCGACTCCGGTCTGCTGGAAGCCCCAAGCGGCGCCTTCCGCGCGACCATCGCTGTCGAAGCGTGGCGGACGCGGCCAGAGCACCGAACGCGGTCCGAGCACCGCGGCGACGCCGAGCTCCTTAGCGAGCGGACCCAGCTTCCACGAGTCGAAGGTCCCGTGGTCGATGTACATGTCAAAGCCGGTCTCCGCGCGCAGCAGGCGCAGGCTGGCCAGCACGACCTGGTAGTACTGCGTGTGCGTCGAGATCTGCGTCTCGCCGCTCTCGAGCTGTCGGTAGATGTCGAGGCTGAGGTTGCGGTCCGGCGCTTCACCCGCGCCCGACTCGAAGGCCGCCCAGCGCTGCGCGTAGGCCTTGCCCTGTCTCATGCTCGAGCGGATGTGATGGTTCATCATCAACCGCCCCATGCCGTAGCCCCAGCGCGCCGGGTTGTCGCCCTGCGCGACCTTCAGCGATCCGGGGTCGCGAACGAGGACCTCTTCGTAGGTCCCCGAGGTGGTCTGGTGCAGCACGCCGACGCCGCCGACGTTCGAGCCGGAGCCGGGGATGTACAGCACGGTCGTGACGCCCGACGCGAGCGCGACTTCGTGGTCGCGGTTCCCCGGTCGCAGCGTCGCGGAGACGCGCAGGCCCGGGTTGACCTGGAAGACGGTGTCGTTGATGTCGAACGCACCGCTGATGTGGCTGTGCAGGTCGATCATGCCGGGCATGATCCAGCGCTTGCCGAGGTCGACGTGTTCGAAGCCTGCGGGGATCTCGACTTCCGAGGCGGAGCCGATCGCGATGATCTCGCCGTCCTCGAGCAGCAGCCGCGCGCCGTCGATCGACTGCGGTCCTTCCGCGGAGCAGACGAGCGCCTTCGCCGCGTCGAGCGCCACGCCGCTGCCCGCCCACGCCGCTCCGGCGACGACGCAGGTCACTGCGCAGCCGAAGGCGAGGCGTGTCACCGCGCAAAGCCCGGTGCGGGCGGCGCGGAGCGCGGGGGTGGCGGGACGCTCGAGCATTACCAGCGGCGCCTGTTCTCGTGCGGGTCGTAGACCTTCTCGCCGTCGATCAGTACGCCTTCGATCGAAGTGCGCGGGTCAGCAGGATCCCCGGTGACGATCAGCACGTCCGCGTCCTTGCCGACCTCGAGGCTGCCTACGCGGCCGTCGATACCGGCCGTCACCGCCGGAATGATCGTCAGGCCGCGAACGGTCTGCAGTTGGTCGTACTTGAAGCCGTAGCGCACGCCCATCGCTGCTTGCAGCGACAGTTCTTCCTCCGGAATGACGGGCGCGTCCGTGTTGAAGCCGATCATCTCCATGCCATGTTCCTGGTACCCCGCGGCGACGCCGCCGATCTTCTCGGGGTTGGAGCCGGACCAGCGCACGAAACCCGCGGTCGGGATGTCTACGGAGCGCGGACCCAGGATCGCGGAGACTCCAAGTTCCATGGCACGCGGCGCGGCGCGGTGCCCGTCGAAGGTGCCGTGGTCGATGTAGACAGGGAGCTTCAGTTCTTCCGCAACCGTCGTCAGGGTCGCGTTGACGACTTGGTAGATCTGCGTGTGCGTCGAGACCTGCGTCTCGTGCTTGTAGAGCGAGTTCATGATGTCGAACTGCAGGTCGCGGTCCGGCTTGGGGCCCTGGCCCTGATCGAAGGCTTCCCAGCGCTTCGCGTAGGCGACTCCACGCTCGAAAGTGTTGCGCGTGTTCCAGTTCATGAACGAACGTCCGACCCCGAACAGGAAGCTCTCCGGGTTGCCGGCCTGCGCGAGCTTCAACGAGCCGGGGTTGCGAATCTGCATCTCCTCGTACTTGTCGTGCCCCGTCTTCAAGAGCACGCCCCAGCCGCCCATGTTGGAGCCGGAGCCGGGGATGAAGAGGATCGTGGTGACGCCGCCGGCGACGGCGCGCTGCAGCGAAGGGTTCTCCGGGATGACCGAGGCGTGAGCCCGAAGTCCCGGGTTGGTCAGGTAGACCGTATCGTTGATGTCGAAGGTGCCGGCGATGTGGCTGTGCAGGTCGATCATGCCCGGCATCAGCCACTGGTCGCCGACGTCCATCACCTCGTAGCCGAGCGGGATCGGCGTCGTGGCGGCGGGACCGATCGCTTCGATCTTGCCGTCCTTCACGAGCAGCACGGCGTTGTCGATGAACTGCTGGCCTTCCAGCGGCACGGTCAACGCCTTGCGCGCCTTGATCGCGAGACCGCGATCGGCCGTAGGCGCCGGCGGTTCGGGTGCCTTGTTCTCGTTCGCGAGCACGGTCTGCGCTCCGAGGAGGAGGGCGGCCGCGCCGAGCGCGAACGATCCGGTGAAGCGAGTGAGTTGGTTGCGCATGGCGCTTCCTGCTTGGTTCCGTCCCATGATCAGCGAACTTCCCGGCCTGCGACCCACACGCGCACGACGCGAGCGCCGGCGATCGTGGGATCCGAGTCGAGCAGCAACACGTCGGCGTCACGGCCGGCCGCGAGCGAACCGACGCGGTCGTCGATGCGCAGCATGCGGGCCGCGTCGCTCGTCAGCGCGCGCAGGGCGCCTTCGGGGCTCATGCCCTTCGACACCGCGTAGGCCGCCATCAGCGGGAGCTCGGCGGCTCCTTCCTCGGCAGAGCTGTGGAAGGCGACCGGGATGCCTTGGTTGGCGAGCTCGGCGTAGCGGTTGCGCTCGCGGAAGCCGCCCTCGGAGTCCGTCGCGATGACGCGGTGGTCGAGCAACACGCCCGCCACGCGACCGCGCAGTTGATCCGCGACCTTCCAGGCGTCGCCGGCGCCGTAGAGGATCGGCTTGATGCCGAAGTGCTCGCAGGCGGCGACGCAGTCGAGGATCTCGTCCGAGCGCTCGACGTTGACCACGATCGCGGCCGTGCCCTCCATCGCGCGCTTGATCGGCTCGAGCTCGGCCTTGTAGCCGGGATCCTTGGGCATGCCCTTCGGCGGCTTGGGCGCCTTCTCCTCGTCCTCGACGCTCGGGCCGGGGCGCGAGACGACGATCCAGTCCTTCGACGTCTGGGGGGCTTCGAACTCGATGGAAACGTCGGCGACGGTGGCCGTACCGGTGAGCTTCTCGTCGTCGGTCTTCATCGCGACCTCGACGCGGCCCTTCGAGGAGAGGCCGTGCATCACGATGTCACGTTCGGTGCGCGTTCCGGTGAGGTCGATCAGCTGGTCGGAGAGCGCGTCACAGCGCAGGTTACCGATGAGCGCGCCGTCCTCGTCGAGCAGTCGGAAGCGCAGCTTGACCTGCTTGCCGCCACTCTCGACGGTCGTCTCCCACACGCCGGTGATCGGCAGGGCGGGAGTCTCTTCCTTCTTCTTCTTCTTCGACTTCTTGGACTTCTTGTCGTCCTCGTCGCCGGATTTCTCGGCCTCGGCCTCTTCGCTCTCGCCTTCCTTCGCCTCCTCGTCGGACTTCTCCTCCGACGCCGCTTCTTCCTTCGGCGGGGTCCACGCGGCCATCTCCTCGGCGTAGGTGTCCCATGCCTGCTTGTACTCGGCGCCCTTCGTCAGGAGGTCGACGACCATGCCGCCGGCCTCTAGGCGATTCGGGTGCGACCAGACGAGGTGCACCGCCGCAACTTCGTCGACGACCATCGTCTCGAGGTCCTGGCCGGCGGGCTTGTACGCCATCGCGGGCGCGCCGGCGCGACCCATGCCGCGCGGAGTCATCAGCACGGTCGTCACGCCGGCTTGCGCGACGCGACGGTCGGCGAAGTCGCCGGGTGCGAGGATACGCGTCAGCGAGAAGTCGGGGTCCGGGACGCGGCTCGAACCTTCGAGGCCGAGGTGTCCCAGCGCGTCGATCATTCCGGGCATCGCGGCCTTGCCGCGCACGACCGTGCAACCGATCGGGTGCGACACGCGACGGCCGACTTCGAGGATGCGGCCGTCCTGCATCAGCAGCTGGCCGGGAGCGATGCGCGTGCCGTCGCCGAGGTGCAGTTCCTCGACCTCGAGCACGACGGCGCCGCTCTCTTCGATCTTCCAGACGACTTCGCCGGAGACCCACGTCGCGAGCACCGTGCTCGTCGCGTCCATCGGCGAACCGTTCATCACGCAGAAGTCCGCGTCCTTGCCCGGCGCGATCGAACCGACGCGGTCGGCGACGCCGAGGATGCGGGCGGGCGTGAGCGTGATCGCTTCGAGCGCGTCGTCGGCGCCGAGTCCGCCCGTCATCGCGAGGTTCGCGGCGAAGCGCAGGTCCGTCAGGCTGGAACCCGAGGGCGCGAGCGCGAACGGAACTCCGGCGGCCGCGAGCTTCGCGGCGGCGTCGACGTGCGGCCACTCGGCGCCCTTCGACTTGCCGCGATCCACCGGGCTGCGGCCCGGGCGGAAGTCGTCGTGCAGGATGACGGAGGCTTTGCTCGCCTTCAGCCGCTCCGCGAGCTCACCCGCGCTGTCGTCGGCGTCGACGACGAGAGGCAGGCCGTTCTCCTCGAAGAAGCTCAGCAGCGCTTCGAGCTCGTGGGTCTCGTCGGCGCGCATGCGCCAATTGCGCTTCGCGTCGATCAGCTCGGCGAGGTCGCGGCCGAGGTGGCGGCCGTACTCCTCCGCGCCTTCGCCGCCGGCGGCGAAGGCCAGCAGTTCGCGGAGCGCGACGATCGCACCCATCGTGGTGCGCGGCAGCTGCGGCTGTTCGACGCCCAGGCCGACGTCGACCGTCGCCGGGATCGGCGGTTCCCAGTAGCCGGGCGTGTTGCGCGCGTCGGAGGCGATCGAGCCGTGGATGGCCGAGCTCGACGAGAGGATGCGCTCACGTTCCGAGTCGCCGGCCAGCTTGACCACGGCGCCTTGCCCCGCGATCAGACGCCCGCGCGCCGGCGCGAGGTAGGCCGAGGTCACGCCGGCCGCCAGGCTGCGCGTGTGCGTCGTGTAGGCGTCGAAATTGTCGACGGCGAGCAGCGACAGGTCGGCGGTGCGGTCGCTCGCTCGCGGTGACGCGAGGTTCGAATCCGCCGCGACGAAGCCCGGGACGATCACGGCATCGGGGCCGTAGTCGACGACGCGCGTGCCGGGCGGCAGCGGGACGTCGTTACCGGCGGCGACGATCTTGCCGTTGTCGATCAAGATCGTCCCACCGCCGGCGATCACGCGGTCGTCCTCGACCAGGTGGATCGTGCCGGCCTGGATGGCGACCTTGCCCGCGTCGGCGCCGAGCGGTGCGGCGACGGCGCTGAAGGTGAGGAGCAGACTCGAGAGCATGATCAGTTGCTTTCTTCTTCCTCGGCCTCTTCCTCGTCGCCGTTCTCTTCACCGGTCCCCTTGTCCTCGGGGTGCGGGTCGAACTCGGCTTCGTCGGCAGGGGCGGTGTTCTCGGGTTGCTCGCCGGTCTCGACGTGGCGCATGCGGACGTCCGTCGAGCGGTCGTAGACGAGGTTGCCCTCGATCACGACGTACTCGACCTTGGAGGTGACGCTGAGCGGGTCGCCGGAGAACAGGACGACGTTCGCGTCCTTGCCCGCGGCGAGGCTGCCGACGCGCGTACCGAGGCCGAGCAGCTCGGCCGGGGTCGTGGTGACGGCGGCCAGCGCTTGCTCGCGCGTCAGGCCGTAGCCGACGCAGCGGGCGGCTTGGAACCACAGCGACTGGTTCAGCGCGGTCTCCGAGCGCAGCGCGAAGCGCACGCCCTTCTCCGCGAAGACTCCGGGCACGAAGGTCTCGATCTCTTCACCGGTGACCGGGTCGGTCTCGATGTGCACGAGCGTCGAGTCGAGGATCACGGGCAGCCCGCGCTCCGCGATCACGTCCGCGGCCTTCCAGCAGGAAGGGTCGAGAACCAGCGTCGTGCGCGCGAGGAAGCCGTTCTTCTCGGCGACTTCGATCGCCACGCTGACGTCCTTCGGGCTGCCGCAGTAGAAGAAGGCGGGCGTCTTGCCCTCGACGAGCTTCAGCAGCGGAGCCTGCTTCTCGTCGATCTCCCAGCGCGGAACGAGCTCGAGGCCTTCGACCTTCCACGCGCTGCCTTCCATGGCACGGCCCTTCGACGTCTCTTCGTCGGGCTCGCGACCTTGGTACAGCGCTTCGCGGCGCGCGTAGTCCTTGCCGTCCTTCTTCTCCTGGACGACGTCCTCGAGGTAGTCGCGCAGCTCGCCGAAGGCGCCGCGCAGCGCTTGCGCCTGCGTCGCCGCGCTCTTGCCGCCCTTGGGAGCGGCGGAGAGCACGAGGCCGGCGCCCGGCTTGACGCTCATCTCCTCGACGGTCATGCCGATCGGCTTGACGATGTGCCCGTTCGCGCCGATCACGCAGTTCGCCGCGTGCTGCACGTTCAGGGTCGTCACGCCGGCGCGCAGCGAGTTCTCGAAGTAGAAGTTCACCGGGTCGATCGAGTCCCGCACGTCGAGGAAGGGCGCGACGTCGACGTTCTCGTTCGAGCGGTCCATCCCGTAGTTCGTGATCGCTTCGACGAAGCCCGGGAAGGCGACGAGGCCGGGGTACTCCAGCACTTCGGCGTCCCACGGAGCCTGCACGTCGGTGCCGATCGCGGTGATGCGGCCGTTCTCGACGACGATCGTGCCGTTCTCGATCGGCTCACCGGCGAGCGTGATCACCTTGCCGGCCTTGATGACCAGCTTGCCGTCGGCGGCGACGAAGGGAGCGAAGGCCGCGAGGGCCAGGACAGCGCCGGTGCGGCGAATGGATTGGAAGCAGTGCATGTTCATCGAGATCTCCGCTGCGATCCTCGTTCTCGGTCTCTGGTCGGGGGAACTAGTTCTGTTGCGGGTCGACGAGCAGCACTCCGTCGATGACGGTGCCGACGACGCGCGATGTCGCCTGGAAGGGTTCCCCGTTCCAGAGGGCGAGGTCGGCGTCCTTGCCGACCTCGACGGACCCGACGCGATCATCGATACCGATCATCTTCGCCGGGGTGATGGTGACGGCCTCGAGGGCCTCCTCGAGGCTCAAGCCTCCGCGGCGCGCGAGCGCGCCCTGCATCGCGAGTCGATCGCGATCGGCCTTGGCGCCGTGGCTCGACAGCGCGACGGGGACGCCGGCGTCGACGAGCTTCTTCGCCGTCGAGAGCGCCATGAACGCGCCGTCCTCCGCGCGACCGTAGTCGGGCAGCGGGGGCAGCACGACCGCCGCCTTGCTGCGCACGAGCAGCTCGGGTTCACGCCACGCCTCGGCGGCCGCGTCGAGGATCAAGGTCACCTCGCCGAAGCCTTCCGACGCCATCTCTTCCTTGAAGAAGACGGCCGTGCGGATGTCCTGCGTCGCCCACGCTTGGATGAAGAGCGGGCGCTTGCCGTCGAGCACGTCGAGCAGGCCCTGCGCGTCGGGCGTCGCCTCGGTTCCGGCGGCGCGAGCCTGCGCGGCGTCGAAGAACGCCTTGCGCCACTCCCACTCGACGCCCATGCGCGTCGTGGGGCGGCGCGAGAAGAAGTCCGTCGGACGGCCCCACGCGGAGTGGTTGCCGCTCGAGGGCTGCTGACCCATCGCTCCGCGCAGGCACGCGTCGCGCTTCACCGCGCGCTCTTCGAGCTCGGGCGAGCCGGCGGTCTTCACGGCGACGGACAGGCCGCCGATCACGTTCTGGTCCTGCGGCGAGAGCAGCACGGTCGTCACGCCGCTCTTCCGTTGACGGCCCCACTCGGCGTCGAACCAGTCGATCGCGTGTTCCACGCGCATCTGCGGCGTGACCTCGTTCGTCTGTTCGACGGTGTCGAGGCCGCGCACGACGCGCGCCGAGAGGTCGATCATCCCGGCCGTGATCGCGCCGACGTGGACGTCGTCGTCGCCGGGAGTCTTGCCCGGCGTGATCGCGGAGATCTTCCCGTCGACGATGGTGACCGCGCCGTTCTCGATCACGTCACCGTTCGAGGTGTAGATGGCGTCGGCGAAGATGACCGTCGACTCCGCCGCGGCGGGTTCCGGCGTGCCCAGGGCGATGGCGCACAGCGCGCCGGCGATTTGCAGCATCATTCCTCGCCTCCGTGGACGAGCGTTCCGTCGACGTACACGGCGATCACCGAGCTGGTCAGCTCCGTGGGATCACCGCTCCACAGCACCATGTCCGCGTCGAGTCCGCGCTCGAGCTTGCCGATGCGTCGTTCGACGCCCGCGATCGACGCGGCGTCGGCGCACATGGCCTTGAGCGCGAGCTTGGGGTCGAGCCCCGCGCGCACGCAGAGCGCCGCGCCGAAGCGCAGGTTCTGCGGGTCGCGGCCGGGCGCGTCGAGGCCGAAGCCGAGTCGCACGCCGCGCTTCGAGAGTGCGACGACGGAGCGCATGGCGCGCGAGTCGTCGCCGACGTCGAAGGGGTCGCAGACGACACCCAGCCCGCTCTTCGCGATCGGTTCGATCAGGTCTTCCGCCCACTTCGAGCCGTAGAGCGCGCCGCGCAGGCGGTAGCGACCGGCGAAGGACACGGCGCGTGAGATGTCCGAGCGGTCGTCGACGGCGAGCAGCACCGGCAGGTTGCCGGAAGTCGCGCGCGCGATCTGACCCTCGGGTTCCGAGAAGAGGCGATCGAGTTCCGCGATCGCACCGGCGTGGCTCGTCGGGAAGCTGTTCCAGTTGAGCGCGGCGCCGGAGAGCACGACTTCGAGCTGCGCGGGGCGCCGCACGACCTTGCCGCCGGACGTCTTCACCACGGCCGTCGTGCCGGGGATCAACGTCGAGGGCGAAGGCGCCAGCACGACCGAGGTCACGCCCGCGGCGAGGCTCGCGGCGAAGTCCTCGTGCTTCGGCTGGAAGGCGATCGCGATGTCCGCGTCGGGCATCGTGGGACGCGTCGTGTCGACCGACTCGCCGCCGAGGCCTTCGTGGCTGTGCGAGGCGATCAGGCCGGGCGTCAGCACGCCGTCGAGCTCGATGACCGAGACGCCCTTCGGAACGGCGACGTCGGCGCCGACGCTGTGGATCACGCCGTCCTGCACCAGCACGATGCCGTCGTCGACGTGGTTGCCGTCGCCGAGGTACACGCGCTTCGCCTTGAAGGCGACGGCGGTCTCCGCGTTGATCGGCTGGAGGACGACTTCCTCGACGGTCGGTGTCGCGACCGGCGCGCCTTCCGTGGCGGGCGCTTCGAACGCGCCCGAGAAGGCGAGCGACGCGGTGACGATGGTGGAGAGAATCATGCTCAGTCCTCGGGGGTGACGACCACGCGGCCGGCGGAGATCACGTACTGCACGCGCGTCGCGGAGGCGAGCGGTTCGCCGGTCAGGACGATCAGCTCACCGTCCTTGCCGAGCTCGACGCTGCCGAGGCGATCCGCGACGTCGAGCGCACGAGCCGCGTCGATCGTGAGCGCGGAGAAGGCCGCGTCGCGGTCGAGGCCGTTGCCCACGCAACCGGCGGCGAGCAGCGGGAGGTCGCGCGTCGCGGCGGGTTCGCGGCCGCCGCTGCCGATCAGCACGCGCACGCCCTGCTCGGCGAGTTCACCGGCGAGCGCGAGGTCGTGTCCTTCGTACTCGTCGTTGCCCGACGGTCCGCGAAGCGCGGGCCAGACGATGACGGTCACGCCGCGCTCGGCGAGGCGCTCCGCTTGGTTCAGCGCTTCGGTGCCGCCGGCGATCACGAGGCGCACGCGCTTGTAGGCTTCGAGCGCGTCGAGCAGGCCGCGGATCTCGGAGGCGCGGTGCGCTTCGACGACGAGCGGGATCTCACCGCTCGCGACGCGCGCGAGGACCGCCTTGTCCGCGTCCACCTTCGGGCGGCGCGGCTTGCGATCTTCCTTGTAGCGCTTCTCCTTGAACTCCTTGTCCTTCTCCTCCGCCTTCTCGATGTCCTTCTCGCGGTCCTTCTTGGCCTTCTTGAAGTCCTTCTCGAGCTCGGCTTCCTTCTCGGCGATCGCCTTCTCCCACTCGACGATCTCCTTCTCGTACTTCGCCCACGACTCCGCGTAGGCTTGTCCGGTGGCGATGTTCTGGAAGATGCGGTCGATCTGCTGCATGCGGTCGAAGGGATCGACCGCGCGCACGCCGCCCCAGAATCCGCCGTCCGCGGAGAGGCCGACCGTCGCGCTCAAGCAAGCGTCGCTCAGCACGAGCGCGTCTTCGCCGAGCGAAGGATCGATGCGCACCAACGCGCCGAGTCCGCCGAGCTGTGCCGTCGAGCCGCCTTGCAGGTGGATCGTCGTGACGCCGGCACGCAGCGCTTCTTCGCGCAGGTGTTCGTCGGCGTAGGGGTTCCAACCGTCCGCGGCGCGCGTCGCGGCGGAGAAGCCGCGGTCGACGCGCGAAGCTTCCTCCATGCCGAGCGCGGACCACGGGTCGATGAATCCCGCGCAGACCACCGGGCCCTCGACGACCGTCGCCCCTTCCGGGGCGGCGAGCTCGGGGCCGATCGCGACGATGCGACCGTCGGTGATGAGGACCGAGGTGTTCTCGCGCACTTCGCCGGGCCGCACGATCAAGCGCTCGGCCCGCACCAGCACGTGGACCGGAGCGGGTTCGGCGGGCGCGGCGGCTTCGCCGGCCTCGCCATCCTGAACCGCCGCCCACGCCGCCGGGGCACCGACGGCCAGCGCCGCCATCACCAGACCGGCAGTCGCCAGTCCGCTCGCCACGATCCTCATCCTCTTCTCCTCAGCTGAAGGACCGCCGCAGGCCCGCCGGATCGGCGCCACCTGAGACGGAGCTAGGAACTTCCAGTGTTGTTCTCGAGTTGCCCGGCCGGAGCCGGCGCGGCGCGGAGGCCGCGTTGGGGCGCATCCTAGGGAACCCTGGGAGGAACTCGCCACAGAGCCGAGACACAATCGTTCCAGGGAAGCGGCATTCCGTCGCCGAGGAGGGGGGTGTCGGAGTCGGTGGCGGGACCGCCGGGGAAGCGTCCCGAGCACGAAGGGGACAGTGCGGGAAGGCTCCGCGACTATTGCCGGCCCGACTTGGGATTTCCTGGACCGGTCACCCGAAAACCGCACTTTTACGGGGATGGGCGTTCGGAAGCGGGAAGGCCTTCGGCTTGGGGCCCCCGAATCATGGCCCCGCAACGCATCCTTCACCCCCTGCTCATGGACCGCCACTATTGGCGTAACCGCTTGCAGGAACAGAAGTTGACGCGGCACGGCCTGATGATCGTGCCGCGTCCCGATCTGTCGGGAACCGGCTGCGACGTCCAGGAACTTCGATTTCGGGCCCACGACGGCCTGCGGCTCTGGGGCCTGCTCGCCCGCTGCCCGCTCCTCCAACAGCCCCGCCCGGTCCGCCTGCGCATGATCGGGCCCTGCGACGCCCCCGCCATCGACCGCGACTGCATCGAGGCGGGGTCGGTCGATTTGGTGCTGCAAGTGCCCGCGGGTCGCCGGCTCGAGGACCGCGTCCTCGACGTGCTGCGCGTCTTCGAGGTGATCGAGTCGCTCGACGGCGTCGACGCGACACGCATCTCCCTCGGCGCGTGCCCCGGCAAGTCGCGTCCGGACGAGTTCCTGATCGCGTCCGAGCTACGTGCCGGCGGCTTGGAGGCCAGTTAGCGCCCACTTAGGCTCCGTACCGCCCCCGCGCCGCTTCCGCTATCCTGGCGGCATGCACCACCAGGAACGCCTCTCGATCGAGACCCCGGGCCGCGGTCTGACCGAGCTGACCGCCCAAGTGCAGCGCGTCGTCGAGCGCTCGGGCTTCGCGAGCGGACTCTGCGTCGTGCACTGCGCGCACACCTCGGCCAGCCTGCTGATCCAGGAGAACGCCGACCCTTCGGTCCAGCGCGACCTGCTCGCCTGGCTCGAGCGCCTGGCCCCCGACGGCGACCCGCGCTACACGCACACCCTCGAGGGCCCCGACGACATGGCGGCTCACCTGCGCTCCACGCTGACGCGCTCGAACGAGTCGATCCCGGTCTCGGGCGGACGCCTCGCGCTCGGCACCTGGCAGGGCCTCTACCTGCTCGAGCACCGCACCGGTCCCCACCGCCGAGAGCTGTTGGTCCACGTGCAAGGGTGATAGACTGCGCGCCAATTTCGGATGTCTATCTCCGCAATTGGCGACATGGCTCTCCCCCTCATCATCCAAGGCGGCATGGGCGTCGGCATCTCCGACTGGCGCCTGGCCCGCACCGTCGCGCGCGCCGGCCAGCTCGGCGTCGTCGCCGGCACGGCGCTCGACCGCGTGCTCACCCGCCGGCTGCAGTCGGGCGATCCCGGCGGGCACGTGCGCCGCGCGCTCGCGAGCTTCCCGCTGCCCGAGGTCGCGCGCCGCATCCTCGAGCGCGACTTCGTCGAGGGCGGCAAGGCGCGGACGGAACGCTTCAAGGAGAAGGCGCTCGGCAGCGTCGAGCTCTCGCGCGAACTGACCGAGCGCATCGTCGCGGGCAACTTCGTCGAGGTCTTCCTCGCACGCGAAGGACACGACGGCCTCGTCGGCGTCAACTACCTCGAGAAGATCCAGCTGCCGACCTTGCCGTCGCTCTTCGGCGCGATGCTCGCGGGCGTGCACTACGTCTTGATGGGAGCCGGCATCCCGACCGCGATCCCCGGCATCCTCGACCGCCTCGCGCGCGGCGAAGCCGTCGAGCTCTCGATCGACGTGCAGGGCGAGCGCGAGGGCTTCCACGCGAAGACGCACTTCGATCCCGCGGACTTCTGCGGCGGCGAAGCACCGCCGCTCGAGCGTCCGCGCTTCCTCGGCATCGTCTCCTCGCACACCATCGCCGCGCGACTCGTGCGCGGCGCGGACGGCGCGGTGGACGGCTTCGTGGTCGAAGGACCGACCGCCGGTGGACACAACGCGCCGCCGCGCTCGCACGGTGAGCTGACGGCGACGGGCGAACCGGTCTACGGCGCGCGCGACGAGGCGGACCTCGACAAGCTCGCCGCGCTCGAGCTGCCCTTCTGGCTCGCCGGCTCCTACGCGGGCCCCGATCGCTTGCGCGAGGCGCGCGCCCGCGGCGCGACCGGCGTGCAGATCGGAACGGCCTTCGCGTACTGCGCGGAGTCCGGCCTGCCGGAGAAGTACAAGCGCGAGGTCCTCGCGCAGAGCCGCGAGCACGCGGTGCGGATCTTCACCGACCCGAAAGCCTCACCCACCGGCTTCCCCTTCAAGGTCGTGCAGCTCGATGAGACGATGTCGAACGACGCCCTGAACGCGGCCCGGGAACGCGTCTGCGACCTCGGCTACCTGCGCACCGCCTACCGTCGCGAAGACGGCAAGCTCGGCTGGCGCTGTCCCGGCGAACCCGTCGCCGACTACGTCGCGAAGGGCGGCGACATCGCCGACACCGTCGGGCGCAAGTGCCTCTGCAACGGCCTGATGGCGACGATCGAGCTCGCGCAGGTGCAGCGCGACGGAAGACCGGAACTGCCGCTGGTCACCTCCGGTCTCGACGCGCGACAGGTGTCACGCTTCCTGCGGGAAGGCGCGGAGAGCTACAGCGCGAACGACGTGATCGAGCACGTGCTGGCGTGAGCCTTTCGCGATCGCGCGGCTTCCACGCCGCGCTCGCCGCTCAGTACCCGCCCGACTTCGCCGTCGTCCCACGCGCGATCGCGACGGACGCCGAAGCGCCGATGCGCGTCGCGCCGGCTTCGATCATCTTGCGCGCGCCTTCCGCGTCGCGCACGCCGCCCGAGGCCTTGACGCCGAGCGTCGGGCCGACGGTGCGGCGCATCAGCTCGACGTGGTGCACCGTCGCGCCGCCGGTCGAGAAGCCGGTCGAGGTCTTCACGAAGTCCGCTCCCGCTTCTTTCGCACCGCGCGAGGCGCGCACGATCTCGTCGTCGGTCAGGAGGCACGTCTCGAGGATCACCTTGAGTTTCGCGCCGAGGCGGTGGCAGACGTCCGCGACGCCGGCGATGTCCTGGCGCGCGAACTCGCAGTCGCCCGACTTGATCGCGCCGACGTTGATCACCATGTCGACTTCGCACGCGCCGTCCTCGATCGCGCGGCGCGCCTCGTAGGCCTTCACCTCGGGCACCGACGCACCGAGCGGGAAGCCGACGACGGTGCAGACGGCGACGCCCGAGCCCTGGAGGATCTCGGCGCAGCGCCGCACCCAAGTACCGTTGACGCAGACGCTCGCGAAGTTGTTCTCGAGCGCTTCGGCGCAGAGCTTGTCGATCTCCGCCGCCGTCGCGTCCGCCTTGAGCAGCGTGTGGTCGATGTAGCCCGCGAGGTTCGAGAGGCTGGCCGGATCTCCGCCGCGCACACCGAGCCGGCACGCGCCGGCGTCGAGCACGCCGCGCACGTGGTCCGGGCAGAGCTGCACCGAGATCGAGGTGCAGGAGTAGGCGCCGTCCGGTCCGCCGCCGGGCCCGCGCTCCAGGATCTGGTGCGCGATCTCGGTCAGCACGGACTCCAGCTGGCTCTCGTCGATCCACTAGCCTTGCGCACCTCTCACCGCCAACCAGCCGCGGAAGCCACACGGGACGGGCAGGCAGTTTGTCGACGTTGACCGGTGGTGACGCCGAAGATCCGAAGCGCAAGGGGTCCAGTGAGTGGCTCCCTACTGTTGGGCAGTCCTTCCGGAGAGCGGAAGGAACCGGGCCCATTCGATTGAGGCTCTGAGACAGCGGCATTAGCAACCGGCTTGAGCTCGAAGAGCACGCTCGCCGGAGCCCTAAGTAAGAGCTGCCTGTTCATCATGGAATCTCAGCACGGTGCTTGATCATACGCGCGGTGATCGGCCTGCTTGTGTCGGACGACTGGAGAAAGACAAGCACTCGTGAGGTTGCTACGGATTGCGTTGCCGAGCTAGGAACTTGTCAGTCGTGATTGGAGAGTCACAGTCGTCTTTCTTGCTAACAACCATGAGAACCGGAATGAAGAACACACTACTTGCATCATGCCTGGCGGCAGCACTGCTTCTCTCTGGGATCGTTCTAGCCAAAGCTAGCAGCCCGCCGGCGGCCGCTTCGCCTTCGATCTCAGCCATCGTCAGCTCCCTTTACGTGAACACCCGGACCGGGAGCGACTCCTATGACGGGCTTAGCGAGACGACCGCCTTCAAGACGGTGAACAAGGCGCTACACGAGATGTCTCTTCTCCCGCAGCCGCTCACCGGCGAGATCATTGTCCGCGCTCCTGCCAACTACCCCGTCGCGCCTCTTGGCTTCGGGGGATTCGAGTCCAGCGGCTGGCAATCGCCAGACCCGTTTCCGCTAGTCCTAGTGGAGGGCGTGACTCTTAGGGGCATCACGCTGTCGAACAACCGACCGGTGATTACGATCGACGAATCGTCATCCGGTTTCACGGATTGGAATCGATCCGTCGTGACTCTGGCGGATCGGTCTGCGATCATCAACTTCGAGATTGATGGTTCCAAGCTGACCAGCTCCTCCATGGCCGCAAACGACAACCAAGTGTTCGTAGGGGTGCTGGTTGATCAAGGGGAGGCCGAGATCCGGAATTGCGTCATCACGGATTGGCATACGGAGGTCTGGGTTGAGCCCCTCGTCGGATCTCCGGTTACTCTCGAGATCTACAGATCGACGCTCTCGAAGGCCGGGCCCAACACATACCTGGGAGAAGGCCACGCCGCCCTTGCATTCGTTGGCTCAGGCACCGCGACGATCAACGTGACCGAGAGCACGATCAGGGAAAGCCACGACGCGTTTGAAACGTATGGCAATGTGGCCTACGTACAAAACAAGGTCCCCCTCACGCCGCCCACGCCGATGCCAGGCAGCGTCACACTGAACATCACCGACTGCGTCTTCGACTGCAACGAGAATGGACTTGAGATCGGAGGGATTAATGATATCGACATTTACGTTGATGGGTGCAGCTTCCTGAACGACCGCCCTCACGATCCCGGCCCAATTGCAAGCGCGAACGGCTTCCCATACCAGAACACCGCGATTGGCATTCGCGGATACAGAGGTGGCATGCCGGGCTCCACGAACTCAGAAGCGTACATTCGCGTTCGTGAGTGCGAGTTCAAGGACTACTCGATTGCTGTAACTTGCCTCGCAGAGAACGACAGCGCGACCATCGACTTGGGCACCGATTCTTCGCCGGGACTGAACGTCTTCTGTCAGAGCTTCCTCCTCACAGTCGATGGCTGCAATCCGAGCAACGGCTGGGATCCCAGGGACTCCTATCGAGTGGCCGTCTGGCAGGCGTCTGCCACCCCTCAGAACGACCCCCGAAACGTCATCCTCGCCGCCGGCAACTGGTGGATCCCGGACAACCAGGACACCCCGGGCGCTGGAAATCGCATCATTACGGGTATAAGGGACACATATACAACAACGCTCCCTGTTCTGGACAACATTCATGGCCTGTCAGATCCCCGTAACTACGCGATCGAGAAGTTCGGCGCTGGCGAGAACTGCGGTGTCATCGACTTTGGGACGATCGTGCTTACTCAGCCGCCCCCGGTGAGCTGTCCCTAGCTCCGTCGGTCTCGGGACAGGGAGGGTCACTCGGTCCAATCCGGGCCTCTCCCCTGTCCGCTTGCCACGCCCGTGGCGCCCGCTTGGGCTTCCCCGGAGCGGAGTCTGCTGTCTCTCGCCTCGGGTCTCGCCCCTCACTGGACCAGACCGCCTGTTGTGGGGTGGGCACTTGAGCCAGCAGCTCTGGAACGCACGCCTGCGGTGGGCTGTCGCGCCGGAGACCGGACGCGCTGAGGTGGCAGGAGATGGTATGATGAAGATCGCCCTCGAGGCGAGATTGGGGTCCTCCCGAGTTCTTGCTTCAGGAGTACTCTGCCTGACTTGGGCCTACGTGCTTCTTGATGGAGGCCCGGGCGCTTATTGACTGACTTGAGACCTTCTCCTTTCCAGCCCAACACGGGGATTGTCATGATCCGCGGCCTGACCTCTTACTGTTTCGCGTTCATCGCACTCACCGTCCAAGCCGCCTCCGCGCAGCAGCAGGTTCCGGAGGGTCTCGGGGCCGGCGATTGGGCTGGCATTCGCGCCGCTTACGACGAGGGGCTGCACCGGGCCTTCGAGGTCGAGAGCGGCTTCCACGCGCGCAACCCTGGACAGAAGTGGCTGTCTGAGTTCGACGGTCGAGGGTTCCTCGTACTGCCCGACTGTGGCGGTTGGTCGTGGGGCTTGCAGCTTCGGGCCTACGGCTTCGAGGGCGCGATGCATGAGGTCGGCGTCTCGGCCGAGGCGTCCGCTCAGGACAATCGAGTCATGTACGACTGGAATGCCGACGTGCAGGAGTGGTTTGTCAACGATGCGCGCGGTTTGGAGCACGGCTACACGGTGCAGAATCGGCCGAAGGCAAGCTCTGACAAGTCTTCACTGCTTCTCTTCGATCTGACCGTTCGCGGCTCACTGCGCGCCGAGATCCTCGGAGATGACGAGGGCGTGCAGTTTGTCGATGAGCAGGACGGAGTCGCGCTCACTTACTCTGGGCTACACGTGTTCGATGCGGACGGCGTTGCGCAAGAGGCCAAGTTCGTCTCTGGCGGTGACCACGTTCTAATCTCGATCAAAGAGTCAGACGCCAGATACCCGCTGACGATCGATCCCATTGCTCAGCAGGCGTACGTGAAGGCGTCCAATTCAGAGTCCGGGGATCAGTTCGGCTGGTCGGTCGGTGTCTCGGGCGACCTCGTGGTCGTGGGAGCGCCCGGAGAAGGAAGCAACGCCACCGGCGTCAACGGGAATCAAAGCGACAACAGCGCTCCCCAATCTGGCGCGGCCTACATCTTCGAGCGTGTCGGCGGTGCCTGGATCCAGCAGGCGTACTTGAAGCCGTCGAACACGGATCCAGGAGATCTCTTCGGTTCTTCGGTCGCCATCTCCGGAGAGCTCGTGGTCGTGGGAGCGTACGCGGAGAGAAGCAATGCGACCGGCATCAACGGCAACGAGAGCGACAACAGTGCCGGCACCTCCGGTGCCGCTTACGTCTTCCAGCGTGTCGGCGGCGTCTGGAGCCAGCAGGCGTACTTGAAGGCGTCGAACGCGGCGGCCGGAGTTGCCTTCGGCTGGTCTCTAGCCATTTCTGGCGAGCTCGTTGTCGTTGGGGCTGCTCTCGAGGACGGCAGCTCGAGCGGCGTGAACGGCAACCAAAACGCCCGGGGCGCGGGCGCCTCAGGTGCGGCCTACATCTTCGAGCGCACCTCTGGTCTCTGGAGCCAGCAGGCGTACCTGAAGGCGTCGAACACGGACCAAGGCGATCAGTTTGGATCATCGGTAGCCGTCTCCGGCGAGCTCGTGGTCGTCGGAGCGCCGGGAGAGGACGGCACCGCGATGGGCGTCAACGTAGACGAGACCGGCAATAGCAGAACCAACTCGGGAGCCGCCTACATCTTCGAGCGCGCCGCGGGTGTCTGGAGCCAGAAGGCCTACGTGAAGTCATCGAACGCAGATGTGGATGACCTCTTTGGCGCCTCGGTCGCCATCTCAGGCGAGCTCGTGGTGGTGGGAGCGTGGCATGAGTCCAGCAATGCGACCGGGATCAACGGTAACGAGAGCAGCGACAGCGCCTCCCATTCGGGTGCGGCGTACGTCTTCGAACGCATCGGTGGCGTCTGGGGCCAGCAGGCCTAC
This sequence comes from Planctomycetota bacterium, assembly GCA_020638835.1. Classification (GTDB taxonomy): domain Bacteria; phylum Planctomycetota; class UBA1135; order UBA1135; genus JACKHV01. Next base: position 11,434 of record JACKHV010000001.1, on the reverse strand, counting down.
TTGAAGGCATCCAACACGGATGCGGATGACGAATTCGGCCTGTCCGTCGCGATCTCGGGCGAACGCGTGATCGTCGGGTCCTGGCACGAGTCCAGCAACGCAACCGGCATCAACGGAAACGAAGCCGACGACAGCGCCTTCAGTTCGGGAGCAGCCTACATCTTCGAACGTATCGGCGGGCTCTGGAGCCAGATGGCGTACTTGAAAGCCTCGAATACGGGGACTTGGGATCAGTTCGGCCATGCGGTTGCCATCTCGGGCGATCTCGTCGTCGTGGGTGCGCACTTCGAGTCCAGCAATGCGACAGGTATCAACGGGAACCAAAGCGACGACAGCTCCGACGTGGCAGGCGCCGCTTACGTCTTCGAACTCCCGCCCCCCATCGAAACGTCGATCTGCATCGCTGACGGGGGCCCGATCGTCTGCCCCTGCGGGAACGAATCCGCCCCCGGTTCAGGCGAAGGCTGCCAGAACTCCCTCGGCTTCGGCGCCGTCATCGACATGACTGGTTCTGCCTCGATCGCGAATGACGACTTGACCTTCACGGTGAACCAGGCGCGCCCGAACCAGCCCAGTCTGCTCGTTCAGGGCGCGACGCTCACGAACCAGCCCTTCAAGGATGGAGTCCTCTGCACCGGCAACCCGACGGAACGGGTCGAGGTCGTCTTCCTCGATGCGAACGGGTCCGGCACGACGACGAGTTCGATCGTCACAGGCGGCAACATCACGGCGCCGGGTCTCACCCGCTACTACCAGTTCTGGTATCGCGACCCCGGCGGAGTGAGCCCCTGCGGCAACGGGTCGAACTTCTCGAGCGGAATGCGAATCGACTACGTGCAGTAAGCTGCGCCGGTCACGCCAGGATCACGGAGACAGGACTCTCAGCAGAGTCGCTGAAGAACTACCTAGTACCCGCCCGACTTCGCCTTCGTCCCGCGCGCGATCGCGACGGACGCCGAAGCGCCGATGCGCGTCGCGCCGGCTTCGATCATCTTGCGCGCGCCTTCCGCGTCGCGCACGCCGCCCGAGGCCTTGACGCCGAGGGTCGGGCCGACGGTGCGGCGCATCAGTTCGACGTGGTGCACCGTCGCGCCGCCGGTCGAGAAGCCGGTCGAGGTCTTCACGAAGTCCGCGCCCGCTTCCTTCGCGCCGCGTGAAGCGCGCACGATCTCGTCGTCGGTCAGGAGGCACGTCTCGAGGATCACCTTGAGCGTCGCGCCGAGGCGGTGGCAGACGTCCGCGACGCCGGCGATGTCCTGGCGCGCGAACTCGCAGTCGCCCGACTTGATCGCGCCCACGTTGATCACCATGTCGACTTCGCACGCGCCGTCCTCGATCGCGCGGCGCGCCTCGTAGGCCTTCACCTCGGGCACCGACGCACCGAGCGGGAAGCCGACGACGGTGCAGACGGCAACGCCCGAGCCCTGGAGGATCTCGGCGCAGCGCCGCACCCAGGTGCCGTTGACGCAGACGCTGGCGAAGTTGTTCTCGAGCGCTTCGGCGCAGAGCTTGTCGATCTCCGCCGCCGTCGCGTCCGCCTTGAGCAGCGTGTGGTCGATGTAGCCCGCGAGGTTCGAGAGGCTGGCGGGATCTCCGCCGCGCACGCCGATACGGCAAGCGCCGGCGTCGAGCACGCCGCGCACGTGGTCCGGGCAGAGCTGCACCGAGATCGAGGTGCAGGAGTAGGCGCCGTCCGGTCCGCCTCCGGGCCCGCGCTCCAGGATCTGGTGCGCGATCTCGGTCAGCACGGACTCCAGCTGGCTCTCGTCGATCCACTGACTCATCGTTCGTCTCCGCGCGTGTCTCGCGCTACGCGTTCTCTCCGCCGGGCCGCACGCGCGTGAGCTCGCGCCCGACGCGGGTGTAGCGCCGCTCGATCTCGAGGATCTTGCGCACGCGCTTCTCGTGGCGCAGCGCACCCTCGGGGGTGGTCAAGAAGGCCCGCACGATCTTCTCGTGCAGCTCGGAAGTCTGCAGCTTGCTGCCCAGGCAGAGCACGTTCGCGAAGTTGTGTTCGCGCGCGTTCTGCGCCATCGGCACGCAGGTGCAAGTCGCGGCGAGCACGCCGGGAACCTTGTTCGCGGCCATCGCCGATCCGATGCCGGCGCCGTCGACGCAGATGCCGAGGTCCGCGCGCCCTTCGGCGACCGCTTCGGCGACGGCGCGCGCGTAGTCGGGGTAGTCGACCGCGTTCCCGTCGTGGGTGCCGAGGTCGAGCACGCGGTGCCCCATCGCGACGAGCCAGCGACCGACTTCGTTCTTGCGCTCGTACCCGCCGTGGTCGGCGCCGATCGCGACGAGCAGCTGTTCGCCGCCGAGCGTGCCCGAACCGACGCGCAGCGTGATGCGACGGCGGTGCGCCTCCTCTTCGACGAGCGGCGTGGTGCGCGTGCCGGGCGCGAGGTGCAGCGTGCCTCCGTCCGGAACGCCGCGCAGCGCGTCCGCGGTGAGCAAGCCACCGCCCGGGCGCGGACCGCCGCTGCCTTGCGCCGGTCGGTCGGACGCGGGCCGAGCCGGTTGGCCGTCGGTCGCGACCTCGACGTGGACGCCGCCGGTGCGCGGCGCCGACTCGGGTCGACCGGCCGGATGCACCGTACGTCCGCGTTCGGCGAACACGCGGCCGATCACTCGACGCACGACGGCGGAAATCTCGCGGGTCTCCATGGGGGCGGAGAGTCTATCCGCCCGACCCACGGCTGACAGCAACCGCGCCGGATCGTCGCGCCGGCTGCTAGATTGGCCCCATGAAGACCCTCGCGCTGCTCCCGCTGTGTTCCGTGCTGCTCGGCTGTGCCTCCCCCGCCCTCGCGGTCCAGGAACCGCCGGAGCCGCGCGCGGACTCGAGCGCCTTGGTCGCCCCCGAGGACGGCTTCACGCCGATCCGCTTCGGCGACCCCGAGGGTCCGCTGGCGTACGACCTGCCGTTCGTGGAGGGCGCGCAGTACGACGAGTCGATCACGACGCCCGACGCGCTGCTCGGTCAAGCCGTCGGCACGCGCCTCGCGCACCACGCCGAGATCGTCGCGTGCTTCGAGCGCTGGGCGACGGAGAGCGACCGGATGCTGCTCGTGCCGATGGGCCGCACGCACGAAGGGCGCGCGTTGATCCACGCCGTCGTCTCCTCTCCCGCGAACCTCGCGCGGCTCGACGAACAGCTCGCGGCGATGGACCGACTCGCCGACCCGCGCGGGCTCGGTGACGAAGCGGGCGCGCTCGCCGCGGCGAAGCCCGTCGCCTGGATGAGCTACTCGATCCACGGCGACGAGCTCTCGGGAAGCGACGCGGCGCTCGTGCTCGCGCACCACCTGCTCGCCGGCCAGGGCGAAGAGGTCGAGCGCATGCTCGACGAGCTGTACGTCGTCGTCGACCCCTGCATGAATCCCGACGGCCGCGAGCGGATCATCGGCATGGTCGAGCAGTCCGCAGGTTATACGCCGAGCCTCGACTACGCGTCGATGCACCGCGGTCGCTGGCCCTTCGGTCGCGGCAACCACTACCTGTTCGACATGAACCGCGACTGGATGGCCGGCACGCAGCCCGAGACGCGGGCGCGCTGGCGCGCGGTGCAGCGCTACCACCCGCTGCTGTTCGTCGACGCGCACGAGATGGGTTCGCTCGACACCTACCTCTTCTATCCGCAGGCCGCGCCGATCCACACGCACTTCCCCGTCGGCACGGTCGACAAGCAGGGCGTCGTGGCCGCCGCGATCAGCCGCGCCTTCGACGCGCTCGGCTGGGGTTACTACACGCGCGAGTGGGCCGACGGTTGGGCGCCGTTCTACTCCGACGCGTGGGGTTCGCTGAACGGCGCGGTCGGCGTGTTGTACGAGCAGTCGCGGACGGCCGGCTTCCCGCTGAAGCGCGCGTCCGGGAAGGTCCTGACGTACCGCGAAGCCGTGCACCACCAGCTGACGGCCAGCCTCGCGAGCCTCGAGGCGCTGCAGGCGAACGCCGACGCATGGAAGCGCGACTACTTGGACGGCCGCAAGGCGAACTGCGCGCAAGACGGCGCGTGGGGCGAACGCGTCTTCGTGCTGCGTGCCGGCGACCGGCCGACGCGCGAGCGCGCGCTGCTCGCGACGCTCCTGCAGCAAGGCGTGGAGATCTTCCGCGCCACGGAGAACTTCACGCTCGCGAAGGTGCAGAGCCACGTCGGCGACGCGATCGACGAGATGGCCTTCCCCGCCGGCAGCTACGTGATCCCCGCCAGCCAGCCGAACGGACCGCTGGTGCGCGCCTTCCTCGACTTCGACCCGCGCCTCGACGCCGAGAGCTTGCTGCGCGAGCGCGAGTCGCTCGAGCAGAAGAACGAGAGCAAGATCTACGACCTGACCGCGTGGAGCCTGCCGCACGCGCTCGACGTCGCGAGCTGGTGGGGCGACGGAAGCGGACTCGCGCTCGAGCGCTTGGACGCCTTCCCCGGTCCGCCGTCGCCGACGGACGGCGCGACGCAGAACGCGTACGCTTGGCTCGTCGACGGCCGCGACGACGCGGCGGTCGCCTTCGCGGCGCGCGCGATGGAGTCGGGACTGCAAGTGCAGTGGGCCGACGAGGAGTTCCGCTCGAACGGCCGCGCGTACGCGCGCGGAACGTTGATGGTCAGCCGTCACGAGAACGAGCTGGACGCCGTTGAGCTCGCGCGTCGTGTCGAGCACGCCGCGCGCACCAGCGGCGCGCAAGCCGTCGCGACCTCGACGGGCCGCTCCGCCGACGAAGGTCCCGACCTCGGCGGGCAGCACTTCCACCTGCTCTCACGTCCGCGCATCGCCGTCGTCGCGAACACACCGGTCGCGTCCGACAGCTACGGCCACCTGTGGTTCGCGCTCGACCGCGTGATCGGCGTGCCGTTCAGCATCATCGACGCGCAGTCGGGCGCCGACCTGCGCCGCTTCAACGTCCTCGTGCTGCCGCCCGGTGCGGGCTCGCTGGTCGAGGAGTGGAAAGACGAGCTGATCGAGTGGGTCGAGGCGGGCGGCACGCTCGTCGCGTGCGAGGACGCGGCCGCCGCGTGCACGCGCGAGCAGGTCGGACTCACTTCGGCCGTGCTGCGCCGCGACGCGCTCGACGAGCTCGACGCCTTCGCGAAGGCGGTCGAGCGCGAGCGCGCCGCGCGTGAAGTCGCGATCGACGAGGACTACGTCTGGTCGGGCGCGCGCGCCGAGGTCGCGGACGATCCGGAAGCCGCCGACGAGGACGCCGAGGACGAAGACGCTCTCGACGAGGACGCCCTCGCCGAAGCGGACCGCTGGGCGCGGCGCTTCAGCCCGGCCGGCGCGAACGTGCTCGCCGAAGCAGCCCCGCACCACTACCTGACCAGCGGCTGCGACCCGACCCTGCCCGTGCCGATCGCGGACTCCCGCGCCTACCTCGCCGCCGCTCCGGCCGAGGTCGCCGTCCGCCTCGCCCCGAGCGACCGGCTGCGGCTCGGCGGCCTGCTCTGGCCGGAGTACCGCGAGCGCGTCGCCGACAGCGCGTGGCTGATCCGCGAGTCGCGCGGCAACGGTCAGGTCGTGCTCTTCGCCGGCATGCCCGCCTTCCGCGGACACAGCCTGGCGACGGGTCGCCTGTTCGCGAACGCAGTGATCTACGGCCCGGGCCTGGGCGCCGACCAGCCGATCGGCTGGTGATCGCCTCGTCTCTCGCGACCTGCGCGGGCGGGTCTCGGCACGCGCCGGGACCCGCCCGCGCGCTTCTTCGGCGGCAGTCCCGCGCCTCGATACCGGCTCGTGACCAACAACGGAGCCCCACGTAGCGTTTCCTCGCGGCCCCGGCGAACGTGTGCGCACGCCCTGCGTTGCCTACCATGACGCCTGGCCCGATCTCCGCGCGCCCTGTCCAAAGCTCCGTCATGATCCCTACAAAGCGCCTGCTCTTTCTCGTCATCTTCCTGTTCCTCCTGCTCTCCCGCCTGGCCCCGGCGCAGCTCTCGGAACTCCCCGCCGCCCCCGACGCGGTGCGCCAAGCGCTGCTCGACGGCGACGGCGAAGCGGCCCGGACGGCGCTGGTCGAGCTGCGCAACACGCGCCCGGAGAACGCGGACTTCTGGGCCTACCTGCAAGGTCGGTCCTACGAGATCGACGGCGACGCCGCTCGCGCGGCCGGCGCGTACAACGCCCTGGCCTCCAGCCATCCGGACAGCCCGTGGCGGCACAAGGCGGACTACCGCCGCGCGGAGCTGCTCCGCCGGCTCGGTGCCGTCGAGGAGGCGGAGGCGGTCTGGTCCGCGGCCTTGGAGCGGCTGCGCGGAGCGGAACGGCAGGACGAGCTGGCCGAGGTCTACCTCTCGGCCGCCGACGAGATCGTCGCCGGGGAACTGAAGCCGGACGCCGAGCAGACCGACTGTGTGCGCGCCTCGGGCCTCTACGGCCGGGCCCTCGAGCTAGGCCTCTCCGACGGGCCGCGCGACCGAGCGTTGCGCGGCCGTCTGCGTTGTGAGGAGCAGCGCAAGAACTGGACGGAGGTCGCGAAGATCACGGCGCAGTGGATCGAGTCCTTCGGCGGTCTCGACGAGGACGGCCTTCCGCCGCGCGGCGACGAAGGCGTCGAGATGCTCGTCACAGAGGCGCGCGCGAACATCGCCTTCGAGAACGACTTCGCCGGGCGTCGGACCCTCGAAGACCTGCTGCGCGACGTCGAGCGCGCGCGACAGGAACGCGACCTCGGCCTCCGCGAGTGGCCGAAGTGGCGCGCCGAGGCGACGTACTGGCTCGCCGAGAGCTGGCGGTCGGATCCCGCGCGCGCCGTGAGCATCTTCCAGCGCTACGTCGACGGCACGCCGGCGCCGCGCGCGATGGAGGCGCTCGGCGAGATCGCGGACCGCTGGGAGAAGGCCGGGCGCAGCGAGGAGGCGCTCGCGGCCTACGACGCGCTGCTCGCCTACGAAGGCGAAGCGCGCGACGAAGCGGCACGCGAAGCACAGCTGGAGCAGCGCATGCGCGCGCTCTACGACAAGGGCCTGCTGCTCGCGCGGCTCGAGCGACCGGACGAAGCGATCGCGACCCTGCGCGGCTACATCACGCGCTACCCGAGCGGTCCGCACTGGACGGCGGCGCAACAGGCGATCGAGTCGACGCTGATCGCAGGGATCGAGCTGCTCGCCTCCGAAGATCGCGAGGCGGAGGAGCGCGCGGCGATCGAGGCCTTCCTCGAGGAGCGGCCGCTGCACGCGCGCGCGCCCGAGCTGCGGCTGCGCCTCGGCGAGAGCTGGCGGCGCGAAGGCTACAGACTGCAAGAAGCGGCGGGCGCTCCCGTAGAGGTCTGGACCGCCGCCATGCGCAACGCGATCGCCGAATTCGAGCGCGTCGCGAAGAAGCACGCGGGCACCGACACCGCGTCGCAGGCGCTGTACACGATCGGCGACGTCCTCGCCTTCGACCTGGGCGAGCCGCGCGCGGCCATCGAGGCCTACCGCCGCTGCAACTTCGGCGCTTGGCAGCGCTCGGCCGACGAACGGCGACGCGAGATGACGACGACCGAGCTCGAGATCTCCACCGAGCGCGCGTGGCTCAGCACCGAGACGCCGAAGCTCTCCGTGATGACGCGCAACCTGAAGGAGCTCGAGTTCCGCGTCTATCGCCTGAACCTGGAGTCCTACTTCCGCAAGTACTCCTCGCACGAAGGCATCCAGGACCTCGACCTGGACCTGATCGCGCCCGATCAGCGCGTCACGGTTCCGGTGCCGGACTTCGAGGCGTACGCGCGGATCGAGTTCGAGCCGGAGCTGCCGCTCGAAGGTCGCGGGGTGTGGGCCGTCTCGGTGGTCGGCGAGGAGTTGACGGCAACGACGCTCGTCATCGTCAGCGACGTCGACGTCATCGCGAAGGTCTCTCGCAGCGAGGTCTTCGTCTACGCGCAGGACATGCTCGCCGACCGGCCCGCGGAAGGCGTGCGCGTGCTGTGCTCGCTCCCTGTCGACGACGGATTCGAGCTGCGCGAAGCGTTGACCGACGCAACGGGCGTCGCGCGCTTCCCGCAAGTCGTCACGAACCCGTGGACGGACGCGCACGTGCTCGCACTGCGCGGAGCGGAGGTCGCCGTCTGCGGGACGGAATTCGGTCCGCTGCTCGCGGGCCGAGGGGAGACGCACCGCGTGTTCTCCACCACGGACCGCCACGTCTACTCGCGCGGCGACGAAGTGCACTGGCGCATCGTCGCACGCCGCACGGTCGACGGGATCGACAGCTTCGAGGTCGGCGACCGCTACGACGTGAGCGTCGTCGACCCGCAAGGTCGACCGATCTGGGAGTCGTCGATGCCGCTGGGCGAGTTCGGCTCGCTGAACGGTTCCGTGGCCCTCGACGAGAACACGCCGCGCGGGACCTATCGCTTGATCTGCGCCCACGACGGCCGCGCGCTGTCGAGCCAGAACTTCAGGGTCGAGGACTTCCAGCTGCAGCGCATCGCACTCGAGCTGTCCACCGATCGCGACGTCTACTACCGCGGCGAGACGGTCTCCTTCGAGGCGCAGGCCCGCTTCCACTACGGCTCGTCCGTGGCGAACTCGCGCCTCGACCTCGTGCTGCCCGACGGGCGGCGCATCGAGCTCGCGACGGACGAGAACGGCGAAGCGCACTACGAATACGACACGCGCGAGCACCTCCACGCGCGTTCCTTGAACTTCCAAGCCACGCTCGTCGACGAGAACGTGAGCGCGAACCACGCGGTGTTCCTCGCCACGCAGGGCTTCCAGCTCTCCGTCCGTCCGGACCGCGACGCCGTCGTCACGGGCGACGAGCTGCTCGCCGAGATCACGGCGAAGACGCCGGCCGGTGAGCCCCTGGAGCAAGAGCTGCGCGTCGAGTGGTTCCAGCTCCTCGAGACGAAGCGCGGCGAGCGCGCGGAGCGGCGCGTCCACGACGCCACGGCCGCGACCGATGCGAACGGCACGGCACGCGTCGCCTTCCGCCCGACCGAGGCCGGCGACTACCTGCTGCGCGCGACGGGCACGGACCGTTTCGGCAACCCGATCAGCTCGGAAGCGCCCTTCGAGGTCGCCGGCGAGGACGATCCGCAACGCCTGCGCTTCTTCGCCGCGCGTCGCGAGTTCATCGTCGGCGAGACCGCCGAGCTCGACCTCGTCGACCGCGTCGGACCGGGCCTCGCGCTGATCACGATCGAGACCGACCGGGTGCTCACCTACCGCATTGCGCGGCTCGACGAGGGCAAGAACCTCCTGCGCATCGACCTCGAGGAACAGCATGCGCCGAACATCCGCGTGGCCGCCGCCATGATGTCGCGCGACGGCTTCGAGTGGGACCATGTCGAACTCGACGTGAACCGCGCGCTACGGGTCTCGATCGAGGCGCCCGAAGGCGCGGTCGAACCCGGCTCGGATGTCCCGATCACGCTCGTCGTGACCGACCTCTCCGGCGCGCCGGTGGAAGCGGAGCTCTCCCTCGCGGTCGTCGACGAAGCCCTCTTCGACCTGTTCCCTTCCACCACGCCCTCGATCCTCTCCAACTTCCGCCCCGTGCGCCGCAATTTCGGCGACGATCCTCTGCGCACGGCTTCGAGCTGCGAGTTCTCGTACTCCGGCGACACGGAGACGATCGCGGCGGCGCTGATCGCCGAGCAGGAACGCGTGCAGGAGGAGGAGCGCTGGAAGGACCGCCGCAGGCAGGCGCTGGGCGCGCTCACCGAGTACGCCTCGAACGCTCCCGCCTCCCCATCCGCCGGACTCGCCTTCGACGTCGAGGTCGTCGAAGAAGAAGCCGAGGAGTTCAACGACCTGATCGGTCTCGGCGGCGGCGCCGGCGGCAGCTACGGCGGTCGCTTCGGCGGCAAGCGCAACTTGCGCGCGGCCGGCGGCTCCACGGCTTCACCCGAGCTGACGGACACGCGGTGGCTCGACGAGATCACGGCCTACTGGAACCCGTCCGTGCGCACGGACGCCGCGGGCCGCGCGACGGTGCTCGTCACGCTGCCCGAGCGCAGCACGCAGTGGCGCGTGACCAGCCACGGCGCGTCGCACGGCGCTTCCTTCGGCGACGCGACCGCGGACTTCGTGACGCGCAGCGACGTGTTCGTCGAGCTGCTCGCGCCGCTCACGCTGACCGAGGGCGACCAGCCCACGCTCGTCGCGCGCGTCCACAACCCCGGCGGTGTCACGGGGCCCTTGCAGCTCGAGCTGCAGTACGGCTCCGCGCCGGACTCGCTCGAACGGCGCAGCGAGGCGCTCGAGCTGAACGGAAGCGCGCTGACCGAGATCGACTTCCCGCTCCCGAACGGCGTGACGGGATCCGAATTGCTGGTCACGCTCGAAGGCCGCGGCACGCTCTCCGGTGAGGACCTGGTCCTCTCGGATCGTCGCCGGATCGCGATCCGGCCATGGGGCCTCGAAGTCTCCATGGCGCGCAGCGGCGCGCTCGACTCGCGCTCTTCGACGACGCTCGCGCTCCCGCAGGACTCGCACCTCGCCGGACGTGAGCTGCGCGTGCGCGTGGGACGCGGCCTGGACGAAGTGCTGCTCGACGCGCTGACGGGCCCCGAGCTGCGTCATCATGGACTGCGCTCGACCGTCTCGACGGTCGCGGACGACGCGTGGACGCTGGTCGGCGCGCTCGAGCTGTTGCAGATGGCCGGCGCGAGCGTCGACACGGCGCCGGGTCAGTACGCCGACTTGCTCGCGCGCACGCGCGGACTCGTCGCGCTGCTCTCGGGCAGTCGCTCGAGCTCCGGCGGTTGGCCGAGCTGCTACGGCAACACGGCGGAGGATCCCTACTCGACGGCGGCCGCCGCCATCGCGCTCGGTCGCGCGCGCGAGTTCGGGCTCACGATTCCGGAGGAGGAGTGGAACGAGCTGCGCAAGCACCTGCGCGACCACTTCCGCTCGATCGGAGCTTCCGACACCGAGGAGAAGGCGCTCTACCTGCACGCCATGGCGCGCGTCGGTTCGGCGACGACGGACTTCACGAGCCGCTTGTTCCGCGAGCGGACGCAGCTGTCGAACACGGCGCTCGCGCACCTCGCGCTCGCGCTCGTCGTCGACGGTCGGGCGCCGATGGCCGCCGAAGTCGCGCAGGCGATCGAGTCGCGCGTCGACGACGAAGGCCAGCTCGTCGGAACGGAACAGCTCGCGTTCCACGGCATCGACGTCGAGCGCCGCGCGCTCGTGCTCTGGGCGCTGCACGCCGCCGATCCCGGCTCGGGCGCCGCGCTCCGGCTCGCGGACAGCCTGCGCGCGGACCGTCCGTGGGCTCCTCGGCGTGCTCGCGGCATGGCCGTCGCCGCGCTCGCCGGACTCGCGAACCGGCCGAGCGACCGATCGCCGAGCGAGGTGACGGTGCGCGTCAGCGGCCGCGAACCGCGCACGATTCGCCTGGACGACGCGAATCGCTCGGGTGAGCTGACCTTCCGCTTCGGCGAGGACGACCCGGAACAGTTGCAGCTCGACCTCGAGCTGCGCGGCACCGGGCGCCCCGAGTTCGTCGCGGAA